>JBCBHO010000022.1:0-507 GCA_038525525.1 Pseudomonadota bacterium | reverse complement strand
AAGTGGTTTGATCTGAACCGTTTCTCCCGGTGTCAGGGATGTGTGGGGATCGGTGAGCGTTACGACATCATGATCGGCGACTTTCAGGTGCAGCCGCGTTTGATCGCCCAGATGCTCAACACGCACAACAGTGGCTTCTCTGCCCTCGCCATACCCAATGTTCTCGGGCCGCAAACCGACGTGATGTGCCCCGCTTGGCGCCGCCTCGCCCAGCAATCCTGCGGGCAAGAGATTGATCCGTGGCTGACCAAGGCGCGCGGCGACATAGGTGGTTTTGGGGTTCTCATAAATCTCACGCGGGGCGCCGAATTGCACCAGTTCGCCTTCGTTCAACACGCCCACATGGCTAGCCATAGTCATCGCTTCGATCTGGTCATGGGTGACGTAGAGAAGCGTCGCGCTGAGCTCTGCATGAATGCGCTTGAGCTCGACCCGCAGATCGGCGCGGAGTTTGGCGTCGAGCGAGCTCAAAGGCTCGTCCATCAGGTAAATCGAGGGATCACGTAC
>JBCBHO010000021.1:0-511 GCA_038525525.1 Pseudomonadota bacterium | reverse complement strand
CGCTGGAACCGGCCGAGGATGCGCCCGCCGAAGAAGGCAAAAAGGGCTGGCTTGGTCGCATCACCGGCAAAAGCTGACGGCACGCACATCGCGTTGTGCGTGGGCGCGCTGGTCAGCGGGCGGCCGGTCCGCTACCTCTCGGCTTCGTGAACGGGCGGAGGCATCATGGCACCCATTCTGAGCATCAAGGGCGTGCGCAAGGCATATGATGGCGGGTTCGAGGCGCTCAAGGGCGTGTCGCTCGACATCGAAGAGGGCGAAATCCTCGCCCTTCTGGGCCCGAACGGCGCGGGCAAGACCACGCTGATCTCGACAATATGCGGGATCACCATGCCAACCGCGGGCACGGTTACCGTCGCCGGCCACGATATCATCCACGATTACCGCGCCGCGCGCAGCCTGATCGGCCTCGTGCCGCAGGAGATCGCGTTGGAGCCGTTCGAAAAGGTCATCAACACGGTCCGCTTTTCCCGCGGCCTGTTCGGCAAGGGGCGCAAGGACGCCGCCGTCG
>JBCBHO010000020.1:0-513 GCA_038525525.1 Pseudomonadota bacterium | reverse complement strand
GAGCCACTCGTGTATCCGGTCGTAGAGGGCGTGGGCGGTCAGGTTGATGGGCGCCGCCAGCACAAACGACCGCCCACGCCCTCTACGACCGGATACACGAGTGGCTCAACCACTTCCAGCGCCCTACGCGGCTGCCCGAAGAGGAAGAAGTCGTCATCGGCGACGCCACGGTGCTGGTGTTCGGGATGGGACGCGTGGGCAGCGGGGCCTACGACTACCTGCAGGGGCACAGCCAGGAGCGCGTGCTGGGCCTCGATATGGACGGCGCCACCGTGGCTCAGCAGCAGGAGCAAGGCCGCGCCGCCATTCAGGCCAGCGCCCTCGACTCCGATTTCTGGGACCGGCTGCAGCTCGACCGAAGCGCGGTCCACCTGGTGATGTTGGCGATGCCCCAGTTGGAGGAGAACCTGTTTGCGGCGGAGAAGCTGAGCAGCCTGGGCTACGGAGGCCGGATCGCCGCCATCGTGAAGTACGGCGAAGACCGAGACGCCCTCCAGGCCGCCGGCGTCGATC
>JBCBHO010000019.1:0-514 GCA_038525525.1 Pseudomonadota bacterium | reverse complement strand
CCGGCTGTCATGGCGCGCAGCTCGGCCAGTTGGCGCACGATCGGTGGTGGCGTCACCGCGTCCTTCACCTCGATGGGGCCTTGTCGCTGAAAGTGTGCTCGGACGCGGGAAAGCTCCGGGCGCGCACCTCCTCCGCATAGGCCTCAATGGCCACTTTGGCGTCATCGCCCAGTGTCGCGAAGCGTTTCACGAATTTGGGTTTGAACGCGGTGAAGAGGCCCAGCATGTCGTCGACCACGAGGATCTGACCATCGCAGCCCGCGCCTGCGCCGATGCCGATGGTGGGGATGGCGATCTCGGCGGTGATTGTGTCGGCAAGCGTGGCGGGCACTTTTTCCAGCACGACGGAGAAGGCACCGGCGTCGGCCACAGCGTGGGCGTCGGCCAAGAGCGCCTCGCCCGCGTCTTCGCGGCCTTGCACCTTGTAGCCGCCCAGTGTGTTGATGGACTGCGGGGTGAGGCCGATATGGGCCATGACGGGGATGCCGCGCGACACGAGAAAGGCGATGGTGTC
>JBCBHO010000018.1:0-516 GCA_038525525.1 Pseudomonadota bacterium | reverse complement strand
CGCCGGGGTCACGTTCTGCAGCAGCCAGACGTACGCGCCGAAGCCGATGAACGAGCCGAACACGACCAGGTAGGCCCACCCCAGAAACGACGCCTGCGTGACCGCCGCGAGGTCGAGGGCGCGCCCCTCGCCGAGGAGCAGCCCGACGAGCACGAGGCCGCCGCCGCCGCCGGCCATCTGCAGCGCCGTGGACATGAACACGTTCTTCGGCAGGTCCGCCGTCCGCGCATGGACGGAGCCAACCGACCACGAGAATGCACCCATCAGGATGACGAGCATTGGGACGAGCGGGTGGTTCGCGTCGGAGAGCGTGCGGGGGTCGACCAGCAGCACGATGCCGAGGCCGCCGAGCGCGAGGCCGAGCACGGTACGCCAGGTCGGGCGCACGGAACGCTTCCAGAGCCAGTCGAGCGCGACCATGAAGAGCGGCACGGTCGTGACGAGGAGCGCGGCCATGCCGGAGGTGACATATTGCTGCGCCCACGCCACGCTACCCGTGCCCAAGCCTAGCAGCAT
>JBCBHO010000017.1:0-520 GCA_038525525.1 Pseudomonadota bacterium | reverse complement strand
TTCAGCTGCGCGAAATTATGCCCGGCAATGTCATTCCCATTGTTGAAAAACTGCAAGATGTAGGTCTGACATCACAGGGAACTGGTGCGGATAGTGCGCGCAACTTAACGATTTCGCCAATCGCCGGCTTCGACCCGATTGAACTGATTGATCTGCGGCAACAAGCGTCACGCCTCAGTATGCGCATCCTTCGGACGCGGGAGCTGCAGGGCATCCCACGCAAGTTCAATATCTCATTTGACGGTGCTGGTTATATCTCATGTGTGTCGGACACAAACGACATTTGCTTTCAGGCCGTGTCAGTCACTGACAACGATCAGGGGATAGAGCCTGGTATCTGGCTGCGCATCGCATTGGGCGGCATCACTGGACACAAGGATTTTGCCCGGGCAACGGGTTTGGCATGTCGCCCTGAAGAAGCCGTTGATGTTGCCGAAGCAATGCTGCGCGTCTTTGTCGAACATGGCAATCGGACGAACCGCGGCAAGGCCCGGCTCAAGTATCTTCTGGACAGCAAAGG
>JBCBHO010000016.1:0-531 GCA_038525525.1 Pseudomonadota bacterium | reverse complement strand
ACCTCGGTCAGGTTATGCTCCACCTCTCCCCACCAGCCGTCGAAGGGCACGAGGACCGTTTCAAGATCGGGCTGACGGGATTGCAGCTGGAACGCGCCGGTGCCGTTGACATTCAGCGTGGCAAAGTTTTCTTCGTCCCGCGCAGGCAACTCAGCTCCGTTTTCGGTCGACCAATCGCTGTCCATCATCATCCAGTTGGCGATGCTGTCAGGGAAGATCGGCTGTGGTGACGTGGTCAGGATATCGACGGTGAAGTCATCCACTACAACCACGTCAGACACGGACGAGAACCAGCTTGCCACATCCGAGGCCTCAGACGAGGCGCGCTCATAGGAAAAGCGTACATCGGCCGCATCAAACGTCGCGCCGTTGTGGAACGTCACACCCTCGCGCAAGAAAAAGCGCCAGCCTTCGCCCTCGCCAATCGGCTCCCACGAGGTGGCGAGCGACGGCTCAATCGCCATGTCGCGGCCGCGGCGCACGAGGCCCTCATAGACGTTGTTGAGAAAGCCCAGAACCGGCGCGGAGCTG
>JBCBHO010000015.1:0-534 GCA_038525525.1 Pseudomonadota bacterium | reverse complement strand
AGCAGGTTGGCCTCGACCCATCAATGGTGGAAAAGGGCCTTGCCGCGCTGGGTCAGTCGCACGCCGAAGAAGGCGACACGGTGGAACTCGCTGCGCAGAAAACTGGCCTCGATATGGGCGCGCTCAGCGGCATCGTCTCGCAGCTTGGCGGCGAAGGCGCTCTGGGCGATCTCGCTTCCAAGATGGACGGCCAGGAAGGCGGCCTTGCCGGTGTGATGAACATGCTCGACCAGGATGGCGACGGCAACGCGCTTGACGATATCGCGGATATGGCTTCGAGCTTCTTCGGCAAAAAGTGACGCGGCGACCGCCAACCAACATCACAATCAGAATTGGGGAGAGACAGCGATGAGCCTTGTGCAAATGCTGCAAAACACGGGCGCGCTCACATCGATGGCGCGCGAATTGGGCGTGGACGAAGGCACGGCCCAGACCGCTGCAGGGGCGCTGTTGCCCGCGATTGTTGCGGGGATGGGCCGCAGCGCAACGGGCGGTAGCTCCACCCCTGATCCCTTGGGCGGGCTGGGCTCGCTC
>JBCBHO010000014.1:0-537 GCA_038525525.1 Pseudomonadota bacterium | reverse complement strand
CACGTAATATAGATCTTCTGGCCCTTGATCTTGTATTTGCCCGCGTGTTCGCCGCTTTCGATGGGTTCGGCGGTTGAACGGAGCGCGCCCACGTCCGACCCGGCGGCGGGTTCGGTCAGGTTCATCGTGCCCGACCATTTGCCGCTGACAAGATCGGGCAGATAGGTCGCCTTTTGATCCTCGCTCCCGTGATGCTCCAGCGCCTCAATCGCGCCGACCGAAAGCATCGGCAGCAGATTGAACGCCATGTTCGCCGCGCCGAGATTTTCGAGCACGTTGCACGAAAGCGTGAAGGGCAGGCCCTGACCGCCGTGATCGATCGAGCTCGCGATCGAGTTCCAGCCCTGTTCGACATAGGCGTCATACGCTTCCTTGAACCCATCGGGCAGGCGCACCACGCCGTTCTCGAGCTTGGCACCTTCCAGATCGCCCACGCGGTTGAGCGGCGCGAATTCTCCGGCGGCGAATTGGCCCACGCCTTCGACGATGGCCTCGACCAGATCGGGTTCGGCGTGCGCGAACTTTTCAGCCTTGGCG
>JBCBHO010000013.1:0-542 GCA_038525525.1 Pseudomonadota bacterium | reverse complement strand
AGAGAGAGAGAGAGAGAGAGAGAGAGAGAGAGAGAGAGAGAGAGAGAGAGAGAGAGAGAGAGAGAGAGAGAGAGAGATTTCTCTGTTGATGGTTTAGACCCCTTAGCGGTCAAGGATTACCTGTTAGGCCGTCCCGAATTCCCTGATCTTGTTTTTGAACAACTATTTTGTGTGTTCTTCTGGGATATCCCTGATGTTGTTGAATAATCCATATTTTTTGTATTATTCTAGGGAAATACCTTCACTTTCTTTGAGTAAGGTTAATTAATTTCTCTCTCCAGCTCTCTCTCTCTCTGAGCTCTCTCTCTCCTGTAAGATACGAGGTGGCTAGCCTACTATACATCTTACATACCCACACTGCCTGGGTTGGACAGACAATTTCTCTCTATTTCAGGAATTTTTTTGTCATGAAAATTCCCTGGTGAGGACTCGATCCTACTCCGCCACGGAGTTGTGCGTGCGAGTCAGCGATGCTGACCACTACACCAGCCAGGAGAGAGAGAGAGAGAGAGAGAGAGAGAGAGAGAGAGAGAGAGAGAGAG
>JBCBHO010000012.1:0-548 GCA_038525525.1 Pseudomonadota bacterium | reverse complement strand
CCGTGCCCCCGGTGGCGCTGGCTTCGTTTGAGGCTGCGCAATCCGAAGGCAACGTGGTGCTGCGATGGGAGACGCTGCGCGAATCCAACAACGCGGCCTTTGTGGTTGAGCGCGTGGTGGAGTACGCTGGGGTCATGCCCGCCGGGATCGAGGCGCTGGAGGGCGAATCCGCAGAGGCGTTCACGCCGATCACGCAGGTCGAGGGCGGCGGCACGCGCGCCGAGGCGACACAGTACGTCTACACGGACACGACGCTGCCGTTCACAGCGCGAACAGCCCGTTACCGCCTGCGACAGGTGAGCGTGGATGGCTCGGCCACCCTAGCGGGAGTGGTCGAGGTAGCGGTGGGCGTGCCGGAGACGTTCGCGGTCCATCCAGCCTTCCCAAACCCGGTGCAGGGCGAGGCGACGCTGCGCTACGAGTTGCCCGAGGACGGCCCTGTGGAGATCGTGGTGTATGACCTACTGGGGCGGCGGGTGCAGGTGCTGCTGGACGAGGAGCAGGAAGCGGGGCGCTACGAGGTGCGCCTGGACACGCGGTCGCTGGCG
>JBCBHO010000011.1:283-554 GCA_038525525.1 Pseudomonadota bacterium | reverse complement strand
GACGGAGAGCTTTTGGTGTGCCAGCCCGCAGAAGTGTTGCCGATGGCGCAACGCTATTTCTTGTTCTAGGCGCGACGATGCTGGCTGCGCGAAACATCGTTGAAGCAACCACGGCGCTGGACCAAATCAGCCTCACCTACGATGAGCGTATAGAGCGCCGCAACCAGCAGCGAACCCCCGCGGCAGAGGAGAACCACGACGAACAAGCGAGAACCAACTCTCACGACGCGCCCCAAGCGAACGAAGACGAAGACGGACGCCGCAACGCGGT
>JBCBHO010000011.1:0-273 GCA_038525525.1 Pseudomonadota bacterium | reverse complement strand
GTTTCTTGTCGATCTTGCGAGTACGATGTCTCTCGCTGCGGGCCAAGCGTTCGAATTGGAAGACGGGCGCCGGATCGCTGTTTTGCCGGCTGATGAGCCATTGCTGGAAATCACCGGGCCGAACCTCACGCGATTGGCCTGGCATATCGGCAATCGGCATACGCCCTGCGAGATCCAGGCCGATTGCCTAATAATTCAGCGCGATCACGTCCTGCACGATATGCTTCAGAAATTGGGCGCGCTGGTCCGCGAAATCAGCGGCCCTTTCACGCC
>JBCBHO010000010.1:0-578 GCA_038525525.1 Pseudomonadota bacterium | reverse complement strand
AAAGGTCATGTCCATCTGAAAATCCTCCCGTTTTGCACTGCACCGTGCCGTGAAACGGGGGCGGTGTCCATGGGGCGCGGGCCCGGCATTCAGGCGGGGCGCAGACCGAGGATGGCCCGGGCCTCAGCGGGGGTGGCGACGGGCCGGTCGTGCCGCGCGCAGATGTCGGCGAGCCGTGCGACGAGGGCTGCGTTGGAGGGTGCGAGCGTCTCCTTGTCGAGGCGTACATTGTCCTCGAGCCCGGTGCGGGCATGCCCGCCCGCGGCCACGGACCATTCGTTGAGCACGATCTGATGACGCCCGATGCCCGCCGCGCACCACGGCGCGCCCGGAAAGAGCCGTGCGACCGTCTGGACGTAGAAGTCAAAGACGTGCCGGTCCGCTGGCATCGCGTTCTTGACGCCCATAACGAACTGCACATAGGGCGTGTTGGTGATCTCTCCCGTTGCGTGCATTTCGGCAGCGCGGAGGATGTGGCTGAGATCAAAGGCTTCGACTTCGGGCTTGATGTCATGCGCGCGCATCTTTGCGGCCAGCCATGCCACGAGGTCGGGCGGGTTTTCCCACCCGCGTCTACG
>JBCBHO010000009.1:0-586 GCA_038525525.1 Pseudomonadota bacterium | reverse complement strand
CGACAACCAACCGGCTCGTGATTGCGGGCGAATACCGCGGGACCGACAGCGTCACGAAAGAGATGATCGCGCATGCAGCCCGCATGGCCGTTCGCGATATTGGGTACGAGCAGGACGGCTTTCACTGGCAGACCGCTGAGATCGAGGTCCTGCTGCATGGCCAGTCCGAGCACATTGCGATGGGCGTCGATTCATCGGGTAACAAGGAAGAAGGTGCGGGCGACCAGGGCATCATGTTTGGCTATGCCTGCACCGAGACCGAAGACCTGATGCCGGCGCCGATCTATTACTCGCATCGCATTCTCGACATCCTGGCTGAGGCTCGGAAGTCGGGCAAAAGCAAGGTGCTCGGACCGGACTCTAAAAGCCAGGTGACGGTCCAGTACGTCGATGGCAAGCCGCACTCGGCAACACAGATCGTCGTCTCGACGCAGCACCTTGATGCCTCGCTCACGTCAGAGGATGTCCGCCATTTGGTCGAACCTTATGTCCGCGAAGCGCTCGATGGTTTGCCGATCTCGCCCGATTGCGTTTGGCACGTGAACCCGACCGGCAAGTTTGTCATCGGTGGCCCCGACGGCGACTG
>JBCBHO010000008.1:0-606 GCA_038525525.1 Pseudomonadota bacterium | reverse complement strand
CGTCGCCAGCTGCAACACCATTGGCGACCGCGCGGGCCAGCAAGCTACCGCCGATCACATGCGCGGCTAGGCTCAGATAGGTCGACGCCACACCCAAGGCGTCCATTTCTGTCGCATTCAGAACGATATCAGTGGCTGTAGACAGCGTTTCCAACCCCTGCTCCATCGCGCGGGCGCAGACAGACAGATCAATATCATTCTGGCCGGAGACAGCTTTGACGTGCGCGGCGGCGTCACGCAGATCAGCAATCAAGCGGCGCATTTCTTCACCACCATCGCGTTTGAGCTTACGCCCGATCAGGTCAATGGCCTGAATACCGATCGTGCCTTCATAGATCGGCGCAATACGCGAATCGCGATAATGCTGGGCCGCGCCTGTCTCTTCGACAAAGCCCATGCCGCCATGGACTTGGACGGCGATACTGGACACTTCCACACCCAAATCAGAGCCATATGACTTGGTGATCGGCGTCAACAGCCCTTCCCGACCGTGATCCCCCAAATCCGCCGCCTCCGCATTCGCAAAAGCGATGGTCCGCGCCGCCATGAGCTTGGCTTTCATGTCAATCAGCATGCGCCGTACGTCTGGATGGTCAACAATGGGAG
>JBCBHO010000007.1:0-744 GCA_038525525.1 Pseudomonadota bacterium | reverse complement strand
CTTTTGATCCTGACGCTCTTGGCTGGCTGTGGCCGCCCGCTGACCGAGGCCGAGATCGCCTTTTCCGCCACCCTGCACGGCGATGCGCTGGACACCAAGCGCGTGCGGCTGGTCGATGGCGCGCCAACCCGCGCGGTGACCTTTCGGCGCAAGGCGCGGCCCCGCACCACCTGCCGCGAGTTGATCCTGCCGCCGCCCACGACCGAGATCGTGACGGCCAAGCCTGCCGCCGTGGCCCTGTGGCACACGGTGCTGTTCGACAGCGATTGGTACCTTGACGACTACGTCCCCGCGTATCCGGGCGAGATCAATCTGGTGGCCGCCATGTTGCTCGCGCACGAGTTGACCCATGTCTGGCAGTGGCAGAACCGGGCCACCACGGGCTATTCCCCGCTGAAGGCGGCGCGCGAACACCAGGTGGCAGACGATCCCTATCTCTTTGATATCTCTGCCGAACGCAGTTTTGCCGAGTTTGGGTTCGAACAGCAGGGGTCGATTGTCGAAGAGTTCGTGTGCTGCCGCGCGCTCGCGCCCCAAGCACCGCGCACCCAGCGGCTGCACGCGCTGATCAGCAAGGCGATGCCCGTGGCCCCCCTGCCCCGATCGCGCCAGCACGATGTGCGCCTGCCCTGGGACGGGGTCGAGTTGCGCGGCATCTGCGGCTAGGAATGACGCCCCGGTAAGGCGCAGGTGTCCTGCGCGCCCGGCGGCAACCAAAGGAGGCACCTATGGCCCAATACGCCC
>JBCBHO010000006.1:0-38358 GCA_038525525.1 Pseudomonadota bacterium | reverse complement strand
TAGTGGGGTGCCGGGCTCAAGCCCGGCCTACGGGTGGTGGGTAGGGCCGGTTCGTCCGGCCGCCCCGGTTATGCGTACTTTTCCTGGATTTCCTGGCTGATATTCGCCGGAACCGGATCGTAGTGGTCGAACTGCATCGTGAACTGCGCACGGCCCGAGGACATGGAGCGCAACGTGTTGATGTAGCCGAACATGTTGGCGAGCGGGACCATCGCGTCGATGGCGATGGCGTTGCCCCGGGTGTCCTGGCCCGAGACCTGGCCCCGGCGGGACGTCAGGTCACCGATGATCGACCCGGTGTATTCTTCGGGCGTGATCACCTCGACCTTCATGATCGGCTCGAGCAGCTTGGCACCGGCCTTCCGCATGCCTTCGCGCATACCCATGCGGGCGGCGATTTCGAAGGCGAGGACGCTGGAGTCCACGTCGTGGAACTTGCCGTCCACGAGTGCCACCTTGAAGTCGATCACGGGGAAGCCCGCGAGCGGACCGCTATCCATCACCGATTGGATGCCCTTCTCGACGCCCGGGATGTATTCCTTGGGCACGGCACCGCCGACGATGCGGCTCTCGAAGGAGTAGCCTTCGCCCGGCTCTGTCGGCGTGATGATGAGCTTGACCTCGGCGAACTGACCCGAGCCACCCGACTGCTTCTTGTGGGTGTAGGTGTGCTCCACCTCGTGACCGATCGTCTCGCGGTAGGCCACCTGCGGGGCGCCGATATTGGCCTCGACCTTGAACTCCCGCTTGAGGCGGTCGACGAGGATGTCGAGGTGAAGTTCGCCCATGCCCTTCATGATGGTCTGGCCGCTCTCCTGGTCCGTCTCCACGCGGAAGGACGGATCCTCGGCGGCGAGACGGGCGAGGCCCGCGGACATCTTCTCCTGGTCACCCTTCGTCTTGGGCTCCACGGCGATCTCGATCACTGGGTCGGGGAAGGTCATCGTCTCCAGCACGACGGGGTCGTTCTTGTCACAGAGCGTGTCACCGGTCGTGGTGTTCTTGAGGCCACCCAGCGCGATAATGTCGCCCGCGAAGGCCTCTTCGATCTCCTCGCGGTTGTTGGAGTGCATCATCATCATGCGGCCAACACGCTCGTTGTTGCCCTTCGTGGAGTTGAGCATCGCATCGCCCTTGGCGAGCTTGCCCGAGTAGATGCGCACGAAGGTGAGCGAGCCCACGAAGGGGTCGTTCATGATTTTGAACGCGAGGCCGGAGAACGGCATGTTGTCATCGGCGCGGCGCGCGATGTTGCGGGTCTCTTCCTCGTCGCCGGGCTTGAAGCCCATGTAATCGACCACGTCGAGCGGGCTCGGCAGGTAATCGATGACGGCGTTGAGGAGCGGCTGGACGCCCTTGTTCTTGAACGCGGAGCCACCGAGGACCGGCACGAAATCGAGCGCGAGCGTGCCCTTGCGGAGCAGCTTGCGGAGCGTATCGACGTCGGGCTCGTTGCCCTCGAGATACTGCTCCATCGCGTCGTCGTCCTGCTCGACGGCGGCCTCGATCATCTTCTCGCGCCACTCGGCGCAGAGATCGGCCATGCTGTCGCGGATCGGGCCTTTTTCCCAGCTCGCGCCGAGATCCTCGCCCTTCCAGACCCACTCTTCCATGGTCACGAGGTCGACGAGACCCTCGAGCTCGTTCTCGGCCCCGATCGGGATTGCCACGGGCACGGCGCGGGCGCCGGTGCGGTCTTCGATCATGCGCACGCAGTTGAAGTAATCGGCGCCGATCTTGTCCATCTTGTTGACGAAGACGATGCGCGGAACCTTGTAGCGGTCGGCCTGGCGCCAGACCGTCTCGGTCTGCGGCTCCACGCCGGCATTGGCATCGAGCACTGCGACTGCGCCGTCGAGGACGGCGAGCGAGCGCTCGACCTCGATCGTGAAGTCCACGTGGCCGGGCGTGTCGATGATGTTCATCCGGTACTTCGTGTCGGACGTGCCCTCGTTGGTGGGCTCTTCCTGGCGCTGCCAGAACGTCGTCGTCGCGGCGGACGTGATCGTGATGCCACGCTCCTGCTCCTGCTCCATCCAGTCCATGGTGGCGGCGCCGTCATGCACCTCGCCGATGTTGTGGGACTTGCCGGTGTAGAACAAGATGCGCTCCGAGCAGGTCGTCTTGCCCGCATCGATATGCGCCATGATGCCGAAGTTGCGGTAGCGTTGGAGCGGATAGTCGCGTGCCATGGGGAACGGTCCTCGGAAAATGTGTTACCAGCGGTAGTGGCTGAACGCCTTGTTGGCGTCGGCCATCTTGTGGGTGTCTTCGCGCTTCTTCACGGCGGTGCCGCGGCTTTGCACAGCGTCGATGAGTTCGCCGGCGAGGCGCTCTTCCATCGTGTTCTCGTTGCGCTTGCGGGAGGCGTCGATGAGCCAGCGGATCGCCAGCGCTTCACGGCGCTCGGGACGGACCTCGACGGGCACCTGGTAGGTGGCACCACCCACGCGGCGGGAACGCACCTCCACGGCGGGTTTGATGTTGTCGAGGGCCTCGTGGAAGATCTCCACGGGCGCGCGCTTCACCTTGTTCTCGACGCGATCCAGGGCGCCGTAGACAATGGATTCAGCGGCGGATTTCTTCCCGTCCCGCATCAGGTTGTTCATGAACTTCGTCAGCACCTTGTCGCCGTATTTGGCGTCAGGGAGGACTTCACGTTTTTCAGCAGCGTGGCGACGCGACATGGCTCTTCTTCCTTCTTACTTCGGACGCTTCGCGCCGTACTTCGAACGACGCTGCTTACGGTCTTTGACGCCCTGCGTATCGAGCACGCCGCGCAGGATGTGGTAGCGCACGCCCGGAAGGTCTTTCACACGACCGCCACGGATCAGCACCACGGAGTGCTCCTGGAGGTTGTGGCTCTCACCGGGGATGTAGCTGATCACCTCGTAACCGTTCGTCAGGCGCACCTTGGCGACCTTCCGCATGGCCGAGTTCGGCTTTTTCGGGGTCGTGGTGTAGACGCGCGTGCAGACGCCGCGCTTCTGGGGGCACTGCTCCAGATGCATGGATTTGGAGCGTTTGACTTTCGGCTGCCGGGGCTTCCGGATCAGCTGCTGGATCGTGGGCATTGGGCGTTCTTCCCGTTATTTCGCTGGCGGGCTTCTCCGCCTGGTTCACACGTGTTGGCGGGCTGATCCGCCGGGTTTCGTCAGTGCTTCCCGAGGCGTCCCCCGACAAGCGCAAAAGCCGCAAACCTCTCCCCACGGGAGCGGTGCGGTGGTATCCAGAGGATCGGGGCCGCGGGGCCCGGATCATGACCAATTCAATCCTGTAGGCTCGGGCTTTTGCCCAAGTGCGCGCGAGGTACTCAGAGTCGGGGAGCTTGTCAACAGCGCTGCGCAGGCTAGGCAGTCCAGCGGCGTTGACAGCGGTCACGTTTCTGAACGGGGCCCCTCGCCCGCCGCCGCTCAGGCCGCCCGACGGGCCTCGATCCGGGCCCAGGCCGCGCGCAGCGCGTCCCAATCGATCGCGAACTCGCTTTCCAGGAGCATGGGGATCTCGTCGGGCTCGCAGGGCCATGTGGGGAGCTTTTCCACCCCCGCCGCGATGCCGCTGTCATTGGTCCTGTGGATGCCGCGCACCCACTTGACCGGATCGGGCATCGTGATGTTGGGCATCGCCATCCACAGACGCCGGTGCGGATAGTCGAGGATGCTCCGGCGGTGGCGCGGCGCATAGAGGAGCGCCTGCGCAATCCCCACATGCTGCTGGAAAACGGGCCGCACCTCCACGCCCCCGGGCCCCGCCGTGAGCGCGAAGCCCTTGCTGAAATCGAGGCAGAAGGCACGGTGCCTGCCCAGCATGTGCCGGTTCTGTCGGAATACACGGCGCGTGGTGGCGACGAAATCGATGGCCATGGCATCATCGTCGTCCAGCCTGAATTCCGCCACCGCCGCCGCGCTGGCCACCCGATGCGCGCGCATCACCTTGCGACAGACATGCGCGTGTTTCTGACCTTCGGGTTCGAAGAGTGGCACGATCTGCGGGATGTCCACGGTGAGCGCGCGCACGCGGCTTCGCCACGGCTCCGGCAGCGTGTCGCCCATCAGAAGGAGAATGCGGAAGTTCTTGTCGGTCTGCGCGCGCAGGCAGGGCAGCGTCACGTGCTCGAGGAAAAAGAGCCGCTCCTCCATCCGCTCGGGCGCGTAGAGCTGGTCTCGCAAGGTCTCGAGATCGGAGGCCTCGGCCTCGAAAGCGTCGATCTCGGACGGGTAGGACCATCGCATGAGACCGAGAACTTGGAGAAAGCCGTCTGCCATGGTCGCGCCCGCGCTCGTTACGCGGTCTCCTTAGCACGGTTTTCGCGCAGGAGCGTGTAAATGCCGCTCGCCGTGATGAGGGCCGCGCCGACGAGCGTGAGCGCGCGCGGGATCTCGTCAAACACGAAGATCCCGAGGAGGAGCGCCACGAGAAGCGCGCTATAGCGGTAGGGGGCCACGAAGCCGATATCCCCGGAACGCATGGCCGCCACGGAAAAGAGGTAGGCAAAGAAGATCGTGGAGACCGCGCCAGTCAGCGCGACGGCGGCGGTCGCGGTGAGCGGCTGCCAGTCATCCGTCGTGGCACCAAAGGCGCCAAAGAACATCACGGCCACCGCGCCCGCGAGGGCGGCCAGAAGGCTCGGCACCCTGTCGGACATGCGCCGCGCGGCGATATCCCGCCCGGTGATGAGCACCACCGCCGCCACGGCATAGAGCGAGACCGGCGTGAAGCCCGCCGCGCCGGGCTGCACGATGAGAAGGACGCCAAGGAACCCCACGAGGATCGCCGCCCAGCGCCGCCAGCCCACCGGCTCGCCCAGAAAGAGCGCGCCCGCCAGCGTGACCGTGAGGGGCAGGGTCTGCAGGATCGCCGTGGCCTCCGCCAGCGGCATGTTGAAGATCGCGTAGATGAAGAGCCCCGCCGCGAAGGCCTCGCAGACCGACCGGATCGCCACGAGCTTCGCGTCCCTGCCGGAGAGGCGCAGCTTCAGATGGCCGAGATAGGCCGCGAGCGCACCCATGATCAGGACGGCGAAGATGCCCCGGACGAAGATCGACTGGAAGAGTGGCCATTCCATCCCGAGGCTCTTCATGAAGGCATCGTTGAGCGTGAATGCCGTCATGGAGCCCAGCATCAGGGCCGCGCCTTTCCTGTTTGCCTGTGTGGTGGGGTCGAGCGCGCGCATGGCCATGGCGCGACTTGAGGCCAGCAGGACGGGAGATGCAAGGCCTCCCGAGGCGATGCCCGTGTCCGGGAAACCCGGCTTGCCGGGTGCCGGGGCGCGAGGCACACTGTGCGCAGATTATTTGGAGAACGACGATGTTGAGACCCCTAGCCTTTTGCCTTTGCCTCTTGCCTGCGCCGGTCCTCGCTGACGAGATCGAGGAGGCGCTCTCGGCGGCGCTCGAAGCCTACCAGACCGGGGACACGACCTTCGCCCTCGAGGAGCTCGATTTCGCCCGGGCCAAGCTGCAGGAGATGAAGGCCGACGCGCTCATCGGGTTCCTCCCGCCCGCGCCAGAGGGGTGGCGGCAGGAAATCGACGAAGACATGGCCATCGGGCTCGGGATGATGGGGGGCGGCGCGGGTGCCTCGGCGAGCTACTACCCGGAGGGTGGCGGGAGCGCCGTGACGATCACGCTCATGGCCGACAATCCCATGGTGGCCGGCATGGCGGCGATGGTGGCCAATGCCGGTGCCATGGGGGCCTCGATCGAGCGGGTGAACCGACAGCAATTCGCCGCGCAGGACGACCAGATGATGGCCATGGTCGCCAACCGGATCCTCGTGCAGGCCGAGGGCGGCAGCCCGGAGCGGCTGATCCCCTTCCTCGAGGCCATGGACTTTCGGGCGCTGGCGAGCTGGGGCCTCTGAGCGGGCGGCCCGAGATCGCGCTGCCCGAGATCAAGCTGCCGGAGATCGCGCTCTCGGTGCGGCAGCCCTGGGCCTGGGCCATCGTGGCAGGCTTCAAGGAGGTCGAGAACCGCTCCGCCGCGTCCATCGCGGCGGGCGGGATGGAGTGCCGGCGGATCGCGATCCACGCCGCCACGGGCCTCAAGCAGGATGAATTCCAGTGGGGGCACTGGCGGCTTCACCGCCACGGCGTCCGCTGCCCGCACCCCACGGACCTGCCCCGCGGCGCGATCATCGGCGCGGTGGATGTCGTCGAGATCGTCAGCGAGAGCCAGAGCGCGTGGTTCGGGGGGCAGATGGGCCTCGTCCTTGCCAATGCGGTGGCCTGCGCACCCATACCCTGCCCGGGCGCACTCGGCTATTTCGAATGGCAGGCGGGCGGAGAGCTCGCCGAGCCCGCCGCGTGGATGACGACCTATGACAGGCCGGGCGGGGACGCGGCCACCGGGAGCCTCTTTCCCGATCTCGCCCCGAGCTTCGAGGCCGATCCGAGACGCCCCACGCGAAAGAAGTGACAAAATCCTTGCGAAGGATTTTGCAAATTCCTTCGCAAGGAATTTGGTCGCTCACATCTGCGGGATGCGCTCCCCCGAGGCGGCGGTGCGTGACGCCTCGGCGATGCGCTTGGAGCGGGTGGCCGGCGTCTTGGCGAGCTTGATCCAGCGCAGCACGTTGCGCCGATAGGACGGGGCGCAGTTTTCGAAGAAGACTCTCGCGCCGGGGGCGGCGTCGAGCGCGGCGTTCAGGTCATCAGGCTGTATGAGGGCATCGACGTCGGCGTAGAAATCCCACAGACCATGCTCCTTTGACGCCGCGATCCGGGCCTCGCCCGCCGGGTGCATGCGGCCCGCCGCGCCGAGCGCCGCGGCGCGATCCTTGTAGCTCTGCGCCCAGGCCTGCATGCGGCGCGGCGCGATGAGCTGCATGTTGCGCGCCGGGTCCTCGTGCTTGCGCCGGATGCCGTCGATCCAGCCATGGGCGATGAGCGCATCGAGCACCTGGGAGGTGGAGAGGTACCCGTCATGCCCTTTCTTCCAGGTGACGAGCCAGACGCTCGTCTCCTGCCCATGGTGCTCGGCGAGCCATTCCGAGAGCTCCGCCTCGGAGGCCACCGGCACGCGTGCAAAATTGTCAGTCCTGGTCATGACGATGGAGCTAGGGCGGTCACTCCGCTTGACAGGTGGCGGGAGGCGCACCCTAGGGTAGCGCCACTTTCGGAGAGCCCCATGACCCAGATCCCCCTCGTTGCCGCGTGCCTCATCGCCCTCGCCGCCTCAGCCGCCCCGGCCGCGGCGCAAAGCATCAATTTCGGCGATGACAGCGGCGAATACACCAATGACGGGGAATGCGATGACCGCCGCTTCTTCGGCCCGGGCATCGCTGTCGATATCGACAGCGATCACATCGGGCGCGACGCCACCGATTGCCGGCGGGGTTTCGAGGCGGGGACGATCTCCCTCTGGAACCGGGCCGAGGCAGAAGCGGCCACCTCCTGCGCGCGCATCGATTTCGGAGACGACTCGAGCGACTTCGCGAACGATCTGGAATGCGACGACCCGCGGTTCGAGGGCATGGGCTCCGCGTCGATCCTCCTCTCCGAGGATCGCGGCCGGGATGCCAGCGACTGCCGCCAGCTCTGCGAGATGGGCGTCCTCTTCATCCGCGATCACGGCACCTACTGACCCGCCCAACGAAAAAGGCCGCGCCCGGGGGCGCGGCCTTCTGTTGTTCTAGGCGAGATGCTTACTCGCGGCTCTCGGGCGTGTCGACGATGAGATTGTCGAACTCGTCCCCGCCCACCACATCGTCGCCTTCCACCGGGGCGGCCAGGGCTGCGGCGGCTTCCGCCTCCTCCCGACGCGCTTCGATGACGACGTTGTCACGGGTGGCCGCGATGCGGCGCACGCGCTGCGTGGCGCCACCGGTGCCCGCCGGAATGAGCCGGCCCACGATGACGTTCTCCTTGAGGCCCACGAGCGTGTCCTTCTTGCCCTGCACGGAGGCCTCCGTGAGGACCCGGGTCGTCTCCTGGAAGGAGGCGGCCGAGATGAAGGAGCGCGTCTGGAGCGAGGCCTTTGTGATCCCGAGCAGGATCGGCTCGCCTTGCGCCGGGCGCTTGCCCTTGGCCAGTGCCTTCTCGTTGGCGGTGTCGAACTCGATCTTGTCGACGTGCTCGCCCTTCAGGAGCGTGGTCTCGCCCGAGTCCTGGATCTCCCACTTCTGGAGCATCTGGCGGACGATCACCTCGATGTGCTTGTCGTTAATCTTCACACCTTGGAGGCGGTACACGGCCTGCACCTCGTCGATCATGTAATCGGCGAGGGCTTCGACACCCATGATGGCGAGGATGTCATGGGGGGCGGGATTGCCATCCATGATGTAGTCGCCCTTCTGGATGAAGTCGCCTTCCTGCACGGGGATGTGCTTGCCCTTGGGCACCATGTACTCGGCGGGCTCAAGGCTTTCATCGGCGGGCACGATCGCGATCCGGCGCTTGTTCTTGTAGTCGCGCCCGAACTTCACGTAGCCGTCGATCTCGGCGATGATGGCGTGGTCCTTGGGACGCCGCGCTTCGAAGAGCTCGGCCACCCGCGGCAGACCGCCGGTGATGTCCTTGGTGCCGCCGCCCTCGCGCGGGATCCGCGCCAGGATGTCGCCCGGTTTCACCTCGGTCTGGTCTTCCACCGACAGGATCGCATCCACCGACATCGCGTAGGCCAGCGGGTTACCATCTTCGCGCTTCATCGGTTCGCCATCCTCGCCCGCGATGATGATCTTGGGGGCGAGTTCGTTGCCCTTGGGCGCGGCGCGCCAGTCGGACACGATCTTCTGCGTCATGCCGGTGGCCTCGTCGGTCTCTTCGCGCACGGAGATCCCGTTGGTGAGGTCGACATGCTTCGCCGTGCCCGCCTTCTCCGCGATGATCGGGAGCGTGAACGGATCCCATTCGAAGAGCTTGGCGCCGCGATCCACGGTGTCCCCGTCGGAAACGTGCAGCTTGGAGCCGAAGCCCACCTTGTAGGAGGCAAGCTCCGCACCGTGCTCGTTCTCGACCGCGATGACCATGTTGCGCGACATCGAGAGGGTATCCCCGGAAGCCGCGTCGAGCGTGTTGGCGTTGCGGAAGACGACCTTACCGGCCTGGCTCGTCTCCTGGACCGATTGCTGACCACCGCCCTGGGCCACGCCGCCGATGTGGAAGGTCCGCATCGTCAGCTGCGTGCCAGGCTCACCGATGGACTGGGCCGCGATGATGCCCACGGCCTCGCCCTGGTTCACCTGCGTGCCGCGCGCGAGGTCGCGCCCGTAGCAGGCGGCGCAGATGCCGTCCTCGGTGTCGCAGGTCAGCGGCGAACGGATCTGCATCGTCTGCACGCCCGCTTCCTCGATGAGGTCGGATTTGCGCTCATCGATGAGCTCGCCCTTCTCGACAAGGATCTCGTCGGTGCCCGGGCGCATCACGTCCTCGGCCGCGGTGCGGCCCAGGATGCGTTCGCCCAGCGAGGCCACCACTTCGCCGTCGTTTACGGCCGCCTGGGCCGTGATCGAGCGTTCGGTGCCGCAATCCTTCTCGCGCACGATGCAGTCTTGCGCCACGTCCACGAGACGGCGCGTCAGGTAGCCGGAGTTCGCCGTCTTCAGAGCGGTATCCGACAGGCCCTTCCGGGCGCCGTGGGTCGAGTTGAAGTATTCAAGAACGGTCAGGCCTTCCTTGAAGTTCGAGATGATGGGCGTCTCGATGATCTCGCCGTTGGGCTTGGCCATCAGGCCGCGCATGGCGCCGAGCTGCTTCATCTGCGTGACGGAGCCGCGGGCCTTGGAGTCGGCCATCATGAAGACGGAGTTCGGCTCCATGTCGGCGCCGTTCTCGTCCTTCCGCGTGGCGCGGATGGTGTCCATCATCGCCTCGGTGACCTTGTCGTTACAGACCGACCAGGCATCCGTGACCTTGTTGTACTTTTCGCCCTGGGTGATCAGGCCGTCCATGTACTGCTGTTCGAACTCCTTCACCTGCTCGCGGACGTCGTTGACGATCGACCACTTCGAGTCCGGGATGACCATGTCGTCCTTGCCGAAGGAGATGCCGCCCTTGAAGGCTTCGCGGAAGCCGAGCGTCATGATGTGGTCGCAGAAGATGACCGACTCCTTCTGACCGCAATAGCGGTAGACGGTGTCGATGACGTTCTGCACCTCGCCCTTCTTGAGCAGGCGGTTCACGAGGGAGAACGGCGCCTTGGCGTTGAGCGGCAGGAGCGCGCCCACGCGGAGCCGGCCCGGGGTGGTTTCAAACCGCTCCCAAACTTCCTGGCCTTCCTCGTCGATCTGCTTGACGCGCGCCGTGACCTTGGCGTGCAGGTGCACGGAACCGTTGGCCAGCGCGTGCTCCACTTCCTCCATGGAAGAGAAGAACATCCCCTCCCCCGTCATGCCTTCGCGCATGAGCGTGGTGTAGTAGAGGCCGAGGATCATGTCCTGCGAGGGCACGATGATCGGCGCGCCGTTGGCGGGCGACAGCACGTTATTCGTGGACATCATAAGCACGCGCGCTTCGAGCTGGGCTTCCAGCGAGAGCGGCACGTGGACGGCCATCTGGTCTCCGTCGAAGTCGGCGTTGAAGGCCGAGCAGACGAGCGGGTGCAGCTGGATCGCCTTGCCTTCGATGAGCACGGGCTCGAATGCCTGGATGCCCAGACGGTGGAGCGTCGGCGCGCGGTTGAGCAGCACCGGATGTTCGCGGATCACCTCGTCGAGGATGTCCCACACTTCCGGGCGCTCTTTCTCCACGAGCTTCTTGGCCTGCTTCACCGTGGAGCTGAGGCCCTTGGCCTCGAGCCGCGAGTAGATGAACGGCTTGAAAAGCTCGAGCGCCATCTTCTTCGGCAAGCCACACTGGTGCAGCTTGAGCTCCGGGCCCGTCACGATGACCGAGCGGCCCGAGAAGTCCACGCGCTTACCCAGAAGGTTCTGGCGGAAGCGACCCTGCTTGCCCTTGAGCATGTCGGAGAGCGACTTCAGCGGGCGCTTGTTGGCGCCCGTGATGACGCGACCGCGACGGCCGTTGTCGAAGAGCGCGTCAACGGATTCCTGCAGCATCCGCTTTTCGTTCCGGACGATGATGTCCGGCGCACGCAGCTCGATGAGGCGCTTGAGGCGGTTGTTGCGGTTGATCACGCGGCGATAGAGATCGTTGAGATCCGACGTCGCGAAGCGGCCGCCGTCAAGCGGGACGAGCGGGCGCAGCTCCGGCGGGATGACCGGCACGACGGTGAGGATCATCCATTCCGGGCGGTTGCCGGACTCGATGAAGCTCTCCACGATCTTCAGGCGCTTGATGATCTTCTTGGGCTTGAGTTCGCCCGTAGCCTCAGCGAGGTCGGCGCGCAGCTGTTCTGCCGTGGATTCCAGATCGATCGCCGCCAGCATCTCGCGGATAGCCTCGGCGCCGATATTGGCCTCGAAAGCATCCTCGCCATAGGTGTCCTGCGCGTCGAGGAATTCCTCTTCGCTCATGAGCTGGCCCTCGGTGAGGTCCGTGAGGCCCGGGTTAATGACCACGTAGTTCTCGAAGTAGAGGATGCGCTCCAGATCGCGGAGCGTCATGTCGAGCATGAGGCCGATGCGGCTGGGCAGCGACTTCAGGAACCAGATATGGGCCACGGGCGCGGCGAGCTCGATATGGCCCATCCGCTCGCGGCGCACCTTTTGGAGCGTCACTTCCACGCCGCACTTCTCGCAGACGACGCCGCGATACTTCATGCGCTTGTACTTGCCGCAGAGGCATTCGTAGTCCTTGATCGGCCCGAAGATGCGGGCACAGAACAGGCCGTCACGCTCCGGCTTGAACGTGCGATAGTTGATCGTCTCGGGCTTTTTGATCTCCCCGTAGGACCAGCTGAGGATGCGCTCGGGCGACGCAAGCGAGACCTTGATCTCGTCGAATTGCTTCGGCGGGGTCATCGGGTTGAACGGGTTGTTGGTCAGTTCCTGGTTCATGCGATTACCTTGGTAGTGAGGGCGTTTCGGTCGAGGGGCCCCGAAATTTCCGAAGAAATTTCTCTACGGGGCCTGCTCAGAATTTTCTTCAGAAAATTCGGGCTTATTCCTCGTCCTCCGCGTCCAGGAGTTCCATGTTGAGGCCGAGGCCCCGGACTTCTTTAACGAGCACGTTGAACGATTCCGGTACGCCGGCCTCGAAGTTGTCCTCGCCCTTGACGATCGACTCGTAGACCTTCGTCCGGCCTGCCACGTCGTCGGACTTCACCGTCAGCATCTCCTGCAGGGTGTAGGCCGCGCCGTAGGCTTCGAGCGCCCAGACTTCCATCTCCCCGAAGCGCTGGCCGCCGAACTGCGCCTTACCACCGAGCGGCTGCTGGGTGACGAGGGAGTACGGACCGGTCGAACGCGCATGGATCTTGTCGTCCACGAGGTGATGGAGCTTCAGGAGGTACTTGATGCCCACCGTCACGGGACGCGCGAATTGCTCGCCCGTTCGCCCGTCGAAGAGCACCGACTGGCCGCTCTCGGAGAAGCCGGCCTTCACCAGCGCCTCGTTCACGTCGGCCTCCTTCGCGCCGTCGAAGACCGGCGTGGCGATGGGCACGCCGCGGGTGACGTTGCCCGCCGCCTCGATGAGGTGGTCCTCGTCCATGCCAGCGATGCCCTCGTCGTAGACGTCATCGCCATAGGCGATTTTCATCGCGTCACGCACCGGCGTCAGGTCGCCCGAGCGGCGGTACTCGCCCAGCGCCTCGTCGATATGGAGCCCAAGGCCGCGCGCGGCCCAGCCCATATGCGTCTCGAGGATCTGGCCCACGTTCATCCGGCTCGGCACGCCCAGCGGGTTCAGAACGAAGTCGACAGGCGTACCATCGGCGAGGAACGGCATGTCCTCCATCGGCACGACCTTGGAGATGACGCCCTTGTTGCCGTGGCGGCCGGCCATCTTGTCACCCGGCTGAAGCTTGCGCTTCACGGCGACGAAGACCTTGACCATCTTCATGACACCCGGCGGCAGGTCGTCGCCGCGGCGCACCTTCTCCACCTTGTCCTCAAAGCGGGCGTCGAGCTGACGCTTCTGGCCTTCGTACTGCTCGTTCAGGGCCTCCACGATCTGCGCGTCGGCCTCTTCCTTGAGCGCGAGCTGCCACCAGTGGCTGCGCGGCAGGCTCTCGAGCATCTCGCCGTCGATCGTGGCGCCGGACTTGATGCCCTTCGGCCCCTTCGCGACGGTCTTGCCCTCGATCATGGAGCGCAGGCGCGCGTAGATGTTGCGGTCGAGGATGGCGAGCTCGTCGTCCCTATCACGGGCCAGGCGCTCGACCTCTTCGCGCTCGATCTGGAGGGCGCGCTCGTCTTTCTCTACGCCGTGGCGGTTGAAGACGCGGACTTCCACGACCGTGCCGAAATCACCCGGCGGCAGGCGCAGCGACGTGTCGCGCACGTCGGACGCTTTCTCGCCGAAGATCGCGCGGAGGAGCTTTTCTTCCGGCGTCATCGGGCTTTCGCCCTTGGGCGTGATCTTGCCCACGAGGATGTCTGCCGGGCCCACTTCGGCACCGATATAGACGATGCCTGCCTCGTCGAGGTTGCGGAGCGCTTCCTCGCCGACATTGGGGATGTCGCGGGTGATCTCTTCCGGCCCGAGCTTCGTGTCACGGGCGGCGACTTCGAATTCCTCGATGTGGATCGAGGTGAAGACGTCGTCGCGCACGATGCGCTCGGAGATGAGGATGGAATCCTCGTAGTTATAACCGTTCCAGGGCATGAAGGCGACGACCACGTTCTTGCCGAGCGCGAGCTCGCCGATATCCGTGGAGGGGCCGTCGGCGACGACCTCGCCCTTCTGGACGGTGTCACCCACCTTCACCAGCGGGCGCTGGTTGATGCAGGTATTCTGGTTCGAGCGCTGGAACTTGCGCATGCGGTAGATGTCGACGCCCGGATCGCCGGGCTCGAGGTCTTCCGTGGCCCGGATCACGATCCGCTGGGCATCCACCTGGTCGATAATGCCCGCGCGCTTGGCCTGGATGGCGGCGCCGGAATCGATGGCGACCTTCTCCTCGATGCCGGTGCCCACGAGGGGCGCCTCGGCCTTGAGCAGCGGCACGGCCTGACGTTGCATGTTCGAGCCCATGAGCGCGCGGTTCGCGTCGTCGTTCTCAAGGAACGGGATGAGCGAGGCGGCCACGGAAACGAGCTGCTTCGGCGAGACATCGATCAGGTCCACGTCGGTGGACGGCGCGAGCGTGTACTCCCCGTTCTGACGGGTGGAGACGAACTCCTGCACGAACTTCGCATCGTCGGTGAGCTGCGCGTTGGCCTGGGCCACGACGTGGCGCATCTCCTCGGTGGCGGACATGTACTTCACGTCGTCCGACACCTGCCCGTCCTTCACGGTCCGGTAGGGTGTTTCGATGAAGCCGTACTTATTCACGCGCGCGAAGGTCGCCAGCGAGTTGATGAGGCCGATATTCGGGCCTTCCGGCGTCTCGATCGGGCACATCCGGCCATAATGGGTGGCGTGCACGTCGCGGACCTCGAAGCCCGCGCGCTCGCGCGTCAGACCGCCCGGCCCGAGGGCCGAGAGGCGGCGCTTGTGCGTCACTTCGCTGAGCGGGTTCGTCTGGTCCATGAACTGCGACAGCTGCGAGGAGCCGAAGAACTCGCGCACGGCGGCGGCGGCTGGCTTCGCGTTGATGAGGTCCTGCGGCATGACCGTGTCGAT
Organism: Pseudomonadota bacterium; assembly: GCA_038525525.1. Taxonomy (GTDB): domain Bacteria; phylum Pseudomonadota; class Alphaproteobacteria; order Rhodobacterales; family Rhodobacteraceae; genus Shimia_B. The sequence goes on along the minus strand of JBCBHO010000006.1, from coordinate 23,732 downwards.
CTCGACGGAGCTCATGCGCTCCTTGATCGCGCGCTCCATGCGCAGGAGGCCCACGCGGTACTGGTTCTCCATGAGCTCGCCCACGGAGCGGACCCGGCGGTTGCCGAGGTGGTCGATGTCATCGACATCGCCGCGGCCATCGCGAAGATCCACCAGCGCCTTGATGCAGGATACGATGTCTTCCTTGCGAAGCGTGCGCACGGTGTCCTCGGCGTCGAGCGCGAGGCGCATGTTCATCTTCACACGGCCCACGGCGGAGAGGTCGTAGCGCTCGCTGTCGAAGAAGAGCGTGTCAAAGAGGGCGGAGGCCGCGTCCACGGTGGGTGGCTCGCCCGGGCGCATGACGCGGTAGATGTCCATGAGCGCGGTCTCGCGGCTCATGTTCTTGTCGGTCGCCATGGTGTTGCGCATGTAGGCGCCCACGGTGACGTTATCGATGTCGAGCACCGGGATGGTCGTGTGCCCGTTGTCGATGAGCTCCTTGACGGTGCCGCCGATCACTTCGCCGGTCTTGGCGTCCACTTCCCAGGTCAGCTCGTCGCCGGCCTCGGTGTAGATGGCGCCATTTTCCTCGTTGATGAGGTCCTTGGAGACGAACTTGCCCACGATCTCCTCGAACGGGACGAGCAGTTCGGTCACCTGCCCTTCGTCGATGAGCTTCTTGACCGCGCGCGGCGTCACCTTCTTGCCCGCCTCGGCGATCACCTCGCCCGAAGCGGCGTCAACGAGATCATAGGCCGGCCGCGTGCCGCGCACGCGCTCGGGGAAGAACTTCGTGACCCAGCCCTTGCCCTTCTCGTAGGTGTAATCGACCGTGTCGTAATACGCGTCCATGATCGCTTCCTGATCGAGACCAAGCGCGTAGAGGAGCGTCGTCACCGGGAGCTTCCGGCGGCGGTCGATGCGGGCATGCACGATATCCTTGGCGTCGAATTCGAAGTCGAGCCAGGAACCGCGGTAGGGGATGATGCGGCAGGCAAAGAGCAGCTTGCCCGAGCTGTGCGTCTTGCCCTTGTCGTGGTCGAAGAACACGCCCGGCGAGCGGTGCATCTGGGAGACGATCACGCGCTCGGTGCCGTTCACGATGAACGTGCCGTTCGGGGTCATCAGGGGCATGTCGCCCATGAAGACGTCCTGCTCCTTGATGTCCTTGACGGACTTCGCGCCGGTATCCTCGTCCACATCAAAGACGATCAGACGGAGCGTGACCTTGAGCGGCGCGCTGTAGGTCATGTCGCGCTGCTGGCATTCCTCGACGTCATACTTCGGCCGCTCGAGCTCGTATTTCACGAACTCCAGAACGGCCGTTTCATTGAAATCCTTGATCGGGAAGACCGACTGGAAGACGCCCATGATCCCTTCCCCGTCAGTAGGGTCGGGCTGGTCGCCGGAATTCAGGAAAAGATCATACGAGGATTTCTGCACCTCGATGAGGTTCGGCATCTCCAGAACTTCGCGGATTTTGCCGAAATATTTACGAAGACGTTTCTGACCGAGAAATGTCTGTCCCATGTGCGATCGCACTCCATCTTTGTCTGCCAGCGAAACCGTCGGGCGACCGGCTGCCAGCGCTCAAAGACCTCTAGAGAAGGTGTCTATCCGTGCATGCGGGCCCAGAGCATGCGTCCCGACTGTCTTCCCAAAAAAACTGCCCACTTGCCCGGGACGGCATCTTGTGGCAGCTTTTTTTGAACGGCGTCGGATGTTTGGGGTGAAATAAGGCTCCTCAGATCATGCGACGCAGAAAGCAGGGCGCGAATCATTCGCTCCCAGCGGAACCTCGCATCTAGTTCAGCGTTACAGGGAGTTCAACCGCCCGGGCGGGTCATTAACCCTTTTCCGCTTGCCCCTGCCCGCACGTCATCCGGGCCGCCAACGTAACTTGTGCACATCCAGTGCATCGACCTTACGTCCGGCACAGGCGCAGATCAGGCGCCTCGTCCCCATCACATGTAGAGCGCGCGGAACTCACACCCCCGCGTTCCGGTTCTTTTCTCGAAAGGAGCCTGCCCATGTCATCTACATCCGCCACGAAATCCGACCCCGAGCTCTGGGAGACGGTGAAGGACGAGATCACCGCCAGCGACAAGGGCGGCGAACCCGGCCAATGGTCAGCGCGCAAGGCGCAGATGGCCGTGCAGGACTACAAAAAGCGCGGCGGCGGCTACGAGGATGACGGGCCGGACCAGTCCGATACCGATCTCCACCAGTGGACCGAGGAAGACTGGGGCACGAAATCTGGCGAAGAGGCGCTCTCCTCCGGGGAGCGGTACCTTCCGAAGAAGGTGCGCATGCTTCTCACCGAGGATGAATACCGCCGCTCCACCGAGAAAAAGCGCGGCGCCGACCGGCAATTCGTCGATCAGCCCGGGGACGTGAAGGAGAAGGTCTCGCGGATCAAATCCGACGGGCCCACGAAAGAGATGCTCATGGACCGCGCGCAGGACCTCAAGATCGAGGGCCGCTCCGACATGAACAAGGACGCGCTCCTCGAGGCCATCGACAAGGCCACCGACGAGAATGGACGGCGCAAGGGCGCGGCTGTCGCGCTCGAGACCCGGACGAAGGACGAGCTCTACGAGATGGCGCAAGAGAAGGGCATCGACGGGCGCTCTGACATGTCGAAAGACGCGCTCGTCGAGGCCCTGACGTCCGAAGGCTGACGCCCGTTCAATCCATGAGGCGCGCGCAGATGCGCACGCCTCGATCCCTCAGGCCCGGCGCCAGACCGGGAACGGATCTTCGAAGTCGGGGAGCGTGTCCGGCCCTGCCGCATCGGCGGCGGGCACCAGCGCCGCATCGAGCCGTGCCTTGATCGCGGGCCAGTCCATCCCCGCCCCGATGAAGACGAGCTCCTGTCGACGATCGCCCCACGGCTCCTGCCAATGCTCGCGCATGTAGGCCCGCGCGCCTTCGTGATCGGGCCAGCGATCCTCGGGGACGGACGCCCACCACGTGCCCAGCGGGCGGATCGAACTCAGCGCCCCGGCGAGGGAAAACTCCGCCACCCATTCGGGCCGGGAGGCGATCCAGAAATGACCCTTGGCGCGGATGACGCCGGGCAGATCACCGTTAAGCACGTCGAGGATCTTCTCGGGCACGAAAGGCCGGCGCGCGCGGTAAACAAAGCTCGCCACGCCGTACTCTTCCGTCTCCGGCACGTGATCGGCAAAGCCGTAGAGCTCCTTGGCCCACATGGGATGCTCGTGGGCCTTGTCGAAATCGAAGAGCCCGGTGTCGAGGATCTCGGTGGCGGGCACCTCGGAATAGTCGGCCTCGATGATCCGGGCATCGGCATTGAGCGCGCGGATGATCTTCTTGGCGGCGTCCACCTTCTCCGGCCCCGCATCGGCGACCTTGTTGAGGATCACGACATCGGCGAATTCGATCTGCTCCACGAGGAGGTTCACGAGCGTCCGGTCGTCTTCCTCGCCGAGGCTCTCGCCCCGGTCGGAGAGGAAATCATGGGAGGAGTAATCATTGAGCAGGTTGACCGCGTCCACGACCGTCACCATCGTGTCGAGGCGCGAGACATCCGATAGGCTTTCCCCGGCCTCGTCGCGGAAATCGAAGGTGGCGGCGACGGGCAGCGGCTCCGAGATGCCCGTGGACTCGATCAGAAGGTAATCGAAGCGGCCTTCCTCGGCGAGGCGGCGCACCTCGGCCAGAAGATCGTCGCGCAGCGTGCAGCAGATGCAGCCATTCGACATTTCCACCAGCGTCTCGTCGGTATGGCTGAGATTGGCCCCGCCCTCGCGCACGAGGTCGGCATCGATATTCACCTCGCTCATGTCATTGACGATGACGGCCACGCGACGCCCCTCGCGGTTGTTGAGGACGCGGTTGAGCAGCGTCGTCTTGCCCGCGCCGAGAAAGCCCGAGAGCACGGTCACGGGCAGCCGCGCATCGGCGCGCCCGGTGGCGGAGCGGGGAGCGTCTGACAGGGTGTCGGGGCGGTGCGTGTCTGGCATGGCGGTCTCGCTTGCTGGATGGAATCTGAACCCGCACGCTATGTTATAATATAACACTCCACAACCCGCCTCGCCCCGCGCGGTTGACCTTTCATGCATTCGGCTCCATGTGCTGCGCATCGCTGTCGCAGCCGCGTGAGCTTGCCGGGCCGGTATCAGTGCCCCAGCGACCGACATTCCCAGTTCCCCATCACGCAGGGTCCTGACGCTTTGGCCGATGCACCGGGATGCGCCCGGGGCGTGGTGGCCGGGGCGCACCCTCACCGGCCCCAGCGGCCGCCACCCGCAGGGCGGGCAAGGATATATTTTGACAACATTCGAAGATCTCGGCCTCGGGCCGACCCTCCTCAAGGCGCTCGAGGGCGCCGGACTCACGACGCCGACGCCGATCCAGGCGAAAGCGATCCCCCTGGCCATCGAGGGCCGCGACGTGCTTGGCCTCGCCCAGACGGGCACCGGCAAGACGCTGGCCTTTGGCCTGCCGCTCGTGGACGCGCTTTTGGCCGAGCCGGGCAAGCCGCAGCCAAAGAGCGTGAAAGCGCTCGTGCTCGCACCCACCCGCGAGCTCGTGAACCAGATCGCGGAGAACCTGCGCCCGCTCGTGAAAGGCACGAAGCTCCGCGTTTCCACCGTCATCGGCGGGCAGTCGATCAACAAGCAGATCGGATTTCTCGCCCGCGGCACCGATATTCTCGTGGCCACGCCGGGCCGCCTGATCGACCTCATGGACCGGGAGGCGGTGGACCTGTCGCGCACCTTCCAGCTCGTCCTCGACGAGGCTGACCAGATGCTCGACATGGGCTTCATCCATGCGCTCAGGAAGATCGCGCCGCGCCTCGGCACGCCGCGCCAGACGATGCTCTTTTCGGCCACGATGCCCAAGGAGATGGAGGAGCTTTCGGGCGCCTACCTCACCGACCCCGTCAAGGTGCAAGTCTCCCCGCCGGGCAAGGCCGCCGACAAGATCACCCAGAGCTTGCATTTCGCGGAGAAGGCCGAGAAGCCCGCGCTCCTGCGCGAGCTGCTGACCGACGAGCTCACGCTGGTCTTCTGCCGCACGAAACACGGGGCCGAGCGACTGATGAAGGGCCTCGTAGCCGATGGCTATGACGCCGCCTCCATCCACGGCAACAAGAGCCAGGGCCAGCGCGACCGCGCGCTCAAGGCCTTCAAGATCGGGGAGATCAACATCCTTGTCTGCACCGACGTCGCCGCCCGCGGGATCGACATCCCCGGCGTGGCCTACGTGGTGAACTACGACCTGCCCGAGGTGCCCGAGAACTACGTGCACCGCATCGGACGCACCGCGCGCGCGGGCCGCGAGGGCGAGGCCATCGCCTTCTGCGCGGCCGACGAAATCGGCTACCTCAAGGGCATCGAGAAGCTCATGAAGCTCGAGATTCCCGTGGCGGGCGGGGAGCGACCCGAAGAGGCCCAGCCGCCCCACAAGAAGCGCAGCGGAGGCGGTGGTGGACGGCGCGGCGGTGGTGGACAAGGCCGCAAGCCGCAGGGCCAAAAGCCCAAACAACGGACGACAGACGGGCAGCCCAATAACAATCAACGCCGCCGCAGACCCCGCCGGCGCAAGGCCGCCTGAGCCGCGCGCGCGCGTCAGAAGAAGATGCGCGCGCCGCCCGTCTCCATGATCACGCCGATATCGCCCCGGTCACGCTGATACATCTGCGTGCCGCCGGGCAGGCTGGCATCCACGTCCATCGCGCGGAAGGTGATCCCGGCCACCTCCTGCGTCTGCCCGATCTCGAAGGGCGCGAAGGTGTTGTTGGAGATCATCAGCGGCAGCTGATCGATGACCGCCTGAGGCGCGAGCACGACCGTGTCCCGGCGCAGGAGGCCGATCATCGTGTCGATGCTCAGATGCTCCTCCGAGACACGGGTCAGCACGACGATGTCTGGTCTCCCGTAGCTGCGGTACTGCGCCTGCCCGCCCACGGGGTCCACCATGATGAGCGATCCCGCCACTTCCATCACGAGGCTGGCGGGCGTGATCGCTACGGCGGAGACAGCATCGGTCGAGACAAGCTGCACGGCGCTTTCGGACGCACCCGGCGCGATGTTTTGCGCCTGGGCCGCACATGCGGCGAGGCTGGCGAGCGTGGCGGATGCGATGAGGGTTTTCATGGTTGCTCCGAAGGGTGTGCAATCGCGAGAATTATTTGCCGGAGACGTAGTCAGCCCGCCCCGCCGGTCCACGCGCGCCGGCTCACGGGGCCGCGACGCTGGCACCCAAACCGAAAAAGGGCGCCCCAAGGGGACGCCCTTCCAAGGTAGATCCGAAAACCGGATTACTTGAGTTCGACCTCGGCGCCAGCTGCTTCCAGCTTGCCCTTGATCTCTTCGGCTTCGTCCTTGGAGACCTGCTCCTTGACGGCCTTGCCGCCCGCCTCGACGAGCTCCTTGGCTTCCTTGAGGCCAAGACCGGTGATGCCGCGGACTTCCTTGATCACGTTGATCTTGGAGGCGCCGGCTGCGACGAGGATCACGTCGAACTCGGTCTTTTCTTCTTCCGCCGGGGCGTCTGCGCCGCCTGCGGGGCCGGCCATCATCACTGCGCCGCCAGCGGCGGGCTCGATGCCGTACTCATCCTTGAGGATGGTCTTGAGCTCCTGGGCTTCCAGGAGGGTGAGGCCGACGATGTCTTCGGCCAGTTTCTTGAGATCAGCCATTTTACTGGGCTCCGTTTCTCTGATGTGTTTCCAGCGCTATCTCTCGGATCAGGCCGCTTCGGCCCGCTCCTCGATCGTCGACAGGATGCTTGCGATGTTCGATGCAGGTGCGCCAATGGCGCCGGCGATGTTCGAGGCAGGTGCGCCGATGGCGCCCACGATGGAAGCGATGAGCTCCTCCCGGGACGGCATTTCGGCCACTGCGTCGACACCGGCGGCGTCGAGCGCCGTCTCACCCATGGCTCCGCCGAGAACTTCGAGTTTCTTGTTCTCTTTGGTGAAGGCCTTCACAGCCTTGGCGGCCGCGACGGGATCTTCGGAATAGGCGAGGACGGTCATGCCTTCGAGGTGCGTGGCGATGGATTCCACCGCCTTGCCCTGGAGGGCGATCTTGGCGAGCCTGTTCTTGGCAACGCGCACGGACCCGCCCGCTTCGCGAAGCTTCGCGCGCAGGTCCTGCATCTCTGCAACTGTCATGCCTTCGTATTTGGATACGACGACAACGCCAGAGCTTTCGAAGATCTGGCCGAGTTCCTCGACCACTTTCTCTTTCTGGGCTCTATCCACAGTTTCACTCCAAGTTTGGAAGGGTCGCCCCCTCCGGCTCATTTCAGCCCCGGCTCATGCCGTGACCAGAGTCCGAACGGGCAACACGCCAACCACCTCGGAGGAGGGAGCCAGAGAATTGTTCTTTCCCATCTCAGGCAGGATTTAAGGTGTTCACGCACCACCCACCGTCTCGGACAGTTGCCGCTCACGCGACAGGCGCGTCCTATGACCGAGCCCCGCGCCCGCGTCAACCGCGAAGTGGGGCGGAGAGGTGCTGAGTGTCGTTTGTGCGGACCCAGCTGGCTTGGGTGCTGGGAGCGATAAGCTCCTTTCCCGTCCGGGTCTCGGCATTTTGGGTCGGGCACAGGATGTGCCAGACCCGCGGGCGGCTGCCATGAAGCCCGAGGTGTATCCTATTCGGCCGTCAGCTGCGCGATGACGCCGGTCCAGTCTTCCAAGTGGTAGATGTGGGAGATGAGGCCATCCTCAACGGTGACGATATCGATGGACATCGCTTCGAACCCTTTGCCCGTCGCCGGATCGACGCCGAAGAACGGGCCGACCGGTGTTCCCGTGAACGTCCCACGCACGACGTAGCGGCTGTCCCCGGTTTCGATGATCTCTTCCGGCACCCAGGTCAGGTCCGGTACGACCTGTCCCAGGAAGGCGATCGTGTTGAGCATGCCCTGCGCGCCTTCGCCTCCCGGAGGCGTCGGGATGGAGACCACAGCGGGGGAGAACAATTCGTAGTAGCGCTCCGATGTGGTCTCTGCCGGATTGCTCAGAATATCGGCGTAGAAGGCGCGAACCGTATCGATATCTTCGGCCAGGGCCGAGGTGGCGAGGGCTGAGGAGGCAAGCGCGATGGCAGTGAGTGTCCGTCTCATGGTCAGATCCTTTCGAGTGGGGATTGGAAGTTAAGGGATTGCGGTCGTTGCAGCGGCGAAGCCGAGCACGTTCAGGACCGTGGCCGCGGCCCAAAACGGGGCAAACAAGAGCCCCACATGGCGTCCGTTGCGAGAGATCCGGGGGTGCTGGCCCAGAAACGGGACACCCGCGTGATTGGCGTTCACCAGCGTGAACAAGGCCGCCAACACGCCTAGGACGACGTGCAGCGCGTGGCGCTCGGCGAGGGGCAGTGTTAGCCCGTAAAGCACTCCGACCGCGACAGCGATAAACGCCAACGCGCCCTGGCGCTGCTCGAAGAGCATCAGGAACAGGTAGTCCTTCGCGGGGTCAGCCTTGTCCGTGGGCACCGCGACCAGCGCTGCGTCAAGCATGGCCGCCTGGTCCGAAGCGGTGAGCCCCGTCACGCCGCGCGGAAGCCCGGGGCCGAATAGCGGAAGGACCCAGTTCACCACCCAGCGCGCCCAGAGCGGCCGAATGACCTCGACAGCGTGCACCATTGCAGGTGCGAGGCACAGGAGGAGCCCGATGGTGGACAATAGCGTGGCGGACATGCGTCCCTCCGTCTCCGCCAGGGGCGTGCGCCCTTGGCCCGGTTTGTTTGAATGCGGTGCTTGCATCGTTTGTTACTCATCGGTACAAAAACATTGCGCCCGGCGTCAATGATTAAATACCATCTGGTAACAAAATGGTGACCAACAACGACAAACCCACGCGCGGCCGCCCCCGGACGATGAACGAGGAGGCCGTGCTGGATGTGGCGGTATCGGCCTATCAGAGAACCGACCCCGCCGATGTCTCGGTGAATGCCATCTGCCAGATGGCCGGGATCTCGAAGCCGTCACTCTACCGTGCGTTCGGCAATGAAGACGGGCTGACCCTCGCCGCTCTGGATCGCTATGCCGAAACGGTCTTGGCGGATCTCTTCGCGATCCTGCAGACCAATCAGCCGGTGGACCCGATGATGGAGGCGCTGATCGACTTCGCGGTCGAGAATCCGCGTCTGGAAACCGGTTGCCTGTTCTACAAGATGCGGGCGGGCAAGCACCGTTTGGGCCCGAAGACACGGGCGCGGGTGGACGACATCGACGCGGCTGCTGTTCAGGCGTTTGAAGCCTATCTCGAGGGTCAGGAAGCGGCTGGCAACTGGCACAGCGCGCAACCCAAACCTCTCGTCGCGCGATATCTGATGGAGCAGATCGGACTGGCCCTCACTCAACGGGCCACGGTGAAGGATACTGCGCAGATCAGGGCGGCCCTGTCCCTTGCTTTATCGGTGATCAGGACTGTTTGAAGGGGCCTTCCGAACGGCCCTGATTTAGGCTCCAGACAGGCCGTGGCGGGAGGCGCTCCCTGCAGCTATGAGCAGGCGTTCACTGCGGTCGGACAAGACTGACCTTGGCCCACCATCTGCGGCGGCCCCTACTCCTCGAGCGGGGGCAGGACAGAGACGGTTTCGATGATGGCGCGGGTGGTGGTGTCGGTGGTCAGCTCCGTGAGCAGCGCAGGCTCGAGGGCGGTGACGCCCACGCGGCGCAGCGGCTCCTCCTGCAGGGTCTCCATGGAGGACCCCTCGAAGCCTTCCGCCGTGCCAGCCGCCGGGGCTCCCTCGGCGCTGGCGACGCGACAGATCACCTCCACGATGTCCCAGCGGCCCGCCTGCGGAAAGGTCCAGTGCAGCGTCATCGCCTCGTCGTCGCGGGTGAGCACGCGCACCTTAGTGAGGTCCGTGTCCACTCGGCGCGCAAAGCCCGGCACGGTGCGGCGCTGGAGCTCCATGATCTGGTCGAGCGAGGCACCGCCGCGATCCGTGGTGGCGTAAAAAATCGTACGCGCCAGCGCGATGCTTTCGACCGCGTCCTCGGGTATCGGATCGCCGGGCATGATGGCCGACCAGCCTTCGCCCTCGAGCGAGGTCATCAGCACGTTGAAATCACGCTCGTCGGCGAGGCAGGCCTCGGGCGCGGACTGGGCGTGAGCACCGGTGGCGAAGGGCACAAGGGCGAAGCAGGCTGCGAGGGCGCGAAACATCATGGCAGGTCTCCGTGTCTCCGTGGCGATTGCGCGGTCTTTCGGCAAAGCCCGAAGGACCATAACAGAAGAAAAGACAGATGACGCGGGCGGAGCGCAATCGGTTCCCGGTCACGTCTGCGAGACCCGCGGAAACGCACGTATGGGGCGCGTCTGGCCGGAGGGCCGGGCCATCGCGTGCGTTCGGCTGCGCGAGGGTTGTGCCCGCGCAGCCTGTTGAGGACTAGCCGCGGAAATGGGCGGCCATCTGGTCCGCCGCGCGGTTGACGTGATCCTCTACGTGGTAGAAGTCGAACTGCGTCACGCCCTCCAGCCACTGCAGATCCGCCTCACCCGCGAGATTGTCGTATATATGGGCCACGACCCGGCGGAGCCTGTCATCGGCGATGTCGGGCAGCTTGGCGGACGCGGCCCCCGCGATCTGCGCAAGATGCGCGGCGAGGGCGCGTTGCATCGTTTCCCGATAAAGCGCGCCGCGCTCGGAAAAGCTGTCGGCGCCGAGGACCATCTGGAGGAGGACGGGGTCCACCTTTCCGATGACGGGCGCGATGGTCGCTGGATCCGACAGGCCCGCTTCGCGCAGGAGATCCGAGCCGATGGTGAGGGACACCATGTCGAGCAGCGTGTCGTAAAGGCACAGGCCCGTGGCGCCCGCGGGCATGATCCAGCCCTGGTTGCGGGCGAGCGGGACCTCCGCACTTTTGTCTGCGCACACGGCGATACGGTGCTGGGGTTGGTCGGTGAGAAAGACGCCGATGGTGAGCTCCGGCAGCTCGAACGCCCCGCCGCCCGCCGCAGGGAGAGGTGTGACACGCGCGTCTTGTCCATGCGCTATAGTTAGGGGCGCGGACGTTACGGAACAGGCGGACGCTCTTTGCGCAATCAAGCGCCCTGAACGTGAGCTCCGATTTCAGAACGGCGAAACCAGCCGTCCCGCAGACGGAGTGACGTCGCCGTCAGCGCGTGGGGACGGGCTCTGCGCCCCGGTAATCGTAAAAGCCGCGCTGGGTTTTGCGGCCGAGCCAGCCTGCCTCCACGTACTTCGTCAGAAGCGGGCACGGGCGGTACTTCGTGTCCGCGAGCCCGTCATGGAGCACGTTCATGATCGCAAGGCAGGTATCGAGCCCGATGAAATCAGCGAGCTCCAGCGGGCCCATCGGGTGGTTCGCGCCGAGCTTGAGCGAGGTGTCGATGGAGCGCACGGAGCCCACGCCTTCGTAGAGCGTGTAGATCGCCTCGTTGATCATGGGCATCAGGATGCGGTTGACGATGAAGGCTGGGAAATCCTCGGCGGGCGCGGAGGTCTTGCCAAGCCGCGCCACGACGCTCTCGCAGGTGCGGAAGGTCGCCTCGTCGGTGGCGATGCCGCGGATGAGCTCCACGAGCTGCATCACCGGCACCGGGTTCATGAAGTGGAAGCCCATGAAGCGTTCGGGCCGGTCGGTGCGCGACGCGAGCCGCGTGATCGAAATCGAGGAGGTGTTGGAGGTCAAGATCGTCTCTGGCTTCAGATGCGGCAGGATATCCTCGAAGATCGCCTGCTTGATCGTCTCCCGCTCGGTGGCCGCCTCGATGACGAGATCGGTCTGCCCCACATCGGCGAGCCCCTTGGCGGGCACGATGAGCGCCAGCGCCGCGTCGCGATCCGTCTCGGCGATCTTCTCGCGCGCGACCTGCCGGTTCATGTTGGCCTCGATCTTGGCGCGCGCGGCGGCGAGCGCATCCTCGCTCACGTCGCTCAGGCGGACCTCGTAGCCAGCCAGCGCCATCACATGGGCGATGCCGCTGCCCATCTGGCCTGCGCCGATCACCCCGATGGATGTCACGTTCATGCCCGTCTCCTTTGCAGGCGTGTCGTCCCGTTCGGCGCGAACCTATACCCGCCTCGGGGCAGGCAAAAGGGGGCGGCGCGCAACCGGCCGCATTTGCCGCGAATGCGAGGCACATGGCCCGCCGCCGTTAGCGAACTGCTCACTTTACCTTCGTAAAGATGGCCACGGGTGAACAGATGGAGTTGGCCATGGCCGAACTGGGGCTGGGGCGCACGCTGCTGGAATTGCAGCCGTGCCGATACGGATATTCACGCATTCAGTTCCGCGGGCCGGAGGCGGATCTCGATGCGCCCTACATCGCCTTTCTCGGCGCAACGGAGACGGTGGGCCCGTTTCTCACGCGGCCCTTTCCCGCGCTTGTGGCCGACAAGCTGGGCTTCGAATGCGCCAATCTGGGGGTGAAGAACGCGGGGCCCGACGTCTTTCTCAACGACCCCGAGATCCTACGCGTGGCGCGGGGCGCAGCAGCAGTGGTGATCGAGGTCATGGGGGCCTCGAACCTCTCCAACGCCTTCTACAAGGTGCATCCGCGCCGCAACGACCGCTTCATCAAGGCGCATCTTCCGCTCCTGTCGCGGGCGCCGGATCTCGATCTCACGGAAGTCCATTTCACCGGTCACCTCATGCAGAAGATCGCCGTCCATGCGCCGGAGCTCATCGACGACGTGGTGGCAGAGCTCCGCGCGACATGGGTGGAGCGGATGCAGGCGCTGGTGCGGGCGGTGGATAAGCCCGTGCATCTCCTGCGCTTCGTGGACGGGCCGGGCGCGCCGCCCACGGCGGCCCTCGTGGAGCCCATGATGACGGCGGCCGTGGCAAGCAAGGCCGTGAGCATCACGCGGGTGCGCCCCTCCCAGGCTGCCACCGACAGCGGCATGAGCGAGATGTTCTTTGCCGCGCCCGAGGCGCCGGTGGCGGCGCGGATGCTGAGCGCGGAGGCCCACCGCGAGGTGGCCGAGGCGCTGGCGCTTTCGGTGGGCGGTCACATGAAAAAGGCCCGCGCCGGGTAGCGCGGGCCTCTGTCATCGGTCGGGAATGAGAGCCTAGCCGAGCTTTTCCGTCAGCTCGGGCACCGCCTCGAAGAGGTCGGCCACGAGGCCGTAATCGGCCACCTGGAAGATCGGGGCCTCTTCATCTTTATTGATGGCCACGATGATCTTGGAGTCCTTCATGCCCGCGAGGTGCTGGATCGCGCCGGAAATGCCCACGGCGACGTAGAGGTTGGGCGCGACCACCTTGCCGGTCTGACCCACCTGCCAGTCGTTCGGGGCATAGCCGGAATCGACAGCCGCACGGGACGCGCCCACGGCGGCGCCCAGCGTGTCGGCCAGCTTCTCGATGATCGCGAACTCCGCCTCGGAGCCCACGCCGCGGCCGCCAGAGACGACGACGCCGGCGGAGGTGAGCTCGGGCCGGTCGCTCTCGGCGACGCGGTCTTCCACCCAGGAAGAAAGGCCAGGATCGGCGGCGGCGGCGATCTCTTCCACGGAAGCCGACCCACCAGCGCCCGCGGCGTCGAAGGTGGAGGTGCGGATCGTGGCGACCTTGGTGGCGTCGGAAGACTTCACCGTCTGGATCGCGTTGCCCGCATAGATCGGGCGCTCGAACGTATCGGCATCGACGACGGCGGTGACCTCGGAGATCACCATGACGTCGAGCATCGCGGCCACGCGGGGCAGGATGTTCTTCGAGGCCGCCGTGGAGGGCGCCACGATGTGGGAATAATCACCCGCCAGCGACACGATCAGATCGGCCACAGGCTCAGCGAGGTCATGGCCATAGGCCGCGTCGGAGGCGCAGAGGACTTTTGAGACGCCGTCGAGCTTGGCGGCCTCGGCGGCGGCCTCGCCGCACCCGTCGCCCGCGCACAGGATCGTCACGTCGCCCATCTGCTTGGCCGCGGTGAGCGCCTTGGCGGTGGCATCGACAGCGAGCTCACCGCCCGCGATTTCAGCAATAAGAAGAACAGCCATCATACAGCTCCCGCTTCCTTGAGTTTCGATACGAGCTCGTCCACCGAGCCCACCTTGATGCCGGCGGCGCGGGCCGCGGGCTCGCCCGTCTTCACGATCTCGAGGCGCGGCGTGACGTCGACGCCGTAATCGGCGGCGGTCTTTTCATCGAGCGGCTTCTTCTTCGCCTTCATGATGTTGGGCAGCGAGGCATAGCGCGGCTCGTTGAGGCGCAGGTCCACCGTAATGATCGCGGGCATCTTGACCCGGATCGTCTGGAGCCCGCCATCCACTTCGCGCGTCACGGTCGCCTCTTCGCCATCCACGGCGATCTCGGAGGCGAAGGTCGCCTGCGACCAGCCGGTGAGCGCAGCAAGCATCTGGCCCGTGGCGTTCATGTCATTGTCGATGGCCTGCTTGCCCGCGAGGACGAGGCCGGGCTCCTCGGCGTCGATCACGCCCTTGAGGATCTTGGCGACGGCGAGCGGCTCGATGTCCCGGTGGACGTCATCGGCGGCTACCACGAGGATCGCGCGATCGGCCCCCATGGCGAGCGCGGTCCGCAACGTCTCCTGCGCCTGCTTGACGCCGATGGACACGGCGACGACCTCGGAGGCCACGCCCTTTTCCTTCATGCGGATCGCTTCCTCGACGGCGATCTCGTCGAAGGGGTTCATGGACATCTTGACGTTGGCCAGATCGACACCGCTGCCATCCGCCTTCACGCGGACTTTCACGTTGTAGTCGATCACGCGTTTGACAGGTACGAGGACCTTCATGGTGCATCTCCTAGTTGGCATGCGCCTGGGGGATGGGCCTTGCGAATTGGCCGGGGCGCGGAATTGTCTGAGGCACATGTAGCTGCGCCCCGCGAGAGAGAATAGCGAAGAATCGACGCGCCACCCCGTGCTGACGTGGCGTACGTGAAATTATTGCGAAATTTTTCACGCGAGAGGCGCCCACGCTGTGCTTGCACCCGGTCCTTGCTGTGTCCACCCGCCGGTCAGAGCATGCGCTTCAGGAGGCCGTCTTTCTTGATGAGCTGGTGGCGCATCACGAGGCCGATATGCCCGGCCATCGCCGCCAGCAGCACCCAGCCCGCGCCGATATGCGCCCACTTGGCGATGCCGCGCAGCGTGTCATCCCGCGGCAGGGGCCGTGGCATCTCCCACACGCCGAAAAGATTCACGCCGTAATTGCCCCACATCACGTAGAGCCATCCCGTCACCGGCATCACGAACATGGCAAGGTAAAAGACCTGCTCCACGCGGTGGATGAAGGTCTTTTCGCCGGTCGTGAGCGTGGGGGCCCAGGGCGGCAGCTGCCCGAGCTGCCGGTTGATGAGGCGCAGCACCGCGACGAAGAGCGCCACGAGGCCGAGCGACTTGTGCCAGTTGTAATAGTCGTTGGTGCTGATGCCTGCGAAGCTCGAGTTGAAGCCGATCGCCGTCATGATGTTGCCGCCCACGAATTGCAGCGCGAAGAGGATCACGATCGACCAATGGAAAACCTTGGTCAGCGTGCCGTAGCCTTGGGCGGAATTCGTGAGGGCCATGCGCTCCTGCCTCTTGGGTTTCCCCAAGTCTGGCAGGGTCTTGCGCAACAATCCACTCTGGCGTGCGGGCGGCTCTCGCCCAGCGCCTAGGCCTCAGCGGTTGGCGCCGGGGACCCAGAGCACATCGGCCGCGCCGTCGTCATTGGCGATGCGCGCGGCCACGAAAAACCAGTCCGACAGGCGGTTGAGGTATTTGACGCCCGCGGGGTTCACGCTCTCCATCGTGCCGAGCTCCACCGAGAGCCGCTCGGCGCGGCGCGCCACGGTGCGGCAGAGATGGAGATGCGCGGCGAGGGCCGAGCCGCCGGGCAGGATGAAGCTCTTGAGCGGCGTCAGGCGCGCGTTCATGGCGTCGATCTCGCTCTCGAGGCGCTCCACCTGCCCCGCCGTGACGCGCAGCGGCCGATATTCGGCCTCGCCGTCCTTTTCCATGTCCGGGCGGCAGAGATCGGCGCCGAGATCGAACAGATCGTTCTGGATCGCGGAGAGCTGCGCGTCCATGGCGCCCTCAGTGTGCAGCCGGGCCATGCCCACCGTGGCGTTAAGCTCGTCCACCGTGCCGTAGGAGGTCACGCGCATGGAATGCTTGGCTACGCGGCTCCCGTTGCCCAGCGCGGTCTCCCCGCCGTCTCCCGTGCGCGTGTAGATCTTCGACAAAACGACCATCGGACTTCCTTCGATTTCTTGTGTGTTCAGCCCCGAGAGGCGATCAGGATCAGGATGATGACCACGGCCACGGCCTGGGCCACGAGGCGCATCTGCATGATCTTGTTGGCATATTTCTTGTTGAACTCACCGCCGCGGGCAAAGCCGCCGATGCCCACGGCCAGGATCGCGGCCACGAAGACGATGGCGAGGATGGCGACGAGTAACATGGGGTCTTGCATGAAAGTTCTCCTGGGAGGGCACCTAAGGCTGCCTCAGAGCCGGGCAAGCAGGTTGTCGAGGGTCCGTCGCGGCAAGAGCCGCCGCATGGCGGCCATGGCGAAGGTGGGCGTGGTGATCTTGTAGCGGCTGGCCGGGCGGCGCGCTTCGAGCGCGCGCAGCACTTTCTCGGAGACCGCCCGCGGGCCGAGCTCGAACATGTCCGGCCCGTCGGGCGCGTTGTAGAGCCTTTTGATGAGCGCCTTTTCGTAGAGCGGGCGGAGCGCGGAGCTCTCCCAGTCGATCCAGCGCTCGAAATGCGGGATGGAGTTGCGGCGGATCTCGGTGCCGATGGGGCCGGGCTGGATCAGCACGACGTGGATGCCTGTCCCGCGGAGTTCGAGGCGCAGCGTATCCGACAGGCCCTCCAGCGCGAATTTCGTGGTGTTGTAGCTGCCCCGCCAGCGGAGCGCCGCGAAGCCGAGAACGGAAGAGCAATTCAGGATGCGCCCGTGGCCCTGAGCGCGCATGACCGGGATCACCCGGCGCGTGAGGTCGTGGTAGCCGAGAAGGTTGGCCTCGAGATTTTGCCGCAGGGCCGCGCGGGGCAGGTCCTCGACCGCGCCGGGGACGGCGTAGGCCCCGTTGTTGAAAAGCGCATCGAGCGTGCCGCCCGTGGCCCCGAGCACCGCCGCGAGGCCCGCCTCGAGGCTGGCCTCGTCCTCGTAATCGATGCGGGGCGCATCAAAGCCGTCTTCCCGGAGGCGCGCGCAGTCCTCTTCCTTCCGGCAGGCCGCGAAGACGCGCCAGCCCTGCGCGCGCAGGAAGACTGCACAATCCGCGCCGATGCCGCTCGAACAGCCGGTGATGAGAATGGATTTGGCGGCCACGACGCTCTCCTGCCCGTTTTCGCGGGAAGTGGCCCGATCGCGGCACCGAGCGCAAGGGCTTGGGTGCGCGCGAGGCGGCGCGCTAATGCCATAGTGCCGCGCGCGTGGGAGCCTCGCTCAATTCACGGGCGTCATGAGCCGCGCGGCCATCCAGCCCACCTGCCCTGTATCGCTCACCCGAATCTGGACCCAGCCATTGCCCGGATCCTCAAGCACCCGCGCCTCTGCGCCTCTGCTCAGCGTATCGAGCACGTCGAAGGTCGTCCCCGGGCCGCCGCGCATGTTGACGCGGGAGGCGGAGACGGTGCGGAGATCCTCCAGCGCGGTCTCAGGGGCAAGCGGCGCGGCGTTCTCGGCGACTGTCAGCGCCTCAAGGCCGGTTTGCGTCTCAAAATCTGTCTGCGTCTCGAGGCCCGTTTGCGGCTGTTCGAGGCTTGCGCGGGTCAACGGCACGCGGCGCACGGTCACGTCGCCCTCGGTGATGATGGGCGAAGTGGCAGGGGAAGTGCTGGCGCGGGCCACCTGACCCCCTTCTTCGGCGGCGACCTGCTCCAAAAGCACGCTCAAAGGCCGCTTCTCGGCCACGGGCGGCTCGAAATCCGTCCCACCGCTCAATTCAAAGAACGCCCAGCCGAGCAAAAGAAACGTGACGACCATAAACCGGCCCATGGCAGCAACCCCCTAACAACGATCCGATGTGCAGCCATCAGAATCATTCGGATTTTAGCAGTTCGCGCCGCGCTGTGGGGCGCTCTCAGCGCAAAAACACGCTGCGGGGCAATTTTGTTGCTGCGCTCAGTGCATTTTACGAAAAGCCGCGCCGCTGTACCTCCGGGGAGGCTGGACGCTGGAGAGGCCCGGGGATACACCACATCTATGGCCGAGGGCGATGATGACAGCGAGATGATGCTCAACGAGGTGGCAGAACCCCTGCGCCGGGCCATCGGCGAGCGGTACCTGACCTACGCTCTCTCCACGATCATGCACCGCGCGCTGCCCGATGCCCGCGACGGTTTGAAGCCGGTGCATCGCCGCATTCTCTACGCCATGCGCCGGCTCAGGCTCTCGCCCGACGGCAAGTTCCTCAAGTCCGCCAAGATCAGCGGCGACACGATGGGCGATTTCCACCCCCATGGCGACGGGGCGATCTACGATGCCATGGCCCGCCTCGCGCAGGATTTCGCCGTGCGCTACCCGCTCGTCGACGGTCAGGGAAACTTCGGCAACGTGGACGGCGATAACCCGGCCGCCTCGCGCTACACCGAAGCGCGGCTGACGGCCTATGCCGAGGCCCTCATGGAGGGGCTCGACGAGGACAGCGTCGATTTCCGGGACAATTACGATGGCCGCTTGCAGGAGCCCTCCGTGCTTCCTGCCGCCGCGCCCAATCTTCTGGCCAACGGCGCAGCGGGCATCGCGGTGGGCATGGCCACCAATATCCCGCCCCACAACCTCCACGAACTGATCGACGCCTGCCTCCATCTCATCAAGGCGCCGAACGCCCGCGACGAGACGCTGATGGACTACGTCCAGGGGCCAGATTTCCCCACCGGGGGCGTGATCGTCGAGCCGCGCGAGAGCATGGCTGAGAGCTACCGCACCGGGCGCGGCTCCTTCCGCCTTCGCTGCCGCTGGGAGCGGGAGGATCTGGGGCGCGGCCAGTGGCAGATCATCGTGACCGAGATCCCCTACCAAGTGGCGAAGTCGAAGCTCATCGAGAAGCTCGCGGAGGTGATCCAGACGAAGAAGGTCCCGCTTCTCGCAGACGTCCGCGACGAGAGCGCAGACGACATCCGCATCGTTCTCGAGCCGCGCTCGAAGAACGTCGACGCAGACGTGCTCATGGGGATGCTCTTCCGCAATTCTGATCTCGAGACGCGCTTTTCGCTCAACATGAACGTGCTGATCGACGGCGTGACCCCCAAGGTCTGCTCGATGAAGGAGGTGCTGCGCGCCTTCCTCGATCACCGCCGCGAGGTGCTCTTGCGCCGCACAGGGCACCGGCTGGGCAAGATCGACCACCGGCTCGAAGTGCTCGAAGGCCTCATCATCGCCTTCCTCAACCTTGACCGCGTCATCGACATCATCCGCTACGACGACGATCCCAAGGCCGCGCTCATGGCCGAGGACTGGGACCGCGACTTCCCCCGCGCCCGCGACGAGGAGGATTACATCGGCCCCATGGGCCTCGGGCTCGAGCCCGACCCGGCCCTCACCGAGGTGCAGGTTGAGGCGATCCTGAACATGCGCCTGCGCTCGCTCCGCCGGCTCGAGGAGATGGAGCTCGTGCGCGAGAAGGAGGCGCTCGAGGCCGAGCGCGACGCGTTGCGCGATCTCGTGGCCACCGAGGATCTGCAATGGGCCAAGATCGCGGGCGAGCTCCGCGAGACGCGCAAGGCCTTCGGCAAGGACGCGCCCGGCGGCGCGCGGCGCACGGCCTTCGCCGAGGCCGGGGAGGTGGAAGAGGTCCCGCTCGAGGCGATGATCGACCGCGAGCCGGTAACGATCGTCTGCTCCAAGATGGGGTGGATCCGCGCGATGTCGGGCCATATCGACCTCACCCGCGAGCTGAAATACCGCGACGGCGACGAGGGGCGCTTCGTATTCCATGCGGAGACGACAGACCGGCTCATGGCCTTCGGCTCCAACGGGCGTTTCTACACGCTCTCGGTCTCGAACCTGCCCGGCGGGCGGGGCATGGGAGAGCCGCTCCGCCTGATGGTCGATCTGCCGAACGAGGCCGACATCGTGGCGCTCTTCATCCACCAGCCGGGGCGCAAGCTCCTCGTGGCCTCGAGCGCGGGCGACGGTTTTCTCGTACCCGAGGACGAGGTCGTCGCGCAGACGAAATCGGGCAAGCAGGCGCTCAATGTCCGCGCGCCTGCCCGCGCGCTCCTCTGCAAGCCCGTCACGGGCGACGCGGTGGCTTGCGTGGGCGAGAACCGCAAGGTGATCGTCTTCGGCCTTGATGAGCTGCCGGAAATGGGCCGAGGTAAGGGCGTCAGGCTGCAACGCTACAAGGACGGGGGCCTCAGCGATGCCATCACCTTCACCTTGGGAGAAGGCCTCTCTTGGCGAGACCCCGCGGGGCGGACCCGGAGCGTGGAGCGCCCCGAGCTCGACGAATGGATCGGAAAGCGCGCCGGCTCTGGACGGATGGCACCTCGCGGATTCCCCCGCGACAATCGCTTCACCTGACGCCGCCGCCCGCCCCCACCCAGATGCAGGCCTCGATGCAGATTTAGAGCCCGGCACGCATCGCACCGCCCCAGAGCCCGCGCTTGGAACTCAGTGGCGCGGCACACGGGGCCCGCTCTTCAGGCTGACCCTCTGGACCGGCCTCCTGACGATCCTGACGCTCGGGCTCTACCGGTTCTGGGCGCGCACCCGCGTCCGGCGCTGGTACTGGAGCGCGATCCGTCCGGGCGGCTTTCCCCTCGAATATACCGGCACGCCCTACGAAAAGCTCCTCGGCTTCCTCGTGGCGGTCGTCATCCTCGCCTTCTACATCGGCGTGGTGAACCTCGTCTTGATGTTCGTGAGCTTCTCGCTTCTCTCGGCGCCGGGCCTTGCCTACGGGCTCACACTCCTCGGGGTGGCGCCGCTCTGGTTCTTCGCCACCTACCGCGCGCAGCGTTATCTCCTCGCGCGGACACGCTGGATGGGCATCCGCTTCGGCCTCGAGCCCGGCGCGTGGCGTTACGCGCTTTTGGCGTCCTGGCACTGGGGGCTCACGCTCCTGACGCTGGGCGCGTGGCATCCCCGTCTGCGCTTCGCGCTGGCGCGCTACCGCCATGACCGCATGTGGTTCGGCACCCAGAAGCTGTCGCAGGGCGGCGATTGGCGCATGCTCTACCCGGCCTATGCCCACGTGCTCATCGGAGGCACGCTGACGCTCGGCACCCTCTTCATCACGGTCGCGGACGTGAATGCCTTCCTCCTCGGGCTCGAGGCCGAGGATCTCGGGCAGGTCGCGCCGGTCACGCCGTTCTGGCAGATGTTCGGCATCGGCATCCCGTGGCTGCTCTACGGCCTCGTGCATTACAGCGTGGAGAGCCGCAGGCTCCTCGTCTCGCATCTCTCGGTGGGCGCGGTGGGGCTCATGCCGCGGCCGCGGGTGAGCTGGGTCCTTTGGATCGCGATCTCGGGCAATCTCCTGCGCTATGCCGCGCTCTTCACGCTCATCCTCGCGGCGGCGCTGGCGCTTATCGGCCTCGCGCTCGCCGCCGGGGCCACGCTGGAGCAGCTCGAGGGCGACGATCCCATGGCGCTGATGCGCATCATCGGCAGCGGCCTGCCCGACTGGGTGCCCGTCGCCGCGACAGCACTCTTTTATTTCGGGATTTTTCTGCTCTGGAACGTGCTCACGCATGTCTTCCTGACCATGCCCACCTGGCGGCACTACGCCGCCACGCTCGGCATCACCGGCCCGGGCAAGATCTCCAGCATCGCCCAGCGGGCGCGGGATGAAAGCCGGGAGGCCGGGGGCTTCGCCGAGGCGCTCGACGTGGGGGCCGCCATATGACGCTCCTGCGCATCGGAGCCCGCCACGAGACCTTCGAGGGCAAGGGGCTGTACTTCGACGGCGAGACGCCGGCGGCCCAAAAAGCCACGCTCACCATCGACGAGGCTGCGGGGGCGCTCTCCATCGCTCTGCCGGGGGCAGACGCCCCGCGCCTCTGGCCGCTCAAGGAGATCCGGCAGGTGCGCGATCAGGCTGGTAGGGACATGATGGTCCTCCGGCTGCGCCGCATGGCCACCGAGCGGCTCGTGCTCACCGCCCGGGAAGACCAGCGCATCCTGCTCGCGCGCGCGCCCGAGCTCACCCGCCGCCCGCCGGTGGAGGGCAAGGGGCGCCTTGCCCTGTGGGGTGCGGGCGCGGTGGTGGCGGTGGCCGCGATGATCTTCCTCTTGATCCCGTTTCTCGCCGACCGCCTCGCCGGTCTCCTACCGCCCGCGGGCAAGCGCGCACTGGGAGAGACGGTGCTCGAGGATGTGCGCGTGGCCTTCAACCAGACGGGCATCGACCCGCTGCCGCTCTGCGAGGCCCCCGCGGGGCTCGCGGCGCTCGAGGCCATGGGCGCGCGCCTTTTTCCCGAGCCGGTGACGGAGGCCGAGCTCACCGTGCACGTCCTCGACCACGAAATGGTCAATGCTTTCGCGCTGCCCGGCGGCATCGTCGTGCTGATGCGCGGGCTCATCGAGGCCGCCGAAAGCCCGGACGAGGTGGCGGCGGTCTATGCCCACGAGGTGGGCCATGTCGTGGCCCGGGACCCCTCCCGCATCGCGCTGCGGACGGTGGGCTCGACGGGCGTGCTGGGGCTCCTACTCGGCGATTTCGCGGGAGGCGCGGCGGTGCTCTTCCTCACCAACCGCCTCATCACGGCCGATTACACGCAGGCCGCGGAAGCCGCCGCCGATGCCTTCGCGAGCGAGGCCCTCGCCCGCGCGGACGTGGCCCCCGGCGCGCTCGCGACCTTCTTCGAGCGGCTTCTGGAGGAATACGGCGACACATCGGGCGTCGTGCAGCACTTCCTCTCCCACCCCGCCCTCGTGGACCGCATCGATGCGGCCCGCGAGGCGGGCGGGGACGGCACCTTTTCGCCGGTCCTCTCCGCCGAAGACTGGGCCGCGCTGCAGAGCATCTGCGAGGAGACGGATGGCGGCGCCTGAGACCATGGACGCCCCTGCGCCCGCTCGCTAAGACGCCGCCCATGACCGAGAGGACCCGCCCATGATCCGCCCCCTTCTCGCCGCCCTCGCCTGTCTCGGTCTCGGCGCCTGCGCCACGGGCGGGCTTGAGGACGCGCCCGAGCCCATCGGCGATTTCGAGCTGGGGTTTCTCGTGCCCATCGTCTCGCCCAACCTCACGCAGGGCCCGCTCTCCCGCGAGGCCACGCCGGAGGAATGGAAGGCGGCCACGGAGGCAGCTTTCCGGGAGCGCTTCGCGCCGTTCTCGGGCGGTACCTTCTATCACCTGGGGGTCACGGTGGAGGGCTATGTCCTCGCACAGCCGGGCATTCCCGTCGTGCTCGCGCCAAAGAGCGTTCTCATCTTTTCGGTGATCGTCATCGAGGACGCCACGCAGCAGACGCTTACCGCAGAGCCCGAGCAATTCACCGTGCTCGAGGATTTCTCGGCCACGAGCATCCTGGGCTCGGGCCTCGTCCTGTCCAAGGAAGAACAACTGGCCGCGCTGGCCGAGAATGCGGCGGCCCAGACCGAACGCTGGCTGCGCGAGCAGCCCTGGTTCCTCGATCCCTCCCCGGCCGCGCCCGAGGTCGGGGACGCGCCGGCCGATGCACCGCCCGCCGACACGGCGGCAGCGGACCCACCGCCCGCCGAAGCGCCAGCTATGCCAGAGGCGCTTCTCGGCCAATAGCCGGTTGCGTTTTCCGCCGCCCTCGCCTATCTGCCGCGCCATCGAAATCCGGGGCGACCAGAGCTTGGTCCTACCCAGTAATTGTAGGGCGGGGGTGTGACCCCGCCGACCCGTAG
>JBCBHO010000005.1:0-313096 GCA_038525525.1 Pseudomonadota bacterium | reverse complement strand
TTTCTCGGGGCCCTGCGACAGGAGCTTTGCCGTCCACGAGCTATCGGGGTCGGCGGCTTTTCGTGCGGCGATCGTGTCTGCCAGATCCTTGAGGCTCATGCCGCGAGCCTCATGGGCAGGCCCGCCGCTGCCATATGGGCCTTGGCCTCGCGGATCGTGAAGTCTCCGAAATGGAAGATCGAGGCCGCGAGGACCGCGCTGGCCCCGCCTTTTGTCACGCCCTCGACGAGGTGGTCGAGGGTACCGACGCCGCCGGAGGCGATGACGGGGACGTCGACCGCCTCCGAAATGGCCTTGGTCAAGGGCAGGTTGAAGCCCGCCCGGGTTCCGTCGCGGTCCATGGAGGTCAGAAGGATCTCGCCTGCGCCTTTCTCGGTGACGGTGCGCGCGAATTCGACGGCGTCTATGCCGGTGGGTCGACGGCCGCCATGCGTGAAGATCTCCCATCGGTCGTCGGCCACGGATTTGGCGTCGATGGCGCAGACGATGCACTGGCTGCCGAAGCGGTCCGCCGCATCGGAGAGAACGTCGGGGTTCGCGACGGCGGCGGAATTGAAGCTGACCTTGTCCGCCCCGGCGAGGAGGAGGGCCCGCACGTCCTCGTGTGTCCGCACGCCCCCGCCCACCGTGAGCGGGATAAAGCAGCTCTCCGCCGTGCGACGCACGGTATCGAACATCGTGCCGCGGTTCTCGTGGGTGGCGTGGATATCGAGAAAGCAAAGCTCGTCCGCACCCGCTGCATCGTAGGCACGGGCAGCCTCCACGGGATCACCGGCATCGCGGAGGTCGACAAAGTTCACGCCTTTGACCACGCGCCCATCGGCGACGTCGAGGCATGGGATAATGCGCACTTTCAGCATGGCGGCGGCTTAGCCTATCGCAGGCGTCTCGGAAAGCCTCAGGCCAGGGCGCTCAGTGCCGCCTTGAGGTCGATAGCCCCGTCGTAGAGTGCCCGCCCGGAAATCGCGCCAGCAATCACGCCGGTAGCCCGGAGCGCCAGAAGATCATTGATCGAGGACACGCCGCCGGAGGCAATGACGGGCAGGTCCACCGCGCGGGCGAGGGCCTCTGTTGCAGCCACGTTGGGCCCGCCCATGGCGCCATCCCGGTCTATGTCGGTGTAGATGATGGCCGCGACGCCGGCGTCTTCGAACGTCTTGGCGAGATCGGTGACCATGACGTCGGTCTCTTCTGCCCATCCGCGGGTGGCCACCCGACCGGCGCGCGCATCAAGACCAACCGCGACTTGGCCGGGAAAGGCACGCGCGGCGTCGCGGACGAGGGCAGGGTCCTCCACTGCCACGGTCCCGAGGATCACGCGGGCGAGGCCCTTGGTGAGCCAGGTTTCGATCGTCGCCATGTCGCGGATGCCGCCGCCGAGCTGCGCCGGGACTGACGTGGCCGCGAGGATGGCCTCGACGGCAGCACCGTTGACCGGCTCTCCGGCGAAGGCGCCATTGAGATCGACGAGGTGAAGCCATTGGCAGCCGGCGTCTTCAAACTCCTTGGCCTGCGCCGCGGGCGCGTCGTTGAACACGGTGGCTTGGTCCATCTCTCCCCGCAGGAGGCGCACGGCCTGACCGTCCTTCAGATCGATGGCGGGGTAGAGGATCATCGCTTGCTTCCTTCGCTGCGGCCCGCGCCCTAAAGCATGGGAGAAGGCGGGATGCAAAGGACCTTACGTAAGACTTGATTGGCACGCGTCGCGACTGCAGGCTGCGGTCAACTCAGGGAGGAGTAACCTACATGAAATCCACATTCGCAGCGGCCGTGCTGGCCCTTCTGGGAACCGCGGCCTCGGCCGACGATGTGCTCGGCAACTGGAAATCCGAGCCGGGCGAAAGCGGCGGCTTCATCCATGTGAATCTCGCCCAGTGCGGCACGAAGATCTGCGGCACGATCACGGATGTGATCGGCAACGACAACACGTCCATCATCGGGCGCCAGATCATCGCCGACATGTCGCCCAACGGTGGCGGTGCCTATTCCGGCGGGACGATCTGGGCGCCGGACAATGACCGCACCTACCGCTCGAAGATGCAGCTCAGCGGGAATTCACTCGAAGTGGAAGGCTGCGTGCTCGGCGGCGCGATCTGCCGCGGCCAGACCTGGACCCGCCTGAACTAAGGCAGGCCATACCGGCTTCGGAACGGCGCTCCCTCGCGAGCGCCGTTTTTCGTTTGAGGCACGTGGCAACGACGGCCTCAGGGCGCCCAGGTGAGGAAATTCGAGATCAATCGGAGACCCGTGGCCTGGCTTTTCTCGGGGTGAAACTGCGTCCCGATCCGGTTGTCCTTGGCCACCACGGCCGTGACGTCGCCGCCATACTCCACGTGGGCGAGCCGTTCGGACGACGTGCCCATCTCCATGTGGTAGCTGTGCACGAAGTAGGCGTGATCGCCTGTGGCAATGCCATCCAGCACGGGGTGCGCTGCGCCGAGCACGAGATCGTTCCACCCCATATGCGGCACCTTGAGGCCAGGCGCGTCCACGGGCACCACGCGCCCGTCCACCCATCCGAGGCCGGGGGTGAGTGCGTATTCCGTGCCCTCGCGCGCCATGAGCTGCATCCCCACGCAGATCCCGAGGAAGGGCACCGCGCGGCATTCCACGGCGTCCACCAAGGCGTCAAAGCAGCCGGACGACCGCAACGCGGCCGCACAGGCAGGGAACGCGCCATCCCCCGGTAGAACGATGCGGTCAGCGCGCGCCACGTCCTCCGGGCGGCTGGTGACGATGACCGTCCCGGCATCGGCCTCCCGCGCCATTCGCTCAAAGGCCTTGGCCGCGGAATGCAGGTTGCCGCTTTCGTAGTCGATGAGCGCTGTCAGCACGTCAAAGGATGCCCTTTGTCGAGGGGATGGCGTCGCCCTTCCGAGGGTCTGCGTCGAGCGCATCTCTGAGGCTGCGCGCGACGGCCTTGAAGGCGGCCTCGGCGATGTGGTGGCTGTTGATCCCGTGGAGCTTGTCCACGTGGAGCGTGATGCCGCCGTGGGTCGACAGCGCCTGGAAGAATTCCCGCACGAGTTCGGTGTCGAAGGAACCGATCTTTTGCGTTGGCATCTCGCAGTTCCACACGAGGAAGGGCCGGCCCGACAGGTCTAGCGCGCAGCGGACGAGCGCATCGTCCATGGCGAGGTGGCAATCGCCGTAGCGGCGGATGCCACGCTTGTCGCCCATGGCCTCGGTCAGGGCTTGCCCGATCGCGATCCCCACGTCCTCGACCGTGTGGTGGTCATCGATGTGGAGGTCGCCCGAACACCGGACGCGGAGATCCAGAAGCGCGTGGCGTGACAGCTGATCGAGCATGTGATCGAAGAAGCCGACCCCCGTCTGATTGTCGAAAGATCCGATTCCATCGAGGTCGAGCGCGATCTCGATCTCGGTTTCGGAGGTTTTGCGGGTGATGGTGGCGTGCCGCATGGCGCTCTCTCCTGACGTCTTGCGCTCTATGGCAAAGGCTGCGGGAAGGGGCCAGCCTCTGTCATTGACAGGCGAAGGAAGCGTCACGCTTCTGCCACTGGTTGCCGTGGTGTGCCATGTGAGGAGCGGGCAGACAGCGGCCGATGCGCGTCCCTTCGCACGAAGTACCGCGCAGTCGGCTGACAAATTTGCGGTGGTTTTTGGAGCGGGCGATGAGATTCGAACTCACGACCCTTACCTTGGCAAGGTAATGCTCTACCCCTGAGCTACGCCCGCGTCCATTGGGTGCGCGTTGCCTACTCGGCCCGTCGAAGACCTGCAAGGGGCTTTCGCGGCCCGCGCTGCATTTTTCCGACCGTTGCTTGAGAACACTGGGGGCAGCAGCGCCACGTTGGTCATTCACGCCGCAGACGAATGCGCGGTAGCAGCTGCCAATTCCCTATCTTTAGGGGCATTGTTTCGTCAAAAATCGCCCTTGAGTTGAGTGGTGACGAACACGCGCGCTCCCGCTCAACCTGTGGTTTAAACTCCCGCTTTTTCCACAATAGCGATTTGCATTTGCGGCGTATTTGTGGCGACTTTCGGACATCGAAGGGTACTGGAAGCGAGTTTTTATTGGCCGGGGAAAGCTGCGTAGCGGGATGGGTGTCCCACGCGTGGCGGACACACGTGACGACAGCTCCGCATGAGACCGACTTTCATTTGGATCCTCCGCTCCGCGGGCACCCGACGGCGCCCGCGGACACTTGAATTGGGCACCCGGTTCCGCCGGGTCGCTTGTGTAGGGCCGCTGGAAACAGCGGCTTCGTATTGGGAGCGTGTTGCATGTTGCTGCGCTCCCCAAACAGGAGACGATTTAATGACCAAGCACTTTCTCGGAAGCGCCGCTGTTCTCGCCTTGATGGCGAGCGGCGCCGGGGCTGACACCAACGAAGCGTATCTCGATCAGACGGGCACCGGAAACTCCGCGCTCATCACGCAATCGGGCGAGCTAAACGATGCCGGTGCGGATTCCGCTGGGCTGGCCATCGATCAGAACGGGACCAACAACACGCTGGAGTTCACTCAATCCGGCGATCTCAACAGCATCGCTGACGGCCCCAACGGCACTGGCTTCAATCAGGTCGGCGCCAACAACTCCGCGACCATCACGCAGACATCCAAGGGCAACAACGTCAACCAGATCTCCCAATCGGCCGGTGCGACGGCGGGCGGTGCGACCAACACACTGACCATCACGCAGGGCGCATCCGATGACGATCCCTTCCCGGTGTCGAACAATCGCGCCATCCAGGGCAACCTTGTCACGAAGGTCGACCAGACCCACGGGGGCGGCGCAGCCAACGAGATCACCATCGACCAGGAGCGTCGCGGCCGCTTTGAGACGAACGCGCGGGACGACTATCTCGTGATCGGTAATGACGGCTATACCGGCGGTGCTTACCAGGTGGACACCTACCTCAATGGCGGTGTCATTCAGAACGGTTCCGGCAACACGGCGACCCTCACGCAGCGCGGCTTCAAGAACGAGATCCGCCTCGTGGAGCAGCTCGGCGACGCAAACACCGCAACCGTTTCCCAACTCAGCGGGCGCGACAACATCGTGGAGCGCGTCTTCCAAGACTCACGGGGTGGCGCTTCAGGCAACACCGCTACCATGGTTCAGGACGGTCGTGGCAACGGCAACGGCGCATTTTCGGCGGGTGGCCCTGCGGCAAATGTCAGCCTGGTCACCAACGATGCGATCGATCAGATCGGGTCCGGCAACATCGTCGATGCTATGATCACGGGTAATTCCAACGAGACCGGGTTCTACCAGGAAGGCAACGGCAACTCTGTCGGCACGATCACGGTCACGGGCGATTTCAACGAAGTGGCCGTGTCCCAAGTCGGCGATGCGAACTTTGCCAACATCTCCGACATCGCAGGATCTTCCAACCAGCTCGGCGTGTCGCAAACCGGGACCAACACTGCCGATGTCACGCTTTCGGCGACGTCCGACTTCAACCTCCTAAGCATTAGCCAGGACAACACGGGCTTTGAGGCGGATCGCAACCTGGCCGATTTCGATGTGACCGGGAGCTTCAACGAGGCGACGCTCACCCAGTCTGGCGGCGGCGGCAACTCGTTCGATCTGGAGATCATTGGCGACAACAACAACTCCAGTTCGCTCTTTGGTACGGCAGCGTCGCTCGGCCTCACGGCTGGCGTCTTCGATCAGATCGGCTCCGGCAACACTGCTGACATTGATGTCCTGAATTCCAGCAGCAACGCTTTCGCGACGCTCCAGAACGGCGCATCCAACACGATCGTGGCGAGCGTGTCCGGTGGAAACGCAAACTCCTTCGGCGTGGTGCAGGTCGGCGCGTCGAACATGGCTGCGCTCACGCAGATTGGCGGCGGCAACACCGCAGGCATCAGCCAGTAAGCCTGCAGAGCCCAAGAACCAAAGCGCCCGGCCAGGTCATCCCTGGCCGGGCGTTTTCATTTTGAGAACGCGCGCCCTTCGGGCTCGCTCACTCCAGCTCGACGAGAAGATCCTTCGCGTCAATCTGGGCGCCGGGCGTGATGTGGACCGCTGCCACGACGCCGTCCCGGTCCGCGTGGATGCCGGTCTCCATCTTCATCGCCTCGATCGTGAGGAGGAGATCGCCTTCCTTCACCTTCGCGCCCGCCTGCGCCGCCACGCTCGCGACAACGCCGGGCATGGGGGCCCCGATGTGGTTTGCGTTGGTGGGATCGGCCTTCGGGCGGCTCACCTTCGTCGCTTGCACCGCGCGGTTCGGGACCCGGATAACGCGGGGCTGGCCGTTGAGCTCGAAGAAGACCTTCGCCTCCCCGTCCTCGTTCGTCTCGCCCATGGCCTGCATGCGGATCTCGAGGGTCTTGCCCGGGTCGATCTCGGCGGTGATCTCCTCGCCGGGCTGCATGCCGTAGAAGAAAGTCTTCGTGGGTAGCGTCCGAACGGGCCCGTAGGTCCGGTGACGGCCCATGTAATCGAGGAACACCTTGGGATACATCAGGTACCCGTTGAGATCCTCGTCATCGACGATCTTGCCTTCCATCTGCTTGGAGACATCCGCGCGGACCGCGTCGAGATCCACCGGCGGGAGCTCTGCCCCGGGCCGCTTGGTGGAGCCCTTTTCGCCCTTGAGCGCTTTCTTCTGGATGCCTTTCGGCCATCCGCCGGGCGGCTGCCCCAGATTTCCGCGCATCATATCGATGACGGAGTCAGGGAAGGCGACGTCGATGTCCCCCTCGACATCGGCGCGGGTGAGACCTTGGGAGACCATCATCAGCGCCATGTCGCCCACGACCTTGGAGGAAGGGGTCACCTTCACGATGTCCCCGAACATCTGGTTCACGTCAGCATAGGTCTGCGCCACTTCGTGCCAGCGCTCCTCGAGACCGAGCGAACGGGCTTGCGCCTTCAGGTTGGTGAATTGCCCGCCGGGCATCTCGTGGAGGTAGACTTCCGACGCGGGCGCCTGCAGCCCGCTTTCGAAGGCCGCGTAGTGGCCGCGGACCGTCTCGAAGTAATTGGAGATGTCGCGGATGGCCGCGATGGAGAGGCCGGTGTCGCGCTCATCGCCCTGCAAGGCTTCCACGACCGTGCCGAGCGTCGCCTGCGACGTGTTTCCGGAGAAGCTGTCCATGGCCGCGTCCACGGCGTCGACGCCGGCTTCGGCGGCGGCGAGGATGGTCGCCGTCGCGATCCCGGCCGTGTCGTGGGTGTGGAAATGGATCGGTAGGCCGACCTCGTCCTTCAGGGCCTTGATGAGGACGCGGGCGGCGGCGGGCTTCAGAAGGCCTGCCATGTCCTTGAGGCCCAGCACATGGGCGCCCGCCTTCTCGAGCTCCTTGGCCATGGCGACGTAGTATTTCACATCGTATTTCGAGCGCTCGGGATTGAGGATGTCGCCGGTGTAGCAAACGGTGCCTTCGCAGACCTTTTCATTCGCGATCACGGCATCCATGGCCACGCGCATGTTCTCGACCCAATTGAGCGAGTCGAAGACGCGGAAGACGTCGATCCCCGTCTCGGCGGCCTGTTTCACGAAGAACTGCACGACGTTGTCGGGGTAGTTCGTGTAGCCCACGCCGTTCGCCCCGCGCAGGAGCATCTGGGTCATGATGTTGGGCACGCGCGCGCGGATATCGCGGAGCCGCTGCCACGGACATTCCTGGAGGAAGCGGTAGGCCACGTCGAACGTCGCGCCGCCCCAGCATTCGAGGCTGAAGAGGCCGGGCATGTTGGCCGCGTAGGTCGGTGCCACCCGGATCATGTCAATGGAGCGCATGCGCGTGGCGAGGAGAGACTGGTGCCCGTCGCGCATCGTCGTGTCGGTGATGAGAAGCTGTTTTTGCTCCTTCATCCAGTCGGCGACCGCTTGTGGCCCGAATTCCTCGAGGATGTTGCGTGTCCCCGGGGTGGGCGCCTCTGTCCTTGGCGCCGGGGGTCGCGGGTCCTTCACATCGGCCCGTGGTTTTGGGCGGTCCAGCGTCTCCGGGTGACCGTTGACAGAAATGTCGGCGATGTAGGTGAGGATCTTCGTGGCGCGGTCGCGGCGTTTCTTGAACGAGAAGAGCTCCGGCGTCTCGTCGATGAACTTCGTGTGGTACTCGTAGTTGAGAAAGGTCGGGTGCTTGAGCAGGTTCTCGACGAAGGCGATGTTGGTGCTTACGCCCCTGATGCGAAACTCGCGCAGCGCGCGATCCATCCGCGCGATGGCGGCTTCGGGGGTCGGGGCCCAGGCGGTGACCTTTTCCAGCAGCGAGTCGTAGTAGCGCGTGATGACCGCGCCCGAATAGGCCGTGCCCCCGTCGAGGCGAATGCCCATGCCCGTCGCCCCGCGATAGGCGGTGATGCGGCCATAGTCAGGAATGAAGTTGTTGAGCGGGTCTTCCGTCGTCACGCGGCACTGGATGGCATGGCCAGAGAGCTGGACGTCGTACTGGCTTGCGATGCCGGTCGCTTCGATGAGGCTCTTGCCCTCCGCGATCTTGATCTGTGCCTGGACGATATCGATGCCGGTCACTTCCTCGGTGACGGTGTGCTCCACCTGGACGCGCGGATTGACCTCGATGAAGTAGAAATGGCCGGTGGCCATATCCATCAGGAACTCGACCGTGCCCGCGCATTCGTAGTTCACGTGCTCGCAGATCTTGCGGCCGAGCGCGCAGATTTCCTCGCGTTGAGCCGGCGAGAGGTAAGGCGCAGGGGCGCGCTCGACGACCTTCTGGTTGCGGCGCTGGACGGAGCAGTCCCGCTCGTAGAGGTGGTAGATCTCGCCGTTCTTGTCGCCGAGGATCTGCACCTCAACGTGGCGCGCCTTTAGGATCATCTTCTCGAGGTAGCCCTCGCCGTTGCCAAAGGCGGCCTCGGCCTCGCGACGTCCTTCGAGCACTTTTTCCTCGAGCTCGTCTTCGGACATGATGGGCCGCATGCCGCGCCCGCCGCCGCCCCAGGAGGCCTTGAGCATCAGCGGATAACCGATCTCTTTCGCCTCTGTCTTGATGGCTTTCATGTCGTCGCCGAGCACATCGGTGGCCGGGATGACAGGGACGCCAGCCTCGATGGCCACGCGACGCGCGCTGGCCTTGTCGCCCAGGGCGCGCATGGTTTCGGCCTTCGGGCCGATGAACGTGATCCCGGCCTCCGTGCAGGCATCCACGAAATCGGGGTTTTCCGACAGGAGGCCGTAGCCGGGATGGATCGCATCCGCGCCGCACATCTTGGCCACGCGAATGATCTCTTCGATGGAGAGATAGGCCTGCACCGGTCCTAAGCCCTCACCGATCCGGTAGGCTTCGTCGGCCTTGAAGCGGTGGAGCCCCAGCTTGTCCTCCTCGGCGAAGACGGCCACCGTCTTTTTTCCGAGCTCGTTGGCCGCGCGCATGACGCGGATGGCGATCTCGCCGCGGTTGGCGATGAGGATTTTCTGGAATTCGGCCAAGGAGATGTCCCCGCTTGAGAGTGGTAGCGCGTGGTTATGTGGTTTTAGGCCCTCCGGCAATCAGTGGAAATGGGGAGGCGGGGGCCGGAAATTGCCGTTTCGGACAAGAAGCTAGTTGCGCATCAATCTGCGCGGCAGATCGCTCAAGGAGTGAGCACCGATCTGAGCCATCGAGAGCTTCATGTCGTCGGTCAGGATGTGGACGAGATGGTCGATGCCCGCTGCGCCGAAGGCCGCGACCGCGTAGTGCCACGCCCGACCAAGCATCACGAAGTCCGCACCGAGCGCCAGCGCGCGCATGACATCGGCCCCGGTCGTGACGCCTGAATCGTAGATAAGCGGGGCGTCGGGCAGGGCCGCCCGGATCAGCGGGAGCTGCTCGATGGCCGCAGGCCCGGGCTCGAACTGGCGGCCCCCGTGGTTCGACACCCAGATCGCATCGGCGCCTTCTTCCATGAGCCGCTCGGCGAGGGCGGGGTCTAGCACGCCCTTCATGATCAGGTCTCCCTCCCAGACATCGCGCACCCATTTGAGCGTGTCCCAGTCCGGCTTGCCGCGAATGAGGTGTCCGGCATGATCGAGGGAGGAGCGGGGATCGTGCTTCTCCAGGTAGCTTTCTGCCAGCGCGATCCGCGGCACGCCTTCCCGGAGCGTGCCAAGCGACCAGCCGGGATGTGTGACGAGCTCCCAGACAAAGCGCGGCGTGATCTTGGGAGGCAGCGACAGGTTCGCGCGCCGCTGCCGCTCCCGCCGGCTGTCATCGGGGACATCGAGGGTGAAGACGAGTTTGGAGAAGCCCGCGTTCTTTGCACGGCGCAGCATGTCGCGGCGGATCTCTTCGTTCTCGGGGCAATAGAGCTGGAACCAGCCCATGTCCCCCGCGTGCTGGCCCACATCTTCAGGCACCTTGGTGGCCACCGTGCTCAGGCAGTAGGGCAGGGTGTGCCGCGCCGCCCCCTGCGCGAGCAGCCGTTCCGCGCCGGGCCAGATCATCCCGCTCATGCCCACCGGCGCGATCCCGAATGGCCGCGCGTAATCCGTTCCCATGAAGGGGGTGGTCCAGTCAGGATCGACGTTTCCCACGAGGACGTCTGGCAGAAATTGCACCGCGTCGAGCGCGTCCCTGTTCCGCTGCACCTGCAGCTCACGTCCCGTGCCGCTGTCGAGATACTCGTATGCGAAATGCGGAAGGCGGCGCTTGGCGCGGCGCTTGAGATCGTCGACGGCGGGGTAGGAGAGATCGAGGTCCATGGCCGCACCCTCCTGCGCTGCTCAGCCGCGCGCAAGCGAACAATCTGCGAACTTCCCCTTTGAGGCCGCGCACGCTACATTCTCGGCCATGAGCAGTTATGACGATTTCGACGCCTTCGAGGAGGCTGCGAAGCCGAGCCTTTCGCAGCGCGCCGTTGCAGCCCAGAGCGGCGGTGTCGGCCCCTACATGGATGGGCTCAATGATGCGCAACGCGAGGCGGTTGAGGCGCTCGATGGCCCCGTCTTGATGCTGGCGGGCGCAGGCACAGGGAAGACGAAGGCCCTGACGACGCGCATCGCGCATCTTCTCCACACCGGCACGGCACGCGAAAATGAGATCCTCGCCGTGACGTTCACCAACAAGGCCGCGCGAGAGATGAAGTCGCGCGTTGCCGGGCTCTTGCGGCGCGAGGATGCCGGCATGCGCTGGATGGGGACGTTCCACTCCATCTCGGTCCAGCTCCTTCGCCGCCATGCGGAGCTTGTCGGGCTGAAATCGAACTTCACGATCCTCGACACCGATGATCAGCTTCGCCTGCTCAAGCAACTGATCGTGGCCAACGAGATCGACGAGAAGCGGTGGCCGCCCCGCATGCTCTCCGGGATCATCGACAGCTGGAAGAACCGCGCCTGGACGCCCGAGAAGGTGCCCGCCTCGGAGGCCTCGGCCTTCAACCACCGGGGCCCGGAGATCTACGCGCAATACCAGGCGCGCCTGAAGGAGCTCAACGCGACTGATTTCGGCGATCTGCTGCTGCACTGCGTTACGATCTTCCAAGAACACACGGATATTCTCGAGCAATACCAGCGCTGGTTCCGCTACATCCTCGTGGACGAGTACCAGGACACCAACGTCGCGCAGTACATGTGGCTGCGCCTCCTCGCGCAATCGCATCGCAACATCTGCTGCGTGGGCGATGACGACCAGTCGATCTATGGCTGGCGTGGCGCGGAAGTTGGCAACATCCTGCGCTTCGAAAAGGATTTTCCGGGCGCGAAGGTGATCCGGCTCGAGCAGAATTACCGCTCCACGCCCCACATCCTCGGCGCAGCCTCTGGCGTCATCGACGCCAATGAGAGCCGGTTGGGCAAGACCCTCTACACCGAGCTCGAGGAGGGCGAGAAAGTCCGCCTCATCGGGCACTGGGACGGCGAGGAAGAGGCGCGCTGGATCGGCGAGGAAATCGAAGCCGCCCAGAAGGGCACGCGTGGCATGCATCCCTTCGGGCTGGACAAGATGGCGATACTCGTGCGCGCCTCGCATCAGATGCGCGCCTTCGAAGACCGCTTCCTGACAATTGGGCTGCCCTACCGCGTCATCGGCGGGCCGCGCTTTTACGAGCGCATGGAGATCCGGGACGCCATGGCCTATTTCCGCCTGGCCGTCTCGCTCGACGACGATCTCGCTTTCGAGCGGATCGTGAACACCCCCAAGCGCGGATTGGGCGACAAGGCGGTCCAGACGATCCAGGTCATGGCGCGGTCGAACGGCGTGTCGCTTTTCGAAGGTGCAAAGCTTGCCGTGCAAGCCGGGCAGATCAAAGGCAAGGGCGGATCCAACCTCCGGGACCTCGTGGAAGGCCTCGACCGCTGGAACCGGCAGGTCCGCGACGAGGAAGACACCCATGTCGAACTCGCGCAGATGATCCTCGATGAGAGCGGCTACACCGCCCATTGGCAGAACGAAAAGACACCAGAGGCGCCCGGGCGACTGGAGAACCTGAAGGAGCTCGTGAAAGCGCTGGAGAATTTCGAGAACTTGCAGGGCTTCCTCGAGCACGTCTCGCTCGTCATGGACAACGAACAGGACGATGGCGGGGAGAAGGTCTCGATCATGACCTTGCACGCGGCCAAGGGCCTCGAATTCCCGATGGTGTTCCTGCCGGGCTGGGAGGACGGGCTCTTCCCGTCGCAGCGGTCGATGGACGAGAACGGCATCAAGGGGCTCGAGGAGGAGAGACGCCTCGCCTACGTGGGCATCACGCGGGCCGAAGAGGTCTGCACGATATCCTTTGCAGGCAACCGTCGCATTTTCGGCCAGTGGCAATCGGCCATGCCCTCCCGATTTATCGACGAGCTGCCGGAAGAGCATGTCGACGTTCTCACGACGTCGTCGGCCCTGCACCAATCCGGCTATGGCATGGGCAGCTCCATGATGGGGCAGGCCTCGCCCGTGCTGCAGGCCACGGCACAGTCGGACCTCCATGATCGCGCCAGCCGCGCGGATGTCTACAATTCCCCCGGTTGGAAACGGCTTCAGGCGCGGAGCCAGCGGCGCGGCATGAGCCAGCCGCAGGAAAGCCGGAACATGGTCATCGACATGACGGCCACCTCCGCCTTCACGGTCGGCGACCGCGTCTTCCACCAGAAGTTCGGCTACGGCGAGGTGATGGAGATCGAGGGCGACAAGCTGGAGATCGAATTCGACAAGGCCGGGTCGAAAAAGGTGGTGGCTAAGTTCGTCACGAGCGCTGACGCGGCCAATGACGTGCCATTCTAACGGGCGCGCACGTCAAACGTCTGGACTGTTGGGAAGATAGGCGGCGGCACCCAGGGGGGAGAGAGAAGGGTGCCGCCGCTGATGCAGATCGCGCTTCGAAAGGGGAGGGAGAGAGAAGAAACGCGCCCTGATGTGCGAGGTGAACTCCGCTCGCTTGAAACGGGTTCCACGAAAAAACGCCTCTCCGTGAAAATTTTTCATTTGTAGCGCTTGCAACGTTTTCGCTGCGCGGGCTCTGCAAAGAAAAAGCGGCGGCACCCAGGGAGAAAAAGGTGTCGCCGCTTTCAAGAGAACGCCCATGTGGGAGGAGATCGGGCGCCCTTTGTTCGTCTTTACTTACCGTAGACCGTCTCGGCCGCGACGGCCTTGAGCACGCCGCGGGAAAGGCCGAGATCCTGAAGCTCCCGGTCGGAAAGCTCCATCAGCTCGTTGAAGGTCTGACGATACATGCTGTAGCGCGCCCAAGCGTCGGCGGCGTCAGCCGCGACGGCGCGAAGCCGTGCAACGAGGCCGAAAGAAAGGGGTGCTGTGGTGTTGCTTGCGTATGCCATTGTTGTCTCATCTGCGTCGGTCCAGCGGCCCATCCGCTGAGGGTTCGGGTGTTCAACGGCTCATCCGCTGATGCCCGCTATGTAATCGCATGCTGCAGGTGCAAAACCCCCGATGCGGCAACGCCGTCATGCACCAATTGCATGTCTGTCCCTGCGTCATTTGGCTTGACCCCGGGACGTGGTGGCATACCGATTTCGCGTCCTTGAGGCGCAGGAGGCCCGATGACCCGTGATGACATCCTCGACACCCTGAGAGGGCTTCCGCTCCCGAGCGGCGGCGACATCGTGAGCCGTGACATGGTGCGCGCGCTCAACGTGGCCGATGGAAAGGTCCGCTTCGTGATCGAGGCGGAAAGCCCGGCTGAGGCGCAGGCCCTGGCTCAATTCAGGACCTCCGTGGAGAAGGCTCTGCTGGCGCTGCCGGGGGTCGAGGACGTCTCCGTCATTCTCACGGCCCACGACGCGAAGGAGCCTCCCAAAGGGCTGAAGGTCGGGCGCCACCCTCAAAAGCAGGCCGGGCGGCTCAAGCCCACGGGCGTCGACCGGATTCTGGCCATCGCCTCCGGCAAGGGCGGCGTGGGAAAAAGCACCGTCTCCACCAATCTCGCCGTGTCACTCGCCAAACGCGGGCGCCGCGTGGGCCTCCTCGATGCGGACATCTACGGGCCCTCCGTGCCGCGCATGATGGGCCTGTCAGGGCGCGCCCGCTCGCCGGACGGGAAGGTGATCGAGCCCATGACCGCCCACGGGGTCACCGTCATGTCGATCGGCCTGATGGTCGAGCCCGAGAAAGCCATCGTCTGGCGGGGCCCCATGCTCATGGGCGCGCTGCAGCAGATGATGGGGCAGGTGGCCTGGGGCGATCTCGACGTGCTGATCGTGGATCTGCCGCCCGGGACCGGAGACGTGCAGCTCACGCTGTGCCAACGCACCGAGCTCACGGGCGCTGTTGTGGTGAGCACGCCGCAGGATGTCGCGCTGCTGGACGCGCGGAAGGCGCTCGACATGTTCCGCACGCTCAAGACCCCGGTGCTTGGTCTGATCGAGAACATGTCGACCTTTCACTGCCCGAAATGCGGGTTCGAAACGCAGATCTTCGGGCATGGCGGCGTGGCGGCGGAGGCCGAGGCGCTCGGATTGCCATTTCTCGGCGCCTTGCCTGTGGATCTGGAGACGCGGCTGGCGGGCGACGGAGGCATGCCTGTCGCTGCGGGCGATGGGCCCATGGCAGCTGCCTATGCGCAACTCGCGGAGCGACTGGTCCTCGGTGGCATGGCCTGACAGGGCGCCATGGGAAATCATGGGCTGATCACATCAAGGGGCATGTGAAGGCCTCTCTCAGCATTCCCGAGGCTTCAGGTCTCCGCCCTGAAGTTGGACAAACACCACTATTCTGAGCGACCTCAGCCCGATTGAGCTGCGGATGAGCGATGGTTGCGAAGAAATCTGCTGACCGGCGGGAATTTATGGGCGTGTTCGTGCGCGAATAGTCGGCACTATTTGTAGTGGTTGGTCCTCATAAGATCACAATATGTGTCCGGTTCATGCGGCCTGACGCTACTACATGTAGTTTTTCAGCCACATCAAATCCCACAGCTTGTGTCTTTTTCCCATAATTTCCCTTGCGTACCATCAAATCCCGTGGCATCCCTTGGTCATCGAAGGCGAGCAACTAACAACCGGGGCGCAAAGAACCCCACCAGCGGAAAGACATCGCAGGTTTCATACAGGCACTCGCATTCGAAACTGAGATCCGGCGCGCGAGCGAGCAGACATCCCCCCAGGTGGCGCGCGCAGCTGGACTTCCCGCAAAGCGGGACGAGGACGGCGGATCAGACAGTGGCAGCAGTCTGATCCGCCTCTTTCGTTTCTGGGGTTGGGGTGTGGCTCAATTACGGGCCGAGACAGGTGAAGAGGGGCCAGCGTGGCGCGCAGGTTCAGAGGTGAAAGCCACCACAAGGTGGATACGAAGGGCAGGGTCTCGATCCCGGCCCATTTTCGCCGTGTGCTCGAAGCTGCCGATCCCGACTACACGCCCGGCGCCAATCCAGAGCTCGTGATCGTCTACGGCGATCACCGCCGCAAGTTCCTCGAATGCTACACGATGGAAGCCATCGCTGAGGTGGACGAGAAGATCGACGCCCTCCCGCGCGGCTCCAAGGAGCGAAAGGTCCTCCAGCAGCTCTTTCACGGCCAGTCCCTGCCGACGAGCGTGGACGAGACCGGGCGCATCGTGCTTCCCGCAAAGCTACGCCAGAAGATCGGCCTCACGGGCGAGGCCTTCTTCATCGCTGCCGGCGACACGTTCCAGATATGGCGGCCCGAGACCTACGAGGCCGAGGAGTTGTCGAAGACGGAGGCCTTCCTCGACGATATGCCGGACGACTTCGATGTGATGTCGTTCCTGGACGCGCCGGGAGACTAAAGGGAATGTCTGCTGCCGCACCTCACATTCCCGTCCTTCTCGATCCGATCCTCAGGCACTGCGCGCCCATCGAGGGCGTCTGGGTCGATGGAACCTTCGGGGCAGGTGGGTATTCGCGCGGCCTCCTCGAGGCCGGGGCGGGCAAGGTCATTGCCATTGATCGCGATCCCGCGGTCTTCGAGATGGCAGCGCCCTGGGCGCGCCAGTACGGGGGCCGCCTGCAGCTTGTCGAGGCGACGTTTTCGGACCTCGCCGAGCATGCGGACATGGTCGATGGCGTCGTCCTCGATCTCGGAGTTTCGTCCATGCAGATCGATCAGGCGGACCGCGGCTTTTCTTTCATGAAGGACGGCCCGCTCGACATGCGCATGAGCCAGTCCGGGCGCTCGGCGGCAGACATTGTTGCAGAGGCGAGCGAGGCGTCGCTCGCGGACATCCTTTTCCACTTTGGAGAGGAGCGCGCCTCCCGCCGTATCGCGCGCGCCATCGTGAAGGCGCGAGATACAGCGCCTATTGTCAGCACGCTGAGACTGGCGGAGATCGTCGAGGGCGCGCTGCCGCGCCCGAAGCCCGGCCAGTCGCACCCGGCCACGCGGAGCTTTCAGGCGCTCCGCATCGCCGTAAATGCCGAATATGACGAGCTTTTTGCCGGCCTCATGGCTGCCGAGCAGGCCCTGAAGCCGGGCGGGCTTCTCGCCGTCGTCACCTTCCACAGCGTCGAGGATCGCATCGTGAAGCGCTTTCTCCAGTTGCGCGGCGGCAAGGCCCCCGCGGGGAGCCGTTATGCGCCGGAGGTGACGCGCCCCGCCGCGCCCTTCGAGATCGTCACGCGCAAGGCCGTGGAGCCGTCGGGCGAAGAGGTCGCCGCCAATCCGCGCGCCCGCTCCGCAAAGCTCCGCATCGCGCGCCGAACGACAGAGACCGCGCCCGCGCCGGAGCCGAAGGCGCTCGGTCTCCCGCAGCTGCCGGAGGCGCGCCGATGAGAGCATTTCTCTATTCGCTCGCGGCGATGGTCGTCATGGGGCTCGCATTCTGGGCCTATTCCGAGAACTACCGCACGCAGGAAGCCATCGGGCAGGTGGAAAGCCTCCATCGCGATATCGCGGCAGCCCGCGCACGCGTGGCCGTTCTCAAGGCGGAATGGGCCTACCTGAACCGCCCTGATCGCCTGCGCGATCTGGCCGAGATGAACTTTCTCAATCTCGAGCTCTTGCCGCTCGCCCCCGACCAGTTTGGCGACATCGATCAGATCGCCTATCCCGTCGAGCCGCTTCCGATATCCGACGCCATCGAGGTCATGGAGGTCCGCCCGTGATCCGCACACCGCTCCGCCCGCTTGCCCGTATCCTCGGCGCCCGCGCCGCCGGAGAGGATCCGGATTGGATCGAGCGGGAGAACATCCGCAAGCGACACGAAGTGATGCGCGACAAGCAGCGCGTGCAGGCCGAGGGGCGCCTGCTCGTGCTCGGCCTGTTCTTCGTTGCGGGCTTTGCGCTCATCGGGGCGCGCATGACGCTCCTTGCCGTCTCCGAGCCCGTGGAGCCGCGCACCACAGCTTCCATCACGCAGATTGTCGCCCAGCGGGCCGACATCCTCGATCGGCAGGGCCGCGTTCTGGCGACGAATTTCGATACGCACTCTCTCTATGCCCACCCGCAAGACCTCATTGATCCGGTCGGTTCGGCGGCGGCCCTCGTGGAGATCTTCCCTGATCTCGATGCGGAGCGCCTGCTCAAGGACCTGACGGGGGATCGCAAGTTCCTCTGGTTGAAGCGCCGGATCAGCCCCGAACAGAAGCAGGCCGTGCATGATATCGGCGATCCGGGGCTGCTGTTTGGCCCCCGTGAGATGCGCCTTTATCCGAACGGGGCCGTGGCGGCCCACGTGCTCGGCGGCGCCTCTTTCGGTAAGGAGGGCGTAAGCAGCGCCGAAGTGATCGGCGTGGCGGGTGTCGAGAAGCACTTCGATGGCTTTCTGCGCGACCCGGCCAACAATGGCGCGCCGCTCGAGCTCGCACTCGATCTCAGTGTGCAGGCCGCCGCGGAACGGGTGCTCGCGGGGGGCATGTCGCTCTTCAGCGCGAAGGGCGCGGCGAGCGTGCTCATGGATGTGCATACCGGCGAGGTCATCTCCCTCGTCTCCCTGCCGGATTTCGATCCCAACGATCGCCCGCGTCCCCTCACGCAGGGGGATCAGGCCGACAGCCCGCTCTTCAACCGTGCGCTGCAGGGCGTCTACGAGCTGGGATCGGCGTTCAAGATCTTCACGGCGGCGCAGGCCATGGAGCTCGGGCTCGCGGGGCCGGAGACGGAGATCAACACGAAGGGTCCGCTTCGCTGGGGCCGCTTTCGCATCGGCGAGTTCCAGAACAAGAACTACGGGCCGACGCTGACCTTGAGCCGGGTGATCGAGAAATCATCCAATATCGGGACCGCACGCCTCGCCCAGGAGATCGGCGCAGAGCGACAGAAGGCCTTCCTTGGCGAGCTGGGCTTCCTCGAGCCCACGCCCCTCGAGATGGTGGAGGCCGCGGGTGCCGCGCCGCTCTACCCCACGAATTGGTCCGAGCTGTCGACGATGACGATCAGCTACGGCCACGGCATCTCCACCTCGCCCATGCACCTGGCCGCCGGCTATGCGACGCTCTTGAATGGCGGTCGAAAGGTGACGCCAACGCTTCTCAAGCAGGGTCGCGCGCAGCTCGGCGCGCAGGTGGTGTCGCCCGAGGTTTCTGCCGCGGCGCGCATGATGCTCCGGCGCGTCGTGACCGAGGGAACGGCAAGCTTTGGCGACGTTCAGGGCTACGCCGTGGGCGGAAAGACCGGGACGGCCGACAAGCCACGCCCGCGCGGCGGCTACTATGACGACCGGACAATCACGACCTTCGCAAGCGTCTTTCCGGCCCATGATCCGCAATATGTCCTCGTGGTGACACTGGACGAGCCGGTCGAGACGTCCGGCACCGAGCCGCGTCGCTCCGCCGGTTGGACGGCGGTCCCGGTGGCCGCGGAGCTTATCCGCCGCGTGGCACCGCTCCTCGGCCTCCGGCCGGAGATTGAACCCGCACCTCTGGCAAGTATAACGCTGTCATCGAGTGACTGAGAAAGGGGCCGAGCCCCGCCATGGCATCAAAGCAACTGAGTGACCTGGGTCTCACGGGGCAGGGCGGAGAAAACCCCGCGGTATCGGGCTTGGCTGTCGATAGCCGTGCCGTGGAACCCGGCTTTCTCTTCGCCGCACTGCCGGGGAGCCGCGTGCATGGCGGCGAATTCGTGGAATTCGCGCTGCGTATGGGCGCGGTGGCGGTCCTGACGGACGCGGAGGGCGCGCAGATCGCCGCCCCGGCCTTGAGAGCCCATCCCGCCGCGCTCGTGGTGACAGAGGACCCGCGCGGGGCGCTCGCTGCGGCAGCGGCGCTCTGGTCCGGGAGCCAGCCGGACACCATGGTCGCCGTCACCGGCACGAATGGCAAAACCAGCGTGGCGAGCTTCACGCGACAGCTTTGGTCGGTGATGGGAGAAGACGCCATCAATCTCGGCACGACCGGCGTCGAAGGGGCCTTTGAAACCCCGCTGAAGCATACGACGCCCGAGCCCATCACCTTGCACGCCGCCCTTGCCGCGGCGGCGCAGGCCGGCGTGACACATGGCGCGATGGAGGCGTCCTCCCACGGGCTCGAGCAGCGGCGTCTCGACGGCGTTCTCCTGAAGGCCGCGGGCTTCACCAACTTCTCCCAGGATCACCTCGACTATCACGGAACGTTCGAGGCCTATTTCGACGCCAAGGCACGCCTTTTCCGAGCCGTGCTCCCCGACGACGGCACCGCCGTCATCAACATGGACGACCCAAAGGGGGCGGACATGGCCCGGATCGCCAAGGCGCGAGGGCAGAACGTGCTGCGC
This sequence comes from Pseudomonadota bacterium, assembly GCA_038525525.1. Classification (GTDB taxonomy): domain Bacteria; phylum Pseudomonadota; class Alphaproteobacteria; order Rhodobacterales; family Rhodobacteraceae; genus Shimia_B. The sequence continues at coordinate 293,087 of JBCBHO010000005.1, read as the reverse complement.
ATCGGGCGTTACACGGAGGCCGACATCAGGCTCACCGCGCAGCGCTTTGACGGGACCGGGCAGGACATCCGCGTTGTCTACGGCGCGGCATCCTTCACCGCGCGGCTGGAGCTGATCGGCGGCTTTCAGGCGGATAACGTGCTCATGGCTGCCGGTCTCTGCATCGCCACCGGGTCGAGCCCCCGCGAGGTCTTCTCGGCCATGTCCCACCTCAAGACCGTGCGGGGCAGGATGGAGCACGCGGCCACGCGGGCCAATGGTGCGGCTGTCTTCGTGGATTACGCCCATACCCCCGATGCGGTGTCGACGGCGCTCCGCGCAATGCGCCCCCATGTGCTCGGTCGCTTGCTCGTCATCATCGGGGCGGGCGGCGACCGCGATGCCACCAAGCGGCCCCTCATGGGGCGCGCGGCGGCCGAGCATGCGGACGTGGTCTTCGTCACGGACGACAATCCGCGGAGCGAGGACCCCGCGCTCATCCGGAGAGCCGTCATGGAAGGCTGCCCCGACGCCACCGAAGTGGGCGATCGCGCCGAGGCGATCTTGCGCGCCGTCGATGCGCTGGGTCCCGGTGACACGCTGCTCATCGCGGGGAAAGGGCACGAAACGGGCCAGATCGTCGGAGATGCCGTCCTGCCCTTCGATGATGTCGAGCAGGCATCCATCGCTGTTGCCGCCCTCGAAGGTGGCCTCGCGTGAGCCTCTGGACATCCGCGGATGCCGCTGCGGCCACGGGCGGTTCGACAGGCGACTGGGAGGCGACGGGCGTCAGCATCGATACGCGAACCCTCGCCCCCGGGGATCTCTTCATCGCGTTGAAAGCCGCCCGCGACGGGCATGATTTTGTGGGCGAGGCCCTCGAGAAAGGCGCGAGCGCCGCGCTCGTCTCCCGCATCCCGGACGGGGTTGACCCCGTGCGCTGCCTTCTCGTGGACGACGTGCAGGCGGGCCTCGAAGCGCTTGGTCGGGCGGGACGGGCGCGCAGCACCGCGCGCGTTGTCGCCATCACCGGCTCCGTCGGCAAGACGTCGACCAAGGAAATGCTGCGGGACGTGCTTTCGGCCCAGGGGAAAACCCACGCCGCCGAGGCCTCCTACAACAATCACTGGGGCGTGCCGCTGACGCTGGCGCGACTGCCTGCGGATGCCGATTACGCCGTCATCGAGATCGGGATGAACCATCCGGGCGAGATTGCGCCGCTTTCCGAACAGGCAGAGCCCCATGTCGTGATGATCACGGCCATAGCTGCGGCCCATCTCGAAGCCTTCGAAAGCCTCGCCGGCATCGCCGAGGAGAAGGCGTCCATCGTTGCTGGCCTCGTGGAGGGCGGTACGGCCGTTCTGAATTCGGATACCGACCACGCGGACATCCTGGTGGCGCGCGCGCGCCAAGCCGGGGCCGAGATCGTCCGCTTCGGCGCCGAGGGCGAGCAACCGCTGAAGTCTTTGACCCTGCGCGCTGACTGCACGGTGGTTGAAACCGTCATCGAGGGGGATCGGGCCCTCCTGAAGATCAATGCCCCCGGGCGCCATTTCGGGATGAACGGGCTCGGGGTCGTGGCAGTGGCGAAAGCCCTCGGCGCGGATGCCGGTCGTGCGGCGCTCGATCTCGGGCTCTGGTCCCCGCCATCTGGGCGTGGCACCCGCGAGATCAGGGATCTCGACCCCGCCGATCCAGCCATGTCTTTCGAGCTCATCGATGACGCGTTCAACGCCAATCCAGCGTCCATGGCTGCGGCGTTCGAGGTCCTCGCCGCGTCCAAGCCCACCGATGATATCGGTCGCGTCATGCGGGGACGGCGCCTCGCGATCCTCGGCGACATGCTCGAGCTCGGACCCACGGAGGCCGAGGCGCACGCGGCGCTTGCGAGCAACATCCATCTGGGCCTCGCGCTCGTCCATTGCGTGGGGCCGCGCATGCAGCATCTTCACGACAGCTTGGCGCCCGCGCAGCGGGGGCGCTGGTTCGAGACAGCCGAAGAGGCGGCCGCCGTTGCCCATAAACTCATCGATGCCGGCGATGTTGTCCTCGTGAAAGGATCGAAGGGCAGCCGTGTGAGCCTTGTCGTTGACGCGCTGCGCAAGCTAGGGCATCGGCGCGAGCAATGAATAATAAGCGGGGGCAGGGCACATGCTCTATTGGCTGACGGCACTTTCAGACGGCGGGGATTTCTACAATCTCTTCCGCTACATCACGTTCCGAGCGGGCGGCGCTTTCCTGACGGCGCTCATTTTCGCGTTCCTCTTCGGGCGCCCGCTCATCAACCTGCTGCGCAAGAGCCAGGGAAAAGGGCAACCGATCCGCGAAGACGGACCGGCGACGCATTTCTCAAAGGCGGGCACGCCCACGATGGGCGGCGCGCTCATCCTCGGAGCGCTCATCGTCTCCTCGCTCCTTTGGGCGCGTCTCGACAACGGCTTCGTGTGGCTCGTGCTCTTCGTCACGGTGGCCTTCGGAGCCGTCGGCTTCGCCGATGACTACGCGAAGGTGTCCAAGCAAAACGTGAAGGGGGTGCCGGGGCGTCTGCGCCTCGGGATCGGGTTCATCATTGCCACGCTGGCAGCGGTCTTTGCCTTTTACCTTCACCCTGCCGAGCTGCAGGGCCAGCTTGCCTTCCCGGTCTTCAAGGACACGCTGATCAATCTCGGGTTCCTCTTCATCCCCTTCGCGCTCATCGTCATCGTGGGCTCCGCCAACGCGGTAAATCTGACTGATGGCCTCGACGGCCTCGCCATCATGCCCGTGATGATCGCGGCAGGCACCTTGGGCATCATCGCCTACGCCGTGGGTCGCGTGGACTTCACGCAGTATCTCGACGTGCACTACGTGCCCGGCACCGGGGAGATCTTGATCTTTACCGCGGGGCTCATCGGCGGTGGGCTCGGCTTCCTCTGGTACAATGCCCCGCCGGCCGCCGTGTTCATGGGCGATACCGGCTCGCTTGCCCTCGGCGGAGCGCTCGGCGCCATCGCCGTGGCCACCAAGCACGAGATCGTGCTGGCCATCGTCGGCGGCGTTTTCGTCGTCGAGGCGCTCTCGGTCATCATCCAGGTGGCGTATTTCAAGAGTACCGGCCGCCGGATCTTCCTCATGGCGCCGATCCACCACCACTACGAGAAGAAGGGCTGGGCCGAGCCGCAGATCGTGATCCGTTTCTGGATCATCTCGCTTATCCTCGCGATGATCGGCCTTGCCACGCTCAAGGTCCGGTAGGGGGCCGCGTCATGCAATTGCGTGCAGGCCTTTTACTTTGCGGCGCCAAGCTCAGCATTCTCGCGGATGGCTCATGGGGTCAACGGCCCCCGAGATGGCCGGCAAGCGCCGGTTTTGCAGAGGGTCATGCGAAGCGTCCCGAAGGGTCCCATGGCAGCCTGCCCGGCGGGCAAAGCGCCGCGAGACGCTGACATGATCGTCGCAACAGGATTTCAGGGGAAAGAAGTGGCGGTCCTCGGGCTCGCGCGGTCCGGTCTGGCCGTCGCGCGCGCATTGGAGGCCGGCGGTGCGAACGTCATCTGCTGGGATGATGGCGCTGCGGCACGGGAGCGCGCGGAGGAGGCGGGGCTCACGATCCGCGATCCCTTGCAGGGCGGCGTGATGGAGCAACTGGCCTGCCTCGTCACCTCCCCGGGGATCCCGCATCTCTTTCCTGCCCCCCATCCTGCTATCGCGGCCGCCCTTGCGGCGGGTATCCCGGTCGACAACGATATCGGGCTCTTCTTCCGATCCTTCGCCTCCGCGGACTGGGCCGAGCTCGGGACGTTGCCCCGTGTCGTCGCGGTCACCGGGTCCAATGGAAAATCCACCACCGCCGCCCTCATCCATCACATCCTGGAGGTCGCCGGGCGGCCAACGCAGCTCGCAGGCAATATCGGCCGCGGGGTGTTCGACCTCGAGCCCGCAGAGGACGGCGAGGTCGTGGTGCTCGAACTCAGTTCCTACCAGACAGAGCTTGCCCGCGCGCTCACGCCCGACGTGGCCGTCTTCACAAATCTCACGCCAGACCACCTCGACCGCCACGGCGGCATGGGCGGCTATTTCGCGGCCAAGCGCAGGCTCTTTGCCGAGGGCGGGCCGGATCGCGCTGTCATCGGCGTCGATGAGATCGAGGGCAGGTACCTCGCCACTGAACTGGGGCAGGGCCCGTCCGACGATCGTGTGATCCGGGTCTCGACCGGGCCTCTGCAAGGGCCGGGCTGGTCCGTGACGGTCAAGAAGGGCTTTCTCTCCGAGCATCGCAAGGGCCGTCAGGTGGCCTCCATTGACCTTCGGCCTCTCAAGACGCTGCCCGGCACCCACAATCACCAGAACGCCTGCGCGGCTTTCGCCGCCTGCCGCGCGCTGGGGCTGGGGCCACGTGAAATCGAGGCCGCGCTCCGGACTTTTCAAGGCCTCCCGCATCGCTCGGAACTCGTCGCCGAACAGGGTGGCGTGCGATACGTCAACGACAGCAAGGCCACAAATGTCGACAGCGCCGCCAAGGCACTGCAGGCCTTTTCGCGGATCCGATGGATCTGCGGCGGGTTGCAAAAGGAGGGCGGACTCGATCGCCTCGAGCCGCTCTTTGGCAACGTGGTCCGCGCCTATGTCATCGGGCGCGACGCACGGACATTTGCCCTCGGCCTCAAGGGCATCGACGCGGTCATTTGCACGACGATGGAAGAGGCTGTGGCCCGCGCCTCTGCCGACGCGACACCGGGCGATACCGTGCTTTTGGCCCCCGCGGCGGCGAGTTTTGACCAGTACGACAACTTCGAAGCGCGCGGGCAGGACTTCATCGATTGCGCAAAAGCGCAGCTTTCCGCTTCTGGCGGGTGACACGGGTTTCCGAAGAGCCTTCGCGCCGTCTTCTCATGTGAGCCTCGCGTTGAGGGTGCGTCGGACGGCACGAGGCGCGCGGCTGTCCAATCAAGCGAACTTCGATACCTGTCATGAAGATCGCCCCCCGAGCGACCGAAGTCTCTTCGATGAGATTTCCTGCTCTTGGCCGGCCGTCCCTAGCTGGCCCTGATCGCCTCACCCGCCGCCCAGCCCGACGACCACGCCCACTGGAAATTGTACCCGCCAAGCCAGCCGGTCACGTCCACGGCCTCGCCGATCGCGAAGAGCCCGGGGACTGCCGTCGCGGCCATCGTTTTCGAGGAGAGGGCATCTGTCGCGATCCCGCCCAGGGTAACCTCGGCCGTTCGATAGCCTTCCGTGCCCTGGGGCTTGAGCCGCCAATCGGTGAGACGTGCCGCGATTTCGTCGATGCGCGCGTCCGAGAGATCCCCCATGCGCGCGGTGAGCTCTTCCTTGAAGGGCCCGGCCGACAGATGGTCGAGGAGCCGCGAGGGCAGGTGGGCGCCGAGCGCCGAGCGCACCTGCCGCTTGCCCTGCGCGCTGCGGGCCGCTTTGAGCTCTTCAGCGAGCGCGCGGCCGGGAAAGAGGTCTATCCCGATATCCTCGCCTTCCTCCCAATAGGACGAAAGCTGTAACACCGCGGGTCCGGACAATCCCCTGTGGGTGAAGAGCATCCCTTCGCCGAAGCTCGCCCGCTCCGCTCGGGCGGAGACCTGTGTCGACACGCCGGAGATGTCCGAGAAGCGCTTGTCGGGGAACGTGAAGGGCACGAGAGCCGGGCGCGTTTCCGTGACCGGCAGGCCGAATTGCGCCGCGATCTCGTAAGCAAGGCTCGTGGCCCCCATCTTGGGAATGGATTTGCCGCCTGTGGCGAGCACCAGCGCGTCCGACGTGATTTCGCGGCGCACGCCTTCACGCTCGACCGAGATCAGGTATCGGCCATCGGCGCGGCTCACGCCCACGATCTGCGTCTGAAGCCAAAGCGTGGCATCGCGCATCTCTTGCCGAAGCATCTCGACGATCTGCGTGGACTTCCCGTCGCAGAAGAGCTGCCCCAGCGTCTTCTCGTGCCAGGCGATGCCGTGGCGATCGACCAGATCAATGAAATCCCACTGCGTGTAGCGCGCCAGTGCGGACTTGGCGAAATGGGGATTGGCCGAGATGAAACGCTCCGGCACGACGCCCAGATTGGTGAAATTGCACCGCCCGCCACCCGAGATGCGGATCTTCTCGCCCGGTGCTTTTGCGTGATCGATGACCAGCGCGTCGCGGCCCAGCCGCGCCGCGCACATCATGCCGGCCGCGCCAGCGCCAAGGATCACTGCTTTGACATGCATGGCCGCGATCTGCCGCAGATCGAGGGACGCGCCAAGCCCCTTTTTTCTAGCCGTCCAAAGGGTTTTTGCGTATGGTCAGGGCAGACCGCGAAAAGCGGCAGACAGGCAGTAGGTCATCCATGACAGAAATGGTGCACGGCGCGGTCCCGGTCGCGTCTCTTGATCCAATTATTCCACGCTGGTGGCGGACGCTCGACAAATGGTCGATGGCCTTCGTCTTCGGGCTTTTCGCCATCGGAATGCTTCTCGGCCTCGCCGCCTCGCCGCCCCTCGCGGCCAAGAACGGCTTTGCCGCGTTTCACTATGTCGAGCGGCAGGCGGTCTTCGGGGGCCTCGCGCTTCTGACGATGATCATCACCTCCATGATGTCGCCGAACATCGTGCGCCGTTTGGCTGTCCTCGGGTTCTTTGCCTCCTTTGTGGCCCTCGCGCTGCTCCCGTTCTTCGGGACGGATTTCGGCAAGGGAGCGGTGCGCTGGTATTCGCTGGGCTTTGCTTCGCTGCAGCCTTCGGAGTTTCTGAAGCCCGGCTTCATCGTGACCGCTGCGTGGCTCCTCGCGGCGGGCCAGGAGATCAATGGCCCGTCGGGACGGACATATTCCTTCGCGCTCGCGGTCCTCATCGCGCTCCTTTTGGCCATGCAGCCCGATTTCGGACAGGCGGCGCTCATCCTCTTTGGCTGGGGCGTCATGTACTTCGTGGCCGGAGCGCCGATGCTGCTTCTGATCTCCATGGCCGGCTGCACGATCGCGGCCGGCGCGCTGGCCTATTCGCAATCAGAGCATTTCGCCCGGCGCATCGACGGCTTCCTTTCCCCGGACATCGATCCCACGACGCAGCTGGGATACGCCACCAACGCGATCCGGGAAGGTGGGTTCTTTGGTGTCGGCGTGGGCGAGGGCGAGGTGAAGTGGTCGTTGCCCGACGCGCATACCGATTTCATCATTGCCGTTGCGGCGGAGGAATACGGGATGGTGCTCGTCCTCGCGATCATCGCCCTCTACGCGGCGATCGTGTGTCGCGCGTTCCTGCGGCTCGTGAAAGAGCGTGACCCGTTCATCCGCCTCGCAGGCACCGGGCTTGCCGCGATGTTTGGCGTGCAGGCAATGATCAACATGGGCGTGGCGGTGCGGCTTCTGCCCGCCAAGGGCATGACGCTCCCCTTCGTGAGCTACGGTGGCTCCTCTCTTATCGCGGGGGGCATCGCGCTCGGGATGCTGCTGGCCTTCACGCGCAGCAGGCCGCAGGGCGAGATCGGAGACATCCTCAAAGGCCGAGGCCGATGAAACGATTGGTCATGGCTGCCGGTGGGACGGGCGGCCACATGTTTCCGGCACAGGCGCTCGCCGAAGAGATGCTGGAGCGGGGCTGGCACGTCACGCTCATTACCGATGCCCGCGGGGCTCGCTACGTTGGCAACTTCCCGGAAGCGGTGGAGATCGAGACCGTGAGTTCGGCGACCTTTGCCCGCGGCGGAATCGGCGCCAAGCTCGCAGCCCCCTTCAAGATCCTCGGCGGTGTCCTTGCTGCGGTGAGGAAGTTTCGCGGTGTGCGACCCGACGCCGTGATCGGCTTCGGCGGCTATCCGACCATCCCCGCCATGGGCGCGGCCACGCTCCTCAAGCTCCCGCGCCTGATCCACGAGCAGAACGGCGTTCTGGGGCGTGTGAACCAGATCTTCGCGAGCCGCGTTGATGCCGTCGCCTGCGGGACATGGCCGACCGACCTCCCGGAGCAGGCAACGGGCCACGACATCGGCAATCCCGTGCGGGGCGCGATCCTTGCGAAAGGCGGTGCGCCCTACATCGCGCCCGGTGAATACCCCATGCAGGTCCTCGTTCTTGGCGGCAGCCAGGGCGCGCGCATCCTGTCGGACGTCGTCCCGCCGGCCATTGCCGCGCTTCCAAATGAGATCCTCACCCACCTCCGGGTGAGCCATCAGGCCCGCGAGGAAGATCTCGAGAGGGTAGAGACCTACTACGCCGATCACGGCGTGACCGCGGATGTGCAGAGCTTCTTTACGGACGTGCCCGCGCGGCTGAGCGAGAGCCAGCTCCTGATTTCGCGCTCCGGCGCCTCCACGGTCGCCGATCTGAGCGTCATCGGCCGCCCGTCGATCCTGATCCCTTTCGCAGCGGCCACCGGGGATCACCAGACAGCCAATGCCCGCGCCCTCGGCGAGGCGGGCGCGGCCGTCGTCATCCAGGAGGCCGATCTTGAAGTGGCTCCCCTCACGGAAGAATTGACGGCAATCCTGAGCGCTCCTAAACGCGCGCTCGCCATGGCGCAGGCCGCTCTGAACCTCGGCAAGCCAGACGCCAGCAAGCGCCTCGCCGAACTCGTCGAAGACATCGCAGGACAGAGATCATGAACGCAGCAACAAAGCTTCCCGGCGATGTGGGCCCGATCCATTTCGTGGGCATCGGCGGCATCGGGATGTCCGGCATCGCCGAGGTCCTGCTCAATCTCGGATACACCGTGCAGGGCTCTGACCTGAAGAGCTCGAAGATCACGGAGCGGCTCGCCGCCAAGGGCGCCCACATCTTCGAAGGGCAGACCGGCGAGAACCTCGATGAGGCGGAGGTCGTTGTCATCTCCTCGGCGATCAAGGCGGGAAATGCCGAACTCGATGAAGCGCGGCGGCGCGGTCTTCCCGTCGTGCGCCGGGCGGAGATGCTGGCCGAGCTCATGCGCATGAAGTCGAATATCGCGGTCGCTGGCACCCACGGGAAGACGACCACGACCACGATGGTGGCCACGCTCCTCGACGCGGGCAATTTCGACCCCACCGTCGTCAACGGCGGCATCATCCATGCCTTTGGCTCGAACGCGCGGACGGGGCAGGGCGAATGGATGGTCGTGGAAGCCGATGAAAGCGACGGCACCTTCAACCGGCTGCCCGCGACGATCGCCATCGTCACCAATATCGATCCCGAGCACATGGAGCATTGGGGCGACTTCGACACGCTGCGTCAGGGCTTTCTCGACTTCGTGTCAAACATCCCGTTCTACGGCCTCGCCGTGTGCTGCATCGACCACCCGGAGGTGCAGGCGCTCGTGGGCAAGATCACTGACCGCCGCGTCCTGACCTACGGCTTCAACGCGCAGGCTGACGTGCGCGCCGTCAATCTGCACTACGTGGCCGGCCAGGCGCATTTCGATGTCGCGCTGCAGGCCGAAGAGCGGGTCATTGACGGCCTCACGCTTCCCATGCCCGGCGATCACAACGTCTCCAACGCGCTGTCCGCCATCGCCGTCGCGCGTCACCTCGGCATGAAGCACGAGGAAATCCGCACGGCGCTCGAAAATTTCAAGGGCGTGAACCGCCGCTTCACGAAGGTGGGAGAGGTGGGTGGCGTCACCATCATCGATGATTACGGCCACCACCCCGTTGAGATCGCCGCCGTGCTCAAGGCGGCCCGGCAGGCCAGCGACGGTCGCATCATCGCGGTCCACCAGCCTCACCGCTACACCCGCCTGTCCTCGCTCTTCGAAGAGTTCTGCTCGTGTTTCAACGAGGCCGATGTCGTGGGCATCGCGGAGGTGTTCTCGGCGGGCGAGGATCCGATCCCCGGCGCATCGCGCGAAGACCTCGTGAGCGGCCTCATCTCGCGCGGCCATCGCCACGCGCGCTCCATCGAGAGCGAGGCCGAGCTCGTCCGGCTCGTGAAGGAACAGGCCAGGGAGGGCGACATGGTGGTCTGCCTCGGCGCTGGCACGATCAGCACCTGGGCCAACAATCTGCCGACGCATCTTGCCACATGAGACGAAGAGCGTTGCTAAAATTCGTTTTCGCCCCCCGCAGGCGCTTTGCGGCCCATTGTGCCGGTCTTTGCGCGGGGCGCGCCCGTGTCGCCGCACTTAGTGGCGGACTGGTGACCCCATGAGCCTTCTTGCCACCTGCCTCTGGCTCATCCTCGCCAACGTGCGCGCCATGTTCCCGAGCGAGGACCATCACTGGCGCTTTGCCTATGCCATGATCGCTGTTGGCATCCCGATACTCGGCTGGGTGACCTACGAGTTTGGGCCCCTCGTTGGGTTCTTGGTCATGGCGGCGGCGGCGAGCGTGCTGCGGTGGCCTCTCGTGTATCTCTGGCGTTGGGTGAAGGGGCGCTGACGTGCTCGACAATTCCAATGCAAAAGCTCAAGGAACAGGTGCAACGAAAGAGGACGCAGCCATGGAGTTCCCCTCGGTCAGAGGCCGCCTGACGCCCGGAAAATCCCTTGCCGAGCTGACGTGGCTCCGAGTGGGCGGGCCGTGCGACGCGCTCTTTCAGCCGGCGGATTTGGAGGATCTCGCGGAGTTCCTCGGCAAGTTGCCGTCTGACATCGAGGTCTTCCCCATGGGGGTGGGATCGAACCTCATCGTGCGGGACGGCGGTATTCGCGCTGTCGTGGTCAAGCTGGGGCGCGGCTTCAACGGCGTGGAAATCGACGGGACCGCTGTCAGGTGCGGTGCGGCCGCACTCGATGCCATGGTCGCGCGCAAGGCCGCGGATGCAGGCGTGGATCTCACGTTTCTTCGCACGATCCCAGGCTCCATCGGCGGTGCCGCGCGGATGAATGCAGGCTGCTACGGCACCTACACCGCGGACGTTTTCAAATCCGCGGAAGCGGTGACACGGGCAGGGGAGATCGTGACGCTCACACCGGCCGACATGGGCTTTGCCTATCGTCAGACGGAGCTGCCGCCGGAGCTGATCCTCACGTCGGTGACACTCGCGGGCCCGGCGGGAGAGCCGGCGGATCTCCATGCGCGCATGGAGGGTCAACTTGCCAAACGGGACGCAACCCAACCCACGAAGGACCGGACCGCGGGGTCGACCTTCCGAAATCCGGCCGGGTTTTCCTCCACCGGCCGCGCGGACGATGTTCATGATCTCAAGGCCTGGAAGGTCATCGATGACGCGGGCATGCGCGGCGCCACCCGCGGCGGTGCCCAGATGAGCGAGAAGCACTCCAACTTTCTCGTCAACACCGGCCATGCGACCGCCGAAGACCTCGAAGGACTGGGCGAAGAGGTGCGAAAAAAGGTTTACGAAAACAGCGGTATAGAGCTAGACTGGGAAATCATGAGGGTGGGTGAACCCGCCCCGACCACAGGCGCGTAAATACGCAAAACCAAATGATAATTCCGCCGCTTGAACGGTGGAAACGAGAGGCAGTAGGTGGCGGTGTCGAGCAGGGCATCCCGAAAGGTGGCCGTCCTCATGGGCGGGCCGTCCGCAGAGCGCGAGGTTTCGCTCTCATCCGGCCGTGGCTGCGCCGAGGCGCTGCGCGGCGAGGGGTTTGACGTCATCGAGATCGACGCCGGTGATGCGGTCTTCGTGGATCTGGCGGAGGCTGCACCGGACGCTGTCTTCAACGCGCTCCATGGCAGGTGGGGAGAGGACGGAGCCGTCCAGGGCATCCTCGAATGGATGCGCATCCCCTACACCCATTCCGGCATCTTCTCCTCGGCCCTGACCATGAACAAGGAAGAGACCAAGGCGGCCTACCGGCGTGCGGGCCTTCCCGTGGTCGAAAGCGTGATCGCGCTGGCGGACGACGTCCGGGCGCGGCACGTCATGGCGCCGCCCTATGTCGTGAAGCCAAATAACGAGGGATCATCTGTCGGGATCTACATCGTGCCCGAGGGGGCAAACGCGCCTCCTCAGCTTGCAGACACCATGCCGAAGGAAGTGATGGTCGAGGCCTATGCGCCGGGCCGGGAGCTGACGACGACGGTGCTTGGGGATCGTGCGCTGACGGTCACCGATATCATCACCGATGGCTGGTACGATTACGAGGCCAAGTACGCCGAGGGCGGCTCCCGCCACGTGGTTCCGGCCGATATTCCCGCTGAAATATTCGAGGCCTGCCTCGACTACGCGCGCCGCGCCCACGACGTGCTGGGATGCCGCGGCATCAGTCGCACGGATTTCCGCTGGGACGAGGCGAAGGGGCTCGACGGTCTGGTCCTCCTCGAGACGAATACACAGCCCGGAATGACACCCACATCGCTGACCCCGGAGCAGGCCGAGGCCTGCGGGATCAGCTTCGGCGCGCTTTGTGCCGCGCTGGTGGAGGATGCCTCATGCGATCGTTGATGCCCGATCCCGCTTCCCGTTGGGGCTACAGGCTTCAGCGCATGTGGCTCACGCCGCTCTTCCGGGCGCTCCTGCGCACCGGGCTGCCCTGCCTGATCATCGGTGGCGCCGTTTATGCCCATGTGTCTCAGCCCCACGTGCGCGTGGCGATTGGCGAGAGCCTTCTGGAGGCGCGGAGCTGGGTGCAGGAGCGGCCGGAATTCATGGTCCATCTCGTCGCCATCGAAGGCGTGAGCGAAGAGACGGCCGAGGTCGTGCGAAAAGCCATCCACGTGGATTTCCCGGTGTCGTCCTTCGATCTCGATCTCGAGGCGCTCCGGGCTGACGTGGAGACCCTCGCGCCGGTCAAGTCGGCCTCCCTCCGCGTCCGGGCGGGCGGTGTCCTCGAGGTGGGTGTGACCGAACGCGTGCCTGCGATGGTGTGGCGCTCTTGGGGCGGGCTGAAGCTTATCGATGTCGATGGCGTGGTCCTGCGCCCGCTTTCTGAGCGGGGCGAGGCAGGTGTCTTGCCGCTCGCTGTGGGGGAAGGGGCCGATCGCGCGGTGGGCGAGGCGCTCGATCTCGTTCGCGCGGCCGCGCCGATCAGGGACCGGTTGAGGGGGTTGCGTCGGATGGGAGAGCGCCGATGGGACGTGGTGCTCGACCGGGGGCAGGTGATCCAGCTCCCAGAAGAGGCGCCCGTGCGCGCGCTCGAGCGCGTCATTCTGCTGGACACCGCGCAGGACCTTCTCGCGCGTGACATCACGCACGTGGACTTGCGGAACCCGCGCCGTCCGACGTTGCGGTTGGCAGAGAGCGGCCTTGAAGAGCTGCGTGAAATCAGGGGCATAGAGCTGGGAGCTAACGTTAATGAGTGATCTTTATTCTGCACAAAGGGCCATGCGGAACATGCGAAAGGCGGCCATGCAGCGCGGGGTCATCGCGATCCTCGACGTGGGCTCGTCAAAAATCGCCTGCCTCGTTCTGCGCTTCGATGGCCCGGATCGCTTTCGCGAGCAGGATGGCATGGGCTCGCTCGCTGGGCAGAGCGCGTTTCGCGTCATCGGCGCGGCAACCACGCGGAGCCGGGGCGTGCGCTTCGGAGAGATCGACGCCATGGCCGAAACCGAGCGCGCCATTCGTACCGCCGTGCAGGCCGCGCAGAAAATGGCCAATGTCCGCGTGGACCATGTCATTGCCTGCTTCGCGGGGGCCGAGCCGCGCTCCTATGGGCTCAACGGGGAAACCGATCTCAACGAGGAGAAGGTCAGTGAGCAGGATGTGAGCCGCTGCCTCGCCGCCTGTGACGTGCCCGATTACGGCATGGGGCGCGATGTGCTCCACGCGCAGCCGGTCAACTTCGCCCTCGATCACCGCTCAGGCCTCGGCGACCCGCGCGGGCAGATGGGCTCGAAGCTAACGGCCGACATGCACATGCTCACCGTCGACAGCGACGCCGTCCAGAACCTCGCCTATTGCGTCAAGCGCTGTGATCTCGAGCTCGCGGGGCTCGCGTCCTCCTCCTACGTGTCCGGTATTTCGGCCCTCGTGGAGGACGAGCAGGAACTGGGCGCAGCCTGCATCGATCTCGGCGGCGGTGCCACGGGCCTCTCCATCTTCATGAAACGGCACATGATCTATGCCGACAGCGTTCGCATGGGCGGGGAGCATGTCACCTCTGATATCTCCATGGGGCTGCAGGTTCCCAAGCCCACGGCGGAGCGCATCAAGACCTTCTACGGCGGGGTGGTCGCCACGGGCATGGACGATCGCGAGATGATCGATATCGGCGGCGACACCGGCGATTGGGAGCATGACCGCCGGCAGGTCAGCCGCTCGGAGCTCATCGGGATCATGCGCCCGCGGGTGGAAGAGATCCTCGAGGAAGTGCGTGCGCGCCTCGACGTGGCGGGCTTCGATCAACTTCCCTCGCAATCGATCGTCCTGACAGGCGGTGGCAGCCAGATCGCCGGGCTCGATGGCCTCGCCTCCCGTATTCTCGGCCACCACGTGCGCCTGGGTCGCCCGCTTCGCGTGCAGGGCTTGCCTCAGGCCGCGACGGGGCCCGCGTTCGCGAGTTCCGTGGGTCTCAGCCTTTTTGCAGCTCATCCGCAGGACGAGTGGTGGGATTTCGAGCTGCCAACCGACACCTATCCGGCGCGCTCACTGCGTCGCGCGGTTCGTTGGTTTCGGGAGAATTGGTGACGCTGCATGTGGTGCAGATGTGGACATGCTGTGAAATGTGGCGGAAATATGCCAATATTATGTGGCAAAATACCACTTTTCTCGTGACCATGGGCCAGCATCGCGGTACTTTCGCGGTGCGAGACGACAAGAGCCCGGGACGCGCGCGCGCAGCAGAGGCCAACACAAACACAGGCGGAATGACGATATGACACTCAATCTCTCGATGCCCGGCCAGGAAGAGCTGAAGCCGCGGATCACTGTTTTCGGCGTGGGCGGCGCTGGCGGGAATGCTGTCGACAACATGATTGAAAAGGCGCTCGACGGCGTCGATTTTGTAATTGCCAACACCGATGCCCAGGCGCTGGCAGGCGCTCAGGCTCCGTCAAAGATCCAGATGGGCGTGAAGGTCACCGAGGGCCTCGGTGCCGGTGCACGTCCCTCCGTCGGCTCTGCCGCGGCAGAGGAGAGCATCGAGCAAATCGTCGATCATCTCGCCGGCGCGCACATGTGCTTCATCACCGCCGGGATGGGCGGCGGCACGGGCACAGGGGCGGCGCCGATCATCGCGCAGGCCGCGCGCGAGCTCGGCGTGCTCACGGTGGGCGTCGTGACGAAGCCGTTCCAATTCGAGGGTGGCAAGCGCATGCGTCAGGCCGAGGAGGGCGTCGAAGCGCTCCAGAAGGTCGTGGATACCCTCATCATCATCCCGAACCAGAACCTCTTCCGCCTGGCCAATGAGCGCACGACCTTCACCGAGGCCTTCTCCATGGCCGACGATGTCCTCTATCAGGGCGTGAAGGGTGTCACGGATCTCATGGTCAAGCCCGGCCTCATCAACCTCGACTTCGCCGATGTGCGCTCCGTCATGGACGAGATGGGCAAGGCCATGATGGGCACCGGCGAGGCCGAGGGCGAGGATCGCGCGATCCAGGCCGCCGAAAAGGCCATCGCCAACCCGCTTCTCGACGAGATCAGCCTCAAGGGGGCCAACGGTGTCCTGATCAATATCACCGGCGGCTACGACCTCACGCTCTTCGAGCTCGACGAAGCGGCCAACCGTATTCGCGAGGAAGTGGACCCCGACGCCAACATCATCGTCGGCTCCACGCTGGACACGGCCATGGAAGGCATGATGCGGGTGAGCGTCGTGGCGACCGGCATCGATGCGGCCAACACCCACGGGGATATCCCGTTGCCGCGCCGCTCGCTCGCCGCACCGATCCAGGCGCCCGTGGCAGAGACCGAGGCGCCGGCAGAGCCGGAGGTCGAGGTTGCCCCGGAGCTTGAGACGGCAGAGCTCGTGGAGGCGGCGGTCGAAGAGGCAGCCCAGCCCGAAGCCGAGGTCGCCGATCTCTTTGCGCCGCGCGACGACGCCGCGGACGATCTTCCGCCCCCCGCCTACCAGCCCGAGCCGCCTGCCTTCGAGCCGGCCATCGAGGAAGAAGAGGTGCCCGCGGCAGCTTTCGTCGCGCCGTCTCGCCCCGCGCCCGGTACGCCCTCTCCCGAGGCCATGCAGCGCCTGCAATCCGCAGTCTCCAAGCAGCCCCAACCCGCGCCCGCCGCGGCATCTGCCGGCGAGAAGCCGCGCTTCGGCATCAATTCCCTCATTGGTCGCATGACCGGCGGGCATGACGGCGAAGCTCAGGCGATGCGCAAGCAGCCTCCGGTGCAACACGCTGCTCCGCAGCCGCAAGCTCAGCCCTTCGAGGAGGAGCAGGAGGCGAATGCAGACCAGGAGCGCATCGAGATCCCGGCCTTCCTGCGACGTCAAGCGAACTGACACACCTGTAACAGTGAGTAAGAAAGCCGCTCCGGGACACGCCCGGGGCGGCTTTTGTCGTTTAGGAACAATGCCTTGTGACGGTGGCGGATTTTCGCCAAGGCAGAAGCGTTGTTTCACGCGGTTGCAAAGCGTGAGTTGAGGCCGAGGACCCCAATTTTTACTTCGGCGTTAAGAAAAGCAAACTGCACAGGCGTCACGATCTTATGCAAGCGACACTCAAAGCCCCGGTCACATTTGACGGCGTCGGCCTGCACTCCGGCAACCCGGTGCGGCTGACTGTCCGCCCGGCCTCTGCGGAGCATGGGATCTGGTTCCGCCGCGTGGATCTGAGCTTTGGTGACGCGCTGGTGCCCGCACTCTGGAGCGCCGTGGAGCGCGCGCCGCTCTGCACGCGGATCAAGAACGCAAGCGGCGTCACCGTCTCGACCATCGAGCACCTCATGGCTGCGCTCGCAGGATGTGGCATCACCAACGCGCTGATCGATCTCGACGGTCCGGAAGTCCCGATCCTCGATGGCAGCGCGGCGCCTTTTGTCCGCGGGTTCCTGGCCCGGGGTGTCTTCCGGCAGGCTGCACCGATACGTGCGATCAAGATCCTCAAGGCGGTCCAGGTCGAGCAAGGGGAGGCGGTCGCCCGCCTCGAACCGGCGGAGGGCTTCGCCATGGATTTCGACATCGATTTCGAAGACGCCGCCATCGGTCATCAGGCAAAGACGCTCGACCTCGCGAACGGTGCATTCGTGCACGAGCTGTCCGACAGCCGGACGTTCTGCAGCAACGCGGATGTGCGCGCTATGCACGCGAATGGGCTCGCCCTCGGCGGCACGCTCAAGAACGCAGTGGTCTTCGAAGGCGCCCAGATCCTCAGCCCGGGCGGGCTTCGCCACGGGGATGAGCCGGTGCGCCACAAGATGCTCGATGCCGTGGGCGACCTTGCCCTGGCTGGTGCTCCCATCATTGGCCGGTATGTCGGGCATCGAGCCGGACATGCCCTGACCAACATCCTGCTCCACGCGGTCTTCGCGCGCCCCGATTGCTTCCGCATGGTGGATTGCGATGTCGACATGGTCGCGCGGCTTCCCGGCGCCGGGCTCACCCGCGCAGACGCCGTGGCGCTCCACGCCTGACGCCGAATGGGAATTTGCGTCCAAGCGCAAACATGCTAACCGGGACTGGCCGTTTCAGATGGCTGGCAAGGCGTGAAAATCGGGCGACGAGGATGCATCCATGATTGTAAGAGGGATCGTGCTGGCCATGGCGCTCGGGGCGCTTGCGAGCTGCGGTCTCGATGATCGTCCCCGCGTCCCGCTGGAGAATTTCAGCGCCAAGGAAATCTACGACCGCGGCGAATTCGAACTCAGCCGGTCGAGGCCCGACGATGCCGCTTTCTATTTCGGCGAGGTGGAGCGCCTCTATCCTTATTCCGAATGGGCCAAGCGCGCGCTCATCATGCAGGCCTTCGCCTACCATCGCGGCACGGACTATCCCAACAGCCGCGCCTCCGCGCAGCGCTACATCGATTTCTACCCGGCCGACAGCGATGCCGCCTATGCGCAATACCTGCTGGCGCTGAGCTACTACGACCAGATCGACGAGGTGGGGCGCGACCAGGGCCTGACCTTCCAGGCCTTGCAGGCCCTTCGCGTCGTGATCGAGCGCTATCCCGAGAGCGAATACGCGGAGACCTCGCTTCTCAAGTTCGATCTCGCCTTCGATCACCTCGCCGGCAAGGAGATGGAAATCGGGCGCTATTACCTGAAGCAGGGGCATTACGGCGCCGCCATCAATCGCTTCCGCGTGGTCGTCGAGGATTTCCAGACGACGACGCACACCGCCGAGGCGCTCCACCGTCTGGTGGAAGGGTACCTCGCGCTCGGGCTCGATGCAGAGGCGCAGACCGCCGGCGCGATCCTGGGCTTCAATTATCGGTCCACGGACTGGTACGAAGACAGCTTCGCGCTCCTGCGTGGGGCGGGGCTCGATGCGCGCTCCATCGGGGACAATTGGCTCAGCGCGATTTACCGCCAGGTCATCCGAGGCGAATGGCTCTGACAGGGAGGGGTGGGGGCCACCACCACCCGGCAGAACATGCTGCGCGGACTTGATATCCGAGACATGCTGATCATCGATCGGTTGGAGCTTGAGTTCCAGCCCGGTCTCAACGTGCTCACGGGTGAAACCGGCGCGGGCAAATCGATATTGCTGGATGCTCTGGGCTTTGTTCTCGGCTGGCGTGGTCGGGCCGATCTCGTGCGCCAGGGGGCCGAGCAGGGCGAAGTCACGGCGTGGTTCGATCTGCCTCCCGATCACGGCGCCCATGCGGTCCTGGAAGACGCCGGCTATGCCTCGGACGACGGCGAGCTCGTGCTCCGGCGCATCAACCGGAGCGATGGCCGCAAGACCGCCTACGTCAACGATCGGCGGGCCTCCGGTGATCTCCTGCGGGCGCTGTCGGAGACGCTCGTGGAGCTCCATGGCCAGCATGACGATCGGGGCCTTCTCAACGTCAGGGGGCACCGCGCGCTCCTCGATGCTTTCGCCGGGGTGGATGCAGAGGTCGTGTCCGTCAGTGACGCGTGGCGCACCCGGCGACAGGCGGCGCAGGCCCTCACGGAGGCCAGGGAGCGTGCGGAGACCCTCGCGGCGGAAGAGGATTTCTTGCGTCATGCCGTCGACGAGTTCACGAAGCTTGCGCCTGACCTGGGTGAAGATGCCGCGCTCGATGCGCGGCGGCGGCTCATGCAGGCGGCCGAGCGCATCGGCGAAGACATTGCCAAGGCGGCGCAAGCGCTTGGCCCGGACGGCGCAGAAGGCCTCATCGGGGACGCGGCGCGCTGGCTCGAAGCCGCTGAAGACAAGGTGCCCGACGAAGCCGCGGCGCCGCTCGCGGCCCTCGGGCGCGCCTTGGCCGAACTCGCAGAGGCCCAGAGCGGCGTGGAAAGCCTCCTCGACAGGCTCTCCTTCGATCCCCATGAACTCGACGCCACGGAGGAGCGTCTTTTCGCCGTGCGCGCCCTGGCCCGAAAGCACCAGGTTCAGCCAGACGAACTGCCTGAGCTCGGCACGACATTCGCCGCGCGCCTCGCGGCCTTCGAAGCGAGCGCTGGCGATGTCTCGGCCCTCGAAACCGCGCTCGAAGAGGCTGACGCGGCCTATGCAAAAGCCGCCGCGGCCCTCAGCGATGCCCGCCTCAAAGCCGCCGCGCGGCTCGACGCGGCGATGGCCAGTGAGCTCGCGCCCTTGAAAATGGAGCGGGCGGTCTTCCAGACGGAGATCTCGCCTGCCGATCCCGGGCCGTCCGGCAGCGACCAGGTCGCCTTCACCGTGGCCACCAATCCCGGCGCGCCGCCGGGACCGCTCAACAAGATCGCATCCGGTGGCGAGCTCAGCCGCTTCCTTCTCGCGCTCAAGGTCTGCCTGACCGGGGGTGATGGCGGGCAGACCATGATCTTCGACGAGATCGATCGCGGGGTGGGGGGTGCCACCGCCGACGCCGTCGGGCGCAGGCTTGCCCGGCTCTCGGAGACGAGCCAGGTCCTCGTCGTGACCCATTCTCCCCAGGTGGCGGCCCTCGGTGCCCATCATTGGCGCGTGGCCAAACGCGTGGAGAACGACATGACCTTCTCGCAGGTCGATCCTCTCGCCCCCGATGCCCGGGTGGACGAAATCGCCCGCATGCTGGCCGGTGATACGGTCACGGAAGCGGCGCGCGCCGCCGCCGCAGAGCTCCTGCGGGGCTAGCGCCGCGCGACGCGCTTGGTCTGGCGCGCGGTCCCGGCTTCTTTGTGCGTCGTACCTCCGCCGGAGGCATCCCGTGGTTGCCCCGCGCCCGGGCCTCTCAATTCTGGCGCACGAGCTTCCCCGGGTTCATGATCCCCGCCGGATCGAGCGCGCGCTTGATCTCGCCCATGAGCCCCCAGGCCGCGCCATGCTCGGCCTCCATGTAGCCGAGCTTCCCCATGCCCACGCCGTGCTCGCCCGTGGCCGTCCCGCCGAGGGCCTGCGCCCGCGCGACCATGCGGGTCTGCAGGTCGAGCGCCGCCTGCTTCTCTTCTGGCGCTTCGGGGTCGATGAGCAGGATCGCGTGATAGTTTCCATCGCCCACATGGCCGAGGATGGGGCCGGGAATGGGGCTCGTATCGATGTCGGCGGCTGTCGCGTCCACGGCTTCCGCGAGCTTCGAGATGGGCACGCAGACATCCGTCACCACGGCACGGGCGCCGGGCCGGGAGGCGAGGATCGCGTAGTAGGCGGCATGGCGCGCTGCCCAAAGGGCGGCTCGGTCTTCCTGCCGTTCAGACCAGCGAAACCCGGCCGCGCCATGGGCGCCGGCAATTGCGCCGAAGGCCTCGGCCTCTTCCGCCACCGCGGTGGGTGAGCCGTGAAACTCCACGAACAGGTGCGGCGTGACCGGGTCCTCCCGGTGGGAATAAGCGTTCACGGCCGCAATTGATGCCGCGTCGAGAAGTTCGATGCGCGCCATCGGAATGCCGCTCAGGATGGTCTCGATGACGGTCGCGACCGCGTCACCCACGGCAGGAAAGGCCGCCACGGCGGCCGCCGTCGCCTCGGGCTGCCCGTGCAAGCGGAGCGTGAGCTCCGTGATGAGGCCGAGCGTGCCCTCCGCGCCCACGAAGAGGGAGGTGAGATCGTAGCCCGCCGATGATTTCCGCGCCGGCGTTCCGGTGCGGATGATGGCGCCCTCGGCGGTCACGACCTCGAGCGCGGCGACGTTGTCGCGCATCGTCCCGTAGCGGACGGCCGTCGTCCCCGAGGCGCGCGTGGAGGCCATCCCGCCGAGCGACGCGTTGGCACCGGGATCCACCGGGAAGAAGAGGCCCGAGGCCCGAAGCTCCTCATTCAGGCTCTCGCGCGTCAGGCCGGGCTGCACGACGGCGACCATGTCCTCGGGATCCACCCGCAGGAGGCGCGCCATGCGGCTGAAATCCACGCTGATCCCGCCCCGCGGCGCGCTGGTATGGCCCTCGAGCGCCGTCCCCGTTCCAAACCCGATGACGGGGCAGCCTTCGGCTGCGCAAATGCGTACGATTTCAGCGACTTCCGCCGTCGTCTCCGGATAGGCGACCGCGTCCGGTGGCATTTCTGCAAAATGCGACTCCGAGCGCCCGTGCAATGCCAAATCGGACTTGGAGCGCGTCAGGCGATCCCCTAACGTTCGGGACAGGGCAGCAAGGGCGGCGTCGATGGGCATGTCGTCTCCGTCAAGTCCGGAGCGCGAGCATAGGGGACGCCGCGCCGGGGCGAAAGGCACCACGCGCTGCCCAGAGGGGTAGAAGCGCCATGGACCGCGTCCTGTCCGAAATCACGGAGGCCACCCGGCGCAGCTGGGCGGTGCTGCGCGCGCAAGGGCCGAGCCAGATCCAGTTCTGGTTCATCGCGCTCATGATCGGCGTCGCAGCCGGTCTCGCCGCCGTGGGCTTCCGGCTCGCCATCATCAAGCTTCAGGGCTCCATCTACGGGACGTCCGACCTCGCCATGCTGCATTCCTGGGCGCGCGAATTGCCCTGGTACTGGGTGCTCGTGACACCGATCATCGGCGGCATGGCCGTGGGCCTGATCCTCGACCGCTTCACGAATGATGGGCGCGTGCGCTCGGTGGCCGATGTCATCGAAGGCGCCGCGCTGAAAGACGGGCGCGTGGAGGTGAAGGCCGGCCTCGCCTCCGCCGTGGCCTCGTGGATCACGCTCTCCTCCGGCGGCTCCACGGGGCGAGAGGGGCCCGTGGTACACCTCGCCGGGGTCATTGCCACGAAGGTGTCGAACTTCATTCGCGCAGACGGGATCACCGGCCGTGATCTCCTCGGATGCGCCGTCGCGGCGGCGGTCAGCGCGTCCTTCAACGCCCCCATCGCGGGCGCGCTCTTCGCCTTGGAGGTCATCCTTCGTCACTTCGCCGTCCATGCCTTTGCCCCCATCGTCATCGCGTCGGTGGCGGGGACGGTGGTCTCACGGGCCCAATTCGGCGACATCACGGAGTTTTCTCTGCCCACGCAGAACATGCTGGCCTTTTACGTGGAGCTGCCCGCCTTCCTGATCCTCGGCCTCATCTGCGGGCTCGTGGCGGTCATTCTGATGCGCACGATCTTCTGGGTGGACGGGCTGGGAACACTCGCCCACGGGCTGACCCGGCTTCCCCGCTGGACGCGCCCGATGATGTCCGGCGCCCTCCTCGGGGCCATAGCGATCTTTTACCCGCACATCATCGGCGTGGGCTACGAGACGACGACCGCCGCGCTCTCGGGCAACCTGCTGCTTCACGAGGCCGTGGTCTTTTGCATCATCAAGATCGCGGCCGTCGCGATCACGATGGCTGGCCGCATGGGGGGCGGGGTCTTTTCGCCCTCGCTCATGGTGGGAGCTCTCACCGGGCTCGCCTTCGGGGTGATCGCCACGGGCATCTTTCCGGATGTCTCCGGCTCCGAGACGCTCTACGCGCTCGCCGGGATGGGGGCGGTGAGCGCGGCCGTGCTCGGCGCGCCGATCTCCACGACACTCATCGTTTTCGAGCTCACCGGAGACTGGCAGACCGGCCTCGCGGTCATGGTGGCGGTCTCGCTATCCACCGCGATCTCCGCAAAGCTCGTGGACCGCTCCTTCTTCCTCAGCCAGATCGAGCGGCGCGGCGTGCACCTCGCGGCCGGGCCGCAGGCCTACCTCCTCGCGACCTTCGGCGTCATGCAGATGATGCGGCGCCCCGATCATCCACGGGCCGCCTCCGAGGCGCGGTGCCTCGAGCTCATCGGGCAAAGCCTCTACGTGACAGAGACGGCCACGCTCGAGACGGCGATGCCCATCTTCGAGGCCACCAACGAGGTCTTCCTGCCCGTGGTGTCACTCAAGGACGGCAGGCCCAACCTGATCGGTGCGCTCTTCCAGGTGGACGCTCTCAAGGCCTATAACCGGGCGCTCGCGGCCACGGCCGCGGAAGAGCACTCCTAGATCTTCTCCACCGTCACGTCTTCGTGCCCGAAGGCGAGGTACCCTGCAATCTCGGCCACGCCCTCCTTCGGGCTCTCGTAGCTCCAGACCGCGTTTTCGAGCGTCGTGCTCTTCGTGACGATGTGAAAGTAATTCGCGTCGCCCTTGTGCGGGCAGTGCGTGGACTTGTCGGACGGATCGAGGAAGGCCATCGCGAAGTCGTCCCGCGGGAAATAGATCACCTCGGGATAGCTGCCTTCGGCCAGTTCGAGCGCGGCGCTCGACTCGCCCAGCACGGCGCCGCCCACGCGGACGGACCATGTTCCCGGTGCTTTGCGGATCTTGATGTGGTCGGCCATGGCTGCTCTCCCCCGGGTTGCCTGAGCGTTACCGCGCGTTTCTGACAGGTTTGTGTCAGACTGCCAATGTCGCGCCGGCGAGCCATGCCTCTGCCCGCTCCGAAAGCTGGCCTGACAACCGCGCCGCGCATTCGGCGTGATAGGCATTGAGCCAGTCCCGCTCCGCTCTCGTGAGCATCTCCTTGACGACGAGGCGGGTGTCGATGGGGACGTAGGTCAGCGTTTCGAAATCGAGCCAGGGGCGCGGATCCGCGCCAGCCAGGTCGCCCGCTTCTTGGACGACGATGAGGTTTTCGATCCGGATGCCGAAGGCCCCCTCTCGGTAATAGCCGGGCTCATTCGAGAGGATCATTCCAGTCTCGAGGGGCACCGTCGAGGCCCGGGAAATGCGTGCAGGCCCCTCGTGGACCGACAGGTAGGAGCCCACGCCATGGCCTGTCCCGTGGTCGAAATCCTGTCCCGCCATCCACAGCGCGGCGCGGGCCAAGGCATCGATATGGGCGCCGCCCACGCCACGGGGGAAGCGCAGCCTTGAAAGCGCGATCATGCCCTGCAACACGCGCGTGAAGGCGTCCCTGGCCTCCTTGTCGGGCGCACCGATCGCCACGGTGCGGGTGATGTCGGTCGTCCCGTCCACGTACTGGCCGCCGCTATCGACGAGGTAGAGCTCACCCTCCGCAAGCGTCCGGTTGGTCTCTTCCGAGACGCGATAATGCGGCAGGGCCGCGTTAGGACCCGCGCCGGAGATCGTCTCGAAACTGATATCCTGGAGGGCATTCGTGGCCCGCCGAAATCCCTCGAGGGCTTCCACAGCGCCGATCTCGGTCACCTCCGAGGGGGTCTGTGCATCGAGCCAGGCGAGGAACTCGACCATGGCAACGGCGTCCCGCCGGTGGGCCGCCCGTGTGCCCTCGAGTTCCGCGGCGTTCTTGCGCGCCTTCGGGAGGAGGCAGGGATCGCGCCCTTCGCGTACCGTGGCTGTCACCGCCGCACGCACGGCTTCCGGGCAGCTGTCGGGATCGAGCCGGACCGTTCCCGTCAAGGCCGCGACGGCCGCCAGAAAGGTATCCGGCGCAAGGATTTCGGCGTCGATCTCCAGGTCCGCGACCTTGGAGGCCTCCACGAAGAGCGACACCTGTCCATCGGCCCGGAGGATGGCGAAGCTTTGCAGGATCGGGATGCGCGGGATATCCGCGCCACGTATGTTGAGGAGCCAGCAGATCGCGTCGGGCATCGTGATGACGGCCGCGTCCTCGCCCGCTGCCGCGAGGTCCTGGCCCAGCCGCGCGCGTTTCGAGGCACTCGTCTCCCCCGCCAGTTCGAGGGGGTGGGAAAAGGCGCGCCCGTCGGGCCGGGCAGGGCGGTCCTCCCATATCGCGTCGATGAGGTTCTCGGTGGCCTGAAGCGAGTGGCCAGCGGCCTCGAGGCGCGCCAGCTCATGGAGTTGCCTTGGCACGTGAAGCCAGGGATCGTAGGCGATCTTCGCCCCCTCCGGCGCGTGCTCGAGGATCCACGCGGCCAACGTCGTCTCGGGCCAGTCCACCGGGGTGAAGACCTCGGCAACCTGCGCGCGCGCCTGAACCCGGTACCGCCCGTCCACGAAGAGACCGGCCCTGTCTGCGAGCACGACGCAGAAGCCAGCGGACCCGGTGAACCCGGTGAGCCAGGCAAGGCGTTCGTCGCAGGGCGCGACATACTCGCCTTGCCACGCATCCGCCCGGGGCACGATGAAGCCGTCCACGCCCATCTCCGCCATCTTCGCGCGCAAGGCCGCGAGACGCGGCGGCCCCTGCTCCGGCGTCGTCGCGCTCTTGAATGTCTGAAACATCGCGGTGGTCCCCGTCTTCTTTGTGCCTTGTACCTCCCCCGGAGGGCCGCCGGAGGCACGATATCTTCGAAAGGTCGCCCGTGTATTCAGCTCGCGCGCTTCATGCCCATCACCCGCGCCCGTGCCCGGGGATCGCTGTCAAAGAGCGAGGCGAGCTGCTCGGTCATCGCGCCTGCGAGCTGTTCGACATCCGTGATCGTCACCGCCCGGTCGTAGTAGCGGGTCACGTCATGGCCGATACCGATGGCGATGAGTTCCACCACCTTCTTCTTCTCGACCATGGCGATCACGTCGCGCAGGTGCTTTTCGAGGTAGTTGGCCGGGTTTACCGACAGCGTTGAGTCGTCCACCGGCGCGCCATCGGAAATGACCATGAGGATCTTTCTCGCTTCCGCGCGGCCCACCATCCGCTTGTGCGCCCATTCGAGCGCTTCGCCGTCGATGTTCTCCTTGAGGAGCCCCTCTTTCATCATGAGCCCGAGGTTGGGGCGCGCGCGGCGCCAGGGCGCGTCGGCGCTTTTGTAGATGATGTGGCGCAGGTCGTTGAGGCGTCCGGGCTGCTGCGGGCGGCCTTCGGCAAGCCAGCCCTCGCGGCAAAGCCCGCCCTTCCAGGCGCGTGTGGTGAAGCCCAGGATCTCCACCTTCACCGAGCAGCGCTCGAGCGTGCGCGCGAGCACGTCCGCGCAGATCGCCGCAATGGAGATCGGGCGGCCCCGCATGGAGCCCGAATTGTCGAGGAGCAGCGTCACCACCGTGTCGCGGAATTCAGTGTCTTTCTCGATCTTGAAGGAGAGCGGCGTCGTGGGGTTCGCCACGACACGCGCGAGGCGGCCCGCATCGAGCATCCCCTCCTCACGGTCGAACTCCCAACTCCGGTTCTGCTGGGCCTGCAGCCGCCGCTGGAGCTTGTTCGCGAGCCGGCTCACGGCGCCTTTCAGCGGGTCGAGCTGCTGATCGAGGTAGGTCCGCAAGCGTTCGAGCTCGGCCGGTTCGGCGAGGTCTTCGGCGCGGATCTCCTCGTCGTTCTCGGTGTCATAGACGGTGTAATCCGGGTCCGCCTCGGAATGGGGCGGGAGGGAGGGGGGCTCGAGCGGCGCGTCGCCTTCGGGCATGTCCGCCTCTTCGGCCATCTCCGCCTCGGCCATGTCATCCATGGTGACGGAGGCTTGGGCTGCGTCCTGCTGCTGTTCCTGGCTTTGCTCGGGCGCGGCATCGACATCGTCCTCACTGTCGCTGTCGTCCTCGCCGCTGGAATCGGGCTGGTCCTGATCCTCCGGATCGCCCTCCGCTTCGTCTTCCTCGTTCTCGTCGAAATCGTCCGGATCGTCGCCCAGCTGATCGCCGTAACCAAGATCGGAGATGATCTGCCGCGCGAATTTCGCGAATTGCGCCTGGTCGGAGAGCATGCCCTCGAGGCCTTCGAGCGTGCCGCCCGCCTGGCCTTCGATGTAGCCGCGCCAGAGCTCCATGACATTGGCGGCGTCCGTGGGGAGATCGCGCCCCGTGGCCAGATGCCGGATGAGGTAGCCCGCAGCGACGGCAAGGGGCGCCTCGGCGGCCTCCTTGATATCGCCGTAGCCCTTGCGCATGGCCTCGTTGGCGATCTTGTGGTCTATGTTCGAGGCCGTGCCGGGCATGGCCTGCGCGCCCACCGCCTCGCAGCGCGCCGTCTCCATCGCCTCGTAGAGTTCGCGCGCCATGTTGCCGGGCGGCAGGTAGCGGTTGAACGTGCCCGCGTCGTGGTACTTGTGCCGGAGCGCCAGCGCGTCCGCCGTGCCGCGCGCGAGCAGCACCTCGTCCCGCGTCATTCGGCGCGAGACCTGCGGCAGGCGCAGCGTGTCGGTCGTGGCCCCCGGCGGGTCCACGGAATAGCTGACGGTCAGCTCCGCATCATCCGCGATGACCTTCGCGGCCTCGGCCACGGCCTTCTTGAACGGATCGGCGGGATTGTCGTTCTGCTTGGACAAGAAAATCAGCTCTCGCTGAGATCGAGGCGGCGTTCGATCCGTTCAAGACGCGTCTGGATCGCGGCGATGGCGCCGTCCTGGGCCACCTCGGCCTGCACAAAAGCAGCCATATGCCCTTTCACGCCACGCAAGTCCGCCTTTACGTCGTGCACGTCGTGCACGTCGTTCGAAATCTCGCCCAGCGTGGTTTGCATCGCTTTCAGCGTCTCTAGCAGCAGTTCGTTTGTGACGTTGTCTTCCGACATTTTGCCCTTCCCCGAGCCTCGATGCGCCCGCCCTTCACGACAAACGTATGCGTATTGGCCGCATCCGCCAAGCAAGCGTTGGGCCAGCAGACTTACCCTGCGACGTTCGCCGCGCTTTCGGGCAGCTCCTCGTCGAAGCATTTCTGGTAGAACTCCGCCACCGTCGCGCGTTCGAGCTCGTCGCATTTGTTGAGGAACGACAGGCGGAAGGCGTAGCCCACGTTGCGGAAGATCTCCGCGTTCTGGGCCCAGGCGATGACTGTGCGGGGGGACATGACGGTCGAGAGATCACCGGCCATGAAGGCGGTGCGGGTCATGTCGGCCACGGTGACCATGCGCTCGATGGTCTTGCGACCCTTCTCGTTGTTGTAATGCGGGTTCTTGGCCAGCACGATCGCGCTTTCCGCGCCGACGCTGAGGTAATTCAAAGTCGCGACCAGCGACCAGCGGTCCATCTGGCCTTGGTTGATCTGCTGGGTGCCGTGGTAGAGCCCCGTCGTGTCGCCCAGACCGACCGTGTTAGCCGTCGCGAAGATGCGGAAATAGGGGTGGGGCGTGATCACCTTGTTCTGGTCGAGGAGCGTCAGCTTGCCGTCGGTTTCCAGCACACGCTGGATGACGAACATCACGTCGGCGCGGCCCGCGTCGTATTCGTCGAAGACGATGGCGCAGGGATTGCGCAGCGCCCAGGGCAGGATGCCCTCCTGAAAGTCGGTGACCTGCTTGCCGTCCTTCAGCTTGATCGCGTCCTTGCCGATGAGATCGATCCGGGAAATGTGGCTGTCCAGATTGACGCGCACGGCGGGCCAGTTCAGCCGCGCGGCCACCTGCTCGATATGCGTGGACTTGCCCGTGCCGTGATAGCCCTGGATCATGACCCGGCGGTTGTTGTGAAAGCCCGCGAGGATCGCCAGCGTGGTATCTGGGTCGAATTTGTAGGTAGGATCCACCTCCGGCACGCGCTCGGACCCGTCCTCGAAGCCGCGCACGACCATGTCCGAGTCGATACCGAACACATCGCGCACCTGCACTTCGCGCGTGGGTGTCATGTCGAGATCGAGGGAGCCGTCGGCCATGGGGAAAATCCTTCGTGTCTTGGCGCAGTCGCGTCTGCCTGCCCCATTCCGAAACCGGGAGCAAGGGCCGCATGCCCGCTTCTGAGACGCGTCGCTTGTGTCACCGCGCCATTGGTCTTTTTATAGCTCATCAGAGCAGACCGCCCAGAGAGGCCGCACCGCGTGCGCGAAATTCGCAATATTCTTCTCTTGTCGGTCGAGGACCTCAACGACTGGATCACGCCGCTGGGCGGGCATCCGGATGCCTACACCCCGAACATGGCGCGCCTCGCCGCGCGCGGCACGTGTTTCGATCAGGCTTACGCGGCCTCGCCGGCCTGTTCCCCCTCGCGGACGGCCACGCTCTTCGGGCAGGGGCCCTGGCGCACGGGCGTCTATTCCAACGACGAAAGCTGGTCGATGGCCTTCCCACCGGGGCAGCGGCTTTCCATCGCGGGCCGTGCGCGCGCGGCGGGTTGGCGGACGGCCATGGCAGGAAAGGTCTATCACACCGGCGCGTCGGGGCAGGACTGGGCGGACTGGGACGTGGCCCATCCCCGTCGTCCCGAGCGCTTTCCAGCCATGTCGCGCGCGGTGAAGGACGGCAATCTGAAGCCGCCCGATGATTTCGGCCCCTGCGCGCGGGCACGGCTCGATGATGACCGGCTCGTCGATGCCATGATCGCAGAGATGACGCCCGGGGCGGACCGGCAGTTCTGGGCCCATGGCATCTACCGGCCGCACCTGCCGTTCATCGCGCCCAAACGCTTCTTTGACCGCATCCCGGAGGAGCCGCGCGGGCCCCCCGGGCTCGGGAACCGAGCCTTCGACATCGAGGATGAGAGCGAGCTCGATCCACTGCCTCAGCACGCCAATGCCATGGCCCGGCGCTGGACCGGGCGCATGCTCTCCCGCACATCGGAGTACGGGGCTTTCGTGCGGGCCTACCTCGCCTGTGTGGCCTATGCCGACCACCTCGTGGGCCGGCTCCTCGATCATCTGGACGCCACCGGGCTCAGCGAGACGACGCTGATCCTGCTCTGGTCCGACCACGGTTGGCAGTTCGGAGAGAAGCTCGCCTTCCGCAAGTTCTCGCTATGGGAACGCGCGCTCCGCGTGCCGCTGATGATGGCCGGGCCGGGGGTGCCCGTGGGCCGGGTGACGGAGCCCGTCTCGCTCCTCGACATCTATCCCACGCTTCTTGAGCTGCTCGGAGGAGACGCGCCGCACCCGCTCGACGGCCAAAGCCTCTGGCCTCTGCTCGAGGGGGGCGCCGGCCGCGGCCACGCGCTTTCCTCGTTTCGCGTGCCGCTCAAGAAAGCCCCTGAAAAAGCGCGGGTTTCTCACTCCGTGCGCTCCGGCACGCATCGCCTGATCCGCTACTGCGACGGCACGGGGGAGCTTTATGATCACCGCGTGGATCCCCTTGAAAAGAGAACCCTCCTGAGGGGGGACGCCAAGCTCGAGGACCAGGCGCTGCCACCGGAGGCCGAGGCCCTGATTGCGCTTCTCCCCTCTGCCGCGGCACCGAGGACAGCGGCCGATCTGCCATCCTCCAGACGCGCCTAGGCTTGCGTTGCACAGGGGCGGTCGCGCCGCTAGACACGGGCCCATGACCACGCGCGACGACATCGAAAGTTACCTCGCGCGCATGGCGCTCCGGGAGCGCGCGGCCTTCGATCTTCTGTACAGCGCGACCTCGGCGAAACTTTTCGGCGTGTGCCTCCGTATCTTGAATGACCGCCAGCAGGCTGAGGAAGCCTTGCAGGACGCCTATCTCCGGATCTGGGAGCGGGCGGACCGCTATCGCGCCAACGGGTTGAGCCCCATGACCTGGCTCATCACCGTCACGCGCAACTTGGCCATCGACCGCCTGCGCGCGCGCAAGGCGGCGGCGGGCGGAGCGGGGGCGACCGTGGGCGAAGACGTGCTCGATCGTATCGCCGATGGTGGCCCTACGCCTGAACAGGCGGCGCTCGCGTCGTCGGAGGGAGAGAAATTGCGGGCCTGCCTGGGAGAGCTGCCCGCCGATCGCGCCGAGGCCGTGGCGAGAGCCTACATGATAGGGGACACCTATCAGGAGCTTGCCACGCGCTTTGACGTGCCGTTGAACACCATGCGCACCTGGCTCAGGCGCGCGCTGATGAGCTTGAAGGAGTGCCTGACGCGATGAGCGACGGGACAGACCAGACACAAGGCGGAGAGCGCGACGACGATCGCGCCCTCGCGGCCGAGTACGCGCTGGGCCTCCTCGAGGTCGAGGAGGCGCGCGTGTTCGAGGCGCGCATGGCGCGCGACCCGGCGCTGCGCGCGTTCTATGCGGAGTGGTGCGAGCAGTTCGTGGGCTTCGCTGAGGGCGAGGATGTGCCGCCGCCCGCGAACGTGAAGGCCGCGCTTGACGCGGAGCTCTTTGCCCAGACCAGCGCGACCACGTCGCTGATCCGCTGGGGCTTTGGCGCGTTGGTGGGTGCTGCGGCCGCGGCAGCCGTCGCCTTCGTTTCACTGAATTACGTGATCCCGGCGCTCGATCAGACGGTGCTCGAGGCCAGCCTCGAGGGCGAGGTGGGCGTGAGCGTGAGCGCGCGCTATGAGAGCGCCTCGGGGGAGCTCGTCGCGGCGCGCCTCACTGGCAGTCCCGGCGCGGGGCGTGACCACGAGCTTTGGTTGATCTTGCCCGATCAAGCGCCTGTATCGCTTGGGCTTTTCGGCGCGGATGGTCGCGCGATCGCTGATCTCAGCGGCGCGTCGCCAGACGTGCTCGTGGGTGCCGTGCTCGCCGTATCGGACGAGCCCACCGGCGGCTCCACCACCGGCGCACCCACGGGCGACGTGCTCGCCATTGGGCCACTCACGCTCCTGTGATGCATCTGCTGACGCTTTCCTGAAACTCTTGTCTCCCTGCGCCGTGACTTCAGGCATCACGGCGTCCCGGAGCTCTTTCCATGGCGCCTCAACAGGAGACGACCATGACTTTCAGATCTTTTGCCCTCGGCGCTGCCCTTTCCCTTATCGCAGGCGGGGCCATTGCGGCTGCCCATGCCGATGCCGACGGAAACCCGATGGTGGGCGGCGC
The DNA here is from genome assembly GCA_038525525.1 of Pseudomonadota bacterium. GTDB lineage: Bacteria > Pseudomonadota > Alphaproteobacteria > Rhodobacterales > Rhodobacteraceae > Shimia_B. The sequence goes on along the minus strand of JBCBHO010000005.1, from coordinate 261,407 downwards.
GGCGATGTTTGACACCCAAACCATCGTGGAGAACGCGGTGAACTCCGCCGATCACACCACCCTCGTCGCCGCCGTGCAGGCCGCGGGCCTTGTCGAGGCGCTGAGCGGCCCCGGGCCCTTCACGGTCTTCGCACCGGTGAACGATGCGTTCGCCGCGCTTCCCGAAGGCACCGTGGAGACGCTGCTGATGCCCGAGAACAAGGACATGCTCACCAAGGTGCTCACGGCCCATGTCGTGGCCGGGGATCTGTCGGCGGCGGAGATCGTGTCCCGCGCGCGGGCGTCCTCGGATGGTTTCTTCCACTTCAACACTTTGTCAGGTGATGCACTTTCCGCTCAGGTGAAGGGCTCGAATGTCTTTATCTATGACGAAAGCGGTCAGGCCGGGCGCGTGACCATCGCCGACGTCAATCAATCCAATGGCGTCATTCACGTGGTGGATACGGTGCTGCTGCCGAAATAACGGTCAACGCACCGGGCGCGCGGCCCGGGCGGGAGAACCGGGCCGCGCGACTGAAAGGACGAACGATGTCGATCATAACCCGCCGCACCCTCATGGCCTCCGCCGCCGCATTAGCAGCATTGCCTGCCCGCGCGGCCGACGGTCCCTTCGAGATTACCCGCACCGAAGCGGAATGGCGCGCGCGCCTGACGAATTTCGAGTACCGGGTGCTGCGCGAGGAGGCCACGGAGCGTCCGTTCTCCTCCCCGCTCGACAAGAACTTCGCCCCCGGCACCTATCTCTGCAAGGGCTGCGAGCTCCCGATCTATGCCAGCGAGGCCAAGTACGACAGCGGCACGGGCTGGCCGAGCTTCCGGGACTCGCTGCCCAATGCCATCGGCACCAAGATCGACAGGAAGCTCTTCCGCGCCCGCACAGAGTGCCATTGTCGGCGCTGTGGAAGCCATCTCGGACACATCTTCAACGACGGCCCGGCACCCACCGGAAAACGCCATTGTCTCAATGGTGTGGCCTTACTGTTTCGGGCCGCTTAAGGCCTCAATTCGCCGAAGTTTTGACGCAAGCCGACAATAGCTCCGACGCCAACGAACGTCGGAGTATCTGTTTTCCATGCAAGTCACGCTGCCAAGCCCCGCTGAACGTCTGATTTTGGGGGCCCTCGTTGGGTGCGCCTGCGCCGGCGGCCTGCTGGGCTATGTGGCGCTGGGCGGGCTGCAGGGCATGGTGGAGATCGTCGGGCCCGAGATCGGCGGGATGATGTCGGTGGGCGCGTCGTTCTTCGGCGGGCTCGGAAGCGCGATTCTCGTGCGTGACCGCCTCGGGCGAGAGGGGACCCGCGGCGTGCTCAGCGCCATAGCGGGCGGCGTGCTGGCCACGGCGATTCTTGGCATCATCGCGGGCACGATCGTGCTGCCGATCTTCGGGACGATGTTTGGCCCCTGGCTCGTCCTGATGACGGCGGCGACGAAGCCTTGGTACGTCTTGCCATGGATTGCGTCGCTCTACGGCATGCACAAGGCGCGCCGGAGCTATCTCGCTGAACAAGAGACGCTTTTTCGCTACGTCCCCCGGATCGACGCTACTTGAAGTTCCGGCTGTCCTTGATCTGATCCCAGGCCCAGACAACCTCTGAAAGCTGCTCTTCCTGGCTGCGATCCCCGCCGTTCATGTCGGGGTGGAGCACCTTGATGAGGGCCTTGTAGGCTTTGCGCACCTCGGCCTTCGTGGCGTTGTCCTTCACTTCGAGGATCTCCACCGCGCGCCGCTCGGTGGCAGGCAGGCGGCGGGAGCCGGTGGCGGATTTGCCGGGATTGCGCGTGGCGTTGGAGCCGAGCACCTGGTGGGCGTCGTCGATCCCAAGCCGGGCCCAGGCGCGCTCCTCGGCGGATTGCTTGAAGGGTTTGGTCTCCCGCTCCCACACGCGGTCCTTGTCGACCTGGTCCATGTAATCCTGCTCCGAGGAGCCGTCGAACGCGTTCCATTTCAGATTGTACTCGCGCACGTGCTCTTTGCAGAACCACCAGTAATCATCTGGATTGTCAGGGCTTTTTGGCGCGCGGTAGAGGCCGCGCTCGTTGCAGCCGGGCTTGTCGCAAACCCGTGTGGACGTCTCGAACGCGCCCGACATCCCCCTGCGCCCGCGAGAGTTCTTCTTCTTCGCGGACGACACGGACATGTCGAAGCCAAAGGGATCGTCCTTGGACATGGGAGCTCCTTTCCGACTCGGCTTTGCGAGTTTAAGGTTTCGGCGCTGAGTTGAAAGGGCCGAGGGCGAAAAAGATGGGGATGATTGAGACGATTGACGCGAAGCTCCGCGCAGAGCTGTCCCCTGAGGCCCTTGAAATCATTGATGAAAGCGAGGCCCATCGCGGGCATGCGGGATTTCAGGAGGGCGGCGAGAGCCATTTCAGATTGACGATTTCCGCCGCCGCGCTCGCGGGCAAGAGCCGCGTGGCTCAGCACCGCGCCATTTACGCCGCGCTCGGCCCCGAGGTCATGGATCGCATCCACGCGCTGGCCATCGACGTGCGGAAATAGGCGCGCCTTCCCAGCACAATTCCCGATTAATCCCGCCGCGTCTTCGCGCGAATACGTTGTACCGACGCGCCGGACTATAGCCCGAGCTTCGCCTTCACGATCTGGTTCACGGCGGCGGGGTTGGCCTTGCCGCCGGTGGCTTTCATGACCTGGCCCACGAACCAGCCGGCGAGCTTGGGGTTCGATTGCGCTTTTTCCACCTGCGCGGGGTTGGCGGCGATGATCTCGTCCACGGCCGTCTCGATGGCGCCGGTATCGGTGACCTGGCGCATGCCGCGCGCTTCCACGATCTCGGCGGGGTCGCCGCCCTCGGTATAGACGATCTCGAAGAGGTCCTTGGCGATCTTGCCGGAGATGTCGCCGCGCTTGATGAGGCCGATGATGCCCTTGAGCTGATCGGGGCTCACGGGGCTCTCGGAGAGGTCCTTATCGTCCTTCTTCAGCCGCCCGAAGAGATCGTTGATGACCCAGTTCGCGGCGAGTTTCCCGTCGATCTCGGCCACGTCCTCGAAGAAGGCCGCGGCGTCGGTCTCTGCCGTGAGGACGGCGGCGTCGTAATCGCTCAGCCCGAAATCGGAGATGAAGCGCGCCTTCTTGGCGTCGGGCAGCTCGGGCAGGTGGGCCGCGATATCATCGACCCAGCCCTGCTCGATCTCGAGCGGCAGGAGGTCGGGGCAAGGGAAGTAGCGGTAATCATGCGCCTCTTCCTTGGAGCGCATCGACCGCGTCTCGCCCTTCACGGTGTCGAAGAGGCGGGTTTCCTGCACGACCTCGCGGCCGTCCTCCACCAGCGCGATCTGGCGGTGCGCCTCGTACTCGATCGCCTGCTGGATGAAGCGCATGGAGTTCATGTTCTTGATCTCGCAGCGCGTGCCCAGATGGCCGAAATCGCCCGTCTCGCGGTATTTCTCGTATGCGCCGGGCGTGCAGATGGAGACGTTCACGTCCGCGCGCAGGTTGCCGTTTTGCATGTTGCCGTCGCAGGTGCCAAGATAGCGCATGATCTGGCGGAGCTTGGCCACGTAGGCTGCCGCTTCCTCCGGCCCCCGGATATCGGGGCGGGAGACGATCTCCATGAGCGCGACGCCGGTGCGGTTGAGATCCACGAAGGACATGTGCGGGTCCATGTCGTGGATCGATTTGCCCGCGTCCTGCTCGAGATGGATCCGCTCGATCCGCACGAGGCGGGCTGTGCCGTCGCCGAGCTCCACGAGCACCTCGCCCTCGCCCACGATGGGCTCATAGAGCTGGGAGATCTGGTAGCCCTGCGGCAGGTCGGGATAGAAGTAATTCTTCCGGTCGAAGGCGCTTTTCAAATGGATGTCCGCCTTGAGCCCGAGCCCCGTGCGCACCGCCTGCGCCACGCATTCCTCGTTGATGACGGGCAGCATCCCGGGCATGCCCGCATCGACGAAGGCCACGTTGGAATTGGGCTCCGCGCCGAACTGCGTCGAGGCGCCGGAGAAGAGCTTCGCATTCGTGGCGACCTGCGCGTGCACCTCCATCCCGATCACGAGCTCCCAGTCCTGCTTTGCGCCCTGGATGGTGCGCGGCTTGGGCGGTGTGATGTCGAGCATGGCGGTCTCCACGGCGGCTGTGACCCGCGCGGTGTAGCGCCAGCGCGGGTGACGCTCAAGCCGCCTTTGGACCCGGCCCTGGACGGGGCCATCGGCGGAACTCTTGGCGGGACCTTGGGCGTGGTAGAGCTGCTCTCCCGGGCGCTGACGCAAGGTCAGCGCTTGGTCGCGCGGGCCCTGCCGCCTAACCTCCCGGGTAGCTCGAGGCGGGGAGGCATGTCATGCGGCGGATATTGATGGGACTGGGCGTGATCGGGGTGCTCATCGTGACGCTCGTCGTCGTGATGGGGATCAACACGCTCCTCTACCGGCTCCCGCCAGCGCCGGAGGGGCTGCCCGAGGTGGCGGTGGCCGAGGTGGACGCAGACGCCATCGCCGGGCGGCTGAGCGAAGCGCTGCGCTTCCGCACGGTCTCCCGCCCCGATTACAGCGCCGTCGATTACGCGCCCTACGACGCCTTCCTCGCCTGGCTGCCGGAGGCCTATCCGGGCGTGCATGGCGCCATGGAGCTCGAATTCGTCAACCGGACGCCGATTTACCGCTGGCCGGGCGCGGATGCGTCACTGCCACCGGTGCTCTTCACCGGGCACTACGATGTCGTGCCCGTCCCGCCGGAGACGCTGGCGAACTGGGACGTGGACCCGTGGGCCGGGGAGATCCGGGATGGCTTTGTCTGGGGCCGCGGCGCGCTCGATGACAAGCAATCCGTTATCGCGCTTCTCGAGGCGGCGGAGGCCATGATCGCGGCGGGTGCACGGCCCGCGCGCGACGTGTGGTTCATCTTCGGCGAGGACGAGGAGGTGGGCGGGCGCCTCGGCGCCGCGGCGGCGACGGAGATGCTGGCGGCGCGCGGCGTGCGCTTCGCGTGGATGCTCGACGAAGGCTCCTTCATCTTCGATGACGTCCTGCCCGGGCTGCCCGCGCCGGTGGCCTCGATCAACGTGGCCGAGAAGGGGGCCGTGACGCTCGATCTCGTGGCCACGGGCCAGAGCGGGCACTCCTCGCTGCCGCCGCCCGAGACGGCTGTGGGGATCCTCGTCCGGGCCGTGGCCGCTCTCGAGGCCGAGCCGGTGCCCGGCGGGCTCGAGGATGTCACGAAGGAATTCTTCGATGGCTTCGCCCCGGCCTTCGGCGGCGTCAACCGGGTGCTCTTCGCCAACCAATGGCTCACGGCGGGCCTGCTCGAGGCCGAGCTTTCAAAGGCCGCCACGACGAACGCGCTCCTCCGGACGACGACAGCGCCCACGATGCTGCGCGCCTCGCCCCAGGAAAACGTGCTGGCCGGCGAGGCCGTGGCCACGGTTAATTTCCGCGTGCATCCGCGCGACACCGTCGAAGGCGTCATCGCCCATGTCGAGGCCGTGATCGACGATCCGCGGATCCGTGTGGAGCCGCGCGGTGCGGGCCGGGAAGCCTCCGCCGTCTCCTCGGCGGACACGGCCGGCTACGCGGCGCTCCGGACGGCGACGGAGGCGGTCTACGGCGATGTGATCGTGGTGCCCGGTCTCACGATCGCGGCGACGGATGTGCGCCACTACGGGGTGCTGGCCGAGGATGCCTACCGCTTCATCCCGATGCTCTTCGGTCCCTCGGATGTGCCGCGGCTCCATGGCGACAACGAGCGCGTGGGCGTGGCCGACATGGCGCGGCTGGTCCAGGCCTACCGCGCGATCATGGAAGCGCTCTAGGAACCGAGGCCGCGCCGTACTGTTGCGGCGCGGTCGGGGGCGAGGAGCGTCTGTGCGGAATAGACGAGGGCGGCCCTCAGAAGAGGGCGGAGGCCGGGCGCATCTTGCGGGAGACGAGCGTGAGCCGCGGATCGCCCAGGCGCAGTGTCTCGCGCCGCAGCACATCGATCGCCTCGTCGGAATTCCTGGGCAGCGCGGCCGCCGAGATCGGCTCCCCCACGGTGATGTGGTAGGGCTGCTGATCCTTGTTCATCATCTCGTAAAAGAGCGTGATGTCGCGCAGCGACGGATGCACGAGATCGAAGAAGTAGAAGAGCGCGGAATTCCGAGAGCGAATGTTGACCGGGATCACGGGCAGGTCGAATTTCCGCGCGATCATCGCCGCCGAGGCCATCCACGGGCGTTCGTAGAGCCTTATGCCGCGGCGCTTGGCGAGGCGGCCCGAGGGGAAGATGACGCCGAGGCGGCCCTCTTCCACGGCCTGCCGGGTGAAGGCCATGGTTTCGCGCATCTTGGCGTGGCTGCGCTTGTCCACGCGCCATTCCACGGGGGCAATCATCGTCTCGAATTGCGGCAGCACGCGCAGGATGTCGCGATTGGCGAAATAGTAGGCATCCGCGCGGGTCTGCCCGATCAGGTGATTGAGCATGATGGCATCGGCGATGCCCGTGGGGTGATTGGCGACGATGAGCGCGGGCCCCGAGGCCGGGATATTGGCGAGCCCCTTGGCGGCGACGTTCTTGGCCAGCATCCTTTGAAGCTCGACCATCATGGCCTCGGCGCTGAGCGGATCCAAAGCCTTGCCCAGTGCGATGGTCTGTTCATACCGCAGGAGCCGGTAAAGCGCGGCCTTCGACAGGCGTTCCACGGGCCCCTCGTTGAAGAGCCAGGCGGCGCGTTCCCTCATCAGCGGTTCTACTCGGTCTTCCATGCGGCGATATTCCAAGAAGAAGGTCACAGCTTCGTGACCCCATGTAAGGCAGGCGTCCCGCCTGGGAAAGAGGCTCCGCAACGATGCGGAATATTGCGCATGAAACGGCCCAGCGGCGCCACCGGTTCCCGGGGCGGGCTCAGCCGAGGAGGCGGGTGACCATTTCGCCCGTGTCGCGGGAGAGCCCCGTGCTGCCCGCGATCCGCGTGAGCGCCTCGCGCATGAGAGCCTGCCGGTCGGCATCGTAGCGCCGCCACGTGGAAAAGGCGGAGGTCATGCGCGCCGCAGTCTGCGGGTTCTTGGCGTCGAGCTTGATGAGCCAGTCCGCAAGGAGCGCATAGCCCGCGCCATCGGGCCGGTGGAAGCCCGCGGTGTTGGACGCAAAGCCCCCGAGGAGCGCGCGGAAGCGGTTGGGATTGGACATCTCGAAATCCGGGTGGTCTGTGAGCGCCGCCGTGATCTCGGCGGCGTCCTTGGCGGGCGCAAGGCTCGCCTGCAGGCCGAACCACTTGTTTATGACGAGCCGCTCGTGCCGCCAGCGGGCGTAGAAGGCCGCGAGCGCTTCTTCGCCCGCGCCCGCCTTCACAAGCGCGCCGAGTGCCGCAAGGCTCTGGGTCATGTTTTCGGCGCTGTCGAATTGCCGCTGGGCCAGATCGCCGCCATCCACGCGCGTCAGCAGGCGGAGGAGCGCATTGCCGAGGTCGCGCTTGCCGGCGGGCTCGGCCTCGGGGCTGTAGGGGCCGTCGATCTGCATCTGGGGATAAAGCGCGCGGGCGGTCTCCTCCAGATAGCTTGCACGCGCGGCCATGAAGGCCTCGAAGGTGGCGTGGATCTCCGTCGGGTCCGGTGTCTGGCCATCCTCGAAGAGCGTTTGCGCGATCTCGTCCTCGGAGGGGGGCAAGAGCGCCATGGCGCGGAAGGCCGGGTCGAGGCGCGCGTCCTCGAGCGTGGCGCGGAGGCCCGCAAGGTAGCTTTCGGAGGGCGGCGTGCCGTCGGCGAGCATCTGAAGCACGGCTTCCTTGGTGAGCGCGCGGCCCGCCTCCCAGCGCACGAAGGGGTCCGTGTCATGGGCCAGAAGCATGGCGCGCTCGGCGGCGGGCATGGGGAAATCGACGACGACAGGCGCAGAGAAGCCGCGCAGGAGCGACGGGATGGGCTTCGGCGCGGGGCCCTGCGCCGCGCCGTCGCGCTGCCAACGCGTGCCGTCATGGACAAAGCTCACGCGGCCTTCGTCCCCGGTGAGCTCGAAGACGAAGCTCGCGACATCCTCGTTGCCGTCCTGATCGAGGAGGCCGAGGCGGAGAGGGATGTGCTGGGGAGACTTGGTGTCCTGCCCCGGTGTGGGCGGCGTCCGCTGCCGGAAGATGAGCGTGTAGGTCCCGCCGTCATGGACCTCTTCCACCGTGATGCGGGGCGTGCCCGCCTGGCTGTACCAGCGTTTGAACTGCGTGAGGTCGCGGCCCGTGGCGTCCTCGAAGACCTGCAGCCAGTCCTCGATGGTGGCCGCGTCGCCGTCATGGCGCTCGAAATAAAGGTCGAGCGCGGCCTTGTAGCCTTCGGCCCCCACCAGCGTGTGGAGCATCCCGATGAGCTCCGCGCCCTTCTCGTAGACCGTGGCGGTGTAGAAGTTGTTGATTTCCACGAAGCTCTCGGGCCGCACCGGATGGGCGAGGGGGCCCGCATCCTCGCGGAACTGCGCGGCACGGAGCCCGATGACGTTCTCGATCCGACAGACGGCCTCCGAGCGCATGTCCGCCGAGAATTGCTGGTCGCGGTAGACGGTGAGCCCCTCCTTCAGGCAGAGCTGGAACCAGTCCCGGCAGGTGATGCGGTTGCCCGTCCAGTTGTGGAAGTATTCATGGGCTATGATCGCCTCGATCCGCTCGAAATTGCTGTCGGTGGCGGTCTCCGGCGAGGCGAGCACGGCGGAGGAATTGAAGATGTTGAGGCCCTTGTTCTCCATCGCGCCCATGTTGAAGTCGTCCACGGCCACGATATTGAAAATGTCCAAGTCATAGGGCCGACCGTAGACATCCTCGTCCCATTTCATTGATTTTTGTAAAGCCTCGAGGGCGAAATCCGTCTTGTCCTGGTCGCCGTCGCGGACCCAGATGTTGAGCGTGACGTCGCGGCCCTCCATCGTCGTGAAGCGCCCGGTGGTGGCGTGAAGCTCGCCCGCGACAAGGGCGAAGAGATAGGCCGGTTTCTTCCACGGATCGTGCCATTCCGCGAAGCCCGTGCCTGATCGGCCCGGGTTCCCGTTCGACAGAAGCACCGGCAGGTCGCTCTCGACGCGCACGTCGAAGGGCGCCATGACATCGGGCCGGTCGGGGTAATAGGTGATCTTGCGAAAGCCCTGCGCCTCGCATTGCGTGCAGTACATGCCGTTTGACATGTAGAGGCCTTCGAGCGCGGTGTTGGCCTCCGGATTGATCTCCACTTCCGCCTCCCAGATGAACGGCGCGTCGGGCACCGGGCAGGTGAGACTTTCGGGCCCGATCTCGAGATTGGCGGGGGTCCCGTCGATGGTGGCGGAGATGAGGGTGAGCCCCTCGCCGTCGAGCATGAAGGGCCCCGGGGCGTCCGGATTGGGCCGGAAGGCGATGCGCGATAGGACCCGCGTCTGCGTGGGATGCAGCTTGAAGGTCAGCTCCACGCTGTCGACCCAATGTGCCGGCGCCCGGTAATCCTTGAGGTAGATCGTTTCCGGGGAGTGGGTCGGGGCCGCGTCGCGCATGGGATGTCTCCTTTGCAAGGGAGCGTAGCGGGCGGCAAGGCACGTGCAAGAGCATGCTGACAGGACGCTGTCAGGAGGGGTGTGCGAAACCTTGCCCATCAGCCAAGGAGAGGAGACACCCATGGCCTACCAACCCGAACACGCCACCGTCTGGGGCGAAATCCGTGTCCGCGACCTCGACGCCGCCGCGTGCTTCTATGCCGCCGTCACCGGCCTCACCATGACGCGCTGCGAGGACCCGATGCCCATGGCCTTCTTCGAGGCCGCCGAGGGCGGCGTCGCCGGTCATCTGAGCCTGGGCGAGCCTGCCGCCGAAGGGGCAGGGCCCGTCGTCCACCTCGCCGCCGAAGGCACGCTCGACGCCATCTCGGCCCGCGTCGCCGCCGCCGGCGGGCGCGTCACCTCGGACCCTATCCCGGTGCCCGACGGTCGGTTTATCTATGTCGCCGACCCCGACGGAAACACCGTGGGCCTGTTTGAGAGGGCATAGATGCGCCGGGCCGATCGCCTCTTCGAGATCGTCCAGCTCATGCGCGGGGGCCGAAAGGTCACCGCGCGGAGCCTTGCAGAGCGGCTGGAGGTCTCCGAGCGCACCATCTACCGCGACATCGCCGATCTCATGGCCACGGGCGTCCCCATCGAGGGGGAGGCGGGCTTCGGCTACGTCCTCGATGACAGCTATGACCTCCCGCCGCTGATGTTCACCCGGTCGGAAATCGCGGCCCTCGTGGCCGGGGCGCGCCTTGTGCGGGCCTGGGGCGGGCTCGAGATGGCCCGCGGCGCCGAGGAGGCCATGGCCAAGATCGACGCCGTCATCGACGACGACCTCCGCGCACGGGCCCGGCGGCTCCAGGTCCACGCCTTCGGCGTGACCATGGAGCCCGAGATCCGCGCGGCGCTCGATACCATCGAGGCGGCGGTGGATGGCTCCCAGATCCTTTCCTTCGAGTACCGCGACGGCGCCGGGACCGAGACGCGCCGCGACGTGCGCCCGCTGGGCATGTGGTTCTGGGGCCGGGTCTGGACCTTCGTGGGCTGGTGCGAGCTGCGGCAGGATTTCCGCATGTTCCGCGTGGACCGCATGGAGGGGCTCGCCCGCGGGCCGCGCTACCGCCCCCGGAAGGGGCAGACGCTGCGCGATTTCTACCAGCGCGAGGATCCGCGTCGCGAGGCCGATCCGGAGCTGGCTGCGACCTTGCGGCAGCTTTGATTTCCGCACGCCCTCGCTAGCTCTGGCACATGGCGACAATCCTGTGGTTCAAGAGAGACCTGCGCGTGGAAGACCACGCGGCGCTCGCGGCGGCGGCCGAGACGAGCCCTGTCATCGCGCTCTTCGTCGTGGAGCCGGGCTACTGGGCGCTGCCCGACACCTCCGCCCGGCAATGGGACTTCATCGCCGAGTGCCTCGAGAGCCTGCGCGCCGCGCTCGATATCCCGCTTCTCGTCCGCGTGGGCGAGGTGCGCGATGTGCTCGAAAGCCTGTCGCGGGAGGAGCCCATCTCCGGCATCATCTCCCATGAGGAGACCGGCAACGCCTGGACCTATGCGCGCGACCTCGCCGTCAAGGACTGGTGCGCTGCGCGCGGTGTGCCATGGCGGGAGCTTCCGCAATCGGGCGTGGTGCGCCGCCTCGAGGGCCGTGACGGCTGGGCCGCGCGACGCGAGCGCTATGTCCGCGAGCCTATGATTGCCCGCCGCGCACTTCACGGGCCCGCGCTGGAGCCCGGCGGCATCCCCACATCGGCCGATCTCGGCCTCGCGCCAGACCCTTGCCCGGGCCGCCAGCCCGGCGGGCGCGAGGCGGCGCTCAGCCTCCTCGGCGGCTTTCTCACCGAACGCGGCCGCACCTACCGTAAGGCCATGTCCTCGCCCGTGGAGGGGGAATGGGCCTGCTCGCGGCTTTCGCCCTACCTCGCGCTTGGCGTCCTCTCGGGCCGCGAGGCCGCGCACGCCGCCGCGGCGCGGAAGGCCGAGGTGAAAGGCACGCGGGAGGGCTGGACCGGGTCGCTGCAAAGCTTCACCTCCCGCCTCGCGTGGCGCGACCACTTCATGCAGAAGCTCGAGGACGAGCCCGGCATCGAGCATCGCGCGCTCCATCCCGCCTATCGCGGCATCCGCGAGGGCTCGGACCCCGAACGCCTCGCCGCGTGGACCGAGGGCCGCACGGGCATCCCCTTCGTCGATGCCTGCATGCGCTACCTGACCGAGACCGGCTGGCTCAACTTCCGCATGCGGTCCATGCTCATGGCCGTGGGCAGCTACCACCTCTGGCTTGACTGGCGCGACACCGGCATGGTGCTCGCCCGCCGCTTCACCGACTACGAGCCCGGCATCCACTGGTCGCAGGCGCAGATGCAATCGGGCACCACGGGCATGAACACGGTGCGGATCTACAATCCCGTCAAGCAGGGCAAGGATCAGGATCCCACGGGCGTCTTTACACGGCGCTGGGTGCCGGAGATTGCCCAACTCGATGACGCGCTTCTGCAAGAGCCCTGGCGCGCCGGCGGCGTGGCGGGCTATCCCGCGCCCATCGTCGATGTCGCCGCAGCCGCGCGGGAAGCCCGCGAAAAGATCTTCGCCGTCCGCAAGGGCCCTGCCTTCCGCGCCGAGGCCGATGCCATCGTCAAGAAACACGCCTCCCGCAAGAAAGACCGCGGCTTCCAGCGGGACCCGCAGCCGGGTGAAACCCGCCGCCGCCCTTCCAAATCGTCCAACACGACCCAGATGTCGCTCGACCTATAGCCCCGCCTTCTTTGTGCTCCGTACCTCGGGGTCTGGGGCAGAGCCCCAGGATTGCCAGATGCCCAAGCAACGCAAAAAATCCGATCTTCCTACGAAAACCTGCGCCACCTGCGGGCTCCCGTTCACGTGGCGCAAGAAGTGGGAAAAGGTCTGGGACGACGTGAAATACTGCTCCGAGCGCTGCCGCCGCGATAAGTCGGGCAAGAAAAACTGACGCGAGGCCCAGAATTTCCCGGCGCCTCGCCGGGGAAACCGTGTTGCCGATAGGAAACCCGGGCCCTAGCTTGCGCGACAATCAAAACCTGGAGCCCAAATATGACCGACCGCGTCGCCCGCCACGACCTGCAGATTGCGAAGCCCTTGTTCGATTTCATCGAGGACCGGGCGCTGCCGGGGACGGGCATCTCGGGAGACACATTCTGGGCGGGCCTCTCGCGCCTCGTTCACGAGTTCGGGCCCAGAAACCGCGCGCTGCTCGAGACCCGCGCGCGCATGCAGGCGGAGATCGACGAATGGCACAAGGCCCGGAAGGGCCAGCCGCACGACGCCGGGGCCTATGAGGCCTTCCTGAAGGAGATCGGCTACCTCGTGCCCGAGGGCCCGGACTTCGAGATCGAGACGGCCAACGTGGATGCCGAGATCGCCGCCACGCCCGGGCCCCAGCTCGTGGTGCCCATCATGAACGCGCGCTTCGCGCTCAACGCCGCCAATGCCCGCTGGGGCAATCTCTATGACGCGTTCTACGGCACCGACGCGCTAGGAGACCTGCCCAGCGGCAAGGGCTATGATCCCGAGCGCGGCGCGCGGGTCATCGCGCGGGCCAAGGCCTTTCTTGACGAGGCGCTGCCGCTCGACGGCACGAGCTGGGCGGAGGTGACGGACGTGGCCGCCGCGCCCCTCAAGGACACGGGCCAGTTCCTCGGCACCATGGAGGACGGCGACTGTCGCGGGTTCCTATTCGAGAACAACCGCCTGAAGATCGAAGTTCTCGTCAACGCCGACCATGATATCGGCAAGGACGACCCCGCTCATATCGCCGCCGTGAACCTCGAGGCCGCGGTCTCCACCATCATGGATTGCGAAGACAGCGTGGCGGCCGTGGACGCCGAGGACAAGGTTCTGGCCTATGCAAACTGGCTCGGGCTGATGAAGGGCGATCTCGAGGAGACCTTCGAGAAGGGAGGCCAGACCGTCACGCGCAAGCTCTACGGCGACGCCACCTACCACGCGCCCGACGGCTCGGACTTCACCGTGAAGTGCCGCTCGCTCATGCTGGTGCGCAATGTCGGCCACCTGATGACAAATCCTGCCGTGCTCGACCGGGACGGCAACGAGATCGGGGAGGGGCTCCTCGACGCGCTCTCGACGGTGCTCATCGCCATGCACGACCTCGCGCGCGCGGGCGGCAATTCCCAGACTGGCTCCGTCTACATCGTGAAGCCCAAGATGCACGGGCCCGAGGAAGTGGCATTCTCGAACGAGATCTTTGGCGCGGTGGAGGAAATCCTCGGGCTCCCGGCCAACACCGTGAAGATGGGCATCATGGACGAGGAGCGGCGCACCTCCGCCAATCTCAAGGAATGCATCCGTGCCGCGAAGTCCCGCGTGGCCTTCATCAATACGGGCTTCCTCGACCGTACCGGCGATGAGATCCACACCTCCATGGAAGCCGGGCCCATGATCGCTAAGGGCGCCATGAAGGCCACGCCCTGGATTGCCGCCTACGAGGATCGCAACGTCGATATCGGGCTCGCCTGCGGCCTCAAGGGCCGCGCGCAGATCGGCAAGGGCATGTGGGCCATGCCCGACCGCATGGGCGACATGATCGACCAGAAGATCGGTCACCCGAAATCGGGCGCCACCTGCGCGTGGGTGCCGTCGCCCACGGCGGCCACGCTCCACGCGATGCACTACCACGCCGTGGACGTGATGGCAGTGCAGGACGGCCTCCGCACTGCTGGGCCGCGCGGCAAGCTCTCCGATTTGCTCACGATCCCGGTGGCCGACCGCCCGAACTGGTCGGACGAGGAGATCGCCTCGGAGATCGAGAACAACGCGCAGGGCATCCTCGGCTATGTGGTGCGCTGGGTGGACCAGGGGGTGGGCTGCTCGAAGGTGCCCGACATCCACGACGTGGGTCTCATGGAGGACCGCGCGACCTGCCGGATCTCGTCCCAAGCGCTGGCCAACTGGCTCCACCACGGCGTGGTGAGCGAGGCGCAGGTGATGGCGGCCATGAAGAAGATGGCCGAGGTCGTCGACCGGCAGAACGCGGACGACGCATCCTACGAGGCCATGGCGCCGCGCTATGACGGGGTTGCCTTCCGTGCGGCCTGCGATCTCGTCTTCGAGGGGCGCGTGCAGCCCGCGGGGTATACCGAGCCGGTGCTCCATCGCCGGAGGCTCGAGAAGAAGGCGGCCTGAGGCGCGCTGGAAGGCGGCGGAAGCGGGGAGCCGCTCGCGGCCCCCGGGGTATTCTTGGAAAGATGAAGGCGGGGCCTCGGTCCCTGATGGGAGGATAGAATGACGATTTCACTCAGCCGAGCGCGGCGCATCGTGCGAGGCGTGCTGGCCCGCGGGCAGGAGATGAAGCTGAAGCCGCTCTCGGCCATCGTGCTCGATGCCGGCGGCAACGTGGTGGCCTTCGAGCGGGCGGACGGCTCCGCGCCGGGGCGTTTCGCCATCGCCCACGGCAAGGCCTACGGCGCGGTAATGCTCGGCATGCCGGGCTCCGCGCAGATGGCGCGGGCCGAGGGGCAGGCCTACTTCATGAACGCCGTGAACGGCGTCTTCGGCGGCGCCGTGGTGCCTGTCCCAGGGGGCGTGCTCCTGAAGGACGCGCGCGGCCGCGTCGTGGGGGCCGTGGGTGTGACCGGGGACACCTCCGACAACGACGCAGCAGCCGCGGTCGCGGCCATCGAGGCCGCAGGGCTAACGGCAGAGGCCTAGGCCCTTACCACGGGGTGGCTTCGCTGTCGGGGTCGAACTGACCGAAGCGGTGCTCGCGGTGCCAGGCAAGGTAGGCGGGATGAGGGTGATCCGTTCGCGCGGAAGGCAGTTGGATTTGTCCGCTTGGCGAGATGAGGCGGGCGGCTACGTCCGCAGGAACCTTGTTGCGCGAGACAAGTATGCGTCCGTCGTCCGCAACCGAAACTAGCCCACGGTCGAACATCCAATGGAGCGTCCCTGATAGGGCCAGACCGTTCGACACAGTGTCGTTGCCGCCGTCTTCTACAGGTACGATATGGGCTGCCTGGACTTCTGGCCGGCCGCCGCCATTACGCAGGCGTAAACCTGACAAGGCACAGCGGTAGTCGTATGCCTCCCGCACGCGGCGGCGGAACACCACGTCGCGATAGGGACGGCGAGTGAGGCGCTCTACGATCGGGCGTTTGAAGCTTCCAACTGGCTCGGCGAGGCCGGGCGGCACGCTACTTGAGGCGTTGTCGTATCTGCGCGCTTCCTGTTCTTCGAGAGTATCCGGCAAGCCCCGCTCCACGATACGCGCGAACTCTGCGTCAGGCAGGCGGCGCACTGCGAGCTGTACAGCGCCTCCTCTCTTGAACCCGCCATCGGAGGCCGTGAGCGCAGACTCCATTGGAGCGCCGTCAATGACACGCGGCACAGGAGCGTCGAAAGGGAGGTAGTCCGCCATCTCCGCGAAATAGCGTCCTGCAAGTTCAGGATGGGGTATAATTCCCTTGATGCGCGCGCACGCGAAATAGCCGCGAGGGCCAGCCTTCGCTGGCTCCTGATAGACAATCCAGTCGCCAGCGCCTTCCTCCATGGCCCTGAGATACTGTCTGGGAAAATCGTAGCGCGTCTCTGGCCGATCGTCGTAGATGGATGAGGCCTTGTGGAGGAGCACGAGCTTCGTCATGGCGCCATGAGGCACGGGCACCACGGGCGGCGCAAGTGAAGATGGCCCAAGCGCATGAACATGCGCCCGCGGACAGTTGCTTCCAGGCGGCTGCGAGGGCGACAGAAGAGACTCAGTTCCCTAGTCCCCGCGCTCCATGGGGCGAGCGGGCCCGCCGGGCAGCACCATCAGGTCGGTCACCGGGGGGGCGACGCCGAGCTGGCCCAGCATCGCATGCACCTGGCCGCGGTGGTGGGTCTGGTGGTTGAAGAGATGCGCGACCATGAAGCCCGCTGGCGTTGTCAGGCGCTCGGAGCCGCGGAGCCAGGGGATCTCGGCGTCGAGGTCACCCGCGCCGAGCGCGTCCATGAAATCGGTGATCTCGCTGTCGACGGCCCGGCGCGCGCGGACGAATGTCTCCCAGTCGCGGGGCGCGTCGGCATAGGGAAAGCGCGCCACGCGCGCCGCGGCGCCCGCCTCGTCCCGGCGCAGCCGCGCGAGCCATGTCTGATCGTCTCCCAGGATGTGATTGAGCGTGCGCGCGATGGAGCCGAAGAACGCGCCGCGCTCTGTCCAGCGCTCCGCGTCGCTCAAGGCCGCGCAGGCTTCGAGATGCGCCGCGTTCTGCCAGGCGTTGTAGCGCGCCATCATCCGGGCATGGGCGAGCGTAATCATTGGGCATTTTCCTCGAAATCGGGTGCCTGTGGAGCATTGCACATCCCAAGCTGCGGGCGCGCGGCTTTTTTCTGGCGCGAGATCGGGCTATTTCACTACCTCAAGGAGATTTCGCATGCGTCGCCCGCTCATTGGCATCATCGGCAACAGCTACCTCATCAACGATGAGTACCCCGCCTTCGCAGCGGGCACGATGAACGTGGAGGCGATCAACGAGGTGGCCGGATGTCAGCCCGCCATCGTGCCGACGGACCCGGCATTCGTGGGCGCCGACGAGCTCGCCGAGACCTATGACGGCTTCGTCTTCACCGGCGGGCGCGCCAACGTGCACCCCTCCGAGTACGGTGAGACCGAGACCGAGGCCCACGGCACCTTCGACCGCGCGCGCGACCGGGTAACACTGCCGCTCATCCGCAGCCTCGTGGCCCGGGGCCAGCCAATGCTCGCCATTTGCCGGGGCTTCCAGGAGTTCAACGTGGCCATGGGCGGCTCGCTCTACCCGGAGATCCGGGAATTGCCCGGGCGCGACAATCACCGGATGCCGCCTGACGGCACGATCGAGGAGAAGTTCGCGCTGCGCCACGACGTGACGCTCACGCCCGGCGGGCCCTTCGCGCGGCTCTTTGGCAGCGATGTGGTACGCACGAACACGCTCCACGGGCAGGGGATCAAGGCGCTGGCGCCGACGCTCGTGATCGACGGAACCGCGCCCGATGGCACGCCGGAGGCGATCTACGTGGCCGGTGGCGCGGGTTTTGCGCTGGGCGTCCAGTGGCATCCCGAGTATCGCGCGGCCGAAGATCTCGTTTCGCGGCCGCTTTTCGAGGCCTTTGGCGCCGCCGCGCGCGACTGGGCGGCGGGTCTGCGCCCTCAGGAGAGCAGGGCGGCCTCGTAGCGCTTGAGCGCGCGGCGCGCGGTGGGCCGTGGCCCCGCGCTGCGCAATTCCGGAAAGACCGAGAAAAGCTCCTCGCGGGCCGCGCCCTCGAGGGCGTCCATGGCGCTGTCACCGGCGAAGAAACTCTCGGTCGCCGCGCCATTGGCGAAGACGAGCTCGTGACGGTCGAACATGATGTGGATGTAGGTGACCTCCGCGCGCGGGCTCTGGCGCACGGCATGCCCGTCGAGGAGGTGTTTGGCGGCCACGAGCACCTCGCGCTCGCCGAAAAGGAGCTCTGACTTGAAGCCCGAGAAGAGCAGCCGGTGCTGCGGCGAGACGAGGAGCGGGGCCGTGGCCCCGGAGAGGACGCTGGGCGCGACCTCGATGGGCGCGAAATCCTCCATCGCCGGTACGGTGCGCTGCCCGACCCAGCGGATCGGCTGGATGCCGTTGTCGCGCGTGAGCACGAGATCGCCCGGGCGCAGGCTCTCCACCGGGCGCGCGCCGCGGGGCGTGGCGATGGTGGTACCGGGGGTAAAGCAGATGATGTTCTCGATATTCGAGAAGGTGACGGTCGAGCCGTCGATGAGGGTGATCGTCCCGTTCTCTGAATTGCCGGGGTCGAAGGTGACATCGGAAAGCGAGGCCTGCCCGTTGAGATCGATGGTGTCGCCCGCGCTCTCACCGCCCTCGCCGCCATCGATGAGGATCGAGGAGCTGCCCTCGCCGAAATCCCCGAGCAGGAAAAGGTCATCGCCTTCCTCGCCATAGGCTTCGTCGGCATCGGCCACGGCGAAGGTATCCGCGCCCGCACCGCCGAACATCGTGTCCGCACCGAGCCCGCCATCGAGTGTGTCATCGCCGGCGGGCAGGGGGATGGTGTCGAAGTTGACATCGGTCAGCCAGATGCGCTGCCCCGAGGAGCCGTCATTGCCGTAGCTGATCTCCACCGAGGCCACCGGTCCCGCGATCTCCACGAGCACCGAGCCCGACTGCGAGTTCGCGCTGCCGTTGGCCACGCCCGAGGTGACCTCGTTGCCGCTGACGACGTTGCCGGCATCCTCAGCCGTGATCGATACGGTGACGGCATTGCCGCCCGCGTCGAAGGCGTTGACCTCCAGCGTGTCGACCCAGCCGGAGCTGTCCACGTCGTTGACGCGGAAGAGGACATTCTCGACCTCGTCGCTCGTGTCGCCATCCCCGGTCGCCGCGAAATCGATCGTCGTGGTGGCGGTATTCGTGCCGCCCCCCCCGGCGAGCTCGAGCGAGGAGAAGTCGCTCAGGTTGTCGGGGGCCTCGGTGTATTGGTCGGTGACCGTGTCGATCTGGGCGCTTGTGAGGTTGCCGTTGTTGGTGACGGAAACGGTGACGGCCATCTGGCCGGTGAACTGAGTGAAGCCTTCGCCGAGATCGAAGCCGTCGGAGCCCGCTTCGCTCCAGCGCAGGGTCTCGGTCGTGCTTTCGTTGGGATCCTCGTCGCCGTAGAGCACGTCCGCGCCCGCGCCGCCTTCGAGGCTGTCATTGCCGGAGCCGCCCACGAGGCTGTCGGCGCCCGAACCGCCCTCGAGGAGGTCGTCGCCCGTGCCGCCGCGTAGCGTATCGGCGCCGCCATCGCCAGCGATCGTGTCGTTGCCGTCGCCGCCTACGAGGCTGTCATTGCCCCCCTGGCCCGAGATATCATCGCCGCCCTCGCCGCCAAAGACGGTATCGGCCCCGCCGCCCGCGTCGATGGTGTCAGCGCCCTCTTCGCCGAAGAGGGTCTGCGCGTTGCCGTCGCCATCGAGATCGTCGTCCGCCGCCGTGCCGCGCACGTCGTTGACGGCGGCGCTGCCGTCATAGCCTTGGGTGGAGGTAACGCTCGCAGAGGTGATGTTGTCCACGGGGCCAAAGGCCGGCACGAAGTAAACATTGCCATTGGTGGCGAGGAAGTACTCCCCGGGCTCCTCCTCGTTGGTGAAGGTGGAGCCGTTCCACGTACCCGACCACTGCCAGTTGCCGGTGCCGAGGAGACGATTGGTGGTAAAGGACGTGAGCGGGCCGCCGATGCTGTCGCCAACACCGAGCTGTCCATCGCCTAATGTGACCAGATAACCCTCTGGCATGCCCGTTTGCCCCTCGTGCGGTGTTCCCCGCCTCGTATCGAGTGAGCTTTAAAGAAGGGCTAAGTCTGTTTTGAGCCGAGAATGTGACACCTGTGTGTTCAATTCTACCGCTCTGGTTTAGCGCGCGCCGCCTGAAATCTCGATGGTTGTGCCGGTGATCGATCCCGAGAGCGGATCGCAGAGGTGGCAGACGCTGGCGGCGACTTCCTCGGCGGAGATCAGGCGGCCGTGGGGGTTCTGGTCGGTCATGACCTTGAGCGCGGCTGCGTCATCGAGGCCGAGGCGCGCCTTCAGGTGATTGATGTTCTCGGTGACGATGGGGGTGTCCACGTAGCCCGGGCAGATGGCGTTGAAGGTCACTTCGGTGCCGGTGAAATCGGCGGCGAGGCCGCGGATGAGGCCCACGAGGCCGTGCTTCGAGGCGGTATAGGCGTGGGCGCCCTGGAGCCCGCGGAGCCCGGCGATGGAGGCAATGGCGATGACACGGCCATAGCGCGTGGTGTCCATGCGCCTGAGGCCTTCGCGGATCGTCCAATAGGCGCCGTCGAGATTGGTGGCCATGATCTCGCGCCAGAGGCTCGGCCCCTTGGAGAGGATATTCTGCCCCTTGGCTATCCCGGCATTGGCAACAATGATGTCAATTTTGCCCGATTGTTCAAAAGCTTCTGCGACGGAGCTCTCGTCGCTCACATCCGCCACGCGGGGCGTGAAGCCTTCCGTGGCGGCCTCGTCGAGCACCGCCACGCGACGTCCGGCGATGATGACCTCGGCGCCGTGGGCCTTGAGCGCGCGCGCCGTGGCCAGCCCGATGCCCGTGCCGCCGCCCGTGATGAATGCTGTCTTGCCCGCGAGGTCCATGGCGCGGGTGTAGGGCAAGCGGCGGGCGGGCAGAAGACCCGGTCTGCGCACAAAAATCGGGCGCGTGCTCAGCATCGCGGCGTTCGGGGCGCAACAATCCTGCGCGGCGCTGTTGGATTCCCCCCGAGATGCCGCTAGACGCCCAGCAAACCGGCGCCCATCGCGGCGCATGCACAGCAGAAGGTGGTACACGTGAAGATCGGAACGCCGAAGGAAATTTTCGAGGGCGAGGCGCGGGTCGCGATGACGCCGGACAGCGCCACGCAGCTCCAGAAGCTGGGCCATGAGTGCCTGATCGAGACGGGCGCGGGCGCGCTCGCGGGCTTCTCGGATGCCGCCTACGAGGCGGCGGGCGTGAAGGTCGTCAAGAAGGCCACCGACCTCTTCAAGGGGGCCGATATCGTCGCCAAGGTGCGGCCCCCGAGCGATACCGAGACGAAGCGTCTTCGCGAGGGGCAGACGCTCATCTCGTTCTTCTATCCCGGCGCCAACGAGAAGCTCATGGAGCTCGCCAACAAGCAGGGCGCCACCGTCATCGCCATGGACATGGTGCCCCGCATCAGCCGCGCGCAGAAGATGGACGCGCTCTCCTCGATGGCCAACATCGCCGGCTACCGCGCTGTTATCGAAGCAGGAAACAACTTCGGCCGCTTCTTCACCGGCCAGGTCACGGCGGCGGGCAAGGTGCCGCCGGCGAAGGTCCTGATCGTGGGCGCGGGCGTGGCGGGGCTTGCGGCCATCGGCACATCGACGTCGCTGGGCGCGATCACCTACGCCTTCGACGTGCGCCCGGAAGTGGCCGAGCAGATCGAGTCCATGGGCGCGGAGTTCGTCTTCCTCGAGTTCGACGAGGAGCAGACCGATGGCGCAACGACGGGCGGCTATGCGGCCCCCTCCAGCCCCGAGTTCCGCGAGGCGCAGCTCGCCAAGTTCCGCGAGATGGCTCCCGACATCGACATCGTCATCACCACCGCGCTCATCCCCAACCGGGACGCGCCGGTGCTCTGGACGAAAGACATGGTCGAGATGATGAAGCCCGGCTCCGTCATCGTGGATCTCGCCGCCGAGCGCGGCGGCAATTGCGAGCTGACGGTGAAGGACGAGAAGATCGTCACCGACAATGGTGTGACCATCGTGGGCTACACCGATTTCCCCTCCCGCATGGCCACGCAGAGCTCAACGCTCTACGCCACCAACATCCGCCACATGATGACCGACCTGACGCCCGAGAAGGACGGCGCCGTCAACCACGACATGGAAGACGACGTGATCCGGGGCGCCACGGTGACCCATAAGAGCGAGATCACCTTCCCGCCGCCGCCGCCCAAGGTGAACGCCATCGCGGTGCAAAAGCCGAAGGAAGCGGTGAAGGAGAAAACGCCAGAAGAGAAGCGCGCCGAAGAAGTGGCCGCCTTCAAGAAGCAGACGCAGACACAAGTCGGCCTTCTGGCCCTTGGCGGCGCTCTCATCCTCCTCGTGGGGACGGTGGCGCCTGCGAGCTTCATGCAGCATTTCATCGTCTTCGTGCTGTCGGTCTTCATCGGCTTCCAGGTGATCTGGAACGTGTCGCATTCGCTTCACACGCCGCTCATGGCCGTCACCAACGCGATCTCCTCGATCATTATCCTGGGCGCTTTGATCCAGATCGGATCGACGGGCGCGCTCATCACCATCCTCGCCGGGCTCGGCGTGCTCATGGCTGCCGTCAACATCTTCGGCGGCTTCCTCGTGACACGGCGCATGCTCGCCATGTTCCAAAAGTCGTAAAGGGACAGGCACCATGGACTTCGGATTCACCATCGCGGCCTATGTCGTCGCAGCAGTTCTCTTCATCCTTTCGCTCGGCGGCCTGAGCGGCCAGGAGAGCGCCAAGCGCGCCGTCTGGTACGGTATCGCGGGCATGGCCATTGCCGTCCTGGCGACGCTCTTTGGCCCGGGGCAGGGGCTCTGGCTCGCCTCGCTCGTGCTCATCGCCATCGGGGCGGCCATCGGCTACCAGCTCGCCACGCGGGTGCAGATGACGCAGATGCCCGAGCTCGTGGCGATCATGCACTCCCTCGTGGGTCTCGCGGCGGTCTTCGTGGGCTTCAACGCCGACATGATGATCAACGCGCAGGCCGCGTCCTTTGCTGCCAACGACCTCGTTCTCGGCGCGCCCGGCGCCTATGACGCGATGCCCGCGGAGATCATCGGCGGCCTCTCGGCTTTCGGCGATCTTATCGCCAAGAAGATCTTCGTGGAGATCACGATCCTCCGCGTGGAGCTCGTGCTGGGCATCTGGATCGGCGCGGTGACGTTCACCGGCTCCGTCATCGCCTATGCCAAGCTCGCGGGCGGCTCTTCCATGCTGCCCTTCAAGGTCGACACGGGCGCCAAGCAGCTTCCGGGCGGGCACATGCTGAATGCCGCGGCGGCGGTGCTCTCGGTCATCTTCATGTTCATGTATCTGGGTGGCTCGGGCTCGTGGACGCTGGTGCTGCTCACGCTGCTCGCGCTCTTCATCGGCTACCACCTGATCATGGGCATCGGCGGCGCGGACATGCCCGTCGTCGTCTCCATGCTGAATAGCTACTCGGGGTGGGCAGCAGCGGCGATCGGCTTTTCCCTTGGCAATGACCTTCTCATCGTGGTGGGTGCGCTTGTCGGCTCCTCCGGCGCGATCCTCTCCTACATCATGTGCAAGGCCATGAACCGGAGCTTCGTCTCCGTCATCCTCGGCGGCTGGGGCGGGGCGTCGGCAGGCGAGCAGATGGCCGTGGAGGGCGAGCAGGTCGCCATCGACGCAGACGGCGTGGCCGCCGCGCTCAATGAGGCTGACAGCATCATCATCATCCCGGGCTACGGCATGGCCGTGGCGCAGGCCCAGCAGACCGTGGCCGAGCTCACGCGGAAGCTCCGCGCCAAGGGCAAGGAGGTGCGCTTTGCCATCCATCCCGTCGCGGGCCGCCTGCCCGGGCACATGAACGTGCTTTTGGCCGAGGCCAAGGTGCCCTACGACATCGTGCTCGAGATGGACGAGATCAACGACGACTTTCCCGAGACGGACGTCGCCATCGTCATCGGCTCCAACGACATCGTCAATCCGGCAGCGCAGGACGACCCGAACTCCCCGATTGCCGGGATGCCTGTGCTCGAGTGCTGGAAGGCCAAGCAGGTCTTTGTCTCCAAGCGCGGGCAGGGCACGGGCTACTCAGGCATCGAGAACCCGCTCTTCTTCAAGGAGAACACGCGGATGTTCTACGGCGACGCCAAGGCAAGTTTCGAGAAGCTCGCTCCGCTGGTGGACTGATCCCGGCGGGACCCGGACAGACCCAAAGAGGGCGTTCCATAAGGGAGCGCCCTTTTTTCTTGGTGAAGGAGTGCTTTGTCCGGTAGGGCCTTCGTGGTAAGTTAAGGTCGCTAACTTTTAGAGGCGCGCGGCCATGCCCAAGGATACCAGCCAAACAAGCCACGAGATCGATACGGAGGCGGGGCGGCTCTTCGTCCGCGAAACAGGGGCGGGACGGCCCTGCCTCCTCTGGCCGTCGATCTTCACCGACGGGCATGTCTACGACGAGATCGCCGGGCATCTCCCGGGCCTCCGGCTCATCCGCATCGATGGGCCCGGCCATGGCCGCTCGGGGCCTGCACGCACGCTTACCCTCGCCGCGCAGGCGCAGGGCCTGCTCGCTGTCATGGAGGCGCTGGGGCTCGCGCGTGCCGTGATCGGCGGGACCTCGTGGGGCGGTCTTGTCGCCGCCCATGCCGCGCGCGCGGCCCCGGGGCGGGCGAGCGTGGCGCTCCTCATCAACACGCCCCTCGAGCTCGGCACGGCTGCCTCTCTCCAGCAGCGCTTCATCGCGGCGGGGGCCCGGTGGGCGCCCGGCCTGCGCGTGTTCCGGGACGGCGTGGCGCGCAGCTTCTTTGCCGATCCGGCCCTGCCGGAGCTGCCGGATTATGCCCAGGCCTTCCACGCGATGCTCAAGAGGGCCGAGGGGCGCGCCATGGGCCCTGTCGTCCGCGCGGTGCTTCTTGAGGGGCCGCCGCTCCGCCCGCTCCTGCCGGAGATCACCGTGCCCACGCTCATGATCGCCGGCCGCGACGACGCAATGTATCCCCTCGACGAGATGCGCGCGGCGGCGGCGACGCTTCAGAACGGGCAGTTCACCGAGGTGCCGGGGCGCCACATTTCGGTCGTCGATGCCCCGAAACAGACGGCGGACGCGATCCGTGACTTCCTCGAAAGACACCCCGCCTGAGAATTGCCTCCCGCGCGGGCAAGCTGCCTGCGATCCCGGCTGCGCGTCGCTGTATGCCAAAGTATTCTGCTAACATTCAGTAAAGGCGCGTCTTTTTGTCTCGCATCCGGGGGAAAGATGGCTATCTCTCTCAAAACGACGAGAGGGTGCCATGCCGGCCATCGAAGATCATCCGCTGCGCTACAAGCTGGCGAACGAAATCCATGCGCGCCCGTTTCCCGCGATGTCGGCCCCCGCGACGGGGGCCTATCTCGCGATCAAGCAAGCCGAAAACGCCTCCTCCCGTGACCGCGAGGGTGACCGCAGGCACCTCCTCGATCTGCTCGACCGCTTCGGTGCGGATCATCCCTCGCCCGGGGCCACGCATTACTTCGGCAAGGTGGGGCGCTACGCGCTCAAATGGGAAAGCCACACCGAATTCGTGACCTACACGGTCATGTCCGAGGGGCTGGGAGATCGGCCCTTCGACCCTGTGGATTTCGAAGCCTTCCCGGAAGACTGGCTCGCATCGGCGCCCGGCGTGCGCCTCACCTCCGCGCTGATCCGCATTCAGGAAGAGCCAGAGCACGCCAAACAGGCGGACCTGATCGAGGATTGGTTCGTCTCGGAATCCCTGGCGGTGAGCGACGTCGTGGACGGCTCCGCCACTGTGGCCTCCGACTTTCGCATCGATCCAGCGGGGCACATGCGCTTCGCGATCTTCACCAGCCCCGAGACCGGCACCCGGCGGATCGGGCGCGTGGTGCAACGGCTCTGCGAAATCGAGACCTACAAGGCCATGTCCATGCTCGGGCTCGCGCGGGTGCAGGCAATGTCGCCACGCCTCGCCGAGATCGACAGCGGCCTCTTGCGCCTGTCCGACGAGATGTCCAATGGCCCGCGCGGCTCCGAGGCGACGCTGAAAAAGCTCATAGCGCTCTCCTCTGAGCTCGAGAACATGAACGCCAAGGCCTCCTACCGCTTCGCGGCGACCCGCGCATACGAGGCGATCGTCAACAACCGGATCGAGGTCCTCCGCGAAGAGCGCTTCAACGGGCGCCAGACCTTCAGCGAATTCATGATGCGCCGGTTCGACCCGGCCATGCGCACCGTGCGCGCCACCCAGCAGCGGATGCGGGAGATGTCGGAGCGGGCGCTGCGCGTGGGGGACCTCCTGCGCACGAGCGTCGACGTGGAACGGCAGGCGCAGAACCAGATGCTGCTGGAAAGCATGGACAAGCGCGCGGATCTGCAGCTGCGCCTGCAGAAGACGGTGGAGGGGCTGTCGGTGGTGGCGATCAGCTATTACGCGGTCAATCTCGTCGTCTACGCGCTGGGCCCCGCGGCGGAGCCCGCGGGCATCTCCAACGTGCTGCTCTTCGGCATCGCCACGCCCTTCACCGTACTCCTCGTCTGGTGGCTCGTGCAGCGCATCCGCCGCTCCGTCGATACCTGAGCGTCAGGCCGAGGCGGTGGTGATCCGGGGCAAGGGGCGCGCGCGAAGCCCGGTCTGGCCCACGGCCCACCACGCGAGCACCGCCCCGCCCACATTGGCGAGGATGGCGGCCGCGAGCACGCCCGTGTAGCCGCCAAGCGTCACCCCGATCCAGGCCAGCGGCAGGTAGAGCGCGAAGACACGGGTGAGCGAGATACCCATGGAATAGAGCGCCTTCGAGCGGGCATTCATGGCCGCGTTGGCCGTCACCAGCATGCCGTAGCCGAAGAGCGTCCAGCCCACGAGGCGCAGGTAAAGCGCGGCCTCTTCGGTGCCAGCGGCGCCGCCGGTGACGAGCGCGGCGATGGGCCCGCTGAAGAGCGCGAGCACGAGCCCGAGGACGAGCGCGTAGATCACGCAGAAGGCAAAGCTCTGCCCCATGGCTGTCCGCGCGCGGGTCTCGTCGCCCTTGCCCCAGTTCTGTCCCACCACGGGACCGATGCCGGAGGAGAGCGCAAGGAGCGGCACGAGGGCCACCGATTGCACCCGCGTGGCCGCGCCGAAGCCCGCGACGGCGTCCGCGCCTACGGTCGCCACGGCCGCGGTGACGGCAGCCATGCCGGCTGGGTTGATGGCGTTGGAGAAGGCGGCCGGGGCGCCCACCGCGAAGATCTCGCGCATGCTCAGCGTGAGGTTTTTCAGCGGAGCGCTCCCGAGAGCGATGTAGCCCGCGCGGAGCGCGATGGTGAGCGCGAGGGCCACAGCCACGGCGCGCCCGATGAGCGTGGCAAGCGCCGCGCCCTCGATCCCGAGCTCGGGCAGGGGGCCCAGTCCGAAGATGAGGAGCGGGTTGGCGGCCACGTTGATGCCCGCGGCGGTGACCATGGCCGTGGCGGCGAGCCCGCCCTTGCCATGGGCGCGGAAGACGGATCCGAGCTGCATCATCACCACGAGGAACGGGAAGGAGAGCGACCAGAGCGGCATGTAGTCGAGCACCGCATCGAGGACCGCGCCCGAGGCGCCCATGAGGCCGAAGAGGGCGGGCGAGGCGACCCAGACGCCCAGCGCCACGAGCGTGGAGAGGAGGAGCCCGAGCCCCACGGCGTGGAGCGCGCGGCGGCAGGTCTTGGCGCCTTCGTCGCCGCGGCCGATGCCCTGGCTCAGGGCAGCGTTCGCGCCTGCCGAAAGCCCGATGGAGAGCGATGTGACGGCGGTCGTCACCGGGTAGATGAAGCCCACGGCGCTCAGCGCCGCATCGGAATAGCGTCCGAGGAACACCGCGTCGGCAATGCCCACGGACAGGACGGCGAAGATGCCGAGCGCCATGGGCGCGGACATTGCAGTGAGCGCGCGCCAAACGGGCCCCTCGGTGAGGTCACGGGTCTGATCAGCCATGGCGTGACAACGCGCGCCGCCCTGTCGTGTTCCCCTTCGCCGCCCGCGCCCAACGCCCCGGGCCTGACCCGGGGCCTCGCGGCCAGGGCCTCACCCTCGCCCCGATGCCCCATCGCCGTGTCAAGCGCCCCATGCCCCGGGCCTGACCCAGGGCCTCGCGGCTAGGGCCTCACCTTCGTCCAAATGCCCCATCGCCGTGTCACGCGCCGCGCGCCCCGGGCCTGACCCGGGGCCTCTTGGTCAGGAGCGGCGCGCCATCATGCTGCGCGGCGCAGCGCCTGTGCCATGCAGTGGATGCCGCCACCGGTTTTCGAGATCTCGTCGGTCTCGACGGCAGCGATCTCGAAGCCCTGCGCCTTTAGGGCGGCGATGAGATGGGTGGAGCTCGCCGGGGCGATGACGCGGTCGCGCCCGAGGCTCATGAGGTTGCAGCCGAGGTTCATGGTGTCGCGGAAGGGCACGTCGATGATCTCGTGCCCCTTGCCGCGCAGCCAGCTGACGATGGCGGGGTCGGTGCAATCGGTGCAGACCGCGGTGAGCTTTTCGGCGATGGGCACGACCATGAGGTCGATATGCACGTAGAACTCGTCGATGAAGGCAAGGCGGACCTCCCAGCCTTCCTGCTCGAACCAGCCGGCCACCTGCCGCGCGCCTTCCTCTTGGGTGCGGGCGCCGCCGCAGCCGATAAGCACGCAGCCTTCCTCGATGACGTTGAAATCCCCGCCTTCGAAGGTGCCCGCCGTCACCATGTCGTATACGGGGATGCCCAGCGCCTCGTAGTGCCGGATGGCGGCGTAGTTCTCGCCGCGCCGCCACCACTGGCTCATCGCCGTGATGATGGCGCCGTAGGGCGTCATCACGGAGCTGTCGCGGGTATAGACCTGCATGGTGAGCTCGGGCTCGGGCGGGGGCATGTGGATCGCCACGCCGAACTGCGCGTAGGCGCTCACGAGCTCGGCGTGCTGGGCCTGCGCGCGCTGGATATCGCAGGGCGCGTCGCGCAGGTGCTTGCGTGAGAGCGAGGAGGTGGCGCGGTGATAGAGATGGGCCGGCGAGCCGAGAAGGACATCCGTGAGCGGGTCCGTCTCGTTGCGGCCGCCCCAATGGGAGAGGGGGCTGGTGCCGCCCTGCGCCGCGCGGCGTTGAAGCGTGAAGGGATCGGTCATGGGGCAGAGTAAACAGCGGGGCGACGCGTTCGCGCAACACTCATGGCCCGGCAAACCCGTTTGACGCGGATGTGAATCGCAACCATTGGCACTTCTCATGCATTTTAGGCCTGCGCAGGGCCCCATTGCCTGCACACTGAAAGGAAGACGCGTATGTTGACCCGCCGCCATTTCATCGCGACCACCACGGCGCTATTCTCGCCCGCCCTCCCGCTCCTCGCGCAGGAGGACGCCTTGGTCGACCAGATCGACGCGGTCGAAGAGCCCGCGCCGCGCCCGCCGGTATCGAACCGCGCGATGTGGGACACGTGGGATGCCCGCGTGACCCCCGCCAATTTCGAGCCCACCACGTCGAACCCATGGGGCTTTCACCCGCGCTTCCTGCCCACGGTGGTGGAGGCCAATGACGGGCTGACGCCGGGCGACATCCATGTCGATGCCACGGCGCGCTATCTCTACCACGTGCGGGGCGACGGATCAGCGATGCGCTACGGCGTCGCCATCGCGCGGGGCAATCTCTACGAGCCCGGCGTCTTCCGCATCGGTGCAAAGCGCAAATGGCCCACCTGGCGCCCCACCGACGCGATGATCGAGCGGGAGCCCGAGGTCTACAAGCAGCACGAGGACGGGATGGATGGCGGCCCCTCCAACCCTCTGGGCGCGCGCGCTTTCTATCTCTTCGAGGGCAGCCGCGATACCTACCTGCGCATCCACGGCACCCCGCTGCCACGCTCCATCGGAGGCCGTGCCTCCTCGGGCTGCGTGCGCATGGTGATGGCCCATATCATCGGGCTCTACGAAGAGGTCGAGACGGGCTCGATGGCCCATCTCTACCCCGCGGAAGCCTGATCGGGCGCGTCGCGCGCGCCGACTTTCTGGTTCGGGATCAGGTGCCGGCGGCGGCAGCCGCCGCCGCGGCCTGGCGTGCCTCCCGCTCCTCGCGGGAGAGGGCGCAGATCGGGCGGCCTCCCGGCGTTCGCAGCGGCAGAAACGTCGTCTCCACCACATTGGAATGCTCGTACCAGTAGCAGCCGTCATCGAGGAGCCGCGCTGTCCCCACGAAGCGGGGATCGGCCACGGCGATGACCTCCTCGGGCAGGTTCGACACGGGGCCACCGCCCGTGCTGCCGCCGGGAACGGGCTCGCAGGCCGCCACGGCCATAAGGGCCACCATCATAAATCCTGAGCGAACCATTCCACGTCTCTCCTCGCTGGCTTGGTCCGTTGGTACGGGCTTCGCGCGGGGGCTTGCAAGGCCTCTCGAGCCAGCGACTGCCCCAGCGACGTCCGTGGGCTGGTGGGGGCTGGTCGCGGGATCAGCGCCCGCGGATGCGAGGGTCCAGCGCGTCGCGCAGACCGTCACCCAGGTAATTCACGCAGAGCACCGTCAGCGAGATCATCAGGCCGGGCCAGAGCACACGCTCGGGATAGAGCACCATGCGGTCCACGCTGTCATTCAGGAGCCGCCCCCAGGTGGGGAAATCCGGCGGGAACCCGAACCCGAGGAAGGAGAGCGCGCTCTCGGTGATGATGGCCGTGGCGATGCCCAAAGTGGCCGAGACCATGATGGGCGAAAGCACGTTGGGCAGCACGTGCCGCAGGATGAGCTTACCCGGCTTCGTGCCGACGGAGCGGGCCGCGAGGACGAATTCCCGCTCCTTCAGCGCCAGCACATCGCCCCGCACGATCCGCGCTGTCTGCATCCAGCTCGTGATGCCGATGAGCGAGACGATGAGGACGAAGGTGCCGCCCTCGATGCCGAAGACGCCTGCCAGCGGCTCCCGGAAGAGAAGCGAGCCCACGAGGATGAGCGGAAGGAGCGGCAGCGCCAGAAAGAGGTCCGTCAGGCGCATGAGCGGCGCATCGAGGCGGCGGAAATAGCCCGCCGTCACGCCGATGAACGCGCCGAGCACGATGGAAAGCGCCATGGCCAGGAGGCCCACCGCGATGGAGACACGGCCGCCATACATGAGCCGGGCGAGGTTATCGCGGGCGAGGTTGTCGGTGCCCAGCGGGTTCTCCCACTGGATCTTGGCGCCGCTGTCCCAGAGCGCCACGTAGAGCGGCCGCGCATCGCGCTGCTGGATCATGTCGAGCGTCGACGGGATCGCCTGCGGGTCCGCGCGCCAGACGAGCGGGCCGAGGAAGGTCCCGAAGACGATGATGGCGAGGATCGCGAGCGAGACCATCGCGCCGCGGTGCCGCCGGAACTGGCTCCAGACCTCGGCCCACTGGCTCTTCGGGGCGGTCGTGGGGACGGGATCGGCGAGCGGCGTGTTGTGCGAGGCGTCAGTCATATCGGATCAATCATACCTAATTCGGGGATCGAGCAGGCCGTAGAGGACGTCTGCGATGAGGTTGAAGAGGACGATCAGCACCGCGAAGATGAATGTCAGCGTCTGCACCATGGGCAGATCGTTGGCCTCGATGGCGGTGATGAGGAGCTGGCCGATCCCGTTCACCTTGAAGACCTGCTCGGTGATGATCGCCCCGCCGAAGATCTGCGGCACGCTGAGCGCCATGACGGTGACGACGGGGATCATGGAATTGCGCAAGACGTGCGTCATGACGACGGAGCGTTCGCGCAGCCCCTTGGCGCGGGCCGTGCGCACGTAGTCCTGATTGAGATTGTCGAGCATGGAGGAGCGCATGAAGCGGCTCGTCTGGCTCGTGATCTGAAGCGCAAGCACCATTACCGGCAGGAACATCTGGTTGAGCTGGCGCACGAACGTCTCCCACGAATTCACCACGAGCGTCGTGTCGTAGATCGACGGGAACCAGCCCAGCTGCACCGAGAAGATCACGATGACGAGCACGCCAGAGAAGAACGGCGGCACTGAAAAGCCCACCATCGTGACGAAGGTGCCGAGGTTGTCGAAGAGCGAGTACTGCCGGTAGGCCGAATAGATGCCCACCGGGATCGCGATGGCGAAGCCCACGATATAGGCCACCCCCACGACCCAGAGCGTCTGCGGCAGGCGCTGGACGACGATGTCCATGACCGGGGAGCGCGTCTGCCAGGAGATCGCGCGGAACTGCCCCTCGCTGAAAGACGTGCCGAAATAGTAGTCGATCATGACCTGCGGCTCGACCACGAAGAACTGGTAGAGCCATTTGGGGAAGCTGATCCAGATGGGCTGTCCCACGCCGAGGGCTTCGCGCATCTGCTCTTTTACTTCCGCGGGCACGGTCAGCGGCACCTGCGCCATGGGATCGCCCGGCGCGAGCTCGAGCAGCCCGAAAATGACGAGCGAGATGAAGAAGAGCGTGGGGACGGCGAGGACGAGGCGTCTGATCGTGTAGGTCAGCATGGCAGGGCCTTCCTGGCTGGACTCATTGGCGGACGGCGATCGTGGCGGCGGCGCCGGTGAGCCCGAGGGCCGAGGCGCGATTGAGGAGGCGGAGGCCCGTGGGCCCCGTCGCGAGCCTGCGGGCTTGCGCGGCGAGCAGGGCGTAGGCGGCAAGGACGGCCCACCAGACGAGAACGACGATGGCCACAAGCGCGCCGATCGTGGCCCAGCTCAGCCCGCCAGTGTCGAAGACGGAGGGAAGTATCGCGACGTAGAAGCCGATGGCCTTGGGATTTCCGAGGGGCAGGAGCGCGCCGATCCAGAAGCCGCCCTCGGCGTCAGCGCCGGAGCCTGCGTCTGTAGCCCCCGGCGCCGCGCGCCAGAGCTGCCAGGCCATGTAGAGAAGATAGGCTACGCCGGCCCACTTGATGACGGCGAAGGCCGGGCCCATGGCCTGTGCCAGTGCGGCAAGGCCCGCCAGCGCGAGGAAGAGCAGGACGAGATCGCCCACGACGAGCCCGGTGACAAAGGGCAGTGTCCGCGTCACGCCGCGCGCCGCCGCCCGCGCCATCACCGCCGCCACGGCCGGGCCGGGCGACACGCTATCGAGCGTGAATACGATGAGGAATGCGAGGACGAGCTCGGTTTGCATGGGCCTGCGTGATGTGTCTCGTGGAAGAAATCCACGCCCCGGGCTTGACCCGGGGCCTCTACCAGCGTTCTGGCGGAGGCCCCGGATCGGGGTCCGGGGCGTGAGGTGCGAGCGGCGGGCGTTACCCGTCGGTGCGGTGCCAGTCGGCCACGTTCCAGAGCTCGCTGTCCCAGACGTTGAGGACAACGCCGCCCAGCGTGTTGGCATGGGCCGACAGGCGACCACGGTGGACGAGCGGGATCATCTTGCCGTTCGTCACCGCCAGGTCATTGAGCTCACGGCCGATGCGCGCGCGCTCTTCGAGGCCCGCGGTGGCCTGAAGCTCGGCGTGGAGTGCGTCGTATTCCGGCAGGCAGAAGCGCGTGATGTTCTCACCTTGCCACTGCGTCTCGGGCCGCGGGGCCTTGTCGCAGAGCGCGTTGCCCAGATAGGCCTGCGGATCGGTGCCGTTGAACGTGTTGGCGTACATCTCCACGTCCGCGTAGAACTTCTGGAAGGTGTCGGGCGAGCCCGGGTCACCGCCGAAGAAGACGGAGGCGTTCACGTTGCGCAGCTCGGTCTCGATGCCGATTTGGCTCCACCATTCCTTGATGAGCGCCTGGAAGTCCTGGCGGACGGCGTTCGTGGAGGTCTGGTAGAGGATGGTCATCGGCACGCCGTCGGGCGTCTCGCGGATGCCGTCGCCGTCGGTGTCCATGTAGCCCGCTTCATCGAGCATAGCGTTGGCGCCCTCGATGTCCTGCACATCGCAGGTCAGCGCGTCGGAGTTGAACGCGGCAGGGGCAGGGACCCAGTTGCAGGTGACGCGGCCCGCCTGGCCGTAACCGATTTCCACGAGGAGCGGCCGGTCGATGGCCATGGACATGGCATTGTAGACCGCCGGATCGCCGAGGAACGGATGCTCGGAGGGGCCGGTGGGATCGTCCTTCACCGAGCGCAGCTCGCCGCGCGCGGGATCGGGATTGGCGTTGTTGAGCATGATGCGCTCCACGAGGGGGCCGAAGCCCGCCACGGGCGTGCCCATGCCGCCTTCTTCCATCTGCGCGATCACGTCGGGCGCGAGCTGGAGGTTCCAGGCGTAGTCGAACTCACCCGTTTCCATAACAGCGCGGCCTGCGGCCGTCGCGTCGCCACCGCCCTTGAACGTCACGCGGGCGAAGGCAGGCTTCGCCGGGTCGCGGTAGTTCGGGTTGGCTTCCATCGTGATCACGTCATTGGGTTTGAAATCCGTGACGACGAAGGGGCCGGTGCCGATGGGATTGAAGTTCTCTTCGGTGCAGGTCGAGGCCGCCGCGCCCACGCAGTCAGCGAATTGCGCCGCCTGCAGGATCGGGCTCTCACCGCCCACGAAGGGGCCGTAGGGGTTCGGCGTGGGGCCGGAGAAGTTCACGACCACGGTGAGGTCATCGGGCGTCTCGACGCTCTCGACGCCTTCGAACTTCGTGACCTGCGCGCAGCCGCCCTCGGGGTCGGTGCAGTAGCGATAGGTGAATTCCACGTCCGCGGAGGTGAAGGGCGTGCCATCCGACCAGGTGAGGCCCGGCGTGATGTTCCAGGTGATCGAGGTCAGGTCTTCGCTCACGCCGCCATTGTCGACGGTGGGCACCTCGGTGACGAGCCAGGGGACGAGTTCGCCCCGCTCGTTGTAGCGGGCGAGCGGCTCGATGATCATGGAGGCGGATTCCACGTCCTTCGTGCCGCCCGAAAGGAACGGGTTGAGGATCGAAGGCGCCTGCCAGTAGATGATGCGCACTTCGCCGTCCGAACCGCGTTCGGCGAAGGCTGCGGGCGCGAACGCCACGGCGGCGGCCGCACCCAAGAGGGCGGATTTCAAGGTCATTTCTAACTCCCGGTTGGTTGTCGTGCCGCGCGGGCCCCGCTCGTGTTGCCACCACAAAGCGCTGCATCGAAAGATGCGCCCGTGGTCGCGATGGCAGGGTCCCCCATGACACTCATGCCATCATGACGCCCCGCTTTTCCTGCGATTGCAAGCATTGCCTCGGGACAAGCGGCTGATTTTTCACCTTTTGCCTGATTTGCGCGCGGAAGCGCCGGGGAGCTGTTTGACAGCCGGGCAAAGCGCCGCCACGCTCACACAACGCTTGGGGAGGGACCATGCTCGATCAGACATCCGACCAGACACCGGTCGCCGACATCCGCAACCTTCGAGTGGAGTTCCAGACAAAGGACGGCCCCGTGGTGGGGGTCAAGGACGTCAGCTTCACGATCAATCCGGGCGAGACGGTCTGCGTGGTGGGCGAGTCGGGCTCGGGCAAATCGGTTTCCTCGCTCTCGCTCATGCGGCTCGTGGAATTCGGCGGTGGCGATATCACCAACGGCCAGCTCCTCTTCGATCGGGGCAAGGGCCCCGAAGACATGGCGAAGCGCTCGCTCATGTCCATGCGCGGGCTGCGGGGCAACGAGATCGGGATGATCTTCCAGGAGCCCATGACCTCGCTCAACCCGGTCTTTACGGTGGAGCGCCAGCTCACCGAGGGGCTCATCGTCCACAAGGGGCTCTCGCAGGAGGCCGCGAAGGCGCGCGCGCTCGAGCTCCTCAAGCAGGTCCGCATTCCAGAGCCCGAGCGACGCCTTACGCAGTATCCCCACGAGCTTTCGGGCGGCATGCGGCAGCGCGTCGTGATCGCCATGGCGCTGGCCTGCGAGCCCAAGCTCCTGATCGCCGACGAGCCCACCACGGCGCTCGACGTCACCATCCAGGCGGAAATCCTCGCGCTCATCGACCGGCTCAAGCGCGAGACGGGGACGGCGGTGATGTTCATCACCCACGACATGAGCGTGGTGGCGCAGATGGCCGACCGCGTCGTCGTGATGTTCCGCGGTGAGAAGGTGGAGGAGGGGCCGGTGGCCGAGATCTTCGCCAAGCCCCAGCACCCCTACACGCAGGCGCTTCTCGCGGCGGTGCCGCGGCTCGGCGAGATGACGGGCAAGGACCTGCCCGAGCCCATGAAGCTCCTCGGCAAGGGAGAGAGCGAGGTCCTGCCGATCCCGGGGCAGGAGACGGTGCTGCTCGACGTGCGCAATCTCGTCACGCGGTTTCCGGTGAAGGGCGGCTTCTTTCGGCGGACGGTGGCCAATGTGCACGCGGTCGAAGACGTGAGCTTTTCGATCAAGAAGGGGCAGACGCTCTCGCTCGTGGGCGAGTCGGGCTGCGGAAAGTCCTCCTGCGGGCGCGCGCTTTTGCGGCTAGTGGAGCCGCTTTCAGGCGAAGTGCGGCTCGACGGCGTCGATGTCATCGCGCTTTCGGAGGAGGAGCTGCGGCAGGCGCGCAAGGACATGCAGATGATCTTTCAGGATCCCTTCGCGTCGCTCAATCCGCAGATGCAGCTCGCCGACCAAGTGGCTGAACCGATTGACAATTACGGGATGCTGAGTGGGCAGGCCAAGGCCGATCGCGTGGCGGAGCTCTTCGACCGGGTGGAGCTGCCGAGGAGCTTCATGCGCCGCTTCCCCCACGAGCTCTCGGGCGGCCAGCGGCAGCGCGTGGCCATCGCCCGCGCCCTCGCCGTGAACCCCAAGCTCATCGTCGCTGACGAGGCCGTAAGCGCGCTCGATGTGAGCGTGCAGGCGCAGGTCCTCAACCTGCTCATGGAGCTTCAGGCGGAGCTCGGCATTTCCATGCTCTTCATCAGCCACGACATGGCCGTCGTGGAGCGCGTGAGTCACATGGTGGGCGTCATGTACCTGGGCCGCATTGTGGAGATCGGGCCGCGCCGCGCCGTCTTTGAGGACCCGCAACACCAGTACACGCAGAGCCTGCTCAAGGCCGTGCCCGTGGCAGACCCCACGCAGCGCAAGAGCGAGCGGGATCTGAATTTCCGCCCGATCCCATCGCCGATCCACCCCATCGATTACGAGCCCGCGCCCTCGGAATATGACGAGGTGTCGCCCGGCCACCTCGTGCTCCAGGGGGAATGGGCCGGGTACGCACGTGCCACGTGATCGCCACGCCCCGGGCCTGACCCGGGGCCTCCCGCGTCGAGGGCGGATTCTCGCTTCGGCGCTTTTCTTGAACTCACAGCGGATGCTGCCACCATGCCAGCCATGACCTTGACCGCCCGCGCCATGCTCGACCGTCTCGTCGCATTCCCCACGGTGAGCCGCGACACGAACCTCCCGCTCATCGATTTCGTGGAGGACTTCCTCGACGGCCACGGCATCTCCTGCCACCGCGACTATGACGAGACGGGTCAGAAAGCCTCGCTCTTCGCCCATATCGGCCCGGAGGAGCCGGGTGGCGTCGTGCTTTCGGGCCATACCGACGTGGTGCCGGTGGACGGGCAGGACTGGGTGACCGATCCCTGGACCGTGACCGAGAAGGACGGGAAGCTCTACGGCCGCGGCACGACGGACATGAAGGGCTTCGTGGCGCTCGCGCTCGCCGCTGTCCCGCAGATGAAGGCGCTCAGGCGGCCCATACAGCTGGCCTTCAGCTATGACGAGGAGGTGGGCCTCCTCGGCGCGCGGCCGCTGGTGGCGGCGATGAAGGAGAAGTTGCCCCCGGCGGAGGCGGTCATCGTGGGCGAGCCCACGGGCATGCGCGTCGTCAGCGGTCACAAGAGCTGTGACGCCTGCTTCGTCGACGTGCGCGGCTACGAGGTCCATTCCTCCAAGATGCATGAGGGTGTGAGCGCCACCATGGTGGCCGCGCGTCTCGTGGAGTGGCTGCGGCAACGCTCAGACGAGAACCGCGCAAAACCCGTCCATCCCGACGATGCGCTCTTCGATCCGCCCTACACCACGCTCCACGTGGGCATGCTCAATGGCGGCACCGCGCACAACATCACCGCGCGGGACTGCTCCTTCAGCGTGGACGTGCGCAACGTGCCCTCGGAGATGGACGGGCGACATTTCAAGGATTTCAAGGCGTTCTGCGACGCGGTGGATGCGGAGGTGAAGGCCGTGCACCCCGCCGCGGGCGTCACCTGCCGGATGCTCGCCCCCGGGCCGGGCGTGAGCCCCGAGCCAAACGGGCCCGCCGAAGAGCTCGTGCGCCGGATCACGGGCGACAATGGCGAGCAGGTCGTCGCCTACGGCACCGATGGCGGCTGGTTCCAGGCAGGCGGCTTCAGCACTGTCATCTGCGGTCCGGGCGACATCGCGCTCGCGCATCAGCCCAACGAGTACATCACAGTGGCGCAGTTCGAGGCGGGCGAGGCCTTCCTTCAGAAGCTCATCGCCCAGTGTCAGTGACGGGGCCAGTGACCGGCGTGGAGAAAGAGGTCATCTACGGGTTCGATCCGCTCTGCGGCTGGTGTTTCGGCCTCATTCCCGCCTGGCACGCCGCGCGCGCCGCCCATCCCGACCTCGCCGTGGAGGTCTTGCCCGGCGGGCTGATCACGGGGCCGCGCGTGGGCCCCTACAAGGATGCCGCGCCCTACATTCGCGGCGCCGCGCCCCGCATGGCCGCTGCGACCGGGCAGCATGTCTCCGACGCCTTCTTTGCGCTCATCGAGGCCGAGGACAGCCCCGTCAGCGCCTCCGCCCCACCGTCCCACGCGCTGCTGCAAGCCCCGGCCGAGGCGCGCCTCGATTTCGCCCACGCCCTGCAAGAGGCCCATTTTCGCGGCGGGCAGGACATCACCTCCGCCCCGGTCCTCGCGGCGGTCGCCGCGGCGCAGGGCCTGACGATCGACGCCCACGCCGCCGCGCGCGCCTCTGAGGACACGGAGCCCGTCCGCGCGGCCTTTCAACGCAGCGCCGCGCTGGCCATCACGACATTTCCCACCACATTGATCCTAAGAGACGGGGTGGAGACCGCGCGCATCGACGGCATTTATGACCCCGAAGAGTTCACCGCCACGCTGAGCCGCGCGCTCGAGGAGTAAGAGAGACCATGCCCATCAAAAACCGCTTCGCCGAACTCCTGCCCGACATCACCGCCTGGCGCCGCGATCTCCACGAGCATCCCGAGATCCTCTTCGAGACGCATCGCACGAGCGGGATCGTGGCCGAGAAGCTGCGCGCCTTCGGCTGTGACGAGGTCGTAGAGGGGATCGGGCGCACCGGCGTCGTGGGCCTCATCAAGGGCAAGGGCAGCTCGGGGCGCACCATCGGGCTCCGCGCCGATATGGACGCGCTCCCCATCCTCGAGGCCACGGGGCTCGACTACGCGTCGAAGACGCCGGGCGCGATGCACGCCTGCGGCCATGACGGGCATACGGCGATGCTCCTCGGCGCGGCGCAATACCTGTGTGAAACCAGGCAGTTCGACGGCGACGTTCTCGTGATCTTCCAGCCCGCCGAAGAGGGCGGCGGCGGCGGCAAGGAAATGGTCGATGACGGCATGCTCGACCGCTGGAGCGTGGAAGAGGTCTACGGCATGCACAACTGGCCGGGCCTCGAGGCGGGCAAGTTCGCCATCCGCCCGGGTGCCTTCTTCGCCGCCGCGGACCAGTTCACCATCACCGTGACCGGGAAGGGCGGCCACGCCGCCAAGCCCCAGGAGGCCGTGGATACCACCGTGATGGCCTCCCACATCGTGATCGCGCTGCAGAGCATCGTGAGCCGCAACGTGGACCCGGTGAAACAGGCGGTGCTCTCGGTCACCTCGTTCCAGACCTCGTCGAATGCCCACAACGTGATCCCGCAGACGGTGACCCTCCGTGGCACCGTGCGCACCCTCGACGGCGACATCCAGGATCTCGTGGAGGCGCGGCTTTCCGCCGTGGCCGAAACCACCGCCGCGGCCTATGGCGGCGAGGCCCTCGTCGATTATCAGCGCGGCTACCCCGTCATGGTCAACAGCGACGAACAGACGGATTTCGCCGCGGACATGGCCCGCAAGGTGGCCGGGGATTGTGCGGATGCACCCCTCGTCATGGGCGGCGAGGATTTCGCCTTTATGCTCAACGCGCGGCCCGGCGCCTATATCCTCATGGGCAACGGGGACACCGCGAGCGTCCATCACCCGGAATATAACTTCAACGATGACGCGATCCCCGCGGGCTGCAGCTGGTGGACGGAGATCGTCGAGCAGCGGCTGCCCCTCGCGAGCTAGAGCCCCAGCGCCTTCACGATCTGGGCCTCGATCCGGTCGAGGCCCTCGGCCTGCCGTGAGGCCACGTCCCGCACCGCCTCGCGGCGGGCATGGAGGAGCGGCGGGTGCGTGAGCATGTTGGCCACGGTGCTCGCCAGCGCCTGGACACTCGCCACCTGCTGCACGGCCTTGCGCGTGTCGAATTCCTCGAAGGCCTCCGTGAAATTCTGGATGTGGGGCCCGGTGAGGATCGCCGCGCCGTGCTGCGCGGGCTCGTAGGGGTTGTGCCCGCCCACCTTCGTCAGCGACCCGCCGAGGAAGACAATGGGCGCGGCTGCGTAGAGACTGCCAAGTTCGCCAAGCGTGTCGATGAGCCAGACTGGCCCGCCGGGGCCCTCTCCCGCGCTCCGGCGGGGGGCAGGCCAGCCGCGATTTGCGATGAGGCGCGCCACCGCCTCGCCCCGTTCGGGGTGCCGCGGGGCAAGAAGGAGCGTGGCGTCCGGATGCTGCTCGAGCACGATGGCGTGGGCGTTGAGAATGAGCTCCTCCTCGCCCGGATGCGTCGAGGCCGCGACCCAGGCCTTGGGCGGGACCTCCGCCATGAGCCCCGCGTCGGTGGGGAGCGGCGCGGCCATGCTTTTCAGATTGCGCGCCTTCTCCGCCCGCGGCGCGCCGAGATGGGCGAGCGCATGGGCAAGCCTATCCGTCTGCGTCAGCACGAGCGCGAAGCCCGAGAGGAGCGCGCGCGCCGTGGCCGGGCGCTTTTGCCAGCGTTTCAGGGATGTCTCTGACATGCGCGCATTCACCAGCGCCCGGGGCAGGCCGCGCGCCTCGAGCGCCTGGATCATGTGCGGCCAGAGTTCGCTTTCGATGAAGAGCGCCGCGTCCGGGCGCCAATGGTCGAGAAAGCGCGCCACGGCTGCGCTGGCATCGAGCGGCGCAAAACGATGAAACGCGCCTTCGGGGAGCCGCGCCGCCATGAGCTTGGCGGAAGTGGGCGTGCCCGTCGTGACAAGGATCCGTGCCCGCTTGGTCAGCCGCGTGATGAGGTTGAGCGCAGAGAGGCTCTCGCCCACGGAGGCGGCATGGACCCAGAGGAGCCTCCCCTCCGGTCGGGGGCTGTCGCCATGGCCAAGCTTCTCGGGCAGTCGGTCTTCCATGCCCGCCGCCGCGAGCTTCTTTCGTTCGCTGCGCATCGCGAGGGGCAGCAAGGCCCGCGTCGCGAGGCCATAGATGCGCAGGATGGCGGTCACGTCCTAGCCGCCGGTATGGGACATGTGCCGGCTCACCTGCCCGTCGGCCACGCCGCGGGCATAGTCGAAATCATGCCCGCGAGGCTTGAGCCCGATGGCCGCGCGGATCGCCTCTTCGAGCGGGGCATCTTCGGGGGAGGCGCGGAGCGGGGCGCGCAGGTCGGATTTTCCCTCCTGCCCGAGGCAGGTGAAGATCTCGCCGGTGCAGGTGACGCGCACGCGGTTGCAGCTTTCGCAGAAATTGTGCGTGAGCGGCGTGATGAAGCCCACCTGCTGCCCCGTCTCGTTGATGCGCACGTATCTCGCCGGGCCGCCCGTGCGGTGGCTGAGCTCGGTGAGCGTGTAGCGCGCGGCGAGGCGCGCGCGCAGGTCCGACAGGGGCCAGTACTGATCGATCCGGTCTTCGTTGCCGAGATCGCCCATGGGCATGACCTCGATGAAGGTGATGTCCATCCCGCGCGTCTCGCAAAAGGCGAGAAGGTCGAAGAGCTCCTCCTCGTTGAAGCCCTTGAGCGCGACGGTGTTGAGCTTCACGCGGAGCCCGGCGGCCTGCGCGGCATCGAGCCCGTCGAGCACCTGCGCGAGCCGCCCCCAGCGCGTGACCTCCTTGAATTTCACGGCGTCGAGCGTGTCGAGCGAGACGTTGATGCGCTGGACGCCAGCCCGGGCAAGATCATCGGCAAAGCG
This sequence comes from Pseudomonadota bacterium, assembly GCA_038525525.1. Classification (GTDB taxonomy): domain Bacteria; phylum Pseudomonadota; class Alphaproteobacteria; order Rhodobacterales; family Rhodobacteraceae; genus Shimia_B. The sequence goes on along the minus strand of JBCBHO010000005.1, from coordinate 219,763 downwards.
GGCAAGCTGGGAGCCGTTCGTCGTCACGGTGAGCTCCTTGAGCGCGCCGCTGCGCAGGTGCCGCCCCATGGCCTCGAAGAATTGCATGATATCACGCCGGACGAGGGGCTCGCCGCCGGTGATGCGCAGCTTTTCCACGCCCAGCCGGATGAAGGCCGAGGCCAGCCGGTCGAGCTCTTCCAGCGACAAAAGCTCCGCCTTCGGCAGGAAGGTCATCTGCTCCGACATGCAATAGACGCAGCGGAAATCGCAGCGATCCGTCACCGAGAGGCGCAGGTAGGTGATCGCGCGCTGGAACGGATCGACGAGGGCAGGGGCGTTGGCCATGGCAAAGGTCTATGCGCGGTCCGTTGCCGTGTGAAGCCCCCCGCCTGTTGCGCGCGTCCCTTGAGGGCGGTAGCGGTAGGCATGCGCGTGATTGTGATGGCTTTTCTGGCGTTCTGTGCGGGATGCGCGGAGTTCGCCGCTCCGGTCGGCCCTGCTCCGGTGGAGGAGGCGGCACCGGTGCCCGAGCCCGACGCGGCAGCGCCTGACGCGCCGCCCGCCACCGCCGCAGCCCCGGCAGAGACCCTCGCGACCTTGGGCAACGCGGCCGAGCCCGGGCTCTGGCTGCGGACACCGCTTGTCGACAGGCAAGGGCCCGGCCGCATCACGGCGGTGGCCACGGGGGCCTCGCTCGACGTCACGCTCATCCCCATCGACGGGGCGCGCACGGCGGGGAGCCGGGCGTCGCTGGCGGCGCTGCAGGGGCTCGGCGTGCCGCTGACGGCGGTGGTTCCGCTCCGCGTGACGCCGCTTTGAGCGCTATTCCACGGTGACGGATTTCGCGAGGTTGCGCGGCTGGTCCACGTCCGTCCCCTTCGCCACGGCGGTGTAGTAGGCGAGCATCTGCGCGGGCACCGCATAGAGGATGGGCGCGAAGATCGGGTCGATCTCGGGCAGGAGGATCGTCTCCCACGCGCCGTCGCCCGCCATCTTCGCGCCTGCGCTATCGGTGATGAGCACGACGCGCCCGCCGCGCGCCATCACCTCCTGCATGTTGGAGACCGTCTTGTCGAAGAGCGCGTCGCGCGGGGCCATCACGACCACGGGCACGCTGTCGTCGATGAGGGCGATGGGGCCGTGCTTCAGCTCACCTGATGCATAACCTTCGGCGTGGATGTAGCTGATTTCCTTCAGCTTCAGCGCGCCCTCCATCGCCAGAGGATAGAGCGCGCCGCGGCCGAGGAAGATGATATCGCGTGCCTCCGCCAGCGACCGCGAGACATCGGTGGACCGTTGGGCCAGCGTGAGCGCGTGCTGCACGAGGCCTGGCACGAGGCGCAGATTTTCGAGGGCGTCTTCGGGCAGGGGCTGCCCCTTGGCGACAGCGGCCTTCAGCGCGAGAAGCGCCAGCACCGTGAGCTGGCAGGTGAAGGCCTTCGTGGAGGCCACGCCGATCTCGGTGCCCGCATGGATGGGGAAGACGAGGTCGCTCTCCCGCGCGATGGTCGAGGTCGTGACGTTGACGACGGCGGCGATCTTGGCGGCCCTGCCTTCCATGTAGCGGAGCGCGGCCAGCGTATCTGCCGTCTCGCCGGATTGGCTCACGAAAATCGCGAGCGTGTTCGGGCTCACTGGGGGCTCGCGGTAGCGGAATTCGGAGGCGATATCGATCTCCACGGGGAGACGCGCCAGCTGCTCGAACCAGTACTTGGCCACCATGCAGGCATAAAAGGCCGTGCCGCAGGCCACGAGTGTGACGCGCTCGATCCCCTCGAAATCGAACCCGGCGGGCAGCGTGATCGTGTCCCCATCGAGATAGGCCGCAAGGCAGCGGTCGATGACGGCGGGCTGCTCGGCGATTTCCTTGGCCATGAAATGCTTGTGGCTGCCCTTGTCGGCCTGGGCGGTGTCGATCTGGATGGTTTGCACGGCGCGGTTGGCGCGGCGGCCATGGGCGTCCTCGATGTCGATGCTCTGGCGGGTGAGGACGGCGAAGTCGCCCTCTTCGAGATAGGTGATGCGATCCGTGAGCGGCGCGAGCGCGATGGCGTCGGAGCCGAGGAAGACCTCGCCCTCGCCGTGCCCGATGGCGAGGGGTGAGCCCTTCCGCGCGGCGACCATGAGGTCAGGCAGCCCGTCGAAGAGAAAGGCCAGCGCAAAGGCGCCCTCGAGCCGGGCCACGGTGCTCCGCGCCGCATCCACGGGCGATTGCCCGCCATCCATGAAATGCTGGCAGAGGAGGGCGACCGTCTCGGTATCGGTTTGCGTGACGAACTCGATCCCGTGCGTCTTCAGCTCGTCGCGCAGCTCCCGGTAATTCTCCACGATCCCGTTATGGACGACGGCGACCTTGGCGGCGCGGTGGGGATGGGCGTTGAGCTCGGTGGGCGCGCCGTGGGTGGCCCAACGGGTATGCCCGATCCCGGATTTGCCCGCGAGCGGCTGGTGCACGAGGAGATCGCTCAGGTTGACGAGCTTACCCACCGCGCGGCGGCGGTCGAGCGCGCCGTCGTTGACGGTGGCAATGCCCGCGCTGTCATAGCCGCGATATTCGAGCCGCCGAAGCCCCTCGACGAGCATGGGCGCGACTTCGTGCTTTCCGAGAATTCCAACGATGCCGCACATTTACTTGCCTTTCTTCGCCTTGATGTCGCGCAGCTTGGCCATCAGCCGCCGCGCGAGGCCGGGCTTGTTCTCTTGCCGCGCGCGGGCGACGGCAAGGTCTCCTTCGGGGACGTCCCTCGTGATGACGGAGCCCGAGCCCGTCATGGCCTCGTCGCCCACCGTCACCGGCGCCACGAGCATGGTATTGGAGCCGATGAAGGCGTTTTTCCCGATCTCCGTGTGGTGCTTCATGACGCCGTCGTAGTTGCAGGTGATGGTGCCCGCGCCCACATTCGTGCCCGCGCCGATGGCCGCGTCGCCGATATAGGATAGGTGATTGATCTTGGCGCCTTCGCCGATCTCGGCGGCCTTCACCTCCACGAAATTGCCCACGCGCACGTCCTCGGCGAGCTCCGCGCCGGGGCGGAGGCGGGCATAGGGGCCCACGACGGCCCCGCGGGCGACATGGCACCCCTCGAGATGGGAAAACGCACGGATGCGGGCCCCGGTCTCCACGGTCACGCCCGGTCCGAAGACGACATTGGGCTCCACCGTGCAATCCCGGCCGAGCACCGTGTCGTAGGCGAAAAAGACGGTGTCGGGCGCGTCGAGTTGCGCACCGTCTTCCAGCGCCTCGCGCCGGGCCCGCGCCTGGAACGCGGCCGTGGCGGCGGCGAGGTCTGTCCGGGAATTGATCCCCAGCGTCTCTTCCTCCGGGCAGGTGACGACGCGCGTGACGAGCCCGCGTTGGCCAGCGAGGCCTGGCAGGTCGGTCAGGTAGTATTCGCCCGCCGCGTTGGTGTTCGTCACCTCGCCGAGAAGCTCGAAAAGGAGCGTGGTATCGGCGGCGATGAGCCCGCTGTTGCAGAGGGTGATCGCGCGTTCCTGCGCGGAGGCGTCCTTCCATTCCACGATCCGGAGGAGCCGGTCGCCCTCCGTCACGAGGCGCCCGTATTGCCCGGGATCGGCGGCCTCGAAGCCGAGCACGACGACGCTGGCCTCCTCGAGCGCCTCCGCCATGGCGCGCAGCGTCTCGGGGCGGATGAAGGGCGTGTCGCCGTAGAGCACGAAGGCGGGGCCCTCGTGGCCCGCGAGGGCCTCCTTTGCCTGAAGCACGGCATGCCCGGTGCCGAGCTGCTCGGTCTGCCGGACGCAAGTCAGGGTCTCGTCATGGGCCATCGCCGCGGCCTCCACCGCCTCGGCGCCGGACCCGGTGACGACGATCTTCCGCTCGGCCTCCAGCTCCCGCGCGCTGTCGAGCGCATGGACAAGAAGCGGCGCGCCCGCGATCTCGTGGAGCACCTTGGGCAGGTCCGATTGCATCCGCGTGCCGCGCCCGGCGGCCAGGACGATGAGTGCAGTGGGCATACTCGGACCTCGGTTTTGTTTTCTTTTTGATAACCATCAAATGCGGGCTTGCCGCAAGGCATTTGGCCGTCACTTTGCGTGTCGATGTGAAACGGGGCTCGGCGGAATGATGCGCAGTGTGATTTTTGATCTCGATGGGACGCTCGCCGATACGAGCGGGGATCTTCTGGCGGCGGCCAATGCCTGTTTCGAGGGGCTGGGTCTGGGCCGGCTCCTTGGAGCGGGCGACGCGGGCACGGCGCTCCGGGGCGGTAAGGCCATGCTGGCGCTCGGCTTTTCGCGGGTCGAGGGCCATGGCGCGGAGGCGGTGGAGGCGGAATATCCCAAGCTCTTGCGGCACTACGCGGCGGCGCTCGATCATCACACGGTGCTCTATCCCGGGGCGCTCGAGGCCGTGGAGCGCCTCCGCGCGGAGGGCTTCAGCGTGGCGATCTGCACTAACAAGCCCGAGGGCCTCGCGGAGGCGCTCATGACCTCTCTCGGGGTGCGCGACCGCTTCGGCGCGCTTGTCGGGGCGGACACGCTCCCGGTGCGCAAGCCCGACCCCGCGCCCTTTTTCGAGGCGGTGGCGCGCGTGGGCGGGGACCCGAAGCGCGCGCTCCTCGTAGGCGACAGCATGACCGACGAACGCACAGCGCGGGCCGCGGGGGTGCCATCGGTCTCGGTCTCCTTCAGCCCCGATGCGGCGAGCCGCGCGGAGATGTCGCCGGATGCATGGCTCGAAGATTACGCCGCGCTTCCCGCCCTGGCCGCGCGGCTCCTCCCTTGACGTTGCCCGCGCGCGCCGCCTAGCACCCTGCCATGGAGACCTTCACCGGCAGCTTCACGCAGCAGGAACCGATCCCCGAGGAGGGGATCGTCGCGGCGCTCGACGTGCTGCGCCACGGGCGGCTGCACCGCTACAACGAGGCCGAGGGGGAGGTGGCCGAGACCGCCCGCCTCGAGGAAGAGTTCGCCGCGCAGATGGACGCGAAGTACTGCCTCGCCGTGGCCTCGGGGGGCTACGCGCTGTCCTGCGCGCTCCGCGCCGCGGGTGTGAAGCCCGGCGACCCGGTGCTCTCCAATGCGTTCACCCTCGCGCCCGTGCCCGGCGCCATCGCCAGCGTGGGCGCGCATCCGGTCTTCGTTGGGGTCACGGAAGGGCTCACCATCGACCTCGCCGATCTCGCCGCCAAGGCGGGCGCGGCGCGGGTGCTGATGCTCTCTCACATGCGCGGCCATATCTGCGACATGGACGCGGTGATGACGCTCGCCGCCCGCGAGGGGCTCATCGTCATCGAGGATTGCGCGCACACCATGGGCGCGCAGTGGAACGGTGTCTGGAGCGGGCGCCACGGCCATGTGGGCTGCTACTCCACGCAGACCTACAAGCACGTCAATTCCGGCGAGGGCGGCTTCATCGTCAGCGATGACGCCGAGATCATGGCGCGGGCCGTCATGCTCTCGGGCAGCTACATGCTCTATGGCAAGCACCGCGCCGCACCGCCGCCCGAGGCCTTCGAGGGCATCAAGTACGACATGCCCAATATCTCCGGCCGCATGGATAATCTCCGCGCCGCGATCCTGCGCCCGCAACTCAAGCGGCTGGAGGCGCAATGCGCGCACTGGAACGCCCGGTACGCCGCCGTCGATGACGGCCTCGCCGAGTGCCCCGGCCTCACGCGGATCAGGCGCGACACGCGGGAGGCCTTCGTGGCCTCGTCCTATCAGTTCCTGCTGCTCGACTGGGCCGACGACGCGATCCGCGCCGTCGTTTCGCGCTGTGCCGCGCGGGGGGTGGAACTCAAGTGGTTCGGTGCGCCGGAGCCCGTGGCCTTCACCTCCACCTACCAGAGCTGGCACTACGCGGACCCCGAGCCCATGCCCGCCACGGACCGCATCCTGCGGGCCGTGATGGATATGCGCCTTCCGCTCACCTTCAGCCTCGAGGATTGCGCCCTCATCGCGCGCATCATTCGCCAAGAGGTCAGCGCCGTGCATCAGAGCCGCTAGCGCTGGACAGGGGCGGGCCCTCGGGCTACTTTTCTGAACGAGTGTTCAATTATTTGAGGAAGCGATGTTTCATCATTCCATGAGGTTCGATTTCGATGAGGACGCCGAGGCCATCCGCGACGTGGCCCATCGGTGGGCGCAGGAGCGGGTGAAGCCCCTGGCCGCCGAGATCGACAGGACGAACGACTTCCCGAAAGATCTCTGGAAGGAGATGGGCGATCTCGGCCTCCTCGGCATCACGGTGGACGAGGAATACGGCGGCGCGGCCATGGGCTATCTCGACCATACGCTCGTCATCGAGGAAATCGCGCGGGCCTCGGCCTCCGTCTCGCTCAGCTACGGCGCCCATTCGAACCTCTGCGTGAACCAGATCAAGCTGAACGGCAGCGACGCGCAAAAGGACAAGTACCTGCCCAAGCTTGTGTCGGGCGATCACGTCGGCGCGCTCGCGATGTCAGAGGCCGGAGCGGGATCGGACGTGGTGTCGATGAAGCTCGCCGCCGAAAAGCGAAACGATCATTACCGCCTCAACGGCACGAAGTACTGGATCACCAACGGCCCGGACGCTGACACGCTGGTCGTCTACGCCAAGACGGATCCCGACGGCGGCTCCAAGGGCATCACCGCCTTCCTCATCGAGAAGGCGATGACGGGCTTCTCCACCTCGCCCCATTTCGACAAGCTCGGCATGCGCGGCTCGAACACGGGCGAGCTCATCTTCGAGGACGTGGAAGTCCCCTTCGAGAACGTCTTGGGCGAAGAAGGGAAGGGCGTGCAGGTCCTCATGTCCGGCCTCGATTACGAGCGCGTCGTCCTCGCGGGGATCGGGCTCGGCATCATGGCCGCCTGCCTCGACGAGGTCATGCCATATGTCAGCGAGCGCAAGCAGTTCGGCCAGCCCATCGGATCATTCCAGCTCATGCAGGGCAAGATCGCTGACATGTACACCGCCATGAACTCTGCGCGGGCTTACGTGTACGAGGTCGCCAAAGCCTGCGACCGGGGCGAGGTCACGCGGCAGGACGCCGCCGCCTGCTGCCTCTATGCCTCGGAAGAAGCCATGAAACAGGCCCACCAGGCGATCCAGGCCATGGGCGGCGCGGGCTTCCTCAACGACGCGCCCGTCGCGCGCATCTTCCGCGACGCCAAGCTCATGGAGATCGGCGCAGGCACGTCCGAGATCCGCCGCATGCTCGTGGGCCGTGAGCTCGTGGGAGCCATGGCGTGATCCGAGCGGCCGTCCTCCTCCTCGTCTCCTGGGCCGGCACGGCCATGGCGGGCGTGGCGGAATACGAGGCCTGCCTCGGCGACGGCTACGAGGCGCGCGTCATGGCGACGTTCTCGGAGCGCTTCCCGCACGAGCGCTGCACCGGCCCCGATTGCGATCCACGGCTCATGAAAACGGCCACGGCGCTGGCCCGTGCCGCGTGCCGGGACGCGGCGCTCGCGGATTGCGCGAGCACGAAATGCCGCGACGGGCTCAGCGGCCGGTGGTCCTCGGAGGCCGCGACCCTGCGCGCCGACATCGAGCGCGCGCTGCGCCGGGTGGACATCGACGCGCTGCCCGCGCTTCAGGCACGCCGCCTGTCCACGCCCGCCCGCTGGCTCAGCCCCCATAGCTGCACAGGGGATGCCGCCGCCTGCGCCGCCGACGCGGCCGGGCAGGCGCTGGGCGATCTCGAGCGGCTCTATGACGAAGTGTCGAGCCTCCGGTGATGCCGCGCTGGCTCTATTTCGCGCCGGTGTTCGTGCTGATCCTCATCGTGGGCTATACCGGCCTCAAGCTCCGCATCGAGCGCGATGCCGTCACCGAAAGCGCGGTCATCGAATATTACGCGGGCGAATACATCACCGACCATGACACGCTCATCGGGCCCGGCGCCGCCGTCACCGATTGCGTGGGCGTGCCCGGCGAACAGGGCCGCGTCTGGGTCGAGGTCCGTTGCGAACCGCCGGGGGGCGGCGCTGCATTTCTCTACGGCGTCAACCGGGGCGGGGGGCTGGAATACGCCGCCCGCGAAGGCGATGCGCCGGAAGCATAACAGGGGAGGAAGTCATGCAATTTGAGGGGCTCAAGGCACTCTTCATCAACACGTCGCTGCAGAAGCGCGCCGAGGACAGCCATACGCGGCTGCTGCTCGAGGCCTCCGCCGCGATCATGGCCAAGCACGGCGTGGCCGTGGAACATGTCCACATGCTTGCCCATGACGTCCCGCCCGGGGTCTATCCTGATATGACGGAGCACGGCTGGGAAAAGGACGACTGGCCCGAGATCTGGGAGAAGGTGAAGGCCGCCAACATCCTCGTCGTGGGCACGCCGCTCTGGCTCGGCGAGGAAAGCTCGGTCTGCCGTGTCCTCATCGAGCGTCTCTACGCCATGTCCGGCATGCTCAACGAGAAAAACCAGTCGATCTACTACGGCAAGACGGGCGGCTGCCTCATCACGGGCAACGAGGACGGCATCAAGCACGCGGCGATGACGATCGGCTACGCGCTCTCGCATCTGGGCTACACGATCCCGCCACAGGCCGATGCCGGCTGGATCGGCGAGGCGGGGCCGGGGCCCTCCTACGGTGATGATGACGGGCAGGGCGGTCGCGTGGGCTTCGACAACGATTTCACCCAGCGCAACACCACCATCATGACGTGGAACCTGATGCACCTCGCCAAGATGCTGAAGGATGGCATCCCGAACGAGGGCAATGATCGTGAAGCCTGGAAGGCGGGCGCGCGGTTTGACTTCGAGAACCCGGAATACCGCGCGTGAAGTGGGGGGTGCTCCTCCTGCTCGCCGCCCCGGCGATGGCCGAGGACCTCGTGTTTGATATCGACGCGACCACCGCCTGCCTCGCAGCGCAGGAGAGCGATCATGCGAAGCTTCTTTGCGTGGGCCGCGCGGCCACGGCCTGCATGGATATGAGCGCAGGCGGGACGACGACTGTGGGCATGGGCGGGTGCCTCGCCGCAGAACTCGAATGGTGGGACGCCGAGCTGAACTTGGCCTACCAATCACTCATTGCCGACGCCAAGAAGGTAGAGGCCGATGCCGAGGAGTTCGGATACCGAACGCCGCCCATGGTCGCGCCCATCCGCGAGATGCAGCGCGTCTGGATCGGCTATCGCGACGGCCTCTGCGCCTTTGAGCGGGCGAAATGGGGCGGCGGAACGGGCGGCGGCCCGGCCTCGGCCGCCTGCATGATGCAGGAGACCGCGCGGCAGACGCTCGTCCTCCAGCGCGGGACGGGCCTCGAATGACCCGCGCGGCGCACGAGGCGGCGCTGGCGCAAGTGGCCGAGGCAGCCATGGCGGCTGCGGCCGGCGGCGGCGATAAAGCGCGCGAGCGGCACGTGGCACGGGGCAAGATGCTTCCGCGGGATCGTGTGGCCGCCGTGCTCGACCCCGGCGCGGCCTTCCTCGAGGTGGGAGCAACGGCGGCGCACGGGATGTATGACGGTGCCGCGCCCTGCGCGGGCGTCGTGGCGGGGATCGGCGCGGTCCATGGGCGGCTCTGCATGATCGTGGCCAACGACGCCACGGTAAAGGGCGGCACCTACTACCCGATGACGGTGAAAAAGCACCTCCGCGCCCAGGAGATCGCCGCCGAGAACCGGCTGCCCTGCATCTACCTCGTCGATAGCGGGGGCGCGAACCTGCCCAACCAGGACGAGGTCTTTCCGGACCGTGACCACTTCGGGCGCATCTTTTACAATCAGGCAAGGATGAGCGCGGCGGGCATCCCGCAGATCGCGGCCGTGCTCGGCTCCTGCACGGCTGGCGGAGCTTACGTGCCCGCCATGGCGGACGTCTCCATCATCGTGCGTGACCAGGGGACGATCTTCCTCGCCGGGCCGCCGCTGGTGAAGGCCGCGACGGGCGAGGTCGTGAGCGCCGAGGACCTCGGCGGCGGGGAGGTCCACGCGAAGGTCTCGGGCGTCGTCGACACGCTGGCCGAGGACGACACCCACGCGCTCGCACTGGTACGGGAGGCGGTGCGCAACCTCGGCGATCACGGTGTACAAAACGCGCTGTCCGTCTCCAAGGATTGCACAAAACCGGGCAAAACCATGGATGACCTCTTCGACGTCATCCCCGCCGACCTGCGCACCCCCTACGACATCCGCGGGGTGATCGACCGCATCGTGGACGGTGACGGCTTCGATGAATTCAAGGCGCGGTTCGGCGAGACGCTGGTCTGCGGCTTCGCGCGGATCGAGGGCATGCCCTGCGGGATCGTGGCCAACAATGGCGTGCTCTTTTCTGAGGCCGCGCAGAAGGGCGCGCATTTCATCGAGCTCTGCTCGCAGCGGCGCATCCCCCTGATTTTTCTCCAGAATATCACCGGCTTCATGGTGGGTCGGAAATACGAGAACGAGGGCATCGCGCGCCACGGCGCCAAGATGGTGACCGCCGTGGCCTGCACCTCTGTCCCGAAAATCACGCTCATCGTCGGAGGCTCGTTCGGGGCGGGGAATTACGGCATGGCGGGCCGGGCCTACTCGCCCCGCTTCCTCTGGAGCTGGCCCACCTCCCGCACCGCCGTCATGGGCGGGCCGCAAGCCGCAGGCGTACTCGCGACCGTGCGCCGCGATGCGATCGAGCGTGGCGGCGGGACGTGGTCGGAGGAGGAAGAAACCGCTTATAAACAACCGGTTATTGATCAATTTGAAGAGCAGTCCCACCCGCTTTACGCTTCCGCACGGCTCTGGGATGACGGCGTCATCGACCCGCGCAAGAGCCGCGAGGTGCTCGCGCTTTCGCTGCGGGCGGCGCTGAACGCACCCATCGAGGAGACGCGCTTCGGCGTGTTCCGCATGTGACCGATCTCGCCGCCCTCAAGGCCCGCTATCCGGGCGCGATCACGTTCAAGTTCGGCGACAGTGCCGAGATGAGCGCCGAGATCCTGCCGCTCGTGTTTTCTGGAAAGAAAACAGCCACTTGCGCGGCGTTGCGCGAATACGAAGCGGAGTCCGCGTCGATGCCCGTCATCGGGCGTCGCGACATCGCGCTCGCCTGGGACGACACACCCGTGGCCGTCATCGAAACCACGGATGTCACCCAGTGCCGGTTCGATGACGTGGGAGAGGACTTCGCCCGCGCCGAGGGGGAATTCCCGGATTACGCGTCATGGCGGGAGGCGCATCGCGTCTTCTTCGATCGCCACGGCGGCTGGTCTCCCGACATGATGCTCGTCTGCGAGCGCTTCCGGCTCATCGAGGTGATCGAATGAAGAAAGACAGTGTCCTGACAGAGCCCGACGCCATGGGGCGGCACTGGGTCTATGTCACGCCCACGGAGGCCTTCGGGCATCCGCGCGGGCGGCCGGGCGTGATCGAGTACGGGATCGCCGTCTGGTTCGCGGGGGTGAGCTCTTTCGAGGCCGCGCTCAATATCAGCTTCGGCAGCTTCGGGATCGTGCCCATCGTCTTCACGCTGCTCATGCTGGTCTGCGCGGCGGGCCTGATCTTTCGCGCGCCGTGGTCCTATGTCCTCGCGATCCTGCTCGCGGTGCGCGAGATGTTCGGCTTCATCCAGCTCATCGGTGGGGGGGCGTTCGAGGTCCCGCCAGCGCTTGCGGCCTACGGCGTGGTCAACGCGATCCTCGGCGCGGGCGTGATCTTCTACCTGCTCGAGGCCGACCGTCCGAACCTCATCTACCGGCACCGTTATCGCTCCTACCGGGCCGAAGCACAGGAGCGGGAGGAGTGATCCGCAAGCTTCTCATCGCCAATCGCGGCGAGATCGCGGTGCGCATCGCGCGCACAGCACGGGACATGGGCGTGGAGACGGTGGGCGTCTTCTCCGATGTCGATGCGGGCGCGGCCCATGTGGCGGCGTGCGACGTGGCCGTGCCGCTCGGCGGGCAGACGCCGGCAGAGAGCTACCTGAGGCAGGACGCCATCATAGAGGCGGCGCGTGCCACAGGGGCGGACGCGATCCATCCGGGCTACGGATTCCTCTCCGAGAACCCCGATTTCGTTGCGAAAGTCGAGGCCGCGGGGCTCGTCTTCGTGGGCCCCTCCGCGGAGGCGATCCGCGCCATGGGGCTCAAGGATGCGGCCAAGGCGCGGATGGAGGCGGCGGGCGTGCCGGTCGTGCCCGGCTACCACGGGGCCGATCAGGCGGATGAGACCCTGCGCCAGGCGGCCGAGGAGGTGGGATACCCCGTCCTCATCAAGGCCGTGGCCGGTGGCGGCGGAAAGGGCATGCGCATTGTGGAGGCCGCGAAGGACTTCGACGCGGCGCTCGCCTCGGCACGCTCGGAAGCCAAGGGCGCCTTCGACAACGCCGACGTCCTCATCGAGAAATACGTCGCGAGCCCGCGCCATATCGAGGTGCAGGTCTTCGGCGATGGGGCTCGGGCCGTCCACCTCTTCGAGCGGGATTGCTCGCTTCAGCGGCGGCACCAGAAGGTGATCGAGGAAGCGCCGGCGCCCGGCATGACGCCCGAGATGCGGGAGGCCATGGGCGCCGCCGCCGTGCGCGCGGCAGAGGCCATCGGCTATGCCGGGGCGGGCACCGTGGAGTTCATCGTGGACGCCTCCAATGGGCTCAGGCCGGACCGCTTCTATTTCATGGAAATGAACACGCGCCTGCAGGTGGAGCACCCGGTGACAGAGGCGATCACGGGCATCGACCTCGTGGATTGGCAACTGCGCGTTGCCTCTGGCGCGCCGCTCCCAGCAACGCAAGAGGAGATCTCGCTCACCGGGCACGCCGTGGAAGCGCGGCTGTATGCCGAGGACGTGGCTGCGGGCTTCCTCCCGGCCACGGGGCGGCTCACGCGGCTCGCACTCCCGGAAGCTGCGCGGGTGGATAGTGGCGTCCGGGAGGGGGACGCCATCAGCCCGTTCTACGATCCGATGATCGCGAAGGTCATCTGCCACGGCGAGGACAGGACGGCGGCGCTCGCGGCGCTCGACCGTGCCCTCGCGGAGACCCAGATCGCGGGCCTCACTTGCAATCTCGCCTTCCTGCGGCGTCTCATCCGCGTGCCGGATTTCGTCGCGGGGAGCTTTGATACGGGCCTTATCGCGGGCGAAGGCAGCGCGCTCACCGAAGACGCACGGCCCTGTTCGAAGACGCAGGCACTCGCGGCCGTCGGCGCGCTCGGCCTCCACGGACCGCGCAGTTTTCTCAGCGGCTTTTCCCTCTGGGCGCCGCTCACGCAGACCGCGCGGCTCAGCTTCGGCGGAGAGATCATCGATATCGCCGTGGAAACCCATGCCGAGAGCTTCCGCGCCGGGGCGCATGACGTGGCCCTGCGCGACGGCATCTGGTGGATCGACGGCGCGCCGGTGCGCGCCTCCATCCACCGCGACGCCGATGGGGTGACGGTGTTCTTCGGATCGCCTTACGTCTTCGAGGTGCCGGATCTGCGCGTGGCCGTGGACGAAAGCGCGGGCGCGGACCTCGTGGAGGCGCCCATGCCCGGGCTTCTAAAGGCCGTGATGGCCGAGGTGGGGCAGGCCGTGCAGGCGGGGGACCCGCTCGCCGTTTTCGAGGCGATGAAGATGGAGCACACGCTGCGCGCGCCGCGCGACGGGATCATCGCGGAGGTCGTGGGCCGGGCCGGGGCGCAGACGCAGGCGGGCGCGCCCATCATCCGGCTGGAGACAGCGGAGTGATCCGGCTCCACCACTGCCCGCAGACGCGCTCCATGCGGGTGCTCTGGCTGCTCCACGAGCTTGGCGTGGACTTCGATCTCCGCGAATGGCCATTCGACAAGACGCTGCGAAGCCCGGACTTTCTCGCGCTCAACCCGGCCGGACGCGTGCCGGCGCTCGAGCTCGATGGCGCGGTGCTTTTCGAGTCCGGGGCGATCATGGAGGTGCTCTGCGAGCGCTTTCCGGAGGCCGGGCTCGGCCGCGCGCCGGGCGATCCAGAGCGCGCGGCCTGGCTGGGCTGGCTGCATTTCGCGGAGACCATCAGCCAGCACAGCGCCGCGCTCACGCAGCAGCACGTGGTGCTTTATGAGGATCACATGCGCTCGCCCATCGTCATGCAGATCGAGGCCAAGCGCATCGAAAAGTGCTATGGTGCGCTGGAAGGCGGCCTCGGGGAGTACCTGCTCAAGAGCTTCTCTGCCGCCGACATCGCCGTGGGGCAGGCCGTCTACATGGCGCGGCATTTCACGCCGCTCGATGGCTTTCCAAAGCTTGCGGCTTGGTACGCGCGGATCACTGCGCGGCCGGCTTTCAAGGCGTCACTGCCCGGCGCGCAGAAGCTCTACAGCCAGGAGTTTTATCCGGCATGGGCGAGTTAGGCGCCGTCGAGATCATCGAAGTGGGCCCGCGCGACGGGCTCCAGAACGAGCGCGCGGAGATCTCCGTCGCCGAGAAGGCCGCCTTCATCCGTGCTTGCGCCGCCGCGGGGCTCCGTCAGATCGAGGTCGGTTCGTTCGTGAACCCGTCCCGCGTGCCGCAAATGGCGGCGACGGGGGAGGTCCTGCGCGCCGTGGGGCCGCTCGAGGGTGTGCGGGGCATGGTGCTCATTCCCAATGCGCGCCGGCTTTCGCAGTATCTTGACGTGCGCGAGGAGACGGCGTTCGACATCTCCCGCATCGCCGTCTTCGTGTCGGCGACGGACGCCTTCAGCGAGGCCAATCTGGGCTGCTCGGTGGCTGAGAGCCTCGAACGGGTGTCCGAGATCATGGCGGCGAAACCTGCGGACGTGACGGTGCGCGGCTATATCAGCTGCGTCACCGACTGCCCCTTCGAGGGCCACGTGGCACCCTCTGCCGTAGGTGCGCTTTCGGAAAAGCTCTTGGCCCTCGGCTGCCACTCATTGGCGCTCGCCGACACGGTGGGGAAGGGGACGCCCGAGCGCGTGGCGGCGATGTTCGAGGCCGCGCTCTCTCCGTGGAAGCCAGCGCAGGTGGCGGCGCATTTCCATGACACGCAGGGCCTCGCCCTCGCCAATGTGGACGTGGCGCTTGCCTCGGGCATTCGCCGCTTCGACAGCTCCGTTGCAGGCCTCGGCGGCTGTCCCTATGCGCCCGGGGCCCCCGGCAATGTCGCCACGGAGGCCGTGGTCGGGCATGTGGAGGCGCTGGGTTACGAGACGGGCATCGATGTTCGAAAACTGAAAGCGCTGGGCGATTTTGCCCGGAAATTGGTGGGGCGCGTGCATGACAATTGAAACCCACCTCGACGCGCGTGGCGTGCTGACGCTGACGCTGGCGCGCCCGGATGTGCACAACGCCATGAACGCGGAGATGATGGATGCCATCACCGGGGCCGTCCGCGCGATCACACCTGGCGAGGTGCGCGTGCTGGTGCTGGCGGCCTCGGGAAAGAGCTTTTGCGCCGGGGGCGATCTCGGCTGGATGCGGGCGCAGTTCGAAGCCTCCGATGCGGGCCGCCGTGCGGAGGCGCAGCGGCTTGCGGACATGTTTCATGCGCTCCACCTCACCGACGTGCCGGTCATCGCGCGGATCCAAGGAAATGCCTTTGGCGGCGGGGTAGGGCTTGCCTGTCTCGCTGACGTGGCCATCGGTGCGGAAGGCGCGCTCCTCGGGCTCACGGAGACGCGGCTCGGGCTCATCCCGGCGACAATCGGGCCCTACGTGGCCGCGAAGATGGGGTCGCGGCTGACGGAGGTCTTCATGTCATCGCGGCGCTTCGGGGCCGAGGAGGCCGTGCGCCTCGGCATTCTGGCCCGCGTGGTGCCCGCGGATGGGCTCGACGCCGCGATCGACGCCGAGGTCGCGCCCTACCTGTCCTGCGCGCCGGGCGCCGTGGCAGAGACGAAGGCGCTCGCCCGCGCGCTCCGGCCGCCCATCGACGCGGCGTTGATCGCGCACACGATGGACGCGCTCATCGCGCGCTGGCGATCCGAGGAGGCGGCGGAAGGGATCGGGGCCTTCTTCGAGAAACGCACGCCGCCCTGGGTCTCCTGATCCGTTGACGGCCCCAGGCGCGCTCGCCAGACTGCGCGGCGAAGCGTATCGAGGGCGACGTGAGCGGACCCATTCTCCTCATTGGCATCGGAGCGACTAAGGCCGGGACCTCCTGGCTCTATCGCACCCTCGCGGACCGCGAGGATTGCGCCCTGCCAGCGGTGAAGGAGCTCCATTACTGGGATACGTTCTCGCCCCCCATCCGCGCGAAACAGCTCGACGCCTTCCGCGCGCAGCTGCGCCGCTTTGAGACCACCCGCGAAGAGGCCGAGGCCGCAGGGCGCGGCTGGCAGGTCCGCAACATGGAGCGGCGGATCGCCGACATGGCGGGCCTCATCGCGATGCTGGACGCTCCGCGCAAGGGGCATGGCGCCTATCTCGAGTACCTGCTCAACCGGGCAGGAGAGGCCCGGCTCGCCGCCGATATCTGCCCGGCCTACGGGCTTTTGAGCAAGGCCAAGCTCAAGGACATGGCCGCGCTCCGCGCCGATGTGCGGCTCCTCTACCTCGTGCGCGATCCTCTCGCGCGGCTGTGGTCGGCGGTGCGGATGCAGGCCGAGCGGCAGCTCATGGAAGGCCAGACCGTACCGAAGAAATCCAACGCCACGCTCTGGCGCATCCTCCACAAGGGCCATGAGACGCATCTGACGGAACGCGGCGATTATGCCGCCACCATTGCGCGCCTCGACGCCGCCCTGCCGCCGGAGCGCTTCCGCGTCATGGTGATGGAAGAGCTCATGAGCGATGCGGGCTACGGGGCGCTCTGCGCGTGGCTCGGTCTGCCGCCGGCGCCCGCGCCGCTCGAGCGCAAGGTGCATCCCGGGCAGGACGTGGTCATGCGCGATGATCTCCGGCAGCCCGCCCTTGATTTCCTCGCCCCGCAATACGAGGCCGTCGCCGCGCATCTCGGCCGCGTGCCCGAAGCCTGGGCGACCAACATGGAGGCTCTCTGACATGCTGCTTTGGTACGCGGTCTACTGCGTTCTCGTGATCGTTCCGTTCTGGATCCTGCTTCCGCGCTACGGCATCCCGGCCTATGCGGCGCTCGTCGCCGCGTTTCCCATCCTCGCGGTGCTCCTCCTCTGGCTCATGGCCTTCGGAGACAAGATCGGCTTTGGCGGGGACCGGAAGTGACCCTCTCGGAGGCGATCTTCACCTTTGTCTCGGTGGTGACGTTGTCTGTCACGGGTTTCATCGCCGCGATCATGGTCCGGGATCCGGCGCGATCGCTGGCCAAGCTCGATCATGCGCCCGAGGCGCTGCCCGAGGTCATGGCCGGGCGCTACCTGACCTTTCTCGCGCTCACGGTCATGGCCGTGCTCTACCGCGACTTCGCGGTGATGGCGGGGCTGCAGGCCGCATTCATCCTCGCCTCCATGGTCGATGTCATCATCTACGCGCGGCGCGGCGGGCGCGTGGCGCCCCATGCCATGGCGGCCTTCGCCTCCTTCGTGGCCTTTGCGCTCTGTCTCTACGTGGTGGTCACGCAGGGCGCGCGGCCCTGGGGCTAGCGCGGGCCGGGGCGCGGGCGCGGTGCGTCTTTTGCCCGGAAGGACATGATTTCGGGGCAAATGTGGCCTTCCGTGACGCCGAGGAGCGTGCCAAAGTGCCGAAAAGAATAACGTCGACGGAAAAGGGAGTTCCTCGATCATGACCCAACAATCCGGCTCCACGAGCTGCACCATCAGTTCCTTTGCGATGGCCGCGTTCATCGGTGCGCTGGCCACCATCGTGTTCCGCATCTTCGCGGGCTACCTGTGGACGCAGAGCATCTTTCTGGGCGGTCTCGTCATCGTGGCGCTCGGCGTCGTGTTTGCCTACATCTTCTGCCGGGAACTGCCCGCGCTTCAGGACGTGCAAGCGCCCGGCGCCGACAGAAAGCCCGTGCCGCAGCCCGGTGAAGCGCCCGCGCCCGGCGTGGACAAGGCCGTGGAGGCGGAGCCCGTGAAGGTGCCCGAGCCCGCGCGCGTGGCAGCGCCGGACCCGGGCGAGGTCGCGGCGGCTGGGGAGGGCACCCGCCCCGAAGCGCTGAGCGCGGCGCGCGACGGCAAGGCCGACAACCTCAAGGAGATCAAAGGCATCGGGCCCAAGCTGGAGAAGCTTTGCAACACGCTGGGCTTTTACCACTTCGATCAGATCGCCTCGTGGTCCGCCGACGAGGTGGCCTGGGTCGATCAGAATCTCGAGGGCTTCAAGGGCCGCGTGACGCGCGATGAATGGGTCGCGCAGGCCAAGGTCCTCGCCGCGGGCGGCGAGACGGAGTTTTCGAAAAAGGTCGATGATGGCAAGGTTTACTGAGCCGCCTGAATGAGCGCGGGCGCGCCAGGCCATGGCGCGCCCGTTTCTATTTTCGCAAGAGACGGGAGACCGCCCCCGGTGTCCAAGCAGCCCAGCCAAGAAGATGTCCGGCGCGCGAAGACGTCGCGCCTCGTTTCCATCGTGCTTGTCCTTGCCATGGCGCTCTGGCTCGGCGTGCAGTGGCTCGGGCCGCGGATGGGGCTGCCGGGCGAATACGCGATCCTCGCCGATCTCTTCGCGCTTGCTGCCTTCACATGGTCGATGATCGTGGCGCTCAGGCTCTGGCGGAGCCGCTCCTGACGTGGCGGAATCCTGCGAATGCGGCCGCGTTATTGCATAACCGTTTGTGTCGCGGCCATCTCGGGCCCATCAGCCGGCGCAGATACGGGACGTGAAGCCATGACGAGATACACAGCATTGACGGGCGCGGTGGCGATCTGCGTCGCGGGGAGCGCGGCGGCGGAAACGGTCGCCCCCGACTATTACCTCGACGCGCTTTTTGCCGTGAGCACCGCCGAGCGCCTCGCGCAATTCTGCCCCGATGTGGACGTGAGCCTCGAAGCAGCGAACTCTGCGTCCGAGCTCTTGCTGTCCCGCCTCGCCACCGACGGCATCGTGGGCGACGCGCTCACCGAGCTCTCCGGCGTCGAGGCAGGCGTCGGCACCCGGCAGGCCGCGTTCATGGAGCGCCATGCGCTCGCTGCCCCGAGCACGAACGACATCTGCGCGGCAGCGTTCAGCGAGATCGACGAAGGCAGCGCCTTGGGCCAGCTTCTGGTGGCCAGCGAAGCGGGAGGGCAGTGACATGGTGATGCGCCCCCTCGCGATCACCCTTCTCCTCCTCACGCCGTTCGCCGCGCCGCTCGAAGCGCGTAGCCCCAATGACGTCGCCGAGGTGCGCAACGGGCTCCTGGCCGTCGCCGTGGGGGACGCGATCCAGAAGAACTGCGAGAGCATCACGCCGCGCCTGCTGCGGGTCTACAACCTGCGCAATCAGCTCTTCTCGGCGGCGCGGGCCGCGGGATTTTCCAGCGAGGAGATCGATGCCTTCGTCGATGATCCGATCGCCCGCGCCAATCTGCGCGCCGAGGCCGAGGCCTACCTGTCGGCCCGCGGATTGGAAGGGGAGAGCCCCGCCGGATATTGCGCTGTGGGCGTGGCCGAGATCGACCAGGAAACCGCCGTGGGCCGTCTCCTCCGTGAACGCTAGAAGCATCGCAATCGCAGCGCTTGTCCTCTGCGCGGGGTGCGAGGCCCCGGGCCCCGCGCCGCAGGAGGCGCCTTTCGCGCCGCGCTACCTGCCGGTGGAAACAACGCTCCTCGCCGATGACCTCGTGAGTTTTGCCGTCGTCATGGAAGGCGCGCGCGGGCCGGGGGACCTGCGCGACTTCACCGATTGCGCCGCGGCGCAATACGCACTCATCCGCGGCGTGAATTTCCTGCGCCACGTGCGCACCAACGTCGCCGAGGCAGGCCGGGTCTGGACGGCCGATGCGGCCTACACGATCTCGCGCGAAATGCCCCGCGGCGACCAGACGCTCAACGCCACAGCCACCGTCGCCGCCTGCCGTGAAGCCGGGATCCCGACCGTCTAGGCCATTGGCGCGCGTGCTTTCAGTCGACGCCGGCCCCCGGTTGGCCTAAGTTCAGCCGACGGAAGACTGCGAGGCGGATCGCCCATGGACAAATCCCTGATCGAAGCGATGCAAAAGGCCTCGGAGGAGTGGTCGAAGGCCGCGAGTTCCTGGATCGGGGCCATGCCGCCCACGATGCCCCAGGACATGCTCGAGATGTTCTTCGGCAAGACCTTCAATCCCAACGGTCTCGACGCCAAGACCCGGCTTTTGCTGACCCTTGGCGCGCTCACCGTGCTTGGCGCGCAGGCCGATGATCAGATCAAGACCACCGTGCGCCACGCAAAGGAAGCGGGCGCCACGGATCAAGAAATCGTGGAAACCATCGTTCAGATGTCGCTCTTTGCCGGTCCACCTGCCATGACACGGGCCATGACCCTGGCGCGCGATGCGATGTCGAAAGATGGAGACGACTAGGTGAAATCCACGGCAACGGGGGCGAGCGCTCCATGGGCGTGATCCTGATAGGTCTGCTGCTTCTGGGGGCGGGCGTGGCATGGCTCGCGCGAAGCGCAATGTCGGAGATCGCTATCTCTTGGCTTTGCGCGGTGCTCTACGGCTTTGCGGCGTTCCTCGCCTGGATTGCCTATGGCGGCGGGGCGCTGGCGCAGGCGGTGTTGCTGAGCCCTTGGATCGAGAGCGGCAGTCTTTCGACAGAGATTGTTCTTGAGCCGGGCGCCACGGGTCTCCTCTTTATCGCACTCACGCTGACGCTGGGCGCGCTGGCCCAGGTGATGGTGCACGATCTGCCGGTCCTAGCGCAGAAGCCAAAAGTGCGGGCGGACGGGAAGGCCCGGCTCAGCGTGATCCACGGGCTCTTCCTTGCTGCGGCGCTGCTCTTTTTTGCCGCGACGGACACCGTGCAGATGCTGGGCGGCCTTTTGCTCATGGCCTGGTTCGGATCGCAGCTCGCGGGCTTCGATTACCGCAGCCAGGCCGCGGGCCGGGCCGCGCAGCGCGTGCTGGTGCCCCTGCTTCTCGCTGTGCTTGTTCTGGCCCTCGCTGCGGCGGCGCTCTTTGCAGGGCGGGACGGCGCGGGTTTCGACATTCTCTTTGCCGAGCCCCTCACGGGCGAGACATACGCCTTCGGCCGTGCGGCCCTGCTCGGCAGTGTTGCGAGCCTCGCCATCCTCCTTTCAGCCGCCATCCTCCTTGGCCTCCTCTTCGCACATGTACGGCTGGCCGAGACCGCGCTGACGCCGACCCCGGCCATGCCGCTTCTGCCCATCGTGTGCGCGCTGGCGGCGTATTGGCTGATCGACACCCACGGCACTGTCCTCACCGACGCGCACCGTGCGCTTCTGGCGGCTCTCGGCACGATCAGCGCGGTGGTGCTGGCAGCGCTCGCCATCCTTCAGCAGGAGATCCGGCGATCCGTGGCGCTCCTCGCGGGGTCCGTCGGCGGGATCGTCGCGCTGATGCTCGCGCTCGACCTCGCCGACATTGCGCTGGCGCACCTGCTCGCGCAGGCGAGCTGTCTCGCGCTCCTCCTCTGGGGAGCGAGTTCCATCGCCACGCGGGGCGACGAATGCGATCTCTGGCAGCTTGGCGGGCGCAAGGCGGCATTCCGCACGCATTACGGCGCGATGCTCATCGGCGCGGCGGGCCTGAGCGGGCTCGGGCTCCCCTTTCCCTACGACGGGGCAGTGCTCGGCCTTGGCGGCTTTGCAAGCACCGGCGTGCTCCTCTCGGCCCTCCACGGGACAGGCTACTTCACGCCCGTGATCGCGGCGCTGGTGCTGACGAGCTTCGCCATCTGGCGGGTGATGGTCATGACGTTCGAGGGCAATCCGAGAAGCGCGGTGCCAGAGGACATCGCGGAGCCCTCGGTCACGCGGGGCGTGCTCATCGCTGCGGGCTTTCTCGTCGTCCTCACGACCCTCTGGGTGCCGGATCCCGCCACCATCGCCGCCCCAACCTGGGTGAGCGCCGTGCCCCTCATCTGCTTTGCTGCCGGGCTCACGCTCGCCGCGTTTTTCTTCGTTCTGCGGCTTGGCTGGGCCAAGGCGCTCTCGCGCAGGCTGCCCGCGCCGGGCGGAGCCTTAGCCGCGGAGACGCTGATTGGAGCCCTGATCAAGCGCCCGGCCGCCTGGGCCGGGGAGACCCTCGGACACAAGCTCGACGCCTCCGGGCTCGATGCGCTCATGCTGCGGCTCGCGCGGGCGCTGCACCCGACGCTCACGCAGCTCTGGGCCCGTTTCAACGCGGGGCGCACGGCCCCCTACGCGATCACGGCACTGGTTGGTCTCGTGCTCCTGTCCACCATCCTCGCCATGGTCGGCGCGTGAGGGAGGGCTGACATGGAAAACCTGCTCTCTATCCTGACCTTTACCCCGCTCCTTGCGGCGCTGATCCTCGCGATCTTCCTCAGTGGCGACGATCAGGCCGCGCGGCAGAATGCCAAGTGGCTGGCGCTAACGGCGTCGGGGGCCACGTTCTTCGTGGCCGCGGCGCTCTTCTTCGGCTTCGACGGCGCCAATCGCGGCTTCCAGTTCCAGGAGAGCCGGAGCATCCTCGGACTGACCTACCGGATGGGGGTGGACGGGGTCTCACTGCCCTTTGTCGTGCTCATCACGGCGATAACCCCCATCGCCGTCGCGATGAGCTGGATGCTGACGGAACGCGTCAAGCACTACGTGATCTGGATGCTGACGCTGGAGACGGCCCTGCTCGGCGCGGTCCTTTCGCTCGATCTCGTCTTCTTCATCGCCTTCTTCGAACTGGCGATCCTGCCGGCGCTCATCCTCGCGGGCAGCTGGGGGCGCAAGGCCTGCGGGGTCTCGGCGCTCAAGGCTTGGCTCTACACGGTGCCGGGCTCCATCCTGCTCATCATCGCGGCCACCGGGCTCGCGCGAGAAGCGCAGACGACCGATATCTCGGAGCTCGTGCTCCACAACTTCTCCACGGGAGACGGCGCGCTGCCGGGCGGCGCGCAGGGCGTGCTCTGGCTCCTCGCCGGGGCCAGCGTGGCGGTGAAGGCCGCGCTTTGGCCATTTCACACCTGGCTTCCCGGGCTGGCCTATCGCGCGCCGCTCCATGTCGGCATGCTCCTCTGCGTGCTTGTGACGGCGCTTGGCCTCTACGGAGTGCTGCGCATTCACGTGGGCATGCTGCCCGTGGCGACGCAGGGCTTCGCCCCTCTTCTCATGACGCTTGCGGGGCTCGGGCTGGTCCTCGGCATCCTCTCGGCCCTGACGGAGGAGGATCTCGGACGGCTCCTGTCCTACGTGGCGGTGGCGCAGACCGGCGCGCTCGTCCTTCTCGTGGCGGGTGGCACGGTGCAGAGCTTCGATGCCATCGTCCTCGCCGTTCTCGCCCATGGGTTCACGCTCGCCGCGCTCTTTGCGCTGGCGGTGATGCTCGAGGCGCGCGGCAAGGCGCGGGAGATCGCGGCCTTCGGCGCGCTGAAGTCACGGCTGCCGATACTGTCGGGCTTCTTCCTCTTCTTCGTTCTCGCGCTGCTTTGCGTGCCAGGGACGGCGGGCTTCGCGGCACTCATCCTCGCGCTCTTCGGTCTTATGCCGGTGAGCCTGACTGCGGCACTCCTCACGGCGCTTGGCGCGCTCCTCTTCGGCGCCTTGGCGCTCGTGCTCTACCGTCAGCTCATGCTGGGCGCGCGGGTCAAGGAGCATTTCAAGCTGGTGGCCGATCTCGACGGGCGAGAGCGGCTGACGCTCTCGCTCCTCGGGGTCGCCCTCGTCCTCTTCGGCCTCTGGCCCGGCCTCCTCCTTGATCGCACGGCGCCCGCCTTTGCCGAGATGGCCGCCCAATTCGCCGCGCTCCGCTGATGGAGGTCGCGCAGCGCCGCGTCCATGCCGAGCTCGACAGCACCATGGCCGAGGCCGAGCGCGTGTCGGCGGACCTCACCGTGCCCACCTGGATCCTCGCGCTGCGTCAGACGGCGGCCCGCGGGCGGCGCGGCCGCAGCTGGCAGCACCCGGAGGGAAACTTCGCCGCCACGCTCGTGATGCCGTCGCCACCGCCAGCCGAGGCGGCCCTGCGCTCCTTCGTGGCAGCGCTGGCGCTGCGCGACACGCTCGAGGCTCTGGCCGTCGCCGACCTCGCGCTCAAATGGCCCAATGACGTCCTCGTGGGCGGCGCCAAGGTCGCGGGGATCCTGCTCGAGACACTGCCGGGTGCGAAGCTCGCCGTGGGCATCGGGATCAACCTGCGCCACGCGCCCGACGCGGGCCTCCTGGAGCCGCATGCGCTGCCGCCGCGGGCGCTCGGGGTGGAAGCCGCGCCCGAGGAAGTGCTCGATCATCTCGCCCCCGCTTTCGCGCATTGGGAGGCGCGCCTCACGCGGGAAGGCTTCGGCCCGGTGCGTGAAGCCTGGCTGGAACGGGCCGCGAGGCTGGGCGAGCCCATCCGCGCGCGCACGGCACAGACGGAGCGTCAGGGCATCTTCGAGACCATCGACATCTCAGGCCAGCTTATACTATCCACGCCCGAAGGCCGCCTCAGCCTGCCTGCGGCGGATGTCTATTTCTGAAGGGTTTCCATGCTTCTGTGCATCGATTGCGGGAACACCAACACCGTCTTCTCCCTCTGGGATGGCACCAGCTTCCTCGCCACCTGGCGCGCCTCGACGGAGCATCAGCGCACGGCGGACCAGTACTACGTCTGGCTGAAAACCCTCATGAACCTCCACGGGATCGACCCCGAGATAGATGAGGTCATCGTGAGCTCCACCGTGCCGCGGGTGGTCTTCAACCTGCGCGTCTTCTCGGATCGCTATTTTGGCACGCGGCCCTGGGTGGTTGGCAAGCCCGACTGCCTTTTGCCGGTGGATCCGCGCGTGGACGAGGGCACGATCGTGGGCCCGGACCGGCTCGTGAACACCGCCGGTGCCTTCGATCTTCACGGCGGGGATCTCATCGTGGTGGATTTCGGGACGGCCACGACATTCGACGTGGTCGATCATGACGGGGCATATGTGGGCGGGGTCATCTCTCCGGGCGTCAACCTGAGCCTCGAGGCGCTCCACATGGCCGCCGCCGCGCTGCCCCACGTGGATATCACGAAGCCGCAGCGCGTCGTCGGCACGAATACGGTCGCCTGCATGCAATCGGGCATCTTCTGGGGCTATGTGGGCCTCATCAAGGAGGTGACCGCGCGCATCACCGCCGAACGCGAGCGGCCCATGAAGATCGTGGCCACGGGCGGTCTCGCGCCGTTGTTCGAGCAGGCAGAAGAGCTATTTGACGTCTTCGAAGACGATCTGACGATGCACGGCCTGACCGTCATCCACCGACACAATAAGGAAAACATGTGAGCGAGCGACTGATTTACCTGCCCCTCGGTGGGGCAGGGGAAGTGGGCATGAATTGCTATGTCTACGGCTACGGCCCCGAGGATGCGGAGCGGCTCATCGTCGTCGATCTCGGCGTCACCTTCCCGGACATGGACGGCACGCCCGGCGTGGACCTGATCCTGCCGGATATCGCATGGCTCGAGGAGCGCCGCGCGATGATCGACGCCGTCTTCATCACCCACGCCCATGAGGACCATGTGGGCGCGGTGGGCCACACCTTCGAGAGGCTCGGCGCCCCCATCTTCGCGCGGACCTTCACCGCCAACATCGCCCGGAGGAAGCTCGAGGAATTCGGCATCGGCCCGGAGGCGGTCACGACCGTCTCGCGCTACCCGGAGGTCGTGGAGGCGGGGCCGTTCAAGGTCAGCTTCGTGCCGGTCTCGCATTCGATCCCGGAATCCTCCGGCCTCCTCATCGAGACACCGGCAGGCCGTGTCTTCCACTCGGGGGATTTCAAGCTCGATGCCACGCCCGGCGTGGGCGAGGCCTTTGACGCGGACATGTTCGAGGAGATCGCGAAGGGCGGGGTGAAAGCGCTCGTCTGCGACAGCACCAACGTCTTCTCGAATACGCCGGGCCGCTCCGAGGCCGTCGTGGGCCCCGAGATCGAGCGCCTTGTCTCCGAGGCGGAAGGCATGGTGGTGGCCACCACGTTTGCCTCCAATATCGCGCGGGTGAAGACGCTCGCGGAGGCGGGGGAGCGGGCAGGCCGCTCCATCTGTCTTCTGGGCCGTGCGATGCGGCGCATGATCGAGGCCGGCGTCGAGACGGGCGTGCTCAGCGATTTCCCCAAGACCGTGACCGCCGAGGATGCGCTCGACATCCCGCGGGGCAACCTGATGCTCCTCGTGACAGGCTCCCAGGGGGAGCGCCGCGCCGCCTCCGCGCAGCTCGCCAACGGGAAGTATCGCGGGCTCACCATGAAAGAGGGGGACACGTTCCTCTTTTCCTCCAAGACCATTCCGGGCAATGAGCGCGGCGTGATCCGTATCATCAACCAATTCAGCGAGATGGGCGTCGATGTCGTCGATGACAGCTCGGGGCTCTACCACGTCTCGGGCCACGCCAACCGGCCGGATCTCGAGCGCATGCATGCGCTCATCGATCCTGCCTTCGTGGTGCCCATGCATGGCGAGCACCGGCATCTACGCGAGCACGTGAAACTCGCCGAGCAGGGCGGGCGCTCCTCCGTCATCGCCGTGAATGGCACGATGCTCGATCTCGCCGGCAATGCGCCGCGCGTGGTGGGCTACGTGGAAACGGGCCGGACCTATCTCGACGGGTCGGTGCAGGTGGGGGCGCTCGACGGCGTGATCCGCGACAGGATGCGCATGGCGCTCAACGGGCATGTCATGGTGAGCGTGATCCTCGAGGATGACGAGCCCGTGGGCGAGCCGTGGTGCGATCTCATGGGCCTCGCCGAAACGGGCACATCGAACGCCGCGCTCTCGGACGTGCTTGAGGAGGACCTCGGTCAGTTTCTCATGCGCGCTTCGCCCAAGACACTGAAAGACGACGAGAAACTCGAGGACGAGCTCCGCCGCATCACGCGCGCCACGGCCATGTCCGAGATCGGCAAGAAGCCCGAAGTGACCGTCGTCCTCTCGAGGCTCGGCTGATGGGCGCGGGTGGCAGCGACGGCGGGACGGGGCAGTTCCTCATCGGGCTCGCGATGATGGTCGCCGGGGGCTACCTGCTCCTCAACGGGATCATCATCCGCCCGCAATTCGGGTTCGGGACAGGGCTCTTCCGCGTGGGGGGCGTCCCGGTGACGACGGGGATGGTGCTCATCCCCTTCATCTTCGGGGTGGTGATCATCTTCTACAACTCGAAGAACTGGATCGGCTGGGGGCTCGCGGCCGGGGCGCTCATCGCCATGGTGGCGGGGGTCATCGCCTCGATCCAGCTCACCTTCGCGCGGATGAGCGTCTTTGATCTCGTGGTGATCCTCGTGCTCTTCTTCGGCGGGCTCGGGCTTTTCCTGCGCTCCCTGCGCACCAGCCGCTAGGCCGCGTCTTCCTCGAGACGCTGGGCAAAGCTCTTGGCGATGAAGCCCGGCATGTGATCGCCCATGCCCACGGGCGTGGGGCCGCCCTCGCCACGGTCGCGGCCACGGCCACGCCCGCCGCGCGTGCGCTTCGGCTGCGGCTCACGCGGGGTGTCCTCGGCGGCGGCCGCCACCTCTTCAACCTCGGGCTTCGGCTCGTCTTTCTTGCGGGAGCGCGACCGGGAGCGGGAGCGCTTCGGCTTCTCGTCGCTCTCGTCGCTGGATTGGGGCTCCGGTCCGCTGCTCTTCAAAGGGCTTTCGAGCCGGGGGATCGTGTCCTTCACAAGCCGCTCGATATCCTCGAGGTTCTTTTCGTCCCGAGGCACGCAAATCATCATGGCCGTCCCGCTGCGGCCCGCACGGGCCGTGCGCCCGATCCGGTGCACATAGTCCTCGGCGTGGCTGGGCACGTCGAAGTTGAAGACATGGCTCACATTCGGGATGTCGAGGCCGCGAGCGGCCACGTCAGAGGCTACCAGAAGCTTGAGCGTCCCGTCGCGGAACCCCTCGAGCGTCTTGGTGCGGAAGGACTGGTCGAGATCGCCGTGGATCGCCGCGGCGTCATAGCCGTGCTTCTTGAGCGATTTCGCGGTGATGTCGACGTCGGTCTTGCGGTTGCAGAAGATGATGGCGTTCGTGAGCTTCTCGCCCTCGCCATCGATCAGCGCGCGCAGCAGGTTGCGCTTTTCGCTCGCCTCGCGGTCCCGGCGGGAGGATTTGAACATGACCACGCCTTGCGTGATGTTCTTGTTGGTGGTGGCGGCGCGGGCCACCTCCACCTTGGCCGGGTTGCTCAGGAAAGTGTTGGTGATGCGCTCGATCTCGGGGGCCATGGTGGCCGAGAAAAAGAGCGTCTGGCGCGTGAAGGGCGTCAGCGAAAAGATGCGCTCGATATCCGGGATGAAGCCCATGTCGAGCATCCGGTCGGCCTCGTCCACCACCATGATCTGGACGCCCGTGAGAAGCAGTTTGCCACGCTCGAAATGGTCGAGCAGGCGCCCGGGCGTGGCGATCAGGACGTCGACGCCCCGGTCGATCAGCGCGTCTTGCTCCTTGAAGCTCACGCCCCCGATGAGGAGCGCCTTCGTCAGCTTCGTGTACTTCGTGTAGGTGTCGAAGTTCTCCGCCACCTGGGCCGCGAGCTCTCGCGTCGGTGCCAAGACGAGGGAGCGGGGCATCCGCGCCCGGGCCCGGCCGCGCTTCAGGAGCGTGATCATGGGCAGCGTGAAGCTTGCCGTCTTGCCCGTCCCCGTCTGCGCGATCCCGAGGACATCCTGTCCCTCGAGGGCGGGGGGAATGGCGCCCGCCTGGATCGGCGTGGGCTCTTCGTAGCCTGCATCGACTACGGCGTTGAGGACCTTGGGGTCCAAGTTCAGATCAGTAAATTTTGTCATCAGCGTCCAAAGTTAGGGGCAGGGCCCCGTGGCATTGGGCGCTTGTCACAGTCGCGCCCGGCGTCGTGCACGCCGTTGCGTGCTGCGCTGCAGATAATCGATCCACAGCCCGAGGTCAAATCGGGCAGATCAACTTACCGGCGCGGCGTTAACGAGCACAAACATCTGGAATGTTTGAGGATCATCGATGAGTTCGAGCTCGCCCTGCACGCGGATGCGGGAAAACTCTTCCACCGAGGGGATCGGCTCTCCGAGGATGACCTCGAGAACCGGCGCGTAGCCCGAGCCCGTGCCGCAGAAGGGGCAGTTCTCGGGGTCCTGAACCAGAATGAAGCTCGAGATCTCGGGCTCCGCGAGAATCGGCACGACGTAGCCCTCGATGAGGAAGTCGTCGGTGGCGGCGCGGAGCTCCTCGGGAAACGCCTTCACCGCGAACCACGTGTCGTCGACCACGGCCTCCGAGACGCTGGCAAGGTTGAGCAGGTTCCACGCGGCATCGCTGTCCCAGAGTTCGGCTGCCGCGGCCGTGGCCAGCCCCGCGGCGAGGGCTGCGGGCATGGCCTTGACGGGGAGCTTTGCGAGAGATGCGATCATGGAGCACTGCCTGTTTTCCGGATGGTCTCAAAGTCCTGCGCGCGGCGCAAGTCGGGCCGGCGGGGCGCCGCCGGATCAGACCATCATCTCCTTGGTTGAGGACAGCCGAAGATCGGGATGGTCCCGTTCCACGCGGTCGATATCCCACTGCAGGCGCGTGAGGAAAACATCGTCGCCGTCATTGTCGGTGGCCATGTGCTGTTTGTTGGACTGCGCAAAGGCGTCGACCTTGTCCTTGGGCCCGTGGACCCAGCGCGCTGAGGTGAATTGCGAGGCCTCGAAACGCACGGGCAGGCCGTATTCCTGCTCGATCCGGCTCGCCAGCACCTCGAACTGGAGCTGGCCCACGACGCCCACGACGAAGCCCGATCCGATCATCGGCTTGAAGACCTTGGCCGCGCCTTCCTCGGCGAATTGCATGAGCGCCTTTTCGAGGTGCTTCGTCTTCATCGGATCGCCCGAGCGCACGCCCTGCAGGAGCTCCGGCGCGAAGGAGGGGATGCCCGTCACCTTGAGCGCCTCTCCCTCGGTGAGGGTGTCGCCGATGCGGAGCTGCCCGTGGTTCGGGATGCCGATGATGTCGCCGGCCCAGGCCTCCTCTGCGAGCTCGCGGTCAGATGCGAGAAAGAGCACGGGGTTCGAGACGGCCATCGGCTTTTTCGTGCGGACATGGGTAAGCTTCATGCCGCGCGTGAAGTGCCCCGAGGCCATGCGCACGAAGGCCACGCGGTCCCGGTGCTTGGGGTCCATGTTCGCCTGCACCTTGAAGACGAAGCCCGAAACCTTGCCCTCTTCCGGCGCGATCTGGCGGGGCTCGGCGCTCTGAGGCTGCGGCTCGGGGCCGTAGGTGCCGATCCCATCCATCAGCTCCTTCACGCCGAAGGAATTGATCGCGGAGCCGAACCAGATCGGCGTAAGCGTCCCTTCGAGGAGGGCCTTCGGGTCAAGCGGGGGCAGGAGTTCCCGGGCCATCTCCACCTCCTCGAGGAAGGTATCGAGCAGGGCAGCGGGGACATGCTCGGCGAGCTTCGGGTCATCGAGCCCCTCGATCTTCACGCTCTCGGCCACCTTGTTGCGGTCCGCGCGGTCCATGAGTTCGAGCCTGTCGCGCAGGAGATCATAGCAGCCGATGAACTCCCGCCCGCGCCCGATGGGCCAGGCGGCAGGCGTGACGTCAATGGCGAGGTTTTCTTGGATTTCGTCAATAATCTCGAACGTATCGCGGCTTTCCCGGTCCATTTTGTTGCAAAAGGTCAAGATGGGCAGGTCGCGCAAGCGGCAGACTTCGAAGAGTTTCTGGGTCTGGCTCTCCACGCCCTTGGCGCCGTCGATGACCATGACCGCCGCGTCCACGGCCGTGAGCGTGCGATAGGTGTCTTCGGAAAAGTCCGAGTGTCCGGGCGTGTCCACGAGGTTGAAACGGTAATCGCCATAGTCGAAGGCCATGGCCGAGGCGCTCACGGAGATCCCGCGGTCCTTCTCCATCTGCATGAAGTCCGAGCGCGTGCGCCGGGCCTCGCCCTTGGCGCGCACCTGGCCGGCCTGCTGGATCGCGCCGCCATAGAGCAGGAACTTTTCCGTCAGCGTCGTCTTGCCCGCGTCGGGGTGCGATATGATGGCGAAGGTCCGGCGGCGGGCGACTTCCGGGGGGAGGCTGGGGCGATTGTCGAGCATGGGTGGGGTTTACCGCCAAACCCGGGGGAGGCAAGGGGCGCATGCGCGCGCGGCAATTCTTGCGCTGGATCAAGGCCCGCCGCGCGGGCCGGTGCTAGGCCTCTGACCAAAGCGGAGGAGATGCCCATGGCCATCGAAACGATCACAGTCGCCACCGACCTCTCGGAGCGGTCGGAGAAGGCGGTGCAGCGCGCCGCAGCGCTGGCGCGGCAGCACGACGCCGCGCTCACCGTGCTGTCCGTCATCGACGAGGACCTGCCCGACGACCTCGAAGAGCTGCTCGTCGAGAAGACGCGCGCGGCGATCACGACGCTGCTCGAGACGCTGGAGGCCCCGCGCAATGTCACCATCGATGTCCGGGCCGGTGATCCGGTGGAGGAGATGATCGCCGCCACCCACGCCATGGTGGACCTCTTCGTCGTGGGCACGCATCGGCGGCGCGCCTTTCTGGATGTGATGTGGGAGACCACCGCGCAGAAAACGGTGCGCCACGCTCCGTGCCCGGTGCTCCTCGTCCGGGAGGATTCATCGCGCCCCTACGCGGCCGCCGTCGTCGCCACGGATTTTTCGCAGGCCTCGACAAAGGCTGCGCGGCAAGCCGCGACGCTTGCGCCGGGCATCGCGCTCCACCCGGTCAATGCGCTCCATGTGCCCTACGAAGGGCGGCTGGCGCGGGCCCCCGGTGCCGCGGCGCCGCTCGAGGCGGCATTTCTCAATGATGCCACGGCCTCCGCCGAAGCGTGGCAGGCAAGCCTGACGCTGGAGGAGGCCTCCTGCGGGCCGGTGACGATCGAAAAGGGTGGGGCCGGTGCGGTCATCGCGCGGGCCGTGGAGGAGCAGGGCGTCCCGCTTCTGGCCATCGGTGCCCATGGACGCGCCGGTGCCTTGCCCGCCATTCTCGGCTCCGTGGCCAACGATCTCCTGCGGGAGCCGCCCTGCGACGTGTTGATCGTGCGCTAGGCCTAGCGCGTGGACGCGCGGCGCAGCATCTCGGCGGCGTTCCGGCTTAGGAGCGTCTCGCTGACCTCGTAATTCAGGTGGTGGCGGTCCTCGTGGCCTGGGAGCGCCTTGGCCAGCGCTGCGTCCACATCCGCCGGGAGCGCGGCCCGGGTGCGGGGATCCACGAGGAGGCTCTCTGCCGCAATGCCCTCGGCATAGATGATCTGGTGACTGTCGAACAGGAGCTGGAAGTAGTCCACGAAGCCGCCCTCGAGCCGCACGACGGTGTCGCCATTGATCAGGTGGCGCACCTTCACGAGGACCTCGGCCCGGCCCGCGCCGATCTCGTCATCGCGCTGGTAGATGAAGAGCCGGTGGTCGGGGCTCACGATGAGGTCGTTCTCGTTGTTGAGCGTGCCCTTGCGGATGAGGACCGGGGCAAAATCCCCCACGGCGCGGCGCGTATTCTGCCCGATCCAGCGGATCTCTTGCGGGCCTTCGTCCCGGGTGAGGACGCGATCGCCGACGCAGAGCTCCTCGATCGGCACCTGCGCGCCGGAGGCCATGGTGATGTGCGTGCCACGGGTGAAGGCGACGCAGGCGGCCTCCGCGAAGCGCCGCCGTGCATCCGACGTGTCGATGCCCACGAGCGTGTAATCCGTGCGCGGCGCGAGATGCGCGAGCGGCAGAAGGAAGATGTCGACGGCCTCGCCGCCATCGACCTCCACGAGGATGAGCCCCTCGATCGTCGCGCCGAGGGGCGACATGAGCGTGATGGTCGAGTCGATGACGATTTGTCCGCCGGGGGAGCCCACGGCACTGCCGGGCGCGATGCGGAGTGCCTCGGCGTCGTTGCCGACGCTGAGCGCGCCGGGCGCGGCGGCGGCGTCGAGTTCGTAGACGTCATCGAGCACCAGCTCGCTGGCAAAGCTCAGGGCCTCCCCCGCGTTCACGCCCGCGAGCACGAAAAACGCCTCGGCCCGGAAAACCGGCAAGGTCTGCGTCGCGCGGAGGCTCGAGCGGAAAGAGGAGGCCATGTCACTCATCGTAGTCAGATTCCAATGGTCGCACAAACGTACCACCGCAAGTCTTAAGGCATGATTGCGGCGCATCTTGGGAGGCCGGTCGGCATTGAAGGGGCATCCGCGCGCTGCTAGGTCCGCGGGAACGCCGGGAATGCATGGGGAGGTCTGAGATGGAATTGGGTATTCGGGGAAAGCGGGCGCTGGTCTGCGCATCGTCCAAGGGCCTCGGAAAAGGCTGCGCCATGGCGCTGGCCGCCGAAGGCGTGGACCTCGTGATCAACGCGCGCTCCGTCGCGCCGCTCGAGGCCACGGCAGACGAGCTCCGCGCGCACGGGGTCTCCGTGACCGTGGTCGCCGCCGATGTCACGACGCCCGATGGGCAGGCCGCGGTGCTCGAGGCTGCCGGTGATCTAGATATCCTCGTCACGAATGCGGGCGGCCCGCCTCCGGGGCTTTGGAGCGATTGGGATCGCGACGATTTCATCGCCGCGCTCGATGCCAACATGCTCACGCCCATCGCGCTCATGAAAGCCACGCTGCCCGGGATGATGGCTCGCGGCTGGGGCCGCGTGATCAACATCACGAGCCAGTCCGTGAAGGCGCCGATCCCGCAGCTCGGCCTTTCGAACGCCGCCCGCACCGGGCTCACGGGCTACGTCGCCGGGACGGCCCGGCAGGTGGCGGAGAAAGGGGTGACGATCAACAATCTCCTCCCCGGCATCCACGCCACGGCGCGCGCCGAAGCGCTCGACACCGGGGTCGTCAACGCGCAGGGCATCACCATGGACGAGGCCCGCAAGCAGCGGGAAGCTACCATCCCGGCGCGCCGCTACGGGACGATCGAGGAATTCGGTGCCGCCTGTGCGTTCCTCTGCTCGCAGCATGCCGGGTTCATCGTCGGCCAGAACATCCTGCTCGATGGCGGCGGCACCAACGCGACCATCTGAGCCGCGGCCCGTGTCCCAGACGAGCGATCCCGCGCCGCGGCTCGAGCTGCGCGACCTGACCTGCCGGTTCGGGGCGAAGACGGCGGTGGATCAGGTCTCGCTCACCGTGGCCGCGGGGGAGGTGACCTGCCTTCTCGGCAATTCCGGCTGCGGGAAGTCGACCACGCTGCGCGCGGTGGCCGGGGTCGAGGCGGCAGCCAGCGGCCAGATCCTCCTCGATGGCGAGGACATCACGGGCAAGCCACCCGAGGCCCGCGGCATCGGTCTGATGTTTCAGGATTTTGCGCTCTTTCCGCATCTGAGTGTCGCCGACAACGTGGCCTACGGGATCAAGGACCGCCGCGCCGGACGGGAGAGGGTGGCGACGCTTCTCGCCCGGGTCGGCCTCTCGCACTATGCGCGTGCCTATCCCCATGAGCTCTCCGGCGGCGAGCAACAGCGCGTGGCGCTGGCCCGTGCGCTCGCGCCGCAGCCCCGGGTGATGCTCATGGACGAGCCTTTTTCGGGCCTCGACGAGCGGCTCCGCGACGCGGTGCGCGACGAGACCCTGCAGGTCTTGCGCGAGGCCGGGACGGCGGTGTTGCTCGTGACGCATGATCCGCAGGAGGCCATGCGCATGGCCGACCAGATCGCGCTCATGCGGGCCGGGCGCATCGTCCAGAGCGGCGCGCCCTACACGGTCTACAACGAGCCCGTGGATCTCGCCGCGGCGCAATTCTTCAGCGATATCAACATTATCGAGGGCGAAGTTCACAATGCGCTGGTGGATACGGCCTTCGGTCCGTTCCTCGCGCCGGGCCATCCTGACGGCACGCCCGTGAACATCGTGATCAGGCCCCAGCACGTGGGGATCGATTTCAACCGGCCCCGTCAGCTTCCGCATCGGACCGCGAGCGAGGGCCAGCCCGTGCGCGCGGAGGTCGTGCGGGCGCGCTTCCTCGGGCAGCTCTCCGTCGTTGAGTTCACGCTCGCCGACGGGACGGCGCTGGCCGCCACCGTGCCGGGCCTCTTCCAGCCTCCCGTGGGGACGACCCTCCTGATCCGCGCGCCCCGGCGTCACTGCCGGATCTTCCCGCGCTCCTCTCGCGCGAGGAAGTCCTCGTAGCGCTTGCCTTCCTCTTCGACGAAGATGGCGGGGAGGATGGTCAAGCTCCCGATCTTGTCCACGCGGAGGGTCCGGAAGTCGCTGGCGCGTTCGCACCACCCGGTCACCGTCCAGACCCGGCCCCAATAATCCAGTTGCAGCGGGCGCATCACGCGGCTCTTCGCGCCGTCGGTCTCCTCAGTGCTGATGCGCACCTTCTGGCGCGACCGGATGGCCGCGCGCAGGGGTGGCATATGCTTGAAGCCATGGGCCACGTCCGCGAACGGGTAGACCGCGAAGCCGAAGCCCCTCGGGGCGCCTTGCCGTTCCTCGGGGAGGGCCGCGTCGATCTTGGCAGAGAGGCCGCGAGCGGCCTCCCTTAGTTCTTCATCCCCGCCTTCGCCCACTGCGGAGAGCCCGAGATGGAGCGCCTCGAGCTCCACGGTTGTGAGGTTGAGCGGCGGCAGCGTGACGGCGGCCGTGATCTCGTAGCCGAGGCCCCGCGTGCCCTCCACGGGGATGCCGGAGGCAGCGAGCACGTCCATGTCCCGGTAGACCGTGCGCAGCGAGACGCCGAGCCGCTCCGCGAGGTCCTCGGCGCGGTAGCGGCGACCATCGCGCAGGATGGTGATGAGCTGGATGAGGCGGTCACTGCGTTTCAAGGGTCTCTCGCCAAGCTGTCGGGACGCTCCTGACAGGATTATGACATGAAAAGCGACAATGTGCGCGGCGGAACGCGCGTTCAAGCCTTTTCCGTAGGCCCGGCGCGCCGTAGATAGCAGCTCGGATGATACACGGGACACGCGCGTTTGCGTGAAAGGAGACACCGATGACCCCGATGTTTGTAACCAATATTCCCCCGGTGGGCTGGCTGCTCATCGCTGTGGTCGTGCTCGTGCTCTTTGGGCGCGGCAAGATCAGCTCGCTCATGGGCGAGGTCGGCAAGGGCATCACGTCCTTCAAGAAAGGCGTGAAAGACGGCACCGAAGAGCTCGAGAAAGCCGATGCCGAGGCGGCGCGTGACGTCACGCCCGAGGATGAAAAAGACAAGGACAAGGTCTAGACCCTCGAGGAGAGCCGCCCATGGGCTGGAGTGAGCTGATCCTCATCGGCGTTGTCGCGCTGATCGTGGTGGGCCCCAAAGATCTGCCGGTGATGTTTCAGGCGCTGGGCAAGATGACGGCCAAGGTGCGCCGCATGGGCCGGGAATTCTCGAACGCGATGAACGAGGCCGCGGATGCGTCCGGCGCCAAAGACATCGCCAAGGATCTCAAGGGCATGTCCAACCCGCGAAATTTCGGGATGGACGCCCTGAAGGACGCGGCTGACCAGTTCGACAAGTGGGAGCCCGGGCAGCCGCAGAAGGCCATGGGGCCCGAGACCGCCAAGCTGAAGCAGGAGCGCGCCGAAGCCGCCCGCAAGATCCACGAGGCGACGAAGAAGCGCGAGGCCGAGAAGGCCGCCGCGGCAGCCGCCGAGGCAGAGGCCGAAGCATCTGACGAGCCCGAGGCCGAGCCCGAGATCGAGACCGTCGCGGACATCGCCGAGGCGCCCGCGCCGAAAGACGAGCAAAAAGCCACATGAGCTCCACCGACAATGATCAGAATGATCAAATCGAAGACAGTGCCGCACCACTGATCGAGCACCTCGCCGAGCTGCGGACACGGCTCATTCGCGCGGCCATCGCCTTCGTGATCGGCATCTTCATCTGCTTTGCCGTGTGGAACCCGATCTTCAACTACCTGACGACGCCGGTCTGCCAGGCGCTCGCCGAGCGCGGGCAGGAATGCGGGCTCATCCTGATCCGGCTGCAGGAGGGCTTCTTCGTGGCCATCCGCATCTCGATCCTCGGTGGCTTCGCGCTCGCGTTCCCCATGATTTCCTACCAGCTCTGGCGCTTCGTCGCGCCGGGGCTTTACCGCTCCGAGAAATCCGCGTTTCTGCCGTTCCTCGTGGCCTCGCCCTTCATGTTCTTTCTCGGCGCGGCCTTCGCCTTCTACATCGTGATCCCGCTGGCGTTCGATTTCTTCCTCAACTTCCAGCAGATCGCCCCGGACACCGGCGAGGCCGTGGGCACGGAGGTCGAAGGGGGCACTGCAGGCATCAGCTTCCAGGGCTCGGTGGCCGAGTATCTCTCGCTAACGATCACATTCGTCATGGCCTTCGGGCTCTGCTTCCAGCTGCCGGTGCTCCTGACCCTCCTGGGCAAGGCGGGCCTCGTGAGCGCCCGGGGCCTCGCGGCGGTGCGCAAGTATGCCGTCGTGGCCATCCTCGTGCTGGCAGGCATCGTGACGCCGCCTGACATCATCACCCAGGTGATCCTCTTCGTGGCCGTCTACGGGCTCTACGAGGTGTCGATCCAGCTGGTGCGGCGCATCGAGCGCAAGCGCGAGGCGGAGCTCAAGGCGCAGGGCCTCTGGGACGAGGACATCCACGGCGAAGGGGCCTTTGCCGAGGAAGACGAGCAGAAGTGAACGACGACGCGCTAGGTCGGATCGCTGAGGCGCTGGAGCGCATGTCTCCACCGCCGGCGGAGGCGCCGGATTGGAGCGCGGCGCAGGCTTTCCTCTGGCATGCAGATCCCGATGGCGTGGAGCCGGTGGAGACGGTGGCCCGCATCGACCTCGCGCTCCTTCTCGGGATCGATCGCGCCCGTGACACGCTTCTCGCCAATACACGCCAGTTCGCGGCTGGGTTTGCCGCCAACAATGCGCTTCTCTGGGGCGCGCGCGGCATGGGGAAATCCTCGCTCGTGAAGGCCGTGCACGGCGCGGTGGCGCAGGAGGGACACCCGCTCAAGCTCGTGGAGATCCAGCGCGAGGACCTGCCGAGCATCGGGCGTCTGCTCGGGCTTTTGCGCGGGGCGCCGTTCCGCTTTGTCCTCTTCTGCGATGACCTGTCGTTTTCCCACGACGACGCGCATTACAAGAGCCTGAAAGCCGTCCTCGATGGCGGCATCGCGGGCAGGCCGGAGAACGTCGTGCTCTATGCCACGTCCAATCGCCGCCACCTGATGCCGCGCGACATGATCGAGAACGAGCGCTCGAGCGCCATCAACCCGTCGGAGGCGGTGGAGGAAAAGGTCTCGCTATCGGATCGCTTCGGCCTCTGGCTCGGCTTCCATGCCTGCAGCCAGGATGACTACCTCGCCATGATCGAGGGCTATTGCGCGGCCCACGGGATCGAGATCGACCCAGAAGAGCTCCGCGCGAAGGCCATCGAGTGGCAGGCGACGCGGGGAAGCCGATCCGGCCGCGTGGCCTGGCAATTCTTCAGTGATCTGGCCGGTCGGCGGGGCGTCTCGCTCCGGTAGCGCCTAGAGGTCCAGATACGTCGCGGGATCGACGCTCTCGAGACCGTCGCGTACCTCGAAATGCAAAAAGGTCGGATCGCCTGCGCGCACGGAGGCGATGCGCTGCCCGCGGCGGACGGTGTCCCCCTTCTCGATGCGCAGATCGTCCACCTGGGTGTAGACGGTGAGCAGATTGTTCTCGTGGCGGATGACGATGATGGCGACGTCGTTGGTATCGCGCGTGATGGCGGCCACGGTGCCGTCAGCGGCGGCGTTCACGGCAGCGCCAGGTGCTGTGCCGAAATCGACGCCCTCGTTGCGCCCGCGCGCGTATCCGCGGATGACGGTGCCTGTCACTGGCGTGAGAAACTCCGTGCGATCTGCGGGCGTGGCCACCTCGGGCTCTGCCGGGGCAGGGGCGGCAGCGACCTGCGCCTCCGGCGTCTCGTCTTCCGCGGGGAGCTGTGTCGTGGAACTCGGTGGCGTGGGCGTCGCGCTGCCAGCGCCGGGGGCGGGGACGGGCGCGGCCACAGCGCTCGATTGCCGGGGGCTGGCCGCCGTGGGGATCAGGAGAAACTGGCCGGTGCGCACCGTGAGGTCCGCATCGAGCGCATTCCATTCCGCGAGGCTCCGCACGGGGACGTTGTAGAGCCGCGCGATGGTGAAGGCCGTCTCGCCGCGCTCGACCCGGTGGCGGACGGGCTCGGGGCCGACGGGGAGCTCGGCTGTTTCCACCGCTGCGGGCGCGCGCGCCGCATCCTCGGGAGACGCCTCGATGGCAGCGCCCGCAAGGCCCGCGATATCGACGGTCTCGCCCGGCACGCGTTCGGGCAGCGCGAGAATTTCGCCCGGGCGCAAGCCCACCGTCTCGCCGATCCCGTTGAACCGGGCAAGGGCGGCGGCATCCGTGCCCACCCGTGACGCGATGGTCGCGACCGTGTCGCCGCGCCGGGCCACGGCGACCTGGTATCCGGGATAGGAGATCACACCGCGGGCGTCCGGCTCCGGTCGCGGCGCGGTCGCGCCAAGGGCGGCGTTCGAGGTGTCGAAGCCTCCCACGTTGTCGCGCAGATCGAAATCATCGCAGGCCGCGACGGCCAGAAGCCCCGCGCCCAGAAGAAACACTCTCAGCGGATGTGCCACCATGCTCTCAACCTCGTTCGGGATACGCCCCGGTTTGTCCGGGGTCGTCCACTTGCATCACTCGTTCTCGCCGAGCCCCTCGAGGAGGGGCACGAACCGAACGGGCCTGAGTTCGTCATAGTCAAAACCGGTCTCCGTGCGGGTCACGCGGATCAGGCTTTGGACGGTGTCGGACTGGCCCACCGGCACCACCATGATACCGCCAATCTTGAGTTGCGCCAAGAGCGGCCCCGGCGGATCCTCGGCGGCGGCGGTCACGATAATGCGGTCAAACGGTGCCTGTTCGGCGACGCCGTGGCTGGCATCGGCCGTCATGGCGATGATGTTCGTCAGGCCAAGCTCCTCGAAGACCTTGCGCGCCGCATGGACAAGTGGCCGGTGACGGTCGGCGGTGTAGACGCGCCGCGCCAGCACGGCGAGGATGGCGGCCTGGTAGCCCGAGCCGGTGCCCACTTCGAGAACCTTCGAGCGTGGCTCGACCCTCAATGCCTGCGTCATGAGCCCCACCACGGAGGGCTGGGAGATCGTCTGGCCGCAGGCGATCGGGAGCGGCGTGTCCTCGTAGGCGCGTCCCGCGAAAAGCCCCGTGACGAAGGCGCCGCGGTCGATCTTCTCCATGGCCTCGAGCACGGACTTGTCGGTCACGCCCTTCGAGCGGAGCTGGAACAGGAACTGCATCTTGCGCTCGGCGAGGGCGTCCATCTCAGTCGAAGACCTCCGCAACCCGCGCGAGGGCGTCATGCGCCGTGAGATCTGCCCGCATGGGCGTCACCGAGATGTAGCCCGCGAGGTTCACGCCCGCATCCGTCTCCGCGGCCACCGGAACATGCTGGTTACCGCCCTTGATCCAGAGAAAGCGCCGCCCGTTGGGCGCGGTGGAGGCCTCCGCCGAGAAATGCACGCCCTCCCGCGCGCCTTGGCGCACCACGCGGGTGCCGGCCACGTCGGCCGCCGGGACCGGGGGGAAGTTGACGTTGTAGAAGAGGCCGTATTCGCCCTCGCTGTCAAAGCCCGTGGCGAGAAGCTTGCGGATCACATCCGCGCCGAAACGCGCGGCCGCCTCGAACGGGTCATCGGCGCCGGCATTGGCGGGGCCGTAATACTGCGAGAGGCCGATGGCGGGGATGCCCTGGAGCGCGCCCTCGAGCGCCGCGCCCAGCGTGCCGGAATACATCGCGTTCTCCGCCGAGTTGTTGCCGCGGTTGACCCCCGAGAGGACGAGATCGGGCCGCCCGTCCATGGCCTCATGGATGCCCGCGATGACGCAATCCGCCGGTGAGCCCTCCACGGCAAACCGCCGCGGCTCGTATTCCGCCACCATCAGGGGGCGCGTGTAGCTGATGCAATGCGCGACGCCCGATTGCTCAAAGGCCGGTGCCACGACCCACACGTTCTCGGGCTCTGTCAGCTCGGCGGCGATCGCCTCGAGCACCTTGAGCCCGGGGGCGTTGATGCCGTCATCATTTGTCAGGAGAATGCGCATGCCCCGTGCTAGCGCGGGGCGGGAAGGGGGGCAAGGCGCGCTCAGGCGCGCGCCAGCGCCGTGGCCAGATCGCCATAGCCGGTGAAGCGGCGCTCGAAGGAAAGCCCGAGCCGCGCCGCCGCATCCGCGGCCTTCTGGGTCAGCGCGGCATCATCCGTCTGCGCCTGGTAGACGAGCTTCTCGTAGTGCCCGAAATACATCGGCAGGAGCTCGGGGTGACGATCCAGCCCCATGGGCTTCCAGACGAAGGCATCGAACTGCTTCACGAGGAAATCTGTGAGGTAGAAGGTGGTCATCTCCTCCTCCGCCTTCGCGGCGAAGCCTTCGTTGCCCTCAAAGAAACTGTAGCAGTGGGGCCCCGCGATCATCTCCACGCCGAGGGCCTTGCACTTGGCCTCGAGGAGCCCGCCCGTCCCGCAATCGGCATAGGCCACGAAGATGCGCGCGTACTGCGCGCGGCGCGCCTCGACGGCCTCCGCCACGGCGTCGGTGATCTTCTCCGGATGAAGATGGAGCTGCGCGGGCAGGCAATGCAGCTCCATGTGGTCCCAGCCATTGAGCTCCATCAGCGCGAGGATCTCCCGCGCCAGCGCCCCGCAGGCGAGGATGAGGACCTTTTCAGTCATGGCCGCAACCTAGGCTTTCGCGTGCCTCCCGCCTAGCCCAAGAGCGACAGGAAGGTGCCCGCCGCTGCAGGCGCAATGACCGCGACGAGGCTCTTGATCTGGGTTTTGAGAGTGTTCGCCGTGAGCGTGTGGAACGCCCCGCCGATATCGGCAGCCTTGATGATATAGAGCATCTTTTTCTCGGCGATCCCGACGCGGCGAGCGTGCTGAATGTCTTTGAAAGCGCTCCACGGCGCGGGTTTCCCGGCGGGCAGGATTTCGGTGGCGGTGAGATTGATGCCGCTCAAACCGGCAGAGCCCTTCACTTCCCATTCCTTCGCTGCTGGCTTTGGGGCAGCTTTCTTTTCAATGAGGCCTTCGGTTTCCACATAGGCAAAACGCATGAGGCGCAGGACGGGAAAGGCATAGGCCACCGCGAGCGTGCAGGAGGCGCCGAGCCCAACAAAGATGACCCACGCGTCGAGCGCGCCTTGCAGCGCCGTGGTATAGGCCTCGGGCGCGGAAACGGTGCTCACCAGCGCCGATCCCGCGAATGAAAGGACCGCGATCGCAAGGCATAGCGCGACGGCGAGCACGAGACACAGATCATTGATTGTCTGTTGCGCGTCGCTCGGCATGAGTTCGGAATCGATGTTGAGACGCGGTTCATCGAGGACCGGAACCTTCGGTATGATGGGGGAGGGCAGCTCAGCCATGATGGTGGCCTCCTCGCTCTCTTTCTCCTCGTCGGGCTCTTCCGTGGGGCGGAGCGCGAGAGATACGACCTCGCTAAAGCTCGACGCGCCGATCTGGTGGCGCGCGTCGACCATGACTTGCGCGATTTCTTCGGATTTCCGGACGCCGGGATAGTTGGTTCCCACGACATGGGACGCGAAGAGCGTCACGAAGGCGAGGGTCATCGACACGATGGTGGCGAGGCCGACGGCGGCGAGGGCCATGGGCTCCACTGCGCTTTCGAGGGGCCCCGGAAGATCCATGAGGCTCTGCGCCAGATAGACCGCGCTCGCGATGATCAGACCGGCATAGACAAAGGCATGAATTGGCAGGTTCTTGGGCTTGTCATCCCCGTGCCCGACGCAGCCCCGCCAATAGCGGAGGCTGAGCTGCCATTGCGCGGGCAAGGCGGACCCGAGATAGAACGCAAGGACGATATAGGCGCCGATCAAGAGAAGGATGCCGCGATACGCAACCAGCGGTTCGTTGGCTTTCGCGAGAATGGCATTCGCCGCGATGAGGTCGGTGTCTTTCGTGTCTCCGAGCGCCAGTTGCTGCGCCTCGCTCAGCACCGGCAGCGTGCTATCCGGCGCGAGAAAGCTGGCACCAATCGCTGTGACGAGCGGAAAGAGCGCCACGATGATCAGGACGTTGATGCTTCGGAACATACCGGCGAACGAGTTGCGGTCCGGTCGCGCGATGTTCTTGTGCAGCGTATGGAGCGCGTATTGCGCCCATTCTTTCTTGCTTAGTTCCCGGTCAAAGGCGTCTTGCGGGGACGCAGGCCAGGTCAATTTGAGGTGCTTGTCGTCAGGTTCGGAATTCGATGACATGAAAAAGACCCCACGCAATGAAATGCGTGAAGGCTAAGACGAGCATCGGGCCTTTGCCAAGTCCGAGGCGCTCAGCTCGCCGCCATCTGGTTGTGCTTGCGCGCGACGAATTCCTTGGCCGTCTCCACCGCCACGGCGGCGTCGCGGCAATAGGCATCCGCCCCGATGGCCTTGCCGAATTCCTCGTTGAGGGGCGCGCCGCCCACGAGCACGATGTAATCATCGCGCACGCCGGTCTCGACCATCGTGTCGATCACGACCTTCATGTAGGGCATCGTCGTCGTCAGGAGCGCGGACATGCCGAGGATATCGGGCTCTTCTTCCTTCAGCGCGTCCATGTACTTCTCGACCGCGTTGTTGATGCCGAGATCCACCACCTCGAAGCCCGCGCCCTCCATCATCATGGAGACGAGGTTCTTGCCGATGTCATGGATGTCGCCCTTCACGGTGCCGATCACCATCTTGCCCACGCGGGGCGCGCCGGTCTCGGCGAGAAGCGGCTTCAGGATGGCCATGCCGCCCTTCATGGCATTGGCCGCGAGCAGCACCTCGGGCACGAAGAGGATGCCATCGCGGAAGTCATTGCCCACGATCGTCATGCCGCCCACGAGCGCCTCTGTCAGGATCCGGTAGGGCGCCCAGCCGCGTTCGAGGAGGATGTTGACGCCCTCCTCGATCTCTTCCTTGAGACCGTCGTAGAGGTCATCGAACATCTGCGCGACAAGCTCTTCATCGTCGAGCTCGGCGAGGATGATATCGTCTTCTTCATCCGACATGGCACGCGCACCTTCCCAATGGCATCACAGCAAGTCTTTGATCCTGTATGATCTCCGGTCATATTGTATTCTGACACAATAGCGACAAGCACGGGGCGCTGCGCGACGCACCCAAAAGCGCCATATCAACATGAGCGCTTTTGCATGTTCCTATAATGTTCTATCCTTTCGGGATGCAGACTCGCCGTTCTCAGGATCGTTTGGGCCGCGCCGTGGGCCGCGGGGCAGGGAGCAACCCGGCCGGCCGCTTCCAGTCGCAGGAGGCCCACGCCGCCGATGATGG
Organism: Pseudomonadota bacterium; assembly: GCA_038525525.1. Taxonomy (GTDB): domain Bacteria; phylum Pseudomonadota; class Alphaproteobacteria; order Rhodobacterales; family Rhodobacteraceae; genus Shimia_B. Next base: position 175,816 of record JBCBHO010000005.1, on the reverse strand, counting down.
CTGGGGGTTCGAGGAGGGGCCTGTGCTCCGCACGGAGATGCGGCGCGAGGCAGCGCGGAAGATCATCACGCGCAACACCTCGCCCGATGTCCGCTTCGACCGCTCCATCAATCCCTATCGCGGGTGCGAGCACGGTTGCATCTACTGCTTCGCCCGGCCGAGCCACGCCTTCCTCGACCTCTCGCCGGGGCTCGATTTCGAGACGAAGCTGAGCGTGAAACCCGCCGCGCCGGATCTCTTGGCCAAGGAGCTCTCCGCGCCGCGCTACCGGCCCGCGACGATTGCCATCGGGACGAACACCGATCCCTACCAGCCCGCGGAGCTTCGGGAGGGGGTCATGCGCCGCTGTCTCGAGGTGCTTTGGGAGTTTCGCCACCCGGTGATGATCACGACCAAGGGCGCGATCATCGAGCGCGACATCGACCTCCTCGAAAAGCTCGCGGGCGAAGGCCTCGTGAGCGTGGGCGTCTCGGTGACGACGCTTGACGCCAGGCTCGCGCGCCAGATGGAGCCGCGGGTGCCGGGCCCGGTGCGTCGGCTCAAGGCCATCGAGCGGCTCTCGGCGGCCGGAGTGCCGGTGCGCGTCTGCGCCTCGCCCATGATCCCCGGGCTCACCGACCACGAGCTCGAGAGCATCCTTGAGGCGGGGCAAGAGGCCGGGGCCCGTGCAGCGAGCTGGGTGATGATCCGGCTGCCCTACGAGGTGGCGGGGCTCTTTCGCGACTGGCTCGCGCGCGAGGTCCCGAACAAGGCGTCCAAGGTGATGGCGCGCGTGCGCGAGGCCCATGGCGGCAAGGATTACGATGCCCAGTGGCACAAGCGCCTGCGCGGGGAGGGGCTTTATGCCCAGATGCTCGCTCAGAGATACAAGCTCGCGATCAAGCGTCTCGGCCTCGCGGAAGAGATGCCGCCGCTGCGCACGGATCTCTTTTGTGTCCCCGAGCGTCCGGGAGATCAGCTCAGCCTGTTTTGAGGGGAGCGCCACGGCGACATGCGACATGCGTGTCGCCATGGCGCGTTCCGTGTCAGCGACCGAGCGACCACCAGCCCTTGCGCTTGGGCTTGTCCTCGGAAGGCGCCTCCGCGCTGGCCGTGGCATCCGCCGGTACCGCGGCCTCGGCTTCGACCGTCTCGGCCTTGGCCTCAGGCGCAGCCTCCGTCTCCTCGAGCGCGGGCTCGGGCGCGGGCTTTGGCGCTGCTTTCTTGCGCGTCCGCCTTGGCTTTGCCGCGGGCTTCTTCGCCTCTTCTTCAGGCTGGGCCTCGCTGGCGGCCTCCGAAGGCGCTTCGGCTTCGGGGGCTGCGTCCTTTGCGGGCTCGGCCTTGGCTTCGGCATCCGCATCGGCGGCTGCCTCGGCCTCCGCCTTCTTGGAGGTGCGTGGCTTCCGCGTGCTGGAGCGCCGCGTCCGCTTTTTCGGCGCGTCTTCCGTCGCGGTGGCCTCTGCCGTCGCGTCGGCCTCGGCGTCTGCCTTTGCCTCTGCTGGCGCCTCTGCCGCCACGGGCTCGGCCACTGCGGGCTCCGCCGGGGCGTCGGGCGCAGGTGCGTCCACCGCTGGCTGCGCTGCCGCGTCCTCGGTCGTCTCGGACTGATTCTGCTCATCACCGTTCTGGCTGGAGCCGCTGCCGCCGCGACGCCGCCGCCGACGGCGGCGCTTCTTCTTCGGCGGCTGCTCGCCCTCTTCGGGGGTGGGCGCTTCTACTTCGGCAGTGGTCTCTTCTTCGTCCCAGTCTTCCATCAACGAGGCGTCGCCCGTGATGACCGGGGCCTCCGCCACCGCGCGGGTCGCCGTCTTGAACTTCTCCACCGCGTAGTCCGGGCTGACCATGTGCGGGTCGGCCTCGATGCGCACAGCCATGCCGTGCCGCGCCTCGATCTGGGCGACGTATTCACGCTTCTGGTTGATCAGGAAGTTGGCGATCTTCACAGGCGCGCGCACGAGCACTTCCTTCGTCCGGCGCCGCGTGCCCTCTTCCTCGAGCTGGCGCAGGATGGTGAGACCCATGCTGTCGTCCGAGCGGATGAGGCCCGTGCCGTGGCAATGCGGGCAGGGCTGCGTGGAGGCCTCGAGCATCCCCGGGCGCAGGCGCTGGCGGCTCATCTCCATGAGGCCGAAGCCCGAGATGCGGCCCACCTGGATGCGCGCGCGGTCGGTCTTGAGCTTGTCCTTCATGACCTTCTCGACCTTCGCGTTGTTGCGGCGGTCTTCCATGTCGATGAAGTCGATGACGATGAGGCCCGCGAGATCGCGGAGGCGGAGCTGACGCGCGACCTCCTCGGCGGCCTCCATGTTGGTCTTGAGGGCCGTGTCCTCGATGGAGCCTTCCTTGGTGGCCTTGCCGGAGTTCACGTCGATGGCGACGAGCGCCTCCGTGATCCCGATGACGATGTAGCCGCCGGAGCGGAGCTGCACCGTCGGGTTGAACATCCCGTCGAGATAGCTTTCCACCTGGTGGCGGGCGAAAAGCGGCAGCCCGTCATGGTAGTGTTTCACGTTCTTGGCGTGGGACGGCATGATCATCTTCATGAAGTCCTTGGCGGTGCGGTAGCCGGCTTCGCCCTCCACGATCACCTCGTCGATCTCCTTGCCGTAGAGGTCGCGGATCGAGCGTTTGATGAGGTCGCCTTCCTCGTAGATCTTGGCCGGTGCCGTCGATTGCAGCGTGAGCTCCCGGATCTGCTCCCAGAGGCGCTGCAGGTACTCGTAGTCCCGCTTGATCTCCGTCTTCGTGCGCTTGGCGCCCGCGGTGCGCACGATGAGGCCCGCGCCATCGGGGACCTCGATGGAGGTGGCGATCTCCTTGAGCTTCTTGCGGTCGGCGGCGTTGGTGATCTTGCGGCTGATGCCGCCGCCACGGGCGGTGTTGGGCATGAGCACGCAATAGCGGCCAGCGAGCGAGAGGTACGTGGTGAGCGCCGCGCCCTTGTTGCCGCGCTCTTCCTTGACGACCTGCACCAGCAGGATCTGGCGGACCTTCACGACTTCCTGGATCTTGTAGCGGCGCGGGCGGGGCTTGCGCACCGGACGCACCTCTTCGGCATCGTCCTCCTGAGCCACGCTTTCGATGCTGTCGTCTTTTTCGGAGGCGTCCGCTGCCTCCGCATCGTCGCTCTCGTCGGACGTTTCATCCGCGTCGTCTGCGGCGCCACCATCCTCGTCTTCGTCGTCGCTGGCGGGCGTATCGACCGGTGTCTCTCCCACGAGCTCCATGGGCGAGGAGCCTTCCTCATCCTCGACGTCGATCGTCTCCATACCGGAGATATCGCCGCTTTCGGTCTCGGCCGTGGTGACGGCGTCCTCGTCTGTGGCCTCCGAGGCTTTCGGCTTGCGCCGCGAGCGGGTCCGGCGCTTCGGCTCTTCGGCCTCTTCATCCTTCTTGCGCTGCGCCTCGGCATAGGCGCGCTCTTCGGCGAGGAGCGCCTCCCGGTCGGCGACCGGAATCTGGTAGTAATCCGGGTGAATTTCCGAGAAGGCGAGGAAGCCGTGGCGGTTGCCGCCGTAATCGACAAAGGCCGCCTGCAGCGAGGGCTCCACGCGGGTCACTTTGGCGAGGTAGATGTTGCCGGCTAGCTGGCGCTTGTTCTGGCTTTCGAAGTCGAACTCGTCGACCTTGTTTCCGTCGACCACCACGACGCGGGTCTCTTCCGCGTGGGTGGCATCGATGAGCATTTTCTTTCCCATGGTGCCTTACTGCATCCGCGCGCGCCGGGGGGACCCGAAGCTCTCGTGTCGAGGGGTGGGGCCTGGTGGCCGCGGGAATGTCTGGTGGGAGCGATGGTACATGCCGCTTGGCGCCCCGAGGCCCTCGGGCCGGGGGGTGCTGCAAGCTGGGTCCGCCTGTTGGCGGTGTTTGGTTCAGCGCGAACCATCGCGTTTCGTCTCCGACGCCACCTTGGGGATGGCGGCGCCCATTCATGACCGGGGCGCGTGGCCCCGGAGGTCTCGACCCCCGCCTGGGGCAGGGTCGTCTTGTGACCGGTGTCGCGTCCGGCCCGTTGGCCGTGAACTGCGTCGCCGGAAAATCCCTAGAGAGGCGCGATGCACGCGCCCCTTGCACCAACATATCGGTACGGGTCGTCCAATGGCAATCTTATTTCCGGCCCGCGCGCGCCGCGGCCTAGGCCGCGCGGACCGGCAGCAGGCCGAGAAGGGCCGCACCCTCCGCGAGCGTGCGCGCCGTGCGCTGCCCGAGGGCGGGCAGGGGGCGGTCGGGCGGACGCAGATCCGGGATCTGCACGGCCTGGCATCCCGCGCCCATGGCCGCGGTGATGCCCACGTCACTGTCCTCGAACGCGCCGCAGTCCCGTGGATCCAGCCCTAGGCGCGCGGCGCCCGTCCGGTAGGGCTCCGGGTCGGGCTTCATTCCGGTGACATCCTCGGCGGTCACGACACTCTGGAAGAATTGGTCGAGCCCCGTGGCCGCGAGATTGTGCTCCGCGTGCCGGCGAATGGAGGAGGTCACGACGACGAGGGGGAAGCGCGCGTGAAGCGCGCTCACCGTGTCCCAGGCCGTGGGCCTGAGGGGCACGCCCTTGGCCACACGCGCCTCGAACGCGTCGACCCAGTCGCGGCGCAAGACCTGCGGGTCGGCCTCCGGCAATTCGCGGGCCAGCGCGGCGTGGTTGGCTTCCGCATTGCCGCCGATCATGAAGAGAAACGCGTGCCGCGCCTTGGCCTCGGGGATGCCCATGGGCGCGGTCGCGTCCACGAAGGCGTCCTGCCCGAGGCGCTCTGTGTCGAGGAGGAGGCCGTCCATGTCGAACAGCACGCCTTTGATGTCAGCCAAGATAATCCGATCTTTGAAGGCCGTACTTGGCCATCTTCTCGTTCAGTGTCCGTCTCGGCAGGCATAGCTCGTCCATCACCGAGGCAATGGAGCCCTTGTGGCGGCGCATGGTGTTGTCGATGAGCATGCGCTCGAAGGCTTCAACATATTCCTTGAGCGGCTTGCCCTCGGTCGTCATCACCGGGCGCTCCTGCTCGGCATCCGTCATCAGGAGCGACGCGATGGTGCCGGAGCCGCGGCGGTTTTGCAGGACGGCGCGCTCGGCCACGTTGATGAGCTGGCGCACGTTACCGGGCCATGGCGCCTGCAGGAGCTGCGCGGCCTCCTGCGCGGTGACCTCTGGCGCGTCGCAGCCGTATTCTTCCGCGAAATCGTCGGAGAGGCGGGTGAAGAGTATGAGGATATCTTCGCCCCGCTGGCGCAGGGGGGGCACGGTGATCCTGAGCGCGGCGAGACGGTAGAAGAGATCGGCGCGCAGCACGTCCTCGCAGCTCTTGCCCTGCTCCTGCAGGTTGGAGATGGCGATGATGCGGGTCTCCGCGGGCGTACCTTGCGCGTCGATCGCGGCGAGGAGGCGGGTCTGCAGCGCGGGGCTCAGCGCCTCGATATCCTCCAGCACGAGTGTCCCGCCCCGGGCCGCCTCCATGAGCGGCTGCGCGCCCGCGTCGTCGGCCGGGCCAAAGAGCATCTTGGCCACTGTCTCCTCGTCCTGCGCGGCGCAGGATACGAGGATGAACTTCTTGGAGGCCCGGCTGCCCACGGCGTGAAGCGCATGGGCCACAAGCGTCTTGCCAGTGCCGGTCTCGCCGTCGATGAGGACGTGCCCGTCGGCCTGGCCGAGATCGAGGATGTCCTCCTTGAGCCGCTCCATGACCGGGCTCGCGCCGATGAGCTTCTTCATGAGCGCGCCGCCATCTGAAAGCTCCTTGCGGAGCGCGCGGCTGTCCAGCGTCATGCGGCGTCTCTGGGTGGCGCGCTTGGCGAGTTCGGTCATCCGGTCGGGGTTGAACGGCTTCTCAAGGAAATCGAACGCCCCCACGCGCATGGCTTCCACCGCCATGGGCACATCGCCGTGGCCTGTGATCATGATGACGGGCAACGCGCTGTCCACGCCCATGAGGCGCTTGAGGAATTGCATGCCGTCCATCCCCGGCATGCGGATATCGCTCACCACGACGCCGGGGTAGTCGGGGCCGAGCTTGCGGAGCGCATCCTCCGCCGTGGCGTAGGTCTCGGTGTCAAATCCGCTGAGCGCCAGCCACTGGCTGATCGACTGTCGCATGTCTTGTTCGTCGTCGACGATGGCGATCTTCATCGCTTGAGCCATCCTATTCCGCGGCCTCCGTGCTCTGCCTCGCGCCCACGGCGTCCTCGCGAAGGAGGGGGAGCGTGAGCATGAAGACGGCGCCGCCGGACTCTGCGTTCCGGGCAGTGAGCCGCCCGCCCAAGTCGTTGACGATGGATGACGAGATCGCAAGCCCCAGCCCCACGCCGTCGCCAGCGGCCTTGGTGGTGTAGAAGGGCTCGAAAAGGGCCTCGAGGTCCTCGATGCCCGAGCCGTTGTCGCGCACGGTGAGCACCACATCCTCCCCGGCAGCGAGCAGGATATCGAGAGCGGGCTCGGAGGTGCCTTTCATGGCGTCGAGAGCGTTGCGGATGAGGTTGATGATGACCTGCTCGAGACGGATGCGATCCCCCAGAAGGTAGACCGCCTCGGTGGGCACGGTTTTCGTCACGCGGACGTTCTGACGGCGCAATTGCGGCTCCATCATCTCGAGTGCGGCGCTCACGGAAGCCTTTATTTCAATGGGCTCAAAGGCTTCGGAGCCCTTCCGCGCGTAGGACTTGAGCTGCCGCGTGATCGCGCCCATGCGCGTAATGAGATCGTCGATCCGCTGGAAAGAACTCAGCGCCTCTTCGGGGCGCTTTCTCTGGAGGAGGAGCTTGGCCCCGGCGAGGTAGGTCTTCATGGCCGCGAGGGGCTGGTTCAGCTCGTGGCTGACGCTCGCCGACATCTCCCCCATGGCCGCGAGCTTGGAGCTCTGGGCGAGGGTCTGTTCGGCCACTTCGAGGCTCTTTTCCGCCTTCTGGCGCTCGGCGATTTCCCGCTGCAGCCGCTGGTTCAACTGGCGGAGTTCTGCCGCATCACGCTGGAAGAAGCGCAGCCGGACCGTCGTGCGCCGGTTCAGGAAATAGAACGCCGCCGCGAGGAGGATCGCGAATCCCATAATCTCGAGGGCGAGCACCGTGTTCACCCGCTGCCGCACGCTCGCGTAGGTCGTGAAGCTCGTCATGCTCCACCCCTGAAACGGCACCCGGATTTCCTGCCGCATGACCGCGCGGCCGCGGATATAGGCGTCGATCGGGAGCGCCGTCCAATCGGAGGTGGCGCGCAGCGCCCGTTCGATGGAGGTGGGCACGTCGCGTACCTCGAGCGCTTCAGTCTCCGTCAGCCCGCGCCAGCTGTTGTCCGTCGTCAGGATGATCGTGCCTTCGTCATTGGTGACGAGCACGGCATCGGCGATGGCAGCCCAGGAGCGCTCGAACTTCCGCAGGTCCATTTCCACCACGATCACGCCGAGCGCCTCGGGACCGATGGAGATGCGCCGGGAATAGGTGAAGTCTATGGGCTCTCCCTCCGGCGCGTTGCCCGTGAAGACCGTGTCCTCGGCTTGCAGGCCCTCGGTGAAGAAGGGGTAGGCGCTCAGATCCTCGCCGAGGCGCCCGCGGTCGGAAGCCGCCACGACGCGGCCCTCGCTGTCCAGAAGGAGTATCCCTCGGAGATTGGTTTCCTCGGCAAAGCTCAGAAGCCGCTGGGAGGTCTGCTGGAAGTCGCCTGAGTTGAGTGCGCCGATGAGCGCGGGGTCGCGCGCCAGGAATTGCGGCACGATCTGCGCGCGCTGGACCTCGCTTGTCAGGTTGCCGGAATAGAGGGCGAGGCGCAGCTGGGCCCGCTGGCGCGTGCTTTCCGTGAACCGCTCGGTCAGCAGGATGTTGGTGACGTAGATGACCGCCGCGGCAAGCAGCACGAGCACGCCGAGCGCGATGCGCATGTTCCAGTCGCGTTGACGCCTATGCGATAGCTCTTCGGCCATGGCGCAAAACTACGCCGCCACGAGCGCCTCTGCCAGTGATTTAAAGAGCGCGGCACCGTCCGTGAGGCCGAGGGCCGGGTCGGCGGCGCGTTCCGGATGGGGCATCATGCCGAGGACCCGCCGGTTCTCGCTGAGAACGCCTGCGATATCGTCGATGGCGCCGTTGGGCGTCGCGGCATAGCGAAACGCCACGCGGTCCTCCCCCTTGAGCGCGGCGAGGCCGGCCTCGTCGATCCGGTAATTGCCCTCATGATGCGCCACGGGGATGTCGATCTCCGTGCCCGCGCCGTAGGCGGAGGTGAAGGCGCTCTCGGCGGTCTCCACCCGGAGCGTCACCGTCTTGCAGATGAACTTCGTGCTGGCGTTCTGCACGAGGGCGCCGGGCAGGATGCGCGTTTCCGTCAGGACCTGGAACCCGTTGCACACGCCGAGCGCATAGCCGCCCCGATCCACGTGGGCGCGGAGCTCACGGCAGATAGGAGACTGGGCCGCGATCGCGCCGCAGCGCAGGTAGTCGCCAAAGGAAAACCCGCCCGGCACAGCCACGAGATCGAGCCCGCCGGGGAGCGCGCTCTCCTTGTGCCAGACCATGGTGACATCTGCGCCTGCGTCACGCAGGGCCACGGCCATGTCGCGGTCGCAGTTCGATCCGGGGAAAACGAGGACCGCCGCTTTCACGGCGCGATCTCGACGCGGTAGCTTTCGATGACGGTGTTGGCGAGAAGCTTCTCGCACATCTCGGTGACCTCTGCCTCGGTGGTCCCCTCGGCGAGATCGAGCTCGATCACCTTGCCCTGGCGCACGCCTTCCACCCCGGCGAACCCCATGGAGCCCAGAGCGGACTTGATCGCCTCGCCCTGCGGATCGAGCACCCCGGTCTTCAGTGAAACGGTAACAACGGCGCGCATGGCTCCCCCTTAGATCGTCGCGGGCCCCGGAAGGCTTTTGGAAGGCTCAGTTCACAAGCGTGGGCTTGGTCATGGGCATCGCGTTGGCCGGCAAGACGCCGAGCCGCTTGGCGACCTCGGTATAGGCGTCCGTGAGCGAGCCGAGGTCGCGGCGGAAGACGTCCTTGTCGAGCTTTTCGCCAGTCTCCATGTCCCAGAGGCGGCAGCTGTCGGGGCTGATCTCGTCGGCCACGATCAGGCGTTGGAAATCACCTTCCCAGACCCGGCCGATCTCGATCTTGAAGTCCGCGAGGCGGATGCCCACGCCGTACATGACGCCGGACATGAAGTCGTTGACGCGGAGGGCGAGCGCGACCATGTCGTCGAGGTCCTGCTGGGAGGCCCAGCCGAACGCGATGATGTGCTCCTCGGCCACGAGCGGATCGCCCAGGGCATCGTCCTTCAGGCAGAATTCGATGATCGGGCGGGGCAGGGCGCTGCCTTCCTCGAGCCCGAGCCGCTTGGAGAGGCTGCCCGCCGCGAAATTGCGGACAATCACTTCAAGCGGGATGATCTCCGCGGCGCGCACCATCTGCTCGCGCATGTTCAGGCGCTTCAGGAAATGCGTGGGGACGCCCACGCTGTTGAGCCCGGTCATGAAATACTCGCTGAGCCGGTTATTGAGCACGCCCTTGCCCTCGATCACCGCTGATTTCTCGGCATTGAAGGCGGTGGCGTCGTCCTTGAAGTACTGGACGATGGTGCCCGGTTCGGGGCCTTCGTAGAGGATCTTGGCCTTGCCTTCGTAGATCTTCTTCCGACGTGCCATGGGCCACTCCAACGGGTAATCAGCGCCCGGTGCGGCGCTTCAGGGGCTCATATGTCATGGGCTGGGTTGCGGCAAGGGCCGTCAAGGTCTTGGCAAAGCGCTCTCGAGCCTTGATATGTGGAGGAAAGGCAATCACGAGGAGGTCCGCCCCATGTCCAGCTTTGACGAGCGCGCCGATGCATTCGAAAACAAGTTCGCCCACGACGCGCAGATGCAATTCAAGGCCGAGGCGCGGCGCAACAAGCTCCTGGGGCTTTGGGCTGCAGAGCTCATGGGCAAATCCGGCGACGAGGCACAGGCCTACGCGATGGAAGTGGTGAAGTCCGACTTCGAGGAAGCCGGGGACGAGGATGTCTATCGCAAGGTCTCCGGTGATCTTGGCGACAAGGCCGAGGAGACGGTGATCCGCGCCAAGATGGCCGAGCTTCTCGTGGAAGCGAAGGCGCAGCTCGTGGCGGAATTGTAGGCCAGCTCATAATTTACATGACGGTTATGAATTTGCTTTGACTGCACGGTCAAGGCAGAGGGGAGGGGCTCGCATCCGCGGGCCCTTTTTCATGTCGGAGGCTCCATGACGCCCGGTTCGCGCAAACTCACCGATCTCATCGCGGCCCAGGGCTGGGTCCTGGCGGACGGCGCCACGGGCACGAACCTCTTCAACATGGGGCTCGAGAGCGGCGACGCGCCCGAGCTCTGGAATGAGAGCGAGCCCGCGAAGATCACCGCGCTCTACCAGGGCGCCGTGGATGGCGGATCAGACCTTTTCCTGACCAACAGCTTCGGCGGCAACGCGTCCCGCCTTAAGCTGCACGGCGCAGCCCACCGGGCCCGGGAGCTCTCGCGCATCTCGGCGGAGATCGCGCGGGAGGTGGCCGACCGGGCCGGGCGGCCCGTGATCGTGGCAGGCTCCGTGGGCCCCACCGGAGAGATCATGGCCCCCATGGGCAGCCTCACGCACGAGCTGGCTGCCGAGATGTTCCACGAACAGGCGGAAGGCCTGAAGGAGGGCGGGGCGGATGTGCTCTGGCTCGAGACGATCTCGGCGGCCGAGGAATTCAAGGCCGCCGCCGAAGGCTTTGCCCGGGCTGGGATGGCGTGGTGCGGCACGATGAGTTTCGACACCGCGGGCCGCACGATGATGGGCCTGACCGCGCCCGAGCTGGCGCGCCTCGTGGAGCGCCTGCCCAACCCGCCCATCGCTTTCGGCGCCAATTGCGGCGTGGGGGCCTCGGACCTGCTGCGCACTGTCCTCGGCTTTCGGAAGGACGCCAAGCGGCCGATCATCGCGAAGGGCAATGCGGGTATCCCGAAATACCACGATGGCCACATCCACTATGACGGAACGCCGGAACTCATGGCGGACTACGCCGCCCTGGCGCGGGACGCAGGCGCGACGATCATCGGCGGGTGCTGTGGCACGACGCCCGAGCATCTGCGCCTGATGCGCGCGGCGCTCGAGAGCCGCCCCAAGGGCCCGGAGCCCGCGCTGGAGCAGATCACGGCGGCGCTCGGCGGCTTTTCGAGCGCGAGCGACGGCACCGAAGCCGGCAAGCGCCCCGAGCGTGTCCGCCGTGGGCGCCGCCGCAGCGCTACCCTTTCCTGACGTAGAAGGTCAGCACCGCGCCCTCTTCTGACTGTGCCAGAAGCTCGTGCCCGGCCTCCGTGCAAAAGTGGGGGACGTCCACGAGCGCGGCCGGATCATCGGCCTGCACGCGCAGCACTTGCCCGGAGGACAGCGGCTCCAGACGCTTGCGCGCCTTCAGCACGGGCAGGGGACAAATGAGGCCGATCGCGTCGAGGTCTGCATCGAAATCCATGCCGCGGAGGTAGGGTCCGCTGTTACAAACGTCCACAGACATGTGAGACCCCGTATCGACGCACCCCCGTGACATTGGGGCCCGCGCAACTCTATGTCAGGGGCATGTTCGGCTTCGATCTCCTCGACGCGGCCCTTTTGCCTGCGCTCGCCATCGCGCTTTTCGGCGGGCTGATTTCGTTTGCCAGCCCCTGCGTGCTGCCCATCGTGCCGCCCTATATCGCATACATGTCAGGCGTCTCCGTGGGCGACATGACGGAGACGCGGGACGCGCGGCGCAAGGCTCTTCTGGCGGCCGCCTTCTTCGTGCTGGGCTTGTCTACGGTCTTCCTGCTCCTCGGCTTCACGGCCTCGGCGCTGGGGCGGTTTTTCCTGCAGGGGCAGGACTGGTTTGTCGTCGGCGCGGGCATCGTTGTCATGGTCTTCGGCGCGCATTTCCTCGGGGTCATCCGCATCGGCTTTCTAGACAAGGAAATGCGCATGGACGCGGGAGACCGGGGCGGCTCCGCCTTCGGAGCCTACATCCTCGGGTTGGCTTTCGCCTTTGGCTGGACCCCGTGCCTCGGCCCGATCCTCGGCGCGATCCTCTCACTCGCGGCGACGGAAGCCGATGCCACGCGGGGCACGGTCCTCCTCGGCGTCTATGCTCTGGGCCTCGGCGTGCCGTTCATCCTCGTGGCGGCATTCTTTCCGTCGATGACGGGCGTGATGGCGTGGATGAAGCGGCACATGGCGCGCATCGAGCGGACAATGGGGCTCCTCCTCTGGACAGTGGGCCTCATGATGGTCACCGGCCAGTTCACCGATTTCTCGTGGTGGCTTCTCGAGCAATTCCCGGCGCTCGGCGCCATCGGCTAGGGCCGGATCTACTTACTTTTGCCGTTTTCTGACGCTACGCTCCGCGCCGAGGAGGGCCAGGAAATGACGCGTCAGGTTTCACGTCGCCGGGTGTTCTACATCCCGGGCTATGACCCGATCCACCCGCGCCGCTACCGCGAGCTCTATCGTAAAGAAGGGGCCGAACAGGCGCAGATCAGCGGCTACGAGATCTCGCTTGCGCCCAAAACCGGCGACGGCGCCTATGGCTGGCACGTGGAGGGCGCCATCGAGGGCGGCCGGACCGCCGCCGATATCGACGTGCTCGTCTGGTCAGACATCGTGCGCGGCTCCATGGAGACGGGGATCGCGGGGACCTACCTGCAGCTCGTGCGGACGGCCTGGGTCTATATTGCCTCGGGCGCGTTGCGCCGGCTCATGTGGCTCCGCAAGGGGCCGGTGATCGCCGCCCTCTATCCCATCGTGATGTTGCTCGTGCAGCTCCTCGCCGCCTGCCTCCTCGCGCTTCTGGCGGGCCGGATCCTCGGCCTCATCCATCCCTGGCTGAGCGCCCTCGCCATCGGCGTGATCCCGGCGGTGCTCGTCTGGTTTCGCCGGAAGGACAACAAGATCTTCGCCTACTACCTCATGCATGACTACGCCTACTCGGCGCAGCATGGCGGAGCCAATCCGCCCGAGCTCGAGCAGAGGATGTCGGAGTTCGGTGATGTGATCGCCCGCGCGCTGGCCGACGATGTCGACGAGGTGCTTGTCGTGGGCCATTCCTCGGGCGCGCATCTGGGCGTGTCGATCCTCGCCGATCTCATTCGGCAGGGCCGGGTGCCCGCGAATGGCCCGGCGCTGGGCTTTCTCACGCTGGGGCAGGTCGTTCCCATGGTCTCCTTTCTGCCCGGTGCGCACCGGCTGCGGGCCGATCTGCAATATCTGAGCGCGCGCGATGAACTGGCCTGGGTGGATGTGACCGCGCCCGGGGATGGCTGTGCCTTCGCGCTCTGCGATCCCGTGGCCGTGAGCGGCGTCGCTCCGGCGGACAAGAAATGGCCCCTCGTCTTCTCGGCGGCCTTCACCCAGACCCTGAGCCCGGAGCGCTGGGCCGCGTTGAAGCGGCGCTATTTCCGGCTGCATTTCCAATATCTCTGTGCCTTCGACCGCCCGAAGGACTACGACTATTTCAAGATCACCGCAGGCCCGCTCACGCTGGGCGCGCGCTATGCGGATCGGAAACCCTCGAAGAGCCGGATCGACGTGCCCGCCTCCAAGTTCACCTCCGTGGCGGCATGATCCCACCGAAGCCCGCCTCGCGCGAAGGGGATGTCTCGCTCCGCCGCTACGTGCGGCTCTTTCGCGAGGATATCCTAAGTGCGCAGCCCGCGCGGCTCTACCGGGCGTGGATGGCGGAATTTCGGACGCCGTTTTTCCGGAGCTTTCTCGTCAACCAGCCGGAGCTCGTGCGCCGGGTGCTGCGCGAGAGCCCGCGTGACTTCCCGAAATCGACCCGGGTGAGCGAGGGGCTCAGGCCGCTTCTCGGGAATTCCGTCTTCCTGACGAACGGCGCGGAATGGGAGCGGCAGCGCCGCATCATCGACCCGGCCTTCGAGGGCGGACGCCTGCGCGAGACCTATCCGGCCATGTGGGCGGCCTCCGAGGCCATGGTCGCCCGTCTCTCTCCGGGCAGGCTTGAGGTGGAGGAGATGGCGAGCTTCGCGGCGGCCGATGTCATCTTCCGCACGCTCTTTTCCCTGCCCATCGAGGATGAGATCGCCGCCCGGGTCTTTCAGGAATTCCGGGCCTACCAACGCACGCAGCCCGTGGTGAATATCGCGGCCTTCGTGCCACTGCCGCGCTGGATGCCGCGGCTCTTCCGGCGGCGGACGCGGGCCTCGGCCCGGGCGATCCGGGCGCTTATCGGCACGCTCTGCGCGCGCCGCATGGCGGAAATCGAGGCCGGGACGGCGCCCGACGATCTCGCCACGAAGATCATGACGACGGAGGACCCGGAGACGGGGGAGCGCTTCTCCACCGCCGAGATGGTCGATCAGGTCGCGATCTTCTTTCTCGCCGGGCACGAGACCTCCGCCTCGGCCCTCGGATGGGCGCTCTACCTTCTGGCGACGCATCCGGACTGGCAGGAGCGCGTGGCCGCGGAGGCGCGAGACGCGCTGAAGACAGGCGATTTCGCGGAGGTCTCGGATTTGCGCATCGCGCGCGATGTCTTTCGCGAGGCGCTGCGGCTCTATCCGCCCGTGCCCATGATGGTCCGCGAGGCATCCTGCCCGCACCGGTTCCGCGACCGGGCCGTGCCACGCGGCAGCCAGATCGTGCTGAGCCCCTGGCATCTGCACCGTCATGAGCGGCTCTGGGACAATCCGGACGGCTTCGACCCCGCGCGCTGGACGACCGAGAACGGGAAGAGCTGCCAGCGGGACGCGTTCATCCCCTTCTCTGCCGGGCCGCGCGTCTGCACGGGGGCGGGCTTTGCCATGGTCGAGGGACCGCTCCTTCTCGCGCAGGCCGTGCGCGCCTACCGTTTCGAGCCGACCGGACAGGTGCCCGCGCCCGTGGCGCATCTCACCGTGCGCGCGAAGGACGGGATCTGGCTCGAGGCGCGGCCGCGCTCAGGCTAAACGCGCCTTGAGCGTGCGCAGCACGTAGAGCCGGATCGCGCAGGCCAGCCCCATCTCGAGGCCGCGTTCCTCGTCTATCTCGGCGGCGAGGACGTTGATCGGCTTTCCTTCATCGGCGGCGATGGCGCGGAACTCGGCCCAGAATTCATCCTCCAGCGATACGCTCGTCCGGTGACCCCGCAGGGTGAGGGACCGTTTCTTGGGGCGCCCGGGCATCTGGCTCAAGCCCTCGCGCGGGGCGCGCGCGGAGCGCCCTGTCGGCTGTTCGGGTCGCCCCGGGTCAATGCTGCGATACTCATCTCGCGTTCCTCGTTACACATGTGCACTTGCCGTGCGGTAAATCATCCGCGACCGACTTCCTAGCTTCGGCTGCTCAACTCTTGGGCGGATCCTCTCGCTTTGTCCCATCGAGACGGGCGATCTGCCGCGCGTTTTCGGCGTGCTCGGCGTCTTTCTGCGCCTTCGTGCGCCCATGCTTCACCGCGTTCTCGTCGGCAGTCTGTCGCTTCCGAGCCTTGGCGCGCGCCTTCTTCGCCTTGTTGAAATTGACGACCGTCACTTGGGCCCGATCATCTTTTCCGGGCGCACCACCTCCTCGAAGCGCTCGGGCGTCACGAAGCGGAGGCCCACGGCCTCCTCCTTCAGCGTCGTGCCGTTCTTGTGCGCGGTCTTGGCGACGGTGGTGGCGTTGTCATAGCCGATCTCGGGCGCGAGCGCGGTCACGAGCATCAGGCTTTCCTGCATGATCTTGGCGATGCGCTGCTCGTTGGCCTTGATCCCCACCACGCAGTTGTCGGTGAAGGCCTGCGCCGCGTCGCCCAGAAGCTGCATGGATTGGAGCACGTTATAGGCCATCATGGGCTTGTAGACGTTGAGCTCGAAATGGCCCTGCGAGCCTGCGAAGCCCACTGCGGCGTCGTTGCCGATGACATGCGCGCAGACCTGCGTGAGCGCCTCGCACTGCGTCGGGTTCACCTTGCCCGGCATGATCGACGATCCCGGCTCGTTTTCGGGCAGCATGAGCTCGCCCAGCCCGCAACGGGGGCCTGAGCCCAGGAGTCGGATGTCGTTGGCGATCTTGAAGAGCGCGGAGGCCGCGGCCTTCAGCGCGCCGGACATGGCCACCATGGCGTCATGGCCCGCGAGCGCCTCGAACTTGTTCGGCGCCGTCACGAAGGGAAGCCCCGTGATATCGGCCATGTGGGAGGCCACCGTCTCGCCCCAGCCCGCCGGCGTATTGAGCCCCGTGCCCACGGCCGTGCCGCCCTGCGCAAGCTCGTAGATGTCAGGCAGCGCCGCCTCCACCCGCTCGATCGACTTGGCCACCTGGTGCGCGTAGCCGGAGAACTCCTGCGCGAGCGTGAGCGGCGTGGCATCCATCGTATGGGTGCGGCCGATCTTGATGATGCCCTCGAACTCCGCGACCTTCGCCGCGAGTGCGGCGTGGAGCGACCGCAGCCCGGGCAGCGTCACGTCCCGCGCCGTCATCGCGGTGGCGATGTGCATGGCCGTGGGGAAGGTGTCGTTGGAAGACTGCCCCATGTTGCAATGATCGTTGGGATGCACCGGGCTTTTCGAGCCGATCTCCCCGCCGAGGATCTCGATCGCGCGGTTTGAGATCACCTCGTTTGCGTTCATGTTCGACTGCGTGCCCGAGCCCGTCTGCCAGACAACGAGGGGAAAGTGATCGTCGAGCTTGCCGTCCACCACCTCGCGCGCGGCCTTCTGCATCGCCTCGCCGATCCCGTCGAGCTTGCCGGCCTCGGTATTGGCCCGCGCGCAGGCTTCCTTGATGACGCCGAGCGCGCGCACGATGGCCACTGGTTGCTTCTCCCAACCGATGGGGAAGTTCATCAGCGAGCGCTGCGTCTGTGCGCCCCAGTAGCGCGTGGCATCGACCTCGAGGGGGCCAAAGCTGTCGGTCTCGGTACGGGTCGTCGTCATGGAATGCGGTCCTTTCGTCTTGCCCCTCGGTTAATGGGGCGCAGGCAAGCGCGCAATACCGTTGGGCCGGAGGTGCAGATGGCGGTAAGCTCCCGTCATAGTTGAGAGGATATGCGCCATGAGCTTTTGGGACGATCTGAACGCCGTCGATGATCAATACATGGACCGCACCAAGTCGGAGAGCGACGACAAGGAGCGGGTCACCGCCTTCATCATCGGTGCTCTCGCGGTGTTTCTAGCCTTCGGCGTGGCCGGGCTCGACCGCTGGCTCGAGCCTGCTTGCCCGCGCTCGTCCGTCAGCCACTACTTCCTCGAGCCCTTCGCGGGCACGTTCTTTGTCATGGCGCTCACCTTCGTGGGCGCGTTCATGATCGCCTATCGCGGCGAGAACAGGTGGGACGGGCACGCCGCCACCATCGGCGGGATCGGTGCACTCGTCTTGGCCTTCTCGCCCACGGACGGGCTGGGCTGCGCCACAGGCACGCTCATGGATCTGCGGCCCGCCGTCGTCATCGAAGTGCCCCAGGGCTTTGAGACCGGCGATCTCGTGGAGGGCGAACGCTTCCCGGACGCCGTCGCGCCCGCCGCGCTGCGTGCAGAGGACGGCGCGCTCGAGGGCGTGGAACTGCGCATCGGCACGGAGGGCACGCAGCGCTGGCACTTCGCAGGGGCCGGGGTGCTCTTCGTCGTGCTCCTCTATTTCGCGGGTGTCGCCTTCCCAAGGGTCAAGGACGAAGACACGGACGCCCAAGGCAAGAAGCTCCCCAGCAAGCGCATCCGCAACACGCTCTACTACCTCTTTCTCGCGCTCGTGGTGGTGGGCTTTCTGATGATCGTTTTCTCGGAGACGATGCTCGCGCGCTCGCTCAGCTTGTGGCTCGCGGGTCTCATCGCCGCGCTGCCCTATGCCGTCCCCGAATTTGGCGATGTCGTCCGCCCCGTCTATCACGGCGAGCTTCTGGCATTCCTCGCGTTTGGCCTCGCCTGGCTTCTCAAGGGGCGCTTTCTGCTGCGCGTCCTGCTGGGGCCTTAAGACTTCCGGAAGCTGTCGAGGCTGACGACGTCGCCACTGCGCTCGTCGTCGCCCGCGTCGCTTTCTTCATCGCCCGCTACGCCGGGCGGGATGGCCGCGCCGAGGCGCGGCTCCGGTGTCTGGTCATCTTCGCCATCGGTGCTCTCGAAGCGCAGGCCGAACTCGACGGAGGGGTCGACGAAGGTCTTGATCGCATCGAACGGAATGTAGAGCGGCTCCGGGCTGTCGCCGAAATTCAGCGTCACGGAGAATCCGTCTTCGGTCACCTCGAGCCCTGCATACCAATGCTGCATGACGACCGTCATCTCGCCGGGATAGCGGTCCGAGAGCCAGTCGGCGATTTCCACGTCCGGGTGCATCGTGTCGAAGGTGATGAAGAAATGGTGCGCGCCCGGCAGGCTGCCGCGCCGCTCAACATCGGTCAGAACTTCCTGGATCAGGCCCCGCATGGCGCTGTGCATGAGGGCGCCGTATTCAATGCTGTCGGTCATGGCGACCCCGTCCTGAATAATGCTCGAACCATATCGGATTCTCGACCGAGCGAAAGCAGCTATGTTGCGAGCGCCACCGCGAAGGCGAGCCCGGCCACGAGGAGGAGGGTCGTCAGGATGCCGCGGCGCGCGCCGAGGATCAGGAGCGCCGCGAGGGCGGCATAGAGCAGTGCGAGGGGCTGGAAGCTCGCGAGGGCCGGCACCGGAAGCTCTCCCATCGCGAAGGGTAAGCCGTTTACGTCGCTGAAGAAAACATGGAGCGCGAACCAGAGCGAGAGATTGGCGATGACGCCCACCACCGCCGCCGTGACGGCGCGCAGTGCGGCGGCGATGCGCGGCGCTTGCGTGAGCTGCTCGATATACGGCGCCCCGGCGAAGATCCAAAGAAAGCAGGGCAGGAACGTGACCCAGAGCGTCAAGAGCCCCGCGGCGATGGCGAGCGGCCAGCCGCCCACGGCATGGCCAGCGAGAATACCCACGAATTGCGTCACGAGGATGAGCGGGCCGGGTGTCGTCTCGGCCAGCCCGAGCGCTGCGATCATGTCCTCGGTCGCGATCCAGCCCTGCTCCTGCACGACAGTCTGCGTCATGTAGGCCAGAACCGCGTAGGCCCCGCCGAAGGTTACGACGGCAAGCTGCGAAAAGAAGAGCGCGATGGTGAAAAGAAACGTGGCACCCAGGCCCCACAGGGCCAGAACAGGCAGCCCCCAGAGGGCTGCGAGCGTCGCAATGACGGGCCGGTTGGGCCGCTCAGAGACCTCGCTTTCGGGTGTCGTCCCGGCCGAGGCCGTGACATATCCGAAGACCCCCGCCACGAGAATAATAAGCGGGAAGGGAAGCCCCAGCGCAAAGATGGCGACGAAGGCCAACGCGGCCAGCACCATCCCTTCGCGCCCGTTCAGCGCCTTCGCCGCGAGCTTTCTCAGGGCCGCGACGACGATGATGATCACCGTTGCCTGCACGCCCAGAAATGTTTCCTGCACCAGCGGCTGGGCGCCATAGCCGATATAGAGCGCCGCCAGTGCGAAGATGACGAGCGCGCCCGGCAGCACGAAGAGCGTGCCCGCCAGAAGCCCGCCGCCCACGCCGCGGAGCCGCCAGCCCGCATAGGTGGCCAGTTGCATCGCCTCGGGCCCCGGCAGGAGCATGCAAAAGGACAGCGCGCGGAGGAATCCATCGGCCGTGAGCCAGCCGCGCCGGCTCACCAGTTCGTCCTCCATCAGAGCGATTTGCGCGGCGGGGCCGCCGAAGCTCAGGCAGCCGATGCGCCCGAAGGTCTGGAAAAGGGCGTGGTAGCTCACCTGCATACCGCCGCCTATCCCGTTCATGTGACAGGGAAAAGACTAGATCGGTCTGTTCCACAGCCGAGGCTCGGCAAACTCGATGGAGTTGCCCGCCGGGTCCCTGCAATAGATCGAGCGCGCGCCGGTGGGCCATTCGAAATCCGCCTCGATCTTGATCTTTTCTGACGTGAGGCGCGCCAACCAGGTGTCGAGCTCGGCGCGGGGCACGCGAAAGCACAGGTGCCCGGGGCCGTCCGCGCCGTGGGTCGGCACGGGGAGGGGGCCCGTCATCTCCCGCGTGGCCTCGGCGATGAAAAGCAGCAGCATGCCCGGCCCGCAGCCATAGAAGCGGTGGCGGCCAGGGACATGCAGCACCTCGTCGAGACCGAGCACGCCCGCGTAGAACGCGTGCGCGGTGTCGAGGTCGTCAACGTAGAGCGCTGTCTCGAGGATGGCGTGTGGTGTGAGCATGTACAAAACACTCCCGTGGGGCTCCGGGACTTGTACAAAAACGGGGCAAAAGCGCGGAAGTCGCCGCAGACGTTACTTTTGGGTAAAAGTGCAGGCTTCTGTTGCCAGGTGCCTGCGAACCCCGCCTAACGCGGCTAGGCGCTAGGGCTTAAATTCGGTTCGACTCGAACTGCTTACGCAGCCAGAGCAACCGGAGCACGATTGTCGTTTGCAATTGTACTGTTTTCGCCGGTAACGGTGGCAGACAGCCGAGACAAAGCTAACCCCTTTAGACGTCCGTCGATCCTGTTTCGGCCCCTAAACCCTCCAAACGAAAGGGATTTTGGTGGAGCCGCCGGGTACCGCCCCCGGGTCCGATCCGCTTATTACGAGCGCGTTTATGTCCATAGTCCTTGCGGACAGTCTCAATATATTCACGCCCGCGCGGGTTGCAACGGAAGGATGGCTTTGCTCGGTCTTTCTAAGACGATCCGGTGTCTAGAAGGCGCTCCAGTTGTTGGCGATGGCGGCGAGCGCGACGGCGGCTTCGATCAGAAAAAACCAGACCTTCTTGGAGGTCACGCCATCCATGGCGAGGCTGATCGCGCGGCCCGTGGCTCCGCCGCCCCAGACGAGGCCTGCCATGAGGTAAGCCTCTGGAGATCCTATCAAAATCGCGGCGATCCCGGTGATGACGAAGACCCCGCCCGAGGCGGCGCGGACCTCGGAGGTGCCCATGGAGGATCCCCCGTCGGAGAGGTCGACAACCTTCATGGTGTAGCCCGGCGCGAGCCACCCGAAGGCGCCGAAGCCGATGGAACTCAGGGCGATGAGGATATTGATGAGGTCCATGGGGTAAGCTCCGTCCGCGTCTTTCCCCTTTAACGCGGCGGAGCGTGTGTTGGACCAAAACGAGGGAGTCCCGCCGCGGCAGGGGGCCTTAACATGCTACGCGGTCAACGGTGCGGACGTCGGCGGCGTTGGGCTGCTGGGGCGGGGGGGAGGCTCACCGACCGCGCGGCCGGTGAGCCATGGGGCGCGCCCCTTTAGAAGCCCGCCTTGATCATTTCGAACTCGGCGATCTGCGCTTCGCGCAGCGCGTTGTCCATGGGCTGCTGCGCCAGAATCGGCACCTCCACGGGACCGAGGCCCACCTCGACGAGCGTCTCCTCGGAGATGTTCATCATGTTCTCGGCATTGGCGTGACCGTAGCCCCATTCGTTGACGATGTAGTCGGTCACCTGCGGCTGGAGCCAGGCCTCGACGAAGTCATGGGCTTTCTCCTCGGAGCCCGGGCCGTCGACGAGGTTCACGTAGCCGCAGAACCACGACGAGGAGCCCTCGGCGGCCTCGCGCTCGAAGCCCACGTTCATGCCCTCGCCGGAGAGCTGGACGAAGGTCTCGTTCCAGGACCATGCGATGAGTACCTCGCCCGTGCTCATGAGCTGCGCGAGCTCGGCACCGTCGGCCCAGTAGGCGCGGGTGTTGGCATGGGCCTCGCGGAGCCAGGCGGAGGCGGCCTCGAAATCGGCCTGCGTGGCTTCGGTCCAGTCGCTCACGCCCGTGGCGAGGTAGGCCAGGGCGTAGACGTCATCGACGTTGTCGGGCAGCGAGACGCGCCCGGCATAGGCCGGGTCGGTGAAGACCTGAAGCGTTTGAACCGCCTCGGCCGGGACCTCGTCGGCATTGTAGAGCGTGGCCGTGCGGCCGCTATCGGCGGGGATGAAGTAGACGCCCGTCTCGTCGGCGAAGACGGGGTTGTCCTTGAAGGCCGCGTCCACGGCCGCGTAGGACGGGATCTGGCTGATGTCCCAGGGCTCGATGAGGCCCGCGTCGCGCCATTTCTGCACCGAGTGGGGGCAGGGGTGGGAGACGTCAGCGCGGAAACCCGAGCGCAGCTTTTGAAACGCCTCTTCCTCTTCGCCGAAGAAGGAGAAGCTGGGGGCTACGCCGTGCTCTTCGAGATAGGCGCCGTAGAAGCCTTCCTCCTCGAAGCCTGACCAATCCAGAACCAGGAGCTCCGGATCTTCTGCGAGGGCGGTGGAGGCGAGGCCCACAAGCGCCGCGGAGCCGAGGTATTTTGCAAGTTTCATAGGTGTCTCTCCCGTTGACAACGCGCGTGACGCTATGCGGGCACCGTGGCTGGTGCAAGCAGATGCCGCGCGCGAGGTGCCCTCTCGGTAAAGAATTCGGCCGGGTGCCCATCGGGGCATCACCTGGGATCAAGCGGGTGCGTGGGCGATGATGGTCGTTGGGCGGCTCTGTTCCTGCGCGCGCCGTGCGGCGTGCTCGAAAGGCGCCCGCCCACCGACCCAAGAACACGGACCCCAGCACACCGATCCCGCGCGGTCCGGTGACGAGATGTCGCTTCCAGACAAACGGTGACGGGTTTGGGTTTGCACATGCCGGTCGGTGCTGTAGCTCCGCGGAGCGGCGCCGTGGGAGAGGCGGCCAATTGGGAGGTTGGGATGTCCGTGATTTCACCGTCGCGCCGTGTGCGCCGTACGCCTTTTTCCGATGGGGTCGAGGCCGCCGGGGTCAAGGGCTACACCGTCTATAACAGGATGCTCTTGCCCACGTATTTCGAAAGTCCGGAGGCCGACTACCACCACCTCAAGCGCCACGTGCAGGTCTGGGACGTGTCGGTGGAGCGGCAGGTGGAGCTGCGCGGGCCCGATGCGGGCCGCCTGATGCAGATGCTCACGCCACGGGACCTGCGGCCGATGCTGCCGGGACAGTGCTACTACGTGCCGATGGTGGATGAGACCGGCGGCATGCTCAACGATCCCGTGGCGGTCAAGCTGTCGGAGGATCGCTACTGGGTGTCGATCGCCGACAGTGACCTCCTGCTCTGGATCAAGGGCATCGCCTACGGCTTTCGGCTCGACGTCGTCGTCTGGGAGCCCGATGTCTCGCCGCTGGCGGTGCAGGGGCCCAAGGCGGAGACGCTCATGGCGCGGGTCTTTGGCGAGGGCGTGCGCGATATCCGCTTCTTCCGCTACGGGCTCTTCGATTTCGAGGGCGTGGAGATGGTCGTGGCGCGCTCGGGCTACTCCAAGCAGGGGGGCTTCGAGATCTACGTGGACGGCACCGAGAACGGCATGCCGCTCTGGAATGCGCTCATGGCGGCGGGCGCGGATCTCGAGGTGCGCGCGGGCTGCCCCAATGCGATCGAGCGCATCGAGGGCGGGCTCCTGAGCTATGGCAATGACATGACCATCGAGAACACGCCCCACGAGGCGGGCCTCGGGCGGTTTTGCTCGACGCAGACGGCCATCGGCTGCGTGGGACGCGACGCGCTCTTGCGCGTGGCCAAGGAGGGGCCGATCAAGCAGATCCGCCCGATCTCGATCACGGGCGAGCTGCCGCTCTGCGACCGGGCCTGGGCACTGACGGTGGGCGGGACGAAGGTCGGACAGGTGACGAGCTCGGCCTTCTCGCCCGACCACCAGACCAATGTCGCCATCGGCATGGTGCGCATGACGCATTGGGACCCGGGCACCAAGCTTGAGGTCCAGACGCAGGATGGCACATTCAAGGCCGAGGTGCAGGAGCGCTTCTGGGCCTGAGGCAAAAGGGGAGCGCGGCATGGCAGTGCTCGTGGGCATCGCCATCCTGGCGGTGGTGATCTTCTTCATGAACCGGCGGGGCGGCGCGGGCATGGCGCCCGGCGGCAGTGGCGGCGTGCTGGCGCGGCGCCGGAAGGCCGCGCCCTGCGCCTTCGAGCGGGTGAACCCCGAGGAGACGCGGATGCTCAAGGAATACCGTTGCGCGCGCTGCGGTGACGTGGCCTATGGCCGGGGAGACGCGCCCCCGGCGGAGCGCGGCTGCAAGGCCGGCTAAGGCCAGCCACAGGACTAGGTCCCCCACGTGGGGCCCGGCAACAGACGAAGCTCTAAGGGAGGCTCCCCATGTTCAAGGCACTGCTCGTGGAGAAGGATGCGGAGGGCCAAACCTCCGCATCGGTCACGGAGCTCGAAGAGGACCGGCTGCCGCCGGGCGACGTGACCGTCGCCGTCGAATACTCCACAGTCAACTACAAGGACGGGCTCTGCATCGGGCCGGGCGGCGGGCTCGTGCGCACCTATCCCCATGTGCCCGGGATCGACTTCGCGGGGACGGTCGAGCACTCCGATGATGACCGCTACAAACCGGGCGACAAGGTCGTGCTCACGGGCTGGCGCGTGGGCGAGGCTCATTGGGGCGGCTATTCCGAGAAGGCGCGGGTGAAGGCCGACTGGCTCGTCCCGCTGCCCGAAGGGCTCACGACGCGGCAGGCGATGGCCGTGGGCACCGCGGGCTTCACGGCCATGCTCGCCGTGCAGGCGCTCGAAGACCACGGGATCAAGGACGGGCCGGTGCTCGTGACCGGCGCGGCCGGTGGCGTGGGCTCCGTCGCCACGGCGATGCTCGCGGCGCGGGGGCACGCGGTGGCAGGTGTCACCGGGCGGCCGGAGACATCCGATTACCTGACCGCGCTCGGAGCCACGCAGATCGTGGCGCGCGAGGAGCTGGCGGAGACGGTCAAGCGCCCGCTCGAGACAGAGACCTGGGGCGGCTGCGTGGACGCCGTGGGCGGCGCGATGCTGGCCCGTGTGCTCGGTCAGATGCAGTACGGTGCCTCCGTGGCCGCCGTGGGCCTAGCAGGCGGGGCGGGGCTCCCGGCCACGGTCATTCCCTTCCTCCTGAGGGGGGTGAACCTTCTGGGGATCGACAGCGTCATGCAGCCCTTCGCCGCGCGCCAGCGGGCGTGGGCAGCCATCGCCGAGACGCTGCCCATGGAGAAGCTCGAGACCATGATCGTGACCGCGACGCTGGCCGATCTTCCAGCCCTGGGCGCTGACATCCTCAAGGGCCAGGTGAAGGGCCGCGTCGTCGTGGACGTCGCGGGATGAGACGACCCAGCTGCGCGGGCGCGGCTCAATTGGGCTGTGCTGACGCACCAAACATGCGGCGTTTTCACGCTTTTTGGTAAAATCGCGCGTGCGCGCTTGTGCGTTTCACGCAGCCGTGACACATTTTTCGCATGCAACTGGATACCGAGTTTGTCCGCGCTCAGTTTCCAGCTTTCGCCGAGCCCGCTTTGCGGAACCAGGCATTCTTCGAGAATGCCGGCGGAAGCTATACGTGCCGCTATGTCATCTGGCGGCTCAACCGCTTCTACAAGGAGCGGAAGGTGCAGCCTTACGCGCCTTACCCGGCCTCTTATCTCGGCGGGCAGGAAATGGACGAGGCGCGCGACCGCCTCGCACGGGCGCTGGGCGTTCTGTCCGAGGAGCTGAGCTTCGGCCCCTCCACCACTGCCAACACGTATGTGCTCGCGCAGGCCTTCCGGCAGTGGATGACGCGCGGCGTTCAGGGCGAGCGCCCCGGGGCGATCATCGTCACCAACCAGGATCACGAGGCCAATAGCGGCCCCTGGCGGCGGCTCGCAGAGGACGGGATCGAGATCCGTGAGTGGCGCATGCGCGAGGACGGCGCGCTCCATTCCGAAGACCTGCTGCCGCTGCTCGAGGGTGCGCGGCTTCTGTGCTTTCCCCATGTCTCGAACGTCGTGGGTGAGATCAACGACGCGGCGCGGATCTGCCGTCTCGCGCGGGGGGCAGGGGTCTTTACCTGCGTGGACGGGGTGAGCTACGCGCCCCATGGCCTGCCCAACGTGCGCAAGCTCGGCGCCGATATCTATCTCTTCTCGGCCTACAAGACCTACGGGCCCCATCAGGGGATCATGGTGCTGCGCCGCGCGCTCGGTATGGCGCTGCCGAACCAGGGGCACGATTTCAACGGCCATGACCTGACGAAGCGCTTTACCCCCGCGGGCCCCGACCACGCGCAGGTGGCCGCCTCCGCGGGGATCGCGGACTACATCGACACGCTCTACAAGCACCACATGCGCGCGGGCCGTGACGGCACCGGGCGCACGGAGGTGGTGCACGATCTGATGCGCGACCACGAGGTGGCGCTCATGGAGCCGCTCCTCGATTTCCTGTCCACGAAGCAGCGTATTCGGCTCCTCGGGCCCAAGGAGGCCGCGGCGCGCGCGCCGACCCTCGCGCTCGATCTCGGCCAGCCCGCGGCGCCCTTTGCCGCCCGGCTCGCGCGGCACGGCATCCTGTGCGGGGCGGGGGATTTCTATGCGGGCCGTGCGCTCTCGGCGCTGGGCGTGGCGCCGGAGCACGGGGTGCTACGCGTTTCGTTCACGCACTACACCACCGAGGACGAGGTTGACCGGCTTATCACGGCCCTAGATCACAACCTCTAGCCGGGCGCAAAGCCCGCGACCATACGGGCTCAAGACCATGGCACACCCCACCATCATGTGGTTTCGCCGCGACCTGCGGCTTTCCGATAATCGCGCGCTGAAAGCGGCCGTGGCAGGGGATGGGCCGGTGATCCCGGTCTTCATTTATGACGAGGTGGTGGAGGCGCTGGGCACCGCGCCCGCTTGGCGGCTGGGCCTTGGCGTGGAGAAGCTTGCCGAGACGCTGGAGGAGAAGGGGAGCCGCCTCATCCTCCGCAGGGGAACGGCGCGCGAGGTGCTCGAAAAGCTCGTGGCAGAGACCGGGGCCAAGGCGATCCACTGGAGCCGGGCCTACGACCCCACCAGCCAGGCGCGGGACAAGGCCGTGAAGGCCTGGGCCAAGGAGGCCGGGCTCGACGCTCAGAGCCACAAAGGCCACCTCCTCTTCGAGCCCTGGACAGTGGAGACGAAGACGGGCGGCTTCTACAAGGTCTACACGCCCATGTGGAAGGCGGTGCGCGGCAGCGACCTGCCGGAGCCCGAACGTGCGCCCGCCAAGATACCGCCACCCGACAGCTGGCCGGACAGCGATGATCTGGGGGGCTGGGGCCTCGGCGCGGGCATGCGGCGCGGCGCGAAGATCGTGCGCCCCCATGTGCGGTTGGGCGAGGACGCGGCGCGCAACCGGCTCCACTACTTCACCGAAAACCTCGTGCAGCGGTACGACACGGCGCGCGACGAGGTCTGGAACGATGGCACCTCGAACCTCTCGGAGAACCTTTCGCTCGGCGAGATAAGCCCGCTGACCTGCTGGCACGCGGGGCTTCATGCCATGGAGGAGGGCAAGGCCGGCGCGGAGACCTTTCTCAAGGAGCTCGTCTGGCGCGAATTCGCCTACCACCTCCTGCACCATACGCCCCGCATCGAGACCGCGAATTGGCGCGAGGACTGGGACGCCTTTCCCTGGAACGAGGATGAGCGTGTCTCGGAGGTCATTGCGTGGAAGCGGGGCCGCACGGGCATCCGCTTCGTCGATGCCTCCATGCGCGAGATGTACGTCACCGGGCGGATGCACAATCGGGGGCGCATGATCGTCGCCTCCTACCTCTGCAAGCATCTCCTGAGCCATTGGAAGATTGGCAAGGACTGGTTCGACAATCACCTCATCGACTGGGACCCGGCCTCTAACGCCATGGGCTGGCAATGGTCGGCGGGCTCCGGGCCCGACGCCACGCCCTACTTCCGTGTCTTCAACCCGGTCACCCAGCTCGACAAGTTCGACAAGGATCGGAAATACGCGTCACGCTGGATCGCGGAGGGCTATTCCAACCCGCACGATGACGCTTTGAGCTACTTCGCGGCCATCCCAGAGAGCTGGGCCATGGCCCCGGACGACAATTACCCGTCTCCCATCGTTGCCGCCGACGAGGGACGCAAGCGCGCGCTGAGCGCCTACGAGAACCGGGATTTCTAGGAAACGCTTGTGGGGACAAGCGCTTGGTGGGTAAAACTTTCGGGGAATGGGATGCGTGTCTGAGACGACGGACGCGTATCACGGGAGAGATGGGACATGATCCACACGACCACGCGCGGGCAGAAGAACCTGCCGCGATACTTCAAGCAGGTCTTCGAGCTCGCGAAGGTGGCGCAAAACGGGCGGCTCGATGTGCGGCTTCCCGACGATCGTGTCTTTCGACACGACACGCGCCGCCCGGGGCCTGTGGCGGAGGTCGTCATCCATGATCAGGATGTCTTCGCGCGCATGGTGCGCGAGGGGCAGCTCGGCTTTTGCGATGCCTATCTCGAGGGGCAATGGTCCACCCCCGACCTTCAAGCCTTCATGGATTTCATCCACGCTGACAACGACGATATGTTCGACGGCTTCGCCGGGCAGAGGCTCGTGCAGCTCTACGAGAATTTCCGCTTCTGGCTGCAGCGCAACAATCGGAAGAACGCGCGCAAGAACATCGCCGCCCACTACGATCTTGGGAACGATTTCTACCGGCTCTGGCTCGATGACACGATGACCTATTCGAGCGCCATCTTCGAGACGGGGCAGGAGAGCCTCGAGGCGGCGCAAACGGCCAAGTACAAATCCATGGTCGACCAGATGGGCGCACAGCCCGGCGACCACGTGCTCGAGATCGGCTGCGGCTGGGGCGGTTTTGCGGAATATGCCGCCAAGGAGCGCGGGCTGAAGCTCACCTGTCTCACGATCAGTCAGGAGCAGTTCAACTACGCCGTGGATCGCATTGAAAAAGCAGGGCTTTCCGACCAGGTCGAATTCAAGCTGCAGGACTACCGCGACGAGCGCGGCAGCTATGACGGCATCGCCTCAATCGAGATGTTCGAAGCCGTGGGCGAAAAGTACTGGCCCGCCTACTTCAACGTCGTCCGCGAGCGGCTCAAGCCCGGAAAGCAGGCCACGCTGCAGGTCATCACCGTGCAGGAAAGCCGCTTTGAGATCTACCGGCAGTCCGTTGACTTCATTCAGAAATACATCTTCCCCGGCGGGATGCTTCCCTCGCCCGGCGTCTTGCGCAAGCAGGTCGAGCAGGCAGGGCTCAACGTCGTGCGCTCCATCGAGTTCGGGGAGAGCTATTCGCAGACCTGCCGCCGCTGGCACGAGACCTTCAACGAGACATGGGAGCAGGCCGTGAGCATGGGCTTCGATGACCGCTTCCGCCGGATGTGGAATTTCTACCTGACCTCCTGCGCCTCCACCTTCCATTTCGGCAATTGCGACGTGACCCAGATCACCATCGCGCGGCCGGCGCTGGCGGGGCCGGCCTGATGCCCACCTTCGCGCGTCTGGTGGCTGCGGCCCTTTTCGGCGTGCTGGCCTACCACGTGTCGACCTTCATCCCGCCGATCTTCGAGGATGAGCGGCCGCTGCCCGCGCTGCCCTACTGGAACGCGTTCTTCGGCGTGCTCCTCGGCTGGCGTCAGGCGGGGCGCGTGGCCGGGCGCGGCTTTGGCGCCTCGGTGAGCTCGGGCCTGACGACGAGCGTATCGCTTTTCGTCGTGTGCCTCTTTGCGCATTCCTTTGCGGAGATGATCGATCGCTCCATGCGCGGGCAGTATGGCGGCCCCGCGGAGGCCGTCGTTGCTGTCTTCAACCTGATGTACGAGTTCGGCGAGCGGATCTTCACCACCGAGGTGATCGTCACCACGATCGTGGGCGGCATCGCCGCGGCCATGGTCACGGAAGTCTTTGCCAGGCGCTACGATTGAGCCCGATCTTTCTCTACGGCACGCTCCGGCATCCTCCGCTGCTTGAGATCGTGGCCGGGCGCGCGGATGCGGGGACCCCGGCGGAGCTTGCCGACCATGCCGTCTTCCACGCGGGCGAGGCGCCTTTTCCGCGGCTCGAGCCCGCGCCGGGGCAGACGGCGCGAGGCCTCCTGGTGGAGGCCGGCAAGGCGCTGGAGCGGCTCGATTTCTACGAAGGCGGTTACGGCTACGCTCTTGAGGAGGTGGAGGTGCTGTCTGCGGAAGGGCCGCGAAAGGCGCGGGTCTACCGCGCGGGCGCCACTGTGCCACCGGCGGGCGCGCCGTGGTCGCTTGAAGCCTGGGCCGCCGCTTGGGGTGAACTGACCTGCCATGTGGCGCGGGAGGCCATGGAGAGCTTCGGAGAGATCAGCGCCGAAACGCTCGCCGCGCGCATGCCGATGATGCGCGTGCGGGCCTGGGCCCGGGTCAACGCGGGGGGCGGGGCGCAGACCCTCTCGCTCGCGCCTGTGCCCGAGGCCGCGGCGGAGGTTGTGGCCCAGAGGCGCCCCTACACGAATTTCTTCTCGCTCCTCGAGGGCGAACTTCGCCAACCGCTCTTTGCCGGGGGGCACGGGCCAGTGGTGAACCGCGCAGCCTTCGTGGGCGTCGATGCGGCGGTGATCCTGCCTTACGATCCGGTGCTCGACAGGGTGCTACTCATCGAGCAATTCCGCCACGGGCCGTTCTTTCGCGGCGACCCGAACTGCTTTCTCATCGAGGCCCCGGCGGGCGGGATGGATCCGGGCGAGGGCCCTGAAGACGCGGCACGGCGCGAACTTCGGGAGGAAACCGGGCTCGACGCGCGCGCGCTTCATCTCGCCTCGTCGCATTACCCGAGTTCGGCGGCCTTCACGGAATTCCTGCACATTTACGTCGCCATAGCCGACCTGCCTGATGGCGCAGCGGGGATGGGCGGGCTTGAAACCGAGCAGGAGGATATCCGGTCGCATCTTCTCGATTATGCCCGTTTTGAGGCGCTGCTCGACGCCGATGCCTTCAAGGTGGGGCCGCTCGTGATCGCGGGCTTCTGGCTGGCGCGGAACCGGGCGCGCCTGCGCAGCTGAGGCTTGTGGCATCGCGCGGGTCCACGTACCTGTGGCTCAAAGGAGCCACGCATGCGCATCTACGACGATCTGCCCGACGCCATCGGCAACACGCCCCTCATCAAGCTCAGGCGAGCCAGCGAGGAGACGGGCTGCACGATCCTCGGCAAGGCGGAGTTCCTCAACCCGGGTCAAAGCGTCAAGGATCGCGCGGCCTTCTACATCATCAAGGACGCCATCGCGCGCGGGGCGCTGAAGCCAGGCGGCACGATCGTTGAGGGCACGGCGGGCAATACCGGCATCGGCCTCGCGCTCGTGGGCGCGGCCATGGGCTTCAAATGCGTGATCGTGATCCCCGATACCCAGAGCCTGGAAAAGAAGGACATGCTGCGCCTGGCGGGCGCGGAGCTCGTGGAGGTCCCCGCCGCGCCCTACCGCAATCCCAACAACTACGTCCGCTACTCCGAGCGGCTGGCCAAGGCCCTCGATGAGACACTGCCGGGTGGCGCGATTTGGGCCAACCAATTCGACAATGTCGCCAACCGCCGCGCCCATGTGGAGACGACCGGCCCCGAGGTCTGGGAGCAGACCGGAGGCAAGGTGGACGGCTTCATCTGCGCGGCGGGCTCTGGCGGCACCGTGGCGGGCATGGCGGAATACCTCCAGCCCAAGGGCGTGAAGGTGGGGCTCGTCGATCCCTACGGCGCGGCACTCTATGCCTGGTACACCGAGGGCGCGTTCAAATCCGAGGGGGACTCGATCTCCGAGGGCATCGGGCAGGGCCGCATCACGGCCAACCTCGAGGGCTTTAGCCCTGATTTCGTCTGCCGTGTCTCCGACGAGGTCGCCATCCCGCTCGTCTTCGACCTTCTGGAGGAGGAGGGGCTCTGCATGGGCGGCTCCACCGGGATCAATATCGGCGGCGCCATGGAGATGGCGCGGGACATGGGGCCGGGCCACACCATCGTGACCATCCTGTGCGATTACGGCACGCGCTACGCCTCCAAGCTCTACAATCCCGATTTCCTGCGCGCCAAGGGCCTGCCCGTGCCGGCCTGGCTCGATGCCGAACCACGCGAGATGCCCAGCGTCTTCGAAGACGCGTGATGCGGCCCGGCCTCGCGCTACGGGCTCTTGCGCTCGCCAGGGCGGCCATCGCTTCCGCGTGGGCTGTGCTGGTGCTGGCTGCGGCGGCGATGGCGCAGGAGGTTCCGGATTACGAGGCCTGGGAGAGCGTGGCGAGCCGCGCGGAGGCCGCCGTAGAAGCGGGCCGGGCCTCTGACGAGGCCTTCGAGAGCCTGCGCGCCGAGGTCGAGGCCTTCCGCTCGGAGTTCCTCGCCGCGCAAGGCATCAACGGCACGCGCCTTGAGACTCTCACAGCGCAGCTCGGCGCCCTCGGCCAGCCGCCCGAGGAGGGCGCGCCGGAGGCCGCCGAGATCGCCCAGCGGCGCGCAGAGCTGTCCGAGCAGATCACCGCGCTCGCCGCCCCGGGCATCGCAGCGGGCGAGGCCTTCAGCCGCGCAGACGGCATCATCGGCGAGATCGATACCATCCTCCGCGAGCGCCGCGCCGAAGCGCTTTTCTCCCGGGGGCCGCCCGTCTGGGATCTCGCGATCTGGGCCAGCGCCGCCAGCGACCTCAACGACAGCCTCTTTGATCTCGCAGACGGCATGGCCCGCGCCGTGGATGACGGCGTGGCCGCGCGCGAGATCGAGGAGAACCTGCCCGCGATCCTCGTGCTCTTGGCCGTCGCGCTCGTCTTCGTGCTGCGCGGGCGGCGCTGGCTCGAGATCGTGGGCGAACGCCTCGAGCGGCGCGGCGGGGCAGAGGGCGTAGCGGGTCTCCGGCTTTCCGGTTTCCTCATCTCGCTCGGTCAGGTCATCGTGCCCTTGATCGGGCTCCTTGCGCTCAGCCTCGCGCTCAACAGGACGGGCCTCTTCTTCTTCTGGGGCGAGCGGCTCGTGGCTCACATCCCCGCCATCGGCACGGCGATCTTCATCTATCGCTGGCTCGGCGGGCGCCTCTTCCCGAAGATCGAGGGGGTCCGTTCCCCGCTCAACATTCCCACCGATCTCTACCGCCGCGCGCGGTATCTGCTGCTCTTCCTGGGCCTGACGCTGGCGGTGGGCCTCTTCGTGGCCCGGCTGGCCGAAATCGACCGCTACAGCGAAGAGACGCGCGCCGCCCTCGTTCTGCCGGTGGTGATCGGCACGGGCTACCTCCTCTTCCGGCTGGGCCGGCTCATGGGACGCCACGCGCCCGCGACGAACGAGGAGGGCGAGGTACAGCTCTCCGTCCTTGACCGTCTCGTCGGGCTTCTGTCGCGGTTGGCGCGGACTGTCGGCGTGGTGGGGCCGCTTCTCGCGCTCGTGGGCTATCTCAACGCCGCCGAGGCGCTGACCTTCCCGGCGGTCCAGACTCTCGCGCTCTTTGCCGTGCTCGCGCTCCTCGTGGACGTGATGCGCGACATCTACGTCGTGATCTCGCGCGGGCAGGCCTCGGCGGATGAAAGCCTCGTGCCCGTGCTCGCGAGCACCGCGCTCTTTGTTTTCTCCGCCCCGGTGCTCGCGCTCATCTGGGGCGCCACGGTCAACGACCTCGGCGAGGTCTGGATCGCGGTGCAGGAGGGCGTGGTACTGGGGGACACGCGCATCTCGCCTGGCGCCTTCTTCACCCTCGTGGCCGTGTTCGCAGTGGGCTATGCCGTCACCCGCTTCGTGCAATCGGCGCTCAGGACCTCGGTCTTGCCCAAGACGAAGCTCGACCAGGGCGGGCGCACGGCCGTGGTCAGCGGTCTGGGCTATATCGGCATCTTCCTCGCCGCGCTGGTGGCGATCTCGGCGGCGGGGATCGACCTCACGAGCCTCGCCTTCATCGCCGGCGCGCTCGGCGTGGGCATCGGCTTTGGCCTGCAGAACATCGTTTCGAACTTCATCTCCGGCATCATCCTCCTCGTGGAGCGCCCCATCAGCGAGGGCGACTGGATCGAGGTGGGGCCGAATATGGGCTTCGTCCGCGATATTTCCGTGCGCTCGACGCGGATCGAGACCTTCGACCGGACGGATGTGATTGTCCCCAATGCCGATCTCATCTCGGGCACGGTGACCAACTACACCCGCGGCAACACCGTGGGCCGCGTGATCGTGTCCGTCGGCGTGGCCTACGGGACCGATACGCGCCGGGTGGAGGCGCTTCTGAAGGAGATCGCCGAGGCGCACCCGATGGTGACGCTCAAGCCGCCGCCCTTCATCTACTTCAAAGGCTTCGGCGAGAGCAGTCTCGATTTCGAGATCCGTGCGATCCTGCGCGACGTGACCTGGGTGCTCGTGGTGCAAACGGAGATGAACCACGCCATCGCCGAACGCTTTGCCGAGGAGGGGATCGAGATCCCCTTCGCCCAGCGCGACCTGTGGCTGCGGAACCCGGAAGCGCTCCGCGGCGTGCCCAAGACGCCCGCGCCCGCCGACGAGGTCGCACCGCGCCCGGGGCAAGCCAGTGAAACCGCGCGCCCCGATTTCGAGGGTGGCGATGGCGGCGGCGACCACCACTGAAAGCGCCGCATATCAGCGCTTGCACTTCCCCCGCGCCTTGGGCTAGGCCCGCCAGCGGAGAGGTGGCCGAGTGGTCGAAGGCGCACGCCTGGAAAGTGTGTAGGCGGGAAACCGTCTCGAGGGTTCGAATCCCTTCCTCTCCGCCACTATCACCCTTTCGAGCCCGTATATGCCACTCACCCGAGGTGGCGTTTCTCCTGTTTGAAAGGGGTTGCCGGTTGAGTGCGAGCCACTGAAACGTGGGCGCACTGCCATTTCCGTCGCTTAATGGCCCGTCGTCTCTGGTCGGGCGGATCGCGCTGATTGCGGTCAGTTCGGAATTTTCCGAAACTTTCCGATGACTTCACTTTCAGCGCCGTCAGAATTGCGCCCGTTTTTTCCATCGCGATCGAGCGAAACAGAGACCGAATATGCAGGAGGGGTGGCCGATGGGCGCGTTGGACGAACGGCGCGTAGCGGGGGCGGACCAATCGGGAATGGGCTCGGCGAAGCTATTGATAACAAACGCACATCGCGCCTCTAGACTGGCGGCATGGCGAGTGGCCTTTGGGCCGATGGAGAAAACGACCTGATTGTCGCGAATTACTTCGCGATGCTGGCCGGCGACATCGCCTGGCGTCCCTACAGCAAGGCAGAGCATCGACGGGCGCTCCTGCCGCTTCTGAACGACGGGTCTGCGGGGTCGGTCGAGTTTAAGGACCAGAACACCGTGCGGTGCTGAAAGGTCTCGGCGATGCCTGAAGCGCGCCGGGATCTGCGAGCGGGCCCACTGGCCTGGCTCCTCGCCGTGACGGTAGGCGTGGGCTGGCAGCTTGCCAGGCGCTTCGGTGTCACGACGACGCTGGCGCCGATCGATCTCGCGCTGCTGCGCTACGTTATTCCGGCGCTTGCCCTGTGCTGATGCGGCAGGGCTTTTGGGCCGGTGATCGGCCCGTCTGGATGCTGACACTGATCGTCATGGGTGGCGGCTTGCCCTTTGGCCTTTTGGGCATGGCGGGGGCGCAATTTGCGCCCGCGCGCCACATGGGCGCGCTTCTGCCCGGGTCCATGCCGGTTTTTGTCGCCCCTCTGAGCGCGGTTTTTCTCGGCGAACGCTTCGGGCGGGGCCGTGTCGCGGGCCTTGGCATCATCGTGTTCGGGGTTGCCTGCGTGGTTGGCGAGACGCTTTTCAGCGCGAAGGGTGACGCGACTGTCCTTTTCGGCGATGCGTTGTTCCTCTTGGCCGGGGTGTTCTGGGCGATCTACACGGTCGCCTTTCGCCTGAGTGGGCTCGACCCCTGGCACGGGGCTGCCTTGATCTGTTTCTGGTCGTCCGTCCTCGGGGTGGCGATTGGCATCTGGGCCTGTGCGGGAGCCCCGAGTGTGTCGCGGATCTCAAAGGGTAGGTTCATCGCGAGGGACGATGAGGGGCGGCACAGCGGCCATGGCCGTGGTGCACCCCGATCCAGCAGCGTTTCGAGACATCAATCCGCGAGGTGAATGGGGCGCGCATCGACCGAAGCGTGTTTCTGTGTTTCTTCCCACTCCGAAAGAATGGAGGCTGCGGCGCCGGTGAAACGATCCTCGAGCTGTGTCAGCGACAATATGCGATCAATCCGGAAATGCCGAACGGCCTGCCTCAATTCACACCAACCGACGCACACTTCGCTATCCGCGTAGTAGATGAGCGCGATGGGCCAGACCGTTCGGGTCGTCACACGGCCGTTGACGTCCTTGTAAGCGATGTCGAGCTTTCGCTCGTCCCTGAGAGCGTGGCGCACATGCGAGGTATCGACGACATCGGAGGATGTCGCGCCCCACGCGGTCGTAATCAGATGGCGGACGCCCGGGGCAACGGCGTGCAGCTTCCGCGCAGCGCTCTTGGCGGATTTCCAGAGGCCCCGATCACCGGTCCGGGCGATCATGGAGAGACCGAGATAGACGGCTTCCGCCTCGTCCTCATTGAAGCGGACAGCCGGGAGATCGTAGCCGCGGCGCATGACATAGCCGATGCCGGTTTCGCCGTGGATCGGGGTATTGCGTGCCTGCAAGTACGCGATATCGCGATAGATCGTTCGGACGGACACCTCGAGGGCCTCTGCCAATTCCGCCGCGAGAATGGGCCGGTCGGCCGCGCGCAGGATCTGGATGATCTCGAAATATCTTGCTGTGCGCGACATGAATGACCCCGACAAAATCACCGGCTGCCATACACTACTGACACGCATGAGTCAGTAAGGGGGTGCTATCCCAGCCTCGATTTTCACTGGCATCGGGGCGGAAAATGGACGCGCTCACTTCTCTGAATTCCTCTCTTTCGACGTGCAGCTTCATCGAAAGCTGGCTCGTCTGGGTCGAATTGGCCGATCGGGATGATGCGCGCATTCGCGAAGCCGTCACGGCGGCGATCGGGCTCGACTACGGCCCCTATGAGGGCGTCGCCTTTGAAAGCGGTCCGGGTTTCCAGTTCTTCAAGCCAAAGGACGGCTCGCAGCTCGGTGCATCGGCCGCCACGGTGCAAATGCCGGCGCGCGTTTTGACGTTCACGGTGGCTGGCGATGAAAAGATGCTCGCCAAAGCGATCGAAGCCGTCCGGCACGCGCATTCCTATGAAGAGCCGGTGATCCTCGTGTTCACGGGCTTTGCGAGCCGGGCGGACTACAGCGATGATCGCGACAACCCCAATCGTTGGTGGAACCGCGGCTATGACGTGTGAGCGACCGGGTACTGCGGCCGGGCAAATCTGACAGACGCGGGGTGGGCAGCGACGCAAGAGGCTTGGGGTGCGCACGAGCCCCGTGAGGCGCCAGCCCATTCTTGCATCCTTCGAATTCACTCCGTGGAAGGTGCTTCTATTGGCGTCATGCAATGAAATCCCCGTCTCAAAGCTCGCCCGCCTCGTCGGCACTCCTGACTGCCACGTTCTGTTGGATGTGCGCCTCGATGAGAACTTTGACGCGGACCCGGAATTGATCCCCGGCGCCACGCGTCATGCGTGGCAAGACGCCGTCGATCTCGCCGGGGATGTCGCGAGTCGCTCCCAAGTCGTCTACTGCCAGAAGGGGCTGAAGATCAGCGAGGGCGTCGCCGCATACCTGCGCGCGTCAGGCGTTGAGGCCGAGCTCCCGACGAGGCCGAGGGGCGCGCTCACCTTCAAACGCACCGCCCGAAGGCCGGTCGGGCTCCCTGCGACGCACCCTTTGCACGGCCAAGGGCCTCGCCCGCATGACCGTAAGACCAGGTTCAAGCACCTTGAGATGACGGGATGACATGCCGCTTCTTAAAAGAGTTGCATTGGACATCTACTAAATCGCGTGACCACCGGGGATGCGCGCCGATTAGCGCTCGCCACAACTAATGCTGCGCTCATACAGCGCCACTCAGACGGGAGACTCTCATGCCGACGACGCTTTTCGCGGGCGATATCGCCTTCACCGGCTTCAACTTCGACAACCCGGACGAGTTCTCGTTTGTCCTGCTGACCGATATCACCGCCGGGACCGAGATCAGCTTTACCGATAACGGGTGGCTGTCGCTTGGTGCGTTCCGCGATACCGAGGGGACCTTCACATGGACCGCGCCGGGCGACCTTTCCGCTGGCACGGTCGTCATTCCAGCCGTCAGCGGCGTCGCGTTCTCGGCCTCGGGCGACCAGATCCATGCCTACCAGGGCGACGCGACGAGCCCGTCTTTCATCGCCTCGATCCATTCCAACGGCAGCATCTATGAGGAGGACGCGACCTCTTCCAACACCTCCGCGCTGCCGACAGGGCTTGTCCTCGGGCAAAGCGCGGTGGCGATCCCGGAGGTCGACAACGCCGTCTATGTCGGGATCACGAGCGGGACGCGCGAGGAGCTGCAGGCTGCCATCAATGACCCGTCGAATTGGTCCGGATCGAACAGCACCCGCGTCGTGCAGCCCACCGGGCCTTTCACCGTGGGAGATCCGGAGCCAGAACTCATTGCCTTCGACCTGCGCAACAGCGCCGACCAGAACCTCCTGAGCTTCACGAATTTCGCGCCCGCCTTCGCCAGCGCGGGGGACGCGTTCGGCGTCCTTCAGCGCCCGGACGGGCCATTTGCCGTCTACGATGACTCTGCCTCGATTTTCACAGGCGACACGCAGGGGATCATCGACGAGAGCAATCTCGACACGTTCTTCGGCATCGTGGACCTCGACAATGGTGACAATCCCTCGGGCGAGGCGCGCGCTGAATGGGAATTTGACGTATCGGGCTTCACGGCGCTCACCTTCTCCGTCGATATCGGGGCGATGGGCGATTTCGAAGCGTCCGGGGGGAGCCCCGACGGCTTCCGCATCCTGGCCAGCCTCGATGGCGCGCCCGAGGTGGAACTCTTCGCGTCGAATGTCGATGAGGACGCCACCCAGACCTATACCCTCGAGAGCGGCACGCAGGTGACGCTGGACGATCCGCTCCTCGTCGATGACACGGCCCTGAGCAATGTGCTCCAGACCTTCAGCGCGGGCATCGCCGGGACGGGCAGCGTTTTGACCATCGCGCTCGAAGCCTCGGGCGATGGCGGGAGCGAGGCGGTCGCCTTGCAGAACCTCGAGATCACCGGCGTTGCCGATGGCTCGGGACCGCAGCCGGCGGTGTTGATATCCGACCTGAACCTCGCGGCCGACGAGGGCGATCCCCTGGGGGATGCCTACGAGTTGACGCTCGCGACGGCCCCGTCCGCCCCTGTCACGATCGAGATCAACACCGGCCCTGATCTCGACGTGGTCCCGGCGACGCTGACCTTCGACGCCGAGAATTTCGCCACACCGCAGGTCGTGTCCGTGACGGCGGTCGATGACGACCTGCCCGAACTGGCCGAAATCGTGGACATCGACCACACGGTCACCTCCGACGATGCCGATTATGACGGCCTCGCCGTGCCGGTCGTCGAGGTCGCGGTCTCCGCGAGCGACATCGAGATCGTCTCGATCTACGAGATTCAGGGCGCGGGCCATGTGTCGGAGTTCGTGCTCGGCGAAGGGCAGTCTGTGCAGGATTTCTTCGCCACGCTGCCCGAGGACACGCTCAACATCCTGGGCGACTTCGTAACGACGGAGGGCGTGGTAACGGCCACGGATTCAAACGGCTTCTACCTGCAGGACGCCACGGGCGACGGCGACGATGCCACCTCCGATGCGATCTTCGTTTTCACCGGCGCGCGCCCCTCGGTGGCCGAAGGTGACGCGATCACGATCACCGCTCAGGTGGCGGAATTCTTCCCCGGCGATACCGACTCCCGCAACCTGCCGACGACGCAGCTCACCAACGTCTCCGAAATCACGGTGGAGTCGACGGACAACGCGCTGCCCACGGCGGTGCGGCTCGGAGAGGATCCGGGCGAACGGTCTGTGCCGAACACGTCCATCGATGACGATGCCTTCGCCGCGTATGAGCCGGGCGCGGACGGCATCGACTTCTTCGAGAGCCTTGAGGGCATGCTCGTCACCGCCACCGATCTCGTGGCGGTGTCCGGGACGAACCGGTTCGGCGAAATCTACGCCGTGGCCGATGGCGGCGCGGGGGCAACGGGCCTTTCGGATCGCGGCACGCTCAATATCTCGCCTGATGACTTCAACCCCGAGAAGATCCAGATCGACGAGGACAGAGGCATCTTCGACTTCGACTTCCCCGACGTGAATGCGGGCGACGCGCTGGGAGATGTGACCGGGGTCGTGAACTACAGCTTCGGCTACTTCGAGATCCTGCCCACGATGGACTTCACCGCGACCGTGGAGCCTGGGCCGCTCACAGCTGAGACGACAGAGCTCACCGGGAGCGCGAACGAGCTGACCGTGGCCACGTACAATGTCCTGAACCTCGATCCCAATGACGGCGACGGGGATACAGATGTGGCCGATGGCCGTTTCGATGCGATTGCCGCGCAGATCGTTGGAAATCTGGGTAGCCCCGACATCGTCGGCCTGCAGGAGGTGCAGGACAATAACGGCTCCTCCAATGACGGCACCACGTCGGCCTCCGAGACGCTCGCCTTGCTCGCCGCCGCCATCGAGACCGCCGGGGGCCCGTCCTACGCGGTGATCGACAATACCTTCATCACCGACAATGCATCGGGCGGACAGCCCGGCGGCAACATCCGCACCGCCTTCCTCTACAATCCAGACCGGGTGGACCTCGTGGAAGGCTCGGTCCAGACCATCGGCGGGCAGGGAGAGGGCGAGGCCTTCGAGGGCGCGCGCCTGCCGCTCGTGGCGGAGTTTGCCTTCAACGGTGAGACCGTGACCGTGGTCAATAACCACTTCTCGTCCAAGGGCGGCTCCGCGCCGATCCTCGGCATCGAGCAGGATTTCACGGACCGGCAAGAGGATGTCAGCGTCAATGGCAGCCTCGACGAGCGCCAGGCTCAGAGCCGCGCGGTGCAGGACTTCGTCGAAGGGCTCGCCCCCGAGGCCAACGTGGCGGTGCTCGGTGACTTTAACGAGTTCGAGTTCGTGTCCCCGGTCCTCGAGCTCGAAACCAATTCGGGCCTCAACAACCTCACCAACGACATCGACGAGGATGAGCGCTACAGCTTCATCTTCCAGGGCAACAGCCAGTCACTCGATCACATCCTTGTCTCCGACAGCCTCGATGAGACGGCGGAGGTCGACATCGTCCACGTCAATTCCGAGTTCGCGGCCACGGCGTCGCGGGCCTCCGACCACGATCCGATCGTCGCGCGCTTCTTCCTGCCGGGTACGGAGACCTTGGCGGTTGAGCTCGACAGCAAGGGGTTCTTCCGGTCGGTCGCGAGTGAGCTCATCGACGGCGCCGTCGTCGACACGGACCGCATCGGGGCGCTGCGCAACGAGCTGAGATTCACCGATGCCGGGATCGATGTGAACGCCATCGACCCGACCGACCCGGAGCTCCTGACAGTCCTCAAGGGGCAGATCGGCATCCGCTCCCTCGACGACGGGTTCTTCGGCCGCGACACGCGTGCCGTGGACGGCGACGAGGCGCTCAGCTTCTCCCTGCGCGACAGCGTCCGGGAGGCCGTGGAGTTCGAGTTCAGCTTCGGGAGCAAGACCCGAGATGCCCTCGTGGACGTGGCCTTCTTCGACGAAGGCGCGCTCGTGGGCACGCTCGCGGCTGACGCCGCAGACGGTGACTTTTCTGGAGGTCTCGGCCGTACCACCTTTGACGAGGTCCGCCTGTCCGCGCTGGACGGCACGGAGTTCACGGTCGACAGCTTTGTCTTCACCGTGGTCGAGGACGAGACCTTCGTCTGATCCCGCGGCCTCTAGGCGCTCCGGAGCGTCCTGCCGCCCCGGCTAAACTGCTGGGGCGCGAGGGCGGCAGATATCTTCGATGGGTTTTCGGTGTCCCGACCGGGCAGAAGACGCAGTCGCGAAGGCTCTTTCTGCTAGGTGACCATCCGCTCCTGGGGCGCGAAGACGCTGTATTTGAGCCAGGATTTCAGGCTCGCCTCCAGCGTGGGCGTGGCGTCGATCGTCACGGCGCCGGCGTCCATCTCATCGGTGAGCGTGGAGATGCCCATCCACACGGAGGTGAAGGCGCGGAGGTCCGAGGTCACGAGGATATCGACGTCGAAGCCCGGGTCCGTCCGGCAGAGATCTGTCCCCTCCGCATCCACGAGGAGCCACCAGTCGCGCAGCAGTTCCGGCAATTCGGGATACAGAAACTGAATCGTGCATCGGCGATCCGGGCGCGGGTCGGGGGTGAAATTGCGGCGGATATCCCACATGAGGAGCGACGGATCGAGATTGCGCAGCGACAGCCGCGACTCCACCCAGCGCTGGCCCCAATTGCCGATCCCGATGACGAGCGGGCGCAATTCTTCCCCGGCCCGCGTGAGATGGTATTCCGGCGCGCCGCCCTTGCCCTTGGTCGTCCGCACCACGCCCGCGCGCTCAAGCTCCTTGAGGCGCTTCGACAAAAGGCTCGGCGACATCTTCGGGACACCCTTGCGGATGTCGTTGAACCGCACCGACCCGCACAGGAGCTCGCGCATCACGAGCGGGGTCCAGCGGGTGCAGATCACCTCCGAGGCCATCGCGACCGGGCAGAACTGACTGTAAAGATTGGTAATCTCCATGGTTTCCTCCTTCCAGAGCGCGGGTCACCTGCGAGATTCACTTACTGGACTATCACGGAAGGGCAGATTCGGACGAGCCTGAGGACATAGACGGCACAGGATCCAGGGAGGATGACATGGCCCAGACTGACCTCATGGACCGCACGGCGAACCAAGATTTCGTCGCGGTTGCACGCACGCTCGCCGCGCAATGCGCCAAGGAGGCGCGCGCCCGGGACGACGATGACAGCTTCGTCGCCGAAAGCTACGCCATGGCCCGGGATGCGGGACTGCTCGATGCGGGCGTGCCCGCCGAACTCGGCGGGGGCGGGGCGGATGTCCGAACGCTCTGCGAAATGCTGCGGGAGCTCGCCCATGGCTGCTCGTCGACGGCGCTCGCGCTCTCTATGCATACCCACCAGGTCGCTTTTCCAGCCTGGCGTTGGCATCACCAGACCGAGACCCGCGACAAGACGGAGCCGCTTCTCCGGCGGCTCGTGGATGAAAAGCTCGTCCTGCTCTCTTCGGGGGGCGGCGACTGGATCGGCGGCTCCGGCAAGGCGGAGAAGGTCGATGGCGGCTACAAGATCACGGCGCGCAAGCTCTTCGTGTCCGGCGCGCCGGCGGGCGACCTGCTGATGACGAGCGCGGTGACACCGGAGGAGGGCGGCACGATCATCCACTTCGCCTGCCCGATGTCGGCGCCGGAGGTCAGCATCCTCGACACCTGGCACACCCTTGGCATGCGCGGGACAGGCAGCCACGACGTCATGATCGACGGCTTCTTTTTGCCTGACGACAAGGTGGCGGCGCGGCGGCCGCAGGGGGTCTGGCATCCGATCTTCTTCATGCTGGGCAACATTGCGTTCCCGCTCATCTACGCGGTCTATCTTGGCGTGGCCGAGCGGGCGCGCGACATCGCGGTCGAGATCGCAGCGAAGCGTCCGCCCTCCGCGCTCCTGCGCGACCGGGCCGGACGCATGGAGACCGCGCTCACGGCCGCGCGGCTCGCTCACGAGCACATGGTCGCCACCTGTGAACGCAACGCGCCGAGCGCCGAGACGGTGGGGCAGGCGATGACCGGGCGCAGGCTGGTCGAGGAGAATGCGATCCGGGCCGTCGAGCTGGCGCTGGAGCTGGCAGGCGGAGTGGGCTTTTACCGCAAGGCAGAGCTTGAGCGTCTCTTCCGCGACATCCAGGCGGCGCGGTACCATCCGCTGCAAAAGGAAATCCAGGCGGAATATGCGGGCGCGCTCGCGCTCGGGCAGCCCACCGAGAAGATCTTCTGACCGGCAACCGCCGTTGACCGGCAGGCCCCGGCGACACCGCGCGAGCTGGGCCTGAGCCTCCGGGGAGCCCATGCGAAGAGTGACCAAAAACCGGGCAACGGCGTGCAAGTCTGGCCAGACGCGCGCCGTTTTCCTTGCGCTATGGCTGACCTGGCGCGTGCGGTGCGCGCCACCCTTGCGATCATGGTGCACGCGTGGCAGCA
Organism: Pseudomonadota bacterium; assembly: GCA_038525525.1. Lineage (GTDB taxonomy): Bacteria > Pseudomonadota > Alphaproteobacteria > Rhodobacterales > Rhodobacteraceae > Shimia_B. The sequence goes on along the minus strand of JBCBHO010000005.1, from coordinate 132,108 downwards.
CCATAGCTGACAGTGTTGTCATCCCGGCCGCACGGCCGTGTTTGCCTGAAGCCCACTGACGAGCTTCGCCATCTCAGACCTTCTGGTCCCGCATCAGGGGGCCGCGCAGGGGCGACTGTCGTCATGTCCAACCAAGGCTTTACCCGTGAGCAGCAGGAGTATCTCGCCCGTGTCCTCATGGGCATGAACCTGCACAAGGCCTTTGCGCCCGCCGGGGCCGGAGGCGGGGCTGCTGCCGTGGAAGAAAGCGTCTACGGCACGCCGCTCGAGGATCTTTGCAAGGAAGAGGTGGCCAAGCACAAGGAGCACCCGCTCGATATCTGGGCGCGCCTTGAGGCGTGGACGAAAGAGGATGTCATGGCCGAGGGGCTCGATCAGTTCCTTCTCCGGCACCTGGGCTTTTTCAACGTGGAGCCTGCGAGCCAGGGCTACATGATGCGGCTACGCGCGCCCGCCTGCGTGCTGCGCGCCGATCAGATGGAGGCGCTGGCCGCCTGCGCGGAGGATTTCGGCGGCGGCTATGCCCACGTCACCACGCGGGGTTCGATCCAGATCCGGGAGATCAAGCCGCGTCACGTCATTGCCTTCATCGAGGCGCTCGAGGCGGCGGGGCTCACCGCGCAGGGCACCGGTGCCGACAGCGCGCGCAACCTCACCGTGACGCCCACGGCGGGCTTCGATCAAGAGGAGCTCTGCGACATGACAGCGGAGGCCAAGCGCCTCTCCACCCGCATCCTGAAGACGCGGGAGCTGCAGGGCATCCCGCGCAAGTTCAACATCAGCTTCGACAATGCCGGCCGCGTCTCCTGCCTGTCGGACACCAACGACATCGCCTTCACCGCCACGATCATCGAAGAGGGCGCGCCGGTGGAGGCCGGGCTCTGGTGCCGGATCGCGCTGGGCGGGATCACAGGGCACAAGGATTTCGCACGTGACACCGGCCTTCTCTGCCGTCCCGCGGACACGGTGGATGTCTCCGAGGCGATGCTGCGCGTCTTCGTGGAGCACGGGGACCGCACGAACCGGAAGAAAGCGCGCCTGAAGTACCTCCTCGAGAAAGAGGGCGTGGAGTGGTTTATCGTGCGCACGCAGGAAAAGCTCGATGCGCGCGGCATCACGCTCGCACGCGTGGACCGCTCCCATGACCGCCCGCGCACGCCCGTCGATCGGCAGGCCCATATCGGGGTCCATCCGCAAAAGCAGCTCGGCCTGAGCTACGTGGGCGTGGCGCTGGAGCTTGGTCGCCTCAGCCCGGACCAGATGCGCACGCTCGCCGCCGTCTCCCGCACCTTTGGCGAGGGCGACATCCGCCTCACCGTCTGGCAGAATCCGATCCTGCCCTGGATCCCCACCAGCGACACCAAAGAGGTCGTCGAGATCCTCGAGGCTGCCGGCATGCCCTGCCGCGCCTCTGCCTTTGCCGCGGGCGTGGTGGCGTGCACGGGAAAGTGGGCCTGCAAGATGGCCGCGGCCTATACCAAGGAAGACGCCCTCGCGCTGACCCGGCACCTCGAGGCGCGCTTTACGCTCGATCAGCCCATCAACATCCACCTCACCGGCTGCGCCAACAGCTGCGCGCAGCATTACGTGGGCGATATCGGGCTCGTCGGCGCCTCGGCGCCGGGCGGAGGCGAGGGCTATAACATCGTCATCGGCGGTGGCTCAGACCTCGACCAGGGACTCGCGCGGCCCCTCGTGGGCCCCGTCGCCGCTGCCGACATTCTGCCCCTCATCGAACACGTCGTCGGCAGCTACCTCGCACGGCGCGCCTCGGGCGAGAGCTTTCTCGCCTTTGTCCGCGGCCTTACAGATACCGAGCTTTCCACCCTTCTGCCCGCGGCCAAGGCCGCCTGAGGAATGATGCCATGAACGCCCCCTTGATCCAGAAATCGCTCGAACTGGCCATGAAGGCCGATGCGCCGCAGGTGGAGCTCGTCGGACCCGACGCGCCCTTCGATGAGGCCAAACGCCAGTGGCTCAATGGGCTCCTCACTGGCCTTTCGGCCATCGCCGCCGCGGCGAAAGGCGAGGGGGAGGAGACCCCGCTTACCGAGATGCACATCCTCTACGGCTCCCAATCGGGCAATTGCGAGGTGCTCGCGAAGGACCTGAAGAAATTCGCGGCCACACAAGGCTTCGGTGCCGAGATCCGCGCGCTCAACGAGGTGTCAATGGAGGAGCTGGCGGCCATGCGCCATGTCACCATCATCGTCTCCACCTTCGGCGATGGCGAACCGCCCGACAACGCCGCGAAGTTTCACGCGGCTCTCATGGCCGCCGACACGCTGCCGCCCAGCTTGAACTTCTCGGTCTGCGGGTTGGGCGACACTTCCTATGCTGGTTTCAACCAATGCGCGGTGGAGATCGACGCGCAGCTTGGTGCGCTCGGGGCCACGCGGGTCGCCGATCTCGTGAAATGCGACGTGGATTTCGACGACGACTACGCGGCTTGGAAGGCAGAGGTCTTCGCCACGGAGGCCTTCAGTGCTGCCGCCGGGGCTGCGTCTGCGGCGCCGGTGATCGATGCCGCGGTCGCGCCCGCCTACGACAAGTCCCGCCCGTTCCCGGCCACGCTGCTGGCGTGCGAAACACTCTCGAAGGAGGGCAGCGCGAAATGCGTGAACCACATCGAGATCTCCCTCGCCGGCGGTGGCGCCGATCTCGACTATGCGGCCGGAGATGCGCTGGGCGTCGTCCCAGTGAACTGCCCGGGCGAGGTTCAGAAAGTGCTCGACGCAGCAGGGCTCACGGGCAAGGAGAGCGTGGTGCTCAAATCCGGGCCCGCGCGTCTGCGCGCGGCCCTCGCCACACAGCTCGACATCGTGACCGTGACGCCGAAGACCTTCGAGGCGCTAGGGACCGATCCCAAGGAGGGCGTTCAACTCCTCGATATCTTGGGCCCGTGCGATGCGCAGACGCTCGTCTCCGCCCTGCGCCCGCTCCAGGCGCGGCTCTATTCGATCTCGTCGAGCCCGAAGGCCCATCCCGGCGAGGTCCATCTCACCGTGGGCGAGGTGGCATACGAGCTCAATGATCGCGCGTGCAAGGGCGTGGCCTCCACCTTCCTTGGTCAGCGGCTCGCGGAAGGGGGCATGGTCGGGGTTTACGTCCAGAAAAGCGCGCATTTCCATCCGCCCGCCGATGACGCGACGCCCCTCATCATGATCGGCCCCGGCACCGGCATCGCGCCGTTCCGCGCCTTTCTCGAGGAGCGGGCCGCGCGCGGGGCGACGGGGCGAAACTGGCTCTTCTTCGGCGACCAGCACGAGGCGACGGATTTCCTCTACCGGGATCAGCTCGAAGCCTGGGCCGGGCAGGGGCTTTGCGAGCTCTCCCTCGCGTGGTCCCGCGACGGGGCGGAAAAGGTCTATGTCCAGACCCGGCTCGAAGAGCGCGGGGACGAGGTCTTTCAGTGGCTCGAAGAGGGCGCCGCCGTCTATGTCTGTGGTGACGCTTCCCGGATGGCCGTCGACGTGGAAAAAGCGCTCCTGCGGATTATCGCCATGGGCCTTGGCGATGATGAGGACGCCGCGCGGGGCTACCTCGATGCCATGGCCGCAAGCCATCGCTACCAACGTGACGTGTATTGATCCTGCGCATCTCGGCGTCGCCGCGCCCATTAATGCGGCATGTCTGGTCGTGACGCCGGGGCATGGATCGATGCGACCCATGTCTTGCTACACTGCCATCGGGCGCAGCCCTACGCCTAGCCAAGTGACTGACGAACTTTCCATAATTGTCGTTGAAGCGGACCGGGAGCGGGCGCTCGAGATCGTCGATAGCCTGCAGGATGCGGGCTATGACCGCATTCAGGTCATCGCCGAGGCCTCCTCCCTGCGCCGGCAGATCCAGCAATTCTCGCCGGACCTCGTCCTCATCGACATGACGCATCCTTCCCGCGACATGCTGGAGGAACTGGCCATCGCCTCGGCCCCCATGGAGCGTCCCGTGGCGATGTTCGTGGATCGCTCGGACGATGCGCTGACGCAGGCGGCCATCGAGGCGGGCGTGTCGGCCTATGTCGTGGACGGCATGCGGCCCGACCGGGTGAAGCCCGTCATGGACGCGGCCATCGCGCGGTTTCGCATGTTCCAGAGGATGCGCACCGAGCTGGCCGAGACGAAGCGCGCGCTCGAGGAGCGCAAGGTGATCGACCGGGCCAAGGGCCTCATCATGAAGGCCCGCGGCGTGGAAGAGGAAGAGGCCTATGCCCTCTTGCGCAAGGCGGCCATGGACCAGGGCAAGCGCATGGCGGACGTGGCCTCAGCGCTGGTGAACTCGGCGAGCCTCCTGTCATGAAGCTCGATGCGCTCAAGATCGGGTTCATCCCGCTGGTTGATGCCGCCCCGCTCATCGTGGCCGCCGAGATGGGGCTCGCGGAAGAAGAGGGGCTCAAGCTCACGTTGGAGAAGGCCGGGACATGGTCGCTCCTGCGCGACCGGCTCTGTTTCGGGCATGTGGATGCCGCGCACATGCTCTCCCCGGTCCCCGTGGCTTCGGCGCTGGGGCTCGGCGGGGCAGGGGCACCGCTCCATGCCCTGTCAGTCCTGTCGGTCAATGGCAATGTCATCGGCGTGAGCCGCGCGCTGGCCACCGCCATGCGCGAGGGCGGGCACGGCTTCGATTTCGCCGATGCGCACGCCGCGGGCACCGCTCTTATCCGTGCAAAGCCGAAGGGACTCCGCATTGGCGTCCCGTTCCCGTTTTCCATGCATGCGGAGCTCGTCTTCTACTGGTTGACGGCGCTGGGCCTTCCAGCGCCCCAGTCGGTGGACATCCGCACCGTTCCACCACCCCTAATGAAAGATGCGCTGGAGGCGGGCGAAATCGATGCGTTCTGCGTGGGCGAGCCCTGGGGATCGCGCTCCGTGGAGGCCGGCGTGGGCGAGCTTCTTCTTCCGGGCGCGGCGATCTGGGCCTTCGCGCCCGAAAAGGTCATCGCGGTGCGCGCTGACTGGATCGCGCCTCAGCAGGACGTCGCACGCCGTCTCATCCGGGCCACCTGGCGGGCCGCGCGCTGGCTGGCGCAGCCGGGCTCCCGCGCGCTCGCGACCGAGCTCTTGAGTCAGGAGGCCTATCTCCACCTCGCGCCCGAACTGCTCGAGCCCGCGCTGAGCGGGCAGTTCAGCATTAGTCCTGCGGGGGAGCGGCGTCTCGCGCCGGGGTTCCTCGAGTTCTTCGACGGCGCGGCCGGCTTCCCATGGAAAAGCCAGGCGGAGTGGATCGCCCGCCAGCTCGCCGAGCGCGCCAAGCTCCCGCCGGAGAGCGCCGCGGAGGCGGGCCGGGGCACCTTCCGCTCCGATATCTACCGGCAGGCGCTGTCGGGCGTGGCCCATGATCTGCCCTCCGCATCGGCAAAGCTCGAAGGCGCCATGGTGGAGCCCACGGCGGTGGGCTCCATGGGCGGGCGGCTGATTCTCTCGCGGGACACGTTCTTCGACGGGCGCATTTTCGAGCCGTCCGGGACGCATTGAACAAGATTTGAGCAACGGGACACCGGCGCATGCTGCAACCGCAGAAAAAGCGCGATGATCCGGAACTTTGCGTTCTTCTGAGCCCACCTACGGGCCATAACAAAGTTCAGGGCAAGGACGCCCGCCCTCATACCGCCCGGATGCTCGGGCACTCTCCGAAGCGAAGCCGCTTGTGACCACGGTCTCTCCCTCCCGTGGATTACAGGCGGCTTTTCTCATTTTGGGCCCCCGGGCCCGGCATATTACCCGGCGCGTCCTCCCGCGCCCCATGGAAAGGATCGACATCCATGATCGCCAGGAAACTCTTTGCCGCCGCGGCCATGACCGCCGTGCTCACGGGCCCAGCCGCTGCTGAATTGCTGGAGCTGGAAAAGGACGAGCTGACCTTCGGCTTCATCAAGCTCACCGACATGGCCCCGCTCGCCGTGGCCTATGAAAACGGCTACTTCCTCGACGAAGGGCTCTTCGTGACACTCGAAGCGCAGGCCAACTGGAAGGTGCTGCTCGACGGTGTCATCGACGGCACGCTCGACGGGGCGCACATGCTCGCCGGTCAGCCGCTTGCCGCCACCATCGGCTACGGCACCGAAGCCCATATCATCACGCCTTTCTCCATGGACCTGAACGGCAACGGGATCACCGTGTCGAACGAGGTCTGGGAGATGATGCGCCCCAACATCCCCTCCATGGATGACGGGCGCCCGGTGCATCCGATCTCCGCCTCCGCGCTGGCGCCGGTGGTCGAGGAATTCGCGAACCGCGGCGAGCCTTTCAACATGGGCATGGTGTTCCCTGTCTCCACCCACAATTACGAGCTGCGCTACTGGCTGGCCGCGGGCGGGCTCGAGCCCGGCTATTACTCGCCTGACAACATCTCCGGCCAGATCGGCGCGGATGTCTTCCTTTCCGTGACGCCGCCGCCGCAGATGCCCGCGACGCTCGAGGCAGGCACAATCCATGGCTATTGCGTGGGCGAACCTTGGAACCAGCAGGCCGTCTTCAAGGGCATCGGCGTGCCGGTCATCACCGACTACCAGATGTGGAAGAACAACCCCGAGAAGGTCTTCGGGATCACCAAGGAATTCGCCGACGAGAACCCGAACACGACGAAGGCCGTCGTGAAGGCGCTCATCCGCGCCGCGATCTGGCTCGACGAGAACGACAACGCCAACCGCCTCGAGGCCGTGGAGATGCTATCGCGCCCGGAATACGTGGGTGCCGATGCCGAAGTGATTGCCAACTCGATGACCGGCTTCTTCGAGTTCGAGAAGGGCGACCGCCGCGACATCCCGGATTTCAACGTCTTCTTCCGCTACAACGCTACTTATCCGTTCTACTCCGACGCGATCTGGTACCTCACGCAGATGCGCCGCTGGGGCCAGATCGCCGAGACGAAGGACGACCAGTGGTTCTTCGACGTTGCTGAAAGCGTCTACCGGCCGGACATCTACCTCGAAGCGGCGCGCCTGCTCGTCGATGATGGCCTCGCCAACGAAGCGGATTTCCCCTGGGAGAGCGACGGCTTCAAGGCACCGACGCCTGCCGCCGACATCATCGACGGCATCGCCTATGACGGCCGTGCGCCCAATGCCTACCTCGAAAGCCTGCCCATCGGGCTGAAGACGGGCCAGACCGTCGTCGGCAACGAAGTGCAAGGCTGATCCGGAACGGCGAGGCCCCGGGTCACGGCCCGGGGCGCGCCACGCTTCCTTCCCGCCCCGGGCCCGACCCGGGGCCTCCTGCCCAAATTTTCCCCCGAGGACGTCGCCATGACCGCCATCGACCCCGACAGCCTAAGCCCCGAGGAAGCGCGCGAGGCGCGCAAAGCCCGGCTCTTCACCCGCATCAACGCCGCCGACAAGTGGTTTCAGGTGCTGGGCCTTTCCTGGCTCACCCCCGTCCTGAAGGCTGCGGCGGGCGATAACCCGAAAGCCCAGGGTGCCGAGATCTGGCGTCTGCTGGGGGTGCCGATCCTCGCCATCCTCGCGTTTTTGACGCTCTGGGGCACGCTGGCGCCCACGGTGCAAACCTCGCTCGGCGCGATCCCCGGGCCGGCGCAGGTCTGGGAGCAGGCCGTCGCGCTCCACCAGGACGCGCAGGACAAGGCCGAGTCGAAGGCCCGCTTCGAGGCGCAGGTGGCTACCTTGAACGAGCGCCGCGCCGAGCAGGGCCGCGAGCCGGTCGAGCGCGCCTATACCGGGGCGCCGAGCTACTACGCGCAGATCTGGACCTCGATCCAGACGGTCTTCTTCGGCTTTCTGATCGCCTCCGTCATCGCGATCCCGCTCGGGATCATGGCGGGCCTCTCGCCCATCGCGAATGCCGCGCTCAATCCGATCATTCAGATCTTCAAGCCGGTCTCGCCGCTCGCCTGGCTTCCCATCGTCACGATGGTCGTGTCAGCAGTCTACGTGACGAATGACGGGCTCTTCGCGAAGTCTTTCCTAAACTCGGCCATCACGGTGACGCTCTGCTCGCTCTGGCCCACGCTCATCAACACCTCGCTCGGGGTGAGTTCCATCGACCGGGATCTCGTGAATGTCTCGAAGGTTCTCAAGATGAACACCTGGACGAAGATCACTAAGCTGGTCCTTCCCTCTGCGCTGCCGCTCATCTTCACGGGCCTCCGCCTCTCGCTCGGCGTGGGCTGGATGGTGCTGATCGCGGCCGAGATGCTCGCGCAGAACCCAGGGCTCGGCAAATTCGTCTGGGACGAGTTCCAGAACGGCTCCTCCCAGTCGCTCGCGCGGATCATGGTCGCGGTCTTTACCATCGGCATCATCGGCTTCCTGCTCGACCGCCTGATGTACGCGATCCAGTCCCTCTTCACCTTCTCGAACCACCGGTGACGCCATGGCATTGATCGAACTCACAGATGTCTCGAAGAGCTACGGCGAGGGCACCGCGCGCACGGATGTGCTCAAGGGGATCGACCTCTCCGTCGAGGAGGGCGAGTTCCTCGTCCTCCTGGGCTTCTCCGGCACCGGCAAGACGACGCTGATCAACCTCCTCGCCGGGCTCGAAATGCCCACGAAGGGCGAGGTGCGCTTCAAGGTGCAGCCGATCACGGGCCCGGGGCCCGAGCGCGGCGTCATCTTCCAGAGCTACTCGCTCATGCCATGGCTCACGGTGAACGGAAATGTGCAGCTCGCCGTCGACGCGATGTTCCCGAAGATGTCCAAGGCCGACAAGTCCGAGAAGGTCTCGAAATACGTGCAGATGGTGGGCCTTGGTCATGCGACGGGCCGCCGGCCGGCAGAGCTTTCGGGCGGCATGCGGCAGCGGGTGAACGTGGCGCGCGCGCTCGCCATGAACCCGGAAGTGCTCCTCCTCGACGAGCCGCTCTCGGCGCTCGACGCGCTCACCCGCGCCAACCTCGCCGACGAGATCGAGGCGATCTGGGAAGCCGACAAGAAGACCTGCGTCCTCATCACCAACGATGTGGACGAGGCCATCGTACTCGCCGACCGCATCATCGCGCTCAACCCTGACGGAACCCTCGGGCAGGAGTTCAAGGTGGACATCCCCCGGCCACGGGAACGCACGGCGATGAACAGCCATGCGGGCTTCAAGCAGCTCCGGGCCGACGTGACCTCCTATCTCATGGATGTGGGCATCGCCGCGAAAGTGGAGGGCGCAAAGCAGCTCCCGACCGTCACCCCGATCCACGGCGTCCCCGCCGCTCAGATGAAGGCGCAGGAAGGCCTGATCGAGCAGCGCTTCCTCGACTTCTCGCAACTGCACAAGGTCTACCCCACGCCCAAGGGGCCGCTCACGGTGGTCGAGGATTTCGACCTCAAGATCAACAAGGGCGAATTCATCTCGCTCATCGGCCATTCGGGCTGCGGCAAATCCACCGTGCTCACCATGGCCGCCGGTCTCAACGAGATATCAATGGGCGCGATCAAGCTCGATGGACGCCACGTGGAGGGCGCGGATCCCGAGCGCGCGGTCGTCTTCCAGGCGCCCTCGCTCTTCCCGTGGCTCACGGCCAAGGAGAATGTCGCCATCGGGGTGGACCGGGTCTATCCCAATGCGTCCCGGACGGAGCGTCAGGATGTCGTCGAATACTATCTGGAGCGGGTGGGGCTGGCGGACGCCATGGACAAGCCCGCGTCGTCGCTCTCCAACGGGATGCAGCAGCGCGTGGGCATCGCGCGCGCCTTCGCCCTCTCGCCCAAGCTCCTTCTCCTCGACGAGCCCTTCGGCATGCTCGACTCGCTCACCCGCTGGGAGCTGCAGGAGGTGCTCATGGAGGTCTGGTCGCGCACGAAGGTGACCGCGATCTGCGTGACCCACGATGTCGACGAGGCGATCCTTCTGGCCGACCGCGTGGTCATGATGACGAACGGGCCCCAGGCGACCATCGGCAAGATCACGGATGTGAAGCTGCCACGGCCGCGCACGCGCAAGGCGCTGCTCGAGCATCCGGATTACTACACCTACCGCCAGGAAGTCCTCGATTTCCTCGAGGAATACGAGCATGGCGCAAAGCCGAAGCCCAAGGCGGTGGCTCAGCCGGAAAAGCCCGCCGTCGCGGCCGAGTGATGACGCGCCTCGTGATCATAGGCGCGGGGATGGCGGCGGGCCGCCTCCTCGAACACCTCATGGCCGAGGCCGCGCCCTATGACATCACGCTCTTCAACGCCGAGCCGCGCGGGACCTACAACCGCCTCATGCTTTCCCCCGTCCTGGCGGGGGAGACGACCTACGAGAAGATCGTCACCCATGACGAGGCCTGGTACGCCACCCACGGCATCACCACGCGACTGGGCGAGCGGGTCACCCATATCGACCGGAAGGCGCGGATCGTTCACGGCGAAAATGGCCCCGTCCCCTATGACAGACTTGTCATCGCCACAGGCTCCATGCCCTTCATGATCCCACTGCCCGGGCACGATCTGCCGGGGGTGATCCCCTATCGCGACCTCGAGGATACCGAGCAGATGATGGCGCTGTCTCCCGGGCGCGAAGCGGTCGTCATCGGCGGCGGGCTTCTGGGGCTCGAGGCGGCCGCGGGCATGGCCGCGCGCGGTGTCCGCGTGACGGTCGTGCATCTCATGGACCACCTGATGGAGCGCCAGCTCGACGCCGAGGCCGCGGCGCTCCTCAAGTCATCGCTCGAGGCCCGCGGCATCCGCATCCTCCTCGGCGCGCACTCCGAGGCCATCGAAGGGCAGGACCGCGTGGAGGCGCTCCGGCTCAAAGACGGTCGCTGCATTCCCTGCGATCTCCTCTGCATGGCCGTGGGCATCCGGCCCGCCACGCAACTTGCAAGCGAGGCAGGCCTCGACGTGGCACGGGGCATCGTCGTGGATGATCACCTCAGGACTTCTGATCCAAGCATCTTTGCGCTCGGCGAATGCACGGAGCATCGCGGCGCGCTCTTCGGCCTTGTGGCGCCGCTCTACGATCAGGCGCGCGCGCTGGCGGACACGCTCCTCGGGCGGCCGTCGGCCTTTGTCCAAAGAAGCCTCGCCACCAAGCTCAAGGTTACCGGGTGCGATCTCTTCTCGGCAGGCGATTTCGCCGAAGCAGACGGGCGCGAAGACCTTCTCTTCCATGACCGGGCAGGAGGCACCTACAAGCGCCTGATCCTCGAGGGGGATCGCCTCGTGGGCGCCGTGATTTACGGCGATACCGCAGACGGCGCCTGGTATTTTGACCTCATTCAAAGCGGCGCGGACGTGAGTGGCCTGCGCGCCACGCTGCTCTTCGGCCCGGCTCACGAGCCCGTGCCGATGCCGCGCTGCAGCCTCGCAGCATGATGGACGGCTCCGCGCTCCCCACGACACGGTCCACCTGCCCCTATTGCGGGGTAGGGTGCGGTGTCCTCTTGTCGCCCGACGGGGCGGGCGGGCTCACTGTCCGCGGCGATCCCGAGCATCCGGCCAATGGCGGCAAGCTCTGCTCGAAGGGCTCCAACCTCGACGAGACAGTGGGCGACGCGCTAAACCAGGGCTACCGCCTCCGCACGCCGCGGGTCCATGGCGCGGCGGCGAGCTGGGACACGGCGCTTGATCTCGTCGCCGATCGTTTTCGCGAGACAATCGACAGGCACGGCCCCGATGCCTGCGCCTTCTACGTCTCGGGCCAGCTCCTGACGGAGGACTACTACGTCGCCAACAAGCTCATCAAAGGCTTCATCGGGACCGCGAATATCGACACCAATTCCAGGCTGTGCATGGCCTCCACCGTGGCCGGCCACAAGCGCGCCTTCGGCACGGACACGGTGCCCGGGACCTACGAGGATCTCGACGAGGCCGATCTCGTGGTGCTCGTGGGCTCGAACCTCGCCTGGTGCCATCCAATCCTGCACCAGCGTGTCCTCGCCGCGCAGCAGCGGCGCGGCACAAAGATCATCGTCATCGACCCGCGCCGCACGGCGTCCTGCGATGGCGCGGACATGCATCTCAAGCTCGCGCCGGGCTCGGACGTGGCGCTCTTCAACCGGCTGCTCGCGCGCATCGCCTCGGACGACGCGGTGGATAGTGCCTACCAGCGCCACACCGCGGGCCTGAGCGCGGCCATCGAGGCCGCACGCGCCGACGATGCGCGCGTCACCGGCCTCAGTGAAGCCGAGATCGAGGCCTTCTGCGATCTCTGGATCGGGACGCCGCGGGTCGTGACCGTGTTCTCGCAGGGCGTGAACCAGTCCACCTCGGGCGCGGACAAGGTCAACGCGATCCTGAATTGCCACTTGGCCACCGGACGCATCGGAACGCCGGGCGCGGGGCCGTTCTCCGTCACCGGACAACCCAACGCCATGGGCGGGCGCGAGGTGGGCGGGTTGGCCAATATGCTCGCTTGCCATCTGGACATCGAGAACGCGGATCACAGGGCGGCCGTGCAGGCCCATTGGAACGCCCCGCGTATGCCCGAGGCGCAGGGGCTGAAGGCCGTGGACATGTTTCGCGCCGTCGGTGAGGGCCGGATCAAGGCGCTCTGGATCATCCACACGAACCCCGCGGTGAGCATGCCCGAGGCCGCGGCTGTCCGGGCCGCCATCGCTGGCTGCGATTTCGTCGTGGTGAGCGACATCACCGGACGCACGGATACCGCGCGCTTCGCCCACGTTCTTCTTCCCGCCGCCGCCTGGGCAGAGAAGGACGGGACCGTCACGAACTCGGACCGGACCATCAGCCGCCAACGCACGGTGATGCCGCCTTTCGCGGGGGCGAAAGCCGATTGGGAGATCCTCGCGGAGGTGGGGCGGCGCATGGGCTGGGTCGATGCGTTCAGCTACGCGGGCCCGGGCGAGATCTTTCGCGAGCACGCGGTGCTTTCCGGAATTGCGGGCCGGTTGGGCAAGGACTTCGACATATCGGGCCTCGCCGGGCTCAGCGATGAGGCTTACGACCGCCTCGCACCCACGCGCTGGCCTGTGACCGCCGCGCGGCAAGGCGGGCGCTTCTTTGCGGATGGCGGCTTCTTTCAAGCGGACGGGAAGGCGGAGCTCCTCCCGGTGACATGGCGTCCGCCCGCCGAGCGGCGCGCCCCGCGTTATCCGCTGCGCCTGAATACCGGGCGCATCCGCGATCAGTGGCACACCATGACGCGCACGGCGCTCTCGGCGCGGCTCTCGGCGCATCTGGCCGAGCCCTTCCTGGACCTGCATCCCGAGGATGCGCAGCGCTACGCCATCTCGGCCTCGGATCTCGTGGAGGTGAAGAGCCCCACGGGGCAGGCCATCCTCCGTGCGCGGATCACCGAGGATGTCAGCCCCGGGCAGGTCTTTGCGCCCATGCATTGGACAGGCGATACCGCGCCGTCCGGGCGCATCGACGATCTCGTCGCGGGCCATGTGGACCCGGTCTCCGGCCAGCCGGAGAGCAAGGCCGCCGTCGTCTCCGTCGCGCGCTACGCCGCGGCCTGGTACGGCTTCGCGGTGAGCCGCGCGCGCCCTGTGCCGGACAGCGAATACTGGGCCCTCGCCCGCACGACTGCGGGCTTTCGCCTCGAGCTTGCCGGGTCTGACGCGCACGGGGATTGGGAGGCCCGGGCCCGGGTGATGTTCGATCTGCCCGACGCGGCGGTGACGTCGGTCACGGACCGGGCGCGCGGCATGGTTCGGCTCGCCTTCCATGCCCGAGGTCGTCTCGAGGCCGCGCTCTTCATCGCCGCCGAGCCCGTCGCTGTCATGCGGGATTACCTCGCGTCGCGGGTAGGTCAGGATCCAAAGGGGATCCTTCTCGGGCGCGCAACCGAAGATCTTCCCGATCCGGGGCCGGTGCTGTGCTCCTGCTTCGGGGTGGGGGTCAAGGCCATCATGCGCGCCGTGGACGCAGACGCGTTGTCGACCGTCGATGCAGTGGGCCGCGCCCTCAAGGCCGGGACGAATTGCGGCTCCTGCCGGCCGGAGATCGCCGCGCTCCTTGCAGCCGCCAAGACACCGCAAACCGCTAATTGAGGTCCGCCCATGAAAGCCTTTCCCATGTTCATCCGGACGACCGGGCGCCGGGTCGTCATCGTCGGCGGTGACGAGCAGGCCGCGCAAAAGGCGCGCCTCATCGGCAAGACCGACGCGGAGATCGTGCTCGCCGCGCCGGAGCTGGATGACGAGCTTCGCGCGCGCGTGGCCGCGGGCAAGGCTGTCCACTACCCCGGCCCGCTCGACGCCGATCTCTTTGCGGGGGCGGCCATGGTCTTCGTGGCGTCCGGCTGCGTTGCCGTCGATGCCTGCGCCCATGCCATCGCACGGGAGGCGCGCTGCCTCGTGAACGTGGTCGATCAACCCCATCTTTGCGATCTCACGACACCATCGATCGTGGACCGTGACCCGGTCGTGGTCGCCATCGGGACCGAAGGCAGCGGCCCCGTGCTGGCGCGGCAGATCAAGACGAAGCTCGAGGAACAGCTCCCGAAGAACCTCGGCGGGCTTGCGGCGCTTGCGGGCCATCTGCGTGCCTCCGTGGCGGCACATGTGCCGCGTGCGGGCCGCCGGGCGTTCTGGGCCTGGGTCTTCGGCGGCGCGCCCATGGCGCAGTGGGCCCGCGGAGCGGAAGCCCATGCCGCGCGCGCCATCAAGGACGCCATCGCCCGCGGCGGGGCGCCCGACGCCGCGCGGGACGGCACGGTGTCATTTCTCGGTGTCCCAGCAGGTGCGCCAGATCTGTTGTCGCTTCGGGCCGTGCAACGTCTTCAGGAGGCCGACGTCATATTCCACAGCTCAGCGCACGGCGCGGAGCTCCTCGAGCTCGCCCGGCGTGACGCCGAGCGCGTGTCGCTCGGAGGCGAGGGGGACAATGTCGTGCCGATGGAGGGTACGGCGCGGCTCCTCATCCGCGAAGCGCGAAAGGGGCACAGGGTCGTGCATGTGGGGACGATGTGCCCGTTCCATGATCCGATGATGGCCGAGACGCGTGAGCTGATGGGGAAGTCCGGCATTCTCTGCGAAACCATCCCGGGCCCGTCTCAGGCGACGGAGCATCTGGCGGGCAGCCTGTCCACAAATCAGCCGCGGATTGGTCCGCGCAATGCCTCAACTGCATCAGATTCATGTCTTAGTCGACGGATAGGGGTCAATTGAGGTACTCTGTGACCGTATGCTGTTGGGCGTGTTGGTTCGGGGTACTTCGAAGCGGTTTCTCGCTTCGGTGGTGTGGGTAGGGCCTCTTTCGGCCGAGTATGCAGTCGGTTCCCGATGAACAGAGGTGTGGTGATGAATGGTTCGCCCCTAATTTTGCATGTCGACGACGATGAGGACATCCTCTGGGTCACGAGCCTCGCGCTCGAGTCGGTGGGTGGGCTCGCGATGGTGCAGTGCGACTCGGGCTTCAAAGCGCTCGACCTCGCGCGCGAGCATCGCCCGAACCTTTTCCTTCTCGATGTGATGATGCCCGAGATCGACGGGGTGGAGACGCTCAAGCGCCTGAGGGAAATCGAGGGGTTCGAGAATACGCCCGCGATCTTCCTGACCGCCAAGGCCTCCCGCGAGAATATCCAGGCGCTCATGGATGCCGGCGCGATCGCCGTGCTCCCGAAGCCCTTCGATCCGATGACCATCGCCTCCGAGATCGTTGCGCTGTGGCAGAGCGCCTTCCAGGCGCAGATGTCGACGGAGAGCGTCGCGTAGGGCGCTTGCTCAGAGCCCGGTGCCGGGCCGTGCCTGCATCACGCTGAGATACGCCGCCTGTACGCGGTCACCGTCGATGCGCATGACGGGCCCCGCTTCCTTGGCCGAAAGTCCAATCCTCTTGAGCCAGCGTTTGAAGACGGCGGGCACGATGCCGATGATGCGCGTCGCGCCCATCTTTTCCGCCGCCGACATCATCTCCAGAAGGAGTGCCTGCTGAACCGCCATGCGCGATTGGGACGGCACCGTATCGCACACGAAAAGGCGCGTGGCCTCCCAGACATCGTCGGTGACCGGGGCGATGTCATGGAGAAGGTCTGTGGGCAGGCCGGGGAGAAAACCGAGCTGCGCGTCGCGGATCATGTAGCTGTGACTGCCGCATTGGGCTGTCGTGGGCAGGAGCCGGGCGCCGCCCAGCACCTCCTCCCCATCATGGATTACGATCCACCGGGCGAGGGGCGTGTCGTATTGATCGAATTCCATTCCGTCGGTTTCCGGGAGCTGCCACCCCTTTTCGACGATGAAGACATCGCGCCGTGCGCGGAGGTAGCGGGGGAAAAGATCGCGATGCTCGTGGAGATTGCGGACCGAAAGCGTGGACCTCTGGATATCGAGCGGTTTGGGCGCGGCATCGGCGCTTGTTTCCATTGGCGCTGAGGGTGTGTCTGCAATGGGCCAAAGAGCCTCGAGCGTGGAATGGCTTGCCGGCGCGGAATATGTACTGTGCTCCGAAGTTCTGCGAGAGGAAAACAACCACGGGATAAAGGGCTTTTCTTTGCGGGCACTCATTTCTTGTTGCGAAAGCAACTTTGGAAACACGCGTTCCGCTTTCCCACCCGGGATTGAGTTCTGTCTGCCCATGCCCCGCTCACCCACTGGTTCTCTAATGTGAGCAATACCAAACTTTGTTCGGTATTTTTCGCACTTTAGCCACAATCCCCTGTTTCAAACAAGATCAGAATTGCAACGTTACGGCGAGTGCGCCTTTGAGAATACCCGCAGCTACAAGTTGTGGATGTGCGCACGAGGGGACCAACAAAATGCTGAGTTTGGACAAGGTAGAAGAGGCATACACTGGCCCGGATCCGGTGCCGCTTCTCGTCCAACAGATGCGCGATTACTGCCAGGTCGGCATCGATCTCGTCATCCAGCGGCAGGTGATTTTCCTTGCTGCGCTTGCGCTTGCGGCCTTCTATTACAGTGCCACGCTCGCGGTCACTTTGCTCACCGCGACCATCCTGCTCGAGCTTTTCGATTTCTGGCTCTTCCGGCGGATCCTGCGGACACAGAACCCGTCACCGGCCCGCGTCCGGCAGCACCTGTTGCTGCTTGTGATGAGCACCGTGCTCAGCGCGACGATTATCTGCAGCTACGCAATTGCCATCGCGGTGATCCAGGGTCCGACGACGCACTTCATGCCGCTATTCTTTCTCTTCGCGGCAGCGCTTTTCGCGGCAATGAATAATCATCAGCTATTGCCCGTTCTCGTGCTGCGCATGATCTTTTACGGTGCGACGTTCCTTTTCATTCCGATCCGCGACGTGGTCATTACAGGAGCCGCGCTTCAATCCGAGCTTTGGGCGCAGCTCTTTTCGTCGATTTTCGTGCTTTTCTTCATCCTTGATTGTTCGCGGCTCTATCTCAATCTCTACCGGTCGCAGCTCGCCCAGCTGCGTGCGCTCAAGGAAGAGCACGAGCGGGCCAAGGTCGCCTACACCGCCAAGACGGCGTTCGTCTCCACGATGAGCCATGAGCTTCGCACGCCGCTGACGGCGATCAAGGGATCCATCGACATGGTGAATTCGGGCGCGCTGGGTAAGCTCACCGACCAGGCGGGATTTGCCATCAAGGTGGCGCAGCGCAATTGCGACCGGCTGCTGTGCCTGATCAACGAAATCCTCGACCTCCAGAGCGTCGAGACGAACAAGATGAAATTCACCATCGAGCCGGTGGACCTCATCGAGATCGCCGAGACCGCCGTCACAGACAACAC
Organism: Pseudomonadota bacterium; assembly: GCA_038525525.1. GTDB lineage: Bacteria > Pseudomonadota > Alphaproteobacteria > Rhodobacterales > Rhodobacteraceae > Shimia_B. Next base: position 114,566 of record JBCBHO010000005.1, on the reverse strand, counting down.
GCCTTACGCCAAGGAGCTCGACGTGGTGCTCGTGGCCAATTTCCCCTCCGAGGGCCCCAAGGTCCGCGTGGACAGGAAGCGCATCGGGCAGGTGCTGGCCAACGTGCTCTCCAATGCCTCGAAATTCTCTCCCAAGGACAGCCAGGTGCGGATCTGGGTGGAGGACGACGCGGAGGTGGCGCGCATCCTCGTCTCCGACATGGGCATCGGGCTCTCGCAGGACGACTACGAGGAGGTCTTCGGCTCGTTCAGCCAGATCGACAGCTCCGACACCCGCAAGATCGGCGGCACGGGCCTCGGCATGAACATCTCCAAGCGCATCATGGAAGAGCTCGGCGGTGACATCCGCTACGTGGGCAACGAGGGGGCTGGGACGACCTTCATCGTTGAGATGCCCAAGGCGTCTGCGGCTGAACTATCGCAGCCGCGGAACGAACTCGCGACGAGCGCCTAGCGCGCCCGCGACGACCTCCGCATATCCGGGCGGTCTCGCCGTGAGAGGCGCGGCACCGCGTAGGGAACGCGCGCACGATACTCGTCAAACGCAGGACCGAAGCGTTTTTCGAAGCGCGCTTCCTTCAGTCGCGGCGCCAGCAGGCAATAGGCCGTGAGCAGGCTCGCAAGGGCGAGTTGGTCCGGCGTCCAGACCAGCACCGTCCACATCGTGAGCGCGAAAGAGACGTAGATCGGCTGTCGGATGACGCGGAAGAGGCCGGTCGTCGGCATCTCCGGGAAGATCGGCTTGATCCCCTGCGCGAGGGACATCCAGCCGAGGGCGCCGGATTGCACCTCCGCCCCCGCATCGTAGCTCGCCCAGATGAGTAGGAGCCATGACACCGCGTAGAGCGTGCACATCAGGTAGAGCGCGGCCCCCTCCGCACGCCACCACACGATCCCGCTTGGGGTCCAGAAGGCGAAGAGGGCAAAGAGCTGGAGCGACGCCACGAGGGCGAAGGTCGTTGTGGAGAGCGTCCCGGCATAGTCCCGCGGGGCGAGCCACCCCAGCGCCTTCCGGCCACGCTCGCTGAGAAGGAGCGAGTGGCTCAGAGGAAATTGTAGGACGAGGAAGAGGTTGGCCGCATAGGACCAAGGCGCCGGCACGCGCCCGAGGCTCTCGCTCATCCCAAAGAACATCGCCACGATCATCGCAATCACGGCGAGGGCGAATGCCGCGTGGCAGGCGAGGCCATAGGCAAACGCCACCGCGATCCGGCGCCGCCCGGGGGGCATCCGCAGGAGACCGAGTACGAGCGACAAAAGTCGTCTCAGCGGTTGCAGGGCTGGATGATGCATGCCCCAGAGATAGGAGGCAGTCGCGCCGGTCTAGGGGCGCCGACGATGCGTCGCAGCGGGCTGCATCAGTGTGCGTGGCGCAATGTCTCCATGTCCTCGCGGCTCACCTGGAGTGAAACGCCGAGCGTGCCGCTCTCGCGCAGCACCGGTTGCTTGCGCAGGCTGATGTCCACCGCCTCGATTTCCGGATGATCCGCGCAGGCCCTGACGATCCGGGTCATGAGCCATTCCTGCGTGTGGTAGTGTCCATCCTGCGCCAGGCGGTCGATCTCCCGAATGAGGGGATCATAGTCGAAGACATGGGCCATCCCGTCAGCCTCGATGAATACGCGGGCAGGATCGATGGTCAGCCTGAGATCCAGCAGGTGCACGTCCGGGACGACATCATTTGGGCCGTAGGTTCCAAGGGAGAGTGTGAGGGCGAGGTCCCTGAGTTCGACGGTGCTTTTCATGTCGGGCAAGTCTTTCGGAATGGTTGGTTACCGCCAAGGCCGCGGTCGCGGGCTTTTCCAGGTGAGGCACCCGCAGAGCGCGCCGCCGAGGAAGCCGCCGAGATGTGCTTGCCAGGCGATGCTCGCGGGAGACAGGAGTGTGAGCGCGATGTTGAGCGCGAGGAAGGCGAGAGTGGGCGGCAGGAGCGGGCGGAGGCTTTCGCCCCGCGCCTGTGCATCGAGGACCTGCCAGGCCGCCACCACGCCGAGAAACCCGAAGAGAACGCCCGAGGCCCCGACCATGGGCGCGCTGGTGTCCGACAACAGTACGAAGACACCGCCCGCGCCGAGCGCGGAGAGCCCGGCTACCGGCCAAAAGGCTGCCGTGCCCACGCGCTCGAGCACCATGGGCCCGAGCCAGAGCATGCCCACCATGTTCATGAAAAGATGCATCGGCCCGCCATGGAGGAAGGTCGCCGTACCGAACATCGTCACGGGCTGCGCGGCAAAGAGCGGCGAGGCGCCCTTCAGGACGCCGGGCCAGAAGCCGCCGAGACCCACCAGCGCGTTGCGGATCTGGCTTCCGAGGCCCGCGAGCGCCCCGGCAAGGGCACAGAGCTCGAGGACAAGGCACAGGATAACGAAGAGCTTCACAGGCTTGGGCTGGTCGGGCCATTGCGTCAGCATGGGCTAGCGGCATCTCCCACTGGGACGATCGGCGCGGGCAAGCCCCCGGCGTGTCGTGCTCTGGCCATGTCTCGTGACTGTCATGCGGCCTCCGGCGGCGTTGGGCGTGCAGGCGATGACACCTAGCCACCTGACGCAGAAAACAAGGCCGCAAAGGCGGGCGCGGAGGCTGCGCGACCAGTGCGACCTAATGCGCGTGACCCAAGGTCATATCTGCGCAGGCCCGGAACATGGGCCCTCCGCACATACTTTATAGAGTGATCGGCGCTGCTGCCGGTCCCTGAGAAGACGAGATGGACCAATGTTTGGTGACCCACTGACACGCTTCCGGCTTTTCCCGCTGGTGCTCCTGTCCCTTTTGCTCGCGAGCTTTGCCTCCGCAGCCTTCGCCCATGTGCGCTGGTTCGTGGACGAGACGGCCACGCTGGAAATATTCGAGCCCTACGCTTTCGGCGATGTGGAAGTGCTGGCGTGGATCGCCTTTTCCGCCATGCTCATCGGGGCGTCCGTGCTGCTCGACATGCGCCTTCCCGCGATCCGCGTGGTGGCCACCAAGACGCGGCACGACTTCATCGAGATTCTGCGGGTCTTCACGGGCATGTCGCTGCTGCTGACGGCCTATGAGGGCGCCATAGTCGCGCCGCATCTCGTCACTTACGGCAGCTTCGGGACGCTCCTGCTCTTCGCCCAGGCGGGGATCGGGATCCTGCTCATCGCGAACCGCTTCGTGCGGCACGCCGCGCTCCTCATGATCCTGCTTCACCTCGGGCTCGCCATCAATTTCGGCCTGCTTGCGGCGCTTGAATACCTGATCATGGTGGCGATAGCCGTCTTCCTCTTGATCAACAACCTGCCGACGCAGGCGCTGCGCGAACGCTTCAAGCCCTATTCGGTGGACCTCCTGCGCATCCTCACGGGCATTTCGCTCATTGCGCTCGGCTTTTCCGAGAAGCTCTTCGGCGCGCTCATGGCCGAGAGTTTCCTCGCGCAGTACCAGTGGAACTTCATGCAGGCGCTGGGCTTCGAATTCTTCACCGACCGCCTCTTCGCGCTGTCGGCGGGCTTCATGGAGGTGGTGTTCGGCATCATCCTCGTCTTGGGGACGACGACGCGGCTCAACGTGCTCGCCTTTTCCGTGGTGCTCTTTGCCTCCAACGTGCTCTTCATCCTGCAGGGCGAGAACGAAGCGGCGATGGTGGAGTTCATCGGGCACATGCCTGTGATCGGCGTGGCGCTCATCCTGCTTCTCCTCGGCTCCGGTCAGCGCCTCAAGGTGACGAACTTCCTGCCGCAACGGCGCGTGAACACCGCGACCACAACCCTCAACGTGGAAAGCCATGTCTGATTTTTCCCTGAGGATGCCATACCTCGTCTATCTCACCATCGCCTCGATCCTCGTGGGGGTGCTCATCGCGCCCCTCGTGCGCGACGTGCCACCGGGCGATATCATGCCAGCGGGCCACTCCGGCGTGGCCGCGATGGAAGGTGCCGTCTTGCAGGCGCAGGGTGACGTGCATGCCCATGGCGAGATCGAGGTGGACCCGGTGGGCGCACCGCAGGTGTCGCTCGCCGTCGAGGAAGATCCGACAGGTGGCTGGAACGTGCGCCTCGAGACCGCAAACTTCGCCTTTACCCCTGCGTCGGTCAATGGCGAGCACCTGCCCGGGACGGGCCATGCGCATCTCTACGTCGATGGCGTGAAGGTCGCGCGGCTCTATGGGCCGCATTTTCATCTGCCGGACCTCATACCCGGCGCGCGGGAGATTTCCGTGTCGCTCAGCACGAATGATCATGCGTATTACATGGTAGACGGGGCGCGGATCGAGGCGCGCGTGACGGTCATGCAGGGCGCAGAGAGCACGCCGCAGAGCTGATCGCGCGGGCGGCAGCCGCGCTTGGACAACATCTCTCAGACCAGGAGCCACCATGGACAAACCACTGCTGATCATCGGTGCCACCTCGGGCATTGGGAAGCTCTGCATGGAAAACGCGCTGGAGCGTGGGCTGAGTGTCCGCGCTTTCGCGCGCTCCGCTGATACGCTCCCCGAGCAAGACGGGCTCGAGCGCGTCGCCGGTGATGCGCTCGACGCGGGCGATATCTCGCGTGCGCTCGACGGGGCAGGGGCCGTGATCGTGGCCCTAGGCATCCGCGAGCGGCCGGCGATGATCTGGGAGGAGGAGACGCTTTTTTCGAAGAGCACCGCGGTGCTTCTCGCAGAGATGGCGAAGGCGGAGGTCTCGCGTCTCGTCGTCGTCACGGGCTTCGGCGCGGGGCGGAGCCGCGCGGCCATGAGTACGCTCGAGAGGATTGGGCACGGGGCGATCCTCGGGCGCGTTTACGCCGACAAATCCCGGCAGGAAGCGCTCATCATGGAGAGCGAGACCCGCTGGACCATCGCGCGCCCGGTCATCCTTACCAATCGCCCAGCCTCCGGGCAGGTGAAAGCGCTGGAGGATCCGTCCTCCTGGCGCAACGGCCTCGTCTCCCGGGCGGATGTGGCGGCTTATCTCGTCGACGCCGTGGAGCAGGACCTCCACCCGCAGAAAGACGTGGTCCTCGCACGCTAGGGGCTCAGCTTCCCACGAAGTCAGCCCGTCGCTCCAGCAGGGCGGTGGAGAGGTAATCCACCAGAAGCCGCGCGCGCTTGACGCGCCGGAGATCCCCGTGGAGCAGGATCCACGTCGAGCGGCGTTGGTCGAGCGCCGTTCCCGGCACCCGCTGAAGCTCTGGGAAAACTCCGCCGATCCAGGCGGAGAGGAAGGTCATGCCCGCCCCGGCGCGCACGAGATGCAGGTGCATCTCCGGATCGCGTACCTCGTGCCGGATCTTTGCCTCCGGGAACGGCGTGGCGGCGATCATGGCCTGCAATTCGGGCACCTCGCCATAGCCCACCCAAGCGAGCCCCGCGCCCCGAGCACCTGCCTTGGGCAACGCACGGTCGATGTAGTCGCGGCTGGCAAACACGCCGAGCGAGAGGGGAAAGAGCTTTCGCCCTACGGCGTCCCCGTCGATCTCCAGCACATGGCGGATGGATATATCGGTCTCGTCCTTCGCGATAGAATCGATGTCGTAGGAGAGTTTGATCTCGATATCGATGTCCGGGTAGAGCGCGGCGAACTCCGCGAGCACCGGCGCGAGCATGTAGTGCCCCGTGATCGGATCGACGGAGAGGCGGATACGACCCGCCGCTTCGCGGTCGAGGCCTTTGACGGCGCTGAAGCCTTTGAGGAGCGCGCTTTCGGCCTCGAGCGCCTGCGGCAGGAGCCTGCGACCCGCGGCGGTCAAGGTGAGGCCCCCGCCGCTGCGCCTGAAGAGCATCGTCCCGAGCTGCGCCTCCAGCCCTTCGATCTGGCGTCTCAGGGTCGCGTGGGTCCCGCCGATCTGCTCCGCGCCCGCGCGCAGAGAGCCCGATCTGGCGACGGCGAGGAATGCGGGAAGAGACTTCCAATCCATGGCAGCCCGGATCGTTTATGAACCATACTGACGCAATATTGTCAGTATTTGGATCGAATTGCACCCGGTATCTCTCTCCACATCACAGAGATGGAGATAAAGATGGAAACGATGTTCAACGCATGGGATGTCACGCGCTACGGCGGCCCTGAGGTGCTTGCGCCCGTCACGCGCCCGGTTCCCACTCCTGGTGAAGGCCAGATCCTCGTCCGCGTTCGGGCCTCCGCCGTCACCCGCGCGGACGGCATGATGCGCGCGGGCGAGCCGCGCTTCGCCCGCCTTTTTCTCGGTCTGTCCCGCCCGCGCGCCGGCCTCGCGGGGACGTGTTTTTCCGGCGACGTGGTGGCCACCGGGCCCGGCGTGACGCGCTTTGGCGTCGGCGACGCGGTCTTTGGGGAGGCGGGGCTGAGCTTCGGGGCAAATGCCACGCTGATCTGCACCGATGCCGAGGGCAGTCTCGTCCGCAAGCCCGAGACCCTGAGCCACGAGGAGGCGGCTGTCATGTGTGACGGCGCCCTGACGTTTTGGCATTTCCTGACCCGCGTGGCGCGCGTTGCGCCGGGCGAGCACGTGCTGGTCCTCGGCGGTGCGGGGAGCCTCGGCAGCGCCGCGATACAACTCGCCAAGGCACTCGGCGCCACCGTCAGCGCCACGAGCAGCGCGCGCAACACGCCGCTCCTCGAAAGCCTCGGGGCGGATGCGGCCATCGATTACACCGTCGAAGACCCCCTCGCGACGGCAGGGGCCTACGACGTCGTCTTCGACACCGTCGGCGTGGGCAGCTACCGCGACGCGCGCGCGGCTTTGAGGCCGGGTGGTCGATACATCTGCCCCGTCCTCGGCCTCGCGCTCTTGCGGGACATGCTGCTTTCGCGGCTCACGGGCACGCGGCGCGCGCTCTTTGCCGCGGCCGGGATGGAAAAGCCCGACGTTCATCGCGAGGAATTGGGTGAGATCCTCGAAGTGATGGAGCGCGGAAGCTTCGCGCCCGTCATGGGCAGGACCTACCCCCTGTCCGACCTCGTCGAGGCGCATCGCCACGTGGCCACGGGCCACAAGCGCGGAAACGTGGTGGTCGTGTAGGGCCTCGGGAAAGGGAGGGCTTTGGGGGCACGCGCGATTGACAGCAAGCCCCTGAGGCACCTAGCCTTTCCGGAGGAGGACCCATGGAAGCCAGAGCTACCCCGTCTACCATGCCCACGGGGCCGCTCGCGCTGCTCACCTGCGCGACATGCGCCGTCCGCAACAGCAGCCTGTGTAGCGCGCTCACGGATGAGGAGCTGCGCGACCTCCATGGCATCTCCCGTCGCAAGACGCTCGCCAAGGGGCAGTTTCACGCGTTCGAACAGGGTGCGCAGGCCGATTTCGTGAACGTTATCGGCGGCTTCGGGAAGCTGATCAAATCCGCCCCGGACGGGCGGCAGCAGATCGTCGGGCTGCTCTTCCCCTCGGATTTCGTCAGCAACCATTCCCAGAGCGACCTCGCCGCCTGCGACACCTACATGATCGAGGCAGCCTCGCCGCTCGAGCTCTGCCTCTTCCCGCGCGAGCGGTTCGAAGGGCTGCTCACGCGCTATCCCGAGCTTGCCCAGCGGCTCCTCGAGATCACGCTCGATGAATTGAGCATCGCCCGGGACTGGATGGTCCTTCTCGGCCGTAAATCCGCGGAGGAGCGCGTGGCGAGCTTCTTCCTCCATGTCTCCAAGAGGATGTCGGCGCACAGCTGCTCGGGTGCGGCGGTCTTTGACCTGCCGCTCGACCGCTCCGACATCGCCGACCATATCGGGCTCACGCTGGAAACTGTCAGCCGCCAGATCAGCAAGCTGCGGGCCTCAGGCCTCATCACCATGGAAGGCACGCGGCGCGTGGTGCAGATGGACGTCGATGGGCTGACCGAGCGGGCAGGCTTCTGAGGCCGCGCCTTTTCGGCGCCACCTGAGCGCTTTCCGACCCTTTTCCTGCAGAATTTGATCTCGCTCAAGGTCTGGCCCCGGGGCAGGGTGCAGATGTCTGCGCGGGGCTCGGTGGCATCTCCTGCCATCACGGGTCTCCCCCGGGCTGGCGCAGCGGCTCCGATCCTGCGCGCGCCTTGGCCTGAAAGAGGTCGGACGCTGAAAGCACATGACTCCAATGACACAATCAAGGCGCAGCACTCTCCGGCTCGATGAGACCAGAGTGGCGCGGATGCCGCTCTTCGACGGCGCGGATCGCGCGGCCCTCCACGCGATCCTCGAAAGCGCCAGCATCCGCCGGGTGGGTCCGGGGACCGTCCTTTTCACCGAGGAAGACCGGGCGAGCATCTTCTGCCTCGTTGTGGAGGGCTTCGTTCGGCTCCTGCGCACGACGGCGGACGGGGAGCAGGTTGTCGTTCACCACGTGGCACCGGGCGAGCTCTTCGGGATCGCCGTGGCGCTGGAGAGCGAGACCTTTTCCGTGACGGCGAAGGCCGCCTGCGACTGCGTGGTCTTGTGTTGGCCGCGCGAGGCCTGGCCCGCCCTGACGCGCGCCCATCCCGGGCTGGCGCGGGCCACGCGCCGCACCATCGGCCTGAGGACCCGTGAGCTGCAGGACAAGATCGTGGACATGGCCACGCTCCCCGTGGAGCAGCGTATCGCCAACGCGCTTTTGCGGCTCGCACGGCAGGCGGGGCGCGAGACCGGCAGCGGCGCGGAGATCGACTTCCCACTGACCCGGCAGGACATCTCGGAGCTGACCGGGGCCAATATGCACTCCGTGAGCCGCTACATGAGTTCCTGGCAAAAAACCGGGATCGTGAGCAGCGCCCGGCGGCGGGTCGTCATCGTGCGCCCCGACGCGCTCAGGGAGGTTGCACAGGGCAGGGCGGCCTGATCCGCGGTGTATGCGAATGTGTGCTGCGACGAAATGGAGCACGGCCGCGCACCGCTTTCGCCCGCTTGGGTTGCGAAAGAGCAAAGTCGCGCGCCGCGGGATCGCTAGTTTGAACCTGATGAGGGAGCAGTTTTTTGCAGCCAAGGACGCAGATGCGTGGGGCGATGGCACCGAGCCGGAGGCCTGCCGGGCCCATGCACAGCGGTAACCCTCTTCCCCGGCTTTCGGCGTCGGCTCGCTGCGAGGGCTGCGCCATCCGCCACAGCTCCGTCTGCGGCGCGCTGAGCGGCGATGAGATCGCCGCGCTCAACGCTCTCGCACGAAGAAAGCGGCTTGCGGCCGGTGAGACCTATCTCATGGAGGGCGACACGGCGGGCGATTTCGGCAACATCACGCGCGGCGTGGCCAAGCTCGTCCGCGGCGCGGAGGACGGCCGCCTCCAGATCGTGGGCCTGCTCTTTCAGTCCGATTTCGTGGGATCCGGCCTCGAGGGGGATGCGCCAGAGGAGGCGAGCTCGATCGAGGCGGTGACGGATCTCGAGCTCTGCCTCTTTCCGCGCAAGCCCTTCCAGGACGTGCTGGCGCGCTTCCCATCGCTTGAGCACCGTCTCCTCAAGCGCGCGCTCGACGAGCTGCGCTTCGCGCGGGAATGGATGGTGCTGCTCGGTCGCAAGACCGCCGAGGAGCGCGTCGCCACCTTCATGCTTCACATGGCGCGGCGGCTGCAAACTGAGGGCTGCCATCACAGGGAGAGCTTCGACATTCCCCTGAACCGCGCGGAGATCGCCGATTACATCGGGCTCACCCTCGAGACCGTCAGCAGGCAGATGACGAAACTCCGGAAGGACGGGATCGTGGTCTTCGAGGGCGCGCACCATGTGCAGTCCATCGATCACGCGCGCCTCGTGGAGCGGGCCGGGTTTTAGCGCGGCCGTCCGGGCAGGCCCGAGACCGAAAGGGACGTGCCCAGCTCTGCGTAGTCGGCCCGTGTCAGGCGGCGTTCGGCGAGCGGGATCAGGACATCGCGCTCCCACGCCATCTGCCGGCGGATCGCTTCGAAATAGCTTCTGAGCGCGTAACCCAGCGCTTCCTCGTCGATCGTTGCGACGCCTTGGTCCTGCGCATCCTGCAGGAGCGCGAAGAGCTCCGGGAAGCGGTGGCAGGCATCGGCGTATTCCTGTTCGAGGCGCGCGAGGACCGCCTCGCAATCCGGGTCTCCCCGGGTACGGCGCTTGAGCACCGGGATCAGGATGTGGAGCAGGCTGTCGTAGTGGCTGGGCATGATTGCCACGCAATGCTGCGCCACCTCGCGCCAGATCGGGGCGACCTTGCGCGGGAGGTCATCGGCAATCGCTTCGAGGAGGTCGCAGGCCTCGAGCACGCGGCGCCCGTGGCGCGCGAACCTGACGAGCGGGAGCTCGATATGCGGATGCCCGAGGGCCAAGGTCAGCGGCGTCCGGGCGGCGCGGGGCCGCGTCGAAGCCGGTCCTGATAAAGGTGGCGCTGGGGCATGGTTCTCCTTTCGCGCGTGGACGCGGCGGGCTGACCGCTGGGTACGTCCCGCATGGGGGCGGGACGTGTCCCGCGCTCCCACCGGGACAGCTTCGCCGCAGCTCGCGCCGCTGACCTTGATCCAGATCAAGGACGGCGCAGTCCCATCCCGGCATGCTCTCTCCAATGCCGCCCGACCGGTCAGCCGTCGGCGTGTCCGCCCGTCGGCGCACGCCGGATGCCGGAACAGGGCACACAACTGGGCGCACAGGAGGGGAACACCACATGGCCGATACGAGCGTTCAGCCGTCGCCTCCGGACGTCGTCCGCATCTCGCCGTCCGACGTGCGGGACGCGGTCCGCGCCGGGCTTGCCGATTTCCAGAAGGCCCCGGGTCTCAGCCTCTTTTTCGGGGCGCTCTTCAGCGCCATCGGGCTGGCGATCACGCTCCTTCTCGTGCAGCGCGGCCTGAGCTTCTGGGTCCTTCCGCTGGCGGCGGGTTTTCCGCTTCTCGGGCCTTTCGCGGCTGTGGGGCTCTACGAGATCTCGCGCCGGATCGAAGCGGGAGAAGCGCTGCAGGCGCGGCCGATCCTTTTGGCAGGGCTCAAGGGCGGGGATGGCCAGCTTCCACTCTTCGCCGTGCTCGCCGTCTTTTTCTTTTTCGCGTGGCTCGTGATCGCGCGGGTGATCTTCGCCGTCTCCTTTGGCACGGCCACGATGACCAATGTGATGACCTCCGTGGAGGTGTTCTTCACGCCGCAGGGGCTCATCATGCTGAGCGTGGGCAGCGTGATCGGCGCGGCGCTGGCGCTCGTGCTCTTCTCGATATCCGTGGTCGGCGTGCCCATCCTCATGGATCGCCGGATCGACCTCGTCACGGCCATCATCACGAGCATGCGCGCTACGGTCGAGAATCAGGGTGCCATGCTGAGCTGGGCGTTCATCGTTGCGGCGGCGAGTGTCGTGGCGATCCTTCCGCTCTTTCTCGGGATGGTCTTCGTCTTCCCGGTGCTGGGCCATGCGTCATGGCACCTCTATCGCAAGGTGGTGCCGCAATGAGCCTCGTCTCGCACGGGCCTGCCCCCGCCGCCGACCAAGCCTTGATCTGGATCAAGGGGCCGCGGCGCCAGGGCTCGTACGCTTCACACCAATACCTCACCGCACGGTAAAGCTCGGATCGGACCTCACCCATGACGGACACCATCAAGCTCGGGACCCTCGGATGCCTCATTCTCTTCGGGGCGCTTGCCAGCAGCTGGGGCCATGACCTCGCCTACCGCGTCCACGGTGCCATCATCATGATCACGGCGTTTGGCCTCTTTCTATGGCAGGCGCGCCGGGCCGGGCAGCCGCAGCCCGCCATCCCCTTCAACCGCTACATGGACGACGTCGTGCGCGCAGGCGTCATCGCCACCGCCTTCTGGGGGATCGTGGGCTTTCTCGTGGGCGTCCTCATCGCGTTTCAGCTGGCCTTCCCGTCGCTGAACTTCGACTGGGGCCAGCCCTTCACCAATTTCGGGCGCCTGCGCCCGCTCCATACGAGCGCGGTCATCTTCGCCTTCGGCGGCAACGCGCTCATCATGAGCTCGTTCTACATCGTCCAGCGCACGTGCAGCGTCAGGCTCTGGGGCGGCAATCTCGCGTGGTTCGTCTTCTGGGGCTACAACTTCTTCATCGTGCTCGCGGCCACGGGCTACCTCCTGGGCGCCACGCAGTCGAAGGAATATGCCGAGCCGGAATGGTACGTGGACCTCTGGCTGACAGTTGTCTGGGTGGCCTTCCTGCTCGTCTATCTGGGCACGCTCATGAAGCGGCGGGAGCGGCACATCTACGTCGCCAACTGGTTCCTCCTCGCCTTCATCGTGACGGTGGCGATGCTCCACCTCGTCAACAACATCTCGATCCCGGTGAGCTTGTGGGGCTCGAAGAGCGTGCAGATCTTCTCGGGCGTGCAGGACGCGATGGTGCAGTGGTGGTACGGCCACAACGCCGTGGGCTTCTTCCTGACGGCCGGGTTCCTCGGCATGATGTACTACTTCGTCCCCAAGCAGGCCGGCCGCCCGATCTACAGCTACAAACTCTCGATTATCCACTTCTGGGCGCTGATCTTCCTCTACATCTGGGCCGGTCCGCACCATCTCCACTACACCGCGCTCCCCGACTGGGCGTCCACGCTCGGCATGGTCTTCTCGATCATCCTGTGGATGCCCAGCTGGGGCGGGATGATCAACGGGCTCATGACGCTTGACGGAGCCTGGGACAAGATCCGCACCGATCCGATCATCCGGATGTTCGTGATCAGCCTCGCCTTCTACGGGATGAGCACCTTCGAGGGCCCGATGATGTCGATCCGGGCGGTCAACTCGCTCTCCCACTACACCGACTGGACCATCGGGCACGTGCATTCCGGTGCGCTCGGCTGGAATGGGATGATCACCTTTGCCGCGCTCTATTTCCTGACGCCGCGGCTCTGGGGGCGCGAAGAGATGCATTCCATGGCCGCCATCAACTGGCACTTCTGGCTCGCGACGATCGGCATCGTGCTCTACGCGTCCGCGATGTGGGTGACCGGCATCATGGAGGGCCTGATGTGGCGCGAGGTCGATGCCCAGGGCTTCCTGGTCAACTCTTTCGCCGACACCGTCTCCGCCAAGTTCCCGATGTATGTGGTCCGAGGACTGGGCGGGGTCCTCTACCTCGCCGGCGCGCTCATCATGGGCTGGAACATGTGGATGACGATCCGCGGCGGTGCCCGCCAGCGGGTCTTCACGCCCGGCAGCCAACCTGCGGAATGAGGGGGTCCCATGGCTTTCATCGATAAACATGCGCTTCTGGAAAAGAGCCCGACGCTCCTTCTCATCGGATCGCTCCTGACCGTGAGCGTCGGCGGCATCGTGGAGATCGCGCCGCTCTTTTACCTCGAGAACACCATCGAGGACGTGGAGGGGATGCGGCCCTATTCACCGCTCGAGCTCGCGGGCCGCGACATCTACATCCGCGAGGGCTGCTATGTCTGTCACAGCCAGATGATCCGCCCCATGCGGGACGAGGTGGAGCGTTACGGGCATTACTCGCTCGCCGCGGAATCGAAATACGATCACCCGTTCCAATGGGGCTCGAAACGCACGGGGCCGGACCTCGCGCGGGTGGGCGGGCGCTACTCGGATGCCTGGCATGTCGATCACTTCACCGATCCCCAGTCGGTGGTCCCCGAGAGCGTCATGCCCAAGTACGAATTCCTGCTCCACACGGCGCTCGACTACGAACAGATCGAACCGACGCTCAGCACCCATCGTTTCGTGGGCGTGCCCTACAGCGACGAGATGATCGAGAACGCGGTCGCCGATCTCAAGGTGCAGGCCGATCCGGACGGCGACTGGGACGCGCTCCTCGAGCGCTATCCCGGCGCTGTCGTCTCCAACTTCGATGGGCAGGAGGCGCTCACGGAGATGGATGCGCTCATCGCCTACATGCAGATGCTCGGCACGCTCGTCGATTTCTCGACCTTCGTGCCCGACGAGAGCCGCTAGGGGAGGGCGCGCACCATGGAACTCTATACCCTTCTCAGAGCTTTCGCCGACAGTTGGTTTCTCCTGGCGATGACGACCTTCTACGTGGGCGTCTTCGTCTGGGTGGTGCGGCCGGGATCGAACCGCGTCCATGACGAGATCAAGCAGATCCCCCTCCGGGATGACCGGAGCCCCGCGCCGGAGCTCACGCTCGGCTGTACCGGCGGATGCGCGGACTGCCCCTGCGCCGCAAAGGGGGCACGGTCATGAGTAAGAAGAAGCCCGACGTCGAAACCACGGGCCATGAGTGGGACGGGATCGAGGAGCTCAACAACCCGCTCCCGCGCTGGTGGCTCTATACCTTCTACCTCACGATCATCTGGGGGATCGGCTACACCATCGCCTTCCCGGCATGGCCCATGATCTCGGGCGCGACAGAGGGCCTTCTGGGCTACTCCACGCGTGCAGAGGTCGCCGCAGACATCGCCGCGGTGGACGCACGCAACGCCGATGTCATCGCCACGCTCGCCTCGGCGGACCTGAGCACGCTCAGCCGCGATGATCCGGCCTATCACTTCGGCGTCGCTGGCGGGGCTGCCGTCTTTCGGGCCAATTGCTCGCAGTGCCATGGCTCGGGCGCGCAAGGGGCGTTGGGCTACCCTAACCTCCTCGATGATGACTGGCTCTGGGGCGGGACGCTCAGCGAGATCGAATACACGGTGCGCCACGGCATCCGGAACGAGACGGACTGGGACGCGCATTACTCGGAGATGCCGGCCTTCGCCGAGATCCTCTCGGAGGAGGAGCAGGCCGCCGTTGTCGAATACGTGCTCGCGCTCTCCGTGCAGGATCACGACGCCGCCGTCTTCGGGACCGGTGCGGCGCTCTATGCCGATCAATGCGCGAGCTGTCATGGCGATGCGGGCCTTGGCGACAAGTTCCTCGGGGCGCCCAACCTCACCGACGCGATCTGGCTGTATGGCGGCAGCCGCGAGGCCGTGGCCTACACCGTCGCCAATGCCCGCTTCGGGGTCATGCCCGCCTGGGGCCAGCGCCTCGAGGAGGACGAGATCAAGGCCGTCACCCTCTATCTTCACCAGCTCGGCGGAGGGGAATGACCGCTGCCGGGCGGGACCGCAATGAATGCCCGGCACGCCCGGGCTGCCCAAAAACCCTGCCGCCGAAGGCCCAGCACGCGCCATGAGCGACGCCAGTAATCAAAGCCTCTACGCCCCGCGGGAGCCGATCTATCCCAAGACGGTCTCCGGGCCGTTCCGCACGCTCAAGTGGCGGATCATGATCGCCACGCTGGCCGTATACTACATCACCCCCTGGATCCGCTGGGACCGGGGGCCGCAGCTTCCCGATCAGGCGGTGCTCGTGGACCTCGCCGGGCGGCGGTTCTACTGGTTCTGGATCGAGATCTGGCCCCATGAATTCTATTTCGTGGCGGGGCTCTTGATCATGGCGGGGGTGGGGCTTTTCCTCTTCACCTCCGCCCTCGGCCGGGTCTGGTGCGGCTATGCCTGCCCGCAGACCGTGTGGACCGATCTCTTCCTGCTGGTGGAGCGCCGGGTCGAAGGCGACCGCAACGCGCAGATCAAGCTCGCGAAGGCGCCCTGGTCGCTGCGCAAGGCGCGGCTACGCGGCACGAAATGGGGGATCTGGCTCCTGATCGCGCTCTGCACCGGGGGCGCGTGGGTCTTCTACTTTGCAGATGCGCCCACGCTCGCGCGCGAACTCGTAACGCTCAACGCCGCGCCGGTGGCTTATTCCACCATCGGCATCCTGACGGCCACGACCTTTATCTTCGGCGGCTTCATGCGGGAGCAGGTCTGCATCTACATGTGCCCCTGGCCGCGCATCCAGGCCGCGATGATGGATGACGACACGCTCACCGTCGCCTACCGCGACTGGCGCGGGGAGCCACGCGGAAAACAGCGCGTGGAGACCGCCGGTGACTGTATCGACTGCATGGCCTGCGTGAATGTCTGCCCCATGGGGATCGATATTCGCGACGGGCAGCAGATGGCCTGCATCACCTGCGCGCTCTGCATCGATGCCTGCGACGACATCATGCAAAAGATCGGCAAGCCCCGCGGGCTCGTCGACTACCTCGCGCTCTCCGACGAGCCGCTGGAGCGTGAGGGCATGGCGCCGCGTCCCTATTGGAAACACGTGCTGCGCCCGCGCACGATGCTCTATACCGCGCTCTGGTCGCTCTGCGGCGTGGCTCTCGTCTTCGCTCTCTTCATACGCGCCGAGATCGACGTCACCGTGGCGCCCATCCGCAATCCGCAATTCGTGACGCTCTCGGACGGCTCGATCCGCAACGCCTACGACATCCGGCTGCGCAACAAACGCGGCGAGGATCGCCCCTTCCGGATCCGCGCGGCAGGCGATCTCGCGCTCCGCGCCGAGCTGGAAGGCACGCCCTATGAGACCGTCACCGTCACCGCCAACGAAACGCGGCTCCAGCGTGTCTACCTCGTCGCGCCGCGCGGGTCCGACCCCGCCGAGGCCGATGTCACCGATATCCGCTTCTGGATCGAGGATCTCGCCTCGGGCGAGCGCGTCCACGCCGACAGCATCTTCAATGGGAGGGGGCTCCGATGATCCGCGAACTCAAGGGCTGGCACGTGTTGGCGGCCTTCATCGCCTTCTACGCCGTGATCATCACGGTGAACCTGACCCTCGCCTTCAACGCCGTGGGCACGTTCCCGGGGCTCGAGGTGAAGAACTCCTACGTCGCCAGCCAGGCCTTTGACCGGGATCGCGAGGCGCAACTCGCGCTGGGCTGGGAGATCGATCTGACGACCGAGGGCGATGAGCTGAGGCTTGCCATCTCCGACGCGCGAGGCCCTGTCGCGCCGGACATCACGCGCGCCACGCTCGGCCGGGCCACCCATGTCGGAGAAGATCAGGAGGTCGTCTTCCACTTCGATGGCACCACGCATCTCGGCATCATCGAGCCCCTCGGGCCGGGCAATTGGAACCTCCGGCTCGCCGCCGTGGCCGAAGATGGGACAGTCTTCCGCCAGCGGATCGTCCTGTGGGTCCGGCGATGAGCGTGGCGGCCTGCCCCGGTTGCGCCGTGGAAGGCGTCGCGCAGCTCGCAGCGCCCGAGCGCGTCACCCACGAGCTCGTGCTGCCCGGCATCCACTGCGCGGGCTGTATCCGCGGCGTCGAGCGCGCCCTCGCGCGGTGCCCCGATATCGATGGCGCGCGGGTCAATCTCACGCGCAAGCGCGTGGCCGTGGCGGCGCGGTCCGGCGCAGACCCCACGCCGTGGATCCGCGAACTGGCCAAGGCAGGCTACCAGGCGCACGAGGTCGCCGATGCCGCGCCCGCCCGCGCCGCGGGCGAGGACTACACCATCCACATGGGTGTGGCGGGCTTCGCGATGATGAACGTCACGCTCCTTTCCGTGGCTGTCTGGGCCGGGGCAGGCGACACGACGCGCGACTTTCTCCATTGGGTCTCCGCGGCCATCGCGCTCCCCGCCGCGGCATTCTCGGCACAGCCCTTCTTTCGCAGCGCAGCGCGCGCGCTCCTCGCGCGGCGGGTGAACATGGATGTGCCCATTTCGCTGGCGATCCTTCTGGCCTGTGCGATGTCGCTCTACGAGGTCGTGCATTCGGGCCAGCATGCCTGGTTCGATGCTGCGCTCACGCTCACCTTCTTTCTCCTCGTCGGCAGGGTCCTTGACCAGCGCCTGCGCCGCGCGGCGCATTCGGCAGCGGACAATCTGGCGGCCATGGAGCCCTCGCGCGTGCTTCGCATCGAAGACGGGGTCCGCGTGAGCCGCCTCCTGTCCGAGATCGCGGTGGGCGATGCCCTCTGGCTCACGGCCGGGGCGCGGGTGCCGGTCGAGGCGCGCCTCGAGAGCGCGGAGGCCATGGTGGATGCGAGCTTCATCACGGGCGAAAGCGATCCCGTCCAGCGGTCCGCCGGGGCGCCGCTGAGGGCCGGGGAGATCGTGCTCGATGGCCCGGTGATCCTGCGCGCCACCGCGGTGGGAGAGGACACCACGATCCGCCGCATCGCGCAGCTCGTCGCCACCGCGGAGGGCGCGCGCGGCCAGTATATCGGCGTCGCCGATCGGGCCGCCGAGATCTATACGCCTCTCGTCCATGTCCTCTCGGCGGCGGCCTTCATCGGCTGGTACTGGGCCTCGGGGGACGCGCGCATGGCCATCAACGTCGCCATCGCCACGCTCATCATCACGTGTCCCTGCGCGCTGGGGCTCGCCGTCCCCGCCGTGGCCGTGGCCGCCACGGCGCGGCTCTACCGCGCGGGGCTTCTCATCAAGTCCGACACGGCGCTGGAGCGTTTCGCGGCGGTGGACACGGTGGTCTTCGACAAGACGGGCACGCTCACCGAGCGCCAGCTCGAGGTTCCAGCGGGGCTCAGCGATGCCGATCACCGGATCCTCCGCGCGCTCGCCGATGCCTCCGACCACCCCCTCTGCCGGACATTGTCGCGCGCCCTGAGCGAGGTGACGCCAGCACCCCTCGCCGATCCGCGAGAGACGGCCGGGCAGGGCGTCAGCGCGCGCTTCGGTCCCAAGGTGGTTGCGCTCGGGCGAGAGGATGGGACGGGGTCCGAGACGGTCTTCCGGATAGGGGAGACGCAGCATGTGCTCTCGGCGAAGGAAGCGCTTCTTCCCAGCGCGAGAGACGCCGTGCGTGCCTTGCGAGAGGCCGGTCTCCGCGTGGTCATGCTCACCGGGGACAGCGCGGCAAACGCGGCCCGCATGGCCGCCGCGCTTTCGCTCGACGAGGTTCATGCGCGCCTCGGCCCGGAGGAAAAGCTCGCCATCCTGCGCGATCTCGAAGCGGAAGGTGCGAAGGTCCTGATGGTGGGCGACGGCCTCAACGACACCGCAGCCCTTGCGGCGGCACACGCCTCCATGGCCCCGGGCACGGCGCTCGATGCCAGCCGCAAGGCCGCCGACGCCATCCTCGTGTCGAAAGACCTCGCCGGCATCGCGGAGGCCCTCGCCGTGAGCCGCCGCGCGACGCGGCGCATGGCACAGAACATCAACATTTCCACGCTCTACAACCTCGTCGCCGTGCCCATCGCCATCGCGGGCTTCGCCACGCCGCTCGCAGCCTCCATCGCCATGTCATCGAGCTCGATCACCGTGGTCCTCAACGCCATGCGCGGGCTGACACCGCCGAGGGCCAAGTCATGAATATCCTCGTGGTCCTCGTCCCCTGTTCGCTCCTTCTTGGCCTCGGGGCCCTGGCGGCCTTCATCTGGACGCTGAGGCACCGGCAATACGACGACCTCGAAGGCGACGCCGCCCGCATCCTCCTCGAGGAGGAGGACTAGGATCCGGCGAGGTAATGCTTGACCCAGTTTGCGAGGTAAACTGCCCGTCTGCTGGAAAGGTCCTTGAGAAGATCGGTCGCGGTCGTCTTACTTCGGAGCGCCGGCCCTTTCGTCCCAAGTCACCCTCTTCATCCAGCAGCCAAAGGCCCGCGGCGAAGGTGAAGAAGACGAGGGAGTAGATGTGGCCCCAGATGTGGACCGTACAGAGCGTGAAGGTGAGCCCGGCAAAGCTCAGGATCCAAGCGAGGCGCGCTTGGTGCAGATCGCGCTGCGCGCGGAAGTCTCGAAGCATGATCCGGAAAAGGCCGTGACCATAGCCGAGCGCGAGGAGCAGTGCGCCAGGGAGCCCGTAGCGGAGGGCTGTCGTGAGCCAGAAATTGTCGATACTGTCGCTGACGACCCAGTCGGGCCGGGCCCAGTCCTGAAAGCCTGCCCCGAAGATCGGCTGCGCCAGCACGTTGGCCCAGGAATGCTCGAAGATCACCACCCGCCAGAACGCGGTCTGCGCGTTAAGCGTGGCATAGCTCATGAAGACCTGCAGCGGGCGGCGGGTGGAGAGGACGTCCACCGTCACGTAGGCCGCCACGCAAAGCGCCGCCAGAAACAACCAGCGCCAGCGCACCCGGCGCAGCGCGACGGCCCACGCGATGAGCCCGATCTGAAGCGCCAGCGCGAGAATTGCCCCGCTGGAGAGCGTCAGACCACAGCCCAGCGCAATGCCCGCGCAGGCCAGCCAGCGCGCGGCGCCGGGGACCTCGCCCTTCAGCGCCACGAAGGTCATCGAAAAGGCGAGGGCACAGAAAAGGCCATAGTGAATGGGGTGGGCGAAGGTGTTTTGCACGCGGTTCATGCCGAGGCGGCTCGGCAGATCGAGGTCGGTCACAGATTGCAGGCCGGGCAGGGCCTCGATCGCATGAGCGAGGGGCGGCAGGCCGGTGACCGCCTCGTAGAGCGCGAAGGGCAAAAGAAGGAGCACAGCCCCGCAAAGCTGCCGACAGAATGCGACGAACTGCGCCCGGCTGCGAATGCAGGCCCGCGCGAGGAGGTAGCCGCCGAGAAACTCCGCGCCGGTGGAGCCCGCCTGCTCGATGGTCCGGCCCGGATCCGTCACCGCGAGCGCCAGGACGGACCACAGGAACGAGAGGAAAAAGAGGATATCCGTCGCGCGGAGCTGCCCGAAATGCCCGAGGAGGAGCCGCGCGCCCAGCGGCAGCACGAGGAGGCAGAGGAGGAGGCGCAGCGTGCTCACGTAAAGCGGGCCCAGCTCGAAGAAGACCGGGACCACCACGCAGAATAGGTAGAGCGGCACGAGGGGCGAGAGCCGCTCCGAGGCGCCGCGCCGCGCGGCGCACGGGGAGGGTGGCGCGAGATCTAGAAGCGCCATCAGCCCGCATCCCGGGCGTCGACGGGCTCCGCGAGCCGGTCATAGGCTGACAGGTCCAGCGCGTGGCAGACGATCTCGGAAAGCCGCGTGTTGTGCGCTGCAAAGCGCCCGGCAAAGCGGCGCGCCACGTAGTCGGAGACGAGATGTCGCCGGGCGGTGCGCGCCCGGAAGGGCCAACGGCGCGAGAGCGCGCCAACCAACCGGTAGGCCGAAAGGCGCGGGCCCCCGATACTGACGAAGGGCGCGGGATTGAGCACGCTCTGGCGCACGTGATTGGCGCGGCGCAGGACCGCCTGCGCCCCCTCGGGATAGCTTGGCGCGTGGGGCGCGCGCGCGGCCCCGCGCAGCCCGGCATAGGCCGCCGCTCCCGCGAAGCGCGCGAGGCAGGCGCCGGCGGCATCGAGATCCTGCCTCAGCGCCTCCTGCGGGAGGACAAAGACATTCTCGGACCCGAAAAGCGCCTGATAGCGGGCCACGAGGAGATCGTATTCGTAGTGTTCAGGTGCAAAGCCGAAAAAGCCGGGCGTCTCGGCGCCGTCGAAGAACCGCGCGAAGGGCAATGTCCCGCCGCGCTCGAGGTACTGCATATAGAGCGATGGCAGGAGCTGGAGCTGGTTGCGGATGGTGACGAGAATGCGCGCCCGGGGCAGCACGCGGGCGAGCCGCTCCGCGTAGATATCGCTCTCCCGCCCGCCATAGAAGGGATGCCCGCTCAGGAGCTCGGATGAGATCACCGGGACCGCGCCGGGCTCCACCGCGCGCAGCCGCGCCTCGATGGCTTCGCCCGCCCGGGCGGGGTCGAAGCGGAGGCCGTGGGGGCGGACGAGAAGGTCGAAGACCTCGTCGTGATCGAGGATCTGCCAAAACCCGTGCGCCGGCACGAACAACCGCACTTGCAGCCAACTCGTCGCGGTCTTGTGGTAGCCGATATGGACGAGCGGGCGGGGCGTGTCCGTGGCTGGAGGGATGGTCAGACCGGGGGGCACGGGCATCATTCCAACACCGGCAGAAGCGCCGCGAGGAGCGCTGGGACGAAGACGCGCCGCGCCAGTGCCGGGCGCGGGTGCAAGCCGTCAGGCATCGCGTCATCGGGCCAGTCCGGCGCCCGCGCCGCCCGCGCCCAAGCCGCGCCCAGATCGACATGGACAGCGTCGAGCTCCGTGGCCAGCTCCGGATAGATCGCGTTGTAGCGCGGCAGGCGGCCGCGCTGCACGGCCTGCCGGAGACCGTGCACCGGCGTCATGGACACGAGCGCGATCGGGGTCGCGGGCCGCTCCACCCGCAGCGATGTGACGAGCGCGCGGTGCTGCGCGCGGGACCGGCGCAGCGAAACACCGTCGAGGAGATCAGCATCGTTGGTGGCAAATTCGATGAGGACGAGGTCGGGCCGCGCGGCGGCGACGCCTCCGACCTGCGCGAGGCCCCAGGCCGAGCCCATGCCCGCGGCGGCGATCACCGTCACGCGCGTGGGCCTGCCAAGGCAGATCTGCAGCGCGGATGCGAGCGCCAGGGGCCACGGCTGCGCGGCGCTGAGGCTCGTGCCGAGGACGACGAGGTGGAGCTCTTCGCCCCCTCCGACATCCGCGCGCGCTACGGCCTCGGGGCAGGGTGCCGCGACGGCGCCCTGGGCGAGGAAGAGCGCTGCACCGAGGCCCCGTAGAAGCGCCAGAACGCCCGGGATTGACGCAGAGGTCATGCGAGGAGACGACGCAGGCGGCGCGACAGGCGACGCACGGGACCGAGCGCCAGCTCCAGCGCATGGCCACGGCCTGTGAGCGCGGCGCGCGCGACGCCCGGGGGCCGCCTGCTCGGCGCGGCCTCATGGAGCACGTAGGAGAAGCGCGCGAAGTCTTCGGCATAAAGCACGGAAATCAAATCACGATCGGCTTCGGTGACGACTGCCTTGGGCGCCGCCTCGGACGTCACCGTCGCATAGGCGCCCCGCGTGTTCATCCGGGCGATGCGCCGCGGCCCCGTCGCCGCGCCGGTGACCGTGTCGAGCCACGGCACGAGGGCGTCGAGCCCGTGCTCCAGATGAAAGACGGCCGCGCCCCCCGGCACGAGATCGGACATGGGCCGGATGTGATTGTCGTAGGCGTCGCGCTGTGTGGCGAGACGCGCCGGCAGCGTGTCGAGCCATGTCGAGAAGTCCTGCCCTTCGGGGATCGCGCGCTCCATCTCCCGCTGGAAATGATAGGCGCTCACGAGCCGTGACACGGGGTGCCGCACCACCGCGAAGGAAGCATCGAAGAAGCTGCGGGGAAAGAGGGTGTCGAACGCGGCGGCGTCTATATGCTGGGGCGAGGTGGCGCTCCACCGCGCCTGCGCGTCCCGGCTCATAAAGGCGTGATCTAGGAAGGCCACCGAGCCAAAACGATCGGCGAGGTAGGTCTCCACGGCGGAGCCGCCGCATTTGGGCACATGGGCGAAGTAGATGAGCTTGGCCCCGGCTCGGACAATCGGCATGGCGCGCTCCGCACGTGTTGACAGCGCTTCCGCTGCACCCCGCCAATGTCCCAGTCTGTGCCTAGCAGAAACTCAGCGAAAAGAACAGCTTCGTGGCGGAAGTTGCACCGGTGCGCTCGATTTTAGGAAAAGTCGCCTTGCTGCGCGGCCGTGCGTCCGCGTCGCAGCTGCGCGACAACGAGCGCGGCGACCCGCCCCAGATCATGGCGCAGTGCGGCGCTCGAGGCCGCGAAGGCAGCAAAGCCCGCGAGGGTCAGCGCCCCGAGGATCGCGACTTCCGCCACCGCGGGAAGCGGCTCGAGGGCGGGCGCGACGAGAAGCTTCAACATCGCGGCGAGCGCAATGGCGACAAGGAGCGCCGGGCCCAGGGCACGCACGACATCCCGCAGGTAGAGCGGCGTCGCTCGGAGCGTGAGCGCGAGCGCGAGCGGTAGCGCCACGAGGAGATCTACGGCCATGAATGCTGCGGCCATGGGCACAAGCCCCGCGTCCGAGGCAAGGAGAAGCGCTGTCGTCACGAGGGCGAGGCGCAACAGGCCGTGGACCAGCAGCACATCCGTGCGCCCGGTGGAGATCAGGAGCGCGCGCAGCCCGTCGAAGATGCCCGCATGCACCACCATGAGGCTGAAGAGCATCAGAAGCGGCGCCGCGCCAGCCCAGTCCGGCCCGAGGAGGACCGCCGTCAACGGTGCCGACGCCACCGCCATGAGCACCCCGATGGGGAACATGACGAGAGCGGTGCGGCTCGCAAGGCGCACATAGCTCTGGCGGAGGTCGGTGGGGGCGTCCTGCAGCCGGGCGAGCGACCAGGTGAACGTGGCCGCAAGGGGCACCGTCACGCGCTCCGCCGGCAGGCTCCCGATGCGCGCGGCGCGCTGGAAGAGCCCGGTGGCCATATCGCCCAGCCGCGCGCCGGCGATCAGGGTGCCCATGTCCAGCGTCAGGCGCTGGGCGAGGGCCGCGCCCGCCAGCGCGCCACCGAAGCCGAGTGTCCCGCGCACGTCTCGGAAATCCGCGCGCCATGGCGGGGAGGGCCGCCAGCCCGCGCTCCGCGCCGTCAGACCCACGAGAACGAGAGACATGACCACTTGCTGCAGGACGAGGGCCCAGTAGCTCCACCCCGCCAGTGCCGCGGCGATGGCCGCGCCGAGCCCCAGCGCCTCCGCGAGGGTCTCGTGGCGCGCGAGCCGCGCGGTCTCGAGCCGCCTTTGCAAGACCGCGCCGAACTGGCCGATGAGAGCCGCGAGGACGACGTTGAGTGCCAGCGCTGCGAAGACGGGGGCCACGCGGGGATTGCCGAAGAGCACAGCGGCGGGCGGGCCGAGCCCCGCCACGAGAACCGCGCCCAGGCCCGCAAAGCCCACATTCGTCCAGAAGATCGCGGTGGCGGCCCCATGGGTCATGTCAGGCCGCTGCAGGATCGCCTGGGGCAGACCGAAATTCGACAGCTTGAGCGCGATCATCAGAGCGGCCATGGCCAACGCGAAGACGCTGAATTCCGCTGGCGGGATGAGCCGCGCGGTGATCATGATGCCACCGAAGAGAAGGAGAGTCTTCAGGGCCGAGAGCGCGAGAACGGCAACAGAGGCCGTGCCGACCCTCGCGCCGTGACGTGCTGGGTCATGCGCTGTGGCGAAGGCCGCATCGCGGGGATCTGCGGTCTCAGACGCGGTCATGTCCTGCGTGCGCCTCTGTCCGGAGGGCCACACCGTTTGGGCCCTCGCGCCGTTCCGGTGGGGCATAGCCGCGAAGCCAGTCCCGCCGCCCGGCCCAGACCTCCGCCCATTTTCGCGCCGCCTGCCGCTTCTGCCCCGTCAGCCGCGTGTAAGTGCCAAGGAGGACGGCGCGGTTGAGCGCCCAGAGGGCCATTATCGCGCGCCCGTAGGGCACGAGCAGCGGCGGCCAGTGCCGCTCGATGAGGGTCATGCGGGCCTTGGCGATCATCTGGTACTTGCGTGCCTCGGAAGGGGACGACGCGCCCTCGAGATGCATGATCTCCGCGTCTGGCGTGATCATCGGGCGGTAGCCCATGGCCTTTGCCCTGAGGCAGAGATCGGCCTCCTCGCCATACATGAAATAGCGCAGGTCAAAGCCCCCGAGGCGGCGCCAAAGCTCCGTGCGCATGAGCATGAAACAGCCGCCCACCACGTCGACCTCGCGGATACTGTCCCGCGGCCAGCGGCCCATGGCCTCGGGGTTGAAGAGCGCGGAGCGGGGCAGGGTCGAGCTCAGCCCGGTGGCCGCGCAAAAGGCTGACCACGGCGTGATGCGCATCCAGCAGGAGGCGATGTTGAGCGTGCCGTCCGGAAAGACGGTGCGCCCGCCCACGATCCCCGCCTCGGGATGGGCCCGCCCGAAGGCGAGGAGGCTGTCCACCGCGCCCTCGTGACACTCCGTGTCGGGGTTGAGGAGGAGAAGCCACTCGCTTTTGACGTGCGCGGCGGCGTGATTGTTCGCCATTGCGAAACCGACATTTTCCGCGCTGGAGACAAGCGTCACCTCGGGAAAGGCGAGGGCGATGGCCTCTGCGGACCCGTCTTCGGAAGCGTTGTCCCAGACGATGGTGCGGATCCGGGTCCGGCGCGTCGTATCACGGAGCGTTTCGAGGGCGCGGAGGGTCAGCGCGCGCGTGTTGAAACTGACGATGATGACCGTGAGCTCGGGTGCGCTCGTGCCGTGCCGGGTGTTGTCGGTCAGCCCCTCTGGCGCGCCCGCGGGCTCCAATGCCGCCCGAGGGGCCGTCATGGGCGCTGCTCCGGCGGCCATCCCTTGGGGTGAGCTCGGACCATGGCGCGAGGCTCCTTTCCCGTCGCCTGCGCGCCGGCGCAGCTCAGGGGAGGAGCGCGCGGGCACAGGCCTGAAATCTCTATACTTCTTCGTAAACCCTGCCACTATAGCGAGAACATGTCACGCATTGAAAATCCAGAGGTTGAAAGTAGCCCCCTGGCCATGCGCTCTCCGGACGTGGGCGACGGGAGCGCGCCACTGGCCAAGATGGAGCGCGCCGGCCTCAACCGCCTCCACGGGCTGCGCCACGCGGTGGTGGCCGCGCGCCGCTGGTACTACCGGGCCATCTGGCGGATGGACCTGCACCCGACCTGCCAGTTCTCGCTCTCGGCGAAGTTCGACAAGACCTGGCCGCGCGGCATCCATGTGGGCGCGCGGAGCTACGTCGCCTTCGACGTGCGCATGCTCAGCCATGACCGGACGCGGGGCCTTTTCGTGGACACGCGTATCGGCGCGCATTGCTTCATCGGGGGCGGCGCGATCATCCTGCCGGGCGTGGAGATCGGCGACAGCTGCATCGTGGGTGCGGGCGCGGTGGTGACGCGGGATGTCCCGCCGGGATCGGTCGTCGCCGGGAACCCGGCACGCATCATCCGCTCGGGCGTGACGCTCGAGCCCTACGGGCGCTTCCCCGATGCCGATGCGCGCGAGGCACGGGCCGCCGCGGCGCAGTCCAGCGCGCCCTGAGGCCGGCCGGGGAGGAGCGAACCATGCGCTTTCAGCTCTCTGGGACAACCATCACCGTCAACATGCGCGATGCGCCCATGGCCCTGTCAGCGGTGGTAGAGAAGCTCCGCGTAGGAGAGGGCTTCGCGCTCGCCACGCTCAACCTCGATCATCTCGTGAAGCTGCGGCGTGCGCCCGCTTTCCGCGCGGCCTACGCGGCGCATGATCTGGTGACGGCGGATGGCAATCCGGTCGTCTGGCTATCGCGGCTCGCCGGGGCGCCGGTGGCGCTTGCGCCGGGATCGGATCTCGTGGTGCCGCTTTGTGCGCTGGCGTCGGAGCTCGGTCGGCCCGTGGGCTTTCTCGGCAGTACGGCTGACACACTGGCGCGGGCCGAGCGCGCGCTCGGGGCGCTGGTCCCGGGCCTCGAGGTCCGCGCGCGGATCGCGCCGGGCTTCGATTTCGATCCGCTGGGCGTGGAGGCCGCGGAGCATCTCGCCGCGCTCGAGGCTGCGGGCGTCGCGCTCTGCTTCCTTGCGCTCGGCGCGCCCAAGCAGGAGATGCTCGCTGCCCGCGCCCGGCAGGTGGCACCGGGCCTTGGCCTCGTGTCGGTGGGCGCGGGGCTCGATTTCCTCGCAGCTCCGGGGACGCGCGCGCCCGCCTGGACGCGGCGGATGGCGCTCGAATGGGCCTGGCGCCTCCTGCGCGACCCCGGGCGCCTCGCCGGGCGCTATCTCGCCTGCTTTGCCATTCTGCCCGACCTCATCCGCGCGGCGCTCATCCAGCGTGCCGCGGCGCGGGCGCGCTGATGGATCTCTCGGTGATCATCCCCGCGCAAAATGAGGCAGGCTATATCGGCCGCTGTCTCGCGGCCCTCGCCGCGCAACAGATGGGCGGGCTGCGGGGCGAGGTGATCGTCTCCGCCAATGCCTGCACCGATGGCACCGTGCGTGAGGCGCGAGCCCGCGCGCCGCACCTCGCGGCGGCGGGCTGGGAGATCCGCATTCTCGAGCGCGCGGAGCCGGGCAAGCCCGGCGCCCTCAATGCCGCCGACGCGGTGGCGCGCGGGGCCACGCGTATCTACCTCGACGCCGACGTGAAGCTCGACCCCGCCATGGTGGCCGCGCTCCACAGGGCGCTTGCCACCGAGGCCCCGCGCTATGCCAGCGGTACCCTCGAGGTGGCTGAAGCGCGAAGCTGGGTCACCCGGCATTTCTCCGCGACCTGGCAGCGGCTGCCCTTCATGGCGAGCACCGCCCCGGGCGCGGGGCTCTTCGCGGTCAACCGGGCGGGCCGGGCACGCTGGGGCGCGTTCCCGGATATCATCTCCGATGACGGCTTCGCCCGCCTGAGCTTCGGCCCGGAGGAGCGCGTCCAGGTCGCCGCGTCCTACAGTTGGCCCCTCGTGGAGGGCTTCAGGGGCCTCGTGCGCGTCCGTCGCCGGCAGGATGCAGGAATGCGCGAGCTCGCGCAGCGCTACCCGGGGATGCTCGCCAACGAGGGCAAGTCGCCATTGGGCGCACGGGACCATGCGCGCCTCTTCGCGGCGGGCCCGGTGAGCTATGCCGTCTATGCCCTTGTCATCCTTGCCGTAAGGCTCGGCCGGCCGGAGCGCGCGCGCTGGGTGCGCGGGCGCTGAGGGCGGCGCCGCCCGCACCGCGCGCAGAAGTAGGACTCCAGCAAGACACCAAAGGTTAACTCCGACCCCGTTCCGGATCGCATCCCGCGCCGGAGAGGAGGAGAGACCATGATAGACCCCTTCAAAGGCACCCAGTCGGGCCTGACCGTCCCTGCGACCGACCTCGTCACAATCACTCCCGATGACGCGTCCGATCTGCCCTATGTGCTCCGCGCCATATCCGTGAATACATCGGGCTCGGTGCGCGTGACCGCGCTCGACGGATCGGAGGCCACGATCTTCGTCGCCGCCGGTGCGCCGTTCCCGGCCCGCGTCACGCGGGTTTGGAACACCGGCACCACCGCCACCGGCATCGTTGGCCTGATCTGATGATCGGTCTCGGCATGACACTGGGCCTCGGTCAGGCGCGCTTTGGCGAGGCCGGGCAGGCCGTGCCGGAGCCCGGGCCCGCGGGCACGGCGCATATCGTGCTCCTCGGACAGTCCGAGCCGCACCGCCTCTTTCGCGCGATCCATGCCGACATGGCCAATGTCGGCACCGTGGACGATGAAGACGCGCTGGAGGTCTGGTGGTACGATCTCGACGCCGGGGGCGGCTTTGACGGCGCGCGGCGCGACCCGATCACGAATGCCAACAAGGTGAGCCGTTGGGCGGTGGAGATGTCCAACGCTCTCGCGGCCCTCGCACCGGGCGTGGCGCACAAGCTCTGCCTGCTCGCATTCTCCGGCACGGGGCTCGGCCGGCTCCTCGAGGATGGCGAAGCCGACGAGGCCCGGTTCTGGGCCGATGACGCGGCGACCTACGACCTCTTCGCGGCCGATACCGGGATCAGCGCGCCGGACGGTGCCTTCATGGCCTGGCAGAACGAGGACAGCGCGCTCCTTCAATACCAGCTGGGCGATGCGTGGTGGACGGCGCTCACCGGCACGAGCCTCGCGGACGGGTCCGCCGTGCCCGTCGGCGCGACGCGTCACGCGGTGACCTTCGACCACGTCCTGAGCGAGCTCTGGGACACCGAGACAGTGCCGTTTTCCTTCCTCATGCACCGTTATGACCAACTCGCCGGCGGTGCCATGCACATGGACCGCTTCCGCGACGTGCGCGTCTCCATCGATCGCGTGGTAGCCTCTGCGCGCAATGCGGCGCGGGCGGTGCCCTTCGAACGCGGGGTCGATCCCGTGGCCTATGAAAACGGCTACGACATCAGCGACGCGGCGCATCCCGCGATCTCGGATGACGGCGCCGGAAAGTACGCCCAGCAGATCGCCTATAATATCGCGCGCCTCGGCGGGGCGGCCCTGCCGAAGCCCGAACTCGACTTCGTCACCTGGACAGAGGCCGTACTCACGCTCTCCAGCAGCGCGGGCTCGCTGACCACCGCTCGCCGGATCCGGGGCGGCGCCTTGCCCGCCGGTCAGCCCAAGGTTGCGCAGCTCTACTTCCGACGCGCGGAGGCCGCTGAGACCCTCCACGAGGTGCCCGACGCCGCGATCTCACTGAGCGGTGGCACGGTCACGGTCGATGCTGCGAGCCTCCTCACCGCGCTCGGGGCCGGGCGCACGGGCTTTCTCCGCGGCGACATGATCGAGTTTGCCTCCGCCGCGGCCGGGGCCAACGACACGCAGGACCAGTCCGATGACACCTGGCTCGACTATCCGGGCCTCGCGCATCCCGTGCTGGAGCTTCTGCCACTGCAACCGCGCGCCGGCGTGTTGCGCTGCGATCTCGGTGCCGCGCCGGGCCATGCGAACGCGCTCATGGAGCTCCACGCCTGGGCGGCCTCGAAGGGCCTCACCGACCAGGGCGAGGGCTGGTATCCCGCGCCGAACAACACCCGCTTTGACAGCAATACGCCCGGCGAGGTCGATCTTTCCGGTCTGACCAGCGGCACCTGCACCTTCTACATGGACGTGGACCGGACCCTTGGCGGAGATGGTGAGCGCAGCACCCAGATCACCGCGCGCGACGTGGCGGGCGTGGGCTTTCAGCGGGTGACCGTCAATGACATCTGGGGCGAGGTCTCGCTGTCTGCGGCGGGCACGTCGCCATCCGATTTCGGCTGGATCCCCGTCGGGCCAGGCCGGGTCCGGGTCTGGGCGCACGTCGCCAACCAGCCGGGCGGTCGTCTCATGCTCTACATCAACAGCAACAACACCGGTGGCGCCATCGGCGGCGCGGGCCTCTTCGACGGTGCACTGGGCCGCGCGGAGATCGCCGCCTTCTAGGGGGGCTCAGTAGGGGCCGTAGGCCTCCAGGGCGCCCAGCCGGGACTTGTTGAGCACCACGCCGAGCACGTTCGTCATAGCGGCCAGCTCCCGTTCGCAGCGGTCCACCTCGTTGGAGGTGGTCGCGTCGGCGGCCGCGATGATGAGCACGCAGTCGACATGCTTGGTGAAGGCGATGACATCGTCATTGGCAAGCACGGGCGGCATGTCAAAGATCATCATGTCCGGCGCATAGCGCAGCTCGAGCTCCCGGAGCCTCTGGTCGATATCGGGTGCCAGAAGCACATCGGAGGCGTCGGGGACGGTGGTGCCGTTGATTGCGAGCCCGAGTCCCTCGCCGTGGCGGTGGGCGATCTCGGTGAAGTCCCGCTCCCCGCGGAAAAACTGCGCCACCGTCGTGGGCCCATCGCCGGAATTCAGATGCCTGTGCCCGATCCCGAGCAGTGCCTGCTGCGCGGGATGGCGCATGTCGAGCTCGATCTGGAGCGTGCGCGTGTCCCGCTGGCGGGCCATGGCAAAGGCGAGATTGAGCGCGATTGTGCTCTTCCCGCAGCCCGGCGTCGCGGAGGTTACGGCGATGCGCTTCCAGCCCTGTGCCTGCATGAGCCGCAGGGTCCGCGTGCGCAGGATGTCGAAGGACGTGGCCATCGCGGAGGCCTCGGCGGCGAAAATGCGGTGGGCCTCGAGCGTGGCCTGGTCGAGCGAAAGCGTGGCGAGCTCTGCGAGGGGCGCGGCGGCGCGCGGGCGATCCGCGCCCCTCCCGCCGAAACCCGGATCCGGGGGCCGCGCCCCGCTCCTGTCGTTGCGGGCTTTTTCGAGGGCGTCGTGCAATCGCTCCATGGGACGGCTCCGTCAGGGATCTAGAAAAGGGCGCGGGCGGCGGAGACGAGACGCGCCGCCTCAGGCCCGAGGGGTGTGACATGCCGGTCCACGCCCCAGAGGAGGGCGCCGAGCGCGAGAAGCGCCAGGAGGCCGCGCCCCCAACGAAGCGAGGAGCGCCGCGTCGTGTCGCCCGGCGCCTCTAGATAGGGGATCGTGGCAAAGGCATCGATGCCGAGCGCGGCCGTGAGGTCCCGCGGTGTGCGGATCGTGCGGTTGAGATGCTCGAGCAGCGCGAGGAGGCAGGCGGCAAGGACGAAACCGCCAGAGAGGCCGCCCAGGGCGATCAGAGAGCGCGGCGGCCCGTTGGGGCTCTCGGGCGCGACGGCGTCTTCGACCACCGAAATGCGTTGCCCGCGGGACAGCTCCTCGATGATCTTGCCCGTCTCGGCGCGCGCCTTGTTGGCCACGGCCTGGTCGTACTGGGCCTGTAGGGTGCCATGGCTCCGCTCCAGCGCGGCGAGGGCCACGGCATTTCCGGGCGTCCGCCCGATGCTCTGCTCGATCCCGGCCATCTTCTCAGCCGCTGCGAGCTTCTGGCCCGCGACATAGGCGAGCTGGGCGTCGAGATCGGCGCGTTGCACGTCAAAGAGCGCGGTGTCCCGCTTCACGGTGGCGGCACTGGCGGCCTCGACCGGCTTTGCCGGGGCCGCGTCGGGCAGCGCTGCGGTTTCCGCCAGAGCGGTCTCGATGCGGGATTGCAGCATCACCATGCGCGGATTGCTTTCCGAGAGCACCGCGCCCAGCGTGGCGTACTCGGCCTTGAGCTCCGCGAGGTAGCCCTCCACCGCAGGGGGTGCCCGCGACGGCGTCCGGGCCGCGCCCGACGTGGGCCGCAGCGGCTCTGCGCCGAGCATGACCTGCCCCGTGGCCTCGAAGAGCGTGACGAGCTGGAGCCTCCGATCCTTGAGCGCGGTCTCCTCGCGTTCCAGCCGTCCGAGGCGCTCCTGCAGGTTGGTCTGCTGGGTGCGGCGAAAATCCAGGCTGTCGGGCAGCGCCTCCAGATTGGCTTCCTGGAAAGCAAGGATCGCGGCGGTGCTCTCAGCCAGCTCCGCCTCGAGCCGCGTCACCTCCGCCGTGAAGAAATCGCGCGTCTCCCGCGCGAGGGAGGTGCGCGTTTCCGCGTTGACCGCGAGGATGAGGCGCACGAGTTCGTTGGCCACCGCGGCGGCCCGTGCGGGCATTGGGTCGCGGAACGAGACGCTGACGACGGTGGCATCGCGCTGACCGCGGCGGAACTGGCCGCCCTCGGTTTCGATGAGGATGCGGGCGCGGAGATCCTCCAGCATGTCCTCGGGGCTCGGCGCCGCGTCCGGCGCGTAGATCGCCATGTCCCACGCGAGGGCGCGAAGCGTGTCGCGACTCAGGATGCGCCGCTCGATGATCTGGAGGGCCTCGGTCTCGTTCGTGCGCACGGTGGTGGGGGCGAGATCCTCTTGCATCTGAGCGGCCTCCACGACGAGCACCGCCCGGGCGCTGTAGGTGGGGGGCGTGAGGAGCGCCGCCGCGAGGCCGAGCGCCGTACCAAGGAGCACGATGCCCGTGACGAGGGGCAGGCGGCGCCGGAGGATCTGCAGGCTGTGAGACATATCCATTCTGTTCACCTCTCTCTCGGCTAGCCGAGGGCCAGGGCGGGCGTGGGTGACGGGCGCGGGGGCTGCCCCGCGGCACCGAGCACCACGCCGTCGGCGATGACCGCCTCGACGGTCTTGCGCGTCACGTGATCGGCCCCGGCGCCGAAGGCATAGAGCAGCGCGTGCGCGCAGAGCTGGTTGACGAGCCGCGGTATCCCGCCAGAAGCCGCGAGGAGCGGCGCCGCCGTGCTCTGCTCGAAGGTCGCGCGTCCCGCCCCGGCAGCCCGGAGGCGATGCTCCACGTAGCCGGGCAGGTCAGCCCCCCGAAGGGCCGGGAGGTGGGAATGGGCCGAGACGAGCTGCGCGAGGGACGTGTGGGCCGGGCGGCCCAGCCGCTTGCGCAGGTCCGTCTCGCCCACAAGAACGAGCTGTAGCAGATCGTGACCGCCGAAGTTGATGTTGAGAAGCCGCCGGAGCTGCGCGAGGCAGGCATCGTCGAGCGCATGGGCCTCGTCGCAGACGAGCAGCACGCGCCGCCCCCGCGCATATTCCGCCACGAGCCTTTCCTCGAGCGCCGCGTAGAGCGCCGCGAACTGCGCGTCCCCGGCAGGATCGGGCAGTGGGACGCCGAGCGCCACGAGGATGAGCTCGAAAAGCTCGCAGCGCCCGCGGGGTGCGGCAGTGGCGAGGACGGCGACGCTCAGATCGGCGCCCGCCCGTGCGACGGCCTCCCGCACGAGGAGCGATTTGCCGGTGCCCGGATCCCCGGTGAGCAGGGTCACAGGCGCGCGGGTGGCGAGCCCGTGGTCAAGCACCGCCTGCGCGCGCAGGTGCCCCGGGGCCGGGAAGAAGACGGCGGGGTCGGGCGGCAGATCGAAGGGCCGCGTCCTGAGGCCGAAATGCGCGAGAAGTGGCCCGTTGTCGAAGCTGATCATGGTCACGAGACCTCCATCGCCGGTTCTGATTGGGGAAAGCGGGGCGCCCTGTGGGACGAGGGGGGTGCGCCAGAAGTGATGCGCATTTGGCACCATCCGGGCGCGGGTGGCTGAAACTCTAGCCAGAAAAGCGCTTCCAGCCTACAACTTAGGCGGGAAAGGGCTTTGGTTAACAGGGACGAGGCTTTCGCATGGGTATGGTTATGAAAAGCGCGGGGGACACGCGCGGCGGGCACTTGGCCCAGGTGTTGGCCCCCATTTTGGCCCTGATCATCGCATGGCTGGCCGTCCCGCTCGCTGCGCAGGAGTACCGAATCCAGCCCGGAGACACGCTCCGCGTGGAGGTGCTCGAGGACGAGACGCTCAACCGCGACGTGCTCGTGGCGCCAGACGGGCAGATCGCGGTGCCGCTGGTGGGCACGGTGCCCGTGGCGGGCAGTTCGCTGCCGGAGGCGCAGCGGCGCCTGACGGCAGCGATCGAGAGCAATTTCGCCGCCTCTCCCACGGTTCTCCTCTCGCTCATGCGCCTCGCTCCCCGCAGCGTCCAGAGCTCCGTCGCTACGCCGCGGCACGTCTTCGTCATCGGCGAGGTGAGGAAGCCCGGCAGCATCGCCATGGAGGACGGCATGACCGTGCTCCAGGTGCTCTCGGTCGCGGGCGGCTTCACCGATTTCGCCGCCGTGAAGCGCATCCAGCTCAGACGCCGGGAAGCCCCCGGGCGCGAGCGTGTCTTCCGCTTCAGCTACGAGGCGGTGCTCGATGGGCGCAGCGGCTTTGGCATGGCGCCGGTGGAGCAGGGAGACGTCATCATCGTCCCCGCGCGGCGGCTCTTCGAATAGCCGGGCCGGAAACCGGGGCAGGGGCAGAGACGAGGGCGGGGCGCGATGAGACACAGGATCGCGACGTGGCGTATGGCAGGGCTCGCGGGAAGCGTCCTCGCGCTCGTGGGCCTTGCTGGCCTCGCTCAAGAAGGCGGCCTCCGGTCCACACTCACGCTCTCGCAGGGTGTCGAAGCGGCGCAGAACCCGTCGCTCTCGACCGGCGAGGAAGACAGCTTGCGCGAGGCGCGCGTGGGTCTCGGCTATACGCTTGAAACCCGCACCCGCACGGAGGCGCTGCGCTTCTCGGCCCGTGGGGACGTGCGCGCCGCCAGTGATGAGGCGGGCGTCGACGTCGCGCGCCCGGAGCTCGCCTTGCGCTACAGCCGCGCCGCGCCACGCCTTGCGCTGGCGCTCGATGTCGCAGCGCGCCAATCCGACCTGCGCGTGCTTGATGCCACTGCGCTGGCCCGCGACACGGACGGCGCGCTCACCGTCCCGAGCGATCTCGACGATCTCGAGGGGGCGGGCACGCGCACCGATCTCCGCTTCAGCGCCCGCGCGACGCTCGACGAAGAACGCCCGGTCAGCGTGACCGTGGGCCTCGCGGGGCAAAGACTGAGCTACGCGGGCACCACCGCGCCGGGGCTCGTGGACCGTACGCGCCTCGCACTCGATCTCGAGGCGCGGTTCGCGCTCTCGCGGGTGACGCGGGTCGAGGCCGGGCTGGGCTTCGGGACCGTGGAGGAGGACGGTGCTGCCGCGCGCGAGATCGCCACATTGCGCGCGGGCGTGCAATCGGCACGGTCCGCGCGGCTTGTCGCCCGCGCGGGTGTCGATCTCGCCTTTCCCGAAGCGGGCCGGGACCGCGCGACGCTGCTCGCCGGCGTCACGCACCGGCTCTCGCCCCTCTCGGAGCTCTCCTTCGACGCCGGGGTCACGCTCATCGACGGCGCGGATGCGGAACCCGTCTACCGTGCGCGCCTTGTGCACGCGCTCTCTCGCCGGCTGGAGGCAGATGCGCGGCTCCAACGCGAGGTGACGAGCCCCGACGGGCAGGAGACGACGGTCTCCACGGGCGCCCTTTTGGGGCTCGATCTGACGCTCACGCCGCTCTCCCAGGTCTCCCTCGACGCCACGCTCCTGCGGCAGGGCGACATCGAGACGGACGCCCGCACCACGCGCCTCGCGCTCAGCTCCACCTATCGCCGGGCCCTCACCGAGGATTGGTCCGCCGCCATGGGGCTCCGCCTTTCCGCGCGGGAGACGGGCACGGGCGCCCGCGCCAGCTCTGAGGCGCTCTTCCTGCGCTTCGAGCGGCGCTGGCAGACCCGCGGGCGCTAGCACCACTGCCGCGGTCTTCGGGGGGCAGGGCGCCGCCATGCTCAGGATCCATCCCCGCGGAGGACCACGCCCACGGTTTTCATGAGGATCGCCGCGTCGATCGCGAAGCTCGCCGACCGGAAATACCACTCATCGAACGTCACGCGGTCGGCGAAAGCCGTGCCGCCGCGGCCATAGACCTGCCAGGGCCCGGTGACACCGGGGCGGAGCATGTAATAAGCCCTACCGCCCGCCGCGCCGTAGAGCGCGCTCTGGTCGAGGGTGAATGGGCGCGGGCCCACGAGGCTCATCTCTCCCCGCAGGATATTCCAGAGCTGCGGGACCTCGTCGATATGGGTGCGCCGGAGGAGCTGGCCCAGCGGCGTGATCCGCGGGTCCCGCTTCAGTTTTTGGTCGCGGGCCCATTCGGCGGCGATCTCGGGATCGGCCTCACAGAGTGCCGCGAGCGCGGCATCGGCATCCGGGATCATGGTGCGCAGCTTCCAGCATGTAAAAGAGCGCCCGTTCTGCCCGATGCGGGTCTGTCCGTAAAAGCCGCGCCCGCCACCGAGACGGATGGCGAGCCAGAAGACCGCCACCACGGGCAGGCTGAGCGGCAGCGTCAGCAGGACAAGCGCCACGTCGAGCGGGCGCTTGAGACGGGTGGCATAGCTGGCTTTGGGAAGGCTTGGCCAAGTGAGAGATGCCGATGCGTGGACATCGGCCCCTCGGGCAGCGTGTGTTGGCTCCATCTGAACCCCTTGCGTTCGCGCCGCCGGTTTCCGCGGCACGACTTGGTTTCGTAGGGTTTGATGGAGTCAGGTGACCCCGCACGTTTCGCCCAAGGTGTCACGAATTTTAGACAAAGTCGAGTCAAGAGATATTAACGACGCCATGTTCCGTCGGCGGCGCGCCGCCGTGGCACGCCCGGGCGGCTGACCGCGAAGCGGCCGGCTTAGCGCGTCTTTCGGGCAGAAAGCCCTCGTCAGGCGCGGCGGCATGGGCCTAAGCTGCGCCATGCGCGGTTTTCCCGATCTTCCACCCCTCTGGTGGCTCGCCACGATCCTTCTGATCCATCTCGGAGCCCGCGTCGCGCCGGGGCTGCACGTGACGCACCCATGGCTCGACGCTGCGAGCTGGCTCCTCCTGCTCGGGGCGCTGGGGCTCATCGGCTGGTCGGCGCTCTGGTTCTGGCGCAAGCGGACACCGATCGAGCCGCACCACGTGCCGAAGGCGCTCATAGTCGAGGGGCCCTACCGGGTGTCGCGCAATCCCATCTACCTCGCGCTCGTGCTCCTGACGCTGGCCTCCGCCGCGGGGCAGGGCTCGGCGCTCGGGGTCGCGCTGGCGGCGGGTCTCTGGTGGGTGCTCGATCGCCGCTTTGCCCAGGTGGAGGAGGCGCTGCTCACGCGGAGTTTCGGCGCCGCCGCCGAAGACTACCTGAAGGCAACGCGGCGCTGGATCTGAGCCCGATGTCGGAAAAGTGCAAGTCGCGGCCCTGATCGAGCCCCGAGGGCCGCCACGGTGCCGCGAAACGGAAAGCGCGCTCAGAGAGAGGCGCGCACCACGTCGCCCAGCTCATGCCCGCCAGCCTCTGCCGCGGCGGCCCAGCGGGCGCTGTTTGCCCGGGCGCGCGCAGCAGCTTCTTCGGCTGGGCTGCTGCGCAGGTTGAGCTGCAGGACGCCGTCGATGTAATCCACGAAGGCGAGCTTGTCGGCGGCGGTGAGCACTTTCGATTTCAGTTGCGACTGCAGAAAGACGAGCGCCTTCGGGAGCGCGAGATCGTCGGAGAGGATGGCGAGCGCCTCGGCCTGCGCGGCTGCCAGCGCCTCGGGCGCGGTCCCGTCATCTGCCTCCGCCTCGAGCGCCGTCACGCGCAGCCGAAGCCGCCGGAGTGCGGTCACGCTGTCATCGAGAAGCTTCCAGGAGAACTTCATGTTCTTGCGGTAATGCGTCCGAAAGCAAAGGAGGCGGAACGCTAGCGGATCCACCTCGCGCTCGAGCAGGTCCCACACGGTGAGGAACTCGCCGGAGGATTTCGCCATTTTCACGCCCTCGGACGCCTCCATGAAGGCGCCGTGCATCCAGTAATTCACGAAGGTCTTGCCCGTCGTGCATTCCGATTGCGCGATCTCGTTGGCGTGGTGGATCGGGATATGGTCGATCCCGCCGGTATGGATGTCGATCGTGTCGCCCAGGTAGTGCCGCGCCATGGCCGAGCACTCGATATGCCAGCCGGGGAAGCCACGGCCCCAGGGCGCGTCCCATTCCATCTGCCGCTGCACGCCCTCGGCGGAGAACTTCCACAGCGCGAAGTCGGTGGGCGCGCGTTTCTCGCCCGCCTCCACGCGCGCGCCCTCCTTCTGGCCCTCGCGCTTCACGCCGCCCAGCGTGCCGTACTCATCGATGCGCGTGGTGTCGAAGTAGACGCCATCGCTAATGGTGTAGGTGTAGCCCTTTTCCTCGAGCGCCTCGATCATGGCGATCTGCTGGCCGATGTGGTCGGTGGCGCGGCATAGGATCGAGGGCGCCGCGATGTGGAGCGCCTCGCACTGCGCGACAAAGCCTTGCTCATAGCGCTCGGCGATGGACCACGCGTCGAGCCCCTCGCGGGCCGCGCCCACCTCCATCTTGTCCTCGCCCTCGTCGCCGTCGCTCACGAGGTGCCCCACATCGGTGATGTTCATCACGTGCCGCACGGGCAGCCCGGTGGCCTCCGTCACGCGCTTGATGGTGTCCACGAAAACGTACGTCCGCAGATTTCCGAGATGCGCGTGATGGTAGACGGTGGGTCCGCAGGAATAGAGCGTCGCCTCTGTGCTGATGGGCTCAAACGGGCGGACATGGCCCGCCATCGTGTCGAAAAAACTCAGCGCCATGACAGGCCTCCCTGGGGTCGCGTAGCGCGCTACCAGAGGGGGCGGGGGCGGGCAAGTTAGCTTTCGAGGAGCATCCGGCTGCAGGCCCCGATCTGGGCCCGGGCAGCGTCACCAGCGGCCGCGGCGCGGGTGGGATCATCGTGAAACCGCGCGACGGTCAGCAGCGAGGCCTGCGCCATCTTGGAGGCCACGCGGTGATGCAGCGAAGCGCGCGCCGCGCCGTCGGGCACGGTGGCCTCGTAGAGCGAGATGAAGGTGAGGCGGTCCGCCGGGAACCGGCCGGGATCCTCGCCCACGACCCAGCTGTGCTCGATGGCCGCCGAATAGCGCCCGATGCAGCCCGCGAAGATCAGGTGAAGGGGATCCTGCGCCGCCGCTTCCACGGGTGCGAGGCCGGCGAGGGCGAAGAGAAGTGTTCTCATTCCGCTCATGTTCTCATCAAACAGCTCATAAAATTGCGCGTCAATCGGGCGATTTGCAAACTTCTTGCGTGTGACGGTAGCAAGACAACCTTTCGAAGGCGTTGCCGGTTCCGCGGAAAGCCGCCGAATCTTCCCTTGCGTCACGCTGGTGCGCAGGGGCGGCGCGGCTCAAGATGAACCTATGGACACTTACGATCACGTCATTGTCGGCGGCGGCTCGGCGGGAGCGGTGCTCGCCGCGCGGCTCAGCGCCGATCCGGGGCGGCGGGTGCTGCTCCTCGAGGCGGGCGGGCCCGGCAAGGGGCTCCTCGTGCGGATGCCGCTCGGCGGCGTGGCGATGATCTCCGGGCGTCCAAAGATCAACAATTGGGCCTTTAAGACCGTCCCGCAGCCGGGCCTCCTCGGCCGTCGGGGCTACCAGCCGCGGGGCCGCACGCTGGGTGGCTCGAGCGCCATCAACGCCATGCTCTATGTCCGCGGCCATGCCTGGGATTACGACCGTTGGGCCGCCGATGGTTGCCCGGGCTGGGGTTGGTCGGACGTGCTGCCCTATTTCATGCGGTCCGAGCACAACGTCCGCGCGGGCGACACGTCAGGGCAGGACGGGCCGCTCCAGGTGGCCGACCAGACGGCTGTGCGCGATATCTCCCGCGGCTTCCTCGAGGCCTGTGGCGAGGTGCAGCTGCGCCAGACGCCCGATTTCAACGGCGGCGAGAACGAGGGCGCGAGCCTCTTCCAGGTCACGCAGTTCCATGACGGCCCGCAGCGGGGTGAGCGCTGCTCGGCGGCGGCGGGCTACCTGCACCCGGTCATGGACCGCCCGAACCTGACCGTCGTCACCGGCGCGCAGGTGGCGGGCCTCACCGTGGAAGGCCAGCGCGTCTCCGG
The DNA here is from genome assembly GCA_038525525.1 of Pseudomonadota bacterium. GTDB lineage: Bacteria > Pseudomonadota > Alphaproteobacteria > Rhodobacterales > Rhodobacteraceae > Shimia_B. The sequence continues at coordinate 74,629 of JBCBHO010000005.1, read as the reverse complement.
GCTCCGCTACCGGCAGGGGGCGGCCACGCGGCGCGTTGGCGCGGGGGAGGTGATCCTCTCCGCAGGCGCCTTCGGCTCGCCTCAGCTCCTCATGCTCTCCGGCATCGGCCCGGCGGACGAGATCGCGCGCCACGGGATCACAGTCCGCCACGACCTGCCCGGCGTGGGCCAGAACCTGCAGGACCACCTCGATCTCATCCTCACCTACCGCGCGCGGCGTCCAGGGCGGGCTTCGGGCACCATGGGCATCAGCGCGGCGGGCGTGGCCGAGACCCTGGGCGCGGTGGCCGAATGGCTGCGCCATCGCACGGGCGCGGCCACCTCGCCCATCGCCGAGGGCGGCGCGTTCTTCCGCACCGACCCCGCGCTGCCCGCGCCAGACATCCAGCTCCATTTCGTGGTGGCCATGATCGAGAACCACCTCCGCACGATCCGCACGGGCCATGGCTTCTCTGCCCATGTCTGCGCGCTGCGCCCTCACTCGCGCGGTGAAGTGTTCCTCACCTCTGACGACCCGCTCGCCCCGCCGGGGATCGACCCACGCTACCTGAGCGACACGCGCGACATCGCCACGCTCACGGCGGGCGCGCGGCGCGCGGTAGAAATCCTCGAAGCCCCCGCGCTCGCGCCGTGGCGGGGCAGGGCGGTGGGCCATGGCCGCGACATGAGCGATGCCGACTGGGCCGCGCGGATCCGCCAGATCGCCGACACGATCTATCACCCCGTGGGCACCTGCCGCATGGGGCAGGGCGACGGCGCGGTGGTGGACCCGGCCTCGCTCCGCGTGCATGGCATGGAGGGGCTCCGCGTGGTGGATGCCTCCGTCATGCCCCACATCGTCAGCGGCAACACCAACGCCCCCACCATCATGATCGCCGAGAAAGCCGCCGATCTCATCCTGGCCGCCTGAGGAGACAACGATGAACGCCCATGCAGATCCGGGCCACGCCGCGCTGAACGCCGATCTCGCCGCCCTCGACGGCGCCAAGGATGCCTGGGCACGGACGCCCGTGGCGGACCGGATCACGCTCCTCAAGGACATCAAACGCCTCACCGGGCAGGTGGCCCATGCCTGGGGCGAAACGGCCGCGCGCAAGAAAGGCCTCGCGCCCGGCGCGCCACAAGTGGGCGAGGAATGGCTGAGCGGTCCCTACGCGGTGCTGCGTGCCTGCGACGGGCTCATCCGCACGCTCGAGGGTCTCGAAGGGCGACAGTACCTCCGGGGGCTCAAGAAGCGGTATCTGCCCCATGGCCAGCTCGCTGTGGAGGTTGTGCCGGCCACCCCGCGCGACGCGCTGATCATGCCGGGGCTCCGAGGCGAGGTCTGGATGCGGGAGGGGGTGAGCGAAGCGAACCTGCCGGGGACGACGGCCACCGCCTATGACACGCCGGAGGCCGAGCGTACCGGCGCACTGGCGCTCGTCCTCGGCGCGGGCAACATCGCCTCCATTCCGGTGCTCGACGTCTTCCAGAAGCTCTTCGTGGAAAACCAGGTGGTGCTTCTGAAGATGAACCCGGTGAACGCCTATCTGGCGGATGTCTTCCAGGTGGCGCTCGGACCGCTCGTTGCGCGCGATGCGCTGCGCATCGTGACCGGCGGCGGCGATGTCGGCGCTTACCTCTGCGAGCACGCGGCGGTGGAGGAGATCCACATCACCGGGGCCGAGGCCACCCACGATCTCATCGTCTGGGGCGCGGGCGAAGAGGGCAAGCGGGCCAAGGCTGCGGGCACGCCGCGGAACACCCGCCGCATCACATCGGAGCTCGGCGCGGTCTGCCCCACGATCATCGTGCCGGGCCCGTGGAGCCGGGCGGACATCGCGCATCAGGCCGCGCAGGTCGCCACGCAGAAAATGGTGAATGCCGGGTTCAATTGCGTCTCCACCCAGGTCCTGCTCCTGCCCGAGGTCTGGGCGCAGAAGGAGCCGTTTCTCCGCGCGCTCAAGCGCGTCCTCGCCGCGCAGGACCGGCCGGCCTACTATCCAGGCGCCACCGATCGGAGCGCGGCCTTCGCCGCGGGCGCACCGCACGAGGCCATCCCCCGCGGGACGGCCCCCGATTTCATCTTCTCAGAAGGCGCAGGCGGAGAATTCGCCAAGACCGAGGTCTTCGCCCATGCACTCTCGACCCATGACATCGCCGGGGAAGGGGAGGCGTTTCTTCGCGCGGCCATCGCCTATGCCAACGACACACTCCACGGCACGCTCGGGGCCAACATCGTCATCCACCCCGAAACGCTCGCAGAGATCGGCAAGGCCCGCTTCGACGCCTGCCTGCGGGAGCTGCGCTACGGCAATATCGCAGTGAACGCCTGGACGGGGGCAAGCTTCGCGCTCACCGAGATCCCGTGGGGCGCGTTTCCGGGGCACACGCTTGAGGATGTGCAATCGGGCATCGGCACAGTTCACAACACGCTGATGTTCGAGACCTCCGAGCGCACAGTGCTCTATGGCCCGTGGGCACCGATCCCCCGCGCATGGTGGCTGGGAGAGCGGCACCTGATGCCCAAGCCGCCCTGGTTCGTCACGCACCGGCACGCGGACAAGGTCGCCCGCGCCCTCGTGGATTACACCGCCACGGGGCGACCCACGCGGCTTGCGGCGCTCCTCTGTCACGCTTTGCGCGGGTAGGGTGCGGCCAATGTTGACCTTTTAGTTTGGGTTTCTTGATGCTATTTAAGCTTGTGTAAGCGGGGCGTGAGCGCCGCGATGTAAAGGAAGACCGTTGTGAGCGCAGTTCTGCTCGCCGCGCCCCAGAGCGCCCCGGATCACAGCCCAGCCCCGGAAGAGACCGCCTTCGCGGCGCTGAGGCCCTTGCTCAATCGCGTGCGCTTCATCGCGCAGACCTGCCGCGCCGAGGCGCGTCTCGATCTCGCCGTCGCCTGCGCCGCCATCCATGCCTGCCCGGAAAAGAGCCTCGATGCCGTGGCCACCTCCATGGTGCGGGTCCTCTCGGAGGCCGTGGGTGGCCATGTGAGCTTCCGCGCGCCCGGCGCCGCGGATATGAGCTTTGACGAGGAATGGCTTTTGCGGGTCGTCGACCGGGCCATCGCGAAGGACACGATGAGCGTGGAGTTCCTGCTGCGGCGCCGGGTACCGGCCCGGAACCACCACGCCTTCCGCAGCATTGTTCGAGCAGTGAGCACAATTCTGAGACCCTAGCTCTTGCGCTAGTTTAGAATTGTTCTAACTTCTGAAGCCGCCAGTGTTGGGCCAGCCAATCACGCGTTCCTGTCGGAACGCTAGACCGTAAAGGACAAGGACATGCTGCAGAGTGCCGAGAGCCTCTCCGTCGAGGCCAAGACAGAAATCATCGAGAAGCTGAACCAGGTGGTGGCGGAGACCGTCGTGACGACGATGCTCGCGCAGAACTTCCACTGGAACGTGACGGGTATGGGCTTCGGCTCGCTCCACGCGCTCTTCCAGGAGATCTACGAAGATCACTTCGAAGGGCAGGACGACGTCGCCGAGCGGATCAAGGCCATTGGTGGCCATGCCGAAGGCCAGCTCGCCGGCATGCTCAAGCGCTCCAAGGTGGGCGAGCAAGACGGCCATCAATCCGATAAGGAGATGATCAAGTTCCTCTCCGATGCACAGAAGACCATCGCCGACACCATCGCGGGCACGGCCGCCTATGCCGAGGAAGCCGGCGACGTGGCGACCCATGACCTCATGATCGAGCGTCAGCAAATCCACGAAAAATTTGCCTGGATGCTCGACGCGCATCTGCGCTGAGTGTCGCCGCTGGAGCGATACCTCCATCTCACGCGGCAGGTGATGCCGCGTGAGGCGCGGGCACGGGGCTGGCCGGTCCATCTGGATCACTGCTTTCAGCGCATCGTGCTCGACCATGTCTGCGGTGGCCGCTGGTACGATCACGTCAAGCGCCCTGCCTACAAACACATGTCAGACGCCCAGGCGCGCGACGCCGCTGCCCTATGCGACCGCATCCTTGCGGGCGAAGCTGATCTGCAAGCCCTCAATGCACAATCGCTCGTGTGGCGCGGCAAGTCCGGACTGAGCGAGCAGGGGCTTGCCCCGCGGGACGCGCAACTTACCCTCGATCTATGCCAAAGCGCACCTACCCAAAGGACGCCGCCCGCGTAGAGACGGCCGATGACCTCGACGAGGTCGTCACCGACAAGCGCGAGGGCTGGCGCGCCAACCCGGCCAAGGCCCGACGCCGCCAGCGCCGCTACAAGAAGCGCCTGACCGACGAGATCGTGCGCCTCGCCCAGGACGATGGCGCGGACGACCTCTAGAAGACCCGTCAGGCCGCCTTCTTCGCTTTTTTCGCTTTCTTCTCGAGCTTGCGCGCATAGAGCGCGGGCCATGCGCTGAATTTGCCCATTTGGGCCTGCTGGTGCTTGATCAGGTCGATGAAGGCCGCTTGCTCCACGGGCTTTTTGAGCCGCTTGAAGATCTTCTTCTGCGGCTTCGTCATGGAGCAGGCGATGCAGTGCCCGGCGCGCTTGTACTTGCAGACGTCTACGCAGGGGGACGGGAGCTTGTTGGACATAAAAGAGCCTCTTTGCCTGTCCCAAATATAGGGATCAGCGCGCCGAGGCGAGAGGCGTCATTTCGTCAGGATGAGCTTTCCCGCGCGCGTGATGCGCAGCGTGTAGAGCTGGTCGCCGAGCGCGATCCGGGCGAGCCCGTCGCGGGTCAGCACCTCGGCATCGTAGACCGGGACCCGGTCCTCCGGGCGCTCAGACGTCTCGACCTCTCTCGGAAAATCTACCACCACCATAGTCCCTCGAACTCCTTGTTCTCGACGAGGTTGTCGATGATCTCCCAGGTCGCGCCGTCGGTGCCGAGGGCGGAAAAGAGCGACGCGAGCAGGGCCCAGCCATCATCCTGCGCATGCCAGTGTCGCAGGTGGGGGCGGTGCCTTGAGCAATCAGTCATGGAACATTCTTCTGTTGCGTTGCCCTAATTCCTGACTGATTTGCTTTGTTGAGTCAATCTTAGTATTTTGATCAGGAATTAATCCGCCGCTGCGAACGGATCGCGTTTCTGCGCCGCGCGGTAGCGCTTGGGCGTCTCGCCCATGGAGCGCGCGAAGAGCCGGTAGAAGTAGCTGGTATTCTCGAACCCGCAGCGTGAGGCGATGGCCTCGATGCTTGCGTCTTCCGTGCGCAGGAGGCGCGCGGCGTGGTCGATGCGGATGCGGTTGACGTAGTCGGTGGGGGTGAGCCCGAGCACCTCCTTGCAGGTCCGGCACACATGCTCATGGCTGCGCCCTGCGGCGGCGATGAAGCCTGCCGCGCCGAGCCGGAAGACCTCGATATCCTGCGCGGCCGAACAGGCCGCAGAGAACCAGGCCGGCCCCGCCGCAACGCCCTGCGCGCTGGGCACGGCCACGCGATTGCAGAGCGTGAGCAGGAATTCCTCGATCCGCGCGAGGGTCCTGTCGGCCGTTTGGAGCTGCCCCGCGATCGCCAGCGCGCGCTCGAATTGCTGGGGCCCGAGCGTGTGGAGCTCGGGCAGGGCACCCGGCGCGTCGAAAAACCGGCCCTGCAGCGTATCGCCGTAGCGCGCCACGAGATGCGCCGCGCTCGCGCTCTCGTACATGACGTTGATGATCTCGCAGCCCTCCCGCGCGGCGCGGAAGGCATGGGCATCATGCGGGCGGATGAAGACGAGCTGTCCCTCCGCGAGCGTCTGCATCTGCCCGTTGATCCAATGCGCCGTGCGGCCCCGGGTGATCAGGAACACCTCGTGGAAGTCGTGAGTATGCGCCCGCGCCGGGAAGCGTTTGGCCAGCATCTTGCGCGCGTAATGGAAGCTTTCGCCGCGCGCGAGGTAGCTGGCAAGCCGGTAGGTCTCCGTCTCCATGGAGCAAGATTAGCGAGTTTTCGCGGCATTGCAGCGTAAGAATATCAATTTCGTACATTCCTATATCAACCCGCGTCGCTGAAATGCGCAAAAAATGGGCGGAGTGTAAACAGGGAGTTAACGAGGACGACTCATGCCCGGCTTGGCGCTCGACAGCCCAGACCTTTCCTTCGCGCCGGTGGATAATCCCGCGCCGAAGCGGCTGAGCGCGGCCGAGATCGCCCGTTACAATGCCCAGGGCTTCGTGCAGCCCTTCGACATCTTCAGCGCCGCCGAGATGGCCGAGATCCGCGCCTATATCGACGGCCTCATGCGCGATGCCGGGGAGGCGGGCGCCTACGGGATCAATTGCTACCAAGCGCGCCTCGCCGGGCTCTACGACATCGCTACCGACGCGCGCATCCTCGATCATGTGGAGGATATTCTCGGCCCCGATATCCTGTGCTGGGCCACCGCCATCCTATCGAAGAAGCCGCACGATCCGAAGGCGGTGCCCTGGCACCAGGACGCGAGTTTCTGGAAGCTGAGCCCGGCGCGCACGGTTACGGTCTGGCTCGCCATCGACGACGCCGACGCCGAGAACTCCGCCATGCGCTTTATCCCCGGCACGCACGACCGCGGCGCCTTCGCGGTGCAGGCCACCGACGGGGGCCGCGCCGTCTTCCACCAGGAGACGGCGGGGGCCGACGCGCTCGGCGCGCCGGTCACCAACGCGCTCAAAGCGGGTCAGATCTCGCTCCACGCCGACATGCTCGTCCACGGCTCGCTGGCCAACACGTCCGACCGGCGGCGTTGTGGCTTCACGCTGCGCTACTGCCCGCCCACCGTGCAAATCACCGATGCCGCCTGGGCCGCGGGCGTTGAGGCGATCCTCTGCCGCGGGCAGGCGGGACGCTGGGCCACCCATCCGCGCCCCGAGAACGACGACATCACGCGGACGCGCTCGCCCCACGTCGTGGGCAACAACTGATGGAGATCACGTGGTACGGCCACGCCGCCTTCGGGCTGGCACCGGAGACGGGCCCGCGGATCATCACCGATCCCTACACGCCCGAGGGCGTGGGCTACCCGCCGATCACCGAGCCCGCGGATCTCGTCATCATCTCCTCCGACGATGACAGCGCCCATTGCCGGGCCGATCTCATCGGCGGCGATCCAGTGGTGGTGAACGCCCTCGCGGTCGCGCAGTCTGGCGGCACGAGCCGGGCGAAAGACATCGAGATCACGGCCATCGAGGCCGCCGAGTGGGATCACCACCCCGAGCACGCCGTGCCCGGGCAAAACGGCATGTACCGCTTCGGGCTCGACGGCATGGCCTGCGCCCATATGGGCGACGTGGGCAACCCGCTCACCGAGGCCCAGCAGGACTTCTTCCGCGGCACCGACATTTTGTTCGCATTGGCAGGCGGTTATCTGACGATCCTACTGCCCGATCTCATGGAGATGATCCGCCGCGTGAAGCCGCGCCTCGTGATCCCCATGCATTTCCGCACACTGACCTACCGCCCGCGCAATACGATGTGGATCGAGAGCTTCCTCGCCCATTTCAACGAGGCGGATGTTGATTTTGCCTGTTCACCTAGGGTCAACTTGACCCGTGCCGATCTGCCGGAGCGCACGCGCGTCCTCGTGATGGATTATTTGCGTTAGCTTCGGCCCATAACCAGCGAATAAACAACATACTTCTTTGGGAGGAAGTCCATGAAAAAGCTCATCATCACCGCCTCGAGCCTGGCGATCGCGGCCTCGGTCGCGTCCGCGCAGAGCGTGGCGCGGGAAAACACGGTCATCTTCGACCTCGACCGCACGATCACGGATCCGGAGAACTTCAACTGGTTCACCGACAATTCCGGCGTTCGCCGCCTGGCGGGCGCACACCAGACGATGTGGGAGCCGCTCTTCATCCTGAATTATGGCACGGGTGAGCTCGAGCCGTGGCTCGCCACGGGCGCCGAGAGCAACGCGGACTTCACTGAGTGGACCGTGACGCTCCGCGATGGCGTGACGTGGTCCGACGGCGAGGCGTTTAACGCCGATGACGTCGTCTTCACCGTCAACATGGCCGAGAATACCGAGGATTTCTCCGCCCGCGAAGTGTCTGCGCTCACGAGCCAGGTGGCCTCCGTCGATAAGGTGGACGACCTCACCGTGCGCTTCACGCTCGAGGGCTCCAACCCGCGCTTCATCGTGGAGAACTTCGGCGTCCGCATCGCGAACTCCTTCCTCATCATGCCCGAGCATGTCTGGTCGGCGGTGGACGAGCCCGCCACCTTCACCTTCTTTCCGCCCATCGGCACGGGCCCCTACGCCTACAGCTCCGGCGCGTCGAACCGCATGATCTGGGACCGCCGCGACAGCTGGTGGGGTGCAGAGACGGGCTTCATGGACATGCCCGCACCCGAGCGTGTCATCTTCCTCGAGAGCGGCGGCGAGGAAAGCCGCGCACAGCTCATCGCGTCGAACCAGCTCGACGCCGCGCAAAACGTCACCATCGGCACCTTCGAGGCGATCCAGGCGCAGAACGACGCCGTCATCGCGTGGGTGGACGGCTTCCCCTTCGCGGCCGCCGACCCCTGCGCGCGCCAGCTCGAGATCAACACCACCGTCGCGCCCTGGGACAACGCCAACATGCGCCGCGCCGTGGCCTCGATCATCGACCGCTCGCAGATCGTGAACGTGGCCTACGAGGGCACGACGGAAGCGTCGCGGACGATGTTCGCGCAATACGGCTCCATGGCGCCCTTCATCGACGCGGTTGAGGAGGCGGGCTACGGCCTTCCCGCCCGCGCGGACGTGGAGGCCGGTCAGGCGCTCCTCGAGGCCGAGGGCTGGGCGCGTGACGGGGACTACTACATGAAGGACGGTGAGACGCTCTCCGTCGACATCCACGTGAACTCCGCCTCCACGGAGTATACCCGCACCATCGACGTCGTTGTCGAGCAGCTCCAGCGCGCCGGGATCGACGCCCGTGCGACGCCCGTGGAAAACGGCGTGTTCTGGGGCGAGGTGCTGCCCTTCGGCGCCTACGAGATGTCCTATAGCTGGCTGTCCTGCGGGTCGGTGAACGAGCCCTGGGCCTCCATGGGCCGCTACAACTCGCGGGACGTGGTGCCCGTGGGCGAGCGTTCGCCCGGCTTCAACAACACCTCGCGGTGGGACGGCCCGGCGGCGGACGCCTACACGGCCATCGTGGACCAGATCGCCACGAAGCCCCTGGGGGATCCCGAGGTGCCAGGACTGGTGGCGGAAGCCTACCAGTATCTCGATGCCGAGATGCCCTTCATCCCGCTCGCGCAGGCCTCGAAGCTCATCCCGTTCAACACGACCCATTGGACGGGCTGGCCGACCTCGGAGAATTACTACAACCACCCGTTCTTCTGGTGGGGCCACACGCACCAGATCATCCACAATCTGGAGCCCGCGGGCTAAGAACCTTCACGCCCCGGGCCTGACCCGGGGCCTCCACCTCCGAGGCGAGAGGTCCCGGGTCGAGCCCGGGACGTGATGCGAAAGACGACCGTCCCGGACCCCGATCCGGGACCTCGCACCGCCATCCAAAGGGCCTCCAAGAGGCCCGGGGTGACGCCGACACATCACGGCCGCGGGCAGTCCATGCCCGCGACGCCAAGGCACACCCCGTCCGACCGGTGTGCAGACGCCGTGTGTACGACCCCGGGTACGCCGTGTGCCAGTGCCCATCCGCCGCAACGGAAAGGAGCCCCGCCATGGGACGCATTCCAAGGGATTACTTGATCAACCGTCTGGTGACGCTGGTGCTCACCATTCTGATCGCCGCGACGATCATCTGGATCATCCCGCGGCTCTCGCCGGTCGATCCCGCCGAGATCGCGCTCGGGCGCATGGCAGCGGGCGCAGGAACCGTGGCAAATTCCGAAGAGATCCTCGCGCAGCTCAGGGCGCAGATGGGGATCGATCAGCCGCTGATCGTTCAGTATTTCAGGTACTTGTCGGGCGCTCTTGTCTTCGATTTCGGCCTCTCCACTGCTGCCTTCCCGACGCCCGTGGCCACGCTCATCCTCAACGCGCTGCCCTGGACGCTAGGGCTCATGATCCTGTCGCTCCTGATCACCTTCTTCATCGGCAATCTCCTCGGCGCACTCATGGTGTGGGAGAAATCGCCTAACCTCGTGAAGGTGGCGATCCCGGCGGCGATGGTCTTTACCTCAATCCCGCCAATCCTTTCCGGGCTTCTCCTCATGTGGATTTTCAGCGCGAAGCTCCAGTGGTTTCCGCTCACCGGCGCCTACTCGATCTTCGTGGAGCCCGGCTGGACATGGACGTTCGTGCAATCGGTGCTCTACCACGGCTTCCTGCCGGCGCTCTCGATCGTGATCGTCACCTTCGGCTTCTGGGCGCTCGGCATGCGCGGGCTCATGATCACCGTGCAGGGCGAGGATTACGTGACGCTCGCGAAGGCCAAGGGCCTGCGCCCGCGATACATCCTCTACCGCTACATGATCCGCAACGCGATCCTCCCGCAAATCACTGCTTTTGCTTTGAAAATCGGGTTGCTCATCGCGGGGCAGGTGCTCGTGGAACGCATATTCGCCTATAACGGGATGGGCAAATTGCTCTACGACGCGATCCTCAACCAGGACTTCCCGGTCATCCAGGGGGTGAGTTACGTCATCATCCTCATGACCGCCGTGAGCGTCTTCCTCGTGGACCTGCTCTATCCCTTCATCGACCCCCGTATCCGGCATGAGGCTGCGTGATGGCTGAGTATTCGACAAACGACGGCGCAGCCGAAGCCGAAACCCCGCTTACACGTGCTGAAAGAAAGCAGGCGAGGCGGCTGAAAAGGTTCGACAATCCTTGGCTCAATCCAAAGCTCATATGGGGCGTGGGGCTGCTCCTCGGCATCATCGCACTGGGCCTCCTCGGGCGCATTTTCTGGGATCCGGATCTCGTCTTCGTGGGCTCGGGCCTGCCGCGGCAGACGCCCTTTGGCTTCGAGAACATGCGCGGGCAGGCGGGGACGCTGGCCCATCCGCTGGGCACCGATGGCGGCGGTCGCGATCTTCTCGCGCTCCTCATCATCGGCGCGCCGAACACGCTCTTCGTGGGGCTTCTTGCCTCGCTTATCGGCATGTCGATCGGTATTTTCCTCGGCTTTTCGGCCGGTTTCCTTGGCGGGCGCACGGATGACACGATCCGTGTCCTCGCCGACGTGATGATCACGATCCCGCCGCTTCTCATTCTCGTCGTCTTCCAGTCGTCCTTCGGGGATGTCTCGCTCACCATGATGGCGCTCCTCATCGCGGGCTTCGTCTGGCAATCGCCCACGCGCCTCATCCGCGCGCAGGTGCTCTCGATGAAGCGCTCGGGCTACGTGCAGATGGCGCAGCTCAGCGGTGCGGGCACCTTCCACATCATGTTCCGGGAGATGATGCCCAACCTCGTGCCCTATCTCTTCGGCTCCTTCATTGCCTCGGTCACCACTTCCATTGTGACCGCCGTGGGGCTCGAAGTCCTCGGCCTCGGTCCCCAGCGGATCCCCACGCTCGGCCGCACGATCTACGAGGCCATCAACGCGGGCGCGCTCATCCAGAACCTCTGGTGGTGGTGGGGCCTGCCGACGCTCCTCCTCGCGACGATGTTCATCGGGCTCCTCCTCATCAATCTCGGTCTCGATGAGGTCTCCAATCCGCGCCTGAGGAAACTGTCATGAGGGCGGCCTTAAAGCGAGAGGCCCCGGGTCAAGCCCGGGGCGTGAAGCGCGACACACCCGTCCCGGGCCTGACCCGGGACCTCCACCGTGGGAAAAGACCATGACCGGCAAACCCGTCCTGACCCTGAAAGACCTCTCCATCGAGTTTCCGACGCCCAAGGGCGTCGTGCAGGCGGTGAAGGGCCTCAACCTGACGATCGAGAAGGGGCGCCGCGTGGGCTTCATCGGCGAATCCGGGTCGGGAAAGACCACGACCGCGCTCGCCGTCATGCAGATGCTCGCCGAACCGGGGCGCGTCTCCTCCGGCTCTATCGACCTCGCGGGTACCGACATGCTGGCCCTCGGCGAGGAAGACATGCGCCGCGCGCGGCTTTCGGCGGTGGCCTACATTCCCCAGGGGGCCATGAACTCGCTCAATCCCGTCATGCGTGTCGAGCCGCAGATGTGGGATGCGATTATCGCCCACGAGGGCAATCTGCCCCGGGCAGAGCTGCAGAAACGCTCGGACGCCGCGCTCGTCTCGGTGGGTCTGCCCGAACATGCGGGCCAACTCTTCCCGCACGAGCTCTCCGGCGGGATGAAGCAGCGCGTCTGCATCGCCATGGGCCTCATTCTCAACCCGGATCTCATCATCGCCGACGAGCCCACCTCCGCGCTCGACGTCGTCACCCAGCGGCAGGTCATGCAGACCCTTAAGGACATCCAGGCCGAGATCGGCTCGGGCCTCATCCTCATCGGGCATGACATGGGGCTCATGGCGCAGTCGGTGGATGAGCTGGCCGTGCTGAAGGACGGCGAACTCGTGGAGCACGGCACCGTCCAGCAGATCATCGAGGCCCCGAGGCATCCCTACACGCAGGATCTCATCCGCTCTGTGCCGCTCGTGGGCGGCGACAGCTTCCTCAACCCCGACCGCAACGCGCCAGCGGCGCAGCGCAGCTCGAAGGAACCGCTCCTGCGCTTCGAGAACGTGCGCAAGGATTACGGCACCGTCACCGCGCTCCATCCGATGTCCTTCACCCTCGAAGGCGACACGCCGCAGATCATCTCCATCGTGGGGCAGTCGGGTTCGGGGAAATCCACGATGGGCTCGATCATGCTGGGCTTCAATCCGCCGAGCGAGGGCCGCGTGCTCTACGAGGGGCAGGACGTGGCGCGCATGAACGCCGCCCAAAGCCTCGCTTTCCGCAAGAACGTGCAGGCAGTGTTCCAAGACCCGTACGCCTGCTTCAACCCGTTCTACCGGGTCAACCACGCGCTCAAATTCCCCTACAAGCAGTTCGGCCTCGCCACCTCCGAGGCCGCCACGCAGACTGCCATGGAGGAGGCCTGCGCCGCCGTGGGGCTCGACCCCGATCTCGTGCTTTCGCGGTATCCCCACCAGCTCTCGGGCGGGCAGCGGCAGCGCCTGATCGTGGCCCGCGCGCTCATGCTTTCGCCGAAGCTGCTCATCGCCGATGAGCCCGTTAGCATGGTCGATGCGTCGCTCCGCGCGACGATCCTGTCGAACATCTACGACCTCAAGGACAAGTACGGGATCTCGATCCTCTACATCACCCACGACCTCGCCACGGCCTACCACGTCTCCGATTACGTGATGGTCCTCTTCAAGGGGCACGTGGTGGAGGCGGGCCCGCCAAAGGAGGTCATCGGCGCGCCCCAGCACCCCTACACGCAGCTCCTCATCGACTCGATCCCTTGGCCCGATCTCCAGCGCAGCTGGGGCTCCGAAGGTTGGGACCCGGACGCCATGCGTGCCGACGCCGAGCGCGCGCCCAGCGTCATGCGCGGTGGCATCGCGGGCTTCGAGCTCGTGACCGGCTAGTGGGATGGACGATCTGCAGGATCATGCCCTGGAGAAGGACCGTCGTCAGAGGGCTCTACACAGGCTCCGGCTGACACGCGAGAAGCTCGGGGCGCGGCTCGCGCTTATCGCGCCCATGGTCTTTCGCAAGCGCCGCGCGCTGCCGCCATTCCTCTTCAAGGAGTTGCCGGGCCCGGAGGTGAACGCGGACCTCGCGCAGGCCCCGTCCGGCTGGCCGGAGATCCCGCATCACAGCTACTGGGGCCGGGCAAAGCTCGATTTTCTGCTGAAGACCCGCGTGGCCATCCCGACGGACTGGGACAGGCGTCACCTCGCGCTTCACCTGCCGCTGGGGGCGCTCGGCGACATCTTCAATCATCCCGAGGGGATGGTCTATCTCGGGGAAACGCCGCTCGGCAGCGCGGACCGCTATCACCATACCCTGCCGCTCCCAGAGGAGGCGACGGGAGAGCATGTCCTGACGCTCCATGGCTGGACGGGCCTTGCGGGGTGGCCGCCTGACCCCGACAGCCGCGCGCAGCTCTACATGGGCGCGCCCGCGCTCGTGGAGCGCTGCCCCGACACGCTCGATTTCATCCGGCTCGCGCAGGCCGTCCACGATGCCGCGACACATACCGACAATCCGGAGCTCATCTCCGCGCTCGACGCGGCCTTCGCCGTCCTCGACACCCGCGACCCCCTGGGCGAGGCCTTCTACGCGTCCGTGCCCGGCGCGCTCGTCACCCTGCGCGGCGCGCTGATGGAGGCGGGCGATCCGCTCGACGTGACGCTTCACGGGGTCGGGCACGCGCATATGGACGTGGCCTATCTCTGGACGATCGACCAGATCCGCCTGAAAAACCAGCGCACCTACTCGAACGTCCTGCGCCTGATGGAGGCCGATGATGGCTACACCTTCTCCCATTCCCAGCCCGCGCTCTACGAAATGACGAAGCACGACTTCCCCGATATCTACAGCGGGATCCGCGCCCGCGTGGCCGAGGGTCGGTGGGAGGTCATGGGCGGCATGTGGGTGGAGCCCGATCTGAACATTCCGGGGCCCGAGGCGCTTGTGCGGCAGCTCATCCTCGGGCGCGAGTTTTTCCGTGAGGAGTTCGGGGAAGTCGAGACGAATGTCCTCTGGCTCCCCGACACCTTCGGCTTCCCGGGTCAGATCCCGCAGCTCATGAAGATGGCCGGGCTCGACTGGTTCGTGACGAACAAGCTCAACTGGAACCAGATCAACCGCGTGCCGTGGGCCTCGCATCACTGGGAGGGGATCGACGGGACCCGCGTCATGGCGCACATCCTCACGACGCCCCGCGCCGTGCAATACCTGCCGTTTCCGACGAACTACAAAAGCGATCTGAGCGCCTCAGAAGTGCGCGGGACGTGGTCAAACGCCCACGGCGGGGCGAAGGACCATCTGCCCATCTGCTACGGCTATGGCGACGGGGGCGGGGGGCCGACGGAGGATCTCCTCGCCAAGGCCGACGCCTATCGCGGGATGCCGGGGATGCCGCGCCTGCGGATGTCGTCGGTCAGGAATGCGCTGGCCGGGCTGGCGCCCCTCGTGCCGGAGGAGCAGCTCTGGACGGGCGAGCATTACATGGAGGGGCACAGGGGCGTCTATACCTCGCAGGGCTGGATCAAGCGCGCGAACCGCAAGGCGGAATGGGCGCTCCATGAGGCAGAAGCCATGGCCGCCATGCTGGGGCAGGGGATCGAACTCAAGGAGGAGTGGAAGACGCTCTGCCTGCACCAGTTCCACGACATCCTGACCGGCACCTCCATCACCGAGGTCTTCGACGAGGCGAAGGAGACATTTGCAAACCTCCGCCGTGAGATAGAGGACAAGGCCTCGGCATTGCTGGCGCCTGGCGGCGCGCCGGTGGCGATCAACACTGCGCCGACACGCGGGCCCCGCGTCGCCTTCGTGGAGGGGGATGCGGAAATCCATGCCGCGCAGAAGGTCAGCGGCGGCGCGCTCTGCTGGTTCTCGGATCTTCCCGGCTATTCCGCGCGGGCCGTCTCCACCGCCCAGACCCCGCCCCATGCCGCGCGGGCCTCCGTGGGCTCCACGCATGCCTGGCTCGATAACGGCATCCTGCGAGTGAAGGTGCTCCCGAACGGCCATTTGGCCGAGGTCACGGACCTCGCCACGGGCTGGCAGGCGCTCGCCGACGGCGAGCACGGCAATCGCCTCGTGGCGTTCGAGGATCGGCCCATCTGTTGGGATGCCTGGGACATCGATCCGTATTTCGAGGACAACCAGGAAGAGGTCACGAACGCCCGCCAATTCGAGGTCGTGGAGAATGGACCCGTCCGCGCGGCCGTGCGCGTCACCCATCTCTGGCGCGGGTGTGAGATCGTGCAGACGATCCGCCTCACGGCGGGCTCGCGCCGCGTCGATTTTGAAACTGAAATCGACTGGCGGGTGAGCCATATTCTCCTGAAGGTGGCGTTTCCCGTCAGTATCGAGGCGAATAACGCGCTCTATGAAATTCAATGGGGCGCGATCCGCCGCGCGACGTCCCGCACATCGGACTTCGATGCTGCGCGGTTCGAGGTGCCTGCGCAGAAATGGGCCTTGCTCGAGGACGGCAAGCGCGGTGCTGCGCTGCTCAATGATTGCAAGTACGGGCACGACATCCACGGCCACGTGATGCGCCTGTCCTTGATCAAGTCAGCCACGTCGCCGGATCCGGTCGCGGACCAGGGGCGGCACCATTTCACCTATGCGTTCTACGCCAGCCCGGAGCTTGACCGGGCCGAACTCGACCACGCGGCCTACGATCTCAACGCGCCGCTGCGCGTGGCGCAGGGCCCGGAGGTCGCGCCACTGATCGAGGTGCCCGCGGGCGTGATCGTGGAGACGGTGCGCCCCGTGGACGGAGAGGTAGAATTCCGGCTGTTTGAAGCCCGCGGAGAAAACGTGGAGCCGAGGGTGCGCTTCAACACGCCGCCCAAGAGCCTGAGAACTTGCGATATTTTCGGTGTCACGCAGGAAGAGCTGGAGCCAGCGCAAGAGATCGTGCTGCCGCTGAGACCGGCGCAGATCCTCACGCTTCGCGCGGCCTTCTAGCGCTTCAGGTTATGACGTCGGGGGCAGTGCGCCCCGTGCGGGCCGAGATGCCGGCGATGGCGTCGGCAGCGGCAATGATCGGCGCCAGCGCCTCCTGCGGGTCGCGGTGAAGCTCCGCAGGATCGGTCTCGAGGCGTTCGAGGTAGACGCGCAGCGTCGCCCCCTGAGTGCCCGTGCCGGATAGCCGGAAGACCACGCGGCCACCGCCGGAAAAGAAGATGCGAAGGCCCTGGGCAGAGGCGTGCGAGCCGTCCACCGGGTCGTCATAGGAGAACTCGTCTGCGCCTTCGATGGTCATGCCGCCGAAATCGCCGTCTTTCAGCGCGCCGAGATTCTGCTTGAGCGCCTCCATTAGACCTGCCGCCGCTTCGCTGTCCACCGCCTCGTAATCGTGACGGGAATAGTAATTGCGCCCGTATTTGGCCCAATGGTCCGACAAGAGGTCAGACACGCTCTTGCCCGTTTTCGCGAGGATGTTGAGCCACAGCAGCACCGCCCAGAGCCCGTCTTTCTCTCGGACGTGGTTGGAGCCCGTGCCTGCGCTCTCCTCGCCGCAGATGGTGGCATGCCCGGCATCGAGGAGATTGCCGAAGAACTTCCAGCCCGTGGGCGTCTCGAAAGAAGCGATGCCCTTGGCTTCGGCCACGCGGTCGGCGGCGGCGGAGGTGGGCATGGAGCGCGCGACGCCGGCGAGGCCATCGGCGTAGCCGGGGGCGAGGTGGGCAAGGTCCGCGAGGACGGCGAGCGAGTCCGACGGAGACACATAGGCACTTCGCCCGACGATCATGTTGCGGTCGCCATCCCCGTCGGAGGCCGCCCCGAAATCCGGTGCGTTGGCGCCGTACATGGCGTCCATCAGCTCCTTGGCCCAGATCGGGTTCGGGTCCGGGTGGCCGCCACCGAAGTCTTCCTTGGGCTCGCCGTTTACGACCGTGCCCAGCGGCGCGTCGAGGCGGTTCTCCAGGATTTCCCGCGCATAGGGGCCCGTCACCGCGTGCATCGCGTCGAACCGCATCCGGAAGCCCGAGACGAACATGCCGCCGATCGCATTGAAATCGAAGAGGCTCTCCATGAGGTCAGCGTAGTCGCTCACGGGGTCGACGATCTCCACCGCCATCTGACCGAGCGTTGTCTCTCCTTGGCTCCTGAGATCCACGTCCTGCGCTTCGAGAATGCGGTACTCCGTGATCTCCTTGGTCCGCGCAAAGATCTTGTCGGTGACGCCCTCTGTCGCCGGGCCGCCATTGGGACCGTTGTATTTCAGGCCGAAATCCTCCTCCGGGCCGCCGGGGTTGTGCGAGGCCGACAGGATCAGGCCGCCATCGGTGCCGCGCTTGCGGATGAGGTGGCTTGCGGCGGGCGTCGACAGGATCCCGCGTTCCCCCACGATGGCGCGCGTCGCGCCGTTGGCGGCGGCCATGCGCAGGATCACCTGGATCGCGCGATCGTTGAAATACCGGCCATCGCCGCCCACCACGAGGGTCTTGCCGCTGACCCCGCCGATCCCGTCGAAGATCGATTGCACGTAGTTCTCGAGGTAGTGGGGCGCCATGAAGACCCGGGTTTTCTTCCGGAGCCCGCTCGTCCCCGGCTTTTGGCCGTCAATCGGCTTCGTGGCGATGGTGGTCATGGTGGTCTCCCGGTCAGCTCTTTTCGGCGATGTTCCTAAGTGTAAACGCGACGACGCTTTCGGCCGCGATTGAGGTTGTCGTGCGCGGGCGGTCCTCTGGAGGAATGCCGCCCGCAGTGTCGAAGGCGCGCGCCCAGAATTGCCCCTCGGGCGCTTCGGGCAGCGTGGCGCGGATCTCCCCGCCGTTGTTGAAGATGATGTAGATCGCACCGAGGCGCCTCTCGTAGGGAGGGGTGCCGCGGGCCATGCGCATCTCGGCCCCGAGGAATTTCAGCTTGGCCTGGCCCCAATCGTCGGAGGTCATGGGCTGCCCATCCGCACGCCGCCAGAAGAGATCGGGGACGCCGTCGATCAGACGTGGCCGCGCATGGAGGAAGCGTGTCTGGCGCAGGATCGGCGTGGCCCGGCGGAAGAGGATCACATCCTTGCAGAATTGCAGGAAATCCTCGTCGGCGCCGTCCCAGTCGATCCAGCCTGTCTCGTTGTCCTGGCTGTAGGCATTGTTGTTACCGCCCTGGCTGTTTCCAAGCTCGTCACCCGCCAGGATCATCGGCGTGCCTTGGGAGAGCATGAGCGTGGCCAGCATGTTGCGGCGGCGTTGCGCGCGCTTGGCGATGACCTTCGGGTCCTCGCTCGGGCCTTCCTCCCCGCAATTGCCCGAGAAATTCTCGCCGTGGCCGTCGCGGTTGCCTTCGCCGTTCGCTTCGTTGTGCTTCATGTTGTAGCTGACGACATCCATGAGCGTGAAGCCATCGTGGCTCGTCAAGTAGTTGATCGAGGATGTCGCAGGCCGCCCGTCATGGTCGAAGCGGAAGCTCGATCCCGCCACGCGCGTGGCGAGCTTTTGGACCGTGCCTTCATCGCCTCGCCAGTAGCGGCGCACCTGATCGCGGTACTTGTCGTTCCATTCGGTGAAGGGCGCGGGATAGGCGCCGAGCTGGTAGCCGCCCATGCCCACGTCCCAGGGCTCGGCGATGAGCTTCACGCGGTTGAGCACCGGATCCTGCCGGATCGCGCGCATGAAGGGGCCGTCGCGGTCGAAGACACCGCCGGTGCGCGCGAGCGTGGAGGCGAGATCGAACCGGAAGCCATCGACGCGCATGACCTCGACCCAGTATCGCAGCGAATCCATCACCAGGCGCAGCGTGAAGGGGTGATCGAAGTTGAGCGCGTTGCCCGTGCCCGTGTCGTTGACGTAGTAGCGCCCCTCCGAGAGGCGGTAGTAGCTCGAATTGTCGAAGCCGCGGAAAGCCAGCGTCGGGCCGTTCTGGTCGCCCTCCGCGGTGTGGTTGTAGACCACGTCGAGGATCACCTCGATGTCGGCGGCGTGGAAGCGCGCCACCATCTGCTGGAACTCGGCGATGTCGGCATAGCTCAGGTAGCGCGGGTCCGGCGCGAAGAAGCCGAGCGTCATGTAGCCCCAGAAATTGCGCAGCCCCTGATCGACGAGAAAACGGTCATCGACGAAGGCCTGCACGGGCAGAAGCTCGATCGCCGTGATGCCGAGATCGGTGAGGTGGTCGAGGATCGGGTCGGACGCCATTCCGAGGAACTTGCCTCGGTGCGCCACGTCCTCCCGGTTCTGCGTGAGGCCTTTGACATGGGCCTCGTAGAGGACCGTCTCGTTCCATGGGCGGTCGATCCGGCCTCCCTTCGCGCCCCAGGTGAAGGCCGGGTCCACGACGACGGAGCGCGGCATGAAAGGCGCGCTGTCACGGGTGTCAAAGCTCAGATCCGCATCCTTGTGCCCGATCTCGTAGCCATAAAGGCTGTCATCCCAAGTGAGGTGCCCGGTGAGCTTCTTGGCATAGGGGTCGATGAGGAGCTTGTGCGGATTGAACCGGTGGCCTTCTTCGGGCGCGTAGGGGCCGTGGACGCGGTAGCCGTATTGCTGCCCGGGCAGCATGCCCGAGAAGTAGCCGTGCCAGACGTGGCCGTCCCGTTCGGCGAGGTCCACAAGCAGTGCTTCATTTCCCTCGTCGTCAAAAAGGCAGAGGGTCACGCGCTCGGCATGCTGGGAGAAGACAGCGAAGTTCACACCCTCGCCGTCGAACGTCGCGCCGAGCGGGTAGGGCCGCCCGGCGGAGAGCTGGAGCGATCTCATGGCGATGGGGCGATGCTCCCGTAGAGCGCGGCATAGGCCGCGGCAGAGGTCTCCCAGCCCACGGGGTGGGCCATGGCGTTGCGCTGGATTTTGCCCCAGGCTTTCGTGTCAGCGTAGAGCGCGCAAAGCTTGGTGAGCGCGTTCGTCAGCGCCTCTGCGGTGACAGGCGAGAACTGGATGCCCGTGGCCACCTCGCGCGCAAGCGTGGCTGGCGTCGCCGGGATCACCGTGTCTGCAAGCCCGCCCGTCAGCGCCACCACGGGCGGTGTGCCGTAGGCGAGGCCCATGAGCTGCGTCAGGCCACAGGGCTCGAAACGGGATGGGACGAGAATGGCGTCTCCTCCAGCCACCATGCGGTGGGAGAGCGCTTCATCGTAGCCGATCTTCACCGCGACATTCGGATCGCGGGAGGCAGCAGCGAAAGCGGCCTCAAGCACCGGATCGCCGGATCCCAGAAGCGCGAGCTGGCCGCCGGCTTCGGTGAGGGCGGGCAGCGCCTCCAGCAGCAGATCAAGCCCTTTTTGCTCCGTCATTCGCGAGATGAGCACGCAAAGCGGCCCATCCGCCTCCGGCAGCCCGAACTCCGCGCGCAACGCAGCCTTGTTCTTCGCCTTGCCGCGGGGGCTCTTGTAGACATGAATTTTCTTGTCCGTGGCCGGGTTCCAGACATGCGTGTCCACGCCGTTCAGGATGCCCACGAGATCGCCGCGCCGGTCGCGCAGCACCCCGTCGAGCCCCATGCCGAACTCCGGGCGCATGAGCTCCTCGGCATAGGTGGGGGAGACGGTGGTGAGCTTCGTGGCAGAGGTCAGTCCGGCCTTCAGCGTCGAAACCTGGCCCCAATACTCTGCCGCGTCGGAATGGAAATCCTGGCCTAAGATGCCGAGATGCTCGGCGCGATCCCCTGGCGCGAGGCCTTGAAAAGCGATGTTGTGGATCGTGAGCACGGTTGCGACCCGGGGCGCGGCCTCGGATCGCGAGATGTAGTACGGGGCGAGGGCAGCCTGCCAGTCATGGGCATGGACGATCTTGGGCATCCAATTGCCGAGAGCGCCGCCCGCGATGTCGCTGGCCACACGCGATAGGGCTGCGAAGCGTTCCGGATTGTCGGCCCAGTCCTTCCCGTCCTCGTCGAGGTAGATCGTCCCGCCGCGCGTGTAGAGATGGGGCGCGTCAAGAACGAGGAGATCGATGCCATCCACAGTTTCGGCGAGCACCCGCGCCGCCGCGCCATAAAGCTCCGTGCGCTCGTAGACCTGCGCCGGATCGGAAAGACGCGCCATGACCGCCGGATAGCCCGGCAGGAGCGTCTTCATCTCGATGCCCTGACCCTTCAAGGCGCCGGGCAAGGCCCCGGCCACGTCCGCGAGCCCCCCCGTCTTGACGAGAGGCACGCATTCGGACGTGACAGAGAGGACCTTCATCGTGCGTTTACTGCTTGGCGAGATACGCGTCGATCATGGGCTTGGTGATGAGGGTCGTGCCCTTCTCTGTCACGCGGAAGCCGTTGGCTGCATCCTCCTCCGGATCATCTCCCACCACGAGGCCCTCGGGGACCTCCACGCCGCGGTCCACGATGCACTTGGTGAGGCGCGCATTGCGATGGACGACGACATTCGGGAGAAGCACCGAATGATCGAGGACGGCGTAGCTGTTGGTCTTGACCTTGGTGAAGAGGAGCGAGTTCCGCACGGCCGTGCCCGAAATGATGCAGCCTCCCGAGACCATGGAGGAGATCGCCACCCCGCGGCGGTCTTTCTCGTCGTGGATGAACTTTGCGGGCGGCACGCTCTCCGAATACGTCCAGATCGGCCAGTCGGTGTCCCAGAGATCGAGCTCGGGCGTGAAATCAGTCAGGTCGATATTGGCCTGCCAGAACGCGTCGAGCGTGCCGACATCGCGCCAGTAGGCGGAGGTGTCAGGATGGCGCACGCAGGAGCGGTCGAAGCGGTGGGCATGGGCCTTGCCGCCTTTCACGATCTTCGGGATGAGGTCGTTGCCGAAATCGTGGGACGAGTTCGGGTCGTCGCGATCCTCGAGGAGAAGCGAGCGCAGGAAGGGCCAGGAGAAGACGTAGATCCCCATGGAGGCCAACGCGTGCTCCTCGTCGCCCGGGATGCCTGGCGGGTCGGCGGGCTTCTCGAGGAAGGAGGTGATGTTTTCCTCCTTGTCGACGGCCATGACGCCGAAGGCCGTCGCTTCCATGCGCGGCACGGTGAGGCAGCCCACGGTGACATCGGCGCCCTTTTCTACGTGCTCCTCGAGCATGACCTCGTAGTCCATCTTGTAGATGTGGTCGCCCGCGAGGATGACGACGTGGTCGATATCGTAGCTGTCGACGATGTCGATGTTCTGTGTGACGGCATCCGCCGTGCCGAGATACCAGCGGTCTTCATTGACCCGCTGGGAAGCGGGCATGATGTCGAGGAACTCGTTCCTCTCCGCGCGGAAGAAGTTCCAGCCGCGCTGGCAGTGCCGGATGAGGGAGTGCGATTTGTACTGGGTTGCC
Organism: Pseudomonadota bacterium; assembly: GCA_038525525.1. Taxonomy (GTDB): domain Bacteria; phylum Pseudomonadota; class Alphaproteobacteria; order Rhodobacterales; family Rhodobacteraceae; genus Shimia_B. The sequence continues at coordinate 51,968 of JBCBHO010000005.1, read as the reverse complement.
AGTGCCATGCGGCGGATGCCGGAATTCATGGCATTCGAGAGCGCGAAGTCGATGATCCGCGTCTTGCCCCCGAAATAGACCGCCGGTTTCACGCGCGTATCGGTGAGCTCCTTGAGCCGCGAGCCGCGGCCCCCGGCGAGCACGAAGGCCATGGCGCGTTGGGAAAGTCTCTTTGGTCTGGGCATCTGGTCTCCTCCCGAGAGCTCTAGTCCAGTTTGAAGATGAGGGTCGAGAGCGGCGGCACCGTGATCTCGATGCTCTGATCCTGGCCGCTCTGGCCGATATCCTGCGTGTGCACACCCCCGCCGTTGCCCCGGTCGCCGCCGCCATAGAGGCTGGCATCGGTGTTGAGGATTTCGCGGTAGTGGCCCTTCGACGGGGCCGCGATACGGACGCCGTGGCGTTCCATGGGCGTGAAGTTGCAGACGACGATGCAGGTCTCCCCGCCACCGAAGCGCGCCCAGGCGGTCAGGCTTTGCGAGGGATCGTTGTCGAGCCAGGTGAAGCCCGCGGGATCGCAATCCTGGGCATGGAGCGCGGGGGTGGAGGTGTAGACGCGGTTGATGTCCTTCACGAGCGTCTGGAGGCCTTTCTGGTTGGCGCCGAGCAGCGCGTCCCAGTCGAGGCTCTCATCGTGGTTCCATTCCTGCCACTGGCCAAATTCGCAGCCCATGAAGAGGAGCTTCTTGCCCGGGAAGCCCCACATGTAGCCGTAATAGGCGCGGAGATTAGCGAACTTCTCCCACTCGTTGCCGGGCATCTTGTCGATCATGGAGCCCTTGCCGTGCACGACCTCGTCGTGGCTGATCGGCAGGATGAAATTTTCCGTGTAGGCCCAGTCCAGCGGGAAGGTGATCAGGTGATGGTCATACTGTCGATAGATCGGGTCTTTCTCGATGTATCGCAGCGTGTCGTTCATCCAGCCCATGTTCCACTTGTAGCCGAAGCCGAGCCCGCCCGCATCCACCGGGGCCGAGACGCCGCCGAAGGCCGTGGATTCTTCGGCCGCGGTGAGGATGCCCTCGACCTCGCCATAGGCCAGCGTGTTCATCTCCTTGAGGAAATCGATCGCCTCGTAGTTTTCGCGACCGCCGTCCTTGTTGGGAATCCACTGGCCCGCCTCGCGGGAATAGTCGCGGTAGAGCATCGAGGCCACAGCATCCACGCGGAGACCGTCGACATGGTATTCCTTGAGCCAGTAAAGGGCGTTGGCGGTGAGGTAGTTTTTCACCTCGGTGCGCCCGTAGTTGAAGATCGCGGTGTTCCAATCCTGGTGGAAGCCCTCGCGCGGGTCGGAATGTTCGTAGAGATGCGAGCCATCGAACATGGAAAGCCCGTGGGCGTCGGTGGGGAAGTGCCCCGGCACCCAGTCGAGGATCACGCCGAGCCCGGCCTCATGCGCGGCTTCCACGAGATCGCGGAACTCGTGCGGCGGGCCCATGCGGATCGTGGGCGCGTAGAGCCCGATCGGCTGGTAGCCCCAGCTGCCGTCGAAGGGGAACTCGGAGACCGGCAGGAATTCCAGATGGGTGAAGCCCATCTCCTTGGCGTAGTCCACGAGCTCGGTGGCGAGTTCCTTGTAGCTGAGCGGGCGCCTGCCATCGGCGCGGCGCCAGGACGGGAGATGCACTTCGTAGATCGAAATGGGTGCTGAGCGCTCGTTCTTTGACGCGCGGCCCGCCATCCAGGCGTCGTCATTCCAGCCGTAGCCCGTGATGTCGCGCACCACGCTCGCCGTCTCCGGCGGATGCTGCGACCCAAAGCCGAACGGATCGGATTTCGAATGAAAGCCGCCCTCGGCTGGCGCGATCTCGTACTTGTAGAAGGCCCCGTCGCCCACGCCGGGGACGAAGATCTCCCAGACACCGGACGAGCAAAGCTTGCGCATGGGCAGGCGGCGGCCATCCCAGCCGCAAAAATCTCCGACGACCGACACGCGCTTTGCGTTGGGCGCCCAGACGGCGAAATGCGTGCCCGCGACGCCCTCATGCTCCATGACATGGGCGCCGAGCGCGTCCCAAAGGCGGCGATGGGTGCCCTCGGAAATGAGATGGATGTCCATGTCCCCCAGCACGGGGCCGAACGAATAGGCATCCTCGAAGGAGGCGCCATGGTCGAGGTTTTCGGCTTTCAGAACCGCCCGCGACTTCGACGTGGGTACGGGGCCAGCGAAGAGGCCGCCCCCGAGGTCGGCGAGCTCCACCGTCTTCTTGCCGAGCGTGGCCGATACGGAGGCAGCGCCCGGCAGGAGCGCCGCGAGCCAACTCTTCGAGCCGGTCTTGTGAACGCCGAGCTTTGAGAACGGGTCGTCGTGGCGTGCATCGAGCAGGGCGTGAATGTCGTCCTCGCTCAAATGGGGGGGATGGGTCGGGCTTGGCACGATCTGTCTCCCTTCAAGTCTGGGTCTCTTTCGGACCCCTCTGGCGTTTCATAAGCCGGGGGGGAGGTGCAACCCCCCGGGCCTGATATCGATTTTGAGCGGTCTCAGGACTTCCGCGCGATGACGAAGCCATTGGGGCCGAGGTCAACGCGGTCCTTCGAGCAGCTCACATCCACCTCGATCAGGGGCGAGACGGGGCAGGGCAGCCGCACGCTCACCTTCCGCTTGGACAGGTTGAAGACGCAGGTGAAGTCGTCGCCGCGGTCATAGCCGATGACGGGGTCGGGCAGATCGAGGAAGGTCTGAGCTCCGGTCCGAAGGTCTTCGTGTTCGCCGCGAAGCTTGATCATGGCGCGGTAGAAGTTGAGGACGCTGTCCTTGTCCTTCTCCTGCACGTCCACCGCGCGATCCTTGGCTGGCTGCTTGACCGGCAGCCACGTCGATTTGGCGTCGGAGAAGCCTGCATTCTTGCCCTTTTTCTCCCACGGGATCGGCGTGCGGTTGTTGTCGCGCCCCACGGGCTCGGGCCAGTAGGCGATGCCCTGGACATCGGTGAGTTCGTGGAACTCGAGCTCCGTATCCACGAGGCCGAGCTCCTCACCCTGGTAGAGGCAGACCGACCCTTGGAAGGTCAGCAGCAGCGCCGCCGATTGCTTGGCGATGGCGTCAAGAGACTCGCCATGGGGCAGGAAACGCCCGGCATGCCGCGGCACGTCATGGTTCGAAAACGCCCAGCAGGGCCAGCCCTCGGGCGCGCCCTTGAAGAAGTTCTCGATCCGCTCACGGAAGAAATCGGGCGCGTAGTCCGGCCCCAGAAGCTCAAAAGAGTAGGCCATGTGCAGGCGGTTGTCGGACGTGTACTTGCCCATGAGCGAGATGGATTGATGGTTGTCCCCGACCTCGCCCACCGTGGTGCGGGCATCGTATTTCTCGAGGAGCTGCCGGATCCGCTCGAGGAAGGTCAGGTTTTCCGGCTGCGATTTCGAGAAGAGGCAAAACTGCATGTCCACGGGCTTGGCCGCATGCGGACCCCAATCGAGGTAGTTGGCCGGATTGTCCCGCAAGAGCTTGTCATGGAAGTAGTAGTTCACCGTGTCGAGACGGAACCCGTCCACCCCGCGCTTGAGCCAGTATTCCATGCACTCGAGGTGGTAGTCCTGCACCGCCTTGTTGTGAAAGTTCCAGTCCGGCTGCGCGCTCAGGAAGTTGTGCATGTAGTACTGCTTGCGGCGGGTGTCCCAGGTCCATGCCGGGCCGCCGAAGACGCTCATCCAGTTCGTCGGCGGTGTGCCGTCGGGCTTGGGATCGGCCCAGACGAACCAGTCATGCTTTGGGTTGTCGCGGCTCTGCCGGCTTTCCTCGAAGAACGGATGCTCGTCGGAGGCATGGCTGATCACCTGGTCGGTGATGATCTTTAGACCGCGTTTATGCGCCTCCTCCACCATCTCGTCGAAATCGGCCATGGTGCCGAAGAGCGGGTCGATGCCGGTATAGTCGGAGACGTCATAGCCCATGTCTTTCATGGGCGAGGTGAAGACAGGCGACAGCCAGACGGCATCGACGCCAAGCGAGGCAATGTGGTCCAGCCGCTCCGTGATGCCTTTGATGTCGCCCACGCCGTCGCCGCTCGTGTCCTGGAAAGACCGCGGGTAGACTTGGTAGGTCACGGAGCCCCGCCACCACTCGTCTTTAGTTGTCATGGCTGCTCGGGTCCTCTCGGCGTTTGTCTATGACACACCGAGAGTGATCAGGATCGGCAGTCTTTTGCAACAAAGCTCCCCCTCGTGCGTTGCACTCGCGCCGTCTACCTGCGTAGACGATGTGAATGACTTCGGGGCAAGCTATGTGGCGCGCCCAATTCAATGACAGGAATGCCAGTGGCGCGCGCTTTGTTCCCAACGACCCTCCGCTCCGCTCTCGCTGTAAGCCTCATTTTCATATTCGGTCCCGCACTCTCGCAAGAGCTGCGTGTCGACGGCGCGAGCGAGGACCTCATGGAGCGTCTGCAGGGCGAGGCGCTCGTCTTGTCTGCGGGGCCCGAGGAGACATCCGGCGATGTCATCGCGACGGCGAAGGGCGATTACGGCCGCCTGCTTGCCGTGCTTTACGAGGAAGGGTTCTTCAGTGCTTCCGTCTCGATCCGCTTCGGTGGGCGCGAGGCGAGCAGCCTTACCTCCTTCAACGCGCCGCCCTCTCTCGGCGCGCCGGTCGTCGATATCGACTTGGGTCAGCGGTTCACCTTCGGCCGCGCAGTCATCGCGCCTCTTGCACCGGGCACGACGGCCATCGAAGGATTTGCACCGGGGGCCACGGCAGGCACCGCGCAAGTCAGAGATGCCGCGCGTCAGGCGGTGGACGACTGGCGCGATGCGTCCCACGCCAAGGCCGAGATCACCGACCAGCAGATCGTTGCACGTCACAATGCGTCCGCGCTTGATGTGGCGCTGGGCGTTGATCCTGGGCCGGCGCTCCGCTTCGGACGGCTGATCACGCCGCCGGACGCCACGGTCAGCGAGCGCCGCTTGCAGCAGATCGCGGGCATGCCCCGCGGCGAGCCGTTTTCCCCGGCGGCCGTCCGCGATGTCCGGCGCAGGCTCGTGGACACAGGCACGTTCAACTCCGTCGTCGTGCGCGAGGCCGCGGAGCCCAACGCGAACGGGACGCTCGATCTCGAGCTCGGTCTCGAGGCCGCTCCCCTGCGGCGGCTGGGCTTTGGCGCCCAGATAGAGACGACGAACGGGCTTGCACTCGAGGCTTTCTGGATCAACCGCAATTTCTTCGGAGGGGCGGAGCGCCTGCGCTTTGACGCGGAGATCGATGGCATCGGTGGCGAGACCGGCGGCGTGGATTTCCGCTTTGCCACGACGCTCACGATCCCCGGCTTCCGACGCGCCGACGATACGCTGGACCTCACCGCCGCCATCGAGCGGATCGATGACGAGACATTCGAGGAGAACCTCGTCGAACTCACGGCCCGTCGGTCGCGGCGCGTGAACGATACGCTGGTGATCGGTCAGGCCGTGGGCTATCGATATTCGGAATCCGAGGACGCCTTCGGATCCCGCACCTTTGGACATCTCATTCTCGGCGCCGACGCGGAACGCGACCGGCGCGATGATCCGCTCAATCCCACCTCCGGCACGTTCGGCTTCCTCGCGGCGCAGCCCTTTATCGCGGTGGCGGGCGGCGATACGGGGCTGAAGTTCGACGGCGATCTGCGTGCCTATCGCGCGCTGGGCGGGCGTACCGTGCTCGCGGCGCGGGCCCAATTCGGCACCATCCTCGCGGCCGAGCGTGAGGGCACCCCGCCGGACTTTCTGTACTTCTCGGGCGGCGGCGGCACGGTGCGCGGGCAGGGCTTTGAATCCCTCGGCGTTGACGGGGAGGAAGGCACGACGGGCGGGCGCGGCTTCGCGGGTCTGTCGCTCGAACTCCGCCAGGAGATCACCGAAGCCATCGGCGTCGTGGGTTTCTTCGATTACGGCTTCATCTCCGAGAGCGCGACCTTCGAAGACGGTGAAGGTCACAGCGGCGCGGGCCTTGGTCTGCGCTACAACACCGCGCTCGGGCCACTCCGTGTCGACGTGGGTTTGCCCGTGGGCGACAGCTCGGACGGCACGAATTACGCACTCTACATTGGACTGGGGCAGGCATTCTGATGCGCGTTCTCGCACTCCTCTTCATCCTCCTGGCTCCGGCGGCATGGGCGCAGAGCGGGCAAATCGAGCGCCTCATCGAAAATCAGCTCTCGGGCGACGGTCGGGTCGTCGAAGTGGATGGTTTCGCGGGCGCCCTCACCGCGGAGGCCACCATGGAGGCGCTGCGCATCTTTGATGACGAGGGCCTTTGGCTCGAGCTCCGCGACGTGCGCCTGAATTGGAACCGGGGTGCGCTTCTTCGTGGCCGTCTCGAGGTGACGGAACTGGCCGCCGCCAACCTCAACGTCCTGCGAGGTCCCATTCCGCAGGACGGGGTCGAGGTGCCGGAGGCGGAGGCGTCAGGCTTTCGGATCCCGGATTTGCCCGTGGCCATCCAGATCGACAGGCTCGCGGTGGAGGAGATTTTCCTCGGCGCGCCGCTCCTCGGCGAGGAGGTCCGCGCCACGGCCGAGATTTCCGCCGCGCTGGCGGACGGCGCGCTGGCTGTGACACTTGATGCCGCGCGCGTCGACGATCGGCCCGGGACCGCGATCATCGACCTGAGCTATTCCCCCGAGACCGAAGAGCTCGGCGTCGAACTCCGCGTGGCAGAGCCCGCTGGCGGGATCGTGGCCACGGCGCTCGCGCTTCCCGGTCTGCCGTCGGTCGGTCTCGATGTCGAAGGAGCCGGACCGCTAGACGCGTTCGCCGCGGATTTCGTTCTGGCCACGGACGGAGAAGAGCGCCTCGGCGGACAGGCGACCCTCAACGAGGACGGTGCAGCCGGACGGGCCTTCGCCGTCGATCTGTCCGGCGATATCCGTCCGCTGCTTGAGCCCTCGAACCGCGCGTTTTTCGGACCCGAGACCCTGCTCACGGCCTCGGGCAATGCGGGCGCCGACGGCGCGCTGGCGCTTGAGGACCTGCGTCTTGAAGCGGCGCAGCTCCTCCTCACGGGCTCCGCATCGCTTGCGGGAGGCGCCCCGCAAAGCATCGATCTCACGGGGCTTCTCGCGCGCGAGGGCCGTGCCGCGATCCCCGGCACCGAGGTCACGCTGGCCCGAAGCGAGCTTTCCGTCGCCTTCGATGCGTCCGTCTCTGAATTCTGGGACCTGAGCCTCACCACGCAAGACGTCAATGCCGGCACGGTGACCGTGGGCTCTGCGACGATCACGGGGCGTGGACAGATCGTCCCCGGCACAGTGCGGCCCTTTGCCGGAGACATTCAGGCCGTGATCAGCGGGCTCGATTTCCCCGGGGACCCGGCCCTTGCAGAGGCCGTGGGCGCGGAGGCCCAGCTTGTCACTGCCCTGTCTGCGGAGGATGGCAGCTTCTCATTCGCGGGTCTGGAACTCGTCCTGGAGAACGGGACGGCCAACGGCTCCGCTGTCATCACGCCCACCGATGGCCGCGTGGCCTTGCGGGCAGCGCTCACCGTCGACGCGCCGGACATCTCGCCGTTCTCGGCGATCGCGGGGCGCGATCTCGCCGGAGAGGTGTCGGCCAATCTCGACGGTGACATGGAAGTCCCGGGCGGTGCCATCGTCTTCACGCTCGGGGGCCGCACGAACGGGCTCGATGTCGGGATCGAGCCGGTGGCCGGCCTTGTCAGCCCGGAGACCACCTTCGGCCTCGGTTTTGCGCGCGATGAAAACGGCACGCGGATCGACGACCTCGTCATCGAAAACGCGGAGCTCCGCGCCACCGCCGACGGCGAGGTCTCGTCCGCCGATGGCGCGCTGGACGTCACCGCCAACCTCCGTGACGTGGGGCTTCTCACCGACCTCGTGGATGGACCCGTGAGCCTTGATGTCTCCCTCGGCGACGCCCTCGGAGCACGTCGTGTGGAGGGCGCGCTTTCGGCCGCCTTCGGGCTCGACGCGACCGTCTCTGGCCCGCTCTCCGGGCCCGGTGCCGAAGTGACCCTGAACGGAGCCCTCCATGAGGTCGAACGCTTCGTGCCGCAGCTGAGTGGCGTCGCTGAACTCGTGGCGTCGGTGGCGCTCGAAGACGTGCCAACGTTGGCCGCCGAACTCGCTGTGGCCCCCGGTATCCAGGCCACTGTGAACGGTCCCCTGGCGGGCGAGGCGCAGGCGCTCGACATTTTGGCCGAGATCGCCGATCTCGCCGCCTTCGCGCCGCCACTGCCGGGCCCCGCGCGCCTCTCGGCGCGTGTGAGCGATTTCGAAGCGGGCCCGCTCATCGAGGCAGACATCACGGCCACGCCGGGGCTCACGGCACGTGTGGAGGGGCGGCCAACGCAGCCGGGCGCGGTCGTGACCGTGCGGGCGAATGCCAATGACCTCGGCTTCATCGTCCCGCTCCTCGAAGGCCCGGCGACCGTCGATGCGGAGCTGCGCGCTCTCACCGGCGATCTCGACATCGCGGCGGACCTCACCGCCACGCCCGGCCTGTCTGCGCGGATCACGGGCCAGCCGCTGGGCCCGGCCTCCCGTATCGATCTCGCGGCTGAGGCTGCCTCCCTCGGGTTTCTTGCCCCACAGCTCGCCGGGAGCGCGTCGGTCACGGCAACGCTGAGTGACCTCACTGGCGCGCAGCAGGTGGAGGCCAGCGTCACGAGCGCCACGGGGCTTTCTGCGGATGTGTCTGGCGCGCTCTCGGAGGCGCTGGCGCTGCGGGCGCGCGTCGCGTCTCTCGCCCGTTTCGTGCCCGGTCTTGCCGGCGGCGCGACGGTCTCGGCAAATGTCAGCGATTTGCAGGGCACGCCCGACCTCCGCGCAAGTGCCACCACCGATAGCGGGGCGCGCATCGATCTCGACGCGGAAGCGGGCCTTCCGGGCGGAGCGGTTCGGGCAGACGCCTCGGGCACGCTGCCACTGGCCATCGCCAATGCCTTTGCGTCCGGGCGGTCCCTCGAGGGGACGGCATCCTTCGACCTCGGCCTCGCGGGGCCACCCAGCCTAGACGCGGTGTCCGGCACGATCCGCACCGCGGGCGCACGGGTCTTTGATCCCACGCTGGGGCTGACACTGAGCCCGATCGACGCGGATATCGATCTCTCGGGCGGGCAGGCGAGGCTCGATGCCTCCGCCGCCCTGGATGGCGTTCCGATCCGGATCTCCGGCTCGGCAGGCTTGGCGTCGCCGTTCGCCATCGACCTCGGTCTGAGGACTGTGCGTTTGCCGGTGGCCTATCTCGATGTCCTCACCAGCGAGGTCACGGCCGATCTGCAGGTCGAGGGTTCCATGCAAAACCAGCTCGCCGTGGGTGGGCTCGTGCGCGTGGAAGACGTGGAAATCCGCATCCCAGACACGGGCCTCGGCGGCGCGACCGCGATCCCATCCATCCGGCACGAAGGCGCGCCACGGGATGTGCGCGAGACGCTTGCGCGCGCAGGGCTCAGGCTGGACGGGCGCGAACCCGGTGGCGGGGGCGGTGGCCCGCGCATCCCCCTCGATGTGACCGTCGAGGCCATCAACCAGATCTTCGTGCGCGGCCGTGGATTGGATGCAGGCTTCCAAGGCGGGCTCCGCATCACCGGGACCGCGGCAACGCCGATCCCGGCGGGGCAGTTCAACCTCACGCGCGGGCGGCTCGACTTCCTCGGGCGCCGTCTCGATCTGGACGAAGGGCGTATCACCATCGCGGGGACGTTTCTGCCGCGGATCGACATCGCGGCCGTCTCTCAAGTGGAAGACATCACCGCCCGGATTGGCCTCTCGGGGCCCGTTGATGCCCCTGAGCTGGAGCTGAGTTCTTCGCCCGAGCTTCCCGAGGACGAGATCCTCGCGCGCGTTCTCTTCGGTCGTGGGATCGAGACGCTGAGCCCCCTGCAGGTGGCGCGCCTCGTCTCTTCCTTGCGCCAATTGAGCGGAGCCGGGGGGGCCGGTTTCCTCGAGAGCGCGCGGGCAGGCCTCGGCGTCGATGACCTCGACCTGCGCACGGACGCGGAAACGGGGGAGGCAGCGCTCGCGATCGGAGCTGAGCTTGACGAGGACGTCTATACCGAGGTCGAGGTGGGCTCGGGAGGCAATACGACGCTCAGCCTGAACTTCGACCTCAACGAAACCACCACCTTGCGCGGCTCGGCCTCGAGCGACGGCGAGACCGGTGTCGGCATCTTCTGGCAAAGAGATTACTGAGCGCCTCCAGGGGCTTGCGCCGCGCGGCGCAAAAACTCCCAAACGCGCTGAAACTCCCTGTCCCGTCCTTTCGTGGCTGCCGACATACCCCGCGCCACGGCGTCGGGGAGACCCGTTGCATCGAAAGGACATCCCATGCGTAACCTCCTCACATCCGCGGCTCTCGTCGCCAGCGCCACTGCCGTGCAGGCCGATGGGCACGCGGGCATCATGGGCTACGCCCTGGCCAATGATGGGCAGACGCTGGTCACCATGGGCTCCATCGCAGCACCCGGAGACGTCGAGACCGTCGCGTTGAATATGGCGCTCTCCGCCATCGCGTACCGGCCCGTGACAGGCGATCTCCTCGGGATCTCGGAGGGCAAGGTCGTGATCATCGATCCGTCTTCCGGCGAGATCACCGATCTCATGGCGCAGTTTGCGGATGACGCCATGCTCGGCGCGGGCGCAGTGGCTTTTGATTTCAACAACGCCATCGACGCAGTGCGCGCCGTCTCCGCCTCGGGCGCGAACCTCGTCTATTTCCCCGAGGGTTTCGGCGACAATGACGAGCGCGCGGGCTCTGTGCTGCGCTTCACCGATGCCTTCTACGCCGAAGGCGATGCCAATGCGGGCCGTACGCCCAGCATCTTTGCCAATGCCTACACCAACGCCGTGGCCGGCATGACCGCGAGCAGCACGGCGCAGTATGCGCTCGACAGCGAGACGGACGCGCTCGTGACGCTCGCAAACAATGCGGGCGAACTCGGCACCGTGGGGGCCGTCACCGTGGGGGGCATGGGCGTCGATCTCGCCCCGTCAGGGGGTTTTGACATCGTCTCCCCCGAAGAGGGGACCGATCTCGCCTTCGCCATTCTCCAGATGGAGGGCGCAGATACCGCAGGGCTTTATTCCATCGATCTCGGCACCGGGGCTGCAACGCTCCTCGCCGATCTCGGGATGGGCAACTTTTCCGGATTTGCGATTAGCCTGGGTATGTGACCAAGGAAGAGTGCCCGGGGGGCGGTTGGTGTGAACCGCCCCCCACGTCGCGCTGCCCGGTCCCCCTGGGCAGCGCGCTCAGTTTCTGAAGCGGAGATTTTCGCGGCTCAGTTGATCGAGGCTCGTGATGCCCATCAGCTTCATGTCGCGCTCGATCTCCGTGCGCAGGTTTCCAAGCGCCTTCTCCACGCCAGCGCCCCCTGCGGCGGCGAGTGCGTAGAGGTAGAGGCGTCCGCCGGAGCAGGCCTTCGCGCCGACGCTCAACGCCTTGAGGACATGCGTGCCACGCTGGATGCCGCCTTCGCAGACCACATCGATCTTGTCGCCCACGGCATCACAGATCTCAGCGAGCTGGTCGAAAGGAGCGCGCGCGCCATCGAGCTGCCGTCCGCCGTGGTTGGAGACCATGATGCCGGTGCAGCCGATATCGACGGCGCGCTTGGCATCCTCGACGCTCATGATCCCCTTGAGCGCGAACTGCCCATCCCATTTCTTGCAGAGCTCTTCAGCGTCCTTCCAGTTCATGTCCTGGTCGAGCATCGTGGAAAAGTAGTCGCCCACGCTGACGGCCAGATTGGTGCCAGCGCTGACGTGGCCAGAGAGGTGCGGCATGTCGAACTTCTCCTTGGTGAAGAAGTTCCAAGCCCACATCGGGTGCGTGGCGAACGAGAAGACGGAGGAGGGGGTCAGCTTCGGCGGCGATGTGAAGCCCGTGCGCAGATCCCGCTCGCGGTTGCCGCCGGTGATCGTGTCGACGGTGAGCGCCATCACGTTGAAATTGGCCGCCTTGGCACGCTCCAGCAAGGCGTCGTTGAGCCCGCGATCCTTGTGAAAGTAGAACTGGAACATCTTCGGCCCGGGAGCGAGCTTTTCGATCTCCTCCACCGTCACGGTCGCGAGCGACGATACGCCGAACATCGTCCCGTGCTTGGTTGCGGCCTTCGCGACACCGCGCTCGCCCTCATGGTGAAAGAGGCGCTGTAGCGCCGTCGGCGCGCAGTAGACGGGCATGTCGAGCTTCTGACCCATCACCTCGACGCTCATATCCACCTCGGCCACGCCGTTGAGGACGGAAGGGATCAGGTCCACATCGTCATAGGCGGAGGTGTTGCGCCGGTAGGTGACCTCATCATCCGCGGCGCCATCGATATAATGGAAAATCGGGCTCGGCAGCCGTCGTTTCGCAAGGGCTCGAAAGTCTTGGAAATTGTGACAGTTCTGCAGACCCATGGCATTAATCCTCCTAATTGGTAAGTTCGAGTTACCAATTGGTGCAATTCGCTGCAAGAACAGTCTTTGCGCGCGGCGCCGCCTCGAAACCTTCATTGGCCTCGGTGGTTCTGAACCTACCTATTTGTGGGAACCCTCTAGGAGATGCCGCCATGGCAGCCGAAGTAACCAAGCGCCCGAAGGTCGTCATCATTGGAGCCGGATTTGGCGGCCTCGCGGCAGCACAGAAGCTCCAGGACGCGCCGGTGGACGTGACGCTCGTCGACAAGCGCAACTACCACCTCTTCCAACCGCTGCTTTACCAAGTGGCGACGGCGGACCTGTCACCGGCCGATGTCGCATGGCCGATCCGGGGGCTTTTCGCCGATGAAAAGAACGTGCGCGTGGCGCTCTCGGAGGTGCAGGAGATCGACTTGGAGCGCCGTCGCGTGATCTGTGACACGGCCGATTTCGATTACGATCAGCTCATCATAGCGACCGGCGCCCAGCACTCGTATTTCGGCAACGAGCAGTGGGAGCCCCATGCGCCGGGCCTCAAGCGCATCGTGGATGCCACCGAGATCCGAAAGCGGATCCTGATGGCCTTCGAGCGCGCCGAGGTGGCGACAGATCCGGAGGTGCAGGCGCGCGAGCTGACCTTCGTCGTCGTGGGAGGAGGGCCCACGGGCGTGGAGCTTGCGGGCTCGATCTCCGAGCTGGCACGCCGGTCCCTCGCCAAGGATTTCCGCAACATCGATCCAACGCAGACGCGGGTGGTTCTCGTGGAGGCAGGGCCCCGCGTTCTGTCGACAATGCCAGAGGAGCTTTCTGAGAAGGCACTCAAATCGCTCGAGAGGCTCGGGGTCGAGGTGCAGCTCGATACCATGGTCGAGGATATCTCGGAGGACGGCGTCAAGACCTCGGAAGGGTTCATCCCCGCGGCCACGAAGGTCTGGGGCGCGGGTGTGAAGGTGCGCAAGCTCGGCGCGTGGCTTGGCACCGAGACGGATCGCTCCGGACGGATCGAAGTGGAAAAGGACCTCTCATTGCCCGGGCATCCCGAGGTTTTCGTCATCGGAGATGCCGCCAAGGTGGCGTGGACCAAGGATCTCGACGTCCCCGGGATCGCCCCGGCGGCGAAGCAGGAGGGCGCCTATGTCGGCAAACGCCTCGCGCGGATGGCCGAGGGCAAGAAGGTCTCCAAGCGGGGCTTCAAGTATGCCCATCGCGGCAACCTCGCCACGATCGGCCGCAACGCAGCCGTCATTGATTGGGGATGGCTCAGGCTTTCGGGCGCCCCGGCCTGGTGGATCTGGGGCTTTGCTCACGTCTACTTCCTGATCGGCGTGCGCCGCCCGGTCTTCGTGCTCTTGAGCTGGTTCTGGTCCTACGTGACCTTCTCGAAGGGGGCGCGGCTGATCACGGGCCTGCGGCCGCTCTATCTTGCCGCCGACGAAAAGCGCCTCGCGGATGAGAAGCGGGCCGCTGAAGAGCGCGGCAAGGCGGCCTAGCCGGTCGTTCTACGCACTGCGCGCGTGCTGACCCGCCGCTGCGGCGTTCTGCATGGCGCTGGAAATGGCCTGATAGGCCGTGATCCACGCGCGTTCTTCCTCCGGGGACAGGCCCGCAGGCGTCACCCGCTTCAGCGCCGTGATAAGCGCGAGACCCACAACCTCGTAATGCGCGGGCTCCGCGCCATAGGTCGCGTGACGCTGTCCCAGCGCCTCTATCGCTGACATGATCTTTTCCAACCGCGTGAGGTTCGTCACAACGAGGTGCAGCGTGTCCGCGAGTTTCTCGCGCTGACCGCCCATATTCTCGGGAAAGAGGCTTCGCGAGGCGGGATCAAGTTCGAAGAGCTCCTCGTAGAAGACGGTTGCGAGCTTCGAACTGTAGGGGAACACGCGCCCGAAGCTGACGGTCACGTGACGCGCTTCTTCCGGGGTCATCTCTCTCTCCGCACCTCGTTTCACGTGCGCGGTCTAACGGCCAAGGGTTCACGTTTGACTAACGGGGGTCACCGGCCGCCGATGCGCACACTTAATGGCTGAAGACCATCAATGCCGCCCTCCAGCATGTCGCCGGGCACCACCGGGCCCACGCCGGCGGGTGTGCCCGTCAGGATGATGTCGCCGGGCTCGAGCGTGTAGAGCGTGGACAGGAACGCGATGAGCTCGGGGAGCGACCAGATGAGCTCGCTCAACGAGGCGTCCTGCCGGAGGCTGCCATTGACCGAGAGGTGAATGCGCTGATCGCCCGGCGTGAACTGCGCGGCGGTCGTCAGGGGAGACAGGATGCAGGAGCCGGAAACATCCTTGCCAACATCCCAGGGCAGGCCTTTCTTCCGGTTGGCCTGCTGGAGATCGCGCCGTGTCATGTCGAGACCCATGCCGTATCCCAGGACGAGATCCATGGCGCGGCTCTCCGGTATCTCCGCCGCCGTGCCTCCGATCGCGACCACGAGCTCGATTTCGTGATGGTAGTCGGTCGTGCCCGGCGGGTAGGGTGCCTCTCCCCCGGACAGCACGACGGCATGGTGGCCCTTGGTGAAAAAGAACGGGCGCTCCCGCTCCACCTCCTGACCCATCTCGGCAGCGTGCGCCGCATAGTTTCGCCCGATGCAGAAGATCCGGTTGATGGGAAAGGTCTGGCCCGTGTCAGCGATGGCGAGGCGTGGGACAGGCGGGGCGGGAAAGGCGTCTGTGGCGGAAGTCAAATGATCTCATCCTCGTCGAAGAGTGGTTGGGCGAGGGCTTCGGTGTGATCTTCCATGGCCGCCTCGGCGTCGCGCCGTGCCGGAAGATCGCCGAGGTGATAGAGCGCGTCACCCTCGTTCACGATGGGCATGACGGCGCGCCCGACGATGATGCCGCCCGACGGTGCGAGAAGCTCCACGTCCTCGGCGCCAAAGGGGTCGGAGACGGTGGCCAGAAGGTCTCCGTCGGCGACGATTTCGCCTTCGGAGCGGTACATGCGCACGAGGCCGCCCGCCGGCGCGCGGAGCCATGCACTGTCGCCTACCATCAGTGGCGTGGAGGCTGAGCGCGGCACGCCACGGCGCGAGATCATCCCCTTCGCGTGAAGGACGCGCAGGATGCCCGCCACACCCGCGCGGACGCTGGTCTCGTCAAAGCGGAGACCTTCACCGGCCTCGTAGAGAAGGACATCAACGCCCCGTGCCTTGGCCTCTCCGCGAAGGGACCCGTCTCGCAGCGGGGATGTCAGGACCACTGGCGCGCCGAAGGCCATGGCCAGCGCGCGGGTGCGCGTGTTGCCGGGCGAAATGCGGATCTGGGGCAGGTTGGTCCGATGCACGGCGGCGGAATGCAGATCGATCCCGAAATCGCAGCGCAGCACCACTTCCGCCAGAAAGAGCTTCGCCAATCGCGCCGCCAGCGACCCGCTGGAGGACCCGGGAAAGGAGCGGTTCAGATCCCGCCGGTCCGGCAAGTAGCGGCTGTGGTTGAGAAAACCAAAGGCGTTGACCACGGGCACGACGAGGAGCGTGCCTTTGAGGGTGTCGAGGTTGGGGGCGCGCAGCAGCCTGCGGCACACCTCCACGCCGATGACCTCGTCGCCGTGGATACCCGCGCTCACGAAGACGCAAGGCCCGGGCCGCTTGCCATGGATCACATGCACCATGAGCTCTGCGGGCGTGTGATTGGCGAAAACGGAAACGGGCAGGCCCACCGTCTCGCGCGTGCCGCGCGCGATCTCTGTGTCGCCGATGGTGAACGAACCGCGCGTCGAAGGGGGTTTGGTCATGGGCGGAGTGTTCTCGATATGCCGCGAAGTGCAAGGGCTCAGGCGAAGGCGAGCCCGGGCGCGCTCTTGAGGATATCTGCGGCCGGTGCATCGGTGAGGGTGATGCGTGACACGCCCGCGAGCCTGGCGATCCGCTCGAGCTCAGTCCCGAGGCGTAGGGCGCGGCCCTTGCCCAGCTTCACTCCCCGTTCCGGCCAATAGCCCTTCACGAGCAGCGTGTCCGCCGCCCGGTCAGCCTTGAGGTCGATGCGCCCGGTCAGGCGCGTGCCCTCGAGGATTGGAAAAACGTAGTAGCCATACTTGCGCTTCGCCTCGGGGACGAAGACCTCGATGCGGTAGTCGAAGCCGAAGAGCCGGTGGGCACGTGCCCTGTCGCGCAAGGCAGGGTCGAAGGGGCTGAGAATGCGGAGCTTTTCGCTCGGGCTCGGAAGCGCTGAAAGCCGCTCCTGCCAATTGGCAGCAATGAGAGATGGCCGCAGGCTTCCATCGTCACCTTCGATGTCTATCTCGATGATGTCACTCGGTCGGGACTTCGACCATGACGCGAGGTCCTTCTTGGTGAAGATATCCCAGAAGGATTGAAGCTCCGAAGGGGTGGCAAAGCCGAGCCGCTCGAGCGCGGCCATGGCGGACCAATCTCGGCTCTCCGCGTGCGTGGTGCGCGCATTCAGCGCTTCGGGTGGCAAGACGCGCTCTGTCAGGTCGTAGTGCTTGGTGAAATTCGTGCGATGACAGATCGCGACTTCACCTGTGCGCCAAAGGTACTCGAGCGCCACCTTCGTGGGTTGCCAGTCCCACCAGCCGCCACCGTTCTGGCGCGTGCCATCGCCGACGGCTGCGGCCGTTAGGGGGCCCTCGTCGGACAGGCGGCGCAGGACGGTGTCACATTCCCCGTGGAAGCCTGTCCGGCCCCACTTTTCCCAACGTTTTGAGAGCTGTGCCGCATCGGCCTCATGTTTGTGCCGCCAGTGCTTGAAGAACTCCGATGGGATCAGGGCGGCGTCATGGGTCCAGCCTTCAAAGAGCGTTCGCGGCTTGGCCGCGCAGCCATGGGCCTGACCCGGCCGGATGCCCGGTCGCCGGGACCAGAGAATGTGATCATGTGCCTGTGCAACCGTGTTGATGGAATCGACCTGCACGAAGCCGAGCGCGTGGATCGCTTCGGCAATACCTGCGCGCGTGGCAGAGCCACCGGGGCGCGACAGGAGGCCGTGGGCATCGAGAAAGAGACGCCGGGCATCCGCGTTTCGCAGGACGGGACGCGGTGCCTCACTCATTTCCGAAAACTCTAGCTACTTGCTGCAAAGCCGCTGCCCCCCTTGGAACCAAGATTAAGCAAAATTTAGCCCCTCGCGTCGATGGTGCCCGCACTCGCCAGGGGCCGCCATGCGTTTGCTGCAAAACATCTCAATCCGGGTGAAGCTTCCGGTGCTGATGATCGCCATGGTGATCGTCACCCTCGTGATGGCCGATTACCTCGCGCACAAGCACGCCGCGAGCGCCTTGCGCGGCGCCGCCGAAGCGCGGCTCGAAGCCGAAATCGGCAATCGCGCGGAAACCCTCTCGCTCTGGTCCGCAGATATCGAGCGCGAGGTCGTTGCCCAGAGCGAAAGCCCGTTCGTGACCACGGCTTTCCGGGCCTTCCGCAAGGGATGGCTGCGCATGAATGAGCTCTTCCCGGATGGCGGCGCGCCGGAAGCACTGCGGGCCGATTTTTCAGAGGCCGGCGGGCAGACGGCGTCCGAGCCATTCTATCGCGCGGCCCATGATCGATATCACGGCTACTTTCGTGGCTTGGTGGATCGCCGTGATTTCGCGGACGTCTTTCTCGTCAACACCGATGGCGATGTCGTCTATTCGGCTCGGAAGGGCCCCGAACTTGGGAGCAACCTGCGCGACGGGCCGTCGGTGCCCGCGGGCCTGTCCGGGGCGTTCGAGGCCGCGCTCGAGGCAGAGCCCACCTTGCCGGCCTACAGCGCGGCTGGCTCCGCTGACGGCGCAGATGGGATCGAGGCAAACCTCGTGGCTCATCCACTCCGCGATCGCGCAGGAACAGCGATCGGCGTCCTCATCCTCGAGCTGAGGCTTGACGAGGTTGGTGCGATCTTGGGCGACCGCGCGAACCTTGGCGCAACGGGCGAGACGCTGCTGGTCGATCCACGGGGCAATCTCATGGGCGGCAGGAGCGGCTTGAGGCCGGAAGCGCAGGCCCAGCTGCAGGCGAGCATCGCCCGCGACGCCCTGTCCGGGCGTATGGGGCAGGTGGAAGTGGAGATCGCGAACAGGGATGTGCTTGCGTCCTTCAGACCGATCCCGTTCCTCGGCGAGACATCGGCCCTGATCGTTCTGCAATCCGCAGAAGAGATTGCCATGCCGGAAACCGCCATGATGAACGAGATGGTGCGAGACGGCGGTATCCTCCTTGTGCTCGCCGTTCTTGCTGCCTTCGCCAGCGCGCAATCCGTGACCCGGCCCCTCGCGCAATTGCAGGCGGCGATGGCGCGTATCCGGCGCGGGCATCACGACGAGGAGATCCCCTTCACCGGCAGGCGAGACGAGATCGGACGGATGGCGCGCGCGCTTGCGGATTTCCGCGATGCCATGGTGCAAAACGAAGAGCTGGCGCGGGACAGCTCGTTCAAAGGCGCGGCCTTCGAGGGCGCCTCAGCCGCTCAGACGCTCATCGATCTCGACATGCGCATCGCTTACGCCAACCAGGCCTTCGAGGACCTTCTCGTCAAGAACATCCATACGATGCATGCCCGCGTCCCGGACCTCAAACCGCGGGAGGTGGTCGGGCGCTCCATCGATATCTTCCAGGAGGACCCAGAGCGCATCCGCGGCATCCTCTCGGTCAGGGACGCGTTGCCCTATCGTCTGGACCTCGCGGTCGGCGATCTCGATTTCGTCCTGACGTTCAGCACGGTGCGCGATCATGGGCACGACGCGATCGGCTACGTGGTTGAATGGAAGGATGTGACCGAGGAGCGGATGCGCGAGGCCATGCTCGAGGCGATCAACACGCGCCAGGTCATGGCCGAGTTCGACATGTCTGGTCAGCTGGTCACGGCGAACCCGGCATTTTGCACGCTCATGACCACGCCCTTCGAGGGATTGCGAGGGCGCGCCCTCGATGATCTGCTTCAGCCCGCGGAGGCGCGGCACGGGGGCGGGGCCTCTGACGAGGAATTGCCGGGCCAGTCGCGCTTTGTCACCGCCGGGACGGAGCGCATCCTCGAAGGGGGCATGACCACGGTGCTCGACCGGGAGGGCGTGCCCACACGCCTCCTTCTTATCGGCCAGGACATCACGCGCGACCACGAGAAGCTCCTGGCCGCCGAGGCGGAAAAACGGCAATTGATGGAAGAGCAGGCGAAGGTTGTGGACGCCGTGAGCAATGCGCTGGCCGCCCTTGCCCGCGGGGACCTCTCCGAGCGGCTGAGCGAGCCCTTTGCAGAGGGCTACGACTCGCTCCGCGTGGACCTCAACCACGCGCTGGAAATGCTGTCCGCGGCGATGCGCGGTGTCCTCGAGAATGCGGATGCTATCAGCGCGGAAGCCGGCGAGATCACGAATGCGGCCCAGGATCTGAGCCGCCGCACGGAAAACCAGGCGGTGACACTCGAAGAGACGGCGGCCGCGCTCGACGTGCTCACGAAGAACCTCGCCCTGGCCGCCGGGGAGACGGAGCAGGCAGATGCCGTCGTGCGGCGCGCCCGGGACCATGCGCAAAAGTCCGGTGACGTGGTCTCGAAGGCCGTGGAGGCCATGGGGCAGATTTCCGATAGCTCGCGGGAAATCTCGCGGATCATCGGTGTGATCGATGACATCGCGTTCCAGACCAATCTCCTCGCGCTCAATGCCGGCGTTGAAGCCGCGCGCGCGGGCGACGCGGGGCGCGGGTTCGCCGTGGTGGCATCCGAGGTGCGCGCCCTCGCGCAAAGGTCGGCTGACGCGGCCCGGGAGATCACGGCGCTCATCTCCAAGAGCGGTGGCCATGTCGAACTCGGTGTCGAGATGGTGGGCGAAGCGGGCCGCGCTTTGCGCGCCATTGTCGAGACGATCGAAGATGTGTCGAGCAACGTCTCCCGCATCGCAAGCTCCGCGACCGAGCAAAGCGGATCGATCGCGGAGATCAACGCCGCCGTCACCAACCTCGATCGCGTCACGCAGCAGAACGCGGCCATGTTTGAAGAGACGACGGCGGCGAGCCATGCATTGACGACGGAGGCCGCGCAGCTGCGCGATGCGATGGCCCAGTTCCGTGTGTCGAAGCAAGGGGAGCCATCGCGGGGCGAAGACGCGCTCGATCTTCCGGTGGCGATGGCCGCAGGACAGGACTTCTTTCCTGAGCAGCGGTCATCACCCGCTGAGGATGAACAGGGGACGGTCACACGCGCACATCCAGCCAGTCGCTTGGCCGTGAAGGCTGAAAGCCTTGATCCGGAGGCCTTCGAAGAACCCAATGCGGACGAGGTCTGGGAAGAGTTTTGAACGGGCCGTTCTCGATGCGCCACGAGGGCCCAGCGACCGAACACATCCGCCACGGTGAAGTTCGGATCGCCGCATCGCCGGATGCCTGCTTCAGCACGATCTTGGGCTCTTGCGTTGCAACGATCCTCTGGGATCCGGGGCGCAGGGTCGGCGGTATGAACCATCTGCTGCTCCCACCGCGCGCGGTGGCCACGCCAAGTGAACAGGGGCCGGAGGTCAATCTCATGGAGCTATTGATCAACGGCGTTGTCGCCGCCGGGGCAGAACGGCACCGCCTGCGGGCCAAGGTATTCGGCGGTGCTCGCATGATTGATGGCCGCGGCAGCACGGGGGCCGCGAACGTGGCTTTCGTGGAAGGCTTTCTCCGAGAGGAGGGGATTGCATGCCTGGCGGCATCGACCGGCGGCCGGCAGGCAAGACGCTTGCGCGCTTGGCCCGCTTTTGGCCGCGTGCAACAGCTCAAGCTGCGCGAGCGCGACGCCGTCCGCTTGGCGCTCGAGACAGGCACCACGCGGGCCCGCGCGCTTAAGCTCTCCGGGGTGGAGCTACTCTGAAGGCGACCCTGCGCCGCGGGCGCGCTGATAAATCGTGTGCTCCCGCGGCTGCAGGTTGGGCGCGACGCCGTCGGGGATGCGCTCTGAATGCCCCACCATGAGCCAGCCGCCATCCGTCAACTTCGCCTCGAACCGTGGCCAGAGCGCGCTCTGCGCGTCCTCCCCGAAATAGATCACGACGTTCCGACAGAAGATGACGTCGAAGCGGCCGGGCATGGGCCATGGCCCGTGGAGGTTGAGCTCGCGGAAAATGACGAGCTGTCGAAGCGGCTCCCTGGCCAGATAGGTGTCCGAGGACGCGTCGAAGTGGAAATACGGCTTTCGCAACCGCTCCGGCACATCGCCCACCATGGACCGGTGATAGGCCGCCAATTGCGCGAACCGGATGACGGAGGGATCGATGTCTGTGCCGAGAATGCGGATGTCGAGCTTCGGCGCGGAAGGCTCGAGGTCCAGCACGGAAAGCGCGATGGAATAGGCCTCCTGTCCATGGGCCGCTCCGGCGGACCAGAGCCGCACCCGGCCGCCTCGCCGCGCCGCGTCGATGAGCGGCGGCAGGATATCGCGACGGAGCGCTTCGAAGTGGTGGGGTTCGCGGAAAAAGCTCGAGACGTTGGTGGTCAGTGCGGCCACCATCCTGCGACGCTCTGGGGCACCCGGATCGGAGATGTAGGGCAGGTAATCTGCGAGGTTTGTCAGACCCAGACGCGCCACCCGTCGCATGAGGCGAGCGGAGACCATGGCGCGTTTTGAGCCTTCGAGGTGCAGGCCAGCCTCTTCCTTGGCGATCTCTGCGATGGCGGAGAAGATCTCGCCGTCCACAGCGATCTGACCTGGCCCCGCGTTCTGCGTCATCAGGCAGCGGGCGCGTCCAGGCCTCTTTGCGGAAGGGCCGGCGCAATACGCGAGGCGTCAAGCACCCGGATCATGCGGTCTTCTTCGAGGATGAGCGCGCTCACACACCCCGGCTCTGTCGGTTCTTCGATGGCCGGTGGCTCCTGCAGCATGGAGCGCGGCACGGTCAGGATGTCGGATACGCCATCAACCGCTACTCCGAAGACGCGTTTATCGCAGTGGATGACGACGAACACGCTGCGCTCGTCATGCGATCTGGTTTCGAGATCGAGGCGCGTGGCGAGATCGAGGATCGGCAGGACCGTTCCGCGCAGATTGATCACGCCGCGGACATAGTCCGGTGTCCGCGGGAGCGGGGTCGGCTTTGTCCAGTTCCGGATCTCGCGGACGCGCATGATGTCGATTGCATAGTCCTGACCCGCGATCGCGAAGGATAGAAGTTCAACCTGGTCGGCTCTGCTGGTGTCGTCTTCGTGGTTGTCTGGTGAGTAGGGCAAGGACAAGGCTGGCTCCCATCATGCGCTGAGATCGAGGGGAATGGCGCTGCCCCGAACGCCGGGGTGGGAACCACCGGTGAGGCTCTGGTCTAAGGGGTCGATGATGAGGGCGATGCGCCCGTCGCCGAGGATCGTCGCGGCAGAGACGGAACTTGCCGCGGAGAAGCCTTCCTGGAGGCCCTTGATCACGACTTGGCGCTGTTCGTGGATCTCGTCGATTGCAAGGGCGGTGGGCGCGCGGCCCTCTCCGTCGATGATGAGCGCAATACGGTCATGCAGGTCTTTCCGCCGGCCGTGGTAGCCGAGCGCCTCCCCCAGGTCGGACAGCATGATCGGACGCCCCTGGTATCGCAGCATTCTGGCTGCGGGTGTGAGCTCGAGCATGTCTTCGCGACGGATGGTGATCGTCTCGTGGATCGTGGACAGGGGCAGGACGAGCGTTTGATCGGCCACCGACACGACCATGGCATCCAGCACGGCAAGCGTCAGCGGCAGAGAAATCTCGAAGCGCGTGCCCGTGCCGGGCGTGCTGTCGACTGAAATGCGCCCGCCAAGCCCGAGTACCGCGGACCGCACCACGTCCATGCCGACCCCTCGACCAGATAGGGAAGACAGGCTCGCTGCCGTGGAGAACCCGGGCATGAAGAGCAGATGGTCGAGCTCGGCATCGCTGGGCTCGGCGCCCGGCGTGATCATGCCCTTTGCTTCGGCCCGGGCCCGCACCTTGCCGCGGTCGATCCCCGCGCCGTCGTCCGCGATTTCGAGGATGAGCTGACCGGACCTGTGAGAGGCACACAGCGTGATCACGCCTCGTGTCGGTTTGCCTGCGGTCTTGCGCGCGCCGGGAGCTTCGATGGCGTGGTCCACCGCGTTGCGGATCATGTGCGTCAGCGGGTCGACCAAGCCTTCGATCACGGTCTTGTCGATTTCCGTCTCCTGCCCCTCCGTGACGAGGTCCACCTCCTTTCCGGAGGTCAGCGCCGCCTCGCGGCAGATACGCGCCATGCGCTGGAAGAGCGGCTTGATGGGTTGCGCGCGGATTTGCATGACGCTGTCCTGCAGGTCGCGGGTGAGGCGCATGAGATCTTCAAGCCCGATCATGTGATCCGAATTGCCACGAACGCCGAGATCGGAAGCAGACCTTGTGAGCATCGCCTGGTTGATAACGAGCTCACCGACGAGGTTCATGAGGCGATCCACCCGATCGAGTTCTACCCTGATCGTATGCCCCTTGGGCGATATGGGAGTTGGTCCCTCGGTTGACGCCTCCGCTGTGCGGGGCTCAGGCAGGCCGCGGAGCAGCTGGCCGGGGTCATGATGTGCAATCGCTTCGCGCACTTCATGGGCGGATAGCTCCGTCCTGAGTGTGAGGGTCCAGCCGAGTTTCGGTGTCTCCGGGAACCATTCCTCGAGCCTTGGGAGCGCGGAGAGATCCGGAGAGATGCTCAGGTCACCGAGGGCTCGAAGCTCTGTCAGCACCTGTTGAATGTCCTCATCCGTCCCCGGTGACAGCGAGAGCGACAGCAGGTCCTGTTCGGATGCATCATCGTCAGTCCGACCGTGAGCTTCATCTGATTTTAGTTGCTGGCCCGCGGCGCTGCGCCCCTCGGCCGCGACCGACACGAGCCGCGCAAGCCGGTCCGCGATCCGCTCAAGGTCTCCGGCCTCCGTGGTCGACGGCAGGCTCTTTTTGCTTCTGTGCCGCGAAAGATGGGTTTCGAGCTCGTTCGCGGTATCCGTGAGATCCGCCAATCCAAATGCAGCCGCGCCGCCCTTGATGGAGTGAACAGCCCGGAACGCCGCGTCGAAGCCGTCTTGCGGTGCGTTCCCCGTGCGCAGCGCGTCCAGCCCGTCCGTGATGACCTCGAGAAGCTCCTCGCATTCCTGAAAGAAGCCTTTCCGGATTTCCTCCATGGGGTCGGGCACAGGCAATGCCTCGGAAGCATCAGGGATATCCTTGCCCGATGCCACGCGGTCAGCCTGCGATCATCCGAAGGGCGCGGACGAGCTTCTCGGGATCGAAGGGCTTGACCACCCAACCCGTCGCGCCTGCCATCCGCGCGCGTGCCTTGAGCTCGGGCGCGGATTCCGTGGTCAGGACGAGGATCGGCGTCTTCTTGTGCCTGTCCTGGGCCCGGACGCCGTCGATGAAGCCGAAGCCGTCGAGGTTTGGCATATTGATATCGGTGATGATTGCGTCCGGCTCCAGCCCTTCGAGGACTTCAAGACCATGCACGCCATCTTCGGCGAGATGCGTCTCGATGCCTGCCTCATCGAGCGTTGACCGGATCATCGCGCGCATGGTGCGGCTGTCATCGACTGCGAGGATGGTGATCGTCATGGTTTGGCCTCCGTCGCCGGGCTGCTCAGCGCGTCCGGGCGCACGCCGAATTGCGCAAGGCTTGCCAGGAATGGCTCTGATGCCGCCTCGAGAACGAGGCTGTCACCACGATCTCGCTGCGTCTTCGCCAGGACGAGAAGAGCCTCGACGCCGCTGGCGCCCAAGCTCGTCACGCGCGAGGCCTCGAGCTTCACGGAGCAGGGGCCGCTACGGAGCTTTTCCATGATCGCGAGAAGCGATCCTGCCGTCGCGACTTCGGGCAGTCTGTCGATCAGAAGGGTCGGCCTGTTGGCCATTCGGATCCTCCTCCGCGGGCTCATTTCTGTCGCCCGAGGAGTAGGCCCGGCAGCCTTAATTAAGCGTTACGCTCCACGGGTTTTTGAGGCCGCAGCGCACCTCTCAACCGGCTGTGAGGGCCGTAATGTGGCTCGCGCACCCTGTGAGCGGCGCGAAGTCGTCGTCGACGACCGTGACGCCGAAATTTCCCATGAAGCCGGCAAAGCGCCCCTTGTCCCGAAAGGCCGCTTCAAAGCCGAAGCTCGCGTAGTAGGGCTTCATGGCCTTGGCCATGCCGCCCACGAGGTAAACGCCACCAAACGGCAGGAAAATGAGGGAGAGGTTCCCTGCGACGGTGCCGAACAGCCGAACGAAGAGGCGCGCTGCGTCTTCGGCCATCGGGTCCGAGCCGTCTTCCAGCGCGGCCATGATGGCTTGCGAGCTCTTTTCCGCCGGTGAGCCTGCCTCCTTGGCAAGAAAGCCGTAGGCACGTTCCAACCCGCGTCCGGAGAGCAGGTCTTCCACGGCCGGGAAGCCGTGCGCTGTCTCGACGAACTTGCAGAGCTTGAGATCGGCATCGGTGCGGATGGGCAGGTTGGCGTGGCCGGCCTCGGCGGGCGGGACGTAGCGGCCCGTTTCTGTCTCGAAGACGGCGGCCACGTTGAAGCCGGTCCCGATGTTGATGACGAGGCGCGCCGCGTTGGGCGACGCCTCGGGCTGCGGCAGGAGCTGGGTCAGGTTTGCGTCATCGATGTAGCCGAGCGCATGACCCGGTGCCTGAAGATCGTTGAGCACGGCGACGGTCTCTGCGCCCGTGGCGCGGCGGAGCATGTCCTTGTCGATCGTCCAGTTCAGGTTGGTGAGGCTGCCGACACCGTCTCTCACCGGCCCGGCAATCGCCACGCAGCAGGCAGCCGTATCCACGCCATCCTCCGCAGAGACGTACTCCTTGAGGATGCTTTCGAGCCCGGGATACTTCGCGTTGGGGTATTTGCGGATCGTTTCCTTAATCACCCGCCGCCCGTCGGCCAAGGCCACGCGCGTGTTTGTGCCGCCGATATCGGCCACGAGATTGAGCGTGTCGGGAGCGTGCTTTGTCATGTGTCTGCCAGCCAGGATTTGAGCGCGTGATAGGAGCCCTTGGGCGTACGCTTCATGGTCTCGAAGTCAACATGCACCATGCCGAAACGCTTCTCGTAGCCGAACGCCCATTCGTAATTGTCCAGAAGTGACCAGTAGAAGAAGCCCTGCAAATTCACGCCTGCGGCGATGGCATCCTGCATGGCGTCGAGATGCACGTCGATATAGTGCTGGCGTTCCGGGTCATGGACGGCACCGTTTTCCACTTCGTCGCCCCACGCCATGCCGTTCTCCGTGACCATGATGGGCAGATCGCCCGCGTAATCGCCCTTCAGACGCTTGAGAAAACCGGCGAGACCGTCGGGATAGACCTCCCAGTCCATCTGGGTGCGTTCGAGGTCGCCGCGGGTGGACCGATACGCGGGCCACGGCTCGCCCGGCGCGTCTTCGTGGAGCATGCGGGTGTAGTAGTTGATCCCGAGCCAATCTATCTTCTGGCTGATCTCGGGCAGATCGTCTTCCCATCCCTGCGGCATATGAGGGGCGAGCACGTCGAGCACGGGCTCGGGATACCGGCCTTTCGTAATCGCCTCGATGAACCATCGATTGTAGATCGCGTCATGGCGCGCGGCGGCCGCGGCATCCGCTTGTCTATCGGTCGCGGGGGCGGCGTGTTCGAAGTTCAGCACGATCCCGAGATTGTCGAGGCCCATCTCCCGGAGGCGCGTCATCCCGGCCCCGTGCGCCTTCATCACGTGGTGCATCGCGCGCGCGGCGGAGCGTATGTCCCGGTGACCCGGGGCATGACCGCCGAGGAAATGCCCGAGCCATGCCACGCACCAGGGCTCGTTGAGCGTCGCGATGCTTTTCGTACGGTCGCCGATCTTGCCTGCGATGACCTCGACGTAGTCGGCAAACCACGCGGCGATGTCTGCGCTCGCCCATCCGCCGCGGTCCGCCAGCGCGGCGGGCAGCTCCCAATGATAGAGCGTGAGATGCGGCTCAAGCCCCCGCGCCAGAATGGCATCCGTGAGGCGGTCGTAGAAATCCAACCCCGTCGCATTCACGCGGCCCACGCCCTCGGGCATGACGCGCGCCCAGGATGCCGAGAAGCGATAGGCGTCAAACCCGCCATCTTTCAGGATGTCGAGGTCTTCCTCGTAGCGCGTGTAGTGATCGCAGGCGACCGCACCGTCCTCGGCCCGCACGACATTTCCCGGAACCGCCGCCCAGGTGTCCCAATGCGTGGGACCCGCGCCGCCCTGGGCGTGGCCTTCGATCTGGTAGGCGGCCGTGGCTGCGCCGAAGCGGAAGCCGTCGGGAAAGTCGGCGCGGGAGCGTTTCTTCATTTTCAGTAGATCCTCAGGTGGGGCAGGGGCCGGTGGACCGACCGTGTATCAGCGGCGCCTCGAGGAGGCGCGTGGGAAGCGCGCTGGCCGGAGCGCCGATCTGGTCAATCAACATCTGGGCGGAGAGGCGGCCCGCATCGCGGACCGAGGAGCGGGTCGCGGTGAAGACCGGCACGTCCCCCCCATTGCGCAGATAGCTCAGGTCATCATCGTGGGTGATGAGGGAAACGTCACGCCCGAGGACAAGTCCCTGTTCCTCCGCGGCGCGCCTGACGCCGAGCGCGATGATGAGGGAGGAGACGAGGAACGCCGTGGGCGGGTGATCCATCGCGAGCATCTCCTTTGCTGAGCTGTAGCCATAGGTCTCTGTCATCTCGGCAGAGCGCAGCAGCGCGGGTTCCGGCGCGAGGCCTGCCTCGGACAGCGCCCGTTCGAAACCTGCCCGGCGGCGGCGCGCGAAGTCCATGCTTTCGAGCCCGTTCAATAAAGCGATGCGCCGATGGCCGAGGTCGAGGAGGAGTTCGGTTGCGCGGGCGAAGGCGGATGTATTGTTGACGTCGAGCCACGCATAGGGGCGTGCTTCGTCGCTTGCCCGCCCATGGACAACGAAGGGGATCTCCAGATCGCTGAGGAGGCCGATCCGCGGATCGCTCGTCTCCGGGGCATGGACGATCAGGCCATCCACGGTGCCCTTGGCCTTCAGTTCCCGGTAGACACGCGGCTGATCCCCGTCCTCCACCATCGACAGGAGCATGTCATAGCCGTGCTGCTTGTAGGTTTCGCCGGCTCCGGAAATGAAGTCGCCGAAGATCGGATTGACCATCTCGTGGCGCGTGGATGTCGGGATGACATGCCCGACGGCCATGGCGCGCCCGGTGGCGAGGCTTTTGGCGCGCGTGTTGGGGCGGTAATTGTGCTGCTCTGCGGCATGTGACACGCGCTGGCGCGTGGTCTCCGAAACCTCCGGATACCCGTTCAAAGCGCGACTCACAGTGGTTTGACTGAGGCCCAGATGCGCGGCCAACTCCTTCAGATTCATGAGCCTTTATCACCCAAAGCGCTATCAAGTCCCGGACGAGCCTATGCCCAATTCGCGCACGGCGTCAAAAGCTTGCGCCTGCACCATCTTGCTGCAATTGCAAAGAAAATCCGGCCAAGAGGGCTTTCCCCAAACCCCCAGCAAACTTGATTGACAGCCATCGGAGCCTGCGCGAGTGTCATGCGCATCCAAAGCGCTTTGGCGTGACACGCTCACGCGCGCCGAGGTGCGGATGACCGCAACAGCGCTCCAACAGGGGGCGCGACTGGGAGGAATATAGAAATGAAACATCTGCTTCTTGCAGGTTCCGCGACGCTTGCGCTCACGGCAGGCATGGCCACCGCTGGCGGCCACCTGACCTTTGCACCGGGCGAGGGTCCCTTCAGCTGGGACAGCTACAACGCCTGGGCCGAAAACGCGCCCGATCTGTCGGGTCAGACGGTGACCATTTCCGGCCCGTGGCTGAACCCCGAGGATGACTTCTTCCGCAACGCGCTGGCCTACTTCATGGACGCCACCGGCGCGGAGGCGATCTACACGGGTTCCGACAGCTTTGAGCAGCAGATCGTGATCGACGCCGAGGCCGGGTCCGCCCCCAACGTGGCCGTTTTCCCGCAGCCGGGCCTTGCCTCCGTGATGGCAGGCAACGGGCTTCTCTCGCCGCTTCCGGGCGATTTTGCCGATTGGGTTGGTGAGAACTACGCCGCGGGTGAGAGCTGGGTCGATCTGGGCACCTACGCCGACGAGAACGGCGACGACCAGATGTACGGCTTCTTCTACAACGTGAACGTGAAGTCGCTCGTCTGGTACTCCCCGGAGAACTTCGAGGATGCAGGCTACGAAGTGCCGACGACCCTCGAGGGTCTGAAGGAGCTGACCGAGCAGATCGTCGCCGACGGCGAGACGCCGTGGTGCATCGGTCTGGGATCCGGCGCGGCCACCGGTTGGCCGGCAACGGACTGGGTCGAGGACATGATGCTCCGCACCGTGGAGCCCGCGGTCTATGACCAGTGGGTTGCGAACGAGATCCCCTTCAACGATCCGCGCGTCATCAACGCCATCGAAGAGTTCGGCTACTTCGCCCGTGACGACGCCAAGGTGTCCGGCGGGGCGGACGCGGTCGCGACGACCGACTTCCGCGATAGCCCGCAGGGCCTCTTCGCATCGCCGCCGCAGTGCTACATGCACAAGCAGGCGTCCTTCGTGCCGGCCTTCTTCCCGGATGGCACCGAGTTCGGTGTGGACACGAACTTCTTCTACTTCCCGTCCTACGAAAGCGAAGATCTCGGCAATCCGGTCCTCGGTGGTGGTACGCTCATGGCGATCACCGATCCCTCTGATGCGACCAACGAGCTCATGGAGTTCCTGAAGCTGCCGCTCGCCCACGAGGTGATGATGGCTCAGACAGGCTTCCTCACCCCGCATAACGGCGTGAACATCGAGGCCTACCTGAACGAGACCCAGCGCGGTCTTGGCCAGATCCTTCTGGATGCGACCACGTTCCGCTTCGACGGCTCCGACCTGATGCCGGGCGCCATCGGCGCGGGCACGTTCTGGACGGGCATGGTGGATTATGCCGGCGGCGCCTCCGCAGAAGAGGTGACGGCGGAAATCCAAGACTCTTGGGACGCCATCAAGTAAAGCTCGTGAGGCGAGGCCCGGCCTCGCCTCACACCAATGGGTGGAGCCATCCTCCACCATGCCGGAACCGATACGATGTCCGGCCCATTGAGTTCAGAGACGGCCCTCGTCCGAATGAAGGGCCGCTCACACCATAGCCAAGGGAGGGCACCATGCATCCAGCACTGCTCGGCTTATTCACGATTATCTTCGCAGTGGCCGCCTGCGGGCTGTATTTTTACGGCTCGAACTGGGTGCTCGACAAAGTGCTCTTTCCCGCCAAGGGTCCCAATGCGGGGCGCAACATCAACCGCGCCAACATGATCCGGCCCTGGCTTTTTCTTTTTCCCGCCTTCGCGGCGCTTGGTCTCTATCTCGCCTATCCGGTCTTCGAAACGATCCGGCTCTCTGTGCTCGACCGTGACGCGGGCAACGCGTTTGTCGGCCTTCAGAACTACCAGCAGATGGCCAACGAGCCAAAGTTCTGGGAAGCCGTCCGCAACAACTTCCTCTGGCTCCTCGTTGTGCCCGCCGCATCGACGGCCTTCGGTCTCGCCGTCGCGCAGCTCACCGACCGCCTGGCATGGGGCAACATCGCGAAGTCGCTGATCTTCATGCCCATGGCGATCTCTTTCGTCGGTGCCTCGGTGATCTGGAAGCTCGTCTACGAGGCGCGGCCCGAGGGGACCGATCAGATCGGCGTGCTCAACGCCATCTACATGGCCATGGGTGGCGGTGAACCGATCACCTGGATCACCATGCCGTTCTGGAACAACTTCTTCCTCATGATCATCCTGATCTGGATCCAGACGGGATTTGCGATGGTCATCTTGTCGGCTGCCCTTCGCGGCATCCCGGAAGAAACGGTCGAGGCCGCGATCGTGGACGGGGCAGGGCCCTTCTCGATCTTCTTCAGGATCAAGGTGCCGCAGATCATGCCCACGATCGTCGTCGTCTGGACCACGATCACCATCGCCACGCTCAAGGTCTTCGACATCGTGTTCGCCATGACCAACGGGCAATGGGAAACACAGGTTCTCGCCAACTACATGTTCGACAAGCTCTTCCGCGCCAATGACTGGGGCGTGGGATCGGCCTCTGCCATGGTCATCATGCTCATGGTCACCCCGATCCTTGTCTGGAACATCATCCAAGTTCGCAAGGAGACACGCTGATGGCTGCTATCGACGATCAAGGCCCCAACCGGGGCGGCTTTGTCACCTCTGCTCAGCAGGTCATCAAGGGTCTCTACACCGGCAAGGCGTCCGATGACGGGATCGCCGGGGAGAAGAGTTCGCTCGGATTGGTCACCAATCTCGCCGTGCTCTTCCTCGTCTTCCTGTGGCTCTTCCCGACGGTCGGCCTCTTCGTGAGCTCGTTCCGGACGGCAGATCAGATCACGAGCTCGGGCTGGTGGTCGGCACTGTCCACGCAAGAAGCGCAGAACCCCGCGATCCGCCTCGAAGGCGCGGAAACGCCGGAAGGCGACCTCTTCGTCATCGAAGGCCAGCTCTTCGAAAACACGGATACGGTCGTGACGGCCTGGGGCTGGTCCTCCCGCGCACCGGAGGATTTCGCACCCGGCGAAACCGCCGAACTGCGCGGCGGTGAGATGCTGACGGTCGAGGAAGACGGCGCGTTCCGCCTCACCAACACGGTCAGTTTCGAAGGCGAGCGTCTTCCGCGTGTCTTCACCACGGCCTCGAGCCCGCCGGAATTCACCTTCGAGAACTACAATTACATGCTTTTCGAGGGTTCGAACGAAAGCATGGCGCCGGCCTTCTTCAACACGCTCACCGTAACGATCCCGGCGACAATCATTCCGATCCTCGTGGCGGCCTTCGCAGCTTACGCGCTCGCCTGGATGGAATTCCCGGGCCGTGCCTTGCTCGTGGCCGTCGTCGTGGGCCTCCTCGTCGTGCCCCTGCAGCTCGCGCTGATCCCGCTTCTTCAGTTCCACAACTGGATCGGGATCGGGAAAGGCTACGTTGGCGTCTGGCTCGCGCACATGGGCTTCGGCCTGCCGCTCGCGATCTATCTCTTGCGCAACTACATGGCTGGCCTGCCGCGGGACATCATCGAGAATGCCCGCGTCGATGGTGCGACGGATTACCAGATCTTCATGCGGATCATCCTACCGCTGTCCTTCCCCGCGCTGGCCTCGTTCGCGATCTTCCAGTTCCTTTGGACGTGGAATGACCTCCTCGTGGCGCGCGTCTTCCTGATCGACTCGACCGGGCAGACCACGGTGATGACGAACGCGATCGTGGAGCTTCTGGGCACGCGGGGCGGTAACTGGGAAATCCTCGCCACGGCGGCCTTCGTCTCCATCGCTGTGCCGCTGGTCGTGTTCTTCGCGCTGCAGCGGTATCTCGTGCGCGGCCTTCTGGCGGGCTCGGTCAAGTAAGCTTCTCCCCGAGCTCAAGGCCCGGGGCATTCCAACAATGCGCGCAAGACAACGGACTAAAGAATGAACCAGCAGGCCAAAGAGATGGCGGGGCGGGTCGTGACCGACCCGGATTGGTGGCGCGGCGCAGCGATCTACCAGATCTATCCGAGGTCGTATCAGGACTCGAACGGTGACGGCGTGGGAGACCT
The DNA here is from genome assembly GCA_038525525.1 of Pseudomonadota bacterium. Lineage (GTDB taxonomy): Bacteria > Pseudomonadota > Alphaproteobacteria > Rhodobacterales > Rhodobacteraceae > Shimia_B. The sequence goes on along the minus strand of JBCBHO010000005.1, from coordinate 19,189 downwards.
GCTCGGCATCGTGCAGAGGCTCCCCTACATCGCCTCGCTTGGCGTCGACGCGATCTGGATCAGTCCCTTCTTCAAGTCGCCGATGAAGGATTTCGGGTACGACGTCAGCGACTATTGCGACGTCGATCCCATGTTCGGGACAATCGCCGATTTCGACATCCTCGTGGACACGGCCCATCAATGGGGCATCAAGGTGATGATCGACCTTGTTCTGTCGCACACTTCCGACGTCCATCCGTGGTTTGTCGAAAGCCGTGCCTCCCGCGATAATCCGCGTGCCGATTGGTATGTCTGGGCCGATCCAAAGCCCGATGGCACGCCGCCGAACAACTGGCTTTCCATCTTCGGCGGCTCCGGCTGGCAGTGGGACGCCCGCCGTGAGCAGTACTACCTGCACAACTTCCTCGTCTCGCAGCCAGATTTGAACTTCCACAATCCGGATGTTCAAAACGCGCTGCTCGACGTCACGCGCTTCTGGCTCAACCGGGGTGTCGATGGCTTCCGGCTGGACACCGTCAACTTCTACTTCGCGGACAAGGACCTGCGGGACAATCCGCCCTGCCCGCCCGAGCTCAGAAACGCGACGATCGCTCCGTCGGTGAACCCCTACAATCACCAGCTTCACCTCTATTCAAAGACGCAACCGGAAAACATCACGTTCCTCGAGCGCTTCCGTGCGCTTCTCGATGAGTTTCCCGGCACGACATGCGTGGGCGAGGTTGGCGATGCCCAGAAGGGCCTGGAGATCCTCGGGGAGTACACAAAAGGCGAAAAGCGCATGCACATGTGCTACGCGTTCGAGCTTTTGTCTGGTGACCGCCCCACGGCACAGTTCGTCGCGGACGTCTTCAAGCATTTCGATGCGGCAGCGCCTGAAGGCTGGGCCTGCTGGGCGTTTTCCAACCATGACGTCGTGCGCCACGCCACCCGCTGGAACCTCGGGCCCAATGCGCAGCGGCTCTTCCATACGCTGATGACCTGCCTTCGCGGATCGCTGTGTCTCTACCAGGGAGAAGAGCTCGGCCTGCCGGAGGCGGACGTCCCGTTCGAGGCGCTGCAGGATCCCTACGGCATCGAGTTCTGGCCGGAGTTCAAGGGCCGGGACGGCTGCCGGACGCCCATGGTCTGGGACCGAAAGAGCACCAATGGCGGCTTCACGGACGCGCTGCCGTGGCTTCCGGTTCCTGGTGAGCATCTGAGCCACGCCGTGACGGCGCAGGAGGAAGATCCCGCGGCGCTCATCCATCATTATCGCCGCGCACTGAGCTTCCGGCGCGCGCATCCCGCGCTCAGGCAGGGAGAGCAATCCGAGCTCGAGGCGCATGGCACGGTCCTCCGCTTCACACGCTCGCACCCGACCGAAGAGCTCTTCTGCGCGTTCAACATGTGCGACGAGCCCGCGTCGGTGGATGTGCCGGACGGCGACTGGATGACCATCGGATCGGAGCTTGGCTCCATTGCACCAGGGCCGGACTTCCGGCTTCACCTCGGGCCTTGGCAGGCCACGATCGCACTGAACAAAAAACGCAAATAAAGGGAGAGGGAAGACATGGCCGAACTTCTGCTCACAGACGTTGAGAAGACCTACGGGGGCACGGTCAACGTGCTCAAGAACATCGACCTCGATATCAAGAAGGGGGAGCTCATCGTATTCGTCGGCCCCTCCGGCTGCGGAAAGTCGACGCTTCTGCGGATGATTGCCGGGCTTGAGAAGATCACCGGCGGAGAGCTCAAGATCGACGGGCAGGTCGTCAACGACGTGCCGCCCTCCGAGCGTGGCATCGCGATGGTGTTCCAGTCCTATGCGCTCTACCCGCACATGACGGTGCGCGATAACATGGCCTTTGCCCTCAAGCTCGCCAAGAAGAGCCCGGCGGAGATCGACAAGGCGATCAACTACGCCGCCGAGAAGCTGCAGCTCACCGAATATCTCGACCGCCTGCCGAAGGCGCTCTCCGGCGGTCAACGCCAGAGGGTGGCCATTGGCCGCTCCATCGTGCGCGACCCGAAGGTCTATCTCTTCGACGAGCCGCTCTCGAACCTCGACGCTGCCTTGCGGGTGGCCACGCGGATCGAGATCGCGCAGCTCAAGGAGCAGATGCCGGATAGCACCATGATCTACGTCACCCATGACCAGGTGGAGGCCATGACGCTGGCTTCGCGCATCGTGGTTCTGGCCAACAAGGGCATCGCGCAGGTGGGCTCGCCGCTCGAGCTCTATGAGACACCGGAAAACGAATTCGTGGCGCAGTTCATTGGATCGCCGCAAATGAACCTGTTGCCTGGCGAGGTGGTGGAGACGGGCGAAGTGACAAAGGTGCGCGTCTCCCGAGGCGGCGGCGTCATCGAAGCGGCGATCCCGACGAAGGCATCCGACAAGGGCCTTCAGGTGAATGTCGGCATCCGTCCCGAAGACATGATGCAGACCGACGGTGCCGATTACGCCTATTCCGGGGAGGTGGAGATCACGGAAGCCTTGGGCGAGGTGACGCTGCTTTACTTCGTCAAGGACGAGGGCGCCTCGTCGCCCGTCATCGGCAAGCTGCCGGGCATTCACCGCGACCTGCGCGGCACGCAGCCCAAGCTCACGGCGGCGAAGGAAAAGATTCACCTTTTCTCGAACGGCATTTCGCTTCTCTACCGGTGAGCAGAATTTTCTTCGGAAAATTCTGCTGTCCGCAATTTCCGAAGAAATTGCTGTTCAGACCAGTCGAGAAATCTTCGCGTCATTGCAAACGACGACATACTGATTTTGCGTCCGGATCAATTGAAACCCGCGGCGCCGGACCTCGTCCCTGAGGCCCTGTTCCCCGATTTCTCGTGCGACGTCCAGCACGTCGCGCTTGACCACGCCACCGGTCAATGCCGTGCGGCTGGAAAACATCGCATCGAGAAAGGCTCGATTGAATCTCAGTGGATGTCCGCGCTCTGCCATGGGACAAAGCTAGAGGATGCTTGGTTAACGCGCGCTTAACCCCGGCGACGTCTCCGACCCCCACGCCCTCCCGCGGCCGCGCCGGGAGGCTTGTTAAACCGGATCCAAGCAGCGCCGCCCTCGTCATTGTTCGTCAGGAAGTTCGCGGCGCGGATCGCTTCCATCTCCTTGCCGGGGCGCGGCTTCGTCGAGCCTAATCCAAAAAGTGAGCAGAAGGCCTCGTCGTCCAAGCCGTCGGGCAGGGTGATCCCCGCAGCGGCCACTTCAGCCTTCTTTTCTTCGAGACGTTTGGCACCCACGGGCAGGGCGACCGGGTTCATGATGGCGCTCGTCATGCCTGCCGTCATCGCCATGGGGAGGAAGGCGTTGTTGATCCCGTGGCGGTTGGGCAGCCCGAAGGAGATGTTGGAGGCGCCGCAGGTCGTGTTCACGCCGAGCTCCTTGCGCAGGCGGCGGACGAGCGTGAACACCTGAAGACCGGCCGTGCCCATGGCGCCGATGGGCATCACGAGCGGATCCACCACGATATCGTGGGCCGGAATGCCGAAATCGGCGGCGCGCTCCACGATCTTCTTGGCCACGGCGAAGCGGACGTCCGGGTCCTCGCTGATACCGGTGTCATCATTCGAGATCGCCACCACGGGCACGTTGTACTTCTTGACGAGCGGCAGGATCGCCTCGAGGCGCTCTTCCTCGCCGGTCACGGAGTTCAGGAGAGGACGGCCCTCCGCCGCGGCGAGGCCGTTCTCCAGCGCGCCGGGCACCGAGCTGTCGATGCAGAGCGGGCAATCGGTGACGGCTTGCACATGCTCGACCAGCGCCTTCATGAGCCCGGGCTCGACGAAGTTGTTGTCGGCGTAGCGCGGGTCCTCGGCCATCTTGTTGGAGAAGACCGCGCCCGAGTTGATGTCGAGGACGCTGGCGCCCGCGGCGACCTGCGCCAAGGCATCCGCCTCCACGCGGGAGAAGTCACCACGCTCCAGCTCCTCGTTGAGGATCTTGCGGCCCGTGGGATTGATGCGCTCGCCGATGACGCAGAAGGGCTGGTCGAAGCCGATGATTGCGGTCTTCGATTTCGACTCGATAACGGTCCGGGTCATTCAGGGTCCTTTATGCGGCGGGTCGGCCTGCGGCGCCGCCGTGGGTTTGTGTCCAGGTGGCGCTCGTCTTGATGCCGCCGAGAGGAAAGAAGTGAACGGCTTCGATGTTGAAGTCGGGGTGTGCGGCTTTGTGCGCGGCCAGCTCGGCGATGAACTCCGTGGGCTCGAAGGGCAGGAGCAGCTTCGTCACGTCCTTTGCCCGCCGCTGCAGCACCCGGAGCGAGGCCCCGACGCCGCACGCGATGGAAAACTTGATCAGGGTTTGCAGCTTCGCGGGCCCGGCCACACCGATGTGGATCGGGATCGTGATGCCTGCGGCCTTGAGCGCATCCGCCCATTCAATTACCGGTTCGGCTTCGAAGCAGAACTGGGTGGCGATGGCCATTTCCGCATCGTTCGTGTCCGAGAATGCCTGCTTCCAGCGCAGGGCGGCGTCGACATTGGCGGAGCCCCCGCTGGGGTCGATGTCGCGATTGCCTTCTGGATGCCCGGCCACGTGCAGCCGTTTGAAGCCGGCATCGCCGAATGCGCCGCTTTCGAGGAGCTGCATGGAGCTGTCGTAATCGCCGTGGGGCGTGGTCACGCCGCCCGCAAGGAGGAGGGCTTGATGGACATTTGCCTCGCCCTGGTAGCGCGCGATCCAGTCACGCAGCGTCGCCTCGTCCTTGATGATCCGCGCCGGAAAATGCGGCATCACCGGATAGCCCTCGTAGGCCAGTCGTTTGGCTGTCGCGACCATGTCCTCGATGGGCGTGCCCTCGATATGGGCAACGTAGACCCGGGTGCCCTCGGGGAGGAGCTCCCGGAAGCTATCGATCTTTTCGGCCGTGCGGGGCATCACCTCGATGGAGAAGCCTTCGAGGAAGGTCTCCATTTCCGGGTTTGAGGCCGCCGGCTGTTCGCTGCGGGCGAAATTCAGAAGTCCCATGGTTCCCTCTCAGGCCTTGCCTCGGTTCTGCACGAGCGCCACGAGCCGTGCCTTGTCGTATTCCGCGTCGAGCCGCGCCGCCTCCGCCTCGGCCACCTCGGACGGATCGCCGTCGACGGGGTAGGGCGCAGCCTTCCGCCACTCTGCGAGATAAGCATCCGTGTCCGATGCCCCAAGGCGCATGGCAGCCGCGTCGATGGCCTGCTCGAACCGCTCAGGCAGCTGCTTTTTGGCGCCGCGACGGCCCTTGCCGACGATCACTTGCGCCGGAATATCACGCCAATAGACGACCGTGACGTCGGGCATCTCTGCTCTCCCCTTCGTTGCTCCTTCAATACCGACGCCGCGCGGATCGGCATGGCTCATTTTCGACAAAACGACCGTCACCCGCGACGGCCCACGCCACCCTACCTGTTGCGTCATCACGCATTCGTCACTAGCTTTCATCTCAACTCGTTATGAAAGGCGCAGACGATGGCGCCACAGCGCTCGGGCGATGCGAGCGCGCTCCCGGAAACGGTCGAACCGTCGGCATCGCCCCCAACGCCCCAGAGCCCGCTCTACGCGGCGCTCGATTTGGGGACGAATTCGTGTCGCATGCTCATTGCCCGGCCTTCGGGCAATGGTTTTGAGGTCGTGGACAGCTTCTCGAAGCCCGTGCAGCTCGGGCTCGGGTTGGAGACCTCGGGAAAGCTGTCTCGGGCCTCGATGTCGAAGACCGTGCAGGCGATGCGCATCTGCAAGCACAAGCTCAAGCAGCACAGTGTTTCGCGCATGCGGCTCGTCGCGACCGAGGCCTGCCGCCGGGCGCGCAATGCGCGCGATTTCGTCCGGTATGTGCGGCGTGAGACCGGGCTCGCGCTCGAGATCATCGCACCCAAGGACGAGGCACGCTACGCGGTCATCTCCTGCGCGCCGCTGGTCTCGAGGCAGGCCGAGCAGCTGCTCGTCGTCGATATCGGCGGCGGCTCGACAGAGCTCGTCTGGATCGATCTCTCAGACGTCCCGCCCCAGCGACGCAAGAAGGCGATCATGGGCCTCCATACCGGCTTCGAAGGCCCCCATGAAGGCGCCAAGGTCGTTGACTGGATCTCGGTGCCGCTCGGCGTGGCCACGCTGCGCGACCAGTTCGATGATGTGAGCGATGATGCGGCGCGCTTCGCGCTCATGAGCTGGTTCTTCGAGGAGAACCTCGCGGAGTTCACACCCTACAATGCCGAGAATGCGCGGGAAGGCTTCCAGGTCGTGGGCACGAGCGGCACGGTGACGACGGTGGCCGCAAGCCATCTCGGCCTCAAGAGATACGACCGCACCAAGGTGGATGGCCTCACCATGACCTCTGACGAGATCGACGCGGTGATCCGCGATTACCTGTCCCTCGGCCCCGAAGGCCGGCGGACGGATCCCCGGATCGGGCGGGATCGGCATGCGCTCATCATGTCCGGCGCGGCGATCCTGCAGGCGGTGCTCCGTGTCTGGCCGACGGACCGGCTGTCGGTGGCGGATCGGGGATTGCGCGAGGGGCTGCTCTACGCGCAGATGAGCGAGGATGGCGTGCTGCGCTTCAGCTGAGGCAACGCCGGTGCCCGAGGACACCGGCGCCTTACCCCGGCTCTCCCGCCGGAGCGGGACCCGTTCACCATTTACACCGGACGCGGTATGGAGAGCGCGGGCTTAAGGCCGGGCTAACGGCCGCCAGGAGATGCGAGGCAATTTAGGCAAATGGCAAAGAATGACAGCGGCCGGGGCAAGCGCGACCTTAAGGTCAAGGTCAAGACCGCGCGGGGCCGACGGCTCTCTTCCACGCGCTGGCTCGAACGGCAGCTCAACGACCCTTACGTCAAACGGGCGCGGGCAGAGGGATATCGTGGGCGTGCCGCCTTCAAGATCCTCGAACTTGACGACAAGCACCGATTTCTCGTGCCGGGTGCGCGTGTGGTCGATCTCGGTTGTGCGCCCGGTGGGTGGAGCCAGGTGGCCGTCGCGCGCGTGAACGCCTTGGGAGACATGGCCGGAAAACCGCGTGGGACGGTGCTCGGCGTGGATTTGCAGGAGGTGGAGCCCATCGCGGGGGCCGAGCTTCACGTGCTGGATTTCCTCGATGAAGGGGCTGACGACAAGGTCAAGGACTGGCTGGGCGGCGAGGCGGATGTCGTCATGTCAGACATGGCCGCGGCCTCCTCGGGCCACAAGCAGACGGACCATCTGCGCATCATGGCACTCTGCGAGGCTGCTGCGGAGCTCGCCTTCGACGTCTTGGCGCCGCAGGGGACGTTTGTCGCCAAGGTCCTTGCCGGCGGCGCAGAGGGCGGGCTCCAGGCCCATCTCAAGCAAAAGTTTTCCAAGGTCGCGAATGTGAAGCCACCGGCCTCGCGCTCCGATTCCAGCGAGAAATTTGTCGTCGCGACGGGCTTCCGCGGTTGAAATCGCGCCTGATTTGCAAACCCGCCGCTGTCATGGGAAACCATGACTAAGCGCAAATAGTTTACTGAACGGACACACCTGCAGGGGGGATGACCCATGGCAGACTACGAGCTCTTTATCATCGGCGGCGGCGTGAATGGCTGCGGCATCGCGCGAGACGCGGCAGGGCGCGGCATGAACGTTGCGCTGGCTGAAATGAACGACCTCGGCTGGGCGACCTCGTCGTCCTCCACGAAACTCTTTCACGGCGGGCTGCGGTATCTCGAGTATTTCGAGTTCCGGCTGGTGCGCGAGAGCCTCATCGAACGCGAGCGTCTGTTGAGCGCCATGCCCCACATCTCGTGGCCCATGCGCTTCGTGCTGCCTTACCACAAGGATATGCGCTTTGAATCGACCACGCCGACCTCGAAGCTCCTCTCCACGGTCATGCCGTGGATGAAGGGGCGGCGCCCGGCGTGGCTGATCCGGCTCGGGCTTTTTCTCTACGACAATCTCGGCGGTCGGAAGATCCTGCCCGCCACCTCCACGGTCAAGCTCCACGGGTCGCCCGAGGGCGCGCCTCTGCAGGAGCGATTTGAGAAAGCCTACGAGTATTCCGATTGCTGGGTGGAAGACAGCCGGCTCGTCATTCTCAACGCGCGCGATGCCGAGGCCCGCGGGGCAACGATCATGCCGCGCACGAAGGTCATCAGCGCCGAACGCGGCGCCGACCACTGGACCGTGACGCTCGAAGACAAGAACGGCACGCGCCAGATCACGGCCGGTACGCTCGTGAACGCGGCCGGGCCCTGGGTCCAGGACGTGATCCGCGCGAAGGTGCGTCAGAACACGCTCGAGGGCGTCCGTCTCGTGCGCGGCTCCCACATCGTCACGAAGCGGCTCTACGATCACGACAAGTGCTATTTCTTCCAGGGCGAAGACGGGCGCATCATTTTCGCCATCCCCTACGAGACGGATTACACGCTGATCGGCACCACCGATGCCGATCACTCCGATCCCGCTCTCAAGCCCGAGATATCGGAGCAGGAGCGAGATTACCTGCTCGCCTTCGCGACGAAGTACTTCAAGAAGCCCGTGACCGCCGAGGATGTCGTCTGGTCCTATTCCGGTGTGCGCCCGCTCTATGACGATGGCGCGTCGTCCGCGTCGGCGGCGACCCGGGACTACGTTCTGCGCCTCAACACCGAGGGCGGGGCGCCCATTCTCAATATCTTCGGCGGCAAGATCACGACCTACCGCAAGCTCGCCGAGCACGCGATCGAGAAGCTCGAGGAGGCGATAAAGATCCCGGGCCCCGCGTGGACGGCGGGCGTCCCCATGCCAGGCGGGGATTTCAAGGTGTCCGAGGTAGAGGCCAAGATTGCGGCGCTGAAGTCCGACTATCCTTTCCTCAGCGACCGTTGGGCCAAGCGCTTGATCCGCGCCTACGGGACGGATGCCTGGGAGGTCATCGGCGACGCCAAACAGGAAGAGGACCTGGGCCAGTCCTTCGGCGCGACGCTCACCGCCCGCGAGATGGAATGGCTCATCGCCAACGAATACGTCACCACCGCCGAGGATGCCATCTGGCGCCGCTCGAAGCTCGGGCTTCGGCTGAGTGAAGAAGAGATCAAGACGCTTGACGAGTGGGTGACGCGCGCGCTCAAGCAAGCGGAGGCCGCATGAGCTACATTCTCGCCATCGACCAAGGCACCACGTCGAGCCGGGCGATCATCTTCGACAAGGACATGGCGCCGATCGCCACGGCGCAGGAGGAATTCCCCCAGCACTATCCGCAGTCGGGCTGGGTCGAGCATGACCCGGCGGACATCTGGGGCACCGTGGTCGCCACCACGCGTGCCGTCCTCGAGCGGGCGGATCTGAAAGCGGCTGACATGGCCGCCATCGGGATCACCAACCAGCGCGAAACCGTGGTCGTCTGGGATCGGGAGACAGGGAAGCCCGTGCACAACGCCATCGTGTGGCAGGATCGACGGACAGAGCCGTTTTGCCGCGAATTGCGCGAGGAGGGCTTTGAAGCCACGATCACCGCAAAGACGGGCCTTCTTGCAGACCCCTATTTCAGCGGCACGAAGGTGCGCCATATTCTCGAAACGGTCGATGGCGCGAAAGAGGCTGCGGCGGACGGCAAGCTTGCCTTCGGGACGATCGACAGCTTCCTGATCTGGAAGCTCACCGACGGGGCCCGGCATGTGACGGACGCCACCAACGCGGCCCGCACCATGCTCTACGACATTCGCAAAGGGCGGTGGTCCACGACCATCTGCGAGCGCTTCGGCATCCCCATGTCGATGCTTCCCGAAGTCCTCGATTGCGACGCGGATTTCGGCACGGCGCGGGCAGATCTCTTTGGCTCCGAGATACCCATCTACGGTGTGGCCGGTGACCAGCAGGCCGCGACGCTGGGGCAGGCGTGCTTTGAGCCCGGAATGCTGAAATCTACCTACGGCACCGGTTGTTTTGCACTCCTCAACACCGGCGAAACGCTCGTTGAGAGCAAGAACCGTCTGCTCGGGACAATCGCTTACCGGCTTGACGGCAAGACGACCTACGCCCTCGAGGGCTCGATTTTCATCGCCGGTGCGGTGGTCCAATGGTTGCGCGACGGCCTTCAGATCATCCGCGAGGCCAAGGAGACACAGCCGCTCGCCGAAAAGGCGGATCCGGGGCAGGATGTCTACCTTGTGCCCGCCTTCACCGGCCTTGGCGCACCCTATTGGGACGCCGATTGCCGGGGCGCGATCTACGGTCTCACGCGGGGGAGTGGCCCGGCCGAATTCGCAAAGGCGGCGCTCGAGAGCGTGGGCTACCAGACAAGGGACCTCTGGGAGGCGATGCGCGCGGACATGGGCGCGCACGCGGCCATGAACGGGGATGCGGTTCTCCGTGTCGACGGTGGCATGAGCGCATCCGATTGGACGATGCAGTTTCTCTCCGACATCCTGGGCGCCGAGGTGGACAGGCCAAAGGTTCTCGAGACGACGGCGCTCGGCGCTGCTTGGCTCGCTGGGCAGCGGGCGGGGCTCTACCCCGGGCAAGAGGATTTTGCCGCGGCGTGGGCCTTGGATCGGCGGTTCGCGCCCGCCATGGACGAGTCCGACCGCTCAGCCCGCTACGAGGGCTGGAAGGATGCGATTTCCCGTACGTTGAGCCGCAGCTAGGCGATTTCCGCGAGGCATCGGTGCAGAGACTGGATGGTGCCCGGCATCTGGTCCGGCATCTCCCGCACGTCGTTTCGTGAGAACTTCGCAGAAAGATCATCGGCAGACTGCTGGGTCATGCGCGCCACTGTCCGGAGGGCCGACAGCTGTACCGACCCGGGCGTCGGCGCGTCGCTGAGTGATGAAAGGGCTGTGCCGAGTTTCGCGAGATTCATCCGCAGGATCGAGAGGTCGTGCAGCAGGTCGCTGGCCGCGAGATCGCTTCGCGTCGACCGGATCGGATTGGCGACGCCCAAAATGACATCACGGCCGGTCTCCGGATCCCGATTGAAGCTGAGCCGGGTGTTGAAGGCGATGCGACGGTCGCCAAAAACCAACTCTTCTTCGTACTCCATGTCCTCCTTGGCATCGACGCAGGCTGCATAACGCCCATCGACCGCGCGCGCCGCCGCGGGATTACCGAGCAGCTCTGCGACCGTTTTGTGCCGGGACGCACTCTCCTCGAGGCCTGTGACACGGCAGTGAGCGCGATTGAGCCTCAAGACGCGAAACGCATCATCGCGGCAAACTTCCACGAGAAAGACGGGCAGGGGGAGGACATCGATCAGAGGATCGAGCTCGGAGAAACGGACCAAGGCGGCACCTTACGCAAAATACGTTCTGTATTCGTTCTGATTGAAGGTGATTAACGGGGCATTAAAGGCACGCGGGCCGTCGCGCACGCCATCTCAAGAAAAATCCATAAGCGATTGTTTTGAAATAGCTAAAGGACCCGAAGCTGATTGATGAAAATTGTAGGAAAAGCCATCAGACCGCCTCGAAGGCACCGCACACAAATACCATCCATGGAGCAGGACGCGCACGGCCTGCCGCGTGCCACGACGGCGAAGCATAATCGTATGGGACACAAGCGGGAAAAGTGGCGGAGAGACAGAGAGTCCAGCGGTGTTGGGGGAACTTGAAATAATCCATTAATTACAGGATGTTATGTAGAATTTCAAGCTGTGCAGTTCCTCTGGCTATGCGGGATTACATGCGGGATCTTATGCGGCCTCCGAGGACCCTTCTTTGCTCTCCTCAAAGCACAACTGCCCTGCGACATGCGACATTCGCGACTCCGCCATGCCACGTCTCGCCCAACCGTGGCGCGTCCGATAGCTCGCGTATTCAGAATCGAGCTCCCAGGCATTCCCCATCGATTTCTTTTGACGTTAAGTCAGGTAAACACGTCCTGTGCTCAGCGGAAGATCGACGGACAAAACCGGCCCATAGCCGCCTTTCGGTCAACTAACACCATGCTGCAAGCGCAGCACGTAGTCCGGACTTTCGCTGCGCGCGTTCATCTCCCAAGGGCGAGTTGCTGGTACATACAGGATCGGCAAGTGCCCCGCGTTACGCGCTAGGGGCCGCAAGCCGAGCATAGACTGAAACCAGTTAGAGGGCTCGACTGTGGTGTTCTCCTAGCGCGGACGGTTGGCACCCAGTCTTTCCTTTCTGTCATTTGTCTGTCACGGAGCCTGCGTAGACGAAATTCATTCGGATGAATCGAAGATGAAACGCGATAACTGGACCATAATTCGGGACACACTTTCAGATGACATTCGCTCAGGGCGACTGTCAGCGGGAGATCAGGTCCCCACGGAGACGCAACTGGCCGACCGGTTTGCGATCGGTAGGCATTCGGTGCGCCGTGCGCTGGAGGCGCTCGCGCGCGACGGAAAGATCAGCATCGAGCAAGGGCGTGGCACCTTTGTCGCCGATGCTCCGAGGCTGACATATCAAATTGGCAAGCGGACCAGGCTTCGCAGAAACCTGATTCCTCAAGGCGTTGACGTCACAAGCCGCCTTGTTTCAGCAAAACGTGTTGCGGCTGCAGATGGGGTTGCAGAAGCTCTTCTTCTTAACTCTGGCGCCAAGGTGACAGAAAGTAAGCGGATCACCATGGCCAACGACCTGCCAGTGGCCTTCGGATGCGTCTACCATTGCGCGGAGCGGTTTCCAGATTTCGCGGAGCGCCGCGATGTCCTTGGGTCCACAACGGAAACCTACCGGTCTTTTGGCATCGACGACTACGTGCGGCAGCACACCTCGATCTACTCCCGGGCGGCGAAGTCTGAAGAGGCCAAGACCCTCAAACAACACCCGGACGTCCCCGTGCTGGTCGTCACGGCTATCGACGCCACGCCGGATGGAACGCCGATTTCTACAAGTCGCGTTATCTGGTCCGCAGGGCGCGTGAATTTTACCATGGAGCATTCGGATGGATGACACGCTGGGCACGCTGGCGCGCGCCGATGGGGCTAGGCTCAAAGCCTTTGCAGAAACACTAATCTCGGATCTGGGCGACATCGAGGTCCTGACATCGCAAAGCGGTCTCGTGATGCTGCCGATGCGCGACACGGCCAAGGGCGTCGCCTTTCACCTGGGCGAAGTGTTGATGAGCGAGGCGCATATCCGCAAAGGCGATGTGGATGGCTACGGGATGCGGCGCGGGCATGATCTTGAGGCCTCGATGGCCATGGCGCTCGTTGATCTGGCGATGGCGACGGACGTGCGGCGCGCCGAGTGCAAAGCGTTCTGCGATGCGCAGGCCGATGCGTTGCAAAAGGCAGATGACGACCTGCTCCGCCGTGTCGAGGCGACCCGTGTCAACATGGAGACGTTCTGATGCTTGCCACACCTGCGCCAAGCCCGGCTGAAACGCATGGCAACACAGCTTTCGACGCTCTGCTCTGGGCGTTGAGCCGCCCCGGCCTGCCTCGCGACCTGCCCGAACCTGGCGAGGGCGCGATCATCACCGCGCTCCTGGACAGGGAATGCCTCGTCTATTCGGCCGACCCTCTCCTCATGCCCGAGATTATGCGCACGGGCGCTGAACTGGCAGACATTGGACAGGCCGATCACGTTTTTCTGGGCGCAATGGCGTCTTCCGATCCGCTTGGCGGCATCGCCATTGGAAGTGACTTTTATCCCGACGACGGTGCCACGGTGATTGTCTGCGCCAGTATCGGGTCGGGCGCGGCTCTGCGCCTGACGGGGCCGGGTGTTGATGGTTCGGTGGCGCTTCAACTTGGTGGGCTGCCGGATGGGTTCTGGAAGGCCCGCGCGGCACGTCTGAGATACCCGATGGGGTTTGATCTCTTCTTCGTTGATGGTGTTCGCGTCGTCGGTGTGCCTCGATCGACAACAGTTGAGGAAGTGTAATGGCCTATGTCGCAACACGGGGTGGCGAACAGGCCATCGAACAGTCTGAACGTCTGTTCCGCGAGGAGATGGGGGGCTTTGACCGCCAACGCGTGGACGAGATCAAGAAAAGCCTTCCCTACCTGATCGATCGCGTCATGGGCGAAGCATCGCTTTACGATGAAGATCTGGCGGCGCTCGCATTGGCCCAAACAGGTGGCGAGCTCTACGAAGCTGTCCTGCTGCTGCGCGCTTGGCGAACCACGCAACCGCGATTGCAGGTGGCGGGGCCGATCGAACAGGATACCCTGTTCACGCATCGTCGTATCTCTGCCGCGTTCAAAGACATCCCTGGCGGGCAGGTTCTGGGGCCGACTTTGGACTACGCGCACCGCATTTTGGCCACCGACGTGCTGCAAGGCGCCCCCTACGCGCCAGACCCCGTTGAGCCTGCACCTAAACCTTCGCCCGCCTATCAACCCAGCGTCAGTGCGTGGCAGGCCGAAAACGACCTGCTCGACCCGCCGACGGAGGATCCGACCAAAGGCAACGATATCCCAGACCTGACCCGCGAGCCGTTGCTTTTTCCGTCCAAACGCGCCCACACCCTGCAGAGTCTCGCGCGGGCAGAAACGGGGGGTGTCCTGGCGCTCGGTTATGCCGCAATGCGCGGCTATGGGCAGGCGCACCCGACGGTGAATGAATTGCGTCTGGCTGAAGCCGAGATTGCCGTGAGCCACCCCGACGGGCGGCAGTTTTCGGCTGGGCGGGTTAAAGTCTCTCAGGCCGAGGTCGTTGACAAAAAGGCCGAAAAGCTGGGCATCGGATACGCTGCCACCTTTGGCTGGAACGAGGTGAAATGCATCGCGGCGGCGACGCTCGATCTCAATAGCCCAGGTGCTGAAAAGGGCTCTGCCACAGAGGAGGAGTTCTTCCTTTACCACACCGAAGGTGTCGAGAGTTCGGGCTTCTGCATTCACTTCAAGCTGCCACATTACGTGACCTTCCAGTCGTCGCTTGATGCGATGCGCGATGCAAAAGCCAAGAAGGCCGGACAATCCAAATCCTCTGACATGGAGCCAGCGGAATGAGCCTGTCTACCCTCACAAAGCCTTGGGAAGCGATGAGCTATGGCTTCCTTGACGGCTCGGCCAAGCGCGAGCTGCGCCGCAAGATGCTGAAATCCGTGGCCGTGCCGGGCTGCCAAATGCCCTATGCCAGCCGCGAAGTGCCCATGGCGCGTGGCTGGGGCACGGGCGGGCTGCAAGTCTCACTGACGCTCGTGAACCCTGAGACCCGCGTGAAGGTCATTGATCAAGGCGCCGATGACAGTGTGAACGCCGCCTCGATCCGGCGCTTCATTTCGCGGGTGGCCGGCACGCCCACGACGATGGACACGCTGGACGCCGACCTCATCCAATCGCGCCACCGCATCCCCGAAGAAATCCTGCGCGAGGATCAGATCCTTGTGCTGCAAGTGCCAAACCCGGAGCCCCTGCGGCCCGTCCAGCCCAACATGTCCATCGCGCGCCAGATGCATGCTGATGCAGATTACGGGCGGATGTGGCTCCAGCTCTACGAACAGATCGTGCGCTCGGGCCGCGTGATGCAGGGCGCGAGCTATCCCAGCCTTGTGCACGGCCGCCATGTCATGACGCCTTCGCCCATTCCTCGATGGGACGTCCCCAAGCTGCACATGGCAAAGCATCTGACGATCCTATCGGCAGGCCGGGAAAAGCGCATATTCGCGGTGCCGCCCTACACGCGGGTTGAGCCGTTGGTGTTTTCGGACGTGCCTTACAAGGTCGAGGAACACGGGCACCTGACCTGTACCCGGTCTGGCACGACGGGCTTTTTCATGAATGAAATCCCGAAGGATGATGGCACGTCGAGCTTTGAAGTTTCCGACAGCGAGTGGGGGGTGAAAACCATCCGCGCGCGCGATGGAGACGGCGAAAGCCGGGGTGAGACCTGGTACAAAGACGGGGAGATGCCGCAATGACGCTCACGCTTGAGGCGCCGCGCCTCGTTGAGACACGTCCGCTCCTTGAGGTGCACGGCGTTTCCAAATCCTACGGTCCCGTGCAGGCCGTGCGCAACGTATCGGCCCATGCCTATCCGGGCGAGGTGTTGGGCATTGTCGGCGAAAGCGGCTCGGGCAAGTCCACGCTCTTGCGCATGATGAACCTAGAGGAAATCCCGGAGACCGGCAGCTATACGCTCGATCTGCCCGATGTGTCCGGCAATCTCTTTGAGCTGGACCGGTTCGCCCGGCGAATGCTCTGCGCGACCAAGATCGGGATCGTCTATCAAAACCCCCATCTGGGCCTTTTGATGAAGCATTCTTCCTCCGGGAATGTGGCTGAACGGCTGCTGGTCGCAGGCGAACGGAGCTTTGCGACCCTCCGCCAGGCGGCGACTGAGGCGCTGGATGCCTCCGAATTCCCGCTCGATCGCCTGGACGCACCGCCGATTGAGCTCTCTGGTGGTATGCAACAGCGGGTGCAGCTGGCCAAGGCGATTGCGCTCGAACCGGCGCTTTTGCTTCTCGACGAGCCGACGACGGGGCTCGATGTCAGCGTTCAGGCGCTTGTGCTCGATACGCTCAAGCGGCTCCAGCAGGATCGACAGATTACCATGGTGATCGTCAGCCACGACCTTGGCGTGATCCGCACGTTGGCGGATCGCGTTATGGTCATGCGGCGCGGCGAAGTGGTCGAAACCGGGCTTGCGGATCAGATTTTCCAAGACCCACAGCATCCCTACACGCAGCAACTGGTGCACGCGAAGCTATGACACAGGTTCTTGAAATCGACGGCCTCACCAAGGGTTTCTCGCTCCATCATCTCGAAAAGGACATTCCAGCGTTCGAAGACATCTCTTTCAGCGTCGCGGCGGGTGAGTTCGTCCTGTTGAAAGGCGCAAATGGGGCTGGGAAATCGACGCTGCTGCGCACGCTCTACCGCTCTTACCTGCCACTGGCAGGAGAAATCCGGTTCCATTCCAGCCACGGGATGATCGATCTGGCCCGCGCTGCTGACGTGGACATTGCGCACCTCCGGCGTACGGAGATCGGCTTTGTCACGCAGTTCCTGACCGCACGTCCGCGGGTGAGCGCGGAGGCCATCGTCGCCGAACCGCTTAGGCTGGCCGGTTGGGACTCCGAGGCCGCATTGACCGCCGCCCGCACAGCGCTGGAAACCTTCGGCGTGAAGCCTGACCTCTGGGCTGCCTATCCGACAACCTTCTCGGGTGGTGAGCAGCAGAAGGTCAACCTCGCAAGAGCGCTCATCCTGCCCCAGAAGCTCTTGATGCTGGATGAGCCGACTGCCTCGCTCGACGCTAATGCTCGCGGCGCCCTTGTGGCACGGTTGCTGGAGCTCAAGGACCAAGGCACAGCAATGATCGGCGTGTTCCACCATCCTGATGATGTCATGCACCTGATCGACCGCGTGGTGGATCTCACACCCGACTTCACTCCGACCGAGGATAGAGAAGATGTGGCTTTCTGACGTAAAGATCATCCTGGCCGACCGGGTTATCGACAATGGCGCACTTCGGATCGAGAACGGCGTGATTGCCGAAATTATAGAAAGCCTGGGCCAGCCATCAGGTTTCACCGTGTTTCCTGGCTTTATCGATATGCACGGCGACATGATCGAGTTGGAGTTAGAGCCCCGCCCAAAGGTGGATTTCCCGATGGAGGTTGCAGTCGGGCATCTCGACTCGCGCCTGGCGGCTGCGGGCGTCACGACGGCTTATGCAGGCGTGTCCTTTTCCCGCACAGCGACGGATGGTGAACGGCGGTCGTTCGAACATACCTCCGCCATCATCCGTGCCCTCAAAGACAACATTCAAAACCTGCGCGTTGATCACCGAATCCACGCGCGTTTTGACATGACATACACGGCGGCAATTGACGCTTTGGATGGATTGCTGGCGGCCGGCGCGGTCGACCTTGTGTCAGTGATGGATCACACGCCGGGTCAGGGCCAGTATCGCAATGTCGAAACGCTCGTCGCCAACCGGATGAAGAGCGGGTTGAGCGAAAATGAGGCGCGCGCGCATGTGGCGCGCCGCATCGAAGATGCGGTCCCTGCCGAGCAGGTTCTCGAAAACCTCGAACGGATTTCAAAGCTCTGCGGTGCCTACGGCGTCGCAACCGCCAGCCATGACGATGATACCGTCGAGAAAGCACGGTTGATGGCCGACATCGGCGTGGTGATCTCCGAGTTTCCGGTCACGATTGAAGCGGCCAAAGTCGCCGCATCCCGCGGTTTGATGATTGCCATGGGCGCGCCCAATGCGATGCGCGGCAAAAGCTATTCGGGCAATCTGTCGGCGCGTGAAGCGCATGCAGCCGGATTGCTCGATATCCTCGCCGCCGACTATCATCCCGCCGCCATCTTGCCTGCCATTCGGGCCCTGTCGGACACCGATCCGAACGGTTTGGTCGGTGCTGTGCGCCTGGCCTCGGCAAATCCGGCACAGGCGCTCGGTCTCACGGATCGTGGGGAAATAGCGTCGGGGAAGCGCGCTGATCTGGCCATTGTAGATGGGGCAGACCGCGTCGTGCAAACCTTCAGCGCGGGAGAAATCATCTTCTCCAACGGTCGTGGACCGCGAACTGCCGAAGCCTCAGCCGTGGCCGCGGTCGCGTAGCAGAAGTTTTACAAAAGGGACTCTGGGGCGTCACATAAGCCGATCATGTTGCAGGGGTGAAATTCATTCGGATGAATCGCCATGCCTGCACCAGCCGCACTGACCCTCACCGACGTCTCCAAGGTGTTCGACGAAACCCGCGCGGTCGATAACGTCTCGATCGAAATTAAGCCCGGGCAGTTTGTGGGCGTGATCGGCCGCTCTGGCGCTGGCAAGTCCACCATGCTGCGCCTGATCAATCGCCTCATCGACCCCACGCAGGGGTCGATTTCGTTTGGCGGCACCGAGATCACGACGCTCAAGGGCAAAGCCCTGCGAGAGTGGCGACGCGACTGCGCAATGATCTTTCAACAGTTCAATCTGGTCGACCGTCTCGACGTGCTGACCAATGTGCTGATCGGGCGCTTGGCAGAACATGGCTTTGTCAGCTCAATGGCCATGCAATTCACCGATGCAGAACGGGCGATGGCGCTGTCGGCACTGGACCGGCTGGATCTGGTTCCACAGGCTTTGCAGCGCGCAGGCACTCTGTCTGGAGGCCAACAGCAGCGTGTGGCCATCGCGAAGGCCCTCGTTCAACAGCCAAAAATCATGCTGGCCGATGAACCCATTGCCTCGCTCGATCCGGCAAACGCCACGCTGGTCATGGACGGGCTCAAGCAGATCAACAAGGAAGACGGCCTCACCGTCCTCGTGAACCTGCACACGCTGGATACGGCGCGCGCCTATTGCGACCGGATCATCGCGATGCGCCAGGGCCGCGTATTCTTTGACGGGGTCGCGGCACAGCTGACCG
>JBCBHO010000004.1:0-356643 GCA_038525525.1 Pseudomonadota bacterium | reverse complement strand
ATCCCGTTCTCCGGCTCCCACGAGGCTGGTGTGGCTGGCGTGGCGCAGGGCACGTTTGACGCCGCCGCAACTTGGCAGAACAACGCCACCGATGGCCGCTGGCAGCGCATGATCGAGAAAGAGATGATCGTCGAAGGCCAGATCTGCCCGATCTGGGAAAGCCCCGAAATCACCTCCGGCCCGTTCACCGCGCGCGTGAACCTGCCGCAGGAGCTGAAGGACACGATGCAGCAGCTCGTGCTCGACGTGGCCGAAGCCGATCCGGCTGCCTTCAAGGCGATGACCGGCGAAGTCGAAGGCACGCCTAACCCGCAGATCGGCTGGCAGCCCGCCACCCACGAGCGCTACCAGTGGATCGTGGACATGCGCGACTGGCTCAAGAAGCAGCGCCGTTCGTAAGATCAAAGACCTGGACCCTCGCCCTGGCGGCGGGGGTCCTTTCTCTTCGGGATACTGATGATGACAGTTGCTGCTGACGTGACGCCCCTGCGTCCGATGGACCAATTCGAACTGGATTACGCGGCCCAACGGCGGCGCGCCAAGATTGGCTGGCTGATCGCCAGTATCCTCTTTTTCGCCTTCTTCGCCTTTTCGGCCTGGCTCGGGGATTTCTTCCGGGTCACGCAGGTGACCAACGTGGATGGATCGCGCGAATGGCGCTGGATCATCCCCGCGGGTCTGCCCCGTCTGGGCGAGTTTATCGAGCGTACGCTGCCCGTCCTGCGGTGGGAGAGCCTCGGTGCAGACCTCGGCGATTGGTTCTGGCGCTGGCGCGTTTGGGCGAACCTTCTGATCGAGACGATCCTCATCGCCTTCATGGCCACCGCGCTAGGCGTTTTCGGGGGGTTCGTGATGTCGTTCCCCGCCTCGCGCAACCTCGCGCCCAACAAGTGGGTGCTCTGGCTCTCGCGCCGCTACCTTGAGATCGCACGCACGGTGCCGGAGCTCGTTTGGGCGTTGATCTTTGTGTTCTGCTTCTCGGTCGGCCCCATGGCGGGCGTATTGGCCATCGGGCTGCACACCGCCGGTGCCCTTGGCAAGCTCTACTCCGAGGTGAACGAAAACATCGACATGCGCCCGCTTGAGGGCGTGAAAGCCGCCGGCGGCACGTGGTTCGACCAGATCCGCTACGGTGCCGTGCCGCAGGTGATGCCCAATATCATCAGCTACACGCTGCTGCGGTTTGAGATCAACGTCCGCGCCTCGTCGATCATCGGCTACGTCGGCGCAGGCGGGCTCGGCCAGGAATTTCGCGAGGCGCTGTCTTTGCAGGAATACACGGACCTCTCAGCCCTCTTCGTTATCATCTTCGTGACCGTGATGGTCATCGACTACGGATCCGAAAAACTCCGTCACCGTGTGATCGGACTTGAGAAAGGGCCAGCGACATGACCCCCAACGACGCTCAGATTAAGGATTGGATGTCCAAGGCACCGCTCGCGTTCCGTGACACTCCAGCCGTGCGTGCCCGCAAGATCGGGCTTTGGGCCCTTTTCGTCGGCCTATTCGCCTGGTGTCTTTACGATTTTAACTTTTCACCCGAACGCATTTGGGTGGGCCTGCAACGACTTGGCACTGTCATCAGCTTTATGTTCCCCCCACATCTCTGGGAGACCTGGCCCGAATGGGTGGAAGTGTTCACTGCACTGGGCGAGACCGTCGCAATGGCCTTCCTTGGCACTGTGCTCGGACTGATAATTGCCTTCCCGGTGTCCTTCCTCGGGGCCAAAAACATCACGCGGATCTTTTGGCTGCGCCATACGGCGCGGCGGGGCTATGACATCATCCGGGCCTTCGAGACGCTGATCCTCGCTCTGATCTTTATCCGCGCTTTTGGATTGGGGCCTTTGGCGGGCATCCTCGCGATAGCTGTGTCGGAGATCGGCACCTTTGGTAAGCTTTTCTCCGAAGCGCTGGAGAACACGTCGAAGCGTCCGGTGGAAGGCGTCGTGGCCTCAGGCGGCTCGCGCTTCCAGTCGATCTTCTACGGGATCATGCCGCAGGTCCTTCCGGTCCACCTGTCGATCATCCTCTACAACTTTGAATCGAACGTCCGCTCCTCCACCATTCTGGGCATCGTGGGCGCGGGTGGCATCGGCTTCATGCTGTCAGACCGGATCGCGGGTCTCTTTTGGGATCAGGTCTGGACGATCATTTTCCTGATCATCGCGATGGTTTACGTCGTCGATTACCTCTCCGGCCTGATCCGCACCCGGGTGATCGGCAAATGGGAAGGCGCGCACTAAGCTTGGTGCATGCAGCGGATCATGATCATCGGCGGCTCAGGCTCGGGGAAATCCACCCTCGCCTGGGCGCTTGGCCAGAAGCTCGGCCTGCCGGTGTATCACATGGACCGTGAGGTGCATTGGCTACCCGGGTGGGAGGAGCGCCCGCGGGATGAGAAGCGGCCGATTGTGGAAGCCATCGTCGCGCGGGAGGCTTGGGTCTTCGAGGGCGGGCATTCGGCCACCTACGCCCAGCGCCTCGCCCGTGCCGATACGCTGATCTGGACGGATGCCCCCCTGTGGCTGCGGCTCTGGCGGGTGACGTGGCGCAGCCTGCGCCGACGTGGCCAAACCCGCCCAGACCTGGCCGATGGCTGCCCCGAGCGGCTTTCCGGCCTGCCGGAATTCTGGCGCTACCTCTGGGTCAACCGCCACCGCATCGACGCGCGGCTGGCCCAGACCTTTGCCGAGGCCTCGATCCCCAAACATAGGCTCACCAGCTTCGCGGAGATCGACGCCTTCGTGGAGGCGTTGCCATGAAGCTGGTCGTCCTGAGCGATATTCACATCGACCTGCCGCTCGAAGGCCAAAAGTACCCGGATAATTTGGCGCGGCTGGAGACAGCGATTAGGCGTATCAACAGCGCCTATTCCGACGCGGACCTCGTCGTGTGTGCAGGCGATTTGGTGGACCGGGGCAAGCGCCCCGAGGCCTATGAGGCCTTGAAAGACGCGCTTGGGCATCTCGCCCCGCCCTATGCGCTGACGCTTGGCAACCACGATGACAGGGGCACATTCTGCAGTGTCGTTGGCAGGGGCCTCTGTGACGAACGCGGATACATCCAATCCGCCCACGCCGTCGACGGAACGCATGTGCTCGTCCTGGATAGCAGTGCCGATGCGCCCGCGCCCGAGGGGTTCAGAGGCGCCCGCGCCGCATGGGGGCAGCTCTGCCCGCAGCGGCTCGATTGGCTCCGCCGAGCGCTGGACGAAACAAACGGCGCGCCCGTCATTGTGATCCTGCACCACCCGCCCCGCCCCTTGGGCCTCTGGGGGGACCCGATGCTGCTCCGAGAACCCGCGCCCTTCATCGAGCTCCTCGTGGAGCATGGCAATGTCCGGCAGGTGATCAGCGGCCATATCCACATGACGACGACCGCCTTCCATCGCGGCATCCCGTTCACGACGCTCGCAGGTGGCTGCACGACGGTGGTCGAGGATTTCGGACGCCGCGAAAACAGGCACCGCCGCGCGGGCTCCGCCCAAATGGCCATCGTGCTGAGCGACGCAGACCAAACCACCGTCCATTTCGACAATTACGTGGATGCCCATCCCGTAGTCTCAAAGTAGGAGACCCCCTAATGGCAGGCGCCGGTTCAAAGAACGCCCTCTCTGAGGCCCCAACGATCCACGAGGGCGCCATCGTCGATGATTTCGCCCTCGGCCAGTGGACCGAGGTCGGCCGCGGCACGATGCTCAAACACGGCTCAATGGGCGACTGGTCCTATATCACCAGGGACTGCCATGTAATCTGGACGAGCATCGGCAAAATGTGCTCCATCGCCAATTCCACCCGCATCAATCCGGGGAACCACCCCACGTGGCGCGCGGTGCAGCATCACAGCGTCTATCGTGCGGAAGCCTATGGGCTGGGCGAGGATGACTATGACTTCTTCGAATGGCGCAAGGCCGATTGGGTAACCATTGGCCATGACGTCTGGATTGGCCATGGCGTGACCGTAACGGCGGGGGTCACCATCGGCACGGGTGCGGTGATAGGCGCGGGCGCCGTGGTGACCAAAGATGTTGCGCCCTACACCGTGGTGGGCGGTGTGCCAGCACGGGTCATCAAGCGCCGGTTTCCCGAAGCACAGGCCCAGGCGCTGCAAGAGATCGCCGTGTGGGATTGGAGCTATGACGCCTACAAGGCCGCTTTGCCTGACATTCGCGCGTTGGAGATAAACGCGTTCATCGAAAAGTATCGCTAGGTGCGCCTCGTCACGCCCGCCTTCGATTACCTCAACGCGTATCGCTCGGCGCTGGAAACGGGGTGGTCGCCGCGCACAACCCGGCCGGAGGCTGCAACCGAGGAATTGCAGGCGATCTCGACCGATGCACACGGGTTCATCGCCTCGCTTGAGGATCGAGAGGGTCGCGGTGCGGACATCCAACTGCCGGATGGTCGTCTGGTGAAGCGCCTGCCAAGCTTCCGTCGTTGGATGTGGGACGGCACCTTCTGCGGCAGCATCGAGCTCCGTTGGCAACACGGAACCAATGCGCTGCCGCCAACATGCCTTGGTCACATCGGCTACGCTGTCGTTCCTTGTCGCAGGCGCGAGGGGCTGGCGACCGCAGCGCTTGGGGCGCTCTTGCCCGAAGCCCGCTCAGTGGGCCTGACGGCAGTGGACCTCACCGTCGATCCGACCAACATCGCCTCTGTTCGCGTGATCGAAACGAACGGGGGACAGCTCATAGAACGCCGCGAGAAGCAATCAGCCCACGGCGGAGGCCAAGAGCTGCTCTACCGCATAGACCTGCCCGAATGATCCGCGCCTTTGAGAAGCATCTTTCTGTCGTGTCGGCCATCGCCCTCGGCACCCTGGGGGGAGGTCTTTTCTACGCCTTGAACCTGCCGCTGCCCTGGATGCTGGGGGCGATTGTGGTCACGCTGGTTGGAACGCTCGCCCAATGGAACCTGACCGGCCCGGAACAGGTGCGCCCTTATGTGGTTGCCATCATTGGTGTGATGCTTGGATCTGGGTTTAAGCCCGACACCTTTGACCACCTGGATCAATGGGCGATCTCACTGGCCGGGCTTGTGCTTTGCGTCGTCGTTTCGGTCTTGCTTGTCCACGCCTATCTGCACCGTTTTGGCGGCCAATCGCGCGTGACCGCGATGTTTAGCGCCATGCCGGGCGGCGTTGTTGAGATGGTCGAGATCGGCCGGGCCGAAGGCGGCGATGAGCAGGCGATCATCCTCGCGCATGTCTGGCGCATTATCTTGGTCATTGCCGCGATCGCGTTTTGGTTTCGGCTTGTTCTGGGCTTCGAGGTTGACGGTATGATGCCGATGTCAACGACGCCCACCGGGCCTCTGGACTTGCTGATCCTTGCAGCCTGCGCCGCCCTTGGCAGCGCATTGGGGCTTTGGCTCAAACTGCCCGCGCCGACCTTTATCGGACCAATGGTCTTGAGCGCCGCGGCCCATATGACGGGCCTCACCTACAGCAGTCCACCGCTTCTTTTGGTTCTCGCTGCGCAAATTGTTCTGGGGGTGATCGTGGGGTGCCGGTTCAAGGGAAGTCGCGCCTCTGACGTGTTTCATGCGCTCAAGCTGGCCCTCGTTTCTACAGCGATCATGATGGCCGTGGCGGCAGGTTTTGCCTGGGCCATTCACCAGATTACAGGCCACGGCATAGCGCAGCTTCTTTTGGCCTATGCGCCGGGTGGATTGAACGAAATGAGCCTTGTGTCTCTGGCGATCCAGGCCGACGTCGCATTTGTCGCGACGCACCATCTGTTTCGAATTGTGGCATTGCTCACACTGGCTGGGACACTCTTGGCAAGAATTGCCAAAGCCATAAACCGTCCTTCCTCAACGGGCCTTTGAGGCGGGTTGATTGGCAGGTCGGATAGGTGTCTATGGCGCCATCAAATCGACAGGATGGCGCTTTCGAGGATGGTAGACCTTTACGCTCAAATTCGGTCTGAAATTGCCAGCATCACGCCGTATGACGAGGCCGAGCGTAATGTCATAGCGGACACTCTCAATTGACTGGACAGCGGAGCGGAGATCTTCCGCCTAGAGAAGCCGGCCACACCGCCCAAGCATTTGGTGTCCTATTTCCTGCTGGTGGATGGCGAATACATCTTGTTGGTCGATCACATCAAGGCTGGCCTATGGCTGCCGTCTGGCGGTCACGTTGAGCCCGGCGAACACCCAAGGCAAACCGTCCGGCGCGAGATCATCGAGGAGTTGGGCATTGAGGCCGACTTCATGTTCCCGGGCCCACTCTTCATCACAGCTACTACAACGGTTGGCAGCACGCCCGGCCACGTCGATGTGTCACTTTGGTACGTCGTCAAGGGGGATAGGCAAGCGCAGCTAAACTTGGACAAGCGCGAGTTCATACAAGTGCGATGGTTTCACCGCCAACAAGCGCCGCACAACCGATGCGAGCCTGAACTTGAACGCTTTCTGAAAAAGCTGGCTCGGGTGAAAGGGAACGACCTTAGCACGTCCTAACGACCAGAAATGGTCCTTTGGACTGCGAGCCATTGCCGTATCTCAGCTTCTGTTGCGCCGCTTAAAGTAGCGCGTTTATCGGTCTCGAAGACTTCGGTCGCAGGGTCAAAAACCCTTGCGGACTTTCCGTCGAACGGCCGCACCCAAAGGGCACACACCGTATTGTTTTCATCCCGCTCAGCGAAATAGTCTGCCCCCAGCATCCCACGCCCCCAAAGTGTAACGATTTTATGACATTATCCGTTGTCTGTCTTTCTGACAATCGGAGGCTTTGTGGTGGTAAAGCGCATCGGCTCATCACCGCTTTTCGGGCCAGAGAGCGGTCCGGGATGTAGCCTGTCATGCTGCCGTTGCAGAACTGTTGCAAACGCGGACTGCTGAACGGTTCGATCGCTTGACGCGACATCCAATACACTTTGCAGCTGGCAAGGGGACCCATGGAAAAGCTTCTTGAACGACATGTGCACGCCACAGCCGCGCTAACATTGGCGGGAGGGCGGCTCCTGGGCCCCAATGGTCAATTTGCCGATGCAGATCTAGACATGGACGGGGGCGTCATTGTTGATGCGGCTTCCGCCTCTGCGCAGGTGATTGATGTCTCACACTGCTTGGTTCTGCCTGGCATTATCGACGCGCATGGGGATGGGCACGAACACCATCATCAGCCGCGCGTTGGCGCTGATTTTCCCGAATGGATCGCGCTGCGTAACGTGGATCGAGAGCTTGTCGCAAACGGCATTACGACCGCTTATCTCGCGCAGTCCTATTCGTGGGAGGGCGAAATGCGCGGCGCGGACGCCGCTCGCACGGTGATCGAAGGGTTGCGCGACCTGCACCCCCGACCGGCGGCCGATATCCGCATTCAGCTGCGCTACGAGACCTTCTACCACGGCGGCGCCGATCAATTGCTCGCTTGGCTCGAAGACGGGACTGTGGGGTACGTTGTGTTCAACAATCACATCCCCCAGTTCGAGCAATTGCGCGACAGGCCAGAGCATGTTGCACGTTGGGCCGCCACCATCGGCATGACGCCGGAGGACTTCTGGGCCTTGATGGAAAAAACGGTCAAGGACGGGATGGGCGTGCTAGACGCGATTACCCGCTTGTCTGATGCGATGCGCCGACTGGGCATTCCCTTTGGCTCGCATGATGACCCCGACCCAGAAACGCGGCGCAGCTATAACGCCGTCGGCGCAACCATCGCGGAATTCCCGCTGACGCTCGCCGCGGCGCACACGGCGCGCGACTTGGGCAATCCGATCATGATGGGCGCACCCAATGCCCTTCGCGGCCTGAGCGCGTCCGGGAATGTGTCCGCCCGGGACTTGATCGAACACGGCCTCTGCGACGCGCTGGTCTCTGACTATTACTACCCGTCGCTTCTTCATGCGCCCTTCAAACTGGCCCGAGACGGGGTCTGCGACCTTGCATCGGCATGGGGTCTTGTGTCCTCGGGTCCTGCGAAAGCGCTTGGTCTTAGTGACCGAGGAAGGCTTGCACCTGGATTGCGTGGCGATGTTGTTGTTGTCCGACAGGACGATCTTGGCAGGCCACACATGGTGGCAGGTTTCGTCGGCGGCCAATGCTGTTTCTTGGACCAATCCTGCGCCAATGCCGTCGCGTGAGTGCGCTATCAGATTTTGGAACAGCTGACCCGAATTTGCCCGGGCATGTCCTGATTACCGGGTGCTCTGGTGGCGGGAAATCGACATTAGTCAGGGCGCTATCGGAACGGGGTCATATCATTGTGCCCGAACCCGGCTTGCGCATTGTGAAGTACGAAAGAGGACGGGGCGGTACAGCATTGCCATGGGTGGACCTGCACGCTTTCTTGTGGCGTGCAGTGGAGATGGCTCAAGCCGATCTGACCCGCATGGCCAGCAGCCCAAATCCAGTCTTCTACGATCGGGGCCTGCTTGATGCGGCTGTCGGCCTCAAGTCCTCGTTCGGCGTCCCATTCCACAAAACCCTTGGCAGCAGGTTCCCATATTCAAACCGCATTTTCGTGGCACCGCCGTGGCGCGACATCTATGCGACGACGCTCGACAGGCAGCATAGCTTCGAAGACGCCACGCGCGAATACGACCGCATTCGGGGCGCGGCCGAGGAATTGAGGCTCGAAATCATCGAGTTGCCCCGTGTGGACGTGCAAACGCGTGTGCTGATTGTCCAAAGCACCCTGGGCTTTGGCTGGAACGAAGATTGACTATGGGTCACCGTCTTCCTACACGGGCAGCATCGGAGAGGCCGCATGCCCGCTACGCTCACACTTTTTGCGTTTGGTTGCGCCCAGTATTGGGAGCATGACGCGCGCGGCGGCTTAACTTCGAGCGGTGACTGATTTCAAGTCACACACCCACCCCGAAGCCAACGAGCCGCCCATTTTGAGGCGGCTTTTTTTTATGCAGGAGAGCCACATGTCCTTCCCCCACGCCCGTCTCGACGACCATTCCTTTTTTGAGAATAGCCGCAATGCGACGCTCCGCTGGACGGGCGCGTTTAACGCGGCGCCACCTTCGGGAGTGCCTCCGTTATGACGTGTTTTGCTTTGATAAAGGCAGTTGCGCCTATGGCACTTCTCTTGGCCAACGGCAGCCCTGCGGCTGCAAGTGGCGGACCCATCGCGCATGTGCTGTGCAGCGAGGCGTCCGATATGCGCGAAAGGCTTGAAACCCGCTACCGCGCCCAGCTGGCCTGGGCCGGTTTGCGTGGCCCGGATCAAGTTATGGAGCTCTGGGAGGATGCGGAGGGGGACTGGACCCTCATCATCCGACACGCAGGCGGAAATTGGTGCATCGTGGCCATGGGCGAAGTCTTTGTGCCATTCGTAGACATGCCGCATAGCTAAACCTGTCCTGGGGGCGCTTTGGCGCCCCCAACACCGCCCGACCACCGAGACATCCATGGCGTTGACGCGACTCATCATTACCGGCGCAAACGGGTCCGGCAAAACGCGGGTCGCCGCGCAACTGAGCGAATGCCGCCCGGACTTGGAGGTCATCTCGTATGATGCGCTGCGCCTTACCCGGAATTGGGTCAAAAGACCTAAGAATGAGACGCAACAGGCGCTCCAATCCGTTCTAAAGGGGGATGCTTGGATCCTCGAAGGCGGGCCAAGTCTCCTCAGTCCCGCATTGCCTCGCTGCCAATGCGTGATCTGGCTCGACCCACTTACGCTAACCCGGGCCGTTCGCCTGCTACTCCGGCCTTGGAAGTCCTTTGGTCAGGTACGCGATGGGTTGCCGAGCGGCAATGTCGACTGGCCTCTTGAGCAGTACCGTTTCGCCCGCCGCAGTCTGGCCAAAAGCGCGGAAACCCGCAAAGCCATAGAGCATGCGCTTGGTTCACACCCGCAGGTGCCCGTTTGGCGCTGCACGAACAACGCTCAGATCAGATCGGCACTACGAGAGGCCACTTAGGCTTTATTCCGCCAGCCCCAGACTCTTCAAATAGGCAAAACCTTGGGGGATGTCCGATTTGCGACGCAGCTCTAGCACCAGGTGCGGCTCAGACTGACATTCCGACAGGGCGCGGAACACCTCTGGCCAGTGGATCTCACCTTCGCCCGGGGCCCAGTGGCGATCGGCATGGCCGTCGAGGTCCTGCAGGTGTACATGGCGCAGCTGATCGCCCGCCTCGCGCACAAAGTAGTCCACCGGAGGGGCCCCCGACATACGGCGCGCCAAGTGTGCGTGGCCGGTGTCGATCGAAAGAGCGATCGCATCACTCTCAAAACTGTCCACCATGGCGCGGCGGCTGGCCGGGTCCACGTCGAGGATGTTTTCGATCACCAGCGTGATCCCCGCCGTTTCAGCCGCTTTGACCACTGGCATCATCACCTCATGGATGCGCGCGAGCTTCGTCTCCCAGTAATTCGGCTTGTTGAGCCGGTTCCACGCGTACCAACGGTTGTATGGTGAATGCAGCACGACTTGCCGCGCTCCGACCCGTTCGGCGGCTTCCAGCGTTTTCAAATAACGGGCCGTGACAATCGGGCGGACCTCCGGGTCCTTGTTGTCCATGTCGAGCCCTTCGTAGGGACCATGCATCCCAAGCCGTCCAGTGAACCCGGCCAAAGCCCCCCTGGCAGCGCTGATGCGGTCATCAAACTCAGCGGTCAGGTCCCGGTGCGTGCTGAACCCTTGCAGCTCGATGTCTCGCTCCGCGTCAAAAAGCCAGTCGCGATGGTCTGCGATTTCATGAGGCGCGAGGCACGCGCCGATCTTAAGCGGGGTCATGGGACGGGCTCCTCTGGGTTTTGCGCGCGTCAGGGATGAAGAAAGAGAACAGGATGGCTGCACCGAGGATCGCGGTCATGGCCGCAAAGCTGATCCAGCCACCGAATTCCTGCGTGAGATAGGCAAACGCAAATGGGGCCGAGGCGTTCGCGGCCATTGATGCGGAATTGATCCAGCCCAGCCGCGCCCCGTACCCCTTGTGGCCAAACAGGGCGAGCGGAAGCGTGCCACGGGCGATGGTCTTGATCCCATCGCCCATCCCATAAAGCGCCGCGGCCACAATGATGCCCGGCACCGTGAAGCCCACAGCCAGAATTGTTAGGAACCCAGCGAACATCAGTCCCAGCGCCAGCATATACGTCACGAGCGGATAGAGATTGCGGCTGATCAAAAGCTCCAGAAACCGCCCCACGGTTTTGAAGGGACCGATGACCGCGCCAGCCAGCGCGGCCATGGCGGCGCTGTGACCCAGATCTTGGACATTGGTGACCCAAAGCGTCATGACTGCGCCCATCAAGTAGCCTGAAAATATGAACGACGTGACCATCCACAGCATGCCACGTCTGCGGGAGTTGCCGACCAGTTCTGGCCATTGGTCGCCTGCCTCTGACTTCGGCGCGGATAGATCGCGTTCAGGGCCGCTCAGGCTCCACCAATGCAACGGCACGCAAACGGCCAGATAGGCCAGCCCGAGGATCACCCACGCGTTGCGCCAGTCCACTGCGCCGTGGAGTGCCAGTGTCAACGGCCAGAAGATCGTGGAGGCGACGCCTCCAAAGAGCGTGATGACAGTGATGGACCGCTGCGGGCTCACCCCAAGATCGAGCCGCGCGATCGCGGCAAAGGCCACAGGGTAGAGGACAAACATAGCAGCGGCCTCGATGACGAGGATGCTGAAAAAGAGACTCACCCGCCCGTCAGCCAAAGCCAGCGTCATGGTCGCAAGCCCCGCCAGAAGGGCACCGCCAGTCATCACGTAGCGCCCGCCAAATCGGTCGGTCAAAATGCCTGCGACCGGTGACAGGAACCCGCCTAAAAATAGCGCCAGCGATAGCACCCCGAATATGCCCGACAAGCTCATGCCAAGCGGCTCGGCCATCTTTGGCAGCAAGATCGCGTAGGCGTAATAGAGCACGCCGTAGCCCATGATCTGCGTGATCCCGAGGCCAATGGCGGGCAGGTAGTCACGGTTCAACGTCATGCAGCCAACGGAATCCCGCGGTAGGCGGGACGGCCCGCGACCCATGTGCCGCGGACCGCCGGTGTCTGCCCCTTGGGCCAATCAACAAGCACCAGATCTGCGCGTTTGCCGACAGCGATTTCGCCCCGGTCGTGCAGCCCCATGGCCTTTGCCGGGCCGGAGCTGATCAGGGACCACAAGGCCAAGCGGTCCGCTCGTCTTTCACGATCCAGCCGATCCACTGCCGCCAACATGGCCGGGTAGTAATAGTCGGAAGCCAGCACATCGCACAGACCTGCCTCGACCATGTCGCCCGCGCCGAGCGAGCCGATATGGCTTCCCCCGCGCACTGCGTTGGGAGAGCCGAAGATAATCAGATCACCATCGGTGCGCGCTTGCTCCACCGGGCCCATCGTCATGGGAAACTCCGAGGTCGTGGCCCCGATGCCATTGTAGAATTTGCGTGTTTGAGCCTGGGTGTCGTCATGGCTGAGCATCGGAATGCCTTTGGCCCGAGCCTTGGCAGCCACGGTTTTCATCGTGTCGACGACGTCTGGGCGGCGGTCCCAAACCTGGTGCACCAAGGCTTTGTGTGCCTCATAGTCCAAGCCAGACCGTTCGGTATGCTTCCGATAGCGTTTTGAAAACAAGCCCGCATCGCTCAGGTCCATCACCTGAAATTCTGGGCTGTGCTCAAAGGGACGCTCCTGCATCACCGTGTCCGCGCTTCGCATCGCCATCGACAGGTGGTCATTGAACGCAAGCGACGGTGTAAACGGTGCATCCATCGCCCAATCGAGCGTGTCTAGCGCCTCAAAGGCAAAGGTCTCCCACCGCAGCTGAAACCTGTTTTCCACCGTCAGGCGCGGCGCCAGATCGAGGATGGACTGCATCATGGACCGCCCGCGCTCGACACTCCGCAGACCAGGCTCATAGCTGAGCGTGATAGAATGGTAGGCCGTCGCAATGCCATTGGCCGCGAGCTGGCGGTCCGTTTCCAGAACCGCTGTTTCCATCGGAAAGAAGACGCCCGGTCGCGGCATCACCTGCCGCTCGAACGCATCGCCATGGACGTCTATCAGCGCTGGCGCCAGGATCTTGCCGCGCGCATCGATTTCCGCGCCCTGAACGGGACCGCCGATCTCAACAATTGACCCGCTGTCTATCGTGACGCTCGTTTCCGTGATCGCACCGGGCAGATAGACTTCAGCGCCTACAAACGTCTGGATCACGCCTGCCGCTGCAGCACCTGGCAGGACAGAACGAAGTCTCATGGTGAGCTCCTTAGTTGAAATTCATCCGAATGATTTTCGAAAAATGAAACATGCAAGTCACGCCCTCATGACATTTTTGCTACGCGGAGACTTCATGCGAAGCTCCGCACACACGTTGGCGGAGGGTAAAGACCCCCTATCTACTTGCGTTCAAAAAGGCAGACCGCGCTGCGTTCGGGAATGGCGGCTTTGCAGAGATTTTGCGCGTCCAGCGCGCCTGCAGCGAATGACCGCTTTCCGCCCAAAGGACAGTTCTAGAAGTGGAACTCGGAATGACGGCGCGTCGGAGCGCATGCAAAATGGGGGGACTCATTCTGCTGGGGCAAAGCCTGTGATCAGCTGCCGCAGACCCAGGGCCGCTCCTGCAAAGATTGAAAGGAAGACAACAGGGGCGCTGAAGCTGAGTGTCGAGAAGGCGGAGATCCCCTGACCAACGCTACAGCCCAGCGCGAGGATCGCCCCCACGCCCATGATGGCCGCGCCAGTGATCTGGCGGCGGAGTTCGCGGGGGTCTTCGCAGGCTTCCCAGCGGAAGTGGCCTTTGAAGAGTGAGCCGATGAAGGCGCCGCCCAAAACGCCCGCGACGGAACCGACGGAGAATGATAGTGCCGTGCCGGACGCCGTCATCAGCCAGAAGATCGAGTCGCCCACCGGGGCCACGAAGGTGTGCGTCTCGAACGGTTCGGCGGCAAAGCCGTTTTCGGCAACCCACCATGTACCCAGCCAACCGCTGATGACAGCCAGGCCGACGGCAGCGCCCCAGAAGATCTGAGCAGGCGAGGCGAGGAACGCGCGGCTGGCGAGGCTCACGGCCAGGATGGCAGCGCCACATGCCATGCCGATGAGGCTGGGGCCAATGCCCGTGAGCTGTCCGGCGAGGAATGGCAGGGCTTGCGCGGTCGCTGTCTCCTCCACTGGGAAGAGCCAGACGCGCAGCGCCGCGAAGGGGCCTGACAACACGGCGTAGCCTGCAAGCGCCATCACGAGCACGATCACGAACGATCGAAGATCACCGCCGCCCAGCCGCGCGAGCGCGCCGTACCCGCAATTGCCGCAGATCGCCATGCCATAGCCGAAAAGCACGCCCCCGATGATGGAGCTGAGAACCACCCACTTGACACTCAAGTAGGCGGACGCCGTGATGTCGATCAGCCCGGCGCCGTGGGCGGCATAGACGCCAATCATGCCGGTGCCGATGGCAACGCCCCACATGCGCAGGCGTCGGTCGTCACTGGAATAGAGGAAATCCTCGATCGAGCCCAAGGTGCAAAATCGCCCTAGCCGTGCGGCCAGCCCGAGTATCACGCCGCCCAGAAGCCCGATAAGGGCTACGGCATTTGCTTCGCCAAGTGTGTCGAGCATCCCGACCCTTCCCGGGGGCCGAGTTGCCGACCGCCCCCTCAGTCGTCCTTGCAGAACAGCGCGTAGACGGTCTCGATCATTTGGCGGGCCCGGTCGTCTGTCAAGGAGTAGTAGATCGTCTTGCCATCACGCCGCGGGGTGACGAGCCCCTCCAGCCGGAGGCGCGAGAGCTGTTGAGAGACGGCGGCCTGTCGTGCAGAGAGGAGGTCCTCGAGCTCTGTCACTGACTTCTCACCCGACGCCAGATGGCAAAGGATCATCAGCCGCCCCTCATGGCCGATCGCCTTCAGGAAGTTCGCCGCCGTTTCCGCGTTGGCGACCATGCGGTCCATGTCTGCGGGCGTTGTCGTGCCGTCGATCACGGGAAGGGAGGAGGCGGGTTGGGACAAGCTGTCTCGCGGGGCGATCATGTTCATGTAAGTGCGACCTTACTCTATCATGCGGGGCTTGGGCGAAAGTAATTCTCGTGCGGCGGAGGTCACGAGGCAGGGTCGAGAGAAATGTCTGCCTCATCCATGAGCATCCCGAGGAGCCCCCAGAAGAACTCGTCGCCGGGATATCCTTCGATCCGGCCGTGTTCTATTCCGTCGACGAGGAGCACGAAGGTGGGCGTGTAGACGAGGCGGCCGTCGAGCGTCACGCCATCCGGCAGCGGGGCGCGGATGTCGGCGCGCAAGAGCGGTGCGGCGCGGCCTTTGTCGGTCTTGGGATAGGTGTCGCCCACCTCGGCATTCCAGCGCGCACACCAGTAGCAACCGTCTTCTTCGACCATCAGGAGTTGAACGTCCTGGGCCCAAGCGGACAGCGGCCAGAGCAGTAGGAAGGCAGCGAAAAGGGGACGCATGGCGGGCCTCATTGACGGGATGCTAACACATAGCATAGTTTGAATGTGTTTCGCGATCAAGGAAAGCCGCATGTTCAGCATTTCGCTCGGGGGCGCGGCGCTTGCAGGGCTCGTGTCCTTCGTGTCGCCCTGCATCCTGCCTATCGTGCCATTCTACCTGAGCTATCTTGCAGGCGTGAGCCTGGGGCAGGCGGAGGCTGGGACGGGCCGTGGGCGGGCAGTGGTGGCGTCGGTCGTGTTCTCCGCCGGGGTCATCGCTGTCTTCGTGGCTTTGGGCGCGTCGGCCTCGCTCATCGGGCAGGTAATGCGAGAGTATCTCGACGTGCTGCGGTGGGTCGCTGCGGCGTTGATCGGGGCCATGGGGCTGCACTTTCTCGGCGTGCTGCGCATCCCGCTTCTTTACCGAGAATGGCGGGTAGAGGCGGGAGAGGTGCGCGATCTTAGCCTAACCGGGGCCTTCGTGATGGGGCTCGCCTTCGCGTTTGGCTGGACACCTTGCGTGGGTCCTGTGCTTTCAGCCGTGCTCTTCACCGCCGCGAGCGAGGCGAGTGCGGCGCGGGGGGCGGTGCTCCTACTGGCCTATGGGCTCGGCATGACGCTGCCTTTTGTCCTTGCCGCGGCGTTTATAGGCCCGTTCCTGAGGGGCGCGTCGCGGCTTCGACGGCATCTGGGCGCGGTGGAGAAAGGGACGGGCGCGATGCTCGTCATCTTCGCGATTCTGATCGCCACGGGTGGGATGACGAAGTTGGCCGAGGCCATGCTGCGGGCGTTTCCGGCCTTCAACGCAATCGGCTAAGTTGCTGATTTTTCGCCGTGGTGGATTCATAAATTCAATTATCTGAATTTATCGTTGCGTAATCCAAGAACGTCCTTCTATGGTGTACCAGAGAATACAACGGCCTTGGGAGGGGGCGTTGGGTCGCACGGCACACGAGCCTTCCTCCCCGGCAGCTACGCGAAAGGGGGCTCCGCCCATGGAACTCACACGACGCAATTTAATGGCGCTCTGCGCGGGATCGTTCGGCGCCGCAGTGCTCGGCCTCCCGGCCTTTGCCGCAAAGCTCGACGACGCCATGACCGCGTTCACGGGCGGCGCGACGCCGGCTGAAGGCGGGCTGACGCTCACCGCGCCCGAGATTGCCGAGAACGGCGCGACTGTGCCGATCCAGGTGGCGGCGCCGGGTGCCGTGGCGATTGCACTTTTCTCGGACGGCAACCCCGAGGCGAAGATGGCCGAATTCACGTTCGGGCCGCTCAACCCGACGCAATTCGCCTCTACCCGCGTGCGTCTCCAGCAGACGCAAAACGTCTTTGCCATCGCCAAGATGGCCGATGGCAGCTTCGTGCAGGCCACCGCCAACGTCAAAGTCACCATCGGCGGCTGCGGCGGCTAAGGTCAGGAGAGCAAGTTATGTCCCAAGGTAAGCCCCGCGTTCGTGTCCCGAAGACTGCAGCTGCAGGCGAGACGATTACGATCAAAACGCTCATCAACCACAAGATGGAAAGCGGCCAGCGCCACGGAGGTGACGGTGCACTTGTCCCGCGCCAGATCATCAACCGCTTCCTCGTGGCCTTCAACGGCGAGACGGTGATGGACGTGGCGCTGGAGCCCGCGATCTCCACGAACCCGTTTTTCGAGTTCGAGGCCACCGTGCCGGAAGCCGGCGAGTTCCACTTCCAGTGGTTCGACGATGACGGCTCTGTCTACGAGGCAAAGAAGTCGATCGAGATCGCCTAAGTCGGGCGGTCCCGTCGCGCTAAAGGTCCGCAAACCCGTTTCGCGACGACACTGAATATCCGGGCCAACGTGCCCGACGGTCCCGCCCCAGGCGGGGTCGGCATACAATAACTGCGCTCAAGGTGGCGCGAGAACGGGAGGGGCGAGATGATTTCTCGCAGAGATTTCCTGCAGGTCTCCATGGCCGCAGCCGCGCTTTATGGCGGCACCCAGCCCTGGTCTCGCGTGGCCGCGCAGCAGGCGCTGGCGCAGGATGACCTCCTCGGGTTCGATACCTTCGGCAATGTCTCCCTCGTCCACATCACCGACATCCACGCGCAGCTGAAGCCGATCTATTTCCGCGAGCCGTCCGTCAATATCGGCGTGGGCGCCAATGCGGGAGCGGTCCCGCACATCACGGGCGCCGATTTCCGCAAGCTCTACGGCATCAGCGACGGCTCGCCCTCGCATTATGCCCTGAGCGCGGGCGACTTTGAATCGCTTGCGGGCAGCTACGGAAAGCTCGGCGGGCTCGACCGCATCGCCACGGTGGTGAAATCCGTCCGCGCGGACCGGCCTGATGCCTTGGTGCTCGACGGCGGCGATACGTGGCAGGGCTCCTATACCTGCTACCACACCGGCGCGCAGGACATGTTCAACACCATGAACCTGCTCAAACCCGACGCCATGACCTTCCACTGGGAGTTCACGCTTGGCTCCGAGCGTGTGGCCGAGCACGTGCAGAATCTTCCCTATGCCGCGCTCGGTCAGAACATCTTTGACGCCGAATGGGACGAGCCTGCGGAGCTCTTCAAGCCCTACGAGATGTTCGAACGGGGCGGCGCGCTCGTTGCCGTCATCGGGCAGGCCTTCCCCTACATGCCCATCGCCAACCCTGGCTGGATGTTCCCGGAATACGCCTTTGGCATCCGGGACGAGAACATGCAGGCCATGGTGGACGAGGTTCGCGCAAAGGGCGCGTCCTGCGTCGTGGTGCTCAGCCATAATGGATTCGACGTGGACAAGAAGATGGCCAGCGTCGTCTCCGGGATCGACGTGATCTTGTCCGGCCATACGCACGACGCGCTACCGGAGCCCGTGCAGGTGGGTCAGACGATCATCTGCCCGTCGGGCTCCCACGGGAAATTCGTGACCCGCGTTGACCTCGATATCCGCGACGGGGGCGTGCAGGGCTACCGCTCGAAGCTGATCCCCATTTTCTCGGACGTCATCGCTCCGGATGCGGAGATGGCCGCCGCCATCGACGCCGAGCGCGCGCCGTATCAAGCCGCCATGACCGAGGTCATCGGCCAGACTGACACCACGCTTTATCGCCGCGGCAACTTCAACGGCACCTGGGACGACCTGATCTGTGACGCGCTCCTGAGCGAGCGCGATGCCGAGATCGCCATGTCGCCCGGCGTCCGCTGGGGGCCGTCTATCCCGGCCGGCATGGACATCACCCGCGAGGACATCTTCGGCGTGACCTCCATGACTTACCCGGAGGCCTATCGCACGGAAATGACCGGTGAATTCCTGAAAATCGTGCTCGAGGACGTGGCCGACAACATCTTCAACCCCGACCCCTATTACCAGCAAGGCGGGGACATGGTCCGCACGGCGGGCCTGACCTATTCGATCGACATCTCCCAGCCCCAGGGCAACCGCATCGATGAGCTGCGGCTGGCCTCCACGGGCGACTACATCGACCCGCTGAAAAGCTACACGGTCGCGGGCTGGGCGTCGGTCAACGAAGGCACCGAAGGCCCGCCCATCTGGGACGTGGTCGAAGCCCATATCCGAAAGCAGGGCACCGTCTCTCTTTCTCCCAACACCTCCGTCGACGTCATCACCGGATAGGAGCGCAAGATGAGCAACACCACACGCCGTGGCTTCCTGACCGCCGCCGCCGCAGGCACTGCCAGCATCGCGTCAGGCCGCGCCGCTGCCGAGGGCCCCGATCCCGCGATCACCAACATCCAGCCCTGGATGCAGGAGCTGGGGGAGGGCGTGGACGTCTATCCCTATGGCATGCCGACGGAGTTCGAGGCCCATGTGAAGCGGCGCAACGTGGAATGGCTGACGGCCGATCCGGTGTCGTCGATCAACTTCACGCCGCTTCACGAGCTCGACGGGATCATCACACCGAACGGCCTGTGCTTCGAGCGTCACCATGCGGGCATCGCCCGCGTGGACCCTGCCGAGCACCGACTTATGATTAATGGTCTGGTGGATGAAGAGCTGGTCTTCACCATGCAGGACCTCATGCGCTTCCCGCGTGAGAACAGGGTCTACTTCCTGGAATGCGCGGCGAATGGCGGGATGGAATGGCGCGGCGCGCAGCTCAATGGCTGCCAGTTCACGCACGGCATGATCCATAACGTCATGTATACTGGCGTGCCGCTGCGCTACCTGCTGGAAACCGCAGGCGTGAAGACGTCGGGCAAGTGGATCCTCCCCGAAGGCGCTGATGCCTCTGGCATGACGCGTTCGATCCCTATCGAGAAGGCGATGGATGACTGCCTCGTCGCGTTCAAGATGAACGGTGAGGCGCTGCGGGCGGAGCAAGGCTATCCCGTCCGTCTGGTCGTCCCCGGCTGGGAAGGCAACATGTGGGTCAAGTGGCTGCGCCGGATCGAAGTCGGCGACAAGCCCTGGCACCACCGGGAAGAAACCTCGAAATACACCGATCTTCTGGGCGACGGCAAAGCGCGCCGCTTCACGTGGGAGATGGATGCGAAGTCGGTCATCACCGATCCCTCGCCCCAGAAACCGATTGCCCACGGCCCCGGCCACACGGTCATTAGCGGATTGGCTTGGTCGGGTCGCGGGACGATCCCGCGCGTCGATGTCTCCCTCGACGGCGGGGTCAACTGGCATCGGGCGCGGATGTCGGGGCCAAGCTTCGACAAGTCGCTGCACCGCTTCTACTACGAGTTCAATTGGGACGGGAAACCGCTGCTGCTGCAGTCCCGCGCCATGGACTCCACCGGCTACGTCCAGCCGACGAAGGACCAGCTGCGCTCCGTCCGCGGGCTCAGCTCCATCTACCACAACAACTCGATCCAGACCTGGGCTGTGAACGAGGCAGGGGTCGCCGAGAATGTCGAAGTCTCCTAACGCACTTGTGCTCCTCGGCGGCGCTGGCATCGTGGCTGGCGTGGGCCTCGCCGTGGTCTTGTCGCAGGGCGGCTCGGCCGATCGTGATGCGGCAGCAGCGCTGCGGTCGCAAGCTGCGGAGGCGGAAGCTGCGGCGCAGGCAAAGCTCGCGGACCTGAAAATAGAGATCGCCGCGGCGGATGGTGTGCACGTGCCGCTGAGCCTAGGCGACCCGCTGCCCGAGATGCGTGTCGCAGTGGGCCGGGCGGCCCATGCCGAGGAAGTCGCGAGCTGGGACATCGACGTGCGCCCGGATGGCACCGGCCTACCGGTCGGATCTGGAGATGTCTGGACGGGCGAGGAGGTCTTCGTCGCCCAATGCGCCCATTGCCATGGCGACTTCGGGGAGGCGGTAGGCCGCTGGCCCGTCCTCGCTGGCGGGCATGACACGCTCGCCGATGAGCACCCGGTGAAGACGATCGGCTCCTACTGGCCGTATCTTTCCACGGTCTACGACTACATCAACCGCGCCATGCCTTTTGGCAATGCGCAGTCTCTCAGCGCGGATGAAGTCTACGCGATCACGGCTTACCTGCTCTACGTCAACGACCTCGTGGACGATGACTTCGAGCTGAGCAACGAGACGTTCTTCGACGTGGCGCTGCCGAACGAGGAGAACTTCTTTCTCGACGACCGCGCAGAGACGGAGCTTGCCGCCTTCAGCACCGAGCCCTGCATGAGCGACTGTAAGCCTGCCGCGGAAATCACGATGCGCGCTGCCGTTATCGATGTGACGCCCGAGGAAGAAGGTGCAGCCGAGGCAGAGGCCACCGCTGACACAAGCGGCGCAGAGCTCATCGCCGCAGGTGAGAAGGTCTTCCGCAAGTGCGCGTCCTGCCATGCTATCGGCGACGGCGCGCGCAACAAGGCGGGCCCGCTCCTGACGGGTGTGATGGGCCGCAGCTTCGCTGGCGTTGACGGGTTTAGCTATTCCGCCGCGTTCTCCGACGCCGCAGCAGAGGGGCGCGTTTGGGATGAGGCGTCGATGGTCGGCTTCCTCAAGAAGCCCAAGGACTTCCTGCCGGGGACGAAGATGGGCTTTGCGGGACTGAGCCGGGACAAGGACCTCGACGCGATCCTCGCCTACCTGAAGACATTCTCGCCGGAAGATAGCTGATGTCGGACACAAAGCTCTCCACGATCCTGCTGCCCGCGCTTGGCGGCACTGCACTCATGCTTGGCGCGGCGTATGGTATTGCGACCGCGGGCATGAATGCCGACATTGCGGCGCTGGAGCTTGCGAAGGCGGAGCAAGAACTCCTCGCCGCCGAAGCAGGGGACACGCGCGTGGCGCAGGCAATGGCCCTGCGCGATTTCGTCATCGCGAACCCGCCGAAACCGGGGCGCGGCGATCCGATGCCCCGCTTTGTGACTTACGACCTGGGCCGGGCGGCCCATGCCGAGGAAGTCGCGAGCTGGGACATCGACGTGCGCCCGGATGGCACCGGCCTACCGGTCGGATCTGGAGATGTCTGGACGGGCGAGGAGGTCTTCGTCGCCCAATGCGCCCATTGCCATGGCGACTTCGGGGAGGCTGTAGGCCGCTGGCCCGTCCTCGCTGGCGGGCATGACACGCTCGCCGACGAGCACCCGGTGAAGACGATCGGCTCCTACTGGCCGTATCTTTCCACGGTCTACGACTACATCAACCGCGCCATGCCTTTTGGCAATGCGCAGTCTCTCAGCGCGGATGAAGTCTACGCGATCACGGCTTACCTGCTCTACGTCAACGACCTCGTGGACGATGACTTCGAGCTGAGCAACGAGACGTTCTTCGACGTGTCGCTGCCGAACGAGGAGAACTTCTTCCTCGACGACCGCGCAGAGACGGAGCTTGCGGCCTTTACCGCAGAACCGTGCATGAGCGACTGTAAGCCTGCCGCGGAAATCACCATGCGCGCTGCCGTCATCGACGTGACGCCAGACGAGGCGGGCGTGGTGGAAGCCGAGCCGGTAGAAGACGATGCCGCGCTTCAGCCTGTCGAAGAAGCCACGATCCAGCAGGCATCTGCTGAGCCCGATCCGCTGGACACGCTGCTCGCGATGCCGGGCGACGTTCCCTACGGTGAATACCTCGCCTCTGAATGCACCGCCTGTCACCTGAACAGCGCCGCCGCGAGCGAGATCCCCACCATCTACGGCGTCGACCACGACAGCCTCGTCATCAACCTCTGGAGCTATCGCGAAGGCGTGCGCACCCATGAGGTCATGGAAATGATCGCCGGACGTCTCGGCGACGAAGAGATCGCGGCCCTGTCCGCGTATTTTGCGAGCTTGGACTAGGAGCAAGCCAAGAAGGGGGGCCGAACGCGCCCCCAACCACAGTCCTTAGGGAGGAGCTTTTAATGACTGTAACCAGAAGAACATTCCTGGGAGCCGCAACCGCAGCGGCCACCCTGGCGGCACCGATGGTGCGTGCGATGTCGGGCAAGCCCCGCGTCGTGGTCGTTGGTGGCGGGGCAGGCGGGGCCACGGCCGCGCGCTACATCGCCAAGGACAGCGCAGGCGACATCGAGGTCACGCTGATCGAGCCGACGCGCAAGTACTACACCTGCTTTTTCTCCAACCTCTATATTGGCGGCTACAAGGACATCGAGGATATCGGCCACACCTACGGCGCGATGGCCGCCAACTACGGCGTGAACGTGCTTCATGACTGGGCTGTGGGCGTTGACCGCGATGCGAAGACGGTCACCACCGCAGGTGGAGAGGTTCTGCCCTACGACAAGCTCATCCTGTCCCCGGGCATCGACTTCGTCGACGGCGCCGTGGCGGGCTGGGACCAGTCCAAGGCCAACAAGATGCCCCACGCCTACAAGGCAGGCTCGCAGTCAGAGCTCCTTCGCGCGCAGGTGGAGAGCATGCCCCAGGGCGGTGTCTACGCCATGGTCGCGCCCCCGAACCCTTACCGCTGCCCGCCAGGACCCTATGAGCGGGTGTCCATGGTCGCGCATGTCCTGAAAGAGAAGAACCCCACCGCGAAGATCCTGATCGCGGACCCGAAGGGCAAGTTCTCCAAGCAGGGCCTCTTCGAGGAAGGCTGGGCAAACCACTATAGCGGCATGATCGACTGGATCGGCTCCGACTTCGGCGGCGGCAATGTGGAGGTGAACGCCGACGAGATGACGCTCAACATCGACGGTGAAGTGACGAAGGTCGATGTCTGCAACGTGATCCCCGCGATGAAGGCGGGCCGCATCGCGGAACTCGCAGGCGTCACCGACGGCAACTGGGCGCCGGTCAACGCGGTAGACATGTCCACGAAAGCGGACGCGGATGTCTACGTGCTGGGCGATGCCTCTGCACAGGGCGACATGCCGAAATCGGGCTTCTCCGCGAACTCCCAGGCGAAGGTCTGTGCGAATGCCGTCCGCGGCGCGCTCACCGGCTCCCGCGTGTTCCCTGCGAAGTTCGCTAACACTTGCTGGTCGCTTATCCAGACGAACGATGGCGTCAAAGTGGGTGCGACCTACGAGGCGACGCCCGAGAAGATTGCGAAGGTCGACGGCTTCATCTCCTCCACCGGGGAGACGACCGAGGTCCGCAAGGCGACCTACATGGAAAGCGAAGGCTGGTACGCGGGCATCACCGCGGACATGTTCGCCTAATCAAAAAGGGGTCCCGACGTTTCTGCGCCGGGGCCCTTTGTGCGCCGCAAGTAGCCGCATTTTGCATTGAATGCTCACTTTGGCAGCCGAAGAAAATGACATCGTTTGGCGATGCCGCAAGAGCAAAGCATGCCTGTCATTTGGCGCGAGACGTCGAATTCGCGAAGTAGCCGCGAGCCCTTGATTCCTCCCATCAACAACCACAAACCAAACGCCAACTCCCTTAGTGCCCCACTGAGCTTTGCAGAACACGAGCGCGAACGTTCCCACGTGTTTTGCGTAGGAAGGACCCGCGGTTAGGTTTGGCTGG
This sequence comes from Pseudomonadota bacterium, assembly GCA_038525525.1. GTDB lineage: Bacteria > Pseudomonadota > Alphaproteobacteria > Rhodobacterales > Rhodobacteraceae > Shimia_B. Next base: position 332,481 of record JBCBHO010000004.1, on the reverse strand, counting down.
CGAAGGCTTGGCAAACCATGCGCATTGCCTGGGCTTCGGCTTCCGGCCGGGAGAGACCGCTCTCATATTCGAGGATCGCGGCACGTTCCTCGAAGGCATCTTTGGCAATTGGGTCGAGCGACATGAACTGTGCGACAAGCGACGGCCGCGACATGTGCGACATCAGTGAGCCTAGGGGCGCGTCGTCGTTTTTCAGGGCTGCGAGGAGCGAACCCTTTGGATGGGTCTCAAGCGTCTCTGCCGGGACTGCTATGTCACCATTAGGGACCGCAGGTGGCTTCTCCGCGGTAACCTGGGAAGGGTTAAACGGATCAAACTCAAACAGATCAAACATCGCAGAGTTCCCAGGCCTCTGAGGTGCGTGTGCCATTTACTTTTGCAGCCGCGGAAGGGCGGACATGCCGGTGCTCCTCAAGAATGGACAGAAGCTTTTTGCTGAGATCCGTGCCCCTGATCCTGCTTGGGCCATTGCGCGTCAGATCTCGTCGGTTGAAGGGCATATCGCGTCGATGCAGCTTGAGCCAGTCGAGAAGGCATCGCGCGTCGCGCATGTCTTTGCTGACCTCGCCGTTATCGAGCAGCCGTTGGGCCTCGGTGAGGTGCCAACTGACAATGCTCACGGCGCTTTGCATGGCGTGTAAGGAGACGCACTCAGCCTCGTGGTCCTGCAGCGCGGTGAGAACACCCGCCACCCTCGTGGCTTGTTCGGCGGCCTTCGAGGCAAACCCCGTGATGTGAGATAGGTTTCCGCCTGCCGCCTGCTGCTGTTCGATTGCGTTTGCGAATTGGACCAACAGCGCTCGCGCGTCTTGCGACAGATGCAGCACGCGTGGGTTTAGCTCAAGCGGCGCAAAGTCCTGTCGCGGCCCTGGAATACGCAGGAGCGCCGCGATACGCCGCTGGAAAGCCGTGAGGTCAGTCTGTGCTAACGCGCGCCTCTCTGCTTCTTCTGGGCTGACGTCAATAAATCGCTGGCCAATCCGGCTGAGTGGGTGGGCAATGAGCGTGCGGGACAACAGGCCTTGATCGAGGAGCGCCTGGTCCGCGAGCACGCTCTCCGCCACCCCCGGTTGGATCATGAGGTGCAGCGCCATTCGGCGGTTCCGGAACGTCATCTGCTCGGAACCCGCACGGGTGCGGTTGATCTGGGCTGCGTCCCAGAACTTCGAGAAGCCCGCAGCTGTTTTGAGCTGATTGTCTCGCCCCATGGCCGGACCGCCGAAGAACTGCGCGCCTTCGTCAGCAAAGATAGCAATGGACGGATCACCTGTTTCCAGATGCCGCAGGACACCCTCATAAGTGGGGTCCGATAGTAATTTGCGGGGAATGACGGGCGGTGAAGGGGGCACCAAAGTGTCCCGCTCCACAACTTCTCCGCCATCCACCGAGGCCTTCACCGCTTGACGGGATTGGGTTTCAAAGACTGCAAGGTCGAAGTCGAACTGCGCTTTGGCCTCTTGATACTCTTTCGCCTGCTCAGCCTCCCACTCATGGAATGGCTGCGTCGCAAGCTTGTCGCAACTGGATTTCCGCTCGCCAGACTTGGCAATCGTAAGAAGAAACAGGCTCAGCGGCGCAGTTCCTGACAGAGTCTCTACGTCAGAAAGATGCTGCGTGGCGGCCGAAGCGCAGGCCAGCACGGATTGGAAAGCAATGCCCATAGGTGCGGAAGTGAGTGTCGCGATGGCCTCTGTCGGGGCTTTGAGGGGGCCAAGGTGGTCGACAAGTAATGGTCGACCCTGTTTTTGAGGGCGGAGAAGGGGCTCAGGCGGGTCTTCAAAGGTGTGTGATTGTGTTGCGCTAAAGGCGTGAGGCGTGCTCTTGAGCGCAAGCACAGGTCCACCCTTGCCTAATTGCTTAGACATTGAAGGATCCTCGGTTTTGGAAGCGCGATCTGCGCTCTCAGTTTGCTCTTATGGGAATGCGGGTGGAAGCGCTTGGATGCTTCGGGCTGAGCCTTCAAATGTTAAAGGCAAACCCGCTTCTCGTTTGGACCCGGCCCACCATGGTTGTGACGCCCAATCCATATCGGTGTCTCCCAAACCCAACATTCCTTGGGTCACGGCAATCGACGACGGCCTTAACTAGCCATTAAAATAGTTAACACTGCGTTAACGGCAGCCCGGTTTGTTAACGCATTCATCGGATTGGTGGCCTTAAGCTCTGATCAGAGCGCAATAGCGTCCAACGCGGCCCGCCGCATCTCCAATCCGCCGCCGGAGCCGTAGACCGGGCGTGCATACTTATGCCCAAGAATGTCGGCCCGCACACGATCATCCACGCCCACTTCCAGTAGCGCATCTTCCACATAGTGACGCAGACTATAGGCCGTATGCTCAGGGCTCTCTTTCAGCCCACGGGTCTCGAGGTACTTGTTCACCAACCCCGACCACCCATTGGCTTTGTGCAGGTATCGGACAATGCCGCCCCGCTCCACAATGCGTCGGGCCGCCTCAAAGGAGACGCCCAGAAGTGGGATCTCACGGGCCGTGTGGCGCTGCGTTAATTCGCGGCCATTCGCAGCGACACGCAAGAACGGGATGTCGGCGTCTATAACAAAATCATCCACGGGGCTGGAGAGGACTTCCGAGGGTCGCAGTCCGGTGTTCACCATCATCAGAAGGGCATCCCGGGCCTCGACATTCAGCCCATCCAAAGCACCCTCAGCCAACAGCTTGTCCTGGACCCAAGCGCGCGAGAAGGGCGGCCGCGTCACCAACGGGTCAATCGCCTTATCGAACCGCAGCTTCGCGAATGGGTTCTCGAGATCAGTGTGCCCCTTCAACTCGCACCACTCTCGGAAGATCTGCGACAGGTGACCAAAGTCTTTGTTCGCGGTCTCAGCACGGGTTTCGCCCGCCTCAATCCTGCGCGCCCACCAGTCTCTAAAGGCCAGAGCATCTTCGCGCGTGATCTTGTCGAGACCGACTTTGACCTTCTTCGGTAAGGCGTTGGCAAAGTTGGCAACGGCACGCTCGCGCGGCAATCGCCAAAGATGCCGTTGACGCTACGACTTGCGGAGGTGCTTTGTCTTGGTCAGCTCGATGTATTCCTCCAGCACTACCTCAAGCGGCGGAAGCGCAACCTCCACGCCTCCCAGCAGCGCTTGTGTCAGATTTGGCGGTGTCGGTTCGGCGTCCGTTCCAGCGGCTGCGAGCAGCCGTGGTAAGTTCTCTTGAAAGGATCGGCGCAGCAAGATGTCAGCAGGGATGTAGTCAAACCCTCGGCTCTCTGCCGCGCGCTTGGCGGCTTCGTACTTTTCGTGCGCGAGCGGCTCTTCCCCAATCTCCAACAACCGCCATTCGGCGAGCTTAAGATCCTCGACCTCCTGAGCCTTACGTTTGGCCACGCTCAGATCAGCTGTCCGCAACGCTTGCCGCACCTGTCGCACCGGCTGCCCAGATTTGCCCAGCACCTTACCATACAGATGCTTCGGCACGTTCATGACGGAGTAATACCGCCCGCGATCTAGTGTCAGACCCATGTTGCACCTCCCTCCCAATTCCCCACGTCATGCGGGATTCTATGCGGGATTTCATGCGAAATGGGCGGCGTGAAAATGGTTAAGAAACCGTTAATGCACTGAAAAAATTTGCAAATTCTGATAAAATGATAGCTCATTGGTCAGAATAATGGCGGAGAGACAGGGATTCGAACCCTGGGACCCCGTGAAGGATCAACGGTTTTCGAGACCGCCCCGTTCGACCACTCCGGCACCTCTCCGCGGTCTGGGTGGCGGCGGGATACACACGACATCGTCAGGGAGCAAGCGCCATTCAGCGCGGCTTTGCCATTTGATAAACCGCGCCCCTGAGATACCGTTTTGCAAAGCCGAAAAGGAGAGCAGCATGAGTTTCATCCGAACTGTCTTTGCGGGGATTGCCGTGGCGGCATCGCTCGCGGCCCCGGCACTGGCGGCAGACCGGGCCAAGATCGCAGCCTTCATGGAAGTGACGGGCTTTGACGTGGCCCTCGACAGCCTCCGGCTCAGCGCGGGGCAGGCGCCATCCATGCTTGGATTGAGCGAGGAGAATTTCGGCACCGACTGGACCCGCCTCGCCGACGAGGTCTTCGCGAGCGAGGGCCTTCGCTCGGACGCGCTCGACATCCTCGAGCAGACCATGGACGACGACATGCTCAATCACGCGGCTGATTTCTATGCCTCCGATCTCGGGCAGCGCCTCGTGGAGGCCGAGAACGCGGCGCACATGGATGACAGCGCTGAAAGCGCCATGGCGGGAGAGGAAATCGCGGCGGAGCTCCTCGAGGCCGAGAGCCCCAAGATCCAGTATTTCCGCGACATGTCCTCGGCCATCGGCTCCATCGAGAACTCCATCCGGTCGATCACGGAGGTGCAGGTCCGCTTCCTGATGGCGGCGCAGGGGGCTGGCCTCGTCGACACCGAATGGAGCGAGGAGGAGCTGCGTGCCGTGCTCTTGTCGCGTGCGGCCGAGATGGAGCAGGCGATGATCATCGGGTCGGTGACGAATGCGGCCTTCACCTACAGGGATTTCACGGATGAGGAGATGCTGGCCTATCTTGAGGCCCTGCGCGAACCGCTGATGCAGCGTGTCTACGAGCTCATGAATGCCGTGCAGTTCCAGCTGCAGGCGGATCGTTTCGAGACCCTCGCGGCCCGCATGGTCGACCTCTACCCGCAGCAGGACATCTGATGCGGGTTCTTTGGGCCGCGGCCCTCTCCGCCCTGCCTGCGATTGCCGCCGCCGATGAGGTGGACCGGCTCCTCGAAGCGCTCCAGATCGGCGAGGTCGTGCAGATCCTCGTGGAGGAAGGATCTGCCACGGCCCTTGCGCTGGAAGACAGCATGTTCCCGGGGCGGGGCGGCGATGCCTGGGCTTCGGAAGTGCGCCGCATCTACGAATGGGAGACCCGCGAAGCCGCACTCGACGGTGAAATGCGCCGCAGGCTCGAGGGCCGCAACCTCGCGCCCCTGCTCGCGTTCCTCGAGGGAGATGTGGGCCAACGCATCATGGCGCTGGAAGTCTCCGCCCGGCGCGCGTTCATCGAGCCCGAGATGGAAGAGATCGCGCTGGAGCTCTTCGAAGATGCCGAGGACACCCAGCCCGTGCTGCACGCGCAGGTGATGGAGTTCACCGAAGTGAACGATCTCGTGGGGCAGAACGTCGAGGGGGCCTTCGAGTCGAATGCCGCCTTTGCGCTCGGCGTGCACACGGCGGGCGGTTTCGACGGGGTCAGCCTCAACGCGCTCATCGCGCAGCTGTGGGCCGGGGACGAGGCCGTCGAGGCGGACGTGTCTTCATGGCTCTACGCCTACCTGATGACGGCTTACCGTCCACTCCCGGAGGAAGACCTCGCGGCCTATATCGCGCTGTCCAAGACGGCAGATGGCCAGATGCTCAACACCGTGATCATGGCGAGCTTCAACGCGCTTTTCAGCGACATCTCCTACGATCTCGGATCGGCGGCGGGGCGCTTCATGGCACAGCAGGAATTGTAGCCCTTATCGCTTGACTTAGACGGCGACCGGCGCGATACGGCAACCTCCGCGCGGAGAGAGCCGCGTGGTGCTGTATTTTTGACGCCCTGTGAGGCGCGCAGTCCGAGGCGGCGAAAGCCACAAACACCGAAGCCCGCATCTTGCGAGCGCATGGTGGCCGAAGCGACGCGGAAGAATGAGGAAAGACGCATGTTTGCGGTTCTGAAAACCGGTGGCAAGCAGTACCGGGTCACGGCGGGCGATGTGCTCCGCGTGGAAAAGCTTGCAGCGGACGCGGGCGAGACCGTCCAATTCAACGATATCCTGATGGTGGGTTCCAAGGTGGGCACGCCTCTTGTCGAGGACGCGGGCGTTCAGGCGACGGTCATCGACCAGATCAAGGGTGACAAGGTCATCAACTTCGTGCGCCGCCGCCGGAAGCACTCCTCGAAGCGCACGGTCGGCCACCGCCAGCAGCTCACGCTGGTGCGCGTGACCGAGATCCTCGAAAAAGGCGCGGCGAAGTCCGGCGTCAAGGCCGCGATTGGCGGGTCCGGGTTCACGGCCACTGCCGCTGCGCCTGCGAAGGCTGAAAAGCCCAAGGCCGAAAAGAAAGCCGCCGCCCCCAAGGCTGAGAAGAAAGAGGCACCGAAGGCCGCCTCTGGCGCCGACGACCTCAAGGAGCTGAGCGGCGTGGGCCCCGCGCTCGAGAAAAAGCTGCTCGCCGCTGGCGTCACGTCCTTTGCTCAGATCGCAGCATGGACCGAAGAAGACGTCGCTGCTATGGACGAGCAACTGAACTTCAAGGGCCGGATCGAGCGCGAAGGCTGGATCGAACAAGCCAAAGCCAAAGCGGCTGAAGGCTGAGAGAAAGAGGAGACTGAGCTATGGCACACAAAAAAGCAGGTGGTTCGTCCCGGAACGGTCGCGACAGTGCAGGGCGCCGCCTCGGCGTGAAGCTTTACGGCGGTCAGACGGCCATCCCCGGCAACATCATCGTCCGCCAGCGCGGCACGAAGTTCTGGCCGGGCGAGGGCGTGGGCATGGGCAAGGATCACACGATCTTCGCCACCCATGAGGGCGCCGTGACCTTCCACAAGGGTCTCAAGGGCCGCACCTTCATTTCCGTGCTCCCAACGGCCGAGGCCGCGGAGTAAGCCGAACCACAAGGTTTCAAAAGACAACCAGGGGGATCGGCGAACCAGCCGGTCCCCTTTCTCGTTTCTGGCGAGAGCTTTTTCGATGGAGGGCCGTCCCATGGCCCAGGTTCTGATATCCGCCTCGGCCGAGGGGCGAGAACCCGCCCGGCGGAGGGTGCCATCATGAATTTTGCCCTTGTCGCATTCGCCGCGAGCCAGGTGGGCACGCCGGGCCCGGCCAACATGGCGCTCTTGGCCACCGGCGCGCGTTTCGGCCTTGCGCGCTCCTTGCCCTTTGTGGCCGGTGTGGTCGCCGGCAAGCAGCTCATCATCTGGCCGCTGGGCTTCGGCCTTCTCGAGCTCGCCAGCACTGCGCCTGTGGTTTTTGCCGCGCTGAAGTGGATGTCGGCTGCTTACATTTGCTGGCTCGCGTGGCGCGTGGCCAATATGCGGCTTGTCCCCGGCGAGGTGGAGGCGCGCGCGCCGGGCTTTATGGCCGGGCTCATCGTGCATCCGCTCAATCCGAAAGCCTGGGCCATGATCACCACGGCGTTCACGAGCTTCATCCCCGGGGGCACCGATCCTTTCATCGCAACAGCGACGGTCGCTCTCGCGCTCGGCCTCTGCCAGATCGCGCTCCATCCACTCTGGACCGGAGCAGGGCATCTCATCGCGCGCAAGCTCCAGGGCGCGCCATCCGAGAAGTATCTTTTCTGGGCGCTCGCCGCCCTCACCGTGGCCAGCGTGGCCTACGCGCTCGCCGCCGCAGGAGACCTGCCATGATCCAGGATCCCATCCAGCCCCAAGCGACGATCGAGACGGAGCGCCTCATCCTGAGGCCGCTGCGGATTTCCGACCGCGGACCGCTCGACATGCATGCCGGCGACGTGCGCGTGGCGCAGATGACGACGAGTATCCCGCATCCGCTGCCGCCCGGGGCCTCCGAGGCCTTCATTCGCGGTGCGCTCGCGCCGGATCGTGTGGAGGACATCTGGGTCCTCGACGGCCATGAGACGGGGCTGTCGGAGCTTGTCGGGGTCATCGGCCTCGAGCGCATGGACCGGGGCCAGTCCGAGATCGGATACTGGCTCGCCCCGCCGTTCTGGCAGCAGGGTCTCGCGCGGGAGGCCGTGGCTGCCTTGCTACGCGCCAACCCCCAAGACTGCGAAACCGTCTTCGGCAGCGTCTTTCAGGACAACCCGGCCTCGGCGCGGGTGCTGACGAATTGTGGCTTCACGTATATCGGCGATGCCGAGGCCCATTCGGTCGCCCGGAACGCGACCGTCCCGACATGGACGTATCACAAGCGGCTGAAGGGATGACCGAGCCCATCGAGACGGAGCGCCTGACGCTCCGCATGCTGGGGGAGCGTGATGCCGACTGGATCACCGAGCACATCACCAACCCGCGCGTGCAGCGTTGGCTGAGTGGCCCGCCGCATCCCTTCACGCTCGACGACGCGCGGGCATGGCTGGAGACCTCGGCCGCCGATCACCGCTATCGCGCGGTCATCTGCGAGGCAGAGCCGCTCGGCGTGATCTCCCTGGTGCACGGCAATCTGGGTTACTGGCTCAAGGAAGCGGCCTGGGGGCGGGGCGTCATGACCGAGGCCGCCACGGCCTTCGTCGCCTGGCATTTCGCGCGGGGCGGCGGTGCCCTCACGTCGGGCTGGCATCTCGGCAATGACCGCTCGGGCGGTGTCCTCCTCAAGCTCGGCTTCGAGAAGACAGAGTTCCGGCGGGAATACGCCCCCGTGCTCGGCCATGACGTGGATGTTCAAAAGGTGGCGCTCGCCGCCCCGTTGCAAGCGCACGCGCTTTGAGCCAAGGAAACGCCAAGGAGCGCGCACGCACATGAAGTTTCTCGATCTCGCGAAAGTCTATATCCGCTCCGGCGCGGGCGGCGGCGGCTGCGTCAGTTTCCGGCGCGAGAAATACATCGAGTATGGCGGGCCGGACGGCGGTGATGGCGGCAAGGGCGGCAGTGTCATCGTCGAGGCGGTTCCGAGCCTCAACACGCTCATCGACTTTCGCTACCAGCAGCATTTCTTTGCCAAGAACGGGCAGGCGGGCATGGGCGCCCAGCGGACCGGCAAGGACGGCAGCGATATCGTCCTGCGCGTGCCCGTGGGCACCGAGATCCTCGATGAAGACGAAGAGACCGTGATCGCCGACCTGACCGAAGAGGGGCAGACCATCGTGCTCGCGCGCGGCGGGAATGGCGGCTTCGGCAATCTCCATTTCAAGAGCGCCACCAACCAGGCCCCGCGTCGCGCCAATCCAGGCCAGCCTGGCGTGGAGCGGACGATCTGGCTGAGGCTGAAGCTCATCGCGGATGTGGGGCTTCTGGGGCTTCCAAATGCCGGCAAGTCGACCTTTCTCGCAGCCACGTCGAATGCCCGGCCGAAGATTGCCGATTACCCCTTCACGACGCTGACCCCGAACCTCGGGGTCGTGGGCGTCGACAACCATGAATTCGTGATCGCGGATATCCCGGGCCTCATCGAGGGCGCGCACGAGGGCAAGGGGATCGGGGATCGCTTCCTCGGCCATGTCGAGCGGTGCTCGGCCTTGCTCCACATCGTGGATGGCACTTCGGAAGACATCCGCGGCGACTACGCCACCATCATCGCCGAACTCGAGGCCTATGGTGGCGATCTGGCAAAGAAGCCGCGCATCACAGCCCTCAACAAGATCGATGCGCTCGACGAAGACGAACGCGCGGCGGCGAAGAAGACGCTGGAAGAGGCGGCGAAGTCGCGCGTCTACCCGATGTCGGGCGTCGCGGGCGAGGGGGTGGCCCCGGTGCTGCGCGCCCTCCGCACGGAGATCACGGCCGCAGCTGAAGAAGATGCGCCAGAGGATGCAGAGCCGTGGCAACCCTGAGCGATGCAAGCCGCGTCGTCATCAAGATCGGCTCGGCGCTTCTCGTCGGACCGGATGGCCTGAAGCGCGCGTGGCTGTCCTCGCTCGCCGAGGACGTGGCCTGGCTCAAGGAGCAGGGCAAGGACGTGATCCTCGTGTCCTCGGGGTCCATCGCGCTCGGGCGCGGTGTCCTCGATCTCAGGGAGCCGGTGCTCGCACTCGAGAAGTCCCAGGCCGCGGCATCGGTCGGGCAGATCCGGCTCGCGCGCGCCTATGAGGAGGCGTTGGCGCCCTTCGATATCGTGACGGGGCAGGTCCTCGTGACGCTCGAAGACAGCGAAGATCGGCGGCGCTACCTCAACACGCGCGCGACCCTCGCGCAGCTTCTCGGGCTGGGCGTCGTGCCCATTGTCAACGAGAACGACACAGTCGCCACCGATGAGATCCGATATGGAGACAATGATCGCCTCGCCGCGCAGGTCGCTGTCACCGTGGGGGCGGATCTCCTCGTCCTCCTGTCGGATGTGGACGGGCTCTATACCGCAAACCCGGCTGAAGATCCGTCTGCCACGCGCCTCGATCGGATCGAGCGCATCACGCCGGAGATCGAGGCCATGGCGGGCGATGCAGGGTCCGGATTGTCGAAGGGCGGCATGAAGACCAAGATCTTGGCCGCCAAGATGGCGGTCGGTGCGGGCTGCGCGATGGTCATCACGCGCGGCGGCGTGAACCGCCCGTTGAAAGCACTGGAGACGGGCGGGGCTGCCACGTGGTTTGCAGCCAAGGACGACCCGGCCCTTGCGCGAAAACGCTGGATTTCCTCGATGAAACCCCGCGGCGCCGTGGTCCTCGATGCCGGAGCCGTGCGCGCCCTGGGACAGGGGAAGTCTCTTCTGCCGGCGGGCGTGACGAAGGTCACGGGCGCGTTCGGGCGGGGGGACGCGATCACCGTGACAGGCCCGGATGGCACAGCGCTCGGCATCGGGCTCAGCCGCTATACCTCCACCGAGGCGGACGCGATCAAGGGCTTGCACACCGCTGACTTTGCCGACGTGCTGGGCTATTCAGGTCGCGCCGCCCTCATCCACCGCGACGACATGGCACTCTAGGGAGCCTTCGACCCATGAAAGATCTCGATACCATCGCCGCCACCATGGCCGATCTCGGCGCGCGGGCGAAAGCTGCCGCGGCGGAGCTGGCATTCGCCGATCCGGCCGCCAAGCGCGCCGCGCTGGAGGCCGCCGCGGAGGCGGTCTGGCAGAGGCGGGCGGAGATCATGGAGGCCAATTCGCAGGACATGGCGTTCGGTCGAGAGAAGGGGCTGAGCGCGCCGATGCTCGATCGCCTCATGCTCGATGAAGGCCGTATCGAGGCCATGTGCGCGGGCCTCCGGGCGGTCGCGGCGCAGGACGATCCGGTCGGACAGGTGATCGACGCCTGGGAGCGGCCCAATGGCCTCGCGTTCGAGCGCGTGCGCACGCCGCTCGGCGTGGTCGGCGTGATCTACGAAAGCCGCCCGAACGTGACCGCCGATGCGGGTGCGCTCTGCCTGAAGTCAGGCAACGCGGTCATCCTGCGCGGCGGGTCCGAGAGTTTCCATTCCTCCGAGGAGATCCATCGCTGCCTCGTCGAAGGATTGCGCGCCGCCGGGCTCCCGGAGGACGCGATCCTGCGCGTGCCGACGCGTGATCGCGCCGCCGTAAAAGCGATGCTTGGCATGACCGACACGATCGACGTGATCGTGCCGCGCGGCGGGAAGGGGCTCGTCGGCCTTGTACAACGTGAGGCGAGGGTTCCGGTATTCGCGCATCTTGAGGGTATTGTGCATATCTACGTCGATAGAAGCGCGGATCTGGAGACTGCGAAACGGGTCGTTTTGAACGCGAAGACCCGCAGAACAGGCATTTGCGGGGCCGCAGAGTGCCTCCTGGTTCACAAGGAGGCCTCCGAGCTCGGGCAGGCACTTGTGGATATGTTGGTGGATGCCGGCGTCGAGGTGCGCGCCGAGGGCCTCAACGGGACCACCGCCGCGACGGAAGACGACTGGGGCAGCGAATATCTCGACAGCATCATTGCCGCGCGCTTGGTCGACGATATTGACGCGGCCATCGCGCATATCCGGCGCTACTCGTCCAGCCACACCGACTGCATTCTCGCGGAGGAAGAAGCGGCGGTGACGCGCTTTTTCAACGAGGTCGACAGCGCGATCCTGATGCATAACGCCTCCACGCAGTTTGCGGATGGTGGCGAGTTTGGCATGGGCGCTGAGATCGGGATCGCCACGGGCAAGATGCATGCGCGTGGCCCTGTCGGCGCGGCGCAGCTCACGAGCTTCAAATACCTCGTGCGAGGGAAGGGCGCGGTCAGGCCCTAGCCGGCGGCGACGGCCCGAGCCTCGAAGTGCTTGATGTGGAGTGCGAGCTCCTCGCTGCCCTGCACGATGTCGATGATCAGGCCCATCTCTTCCAGCAGCATCGCCACGAGCGCGAATTGCACATGGGCCGCGGTAAGGTCGGCGGGGTCGTGCGCCTTCGTGATGATATCCCAGAGCTCCCCGATCTCGGAGTAACGCTCGCCCTGTCCGCGCAGCGTCCAGAGGCCTTGATGGCCGGTGACCTCGATGGCCCCGCCATGGGGCATCGCCGTCTCGAGGCATTGCAGCAAAAGGAACACGAGCCGGACCTCGCGGCGGGGATGCGCGCCCGGTGCGCTCCAGATGAACTTGTGCCGCCCGCCAAGGGCCATGCCATCGAGAACGGCCGTGACCTCCGCATCCTCGAGGACCTGCGTGTCCGAGGTCGCGCCATAGGCGATGCGGAAGAAACGGATGCGCGCATTCGCGGCCTCGACGCTTTCGGAGATCAGGGCGATTTCTGGCCCGCCGGCGCCCGGCGTCATGTTCAGGAGCTCGACACCGTTGGAAATCGCACCGAGCGGATTGATTAGGTCATGGCAGATCCGCGAGCCAACAAGCGGTGTGATGCGATCCTGTACGGCCATGGCAACCCCTCAATACATCCAGCCTCCGCCCGTGGCGGTGCGTCATTCGTAGCATCGCGCCCGCGATCTTCACAACTTTTACGTGCGGTCGGGCGCGCGCACAACTTCCATGCGTCAAGCGAAGCACAACCAAGGTTAAGGCGCGGTTAATGCTGCACGATCCGTGCAGGGCTTCGCGGCGGAGAATGCAGCGCGGGGCGATTGCGTCCCCGGCGGGCAAGCCATAGGTACGCGCCATGTCCGGGGTCGCCGCCACATGATTGCTCATGATCCGCATCTTTCCGTGCGCTTGGCGCGGAGCGAGGCCGACCTGAAGGGCGCGCAGCGCCTACGCTACAAGGTATTCGTGGAAGAACTGGGGGGCGACGGGCCGCTCGTGGATCACGACGCGCAGCTCGAGGTGGATGTGCACGATCCGCACTACGCGCATCTTGTTTTGGTGGATGACCGGCGCGCAAGCGCGGATTTAGAGCACGTCGTGGGTGTCTACAGGCTGATGCCCGGAGATACCGCGCTCGTGCACGGGTATTACTGCGCAGGCGAATACGATCTGAGCGCCCTCACGGGAAGCGGACGCAAGCTGCTCGAGCTCGGTCGGTCTTGTCTTCATCCCGATTACCGCGGTGGGTCGGCCATGTACCTGCTGTGGCAGGCTCTCGCGCGGTACATCCAAGAGCAAGGGATCGAGGTGCTTTTCGGCGTGGCCTCCTTCCATGGCACCGACCTCTCCGAGCTGGCAGCGCCGTTGTCCCTCCTTCGGGCGCGTTATCTGGCGCCCGAAGACCTCCGCGTCCGCTCTCTCGACTACCAGCGCATGGAGCTGCTGCCCGAGGCCGAAATCGACCGCCGCGCGGCCACCGCCGCGATCCCTGCTCTGATAAAGGCCTATCTGCGCCTTGGTGGCTTCGTTGGGGACGGGGCCTTCATCGACCGGCCGTTCAATACGACCGATGTCTGCCTCATCCTTGATATCGCGCGCATGGATCCTCGCCTGCGGGCGCAATATGCGGCGGCGGTCTAAGACTTCATGAGCCGCACCTGGACGTCCGAGGACACCCCGAGCTTTGCGCCGCTGACCGCCGCCGGGATCGCGCGCGCGGTGGTGCGGGGGCTGCCCCTGGCCATCAACACCTTCGGCTGTCTCGCGCTGCTCTTGCTCGTGCGACTGGTAGAGAGGCCGCTTTTCGGCACGCGCCGCCCGATCACGCCTTACATCACGCGCTACGTCTGCCGGTCGGCCTTCGTGCTTCTTGGCATGGGGTACCGCGTGGAAGGTCGGCCCATGTCAGGGCCGGGGGCCGCGGTGGCCAACCATGTGAGCTGGCTCGACATCTTCGCGCTGAACGCGCCGCAAGCCATCTATTTCGTCTCTAAGGCGGAAGTGGCCGGCTGGCCGGGCATCGGATGGCTGGCCCGTGCGACCGGGACGATCTTCATCCGTCGCGAGCGGCGGGATGCCGTGGCGCAAAAGGCGCTCTTGCAGGAGCGCATCTCCCGAGGACACCACCTCGTTTTCTTCCCCGAAGGCACATCGACGGACGGAAAGCGGGTGCTTGAGTTTCAATCCACGCTGTTCTCGGCCTTCTTCGATGACGAGGGCAGCGACCGGTTCGCGCTGCAGCCCATCTCCCTCGTCTACGAGGCTCCGAGGGACGCCGATCCGCGCTTTTACGGCTGGTGGGGTGATATGAGTTTCGAAGGCCATCTCCTGCGCGTCCTGTCGGCGCGGCGGCAAGGCGGCGTGCGCGTGATCTTCCACCCGCCTGTCTCTCTCTCGGAGCTCTCGGACAGGAAGACAGCGGCGCGACTCTTGCGAGGAACGGTGGCAGAGCCGGTGGACGCAGCCTCAGCCGTTGAGGCGGGCGGCGATCTCTGAAAGCGCGGTCTCGGGCACCGCAGCGTTCCAGACCTCATCTCCCAGCGCGAAGAAATCGACGTAGGGTGCCAGCTCTGCGATCTGTTCCGCGCCAAGCCCGCCCTCTGCCACGACCGGGACCTCGATCACCTCGGACCACCACTCGAAGAGCTCACGCTCCGCATGGGCCCCGTCGCCTAGGGCAGTCGGGGCGGTGGGGCCAAAGCAGACGTAGTCCGCATCGGCCTCTCCCGCGGTCATCCCGTCATGGCGGGATTGGGCGCAATGGCTGCCGACGATCGCGTCGCCACCAAGCGCCTTCCGCGCCTTGCGGACCGATTTCGACCCGTCCGGCAGATGCACGCCGTCGAGCCCTAGACGTTCGGCGAGCTGCACGTGCGTGTCGATCACGATCGCCACGTCGCGCGCATGGCAGACCTCGCGACAGGCGTCGCCCGCCTTCGAAAGCGTGGTCTCATCCTTCGACGACAGCGCGAGCCGGAAGCACGCCACGGGTGCCGCATCAAGGCAGGCCGCCAAGAGCTTGGGAAAACGCGAAAGTTCGATCTCCGGCGGGCTTACAAGATAGATTTGCGGGTGCTCTGCATCGGCCATGGTGCGGCTCCTTTTCGCGCCTCATAGCAAGGGCTTAGAAGCGCGGCAACGAGATGCGTCGCGATGGCCGCACAGGCCTTGGACGCCTTGGCTTGTCGGGCCCCGGCAGGTATCAGGACGGCCAATGTCACAGACACCTCAACCCACCTTCGTCCTCGTGCGCCCGCAGATGGGCGAGAACATCGGCGCCGCCGCGCGCGCCATGTGGAATTTCGGCCTGGACCGCATGCGGATCGTGGCCCCGCGCGACGGCTGGCCCAACCAGAAGGCCGTGGCCATGGCCTCGGGTGCGGGGCGGCTTCTGGACGAGGCCATGCTCACAGTCGACCTGGCGAGCGCGGTGGCCGATTGCACCTACACCTTCGCCACCACCGCCCGCAGTCGCGACCTGACGAAGCCCGTCTATGCGCCCGAACGGGCCATGGAGATCGCGGCCGAGAAAATCGCGGCGGGGGAGCGCGTGGCCGTGCTCTTCGGGCCGGAGCGCGCCGGACTTGAAAACGACGACGTGGCCCGCGCCAACGCGATCATTACCGTGCCGGTGAACCCAGCCTTCTTCTCCCTCAACCTCGCGCAGTGCGTCCTTCTGACTGCTTATGAATGGCAGCGCGCGGCCTCAGATATCGTACTGGAAGTCAACGAACCAAAGGGCGCCAAGGGTGGGGACTGGGCCAACGGAGAAGAGATTGAAGCACTTGCGCGCCACTACGAGACGCAGCTCGAGGCGGCGGGCTTCTTCTTCCCGGACCACAAGGCCGCCAACATGAAAACGAACCTGCGCAACCTTTGGAGCCGGATGCCGCTCACCCGTGCGGACGTGCAGACACTGCACGGTGTGCTTCGGCAGATGGTGCGCAAATACGCGAAAACGTCAGAGGATCACTGATGGCGAGATCAATCTTCGAGGATGTGGGCGATACGCCCAAACCGCAGGCCCAGAAGGGCGCGATCGACCGTGGCCGCTCCAGCGCACGGCTCGCAATCCGCGCCTGGCTCATCGCACTGGCCGCGCTCGTGGTGGCCATGATCACCGTGGGCGGGCTCACCCGGCTCACCGATAGCGGCCTTTCGATCACGGAATGGGCGCCGCTCTCCGGCGCGATCCCCCCGCTCAATGCGGCGGATTGGGAAGCGGAGCTCGAGCGCTATCGCCAGATCCCGGAATATCAGCTTCAGAATGCCGGCATGACCATGGCGGAATTCAAGGTAATCTACTGGTGGGAATGGGGCCACCGGCAGCTCGGCCGATTCGTGGGGCTCGTCTGGGGCCTTGGATTTCTGTACTTCCTCATCCGCCGTCAGATCCCGGCGGGGTGGACACCGCGCCTTCTCCTCGTGGGTGCGCTCGGCGGGCTCCAGGGCGCCATTGGCTGGTGGATGGTCTCCTCCGGCCTCACGGGCACGATGCTGGATGTCGCCTCATACCGGCTGGCCACGCATCTCGGGCTTGCCTTCGTCATTCTCGCCGTTCTGGCCCGCTACATCGCGCTCCTGAGCCGACCGGAACGTGAGATCATGCAGGCCCGCCGCGCGGGCGAGGCCGGGCTCACCAGCCTTGCATGGGTCTTCACAGGCGCGCTCTTCATCCAGATGCTGCTCGGCGCGCTCGTGGCGGGTATCGACGCCGGGACGGCCTACAATTCCTGGCCCCTCATGGGCGGACAGATCTTCCCCCCCACGGGGTTCGACCTCGAGCCGCTCTGGCGGAACTTCTTCGAGAACGCGGGCACGGTCCAATTCATGCATCGGACATGGGGCTACGTCGTCTTCGCCTTTGCGATCTATCTCGGCATCCGCGTGGCCCGCAGCCCGCATAAACGCACGCGCAAGGCCGTGGGACGCGTGGGCCTCCTCATCACTCTGATGATGGGCATCGGGATCGCCACAGTGCTGCTGGGCGCGCCGCTCTGGATCGCGATCATTCACCAGGGCGTCGGCATCCTGCTGTGGCTCGCGACGATCTACGCGACCTTCCTTGCCGCGCATCCCGTCCAATCTTCCCTTCGCGAGGCCTGACATGACCCCTTTCGACGAGCTCATGGCATTCGACCGTGAGACGCAGGCCTTGGGCCAGATTCAGGGGCGCCTGGGATGGGACCAGGAGACGATGATGCCCCGCGGGGCGGCGGAGCAGCGGGGCGAGGAGATGGCCGCGCTGGAGGGGGTGCTCCACGCGCGCCGCACGGATCCCCGCATGGGGGAATGGCTCGGGCGGATCGAGGACACGACCCTCGACGAGGTGAGCCGAGCCAAGCTGCGCCACATGCGCCGGGACTACGCGAGGAATACCAAAGTTCCCGCAAGGCTTGCCGCCGAGATCGCGCGCGTGACAAGCCGGGCACAGGGGCTCTGGGCCGATGCGCGCGCCAGTGAGGACGTGGCCGCCTTCACGCCGGTCCTCGCCGAGGTCATCGCGCTGCGCCAGGAAGAGGGCGCGCTGCTGGCCGATGGCGGCGATTCCTACGACGCGCTCCTGCAGGATTACGAGCCCGGCTCTTCGGCCGCAGAGCTCGACGCGATGTTCGGCGCGATGCGGCCACGGCTGGTGGCGCTGCGCGACGCCGTCCTCGGCGCCGAGGCGCCGCCGGCCTTGCAGGGCGATTTCGCCGAGGCCGCGCAACTCAAGCTCTCCGAGGAGCTGGCCAAGACGTTTGGCTACGATCTCTCGAAAGGGCGGATCGACAAAGCGGTGCACCCGTTCTCAAGCGGCTCGGGGCATGATGTGCGCATCACGACACGCACCGCGCTGACCGACCCTTTCAATTGCTTCTACTCGACGATCCACGAGGTTGGGCACGCCTGCTACGAGCAGAACATCGACGACGCCTACGCGCTCACGCCGCTGGGGCAGGGTGTCTCCATGGGCGTTCACGAAAGCCAGAGCCGCATATACGAAAACCAGCTCGGCCGTTCGCGCGCATTCACCGGCTTCCTCCATCGCCGTATGACCGAGGCTTTTGGCGACCTCGGCATGGATGCGGAGGCGTTCTATGGCTGCGTCAACCGCGTGGGGCCGGGCTATATCCGCACTGAGGCTGACGAGGTTCAATACAACCTGCATGTCCTCATGCGCTTTGATCTCGAGCGGGAGCTGATCTCGGGCAAGCTGGCGGTGGGCGAGCTGGAAGAGGCGTGGAATACCCGCTTCGAGGCAGATTTTGGCTTTGGCGTGGACAAGCCCTCCAACGGCTGCCTGCAGGATGTCCACTGGTCCGTCGGGCTGTTCGGGTATTTCGCGACCTACACGCTGGGGAATGTCTATGCCGGCTGCCTGCATGAGGCGCTGCGGCGCGACATCCCCGATCTCGACGCGGACCTCGCCCGGGGAGATACGCGCGCGGCCACGGCATGGCTCGGGAGCCACGTGCAGAGCCATGGCGGCCTCCGGGAGCCGCGGGCAACCATCGCCCATGCTGCGGGGATGGAGCCGAGCGAGGGCCCGCTGCTCGATTACATCGAAGCGAAATTCCGAGACATTTACGGGCTCTGAAGCGGCGCCTCAGGATTTGGCGTCGGCGATCCTCTCGAGGGCCGCAGCCTGCCGCTCTGCCGCCGCCAACTGTGCGCGTTGCACCTCGAGCGCGTCCATCTGCGCCGCGAGGATCTTCTGCTGATTTTCAACGCTCACGCGCTGCTGCTCAGCGATGCGCTCGTTCGTGTGCGGCAGATTGCGGCCCCGTATGACTGAAAACGCCACGATGGCGGCCACGAGCCCGAGAAGCCCGATGAGCAATACAAGATACAGCTCGTCAGTCATCGCCTTGATCCGCCTCACTGTCGGCAATCCAGGCCACGGAGGTCACGAACTCACCCTTGGCCGTGTTGAAGACCTTCACGCCGCCCGCGCCGCGCGAACGGAAGGAGATCCCATCCACCGGTACCCGGATCGATTGGCCGGTGGACGTCACGAGCATGATCTGATCGTCGAGATCCACCGGGAAGCTCGCGATGATCGGCCCGGCCCGCATGGCCTTGTCCATGGCTGTCACGCCCTGTCCGCCACGCCCGCGCAGGGGATAATCGTGTGAGGACGAGAGCTTACCGGCGCCTTCTGCCGTGATCGTCAGGATGAGGTTCTCAGCCGCTGACATCTCAGCATAGCGCTCCTGGCTGAGCGGCATGTCGGCATTGCCCTCTTCCTCCTCCGCTTCGGCATCGTCTGTGAGGCCCGCCATGGCGCGGCGCATCTTGAGATACGCGGCGCGTTCGTCCGGGCTCGCCTCGAAGCGGCGGATGATCGACATGGAGACGACAGCGTCATCCGCGCGGAGGTTGATCCCCCGCACACCGACAGAGGCGCGCGAGTTGAAGACGCGGACATCCGTGGCCTTGAAGCGGATCGCACGACCGAGCCGCGTGACCAGCATGACGTCATCATCATGGGAGGCGATGCGGGCGTTAATCAGTTTGGTTTCAGCGTGTTCACCTTCGAACTTCATGGCGATCTTGCCGTTCCGCATGACGTTCGCAAAATCGCTCAGCGCGTTGCGGCGCACGGTGCCCGCGGAGGTGGCGAAGACGACCTGAAGCTCGTCCCAGTCCTCTTCCTCGCGGTCCACGGGCATGATCGCCGCGATGGAGACGCCCGACGGGATAGGCAGGATGTTGACGATGGCCTTGCCCTTCGACGTGCGCCCGCCGAGCGGGAGCCGCCATGTCTTGAGCTTGTAGACCATGCCGTCGGTCGTGAAGAAGAGAAGCGGGGTGTGGGTGTTGGCGACAAAGAGCGTCGTGACGACGTCCTCGTCCTTCATGGACATGCCGCTCAGCCCCTTGCCGCCGCGCTTCTGAGCGCGGAAATCGGCAAGGGCGGTCCGCTTGATATAGCCGCCTTGGGTGACGGTGACGACCATGTCCTCGCGCTCGATGAGGTCCTCGTCCTCCATGTCGCCCGACCAGTCGAGGATCTCGGTGCGACGGGGGACGGCATGGGCCTCCTTCACCTCGCTCAGCTCGGTGGCGATGATCTCCATGATCCGCTCGCGGGAGCCGAGAATAGCCAGGTATTCCTTGATCTTACCTGCCAGCTCTTCAAGTTCGTCGGTGACCTCCTTCACGCCGATCTGGGTCAGGCGCTGGAGACGCAGATCGAGGATCGCCCGGGCCTGTATCTCGGTGAGGTTATAGGTGCCGTCCTCGTTCATCTTGCTGAGCGGATCGTCGATGAGCTGGAGGTAATCGGCGATGCTGCCCGCGGGCCAGCGGCGGGTCATGAGGGCCTCTCGCGCGGCGGCGGCATCAGCGGATTGGCGGATGGTCTGCACCACTTCGTCGACGTTGGAGACCGCAACGGCGAGGCCGCAGAGCACATGGCTGCGATCCCGCGCCTTGTTGAGCTCGAAGGCCGTCCGGCGCACAACAACATCCTCGCGGAAGTCGATGAAAGCAGTCAGAAATTTGCGCAAAGTCAGCTGCTCGGGGCGACCGCCATTGAGCGCGAGCATGTTGCAGCCAAAGCTCTGCTGCATGGGCGTGAAGCGATAAAGCTGATTGAGCACCACCTCGGCGGTGGCGTCGCGCTTCAGCTCGATGACCACGCGAACGCCGGAGCGGTCGGATTCGTCCTGCACGTGGGCGATCCCCTCGATGCGCTTGTCCCGGGCGGCCTCGGCGATCCGCTCGATCATCGTGGCCTTGTTCACTTGATAGGGAATCTCATCGATAACAATGGCGTAGCGGTCTTTCCTCAACTCTTCTACGCGCGTCCTCGCGCGAATGATCACGGAGCCGCGCCCCTCCAGATAGGCCTTCCGTGCGCCGGAGCGTCCGAGGATCTGGCCCCCCGTTGGGAAATCGGGCGCGGGGACGATTTCGATTAGCTCTTCGGTGGAGAGGTCCGGGTTCTCGATGAGGGCGAGCGTCGCGTCCACGACCTCGCCCAGATTGTGCGGGGGTATCCGCGTCGCCATGCCCACGGCGATGCCTTCCGCGCCGTTGACCAGAATGTTGGGATACCGTGCCGGAAGGACAGTGGGCTCGCTTTCCTTGCCGTCGTAATTGTCTTGGAAATCAACGGTATCCTTGTCGATATCGTCGAGCAGCGCGCGGGCCACGCGGCGCAGGCGGCTCTCGGTGTAGCGCATGGCGGCCGGATTATCGCCGTCCATGGAGCCGAAGTTGCCTTGCCCCTCGATCAGCGGCACGGACATAGAGAAATCCTGCGCCATCCGGACGAGGGCGTCGTAGATCGCGCCGTCGCCGTGGGGGTGGTAGTTGGCCATGACCTCGCCCACGGGCTTGGCGGACTTGCGGAACGACTTGTCGTGCGTGTAGCCCGAGTCGTCCATGTGGTAGAGGATCCGGCGGTGCACGGGCTTGAGGCCGTCGCGCAGGTCCGGAATCGCCCGGCTGACGATGACCGACATTGCGTAATCGAGGTAGGAGGCGCGCATCTCGTCGGAGATCGAGATCGACGGTCCGCCGAATTCGGGCCGCTCAGGCGGCATTTCACCATCGGTTTCAGGGGTTTCCGTGTCGTCGCTCATGTCCCGCCCTAGCTCTCGCTTCCGCTAGATTTTGTTCTCATCAACTTATCACTCCCTTCATCTGGTGTGCAATTCCGTGCCTGCATTTTCGGCATCAAAATGCCTCTCTCCCGCTCCAATGCTATGCCAAGCCGCTGGAATTGTTGACACATCCGCGAGGGCTCTCTCACACTGAAGATACGAAAGGGGAACGCATGACAGAATCAGAGATGCTTCTGAAGGGCTACGGCCTTACGACCGCCGAGTTCTTCTACGGGATGCCGGATTATCCCAATGTTCTGAATACCTTCGTGTGGCAGGACTACGACCTTGCCCCCGATCATCCGAAGCTTTTCGATTTCATCGCCTTCTGGCAGGGCGAGATCGAGGGACCGCTCAACTCGGTCCGCTTCATCCATCGCAAGGCGATCGCGCCGGGGCAGTGGCGCCACGTGACGGGCGAATTTGGCCCTTCCGACTTCCCGCTTCATTAGCGCCGGAAGCGCCTGCCACAGACCATGCGCACCCGTGTGTCGGGCGTACACGTCGCGCATGCACACTTGGCCAAAGGCGCCAAGTGTGAACGTACTGTTTCTTAATTAGTGATACTCCGCACGGCCAGATGAAAGCTGTCGGGCCGCGGCCTGCGCGGGTCAGAGCTCAGCGCAAGGCATCGAAAACCGCGCGAGCGCGTCCCGTGGCGCGAACTCGAAGAGCGCCGTGAGCGCCTCGCTGGCGCAGCTGATGTCGACCCCCTGCAGCACGTCGAGCGGGTAGACTACGACCTCTGTCCGCCGCATTACGAGAGGGAATGGGTGGAGCCTCAGACTGAGCTGGCTCGAGGCGATCCGGGTTTGCGCATCGTCGAACACTACCTCCTCGAAGGTCTGGGCGGGATCGGAGATCAGGCCCGCGATCCCTGGAAGCTTCGCGGCCTCGCTGGCGGATCCCACGAGCACGAGGAGGAGATTTGTATCCGCGAGGTCCGCTGGTGCCGCGAAGCCCGCGGGCAGGGCCACGTCCTCATCCTCGACCATGAAGGTCGTGCCCCATTGGCTGCCGAGCCCGAAGGCGACCTTTGCCGGGAAAACCGAGCGCCAGGCGCGCAGAGCAGTCTCGTTTTCATTGGCCAGCGCCGACCAGCCGAAGGCCCCCGCCGCGAAAAGCAGGTAGAGCGCGAGCAAGCGAAGCAAGAATCGGGTCAAGCGGGCTCTGTGCGGGGCGCGCGCGCCGCCGCGATCCAGAGGGCCACGAGGCCAAAGCTCAGCGCCGCGTTCCAGCTGGCCATGGAGAGGCCGAGAAACTGCCAGGCGATCTCGTCGCACATGACGATGGCAGGCGCGGCCTCGGTGCTGAGAAGATCGCCGGCGCTCAGCCCGCTCAGGGAGCCGCCGCCCGAACAGCTCGCCGGGCCCTCCCACCAGCCTTGTTCGACGCCCGCATGGAAGACGCCGATCCCGCCCGTGGCCGCCGCCGCCCCGGCGCCGAGCCAGGCCAGTGCGCGCAGCGGCACGAGGAGAAAGAGCACTCCGATAAGCGCCGCCGCCACGTGGGGGTAGCGCTGCCATATGCACATCCGGCAGGGCGCGTATCCGAGCCACTGGAAGACGAACGCCCCGGCGAGAAGCGCGGCGGAGCCGAGCGCGGCCCCGAGGATGAGTGTGCGCATCGTCACAGCCCGGCCCAGGATTGCAGGAGGGAGACGAGCGTCGCCCCCGCGAAGAGGAGGGAGGCGATCCAGGCCGAGCCGAGGAGGCCCCCAAGGATCACGAGGAGCCCGTCGCGCTGCAGAAGCCCGGCGGCGACGATGACGACCGCGAGACCCGGAACCGTATTCGTGGCCGGCAGCGGCACGAGGATCGAGGCGCTGAAGAGCACGAGCGCCGCACCCACGACGCGCTCCACTGGTGCCCGCGTCAGCGCGGCGAGCCGCGGGCGGCTCAGCATCTCCAGCCGCTTGAGCCAGGGCCCGGCGCGCTCCGAGAGCGCGGTCAGCGCCTCGGCCGTCACCGCCCGGTCACCGAGGCGCCGGGGCAGCCAGGGCGCATTGCGGCCCACGAGAAGCTGCAGCGAGATGAACATGAGCGGCAGCGCCACGATCTGCGGGATGCCGTAGAGGAACGGAATGCAGCAGGGCAGCGCCAGCACCAGCAAGAATAGCCCGAAAGCGCGCTCGTGAAGCTGGTCGAGGATCCAGCCCAGGGTGACCGTCTCGCCACCCGTCTCCGAGGCGAGGCGGCTCAGCCTGTCGGAGATGGAAATGTCACCGGCGGGAGAGAGGGTCATGGACGGCGCGCGCATGGCTGGTTTCTGCGTGCGGGCCGCGCGCGGGTCAAGCGCGGCGAAGGGGGCAGAGGCGCGGCATGGTGCTGCGCGCATGGTCCCGGGTGCCGGGGCCCGCACGGCGCGGCGAGGGTCAAGCGATGGTGAGCTCGCGTGTGCGGCTTTCGCGTCCGTTCAAGCCCATGCGGCACCGGGTCGGTCTTGCCACGGCGCGCCCGCCGCCCAAGTCTGCCTTGCGGAGGGGCATCGGGTTGGCGTTAGCTCCGGCAGGGGCGCACGCCCGGGAGGACAAGGATGAAAGAGTATTTGCGCGGAGGCCTCGCTGCGGCCGTTCTGGGCGCCTTCGTGGCAGCTTTGTCCGCCTCGGGCGTGGCGGCGCAGGAGGTCACGCTCCGTTTCCAGCATTTCCTTGCGCCGCAGGCCAGCGTGCCCGCGGGCTTCATGGAGCCTTGGGCGCGGAAGGTGGAGGCCGAGAGCGGCGGACGCATCAAGGTGGAGCTCTATCCGGCCATGCAGCTCGGCGGCGCGCCGCCCGCGCTCTATGACCAGATCCGCGACGGGGTGATCGACGGGGGGTGGGCGCTGCCGGGTTACACGCCGGGCCGCTTCCCGGAAACGGAGGTCTTCGAGCTGCCCTTCATGACGTCGATGTCGGCGGAGGCGTCTTCCCGCGCGCTCTGGGATTTCACCGAGCGCTACGTGACCGAGCGCATGGGAGACATCAAGATCCTTGCCGTGCATCTCCACGGGCCGGGCATCATTCACAAGCGGGGTCCGGCGGTGAAGACCCTCGCTGATTTCGAGGGGCTGAAGCTGCGCGGCCCGTCGCGGCAGGCCAACCAGCTCCTGGAGGCGCTCGGGGCGAGCCCGGTGGGCATACCAGTGCCGGCTTTTCCGGAGGCCTTGTCCCGCGGGACGGTGGATGGCGGCGTCATCCCCTACGAGATCGTGCCGCCGCTCAAAGTGCACGAGCTGGCCGACAGCCACACGCAGATCGGCGGCGACCGCGCGCTCTACAATACCTTCTTCGTCTGGGGCATGAACCGCGCCTCCTACGACGCGCTGCCAGATGATCTGAAGGCCGTGATCGACGCAAATTCGGGCCGCGAGGTCTCCGCGCTGGCCGGGCGCGCCATGGACGAGGGCGACGATGTGGGCCTCGCGGTGATCGAGGCAGAGGGAAACGAGGTCCATACGCTCGACGACGCTGTCCTCGCCGAGATCGAGGAGATCGGCGCGGCCCAGGTGGCGGCCTGGATCGAGGAGGTGACCGCGCGGGGGCTGCCGGGGCAGGAAATGGTCGATTTCGCGCGCGAACTCGTGGCGCGCTACGACGGGGCGATGTGAACGCTGGACGCAAGCGGCGCGTTAGGTAAACAGCCCCGCACGACATCCATGGAGGGCAGGGTGCAGATCGCTCCGAGACTGGAAGCACGGGCCGGGCGGGGGGCTCATGCGCTGGCGCGCGGGCTCGCCTATTTCGGCGGCGCGGTGCTCGTGGGGCTCGCGCTGATGACGCTCATCTCCATTCTCGGGCGCTGGATCAACACGGGGCCGATCCGCGCGATCACGGGCGACTACGAGCTGGTGGAGGCGGGCGTGGCGATCGCGGTCTTCGCGTTCCTGCCGTGGTGCCAGCTCCGCCGCGGCCACGTGACGGTCGACATCTTCACAAACGCGCTGCCCGGGCGGGGGAGACACGTGACGGCGTGGCTGGGCGACGTGCTCATCACGCTCGCGGCCTTCGTCGTCATGTGGCGCTTCTATCTCGGGTTCGGCGAGAAGTTCCCCTTCTTCTCGGAGGCCTGGCGGGACCGGCTCGCCATGGGCTTCAAGCCCTTCTTTCCGGAGACGACCTACGAACTCGAGATTCCCATCTGGATTCCCTACGGCATCGCGCTCCTCGGCGCGGTCGCGTTCTTTCTGGTGAGCCTCTACACCGTCTGGCGGGGCTGGAACCGGCTCGCGGCGGGCCGCGCCGTGGAGCAGGAGGCGTGAGCGGGATCGAGCTCGCGCTCGCGGGCTTTGCCCTCATGCTCGCGGCGATCTTCGCGCGGGTGCCCATCGCGGTGGCCATGGCGCTCACGGGCTTCATCGGCGTCTGGATCGTGCGCGGCTCGCCGGCGGCCCCGCTCGCGCAGATGAAGACGCTGACCTACGACACCTTCTCCTCCTACTCGCTGTCCATCGTGCCGCTCTTCCTCCTCATGGGGCAGTTCGCGACGAAATCGGGCATGTCGGGCGCGCTCTTCCGCGCCGCGCAGGATTGGCTCGGGCACCGGAAGGGCGGCGTGGCCATGGCCGCCGTGGGCGCCTGCGCGGGCTTCGGGGCGGTCTGCGGGTCGTCGCTCGCCACAGCCTCCACCATGGGGCAGGTGGCGCTGCCCGAGATGCGGAAGCGCGGCTATTCCGACAGCCTGAGCACTGGCGTCCTCGCCGCGGGCGGCACGCTGGGCATCCTCATCCCGCCCTCGATCATCCTCGTCATCTACGCGATCCTCACGGAGCAGAACATCGTCAAGATGTTCATCGCGGCCCTCATCCCCGGCCTCATCGCCGCGCTGGGATACATCCTGACAGTGGCGATCTACGTGCGCATCCGCCCCTCCGCGGCGGACCAGGCGGCGCGCGTGCCGTACCGCCAGCGGATGAAGAGCCTGGCGCAGACATGGCCCGTCTTCTTCATCTTCGGGCTCGTGATGTACGGCATCGCGGGCGACTGGGACTGGTCGAACCCGGGGCCCGATGCGCTTTTCACGCCCACCGAGGGCGCGGCCGTGGGAGCCGTGCTCACGGGGCTCTACGGTCTCTCCACCGGCGATCTCACCTGGGAGGGGATCAAGGAGAGCATCCTCGGGACCGCGCAGGCCACGGCGATGATCTTCTTCATCGTCTTCGGCGCGGCGCTCTTCAATTCCTTCCTCGCCATCACGCAGGCGCCGCAGGCGCTGGCCGAATGGGTGACGGGGCAGGGCTTTGCGCCTCTCATAGTGCTAACGGCGATGCTGCTCGCCTACCTCGTCTTCGGCTGCGTAATGGACTCGCTTTCCATGATACTGCTGACGATCCCGATCTTCTTCCCGGTCATCGAGGTGCTCGATTTCGGGCTGTCGGCGGAGGAGACGGCGATCTGGTTTGGCATCCTCGCGCTCATCGTGGTGGAGGTGGGGCTCATCACGCCGCCGGTGGGGATGAACCTTTTCATCATCAATTCCATGGCCCGCGACATTCCCATGGTGCGCACCTATGCGGGTGTAACGCCCTTCGTGGCCACCGACCTGATGCGCGTGGTGCTGCTGGTGGGCTTTCCGGCGATCACGCTCTGGCTCGTCGGGGTCATGTTCCCGGGCTGACGGGACACTGCGCACGCATGGCCAGCCCGGGCGGAGGCGTTGGCCCCGATCCCAAATCTCCCAGATGCAGCCCGGAACCCACCTTGCATTGATGCATCGACAGCCGACATCGGCCCAAGCAGGATTGGTCCACTCCGAAAATCGATACTGAAGGCGCGATGCTTGGGTGCCGCGCGTCACACCCGCCATTCGCCAGGTGAAAAGAAGGCTCGCTTCCGAACTCGCTCTGGTCCCTAGTCAGCGCTGAACTCAACCTCGTCACGCAGCCAACCCGCGGCGAGAGCGGCGCCTGCGACCATGAGCGTCGCTGTCCCCAGCATCAACGGCAGCCCCCCAACCTGATAGGTCAAACCGGAGAGCACCGTTCCCAGCAGGCGCCCCCCCGCGTTGGCCATGTAGTAAAACCCAACATCCATGGTGACACGCTCGGCCTTCGTGAAGGCGAGGATCAGGTAGGAATGGAGCGCCGAGTTGATGGCAAACACCGCGCCGAAAAGCAGCAGGCCCGCCACCAAGGTCCCGGTCAGCCACGGTTGCGGTCCGTCCGCCGCGAAGGCTGCGAGGGTCAGGATCGCGGGAATGGCAGAAAGGGTCCACGCCCATCCTTTTGCGGCGCGCACCAACGCGCCCTCGGGCCGCGACGACGCGCGCAGCATGCGAGGGGCCGAGGCCTGGACAAAGCCGTAAAGGATCACCCAGACCGCCATGAATGTCCCGATCATGAAAAACGCGGCACGGTTCCCGGCCACGGTGCCATCGGACAGCACGGCGTAGAAGTAGATCGGGATGCCCACGACGAACCATATGTCGCGCGCGCCAAACAGAAACACGCGCGCCGCCGAGAGCCAGTTGACGTTCGAGGATTTGGAGAAGACCTCGGAGAATTTCGCGCCCTTGCGCCCCTTCGGCAGACCGGAAGGCATCGCGATCAGGACGGCCATGAGGATGGCGGCAAGGATCGCGGCCATCCCCAAGACGGCCCAGACGAAGCCGAGGGTCGCCAGAAGCGCGGCCCCCAACAGGAACCCCAGCCCCTTCACCGCATTCTTCGAGCCGGTGAGCAACGCCACCCAGCGGAAGAGACCGCCATCCTCTGACGGGGCCAGCAGCTTGACCGCGGACTTCGAGGACATCTTCGCCAGATCCTTGGCCACGCCGCTCGCGCCCTGCACGGCCATCACGAAAGCCACCGAGACGCCGATCGTCCATGTCGGATCGAGCTGCGCCAGTGCGAGAAGCGCCACGACCTGAATGCCGAGGCCCGCGTAAAGCGTGGAGGTCAGGCCAAAGCGCGCCGCGATCCAGCCGGCGCAGAGGTTCGTCACCATGCCTGCGATCTCATAGAGGACGAAGAGGTAGGCGAGCTGGATCGGGCTGAAGCCCAGCGTGTGAAAATGCAGCAGCACCAGCATCCTGAGCGCGCCATCGGTCAGCATGAACGCCCAATAGGCGGCCGTGACCGCGATGTAGGCCGACAGTCCTTCCGGCCTTCCGGACGTATCGGTCACACCGAAGCCCCCACCATAAGCGCCACGTCCACGAGGCGGTGCGCATATCCCATTTCGTTGTCGTACCAGGCGTAGACTTTCACCTGCGTTCCGTTGATGACCATCGTCGAGGGCGCATCCACGATGCTGGAGCGTTCGTCGTTGGTATAGTCGGTCGAGACAAGCGGTCGCTCCTCGTAGCCGAGAATGCCCTTCAGGTCTCCATCCGCGGCGGCCTTGAAGAGGGCGTTGACCTCTTCGGCCGTGGTTTCCCGCTCCACCTCGAACACACAGTCGGTCAGTGACGCGTTCAAAAGCGGGACCCGCACCGCGTGCCCGTTCAGACGTCCGGTCAGTTCGGGATAAATGAGCGTGATCGCGGTCGCGCTGCCCGTCGTGGTGGGGATCAGGGAATTCAGGGCCGACCTTGCCCTGCGCAAGTCTTTTGCAGGACGGTCCACGATGGTCTGCGTGTTCGTGACATCGTGGATGGTCGTGATGGACCCGTGCCTGATCCCGATGTTCTCGTGAATGACCTTCACGACCGGCGCGAGGCAGTTCGTCGTGCAACTCGCCGCCGTGACGATCCGGTGCCTGCCGGCGTCGTAGATGTCGTGGTTCACGCCGTAGACGATGTTGGCGGCATCGCCGTCTTTCACGGGAGCGGAGACGACGACTTTCTTCACGCCCGCTTCGAAGTACGGTGCGATCTTGGCCTCGGACTTGAACACCCCGGTGCAGTCGATGACGACATCGACCCCGTCCAGCGGCAGATCGGCGATGGTCTTCGCCCCGACAAACGGGAGCCGCGTCCCGTCAATGGTCAGGCTGTCCTGATCATGGGAAAACGCGGCCTGCCAGTGGCCGTGCACCGTATCGAATTCGAGCAGGTGCGCGTGCATCTCCGGGTCACCCACGGCGTCATTGATCCACGCGATCCGGGCGCCACGCTCCAGAAGAGGCTTCAGCGCGAGTTTTCCGATCCGGCCGAGGCCGTTCAAGGCATAGGTGGTCATGCCGAGGTTTCTTCGTTGTTGCGCGCGATATTATCCACGGCTTTTTGCAGCGCGATCCGGTCAAGGGAGGCGATGGGCAGAGCGGCGAACGCCTTGATCCGGTTGAGGAGGGCACCATAGGCCTGCTGAAAGGCGAGGCTCTTTTCCGCGTCGGAGCCTTCCACCTTGACCGGGTCCGGCATCCCCCAATGTGCGCTCACCGGCTGACCTGTCCAAGCGGGACATTCCTCATTGGCAGCTTGATTGCAGACCGTGAACACGAAGTCGAAGTTCGGAGCATCATCACCCTGGAAGACCGACACGTTCTTCGCGCTCAGAACGGAGATGTCATGCCCCTTCTGCTCGAGCACTTCGAGCGCGAAGGGGTTCAGTTCCGAGCGTGGTTTGGTCCCCGCCGAGTAAGCCACGAACTGGTCCCCCGCCTGCTTTCGCAGGATCGATTCAGCGAAGATAGAGCGCGCGGAATTGCCGGTGCAGATGAAAAGGACGTTGTACTTGCGATCCGTCATTGGACTGTCTCCGTCGAGGTCAGTTGCTGTGAAGGGTGAGCAGATTTCCGGGCGACCGCGGCAACAATCGCGCAGCAGGTATTCGAAGGTATCGCGCGCCGCGTCCATGTGGATCGCATAGCGCAACGAGGTTCCGGCGCGTTCCTGGGTGACCAGGCCCGCCTGCATGAGCGCCCGGACATAGGTCGACAATGTGTTTGGTTTAAGCGCCAGCGCGCCGGCGAGCTCGGAGGCGGGCACGCGATCCGGATATCGGCGCATGAGCAGGCGAAACAGGGCCAGACGCTGCGGGTGGCCAAGGGTGGCGAGGCGATCGGGAATCAGCATTTCCATATTTCATGAATTACTGAATAAAGGTGCGCCGCGCAATCGCCATGTGCCCGTCCTGCGCGGGGCCGGAGCCTGCGTCACGGCGATAGTCCGCGCCGTCACAAGAACTTCACCGCAGCTTCGCGCAAGCTTCACAACACCGTCGGAACTGTCATGGCACTGACACGAAAGGACGCTTCCAGATGAAACACCTTGCCTTTGCAACTTTGTGCGTGCTGGCCACCGGTCCCGCACTTGCGGACGGTCATAGCCGTGACCTCCGGATCGAGTACGGCGCGCGCCCCGACTTTCTGATCTCGAAGATGGACGACAGCGCGCTCAAGGACGCGTTGATGGCGTGTTCCGCGCAATCGGCCAGCACCTCGAAGTTCTCGATCGGTCACCGCGGTGCCCCGCTGCTCTATCCCGAGCATACGGTCGAATCCAACATCGCCGCGGCCCAGCAAGGCGCTGGCATCCTCGAATGCGATGTGACCTTTACCGCCGACCTAGAACTGGTGTGCCGTCACGCGCAGAACGATCTTCATACCACCACGAATATCGTGGCGACGGACCTCGGACAGCAATGCACGACGCCCTTCAGCCCGGCAGCTGGCGACGCGAATGCCTCGGCAGAGTGCCGGACGTCCGACCTGACGCTCGCGGAGTTCCGGACCCTGTCGCCCAAGATGGACGCATCGGATGCCTCCGCCACGACGCCCGCCGACTATCTCGGCGGCACCGCGGATTGGCGCACGGATCTTTTCGTGAACGAGACCCAGCTGATGACCCATGCCGAGTCCATCGCTCTCTTCGACAGCCTCGGCGCAGATTTCACGCCTGAGCTGAAGAGCCCGTCGGTCGACATGCCCTTCAATGGGTTCAGTCAGGAAGACTACGCCCAGAAGCTGGTTGATGAGTACAAGGCCGCGGGCATCGCTCCCGAGCGTGTCTGGCTGCAATCGTTCAACCTCGATGACGTGCGCTACTGGATCGAAGCCGAGCCCGAGTTTGGCGCGCAGGCCGTTTACCTGATGGATGAATACAATCTCGACGGCTACTCGCCGATGGATCCCGCGACCTGGCCCAACACGATGGAAGAGCTGGCGGCGATGGGCATCAACTACATCGCCCCGCCGACTTGGATGCTGGTCACGCTCGATGGTGGCGAGATCGTGCCGTCCACCCTCGCGACGGAGGCGAAGGCCGCCGGCCTCAACATCATCACGTGGACGGTGGAACGGTCCGGGCCCCTGGCGAGCGGCGGCGGCTGGTATTATCAGTCCATCGCAGACGTGACCGACAATGACGGCGTCGTGTTCGAGCTGATCCACGCCTTGGCTCAGGATGTCGAGGTCGAGGGCATCTTTTCGGATTGGCCCGCGACCGTCACCTACTATGCCAATTGCTTCGGCCTCGAATAACGCGGCGCACGCCATTAACCATGATACCGTCGACCGGCCCCTTTGGCCGGTCGATCTGCATTTGGCCAGGGGAGGGCGGTCAAGCCGGGTTGGGCGGCGTGCTCTCCCAATATGCCCCCATCGCCATGATGCAGCTTGTGCCGTTGGCATAGTGCTGAACGATCATCCAGTCGCCGCTGACCGGTGTCACCCAAACCTCGAGCATCGTTTCTCGGTCGCGCAGCCCAGTGCCCTGCCGTTGGGCGCCGAGCGTGTCGGTCAGCGTTGCCATGAGCCGCGCGCGGTCAACGCATGTGACCTCCGTCATTTGCGCGAGGCTCGCAACAGGGCTGAGCGCCAGCAATGCCGCGAAGATGGCACGTCGCTTGAACATGCACTCAGGCTAGGCGAGTCGGGCCTCACATGTAACGGTTTTATGACGTTAGGCAGCATTTTCGGTATTTTTTTCGCGTGAACGTTGCAGCGCTGACGAAACGATCTCTGTCACATAAGCTTCGCATAAGCGTAATAAAACTGATTCAGAACCGTCATGAATCTGTAGATGTCGGCAGGTAGCGCTCCCCCGGAACTCGTGGGGGCACAATGCTAGAGATCAAAAAGCTGACCAAGACCTTCGGCGACAAGACTGCCGTGGATGCTGCGGACATCAGCGTGACGCAGCCGACGATGATCGGCATCATCGGGCGTTCGGGCGCCGGCAAATCGACCCTTCTGCGGATGCTCAACCGGCTGACCAATGCCACTGACGGCTCGGTCGTTTTCGAGGGCGAAGAGATCACCGCGCTCAAGGGTGCGGCCCGGCGGGACTGGCAGTCGCGCTGCGCCATGATTTTTCAGCAGTTCAACCTCGTGCCGCGCATGGACGTGGTGTCGAACGTATTGCACGGCACGCTGAACAAGCGCTCCACTCTGGCGACGATGTTCAACCTTTACCCGCAGGCGGACATCCACAAAGCCATCGAAATCCTCGACCGGCTGGGCATCGCTGAACAGGCCCCGAAACGGGCCGAGGCGCTGTCGGGCGGCCAGCAGCAGCGCGTCGCGATCGCGCGCGCTCTCATGCAGGACCCCAAGATCATCCTGGCGGACGAGCCGATTGCCTCGCTCGATCCGATGAACGCGCAGGTTGTGATGCAGTCCTTGCGGGACATTCACGAGGAAGACGGCCGCACGGTCATTGCGAACTTGCACACGCTCGACACCGCGCGCCGCTACTGCGACCGCGTGATCGGGATGCGTGACGGGCGAATCGTCTTCGACGGCACGCCGGCGCAGCTCACCACTGGGGCTGCGCGCGACATCTACGGGGCAGGGGCGGACTTTTCGGAAGCCGCCACTTCCACCGAGATCGAAACGCTGGACAGGTCCGAGGCCCAAAAAGCCATCGCTTGAGCCAGTTTCTAGCCCCTGTCGAAGAGACGGGGCAATTTTCATCCCAATGGAGAGAAAGATGAAAAAGACGTTTGCAGCGGCCCTTCTGGCCACGACGGCCCTCACGGGCGCAGCGCAGGCCGACGGCCACGCGATCACTGAGTTCCGCATCGGCCTTCTGGGCGGCGAGAACGCCCAGGACCGCCTGAACAACAACGAGTGCCTGCGCGCCTACACCGAGGAAGCGCTCGGCGTTGAGACCAAGCTCTTCGCCCCGGCTGACTATGCTGGCGTGATCCAGGGCCTGCTCGGTGGCACGCTCGACATGGCATGGCTCGGTGCCTCGTCCTACGCGGCCATCTACCTGCAGGATCCCGAGGCCGTCGAGCCCGTGCTCATCAAGCAGAACATGGACGGCTCCGTGGGCTACCACTCCATCGGCTTCGCCCGCGTCGACAGCGGCATCACCTCACTCGAGGACATGGAAGGCCGCGTCTTCGGCTTCGGTGACCCGAACTCCACCTCCGGCTACCTGATCCCGTCCATCGAGATCCCGCAGGCCGGTGACGAGATCACCATGGAGCCCGGCGACTACTTCGGCGACGTGCGCTTCACCGGCGGTCACGAGCAGACCATCGTTGCCGTGAACGCAGGCGACATCGACGCCGGCGTGACCTGGGCCGACGCCCAGGGCAACTGGGAAGACGGCTACAACTCCGGCGCCCTGCGCCGCGCGGTTGATGCCGGCCTCGTCGACATGAACGACCTGCAGCAGATCTGGATCTCCAACGTGATCCCGGAAGGCCCGGTTGTGCTGCGCAAGGCGCTCCCCGAGGAGGTTAAGGCCACGATGACGCAGCTCGTCAACGACCTGCACGACCGTGACCAGGATTGCGCCTACGGCGTGGCTGCAGGCGAGACCCTCGGCTTCGTGCCGGTGACCCACGAGACCTATGAGTCGATCGTGGCCGCCCGCCAGTCCGTGATTGGCAACTAAAGCCTTTTCATGACGAAGCCGGCAGCCCCTCGGGGCTGCCGGTCATTTTTTGGGGGAATGAGCATGGCGGATGCAACCGCGGGTGCCGCGCCACAGAGCGTGGGAACGATCCAGTCCGACTACATGGCGCAAGTGCAGCGGCGCAGGCTTTATAGCGGGCTGACGCTGCTGATTTTCGTGCTCCTGATGGTGTCGGGCTTCAACATCGTCGACGAACGTAGCGCCGGCGGTTTCTGGGACGGTTTGAGCCAGATCGGCGACTACCCCGCAGGTGTCTTGTCAGAAGCCTGGGCCAAACGGGCCGAGCTGCCTGGCTACATCGTGGAGTTCTTCCCGGCATTGATCGAGACGATCAACATCGCCGCGGTGTCCACCCTCATCGGCGCATTCTTCGGGCTCGCTCTGTCGCTCGCCAGTACGCGCGGGCTGGCCAAGCGCCCCGCGCTCATCCCGCTCTTTCGACGCATCTCCGATATCATGCGCGCCGTGCCCGAGATCGTGATCGCGCTCGTGCTGATCTTCGTCCTCGGGGGCGGGCCCGTGCCCGCGATGATCGCCATCGCCATCCACACGGCCGGCGCCTT
Organism: Pseudomonadota bacterium; assembly: GCA_038525525.1. Lineage (GTDB taxonomy): Bacteria > Pseudomonadota > Alphaproteobacteria > Rhodobacterales > Rhodobacteraceae > Shimia_B. Next base: position 297,753 of record JBCBHO010000004.1, on the reverse strand, counting down.
GGGCAAGCTCTTTTCGGAAGTGGCTGAAAACGCGGATCTCAAGCCCGTCGAGGGCCTTGCCTCCACGGGTGCCTCGTGGCTGCAACGGATGCTTCTCGGGGTCATCCCGCAGGTGGCGCCGAATTACGTGAGCTACACGCTGCTCAGATTCGAGATCAACATCCGCGCCTCCGCCATCCTCGGCTTCGTGGGCGCAGGCGGCCTCGGCTACGAGCTCAGGAACGCGATGGCGTGGGGGCCGGGCCGCTTCGATCAGGCGGCGGCGATCTTCATCCTGCTCTTCTTCACGATTGTTTTCTTCGACCAGATCTCCAGCCGCTTCCGTAACCGCCTCACGGAGGGGCAGGCCCAATGACAACCGTCGACACCAATCTCTCGGATGCCAAAAGCGCGGCGGACAGCCTCTTTCAGCGCAAGCGGCTCTTTGCCTTTTCCGTCCCGGCGATCCTGCTGGTGTATTTCACGTACGTCTTCTTCGCCTTCGACATCCCGGGCCTCAGTCAGCGCGCCAACTGGGACAACGCCGTCACGGTTGCCTCCGACAGCTGGTCGCACAAGGTACACGTGACGCGCGACAACCGCTCCGGTGAGATCGAGTATGCCATCGAGGGCGAGCGCAAGGGGCGCTACCCCGACGGCGAACGCCCCGATTGGGTCAGCGGGACGGACATCGTCACCGTCGATCTGGGTGCAGGCCATGTCATTCGCTACCTGCCCGACAATCGCACCGAGGTGGAAATTCCCGGCTTCCCGCTCATCGAGGCGCAGGCCGAGGGCCGTACGGTGACCACCAACCTGCCCGAGAATCTGCCGGATTGGATCTCCGCCTCCTCGCGGCGCGTGGCCATCGACACGCCCGAGGGACGCATCACGCTCACCGGCGCGCGGACCGAGGTCTTCAACTACTTCCCGGGGTGGGAGCTTTTCTGGTTTACGCTCGATAGCCCCTACCACGACGTGGGCGTGGGCCGCCTCCTCTTCGGGGAGCAACTTGACCCGGAGCGGTCCAACTTCTCCGGCGCGATCTACGACTGGTGGAACAACGACATGTGGCGCCACAAGGATGTCGTCTGGGCCATCGGGGAGACGCTGCTGATGGCATTCCTCGGCACCATGGGCGCGGCGATCCTCGCGCTGCCTCTGGCGTTCCTCGCGGCTAAACGCTTCTCTCCCCTCATGATGATCCGGGCGGGCACGCGGCGCGTGTTCGACTTCGTGCGTGGGGTTGACGCGTTGATCTGGACGGTCGTCTTGGCGCGGGCCTTCGGGCCGGGGCCGCTGACTGGCACGCTCGCGATCCTCATCACCGATACCGGCACCTTCGGGAAAATCTTCTCGGAGGCGCTGGAAAACGTTGACGGCAAGCAGATCGAGGGCGTCGAAAGCACGGGTGCGAAACCGCTGCAGCGCTATCGCTTCGGTGTGATCCCGCAGGTGGTGCCGGTGCTGCTGGCGCAGATCCTGTATTTTCTCGAATCCAATACCCGGTCTGCCACGATCATCGGGGCCATCACCGGCGGCGGGATCGGGCTCATGCTGACGCAAGCGATCCAGACCCAGAAGGATTGGGAAGAGGTCGCGTATTACATCGTGCTCATCGTCGTGATGGTGATGTTCATGGACTGGTTTTCCGGCTGGCTGCGCGGCAAGCTCATCGGCACGAAGGAATGACGACACGCCTGAGGGCGGATGCGCCGTTCGTTCACCCGGACTGCGAGATCACCGACAGCACCTTCGGCGCCTATGTGGAGATCGGCCGCGGCAGCCGCGTGGCCTATTCCACGCTTGGCGACTATTCCTACTGCGACCGCTACGCCGATATCGCGAATGCCCGGATCGGCAAATTTGCCAATCTCGCCGCGTTCTGCCGGATCGGGGCCACGGATCACCCGCTGCACACGGCGTCGTGCCATCATTTCCTGTATCGTTCAGATGATTATTGGGATGACGCCGACCGCGACGCCGCGTTCTTTGCCCACCGGCGGTCCCGCCTTGCCCATATCGGTCACGACACATGGATCGGTGCCGGGGCCATGGTCAAACCGGAGGTCACGATTGGCGATGGTGCGGTGATCGCGGCGGGGGCACTGGTGACGAAGGACGTGGATCCCTACACGATCGTGGCGGGCACCCCAGCCAAGCTCTTGCGACGGCGTCAGCCCGCCGACATTGCCGATCGCTTGGTTGACTTGGCGTGGTGGGACTGGTCGCACGAGGCCATTCGCGCCGCTTTGGAAGATTTCCGGACCCTGGCGGCGGTGGCGTTCCTGGAGAAATACGCCCCTTAGCCGTCCAGCGTCAGCGTCACCCGGTCCCCGGCGAACCATGTGCGCCCATACTCCACCGGCGGCCCGGCCACGTTGACGCTCGAGGAACGCAGCAATGGGTCACCTTCGTTCAGGTTCAGATGCAAGGCATGGGTCGCTGTCGCGCGGACAGCCGTCAGTCGCGTGGAGGCGCGCTCGTAGTCGGGGATGCCCACGGACGCCAGCGCCTCGGTGACGCTGCTTGTCCGGGTCAGCGCGATCGACAGACCCGGCAGCCGGTCCAGCGGAAAGACGCTTTCGAAGACGGCGATGGGCTGTCCGTCCGCCAGCGACAACCCGTGATAGGCGCAGACCGGCGCGCCCGGCGCCACGGCCAGCGCGCGCGCTTCGCCTTCGGTCGCGGCGCGGTCCTCCAGCAGGAGCACCCGCTTCTCCGGCTTCCGGCCTGCTGCGATCAGATTCTCGTGGAACCGCACCCGCCGGCCGATGGGATAGTCGGTGGGCAGCGCCGCGACAAATGCTCCAGAGCCGCGACGGGTGCGGATCAAGCCCTCGTCCACGAGGGCAGACAGGGCGTGGCGCACAGTGTGGCGGTTGACGCCAAAGCGCTCGGCCAGGGCGGCCTCAGTCGGCAGCTTGTCGCCAGGGGCGTAGCGCCCTTCGGCCAAGTCGCCGCGCAGGCTCCCTGCGATGGCTTTCCAGATCGGTGTTTTGCCGGGACCGTCACGCAAAATTCACAAATCTCTTCTGTCGCGGAGGCCGCGATTTGGTAGGATATGTATAGTTGTATAGTAATCAACGAAGTTGTCGAGATGAATCACACGACAGACGATAGGGATGCGCGAAAGGCCTGGATGGGGTTGATGGCAAAGGCTCCCGCCGGGCGCGTGTCGGCCCTGTTGGACGCGTGGGGTCCGCGCCCCGACTTCCGCTGGCTGCGTGCCCCCGAGATCGGCAGCACCATGGTGCGCGGACGTGCGGGCGGGACCGGGGCCCCCTTCAATCTGGGCGAAATGACGGTGACCCGCTGTGCGCTTGAACTGGCAAACGGGTCCGCCGGTCACGCCTATATTCAAGGGCGCCGCAAGGAGGATGCCGAGGCGGCAGCGCTTGTGGATGCGCTCATGCAGACGGGAGACGCTGCCGCCGTGCGGGCAGCGATCCTCGACCCGCTGGCACGGGAAGAGGCGGCCATCAAAACGGCCCGCGCGGCGAAGGCCGCAGCCACCAAGGTCGACTTCTTCACCATGGCGCGCGGAGAGGACTGATGCAGACCAACACTCTCTCCGGTGGGTTCGCGGAGCCCGCAATCGACGCCGCGCATGCATTTCGCCGGGTGATGGAAGCAATGGCCCGTCCCGGCACGGTACAGGACATTTCGGGCGCATTGCCTCCCGCTCCGTTGTCACCGGCGGCGGGGACCGTGCTTCTGACCCTGTGCGACACGGATACGCCTGTGCACCTCGCCGGGGCGACCGATTGCGCGGACGTGCGGCACTGGCTCGCCTTTCACACCGGCGCCCCGCTCGCGGCCCCGTCGCGCTGCGCGTTCGCGGTCGGCGCATGGGAAGCGCTTGCGCCGCTCTCCCCATACCCGGTCGGAACCTCGAAATATCCCGACCGCTCGGCGACGCTCATCGTCGAGGTCGCGGACTTGGCCGCATCAGGCGCAACGCTCAGTGGCCCCGGGATCAAGGATCACGCGGCTCTTTCGGTGCCTGAGATCGAGGCATTTCAAGCCAACGCCGCGCTCTTTCCCCGGGGGCTCGATTTCATCTTCACCTGTGGGAACCGGCTTGCTGCCCTTCCCCGGACGACGCGCGTCACCGCGGCGGAGGTGGCCTGATGTATGTCGCGGTCAAAGGCGGTGAGCGGGCCATCGAAAACGCCCACGCATGGCTGGCAGAGGAACGCCGGGGCGACCCCGACGTCTTGGAGCTTGGTGTCGATCAAATCCGCGAGCAGCTGAGCCTGGCGGTCAATCGCGTCATGGCGGAAGGCTCGCTTTACGATCCTGACCTTGCCGCGCTGGCGATCAAGCAGGCACGCGGGGACCTGATCGAGGCGATCTTTCTTATCCGGGCCTATCGCACGACCCTGCCGCGTTTTGGTGCGTCCCGGCCCGTCGATACGGGCGCGATGGCCTGTGACAGGCGCATATCTGCGACATTCAAGGACATTCCGGGCGGTCAAATCCTCGGACCCACATTCGATTACACCCACCGCCTGCTCGATTTCAAACTGGCCGCGGATGGCGAGGCGCCAGAAGCCGCGTCCGCCACTGCGGCCCAAGGCGGCGTCCCGCATGTCACCGGGTTCCTGAACCGCGAGGGCCTGATCGAGGAGGCTCCGCACGACGACACCGAGCCACCCGACCTCACCCGCGATCCCCTCGAAATGCCCGCCGATCGTGCCCTGCGTCTGCAGGCGCTCACCCGCAGTGACGAAGGCTTCACGCTGGGCTTGGCTTATTCCACGCAACGCGGCTACGGGCGCACGCATGCCTTCGTGGGCGAGCTGCGCATCGGCACGGTCGTGGTAGACATGGAGATCCCCGAGCTCGGGTTTTCGGTCGAGATCGGAGAGATCACGCTGACTGAATGCGAGACCGTTAACCAGTTCACGGGGTCTCGGACGGAGCCGCCGCAATTCACCCGCGGCTACGGCCTCGTCTTCGGGCAGACTGAGCGCAAGGCGATCTCCATGTCGCTGGTGGATCGCGCGCTGCGGTGGGAGGAGTTGGGCGAAGACGATGTCGGCGCACCCGCGCAGGACGCGGAGTTCGTTCTCTACCACGCTGACAACATTCAGGCGACCGGGTTCCTCGAACACATCAAGCTGCCGCATTACGTGGATTTTCAGGCCGAACTGGAGCTCGTTCGCAAGTTGCGCCGGGAAGCACGCGCGAAGCAGGCGCAGGCGCAGGAGGCCGCGGAATGACGGCGGTCGCCACACGCAAGGAGCGTTGGACGCCTGAGGGTCGCTTTGCGGGGCAAAGATCGCCCTCCGATCGGATCGGCAGTCGGCGAGCAGAGCCATGAAACACATCGTCTTCGATATCGGCGGCGTGCTTGTCGATTGGCAACCGCATCTGGCTTGGGCGGATGATCTGGGCGAAGCTGGCGCGCGGGAGTTCATCCGGCGCATTGGCTTTGACCGGATCAACCTCGCCTGTGACGCGGGGGCGCGGTTTGGCGATGCCGCAAAGGAGCTTGCGAGCGCCGACGACGCCGAACGGCTGGGCCAATACGTCCCCCGTTATGCACTCACGGTGCCAAACAAGTTGGTCGAAACGTGGGACATTCTGTTTGCCCTGAAGGACCGCGGCACCCCGCTGCATGCAATCACCAACTGGTCGGCGGAAACGTGGCCCGTCGGGCTTGAGGTGCATCCCGAGCTGGGCGAGGTCTTCGGCACGACCGTCGTTTCGGGGCAGGTCGGCGTGATCAAACCGAGCGTGGAAATCTACCGTCTGCTGTGCGACCGGGCCGAAGTGCTGCCCCAAGACTGTGTTTTCATCGACGACGGGCCGCACAACTGCCTCGGCGCGCGTGCGGCGGGTATGGACGCCATCCACTTTACAAGCGCGGGTGCTCTCCGGGACGGCCTGCAGGATCGGGGGCTGCTGTGACGGATCAGGCTTACAACTTCGCCTATCTCGATGAACAGACCAAGCGGATGATCAGGCGCGCAATCCTCAAGGGGCTGGCGATCCCGGGCTACCAAGTGCCGTTTGCCAGCCGCGAGATGCCGATGCCCTATGGCTGGGGCACGGGGGGCGTGCAGGTCTCGGCGGCGGTGCTGACGCCTGTGGACCGGTTCAAGGTGATCGACCAAGGCGCGGACGATACCACCAACGCAGTCTCGATCCGCACGTTCTTTGAGCGCACAGCGGGCGTCGAGACGACCACGGCCACGGCTGATGCAACGGTCATCCAGACCCGCCACCGCATCCCCGAAGCGCCGCTGACCGAAGGGCAGATCCTCGTCTACCAGGTGCCGATCCCGGAACCGCTGCGCTTTCTCGAACCGCGCGAAAGCGAGACTCGCAAGATGCATGAGCTGGAAGAATACGGGCTGATGCATGTGAAGCTTTACGAAGACATCAGCCGCCACGGGCACATCGCCACGTCCTACGACTATCCGGTGAAGGTCGAGGGGCGCTATGTCATGGATCCGTCCCCGATCCCGAAATTCGACAATCCTAAGCTTGGCGATAGCGCGGCAATCCAGCTGTTCGGCGCCGGGCGCGAACAGCGCATCTATGCCCTTCCGCCCCATACGCAGGTGGTCAGCCTCGATTTCGACGATCACCCGTTCGAGCCGTCGAAGGCCGACCATCCCTGCGCGCTGTGCGGAGCCGAAACAAGCTATCTCGACGAGGTGATCGTGGATGATGCCGGGGGGCGGATGTTCGTCTGCTCGGACACGGATTTCTGCGAAGGCCGCCAATCGGCGGGGTTCACCGGAGCGATGACAACGAAACGCCGGTTTGGCATGTCCGGGGACACGACCGCATGACACCGCTCCTGTCTGTCCGAAACCTGCACAAGTACTACGGCGCTCAGATCGGCTGCGCTGACGTGTCCTTCGACCTATATCCTGGCGAAGTGCTGGGCATCGTCGGCGAGAGCGGCTCTGGCAAGTCGACGCTGCTCAACTGCTTGGCCGGGCACCTGTCACCGGACAGCGGCGCGGTCTTGTTCGACACCCGCACCGACGGACCGCGCGACACGCTGAAGATGTCCGAACCAGAGCGGCGGATGCTCGGCCGTACCGATTGGGCCTTCGTGCATCAGCACGCCCGCGACGGGCTCCGCATGGGGGTCAGCGCAGGCGGCAACGTGGGCGAACGCCTGATGGCAGTGGGCGCGCGCCATTACGGCGAAATCCGTGGACAGGCGACAGACTGGCTGACCCGCGTGGAAATCGACGCCGCGCGCATCGACGACCGCCCCACGACTTTCTCCGGCGGGATGCAGCAGCGGCTGCAGATCGCCCGGAACCTGGTGACGGGTCCACGCCTCGTTTTCATGGATGAGCCCACGGGCGGGCTCGACGTGTCGGTTCAGGCCCGGCTGCTCGACCTCCTGCGTGGACTCGTGCGCGACATGGGCCTGTCGGCCATCATCGTGACGCACGACCTTGCCGTTGTTCGGCTGTTGGCGGATCGACTGATGGTGATGAAGTCGGGCCTCGTGGTCGAGGCGGGCCTGACCGACCAGGTGCTCGACGATCCGCAGCACGCCTACAGCCAATTGCTCGTCAGCTCCGTTTTGCAGGTATGAAGAATGATTGAACTCCGGGACGTGTCAAAGACCTTCAGGCTGCACAATCAGGGCGGTACGCGCATCGAGGTTCTTTCCGGTGTCGCACTCAAGGTGGCGCCCGGCGAATGCGTCGCGCTGACCGGTGCTTCGGGGGCCGGAAAATCGACGTTGATGCGGATGATATACGGCAACTACCTCGCCCAGACCGGCGAGATCCGGGTCGGGGACCTCGACCTCGTGCGCGCCGAACCGCGCGACATCATCGCGCTGCGCCGCGAGGTTCTGGGCTATGTCAGCCAGTTCCTGCGCGTGGTGCCACGGGTGCCTACGCTGGATGTCGTCGCCGAGCCCCTGCGTGCCGTCGGTGTCCCTGAAGCTGATGCGAAGGCGCGGGCACGAGCGCTCTTGGAGCAGCTCAACCTCCCCGAACGGCTGTGGGGGCTTTCGCCCACCACGTTCTCGGGCGGGGAACAGCAGCGGGTGAATATCGCGCGGGGGTTTGCGCATCCTTACCCCGCCATGCTGCTGGACGAGCCCACCGCAAGCCTCGATGCAGCCAACCGCGAGGTGGTGCTCTCGCTGATAGAGCAGGCCAAGGCCCGCGGGGCCGCCATTGTGGGCATCTTCCACGATCAGGCGGCCCGAACGCGCGTGTGTGACCGCGACGTCGATGTGAGCCAGTTCACCCCGGACATGGCAGCATGAGCGGGCGGGTCATCGCGGTCGTCGGCCCCTCGGGCGTTGGCAAGGACACCGTGATGCAAGGGCTGCACGCAGCTTTGCCCAAAAGCCATCTGGTGCGCCGTGTCATCACGCGGACCGCGGGCGCTGTCGGCGAGGATTTCGATGCAGTGACCCAACGCGAATTCGACGCCCTCGTGCAGAACGACGCGTTCAGCGTTCACTGGCGCGCCCATGGATTGTCCTACGGGATCCCGAAGACCATCAAGGCCGAATTGGATCAGGGCAAGGATTGCCTCGTGAACTTCTCCCGCGGCGCCTTGACCGAAGCGGCGAGGGAATTCCCCGATCTCGTCGTGCTCAACGTCACCGCTGCGCCCGAAACGATCGCCACGCGCCTGACGGCGCGCGACCGGGAAACCGCGGATGAAATCGCGCAGCGCATCGCGGTCTCGCAGAAAGACCTGCCACCCGGGCTGGACGTGCGCTACCTGAGCAATGACGGGCCGATTTCGGAAACTATCGCCCGTGCGATCGCGCTGCTGTGCCTGCAGGCGGCCCCCGATCCCGCGGGTCCGGACCAGACGGACCACGGCAGACCAAGGACAGTGAACGCCAGATGAATTTTTCACCGCTTGCACCCGACACGCAGCAACCCTCCGCGACGCTGGGCGACCTGTGCCTGGCCAACGCGCGGCTCATCCTGCCCGAGACACAGCTGCGCGGTGCGGTGACCATCGAAAACGGGGTCATCGCGGACATCACCGAAGGGGACAACGTCCCCTCCGGCGGCATCGATTGTGACGGCGACCTCGTGATCCCGGGGTTGGTTGAATTGCACACCGACAATGTCGAGCGGCACATCGAACCACGCCCCAAGGTCGATTGGCCCCATTTGCCCGCACTCATAGCCCACGACGCCGAGCTTGCCGGGGCAGGCATCACGACCGTGTTCGACGCCATGCGGGTGGGATCGATCCATAGCGGCGACAAGGGCGGCTACGTCGAATATGCACGCAAGCTGGCCGATGAGCTTCTGGAGGCGCGCGCAAAGGGGCACTTCAAGATCAGCCACTTCCTGCACCTGCGTGCGGAGATCTGTTCGGAAACGCTGCTCGAGGAGCTTGCGGCCTTTGGGCCGTCGGACCGCATCGGCATCCTCAGCCTGATGGACCACACCCCCGGCGAGCGGCAGTTCCGGGACATGACAGCCCTCAAGAACTACGTGGCCAAGAAGCGTGGCATGTCGGACGCAGAATTCGCCGAGCATGTCGAGAACCTGCGCAACCTTCAGGCGCGTTTTGGCGCCAAACATGAAGCCGGTGCCGTCATCGAGGCACGGCGCATCGGCGCTGTTCTTGCCAGCCACGACGATACCACCGCAGACCATGTGGCCACCTCGGCCGACCACGGCGTGAACTTCGCCGAGTTCCCAACAACGCTGGAGGCGGCTCGGGCCTGTCACGATCGGAACATCGCCGTCATGATGGGGGCGCCGAACCTCATCCGGGGCGGATCGCATTCGGGCAACGTCAAGGCCGAGGATCTGGCGCGCAACGACCTGCTGGATGTCGTGTCGTCCGACTACGTGCCGTCGTCGCTGCTCTTGGCTGCCTTCCGCCTCGCGGAGATCTGGCAGGATGTGCCCCGCGCCATCGCCACGGTGACACTGAACCCCGCAAAGGCCGCGCGCTTGTCAGATCGCGGGGCGCTCGAAATCGGATTGCGCGGCGATATCCTTCGGGTCCGGGAGATGCCGGGGCTCGCGCTGCTGCGCGGGGTCTGGAGCCAGGGAACGAGGGTCGCTTAGCCCGACGGCCCGAACCATCGGATCGAAATAGCCCCCGCGCGTCACGAGCCTGTTACCTCGCTCGGTTTTGAAGGCTGGGGCGGCCACTGGCCGCCGATTGCCAAAGACCGAATTGGGGACATCCATGCTTTTCCGAGCTGCAGCCATGACATCTGTCATATCGCTTTTGACCGCGCCCGCGATGGCGCAGGAGATGAATTTCAACCGTATCGCCTCTTTCATGGTCGCTCAGAACGCGCCTGACGCGGAAGAGAGCTCAGCCGAGATCATCGCGGCCACGGCCGACGGCATGACACTGGTCTACACTGACGGCCCGGCAGAGGTTGTGGGCTTCATCGATATCTCGGACCCGGCCAACCCGACAGCGGCTGGCGCCATCGAGCTCGAGGGTGAACCGACGAGTGTCTCGGTCTCGGGCACCATCGCGTATCTCGGTGAGAACACGTCTGAGGACTTCATCAACGTATCCGGTGTGTTGCATGCCATCGACGTACCGACCCAGAGCGTTCTGGCGTCCTGCGATCTCGGTGGCCAACCCGACAGTGTCGCCGTGTCACCGGATGGTAGCTTCGTCGCGGTCGCCATCGAAAACGAGCGCGACGAGGATCTCGGCGATGGACGCGTGGGCCAGATGCCCGCTGGCTTCATTGCGATCGTGCCCACCGCCGACGGTGGGCTGGACTGCGATGCCATGATTTCGGCGGACATCACCGGTCTCGCCGACGTTGCGCCGGAAGATCCCGAGCCGGAATTCGTTGCCATCAACAACGAGAACGAAATCGTCGTCACGCTTCAGGAAAACAACCACATGGTTGTGCTTGCCGCCGATGGCAACGTGCTCAATCATTTCTCCGCCGGCGAGGTGACGCTGCAAGGTGTCGACACCGAGGAAGAAGGCGCGTTGATCTTTGACCAGACGATCACTGTGGTCCGCGAGCCCGACTCGGTCACCTGGATCGACGACACCCATTTCGCCACCGCGAACGAGGGCGATATGGACGGTGGATCGCGCGGCTGGACGATCTTCAACCAGGACGGATCGGTCGTCTACGAAAGCGGCACGGATTTCGAACATGCAATCATCGAGGTCGGCCACTATCCCGAAGAACGGTCCGGCAATAAGGGCGTAGAGCCCGAAAGCGTCACTTTCGATGTCTTCGGCGGGACGCCTTATGTCTTCGTCGGCGCGGAGCGCTCGTCCATCGTGGGTGTCTACAACGTCTCCGATCCGGCGAGCCCGGTGCTGGAGCAGCTTTTGCCCTCGGGTATCGGACCGGAAGGCTATGTCACCATCCCCGCACGTAACCTGCTCATTTCCGCCAACGAGGTCGACGATGCGGGGCCTCGCGCGCATGTCATGCTGTTTGAATACCAGGATGCGCCGGCAACCTATCCGCACCTGACATCCGCAGGCATGGACGAGCTGACAGGCTGGGGCGCGATATCCGGCCAGGTCATGGCCGATGACGGGACGATCTTCGCTGTATCCGACAGCTTCTACGGGATGCAGCCGACGATCTTCCACATCGACGTGTCCGCCACCCCGGCCCGGATTGTCGATGCCATCCGCGTCACGCGCGAGGGGCAGCCGGCACAGTTGATGGATATGGAAGGCATCGCGCTCGACGGCGACGGTGGGTTCTGGATCGCGTCCGAGGGACGCTCCGACCGGCTCGTCCCGCACGCCATCTACCATGTCGGCGCGGACGGTGCTCTCGAGGACTACATCGCGCTGCCAAACGACCTTCTCGCGGTCGAGCGTCGCTTTGGCTTCGAAGGGATCACACGCGTCGGTGACATGCTGTACGTGGCCGTGCAGCGCGAATGGCGCGACGACCCTGAGAACCACTCCAAGGTCTTGGGCTACAACCTCGAAACAGAAGAATGGTCCGTCATCCATTACAGGAAGACGGACCCGGCGACCGGCTGGGTCGGATTGTCCGAGATCGTTGCCCATGGTGACTTCGTGTACTTCATCGAGCGGGACAACCAGCACGACACCCGTGCGGTCACCAAGCTGATCACCCGCGTCCCGATGGCTGCGATGGACGACATGGTTCCGCTGGGCGAAACGCCTGCCGTGCTGGAACCGGAGGTGGTCGTCGACCTTTTGCCCCATCTCACGTCCACCGGCGGGTACGTTCTAGACAAGGTCGAAGGCCTCGCCATCGCGGCGGATGGCACCATGTGGGTCTCGACCGATAACGATGGCGTAGATGACCATTCCGGGGAGACCATGTTCTTCTCGGTGAGCGTCGAGTAACGAGTGCGCGGTAGCCCGCCTTGCCCGCGAGGGGCGGGGCGGGGGCCGTCCGTTAAATCACCGGTCTTCTTTCATTTGTGCGGCCGGTCGGCGTAGGCCCTTCGGCGGTCCAAGATCACGGTGCCCTGGTCGCCCCGTTGTCCCGTCGGCCAATCGTGTCTTTTCAGAATCACCGCGCGGCGTTTAGTGTTACAGCTGTGTCACAAAATGGGGTGGTGGGGCATGAACATCTACGTTGCCGAACTGGACGAAAACTGCCGTATTGCGGCGGTGTGGGTAAGACACCATGAGGCGCGCGGTCCGTCGTTGTTCGATCCCAGAAAGCACATCTTCGACCCGCGCCCGGGCGACGTCTTTAGCGGGGCACCGAGAGACGACGTTGTGAAGTGGATCAAGAGCGCCAAGTCGAAGCGGATGAAATAAACGCGGAAAAGGCTGGCCCCTCCCCGTGGTGACGGGGTCAAGGCAATCGAACCCAGCCGGGCGGACCTCCTGAATTCTAGTCGGACAGCGCGCCCGAGCCGATCAAGTGGTTCGGCCCGTACCGCTGCGCGGCACCGCCAGCGCGACGGTTTTCCTCGATCTCAGATGTCTGCCTCGATCACTTCCGGACCTCCCCTTTGCGCCTCGAGCGAGCGACTGCCTCACCGCCGCTGGCGGATTTTCAGGTTCGGTTCCAAAGCGCATAAGGCGGTGAGCTGATGCTGCGATTTCTATGGCAGCCAAGTCCCGCATTGCCGCTGTTCCCAAGACGAGGTCCGACGCGGGGCCGGGTCCTCAAGGACCGCTTGACCGGGGTAGGCGGCAAGGCTACGCGGGGGATGTGCCCAAGTGGCGGAATGGTAGACGCAGCGGATTCAAAATCCGCCGGCTTAACGGCCGTGCCGGTTCGAGTCCGGCCTTGGGTACCAGCGGCACGTCGCCTGTTTCCACGCCCTGTGCATCTCGACTTGCCTCATTGAGGTCGCATCCTTGCCCCGATTCGGTCGTCATTGCCCAAATCGCGGCATCAAAGATGGCATAACTGCCCAATTGCACCCCCCGCGGAAACAATTCGACACAACTATGGCGAAAGTAGGACGGCGCGCGCGCGAAGTGACCCAAGGTCGTTTCCCCGGTGTCCGCCCGGTACCTTTGGAAACAATGGGCCCGCGCGCGGCTTGGCAAAGGCGGTGATCGCCAGGAAATCCGCGCGCTCGATGCCGCGAATGTGCTCGAAACGGGGCGAAAGACGGCAAAAATGCGGCGGAAGTGGGGCGCTCGCGCGGCGCTTTGCGAACAATGCACAAAGGTTAACAAACAACCATCGGGCGCTGTGCTGCATTTTCGCCGGATTTAACCCGTCTTTGTGAACGATTTTAGACTTTGTCCGAGGTCGGCCAGCGGCTACCACTTCAGGGCCCAACTGGGGGGTGAAGACGAAGGCCATGGGGGCGGTCGCACACGGTTCGTGACGTTGCTGTTTGTCGCGGGAGTTCGTGAGCATCGCTGGCGCGCAAGCGCCGTATGGTGGTGTGCCGTGATCTGATCACGGCCGGGCTCGCGTGGCATCGCACTCTCCCAACTCGGACTCTGTGAGTGATCGCTCCTGGGCTGATCTGCTTCTGGGTCCGGCGGGGCGTAGACGTGTGAGGATGTCCGCAGTGAGTGTGTGTGAAGACTTCTTTTCCGGTGCCGGGGGGCGGATGCCCACCATGCGTCTGCGTCCCAAGGGGCCGTCCACGGACGGGTACAGAGTAGCTTGGCTCGAGCGGGTGGCGCGCTGCCCGCTGGCGGGGGCCTAAGGAGACGGCGTGATGAGCAAGACCCATTATCATATCAATTTCAATGGCTTCCACGCCGGAGATAAGATCGACGACGAGCTCCAGGACCAGGGCATCACGATCTCGGCCACCGACCTGCACGGCAATCCCAAGGACGCGATGATCTTTGACACGAGCCACCCCACCGGGGGGGACGACGATCTCGCCACCGACACGCTGGGCAACGTCCTCATCATCTCCGAGGATGGTGACAGCAGTGATCCCGACGACGAGGCCGATGGCGGCATCTTCACCATCGACTTCGAGAACGAGGCCAAGGTGAAGTCTCTGACCTTCCTCGACATCGAAGAGAGCGCTTGGGTCAAGTTCTTCGACGCGCACGGCAATCTCATCAAGACCGTGGATATCCACGGCAAGGACGACAACGAGATCTTCACCAAGCACTTCAACGTGGACGGTGTGCAATCGATGATGGTGATCCTCAACGGGTCCGGCGCCATCGACAACCTCAAGTATGAAGCGGAGCCCGTGGCGCAGCTCGACGGCATCGTCGAGGGCACCGATGACGGCGAGCTCATCGACGAGGATTACCTCGGCGATCCCGATGGCGACCGTATCGACAACAACGACGCCATCCTGCCCGGCGAGGACGAGCAGGACGATATCGTCTTCGCGGAGGGCGGCAACGACACGATCGAAAGCGGCAAGGGCGATGACGACATCTTCGCTGGCAGCGGCGACGACTCCGTCGTCGCGGGCAAGGGCGATGACATCATCCGCGGCGGCGCAGGCGATGACACCGTCTATGGCGGCACGGGCAACGACACCATCTTCGGCGATGACGGCGCCCCCCGCCACGAGATCTTCAAATGGTCGAACGAGGCGGATTTCGGCAACGACGTCGCCACCGACGGCTTCACGCAGGATACCGGCGCGGCCGAGATCACCTTCGATTTCACAACGAGCAACGATCACCAGGTCGACACCCAGTTCGAGACGACGCGGCAGAACACCGACGACCTCGATCCGAAGGTCGGCGACCGCTCCTCGCTCGAAAGCGTTCTCAACGGCGATCACAACAGCGCCACCTACACGTGGTCATCCTCGCGCCCGCTCGAGGACGTGGAATTCCGCATCAATGACATCGATGGCGACGGGCGCGTCGTCGTTCGCGCCTACGACCCGCACGGGAACCCGATCCAGGTCGCGCTGAGCGATGCGGGCTCGGGCCTCAAGCTCAAAGACGACGATCACGTGCCCGGCGCGGAAACCGCCAAGAGCAAGGACGACAATTACCGCCCCGACGATGCGGCCGAGCATTCCGTCCTCGTCACCATCCCCGGGCCGGTCTCCCGCTGGGAGGTCGATCACGAGCAGGACGGCGACAACAATACCGGCGTCAATTTCACGGACATCGTCTTCAACATAGCGCCCGATCCCGGCGCGCCCGGCGATGACAGCCTCGTGGGTGGCGACGGCGCGGACGTGATCTTCGGCCAGGACGGCAGTGACACGATCATCGGCGGCGCGGGCGCGGACAAGCTCAGCGGCGGCGACGATCGCGATGTCTTCAAGGCCGGCGATGTCGACGAGAACGGCGATCCCGTCGACCCCGCCGAGAATGCCGGAAGCTTCATCGGTGACACGGTCGATGGTGGCACGGGCGGCGATGACTTCGATACGCTCGATCTCACCGGCACGACGAGCGAGGGCGGCTCCCTCGAGATCATCCGCGATGGAAGGGACCCGGACGGCGATTCCGATTTCGGCCGCGTCCTTTACTTCGACGACGAGGGCAACCTCGAGGGCCAGCTGACCTTCAAGGAAATCGAGGACATCATCGTGTGCTTCACGCCCGGCACGGCCATCGCCACGCCCCGCGGCGAGCGCGCGGTGGAGAGCCTGAAGCCCGGCGACCGGGTCATCACCCGCGACAACGGCATCCAGGAAATCGCGTGGACCGGCGCGCGCACGTTGAGCCCCAAGGAGCTCGCCCGCGCGCAGGAGATGCGGCCGGTCCTCGTGAAGGCCGGGGCCCTCGGTCATGGGCTGCCGGAGCGCGATATCATCGTGTCTCCCCAGCACCGGATGCTCATGGCGAGCGACAAGACCCAGCTCTACTTCGAGGAGCGGGAGGTCCTCGTGGCCGCCAAGCACCTCGTGGGCATGGACGGCGTCACCCGCCTCGGGGACGTGGAGACAACCTATGTCCACTTCATGTGCGAGAGCCATGAGGTGGTGCTTTCCAACGGGGCCTGGACGGAGACGTTCCAGCCCGGCGACTACACCTTGGGCTCCATGGGGCGGGCCGCGCGCGACGAGATCTTCGCGCTCTTCCCCGAGCTCAAGACCCATGCGGGCCTCGTCGATTACGTGGCCGCGCGGAAGTCGCTCAAACGGCATGAGGCTGCGCTTCTCATCGCGAGTTAGGTCCTCCCGGATGCATATCCCGCGGGGCAGCTGCCGATTTGAGCCCGGGGATGTGACGCTCGCAGATGAGAGTTGTAGCCCGCGCGGGGCCTTGGGGACTTCCGGCCCCGCGCGACTTGAAGCCCGGACCGCCGCTCCATGGGGGGAGTGCCGCGGCCGGGCTTCACCCTTTTCAGGGCGTGGCTGAGCGCACGCGCTCGCACTGGGGCCGTGGCATTGCCCGCGGGCCCTCACGGCGCTCTTCGCAAGTTTTCACCGGCTTGAACCTAGGGCTGCCGCGTGATGCTTGAGCCTTCAGCCTGATCCGCAATTCTCCCGCCGCGCGCATCGCGCTCACCCGGGCCGCCACCGCGCGCTCCCAAAGCGATATGCCGCACCGCTGGTGAAATCGGCATTTCAGCCCCCGAAAATGTCGCGTTAAGGACAGGCCCCCGCCTGCGTCCCGCTAGGCTGGGCGGCGAGGAGGAGGCAGCGATGAAATCCCATGCCCAGGCGGTCGTGATCGGCGGCGGAGTGATCGGGTGCTCGATCCTCTATCATCTGGCAAAGCTCGGCTGGCGGGACGTCATGCTCCTCGAGCGCGACGAGCTGACCTCCGGCTCCACATGGCACGCCGCCGCCAATATCCACGGGCTCCACGACAACACCAATATCTCGCGGCTCCAGTCCTATACGATGCGCCTTTACAAGGAACTCGAGGAAGAGACGGGGCAGGGCTGCGGGGTGTTCCAGCCCGGCAGCCTCTACCTCGCGCAGACCGAAGCCCGCGAGCACCAGCTCAGGCTTCAGGCCGCCAAGGCGCGGCTCTACGGGATGGCCTTTCACGAGGTGAGCCGCGCGGAGGCCGAGGCGCTCCATCCGCTCGTTGATTTCGAGGGCATCCGCTGCATCATGTTCGAGCCCGAGGGCGGCAACGTGGACCCGTCCGGCGTCACGCAGGCCTATGCGGCGGGCGCGCGGGCCATGGGCGCGGAGGTCCACCGCTTCACGCCCGTGACGGCGACGGTGCCCACGGCGCGGGGCTGGCGCGTGGAGACGCCCCGGGGCGATATCGAGGCCGAGTGGGTGGTCAATGCCGCCGGTCTCTGGGGCCGCGAGGTGGCGAAGATGGCGGGCATCACGCTGCCGCTCCTGCCCACCGAGCATCAGTATTTCGTGACCGAGACGATCCCGGAAATCGCCGCCCTCGATCGCCGCCTGCCGTCGGTCGCCGACCGCGACGGGGAGTACTATCTGCGCCAGGAGGGGCAGGGGCTCCTCGTCGGGGCCTACGAGAAGGACGTGCGCCTCTGGGCCGAGGACGGCACGCCCCAGGGCTTCGGGCACGAGCTCTTCGCCGATGATCTCGAGCGCATCGAGCAGAACATGCTGCGCGCCATCGAACGTGTCCCTGCGGTGGGCCGCGCGGGTATCAAGCGGGTCATCAACGGGCCCATGATCTGGTCGCCCGACAGCGCGGCGCTTTACGGACCGCACCCCGATCTCAGAAATTACTTCCTCTGCACCGGCATGATCCCCGGATTCTCGCAATCGGGCGGGATCGGGCTTTCCGCCGCGCAGTGGATGGTGGAGGGCGAAAGCCGGCAGGACATGTTCGGCTGGGACGTGGCGCGCTTCGGCGACTGGGCCGGTGCGGATTTCACCAGGGCCCGCGTGAAGGACCAATACGCCAACCGCTTCGCCATCCACTTCCCCGGCGAAGAGCGCGCAGCCGGCCGCCCCCAGCGGATGCGCCCCGCCCATGCCCGGCAAAAGGCGCTCGGCGCGGTTTTCGGGCTCAATTACGGCTGGGAGCACCCGCTCTACTACGATGCCGAAACGCCCGACAGTGCAGGCTTTGACCGCCAGCCTTGGTTTGCCGCCGTGGGCAGCGAGTGCCGGATGCTACGAGAGGCCGCAGGGATCATCGACATCTCGAACTTCGCCAAGTACCGCGTGGCTGGGCCCGGCGCGGAGGCGTGGCTCAACGCCGTCTTCGCCAATTACGCGCCGCGGGCCGTGGGCCGTTCCTGCCTGACACCGCTCATCGGCAAGCGCGGCGGGATCGCGGGAGATTTCACGATCACCCGCACCGGCGCGGAGGACTTTCTCGTCATCGGGTCGGGGATGGCCGAGCGCTACCACCAGCGCTTCTGGAAGGAAGTCCCGCTGCCCGAGGGCACCACCTTCGAGAGCCTCACCGAGGCGCTCTGCGGCTTCAACGTCGCCGGGCCACGGTCGCGCGATCTCCTCCAGCGGCTGACGAACGAGAGCCTCGCGACCGAGGATTTCCCGTTCATGCGGTCAAAGCAGATCACGCTCGCGGGCGTGCGCCTCACCGCGCTCCGCGTCTCCTTTACCGGGGATCTGGGCTGGGAATTGCACTGCGCCGAGGCCGATCAGGACGCGCTCCTTGCCGCACTTCTCGAGGCAGGCAAGGAGGTGGGCGCGGGCCCGGTGGGCTCCCGCGCGCTCATGTCGCTCAGGCTTGAGAAAGGCTACGGCTCCTGGTCACGGGAATACTCGCCCGAATACTGGCCCCAGGAAGCGGGCCTCGCGCGGCTCATCAAGATGGATAAGGACTTCCTCAACAAGGCCGGCTATGCGGCCATCGCCGAGATACCGCCGCGGGAAACGCTCCAGGTCCTCGAGATCGATGCGCGCGAGGCCGATGCCTCCGGCGGGGAGCCGATTTTCGCCGCCGACGGGACGGGGCTCGGGCGGGTCACCTCCGGCGGCTACGGGCACGGCGTGGGCGCCTCCCTCGCGCTGGCCTACCTGAGCGCGGTCCCCGAGGACCGGCAGGTGGATGTGATGATCCTTGGCCGGGCGCACCGGGCCCGCGTCCTCGAGCGCGCGCCCTTCGATCCGCAGGGCGCCCTCCTGCGGGCCTGACCCGGCGCACTTTAGCCGAGCCCAGCTTCAGAAGGGCCCGTTTCTTTGTGCCCCGTACCTCGGGGAGCGCGAGGGGCTGGCCCCTCGCTCCCGCTGCCTAGATCCGTCCCGCCGCCCGCAGCCGTGCCCGGAGGCCCGCCGCGCGCGGATCCCCGGCCTCGAGCGCGAAGATGTAGGCCTGCGTGAGAAAGAACATCTCCGCATCCATCTCCGGTTCCCGGTCCGCCGCCTCGGTATAGAGCGCCACCAACCCGCGCCCGTCGCCCGCGTCATGGGCTGCGAGGAGCGCCGTGTGCAGCGCGTTCGGGTGGCTCCGTTCGAGCGCAGCAGACGTCAAGAGGCGGCCTGCATTCGCGCCGCGACCCAGTCGTGGAAGCAGTGGGTGGGCCCATCCATGGCGGGCGAGAAGCGGCCGCCGTCGAAATCGGGCGCGGCGCGCCCCGCCTGCATCCCCTCGACGACGAAGATATCCTCCTCAAACACCTCCTTCCACGTGGCCGCGTTCGTCTCGCGGTTGGCGCGGCTGGTGTCGTCGGAGGCGTAATAGAGGTGGATATGCTCGCGCGTGCGGTCATGGGCCACGGGTTCGAGCACGATGGCGAAGGCATGGTCGCGCTGCGCGCCGAGAAGCACGTTGGGGTAGACGGCGATGTACTCGGCGCCGGTGTCCCACTTCTCCGAGAGCCCCGCGAAATCGGGGAAGGCGGGGCCGTCCTCGGTTTCGAACTGCCGGTAGACGAGGGTGCCCTGGCCCGAATAGCGGCCCGGCGCCTCGATGTTGTAGTGATCCTCGAGCCGGGAATAGGCATTGAGCCCGGGATGCACCCAGGGCAGGTGATAGCTTTCGCAGTAGTTCTCGACGGCGAGTTTCCAGTTCGTGGCCACTTCGAGCGTGAAGTGGCTCTCTGCGCCGCCGTGGTGCAGGGGCTGATCGTGCTCCGCCCAGCGGGCCATGAGGTCGCCATGGACCTCTGCGAAGGGCGGCGCATCGCCCGAGACGTTGACGAAGACCACGTCGCGCCAGACATGGGAGCGCACTTCGATGAGGCCGAGCGTGGCCCGGTCGATCCCCTCGTGGGTGTTCCGGCCCGGGCCTCCCACATGGGGCGTGCTCACGAGATCGCCCGTCGTCGCGTAGCACCACGAATGGTAGGGGCACCGGATCGCCCCGGTGATCCTCTTTGGCTCGGAGACGAGGATCATGCCGCGGTGGCGGCAGATGTTCTGGAAGACGCGCACATCCCCCGCCTTGTCGCGCAGGAGGAGGAGCGGAATGCCAAGGAAGGTGAGGGGTCGCGCGTCGCCCGTCTCGGGGATGTCGGCGGCAACGGCGAGGCCCGCCCATGTGGAAAGGAGCGTGGCCTTCGCTTCTTCGGCGAAGAGCGCGAGGTCAGTGTAGTGGGCATTGGGTAGCCCGTGGGCCTGCGCGATGGGGCGGCGGACCGCGTCGAGCGCGGAGGCGTCGAGATCTCTGGCCATGGCGTGTCTCCCTCCCTTCGTTGGGCCCTAGAGTAGCCGCTAGCCAGCCCAGCGGGCGCGCTTGCCGACGACCTGCCCGTGTCGCGGAGCGACCAGTCCACCGGCGGCGATCCGCGCCGCGCGCCCGCCGGGGCAGGCAGCGCTCCGCGCAGCCGGGGTGGGGGCGTTTGCGGCGGCGGATTCCCGTGCACGGGCGGGGCGGGTTTGAGCAGGCAAGCGTGCGTTTTGGCCCAACCGCCCGCCGGCCCTCGCGCCGGGCGGCGCGGCGGATCAGGGTCGGCGCACCTCCTCTGAGAAGGAGGACAGGACCAAGGAGAAACCCATGACCAACCTCATTCGCAGACTTGCCCTCGCCACCGCGTTCGCGGGGCTCTCGATGCCTGCCATGGCGCTGACGATCGATGCCGAGACCGATCTGAACGCCGACGGGCTTCTGAGCCTCGAGGAGATGCAGACGGCGATGCCCGAACTCACGGAAGAGATGTTCATCCTCATCGACATCACCGAGGACGGCCTCGTGGATGCGGACGAGCTGGCGCAGGCGGAGGAAGCTGCGCTTCTTCCCGTCACGGACGGCTGAGGGCAGGCGTCCCGCTGCCGGGCACGCCCCCGGAGTCCGGCAGCGGGGCTTATTCTCTAGACTTTGCCGCGCGCGAGGGCCGCGACGCCGGTGCGCGCGATCTCGTCGAGCCCGAGGGGCCGCATGAGATCGGCGAAGGCGTCGATCTTTTCCGGCGCGCCGGTGACCTCGAAGACGAAGCTTTCGAGCGTGGAATCCACGACCGAGGCGCGGAAGATATCGGCGAGGCGCAACGCCTCCACGCGCTTGTCGCCTTGGCCCGTGACCTTGAAGAGCGCGAGCTCGCGCTCCACGGCGGGGCCTTCCACGGTCAGATCATGGACATCATGAACGCTCACGATGCGTCCGAGCTGCGCGATGATCTGCGTGATGATCTGGGGCGTGCCGATCGTCACGATGGTGATGCGGGAGCGGTGGCCGGTGTGATCGACCTCGGCCACGGTGAGGCTCTCGATATTGTAGCCGCGCCCCGAGAAAAGCCCGATGACGCGCGCGAGCACGCCGGGCTCGTTTTCCACTATGACGGCCAGCGTATGCCGCTCCTCCACGTCCGAGAACGTGGGGCGGAGGTTATAGGCGCTGTGGGACGTGGCGCCTTTCTTGATCTTGAGTGCTGACATTATTCTTCTCTCTTGGTCATGTTTTTTGCCCTGGCTTGAAGGCAAATGAGATGAGCGCCGCGATTGAGACGTATCCATAGATGGCCTGAAAAGGTATGGGTAGTCGGCAGAGCCCGACCGGAGAGACATCCCCAAAACCAAGCGTGGTGTGCGTCACAAACGAAAAATAGGCGTATTTCAAGACCTTGCTGCCGTGCTCTTGGCCGTCGATCAGGCAATCCGCTTGCGCTGCGTGGCTCAGGCAAAGGTAAAGCCCGGCAAAGATGCCCGGCATTAGGATCAGCAGGAGGACCGCCGCCCGTTCGATCGTTTCGTCGTCGTTGCGCTTGCCGAGCAGCGCGAGCGTTTGCGTGTAGCCGAGGCCCGCGGCAATGCAGAACACAAGGACGCCTGCGCTTGCGATCGTTTCCGTCGCATTGGAAGACGAAGCTGTGGAGGGCATTGCCTCCCAGAGGATCGGCCCGAGCAAGCCCAAGACCCCCGAGACGAGGCAAAACGCGTAGGGCGCTTTGCCGGTAAGTACCTTCCTGCCAATCACACTAGAACGGATCCCTTCGCGTCGATGGCGCCTTCGGTGGAGGCTTCGCCCAGAAGCATCTCGTTATGGGCCTTGCCCGACGGGATCATCGGGAAGCAGTTTTCGTGCTTCGTCACGCAGCAGTCGAAGATGACGGGGCCGTCATGGGCGAGCATCTCCATGATCGCGTCGTCGAGGTCGGCCGGATCTGCGCAGATTATCCCTTTCGCGCCGAAGGCTTCGGCCAGCTTCACGAAATCGGGCAGCGCCTCGGACCACGAATGCGAGAAGCGCCCGCCATGGAGCAGGTCCTGCCACTGGCGCACCATGCCGAGGCGTTCGTTGTTCAGGATGAACTGCTTCACCGGCAGCCGGTACTGCACCGCCGTGCCCATCTCCTGCATGTTCATCAGCCAAGAGGCCTCGCCCGCGACGTTGATGACGAGCGCGTCCGGGTGCGCGAGCTGGACGCCGATGGAGGCGGGGAAGCCGTAGCCCATCGTGCCGAGGCCTCCGCTCGTCATCCACTGGTTCGGCTCCTCGAAGCCGAGATACTGCGCAGCCCACATCTGGTGCTGGCCCACCTCGGTGCAGATGAAGCGATCCTTGCGGTGCTTCGTGAGCGCTTCCAGCCGCTCGAGCGCGTATTGCGGTTTGATCGTCTCCTTGGAGGCCGCGTAGTCGAGGCAGCGCACCTCGCGCCATGTCTCGATCTTCTGCCACCACTTGGCGAGGCCCTCAGCGTTGGTTTTGCGGCCCCGGCTCTTCCAGACCTTGAGCACGTCCTCGAGGACATGGCCCACATCGCCGAGGATCGGGATGTCGACCTTGATGACCTTGTTGATCGAAGACGGGTCGATATCGATATGGGCCTTTTTCGAGCGCGGCGAGAAGGCATCGATGCGGCCGGTGATGCGGTCGTCGAAGCGCGCCCCGATGTTGATCATGAGATCGCAGTCATGCATCGCGAGGTTTGCCTCGTAGAGGCCGTGCATCCCCAGCATGCCGAGCCATTTCTCGCCCGAGGCGGGATAGGCGCCGAGCCCCATGAGTGTCGAGGTCACCGGGAAGCCCGTCGCCTCCACCAGCTCGCGCAGGAGCTGGCTCGCGGCGGGGCCGGAGTTGATGACGCCGCCGCCGGTGTAGAAGATCGGGCGCTCGGCCCTTTCCATGGCCGACACGAGATCGGTGATCCCCTCTATGTCGCCCTTCACCTGCGGGTGGTAATGCGACTGGACCTTCTGCGGCGGCGTGTAGGTGCCGGTGGCGAACTGGATGTCCTTCGGGATGTCGATGAGCACTGGGCCCGGGCGGCCAGAGGTCGCGACGTGGAACGCCTCGTGCATCACTTTGGGGAGCGTGTCCGTCTCTTTCACGAGCCAGTTGTGCTTCGTGCAGGGGCGCGTGATGCCCACGGTGTCGGCCTCCTGGAACGCGTCAGAGCCGATCATGAAGGTGGGGACCTGGCCCGTCAGCACGACGATGGGGATCGAATCCATGAGCGCATCGGTCAGGCCCGTGACGGCATTGGTGGCGCCGGGGCCGGACGTCACGAGCACGACGCCGGGCTTGCCCGTGGAGCGCGCATAGCCTTCGGCGGCATGGACCGCGCCCTGCTCGTGGCGCACGAGGACATGGCGAATGTCGTTCTGCTGGAAGACCTCGTCATAGATCGGAAGCACGGCCCCGCCGGGGTAGCCGAATACGACGTCCACACCCTGATCCTTCAGGGCCTGAACCACCATCTTTGCTCCGGTCATCTGCGCCATGTTCAATCTCTCCGCTCTGGCATTCGGTCACAAAAAAGCCCCCGGGGGTCAGTCGGGGGCGCATGGGATCGTTATGGTCAACCGTTACCGGCCCATGCGCCTTATTCCTACAAGTACGACGACGTTCGACATCGTTATCCTCCGAGTGCGGGGACGTTATGCATGGTGCGGGGATGGGGTCAACACCGTCTGTAGGAAATATCGTGGAAAGAACGAGCCGCGCAATATTATTTCAAGATCTCCCCTGGCGTGTTTTCCGGCGGTGGGAATTTTGCGTGCTTCGCGCCCGCCGCGCGCTACCTACGGTTTATCGATTTTCAGGACTGAGTTTGCCGCCCGGGAGGCACCCGCCGTGATGATACAAAACACCTTGGTCGCAGCGGCCGCCATCGCTGCCTCCGTGGGCATGCCCGCCTGCTGCACAACGCTCGACGTCCTTGATTTCACGGCACAGGTGCGCGGCAAGGCGCTCCTGCTGGAGGCCCGGGCCGGGGAAGCGCTCACGACCCTCGTCTTCTATGCAGACGGCTCCGCCTCCGCGCAATCGGGGGCAGGGGTCTGGGAGGGCATCTGGCGCGGCGCGGGCACAGAGCTCTGCTACAGCTTCGATGCGGGCCCGCGCGCCGGGAGCACCTGCGTCGAAGTGGCCGGGCGGGCTGACGGGCAATATGCCGCCTCGAACGGGGATGTCATGCGCCCGGTGGCGAGCGCGATGCGCTTCTGATGCCGGCGCGAGAGAAAGCAGCCCGGGCGCTGCGCGATCTCGCTGAATATTTCTAAACTATATTGTTCAGTTTTGGCGGGTGTGGTAAGCTTCTTCTACGGTGAAGGAGGTTCCCATGATCCGTGGTCTCGTCAAAATGAAGCATAGCGACCGCTACCGCGCGCCGCTCCTTGCCGCACTCCTCCTCGTTGGTCTCGGCCTGCCAAAGCTCGCCTCGGCTGCCGCGATGAGCTGTGCGTTTTAACGCGCTGAAAAGACGTCAGTTATCAGCTTGAGCGCCTAGCGGCCCGTGCCCTGCAGCACGCCGTGCTCCATGGCGTAGCGGGTGAGGCCCGCGGTGGAGCTGATCCCGAGCTTGCGCTTTATGTTCTTGCGGTGCGTCTCGACCGTGCGCACGGAAATGTCGAGCGTGCGCGCCACATCCTTGTTGGACTGGCCCTGCGCGAGCTCGAGGAGGATGGTCTGTTCTCGGCTGGTGAGCGGCTCGCGCCCATCCCGCGTGGACGGGGCGAAGGCGCCCTCGGCCCCGGTGCAGAGGTATTGCCCGCCGGCCATGACCGTGTCGATGGCGGTCTTGATCTCCTCGGTGGGCACGTCCTTGAGGAGATAGCCCCGCGCGCCGTGATTGAGGGCGGTGGAGATGTATTCGGGGCTGTCATGCATGGACAGGATCAGGATGCGGATTTCGGGGTGCTTCTCGAGGATCATCTCCGTGGCCGCGAGCCCCGAAACCTCGGGCATGTTGAGATCCATGAGGATGACATCGGGCGCCGCGGCGCCGACCTCCGCCACTGCCGCGCGGCCATTGCCGAGCACCCCCACGACCTCGAGATCGTCGTAGCCCTCGAGGATCGCCTCGATCCCCTCGGCCACCATGGGGTGGTCGTCCACGATGAGCACGCGGGTCGTCATGCGGCGCCTTTCTTCGTGTCGCTGCGGTCCGGGGAGAGCATGTGCGAAAGCGGCACGTTGGCCTCGATCACCGTCCCCCGGCGGGAGGAGAGGATGCGGAGCGTGCCGTTCAGCTTTTCCACGCGCTCTTCCATGTTGCGGAGCCCAAGGCCGGATCGGGGATCGCCGCGGCGGTCCTCGCTGAGGCCGCGCCCGTTGTCCGAGATCCGCATGCGCGCGCCGCGGCGGTTGCCCTCGAGCGAGAGCGTGACTTCGGTGGCCTGAGCGTGGCGCTCGATATTGGTGAGCGCCTCCTGGGCCACGCGGTAGAGCGCGATCTTGGCCTCGTCGTCGAGCCGGTTGCGGAAGACCACCGTCTTGAAATCCGTGGCGATGCCCGTGCGCGCGCCGAAATCCTCCACCAGCGCCTTGAGCGCGGGGCCGAGGCCGAGATCGTCCAGCACGCCGGGGCGCAGGTCGCGGCTGATGCGGCGCACCTCCTGGATCGCACCACCGAGGGCGTCGATCCCCCGGTCGATATTATCCTTGGCACGCACGTCACCGTTCACGAGCCGCCGCCGCCCGGCCTCCAGCGCGTAGCGCACCGAGACGAGGATCTGGCTGATCCCGTCATGGAGCTCGCGGGCCACGCGGCTGCGCTCTTCTTCCTGCGTGTCGAAGATGCGCTGCGTGAGGTCCTTGAGCTTCACATCCGCCCGGCGGCGCTCGCGGATGGTGATGTAGAGGCCCGACAGGAAGACGAGGAGGAGCGCCAGCGCCGTGATCGCGCCGATCTGCAGGAACGTGCGGTCGATGCGCGCTTCCATGTCCGCGCGGGCGGCGGCCACCGTCTCAAGTACGTCGTCGATGAAGACGCCCGTTCCCATCACCCACTGCCAGGAAGGGAGCGCGGTGACATAGGCGATCATCTCCGCCTCCTCCCCGGTGGAGGGCTTGGGCCAGAGAAACGTGTGGTAGCCCGCACCGGTGCGGCCCACGTCGATGAGAAGGTCGGTGATCGGAGTGCCCGCGCTGTCGGTCCGGCCCGAGAGATCTTGCCCGATGAGCTCGGTCTGGCGCGGCGAGACGAGCATCGTCCCGTCATAGTCGTAGACGAAGTAGAACCCGTCATCGCCGTAGATCATGGCCGAGAGGATCTGGCTCACGCGGTCCTTGGAGTCCTCGTCATCGGGGGCGGCATTGCCGTAGGTCCAGAAGAAGGAATTCCGCGCGAGGGTCACGTAGTTCTGGAGCTCGGCCTTCTTGGCCTCGAGGAGCTCGGTCTCCAGCGCCTTGATCTCGCGCTCGGCGAGGGCGCGGGACTGATCGGTGACGATGAGCCCGGTGAGGGCCACCGCGAGGACGAGCGGCACCGCCGCCAGAAAGACGAGCTTCTGGGCGTAGGATAGATGTAACGGCGCGAATGCCCTCCCCATGGGGTGCGTTCTTGCCCGATCCGGACGGGTCAGGCAACGGGCAGCGCGCGCGCCGCCTGTGCGATCTCGGCCATGTGACGCATATCTGTCCCGCAACATCCGCCGAGGACCGTAAGATGCGGAAATCGCTGACGAAGCGCGGCCATTTGCTGGCCGAGTTCGACCGGGTCCCCGTCATCGAGGTGCTCTGCCGCGTCGAGCTCGGCGTGGGAGCAGCGGGAGGCGTTGACAATGAGGCCGCGGAGCCGGTCCATCCAGGCGGCAGGCTCGAGCGTGTCCCCGAAGTGATCGGGATGTGCACAGTTGAGCATGAAGTAGGCGGCTTGGCCCGCTGTGGCCACGTCCACCTCCATGATGGCCGCGCCGAGGGGCTGGCCAGTGGGCAGCGTGCCGTCTGTTTCCACGGTGAAGGAGATGGCGACCGGCAGGCCCACGGCCCGCGCCGCGCGCACGATGCCGATGGCCTCCGCCGGATAGGCCAGCGTGTAGGCGCTGATCACATCGACCTCCGTCTGGGCCAGGGCCGAGATCTGCTCCGCGTGGTAGGCCTCTGCCGTCTCCGCCGACATCTGGTCGGCCGGTGCATAGGCATCGTCGCGCGGGCCGATATTGCCGCTGAGGATGATGGGCCCGCCAGTCTTGCCGGACACGCCCGGCGCGCGGTCCCTCAAGCCCGCCATCATCGCCAGCGCATCGCGATTGATGCGCAGCACGTCGGCCGGCGCGTAGCCGATGCCCGCCGCGCGATCGCGATTGGCCATCCATGTCGGGCTTTCGAGAATGACGCCCGTCCCCGCCCGCGCCCCGACGTCGAGGAGCTCGGCCATGGACGTCTCGAGCAAGGCGCGGCCCTCCGCCGTCTCCATCAGGGGAAAGGAGGCGAAGCCCGGCAGATCGACGCCTTTGTTGAAAATCAGGTCGGTTTCGATGCCAGCATGGGCCAGCATCAGATCGCCGTACCGGGCCAGCAGATCGCTTTGCGATGTCATGGCCATCCTCCCGTTTTTCGCCAGTGTACACGCCATTCTCGGCATCTCAAAAAAACGAGGGCCAAGGGGCGGGCGGCCCCTGACTACGTAGTGCTGGGTATTGTGGCCCGCTCGCGCTTCGCTACGGTCCGCGCCACTTGCAACGATCAGGCCGCGCGTGAGTCGGGTATTGCCCGCGCGCGGCTTAACGGGAGGAAATCTATGGATCGTCGTTCATTTCTGAAAACGTCCGCGCTTGGCGGCGCCACCGCCGCCCTCGCAGCCCCGGCCATCGCCGCGGGCCATGCGCGCACGCTCACCATGGTCACGTCCTGGCCCCGCGGCTTTGCGGTGCTCGATGACGCTGCCACCTACTTCAACGAGGCAGTCGACGCGATGTCGGGCGGGGAACTGCTCATCGAGAAGAAGGCACCGGGCGAGCTCGTGGGTGCGTTCGAGGTCTTTGACGCCGTGTCGTCGGGGCAGGCGGATCTCTATCACTCCGCTGACTACTACTTCATCGGTCAGCATCCGGGCTACGCGTTCTTCACGGCCGTGCCCTTCGGCGCCACGGCGCAGGAGCTGACGAACTGGTACCACCATGATGGCGGCCAGGAGCTCCATGACGAGCTCGGCTCCATCTTCGGCCTGAAGTCGCTTCTCGCCGGTAACTCGGGCTCCCAGTCCGGTGGCTGGTTCCGCAGCGAGATCAACTCCGCCGATGACCTCGCGGGCCTGCGCTTCCGCATGCCGGGCCTCGGTGGCCAGGTGCTCGGCCGCCTCGGCGTCTCCGTCCAGAACATTCCGGGCGGTGAACTCTACCAGGCGCTCAGCTCCGGTGCCCTCGACGGCCTCGAGTGGGTCGGTCCCTTCGCGGACGAGCGCGCGGGCTTCCAGGAAGTGGCGAAGGTCTATTACACCGCAGGCTTCCACGAGCCGGGCTCGGGCCTCGCGGCGGGCATCAACCTCGACGTCTGGGAAAGCCTCGAGCCGAAGCACCAGGCGATCCTCGACAACGCCGCCAAGGCCACGACGCACTACCAGCTCAGCCAGACGCTGGCCAATAACGGTGCCGCGCTCGAGCGTCTCCAGGCCCAGGGTGTGCAGACGCTGCAATTCCCCGATGACGTCTGGGATGCCTATGGCCGCGCCTCCGCCGAGGTGCTCGACGAGAACATGGGTGACGAGCTCTTCGCGCGCATCCGTGCCTCCTTCGACGCGTCGCTCGCGAAGTCCTCGGACTGGCTTCAGAAGTCCGACGCCGAGTTCGTACGCCAGCGCAACCGCGTGCTCGCGGCGGGCTAAGCGCCTTTCTCACAGCCAGGGCCCGATCGCCGGGCCCTGGCGCCCAAGACTTTTCGCAAAAGTCTTTGCCCGCAGGGCCACCGCCGCGCTGGCGAAGACTTTTCCCAAAAGTCTTCCGACCCCGGGAGGGTCGGCAATAAAATGACAAGGGGGAACTGCCCATGGAGGCTCTCAGCTGGTTCTTCACGAACCTGGCCCTTGGGTTCTACAACACCTTTTACGCGCTGACCCATCCCGCATCCTGGCTCAACTGGTCGGATCCGCAGGCGGTCATGCGGTTCATTTATTATGGCGGTTCGGTGGAGTTCTTCTTCGCCATTCTCGCCATCTTCCTGACAGTGACGGCTATGGGCTTCTGGAAGACCGGGTTCATGTGGGGCTTCGTGCGGGGCTCGGAGGCCATCGCCAACACCGTGGGTCGCTTCGCCGCCTGGGCCGGGCTTCTGATGGTGCTCCAGCAGGTCGTCATCGTCGTCATCCAGCGGATCTTCCTCGAGGCGCAGATCTCCTTTGCCTTCGGGATCGATTTCACCAAGGACATTTCTTGGTATGCCGAGGAGCTGAAGCTCTATAACGCCATCATCGTCTGCCTCTGCTGCACCTACACCTTCGTGCAGGGCGGCCATGTGCGGGTGGACCTGATCTACTCGGCGGTGAGCTATCGAACCAAGCGCGTGATCGACATGGTGGGCTCGCTCTTCCTGATGATCCCCTTCGCGGTGCTGGCGTGGATGTATTCCTGGTACTTCATGTGGCGCCACCTCGTGACGCCCAAGGTTTCGGCCTCCGACACTCTTGAGCGCCTCGTGGACGGCAAATCCCGCGCGTTCCGCTGGAACGTGGAAACGATCGGCTTCAGCCCCCAGGGCTTCAATGCCTACTTTCTCTTCAAGGTCCTTCTGATCGTGCTCATCGGGCTCATCTTCCTGCAGGCGGTCACCTTCTTCTACCGCTCCTACCTCGAGTGGAAGGAAGGCCCCGAAAGCGAGGGCCGCTTTCTCGACAAGGACAAGCTCGGCGACGAAGAGGCCGAGCTTGCCTCAGAAATTCACTAAAAAAGGGCAGGGGTCATGTTTGGACTAGACGGCGTCGAGGTCGGCCTTCTCATCGTATTCCTGTGCCTGTTCGGCTCGATCCTTTCGGGGTTCCCGGTGGCCTTTGCCATCGCGGGCTCGGCGGTCCTGTCCTTCGGGATCATCGCGGGGCTCGACAGCGCGGGGCTGCTCATTCACGCGGCCATCGACACGACGACGGCGGAGTATTTCGCGCTCGTCAATGACGGTGTGGCCCGGGAGAGCATATCGATCTTCCGATTCCCGGAATTACCGAGGATCGAGGAACCCGTGTTCCCCAGCGGCTGGGAACAGGCGATGGACCGCAACATCTCCTTCCTCGTCAACCGCATCAACGAGCGGGTCCTTGCGGGTCAGTCCATCGAGACGCTGCTCGCGGTCCTCATGTTCGTGCTCATGGGCATCACGCTCGAGCGCTCGAAGATCGCCAATGACCTGCTGACGACCATGGCCAAGGTCTTTGGCCCGTTGCCGGGCGGCCTCGCCGTCTCCGTCGTCGTCGTGGGCGCGTTCCTCGCCGCCTCCACGGGCATCGTGGGCGCGACGGTTGTCACGATGGGGCTCCTGTCGCTACCCACCATGCTGCGCAACAATTATTCGCCGGAGCTTTCCACCGGGGTCATCGCGGCCTCGGGCACGTTGGGCCAGATCATCCCGCCCTCCATCGTGATCGTTCTCCTCGGCACGCTCGCGGGCGATCTCTACAGCCGCGCGCAGGAAGAGCGTGCGCAGTCGGTGGGCTGCACCGACGCGCTGACCTATCTGGGCGAGCCCGCGGTGGTCTCGGTGGGGACGCTCTTCCAGGCCGCGCTCTTGCCGGGCATTCTTCTGGCGGGGCTCTACGCGGCCTACGCCTTCATCTTCGCGCTGTTCAACCCGTCGAAGGCGCCAGCCGTGGAGCTGGGCGATGGCGGCGGCGAGG
Organism: Pseudomonadota bacterium; assembly: GCA_038525525.1. Lineage (GTDB taxonomy): Bacteria > Pseudomonadota > Alphaproteobacteria > Rhodobacterales > Rhodobacteraceae > Shimia_B. The sequence goes on along the minus strand of JBCBHO010000004.1, from coordinate 266,111 downwards.
TCGTGACGCGGAACGAGGCGCTGAGCTGGTTCGTGGCGGCCCCCGTCGCGCTAATCGGCGGGGCGATCCTCCTCGGCCAGGTGGGCGTGATCGGCAGCCAGGACATCTCCGTCTCCTCGCGCACCGCGCTGCAAGAGGGCGCATCGCTCCGCACCAACGTCTCCGAGCCCTGCGCGGCAGCGATGATCGAGCTGCACGGCGAAGAGGCCTGGAACACGGCACTGGCCGAACAGGCGGCCATCGACGAGGCAGGCGGCATCCAGGACAGCCGCGCGCTTTCCGAGGAGGAGCTGGCCGCGGCCATCACCGACCGCATCGCAGCCGCCGCGCCCATCGGCGGCGGGCTTGCCACGGGTTTCATCCTCCTGGCGCTCGTGCTCTTCACGGCGCGGGGCGTGGCGCCCAGCCAGGATTTCCGGCCCCTCGCCATTGGGTTTGCGGGTGTGGCGCTGGCCATCCTCGTGGATGCCTTTCTCCTGCCGGCGGACATGACGGCGGGGCCGCGGCTCGTGCTTCTCGCGATCCCGCTACTGCTGACGCTCTACGGCTGCACCGAGGCGGTGAAACGCCTGGCCGCCAACGAGCTCATCCGCGTGGTCTTCCCGCCCCTCGTGCTGATCGTGGCCGTTCTCGGCTCGATCCTCGGCGGCATCACCAACCCGACGCCGGCGGCTGCCCTCGGCGCGGCGGGAGCGATCATGCTCGCCGCCTACCGTAAGCTGGGCGACCAGAACCGGAGCCCGCGGGTAATCCTCGGGGCGTCCTTCGCCCTCGTGATCATGCTGCTTCTCGGCGTGAACTTCGACCTCCGGCTCGGGCAGGAGATGGTGCTCGTGGAGAACCGCATCGCCTATGTCGCGGCCATGGCGGCCTATCTCTACGCGATGTTCGGCCTGCTCTTCGCCTGCTGGGTGCTCTTCTCGGGCGGGGTGCTGAGCCCGGTCGTGCGGGAGACGGCGAAGGTGACCTCGATGGTCTTCACCATCCTCATCGCCTCCCAGCTCCTCAACCTCGTGGTCATCTCCTTCGGCGGGGAGCACTACATCCAGCAGTACCTGCGCAGCTTCGACGAGGAATGGCGGGTCTTCCTGATCGTGATGATCATCATGTTCATCCTGGGCTTCGTGCTCGACTTCCTCGAGATCATCTACATCGTGGTGCCCATCGTGGGCCCGGTCATCTATGGCGGGTCGCTCGATCCGAAATGGGTGACGATCATGATCGCGATCAACCTGCAGACCTCGTTCCTGACGCCGCCTTTCGGTTTCGCGCTCTTCTACCTGCGGGGCGTGGCGCCGCGGGAGGTGACGACGGGACATATCTACCGCGGGATCATTCCGTTCGTGATCATTCAGGTCTTCGGTCTCGCGCTGCTGGCGACGTTCCCGGGGATCGTGACGATCGTCCCGGACCTCATCGGGAACTGAGTGGACTGAGCTCCCGAGGGAGCGGGGGGGCGCCTTCAGCCCCCGGCCGCGTCCTCGCGTTCGAGCAGGTCCCAGCGGTTTCCGAACGGGTCCCGCCAGACCACGACCATGCCATAGCTCTCGCGGCGCGGCGTTTCCTCGAAGATGACGCCGCGCGCTTTCATGCGAGCATATTCCGCCTCGAAATCGTCTGTCTGGAGGAAGAAGGCCACGCGGCCCCCGGCCTGTCGCCCGATGCTCTCGGCCTGGCGACTGTCGGCGGCCCGCGCGAGGAGGAGCTGCGCGCCGCCGCCCGGCGGGGCCACGAGCACCCAGCGCTTCCCGCCGCCGAGATCGATATCGGCCGTGACGGTGAAATCCATCACGCCCGCGTAGAAGGCGAGGCCTGCGTCGTAATCGGGGACAACGAGGGTGACGGCGTGGAGGCGGGTGCTCAAGACTTCCCGCGGGCCGGGCGCACGTCAGGCAGGCTGATCTGCGCGACCTGCTCTGCGATGGGCTCCACGGCGAGAGGGTCCACGTCGGTGGCGTAATCGTCGGGATGCGTGAGCGGGGTCCACTGGCCCTGCCGGTAGATCTCCACGCCCTGGAAGCGCGCCTTGTACCCCATCTTGTCCGAGCCGGGGACCCAGTAGCCCAGGTAGACGTAGGGCAGGCCGGCCTCGCGCGCGATCTCCACGTGATCAAGGATGATATGGGTGCCGAGCGAGCGACGCTCCAGCCCCGGCTCGTAGAACGAATAGACCATGGAGACGCCGTCATCGAGGACGTCAGTCAGGCACACGGCGGTTAGCTTGTCCCGCCCGCCGTCACCCGGCCGGTGGTATTCCACGAGGCGGGTGCGGATCGGGGTCTCCTCGATCATCGCGGCGAACTCGAAGATGTCCATGTCGGCCATGCCGCCCTCGGCGTGGCGCGTGTCCAGATACCGGCGGAAGAGGTCGAACTGATCCTCCGTGGCCCACGGCGCGGTGGCCTGCCGGACGAGATCGCTATTGCGCTTGAGCACCCGCTTCTGGGAGCGCGACGGTGCGAAATTGGCGACGTTGATCCGGGCCGAGAGGCAGGCAGAGCAATCCGCGCAGGAGGGCCGGTAGAGCACGTTCTGGGAGCGGCGGAAGCCCTGCTTTGACAGGCTGTCGTTGAGCATCTCCGCGGTGTCGCCCTGCAACGCCGTGAACAGCTTCCGCTCCATGCGCCCCTCGAGATAGGGGCATGGCTGCGGCGCCGTCACATAGAATTGTGGCGCGAGGGGAACGGAGTGGCGCATCGTGGCTCCGAGTGTGGATCACCTCAGAAGCCTAGCAACGCGCGCTCACTCTGCAAGGGGAAAGATCAAATCGAGGTGACTGCCTGCATATCGCCGCTCAGGCGCGGGCCATCCTGTTGAGCGCGACGGTCCCGAAGAAGAAGTCCGTCAGGCTCTGCCCGCGGGGGGTCGTGAGCATGAGGATGATCGACAGAAACTGCACAGGTGCGAGCGCCACGGAGAGGTAGAACCCCGCCGTGTGGAGCACCGCGTCCCCGAAGGAAAAGGCCTCACCATCGTGGCGGCGGAGCTCGATGCCCGTGAGGCGCATGCCCCAGGTGGCGGAGCGATTGGCCAACGTGGTCACACGGTAGAGAAAGCCTACGACCGTCACCACGAAGAGGAAGACGAAGAAGAAGAGCCCGAGGCTCAAGAGCGAGACCAACACGGCGGCGATGAGGATCACGAGAAGGTCCACGATGAAGGCCACGAGGCGCTTGAACGGGACCCCGGCGTAGAATCCGGCCTGCCGGTCGGGATCGGGGAGGTTGGCGTAGGGAATGGTCATGGGTGTCTCGGGGCTCTGGCTTGCGAGGCCCCGGGCCAGACGTCTGCCGGGCCTGGGGCTGGGTCACGCAGGAGGATGATCAGTCGCTGATATCGCGCGCGATCTTGGCGCGGGCATCCATGAAATCATCGAACTCCGTCTTGTCCTTGGCCGCGCGGAGCCGCTCGAGGAAGCCGTCGAAGGCCACCTGCTCCTGCTCGAGCCGCTCGAGGAGCTCGCGGCGATAGGCGTCGAAGCTGGCATTGCCGCTCGAGTGGACCTCCTTGCGCGCCTCGGCGCGGGGGCCGAGCTTGTCGAGCGCCTCGTCGACCGGAGTGCCGGTCTGGATGCCGGAGAGGCGGAGCCAGACGATCCCGAGAAAGGCGGTGAGCACCATCCCGAGGAACGTGGAATTGACGATGGCCACGATGGATACGGGCAGGGCGAAGATGCCGAAGAGCAGGATGGAGAAGTTATGAGCGCGGGGCGGGGCTTTTGTCATGGGGCCGTGATCTGAAATGGATGCGGATGAGGAAAGGTTATCGTGCTGAAGGGTGGCAGTCATTATCGGCGTCACTTTCAGGCGCCATGGGTGCAGGGAAAGGGTGCAGGGTCGGGCTGCGGCGAGGTGCTCCGGAGTGCTTCGGGGGCCGCTCAAGCGGCCCCCAGTGCAGGCTCAGTGCTGGGTCTCGGGGCCTTTGTCACCGGTGTCGGTGCCATCGGTCCCGTCATCGGCCTTCTTGGCACGGTCGTCCATGAACTGGTCGAACTCGGCCTTGTCCTTGGCGGCGCGCAGGCGCTCGAGGAAGGCCTCGAAGCTTTCCTGCTCCTCTTCCAGCCGGCGCAGCGTGTCGGCCTTGTAGGCATCGAACGCGGCGTTGCCGGACGATTTCATGGCCGATGCGGCCGAGGACATGGACGCGGCGCGGCGGCCGCAGGACCACGGCGAGCGGCCCCACTTGTTGGTCATGGTCATGTAGATCACCAGGGCAAGGCCCACGGGCCAGAAGAAGATGAAGCCGAGCACCATGGCAGCAATCCATGCGCCGCGGCCCCGTGCATCGAGCCAAGCCTCTGCGCGGGAAAACCAATTCGAGCGGCGAAACGTCTCGTCATGAGCGGCGGGGGCTAGGGTGGACATCGTGATCTCCTGTGGGGCGGTTGAAATAATGTGAATTGCCTTCACATCCAGAATATGTGAGCTGCCTCGGGCCGCGACAAGAGATAATGTGAAACTTTTTTACATTGATCCAGAAGTCTCAGTGACATCAATGACTTGCCCGCCCGTAATCTGGACGAGCTGGCGTGGCGTGAGGCCAAAGAGGTGCCGTGGCGTGCCCGCGGCGGCGTAGATCTGCTCGAACCCGAGGAGGTGCGGGTCGATCCAGGCGGGCAGGGGCGTCGTGTGCCCCAAGGGGGAGACGCCCCCAATCGCAAAACCCGTCTGCGCGCGGATCACGGCGGCATCGGCCGTGCCAAGGGGCTCGCCCGCCGCCTGCGCTGCGCGCGCCACGTCCACCCGGTTGGCCCCGGAGGTCAGGAAGAGCTTTACCTGCCCCGTCTCGCGCCCGAGCAGGATGATGGAATTGGCGATCTGGTCCACCAGACATCCCAGCGAGGCGGCAGCCTCGGCAGCGGTGCGCGCCGCGCCCACCTCCACGATCTCGGTGTCGAGGCCGATCTCCTCGAGGGCGCGCGCCACGCGCTTCAGGCTCTTTGACATCTCTCTCCTCCGTCGCGTGAGCCTAACGGCCGCGCATTGACCTCGCCAGCCCCGCGCGCGTCTATGGCGCCATGACGCCCCCTGCCATCACCTGCTGGCCCGCGCCCTTCGAGCCCGACCGCGCCGCGGAGGTGGCTCCGCTCTACGATGCGGGCCCCTTGCGCGATCTGGCCGGTGGCGCGGCGGGCTGCAGCCCGTATCTCCACGGCATCCTGAGGGCGGAGGCGGACTGGATCACCGCCGCCATGGCCGCGCCCGAGGCCGCGCTCGACGCGCTGCTCGGCGATGCGGCCCCCGGGGCCATGCGCCGGGACAAGCAGCGCATGGCCGCGCTTGTGGCGCTCCTCGATCTGGGCGGGGCGTGGGACCTGGCACAGGTGACCGCCGCGCTCACCGATTTCGCCGATCGCGCCGTGGCGCGCGCCATCGACGCCGAACTCGCGCCGCTTCAGGCGCGCGGCAAGCTTCCCGGGGAGACCGGCCTCTTCGTGCTGGCCATGGGCAAGATGGGCGCCCACGAGCTCAACTACTCCTCCGACATCGATCTCATCTGCATGATGGACGATCACAGCCTCGACGCCGCCGAGGCGGGCACGCGGCGCGGCCTCCTCATTCGCGCGGTCCGCGCGGCCATGCGCCGGCTCTCGGACGTGACCGAGGCGGGCTATGTCTTCCGCACCGATCTGCGCCTGAGGCCCGATGCCTCGGTGACGCCCGTCGTCGTCACCACCCGCTTTGCCGAGACCTATTACGAGGGCCTCGGCCGGACTTGGGAGCGCGCGGCCTTCATCAAGGCGCGCGCCGCGGCGGGCGACATCCCGGCGGGCGCGCGGTTTCTCGAGGCGCTGCGCCCCTTCGTCTGGCGGCGGCATCTGGATTTCGCGGCCATCGAGGATGCCCATGACATCCTGCGCAAGATCCGCGCCCATCACGGGCTCGCGGGCCCGATCACGCTGCCGGGGCACGACATGAAGCTCGGGCGCGGCGGCATCCGGGAGATCGAGTTCTTCGCCCAGACCCGGCAGCTCATCTCCGGCGGTCGCGACGGGCGGCTTCGGCACCGGAGCACGCTGGACGCGCTGGCAGCGCTCGCAGAGGCGGGTTGGGTGGAGAGCGATGTCTCCGGCACGCTCGCTGCCGCCTACACGCGCCACCGCGAGGTGGAGCACCGGCTCCAGATGCTGCGCGATGCCCAGACCCACGCGCTGCCCCAGAGCGCGGAGGGCTTCGACCGGCTCGCGGCCTTCATGGGCACCACGCGCGCCGCGCTCGAGGCGCGGCTCAGGGACGATCTTGAGGCGGTGCACGCGCTCTGCGAGCCCTTCTTCGCGCCGCGCCCCGTGACGCGGGAGGAGGGCGCGGAGACGCCCGATTTCGGCACCGAGATCACCCGGCGCTGGCTGAGCTATCCCGCGCTGCGCTCGCCCCGGGCGGCGCGGCTCTTCGAGCGGCTGAAGCCGCGTATCCTGCACCGTCTGGGCGACGCGCGGGAGCCCGAGCGCGCGCTGGGGCACTTCGATGCCTTTCTGGCCGGTCTGCCCGCGGGCGTGCAGGTCTTTTCGCTGTTCGAGGCCAATCCGCAGCTTGTGGACCTCCTGACCGACATCGTCACCACCGCCCCGCGCCTCGCGGAGTATCTGGGGCGCAACGCGGGTGTCTTCGATGCGGTCATCGGCGGCACGTTCTTCGAGCCCTGGCCCGGCGCGGCGGGGCTCGTGGCCGCGCTCAATCACCGGCTGGCGCGGGAGGGCGATTACGAGGCGCGGCTCGATGCGGCCCGGGCGTGGTCCAAGGAGATGCGCTTTCGCATCGGCGTGCATCACTTGCGGGGCCTCGTGGATGCCGAGGAGGCCGGGCGGCAGTACGCCGATCTCGCGGAGGCGGTGCTTGCGGGGCTCTGGCCGGTGGTGACGAGGGAATTCGCGCGCAAGCACGGGCCGGAGCCCGGGCAGGGCGCGGCGGTGGTGGCCATGGGTTCGCTCGGTGCGGGCCGGCTCCACGCCGCCTCCGATCTCGATCTCATCCTGATCTACGATGCCGGGGCGGCGGAGGCCTCTGATGGGCCGCGGCCGCTGCCCGTGCGCAGCTACTTCGCCCGGCTCACGCAGGCGCTCATCACCGCGCTGAGCGCGCCCATGGCCCAGGGGCGGCTCTACGAGGTGGACATGCGGCTCAGGCCGTCGGGGCGGAACGGGCCGGTGGCCGTTTCCGTGGCCTCCTGGGAGAGCTACCAGCAGAGCGAGGCCTGGACGTGGGAGCACCTCGCGCTCACGCGGGCGCGGGCCGTGGCCGGCAGCGTGCCGCTCGGGGCGCGGATCGAGGCCTTCCGCTGCGCGCTCCTCGCGCAGCCCCGGGACGCCAGCGAGATTGTAAAGATAAAGGCCGACGTGGCCGACATGCGCGCGCGCATCTTTGCGGCGCGGCCCGGCGCCGGGGGGCTCACGGCCAAGGACGGGCCCGGGCGGCTCCAGGATCTCGAGCTCTTCGCGCAATCCCAGGCGCTTCTCAGCGGGCGCGATGCCCGGGACGTCGCAGGCCAGCTCTCGGATGTCGCGGATGCGGCGGACCTTCTCGCCCATGGCCGCCAGCTCTGGCAGGTGCGCGCCGGGGCGGCCCTCATCGGTCTCACGGAGGCCCATGGTCAGGGCGTTGGACAGGCGGCGATGGCGTTCATCCTGCGCATCACGGGGCAGGAGAGCGAGGCGGCGCTGGTGGCCGCGCTGGAAGACGGTGCGGCGACGACCGTCGCACGGATCGAAGCCGCGCTTGCCGGCGCGGAGGCCGCGCCTAGCTGATCGGCGAAAGGGAGACGCACATGGACCTGGCCGAGGCCGACCCCAAGGGGCTCATCCGCGAAAGCTACCGGATCGACGGGATCACCGGCGGAGAGTGCCGCTCGATCTTCCTCGATTGGGCGATCAGCGTCCCGGAAAGCGCGGACACGCTGGCGCAGGTGCGGTTTCTCATCGAGACCTACGCGGCGGACGCGCCGGGCCACCCGATGACGGACACGCTGCGCGCCGCGCTCGAGGCGCCGCCCGTGACGGGCCGCCGGGGCGGACGGAAGGCGCGCCTAAGCTAGGCCCGCCGCTTCGCGCGCGAGGCCCTCGATGCGCGGCCAGTCCCCGGCCTCCACCGCGTCCTTCGGCGAGAGCCAGGAGCCACCAACGCAGACCACGTTGGGGAGCGCGAGGTAGTCGGGCGCATTCGCCGGGCTCACCCCGCCGGTGGGGCAGAAGCGCACCTGCGGCAGGGGAGAGGCGAGGCTCTTGAGGAGCGCCGCACCGCCCGCGGCCTCCGCGGGAAAGAACTTCTGGATGGTGTAGCCCTGCGCGAGGAGGTCCATGACCTCCGTCGCCGTGGCCGCGCCGGGCAGGAGGGGCAGGTCATTGGCGACGCAGGCATCGATGACATCGGCGGTGGAGCCCGGAGAGACGCCGAACGTGGCCCCCGCGGCCTTGGCCTTCTCCACGTCGCGGCCGTTAAGCAGCGTACCCGCGCCCACGAGCCCGCCCTCGACGCCCGCCATCTCGCGGATGACATCGAGCGCGGCCTCGGTGCGCAGCGTCACCTCGAGCGCGGGCGCGCCACCGGCCACGAGAGCGCGCGCGAGCGGTGCGGCATGGGCAGCACTTTCCACGACGAGCACCGGGATCACGGGCGCGGCCGCGCAGATCTCGGCGGCGGCGGCGGATTGCTGTTCTGGGGTCATGTTACGTCCTTCCTGCGGAGGTTTGCCCGTGGGTGCTTTCAGGTGCGTCTACGGATGCCACAGGACGCCGGTCCCGGCTCATACGACGACGCCCGCCCCGGAGGAAGCCGGCCCCGCCGTGGCGCGGAACACCTCGAAGAGTTCCCGCCCCACGCCGTGACCATTGGCTGCGAGGTCTGGCGTGGCGGGCACGCGGTCGCGCCAGCCCGGGGTGAGATTGTCGATGATGCCCGCCTTGGCATCCACGCGGATCATGTCGCCATCGACGACATAGGCGAGGGGCCCCTGATCGGCGGCCTCGGGGCTCACGTGGATCGCCGCTGGGACCTTGCCCGAGGCCCCGGACATGCGCCCGTCGGTCACGAGCGCGATGCGAAGGCCGCGATCGAGGCAGACCGAGAGGCAGGGCGTGAGGTTGTGAAGCTCGGGCATGCCGTTGGCCTTTGGCCCTTGGAAGCGCACGACGACCACCGTGTCCTCGGTAAACTCGCCGCGCTGGAAGGCGGCCTTCACGGCGTCCTGATCCTCGAAGACGCGCGCGGGCGCGGTGATCTCGTGATAGGTCTCGGCCACGGCGGAGACTTTCATGACGCCGGTGCCCAGCGGGCCCTCGAGGCGCTTGAGGCCGCCCGTCGTCTGGAACGCGTCCGTGGCGGGGCGCAGGATCTTGTCGTTCTGGCTCTCGCGGGGGCCGTCGATCCAGACGGCGCGGCCCTCGGAGACCTGCGCGTCCTTCGTGTAGTCGCCGAGCCCGTCGCCCATGACCGTCTTCGTGTCGGCGTGCAGGAGGCCCGCCTCCAGCAGCTCGCCGATGAGGTATTGCAGCCCGCCGGCGGCGTGGAAGTGGTTCACGTCCGCGAGGCCGTTTGGATAGACCTTGGCCATGAGCGGCGTGGCCGCCGAGATCTCCGCGAAATCCTCGAGCTCGAGCAGGACGCCCGCCGCCCGCGCCATGGCGGGCAGGTGCAGCACGAGGTTCGTCGATCCGCCCGTGGCCATGAGGCCCACGATGCCGTTCACGAAGGCCTTTTCATCGAGCACCTGCGACACCGGGCGATAATCGTTGCCGAGCGCCGTGATCCGAAGCGCCTGCGCCACTCCCTCCTCGGTGAGCGCGTCGCGCAGGGGGGTGTTGGGGTTCACGAAGCTCGACCCGGGCAGGTGCAACCCCATGAACTCCATCAGCATCTGGTTGGAATTGGCGGTGCCGTAGAACGTGCAGGTGCCGGGGCCGTGGTAGGAGGCCATCTCGGCGGCCATGAGCTCCTCGCGGCCGCATTCTCCGGCAGCGAACTTCTTGCGCACCGCGGCCTTCTCGTCATTGGGCAGGCCCGAGACCATGGGACCGGCAGGGATGAAGATGCCGGGGATGTAGCCGAAGGTGGCCGCGCCGATGATGAGGCCCGGCACGATCTTGTCGCAGACGCCGAGATAAAGCGCGGCGTCGTAGCAATTGTGCGAGAGCGCGACGCCTGCGGCGAGCGCGATCACGTCGCGGGAAAAGAGCGAAAGCTCCATGCCCACCTGGCCTTGGGTGATGCCGTCGCACATGGCGGGGACGCCGCCGGCCACCTGCGCGGTGGCGCCGCGCGCGCGGGCGGCCTTGCGGATGAGATCGGGAAAGCGCTCGAAGGGCTGATGCGCCGAGAGCATGTCATTGTAGGCCGTCACCACCCCGATATTGGGCGCGCGGCCCGTGGCGAGCGCGTCCTGCGCCTCGCCCATGGCGGCATAGGCATGGGCCTGGTTTCCGCACGTGAGATGCGCGCGGCGGGGGCCTTCGGCGGCGGCGGCCTCCATGCGGCCCAGATAGGTGCGTCGGGTCTCGGTGGAGCGGGCGATGATGCGGTCGGTGACCTTGGCGATGGTCGCGTCGAGGGGCATTGCGGGTCCTCCTGTGAGGGAAAGGGACTGGCTTTTGGCGTGCGCGTATCACGGCTTATTGGATTATGATAGCGCTAACAATCGTATCCCGAGGAATACTTTTGCATGCCATCGCCGCCGCGCATCGCGGCAACATCATGGCACGCTTTCTCCGAAGTTCCGGCAATTATCTCAAATTCGCCCCAATTCAGCCCGCTTCACCAGCCACAGCGGAGACAACCTCGGGTCACTGAAAGGATAAGAGCATGCCCCGTTTTCTGCGTCTTTGCGCGATCGCCTGCATGGGTGCCTCGCTTGCGGCCTGCGCCACCGTGGAAACGGCCACGCGCTCCGCACCTCTCGAAGTGCCCGGCTTCCAGGAGATCCAGCCGTCCTTCGATGTCACCGAGATCACCGTGGACGTCCCGCGCGACCTGCGCGTTTCGGAGGCCAACAGCTATTACCCCATCGCCGATATCGTGTGGCGCGGTGACCCCATCGGGGACCGTCACGCCCAGATCACCGAGCTCATGGGCGCGGCCTTCGCCGAAGGCACCGCCGCGCTCGAGGGCGTGCAGCCCGTGATGGTGGACGTGGAGGTCGTGCGCTTTCACTCGCTCACCGAGAAGGCCCGCTACACCGTGGGCGGTGTGCATTCCATCCGCTTCGACATGACCGTGCGCGACGCGCAGACCGGCGCTGTCCTCGTGCCCAAGCGCCGCGTGATCGCGGACCTCGACGCGCTCGGGGGCCGTGCGGCCATCGAATCCGATCGCAACGGCAACGGGCAGAAGATGCGCCTGTCGGCCCATCTGGCCCAAGTTATCAAGGTCGAGCTGGCGCGTCCGTTGACCGTGGCCACCGCGCTCTAAGCGCGCGCTACACATCGCCCTAAGAAGGCTCTAGAGGGGGTGGCATGGCGCTGCCCCCTTCTTCTTTGTCCGACCGTCCCGTTATCCGACTGAAGCCCAATGCCGATGCACGAAGGCTGCGCCACGGCGCGCCCTGGGTCTATGGCAACGAGCTCGTGCTCGACCGGCGCACGAAGAAACTCCCGGCGGGGTCCCTGGCGGTCCTCGAAGACGCCGGGCGCGCGCCCATCGGGGTGGTGGCGGTGAATATGGCCTCGAAGATCTCGGGCCGCATCCTGACCCGCGACGTGGACGAGACCGTGGATGCAGCCTGGATCGATGCCAAGATCGCTCAGGCGCTGACGCTCCGCGAAAGGCTTTACGTCGCGCCGTTCTACCGTCTTGTCCATGCCGAGGGGGACGGCCTGCCGGGCGTCGTGATCGACCGGTTCGGCGATGTCGCGGTCCTGCAGGCCAACGCCGCCTGGGCCGATGTTCGCAAGGAGGACTTTGCCGCGGCCCTCGCGGCGCGCGGCATGCCCAACGTGATCCTCAATGGCACCGGCCGCGCCCGGAGCCTGGAGGGGCTGCCGGAACTGCGCACCGTGATCGCGGGCGCGGCGCCCGAGGGCCCCGTGCCCGTGCCCATGTCCGGCGCGACCTACATGGCCGATCTCCTCGAGGGGCAGAAGACGGGCCTCTTTTACGATCAGCGCCCGAACCACGCCTTTCTGCAGGGCTTCGTCTCCGGCGGGACGGTGCTCGATGTCTTCTGTCACGTGGGAGGCTTCGGGCTCGCGGCGCTGGCGGCGGGCGCGGCACGGGTGACGGGCGTCGATGGCTCCGCGGCGGCGCTCGCGCTGGCCGAAGAAGGCGCGCGCCGCATGGAGGCCGCCGACCGCTACGAGACCCGGCAGGGCGATGCCTTCGAGGTGCTCACGGAGCTCAACGAGGCTGGCGCGCAATACGATCATGTCGTCTGCGACCCGCCCGCCTTCGCGCCGGCCAAGCCCGCGCTTGAGGCGGGGCTCCGGGCCTACGAGAAAACCGCGCGCCTCACCGCGCCGCTCGTGGCCCCCGGCGGGACACTCGTGCTCTGCTCCTGCTCCCATGCAGCCACGCTCGACAAGTTCCGCAGCGCCAGCCTGCGCGGCGTGGCGCGGGCCGGGCGCGCGGCGCAGGTGCTTCATACCGGCGCGGCGGGCCCGGATCATCCGCAGCATCCCGCACTCGCCGAAACCAGCTATCTCAAGGCCGTCTTCCTGAGGCTCATATGAAAGTCCTGCTCGATGCCTGCGTGCTCTACCCCACGGTGCAGCGCGAGATCCTTCTTCACGCGGCCCGCGCGGGGACGTTCGAGCCGCTCTGGTCGAACCGGATCCTGGAGGAATGGCGCATCGCCGCCGGGCGTCTCGGCCCCGTGGCGGGAGCGCAGGCGGAAGGCGAGATCGCGCTCCTGCGCGGGCTCTGGCCGGGCTCCATGGTGCGGCCCCGCGAGAGCGACGAGCGCCGCCTCTACCTGCCCGACGAGAACGATATCCACGTGCTGGCCGCCGCCATCGCGGGCTCCGCGGAGGTCCTCCTCACCGAGAATGCCAAGGATTTCCCGCGCGGCACGCTCATCGAGGAGGGGATCCGCCGCGACGGGCCCGATCACTTCCTCACCTCGCTTCTGGTGAGCTATCCGGGAGAAATCCGGCAGGCGGTGGAGACGGTCTGGGCCAACGCCCAGCGGATGGAGGGCTGCCCGCCCACCCTGCGCGCGCTTCTGAAGAAGGCGCGCCTGCCGCGGCTCGCGAAGGCGATGGAGCGCGGGGCCTAGACCTCCGAAGCGCGCCAGCGGGCCTCGTTGGCCTCGATGGCCGCGATCCGCTCCGGGCTCTTCGGGTGGCTCAGGAGCCAGGCGGGCGCGGCCCCCGCGCGGGACTTCGTGAGCGCGTCGAGCTTCTGAAAGAGGCTTTTCTGCCCTTCGAGCCCGATCCCGGATTTCAGAAGCAGCGCCGAGGCATAGGCATCGGCCTCATACTCGTCTTCCCGCGAGAGCTTGGCGGCGAAGAGCGAGATCAGCGCATTGGCGATGTAGGGCCCCACGAACGGGATGAAGCGCCCGATGATCATCATGAGCGCGGCGCGCGCGGCGTTTTGCGCGGTGAAATCGATCATCCGGCGGCGGGTATGGCCGAGCGCCACGTGGCCGAGCTCGTGAGCCACGACGCTCGCGAGCTCGTCGGCGCTCACGCTGCCCTTGCGGAACTCCTGGTAGAAGCCGCGCGTGATGAAGATCCGCCCGTCGGGCGCGGCGAGGCCGTTGATCATGTCCACGTCGTAGAGATTGACTTTGATCCGCGGCACGTCGAGCGCGCGCGCCATGGCGTTGAAGGCGCGCTCGAGGGCGGGATCCTCGAGCGGGCGTGACTTCTCGTTGAGCTGCCGCTTCGTGGACCACGCCGAAAAGCGCATCATCACGAAGCCATAGGCCACGGCGAGAAGGATGGGCATCAACCAAGTCATGGCAGAGATATGGTGCGTGCCGCCGCCCGCCTCAAGCGGGTGCGGCGCCGCTGCGCGCAGGTTAGCCGCGGCTCAGCATCCGCATGCCCGCGTCGATGCCGTCGAGGGTCATCGGCACCATGCGATCCTCGAAGATCGTGCGGATCATCTGCACCGATTGCGTGTAATCCCACCACTTGCGCGGCACCGGGTTGATCCAGAGATGGGCGGGCCATTGCTCCCGCGCGCGGCGGAGCCAGACCTCTCCGGCCTCCTCGTTCCAGTGCTCGTTGGCCCCGCCCGCCATTGCGACCTCGTAGGGCGACATCGATGCATCGCCCACGAAGATGCAGCGGTAATCGGGGCCGTAGGTCCTGAGTACCTCGTGGGTCGGCGTCTGCGCGTTCCAGCGCCTGCGATTGTCGCGCCAGACGCCTTCGTAGAGGCAATTGTGGAAGTAGAAATATTCGAGGTGCTTGAACTCCGCGCGCGCCGCCGAGAAGAGCTCCTCGACGACCTTGATATGGGGGTCCATGGAGCCGCCCACGTCGAGAAAGAGCAGCACCTTCACAGCGTTCCTGCGCTCGGGCCGGGTCTGCACGTCGAGATAGCCGTGCTCGGCGGTGGCGCGGATCGTGCCGTCGAGATCGAGCTCTTCGGCGGCCCCGTCGCGCGCCCAGCGGCGCAGGCGCTTGAGCGCCACCTTGATGTTGCGCGTGCCGAGCTCCACGCTGTCATCGAGATTGCGGAACTCGCGCTTGTCCCAAACCTTCACGGCGCGCTTGTGGCGGCTTTCCTTCTGGCCGATGCGCACGCCCTCGGGATTGTAGCCATAGGCGCCGAAGGGGGAGGTGCCCGCCGTGCCGATCCATTTCGAGCCGCCCTCGTGGCGACCTTCCTGCTCCTTGAGGCGTTCGCGCAGCGTCTCCATGAGCTTCTCGAAGCCGCCCATGGCCTCGATCTCCGCCTTCTCGGCCTCGCTCAGGTGCTTTTCGGCCATCTTGGCGAGCCAGTCGGCGGGGATGTCCACGGCCTCCAGCACGTCTTCCATGGAGATCGCCTCGAGGCCCGCGAAGCTCGCCGCGAAGGCGCGGTCGAAGCGGTCGATGTGGCGCTCGTCCTTCACCATCGTCGTGCGCGCGAGGTAGTAGAAGGCATCGACATCGTAGGTCGCGATGCCCCGCTTCATGCCTTCGAGAAACGACAGGTACTCGCGTAGCGAGACCGGCACGCGCGCCTCCCGCAGGGCCTCGAAGAAGGGCAGGAACATCAGACGAGGCGCGAGAGGATGATGGCGGCGATCACGCCCACGATCATGCCGAAGATCGCGAAGGAGCCCGCGTATTGCAGGATGTCGAGCAGCTTGCCGCCGCTCTGCTTTGCGCGCCACGCGCCGTAGCTGCCGAAGAGGACCATGCAGGCCAGAGTGGGGACCATGGGAGCGCCTCCGAAGGGGCGCTAGAAGGACACGCGCCCGTGTTTCGCCGGGTTCAGGAGGGCGATTTCGCGCAGCCGCGCGGAGATCGACCTCTGGGAACCGAAGCCGTAGCGCGCCCAGCCGAGACTGTCCATCCTGACGGCGCGGGCCTCCGCGTGGCGGCCCTGAAGCTCCAGCGCCTCGGCGCGAAACATCATGAGCGAGGCGAGAAGGGCGGCGTTTTCGTGCCGTGCGGCGGTGTTGATGTGACGGCCCGTGATGTCGATCACGGAGACCGCGTCCCCGTCGAGAAGGGCGAAGGCGGCGAGTTGCACGGCCACGTAGGCGCGGTGGAGCGCGGTGGAGGGATCGCGCGCATAGATCGCGTCGGCCTCGCGGAAGGCGGCATAGGCGCGCCGGGGCTCGGAGGCGATGGTGAGGCGGCCGAGGGCGTAGTTCGCGTAGCCCAGCCGTGTGTCATCCCAGCCGGAGCGACGCGATATGGCGATGGCGTTCTCGGCGGCCTGCTTGCGGCCGATCGGTGAACGCTCGGCACCGAGGGCCTTCAGCATTTCGTCCTTCCAGGCCCGGTTGGTGGCGCGGGGAAAGCGCGATTGCGCGCGTTCGCCAGCCGGGTTCAGCCGGGCGAGGAGGGCGGGCAGGGCTGCGCGGACCTCGGCCTCGGTCATGCCGTTGCGGAGCTCGGGCGCGTAATGCATGCGCAGCACCAGCATGTCGAAGCCGGTGAGCACGGTGTGGATGTTGTCGTCGTTGAAGACGCTGTCGGAGAGGCGATAGAGATCGTTGAGCGGGCCGAGCGCCTGCGCGATCTCCTCGTGGAGGCAATCCCGCAGCTCTTGCGGCGCGGCGTCCGAGGGCAGGAAGACCGAGACCTGCTGGCGGCTTCCGAGCCGGGCCCAGTCCACCCGCGGGCCGCGCCGCGCCTGCTTGAAATCCTCCCAGCCGCGCACGTTGGGCACCACGAAGCAGGCCGCGCCGGGCACCGCCTTTTGCATGGTGGCCTTAGTCAGCGTGATGAGATTGATGTTGGCGCTGGCCTCCTCGGTGACGGTGATGTCGAGGCCGGCCTCGCGCCGGAGCCGCGTCAGGAGCCGCCCGAGATCGGGCGCGAGCGAGACAGGCGTGCGGCCTTCCACGCGCAGCGTGATCGGGCCTTCGAAGCGCGTCAGCACCGCGAGCCTGCGCCCGCTCTCCATCTCGAAGGTCAGGTCGATGAAATCCTCCGCGATGTCGCGGTTCGAGCGCACGGGCGGCGCGACCGGGACGGTGGCAAAGGTGCGCATCGGCGGCAGACGGTCGAGGCCCGGAATGGCCGAGCGGCTGGCCACGTCGACGGTGCTTGCGATGGGCGCACAGCCGGCGAGGGTGAGGAAGGCGACAAAGAGAAAACGCCGGGTGCCGCGCCGCATCAGAGCGCGCTCCTGCAGCGGCGGAAAGACCCCGCGGTGAGACAGTCGATACCGGCCCGGGAGCGCCCCTGAGCTCTCAAAAATCCCTGCCGCACGCGCCTGCCGTCCCACGTTAACTCTTTTCCGAATTCCTAGGAATCGAGCGTGGCGGAAAGAGGGGCCAAATGCGGCGAGAATGTGGCGCGGCGGTCTATCGCTGGCTGCGCGCGATGAAGGCGAGCCGCTCGAAAAGCGCCACGTCCTGCTCGTTTTTCAGGAGCGCGCCGTGGAGCTTGGGGAGCGCATTCGCGCCGTCGCGCCGCAGGTCCTCGGCAGAGAGATCTTCGGCGAGGAGAAGCTTCAACCAGTCGATCACCTCGCTCGTCGAGGGCTTTTTCTTCAGCCCCGCCGTCTCGCGGATCTCGTAGAACTGGGTGAGGGCGGTGCTGAGCAGGCTGTCCTTGATGCCAGGGTGATGGACCTCGACGATCTTGCGCATCGTCTCTGCGTCCGGGAAGCGGATGTAATGGAAGAAGCAGCGGCGCAGGAACGCGTCGGGCAGTTCCTTTTCGTTGTTGGAGGTGATGATGACGACCGGGCGGTTGACCGCGCGCACCGTCTCGCCCGTCTCGTAGACATGGAATTCCATCCGGTCGAGCTCCTGCAGGAGGTCGTTGGGGAACTCGATGTCGGCCTTGTCGATCTCGTCGATGAGGAGCACGACCTTCTCTGGCGTGGTGAAGGCCTGCCAGAGCTTGCCGCGCTTGATGTAGTTCGCCACGTCCTTGACGCGCTCGTCGCCGAGCTGGCTGTCGCGCAGGCGGCTCACGGCATCGTATTCATAGAGACCCTGCTGGGCGCGCGTGGTGGATTTGATGTGCCACTCGACCATCTCGAGCCCGAGCGATCCGGCCACCTGCCGCGCGAGCTCCGTCTTTCCGGTGCCGGGCTCGCCTTTCACGAGGAGCGGACGCTCCAGCGTCACGGCCGCGTTCACCGCCACGGTGAGGTCTTCTGTCGCGATGTAGCTCTCTGTCGACTTAAATAGCATGATTTCTCACCATTTTTGCCCGATCTGACCCATAATCAGCCTGGCCGTGATCACAAGTCGCGGCAACAGCCTGTTTACGGGGCTTTTGCCTAGTGACAACGCGAGGTCAACTGGATAGGACCCAGCCACAGGGGCGCAAAAGGGGGGGAGCCCGGCCGCGCCAAAGCCTAATGCGAGATAAAAAGCAGGGTGCGCCATGAAAGCCGAAATATTCCCAGACGAGTATAAGCCCGCCGAAGACGAACCGTTCATGAACGACCGGCAGATCGAATACTTCCGCCGGAAACTCCTGAGCTGGAAGGCGGAGCTTTTGTCCGACAGCCGCGACACGATCGAGGGCATGAAGGACAGCACACGCAACATTCCCGACATCGCCGACCGCGCCTCCGAGGAGACGGATCGCGCGCTCGAGCTTCGGACGCGGGACCGCCAGCGCAAGCTGGTCGCCAAGATCGATGCCGCGCTGCGCCGCATCGACGAGGGCGAGTACGGCTACTGCCAGGTGACCGGCGAGCCGATCTCTCTCAAGCGGCTCGACGCCCGCCCGATCGCGACGATGTCGCTCGAGGCGCAGGAGCGTCACGAGCGCCGCGAGAAGGTCCATCGGGACGACTGATCCAGGCGAGGCGCATTGAGCGCAAGAGCAGGACATGAAGAGCGCGTCGCCGTCGTGGGCGGCGGATTGGGCGGCCTCGCGGCCGCCCTTAGCTTTCGGCGCATGGGGGCCACGGTCGATGTCTACGAGCGGGCAGCTGAATTCGCAGAAGTGGGCGCCGGCATCCAGGTCGCCTCGAACGGGCTCCGCGTGCTGCGTGCCCTCGGTGTCGATCCCGGCGGCGCGTTTCTGGGGCAGGGCACGACGCTCCACGACCACCACGGCAAGCGGGTGGCAATCCTGCCCAACGGCGCCGGGCGCGAGGTGCGCCTGTTTCACCGCGCCGATCTTCTGAAACTTCTCGAAGAGGCGTGCCGTGCGGCAGGGGTGGGTCTCCATCTCGGCCAGGCCGTGACGCCGGAGACCGCGCCCGATGTCGATCTCCTCATCGCCGCCGACGGCGTGAAGAGCGGCTTTCGCCGCCACGTGGCCCCGGATCTTGCGGAACCGTCCTTTTCGGGTCAGGCGGCGTGGCGCGCCATCGTTGTCCCGCCGGAGCCCGTCCAGGCGGGCGGTGTGAGCGTCTACATGGGACCGGGCGCCCATGTCGTCGTCTATCCCATGCGCGGTGGCGAACTCATCAACGTCGTGGCCGGAGAGGACACGCCAGCGCCGCTCGCAGAAGGCTGGCGGCAGGAGGTCCCGC
Organism: Pseudomonadota bacterium; assembly: GCA_038525525.1. Taxonomy (GTDB): domain Bacteria; phylum Pseudomonadota; class Alphaproteobacteria; order Rhodobacterales; family Rhodobacteraceae; genus Shimia_B. Next base: position 247,071 of record JBCBHO010000004.1, on the reverse strand, counting down.
GGGCCGAGATGGCCGCCCGTTTCGCGGCGTTCGGCGGCCCGGTGGCAGAGCTCATCGCCCGCGCGGAAAAGGTGCACCGCTGGGGGCTTTACAACCACGCGCTGCCGCGGCGCTGGTCCGAGGGGCGTGTCGTGCTGCTCGGGGATGCGGCACACGCCATGCTCCCCTACCTCGCGCAGGGGGCCTGCATGGCCTTCGAGGATGCCCTGATCCTCGCGACGTGCTGGGAACGGCACGGGGGAGAGCCCGACGCCGCCCTCGGCGCCTACGAGCATATCCGCGCGCCCCGGGTGGCGCGGGTCATGAAGGAAGTGCGTGCCAACGCGACGCGCTTTCACCACGGCAATCCCGTGGCCCGCCTCATCGGGCATACCGGGCTGCGCGCGGTCAGCACGCTGGCGCCAGCGCTCATCGCACGGCGCTTCGACTGGCTCTATAATTACGACGCCACAGCGGCTTAGGCCGCGAGCTTCACCCAGATCGGCACGTGGTCGGAGGGCTTCATGCCCGCACGGACATCTCGGTCGATCTGGCAGTCTTCTAGCAGGTCGGCGCATTGCGGCGTCAGCAGGAAATGATCGATGCGGATGCCGTCATCGTTCTCCCACGCGCCGCGCTGGTAATCCCAGAAGCTGTAATGCCCCGCGCCCTGTGTGCGGGCGCGGAAGGCCTCCGTGAAGCCAAGGGCGAGGATCTCGCGGTAGGCGGCGCGCGCCTCGGGGCGAAAGAGCGCGTCGTCGCGCCACGCGTCGGGGCGCTTGGCGTCCTCGGGTTGGGGAATGATGTTGTAGTCACCGGCCATGAGGGCGGGCTCCTCGGCGGCCATGAGCTCCGCCGCGCGTGCCTTCATGCGCTTCATCCAGGCGAGTTTGTAGTCGAATTTCGGCCCCGGCGCGGGATTGCCGTTGGGCAGGTAGAGCCCGCAGACGCGCACCGCTTGCTCGCCCACGACGGTGGCCTCGATCCAGCGGGCCTGCTCGTCGCTGTCGTCGCCCGGCAGGCCGCGGGTCACATCCTCGAGCGGCAGCTTCGAGAGGATCGCCACGCCGTTGAAGCTCTTCTGACCGTGGGTTTCGACATTGTAGCCCCGCTCCTCGAAGAGCTCGCGGGGGAATGCCTCGTCCACGCTCTTGATCTCCTGGAGCACGACGACGTCGGGCGTCGCCTCGTCGAGCCAGGCGGGCAGGGCCTCTGCCCGCGCTTTGATACCATTGATGTTGAAGGATGCGATCTTCATGGGGCGAGATGTGGCGCAGCCGGGCCCCCGGGGCAACGAAAAAAGCCGGAGCGGGGGGCTCCGGCTTTCTTCATCGCGTGCGGTGGGGGAAGTTACCGCAGGACGTCGATGTCTTCCTGGTCGACGACTTCGCCGTTCACGATCAGCTTGGCGACGAGGTCACCGGCTGCGACACGGTCGGCACCGAAGTCCACGCGGACATTCGTGTTGGCGCCTGCGTTCACGGAGGCCATGCCGAGCACGTCACCGGCGAAGTTCTCGATCTGCACGGTGCCTTCACCGAGCGAGCTCACGACGCGGACGTCATAGTAGGCGTCGCCCGTGGCGGCGTTGTCGAGGATGCCGAAGTTGTTGTTGGCGGATGCGGCACCGGCGGTTGCGACGAGTGCTGCGGCGATTGCGAATTTCTTGAACATGTCTTTTCCTTTCAGAGCGGGCTGGTCGGAGCCCTTTTCAGTGTGTGGTGCGGCCGGTCGGGGCCGCGTGATTAAGTGTCAGCTCGGTGCGGAAGGGGTCAGTACCGCTTGCTGATAACAGACAAATGGGGGCCCCACGGCACAAAACAAGTCACTGATATATCACGAAAAAGAGTGTGCGAGGCGGGAATTGAACTTGTGTGAAAATGCGCAGAACGGGGCGGGAACCAAATCTCATCTGCGCAAAAGAAAAAGGCCGGAGCGGGGCTCCGGCCTTCTCGATTGTTGAGGTCGCTGCGATTAGCGGCGGACTTCGATCATGGCTTCGTCCACGACCACGCCGTCAACGATCAGCTTTGCCGTCAGGTCGCTTGCGCCGACGCGGGTCGACAGCGGCACGCGGACATCGGTGTTGGTGCCGGAGTTCAGGGCCGTCTGGCCGAGCACGTCACCTGCGAAGTTCTCGATGACGACGGAGCCTTCGCCGAGCGTCCGTGCGAGGGGCACATCGTAGAAGCTGTCACCGAATTCTGCGCCACCGACGATGCCGAAGCTGTTGTTGGCGGAAGCGGCACCGGCGGTTGCGACGATGGCGGCGGCGATTGCGAGTTTCTTGAACATGGGTCTTTCCTTTTCAGTGTGTGGCGGGGTCAGCGCCGGGGTTTGATGTGGTGCGGCCGGTGGCGTTTGCTTGTCGGTGCCGCCGTCCGATGACTGAGAGTTGGGGGAGGCCCCGCGATTTGGGAAGTGTACGTCGCATCACATAAATGAGCGCCTTGGAGAGCCGGGTGCGCGCGCTGTGATCACAAAGGGCCGGGATCTGTGCGCGCGACTTCGAATTGTGTGCGAATGTGTGCGAGAACCGGATTTTTGGCGCGATCGGCAAGAAATTGAGCCTCTGCTTTCTGTAACGTTTTTCACGCCGCGCCTCACGCGCCTCGCCACAGGTGCGCCCAAAAATCCTGATCTTGCCGCAGTTGCGCCAGTCGAGGCGGCCGTGTGCGCCCATTTAGGAGGCACGTTCCCGCCTCGGGCCGGCAAATTTCCCCGAAATGCGCCGCGTTCCCTGCGCCTCCGGTCGCTGATCTCTACATATCAGGCCAAGGAGGACAGCATGCTGCGATTTTTGTTTGGAAAGAAACCCGGCGGGAAGGTCGAGACCCAGCGCGAAACCTTCGAGCGCCAGGTGCGGGAGCTTACCGCCACGCTCGACGCGATGCCGATCAAGCCCAAGGTCTCGGTGGATCCAAATACCGGGGCGATCAGCTTCGAGGCGCCCGATCAGTTCGCCGATGAGGCGCTGGCACTGCCGAAGCCTGCGGCCGGGGATGCGGAGACAGCGACCCAGGCGTCGAATTCGGGCGCGGCGCCCACGGGCCCCGCGGCACCCAAGGCCGCGCCGCCGACCCCCACGCCGCCCAAGGCGACGCCGCCCAAGGCCGCGGCACCAACGGGAACCAAAGAAAACCCGAAGGCCAAGGAAGCCGAAGCCGCCTGATCAGATGGAGAAGGAGGTCCCGCAACCGCAGCTCGCGGTTGCGTTCGGATTTTCGATCACGAAGCGCGCGCCGATGAGCTCTTCCTCGAAATCGATGGTGGCATCGGCGAGGAAGGGCAGGGACACGCTGTCGATCACCACGCGCTCGCCGTGGCCTTCGAGGACGAGGTCATCGTCCTTCGGCGCATCGTCGAGGTCGATCTCGTATTGAAACCCCGAACAACCGCCGCCCTCGACGGCCACGCGCAGGACCTTGCCCGCCGAGGCGGCGCCGATCTCGCTCAGGCGCTCGAAGGCGCGTGCGGTGACTTTGGGAGGCAGGCTGAGCATGGCTCTCACTGTTCTTTTGCGTCCTCTTCATATAGCCAGCGGGCAAGGCGGCACAAGCCGCGAGGCAGAACGGGAGCCAGTGGCAGATGGCAGCCCCCTACGCAGCGGATCCGGCGCAGTCGCGCGGGCGGCTCCATGGCGAGCCGGAAAGCGCGCACCGGTCGTGTTTCCAGCGGGACCGTGACAGGATCATCCATTCCAGCGCGTTCCGGCGGCTCAAGCACAAGACGCAGGTCTTCGTGGAGGACGAGGGCGACTACTTCCGCACGCGGCTCACCCATTCGATCGAGGTGGCGCAGGTGGCGCGAACGCTGGCGGGCGCGCTCGGCCTCAATGGCGAGCTCACCGAGGCCGTGGCCCTCGCCCATGATCTCGGTCATCCGCCCTTCGGCCATACCGGCGAGGACGCGCTCCATGTGCTGATGGCGCCCTATGGCGGCTTTGACCATAATGCCCAGGCGATCCGCATCGTCACCGCGCTCGAGAAGCACTACGCCGAATGGGACGGGCTCAACCTCACCTGGGAGAGCCTCGAGGGCATCGCCAAGCATAATGGCCCCGTCATCGGGGCGCTGCCCTATGCCCTGGCCGATTACGATGCCGTTCACGGGCTCGAGCTCTCCACCCATGCCAGCGCCGAGGCGCAGGTGGCGGCGCTCTCGGACGATATCGCCTACAACAACCACGATCTCTTCGACGGGCTGCGGGCTGGTCTTTTCTCGGATGTGGACCTCGCGGAGTTGCCCATCGTTGGCCCCTGCTACGCGGAGGTGGACAGCCTCTATCCCGGGCTCGAGCCGTCTCGGCGCAGGCACGAGGCGCTCCGCCGGGTCTTCGGGGTCATGGTGGAGGACGTGATGGACACCTCCCGCACGCGGCTCGCGGCCTCGGGCGCGCGCTCCGCGCAGGATATCCGCGACCTTGGGCACCCGGTGATCTGCTTCTCGGAGGAGATGTGGGCCGGGATCGGCGAGCTCCGGACCTTTCTCTTCCACCGCATGTACCGCGCGCCGCGGGTCATGGAGAAGCGCGCCCAGGTCACGCGGATCGTGGAGGACCTCTTCCCCTTCTTCCTCTCCGCGCCCGAGACCCTGCCTACCGAGTGGCAGGGGCAGATCGCCGAGCGCCGGGACGAGACGGATCTGGCGCGGCTTGTGGCCGATTACATCGCCGGCATGACCGACCGCTTCGCCATGCAGGAGCACGCGCGCCTCTTGGGCTCCTGATCCGTTGACCATGGCGTGCGGCGTGGGTAAGCGCGCCCCCGGAGGCCCGAAATGAACCTGTTCGCTGATATTCGCACCGTCGTCATCTCCGCGCTCGAGGCGCTGATGCGAGAGGGCGTGCTGCCCGAGGGGCTCGACCTCGCGAACGTGGCCGTGGAGCCGCCACGCGATGCAGCCCACGGCGACATGGCAACGAACGCGGCCATGGTGCTTGCAAAGCCCGCCAAGGCAAAGCCACGCGACATCGCCGAGGCGCTCGCAGCCAAGCTCATCTCCGACGACCGCATCGCGCGGGCGGAGGTGGCGGGTCCGGGCTTCCTCAACCTCACGCTTGCAGAGGGCGTCTGGACCGGGACGATCACCCAGATCCTCGAGGCCGGGGAGGCCTTCGGCCGGTCGGACATCGGCGCCGGGCAACGGGTCAATGTGGAGTATGTCTCCGCCAACCCGACGGGCCCCCTCCATGTGGGCCACACGCGGGGCGCCGTCGTGGGCGATGCGCTGGCCTCGCTCCTCGATTACGCGGGCTACGACGTCACCCGCGAATACTACATCAACGATGGCGGCGCGCAGGTCGATACGCTCGCCCGCTCGGTTTATCTCCGCTACCTCGAGGCCCACGGGCAGGACGTGGCCTTCGAGGACGGGACCTATCCGGGCGATTACCTCGTGCCGGTGGGCGAGGCCCTCAAGGCGAAGGTGGGCGACGCCTATCTCGACAAGGGCGAGCAATACTGGCTCGCCGAGGTCCGCGAATTCGCCACCGAACAGATGCTGGACCTCATCCGCGCCGACCTCGCGCGGCTCGGGGTGGAGATGGACGTCTTCTTCTCGGAGAAGTCGCTCTACGGCACGGGCCGGATCGAGGCCGCCATCGACGTGCTCGATGAGAAGGGCCTGATCTACAACGGCACGCTCGAGCCTCCCAAGGGCAAGACGCCCGAGGATTGGGAGCCGCGGGAACAGACGCTCTTCCGCTCTACCGCCCATGGCGACGACGTTGATCGCCCGATCAAGAAATCCGACGGCAGCTGGACCTACTTCGCGCCCGACATCGCCTACCACTACGACAAGGTGGAGCGGGGCTTTGACGCGCTCATCGACATCTTCGGCGCCGATCACGGCGGCTACGTCAAGCGGATGAAAGCCGCCGTTTCCGCGCTCTCGGACGGCAAGACCCCGCTCGACATCAAGCTCACGCAGCTCGTCAAGCTCATGCAGGGCGGCGAACCGCTCAAGATGTCGAAGCGGGCGGGCACCTTCGTCACCGCCGCCGACGTGGTGGAGATGGTGGGCCGCGACGCCATCCGCTTCACCATGCTCACCAGAAAGAACGACGCGCCGCTCGACTTCGACGTCGACGTCGTGCGCCAGACGACGAACGACAATCCGGTCTATTACGTCCAATACGCCCATGCCCGGGTCATGTCCGTGATCGCAAAGGCAAAAGCCCAGGATATGGACATGTCAGACGCGACGCTTGCGAAGGCGGCGCGCCTCGATCACGAGGCCGATGTCGCCGTCGCCAAGAAGCTCGCCGAATGGCCGCGCCTCGTGGAAATCGCCGCGCGGGGCAACGAGCCACACCGCATCGCCTTCTACCTTCAGGAGCTCACGGCGCGCTTCAACACGCGCTATTCCATGGGCCGCGACAGCGACGACATGCGCTTCTTGCAGGAAGGCAACACTTCCGAAAGCCAGGCCAAAATAGCGCTGATCCGCGCTGTTTCCGTTGTGATTTCAGCGGGTTTGGGTATCTTGGGCGTATCGGCTCCCGACGAAATGCGCTGACCCAACAGGCGCGGGGCGGAGCCAGAGGCAGAGTTCAAGAGACCATCGGCGAAGGGCGGTGCCCCGACCGAGGCAGTGAGGCGGACATGGCAGAGGCGGATTTCAGTTCCACGGGGGCTGAGCGCCCCGCAACCTACGCGGTGGGGGCAGGGACCTTCATCAGCGTTCTGGGCGGGGTCGTGTCGCTTGCGCTGATCGCGGGCATTTGCGTGTGGAGCTACAAGCTCATAGCGCGGGACGTCTCCGGCGTGCCGGTGGTGATGGCGCTCGAAGGGCCCATGCGCGTGGCACCCGAGGATCCCGGCGGCCGGCCCGCCGATCACCAGGGTCTCGCCGTCAACGAAATCGCCGCGGACGGCACGGCGAGCGCGCCGCGTGACCGCCTAGTGCTCGCGCCCGCGGCCATGGATCTCACCGACGAAGACGCGCCCATCGGCGAGATTGCAGCAGTCTTCACCGAAGAAGACACGGCCGAGGTCTCGGAAGCGTCGATCGAGATGACGGCGCTCGCCCCGGCGGACGTCACGGATGTCGAAGAGCTTGTCGCCTCCCTCGCGGGCCCTGAGGCCGTGGAAGAGACCATTGCAGGCGCGCTGGCCCCGCTCGACAGCGCAGGCGAGGGGCTGGAAGCCGACGACACCGCAGTTGTGGAGATCGCCGCTGTCCCCGCTGTCGCCACGCTCCCCGATCTTGGCCCGGGCGTGCGCCGCTCGCTCCGGCCCCAGGTGCGCCCGGTGGCGCTCGATACGAGCCCCGTCGCCCGTCCGGAAGCTCCGGCTGGCATCGACGTCGCGGCTTCTGCGATCCCCGCGGGAACCCGCCTGGCGCAGCTCGGCGCCTTCGAGAGCCCCGAGGTCGCCCGCGCGGAATGGGCACGCCTCTCCGACCAGTTCGGACCCTACCTGCGCGGCAAGAAGCGGGTGATCCAGAAGGCCACGAAGGCTGGCCGGACCTTCTACCGCCTGCGGGCGCATGGCTTCGATGATCTGGCCGATGCCCGCCGCTTCTGCTCCGCGCTCGTGGCCGCGAAGGCGGCCTGCATCCCGGTCCTTGTCGAGTAAGGCCGTGGCCGGGGCCTATATCCTCGGCTGCGCGGGGCCGGAGCTCTCGGCATCGGAGGTCGCCTTCTTCCGGGCGGCCGACCCATGGGGCTTCATCCTCTTCCAGCGGAATTGCGAGACCAAGGCGCAAGTGCGCCGTCTGACGTCGGCGCTGCGCGAGGCCGTGGGGCGCGATGCGCCGGTGCTCATCGACCAAGAAGGAGGCCGCGTGCAGCGGCTATGGCCCCCGGTCTGGGCCTCGCATCCGCCCGCGCTCGACCTCGCGGAGGCCAGCCCGGACCCGGAGCGGGCCCTCTGGCTGCGCGGCGCCCTCATCGCTGCTGAATTGCGCGAGATCGGGATCGACGTGAACTGCGCGCCCATGGCCGACACGGCATTCGCCGGGACCCATCCCCGGCTGCGCAACCGATGCTACGGGCAAACAGCGCCCGAGGTGGCGCGGCGGGCCCGTGCGCTGGCGGAAGGGCAGGTGGCGGGCGGGGTTCTCGGCGTCCTCAAGCACATACCCGGACACGGATCGGCCACGAAGGACAGCCACATCGACCTCCCCCGCGTGACGAAATCCGCGGAGATCCTCGCGCGCGAGGACTTCGCCCCCTTCAAAGCACTCGCGGACCTGCCGCTGGGCATGACGGCCCATGTCGTCTTCGAGGCCCACGATGCCGAGCGCCCGGCCACGACATCGCCTGCCATGCACCGTATCATCCGGGAGGAGATCGGCTTTGACGGGCTTCTGATGACCGACGATCTCTCCATGGAGGCCCTCGCGGGCAGCGTGCGCACCCGAGCCGAGGCGGCGCTCAGCGCGGGCTGCGACGTCATTCTTCACTGCAATGGCGACATGGCGGAGATGGAGGAGGTCGTCACCGTGGGCGCCATGACGGAGGCCGCCGCGGCCCGGGCGGCCCGCGCCCTCGCCGCGCGCACGGCACCGGCACACATTGACACCGACGCGCTCACCGCCGAACTTCGCAGCCTCACGAACGGAGCCGCTGCATGAGCGAGGACAGCATCCTGGACACCAGTGTCGCCGACCGCCTCGCGGCCGAGGCGCTCATCGTGGATGTGGACGGGTTCGAAGGCCCGCTCGACCTCCTTCTCACGCTCTCGCGCACCCAGAAGGTGGACCTGCGCAAGATCTCCATCCTGCACCTCGCGGAGCAATACCTGGCCTTCGTGGAGAAGGCCAAGGAGCTCCGTATCGAGCTCGCCGCCGATTACCTCGTCATGGCCGCCTGGCTCGCCTTCCTCAAGTCACGCCTGCTGCTGCCGCCGGACCCAGCAGAGGAGGGGCCCTCGGGCGAGGAGCTCGCCGCACATCTGGCGTTTCAGCTCGAGCGCCTGCAGGCCATGCGCGATGCCTCTGCCCGCCTCATGGGGCGCGACAGGCTGGGCCGCGATTTCTTTGCCCGCGGCGTGACCGAGGATGTCACCCGCGTGCGCCGCGTGGAATACACCGCCACCATCCTCGATCTGATGCAGGCCTATGCCCGCATCCGCACCAAGGATGAATTTCGCCCGCTCTCCTTCGATGCGCGAGAGAGCATCCTCACGATGGAGCAGGCGCTCGACCGTCTGCGCGGCCTCATCGGGTTCGCAGGCGAATGGACCGATATCATGTCCTACCTGCCCGATGATTGGGCCGGCGATCCCAAGCGCCGCCGCTCCGCCACGGCCTCGACCTTCGCCGCGACGCTCGAGCTTGTGAAAGAGGGCAAGCTTGAACTCCGGCAGGAGGATGTCTTCGCGCCTCTCAAGATGCGCATGCGGGAGGCGAGCGGTGGCTGAGCCCGAGGAAGAAAGCCTCTTCGAGGCGCCGCCCATGGGCGAGCAGGAGCGCATGGTGGAGGCCATCCTCTTCGCCAGCGCGGAGCCCGTGACGGTGCGCGAGCTCACGGGGCGCATGCCCCACGGGTCGGAGCCCGCCGCGGCGCTGGAGCACCTGCGCAAGCGCTACGAGGGCAGGGGCGTCGCCGTGGTCCGCGTGGGCGAGGCCTGGGCCATCCGCACGGCGCCGGATCTCGGCTTTCTCATGCAAAAGGAGACGGTGGAGACGCGCAAGCTTTCCCGCGCGGCGATCGAGACGCTGGCCATCACCGCCTACCACCAGCCGGTGACCCGCGCCGAGATCGAGGAGATCCGGGGCGTCAGCGTGAGCCGGGGCACGATCGACCAGCTCCTGGAGCTCGGCTGGATCAAGCTCGGGCGCCGCCGGATGACGCCCGGCCGCCCGGTGACCTTTATCGTGACCGAAAGCTTTCTCGATCACTTTGGGCTCGAGTCGGCGCGGGATCTGCCCGGCCTGAAGGAGCTGCGGCAGGCGGGTCTTCTCGACAGCCGGCCGCCGCCCGGAGCGGATGCAGACGGCGAGGACCCGGAACTTGAAGCCGACGCGGAAGAACCCGATCTCTTCGAGGACGACGGCGAAGCGGCGGGTGACGCCGGAGACACGCAGCACGAGAACGAAGACATCGCCGCCGAAGGCGAAACAAGCGAGGCGAAGACATGAACCAGATACTCAACATGGTCCTGCGCATGTTCATGCGGAAGGTGATCTCCAAGGGCATGGACAAGGGCTTTGACATGGCCGCGAAGCGCGGCAGCAAGAAGGACAAGCCCGCCGAGGGCGTCAGCGAGGCCGACCGCGCCGAGATGGCCGCAACGCGCCAGAAGCAGAAGCGTGCGAAGCAGGCCATGCGCGTGACGCGGCGGATCGGGCGCTTCTGAGCCGACACACCTGCGCGGGCTGTATGGCGGCGGACAGCGCCGCCCGCCCGCACGGCCTATTTCGAGAACCGCGCGCGCACCTCTTCGATATCGAGCGGGGTCTCGAACAGGTGCTCGGGCTCCCATTCGCTCCGTTCCGCCTCGAAGAAATCGCCGCCATAGACGTGGAGCGCGGCTGTCAGTCGCGGGATCGGATTCGTGACCGAGTGAATGATGTCCGCGCCCATGGGGCACATGTCGCCCGTGGACAGGGATTTCGCCCCGGCTGCCTCGATCAGGCCGTTGGGATGATCCTTCACCCGTCGCCAGAAGATGTTGTCCTCCCGCCCGCCATAGATCCCGATCACGGCCCACATTTCGTGGTTGTGCGGGGGGATCGTTGTCGAAGGCTTCCAGGCGAGGTTCACGATCGTCAGGTTTGGCGACGCGTAGAGTGGCGTGATCCCGGGCTCCGTGGGCTCTCCAAGCGCGGCCAGGACCTTCGAAGGGTCCGACAGGGCGCGTCGCACGACCTCCGCGGCTGACTTGTGCGTGGGGTCTTTGTCCACCGCGTCGCGGCAATCCGCGATAAAGGTGTCGAGATCGAACATCGCGCATCCCTCCCAAGGCGAGGGTACCACATTCGGCGCGAAAGATCTGCCTCGGGCGCCCGCAAGACGGGCGGTCACGGCGTCAGCGACGAAGACCGCGCCGAGATGGACGCCGTGAGATATAAGTAGAAGCGCACAAAGCAAGCCATGCGCGTCGGCCAGCGGATGTCGAAGGTCTAGGCGGTACCGGCGCTAGATCGGTTGGACGGCGCGAGGTCTGGTAAGCGGACAGAGCCAACTTTCGTTAGTCAAAGCTCGAGGTCCGCTTCACCGACGTGTTTCTACAGTTTAGGAAAACGAGATGTACTGTTATGTCGACGAAAGCGGAAATACTGGGAACAACCTTTTCGATCCAGCCCAGCCCATTCTCTACTACGGCTTGCTAACATCGAAGACGAACCTGGATGTCACAGCCGAACCGCTGCTTCGGGCCGCTCGAAAGAAGCTTGGAGTGGAGCGACTCCATGCAAACCAGTTGGGTGTCGGGCGGCTCTCGGAAGTAGCGCCGAGCCTCTGGCGCTTCGCGCTGAAACGCGACGTTCGTTTCTCGCTCTACAAGGTGGTTAAGCCCGATCACGCCATCATCACCTTCTTCGACCAAGTCTTCGATGCTGGGCTCAACAAAGCAGTTCGATGGGACCACTACTGGACACCATTGCGATATGCCCTTGTCTTCAAGGTCGCGCACCTGTTCGACGAAGATACTGCAAAGGCGGCTTGGGCCGCGAGAGTGGAGACCAATCCCGCACGAGCTGCGGAAGCATTGCAAGCATTATGCGAGACGCTTCAGGATCGTATCGTTCGCCTACCGGACGCTCGCTCCCGTGAGTTGATCTCTGGCGCGCTCACTTGGGCCGCGGCGAATCCATTCGAGATTAGTTATGGCGCAGGGAATAAGGATAGCGCGCTTCAGATATCTCCGAACATCGTAGGCTTCCAACAAGTAATGCAATCAGCGGCGGCGCAAGCTCAGAAGCAGTCCCGACAGGTCCGCCGGATCGTCGTCGACCGGCAGATGCAGTTCAATCGCGCGCAAGGCGAGCTGGCCGACATGTATCGGCGGCTGCGGGGCCATAAGCAGAGCATGGGACCCGGAATGCCCGAGATGGACATGGCGAATATACCGGAGGACCCACCTGATTTCCGACCTGGCGACGAGAGCGCGGGTCTTGAGTTGGTGGATGTCGTCCTTTGGGTCGCGAAGAGGTGGCAAGAGGATAAGTCGTTGTCCCCAGAGCTAGGTGCGATGTTTAACGCCTTCGCAAAGCGTGGTGGGACAGATGAAGTGTCGCTCAACGGATTGGAGCGTCGCTGGAGCTTCCTAGCGACGTTGCCCGACCCGGACGGCCCGCTGCCCGAAGAGCTCACGGAGCGGATAGCGCAGTGGGAGGAAGAGCGCATTCAGGCCGTCGAAGCTTGCTAGGTGCACTTTTGGAAAACGCCTAAACAGACTGAATTCACCGTTGCATCGGGGCCGTCAGATTTCGGCAAGCCTGAAGCTATGCTGAACATTTGAAATTGCTGTTTATGCGCTGTGCAGCATCGGTCAAAGTGGGCACGAAGCGGACCTCGGAAGCAGCGGCGTGCGGGGATGCCTTAGGCGGCGAAATGCTTCGAGAGCTTCAGCCCCTGGCCCTGGTAGTTGCTCTTGAGCCCCGTGCCATAGAGCCGCTCGGGCTTTTCGGACATGCGCTCGTAGACGAGCCGGCCCACGATCTGGCCGTGTTCCAGCACAAACGGAGCCTCGTGACAGCGCACCTCCAGAACCCCGCGGGAGCCCGCGCCCTCGCCGTGGCCGAAGCCCGGGTCGAAGAAACCGGCGTAGTGCACGCGGAATTCGCCCACCATGGCGAGATAGGGTGCCATCTCGGCGGCATAATCCGGGGGGATGGTCACGGCCTCGCGGCTCACCAGGATGTAGAACGCGCCGGGGTCGAGGATGATGCGGCCCTCCGTCGTGCGGATCTCTTCCCAGAATTCCGCGGGCGGGTAGTGGCCCAGCTTCTCGAGGTCGATGACGCCCGTGTGCGGCTTGGCGCGGTAGCCTACGAGATCGCCATCCGCGGGCTTCAGATCGACGGAGAAGCCGAGCCCATCGGCGATGGTGGCCGCGCCATCGACGAGCGGGCTCTCGGCGTGGAGCGCGGTGAGCTCGGCGTCTGAGAGGACGGCGTGACCGTCCCGGAAGCGGATCTGGTTGAGCCGCATGCCCGGCCGCGCGAGGACGGAAAAGGAGCGGGGGCAGATTTCGGCGTATAGCGGCCCGTCATAGCCGGGCGCGATGCGGTCGAATTCCACGCCGTCATCGGTGATGGTGCGCGTCAGGAGGTCGAGCCGCCCGGTGGAGCTTTTCGCGTTGGCGACGGCTTGCACACCGTCGGGCAGAGCGAGCCGCTCCATGAGCGGGACGACGTAGACGCAGCCCTTCTCCAACACCGCGCCGTCCGAGAGATCGATGCGGTGCATGACGAAATCATCGAGCCGCTGGGCCACGGTGCGGCCCTCTCCGGTGAGAAACGAGGCGCGGACGCGGTAGGCGACCGGACCGAGGCGCAAATCGAGCGACGCGGGCTGGAGCTGTTCGGGGATGATCGCGGGGTCGCCGGTGATCGCGCCCTCTGCGATGAGCGCTTCGATCCGTTGGCTAGGAAACACGCCCATGCCGTCCCTCCCTTGTACAAAACCTCTCGAGCGCGCCGTGGCGCTGTACAAAACGAGGCAAACCGGGGTCGATCAGCCGCAACGGGGGTGGAGTGTTGGTCGGGCTAGCAGGACTTGAACCTGCGACCTTCCGTCCCCCAGACGGACGCGCTACCAGGCTGCGCCATAGCCCGACTGAGGGCGGGGTATAGCCTATTGAGAAGCCCGTACAACCCGCAAAATCCAATGGTCTGTCACCAGGGGCCCTGGGCGGATTTCATGCGCGCTGCGAGGGTCTTGAGCTTCTCGAGGCTGCGTGCGAGCGCCTCGGCATCGTGGCTCCCACCCGCATGAGCTGCGCGACGTAGGGCATTGATTCTGCTCAGACCCACGGGATTGGCGAGCTGCGCCTCGGGAGGGGCTGCCAGGGGTTTTTGCGTGGGCTCTTCGCCAGTGGCATCCGTCGCTTGGGCCTCTGCCGGGTCCACCGGTGCATGGGCAGCGGGCTTCTCCTGCGGCGGCTCAGGCGCAGCCGGGGTCTCCGGCGCGGCGTCGGCGCCGGGCGCGGGCTCGGGCGTCCGGCCCTTGATCTCGAGCGGCACCACGACCCCCTCGATGGTCTCCGGCGTGCGCGAGGGTTCCTCACGGGCGCCGATCGCGGCCACGTATTTGACCCCGCGGTCGCGAAGCACCTTCTGCACGCCCTTGATGGTCATGCCGTCCTCGTGGAGAAGCTGCTTGATGCCGCCGAGAAGATCGATATCTGCCGGGCGGTAGTACCGCCGTCCGCCCGCGCGCTTCACCGGCTTGACCTGCGGAAACTTGCTCTCCCAGAAGCGCAGCACATGGGGTTGCGTGCCCAGCCCATCGGCCACTTCCGAAATGGTTCGAAATGCCTGCCGGGACTTTTCCATGCTCAGCTCTTGTTCCCCGAGGCCACTCGCTCCTTCATCAGATGCGAGGGACGGAATGTCAGGACGCGGCGGGGAGAAATGGGGACCTCTTCGCCGGTTTTGGGATTGCGGCCCACCCGGGCTGCCTTGTCTCGGACGCTGAATGTCCCGAAAGAGGAGATCTTGACCTGTTCGCCCCGCACGAGGGCATCGGACATCTCGTCCAGAACGGTCTCTACAAGTTGCGCTGACTCATTCCTGCTCAGCCCCACCTCCCGAAACACGGCCTCACTGAGGTCCATGCGGGTCAACGTCTTGCTCATGAATAGCTCCCCTAACCATCCCTGTCTTGTGCCGCAGATGTTAGGAGCCCGAAATCAGGGGGTCAATAAACTTCCAAATTCAAGCGCTTGGCGGGCGGAACTAAACGCGGAAAACCACCGAGCCCCAGGCCAAACCGCCGCCGATGGCCCCTGTGACGACCAAATCCCCTTCCTTGAGGCGCCCATCGGCATGGGCCACCGAGAGCGCGAGGGGAATCGATGCCGCCGACGTGTTGCCGTGATCCTGCACGGTCACAACCACCTTCTCCATCGGCACACCAAGCCTGTCAGCGGTGGCAGAAAGGATGCGCAGGTTGGCCTGGTGGGGCACGATCCAGTCGATGTCGGCGGGCGAAAGGCTGGCCTTGGCGAGCGTGGTGCGCGCGGTGCCCGCGAGCTTTTCGACGGCGTGGCGGAAGACCTCCTTGCCCTGCATCCGCAGGACGCCCGTCGTCTGCGTCGAGACCCCGCCGTCGACGTAGAGGATATCCTTGTAGCGCCCGTCGGAATGGATCTCGGCTGCGAGGATGCCGCGGTCTTCTGGAGTGCCCTTTGCGTTGCGGGCCTCGAGGAGGACCGCGCCCGCGCCGTCCCCGAAGAGGACGCAGGTGCCGCGATCCGTCCAGTCCATGATGCGCGAGAAGGTCTCGGCGCCGATCACGAGGACGCGCTGCGCCTGGCCGCTGATGATCAGCGAATTGGCCGTGGTCATGGCGTAGGCGAAGCCCGCGCAGACGGCCTGCACATCGAAGGCGAAGCCATTGGTCATCCCGACCTCGGCCTGAACCATCGTGGCCGCGGAGGGAAAGGTGAGGTCGGCCGTGGAGGTGGCGAGGATCAGCGCGTCCACCTCGTCGGCGGCCACGCCCGCATCCTCGAGCGCGGCGAGGGCCGCCTTGGCGCCGAGCTGGGAGGTGGTTTCTCCCTCGGCGGCGAAATGCCGGCGCTCGATGCCGGTGCGGGTCCGGATCCACTCGTCGTTGGTGTCGAGGGTCTTCTCGAACTCGGCGTTTTCAACCACGCGCGCGGGGAGGTGGTGGCCGTAGCCGCGGATCACCGCGCGCAGGGTCGTCATACCTTGTCCTCTTCATCTGCGGGCAGGAACCCGCCCGCCTGGGCCACGCGCGCCGCCAGACGCTCCGTGAAGCCCGACCGCGCGAGTTGGCTGGCCAGATTGATCGCCGCGGCCACGCCCGTGGCATCGGCGGAGCCGTGGCTCTTCACGACGGTACCATTGAGGCCGAGGAAGACACCACCGTTCACGCGCCGCGGGTCGATCCGTTTCCGCAGGCGATTGAGCGAGGTATAGGCCATGAGCGCCGCCAGCCGTGAGAGCGGCGTGTGCCGGAAAGCGTCGCGCAGCGAGGCGGAGATGAAGCTCGCCGTGCCCTCGCCGGTTTTCAGCGAGATGTTGCCGGTGAAGCCGTCTGTGACGATCACGTCGACCTTGTCGCCCGGAATCTGCCCGCCCTCGACGAAGCCCACGAAATCGAACTTCGCCTCGTGGGCCTGCGCGGCGATGAGTTCCGCGGCGACCTTGATCTCGGCACGACCCTTGTGCTCCTCGGTGCCGACGTTCAGGAGCCCGACGCGGGGGCGCGGGATGTCGAGCCCGTTGCGCGCGTAGCTCACGCCCATGAGCGCGTATTGCATGAGGTCGGTCTCGTCGGCCCGGATGTCGGCCCCGGCATCGAGGAGGACGTTGAAACCCTGCGGATTGGCGGAGGGCCAGAGCACCGCGATGGCGGGCCGGTTCACCCCGGGCAGCTTCCGGAGCCGCACCATGGCCACGGCCATGAGCGCGCCGGTATTGCCGCAGGACACGCAGACACTGGCCTCCCGCGCGCGCACCGTCTCGATGGACGCCCACATGGAGGTGTCCTTGCCGTGGCGCATGACATGGGAGGGCTTGTCGTCCATCGAGACGACGCCGGAGGCATCGCGGATGGTCGTGATCTCGGTGAGTTTGCGCTTGGCCACCAGCGGCGCGAGGTGCTCGGTGGGCCCGTGAAGTACAAAGCGCAGGGTCGCGTCTTTCGAGGCGGCGATGGCCATACCCTTGACGATGACGCTCGGGCCCTTGTCGCCGCCCATGGCGTCGATGGCGACGACGATCGCGCCGTCACCGCCCGTGGCTCGCGCGGAGGTGCTCGCGCCGGTCATGAAGCGCGCGCGACTTAGGCGGCGTCTTCGTCTTCGAGGTCGATCTCGTCCACCATCGCGATGACTTCGCGATTGTCATAATGACCGCAGGACGGGCACACGTGGTGCGGACGCTTGAGCTCGCCGCAATTGGAGCACTCGTTGGGGTTCGCGGCCACGAGGCTGTGGTGGGCCCGGCGGTTGTTGCGGCGCGATTTGGAGACGCGATTCTGTTGAACGGCCATGTCTGAACCTCGGATCGGGAGCGCGCAGGCTCGCGCGCCTAAATTTCGAAAGTTTGGCGGGCTCTAAAGCACCTCTTTCACACGCGCAAGGGGTTTGCCGCGGAAAGACTGTGCGCATGCGCTGAAAGCTCGGCGTGGCTCAGCCATCGCCCTCTAGCTTCGACTTGAGCGCCGCGAGACCGGCGAAGGGCTTGGCGTCCTCGTCGCTCATGGGCGTGACGTCGGGTGCCGCAAAGATCGCCTCTCCAAGCTCGGCATCCTCGGCGCGGGGATAGGCGGGCAGGGCGAGCGCGATCATCTCTTGCAGGATGGGCAGGATCGGCGCCTCGTCCACCAGTGGCTCGAGCGTCTCGTCTTCGGGCATCTCGCTCTCGGCCTCGGTGATCTCGGGCATCTTGGCAGTGAAGAGGAGGCTATCGCTGCGGTCGAGCCGGGTCGTTACGGGCGCGAGCGTCACGACGCAGGATTGCACCACCGTGGCACCCCAATCGGCCGTCAGGTGCCAGTCCCGCTTGCCGCGGGGCGTGAGGGTGAGCGTGGCCTTGAGCTTGCGCAGGTCGCGGAGGTCGAGCGCGGCCATGAGCGCATCCCTGTCGGCGTCGGAGGCGGTCCAGGCCACGCGGTGCGGCCCGTCTGCCGGGAGCTTGGCCAAGTGGAGGACAGTGTCAGATGCCATGGGCCTCGTCTCTCGCTTGAAAAAATCGCGTGCGCGCTGTTACACCATGCCCACCGCCGGTAAAAGGCGGCGCGACTGAAGCCGGGATGGGGCCATCATGTACACACGGGGATTGCTCCTGAGGGGGGCGCTGTTGGCAGGCGCACTGGCCGTGGCAGGATGCACCGCGACCTTCCGCAATCACGGTTACGCGCCCACCGATGCCGAACTCGCGGAAGTCATTGTGGGCGTCGATACGCGCGCGACGGTGGAAGATGTCATCGGGCGCCCATCCACGAGCGGCGTGCTCACCGATGGCGCGTACTACTACCTCGCCGACAGGCGCCGTCAATTCGGCTTTCGCGCGCCGGAAGTGATCGACCGGCAGCTCGTCGCCGTGCGCTTTAACGATGACGGCGTGGTCAGCAATATCGAGCGCTTCACGCTCGCCGATGGGCGGGTCGTGCCGCTGTCGCGCCGCGTGACGGATTCGGCTGTGGAGGACACGACCTTCCTGCGGCAGCTGCTCGGCAATCTCGGCCGCTTCGACGCCACGAGGATCCTCGGCGGCGGCGACGATGGCGGCGGCGGTCTCTGACAGGTTTTTTGGGCTGGCTCTGACGGCCTCAGTCTTCTTCCTGAAAGGTCAGCGCGACCCCGTTGATGCAGTAGCGCAGCCCCGTGGGCTGCGGCCCGTCCGGGAACACGTGGCCGAGATGGGCATCGCAGCGGTCGCAATGGACCTCCGTGCGGCGCATGAACCAGCTGTTATCGACGCTCTCACCGATGGGAGCATCCTCGGCGGGCTGGTAAAAGGACGGCCAGCCCGTCCCGCTGTCGAACTTGTGCGCCTTGTCAAAGAGTGGTGCCTCGCAGCAGATGCAGCGGAAGAGGCCGGGCCCCTCCGGAAAGCTCTCGTGGGTAAAGGCGCGCTCCGTGCCGTGCTTGCGCGTGACCTTGTAGGCGAGGTCGCTCAGCTGCTCTTTCCATTCGGCGTCGGATTTGACGATCTTGTCCATGCGGTGCGTCCGTTTCGTTGCGTCATTGAGTTGTCACATGGCTCGTGCCATGCCGCTGCCCAAGAGCTATGTCTCGAAGCGCGCGGGGCCAAGGGGTGCGGCGTCAACGGCGAAGGGAACGATGGGCATGCTAAGCCTCGAAAGGGGAAGCTACCGGGCGCGGCTCGCGCGGTCCGCGGAGGACATGGCCGCCGTGCAGCGGCTGCGCGCGCTGTGTTTTCGCGCGGGCGTCGCACGGGACGGGGACGCATTCGACGCCCAGTGCGACCATGTCGTCGTCGAGGAGCGCCGCACCGGCGAGGTTCTCTGCTGTTTCCGGCTCATGCCGCTGAGCCGGGGGGCCGAGATCGGGCGCAGCTACTCAGCGCAGTATTACGGGCTCGCCGCGCTCGAGGCCTATGACGCGCCCATGGTGGAGCTCGGCCGGTTTTGCACGGCGCGGGGCGCGCGCGATCCCGATATCCTGCGCATCGCCTGGGGCGCCATGACCGCCTATGTGGATGCGCGCGGGGTCGAAATGCTCTTTGGCTGCTCCTCCTTCGACGGCACCGAGGCCGAGGCCTATCACGACGCCTTCGCCATGCTCCGGGAGCGTCACCTCGCGCCGGGCCGCTGGCGGCCGCGTGTGAAGGCCCCGCAAGTGGTGCGCTTTGCCGAACGGCTGGGATTGCGGCCGGACGTCAGGCGCGCCATGCGTGCCATGCCGCCGCTCCTGAAGACCTACCTCGCCATGGGCGGCTGGGTGAGCGATCACGCCGTGGTGGATCGCGACCTGGGGACCTTGCACGTCTTTACCGGCCTCGAGATCGCGGCCATCCCCGCCGCGCGAAAGCGCTTGCTGCGCGCGGTGGCCGGCTGAGCGCCGCGCCTCTTTCGCAGGCCCGCGCAACGCCCGGAATTGACCTTGCGCGCCCCTCGCCATAGCTCCCCGCCATGGCCCAGGCACCGCTTCTCCAGCTCAATGACATCTCGCTCACCTTCGGGGGCACGCCGGTGTTCGACGCGCTCTCGCTCGTGGTGCATCCCGGGGACCGCGTGGCGCTCGTCGGGCGCAACGGATCCGGCAAATCCACCCTTCTGAAGGTCATGGCGGGCCTCGTGGAGCCTGACCGCGGCGAGCGCGTGCTGCCGGCGGGCGTGAGCGTGGGCTACATGGAGCAGGACCCCGCCATGGCTGGCTTCTCGACGCTGGGCGATTTCGCGATGTCCGCGCTCGACGCGAGTGAGGCCTACCGCGTCGAGATGGCGGGCGAGGGGCTCAAGTTCGACCCGGCGCGCGCGGTGGAGACTGCCTCGGGCGGGGAGCGTCGCCGCGCCGCGCTGGCCAAGATCTGGGCAGAGGCGCCGGAGCTCATGCTGCTCGACGAGCCCACCAACCACCTCGACATCGAGGCCATCGGCTGGCTCGAGGACCAGCTCCGCGCCACACGCACGGGCTATGTCGTTATTTCTCACGACCGTGCGTTCCTCTCCGCGCTTACGCGCGCCACGCTCTGGATCGACCGGGGCGAGGTGCGGCGGCAGGAGAAGGGCTTCAGCGCCTTCGAGGCCTGGCGCGACAGGACCTGGGCCGAGGAGGACGACAAGCGCCACAAGCTCGACCGCAAGATCAAGGCCGAGGCGAAATGGGCCGTGGAGGGCATCAGCGCGCGGCGCAAGCGCAACCAGGGTCGGGTGCGCGCCCTTCAGGACCTGCGCGCCGAGCGGGCCTCACAGATCACCCGGCAGGGCGCGGCTGCGCTTGAGATCGAAGCGGGCAAGAAGAGCGGCAAGAAGGTCATCGAGGCCACGGGCCTCTCGAAAGCCTTCGACGGCAAGGACATCGCCAAGAACTTCTCGCTCACCGTCCAGCGCGGGGACAGGATCGCCTTCGTCGGCCCGAACGGCGTGGGCAAGACGACCGTGCTCAACATGCTCACGGGCGGGCTTGCGCCCGACGCGGGCAATGTGAAGCTCGGCACCAATCTCGAGATTGCCTATTTCGATCAGGCGCGCGCGCAGATCGATCCGGAGCTCAGCCTCTGGGAGGCGCTCACCTCCGAGCAGGGGCTCCGCGTCTCGGGCCGCGCCGACCAGATCATGGTGCGCGGCGCGCCCAAGCACGTGGTGGGCTATCTCAAGGATTTCCTCTTCGACGAGGCGCAGGCCCGCGCGCCTGTCCGCTCGCTCTCGGGCGGCGAGAAGGCGCGGCTTCTGTTGGCCAAGCTCATGGCGAAGCCGTCTAACCTGCTGATCCTCGACGAACCGACCAATGATTTCGACGTGGAGACGCTCGACCTCCTGCAGGACATCCTGGGCGAATATGACGGCACCGTGCTTCTCGTGAGCCACGACCGGGATTTCCTCGACCGTGTGGCCACGGCCACGGTGGCTTTCGAGGGCGCGGGGCGGCTCACCGTCTATGCGGGCGGCTGGAGCGACTACCAGGCCCAGAAGCCTGCGCAAAAGCCTGCGCAGGAGCGTTCGTCCGCCGCGCCCAAGGCGGATGCTTCACCGGGCAAGAAGGAGACGGAGCTCACCGCAGCCGCCAGCACGGCGCTCAGCTTCACCGAAAAGCACCGGCTCGATGCCTTGCCCGGCGAGATCGACCGCCTCACCGCCGAGATCGCGAAGCTCGAGGCATTTCTCGCGCAGCCCGGCCTCTTCACGGATGCGCCGGTGAAATTCCAGAAAGCCACCGACGCGCTCGTGGAGCGGCACGCGGCGCTCGCGCGCGCGGAGGAGGAATGGCTCGCGCTCGAGGCACGCGCCGAGGCGAGCTAGGGCCTGATATGGAGGGCGAAGCGGGCATGGAGCGCGGCGTCCGTGGCCGGATCGAGCATCGCCGCATTGGGCGCAGCGAGGAGCGCCGCCGTCCGGGCCTTGGCCGCGGTCACGAGATCGGGCTTGCCGTTCTCGTCCCATTCCTTGGGTGAGGTGCGGTCGCCCAGCGTGGGATAGACGAAATCCTTTTCCATCCGTGCCAGCGTCTGCCCCGCGCCGAGGTAGTGCCCGGGCCCGCCCGTGCCATCTGCGCCCAGCACTGTCTCGCGGATCGTGTCCACCGCGAGGGTATCTTCAGAAACCTCGATCCCGCGCACGCAGCGCAGCGCCTGACCGATGAGGTCGTCGCCCATCACGAGGCTCTCGAAGCAGAAGCCGAGGAGAGAGGCATGCATGCCGGCGGCCTCGTAGATCATGTTGCAGCCTGCGAGGCCCGCGGTGACGTTGGAACACATTTGCTCCCAGCCCGCCTGCATATCCGGGAGTTTGGCGTCGGAGGCCCCCGCCGCCGCGCCACCCGGCAGCCCGTAGAACTGATGCATCTGCGCACAGCCCGCCGTCAGCAGCGCCTGCTCGCCCGAGCCGATGGACATCGCCCCCGTGCGCAAGTCGAGCCCGAAGGGCCAGGTGCCGAAGATCGCCGGATGCCCGGGCGCGATGGCGTTCACGTAAACGAGGCCCGCGAGACATTCCGCCGTGGCCTGCACGATGGCGCCCGCCGTGGTGGAGGGGGCCGTGGCGCCCGCCATACCCGCCGAGAGGAGGAGCACAGGCATGCCGCCGCGAATGCAGGCCTCCATCACGAGGCAGCTCTCGGTGGCGAATTTCATCGGGGGAACGACGAAACAGTTGGAATTGGAGACGAAGGGCCGCGCGCGCCATGCCGCTTCGCCGCCCGCCATCACGTGCAGCATCTCGAGGATGTCCGGCACGTGGGCCGCATCGGTGATCGAGGTGCCCACGTGCTTTCGCGTGCCGGTCACGGAGGCGTAGATCGTGTTGAGATCGAGCTCGCGCGCATCGGCGACGTCGCGTGCCACCATGGGGCGCTGGAAGAAATGCACGTTGTCCAGCTGCTCGGTGAGCCGCGCGGCATCGTGAAGGTCCTGTAGCGTGCTCTCGCGGTAGGCATGCCCGTCGATATCGACCATGTGCACGGCCGCGCCCGCCGTCCCGTAATGGACGCGCGTCCCGCTCAGTTCGAGATCGAAGGCCGCGTCGCGCCCGTGAACGGTGATCCCTCGCGCGGCCTTGGCGAGCATGTCTTCGACGAGCGCACGCGGGAAGCGGAGGCGGCCATCATCTCCGAGGACCGCGCCGGCACTGGTCATGATGTCGACGCCCGAGGCCGGCGCGTCAGCGAGGCCGATGTCTTCGAGGCAGGTGAGCGCGGCCGCGTGGATGCGCTCGACCTCCGTGTCCGTCAGAAGCTTGAGCGCGCCGCCCTCGAGGCCCGGCCATACCGGGCGGTCGGTCTTTTCGGGCGGTGCTGCCCGAAGCGCATGACGCGCAGCGCGCCCGCCGGAGCGGGCGGGGCGGGGTGGGGTGAGATCATTCATGGCGGGGTCCTCGGCGTAGGAGATGGGGAAGGGGGCTCAGCACCCCGCGGGTCTCCCCCGTGCCGCACGGCCCCGTCGCGCGCCGATGGTGCGCTGGGTGAGCACGTGCCGCCATGCTCCGCCGATGATAGACGAGGCCGTCATGGCACCATGGAACGCGGCCCATGCTCCGCGATCTTGTGCAAAAGCGACGGCACGGACTGTTCGCGACACGTCCCGCCGGGATTTCGCGTCAGCCGCTCTGCCGCGCGGCAAAGTCGAGGAGCCGAGCGAGGGCCTCTGCGAAGGCGCTGTCCTCGAGCGTCATGGCCACGCGTACATGGCCCGCGGCGGCGCGTCCGAAGCTCTCGCCGGGCATGACCGCGATGGCCTCCTCATCCAGAAGCCGGGCGGCGAAGGCCTCGCCATCGAGGCCGGTGCGGCGAATGTCGAGCATGAGGTACATGGCCCCGCCCGAGGGCACGAGGCCCACCACCTGCTGCGCGGCGAGCATCTCCTCGGCGCGGGTGCGGCGGCGCGCGAAGGGTGCCCCCACCTCCGCCTCAAGCCAGTCGCCCTCGCGGAGGGCGAAGAGCGCGGCGTCCTGGATGTAGCCGGGCACGCCGTAGGTCGTGGCTGTGGCGAGATCGATCAGCCGCGCGATCGCCTCTTCCGGCCCCAGGATCCAGCCCACGCGGGACCCTGTCATGGCGTGGCTCTTCGACATGGAGCCGATGACGAGCGTCCGCTCCGCCATGCCGGGCATGGCGCGGGGGCTCAGATGCGTGCCGCGCCAGACCTGCGCGTCATAGACCTCGTCGGAGATGACCCAGAGCCCCGCCTCCTGCGCCACCTCGGCGATGCCCTCGATCGTCTCCCGTCCGTAGACCACGCCCGTGGGATTGTTGGGCGTGTTGATCAGGAGGCTTCGCGCGCCCGCGGCGGCAGCGGCGCGAAGGTCGCCCGCGCGTGGGGCGAAGCCGTCTTCCGGGCGGCAGGCGATGGCCTGCGCCCGCGCACCGGTGCCGCGGATCGTGCCGGGATAGGTGGCGTAGTAGGGATCGAGAAAGAGACCCAGATCGCCTGGATCGAGCACGGCCTTGTGCGCGGAAAAGAGCGCGGCCTGCCCGCCCGGGGTGATGAGCACGTTCTCGCGGCCCGCTGGCACGCCCGTGCGCGCGGCCACCCGCGCGGCCACGGCATCGCGCAGGGCATCCACGCCCGGGACCATGGCATAGCCCGTGTGCCCCGCCTTGGCGGAGGCATGCATCGCGTCAAGGATCGCGGGATGGGTCCCGATATCGTGTTCGCCGATGGTGAGCTCGAGGATCGTTTCGCCCGCGGCCTTGCGGCGGCGGGCCTCGTAAAAGAGGCCCCAGCCGTCATTGCCGCCCGCATTGAGCCCGGTGATTGTGCGCGAGAGCTCCACCGTCATTCCGCCGGTTGCGCTGTGCGGGTCTTCAGCATGAGCCAGAAGAGCGCCCCGCCCGCCAGCGCGAGGAAGGGCACCATGGCGAAATTGACCGCGCTCCAGCCTGCCACGGCGGAGCTGCCCGAGCAATTCATGAGCCCGCCCGAGGCAAGGGATGCCAGCGTCACGCAGCCGAAGACGATGGCGTCATTGGCGCCCTGAATGCGCCCGCGCTCCTGGGGGGCATGGGCGGCCGTGAGCATGCTCGTGGCGCCGATGAAGCCGAAATTCCACCCGACGCCGAGCAGGATGAGCGCGACAAAGAAGTTCGTGAGCTCCACCCCGGCGATTGCCACGACGCCCGCGAGCGCGAGCGTGGCGAGCCCGATGGCCACGATCCGCTCCGCACCGTAGCGCGCGATGAGATGGCCCGTGAAGAACGAGGGTAGAAACATTGCAATCACATGGCCGCTGACGACATCGGCAGCATTGCCGGCCGTGAAGCCGCAGGCCACGACCGCGAGCGGGGTCGAGGTCATGACGAGGTTCATCAGCGCGTAGGAGACCATGGCGCAGATGACGGCCACGGCGATCCGCGGGGTCTTGAGCATCTCCCACGTGGTGCGCCCGGCCATTGTCTGAGAGCCCTTGGGCGGCTTCGGCAGATCGAGGAAGAGAAAGAGCGCCATGCCGACGAGGTTGATCGCACCCGCCGCGAGATAGGTGCCCATGAAGGGGATGGCGAAGATGTCGTTGGTGACCTTGGTCAGCTGCGGGCCGATCAATGCGGAAATGAGCCCGCCGGCCATGACGTAGGAGATCGCCTTCGGGCGGAACGCGTCGGAGGCGGTGTCGGCCGCGGCGAACCGGTAAAAGCCCTGCGCCGACATGTACATCCCGGTAAAGTAGGAGCCGACAAGAAGCATCCAGAAATCCGCCGTCGAGAGCGCGTAGGCCCCGATGATGGAGCCCACGAGCCCGCCCGCGCTCCCGGTCATGAAGCCTGCCACGCGGCCCTGCGCCTGCATGAGCCGCGAAAGCCAGGGTGCCGTGGTCATGGAGCCGAACACGATGAGCGAGATGGGCAGCGTCGCGAGGCAGGGATTGGGCGCGAGCATCTGCCCGGCCAGCCCGCCGATGACGAAGATCATGGTGATTTGGCTTCCCAGCATCGCCATGGCCGCGACGAGGATGACGACGTTGCGCAGGGCGCGCCGGTCGTCGGGCCTATCTTGCGTCTGGGAGGTCATGGGAGAAGCGTTACGCCGCCCGCGTTGGGGCCACAAGGGCGCTCAAGCGCGCGGGGCGATGAGGTGCGCGTAGGAGCCAGAGACGCGCCCATGCCGGAGACCCATGGGCGGGAGATCCTGCCCGTCCGCGTCCCGCGCGTCAAAGAGCGGCGGGCCCTCTTTCTTCAGCGCCGTCGAGTAGTGGAATTCGTGGCCGCGCCAGCGTCCGCCGAAAGGGCCGCCGCGCGCCGTGAGGTCGCGGTAGCCGAGGTGGAGCGCGCGACGCTCGAAGCTTGTGACGAGTGGCAGAAGGCCTGCCATCTGGTGCGCGGTCCCGTCGGCGTCGACCAGCGCCTCTCCGAGGGCCATATATCCTCCGCATTCACCATGTATCACAGTAGTTTGCGCGGCGTTTCGCAGGCTTCGCATGAAGGTGTGCGCCGAGGCGAGGCGGCCCGCATGGAGCTCGGGGTATCCGCCCGGCAGAAGGACGAGGTCCGCCTCGGGGACAGCGTCATCGGCCAGAGGAGAGAAGATCGAGATCGACGCGCCCGCATTACGCCAAGACGTCAAGAGATGCGGGTAAGCAAATGAAAACGCATGATCTTCAGCCACAGCGATCCGCTGGGCCGGCGGATCGAGACGCATGGCCTCTGGCGCGGGGTCCGGCGCACGGCCCAGAAGCCCTCCCGGATCGACCGCCTCCCGGAGCCACGCAGCCGCAGCGTCGAGCTTTTGCCCGAGATCGGGGTGCTCAGCGGCTTGCACAAGGCCGAGGTGACGGCTCGGCAGCGACAGGCCCGCCGCCCGGGGCAAGGCGGCAAGGATGTCGAGCGCATGACCCTCGAAGGCCGCGCGCAACAGGGCTTCGTGCCGGGGCGAGCCCACGTTGTTGAGGACGACGCCGTGAAAGCGGAGGCCGGGGCGGTAGTCGACGAGCCCGGCGACGAGCGCGGGCACCGTATGCGCGGCGCGTGCGCAATCGACGACGAGGGTGATTGGCAGATCAAAGCGCGCGGCGACATCGGCGGCCGATCCGGCACCGCCCAGCCCTGCACCGTCGAAAAGGCCCATGGCGCTCTCCACGACGAGGGGACCCGGCCCCGCGAGGATGGCGCGTTGGAGCGCCGCGTCCATGGCCCAGGGATCGAGGTTGAGGCAGGGCCGCCCTGTGGCCGCGGCGTGAAACGCAGGGTCGAGAAAGTCCGGGCCGAGCTTCAGGCTCCGGGGCGCATGGCCGTCTTGCGCGAGGGCGCGGAGCAGGGCGAGAGTGACGGTGGTCTTGCCCGCGCCAGAGCGCGGCGCGGCGATCAGCGTGGCCTTCATGCGCTCTCTGCGGGGCGCCCCCGGTGAAGGGGGTCGGTGTCGCGGGGCGCGATGCCCCGTGCCATGGCCTGCCAGTCAAGGGCCTGGCGCATGAGGACGCCCTTGCCGATGCAGATGATGGCAGGCGGCTCGAGCGCCGCGCGCGCGGCATCCTCCACCGCGCGGGAGAGCGTCGTCTCAAGAACGCGCTGCTCCGCCGTGGTGGCGGTTGTCACGAGGGCCACCGGCTCATCGGCCGCGCGTCCGGCGGCCAAAAGACGGGCGGTGATTTGGGGCAGGTGCTTCATGCCCATGTAGATCACGATCATCTGCGAGCCCTTCGCGATGGCGGCCCAGTCGAGCGAGCTCGGTGCCGCGCCCGTCTGATCGTGGCCCGTGACGAAGGTCACTGACTGATTCACGTCGCGATGGGTGACGGGCACCCCCGCATAGGCCAGCCCGCCGATGCCTGCCGTGATGCCGGGAATGATGCGGATCGGGATGCCATGCTGCACGAGGGTCTGGGCCTCCTCGCCGCCCCGCCCGAAGACGAAGGGATCGCCACCCTTGAGCCGCAACACCCGTTTGCCCGCCCGGGCAAGCTCCACGAGGTGGAGCGAGATATCGCGCTGCTTGGCCGAGGGTCTCCCTCCGCGCTTGCCGGCGTAAAGGCGCTCGGCCTGCGGGGCCCAGTCTAGGATGCCTTCGCCCACGAGCGCGTCGTAGACAATCACATCGGCCTGCCGCAGCGCGTTGAGCGCGTGAAGCGTGAGCAGCCCCGGATCGCCCGGTCCCGCGCCGCAGAGCCACACCCAGCCGCGCGCGTGCACGGGCCAGTCGGAGCCGGGGAGGGGGGGCAGCTGATGCGTCATCGGATCGGTGATACGCGCCTCTGCGCTGCAGCGATAGGGGACAAACGACGCGCCCTTGCCTGTTGACGTCACCGGGACACAGCAGGAATGTCCGCGCCATGGGACGCAAGCCGGAAGGAGAGCTCCGCCGCGGATGGACGACGGGCGCCTGCGCCGCTGCGGCGGCCAAGGCGGCGTGCCATCTCCTGTGGGGCGCGGGCCCGGTGCGAGAGGTGATGATCACCTTGCCGCGGGGCGAGACGCCCACTTTCGCGGTCGCCCACAGCGCGCGGGGCGCAGGCTGGGCTGAGGTGGGCATCACCAAGGATGCAGGCGACGACCCGGACGTCACCCACGGCGCGCTCGTCATTTCTCGTGTCACCCCGGGCGGCGCGGGTCTGCGCTATGCCGCGGGCGACGGCGTGGGGCGGGTGACGAAGCCCGGTCTCCCCATCGCCGTGGGCGAGCCCTCGATCAACCCGGTCCCGCGCGAGATGATCGCGCAAGCGGTGGGCGAGGCCTGCGCGGCGCTGGGGCATCCCGTGGACATGGAAGTGCGGATCAGCATTCCGGGCGGCGCCGAGCTTGCCCAGCGCACGTGGAACCCCCGGCTCGGCATCGAGGGCGGGCTCTCGATCCTCGGCACCACGGGGATCGTGCGCCCGTTTTCCTGCGCGGCATGGATCGCCTCCATCCATCGCGGCATCGATGTCGCCTGCGCCGACGGGTTGGCCCATGTCGCCGGCTGCACCGGGGCCACCTCGGAGCGCGTGGTGCAGGCGCTTCACGGGCTGCCGGATCATGCCATGCTGGATATGGGCGATTTCGCAGGCGGGCTCCTCAAGTATCTCGCGCGGCACCCGGTGCCCCGGATCACCATCGGCGGCGGCATCGGCAAGATGACGAAGCTCGCGCAGGGCGCGGGAGATCTGCATTCCGCCCGGAGCCAGGTGGATTTCGACGCGCTCGCCAGTCGCTTCGGGATGCCGGAGCTCCGCGGCGCCAACACCGCGCTAGAGGCCGTGGCTCTCGCGCCAGACATGGCCGCCTGGGTGGCCGAGACCGCGCGGGACACCGCGCAGGCCTACGTGCCGGGCGTCGCAGTGGACACGGTCGTCGTGGACCGGGCAGGCGCGATCCTGGCGCAGGCATGAGCGGGCGATGAAGCTTCTTCTCCTCGCAGGCACGCGCGAGGCGCGGGACGTGGCAGAATGGCTCCATGGGGCCGCGGTGCCCGCCGTGGCGTCCTTCGCCGGGGTGACGCGGGCGCCGGAGCTGCCCCGGATCGAGACGCGCGTGGGCGGCTTCGGTGGGGAGGACGGCTTTCGTGCCTTTCTGGACGAAGCGGGCATCACCCATGTCCTAGACGCCACGCATCCCTTCGCCGCCGCGATCTCGGAACGGACAGCGCGGGTCACCCGCACCCTCGGGATCGCCTATCGCCAGCTTCTGAGGCCGCCATGGGCGCCCGGGGACGGGGACCGGTGGCACGAGATCCCTGCAGAGGAGGACGCCGCCGCGCTCATCCCGCCCGGCGCGCGCGTTTTTCTGGCCACAGGTCGGCAGACGCTCGATCGCTTCCATGGGCTCGCGGGCTGTCACCTCATCTGTCGCCAGATCGATCCACCGGAGCGCGCTTTTCCGCTTCCGAACGGCGAGTTTCTCATCGGGCGGCCGCCCTTCAGCGTGGCGGATGAACGGGCGCTCTTCGAGGGGCTGGCGATCGACTGGCTCGTGGTGAAGAACGCCGGTGGCGCGTCGTCGGCCACGAAGCTCACCGCGGCGCGGGCGCTCGGTCTCCCCGTTGCCATGATCGCGCGACCGCCCCAGCCCCCGGGGCCGAAAGCCGCCAGCGCCGAGGAGGCCATCGCGTGGATCAAGAGCCAAGCCTAGGGCGCATCATCGTCTCGGACGCCTGCGTTGCCGAGGGTGCAGACTGGCTCGCCGCGCGGGATGCAGGGCTCGCGCGCGGCTATGCCGCTTGCGCGCCGCTGCCGCTCAGGTTGCGCGCGGAGGGTTTTGCGGAGCTTCTTTCGGCCATCGTTTCCCAGCAGGTGTCTGTCGCGTCGGCCAAGGCGATCTGGGGCAGGCTTGAGGCCGCCGGGCTTGACGATCGCGCGGCCATGGCCCGGGCCGATGACGTGGCCCTGCGCGCGGTGGGCCTCAGCCGACAGAAGATGCGCTATGCGCGCGCGCTGGCCCAGTCAGACGTGGATTTCGACGCGCTGAGGGGGATGCCGGACGACGCGGTGATCGACACCCTCACGCAGGTGACGGGCATCGGCGTCTGGACGGCGGAGATCTATGCCAAGTTCTCGCTCGGGCGCGCCGATGCATTCGCCGCCGGGGATCTGGCGCTGCAGGAGGGGGCCCGGATGCTCTACGCGCTGGAGGCCCGCCCCATGGAAAAGGAGCTCCGCACCATGGCCGAGGCCTGGCGGCCCTGGCGGTCGGTTGCTGCGCGTATTCTCTGGGCCTACTACGCGCGGGAGAAACGCCGGGAGGGAATCGGATGACACGGGTGCTCGACGCCAAAACACGCGAGCCGCTCTCGGGAGAGCTCCGCTCGGCTGTGGTCTTTCTGCATGGCTACGGGGCCAATGCCGACGACCTGATCGGGCTCGCGGATCCGCTGGCAGAGCATTTGCCCGACACGATGTTCGTGAGCCCGGACGCGCCCGAGGAAATCCCGATGATGCCCATGGGGCGGCAGTGGTTTCCGATCCCGTGGATCGATGGCTCGTCCGAGGAAGCCGCCGCCGACGGCCTGCGCGCGGCAGCCGCCGATCTGCAGGCCTTTCTCGATGCACTGATGGTCGATCACGATCTCCTGCCGGAGCAGGTGGCGATCCTCGGATTTTCCCAGGGGTGCATGATGGCGCTCCACACCGCCCCGCGCCGCGAGGACCCGGTGGCGGCGGTCGTGGGGATCTCGGGGCGCCTGCTCGAGCCCGAGCTTCTCGTCGACGAGGTCGTCTCGCGCATGCCGATCCTGCTCATCCACGGCGATCAGGACGATGTCGTGCCGCCCCAGAGCCTGCCCATGGCCGCCGAGGGTCTCCAGAAAGCGGGCTTCACGGATGTCTACGCCCACATCATGAAGGGCACGGCCCACGGGATCGCGCCCGACGGGCTTTCTGTCGCGCTGGCCTTCCTTCGGGAGCGGCTCGGCTACGCCTGAGCGCCCGTCAGGCGACCGTCACAAATGCGTTGCACTTCTGTCCTACGTGTTCGCGCGAATGGAGCTATATGCAGGGTTGCCAGTCGCCGCGCCCACTATATAGTCCAAACCAGCTGAGGCGGTCCGCCCGTTCAGTTTAGGTCCGTCTCGGAGCCCGCGTGCAACGAGCAAGGAGGCTTTGGCCCCGATGGACGTGACGATGGACTATAGCCATGGACGGTGAATTCAGGACGAACTTCGTCCGCGCACCGCAGTCCCTGAAGCAGCACCCGGCGCTGGTTCTGAATGCCGATTACCGTCCGCTTTCGTATTACCCGCTGTCGCTTTGGCCCTGGCAGGAGGCGATCAAGGCGGCGTGGCTCGACCGTGTCGATATCGTTGCGGAGTACGACGAATACGTCCGCTCCCCTTCCACGCGGATCCGCATCCCCTCCGTGGTCGTGCTCAAGGACTACGTGAAGCCGCAGAAGCGCGTGGCCTTCACCCGCTTCAATCTCTTCCTGCGCGACGAGTTCAAATGCCAGTACTGCGGCTCCCGCGATGACCTGACCTTCGATCACGTTGTCCCGCGCGCGCGCGGCGGCGTGACGAGCTGGGAAAACGTCGTCGCCGCCTGCTCGAAGTGCAACCTGAAGAAGGGCTCGCGCAGCCTGAAGCAGGCGGGGATGTCCCTGCGCAAGCCGCCGCGTCAACCGGCCTCGGAGGAGCTGCGCAACATGGGCCGCAAGTTTCCGCCGGGCTACCTGCACGAAAGCTGGCTCGATTTCCTCTACTGGGACAGCGAGCTCGACGCCTAGGCGCGCGCCTGCGCAGATGGCCGGCAGGGGGCGGGATCGCCCCGCCCGGCCTTGAGGTCCTGCCGGGCACTGATAGACATGGCTGGACAAAGGCGGGGCAGCGGGCCTATGCGCTAGGCCGTTATCGCTAACACCGACCGCTAGACGACCAAGAGGTTTCCCATGGTAGCGCGCGTTATCCCCGTCGAGACCTTCGAGCTTGTGATCTTTGGCGGGACGGGCGACCTCGCGCGCCGCAAGATTTTGCCCGGGCTCTTCCGCCGGTTCATCTCGGGACAGATGCCGCGCGATGCACGCATCATCGGAGCGGCGCGCTCCGACATCAGCGCCGAGGAATACCAGGAGCTCGTGCGCGACGGCATCAAGGAATTCGCCGAGAAGGCCTGTGCCGAACACAAGGATCTCGGCGCCTTCCTCGAGCGGCTCGACTACGTCGCCATCGACGCCAAGGGCGACACCGGCTGGTCGGATCTCGCGGCCAAGATCGACAAGAACCACGTGAACGCGTTCTACTTCTCGGTCGCGCCGAGCCTCTTCGGCCCGATCGCCGAACGCCTGCAGAAGCATGACCTCGCCGACGAGACAAGCCGGATCGTGGTGGAAAAGCCCTTTGGCCGCGATCTCGCCTCGGCGCGCGAGCTCAACAGCACTCTCGCCAGCTTTTTTGACGAGACGCAGATCTACCGGATCGATCACTACCTCGGCAAAGAGACCGTGCAGAACCTCATGGCTGTGCGCTTCGGCAACGTCATGTTCGAGCCGCTCTGGAACGCGAATTTCATCGATCACATCCAGATCACCGTGTCCGAGACCGTGGGTGTGGGCGGGCGCGGGGCCTATTACGACAAGTCCGGCGCCATGCGGGACATGGTTCAGAATCACCTCATGCAGCTCCTTTGCCTCATCGCCATGGAGCCGCCCTCGCAATTCTCGCCCGACGCCGTGCGCGACGAGAAGCTCAAGGTCATCCGCGCGCTGCAGCCCGTGGCCCCCCACGAGATCGTGCGCGGTCAATACGAGGCGACAGAGACCGAGCAGAGCTACCGCGAGGATGCGGAGAACGAGCGGAGCTTCACCGAGAGCTTCATCGCGATGAAGGCCCATATCGCCAATTTCCGCTGGGCGGGCGTGCCCTTCTACCTGCGCACCGGCAAGAAGCTGGCGACCCGCGCCTCGGAAATCGCGGTGGTCTTCAAGGCGTTGCCGCATTCGATTTTCGACGGCGATGACCCGGGCCGCAACGTGCTTTCGATCCGCCTCCAGCCCGACGAGGGCATCACCATGGACATGACGATCAAGGAACCGGGCCCCGGCGGGATGCGTCTCATCAACGTGCCACTCGACATGACATTCGCCGAGGCGCTCGGCCCGGACGCGGAGATCGCGACAGAGGCCTATGAACGGCTCGTCATGGACGTGATCCGGGGCAACCAGACGCTCTTCATGCGCGGAGACGAGGTGGAAGCGGCCTGGGCCTGGACAGACCCCATCATCGAAGGCTGGCAGTCGCGATCGGACGTGCCCAAGCCCTACGAGGTGGGCTCCATGGGGCCGCTCGATGCCCATGCTCTGCTCCACCGGGACGGGCGCTCCTGGCGGGACCTGAAGACGTGAGGTTCATCGAATACGCTGACCGCGAGCTCATGATGATGGACCTCGCCAACACGTTGGCGGGGGATCTCAAGAACTGCCTCCTCCAGCATCCCTGGGCGTCCTTCGTGGTGCCGGGCGGGACGACGCCGGGCCCGATCTTCGATGCGCTCTGTGCCTCCTCGCTCGACTGGGAGCGCGTGCACATCATGCTGAGTGACGAGCGCTGGGTGCCCGAGACCTCCGAGCGCTCGAACACGCGCCTCATCCGCGCGCGCCTGCTGCAGGACCGGGCGGCTGCGGCGCGCTTCATCCCGTTCTACACCGATGCCGAGACGCCGGAGGATGGTCTGCCCGCTCTCATGCCCGCCATCGCGGAAGAGCTGCCGATCTCCGTCCTGCTTCTGGGCATGGGGGCGGACATGCACACGGCCTCGATCTTTCCGGGCGCTGACAGGCTCGCCGAGGCACTGGCGCCGGACGCGCCGCTCCTCGTGCCCATGCGCGCACCGGGCGCGCCGGAGCCGCGGGTGACCTTGCCCGCGCACGTGCTTGCCGGTGCCATGACCACCCATGTCGTCATCACTGGCGCGGAAAAGCGGGAGGCCCTCGAACGGGCGCAAAAGCTGCCGCCGACCGAGGCCCCCATCGCCACCGTCCTGAAATCCGCCAACATACATTGGGCTGAATGATGAAATTCGATGCACTCCAGAGCAAAGCCGCGGCGGTCAAGGACCGCGCGATCCTCGATCTCTTCGACGGGGAGCGCGCCGCGGATTTCTCGCTGGAGGCCGACGGGCTGCTCTTCGATTACGCGAAGACGAACATCGACGCCGAGACGCGGGAGATGCTGCTTTCGCTCGCGGCGCCGGTACCGGCAGCCCGCGACGCGATGTTCTCGGGCGCCAAGATCAACGAGATGGAAGGCCGCGCCGTTCTGCACACCGCGCTGCGAAGCCATGACCGCCCCGTGATAGTGGATGGCCAGGATGTGATCCCAGGCGTCAAGGAGACGCTCGCCGCGATGACGCGCTTAGCGACGGACGTGCGCTCGGGCGCGTTCAAGGGGCAGGGCGGGGCGATCACCGACGTGGTCAATATCGGCATCGGCGGTTCCGATCTCGGTCCGGTCATGGCCGTGGCCGCGCTCGCGCCCTTCCATGACGGCCCGCGCACCCATTTCGTGAGCAACGTGGACGGGGCCCATATCTCCGACATCCTCGCGCCGCTCGACCCGGCGACGACGCTCGTGATCGTGGCATCGAAGACGTTCACCACCATCGAGACCATGACCAACGCCGCCACCGCGCGGGACTGGATGTCGACATCCGTCTCCGATCCCGGGGCGCAATTCGCGGCGCTCTCCTCCAACGCGGAGAAGACAGCGGAATGGGGGATCGCGCCCGAGCGTGTCTTCGGCTTCGAGGATTGGGTGGGCGGCCGCTACTCCCTCTGGGGGCCCATCGGGCTTTCGATCATGCTGGCCGTGGGGCCGGAGGATTTCGCCGACCTGCTCGCGGGCGGCGCGGCCATGGACACGCATTTCAGGGAGGCCGAGGGCGCGGCGAACCTGCCGCTCATGCTCGCGCTCGTGGGCCTCTGGCACAACCAGGGCTGCGGCCATGCCACCCGTGCCGTGCTGCCCTATGACCAGCGGCTGCTCCGGCTGCCGGCCTATCTGCAGCAGCTCGAAATGGAGTCGAACGGGAAGGGCGTGGCCATGGACGGCACGTCGCTTCCCTACAATTCCGGGCCCGTGGTCTGGGGCGAGCCCGGCACCAACGGGCAGCACGCCTTCTACCAGCTCATCCACCAGGGCACGCGCGTGATCCCCTGTGAATTCATCGTCGCGCGGGAAGGCCACGAGCCGGACCTCGCGCACCAGCACCGTCTGCTGCAGGCCAACTGCCTCGCGCAGTCCGAGGCGCTCATGCGCGGGCGGAACCTACCTGAAGCACGCGAGAAAGTGGCGGGCAACTTCGAGGGCGACGAGCTCGAGCGCCAGGCCCGGCATCGCGTCTTCCCGGGCAACCGCCCCTCCACGACCCTCTGCATTCCGAAGCTCACGCCATTCACGCTGGGCCAGATCATCGCGCTCTACGAGCATCGCGTCTTCGTGGAGGGGGTGATCCTCGGCATCAACAGCTTCGACCAGTGGGGCGTGGAGCTCGGCAAGGAGCTCGCCACCGCCCTCGGCCCGATCATGGACGGCGAGGAGAAAGCCGACGGCAAAGACCCCTCGACGCAGGCGCTTGTCCGCTACCTGCGCGGCTAGGCGGCCTCGGCCCCGTCGCGCGCGATGAATGTCTCGCGCACCGCGGGCGGGATGGGAGCCTTCTGGCCCTCATCGGTGAGCCAGACGAGCACCGCCCAGCCCGTGGCGCGGCAGCGCCCGTCGGCCCAGACTGCGTAATCCATCCGAAATGAGCTCTGGCGCAGGGAGGCCGTGCGCCCGGTGATGACGTAGTCCTGTCCGAGCGTCATCTCGGCGAGGAAATCCATCCCGATCTGCCGGATCACGATGCGTGGGAACTGCCCCCGGTAATCGGCCACGCCGTACTCGCGGAAATAGCTGATGCGGAAGTTCTCGAGCCAGCGCAGGTAGGCGGTGTTGTTGACATGGGCGAGGACATCGAGCTCCCCGAAGCGGACCCGGTCGGCGATGCCGAAGCCCCAGGGCGCGGGGATGGAAAGCGCACGCAGCGCGTCTTCGTCGAGCGGTGTCTGGAAGGGCAGGTCGGTCATGCTTGGTCTCCGGAGAGCGGGCTAGGGTCTCGGGCGGGCGGTGTCAAACGCAGGGCGTGCGCGGGGGCGGTTCTCCAAATGCCCAAGAGCGCAGCAGGAATACCCGCACAATGACGCGCGACTGCGCGCGCCTGAAGCACCAGCCATGGCTGCCAACGCATTTTCGAGCAGTTAGTAAAATTTTCCTTGACCGCGCTGCGGCTCGCCGACCACGCTCGGCCCAGGGAGGTGGCCCGTGACCGCAAGCACTGCCGCTCAGGACGTGACATCGCTGACAACCGAAGCGCTCATGAGCCGCGCCGCGGGCCTGCGTGATGCCACTTGGGGTCGCCGCGTGACCTATTCCCGCAAAGTCTTCGTGCCGCTGACGAACATGTGCCGGGATACCTGCGGGTACTGCACGTTCGTGAAACACCCGTCGGATCCGCGCGCCGCGCTGCTCACGCCCGAGCAGGTGCTGCATCAGGCCCGAAAGGGCGAGCGCAGCGGCTGCAAGGAGCTCCTCTTCTCGCTCGGGGAGAAGCCGGAGCGGCGCTACGTGGAGGCGCGAGAGGCGCTCGCCGCGCAGGGCCACAGCTCGATCACGGATTACCTCGCCGAGATGTGCGCGCTCGTGCTGCGCGAGACCTCGCTCCTGCCGCACGTGAATGCCGGGACGCTCTCTGATGCCGAGCTCGAGAAGCTACGCCCGGTATCGGCCTCCATGGGCATGATGCTCGAGACGGTGAGCCGCCGCCTCGCCCGGGAGGGCGGACCGCACCATGCCTGCCCAGACAAGCTCCCGGTGCAGCGGCTGCGCACGCTCCAGCGCGCCGGGGAGCGGAAGGTGCCCTTCACGACCGGCCTCCTCATCGGCATCGGCGAGACGTGGGAAGAACGGCTCGAAGCGCTCGAGGCCATCGAGGCCGCGCACCGCCGCCACGGTCACATCCAGGAAGTGATCATCCAGAATTTCCAGCGCAAGCCGGGTATCGCCATGGAGCATCATCCGGAGCCCACGCTTTCCGACATGCTGCGCACGATCGCCGCGGCCCGGCTCATCCTGAGCCCGGAGATCAGCCTGCAGGCGCCGCCCAACCTCTCGAAGCGGCACGTGGCCTACCTGGGCGCGGGCATCAACGATTGGGGTGGGATCAGCCCCGTGACCATCGATTTCATCAACCCGCAGCATGACTGGCCGGAGCTGCGCGCGCTCGCCGATAGCTGCGATGCCGCCGGGTTTGCCCTCGAGGAGCGGCTCACGGTCTATCCGCGTTACGTGGCCGGAGACGCGCCGTATCTCGATCCCGCGCTGCGGCGGCGGATCGCGTCCATGGCGCGGCAGGACGGGCTTGCCCGCCACCAGGCGCTGGAGGGCGCGGCATGAGATCCAATCCTCGCGATTTCGAGCGCAGGCGCTCCGCGGATCTGCAGGCGGTGCTGGAGGGGGCATCGCGGCCGGTCTGGCGCGTGCTCAACCGTGCGCTTCTCGGGCGCGAGGTGTCCGAGGCCGAGGGCACGCTGCTCTTTTCCGCGACCGATGCCGCGGACCGCGCGGCAATCTATGCCACAGCGGACGCGCTGAGGCAGAAGGCCAATGGCGACCGCGTGACGTTCGTCGTCAATCGCAACATCAACTTCACCAATGTCTGCTACATGGGCTGCCGGTTCTGCGGGTTTGCCAAGCGCAAGGACGAGCCCGGCGCCGAATGGCTGAGCCCCGAGGAGGTCGCCCAACGCGCCGAAGAGGCTTGGGCGCGCGGCGCCACGGAGGTCTGCATCCAGGGCGGGCTCCATCCGAAGCTCCCGGGACACGCCTATCGCGACATCCTTCTGGCGATCAAAGCGCGGCTCCCGGAGATGCATATCCACGCCTTCTCACCTTTCGAGATCTGGTACGGCGCGCGGAAATCCAAATTGTCCTTTGAGGACTTCCTCGCCGATCTCAAGGCCTGCGGGCTGGGCTCCATGCCGGGCACCGCCGCCGAGATCCTCGACACCGAGGTCCGGCAGGTGCTGACCCGGGACAAGTTGAGCGCCGATGCCTGGGAAGAGATCATCCGCACAGCCCACGGCGTGGGCATACCGACAACGGCCACGATCATGTACGGCCACGTGGACGCGCCGCATCACTGGGCCGCCCATATCGCGCGCCTCCGCGACATCCAGCGCGACACCGGGGGCTTCACGGAGCTCGTCCCGCTGAGTTTCGTGCATACCGAAAGCCCGCTTTATACGGAGAGCCCGGAGACCGTGCGCCCCGGGCCCACGGCCCACGAGGTGGATCTCATGCACGCGGTGAGCCGCATCATGCTCAACGGGTTCATCGACAACATTCAGGTGAGCTGGACCAAGCTCGGTCCCGAACGCGCCCAGGAGATGCTCACGCGCGGTGTCAATGATCTCGGCGGCACGCTCATGAATGAAAGCATCTCGCGGGCCGCGGGCGCCGATCACGGGCAGGAGATCACGGCGCGCGAGCTTTGCCGGATGATCCGCGCGGCGGGCCGCGTGCCGGTGCGGCGCAACACGGTCTACGACGTGATCGACGTCTATGACGACCATGACCCCGCGGAGCTTGCGCCGCTCGTGGCGCGGGCGCGCGACCCGCTCGATTTCCTCGCCATGTTCCCGGAGACGGCGCCATGACGAAGGTGACGCTTCTCGCGGGCGGCGTAGGCGGCGCCAAGATGGCGGAGGGCTTTGCCGCTCTGCCGGACGTCGAGCTCACCATCATCGGCAACGTGGCCGACGACGATGACTTCCACGGCCTCTGGGTCTCTCCCGATATCGACACGATGCTCTACACGCTTTCGGGCCGCATCAACCGCGCGCAGGGCTGGGGTGTCGCCGATGAGGGCCGCCGCGCCCTCGACACGCTGGGCGAGCTCGGGGCGGATACGTGGATGTTTCTCGGCGACCGCGATTTCGGGCTCCACATCTACCGCACGGAGCGCCTGAAGCGCGGAGACCGACCTTCGGTCATCACCACCGACATGACGCGGGCCTTCGGGATCGGGCCACGGATCGTGCTTCCCACCGATGACCGCGTGCAGACGCGGGTGGAGACGGCGGAGGGCTGGCTGAGCTTTCAGGAGTATTTCGTCCGGGAGCGCTGCGCGCCCGAGGTGACGGCGCTCCGGATCGAGGGGCTCGGCACCGCCACGCCCGCGCCCGAGGCGCTCGAAGCCATCGAGGCGGCGGACGTCATCGTCATCGCGCCCTCCAATCCGCTCGTGAGCATTCAGCCCATCCTCGGCATCCCCGGGATTGCCGCGGCGGTGCAGGGCGCGGTCGCGCCGGTCCTCGCCGTGTCGCCACTCATCGCGGGCCGCGTGGTGAAGGGCCCGGCGGACCGGATGATGACCGCCCTCGGCATGCGCGCCGATGTCGTCGGCGTGGCCGAATGCTATGCGGAGCTCGCCGACACGCTCTTCATCGACACCGCTGACGCCGGGCTGGCCGATGCCGTGGCCGAGACGGGCCCGCGCCCCGTGGTCACCGACATCCTCATTCCCGACCCAGAGAACAAGGCGCGGCTCGCGCGGGAGATCCTCTCCCAGGCTGCGGACGGGCGGGAGCGGGAGGCCGCGGAATGACGAAGACGCTCATCGCCGTCCCGATGAAGGATCCCGTCGAGGCAAAGACACGGCTTGCCGGAAGCCTTGGTGACGCGCAGCGCGCGCGCCTCGCCGAGGCCCTCTTCGCGCGAACCCTCGCGTTCCTGCGGCCGGTGGTGATGGCCCATGGGGCCGAGCTCGTCGTCGTCACGCGGAGCAGGCGCATCAGGGCGCTGGCGGACGCGGCGGCGGTAAACGTGATCGAGGAAGGAGCCGTGGCTACGCTCTCCGGCGCGGCGACGGCAGCCGGAGCCTGGGCCGCGGCGCGCGGCTTCGACCGGATCTGCCTCATCCCCGCCGATCTCGCGGCGCCCCTCGAAAGCGATGTTGCGCGGCTCCTCTACGCTCGGGCAGAGGTGGTGATCTGTCCGTCCGAGGATGGCGGGACGAATGCGTTGGCGGTCTCGCCGCCCGACGCGCTGGCCTTCCATTACGGGCCGGGCTCTGCCGAGGCCCATGAGAGCGAGGCCGCGCAGCGGGGCCTCTCCCGCGCCGTGCTTCCGCTGCGCAGCCTGAGCTTTGACATCGACACGAGCGAGGGTCTCGCCCGCGCCCGCGCCATCGTCCCTGCCTTGGAGGCCGCGCTGTGAGGCTCGAGATCACGGCGATCCCGGGGCTCCCGGATATCGAGCCGGGGGATGACCTCTCCAGGCTCCTCGGGGACATTTTGGAAGCCCATGGCGGGCTCGAGGCGGGCGATGTCCTCGCCATCGCGCACAAGGTCGTCTCCAAGGCCGAGGGCAACGTCGTCGACCTCGCCACCGTGGCGCCGTCTCCCAAGGCGCGGGAGCTCGCCACGGAGCTCGCGAAGAACCCCGCGAAGGTCGAGGTGGTGCTCGCCCAATCGACCCGCGTCGTCCGCGCCTGGAAGCGGCCGGAGCAGGACGAGGGCACGATCATCGCCGAGCACAAGCTGGGCTTCATCTCCGCCAATGCTGCAGTGGACGAATCGAATGTGGGCGAGGGCACCGTGATCACGCTCCCCGATGACCCGGACGCCAGCGCACGGCGCATCGGCAAGGCGCTGGAGGATCGCTTCGGCGTGGAGATCGGCGTGGTGATCACCGACACGTTCGGGCGGCCGTGGCGCGTGGGTCAGGTCAACGTGGCCATCGGGCTTCACCGGGTGCCCGCCACGACATCTGACATCGGCGGTGTCGATGCCTGGGGCCGGGCGCTCCGCGTCACGGAGCCCGCGCTGAGCGACGAGATCGCGGCGGCCTCGGGCCTCGTCGTCGCCAAGGCGGCGAAGACACCCGTGGTGCGGCTCCGCGGCCTCCACTGGCCGCGCAAGGACAAGACGAGCGCGCGCGACATCCTGCGCGCCCAGACGGAGGACGTTTTTCGATGACGATTGCCATACTCGGCGGCACCGGCCCCCAGGGAAAAGGTCTCGCGCTGCGCTTTGCCAAGGCGGGCGTGCCGGTGGTGCTGGGCTCGCGGGATGCCACGCGCGCCGCCGAGACCGCCTCGGACCTGGCCGCCAAGGTACCGGGTGCGGCAGAGATCACGGGCATGGGCAACGAGGAGGCCGTGGCCGCTGCGGACGAGATGGTCATCCTCGCCGTGCCGTGGGCCGGCCACAACGCGACGCTCGCGGCCATCAAGGACAAGCTCGCGGGCAAGATCCTCGTCGACATCGTGGTGCCCCTGAAGGACGGCGACCCGAAAAAGGTCGACATGCCGCCTGAAGGCTCCGCCACCGAGGCCGCGCAGGCGATCCTCGGGCCTGGCATTCCGGTCATGGGCGCGCTGCACAACGTCTCGGCCCACACGCTCAATGACCTCGAAGCCGCCATCAATTGCGATGTCCTCGTCTGCGGCAACGGGCTCGAGCCAAGAAAGAAGGTCATGGCGCTCTGCGAAAAGCTCGGCGTCACCGCCTACAATGCCGGCGACGCGGAGGCCGCGCGCTGCATCGAGGCGATCACACCCATTCTCATCCGCATCAACATCTCCAAGCAGGTGCCGTTCTCCCATGCCGGCATCCGCATCTGGGCCCCCGGGACATAGACAGGCACGTAAAGGAACGCACCCATGGAATTCGGCATCACGTTCAAAGGCTTTATGGAGCCTGACCGCGCGCGCAAGCTGGTGGCACAGGCCGAGGAGGCGGGCTTCACCTATTGCTGGTTCTACGACAGCCACATCCTCTGGCGCGAGAGCTTCCCGGCCATGGCCATGTGCATGGAGCACACGAAGACCATGCGCTTCGGCCCCTGCGTGACGAACCCGAACACGCGGGAATGGTCGCACGCGGCTTCGCTCTTCGGCAGCCTCGCGCTGCAATCGGGGGGGCGCTTCGATATCGGTGTGGGCCGCGGCGACAGTGCCGTGCGCGTCATGGGCAGGAAGCCCGCGCTGCTCGCGAAGATGGACGAGTTCATCGACGTGGTGAAAGGCCTCGTGCGCGGCGAGGAGCGGCAGTACGGCGACGTGCCGAACCCGATCCAGTTCCCGTGGGCCACGGGCTACGAACTGCCTGTCTGGGTGGCGGCCTACGGGCCCAAGGCCCTCGACAGCGCGGGGCGCATGGGCGACGGCCTCATTCTCCAGATCGCGGAGCCCGCCATCTGCAAATGGCTGGGCGACCAGGCCGTGGAGGCGGGCAAGAAGCACGGGCGCGACATGTCGGACTACAAGATCATGTCCGCGGCCCCCGCCTATTTCGGCGATATGGAGGCCTGCCGCGAGGCCACGCGCTGGTTCCCGGCCATGGTCGGCAACCACGTGGCCGATATCGTCGAGAAATACGGGACCGACCGGGAGGACATCCCGGCCTCGCTCACCGCCTATGTCAAGGACCGCAAGGGCTACGACTACTCCAAGCACGGGCAGTCCGATAACCCCTATCTCGATTTCATCACCGACGACATCATCGACGGCTTCGCCGTGCTCGGCACGCCCGACGACCACATCGCCAAGATCAAGACGCTGGAGGGCGTGGGCGTCACGCAGTTCAACATCTACCTCGACAACGGTGACGAGGAGAACATCATCGCCGAATACGGCAAGACCGTGATCCCGGCCTGCGCATGATCGAGGCGCCGCCCCCAAAGAGACCCACGCGGATCCAGCGCGAGCGGACGGAGGAGATCATCGCCGCCGCGCTCGACGTCTTTTCCGCGCATGGCTTCAAGGGGGCGTCGATCAACCAGGTGGCGGAGGCCGCTGGCATGTCCACGCCGGCCATGCTCTACTACTTCAGTGACAAGGACGCGCTCTACAAGGAGCTCCTGCGCCGGACGATGTCGCTCTGGCTCGGGCCGCTCCAGATGCTGAGCGACACCGACGACCCGGTGGACGAGATCTGCGCCTACATCTCGCGAAAGCTCGAGATGTCCCGCAAGTTCCCGCGCGAGAGCCGGCTCTTTGCCGGTGAGATTTTACAAGGCATTCCAAGGGGATCAGAGGCGATCTTCGATCCCTTGAGCGAGGTCTTTCACGCCAAGATCGTGCTCATTCAGCGCTGGATGGATGCCGGTCGCCTCGCCACGCGCGATCCCTTTCACCTGATGTATTCCATCTGGGCCACGACCCAGCACTACGCCGATTTCGAGGCGCAGATTGCGGGGCTGAGCCCGCAGAAGCTGCCCTCTCTCTATGCCGATGCAGAGGCGTTCCTTCTGCCGATGTATCGCAACCTGCTGACCCCGCCGAAGGAGACCTGACCCATGGAGCACGGCAAGAACCTCCGCATCGATCCAGACAGGCTCTGGGACAGTCTCATGGAGATGGCCAAGATCGGGCCGGGCGTGGCGGGCGGCAACAACCGACAGACGCTGACGGATGCCGATGCCGAGGGCCGTGCGCTCTTCCAGCGCTGGTGCGAGGAGGCGGGGATGACCATGGGCGTCGATACGATGGGCAACATGTTCGCCACGCGCGCGGGCGCGGACCCGGATGCGCTCCCGGTCTACATGGGCTCGCATCTCGATACCCAGCCCACGGGCGGGAAGTATGACGGGGTGCTCGGCGTGCTCGGGGGGCTCGAGGCGATCCGGACGCTCAACGACATGGACGTGCGGACAAAGCACCCCATCGTGCTGACGAACTGGACGAACGAAGAGGGGACACGCTTCGCCCCCGCCATGCTCTCCTCCGGCGTCTTCGCGGGCAAGCACAGCCAGGATTTCGCCTATTCCCGCAAGGATGCCGAGGGCAAGGTCTTTGGCGACGAGCTCAAGCGCATCGGCTGGGTGGGCGATGAGAAGGTTGGCGCGCGCAAGATGCACGCGATGTTCGAGCTTCATATCGAGCAGGGCCCGATCCTCGAGGCTGAGGGCAAGGATATCGGCGTCGTCACCCACGGCCAGGGCCTGCGCTGGATTGAATGCACGGTGACGGGGAAGGAGAGCCATACCGGCTCCACCCCC
Organism: Pseudomonadota bacterium; assembly: GCA_038525525.1. GTDB lineage: Bacteria > Pseudomonadota > Alphaproteobacteria > Rhodobacterales > Rhodobacteraceae > Shimia_B. The sequence goes on along the minus strand of JBCBHO010000004.1, from coordinate 202,893 downwards.
ATGTCCATGCGCAAGAATGCCGGGCGCGGGTTGGCGCTCATCACCGAGCTCGTCCACGAGATCGCCATGAAGAACCAGCCGAACGCCGTGGGCGCCATCGGCCATATCGACGTCTACCCCAATTCGCGCAACATCATCCCGGGCAAGGTGGTCTTCACCGTCGATATGCGCACGCACCTTCTGGATAAGTTGAACGCCATGGTGGCCGAGTTCGAGGAGCGCGCCCCGAAGCTCTGCGAAGAGATCGGCGTGGAGTTCTCCTGCGAGATCGTCGGCCAGTTTGACCCGCCCGCCTTCGACCAAGACTGCGTGAAGGCCGTCCGCCAAGCCGCGGAAGGCATGGGCTATTCTCACATGGATATCGTCAGCGGCGCGGGCCATGACGCGTGCTGGATCAACGACGTGGCGCCGACGGCCATGATCATGTGCCCCTGCGTGGATGGCCTCAGCCACAACGAGGCCGAAGAGATCAGCAAGGAATGGGCGCAGGCCGGGACGGATGTGCTCCTCCACGCCGTGCTCGAGACGGCGGAGATCGTGGAGTGAGGGGGCCGCGCGGACTACACGCCCCGGGCCTGACCCGGGGCCTCTATCTCAAACCACGAGGTCCCGGATCAAGTCCGGGACGTGATTTACCGTTTGCTAACCAAAGTGCGTTGAAGTTTGGGTGTGTCTCACTTCGTCTACATCATGGCTTCAAGGCCCAACGGTGCGATCTACACGGGTCGATCTCGCAGTCTGCGTCAGCGCATCGAAGCACACCGGGCGGGGCTTTCGAAGCACACCTCACTCTACAATATCGACCGTCTGGTTTGGTTCGAGGAGCATGCCGACTTCGAAGGTTCGCTGCGCCGCGAGCGTTCAATCAAGCGTTGGAAGCGCGCTTGGAAAGTCGACCTGATCATGCAGGTCAATCCGCACTGGCAAGACATTACGGCCCTCATCCCCTCCTGAGCCCGGCAGAGGTCCTGGCTCAGGGCCGGGACGGGTGAAGGAGGACATCATGACCACAACCATCATAAAGAACGGGACCGTCGTCACGGCGGACCTCACCTACAAGGCCGATATCGCCATCGAGGGCGGGGTCATCACGGAGATCGGGCCTGATCTCAAAGGCGATGAGACGCTCGACGCCACCGGCTGCTACATCATGCCCGGCGGGATCGACCCGCATGTGCATCTCGAGATGCCGTTCATGGGGACCTACAGCTCCGACGACTTCGAAAGCGGCACGCGGGCGGGCCTCGCGGGGGGCACGACGATGGTCGTGGATTTCTGCCTGCCGAACCAGGGGGAGAGCCTCTTTGATGCCTTGAAGCGCTGGGACAACAAATCGACCCGCGCGAATTGCGACTACTCCTTCCACATGGCCGTGACATGGTGGGGCGAACAGGTCTTTGACGACATGAAGGGCGTCGTCCAAGACCGCGGGATCAATACGTTCAAGCACTTCTTGGCCTACAAGGGCGCGCTCATGGTCAACGACGATGAGCTCTATTCCTCGTTCCAACGACTCTCCGAGCTCGGCGCCACCGCCATGGTCCATGCGGAGAACGGCGATGTCGTGGCGGAGATGACGGCAAAGCTCCTCGCCGAGGGCAATACGGGCCCGGAGGCCCACGCCTATTCGCGGCCGTCCCAGGTGGAGGGCGAGGCCACGAACCGCGCCATCATGATCGCCGACATGGCCGGCGTGCCGCTCTATGTCGTGCATGTCTCCTGCGAGGAGGCGCACGAGGCGATCCGGCGCGCCAAGCAGAACGGCAAGCGCGTCTGGGGCGAGCCGCTCATCCAGCACCTGACGCTCGATGAGAGCGAGTATTTTCACCCCGACTGGGACCATGCCGCGCGCCGCGTGATGTCGCCGCCCTTCCGCAACAAGAAGCACCAGGAGAGCCTCTGGGCCGGCCTCATGTCGGGCTCATTGAGCGTCGTAGCGACAGACCATTGCGCCTTCACCACCGAGCAGAAGCGCACGGGCGTGGGCGATTTCTCCAAGATCCCCAACGGCACAGGCGGGCTCGAGGACAGGCTCCCCATGCTCTGGACCCACGGCGTCGCCACCGGCCGCCTCACGCCCAACGAGTTCGTCGCGGTGACATCAACGAACATCGCCAAGATCTTGAATTGCTATCCGAAAAAGGGCGCGGTGCTCGTGGGCGCGGACGCAGATCTCGTCGTCTGGGACCCGGACAAGGAAAAGACCATCGCCGCCGGCACGCAGCAATCCGCGATCGATTACAACGTCTTCGAGGGGCATCACGTGAGGGGCCTGCCGCGTTTCACGCTCACCCGTGGGCGCGTGGCCGTCCATGATGGTGAAATGCGCGCGCAAGAGGGCCACGGTAAATTCGTCTCGCGCCCGCCCAATGGGACGGTGAACAAGGCCTTGAGCCAATGGAAAGAGCTCACCGCGCCGACACCGGTCGCACGCTCCGGCATCCCGGCGACAGGGGTGTAACGGACGACCCATGCTCTCAGGACTATCGGCCTTTACGCTCACGCCCATGGATGAAGACGGGGTGGTCGACACCGATCACCTCGGCCGCCTCGTGGCGCGCCTTGCGGCCACGGAGGTGGACAGCATCGGCGTCCTCGGCTCCACGGGCAGCTACATGTATCTCACGGCCCGCGAGCGGGCGCGGGCCCTCGCAGCGGCGGTGGAGGCCGCGGGCAGCACGCCCGTCCTCGCGGGCATCGGCGCGCTGAGGACGTCGGACGTCCTCGCCCATGCCCGGGCCGCCGAAGAGGCAGGGGCGGCGGCAGCGCTGCTTGCGCCCGTCTCCTACCTGCCACTGACCGAGGCGGACTTCGCCGCGCTCGTGACAGACGTCACGGCGGCGAGCGGGCTGCCTCTTTGCCTCTACAACAATCCCTCGACCACGCATTTCTCCATGTCCGAGGATCTCGTGGTGCGCCTCGCGCGAAACAAGCTGGTGAGGGCTGTGAAGAACCCCGCGCAGGCCACTGGAATGGATGAGAAAATCATTCGTCTGAGGGGCGCGACGCCCGACGACTTCGTGCTTGGCTATTCGGGTGACGCGCTCATCGCCGCGCCGCTCGGCGCGGGGGCGGATGCGTGGTATTCCGTCATCGCGGGAGCGTTGCCGGAGCTTTGCCTCGGCATCTGGAGCGCGCGCGGCACGGCAGAGCTCGCCGCGCGCCATGGCGCTCTCGAGCCTCTCTGGGCGCTCTTCCGCGCCCATGGCGGGATCCGCGTGCTGCCGCATATACTCGAGCTCATGGGCGAAGGCAGGGCGCCGCTGCCGCGCCCGCTCCAGCCGCTTGCGCCAGCAATCGTGGCAGAGATCGACGCAGCCCTCGACGCAGTGAGGGCCCCCGCATGAGCGCCGTGATCTCCGCACAGGACCTGTCGCTCACCTTCGAGACGAATGACGGCCCCGTTCACGCGCTCAGCGACGTCTCGCTCGATATCGGCAAGGGCGAGTTCGTGAGCTTCATCGGGCCGTCGGGCTGCGGCAAAACCACCTTCTTGCGCGTCATCGCGGACCTCGAGCATCCCACCGGCGGCAGTATCACTGTCAACGGCGTCAGCCCCGAGGAGGCGCGTCTGGCGCGCGCCTATGGCTATGTGTTCCAGGCGGCGGGGCTATACCCGTGGCGCACCATCGGCGGCAATATCCGGCTGCCGCTGGAGATCATGGGATACAGCAAGCCAGACCAGGCGGAGCGCGTGAAGAAGACGCTGGAACTCGTTGATCTTGCAGGGTTCGAGAAGAAATACCCCTGGCAGCTTTCGGGCGGAATGCAGCAGCGCGCCTCGATCGCGCGGGCGCTCGCCTTCGACGCCGATATCCTGTTGATGGACGAGCCCTTTGGCGCGCTCGACGAGATCGTGCGCGATCACCTGAACGAGCAGCTGCTCGCGCTTTGGGCCAAGACGGAGAAGACAATTGGCTTTGTCACCCATTCGATCCCTGAGGCGGTCTATCTTTCGACGAAGATCGTGGTGATGTCGCCGCGGCCGGGGCGCGTGACCGATGTGATCGAAAGCCCGCTGCCCGCGGAGCGCCCCCTCGATATCCGCGACACGCCGGAATTCCTCGAAGTGGCGCACCGGGTGCGCGAGGGCCTGCGCGCAGGGCACAGCTATGAGTGACGTGCGGCGCGCCACACCGGAGGACGCGCCGGCCTGTGCGGCCATCGTCCATGGCTGGCTCGGCGGGCTCGACTGGATGAACGCGGAGCAGCCGACGCTGGAGAAGCTCACCGAGATCCTGGCCGAGGGCATCCCAGCACGGGAATTCTGGGTCATCGGCGATCCGGTGGCGGGATATCTTTCCTTCAAGCAGGATGAATGCCTCATCGGGGGGCTCTACACGGCCACGCCCGGCAGCGGCGCGGGCAAGGCGCTCGTGGACCGCGTGAAAGAGGGGCGGGACTGGATCCAGCTCTGGACCCATGAGCCCAACAAGGATGCGCAGCGCTTTTACCTTCGCGAGGGCTTCGTCATGGTGGAGCGCAAGGAAGAGGGGCGTGGCGACGGCGTGCCGGAGCTGCGCATGGAGTGGCGGGCATGAGATCGGTCCTGCCTGTCCTCACCGTGCTCCTCGTCATCGTAGGCGTCTGGTGGGCCTCTGTGGCGCCCATGAACATCCGCGTGGCGCTGGACATGGCCGAGCGGCGCGGGGCGGAGGTCATCCCCGAGGGCGCGCTTCCCCGCCGCGAGGTGAGCGTGTGGCGGCTCATGGCCGACAATCCCTCCCACATCGCAGCGGGCTACACGCTGGACCGTCCGCGGCTGCCGACGCCCACGCAGGTGGCGGGCGAGCTCTGGAACACGACCGGCGCCATGGTCGAACGCGGGCGCGCCTTCTCGCGGCGCTCGCTCCTCTTCCACGGCTGGATCACGCTCCGCTCGACGCTCTGGGGCTTTCTTCTCGGGACTACGCTGGGGATCGTGGGAGCCATCGCCATCGTCTATTCCCGCGTGACGCAGATGAGCCTTTTGCCCTGGGCGATCATCTCCCAGACGGTGCCCATCGTGGCGCTGGCGCCCATGATCATCGTCCTGTCAAACCAGGTGGGCATTGAAGGGCGCGGCGTGCCGAAGGCCATCATCTCTGCCTATCTGTGCTACTTCCCTGTGCTCGTCGGGATGGTGGCGGGGCTGCGCGCGCCGTCGCTCTCGCAGCTCGATCTCTTGAAGACCTATAGCGCCACGGGGCTGCAAAGCTTTCTGAAGCTCCGCCTGCCGTCTTCGGTGCCCTTCCTTTTCACCTCGCTCAAGGTGGGGATCGCGGCCGCGCTCGTGGGCACCATCGTGGGCGAGCTGCCCACAGGCGCGATCAGTGGGCTCGGCGCGCGCATCCTCATCGGAGATCAGTTTGGCACGCCGCTCGCGATCTGGTCCGCGCTCTTTGCCGCCGCGATCCTCGCGGGCGTGCTGGTGACGCTGCTTGACGTGGTTCAACGGGTGACACTCAGCCGGATGGGGATGCGGCCATGAGCTGGCTCATCGGCGCGCTCATCTTCTGGGCCCTGGCCTGGGGTGCCAATATCTGGCTCGCGAACGGGCGCTTCCGCGCCTCGCTTTCCGTGCGGATCTTCGTGCCCGTCCTCTTCGGGATCACGATCCTCGTCCTCTGGGAGGGGGTGGTGCGGGCCTTCGAGGTCTCGCCGGTGATCCTGCCCGCGCCGACGCAGGTGGCCGAGACCTTCGCTGCCTCCACCGATCTTCTTTGGCAGGATTTCGAGCAGACGGTGCTCAAGGGTGCGCTGCGCGGCTACGTCATCGGCGCGCTCGCAGCCTTCCTCACCGCCATTGCCATCGACCGCTCCGCGTTCCTCACCCGGGGCCTCCTCCCCATCGGGAATTTCGTGGCCGCGCTCCCCATTGTGGGCATCGCGCCCATTCTCGTGAGCTGGTTCGGCTTCGATTGGCAGTCGAAGGCGGCGGTCGTCGTGGTGATGGTGTTCTTCCCCATCCTTGTGAACACCGTGCAGGGCCTGCGCGAGACCGACGCGCAGGCGCGGGACCTCATGCGTACCTATGCCGCGGGCTACACGCAAAGCCTCATCAAGCTGCGCCTTCCCGCGGCACTTCCCTTTCTTTTCAATGGGCTCAAGATCGCAGCTACACTGGCCCTGATCGGGGCCATCGTTGCTGAATATTTCGGCTCTCCCACCCGTGGGATGGGCTTTCGCATCTCAACCGGGGTCGGTTCCTTGTCGATCGACCTCGTCTGGGCAGAAATTGCGGTGGCCGCCATGGCGGGCTCCGCGCTCTACGGGGCCATCGCCCTCATCGAGAAACGGGTGACCTTCTGGCACCCGTCACAAAGAACCTGACAGAGGAGACTAACATGAAGATCAAGACAACGCTCGCTGCTTCCGCGTTGGCGCTCATGGCCGGTGGGGCCATGGCCGCAGACGAGGTGCGTTTGCAGCTTCAGTGGGTCACGCAGGCGCAATTCGCGGGCTACTACGTCGCGCTCGAGAACGGCTATTACGACGCCGCGGACCTCGACGTGACGATCCTGCCGGGCGGGCCCGATATCGCGCCGCCGCAGGTGCTCGCTGGCGGTGGGGCGGACGCGATGCTCAACTGGATGCCATCGGCGCTCGCCGCGCGGGAGCGGGGGCTTCCGGTGGTCAACATCGCGCAGCCCTTCAAGAGCTCGGGCCTCATGCTCACCTGCTGGAAGGACACCGGGATCACCGGCCCGCAGGACTTCAAGGGCCGCACCATCGGCGTCTGGTTCTTCGGCAACGAGTACCCGTTCCTGAGCTGGATGAGCCAGGAGGGCATCCCCACCGATGGCGGTGAGGATGGCGTGACGGTGCTCAAGCAGGGCTTCAACGTGGACCCGCTCCTGCAGCGGCAGGCGGATTGCATCTCCACCATGACCTACAACGAGTACTGGCAGGTGATCGACGCGGGCGTGAGCCCCGACGAACTCGTCACCTTCCGCTATGAGGAGCAGGGCGTGGCCACGCTGGAAGACGGGATCTACGTCCTCGAGGAAAACCTCGAAGACCCGGCTTTCGTTGACAAGATGACCCGCTTCGTCGCCGCCTCCATGGAAGGCTGGAAGTGGGCCGAGGCCAACCCGGAGGACGCCGCGATGATCGTGCTCGATTACGATCAGACGGGTGCCCAGACCGAGCAGCACCAGCTTCGCATGATGGGCGAGGTGGCCAAGCTCACCGCGGGCTCCAACGGCGCGCTGGATCCGGCCGATTACCAGCGCACGGTGGATACGCTCCTGGCCGGCGGGTCCGACCCGGTGATCACCGCGGCACCCGAGGGGGCCTGGACCTCCGTCATCACCGACGCAGCCCTGAACTAAGCGCAACGCGCCCCGGGCATCGACCCGGGGCCTCTGCCTTGGAGGTGGAGGCCCCGGGTCAAGCCCGGGGCGTGTTTCTCGAGAGGAGACGCCAATGCCCAAAGCCTACTGGATCGCCCATGTCACCGTGACGGACCCCGAACCCTACGCGCTTTACGCGAAGGGCACGGCAGAAGCCTTTGAGAAGTATGGCGCAAACATCTTGGCGCGGGGCGGGCGCTATGAGGCGCTCGAGGGCGCGGACCACGCGCGCAATGTGGTCATCGAATTCCCCGATCTCGAGACTGCGCTGGCCTGCTACCGCTCGCCGGAATACCAAGCTGCGCGACAGCACCGCGTGGATGCGGGCATCGCCAACATCACCATCGTCGAAGGGGTGTGAGTGGAGCGGGTAACGGGAATCGAACCCGTAACTTAAGCTTGGGAAGCTCGCGTGATACCTTTTCACCATACCCGCGCTGACGGGCGGGATACGCCCCGCATTCGGGGGCGTCAACACTTCTCGAGGCGGCGGCATACGCGAGCCCTGTCTGGCGCACGGGGCGTGATCGAGGCGCATGCACAGCACGCGCGGTTTGGCACCTGAATGTCTTCCCGCAAGGCACCGATAGTCTTAAACTTTCGGTCATCTTTGCCGGTCTCAGCGGTCTTCCGTCAGCGTGAGCCACATGCCGTCCGCCGGGCGCAGGGTAAACCACATCTGCGGCTTCGGGACGAAGCCCGCGGGCAGGCCGACGCGGTAGCGCGCGAGGAACGAGGCGAGCAGGATCTTGGCCTCCTGAAGCGCCAGCGCGGCCCCGATGCAGACGCGCTGCCCGCCGCCAAAGGGGAGATAGGCATAGCGGTGCCGCCCCTCTTTTCGCTCTGGCAGGAAACGGTCCGGGTCGAAGGCGTCGGGCTCGTCCCAGAGGAGACTGTGGCGGTGCATGGCGTGGATGGGCAAGATCACGGTCATGCCCGCGCGCACGGGCTGGCCGGCAAGCTCGTCGTCCTCGAGCGCCACGCGCGTGAGAAAGCCCGCGGGCGCGTAGAGGCGCAGCGCCTCGTCGATGACCCGGCCCACAAGGGGGAGGGCCGCCAAGTCGCCATGCTCGGCCACGTCGCGGTCGCCAAGCGCGGCATGGACCTCCGCCCGCGTCCGCGCCTGGATGTCGGGGTCGAACGCCAATAGGTAGAGCGCCCAGGTGAGCGCCAGCGCCGTCGTCTCGTGCCCGGCGAAGAGAAAGCCCAGGAGGTTGTTGCGGATCGAGAGCGGGTCCAACGCCTCGCCGGTCTTTGTGTCGCCCGCGAGCATGAGATCGAGGAGGTCGGGCGGGTCCGACGGGCCTCGCGCCACCCGCGCCGCGATGACACTGTCGGCCATGGCATCCATCCGGCGGCGGGAGCGGTCGGTGAGCTCGTAGGGGCGCGGGATCCGGTTGGGCACGCCGAGGATATCGAAAAGCGAGATGCGGCCCTGCGACGCGACAAAGCCATCCACGGACCGACGCAGCGCCTCGCGGTCCACCGTCTCGCGGCCCGACAGCACGAGATCGCAGATGATATCGCAGGTGGCTGATTGCATCTCTGGAAAGACATCGAGGGGCGCGTCGCCGTCACGCGTGTCGGCGATGCGACTGTGCATGGTGCGGGCCGCATCGGTCATGACCTCGCTGGCGGTCTCGAGGGCCCGCGCGGCGAAGACAGGGGCAAAGACGCGGCGCTGTTTCTTCGCGCTCTCGCCCTCGGAAATGATGAGGTTGGTGCCCTGCCGCGGGCTCATGAGCCGCTTGAGGATCGCGTTTTTCGGGTAGGCGTCGAGACGGTCTTTGAGGACCCGCTCTAGGGCGGAGGGATCGGTGAGCATGATCCAGCCGGGACGCGAGCCGCCGGTGAGCACCGGCTCGTGATAGACCCGCTCCGGTATGAGCTCGAGCACATTCCGCCGCGCGATGCGGTAGCTCTGCCAGAGCCCGGGCTCGTAGGTGAGGCCGGGGATCGTTACGGGATGGGACTTCGAGGGTCGTGCGGAGTCGAGGGCCATGGCCGACCTCCAATCTCAAGGCATGCATAGAAGGTAGCGGGCGGAACTATGGGTCAAGCCGCTGGCGACTGAAGCAGAGGAGACCTTGGAGAGATCGCTTCGCGGGACAAAGCCGGCCTTTGTGCCTATGCCAATCACTGCTTTGGTTCGGCTGATGGCTTACCCGCCTGATCCAGCACCGCTTAGATTTAGGGCGGCGTAGACGCAAAGGCCGAGGAAATACACGGGCAGGAATACGAGATGCAAGCGTCCCATCCGCCTGAGGAACGATGAAGACGTGAGCTTTTCCTCGCTGCTACGGGAGAACAGAGCGGCGGTCCTACCTGTCAACAGGCAATAGACGATGATGATCGCTATCGGCACGAAGCCCGCCATCATAGCCACAAGTAGAATGACACCTTGGTAGTCGTTCATCTGTGCACCTGCACAAGGGTCCAGATCCTCGAAATGATCAGCATGGGAGCGACGCTTGTTGATGTCGCAGCACTTGGCAATGTGATCTCGAAGCGCCCTTGCCTTTGGCTAGTAGCTGGGGGAGCGTTCGGCCCAGCCGGCGAAGATCTTCTCCAGCACGACCACCACGTAGAAGAGAAGGATGCCGAGCGCGGCGAGCGCGATGAGGACCGCGAACATGAGCGGGTAGTCGGCGTTGATCTTCCCACTATCGAAGAGGTGGCCCAAGCCGCGGCCATGGGGCTCCACGATCTCCATCAGGTTCGTGCCGATGAAGGCGAGGGTGACGGCGACTTTCAGCGCGCCGAAGAATTCCGGCAGCGTCTTCGGGAGCGCGATCTTCCAGAAGATGGTGAGGTTCGAGGCGCCCAGCGATTTCAGGATGTCGCGGTATTCAGGCTCGAGCGTCGAAAGCCCGATGGAGACAGCCACCGCGATCGGGAAGAACGAGATCATGAAGGCGATGAGCACGGTGTTGAAATCGTGCTGGCCCACGAAGAGGAGCGCGATGACGGGGACGACCGTGGCCTTCGGCACCGCGTTGAAACCCACCAGCAGCGGATAGAGCGCGTCCCGCATGGTCTTCGAGAAGCCCATGAGGACGCCGATGCCGGTGCCCACGATGACGGCCACGACGAGGCCCACCACGGTGCGCCAGAGCGTGTCCCAGCTGTACTCGATGAAAAGCGGCCAGAACTTCACGAAGGCGGGCCCGATATCCGACGGCGAGGCCATCTTGTAATTCGGCCAGCCATTGGCCCAGACGAGGAGCTCCCAGAGCAGGAGAAAGATCAGGATCGCCGTCGTGGGCACGAGCCATTGCTTGAGCGTGTCGTTCATCGGAAGGGTCCTATTCGGCGGCGGCGCTGGTGACGGCGGCGTCGAGGGCGCCGCTGGGCTCGGTCTTGCGGCCCTGGGCGATCTCGATCTGCTCGCGGAGATTGTGAAGCATCTGGCCCGCCTCGGGGGTGTAGAGCATGTCGATATCGGTGCGCCTGCCCAGCCGTGTGTCCATCGTGAATTGCGTGGTGGCGGGACGGCCGGAGAGGACGATGACCTCGTCGGCGAGGTAGATCGACTCGCGCAGGTCGTGCGTGATGAGGACGCCGGTGAAGGGCTCCTCGGCGCGAAGCGCGTGCATCGTCTGCCAGAGGTCCTCGCGGGTGAAGGCGTCGAGGGCCCCAAAAGGCTCGTCCATGATGAGCACTTCGGGCTTGTGCACGATGGCGCGGCAGAGCGAGGCGCGCTGGCGCATGCCGCCCGAGAGCTCGGACGGGCGTTTATCCTCGAAGCCGGTGAGGCCCACGAGCGCCAGAAGTTCCCGCGCACGGGCCTCTTTCTGGGCGCGGCTCATCTTGTTGGGTACGATCTCGAGCGGCAGGATCACGTTGTCCAGAATGGTCCGCCACTCGAGCAACACCGGGTTCTGGAACGCCATGCCCACGGTGGAACGGGGCGATGTCACCCGCTCTCCATGGAGCCAGACCTCGCCCTCGTCGGGCTTCATTAACCCGGCCACGAGGCGCGTGAGCGTGGACTTCCCGCAGCCAGACGGGCCCACGACCGCACAGAACGCGCCCTCGGGCACGGCGATGTCGAGACGATCGAGGACGGGCAGGGGGCCGGCCTTCGTCTGGTAGGCGTGGGTGACGCCCTTGATCTCGATGAGGTTCGGCATGGTGGTCGCCTCCCGTGCATCACGCCCCGGGCCTGACCCGGGGCCTCGCCCGCATCAAGCACAGAGGCAGAGGTCCCGGGTCAAGCCCGGGACGTGTGTTTCTTGCGCCAGCGTCGCGGCCTATTTCAGCATCCGCATGGAGGCGTCGGGCAGGAAGGAGGCGTCGAAATAGAGCTCCGGCGTCGGATCGTTCTGGAACTCGTAGGTCTCCTTGATCTGCTCGATGGCGGAGGCGAAACGCGCGGCGTCGATCCCGCCCATGCCGTTGGTCATGGCGTAGTCGGTGGCCACGTTGGCATCGATGGAGAGCTGCAGGCGGCGCGTCTCGAGCGCGGCATCGGCGGCCGGGTTCCGCTCGATCAGGCTCGCCACGGCGGCTTCCGGATCAGCGATGGCCGCGGCCCAACCCTTGGCGACCGCGCCGAGGAAGCCGGTGACGAGTTCACCGTTCTCGGCGGCGAAGTCCGTGTTCACGATGATCGCGTTGCCGTAGAGATCGAGGCCGTAATCCGCCATGAGGATGGTGGAGATGTCATCCTCCGGCACGCCGAGGCGCACGAGGTTGAGATAGCTCGAGAACGAGAAGCCGGTGATCGCCGCGACATTGCCTTCGGCCAGCATCGGCTCGCGCGTGGGGAAGCCCACCGGCTCCACCGTGATCGCGTCCACGTCGAGATCGTTTGCCGACGCAAAGGCCGGGAATTGCGCCCAGGCGCCATCGGGCGGCGGCGCGCCAAGCACGCGGCCCTCGAGATCCTTTGGCTCGCTCACGCCGAGCGACCTGCGGCCCACGACCGCGAAAGGCGGCTTGTCATAGACCATCATGACCGCCGTCACCGGCGCGCCCGGGTTCTGATCGAGGAACTTGATGAGGCTGTTGATGTCGGCAAAGCCGACGGGGAACGCGCCGGTGGCGACCTTCGGGATCGCGTCGAGCGAGCCCTGACCCGCGGAGATCTCCACGGCGAGGCCCGCCTCCTCGAAGAAGCCCTCGTCGATGGCCTTGAAATAGGGCGCGGACGGGCCTTCGAATTTCCAGTCGAGCGCGAAGGGCATCTCGGTGGCGTGGCCGCCCGCAAGGGCTGATGTGCCGGCCACGAGCGCGGCGGCAGTGAATAGCTGTCTGAGCATGGTATCTCCCCAAGTGTTCTGATCCCGAGGGAGTAAGGCGCGTATCCTGGGCGTTCGCAAGGGCAAGGGCGGCACTTGCTGCCGCAAACATGACCATTCGCCTAATTTTCGCCCAGAGTGCCTAGGCCGCCGCGCGGCCCAGTTTCTCCATTTTCGCGAAGAGCCCACCGACCGCGCGCTCCGTGGGGTGGGAGGCCGGCGCGAAGAAGCTGATCTTCACTGGCTTGAAGCCCACGAAGCCGAGGATCTGCCCGCGAAGCTGGCGGTGGATCGCGTCCCCGTGGCCGAGACGCATGTAGAAGCGCGGCGTGTCGGAGGTGATCAGAACGCGCGCGGTGCGCCCGGTGAGAAGCGGCTTCGGAAAGCCCATGGGGGTCTTCTCCTGCGTGGTGAAGACGCGGCCATTGACGAGCACCCGGTCCATCCAGCCCTTGAGCTTGGCGGGCATCGCACCCCACCACATCGGGAAACCCAACGTGAAATGCGTACACCATTCGAGATTGGCGAGCGCCTCCTCGAGCACGGGCTCGAGCGGCTTGGCCTTCGCGTAGCCCGCTTTTCCCCGGTCGGGATCAAAGTCGAGATCGTGGAGATGGGACAGGCGCACCTCGTGCCCCGCTGCCCTCGCGGCCGCTGTGTATCGCTCCAGTGCATTGCGGGACAGGGACGTGGGGCCGGGATGGCCATCGAGGATGAAAATGCGGGCAGTCATGGGAAATCCTTGATCGATGACTGCACCGTGACACAGCCATTCGAGCGCTGAAAGGCGGGTATTCCAGAGCTCCGTGGCGCGCGGTCAGGCCCGCTGTCGACGTCTCCGGCGGGACGTGTCGGCGGAGGCCTGGAAGCTCACCTCCGGAAGGTCCACGATGCCGCGCAGGATCGGGAAAGGGTCCACGCTGTTGGGCAGCGCGGAGGCATTGACGAAATGCTCCTGAAAGCGCGGCTCGATGGCCGTTTCGACCTTGTCGATCTTTTGCACCGTCGCTTCGATCTCGGCCCGGCTGGCGCGGTTGAGAAGCGCGATGCGCGCGCCCGTGCCCGCCGCGTTGCCCGCGCTCGTGACCTGCGCGAGCGGCGCATCGGGGATCATGCCGAGCACCATGGCGTGCTTGGCCGAGATATGGGCCCCGAAGGCCCCGGCGAGGACGACGCGGTCCACGCTGTGGATGCCGGCCTTGTCCATCAGAAGCCGCGCGCCGGAATAGAGCGCGGCCTTGGCCATCTGGATTGCGCGGATATCGGGGTTGGTGACCATGATGCGGGGACCGCCGTCCGCGCTCCCGTCATGGAGAAGGTAGGAATAGGTGCGCCCGTCCGGCATGGAGCGCGCGCTGCCGGTCTGCACGGGCGAGCCGATGAGGCCGCTGGCATCCACGAGGCCTGCCATGCGCATCTCCGCGATGGCCTCGATGATGCCCGAGCCGCAGATACCGGTGACGCCCGTGGCGGCCGTGGCCTCCGCGAAGGCCAGGTCGTCGGACCACAGATCGCACCCGATGACCTTGAACCGCGGCTCCTTCGTGGCCCGGTCGATCTCGACGCGCTCGATGGCCCCGGGCGCCGCGCGCTGCCCGCTGGCAATCTGCGCCCCCTCGAAGGCGGGGCCGGTGGGCGAGGAGCAGGCGAGAACGCCCTCGGGCGTGCCGAGGAGGATCTCCGCATTGGTCCCCACATCCACGATGAGCACCCGGTCCTTGGCCCGGTCGGGCGCCTCGCTCAGGGCCACGGCGGCGGCATCCGCGCCCACATGGCCCGCGATGCAGGGCAGCAGGTAGACCTGCCCCTCCGGATGGACCGCGAGCTCGAACTCGGCGGCTGCGAGGCGCAGCGCCTCCGAGGTGGCGAGCGCGAAGGGCGCCTGGCCGAGCTCGAAGGGATCGATACCTAGGAGGAGATGATGCATGACGGGATTGCAGACGAAGACGCAGTCGACGATGCGCCCCGGGTCGATGTCCGCCTCCTCGGCGATCTGGCCGAGGAGCGTGTTGAGCCCCGCGCGCACCGCCGCCGTCATCTCCCTGTCCCCGTTCTCGTTCATCATCGCGTAGGAGACCCTGCTCATCAGGTCCTCGCCGAAGCGGATCTGCGGGTTCATGAGGCCCGAGGAGGCCAGCACCGCGCCCGTGCTCAGATCGCAGAGATGGGCCGCGATGGTGGTGGAGCCGAGATCGACGGCCACGCCGTAGACCGGGCCCTCGTGAAAACCCGGCCAGAGCTCCAAGATCCGCGGCGGGCTGCCGTTATCGCCCAGGTGGATGGCGCAGGTCACGCGCCAGCCGCCCTTGCGCAGCACCGGCTGGAGCCCCTGAAGGACGGAGAGCCCCACGCGCAAGTCCGTGAGGCCCCATTGCGCGCCGAGCGCCGCCTTCAGCCGTTCGAGATCGCCCGAGGGGTCGTGCATGTCAGGCTCGGCCACCTCCACGTAAAAGAGCCGCACCGCGGGATCGAGCGTGATGTCGCGGACCTCCGCGCGCTTGCGCACCACCTGCCGGTGGACCTGGCTCTCGGGCGGGACGTCGACGACCACGTCGCCCTGCACCGTCACCTGGCACCCGAGCCGCCGACCCTCCACGAGACCGCGCTTCTGGGCATAACGCTCCTCCACGAGGTTCCAGCCGCTCAAGGCATCCTCGCGCACGGTGACGCCATGCTTTGGGAATTCACCGGCCATGGGCGTCACCTGGCAGCGCGCGCAAATCCCGCGGCCGCCGCAGACACTGTCGAGATCCACGCCGAGCTGGCGCGCTGCTGTCAGGATGGGCGTGCCCACCGGAAAGCGTCCCCGCTTGCCCGAGGGTGTGAAGACGACGAGTGGGTCCGTGGCCATGGTCATGTTCCTGCTCTTTGAGGCCAGCCTATGCGCAGCGTGGCCGGGGCACCAATTCAAACCCGTCATAATGATGTTCGAGACCGTCACCCGTGCACAGCGCCCTGAAGCCCCTCTGACGCCGCCTCGCGCGCGGTCCCATCATCCCGGCGCGTCCCCGGCTTCTTTGTGCCCCGTACCTCCGCCGGAGGCATCCGCCCGCGCCACGCGCTGTGCCCGTCGCACTATCTTGCCGTTGCCCGCTTCCCATTTCTGTCCGTTCGTGCGAGGGCAGATCGCCAAGCGAGGCTCCCATCTGGAGGACACCCATGGAGATCAGCGAGGCCCTCACGTTCGACGATGTGCTCTTGGTGCCCGGCGCCTCCGAGGTGCTGCCCGCCACCGCCGACACTCGGACAAGGGTGACGCGGCGCATCGCGCTCAACATCCCGCTCCTGAGCTCTGCCATGGACACCGTCACCGAGGGGCGCATGGCCATCGCCATGGCCCAGGCGGGGGGCATGGGCGTCATCCACCGCAACCTCTCCGTGGAGGAGCAGGCGCGGGAGGTGCGGCGCGTGAAACGCTTCGAGAGCGGGATCGTCTTCAATCCCGTGACGCTGCGCCCCGACCAGACCAAGGCCGATGCCAAGGCGCTCACCGAGCGCTACGGCTTCACCGGCTTCCCGGTCATCGACGAGAAGCGCCGCGTGGTGGGGATCGTGACGAACCGGGACATGCGCTTTGCGGCCGCCGATGACACCCCGGTCTCGGTTATGATGAGCGCTGACAATCTCGCCATCCTGCGCGAACCCGCGGACCGCGAGGAGGCGATCTCGCTCATGAAGGCGCGGCGCATCGAGAAGCTCCTCATCACCGATGCAGAGGGCAAGCTCACCGGCCTCCTGACGCTCAAGGACACCGAGCAGGCGGTGCTCAACCCCACGGCCTGCAAGGACGAGCTCGGCCGCCTCAGGGTGGCCGCGGCCACCACGGTGGGCGATGCGGGCTTCGCGCGCTCCGAGCAGCTCGTGGATGCGGGCGTGGACATGATCGTGATCGACACGGCCCATGGGCATTCGGCGGGCGTCGCCGAAGCCGTGAGGCGGGTCAAGATGTTATCGAACGATCTTCAAGTCGTGGCGGGCAACGTGGCCACCGGTGAGGCCACTCGCGCGCTCATAGATGCGGGGGCGGATTCCGTGAAGGTCGGCATCGGGCCGGGCTCCATCTGCACCACGCGCATGGTGGCGGGCGTGGGCGTGCCGCAGCTGTCGGCGATCATGGATTGCGCGGCGGCGGCGGGCGATGTGCCCGTCATCGCCGATGGCGGCATCAAGTTCTCCGGCGATTTCGCCAAGGCCATCGCGGCGGGGGCCTCCTGCGCCATGGTGGGATCGATGATCGCGGGCACCGACGAGAGCCCGGGCGAAGTCATTCTTTATCAGGGGCGTAGCTTCAAAAGCTATCGCGGCATGGGCTCCCTCGGCGCCATGGCGCGAGGCTCGGCTGACCGCTATTTCCAGAAGGACGCCGCCTCCGACAAGCTTGTGCCAGAGGGCATCGAGGGGCAGGTCCCCTACAAGGGCTCGGCGGGCACGGTCATTCACCAGCTCGTGGGCGGCCTCCGGGCGGCCATGGGATACACCGGCTGTGCCACGGTGGACGAGATGCGGCAGAATTGCCGGTTCGTGAAGATTACCGGCGCGGGCCTCAAGGAGAGCCATGTGCACGACGTCCAGATCACGCGCGAAAGCCCGAATTATCGTATGATATGAACGCGGTGATCGCCGGAGCTCACGTGAAATGACCCCCGCGGCCCGGGCGCAGGCGGCCATCGAGATCCTCGACGCCATCACGGCGGGCGCTGCGCTTGAGCCCGCGCTTCTCAGTTGGACGCGAGGCCATCGCTTCGCCGGCTCAAAGGATCGCGCCGCGATCCGGGACCTCGTCTTTTCCATCTTCCGGCGGCGCGCCTCCTGCGCGGCCATGGGGGGCGGCACGTCGGGCCGCGCGCTCTTGCGCGGCTACCTTGCGCAAGAAGGCACGCCCGAGGCGGAGATCTTCGGGCAGGGCCCCTACGCGCCCGCACCGCTGGGGCCCGGTGAGGGGGCGCTTTCGCCTTTTGATCAACTCTCATCCGCCACGCGCGCCGATCTTCAACCCTGGATCTGGCAGACGCTCTCCGAGGCCTATCCTGAAGCCCATCAGATCGCGGAGGCGCTGCGGCACCGCGCACCGGTCTGGCTGCGGCTCGATGATCCGGCCCGGCAGGCGCAGGCACTGGCAGAGCTCGCGGAGGCGGGCCACGGGCCCGAGCCGCATCCCGACTGCCCCGGCGCGGTGCGGATCACGGAGCGCACGCGCCAGCTCGCCCAGCATCGCCTTTTGGCCGAGGGCGGGGCAGAGCTGCAGGATCTGGGGCCGCAGATGGCGCTGGCGTCCCTCGAGACGGCCCCCGGGCAGACGGCGCTCGACTACTGCGCGGGCGGTGGGGGCAAGGCACTCGCGCTCGCGGCGCGCGGGCTCCGCGTGAGCGCCCATGACGCCGAGCCGAAGCGCATGGCTGATCTCCCCGCGCGCGCCAAGCGGGCCGGGCAGACCATCGCCATGCCCGGGCAGGTCACCGGGCACTTCGATCTCGTGGTCTGCGACGTGCCCTGTTCGGGCTCTGGCGCGTGGCGACGCGCGCCGGGCAACAAGTGGTCGCTGACACCCGATGACCTCGCCTCGCTCGTGGCCACCCAGCAGCAGATCCTGACGGCGGCCCGCGCCCATGTCCGCCCCGGCGGTACGCTGGCCTACATGACGTGCTCGCTCCTGCCCGCCGAGAACGGGGCGCAGGCCCGGTGGCTCACGGCAGAGTTCGGTCGCCCGCCGACGCGCACGCGGCAGTTCACGCCGCTGGAGGGGTGCGACGGGTTTTATCTCGCCGTGTTCGAGGGTTTGTGAGCGATAGCTCAACTTGAAGTTGATTTTTCGGGCGGGATCGGCTTCGCTTAAGGGGTCGTTAAAGATTTCAACGTTTTCTGAACCCAGCGAATCTGGGCAGGGGCCGCGCGTGCCGATAAAATTGAAGAAGAAATCAGGGCTTTATCGTCTGGTTCGACGGCTCGCACCGCAGGCCTCCCTCGTCATGATCATCGCCTTCATGGTCGGGCTCGGCAGCTTTCTCCTCGACCAGCCGCAGATCGCGCGCGCAGTGCTCGTCTGCGCGGCGGCGCTCTTTGCCATGGCGCTCATGGTGAAGGTGCTCTCGGCCTGGTACGCGTGGCGCCAGCGCGCGATGGTGAGCTCGGTCGCCGGCTTCCTGCAGAACGACAGCGCGCCGAGCCTGATGACGGACGCCTCGGGCGCGATCATGACGCGCAACCGCGCTGCCGACGAGCGGTTCAGCGCGGCGGAGGCGCGGTCGCTGGCGGAGTGTTTCTCTGGTCTTTTCGCCAACCCGGCGCCGATCCTCTTCCGGCTCCAGAACAAGGCGATGACCCTGGGCGCGGCGCGTGACGATATAGTAACCCGGCGGGGGCATGTGCGGCTCGCGGTCCATGCGGTCACGCGGGACAGCTTTCTGTGGCGGCTGGAGGATATCGTGGAGCGCGGGCCCGTGGCGCCCGGCGTCAGCCCCGCGCAGACGCTGAGCCTGCCGATGATGACGGTCTCTGCCTCGGGCGCGATCCTTTTCATGAACGATGCCCTGCGCAAGCTGGTGGGCGGGCGCGTGAAATCGCTCGACCGTATCTTTCGCAACCTGCCGATCCGCTCAGGGCAGATGAACCAGGTCTCAAGCGCCGAGGGCACCATCGCCTGCCTCGTGGCAGAGGTGGAGGCCACGGGAGGGCGGCGCGAGATCTTCCTGCTGCCCGGCACGATGCCCGATACCGACGTGGCGCGGGACGGGTGGAGCTTTTTCGACGAGCTGCCCGTGGCACTCCTCAAGATGGGGGCCGACGGTGAGATCATGGCCACCAACCGCCCGGCGCGGGAGCTCCTGAAGCGGCCCGTGAAGGTCGGCGCCAATCTGGCCGACATCCTCGAAAGCCTCGGTCGCTCCGTGCGCGACTGGGTTGAGGATGCCGCGGCGGGCAAGGGGCTCGGCCACCCCGAGTTCCTGCAGGTGACCGATGCCGAGGAGGATGTCTTCGTGCAGGTCATGCTCAACCGCGTGAAGGAGGATGGCGAGACCGTCATCATCGCGGTCCTCAATGACGCGACCGAACTGAAATCCCTCGAAAAGCAATTCGTACAGTCCCAGAAGATGCAGGCCATCGGGCAGCTCGCCGGCGGCGTAGCCCATGACTTCAACAACCTGCTCACGGCCATCGCCGGGCATTGCGATCTGCTCCTGCTGCGCCACGACGCGAGCGACGCCGATTACGCAGACCTCATGCAGATTCACCAGAACACCAACCGCGCGGCGAGCCTCGTCTCGCAGCTCCTCGCCTTTTCCCGCAAACAGAACCTGCGGCCCGAGGCGCTCGACATGCGCGACACGCTCAGCGACATGGGCCACCTGCTCAACCGGCTCGTGGGGGAGCGTGTGACGCTGGAGCAGGATCACCCCACCGAGCTGCCCCAGATCCGCGCGGACAAACGGCAGCTCGAGCAGGTGCTGATGAACCTCGTGGTCAATGCGCGGGACGCCATGCCAGACGGCGGTCGCATCCGAATCAGCACGGAGGCGCAGGTGCTCACCGAGCCGCTCGAGCGCGGGCGCGCCCTCGTTCCCGCAGGCGAATATCTCCTCGTGCATGTTAAAGACGAGGGCGTGGGCATCGCCGCCGACAAGCACGCGCAGATCTTCGAGCCGTTCTTCACCACCAAGAAGGTGGGCGAGGGGACGGGCCTTGGCCTCTCGACCGCCTACGGCATTGTCAAGCAATCGGGCGGCTTCATCTTCCTCGAATCCGCGCCGGGCCTCGGCACCACATTCACCCTTTATTTCCCGGCGCTGGAGGCCAAGGCCGCCCCGCAGGTCTCACGCGCGGACACGCTCGTGGAGCTGCCGGCGGCGCCCAAGGTCGCGCTGCCGCGGGACGACAGCGCCAAGGGCACGGTGCTCCTCGTGGAGGATGAGGCGCCCGTGCGCGCCTTCGCCTCCCGCGCGCTCCGCCTCCGCGGCTTCACCGTCCTCGAGGCCGATAGCGCGGAGGCCGCGCTGCATACTCTAAAGGATGCCGACGTCTCCGTGGACATCTTCGTCACCGACGTGGTGATGCCCGGTCAAGACGGCCCTTCCTGGGTGCAGGAGGCGCTGCAGGAACGGCCCAACACGAAAGTCGTCTTCGTCTCGGGCTACGCCAAGGAGACCTTCTCCGAACGTCAGGCGGAGATTCCGAACTCCGTCTTCCTGGCAAAGCCATTCTCGCTCAACGAGTTGACCAGCGTGGTGCAGAGCGCCCTCGCGGGTCCGGCTCCGTGGCCGGGCGGCGAAGAAGCGCTGCTCGTCTCGCAGGTGAAGGCCTGAGCAAGGGCAAGATCTCGCGCGGTTAGACGCACCTGTCGCGGGCCGTGAGGTCCACGGTGCGCACGAGGCAAACGGTGCATTCGGGACATGAACATGAACGCAGAGAGGGTCGCTGACCCGTTCCGCGTCTAACGCGTGCGGCACGCGCTCTCCCACAGATGGAACTCCTCCGCGCATTCCACTTCGAGCCGACGCCGCAGGGCAAGTGAAAGAGGCATGTCCCGCGCAGGGGAGACGTTGTGCCGCGCGAGCGTGATCTCCACGCCCAGCCGCCCTGACAGGAAGTCCACGGCCAGGGGGAGCTGCTCGTACTGGAAGAGATGCGTGACCGCGCGCTTGCCTTGCCCGTTGGAGAGGAACTTCGTCGGGCTGCCTACATTCGCGAAGCCGGGCCGAGGATCCTCGAGATATCCCGCCACGAAGGCATCGAAGGACATCTCCGAGGTGCCGTTGGGATGGCCGGCGAGCTCCGAGCGGCTCCGGTACCGGTACCACGACCCCAGCCAGTCCACCGGTTCGCGCACGAGCGCCATCGTCTCGAGCTTCCGGTCCCCGTCGATCACGCCGAAGAGCGGCTTCAGGAATCGGTTGTATCGAAAGAGCGGCACGTGCTTGAGCTCTGGCGGGCTCTCGAACACCGCTGCGGCATGCCCGCGCAGCGCGGCTTCCAGCGCGGAGGTCCCCGTCTTTGGCAGCGCCAACAGCACCAATTTTTCCTGCCAGAAAACAAGCATTTGCGGCCTCCCCGTCAGAAAAGCGCACGCGCGCCGCCCGCCGGTAAGACCTCTTTAACCTGTTTTGCCCAAAGAGGAAGCGCGTAGAATTTGATTGAAATGTTCCCGTTTTGAGCGCATAGAAATGCGAACAAGAGGTGAACGAAGCAGTCATTGCCGCCCCGCAGAGGGTGTGTGACATAAGGAGCCCAAATCATGGCAACAGCGGATCTTCTCAGCATGGACGCGAAAAGGAATACAGACCGCCAGAAGGCCCTCGACAGCGCGCTCGCGCAGATCGAGCGGCAGTTCGGCAAGGGCTCGATCATGAAGCTCGGCGCCGACAACCCGGTGGCCGATATCGAGGCGACCTCCACGGGCTCCCTCGGGCTCGACATCGCGCTCGGCATCGGCGGCCTGCCCAAGGGCCGCATCGTGGAGATCTACGGCCCAGAAAGCTCGGGCAAGACCACGCTGACGCTCCACGCTGTGGCCGAGGAGCAGAAGAAGGGCGGGGTCTGCGCCTTCGTGGACGCCGAGCATGCGCTCGACCCGCAATATGCCAAGAAGCTCGGCGTGGACCTCGACGAGCTGCTCATCTCCCAGCCCGATACCGGCGAGCAGGCGCTCGAGATCACGGAGACGCTCGTGCGCTCCGGCGCGGTGAGCATGGTCGTTGTGGACTCGGTCGCCGCGCTCACGCCCCAGAAGGAGCTCGAGGGCGACATGGGTGACAGCGCCCCGGGCCTCCAGGCGCGGCTCATGTCGCAGGCCATGCGGAAGCTCACGGCGGCCATCGCGCGCTCCAAGTGCATGGTCATCTTCATCAACCAGATTCGCATGAAGATCGGCGTCATGTTCGGCAGCCCCGAGACGACGACGGGCGGCAACGCGCTCAAGTTCTACTCTTCCGTGCGCCTCGACATCCGCCGCATCGGCGCCATCAAGGACCGCGACGAGGTCGTGGGCAACACGACCCGCGTGAAGGTCGTCAAGAACAAGGTCGCGCCGCCCTTCAAGCAGGTGGAATTCGACATCATGTACGGCGAGGGCATCTCCAAGATGGGCGAGCTCATCGATCTCGGTGTCAAGGCGGGGGTGGTGGAGAAGTCCGGCTCCTGGTTCTCCTACGGCGACGAGCGCATCGGCCAGGGCCGCGAGAATGCCAAGTCCTTCCTTCGAGAGAACAGCCGCATCGCCTACGAGATCGAGGACAAGATCCGCGCCTCCCACGGGCTCGATTTCGACATGCCCCCGGGCGCGGAGAAGGAAGAGGGCGAGGACGACGTGCTCGAGGCCTGATCGCCGGCAGACGGCCGGTTGCACTCATGTCCTCGCGACCGGGCGTTGCGGAGAGCATCTAGATGGGGGTGGCCGTGAGGCTGCCCCTTTTTCACTAGAGGGATTGTGGAGCGCGCCCCGCCCCGGACTTGATCCGGGGCCTCTTTCGACAAGAGAATTTGCAGAAAGGGTGTCGCAGGATACATGACTGAGGCTCCGGGTCAGGCCCGGGGCGTGTGGCGGGGCATGTGGGACTTTGCGGCGCCCGCCGCGATCGCGCGAAATCAGCACGTCGTGTTTGGATGCGCGTGGACAGCCAGTGAGGCGGGGGATATGTCCGCCCCTGACGCCAATTTCCGAGGCCGCCCATGCCCAGCCTGAACGATATCCGCTCCACCTTCCTCGGCTACTTCGAGAAGAACGGCCACGCGGTGGTGGAGAGCTCGCCCCTCGTGCCCCGCAACGACCCGACGCTGATGTTCACCGCCGCGGGCATGGTGCAGTTCAAGAACCTCTTCACCGGCGTGGAGACGCGCGATTACACCCGCGCCACCACCGCCCAGAAATGCGTGCGCGCGGGCGGCAAGCACAACGACCTCGAGAATGTCGGCTACACCGCGCGCCACCACACCTTCTTCGAGATGCTGGGGAATTTCAGCTTCGGCGATTACTTCAAGGAGGACGCGATCCCCTTCGCCTGGGACCTCATCACCAAGGAATACGGGATCGACAAGGACCGGCTCCTCGTCACCGTCTACCACACCGATGAAGAGGCGGTGGAGATCTGGAAAAAGCATGCCGGGCTCTCGGATGATCGCATCATCCGCATCGCCACGGATGACAATTTCTGGTCCGCCGGCCCCACGGGCCCCTGCGGGCCGTGCACGGAGATCTTCTACGATCACGGCGAGCAGTATTGGGGCGGCCCCCCGGGCAGCCCGGAGGAAGACGGCGACCGCTTCGTGGAGATCTGGAACCTCGTCTTCATGCAATACGAGCAGTTCGAGGACGGCACGCGCCGCGATCTCGACGCGCAATCGATCGATACCGGCATGGGGATCGAGCGGGTGGCGGCGCTCCTTCAGGGCACGAATGACAATTACGGCACCGACCTCATGCGCGCGCTCATCGAGGCCTCCGCCGACGCCTCGTCCACCGATCCCGACGGGCCGGGCAAAACGCATCACCGCGTGATCGCCGATCACCTGCGCTCGACGTCCTTCCTCATCGCCGATGGCGTGATGCCCTCCAATGACGGGCGCGGCTACGTCCTGCGCCGCATCATGCGTCGCGCCATGCGCCACGCCCAGCAGCTCGGCGTGCAAGAGCCGCACATGCA
Source organism: Pseudomonadota bacterium (assembly GCA_038525525.1). Taxonomy (GTDB): domain Bacteria; phylum Pseudomonadota; class Alphaproteobacteria; order Rhodobacterales; family Rhodobacteraceae; genus Shimia_B. Next base: position 178,686 of record JBCBHO010000004.1, on the reverse strand, counting down.
CAAGCTCGTGGGCGCGCTGGTCAACCAGATGGGCGCGGCCTATCCCGAGCTCGGCCAGGCCAAGACCCTCATCCAGGACACGCTCCTGAGCGAGGAGACCCGCTTCCGCCAGACGCTCTCGCGCGGGCTCAAACTCCTCGACGATGCCGTGGGCGACCTGCCGGAGGGCGCCGACCTGCCGGGCGAGACCGCCTTCAAGCTCTACGATACCTACGGCTTCCCCCTCGATCTCACGGCGGACGCCCTCCGCGAGCAGGGCCGCGCCGTGGACCAGGCGGGCTTTGACGCCGCCATGGCAGAACAGAAGGCCAAGGCCCGCGCGGCGTGGGCCGGCTCCGGCGAGGCCGCCGATGCAGCCGTCTGGTTCGACGTGGCCGAGGCGGCCGGGCCCACGGAGTTCCTGGGCTACGACCTCGAGACATCAGAAGGCCGGATCGAGGCCGTCGTCGTGGGCGGCGCGGCCATGGAGGAGGCCGGCGCGGGGAGCGACGTGCAGATCGCGCTGAACCAGACGCCGTTCTATGCCGAAAGCGGCGGCCAGGTGGGTGATGCCGGCACCATCGTCACCCCCACGGGCCGCGTGGAAGTGACCGACACGAAGAAGGCCGCCGGAATCTTCATCCATATCGGCAGCGTGACCGAGGGCACCGTCGCGAAAGGGCAGGGCGCCACGCTCGAGTTGGCGCCCGCGCGCCGTGCACAGATACGCGCCAACCATTCGGCCACGCACCTCCTCCACGAGGCGCTCAGGCACGCGCTCGGCGATCACGTAGCCCAGCGCGGCTCGCTAAACGCGCCCGACCGTCTGCGCTTCGACTTCAGCCACGGGCAGGCGCTGAGCCTCGCCGAGCTCCGGAAGGTGGAGCGCGAGGTCAATGCCTATATCCGCCAGAACGCACCGGTGGAGACGCGGATCATGGCGCCTAACGATGCCCGCGCGCTCGGCGCGCAGGCGCTCTTCGGCGAGAAATACGGCGACGAGGTGCGCGTTGTTTCCATGGGTCGCGAGGCGGGCTCGGGCCGTGGCCCGGACGGCGATACCTATTCCATCGAGCTTTGCGGCGGCACTCACGTGGCGCGCACGGGCGAAATCGGCACCTTCGTCACACTGGGCGACAGCGCGTCGTCTGCAGGCGTGCGCCGGATCGAGGCTCTGACCGGTGCCGCGGCTTTCGATTATCTCGCCGGACAGGATCACCGCCTCGCCGAGACGGCGCTCGCGCTCAACAGCCCGGCCGCCGAGGTACCGGAGCGGGTGAGCCAGCTCCTCTCTGAACGCAAGCAGATGCAGGCGGAGATCGCCGAACTGCGCCGCACGGTGGCCATGGGCGGCGGCGCGGGTAAGGCCGATGCACTAGAGACGGTGGGCGACACGCCCTTCGTCTCCAAGGTGCTCAGCGGGGTGACGGGCAAGGACCTTCCTCCGCTCATCGACGGGCTGAAAGCCGAGCACGGCAGCGTCGCGATCCTCCTGATCGCGGAGGCCGAAGGCAAGGCTGCCGTTGCCGCTGGGGTGAGCGACGACCTCGCCGGGAAGATCAGCGCCGTGGACATGGTGAAGACCGCCGTGGAAGCCCTGGGCGGCAAGGGCGGTGGCGGCCGTCCGACGATGGCGCAGGGCGGCGCCAAGGATGCCGCGAAGGCGGAGGACGCCGTCTCCGCCGTGAAGGCCGTTCTGGCGGGTTAAGCGGGATCGAGGGGCCAGCCCCTCGAACTCCCCGAGGTACATCTGCACAAAGAAAACGGGCCGTGTCTTCTTTGTGCCCTGTACCTCCGCCGGAGGCACGCAATCCCGCCCTAGATCAGGCGCGCGGCGTTGCAGCGCACGCGCCCTCTGATCGGCGCACCAGAAAAATCGCGCCGCGTCAGCGGCACCTTTGGATCAGCTGGCCGCGCGGGCCTGGCGCTTGCGCTCGTGGGGGTCGAGGAAGCGTTTGCGGAGGCGGATGGCGTTTGGCGTCACCTCGACGAGTTCGTCGTCGTCGATATAGGCGATGGCCTCCTCTAGGCTCATTTTCACCGGCGTCGTCAGGCGCACGTTCTCATCCGAGCCCGCAGCGCGGATATTGGTGAGCTTCTTGCCCTTGAGCGGGTTCACCTCGAGATCGTTCTCGCGGCTGTGCTCGCCCAGGATCATGCCCTGGTAGACGTCCTCCTGCGCGCCGATGAAGAAGCGCCCGCGGTCTTCGAGGTTCCAGATCGCGTAAGCCACCGAGACCCCGCTTTCCATGGAGATGAGGACGCCCGCGCGGCGCCCGGGGATCGTGCCCTTATAGGGCGCCCAGGTGTGAAAGACGCGGTTCAGCACGCCCGTGCCGCGTGTGTCGGTAAGAAACTCGCCGTGATAGCCGATGAGCCCGCGAGACGGGACATGGGCGATGAGGCGCGTCTTGCCGGTGCCGGCGGGCCGCATCTCCACGAGGTCACCCTTGCGGCTGCCGGTGAGCTTTTCGATCACCGTGCCTGAATACTCGTCATCGACGTCGATGGTGACCTCTTCGACAGGCTCCATGCGCTGGCCGTCGACGTCGCGCAGGATCACCTGAGGACGCGCGATGGAGAGCTCGAAGCCCTCGCGCCGCATGTTCTCGATGAGCACGCCCATCTGAAGCTCGCCCCGGCCGGAGACGTTGAAGGCCTCGCCGCCGGGCGTGTCTTCCACGCGGATCGCGACGTTCTGTTCGGCTTCCTTCATGAGCCGCTCCCGGATTACGCGCGATTGGACCTTCTTTCCGTCGCGGCCCGCGAGTGGCGAGTCGTTGATCCCGAAGGTCACCGAGATCGTCGGCGGGTCGATGGGCTGTGCGGGCAGGGCCGCGTCCACGTCGGTGGCGCAGAGCGTATCGGCCACGGTGGCCTTGGTCATGCCGGCCAGCGTGACGATGTCGCCGGCTTCCGCCCGCTCGATGGGCTGCTGCCCGAGCCCGCGGAAGGCGAGGATCTTCGTGCAGCGGAACTGTTCGATTCGGTCGCCCTTGCGCGAGAGCGCCTTTATCGTCTCCCCCGGTGTGAGGGTCCCGCTTTCCACGCGGCCCGTCAGGATGCGCCCGATGAAGGGATCGGCGCCGAGCGTCGTCGCCAGCATCCGGAATGGCTCTTCCTTCCGTGCCTGTTGCGCGGGGGGCGGAACATGGGCCACCACGAGATCGAAGAGGGCGGAGAGGTCCTGCCTTGGTCCGTCGAGCTCCGCATCGGCCCAGCCGGAGCGCCCGGAGGCATAGAGGACGGGGAAATCGAGCTGCTCGTCGGACGCGCCGAGGCCCACGAAAAGGTCGAACACCTCGTCGAGCGCGCGGTCGGGCTCGGCATCGGGCTTGTCGACCTTGTTCAGGACAACGATGGGCCGCAGCCCGAGCGCGAGCGCCTTCGAGGTCACGAATTTCGTCTGCGGCATCGGGCCCTCGGCGGCATCCACCAGGAGCACGACCCCGTCCACCATGGACAGAATGCGCTCCACCTCACCGCCGAAATCGGCGTGGCCAGGCGTATCGACGATGTTGATCCGCGTCTCGTGCCACTCCACGCTCGTGGCCTTGGCGAGGATGGTGATCCCGCGCTCGCGTTCGAGATCGTTGGAATCCATGGCCCGCTCGGCCACGGCCTGGTTTTCCCGGAAGGCCCCGGATTGCTTCAGGAGTTCATCCACGAGGGTCGTCTTGCCATGATCGACGTGGGCGATGATGGCGATGTTGCGCAGGTCCATGGGAGGAGGCTCCGGAATGAGGTCGCCCGCGCTTTAGGGGGCGCGGGCGGGAAAGAAAAGCGTGTTTCATTGGCGGTGCGCGCAGCACCGCTACGGAATGATACGCGTATACTTAGTGCCTTCGAGCGTGGCGCCCACGCGGAAGCCCGCCTGCCCGAAGACGGCGGCGATCACAGGCGCGAGCGAGGTCGTCGTCTCCGCGCGGATGCTCTGGCCCTCGTTCTGGAGCGCGTACTCGATATCAGCGCCCGCGGCCCAACCCGGGGAGCGGCGGAAATCCATGAGCGCGTCTTCGGTCATGAAGAAGAGCACGTGGGCATATTGCTGTGCGCCGATCTGAAGGCCCGCGGACGCGGAAGCGGCGGAGTAGTAGTCCACCGTCACGTCGTTCACGCGCAGCGCGCCGCGCCCGAAGGAACCCCCGATCCCGAGGCCGGCCTCGGTGACGAGGGGCATCACGAGGAGGCCGTTGGCGTTCCGAGCCAGCTGAACCGTGCCCGGGAACTCGCGATACATGAAATTGAGCGTGCCGTCGACGCGGGCGTCGATGCGTTGATCGTTTACGTTGCCGATCCCGTTGCCGCAGCCCGCAAGGGCCGCCGTGCCGGCCAGGAGGCCGAGGGAAAACATCCGTCGTGTCTGGGTCATGTCACTGCCTGATATCTGCTCTGCCGGTTGTTCCCGGTCTCATGGCGACAATACGCCGATTGCGCAGGCCTGTCACGCTTTGAGGTGCCTTTAGGCGAGGAGCCGCGCAGCCCGCGGGGCGAAGTAGGTCAGGATGCCGTTGCAGCCCGCGCGCTTGAAGCCCATGAGGCTTTCGAGCATGACTGCGTCGCCGTCGATCCAGCCATGCCCGGCCGCGGCCTCGATCATCGCGTATTCGCCAGACACCTGGTAGGCGAAGGTGGGGACGCCAAACGTCTCTTTCACGCGGCGGCATATGTCGAGATAGGCGAGGCCGGGCTTCACCATGACCATGTCCGCCCCCTCGGAGAGGTCACGGGCGATCATCTCCATGGCCTCGTCGCCATTGGCCGGGTCCATCTGATAGGTCTTCTTGTTCCCGGTGAGCGCGCCCGAGGCACCCACCGCATCGCGGAACGGCCCGTAGAAGGCGCTGGCATACTTGGCCGCGTAGCTCAGGATCGTGACGTCCTGGAAGCCCTCGGCCTCCAGCGTCTCGCGGATGGCGCCGATGCGCCCGTCCATCATGTCGGAGGGCCCGAGGATATCGGCCCCGGCCTCAGCCTGGGCGAGCGCCATCTTCACGAGGGCCTCGACGCTGCGGTCGTTGACGATGACCCCGTCCTCCACGAAGCCATCGTGGCCGTTGATGTTATAAGGATCGAGGGCGATGTCGGTCATGACCGCTATGTCCGGGCAGGCAGACTTGATCTCCCGGATCGCGCGGTTCGAGAGGTTGTCCGGGTTCCAGGCCTCGGCGCAATCCTCGGTTTTGAGCGCGGGATCGGTGTAGGGAAAGATGCAGATCGCCGGAACCCCGAGCGCCCATGCCTCTTTCGCCGCGGCGCCAACGCGGTCGACCGTGCGCCGCACGACGCCGGGCATCGATCCCACGGCTTCCTCGGCGTCCTTTCCATCCATCACGAAAATGGGCCAAATGAAATCAGCGGGTGTGAGCACGTTTTCGGCCACCAGAACGCGGAGCGCAGACGTGCGGCGCAAGCGGCGCGGGCGGGCGAGGGGGTAGGGGGCGTGGGTCATCGAGGCCTGCGTGGATCTTGGAGTGCGTTGTGTCAGTGACACGGGGCTGCCCACATCTCAAGCCTCCGCTCCCCTTTGCCCCTTTCGCGCGGCGCGGCGGGCGCATAGGGTCGCGCGAAAAGCGCAAGGCGAGGCGAGCTTGGACTTCTACACGACCCTGATGGAAGTGATCGATTTTCGATCCTTCTCCACCGTCTGGTATTGGATGGTGCTCGCGGTCATCTGGTCCTCGGCGTCGTATTTCGTACTGGGTGTCCCCTATGACATGATCCAGCGCGCCAAGCGCCACGGCGGCGAGGCGCAGGATGATCTGGAGACGCTGGTGGCGCTGAAGGTGCGGCGCCTCTTGCTCATCGGGGAGGTCTCGGGGCTATGGGTCATGGGCTTCGTGTGCTTTTTCCTCACCGCGCTTGCGCTTCTGGGTTTCGTCTACGATCTCGAGATCGCGCAGGCGCTCTTCCTGATCTTCGGGCCGCTGAGCCTTGTCGGAGGCATGGCGCTCTCGACGGCGGTGCGCATAGACCGGGGCGCCAATCACGGCGAGGCGCTGCACCGTGCGCTGGCGCGGCAGCGGCTGGGCACGCAGGTGGTGGGCATCGTGGCGATCTTCGTGACGGCGATGTTCGGGATGTACCAAAACCTCCAGCTCGGGCCGCTCTGAGGCCGGGCGCATCTTGACACGGAGGCGCGCCCGCGTAGGTGACACGCTTCCATGAACGCTCCCACGCATATCACGGCATCCGGGGCCCCCGAGGGCTTTGACGCGCAGCTCGTCCTGAAGGAGGCCGAGGGCGGCGCGGTGGTGCATGTGGCGCGCGATGACAAGCGCCTCGAGGCCATGCGCGCGGCGCTGGCCTTCTTTGCCCCCGACATGCCGGTGGTGATCTTTCCGAGTTGGGATTGCCTCCCTTACGACCGCGTCTCGCCCAATGCGGACATCACCGCCACGCGGATGGCGACGCTCGCCGCGCTCCTCGCAGGCATGCCGGAGCGCTTCGTGGTGCTGACGACCTTGAATTCCGCCACGCAGCGGGTGCCTGCGCGGGATGTGCTGCGCGAGGCGGCCTTCACCGCGCGTGTCGGCGGGCGGGTGGACGAGGAAGCGCTGCGCAAATTCCTCGTGCGGATGGGCTTCACGCAGTCGCCCACGGTGATGGAGCCGGGCGATTACGCGATCCGGGGCGGCATCATCGACATCTTCGCGCCCGGACAGGGCGGGCCCGTGCGGCTCGACCTCTTCGGCGACGTCCTCGACGGCGCGCGCCGCTTCGACCCGGCGACCCAGCGCACGACCGAAAAGCTCGACGCGGTGGAGCTCGCGCCCGTCTCCGAGGTGATCCTCGACGAGGCGGCGGTGACGCGGTTCCGGCAGAATTACCGCCTGGAGTTCGGCGCGGCGGGCACCGACGATCCGCTCTACGAAGCCGTTTCGGCGGGGCGCAAGCACCAGGGCTTCGAGCATTGGCTGCCGTTCTTCCACGAGCGCCTCGAGACGCTCTTCGACTACCTGCCGGACGCGACCGTCACGCTCGACGACCAGGTCACCGCCGCGCGCGTGGCGCGGTGGGAGAGCATCGCCGACCAGTACGATACCCGCCGCGAAGCGATGACAGCGAAAGGCCGGCTCGACAGCGTCTACAAGCCTGCGCCGCCCGCCAATCTCTATCTCGATGACGAGGCCTGGCAGGAGGCCGTTGCAGGCCACCGCGTGGTGCAGTTCGCGCCGCTCCCGCAACCCACGGGGCCCGGCGCCATAGATGCAGGCGGGCGCGTCGGCCGCAATTTCGCGCCGGAGCGACAGTCGGAATCTCTGAGCCTTTTCGGTGCGTTGTCGGCGCATATTCGCGCGACAGCAGTGGAAAGGCCGGTCGTCATCGCGAGCTATTCGGACGGCGCGCGGGAGCGGCTCACGGGGCTCATCGAAGACGAAGGCATCGTGGAGGCGATCTCGGTGAAGGACGCGAACGGCCTCAAGGGCCCGGGCGTCTACCTCGCCGTCTGGGCGCTCGAGCACGGCTTCGAGGCGCCAGAGATGGTGGTGATCTCCGAACAAGACGTGCTGGGCGACCGCCTCATCCGGCAGACGAAGAAGAAGCGCCGCGCCGAGAACTTCCTGACCGAGACGCAGAGCCTCGCGCCGGGTGATCTCGTCGTCCATGTCGATCACGGCGTGGGCCGCTTCAAGGGGCTTGAGATCGTGACAGCGGCCGGGGCCGCCCACGAATGCATCCTGCTCGAATACGCGGAAAACTCGAAGCTTTACCTGCCGGTGGAGAATATCGAGCTCCTGAGCCGCTTCGGCCACGAGGAGGGGCTTCTCGACAAGCTGGGCGGCGGCGCCTGGCAGGCCAAGAAGGCCAAGCTCAAGGAGCGCATCAAGGAGATGGCGGAGCGGCTCATCCGCATCGCCGCCGAGCGCGCGCTCCGCAAGGCGCCGATCCTCGAGCCGCCGCCGGGCATGTGGGACGCGTTTTCCGCCCGCTTCCCCTATGACGAGACCGACGACCAGCTCACCGCCATCGAGGCCACGATCGCGGACCTCACCGCGGGCCAGCCCATGGACCGGCTCATCTGCGGCGATGTGGGCTTCGGCAAGACCGAGGTCGCCATGCGCGCGGCTTTCGTGGCGGCCATGTCGGGCGTGCAGGTGGCCGTCATCGCGCCCACGACGCTGCTCGCGCGCCAGCACGCGCAGAGCTTCATGGAGAGATTCCGCGGATTTCCGTTGCAGGTCAGAGCCTTGTCGCGCTTTGTCAATGCAAAGGAGGCAGCGAAGACGCGGGAAGGGCTGGCCAAGGGCACCGTCGATATCGTGGTGGGAACCCATGCGGTCCTGGCCAAGCAGGTCCGCTTCCAAAACCTCGGGCTCCTCATCATCGACGAAGAACAGCGCTTTGGTGTGACGCACAAAGAGCGGATGAAGCAGATGCGCTCCAACATCCACGTGCTCACGCTCACGGCGACGCCGATCCCCCGCACGCTGCAGCTCAGCCTCTCGGGCGTGCGCGACCTCTCCATCATCGGCACGCCGCCCGTCGACCGCCTCGCCATCCGGACCTATGTGAGCGAGTTCGACACGGTCACCCTCCGCGAGGCGCTGCTGCGCGAGCATTACCGCGGCGGGCAGAGCTTCTTCGTCGTCCCGCGCATCTCCGACCTGCCGGAGATGGAGGACTGGCTGAAGCGGGAGGTGCCGGAGGTGACGTTCGTGACGGCCCACGGGCAGCTCGCGGCGGGCGAACTCGATGACCGGATGAATGCTTTCTACGATGGCAAGTACGACGTGCTTCTGGCCACCACCATCGTGGAAAGCGGCCTCGACATCCCCACGGCAAACACGATGATCGTGCACCGCGCGGACATGTTCGGCCTCTCCCAGCTCTACCAGATCCGGGGCCGGGTGGGCCGCGCGAAGACCCGCGCCTACGCCTATCTGACGACGAAGCCCCGCATGAAGCTCACCCCCGCCGCGGAGAAGCGGCTGCGCGTGCTGGGCTCCCTCGACAGCCTCGGCGCTGGGTTCACTTTGGCCAGTCAGGACTTGGACATACGCGGCGCGGGTAACCTCTTGGGTGAGGAGCAATCGGGCCAGATGCGCGACGTGGGCTACGAGCTTTACCAGCAGATGCTCGAGGAGGCGATCGCCAAGATCCGCTCCGGCGAGGCCGAGGGCCTCACCGACGACGACGATGGCCAATGGGCGCCGCAGATCAACCTCGGCGTGCCGGTCCTCATCCCCGAGGAATACGTGCCCGACCTCGACGTGCGGCTCGGGCTCTACCGGCGGCTGTCCTCGCTCACGACGAAGGTGGAGCTCGAAGGCTTCGCCGCCGAGATGATCGACCGCTTCGGGCCGCTCCCGAAGGAGGTCAACACGCTCCTCCTCGTCGTGCGGATCAAGGCCATGTGCAAGCGCGCGGGCATCGCCAAGCTCGACGGCGGCCCGAAGGGCGCCACGGTCCAGTTCCACAACGACAAGTTCGCCTCCCCCGAGGGGCTCGTGGCCTTCATCGAGGATCAGCGTGGGCTCGCGAAGGTGAAGGACAACAAGATCATCGTCCGCCGCGACTGGAAAAAGGACGCCGACAAGATCAAGGGCGCCTTCGCTATCGCCCGCGACCTCGCCGAGCGGGCGGGCACGATCAAGAAGAAGAAGGCCGCGCCTAGTCCGGCGTGAGCAGGAAAGCCGACCAAAGCGCCACGGCCCCGAAGAGGAGCTGCGCCGTCACCATCGCCTCCGCGCTCCCCGTGAAAAGGAGCGGGATGGGGATTGCCAGCGCGCCCGCGCCCAGCGTGGAAACCGCCTGCAGCGTGGCCGAGCCCGTTCCCGCGGCGTCAGGCAACGGCTGCAGCCCCAGCGCCTGCGCGTTGCCAATGACGAAGCCCAGCACGAAAAAGCCCGAGAACATCGCCACGAAGAAGGCGGGGAGCCCGAGCCCCACCACAAGCCCCAGGAGGCTCAGACCCACGACGAGCCCGTAGGCCGCGAGCGAGGCGCGTAGAAGCCGCACCATGCCCAGCCGCTCGACAAGACGCGCGTTGACGAAGGAGGCGAACGCGCCGGTGATCGAGGCCGCGCCGAAGAGGTAGTGGTAAAGGTCCCCGATCCCGAACCGCTCCGTGAAGATCGCGGGGCCCGCGGTCAGGAACCCGTAGAGCGAGGCAAAGACGAAAAGCTGGATCGCGGCCGCGCGGCGAAAGACCGGCAGCCGCAGGCAGGCCGCGACCTGCGCGCCCCAGGAGCGGGGCGAGAACGCTCGGCGGGTGCGCAGCGTCTCGGGCTGTTGCAGGGCAAACCAGATGAAGCCCACGGCGCCAAAGAGCGGAAACACGGCAAAGACCGCCCGCCAGCCCAAGAGCGCCTCGATCCAGGCGCCCAGAAGCGGCGCGATGCCCGGCACGAGCGTGAAGATCATCATGACGAGCGACACCGTGGCGGCCATCTTGCGCCCTTCAAATCGGTCCCGGATGATCGCCTGTACCCCGATGCGCGGGGCCGCCGCGCCCACGCCCATGAGCGCGCGGCCCGCCAGCATCACCTCGAGCGTGGGCGCCACCCAGCTTAGGAGCCCGCCCAGCATGTAAAGTGCGAGACCGGCGAGGATCACCGGGCGGCGGCCATAGGCGTCGAGCAGCGGGCCCACGAAGAGCGTGGAGACCCCCAGCGCGATGAAGAAGGAGCCCATCACGAGCGTGGCGCGCGCAGGATCGGCGGGCGAGAGCGCCACGCCGATCTCGGGCAGAGAGGCCAGCATCATGTCGATGCCGAGCGCGACGGTGGAGACGAGAAACGCCGAGAGCGCGATGAAACGCAGCGAGGCGCGTTCTTGCGTCAGGGCTGGGCTGGCGACGCTCAAGCGGTGTCGCTTTCGTCCATCTTTTCAGTGATTTCCGCGATGACCTTCGCCCAGAGCTCCGGCGGCTGCGCGCCCGGCACGGCGTGCTGGCCCGCCACGATGAAGGTGGGCACGGAATTCACGCCCATCTCCCGGCTATGGGCGTCCCGGTCGCGGATCATCTGCACGTCCTCGTCGGTCGCGAGAAGCTTTTGCACGGCGGCCGCGTCGAGGCCCGCGCTGTCGGCGATATCGGCGAGCACCTCTGCGTCTCCGATGTCGCGGCCGTCCACGAAATAGGCCTGAAAGAGCGCGTCGACGACGGGGCCCTGGCGCGCCTCGATGCCCGCCCAGTGGATCAGGCGGTGCGCGTCGATCGTGTTCGGCGTGCGCTCGATGTCGCCCAGATTGGCGGTGAGCCCGATGCCGTCGGCGTGGCGCTGGATCTGGCCGTAGACCTGCACGGCGGCCTCCTTGCCGCCGAACTTGCGCTCCAGATACTCCGCCCGGTCCATCCCCTCGCGGGCCATGTCGGGGTTGAGCTGGAAGGGATGCCATTCGATCGTGAAGGGGTGATCGGGATGCTCGGCCAGCGCGCGGTCGAGCTGCGTCTTGCCGATATAGCACCACGGGCAGATCGGGTCGGAAAGGATGTCGAGCTTAATCATCGGGGGCGGCCTCGAAAAGCTGGGGGAGCGCGCGGCGGATGAGCTTCCCATTGGCAGAGCGCGGCAGGGCGGGCAAGTGCACCAGCGCACGGGGATGTTTGTACCGGGCGAGACTGGCCTCCAGATGGGCCTGCCACGTCGCGGGCGGGATCGCTGCGGGCCCGGTGTGGAAGGCAACGATGATCGAGGTGTCCTTCACGGGCACCTCTGCCACGGCCACGTCCTCGATGCCCGCGAGGCTGCCGAGTGCGGCTTCCACCTCGAGCGGGCTCACGCGGTAGCCGCCGGCGTTCATCATCTCGCCTGTACGCCCCTCGTAGTGGATGGTGCCGTCCGCGTCCTGGCGCGCGCGGTCGGAGGTGAGGAAATGATCGCCTTCCAGCGGAAGATGGAGGGAGAGGCCCGGCGTTAGATTCGGGGTCAGGCCCGGGGCGTGCGTCTCTCCGGCGCGCCCGGCCTCGACGTAGCCCAGCATGAGCCCCTGTTCGCCGCGGTGGATGGCGATGGTGCCGTCTTCCATGATCTTCACCCGCCGCCCGGGCTGCGCGGTCAGCGAGGGCGCGCCCGCGGGAGAGGCGGAAAGGAAGGTGGAGCATTCGGTCATGCCGTAGGCATCGTAGAGCCCCGTGCCGGTGGCCGCCTCCCAGGCGTCGCGCAGCGCGGGCTGCAGGTGCTCGCCGGCCGTCAGCGTGTGGCGGAGCCGGGGGAGCGCGAGCTTCTCCGGCGTCTTCAGGAGCTTCCGTAGCACGCCCGGTGCGGCGGCAAAGAGCGTGGCGTCGTGGCGCTTGAGGAGGAGGGGCAGGGCGGTGAGCGCCGTCCCTTCCGCCGGGACGAGCGCCGTGGCGCCCATCGTCCAGGGATCGAGGAGCCCCGTGCCCAGCGTGAACGTCCAGTTGAGCGCGCCAGCGTGAAGCAGGCGGTCTTCGGGTGTGAGGCCGTACCAGCCCGCGAACATCATGGTGCGGGCGAGGATGGCACGGTGGGCATGGGCCACGGCGCGCGGGCGGCCCGAGGTCCCGGACGTGAACATGACGTAGGCCAGCCGCTCTGCCGACCCGCGCGCGAACTGGGCCGGTGGACCCTTGGCCATGGCAAGGAGCGCGGCCTCCGTGATCGTCGGGTGCGCCTCGGAGGGCAGGGCGAGGCCCGGGCCGCAGACTAGCGCCGCCGGAGGGATGTGGGCGAGGAGCGAGTCGATCTCGGGCCGCGTGAGCTGTGCCGAGGTCGGAATGGGCACGATGCCCACGGCGATCGCCCCGAGAAAGGCGAGCGGGAATGCCACGCCGTTGCCCAGCCGCAGGAGGAGCTGGTCGCCGGGGCGGAGGCCCGCCTCGAGAAGCCCATGGCCCACGCCGCGCACCGCCGCTTCGAGCTTGCCATAGCTCCAGCGCTCCGCCCGCGCGGGGCCGAGGACGGCGAGCGCGATCTTGTCGGGCTGCTCGGGGGCGCGGGCCAGCACGTGGGCGGCAAGATTGAAGTCCGGGGCGGCCATGCCGGACGGCTAGGGCGCGCAGGGCACAGTTGCAAGCCGCGCGGGGCGGCGGCGTTGCAAGCCTCGCAGGCGCAGCCTAGAACGCCCCATGGCCAAGGAAGAGCTCAACGACCAGACCTCCATCATTCGTATTGCCCGCGAGAGCGGGGAGACGGAGATCGCCGCGCCGCTCGATCTCGGGCAGCGGGTGCGCGAGCTCCGCAAGGCGCGGGACTGGACGCTGGAACAGGCCGCGCAGCAGGCCGGCCTCGCCCGCTCCACGCTCTCTAAGATCGAGAACGGGCAGATGTCGCCCACCTACGAGGCGCTGAAAAAGCTGGCCGTGGGGCTCGAGATATCTGTGCCGCAGCTCTTCACGCCGCCCTCGAAAGGTCAGGTGAACGGGCGCATGGCGGTCACAGTCTCAGGCGAGGGCACGGCCCATCCCACGGCCACTTACGAGCACGAGATGCTCGCCACCTCGCTCACGAAAAAGCACATGCTGCCCTACCGCGCGCAGGTCCGGGCGCGGTCGGTGGAGGAGTTCGACGGCTGGGTGCGCCATGACGGGGAGGAGTTCCTCTACGTGCTCACCGGCGTCGTGCGGCTCTACACGGAGTTCTACGAGCCCGTGGAGATGCGGCGCGGCGACAGCGCGTATTATGACGCTGCCATGGGGCATAACGTGATTTCCGTCAGTCCCGAGGACGCGACGATCCTCTGGGTGACCTCGCTCACCTGAGCCGCGGAGCGGGGTATGCGTGGGGGCCAACCCTCGCACCCCCGAAGTACTTCTGGAGAGATGAAGTCTGGCCTAGGCGCGGAAGAGGCGCGAGAGCGCGTGCGTGGCGATCAGCGCCGTCAGGAGCTGCACGGCGATGAAGGCGGGCGCGTTGCCGGGGGCGATGCCCGAGAACGTGTCCGTGAAGCTGCGGGCGATGGTGACGGCGGGATTGGCGAAGCTCGTGGAGCTCGTGAAAAAGTAGGCACCGGTGATGTAGAAGGCCACGAGAGCGGGGACGGCTTGCGGATTTGCGCGGAGGCCTCCGAAGATCACGAAGAGCAGCCCGAATGTGGCGATGGCCTCCGACACCCAGAGGTTCGGCGTGGCGCGCGCGGTGGTGGAGAGCTGCAGCAGCTCTTGGGCGAACATGGCATGGGCCGCGATGACGCCGGAGAGGCCACCTGCCACCTGACAGAGCACGTAAAGGATCGCCGCGCTCGCCGTGATCTCGCCCCGGAGCGCGAAGGCGAGGGTGACGGCTGGGTTGAAGTGCGCACCGGATATAGGTCCGAGCACCGTGATGATGACGAACAGCATGGCTCCCGTGGCCACTGCATTGGCGAGGAGCGCAAGGGCCACGTCATCGGTTAGCGTTTCGGCCATGATGCCGGAGGCCACCACGGAGACGAGAAGAAGCGCGGTGCCGAGCGCTTCGGCGATGAGTTTTCGTGTCATTTTGGGCGGTTACGCGGCGATCATTGCAATTTTGTGACGCTCGCGCCACGGGAGAACTCAGCCCGGCGCGAACGCGGTGAGGGGGCGTCGCCCGTTAGTCTTCGTACCACCAGACATCGGGCTGGAACCCGATCCAGTCGCCATACATGGGCAGCCGGTCGGGATATGTGAGGTTTGCATCGTGGGCGATGCGACCGGTCGAAAAGTGGTAAATGGGGATCACGTAGCGCCCGGCCATGATGATGCGGTCGAGCGCCTTCACGGCGGCGCGGAAATCGTCCTGGCTTTCGGCGTTGAGGAAGGCACCGATCATGGCCTCAGCGGCGGGCACGTCCATGCCCATGAGATTGCGCGTGCCGGGCTCGGTCACACCCTCGCCGCCCCAGTAGAGGAATTGCTCGTTACCGGGCGAGAGCGAGACGCCACGGCGGTAGTAGGCCATGTCGAAATCGTAATTGGTGATGCGCTCCTTGTGCTGGGCGCTGTCGACCTTGTCGATCCGGGGCGTGATGCCGAGGCGCTCGAGCGCGGTGACGTAGATGTCGATCATCTGTTCGTTCTCGCTCGCGCCCACCTGCAGGAGGATGGTGAATTCGAACGGCGTGCCGCTCGCGTCCTTCAGGGTGCCATCCTGGATGGACCAGCCCGCCTCGGTGAGGAGTTCGGTGGCGCGGGCGATGCCCGCGCGGTTGCGCTCCGAGCCATCCGAGACGGGGAGCGCGTAGCCTTCAAGCGCGCCGGGCAGGAGATCGGCGGCGAAGGGCTCTAGAAACTCCCGCACGCGTCCCTCGGCCGGGCCGGTGGACATGCCGAGCACGGAGCCGCCGAAGACGGATTGGATGCGCTCCTGCCGACCGCCGGTCATCGTCTCGTTGATGAATTCGAAGTTGAACGCTTCGATCATCGCCTGGCGCACGCGCCAATCGGCGAAGACGGGCTTGCGCGTGTTCATCACGAAGCCCGTCATCCCCGTGGGACGGTCATTGGGGATCTCGGAGAGGACGATGTCGCCGCGCTGCACGGCCGGAAAGTCGAACCGCGTGGCCCAGGCCTCGGCGTTGAATTCGCGGTGCGTGGAGAGCTCACCGGCCTTGAAGGCCTCGAACATAATCGCGCCGTCGGCGTAGAATTCCATGCGGATTTCATCGAGGTTATTCGTGCCGCGGCGGAAATTAAGGTCGTTACCCCAGTAGTCCGGGTTCCGCTGGAGCGAGACGAAGCGGCCGGCTTCCCAGTCTTCGATGACATACGGCGCGGTGGAGATGGGAGGCTCTAGCCCCGACTCGGTGAAATCGCGGCCCTCCCACTGCGCCTTCTTCAGGATCGGACGCATGCCGGTGATGAGCGCGAGCTCGCGGTCCTCGACATTGAATGTGAAGCGGATGGAGCGGGGGCCGGTCTGCTCCATCGTGTCGATCTTGCCCCAGAGCCCGGCATAGCGAGGGTGCCCCTCGGTCCCCAGCGTCTCGTAAGACCACATGACATCCTCGACCGTGACGGGCGAGCCGTCGGAGAATCGTGCCTCCTCGCGGAGGGTGAATTCGACCCAGCTCCGGTCCTCTGGCGTCTCAATCGATTCGGCTAGGAGGCCATAGAGCGTAAAGGGTTCGTCCCAGGACCGGCCCATGAGGCTCTCATAGGCGAGGAAGCGGAGCTGCCAAGGAACGGTGCCCTTGCGGATGTGGGGATTGAGGCTGTCGAAGCTGCCGCCTTCGCCCTGCACGATGCGCCCGCCCTTGGGCGCGTCAGGATTCGCATAGGGCAGGGACACAAAATCCGGGGGGAGGGCAGGCTCCCCATACATAGCTATGCCGTGCTGAGGCGCGCTATGGCCGTCGGCGGCCGCCGAGACCGGCAGGACCGCGAGGGCGAAAACGGCGGTGATGGTGCGAAGCTGCTCGAAATAATGTGGTCGCATTTTGGAGACAATCCCTGTGATGCTTTGTTTTCTTGAGCGCGAGGTTACGGGGCGAAATGCGTGTTTTCAAACTTTTACCTTTAAGTCAGGCGCGACATTGCTTATACCTATCGTCACTGCTCGATAGGTTTCTTGCCTGTATGAAACCTGCCTCAATGACTTAGCGCCGGCCTTGTGCCGGCGTTTTTTTTTTGGCGGTACGCTGCCCATAAGGCCGGCGGGTGTAGGGGCGATGCTTGTCCCGATGGCGGTGCGGGTGTACCTTCTCTCTACGTCAATTTTAGACCGAATACTTTTTCAGCTCGCGTTTTTTAAAGAGGCCTTTCATGTTTGGATTTCACACGCGGCGGCTTCAGGCCGCTCTCCTTGACGCACGTCCACCCCTCGCGGGAAACCACAACCAACCACCGCATGCAGACACGCTCGTCTATGACGCGTCGAATTGGGTGCGATGCTGGTATGACCCGCGCCACCGGGTTGCCGATCCGGTCGACGGCACGGCGGCCTTGCGCGCCATATCACGCGACGGCGAGCTCTTCTGGCTGGTCTTCCACCGGGTCAAGCAGCACCCTTTTCACGCGGATACCGAGCATGCCCGTGACGCCATCGAGATGGCGCGCGTGCACTGGGCGCGGCGGCGCACGATGCGCGCGCGCATGCGGGAGCTCCACGCGCTGCGCCGGGCCGTGATCAAAGGACAGATTCGCGGCGTCGTTCTCGTCGAGGACGCCACTGCCGCCGGGCTCTGTCGCATGGGAACGGAAGCCTTCCTGCGGCGCACCGGGCTCGCGATCTTCGCGCAGAGTGACGGGGCAGGGCGCGCTGACGCGCTCCACGTGCGGGTCCCGGCGCGGCTCCTGGCGCTCCTCTCCTACCTCGAGCCGCAGGCCGCGCTTTGTCTTCTCACCGCCTTTGACCGCCTGAAGGCCGAGCGGCTCTCCGAGACCAAGAGCGCGATCCTCAAGCAGACCGCCTGAGGCGCGCTTTCGTCTGGCAATCCCGCCCGTCGTTCTTATGCTGCAGCACAGCAATTTGGGAGCGCATCATGACTTTGACCGGCAAGACCGCCGTCATCACGGGTTCGAATTCGGGGATCGGGTTGGGGATTGCCTGGCGACTCGCGCGGGAGGGCGCGGATGTCGTGCTGAACTCCTACACCGACAGCAACGAGGACCACACGCTGGCCAAGGAGATCTCCGAGGAGACAGGGACCAAGGCACGCTACGTGCAGGCCGACCTCTCCGACGGGGAGCAGGCCCGCGCGCTCATCTCGGCGGCCGGGCGCTGCGACGTGCTGATCAACAATGCGGGCATCCAGCATGTCGCTCCCATCGATGAATTCCCCGTGGAGAAGTGGAACGCGATCATCGCGATCATGCTGTCTTCGGCGTTTCACACCACCGCCGCCGCGCTGCCCTTGATGCGGGAGGCTGGCTGGGGCCGGGTGATCAACATCTCCTCGGCCCATGGCCTGACCGCCTCGCCCTACAAGAGCGCCTATGTTTCGGCCAAGCACGGCGTGGTGGGCATGACGAAGGTGGTGGCGCTTGAGACCGCCAAGGAGCCGATCACCGCCAACGCCATCTGCCCCGGCTACGTGAAGACCCCGCTCGTGGAGGCGCAGATCCCCGACACGGCGAAGAAATACGAGATGTCCGAGGAGGAGGTGATCGAGAAGGTGCTTCTCGAGCGACAGCCCTCTAAGGAGTTCGCGACGACGGATCAGCTCGGCGGGGTGGCGGCCTTCCTCTGCTCGCCGGACGCCGACCAGATCACCGGCACGACGATCAGCGTCGATGGCGGCTGGACGGCTCTGTGATGGAGCTCTGATGCGGATCAATCTCGCGCTTCAGGGCGGTGGCGCCCACGGCTCCTTCACGTGGGGCGTGCTCGACCGGCTGCTCGAGGAGCCGGAGCTCGAGATCGCGGCGATCACGGGGACCTCGGCCGGCGCGCTCAACGGCGCGGCACTCAAGGCAGGGCTCGTCCATGGCGGACGCGAGGCGGCGCGGGAAAATCTCGACTGGCTCTGGCAGCAGGTGGGCGCAGCCGAGGACGAGGCCATCGCCCCTTGGATGGAGGCCTTTCCGGCCAGTGTGATCTCCCAGAGCATCGAGTTCTCGCTGCCCTATATCCTCGGAGATCTCTCCACCCGGGTGCTGTCGCCCTATGCCTACGGGCCGCTTTACCAGAACCCGCTGCACCGCATCGTGGAGCGCTTTTCCTACGCTGAGGTCTGCGCGGATCGTGGGCCGGCGCTCTTCATTTGCGCCACGAATGTCCGCTCCGGCAAGATCCGCGTCTTCGCGGGCGACGAGATCGGAACGGAGGCGATCATGGCCTCCGCCTGCCTGCCCACGCTCTTTCAGGCGGTGGAGATCGATGACGAAGCCTATTGGGATGGCGGCTATACCGGCAATCCCGCGCTTTTTCCGCTCTTCGAGCCGGAGTTTCCCGACGACGTTGTCATCATCAACATCAACCCGCTGGAGCGTGGCAAGCTGCCGACCACGCCGCAGGAGATCCAGAACCGGATCAACGAGATCAGCTTCAATTCCTCGCTCTTTCGCGAGCTCCGCGCCATCAGCTTCGTCAAGCGCCTGATCGCGGAGGGGAAGATGGAAAAAGGCGCCATGAAGGACATGAAGGTGCACATGATCGCCGATGACGCGCTGATGACAGAATTATCGGTGGCCACGAAGACCGTGCCCAATGCCGCCGTCATAGCGCAGCTCAAGGCCGCGGGCCGCCGCGCGGCGGGCAGATTCCTCGACGGTGATGCCGAGAAGATCGGCGTCGAAAGCTCCGTCGATCTCAGGGCGATGTTCGACTAGGCGCCACGAATTTCCGAAGAAATTCGTGTGTGGCCGGGGCGAGAATTTTCTTCGGAAAGTTCTTGCGCGCCGGGCCTAGATGCCGGCGAGGAGCGTGGCGGCGAGCGCGAGCATGGTGAGACCGACGAGCACATCGAGCCAGCGCCAGGCCGCCGCGGTCTGCATCACTGGGGTGAGCCAGCGCGCGCCGTAGCCCAGGACCGAGAAGAAGACGAAGGACGACGCGCTGCCCCCCGCCACGAAGGCCACCTTGCCGCCCGCGCCCTCGAACTGCGTGGAGATCGCGCCCATGAGCGCCAGGGTGTCGAGGTAGACATGGGGATTGAGCCAAGTGAGGGCCGCGCCGACGGCGAGGGTCTTGCTCAGGGACTGTGTCCCGCCCGCAAGCGCCATTTCGTAGGCCCCCGCCCAGGCCGCGCGCAGCCGCAGGAGCCCGTAGGCACTCAGGAACGCCGCGCCGAGGAGGAGCATCGCCTTGGGAAACCACGGCACGAGCGTCACCACCGCGCTGAAGCCCGCCGCACCCGCCGCCATCAGCACCAGATCCGACAGCGAGAAAAGCAGCACCAGCGGCCCCACATGGGCGCCGAGAAGCCCCTGGCGCAGGACGAAAGCGTTTTGCGCGCCGATGGCGAGGATGAGAGTGGTCCCGGTGACGAACCCGGTAAACGCGGCTTCGATCATCGGGGGCGTGTTACTCGGCGGCCTGTGGCTGCTCGATGACGTCCACGCCGTTCTTCCCGTTGGGATAAACGAGGCCCGCGGAGATCACGAGCTTGGCGGCATCCTCCACGCTCATGTCGAGCTCGATGATGTCTTCTTTCGGGAAGAAGAGAAGAAAGCCCGAGGTCGGGTTCGGCGTCGTGGGCACGAAGACGGAGACGAGCGGGCTGCCAGCCTGGTTGTTCTTGGCGATCTCGCCCTTGGCATCCGTGGAGATAAAGCCGATGGCCCAGATATCGCGGCGCGGATACTCGATCAGGCAGGCCTTGTCGAAGCTCGTATCGGTCTGGTTGAAGACGGTCTCGGCGATCTGTTTCACCCCGCCGTAGATCGAGCGGACGACGGGGATGCTCTCCACGAGCTGCTCGGCCCAGCGCAGCAGCGAGCGCCCGATGAAGCCCTTGGCGATCCAGCCAACGACCATCGTGAAGACGAGGAAGATGATGACGCCGACGCCGCGGATCGAAGTGGGGGCGAACTCGGGGTCAATTGGGCCCTCGATCCCGAGCAGCTCCCGCACCCAAGGGCCGAGAAGCTGCCGGAGGAGGATGTCAGGTGTCCAGCCATTGGGAATGAGCGGCAACACGAAGCCGTCGATCCAGCCCACGACCGTCCAAATCAGCCAGATCGTCAGCCCGATGGGAGCGATGACCACGAGACCCGTGAGGAAATTGGTGCGCATGCCGCTGATCCAGCCGGCGCGGCGCTTCTTCTTGGGGTCTTCGAACGGTGTGGCGGCCATGGCGGGGAGCGTGCTTCCGGGGATCGGCTGAAGTCGAGAGATATTTACGCGCTCGCGGGCCGCTTCACAACATGCTGCCCCGCAGCGTGACGTGTTCGCGGGCAATCTCCGCGCCGAGGCGGGCATTGTTGCGCACGAGGGCGATGTTGGCCGCGAGAGAGGCGCCCTCGGTGAGCTCAAAGATGCGCCCGAGCAGAAAGGGGGTCACGGCCTTGCCGGTGATGCCGGAGGTTTCGGCTTCTTTGAGCGCCCGGGCGATGATCGGATCGATGACAGCGCGCGGGATCTCGGCCTCCGCCGGGATCGGATTGGCCACGAGTTGACCGCCGGGCAGCCCCATCTGGCCGCGCATGAGATGCGCGCGGGCGATCTCAGTCGCGCTGTCCGCGCGCAGCGGGGCGGTGAGGCCGGACGCCCGCGACCAGAAAGCAGGGAAGGCGTCCTGACCATATGCGATGACGGGGACGCCGTGGGTCTCGAGGACCTCGAGCGTCTTCGGCAGGTCGAGAATGGCCTTGGCGCCTGCGGCGACGACGGTGACAGGCGTCGCGGCCAGTTCGAGGAGGTCGGCGGAGATGTCGAGGCTCTCCTCCGCGCCGCGATGGACGCCGCCGATGCCGCCCGTGGCGAAGACGGCGATGCCCGCAAGCTGGGCGGCAATCATGGTGGCAGCCACGGTCGTGGCCCCGGTGGCGGCGGTCGCCATCGCGAAGGCGATGTCGGCGCGCGAGAGCTTGAGCGCGTCGGGCCGCTGGGCCAGCGCCGCGAGCTCCGCGTCCTCGAGCCCAACATGGAGCCGCCCGTCGAGCACGGCGATCGTGGCGGGCACGGCGCCCGCCTCCCGGATCACGGCTTCCACGCCGCGCGCAGTCTCCAGATTTTGCGGATAGGGCATGCCGTGGGTGATGATCGTGCTCTCGAGCGCGACGAGGGGCACGCGCGCGTCCCGGGCCGCGGCCACGGCCTCTGAGTATTGAATGTCGGGGCTCAAAACGGGGTCTCCCCGGCGACGAAGGTTGCGGCGGCGGCGATGGCGCGGTCGAGGGCCGCCTCTGCCTCGGCGCCGTCTCGCTCGGCGGCGATGTGGCCGGCCATGAAGGTGTCGCCTGCGCCGGTGACGCGCGCCACCATGACCTCGGGCGGCGATTTCTCAAGGCTGCCCTCTGCCGTGGCCATGGCGGCGCTCTTGCCCCCGTCGGTGACGAGCGCGCGCCGGGCGCCTCGCGCAACGAGCGCCTCAGCGGCCTCGCGGGCCGTCTCGAACGGCGCCTTGGCGAGGAGCCCGGCCTCCTCCTTGTTGACGTAGAGCGTGGCGCGGCCATGGGTGAGGAACGGCAGAAGCCGCTCCGCCTTGCCCGGCGAGGCCGGTGCGACGCGGAGATCGGCGGCCGAGAAGAGCGGCGAGGTGGCGCATTCGGTGAGAAGCGACAGGGTCAGGTTTCCGTCAAGCGCGACGATGCCTGCGTAGGGCGCGTCCTTCGCGCCGAGCCGCCCGTCCGAGAGGGGGCGCAGGATCTTGGCGCCCGCGGCCTCGAGCGAATGGGCGTCGGCGATGGCCGAGATGAGGCCGTTCGCGCCCTCGATGGCCATGTAACGGTCGGTTGGAAGATCAGCGGAGCGGTACGCATAGTCCGTGATGAGGCCGAGCGCCTTCAGCGCGCGGATGAGTTCGTCTCCCTCGGCGTCGCGCCCCACGGCGGCCAGAAGCGCGGTCTTGAGCCCGAAACCCTGCAGCGTCATCGCGATGTTGAGCGCCACCCCGCCCGGCAGCCGGGAAATGCGGCCGGGCACGTCCGAGCCCACGCGCATGGCCGAGGCCGAGCGGCCGATGATGTCCCAGAGCACCGCGCCGATGCAGAGGATATCCGGTTTGGGGGTCGTGTCCGTCATGGGCCCTCCATGGCGGGCAGGCGCGCGGGCGGCAAGGGCGGGATTGCCTCCGGTGGCCCTGCGGGGGGAGGTATTTGCGGAAAGATGAAGCGGAGGACTTGCGCCGCGCGGGGGCTGGGGATAAACGGCGCGCACTTCGCAGGTGGGGCTTGGGCCTCGTGGGGGAGACATCCCCGCAGGTCCGCCGGTTGAGCTTTATGCTCTGTCGCCCTGCCGAGGATCGAAACCGGAAAGGATATAGAGGCATGGCTCTTCCTGAGTTCACCATGCGCCAGCTGCTCGAAGCTGGCGTGCATTTCGGCCACCAGACCCAGCGCTGGAACCCGCGCATGGCCGAGTTCATCTACGGCGACCGCAACGGCATCCACATCATGGACCTCACGCAGACGGTCCCGATGCTTGATGCCGCGCTCAACGTCATCCGCGAGACGGTGGCCAAGGGCGGGCGCGTGCTCTTCGTGGGCACGAAGCGCCAGGCGCAGCACCCGATCGCTGAAGCGGCCGAGAAATGCGCGCAATACTACATGAACCACCGCTGGCTCGGCGGGACGCTCACCAACTGGAAGACGGTCTCCCAGTCCATCAACCGCCTGCGCGCCATCGACGAGCAGATGGAAGAGGGCGCCGAGGGCCTCACCAAGAAAGAGCGTCTCGGCATGGAGCGCGACCAGGCGAAGCTGCAGGCCTCGCTCGGCGGGATCCGCGAGATGGGCGGCGTGCCCGATCTTCTCTTCGTCATCGACGTCAACAAGGAAGACCTCGCCATCGCCGAGGCCAAGAAGCTGGGCATCCCGGTCGTGGCCGTGGTGGACACGAACTGCTCCCCCGACGGCGTGGACTACATCATCCCCGGCAACGATGACGCGGCCCGCGCCATCGCGCTCTATTGCGACCTTGCGGCCCGCGCGGCGCTCGACGGCATGACCGCGCAGATGGGTGCCGCAGGCATCGATCTCGGCGAGATGGAAGAGGCGGTCGCTGAAGAAGCCGTGGCCGAAGCGGCGCCCGCCGAGGCTGCTGCGGAGGCACCTGCCGAGGCTGCCGCCGAGGAGACCAAGGAGAAGGCCGAGGGCTGATCGCCCCCGCGAAATTCCCGAAAGGGCGGGGTGCGTGATGCCCCGCCGACGACATTCAAGAATGAGGATAGGCAGATGGCAATCACCGCTGCACTCGTGAAAGAACTCCGCGAAAAATCCGGCGCGGGCATGATGGACGCC
This sequence comes from Pseudomonadota bacterium, assembly GCA_038525525.1. Lineage (GTDB taxonomy): Bacteria > Pseudomonadota > Alphaproteobacteria > Rhodobacterales > Rhodobacteraceae > Shimia_B. The sequence goes on along the minus strand of JBCBHO010000004.1, from coordinate 154,997 downwards.
AAGAAGGCACTGACGGAAAACGACGGTGACATGGAAGCGGCCATGGACTGGCTCCGCACCAAGGGCCTCGCAAAGGCCGCGAAGAAATCCGGCCGCACGGCCGCCGAAGGGCTTGTGGCCGTCGCCGTCGATGGCGGAACGGGCGTGGCCGTGGAGGTGAATTCCGAGACCGATTTCGTCGCCAAGAACGCCGACTTCCAGGGCATGGTCGCCAGGATCGCCACGGCTGGCCTCATGGCCGCCGACACCGAGGCGCTGAGCAACGCCGAGATCGGCGGCAAGCCTGTCTCCGAGCTCATCACCGATGCGGTTGCCACGATCGGCGAGAACATGGGGCTGCGCCGCATGGCCAAGGTCGAGGGCGAGCAGGTGGTGTCCTACGTGCACAACGCCGCCGCCGACTGCATGGGCAAGATCGGCGTTCTCGTCGCGCTGAAGGGCGACAATGCGGGCTTCGGCAAGCAGGTCGCCATGCACATCGCCGCCGCCAACCCGGCCGCGCTCGATGAGGGCGAGCTCGATCCCGCGATCGTCGAAAAGGAAAAGCAGGTCCAGATCGATATCGCGAAAGAATCGGGCAAGCCCGACGCGGTCATCGAGAAAATGATCGTGGGCCGCATGAAGAAGTTCATGGCCGAGGTCACGCTGTTGGGCCAGGCCTTCGTGGTGAACCCGGACCTGACGGTGGAAGCCGCCGCCAAGGAAGCGGGTGTGGAGATCACCGGCTTCGTGCGCCTCGAAGTCGGCGAAGGCATCGAGAAGAAGGAAGAGAACTTCGCCGAGGAAGTGGCCAAGGCCGCCGGGAACTAAGTCCTTCTCTGGTCGAATTAAATTCAAGAAGCCCGTGGGACCTTCCCCGCGGGCTTTTTTATTCTCACTCAAAAATGCGCACCAGCCCGCCCCAAACGAAAACGGCGCTGCCGGGACAGGCAGCGCCGTAGTCTTGTCACCCCCCAAATCGGGGAAGAGTCAGGGTGCAAGGACCGGGTCGGGAGCCCCGGTAGAGTAAGAATGGGAGCGCTTTCCGCGTAATCTCGTGGCGCCACTCCCGTGTTCCCGGCTCAAAGCCTCCACTCACGGAACGCTTTCAGCATACCTCAAGGCTGACGCAAGGGAAGTCCGGTTTCCCTTACTACTAACCTCGTGCTCAAAAAATCACGCTTCGAGGACGAACATCTGGTTCTGGAAAGCCATTTTGAGCAAGGCTTGGGCAGTCGTGTCGACGTCCATGCTCTCGCGGGCAAGGCGGAGGTGTTTTTCTACCGTCGCCACGGTGAGGCCGAGGAGTGTGGCGATGTCCTGAGTCGTTTTGCCGTCCGCCACCCATTGCAGCACCTCGCGCTGGCGGCGGGTCAGCGTGCGGGCGCCGTGGTAGGGCAGGGAGATGATCTTGAGATGCGCCACCTTGTTCATGAGGATGATGTCCGCGCCGTGGTCGGCCCAGATCTCGTCCACCTCCGCCTGGCTGAGCCCGGCGCGCCCGGTGAGCGCGATGGCGCCCTTGGAGCGCGTTGAGACAGCGCTAAAGCTGATCGTGTAGCCCGCCGTCACGCCCATGCGCTGGTTGAACTCGAGGACGTTGCGCTCGGGCTCGGTGAGCGTGCCGGAGCTTTCCATCTGCCGGATGACCTCCCAGCTCGCCGCGCCGTCATTGTGGCGGGCCCATTGGACCATGGGCGCGTGAAAGTAGAGACCGCCCGTGATGAACTGGTCGGTGTATTCGGGCGCGTGGTTCGTCAGCAGCACGAGGTCCTGCGGATCGCCCATGGAATAGGCGGTCATGTAGCGGGTGAAGCCGTACATGATCCGGTCAAAGTCGTATTGAGCCATGCGCTCTGTATGCATGCTCCAGAGCTCTTCGATGCTGTGCGCCTCGGTGACGGCTTCCAGATAGGCGGACATCGACATCATGGCGCGAGCACCTCTTTGAGCGCTTGCAGTGCGAGCGTGTAGGAGGCGGGGCCGAAGCCCTGGATGCTGCCGGTCGCAGCGCGTCCGAGGAAGCTCTCGTGGCGAAAGCTCTCGCGGGCATGGGTGTTGGAGAGATGGACCTCGATCGTGGGCAGACCGGTGCCCAGCACCGCGTCCATGAGCGCGATGGAGGTGTGCGTGTAGGCGCCCGCATTGATGACGAGCCCGTCATGGACGCCCCGCGCGCCGTGCACGGCATCGATCAGCGCGCCCTCGTGGTTCGACTGCAGGAAGCTCACCTCGAAGCCAAGGCCCGCGGCCGTCTCTCGGCAGAGCATCTCCACATCGGCGAGCGTGGCATGGCCATAAATCTCCGGCTGACGCGTGCCGAGCAAGTTCAGATTTGGCCCGTTCAGAACGAGGATGGAGGTCATGCCCGAGGTCTCTAATGCGTGTGTGGCGATGCTGCGGACCGCCGCGGGAGCCTATGCGGGGGCAGGGCGCGCGATCAAGGATTAAGCGAGCCTATTTGTCATAATACGTGCGGAACCAGTCGACGAACTCGGCGATCCCGTCACGAATATCCGTGGCCGGGCGGAACCCCGTTAGTCTTTGTAATAGCTCGGCATTCGCCCATGTGGCGGGCACGTCACCGGGCTGAATGTCCATGTAGTTGCGGATGGCTGTCTTGCCGAGGGCGGCCTCGATGGCCTCCACGAAATCCTCGAGGCGCACCTTCCCGGAATTGCCGATATTGACGATGCGGTGCGGCGCGACGGGGCTGAGGCTATCGCCGGGCATGATATCTTCTGGCGTCTCGGGGCGCACGGGGGCTGCATCCATCAGGAGCCTGATGCCCTGCACCAGATCGCGCACATGGGTGAAGTCGCGGAACATATCGCCGTGATTGTAGAGATCGATGGGCCGGTTCTCGAGGATCGCGTCCACGAACTTGAAGAGCGCCATGTCCGGGCGGCCCCAGCTGCCATAGACGGTGAAGAACCGGAACATCGTCGTCGGCAGGTCGTGGAGATGGGCATAGGAATGGGCCATCGCCTCGTTAGCCTTCTTGGTGGCCGCGTAGATCGTGAGCGGGGTGTCGGCCTTGTGCACCTCTTCGTAGGGCATCTCGGTATTGGCGCCGTAGACCGAGGACGTGGAGGCCATGAGCAGGTGCCGCACGGCGTGCCGCTTGGCGGCCTCCATCACGTTGAAGGTGCCCACGAGGTTTGCATCGATATAGGAGCGCGGATTCTCAAGGGAGTACCTCACCCCGGCCTGACCGGCGAGATGGATGATGACGTCGGGCGCGCAGGCATCGACGGCGGCATCGAGGCTCTCCTGCGCCTCGAGCAGGGCCTCGGTGGCTGTAAAATTAGCGTGCTGGAGCAGCATCTGGTGTCGCCGCTGCTTGAGGGAGACATCGTAATACGCCGTCATCCCGTCATAGCCTGCGACGGTGTAGCCCTCGTCGAGCAGGAGCTTTGCGAGGTGATACCCGATGAAGCCTGCCGTGCCCGTGATGAAGATCCGTTCCATCGCTGCCCCTTCGTCTCTTTTCTTTCCGCGTAGCGGATCGTCACTGGACTGGCCAGCGCGCAGAAGGAGTTGACCTGCCGCGGTGCCATGACCCAATGATCGGGAAAGCTATGGGAGGCACACAGATGGGCGAACATCCTCGCGACGCCGGCTTTTTCCGAGACGCCGATATCGACCTCGCAGCGTTTGCCGCGCTCACCGGTCAGCAGCTCGATCCCGCAGACGTGCTCTTCGCCGCGTCTGTGGAAAAGAACATCCCGCTCTACGACATGGAGGCACTGGCGGCGACGCTGGCAGGGCCCGGGCGCGCAGCGCTTCTGTCCGAATGGGCTTGGGTTCTTGGCGCCTCGGCGGGTGTGATCGTGCTCAAGCGCGCCTATGCCGATACCGGCCCCGTCGACCGGGCCACGAAGGTCTTCAACGCCATCATCGCGGACGAGCGCGCGGGCAGCGCGGGGCAGGGGGATCACTTCGCCGCCTCGGGCCAGAATGACCGGGTCTGGAACGCCTTGCAGAAGCACTGTCTGCGCGATCCGGAAGGCTTCGCTCTTTATCTCGGCAACGCGCCCATCGCGGCCGCCTGCGAGGCGTGGCTCGGGCCGAACTACCAGGTCACGGCGCAGGTCAACCAGGTCCGCCCGGGCGGGAAGGCGCAATCGGCGCATCGCGACTATCACCTGGGCTTCATGTCCGCCGCCCAAGCCGCGCGCTATCCGCGCCACGCCCATGAGGTGACCGCCTCGCTCACGCTGCAGGGCGGGATCGCCCACGTGGACATGCCCGTCGAGAGCGGGCCAACGAAGCTTCTGCCGTTTTCCCAGCTCTACGGGCCGGGTTACCTCGCCTTTCATCAAGACGCCTTCCGCGCGCATTTCGAGGCGCACTACGTGCAGCTCGCGCTGGAGAAGGGCGATGCGATCTTCTTCAACCCCGCGCTCTTCCACGCGGCGGGCGAGAACAAGAGCGCGGACATCGCGCGCATGGTGAACCTTTTGCAGGTCTCCTCCGCGTTCGGGCGCGCCATGGAGCAAATCGACCGCGCGGCCATGGCGGAGGCGCTCCTGCCCGTGCTGATCCAGCTCAAGCAGGCCGGGCGGCTCGACGCCGCGCAGGTGGCTGCGGCCATCGCCGCCAGCGCGGAGGGCTATGCCTTTCCCACCAATCTCGACACCGACCCTCCGGTGGGCGGGCTTGCGCCGCGTTCCATGGCCGATCTCCTCACGGAGGCCGTGGCGGCGGGAACGGGGCAGGTGGACTTCGCAGCGACCCTGAGCGCGCTTGCCGGGCGCCAAAGCGCCTGAGGACCACCGCACCCGTGACGGACGATACGACGATCTACGACCTGCGCCGCGCGCGGAGCGAGCCCGATCTCACCCCCATGCTGGAGCGCCTTTACGGCGCGCATCCGGATTATGCCCGCTTCACACGCGCGCTCGAGCGGATGATGCGCCGTGCGTGGGACGCGCGCCCGGCGGACCTGCGGCTTCTTGATCTCAAGCGAGACCTCGAGCCCGACTGGTTCCAGCGCCCGGGCATGGCGGGCTATGCCTTCTACGTGGACCGCTTCTGCGGCACCTTCAGCGACGTGCCGGGCAAGCTCGATTATCTCGCCGACCTCGGCATCACATACGTCCATTTCATGCCCTGTCTGAAGCCGCGCCCGGGCGACAATGACGGCGGCTATTCCGTCATGGATTACGGGCGGATCAACCCGGCGCTCGGCGACATGGCAAGCTTCGAGGCCGCCACGAAGGCCTGCCGCGACCGCGGAATCAGCGTCTGCGTGGACATGGTGCTCAACCACACCGCGAAGGAGCATGCCTGGGCGAAAAAGGCCCGCAAGGGCACTGCGAAATACGCCGATTACTACCTCATGTTCGAGGATGACACGCTGCCCCGGCAATACGAGGAGACGCTGCTCGAGGTCTTTCCAAACGACGCGCCGGGCAACTTCACCCATTACCCGGATGCGGGCGCGGATGGCGCCGGACGCTGGGTCTGGACGACGTTCAACGAGCATCAATGGGATCTCAACTGGCCCAATCCGCAGGTCTTCCTCGAGATGGCCGAGATCATGCTCGCGCTCGCCAATCGCGGGGTCGATGTCCTGCGCTTCGACGCGGTGGCGTTCATGTGGAAGCGCATGGGCACGCGCTGCCAGTCAGAGCCCGAATGCCACATGATCCTGCAAGCGCTGCGCGCGGTGAGCCGGATCGTGGCGCCCGCGGTCATTCACCTCGAGGAGGCGATCGTGGGCCCCGAAGAGATGCTGGGCTATCTCGGGCGCGGCATCCATGACGGGCGCGAGGGCAATCTGGCCTATCACAACTCGCTCATGGTGCAATTCTGGTCGGCGCTGGCGGCGCGCGACACGCGGATGATGACGCATGTCTTGCGCAGCCACTTTCCCGAGACCGTGACCAACGCGACCTACGCCACCTATCTGCGCTGCCATGATGATATCGGCTGGGCGGTGACCGACGAAGACGCCGCCGCCGTGGGCCTCGACGGCCGCGCGCACCGGGCGTTCCTGTCGGATTTCTACGAGGGCGTCTTCCCGGGCTCCTTCGCGCGCGGCGCGCTCTTCCAGCACAATCCGGCCACGGGCGACAAGCGCATCTCGGGCACTTGCGCCTCGCTCGCGGGGCTCGAGACGGGGAGGGAGGCCGTGGCGCGCATCCTCATGGGCCATGCGCTGATCGCCAGCCACGGGGGTATCCCGCTCGTCTACATGGGCGACGAGATCGCGCTCGAGAACGACTGGAGCTATCGCGACGTGCCCGAGCATGCCCATGACAGCCGCTGGCTCCACCGTCCGCGCATGGACTGGGACGCGGTCGATGCGGCGTTCTCTGATCCCGAAAGCGATGCGGGGCAGGTGCTGGCGGGCCTCCGGGACATCCTGGCGCGCCGCGCGCGCGTGCCGGAGTTTCATGGCGGCTATCCGTGCCGTGTGCTCGAGACCGGCAACCCGAAGCTCTACGCCTTCGCACGGCGCGCACCCCATGGCAGCGTCGTCTGCATCTTCAACTTCAGCGAGGCACCGCAGCAGATCAGCGAGGCCTGGCTGCGGTGGGCCGGTATGCGCGATGGTGTCGATCTTCTGAGCGACGCGCCGCTCGCCTTGGCGGGCGATCATCTCTCGTTGGAAGGCTATGGACGGCTCTGGCTGCGCTAAGGTGTTGATACAACGCCCTAAGCGGCATCAGTTTTTTACACATAATACTGATTACAAGCCTTTTGCCTGTATGTCTCACCTAGCCATGACTTGTCGCATCAACGCCGCATCAGCGGACCGCAGCCCGTCGAGTATGGAGAAATGGTGCGCACCCGCCTCCTCCACCAGCGTGATCTCGGCCCCGAGACCTTCCCAGACCAGCGCCATGGCGCGAGACTGACGCACGAATTCCGGCCGTTCGTCCGCGCCGACCCAGATCGTCATCGGCACATCCACCTTCGGTCGATGCAAGATCGGGCTCTCGAGCGCCGCGGACTGGCCCGTGAGCCCCAGCGTCCAGTTCATCTCCGTCATGAGCAACGGCCGGAGATCGTAGACACCACCTAGCCCCGTGAGACTTGCAATGCGCATGAGGATAGCGGGCTCCAGCGTCGTGTCATCGCAGAGCGCGCGCGCTGCGAGATGCGCGCCCGCGGAATGCCCCACCAGATGGATGGGCCCTGCATGGGCCCGCGCCACGTGCCGGATTCCGCGCGCCACTTGTTGCGTGATCTCCGGGATCGTGGCCGCGGGTGTCAGCGTATAGCCGATGAGCGCTGCGGTGTATCCAAGCGCCACCGCGCCCTCCGCGAGATGGCTCCAGTCATCGGGCGACGTGCGCATCCAGTAGCCGCCATGGACGAATATGAAGAGGCCTCGAGACGCGGCTTGAGGTGAGAAAGTATCAATGATTTCAGGCGGTTTATCGCCGTAGCTGATGCGCTCGTGGCGGCCGCAGCGGGCGCGAAAGTCCGCGGCGTCCTGCGCCCATGCTTCGGGAAAAGCCCCGCTGCCCGGAATATGGGCCATGTTGGCGAAAGCATCATCCCAGTCACGTGCCATGGCGCATCCCTTTTGCGCGACGCTAGTCGCAAAGCGGGCCTCGCCACAAGTGGCGTCTGTCTAAGCCAGAAATATCATTTCTCTGCAGCGTCTTGCGGGTCGCAGTTGAGGTCCCTAGCCCAGCGCATAGCCCGCGCCGCGTACCGTGCGCACGGGATCGTCCCCGCCATCCTTGCAGAGCGCCTTCCGGAGCCGCCCAATATGGACGTCAACCGTGCGCGTATCCACGTAGATCTCGCGGCCCCAGACCCGGTCGAGAAGCTGCTCGCGGCTCCAGACGCGGCCGGGCTTCTCCATGAACGTCGTCAGGAGCCGGAATTCCGTGGGCCCGAGCTTCACGTCCCGCCCTGCCCGGCTCACCCGGTGATGCTCGGTATCGAGCGTGATGTCCTCGAAGTGAAGCCTCTCCCCGGTCGCGCCGGGCCGCGCGCGGCGGAGCTGCGCCTTCACCCGCGCCATGAGCTCGAGCACCGAATAGGGCTTCGTGACGTAGTCGTCGGCGCCCGTCTCGAGGCCGCGGATCTTGTCCACCTCCTCGGTGCGCGCGGACAGCATGATGATGGGGAGCGCGCGCGTCTCCTTGCGCATCTTGAGCTGCCTGCAGACCTCGATGCCTGACACGTTGGGCAGCATCCAGTCGAGCACGACGACGTCGGGCTTGTCCTCGTCGACGAGAAGGAGCGCCTCCTCCCCGTTCTCTGCCTCGATCACGCGGTAGCCCTCGCTCTCCAGGTTGTAAGAGAGCACGGCCCGCTGCGCAGGCTCGTCTTCCACGAGGAGAACCGAGGGCTGGTCGCTCATGCGGTCGTCCGTTCGATCCCCGGCGCGGTGTCGCCCTTGGGGCGCGGATCGTCGGGATGCTCGCCGGTGACGAGGTAGATGACCTCCTCGGCGATATTGGTCGTGTGATCGCCCATCCGCTCGATGTTCTTGGCGATGAAATGCAGATGCATGCAGGTGGTGATATTGCGCGGGTCTTCCATCATGTGCGTGAGGAATTCGCGAAAGAGCGCGTTGTACATCTGATCGACGGAGTGATCGCGGTCGCGCACATCCCCGGCAAGCTCGGCGTCGCGCTGGATGAAGGCATCAAGCGTGTCCTTGAGCATCGTCTCCACCTCGCGCGCCATGCGCTTAATCGCCTGGTCAGAGCCGTTTATGGGCCCCGTCTCGGCCAGCACGGTCGTCCGCTTGGCGATGTTCTTGGCATAGTCGGCGATGCGCTCGAGATTGGCGGAAACCTTCATGACGGTGAGAATGATGCGCAAGTCACTGGACATGGGCTGACGCATGGCAATGACGCGCGCGCAATCCTCGTTGATGAAACTCTCGAGATCGTCGATGGCGCTATCGGCGGCGCGGACCGTCTCGGCGAGTTCCACGTCCCGCTCTGCGAGCGCGCGGGTGCTCTCGAGGATGGCGGCTTCCACGAGCCCGCCCATCTTCATGATATTGGCTTGGAGCCCCTCGAGATCACGGTCGAAAGCGGAGGCGATGTGCTGATCTTGCATGGGTCTAGCCGATCCGTCCGGTGATGTAGGACTCGGTGCGCGAATCCACGGGGTTGGTGAAGATCTGGCCCGTGTCGCCGTATTCCACGAGGTTGCCGAGATGGAAGAAGGCCGTCTTCTGGCTCACGCGCGCGGCCTGCTGCATGGAGTGCGTGACGATGACGACCGAATAGTTCTTGCGCAGCTCGTCGATGAGCTCTTCCACTTGCCCCGTGGCGATGGGATCGAGCGCCGAGCACGGCTCGTCCATGAGCAGGACCTCGGGCTCGGTGGCCACCGCACGCGCGATGCACAGGCGCTGCTGCTGGCCGCCGGAGAGGCCGGTGCCGGGGGCGCTGAGGCGGTCCTTCACTTCGTCCCAGATGGCACCACGACGCAGCGATTTTTCCACGATTTCATCGAGTTCCGCCCTGTTCTTCGCAAGCCCGTGGATGCGCGGGCCGTAGGCCACGTTGTCATAGATCGACTTCGGGAAGGGATTTGGCTTCTGGAAGACCATGCCGACCTTGGCGCGGAGCTGCACCGGGTCCACGTCCCGGTGATTGATGTCCTCGCCGTCGAGGCGGATATCGCCTGTCACGCGGCAGCTGTCGATCGTGTCGTTCATGCGGTTGATGCAGCGCAGGAAGGTGGACTTGCCACAGCCGGAGGGCCCGATGAAGGCAGTGACCGTCTTGTCCTCGATGTCGACGTTCACGTCCTTGATGGCGTGGTTATCGCCGTAATAGACATCGACGCCCTTGGCCCCGATCTTGGTGTCATTGTTGGCCACGTCTCGCTCCGCTCGTCTGATATCGTCGTACATGGGCTCTGGTCCTTCCTTACCAGCGGCGCTCGAAGCGGCGGCGCAGGATAATGGCGATGATGTTCATCGTGAAGAGGAAGAGAAGCAACAGGATGATCCCGCCCCATGCCTTCTCGGTGAAGACGGCGTCTGAGCGCGAGGCCCAGTTGAAGATCTGCGCGGGCATGGCGGAGTTCGGCCCCTCGAGCCCGCTCAGGAAGGTATCGGGGTAGCGCGCCACGAAACCCACCATCCCGATGAGAAGAAGCGGCGCCGTTTCGCCCAGGGCCTGCGCGAGACCGATGATGGTGCCCGTGAGGATGCCCGGCGCGGCGAGCGGCAGCACGTGGTGGAAGACGGCCTGCATTTTCGAGGCCCCTACCCCGAGTGCTGCGTCACGGATCGAGGGCGGCACGGCCTTCAGCGAGGCGCGCGTCGAGATGATGATCGTGGGCAGCGTCATGAGCGTGAGCACGAGCCCGCCCACGAGGGGCGCCGATTGCGGCAGGTGCATGAACTGGATGAAGACCGCGAGCCCGAGGATACCGAACACGATGGAGGGCACCGCGGCGAGGTTCGAGATGTTGACCTCGATGAGGTCGGTGAAGCGGTTCTTCGGCGCGAATTCCTCCAGGTAGATCGAGGCCGCCACGCCGATGGGCAAGGCCAGCACGAGCACCACGATCATCATGAAGAAGGAGCCGAGGACAGAGGCGCCGATGCCTGCTGCCCCGGCATTGTCCACACCGGTATCCACGCCGGTGATGAAATTCCAGTCGAAGACGCTGGCCATGAGCCCTGCTTCCGTCATGGCCTCGGCCACGACGAGGTCCTCCGGCTGGATGAAACGGTTTTCCGCGGTAATGTTCTCTACGGCGAGCGAGCCCTTGAAGTACCGGTCAACGGCGGAAGCGGCCGGGAGCTCGAAGCGGACGGTCTCGCCGATGCGCGCCGGGTCCTCGCGATAGAACTCGCGCAGATCGGCCCCCACGGAGCCCACGAGCCGCTCGAGAGCGTCGGGGTCGAGATCGGCCTCGATCCCGGCGTCTTGCAGAGCATCCGAGAGCGCGGCGATGAAGAGGTTTTCGTACTCGGCCGTCTTGAAGAGAGTGCCCTCGGCGGCATCGAACTGTTCCTGCGTGACAGTCATGTCGACCTGGACGACCGTCCGCTGGAACGCCGGGAGGCCGTTGGACAGGATCGCCCAAAGCAGCACCACGAGGGCGAGGAGGCCCGTGACGATCGCGGCCACGCCATAGGCCTTGAAGCGGGTCTCGGCGGCGTTGCGCTTCTTCGTGCGATCATCGACCGAGAGGAGCGACTTCCCCTTGGCAGGTGCGGCGGCGGGGGCTGTTGCGTCGGTCATTCGTACTGCTCCCGATACTTGCGGACGATGTAGAGGGCAAAGACGTTGAGCCCGAGCGTGATGACGAAGAGCGTCATGCCGAGGGCGAAAGCGACCAAGGCTTCGGGCGAGGCAAAATCGCTGTCCCCGGTGAGCTGCGAGACGATCTTGGCGGTGACCGTGGTCATGGCCTCGAACGGATTGAGCGACAGGCGGGCCGCGGCCCCTGCCCCGAGGACGACGATCATCGTCTCCCCGATGGCACGCGAGGCAGCGAGAAGGATCGCGCCAACGATGCCGGGCAGCGCCGCCGGAAGCACGACCTGCCGGATCGTCTCGGAGTGCGTCGCGCCGAGGCCCAGGGAGCCGTCGCGCATGGCCTGCGGCACCGCATTGATGATGTCGTCCGAGAGCGAGGAGACGAAGGGGATGAGCATGAGGCCCATGACGAGACCCGCGGTCATGACCGCCGTCCCGCCGGACATCCAAGTCACCCCGAGCGTACCGCCATCGCCAAAGACCGAGACGAGGAAAGGCCCCACCGTGAGAAGCGCGAAGAGGCCGTAAACGATGGTGGGGATGCCAGCGAGCACCTCGAGAAGCGGCTTGGCCACTGAACGCACGGCGGGCGACGCATATTCAGACAGATAGATCGCCGCGAAGAGGCCGATGGGCACAGCTACACAGAGCGCCACGAGCGAGATGTAAAGCGTCCCCCAGAGGAGCGGCAGCACCCCCAGCGATGAGGCCCCGCCCCGGCCGGTGAAGCTCGGCGCCCACTCTAGATTGAAGAAGAACTGCGCGGGCGGATAGATCTGAAGGAATTCGACCGTATTGAAGATCAGCGAGAGCACGATCCCGACGGTCGTGAGGATCGCGATGGAGGCCGCCGCGACGAGGAGCGCCATAACCGCGCGTTCCACGGTATTGCGCGCCCGGAAGGCCCTGTCCGTGCGGAACCAGGCATAGGCGAAGCCCGCAGCAGCGATGAAGAGCACGAAGACCATGCGCAGCATATCGCCGGTGGATGTCATCGCGCGGTAGTCCTGGGCGCTGCGCAGGATGCCCTGGTCGACGTCCGAGCCGAGCGCCACACCCACATCGCCCAACCGCTGGCGCACGTCGGTGAAGTCGGTGCGCATGTTCTCAGCCATTTCCTCGGTCATGGCACCTTCGGCCACGGCAACGTCGAGACCGTCAGCCACGCGGCGCACGTCCGAGAGCACGAGGCTCATGTTCAGGCCATCGGTGATGAGCTGCTGTTCGGTGATGTCCCCGCGGATCGATGCGCCGATGATGATCGGTTGCAGGATGGACCACGCGGCAAGGGCCAGGAGCGAGGGGACGAGGACGGCGAGCGCACCGTTCGAGCCGTAGTAGGACGGCAGGGAATGGAGATTGCGGCGGTCTCCCCCGGCAGAGATCATGGCCCGCCGACGCATGACCACGTAGCTGGTCGCGCCGAGCGCGAGGAGAATGAGGACGATGGTTCCTGCCGACATGATGTTGGCATCCTAGCCTAGAGACGAGAGAGGCAGCCCCGGAGAGAGCTGCCTCGCTTTTTTCGTAAGATCCCTGCGCAGAGGATCCGCGCAGGGCTCAGCAAGGCTTACATGGCGGAGCCCATGACCTCTTCTGCCTCGATCATCGCTTGCGTCGCGGCGAGCTCGGGATCGGGCACGATGCCATAGTTTGCCAGCGGGCCGCCGGGGCCGGAGATCTGGTCAGCCATGAAGAACTGGGCGTATTCCTTCAGGCCGGGGATCACGCCGATATGCGCCGCCTTGATGTAGAAGAAGAGCGGGCGGGACACGGGGTACTCACCGGTGGAGATGGTCTCGGTGGACGGCGACACGCCGGACATCGTGGCCACTTTCAGCTTGTCGGTGTTGTTCTCGTAGAACGAGAGACCGAACACGCCGATGCCGTTGGAGTTTGCGTCGATGCGCGCGAGGGTCTCGGTGTAGTCGCCGTCGATGTCCACGGAGCGGCCATCGGTGCGCACCTCGAGGCAAGCATCCTCGGCATCGTCCTCGGACATGCCGGCTGCCATCATGGCTTCGAATGCGCCGGTGGCTTCACAGCCAGCCGCGATCACCTTCTCTTCGAAGACTTCGCGCGTGCCGTGCTTCGTGCCCGGGATGAAGGCGAGGATTTCCTCGGAGGGCAGGTCGCCGTTGAAATCGGACCACTGCGTGTGCGGGTTGTCGACGAGCTCGCCGTTCACCATCACGCGGGGTGCGAGTGCGTTGAACCAATCCGACGGCGTGAAGGCGTCATAGGCCGGGCCGTCGATCTGCGAGGCGAAAACGATGCCGTCATAGCCGATGCGCACTTCGATGATGTCGGTGACGCCGGCCTCGGCGCAGGCGGCGATTTCGCTCTCACGGATGGCGCGGGATGCGTTGGCGATGTCGATAGTGTTGACGCCAACACCTTCGCAGAAACGGCGCAGACCGGACGACGACCCGCCGGATTCCACGACCGGCGTCGGGAAGTCCGTGTTGTCGCCGAAGAGTTCGGCCACGATCGACGCGTATGGCAGCACGGTGGACGAGCCGGCGATCTGGACCTGGTCGCGGGCTTGTGCAGCGCCGGCAATGGCCGTGATCGCGATCGCGGATGCGGTCATTTTTGTGAAAGACATGAACAGTTGCTCCTTAGCTTGTTCGAGCGTGTGGTTCCCCCGGGTGGCTCGGGGCCATGGGCGACCCACTACCCATGCGGCACGACGCTTTTGCAAAGGTTTTGTAACGGTTTTACGACAAGTCCCGTCTTGCCGCGACGGCACCCTGAGCCGGGCCATCCAGCCCCGTCGCAAGGGGCTCACCGAGGCAAAACCACGGTGAAGACCGAGCCCTCCCCGCGCACCGAACTGATGCGCAGGCGCCCGCGGTGACGGCTGACGATGTGCTTGACGATGGCGAGGCCGAGGCCGGTCCCCCCCTGCTCCCGGGACCGGTGGGTATCGATCCGGTAGAAGCGCTCTGTCAGGCGCGGCAGGTGATGCGGTTCGATGCCCTCGCCATTGTCGCGGATGTCGAGGAGGACCGCCGGGCCGCGCATGGCAGGCTCGCGCTCCGGCAGCGACATCGTCACATCCACCTCCCCTGCCCCGTACTTGATCGCGTTCTCGAGGAGGTTGCGCGCCACCTGCATGAGCTGGTCACGGTCCCCGTTGATCCAGACCTTTTCCTCGGGAAGATCGAGGCTCAGCTCGCCCGCATGATCCTTCATGGCATGTCGCACCGTCTCCACGGCCTCGCGCAGCGCCTCCGTCAGCTCGACACGGGCCTCAGGGCGCAGCCGTGCCTCGCTCTCGACCCGGCTTAGCGACAAAAGATCATGCACGAGGCGCCGCATGCGCTCGGCTTCCACCTCCATCATGCCGAGGAAACGGTCGGTGGCTGCGGCATCACCACGGGCGGGGCCGCGCAGCGTCTCGATGAAGCCGCTGAGGGCGGTGAGCGGCGTGCGCAGCTCATGGCTCACATTGGCCACGAAGTCGCGCCGCATCTGCCCGAGCCCCTCTTCGCCGGACACATCGCGGAAGACGAGAAGGACCCCGGGGCTCGGCTGGGCCGCCAGCGGCGTGATGTCGATCGTGAAGGCGGAGGGCACGGCACCGATACTGAGATCGATTCGAGCCGTGCGCGCCGCGCCGTCCAAAAGGGTCTGTTCCAAGGCTGTCGTGGCGGAAGGCTGGCGCAGGATGAACGTGTAATGCGCCCCTTCGGCGTTGTGCCCAAGGAGCTCTCTGGAGGCTGCGTTCATCACGAGGACGCGTTTTCCCTGCCCCACGAGGACTGCAGGCAGGGGAAGCGCACCGACGACGGCCTTGTAATCCGCGATTCTATCCATGCTTTACCGGTCTTTACTCATGGGATATGACACGACTTCCACTCAACGACCCCACACGTTCCGTCCGTTCGACCCTCAGGGGTACCCCGCTACAAGGCATCCCGGCCCATGATGTTCAAGGCGCCCTCTTTTCCTGCCGCCATCGAGTCCCTGCAGCCTGCGCCTGTGCTCTTCATCGGCGCGGTTGACGATGCAGCCGCGTCGCGGGCCTACTTGGCGCCGGGAGCAGAGCATTGCTCGATCCAGTTGCACCAGCTCACGCCCGAATTTCTCGCCCTGCTCCAGCCCGCCGTGGTGCTCAGCCCGCTCTTTGATCTCGAGATCGATCCGGGCGAAGTGGCCGAGCTGCTGCAGGCGCTGGGGTACCGGGGCCGCTACTGCGCGGTGACCAAATCCGTGCCGAAGCCCGACGTCATCCGCCGGGATATCAACCGCATCGCCCCGGAGCTCGACTTCGACGTGATCATGCTCGACGAGGCGCCGCCCGCGCTACACTGAGCCTCAGGCCGCGCGCGCGGCTGCGTCCACGGCGCGCTCGAAGCCCGCGACGAGCTCGTCGATGGGCTCCACGCCCACAGAAATCCGGAAAAACCCTTCGGAGATGCCAAGCTCCGCCCGCCCTTCCTCCGTCAGAGCGCGGTGGCTCGAGGTGGCCGCGTGCGAAAGCGTCGTGCTGATGTCGCCCAGCGTGGGAGCGAAGGCGACGGGCACCGTCTTGGCCAGCGCATCTGCCGCGGCCCTGCCCCCGTCGATCTCGAAGGAGACCATCGTCCCGCCATGGCCGCCGAGGAGCCCGGTGGCCCGGTTGTGATCCGGGTGATCAGGGCGCAGCGGATAAAGCACGCGCGCCACGCCGGGCAGACCAGCCAGGGCATCTGCGAGCGCGGCGGCATTGGCCTCTGCGCGCTCGTAGCGAAGCGGGAAGGATAAAAGCCCCCGCTCGGCCATCCAACAATCGAAGGGCGCGGGCGTCGTCCCCCAGGTGGCGGAGAGGAGATCGAGGCGCGTGTTCACATCCGGATGCCGTGCCGCGACCCAGCCCAGCATGGCGTCCGAGTGCCCGCTCAGAAGCTTCGTCACCGAATGCAGCACGATATCCGCGCCGTGCTCCAGCGCCCGGAACCCCAGCGGCGTGGTGAAGGTATTGTCGATGATGAGCGTGATGCCATGGGCGCGGCAGAGCTCCGCAAGTCCCGTGATATCGGCCACGCGCAGCGTCGGGTTGGAGACGACCTCCACGAGCATGGCGCGCGTCCCGGGCCGGATCAGTGCGGCGGCGCCGGCGACGTCCGTGGGATCGAAGAGGTCGGTGGCGATGCCGAGGCGGGGCAGCTCCTCCACCATGAGGCGGAGCGAGCGGCCGTAGAGCTGCGAGGAGCCCAAGGCATGATCGCCCGCGTCGAGGCTTGCCAAGAGCGCGAGCGCCACGGCCCCCATGCCGCTCCCGGTCATGATGCCGCCCTCGGTCCCCTCGAGCCGGTCGATCATGCCCGCGATCGTGGCAGCGTTGGGGTGGCCTTCGCGCGAATAGGTGTAGCCTGAGCGCTCCACGTATACGGCGTCGAGCTCCGAGGGCGTCTCGGCGGTGTAGACCACGGATGTCTGCAACGGGCTCACGAGGGGCACGCCGGCAAAGGGCGCGGGGCTCACGCGGCGCGTCATTGCGGGTCGAGCCCCGCGCGGAAGCGGTGCATGTTGGCCTGGTATCCGAGCGCCGAGGCCGTGAGCCCGTCGATGGCTGCCGCGTCGAGCTGGCGGACGACCTTGCCCGGCGCGCCCATGACGAGGGAGCCGTCGGGGATCTCCTTGCCCTCGGTGATGAGTGCGCAGGCGCCGATGAGGCAGTTCTTCCCGATCTTGGCGCCGTTGAGCACCGTGGCCCCCATCCCGATGAGCGTGGTGTCCCCGATGGTGCAGCCGTGGAGCATGGCCTTGTGCCCGATGGTGCAATTCGTCCCGATGGTGAGCGGATAGCCCATATCGGTGTGCAGGATGCTGTTTTCCTGGATGTTGGTCCCCGCGCCCACGGTGATGGGCTCGTTGTCGCCGCGCAGCACGGCGCCGAACCAGATGCCCACGCCCGCGGCGATGGCGACATTGCCCATCACATGGGCGCCTGGCGCGATCCAGTAATCGCCGTCCTCCGGCGTCTGCGGCGCGTGGCCATCAAGGGCGTAGAGCGTCATGAGCGTTCCTCGAATTCCTGTTGCAGCGCGCGGGCGTGATTTTGCAACGCGGGCTGTTGGACGCGGGCCATGCGCGTGGCCTCGATGATGGTCTTGAGCTTTTCCTCGGTCGCGTCGAGATCCTCGTTGACGAGTACGTAGTCGTATTCCGACCAGCGGCTGATCTCGTCCCAGCTTTTGCGCATGCGCTTGGCGATCACCGCTTCGTCGTCCTGCCCCCGCGCCTCGAGCCGGCGACGGAGCTCCGCAATCGAGGGCGGCAACAGGAAGACGGAGAGCACGTTCGGCCCCAAGACGGAGTTCTTGATCTGCTGCGCGCCCTGCCAGTCGATGTCGAAGAGCACGTCGCAGCCTGCTTCCACCGCGTCCTGCACGGGCTCCAAAGGCGATCCGTAGAAATTGCCGAAGACGTGGGCGTATTCGAGCATGTCGCCGTCCTTCACCATGCGCTTGAACGCGCTCTCATCTGTGAAGTGATAGTCCTGCCCGTCGACCTCGCCCGGGCGCGGCGGGCGGGTGGTGGCAGAGACGGAGAAGCGGATCGAGCTGTCCCAGGCGCGGAGCCTGCGCGCGAGGGTGCTCTTGCCTGCGCCGGAGGGCGAGGAGAGAATGATGAGAAGACCGCGCCGCATGGCTTACTCCACGTTCTGGATTTGCTCGCGCATCTGGTCGATGGCGACCTTAAGGTCGAGCCCGATGCGCGTGAGGGCGCTGTCGCCGGATTTCGAGCACAGCGTGTTGGCCTCGCGATTGAACTCCTGCATGAGGAAATCGAGCTTGCGCCCCACCGGCCCCTCGGTTGCGAGCAGCTCGCGCGTGGCGGCGATGTGGGCCTCGAGCCTGTCGATCTCCTCCATGACGTCGGATTTGATCGCGAGCTGCGCGAGCTCTTGGGCGAGCCGCCCCTCGTCGATATCCGCCTCTCCCATTACGCGGGCGAGACCGGCGCGGAACGTCTCCGCCTGGGCGGCAGCGCGATCGGGCAAAAGCGACCGGGCCTCGGCCACGAGGCCTGCGATGGCCTCGAGCTGGGTCTTGATGATGCGCGAGAGCGCTGCCCCTTCTTCCACGCGCATGGCGACGAAGGCCTTAACCAAAGTTGCGAAGTCGGCCTTCAACTTTGCGGCGAATTCTGGACCGCCATCGTCGCTGCCCTGCGCCTCCGAAACTGACCTCATGGTTAAGATATCGACGGCGCGGGTGGGCGTGAGCGGCACATGGGCCTGCGCCGCGCGGGCCTCGATCTCGCGCAGCTGCGCGAGAACGGCATCGACCGCATCCACATTCAGCGCCATAGCACCGGCCGCGTCGCCGCGGGTGACGCGGAGCGAGACCTGCACGTTGCCCCGGGTGAGCGCTGCGCCGAGCGATTTGCGCACTTCGGGCTCAAGCCCTTCAATCCAGTCGGGAATGCGTAGGCGCAAGTCGAGCCCCTTGCCGTTGACGCCCCGCAATTCCCAGCTCCAGGAAAGCGCGCCGTCGCTGCCCGCGGCGCTGGCATAGGCGGTCATGGATTTGAGCATTCGGCCTCCCTGCCCGCTCTGTTTTGCCTTCGCATACAGGGGGCGCTCGCCGCCCTCAAGCGCGGGCATGTTCATTAACCTTATTCATGAAAATTGCTGCCAAATCCGAACGAGGCTTGCCACATTGAGGCCCTGTCTGCGGCAAATTGTAGACAGGCTTTGTCGCCCATTAAACAAGGTGTATCAATGAACGACGACAGCGCGCAGGGAACCATGGTGGAGTTCAAGGGCAGCCGGCGCTTCGACGGGATTGCCGCCCTCGAGGCCTACTGGATGAGTGTACGCGGCAACCGGACGGTGCCCTTGCGGGCCGATATCGATCCGCGCGGCATCGAGAGCGCGCTCGATTATGCCTTCATCGCGGAGCGCGTGACGGCGGGCATCGTGCGCTTCCGGCTGGCCGGGTCGCAGCTCAACGAGCTTCTTGGCATGGATGTGCGGGGCATGCCGATCACCTCGCTTTTCGGGCCGAAGAGCCGGGGCGAGCTCGTGGAGGCGATCGAGGGCGTCTTCGAAGGCCCCGAAGTGCTCGAAGTGGGGCTGGAGAGCCCGGCGGGGGCCGGGAAGCCTGCCCTGCCCGCGCAGATGATCCTCCTGCCTCTGAAGAGCGATCTCGGCGATATCAGCCGCGCCATCGGCTGCTTTCCCACGCGGGGCAGCATCGGGCGTCCGCCGCGTCGGTTCGAGCTGTCCGGCGCGCTGAAGCGGACCTCGCTGGCATCGGAAGAGGCACCGGTGATCCACCGCCGCCCGGCTCCGCGGCCCAAGCCCGTTGAAGGGTTCGCGGAGGACAAGGCACCTTTCAAGGGCAAGCCAGAGGCGCCCCGCCACGCGGCGGAGCGGCCCTATCTGAAGCTTGTCCGCGACGACGAGTAAAAGACCCGGGCACGGCCCTCAGGCCGCCCCGAACCTTCAAACATTCAGACCGCCGCGGCTTGCCGCGTCTGCGCCGTCTGGCTGAGCTCTTCGGCCACGAGGAACGCGAGCTCGAGCGCCTGGGAGGCATTGAGCCGCGGGTCGCAGGCCGTGTGGTAGCGCGAGGAAAGGTCCTCGTCGGTCACGGCGCGCACCCCGCCGGTGCACTCGGTCACGTCCTTGCCGGTCATCTCGAAATGCACGCCCGCGGGCACGGTGCCCTCGGCGCGGTGGATGGCGAAGAACTCCTGTACCTCGCGCAGCACGCTCTCGAAGGGCCGGGTCTTGTATCCCGAGGCGCTCTTGATCGTGTTGCCGTGCATCGGGTCGCAGGACCAGACGACATTGGCGCCCTCGGCCTGCACGGTGCGGATGAGGCGCGGCAGGTTGTCGGCGACCTTCCCGGCGCCGAAGCGCGCGATGAGCGTCAGGCGCCCGGTCTCGTTCTCCGGGTTGAGCTTCGACATGAGGACTTTGAGATCCTCTTCGGTGGTCGTGGGGCCGCATTTCAGGCCGATGGGGTTTTGCACGCCGCGGCAGAACTCCACGTGGGCCCCGTCGGGCTGGCGCGTGCGGTCCCCGATCCAGAGCATGTGGCCCGATCCCGCGAGCCATTTGCCGGAGGTGGAATCCACCCGCGTCAGCGCCTCCTCGTATTCCAGAAGGAGCGCCTCGTGGGAGGTGTAGAAATCGACGGTCGACATCTCTTCATTCGTCTCGGACGTGAAGCCAGCCGCGTTCATGAAATCCAGCGCGTCGGAGATCCGGCCCGCCATCTCGCGGTACTTCTCGCTCTCCTCGCGGTCGGTGAAGCCCAGCGTCCAGGCGTGCACCTGGTGGATATCGGCGAAGCCGCCCTTCGAGAAGGCGCGCAGGAGGTTCAGCGTGGCAGAGGCCTGCGTGTAGGCGTGCAGCATCTTCTCCGGGTTGGGGATGCGGGCCTCGGGCGTGAAGGCCAGGTCATTGATGATGTCCCCGCGGTAGCTCGGCAGCTCCACACCATCCGAGATCTCCGTGGGCGCGGATCGCGGCTTGGCGAATTGGCCCGCCATGCGGCCCACCTTCACCACAGGCACCTTGGCGCCGTAGGTCAGCACGACCGCCATCTGCAGCATGACCTTGAACGTGTCCCGGATGAGATCGGCGGAGAATTCCCCGAAGCTCTCGGCACAGTCCCCGCCCTGCAGGAGGAACGCCTCGCCGCGGGCGGCCTTCGCGAGATCTGACTTCAGCGACCGCGCCTCGCCGGCAAAGACGAGCGGCGGATACTGCGAGAGCTGCGCTTCGACGGCGCTGAGCTGTGCCTCATCCAGATATTCCGGCATCTGGACCCTTGGCTTGGAACGCCAGCCAGATTTTTGCCACTCGGTCATTGTCTCGATCCCATGCGCTTGGGGGATGCGTCCCCGGAGGTTTTCAGTGCGTTACGCGTATACCGTTGCATTCCCGCCCTGGAAACAGAGGATTTCGACGCAGCACAGCTTTTGTTGATTGGTCACAACTTGACGCCGCCAAGGCGCCCCTCCAAGGCTGTCTTGCGACATAGCGAGCGATTTAACGACATGCTGACCCAGCCACCGAAGCTCCACATCGAAACGGGCGGCGCAAAGCCGCGAAAGTTCGTCTTCGTGCTGCTGGAGAATTTCACTCTGCTTTGCTTTGCAAGCGCCCTCGAGAGCCTGCGCATCGCCAACCGCATGGCCGGGAAAGATCTCTATTCCTGGGCGCTCATGGGCGAAGGCGGCGGCTTTGTCCGTTGCTCGGCGGGGACGGGCTTTGCCGTGGACAAGGATCTCGACGAGGTCTCGCGGGACGACACCGTTCTCCTCTGCGGCGGCATCGACGTGCAGGCGGCAACCTCGAAGAAGGTGCTGAGCTGGCTCCGGCGCGAGGCGCGCCGTGGGCCCATCATGGGCGGGCTTTGCACAGCGGGCTACTCGCTTGCGAAGGCGGGTCTCCTCGACGGCAAGCGCGCCACCATCCATTGGGAAAACCAGGACAGTTTCACCGAGGAATTCGACGAGGTGGAGCTGACGAAAAGCGTTTTCGTGATCGACGGCAACCGCGTCACGACGGCGGGCGGGACGGCCTCCATCGATCTCATGCTCAAGTTCATCGCCGAGGATCACGGCGAAGAGCTCGCCAATGCCGTGGCTGATCAGCTTATCTACTCCACCATCCGCACCGACCAGGACACGCAGCGCCTCTCGATCCCCACGCGCATCGGCGTGCGGCACCCGAAGCTGAGCCAGGTGATCCAGCAGATGGAGCTCAACATCGAGGAGCCGATCTCCCCCTCGATCCTGGCCAAGGATGTGGGCATGTCCACGCGGCAGCTCGAGCGGCTCTTCCGGCGCTATCTCAACCGCTCGCCCAAGCGGTATTACATGGAGCTTCGCCTGCAGAAGGCGCGCAACCTGCTCATGCAGACGGATATGAGCGTCATCAACGTGGCGCTGGCCTGCGGCTTCGCCTCGCCCTCGCATTTCTCGAAATGCTACCGCGCGCATTACAACACCACGCCTTACCGCGAGCGTGGCGCGCAGGCAGCGCGGCTCAGCGTCTGAAGCTGGGGCATCCCCGCCCGCCCCGGACGTGATCCGCGGCCTCGCAGCCTCGGTGCGATCAGGAGGCCCCGGATCAGGTCCGGGGCGTGGACCGCGCCAGCCTTCTCAGCTCGACGCGGGCGTAACGCGGTAAAGCGTGCCGTTGCCCGCACTCAGGAACCAGATCGAGCCGTCGGGCGCCTCGCGGATGTCGCGCACGCGTGCCGTCTCGTCGGACTGGATGCGCTCGGCCTCGCTCACATTGCGCCCGCTGACATCGAGCCGTGAGATCAGGTCGGAATTGAGCGAGCCCACGAAAATGTCGCCCCGCCAGTCCGGGAAGAGCGCCCCGGAATAGATCATCATGCCCGAGGGTGCGATGGAGGGATCCCAATAGTGGGCCGGCTGCTCCATGCCCTCCTTGGCGGTCCCTTCGCCGATCCGCGCGCCGGAATAGTGGCGGCCATAGGAGATGACGGGCCAGCCGTAATTGTTGCCGGGTTCGATGAAGTTGATCTCGTCGCCGCCGCGCGCGCCGTGTTCCACCGTCCAGATATTGCCGTCGGCGTCGAGCGCCATGCCCTGCGGATTGCGGTGCCCAAAGGACCAAATGCCGGGCTGCACATCACTCCGGCCCACGAAGGGATTGCCAAGCGGGATCGCGCCGTCCTTCGTGATGCGCACGACGGAGCCGTTCTCGATGGTGAGGTCCTGCGCGGAGGGCCTGTCACCCCGGTCCCCGATGGTGAGGTAGAGCGTGCCGTCGCGCGCCTCCACGAGGCGGGAGCCGAAATGCCGCCCGCCCGAGCCGCCGGGCGCCGTCTCGAAGATCGTCTCGAGCCCGTCGAGGCGCGTGCCGTCCGCGCTCAGCCGCGCCTTGGCCACGGCCGTGCCCGCGCCACCGAGGCCCTGCCGCTGGGAATACGTGAAGAAGAGCTCACGGGAGGACGCGAAATCGCGCGGCACCAGCACGTCGAGGAGGCCGCCCTGCCCCCGTGAGACGACATCGGGCGCGCCGCTTAGCTCGGTCACGCCGGAGTCCGGCCGCACGAGGAGCACGCGGCCCTCCTGCTCGGTCATGATGATTTCGCCGCCGGGCAGGAAGCCGAAGCCCCAGGGGGAATTCAGCCCCTCCACGACCGGTGTCATGGCCAGCGCGCCTGCGGAAGTGGCGACCTGCGCACTGCTGGTCGTTCCCAAGGCGATGAAAAGTGCGGCGGTGAGCGAACGGAACATCGGCAGAACTCCTCTTTGATGGGTAAAGTAGGGACGAATCCGGATCGCGCCCCTCACCTTTTTGAGAATTCGCGCCACGTCGCTTGCTGAAACCTGCTTTCCTTTTCCAACGTGGTGGGTACCTTACGCGCTGGAAAACAATCCAACTGGGAGACTAACCAATGAAAAAGCTGCTTCTGGCTTCCGCGGCCACGGCACTTATGGCGGGCGCCGCGGGCGCTGACGGCCACAGCCCCATCAAGCTCGGCGTCCTCTTCGGCTTCACCGGCCCAATCGAATCCCTCACCGGCCCCATGGGCGCCGGTGCCGAGCTCGCCGTGAGCGAAGTGAACGCCGCGGGCGGGATCCTCGACGGTGCCATGGTCGAGGCCGTGTCCGCTGACACTGGCTGCATCGACAACGCGCTGGCCACTTCCAACGCCGAGCGCCTCATCGCCGAGGGCGTCGCAGGCATCGTGGGCGGTGACTGCTCCGGTGTCACGGGCGCGATCCTCGCCAACGTGGCGATCCCGAACGGCATGGTGATGATCTCGCCGTCTGCGACGTCGCCTGCCCTCTCCACCGTGGAGGACAATGGCCTCTTCTTCCGCACGGCCCCGTCTGACGCCCGTGAGGGCCAGGTCATGGCCGACATCCTCGTGGAGCGCGGCATCGAGTCCATCGCGCTGACCTACACCAACAACGACTACGGCAAGGGCCTCGCGGACGCCATCCAGGCCTCCTTCGAAGCGCTCGGCGGCGAGGTCACCATCGTCTCCGCCCATGAGGACGGCCGCGCGGACTACTCCGCAGAAATCGCCGAACTCGACGCGGCGGGCGGTGAGCTCCTCGTCGTGGCGGGCTACCTCGACCAGGGCGGCCTCGGCATCATCCGCGCCTCGCTCGACGCCGGCGCATGGGACACGTTCGGCCTGCCCGGCGGCATGATCGGCGACAGCCTGCCCGCAAACGTTGGACCGGATCTCAACGGGTCCTTCGGCCAGATCGCAGGCTCCGGCGGCGAAGGCGCGGACGCTATGGGTGCGCTCGGCGAAGCCAACGGCTTTGACGGCACCTCGCCCTACACGCCCGAGTCCTACGACGCGGCGGCGATCTTCATGCTCGCCATGGAAGCGGCCGGCTCTGCCGATCCCGCTGATTACGCAGCCGAGATCCTCAACGTCGCCAACGCGCCGGGCACCCAGTTCTTCCCGGGCCAGCTCGCCGAGGCGCTCGCCGCCGTGCGCGCGGGTGAGGACATCGACTACCAGGGCGGCTCCGCCGTGGAACTCATCGGGCCCGGCGAGAGCGCCGGCTCCTACCGCGAGATCGAAGTGCAGGACGGCGAGAACGTCACCGTCAACTTCCGCTAAGATCCATACGCAAGCCACTGAACAGCCCGGTTTTTCCGGGCTGTTCGCATAAGAGGGCATCCCCCATGATCGAGGTCCATGACCTGCACAAGCATTTCGGCGGCTTCCACGCCGTCGATGGCGCGACGCTCTCCATCGAAGAGGGCTCCATCACGGGCCTGATCGGCCCGAACGGCGCCGGAAAAACCACGCTTTTCAACGTGATCGCGGGCAATCTTGAGCCGACGAGCGGTCGCGTCACCATGGCGGGCGAGGACATCACGGGCCTGCCGCCCCATGACCTCTTTCACAAGGGCCTGCTCCGCACCTTCCAGATCGCCCACGAGTTCAGCTCAATGACCGTGCGCGAGAACCTGATGATGGTGCCCGGCGCGCAGGCGGGCGAGAGGCTCATCAATGCCTGGTTCCGCCGTGGCGAGATCCGGCGGCAGGAGCGCGAACTCGCGAAGAAGGCGGACGAAGTCCTTGAATTTCTTACGATAGATCATCTCGCCTACGAGAAGGCCGGGAACCTCTCCGGCGGCCAGAAAAAGCTCCTCGAGCTCGGGCGCACCATGATGGTCGACGCCAAGATCGTCTTCCTCGACGAGGTGGGCGCGGGCGTCAACCGCACGCTTCTGATGACCATCGCCGACGCGATCCAGCGGCTGAACAAGGAGCGCGGCTACACCTTCTGCGTGATCGAGCATGACATGGATTTCATCGGCAAGCTCTGCGATCCGGTGATCGTGATGGCCGAGGGCAAGGTGCTCGCCAAGGGCACCATCGACGAGATCAAATCGAACGAGCAGGTGATCGAGGCCTATCTCGGCACCGGCGTTAAGAACAAGAAGACGGCGTGAAAATGGGCAGCAAGCTTCCGTATGGATCGCGTATGGCGCGCGTATGGCTGCCCGTGGGCGCGGTTGAAGTTAACGTGTTCGGCGGGCCGAGCGCAGCCGTTCAACCGACGTTAACAATTGAAACAGAGGTCCCGGGTCACGCCCGGGACGGTTGGAGGTCCTCAGGAGATGTCTGACCCCTACAGCGATCGTGGCAACCACGATAATTCCATCCAGAACCCGCGCCCCGGCGCCTCCGTAGAGGGCGGCGCGCAGGGCGTGAGCATCCCCGTGGGCGGGCCCGACCCGTTCCTCATCGGCGACGCCATGACCGGCGGCTACGGCAAGGGGGCGGATATCCTGCATGACTGCACCATCGCGGTGAACGAGGGCGAGATCGCCGTCATCGTGGGGCCGAACGGCGCGGGCAAGTCCACCGCGATGAAGGCGGTCTTCGGGATGCTTGATGTGCGCCAGGGCGCCGTGCGCCTCGCGGGCGAGGACATCACCGCGCTCACGCCCCAGGCCCGGGTGCAAAAGGGCATGGGCTTCGTGCCCCAGACCTCCAACATCTTCACCTCCATGACCGTGGAGGAGAACCTCGAGATGGGCGCCTTCATCCGCGACGACGACGCGCGAGGCACGATGGAGAGTGTCTACGACCTTTTCCCGGTCCTGCGCGAGAAGCGGCGCCAGCCCGCGGGCGAATTGTCGGGCGGGCAGCGGCAGCAAGTGGCCGTGGGCCGCGCGCTCATGACGAAGCCGCAGGTGCTCATGCTTGACGAGCCCACGGCGGGCGTCTCCCCCATCGTGATGGACGAGCTTTTCGACCGGATCATCGAGGTGGCCAAGACCGGCATCTCGATCCTGATGGTGGAGCAGAACGCGCGCCAGGCCCTCGAGATCGCCGACAAGGGCTACGTCCTCGTCCAGGGGCGCAACGCCTATACCGGGACGGGGCAGGAGCTGCTCGCGGATCCCGAGGTGCGGAGGTCGTTCCTTGGTGGGTGATGGCGCGGTAACGGTGCCTTGCCGGGACGGCGCGCGCGGGGCACGCGGCGTGTCTGCCTCCGGCGGGAGTATTTTTGGCCATTGGAAGCGGGGGCTGGCACTCTATTTGGCCAGCGCAGGCACCGCGGCGGCGGCGGCCGTGGACTGCACATTCGACCGGGAGTGTATTGCGGGCGAGGCCTGTTCGGTGAGCGCTTTCGAGGCCAGCGTCACCACAGATGCGGGAGCGGCGCGCGCGATGGTGGAGACAGTGTTCGGCACCTTTCCCGGCCTTTACTCCAACACGGCGGGCACGGCGCCACACAACGTCACGGCCTTCGTGTCGGAGACCGGGGACAGCCTGCACCTGACCTACACGGACGAGGCGGCATGGCTGACGTTTCACATGCCCGCGGCGGAGATGGCGATCACCTATCTAGGGGCCTGTAAATGACGGATATCCTGAACGCGATCATCGTGATCCTGAATTTCATCGTCATCCCGGGGGTGGCCTATGGCTCGCAGCTGGCGCTCGGCGCGCTGGGGGTGACGCTGGTCTATTCGATCCTGCGGTTCTCGAACTTCGCCCATGGGGACACGATGGCCTTCGGCACGATGTTCGTGATCCTCTTCACGTGGTGGATGCAGGGGCTGGGGCTCTCGCTGGGCCCGCTCCCCACGGCGCTTCTGGCGCTGCCGCTGGGGATCGGGGCCTGCGCGCTCATGGTGCTCTTCACCGATCGCTCGGTCTACCGGTTCTACCGGCGGCAGAAGGCCTCGCCCGTCATCCTCGTGATCGTCTCCATGGGAGTGATGTTTGTCCTCAATGGCGTGACGCGCTTCATCATCGGGGTCGATGACATCCGTTTCGCCGATGGCGAGCGCTTCATCATCCGCGCGCGGGATTTCCGCGATGCCACGGGGCTCGACGAGGGGCTCGCCTTCCGCACGTCGCAGGCCATCACCATCGTGGTGGCGGTGATCGCGGTAGCCGCGCTCTTCTACTTCCTCAACCGCACGCGCACGGGGAAATCCATGCGCGCCTTTTCCGACAACGAGGACCTGGCGCTCCTTTCCGGCATCAACCCCGAGAAGGTCGTCGCCGTGACATGGATCGTGGTGGCCGCGCTCGCCACCACCGCCGGGACGCTCTACGGGCTCGACAAGTCCTACAAGGCCTTCACCTATTTCCAGCTGCTCCTGCCGATCTTCGCGGCGGCCATCGTAGGCGGGCTTGGCTCGCCAGTGGGCGCCATCGTGGGCGGCTTCGTCATCGCCTTTGCCGAGATCGCGCTGACCTACCCGCTCCGGAAGGTGCTGGCCTACCTCCTGCCCGAGCGGCTGGAGCCGGACGGGCTCGTGCAGCTTCTGACCACCGACTACAAATTCGCGGTGAGCTTCGCGATCCTAGTGATCGTGCTCCTCTTCAAGCCCACCGGCATCATGAAGGGGAAGGCGCTATGAGCCAGCTGTCTGCGCGCGATCTCGGTCTCTTTGGCCTCGTGGCGGTGCTCATCCTCGGGACCGGGTACTTCCAGGGGGTGAACACGGCGCTCGTGCTTCTGAACATGGGGCTCGTGAGCGCGATCATGTCGCTCGGGGTGAACCTGCAATGGGGCTTTGCCGGGCTCTTCAACATCGGGGTCATGGGCTTCGTGGCGTTGGGCGGGCTCGCGGCCGTGCTGATCGGTATGCCGCCCACGACGGAGGCCATCGCGGCGGGCGGCGGGGGCATGGCCATCGCCATGACGCTGGGCGCCGCCACCATCGTGGCCGCCATCGTGGCCTACCGCCACCTCGCGCCGGGCTGGACGCGGAGCCTCGCCGTGCTCGGGATCGTGGTGGTGGGCTTTCTCGTCTACCGGACGTTCTTCGATCCGGCGCGGGACGCCATCGAGGCGGTGAACCCGGCCGGCACGGGCTATCTCGGCGGGTTCGGGCTCGACGGGACCGGCATGATCCTGGCCTGGCCCGCGGGCGGGCTCATCGCGGCGGGCGCGGCCTGGGTGATCGGGAAGACAGCGCTCGGCCTCCGCTCCGACTACCTCGCCATCGCCACGCTGGGGATCGCAGAAATCATCATCGCCATCCTGAAGGCGGAGGACTGGCTCTCCCGCGGCGTCAAGAACGTCGTGGGTATCCCGCGCCCCGTGTCCTACGAAGTCGATTTGCAGGCCGACCCAGCCTTCGCCGAACGGGCCGATGCCTTCGGCCTCGACATCGTGGCCGCCTCCACTCTCCAGGTCCGGCTCGAATGGACGATCCTCTTCACCATCGTGCTCGTGCTCATTCTCGTCCTCGCGCAGCTCGCGCTGAACTCCCCCTGGGGGCGGATGATGCGCGCGATCCGGGACAACGAGACCGCCGCCGAGGCCATGGGCAAGGACGTCACCGCGCGCCATCTCCAAATCTTCGTGCTGGGCTCGGCGATCCTCGGCATGGCGGGCGCAATGATGACGACGCTCGACAGCCAGCTCACGCCGTCCGCCTATCAGCCGCTGCGCTTCACCTTCCTCATCTGGGTGATGGTGATCGTGGGCGGCTCTGGCAACAATTTCGGCGCCGTGCTCGGCGGCTTCATCATCTGGTTCCTCTGGGTTCAGGTGGAGGTGGGTGCTGCCTTGATCATGGAGGTCATCACGGCCCCCCTGCCCGACGGCTCGGCGCTGGAGACCCACCTCCTCGCCGGCGCGCCGCACATGCGGCTCCTGACGATGGGCCTCGTGCTGCTCCTGATGCTGCGCTTCTTCCCACGGGGGCTCATACCCGAACGGTGAGGTCAATTGTGGCGAATGTGGGGTACTGTTGAGGGCGCATACCCGCGCAAGTTGCATTTTGTGCAATTTTTAAGCGCTCTGGGAAGCCATTCGGCGCCTCGGGAGAATTCCAATAACTCTGCTTCAAGAAACGGAAATTTCTTGTTAGCCGTTTGGGGTGGGCAGCACTTTGCTCCGGGGAACGGATTTAATTGTGTCAATGTTTGGCTCCCGCGATGTTCAGGGAGAGGCAAAAGGGAGTGACTTATGAAGACCACCAGATTGCTAGCGACGACGACCGCCCTGTCATTGTGTTTCGCGTCGGCCTGGGCGGATGACAACTCGACCTTTCTCGCCCAAGACGCCGGCGAGGTTTCGAGCAACTCGGCTCTAATTACACAGGACGGGACTGACAACTCCGTTGGCCAAGACTCCGCCAGCGGCGTGGGCCTCGACCGGCCTTTCAGACAGGTCACCACAAACGGTCTTGGGAATAGCCTCGTCATTCTGCAGCAGGGTGATAACAACCGGATCGGAGTATCAGGCGCACAATCCCGGCAGCAGTCGTTTAGGGGCGATGGCAACGATGCGGTCTTCACACAGCTTGGCGACAACAATCTTGTGGGATCCACGGGGCAGGAATCGCGCGGGTCCAGCGGCTCGTCAAACAGCCTCACGGTCCTGCAAGGCTCTGATGATGGTCTGGGCGCGACGACCGGATCGAACGAGATCGGCCAGATATTCCAACGCACGGGTAACTCCGGCTCCAACAGCGCCACCATCCAGATGACCGGCGACAGCAACCGCCTCGACAGCAGCCGCCAGTTCACGGACGGCGACGTCGGTGACAATACGATCAATTTGACCATCAGCGGCGATAATAACGGTCGGCGTGATCTTTCGGGTTTTGCACTCGCGGCTGCTGGGGGAGATGAAGGTACCAAAGTCGGCCAAGGCGGGCTCTTCGGTGTCGCCGACGGCGACAATAGCATCAACGTTGTGGTGTCCGGAAATAACAACTCCTTCGGCATCTATCAGGATGGTGACGGCAACGATGTCGGCAGCGTTACGGTCACAGGCAGCGACAACGACTTGGGCATCTCCCAGTCGGGCACGTCCAACCTCGTGACGCTGGCCGTGGTCGGCGGCAACTTCAACAACGTGGGCATCTCGCAGGTGGGCACGAACTTCGCGGACGTCTCCATCGTTGGCTCGTCGAACGAGCTTTCGATCACCCAGTCGGGCACCAATGGTGACGGCTCGGACGGGTTCGGTGTCTCTTTCGACCTGACCGGTGACGGCAACGGCGTGGGGCTCTTCAGCGGGGCCGCGGATGCCGTGGGTCTGACGAACGGCACCATCACGCAGGACGGCGCGGGCAACCTCTTCAATGCCGTCATGGACACGAGCATGTCGAATTTTGCGGGATCGCAGATCGGCTCGGACAACTTCGCAACTGTGAGCGTGTCCGGCGGCAACATGAACCAGTTCGCTGTCGCGCAAGCCGGCGACAGCAACATCGCCAACCTCTCTCAGACGGGCAGCAGCAACAACGCTGGCATCAGCCAGTAAGCAGCTCCGACCTTTCTGGAAACACCGTCAGCCGCCTTCGGGCGGCTGATCTCGTTTGGGCTCAATGACCTCAGCCCGCATGGCCTTGCGTGCGGAGATGCCCGTCAGTGGATGGTGGGGCGGCCGTCGGCGCTGATCGCGGCGAGGGCGCAGGTCTCGAAGACGATGGGCTTGGCGTCACGGAGGCTTTCGTAGCGCTTTGCCGCGGCGGTGAGGCGCTTCACCCGGGAGAGCATGCGCAGCTGTCCCTTCGTGAATTGCCCGAGGAATTTCGTACCGTCCTTCATGCGCACGGCGGCGACGACCATCTCGGTCTTGCCGATGAGCCAGCCGCTGATGACATCGCCGAAGGGGCCCGCCAGAGCCTCGTCCACGAGTCCCCAGCCCGCGGGGCCCTTGCTCGGGCGGTCGGCGTGCTGGTGGATGATCTCCACGGCGTCGAGGTCCGTCCGGATCGAGAAGCGCCGCTGCCGCCTGCCAAGGATGCCCTGTGCCTCCAGCGCCACCGTGAGGGTGCCGAATGTGACGGTGTGGCCGTCGTCCCTACCGACGAAGATGCCCTCGTCCGCTGCCAATACTCTGAAGCCCATAATCTCGCCCTCGCGCCATTATCCCGACACCTCCGGTAGTGGGAAAGATGGGTTAAAGTTGGGCGAATTTTTGCCGGGCCGCGGCGGAATATAGGCACAATTCGAGCCGTGATTTATGGGCCTCGCCCGCGCCACAGCCCGCGCAATCGGCCTCCGCAGGCCCGGAAGAGGCGCCCTTCCACGTGACGTCGCGTTTAGCCCAGCTTGCGCAGGCGCTCCACGAGGCTCGACGTGTCCCAGCGGCCGCCACCCATCTTCTGCACGTCCTTATAGAACTGGTCCACGAGGGCGGTGACGGGGATGGACGCGCCGTTCTCGTTGGCGGTCTGGAGGCAGATGCCGAGATCCTTGCGCATCCAGTCCACCGCGAAGCCGTGGTCGAACGCGCCGTCGGCCATCGTCTCGTAGCGGTTCGACATCTGCCAGGAGCCCGCCGCGCCTTGGGAGATGACGCTGACGACCTCGCGGATGTCGAGGCCCGCCTTCTCGGCGAAATGCAGCCCTTCGGAGAGGCCCTGGACGAGGCCCGCGATGCAGATCTGATTGACCATCTTGGTGAGCTGCCCTGCCCCGCTCTCGCCCATGCGGCGGCAAGCCTTGGCATAGACCTCCATGATGGGCTCGGCCTTGGCGTAGTGGGCCGCGTCGCCACCGCACATGATGCCGAGCTGCCCGTTCTCGGCGCCCGCCTGCCCGCCGCTCACCGGCGCGTCGACAAAGCGGCCGCTCGCGGCCTCGTAGAGCTCGCGCGTGACCTTGGCGGAGACGGTGGTGTGATCGACGAAGAGCGCTTCCGCGCCCATGGCCTCCAGCGCCCCGCCCTCGCCGAGACAGACCTCGCGGAGGTCATCGTCATTGCCGACGCAGGCCATGACGAAATCCTGCCCCGCGGCGGCCTCCGCTGGTGTGGCCGCATGGGCGCCGCTATGCTCCGCCGCCCAGGCCTCGGCCTTCTTGGCGGTGCGGTTGTAGACCGTCACATCATGCCCCGCCTTGGCGAGGTGCCCGGCCATGGGATAGCCCATGACTCCCAATCCGAGAAATGCGACCTTGGCCATGTTTCATCCTTCCGAGCGATGTGCTTAACGTTTTCGGCAACCTAACCGCGGCCCGCCCCGCGTCAACGCAGGTAAGAGAGCCGCGCGTGCCCTCTCAGGAGACCCGATGACCCTGTTCCGCTGGCTTGTCCGCCTGACATCGGCGGCGCTCGTTCTGGGCGTGCTGGCGATCGTGCTCGCCTACTACGTGTTTTCCCGCTCGCTGCCGGACTATGATCGGACGGTTTCGGTGATCGGGCTCGGCGCGGAGGTGGAGATCGCGCGGGACACCGCGAATGTCCCGCACATCTTCGGCACGACGGACAGCGATACCTTCTTCGGGCTGGGCTATGTGCATGCGCAGGACAGGCTCTGGCAGATGACGATGCTGCGCCGCACGGCGCAGGGCCGGCTCTCGGCGCTCTTCGGCGCCACGACGCTGCCGGTGGACCGAATGATGCGGCGTCTCGATCTCTACCGCCTCGCGCAGAGCTCGGTGGCGGCGCAGACGCCGGAGGGGCGCGCCGCGCTCGAGGCCTACGCGGCGGGGGTGAATGCGCGGCTCGCGGAGATCAACGAGGGCGCGCTCGGGCGCGGGGCGCCGGAATTCTTCCTCTTCGAGCCCGCCATCGCGCCCTGGACACCTGCCGACAGCCTCGCCGTGCAAAAGCTCATGGCGCTCAGGGTCGCCTCCCACCTCGAGGAGGAGGTGCTGCGCGCGCGCGTCTCGCTGGCGCTGTCCGAAGAGCGGATGATGGACATCCTGCCCGAATACCCGGGCACGGGCGTCGCGGCGCTGCCGGATTATGCCTCGCTCGCGCCGGGCACGTTGCCCTTCGTGGCGCCTCGACGCGTGGCCTCGCCGCTCTCCCCGGCCCGGCCACGGGGATTTGGCGGCGCCTCCAATGCCTGGGCCGCCGCGCCCGAGCGATCGGCCTCCGGCGGCACACTGCTCGCCAATGATCCGCATCTCGGCTTTTCGGCGCCGGCGCTCTGGTATCTGGCGCGGATCGAGCTCGAGGGCGGTGGGCAGATCGGGGGCACGATCCCGGGTCTGCCGCTGGTGCTCGTTGGCCGCTCCGCCGATCTCGGCTGGGGGCTCACCACCGCCTATGCCGATGATCAGGACCTCTACATCGAGGAGGTCAATCCGGAGGACCCCGGCCAGTACCGCGTGCCGGAGGGCTGGGCCGATTTCCGCGAGCGGCAATCCATCATTGAGGTGGCCGAGGGCGCACCGGAGACGTTGACGCTGCGGTGGACCGTGAACGGCCCCGTGCTCTCGCCCGACATGTTCGGGCTCAACACCGTCACGCCGCCCGGCCATGTCATGAGCCTCGCCTGGACGGCGCTCGATCCCGCCGACACCACCTATTCCGCCGCGCTGGCCACCTCGAAGGCCGGCTCCGTGCGCGCGGCCATCGCTGCGGCCGAGGGCTACCGCGCGCCCGCGCAGAACCTCGTCCTCGCCGACGGCACCGAGATCGCCATGAAGACCATTGGCGCGTTGCCCTCCCGCGACGTGCGTCACCAGGCGCAGGGCCGCCTGCCCACGCCCGGCTGGCGCGTGGAGAACCGCTGGCGCGGGCGCTTGCCCTATGCCGCCAATCCCGAATTCATCGGCGCCGAGGGCGGCATCCTCGGCAACACCAACAACAAGAGCATCGACCGGCCCTTCCCGCGGCACGTGAGCTTTCACTGGGGTGACAGCCAGCGCGTCCAGCGCTGGGAGCGGCTCATGCAGGGCCGGCAGGTTCACACCCGCGAGAGCTTCATGGAGGCGCAGCTCGACACCGTGAGCCCCGCCGCGCGCAACCTCCTGCCGCTCATTGGGGCCGATCTCTGGTTTACCGGTGAGGCCGCGCCCGCGGGCACGGTGGAGCGTAAGCGCCAGGAGGCGCTAGAGCTGCTGGCGGAGTGGTCGGGCGAAATGAACGAGCACCTGCCAGAGCCCCTACTCTATGCGGCGTGGATGCGCGCGCTGCAGGCCCGGCTCATCCGCGACGAGTTGGGGCCCCTGGCCGGCGAATTCGTCCACGTGGAGCCGGTCTTCCTCGAACGGGTCTACCGCGACATCGAGGGCGCGGGCGCGTGGTGCGATGTCGTGCAATCCGCGCAGGTGGAGGACTGCACCATGATCGCGCGGGCCGCGCTCGACGACGCGGTGCTCTGGATCGAGGAGACCTATGGCGCCGCCCGCCTCTCCTCGCTGCGCTGGGGCGACGCCCACGAGGCGCGCCATGACCACCCGGTGCTCGGCCGCTCGAGCTGGCTGGGCTGGATCGTCAATATCCGCCAATCGACCTCGGGGGGAGACTTCACGCTGCAACGGGGCCAGACCGTGGGCCGCGGCGCGGAGCCCTTCTGGAATGTGAGCGGCGCGGGCTACCGGGGGGTCTACGACTTCGCGGACCCGGATTCCTCGCTCTTCATCATCGCCACGGGCCAGTCCGGGCACCCGCTCTCGCGCCACTACGACGATCTTGGAGAGCGCTGGCGGCGCGGGGAATACGTGCCCATGTCGCTCGACCCCGCGCTCGCGCGGGCCGCCAATATCGGGATCACGCGGCTCGTACCGCGCTAGTCAGTGCAGGCTGAGCAGCACCTCGATGTCACGCTGGCTCAACCGGCGCAGGAGGTCGAGCTCGTCGGCGTTGAGCCCCTTGCCCGCTTCGACCTGCGCCTTCACGATGCGCGCGATCACGCTGGTAGGTTGGTAGTAGATATCGGCGCTTTCGCGCGTCAGGTCTTCCACCAGGCGCCGCAGGACGCGCTTTTGCTTTTCGGCGTCGAGATCGACGCGTTTGTCTTCGAGCATGGCGGCCTCCAATTCCAGATTAGGTAGACCGTCCCCGGCAGACGTCGACGGCGCTGCGCCGATTGTTCCCGCG
Organism: Pseudomonadota bacterium; assembly: GCA_038525525.1. Taxonomy (GTDB): domain Bacteria; phylum Pseudomonadota; class Alphaproteobacteria; order Rhodobacterales; family Rhodobacteraceae; genus Shimia_B. The sequence goes on along the minus strand of JBCBHO010000004.1, from coordinate 119,571 downwards.
CCCGGTTTCTTTGTGCCCCCGTACCTCGGGGGGTGTGGGGGGCTGGCCCCCCGCTCCTGCCCGCGCCAGAGGCGCTAGAGCTTGCCGTAGCGCGCGGCCTGCGTGGCCGTCCATTCCACGGTGAGCGCGGGGCCCGCATCAGTCTGGTCCTCGCCTTGCACGACGCCCTGTTCGTAAAGCCAGGCGCGCTTCTTGCCGTCGGCGTGGGAGAGCGCGAGCCTCACAACCTCCCGGGGCGGCGTGATCGCGGACGAAATCGCCTCCAAGAGCCGTGGGAGGCCCTCGCCGGTGAGCGCGGAGGTCAGGAAGACGTTCTCCTCCCGCGCGGCGAGATTTTCGCGGATTTCCAGTGCCTCGGCCTCGAGCCCGTCGGTCTTGTTCCAGACTTCAAAGAGCGGCACGCCCTCCGCGATGCCCAGACCGCCGAGGATGTCGGTCACGTCGGCGGCCTGCTCCTCGGTCTCGGGGTGGGAGATGTCGCGGACATGGAGGATGAGATCGGCGGCCGTGACCTCCTCCAGCGTGGCGCGGAAGGCGGCGACGAGCTCGGTGGGCAGGTCCGAGATGAAGCCCACCGTGTCCGACAGGATCACGTCTGTCTCGTCGGGCAACTGGACCGCGCGCATGGTGGGATCGAGCGTGGCAAAGAGCATGTCCTTGGCCATGACCTCGGCGCCCGTGAGGCGGTTGAAGAGCGTGGATTTGCCCGCGTTCGTGTAGCCCACGAGAGCCACGATCGGGTAAGGCACCTTGGCGCGGGCGGAGCGGTGGAGCGTGCGCGTCTTCACCACCTTCGAGAGCTGACGCCGGAGGCGGCCGAGCTGGTCGTCGATGGCGCGCCTGTCGGCCTCGATCTGCGTCTCTCCGGGGCCGCCCACGAAGCCCAACCCGCCGCGCTGGCGTTCGAGGTGGGTCCAGGCGCGGACGAGACGCGTGCGCTGGTAGCTCAGATGCGCCATCTCCACCTGCAGCACGCCCTCGCGGGTCGCGGCGCGGTCCGAGAAGATCTCGAGGATGAGGCCCGTCCGGTCGAGAAGCTTCACCTTCCAGGCGCGTTCGAGGTTGCGCTGCTGGACCGGGGTCACCGGCCCGTCGATGAGGACAAGCTCGATCTCCTCGCGCTTGAAGAGCTGGCCCAGCTCCTCGATCTTGCCCGCGCCGAAGAGCATGCCGGGATGGGCGCGCGGCAGCCGCACGACCTCCTCGCCCGCCACCACGAGATCGGGCAGCGCCACGGCAAGCGAGACGGCCTCGGCCAGCGCATGCTCAGGCGCGCGGCGCTGGGTCTCTGTCTTGATGTCGGGGTGCAACACCCAGGCGCGGGTGGCTTTGGTTTCTGTCGTGTAAAGGTCGGTCATGGAGCCTCCATATAGGGGCTCATTCCTCCCCTTCGTAGAGCGAGATCGGCTGCGACGGCATGATCGTGGAGATCGCGTGCTTGTAGACAAGCTGGCTTTGCCCATCGCGGCGCAAGAGGACGCAGAAATTGTCGAACCAGGTGATGACGCCCTGCAGCTTGACGCCGTTGATCAGGAAGATCGTCACCGGCACCTTCGTCTTGCGCACATGGTTGAGGAATGCGTCTTGCAAATTCTGCTTATCTGATGCCATCGGCCCAGCCTCTCTCGATCTTTTCTCTTTCAGGCGGGGCTCCCCACCCAAGGCCTGAGAATTTTTACCACTAATAGAGGTAATGGAGAGAGGTTCCAGACGAAATTCAAGCCGTTATAGCAATTTATGCTGCACCTGCGGCATCAACTGCGCCAGAAAGCAGGGTTCAGCAGCGCCACGATCACGAGCGTTTCAAGCCGCCCAACGGCCATGGCTGCGGTCAGGATGTATTTCGCCGTGGCCGAAAGCGGGGCGAGATCGATGGGCACATCGGTGGCCACCTGCGCCAGCGGGCCGGTATTCGTCAGCGTCGCCACGCTCAGGATGAGCGAGGTCTCGAAGTCCTCGCCCGTGGCCGAAAGCGCGAGCATGACCACCGCGAGCGAGAGCCCAAGCAGCATGAACACGATCCAGGCGATGAAGGCGCCCTCGCGGCGGATGTGGCGGGCAAAGCGCCCTGCCCCGCCCACGGAATTGGGATAGACGAGGCGACCGATCTCGCGCTCGCCATGCTTGAGGAGCGCGTAGACGCGCAGAAGCTTCACGCCGCCTGCCGTCGTCGCCACGCCCCCGCCGATGATGGCGAGCCCCATGAGCAGGAGGCCCGGCGCCGCGATCCCCGACCAGCTGCGCGCGGTGAGCCAGTCCGCGCTCACGAAGCCTGTCGTGGACAGGAACGAGAGCGCCGTGAAGACCGACCCCCAAAGCGCGCGCAGCGCGGAGACGAAGCCCACCGCCTCGTCGATCTGGCTCGCGGCCACAAAGTGACGCAGAAAGAGCCCAAGCGAGATCACCAGCACGACGACGAGGGCGAGCCGCAGCTCCGGATCCTGCCGGACATCGAGCGTGGCGTCCCCGAGCACGCCCGTGGAGAAGGTCCGCCGCGAGAGGGCGAAGATGAAAAAGAGCGCGATCAGGAGCTCGCCCCAGCGGCCGGAGCCCGCGTTCTCCACCCCGCCCACGGGCGAAAAGCCCGCCGTGGCGATGGTGGACATGGCATGCATCCCCGCCGTCAGCGGCGCGTCGCCAGCCACGAGGAGCCCCACAAAGAGCGCGAGCGTCAGCCCCGCATAGACCGGGAAGAGCTGCGAGCCCGCGCGGAGCAGACGGTCCGTCGCAAGCCGCGCCTCCCCCGATTGCGCGCCGAGGCCCACGGCGGGCCCGCGTCGCTCGGCCACCTCGTAGCCACCGAGCCCCATGGGCGCGAAGAGCGCCACCGCAGCCGACCACATGAGCATGCCCCCGCCCCAGGCCACGAAGGCCCGCCAGAAAGCCTCCGCCTCGCTCAGCCGCCCGGGCGCGCCGTATAGCGTGGCCCCCGTTGTGGTCATGGCCGAGACCATCTCGAAATAGGCATTGGTGAAGGAGGTGTCGCCTAGGCTCGTGCGGAAGGGCAGCGCGAGGATGAAGGGCAGCACGAGGAAGGCGATGAGCAGCGCGAGGAGCTGGCTGCGCACCTGGTGCCGCGGGGCGAGGCCCTTGGTGACGATGGCGAGTAGCAGTGCGATCATGCAGGTGAAAACGCCCGACTGGAAGAATGCGCGCGACGAGGTCCAATCCCCGGCATTGGCGGCCACGGCAGCGGGCGCCACCATCATGAGCCCGGAAATCCCCGCCAGAACGACGATGATCGGCAGCGAATTGAGCGTGGCGCGCATGGCCTAGGCGGCCCCGAATTGGCGCAGGAAATGGGTGGGCCGGATCAGCCGCGTGGGCATGACGTCAGGTGCCACCGGATCGCTGTGGGAAGCCGACACCGCGCGGCGCTCTAGAAGAAGTCGATGGAGACCTGCAACAGCCGCTCCACCTCCGGCACGTCCTGCGTGAGGGCAAAGATCGCCACCACGTCGCCTTCCTTGATGACGGTATCGGCCACCGGTGCCACCACCTCCTTGCCCGATTGGATCGCGCCCACGAGCACGCCCTTCGGGAAGTCGATATCGCCCACCTTCTCGCCCGCGATGGGGCTCGTTGACAGGACCTGCGCCTCGATGAGCTCGGCCTCGGCATCGCCGATGGAATAGACGCTTTTGACCCGCCCGTGGCGGATATGGCGCAGGATTGAGCTCACCGTCGTTGAGCGCGGGTTGATGTAGGCGTCGATATTGAGCGCATCCAGGAGCGGGACGAGCGTGGGATCGTTGATCAGCGTGATCGCGTTCTGCGCGCCGGCCTGCTTGGCGCGGACGGCAGCGAGAATGTTGGTCTTGTCGTCGTCGGTGACAGCGAGAAGCGCGTCGGCATTCTGGACGCCGGCCTCCGTCATGAGAGCGCTGTCGAGGCCGTCCCCGTGGAGCACGATGGTCTTTTCCAGCACGTCGGCGGCGCGCTCTGCGCAGGCTCGGTTCTTCTCGATGACGCGGGCGCGCACGCGCTCTGTCCGGCTCTCGAGCGTGCGGGCCACGCGCAACCCCACATTGCCGCCGCCGAGGATGACGATGCGCTCCTGCTTCTTGGTCATCTTGCCGAAGACCTCGAGCGTGCGCGGCACGTCTTCCATGTGCGCCATGAAATAGCAGCTGTCGCCCTCGATGATCTGATCATCGGCATCGGGCGCAAAGAGCTTGCCCGCGCGGCGGATGCCCACGATGCGCGCGCGCAGGGTGGAAAAAAGCTCCGTCAGCTGGCGGAGCGGCGTGTTCATGACCGGGCAGGCATCCTCGATATTGATGCCCAGAAGCTGCGCCTTGCCGCCAAAGAAAAGCTCGGTGTCGAAGGCTGCGGGCGCGTTGATGCGGCGCAGAGCGGCCTCGGCCACCTCCTTTTCGGGGGAGATCACCACGTCGATGGGCAGGTGATCGCGACGGTAGATGTCGGCATAGATGGCGTCGAGGTAGGACTGCGCCCGGAGCCGCGCGATCTTCCTCGGGATCTCGAAGATGGAATGGGCCACCTGGCAGGTGACCATATTGACCTCGTCGGAATGGGTGGCGGCGATGACCATGTCGGCGTCATCGGCCCCGGCGCGCTTGAGGATATCGGGGTAGGAGGCGTGCCCGGTGATGCCTTGGACATCGAGCGCGTCGGTGGCGCGGCGCACCAGATCGGCATTCATGTCGACCACGGTGACGTCGTTCTTTTCACCGGCCAGGTGCTTGGCGATCTGCCATCCCACCTGCCCGGCCCCACAGATGATGACCTTCATCGGGTTCTCTTCAGCGGCGCCCCGACGGGGCTATCGAGATGTGAGGGTTGGCAGGGTTGTGGTGTCGGGTCAATGGGGGGGGGACGGTCGTGAAATGGGGGGCGAGGTCGAAACAGATGCAACAAAGGCAGCTTACGGTAGAATGCAGCGGTCAGATGGCCCCGCGGATTCCCTGTCAGGGCCTCCTGTCCGACAGACAGCGTGTAAATGATGCGTTCCGGTGCGATGGGCCTAGCCCCTTTCACCGCTTGGTCGACGTAGTAGATGATGTTGCCACCAGCGTCACGAAAGGGCTGGACCTTCTGCATTGCCATAAGAGGGCCATTTGGGCGCACACCGCATCGAATGGTGTTTTTCAACCACATCCCATGACCTCAAAGGGTTTAGGTTCGCGAGTGTAGAGTAGACGTGCGTGCGTGCGTATCACTATGCATGGGCATCGAGCTTTAAGGCAGGAAAAAAATGAAACAAGAAACGGGCAGACCATTCAAGCGGGCTATGCTTGAAGCGCAAGACATGGCGGGAGACGCGAAGGTTGAGGGCGATGGATACGTCCTTCATCAGTATCCTGACCGAGAAACCTATCGAAAGGTCCAAATTGCGGGCAACAAGGCAAAGCTGCGCATGCAATTTGTTAAAGAAAGTCACATTCGAACTCTATCCGAGTACATCAACGAAGAAATGGGGCAAACAACATTTGGGATCTGCCATGGGACGCGCCGTGGCGCGGAGCAGGCTTGGTTCCGGCAGAACCTAATGGGTAACCCAAACATCATCGGCACCGAGATTTCTGACACAGCCGATCAGTTTCCCGACACCGTTCAATGGGACTTCCACGAAGTGAACCCGGATTGGATCGAGAAGGCGGATTTCATTTACTCAAATTCGTGGGATCATGCATGCGAACCCGAGACGGCGTTCAACGCATGGTTCGGCGCCTTGAGGCAGGGAGGGCGCCTGTTGTTGGATTACACCAGAGGTCAGTCCCGCGGTGCCGCAAATGCGCTTGACCCCTTCGGCATTGATTATGAAGCCCTGATCTTTTTGTTGGGTAAACTGTTCGGGAACAGAGCTTCGCTTCTTTCAACGATTGATACCCGTCGCACGAACAAGGAATACAAAGCACGCGTGATCATCGTTGAAAAGAAATAGCATGGGGCTTTAGTTCCGGCCGAGTTCTTTCGGCCGGAGCTTTCGCAAGCTGACCTACCTGAGCAAGAACGCCCGCCCTTTTTGATTTACGACGAAGCTGGGGGTTTGCTCTGGCTGGGGTCCCCGCTTTTGCGCCTCATTTGGTTATGTCACCGAACGGCTAAAGACAGCGGCCGGTGATGCGAATAGTTGCTTCAATTCTATAGTTCTGTCGCCGGTCACTCTCCGGTTTCAAGCTCTAGTCCCATGGTCTGACGGCAAAACATCACCCCTCGGAATTCGCATCCTCGAATTGGGCCACCCGCGCGCCGGATTTGTTGGTGGTGACGACGCCGAGGCTCTTGAGCTTGCGATGGAGTGCCGAGCGCTCCATGCCCACGAAAGCCGCCGTGCGGGAGATGTTGCCGCCGAAGCGGTTGATCTGCGTGAGCAGGTACTCCCGCTCGAAGAGCTCGCGGGCCTCGCGCAGGCTGAGCGTAGCCAGCGACCCCGAGAGCACGACCCGGTCATCGGTGGGGGCAGCTTCGGCCTGCGGCAGGTCAGAAGGGGTGATCGGGTCGTTGCCCGTCCCGAGGATCAGCACCCGCTCCATCATGTTCTTCAACTGGCGCACATTGCCCGGCCAGACCATGGTCTGGAGCAGCGCGTCCGCCTCCTCGGTCAGCGCGCGGTTGGGCAGGCCCTGGGAGCGGTTGAACTCCTCGATGAAGTGCCGCGCGAGGAGCGGGATGTCTTCCCGGCGGTCCTCGAGCGAGGGCACGTCGATCGGCACCACGTTGAGCCGGTGATAGAGCTCCTGCCGGAAGGTGCCGGCGTTGATCTCGGCGCGCAGGTTCCTGTTGGTGCTGGAGATAACGCGGATATCGACCCGGACCTTGGACGTGCCGCCCACGCGCTGGAAGCTCTGGTCCACGAGGACGCGCAGGATCTTGGACTGGGTGCCGAGCGGCATGTCGGCCACCTCGTCGAAGAAGATGACCCCGCCATGGGCCTGCTCGAGAAGCCCCGGCTCCACGCCGCGCTCGGCGCTTTCACGGCCAAAGAGCACCTCCTCCATCCGCTCGGGCTCAATGGCGGCGGAATTCACAGAAACGAAGGGCGCGCCCGACCGCGCCGAATGGGCATGGATGTAGCGGGCGGCGACTTCCTTGCCGGCCCCGGCGGGACCGGTGAGCATGACGCGGCCATTGGACTTTGTGACCTTGTCGAGCTGCGTGCGCAGCGCGCGGAACGAGGCCCCCTCGCCCACCATGGTGGCGCTCGTCCCGTCGCGGCGCTTGAGCTGGTTGTTTTCCCGGCGGAGCCGCGACGTCTCCATGGCGCGGCGGATGACGACGAGGAGCTGGTCGATATTAAAGGGCTTTTCGATGAAGTCGTAGGCGCCCTGCTTGATCGCCGCGACGGCGATCTCGATGTTCCCGTGGCCCGAGATGATGACAACCGGCACGTCCGGATTGTCCCGCTTGACGGATTTGAGGATGTCGATCCCGTCCATGCGGCTGTCCTTGAGCCAGATATCGAGGATCAGAAGCGCGGGCGCCTCGGTGTTGATCTGGCCCATGGCCTCGTCGGAATTGCCGGCGAGGCGGGTGGAAAAGCCCTCGTCTTCGAGGATGTCGGCGATGAGCTCGCGGATGTCCTTTTCGTCGTCAACGATGAGAATGTCGGCTTTGGACTGGGTCATTGTTACCTCAAACTGCTTCTTTTTCAGTGGTCTTGACCGGGGGCGATGGGGTGGTGGACCGGGGCAGGCGCAGATCGGCGCGCGCGCCCCTGTGCGCGGGCTGGTCCGCGGGGCCGGCCTCTTCGGGGTCGAAGGGATCGGCATCCGAGAGCGTGAGCGTGCCGTCATGCTCCTCGATGATCTTGAGCACGATGGGCAGGCCGAGGCCGGTGCCTTCGGCGCGGGAGGTCACGTAGGGCTCGAAGAGGCGCATGCGGTCCTCCGGGAGGCCGGTGCCATTGTCCTCGATGCTCAGGTGGATCTCCTCGGCATCCACCGAGAGGCTCACGCGGATGCGCGGCGCGAAGTCGTGGCCCGCGGCCGCGCGGGTCTCGATAGCCTCTGCGGCGTTCTTCAGGAGGTTGGTGAGCGCCTGGGAGATCATGGTGTCGTCCACGAGCACCGGCATAGGGCCCGTCTCGAGGGTGGTCTCGTAGATGATGCCGGGATTGCCGTTCTCCTGAAGCAGCACCGCCGCGCGGACGATCTCGCCCATGTCCCCCGGCGTGCGCTCGGGCTCGGGCATCCGGGCGAACTTGGAGAACTCATCGACGATGCGGCGCAGATCGTTGGTCTGGCGGACGATGACATCGGTCATCTGGTCGAGCTGGTCGCTGTCTTCGCCGACCTTGGGGCCGAACTTGCGCTTGATGCGCTCCGCGGAGAGCTGGATCGGCGTGAGCGGGTTCTTGATCTCGTGTGCGATGCGGCGCGCCACGTCGCCCCAGGCGGCCATGCGCTGCGCGCTGACAAGGCCTGTGACATCCTCGAAGGCTATGACGTAGCCCTCCGAGCCGTCGCCCTCGCCGAGCCGCGTGGCCATCCGAACGAGAAGGATCTCGTCGCTCCCGCCCCGCGTGAGCCGCACCTCGCCCTGGGCGCTGCCGGTGCGCGCGGTCTGTACCTCTTCAAAGAGCTGCCCAAATTCCGGGATCGCCACGGCGAGGGGCCGGTCTTCGGCCTCCGTGGCGAGACCGAGCAGGCGCTCCGCCGAGCGGTTGACGAAGGTGATGCGGCCCGTGCTGTCCACGCCGACGACGCCCGAGGTCACCGAGCTCAGCACCGAGTCAAAGAGCCTGCGGCGGCGCTCGATCTGCTCGGTGTTGTCGAGGAGCGCCTGGCGCTGCCCTTTGAGCTGGGCGGTCATCTGGTTGAAGTAGCGGCCCAGCATGGCGATCTCGTCATCACCCTGCTCCTCGGGCACGCGGACATCGAGATCGCCCGTGCCCACGCGCTGCGCCGCCCCCGCGAGCCGCCCCACGGGCCGCGACAGACGCTCCGCGAACCAGAGCCCGGCCCAGGTGGCCGCGAGGATCAGCACCACCGCGAAGCCGATATAGAGCAGGCCGAAATCGAAGAGCACGCGCCCGCGCTCGCTCTCGAGCTGCTGGTAGAGCTGCGCGGTCTCTTGCGTCTCGTCGAGGAGCGTGAGGATCTCACCGTCCACCGTGCGGCTCAGGTAGAGATAGCGATCGGTGAAGCCCTCGAGCCGCGTAAGCGCGCGGAATTCATTCTGCTCCCAATCCTCGATGACGAGGACGTTCACGGTGTCGAGGGCGTCGAACTGCGCGGGTGTGGGCGGGTCGTAATCGAACTCGTAGGAGGAGGCCCCGCGCGCCCGGATCACGGCGCGGCTGTCGATGACGAAGGCCTCCTTCAGGCCCCGCTGCACGCGCGGCTGCACCCGCGCGAGGATCTGGCGCACCTGCCCGTCGAAATCGCTGTCAGCAAGGAAGGGCTGCGCGGTGCGCTCGCCGTTGAGCACCCGCGCGATGATGACGGTGTCGCTCGCCAGCCCGCGTTCCTCGGCGCGGCCATAGGCTTCGGCTGCCGAAACTGACGCGCCAATCACCGACCGGACGCGCTCCGAGAACCACCCCTCGAGGCCGATATTGACGGTGAGCACCGCGAAGACGGCCACGAGCACGGTGGGCACCAACGCCAGGAAGGCGAAGACGCCCGTGAGACGGAGATGGAGCCGGGAGCCCGCCGAGCGCGCGCGCCGCGCGGCCACCATGCGCGCCACCCGCGAGAGCACGAGCGCAGCCACGGTCATGACGTAGACGAAATCGGCGAGGAGGATGATGCGGAGCGAGTTGCCCGTGCCGCCCTCGTCGATGGGGCCGAGCGCCAGGTAAGTGAGGATGGCGAGCACGGGGCCAAGCGCCACGAGGATGCCCGTGGCCGCGGCCGTCACGTCCCCACGCCGTCTCCAGCGAGAAAAACGGGCCAATGCGAATGTCGTCCGCGATACCGCCAAAGCGCCTCACCTGATGCTGCGCCCCGCTGCCGGGTCACCTCTACCGCGCGTGATCTTGGAGCAACTCTGCGGCTGCTTTGTCACGCTATGTGGCATGTTTACATCAGTTTGCGCCGCCGAGTCACGCGAATATCGAGGTCCGTGATCTTCTTTCGAAGCGTATTGCGGTTAATTCCCAGCAAGTCTGCGCACTTGGCCTGGTTTCCTCCTGTGGCATCGAGGGCGATCTCGATGAGCGGAAGCTCGATTTCGCGCAGAATCCGCTGGTAGAGGCCCGGCGGCGGCAGGACCCCGCCGTGGAGATCGAAGTACCGCCGCAGGTGCTTGGCGACGGAGGCCGAGAGCTTCTCGGCATCGACGGCCCCGGCCACGGGATCGACGGCGGGCTGGTTGCCCAGCACAGCCTCCACCTCCGCCCGCGTGATCTCCTCCTCGGCGGCGGTCACCACGAGCCGGCGGATCGCGTTCTCGAGCTGGCGCACGTTGCCCGGCCAGGAATAGGTGCGCACGAGCTCGGTTGCGGCCGCGTTGAGCTTGCGGAGCGAGGCGCCCTCGCGCACGGCGCGGGCGAGGAAGTGATCGGCGAGGAGCGGGATGTCATCCACGCGCTCGCGGAGCGCCGGCACCGTCATGGTGACGCCCGAAAGCCGGTAGAACAGATCCTGCCGGAAGGCGCCCGCCTCCATCTTGCCCATGAGATCCACCTGGCTCGTGGCCATGATGCGGGGGCTGTTCTCGGTGAGCTGGTCGAGCATGCGCACGATGCGGGCCTGCGCCTCGTCGGGCATGTCGCCCACCTCGTCGAAGAGAAGCGAGCCGCCGCGCGCCTTGGCCAGGAGCGTGGACGGCCCGTCGAGCCCCTCGAGATCCTCCACCGAGACCGTCACGAAGGGAGAGTTCCGGCGGTCGGAGAAATCGTGGATCGCCTTGGCGATGAGGCTCTTGCCGGTGCCGCTCTCGCCGGAAATGAGCACCGGGAGCTCGGCATTCATCACCCGCGCCACGAGGCGGTAGAGCGCCTGCATGGAAGGTGTGCGCCCCACCAGGGGCAGATCGTCGGAGGTCCCCCTCTCCTCCCCCGGCACCGGCGCGGCGGCACGGCGCTTCACTTCGAGCGCGCGAGAGGCCCGCTTCATCAGGTCAGGCAGATCGAAGGGCTTCGGGAGATAGTCGTAGGCGTCCTTCTCGGTCGCCTGGATGGCGGTGACGATGGTGTTCTGCGCCGAGATCACGATCACCGGCAGGCCCGGGCGCGTCTCGCCGATCTTCGGGAGCGCGTCGAGGCCATTGCCGTCGGGCATCATCACGTCCGAGATCACGAGGTCGCCCTTCCCTTCCTCCACCCACCTCAGGAGCGTCATGAGCGAGGAGGTCGCGTGCACCTTGCAGCCCGCGCGCGTGAGCGCCTGGGTCAGGACCGTGCGGATCGTGCGGTCGTCATCGGCAATGAGAACGGTGCCATCCATGGAATGCTCCTCTAAAGACTAGACCTCGGCGCCATCGTCAGGCGCCACGGGGAGGGAAATACGGAAAACGGTGCGTCCGGGGACGCTGTCTACGGTGATCCAGCCATCGTGGTCGGCGATGATCTTGGAGACGAGCGCGAGGCCGAGCCCGGTGCCGTTCTCGCGGCCGGAGACGAAGGGCTCGAAGATGTCGGTGGCGATATCCTCCGCGAGGCCCGGCCCGTCATCGATGATCGCGATCTGCAGCGGCACGGTGCGGCCTGTGCCGTCCCGGCGGCGCAGACGCAGGCTGCGCTCGTAGTAGGTATGAAGCGTGATCGTGCCTTCCGCGCCCTTCGTGGCCTGCGCGGCGTTCTTGATGAGATTCAGAAGCACCTGCAGGAGCTGGTCCGCGTCGGCGACCGTGGGTGGGAGCGAGGGGTCGTAGCGCTCCTTGATCGTCATGTGGGCGGCAAAGCCCAGAAGCGCCGACTTGCGGGCCCGGTCGAGCACGTCGTGGATATTGACGGGCTTGAGCTGCGGCGGGGAGACGTTGCCGAATTCCTCCACCTGTTCGAGCAGCTTCACGATGCGCCGCGTCTCGGCGACGATGAGATCGGTCATCTCCAGGTCTTCGGGCTTCAGGTTCATCGAGAGGAGTTGCGCGGCGCCGGTGATGCCGGCGAGCGGGTTCTTGATCTCATGGGCCAGCATCTCGGCCATGCCGATGGCGCTCTTGGCGGCGGTCTTCGAGTTGTAGTTGCGGCCCACGCGACCGGCCATCTCCCGCGGTTCGATGAGCACGAGCATCTGGCCCGTCGCGCCCTGCAGCGGAGCAATCTGGATGTTGCACTGGAGCGGCGGGCGCTGCCCGGAGCCGACATCAACGTCATTGACGAAAAGCGGCACGCCATTGAGCCGGGCACGGGCGAGTGCGGCGTCGAGAGGCGCGTCCACCATGACCTTGTCCCAAACGGGCTGCCCAGAGAGCGCCTTCTTCGACTGGTTGAGAAAGGCCTCGGCGGCGGGATTGATCTTCGAGATCGTGTCATCGTCGCAAAGCGTCAGCGCGGGCACCGGCAGCGAGGACCAGAGATCGTCGAAGCTCGTCTCCTGCGTCATGCCGCGAGCCTCGAGGGCGCGAGCGCGTCGGGCAGGAGTGCCATGACCTCGGCGGGGCTACCGGCTGTGAGCACCCGCTTGCGCAGGTCGGCGGGCGTCTCCGCGCTGTCCATGTACCAGCCCAGATGCTTGCGGGCCACGCGGGTGCCGAGCGCGGGGCCGTAGAACGCGATCATGGCGTCGTAATGCTCTTCAACGATGCGAAGGCGCTCCGCGGCGCTGGGGCTGGGCCGCGGGGTCCGACCAGCGAGCGCGTCGCGGATCTGGGCGAGCCGCCAGGGCGCGCCTTGCGCTCCGCGGCCAACCATGACGCCTTGCGCCCCGCTGGCGGCGAGGGCCGCCCGGGCATCCTCCACCGTGCAGATGTCGCCATTGGCGATGACCGGGATCTCCACCGCCTCGGTGACCCGGCGGATGGCGTGCCAGTTGGCGCGGCCATTGTAGAACTGGCAGCGGGTGCGGCCATGGATCGTGATCCAGCGGATGCCGGCGGCCTCGGCGCGGCGGGCCAGCGCGGGCGCATTGAGGAGATCGTCGTCCCAGCCGAGGCGCGTCTTTAGCGTCACCGGCACGTCCACGGCAGCCACCACCGCCTCGATGAGGGAGAGCGCGTGGTCGAGATCCTTGAGGAGCGCCGAGCCTGAATAGCCGCTCGTCACCTTCTTCGCCGGGCATCCCATATTGATGTCGATGACGCGCGCCCCCTGCCCCGCGAGAAGCTTCGCGGCCTCGGCCATCCAGCGTGCCTCGCGGCCCGCGATCTGCACCGCCGTGCGCGCCACGGCAGCGCCGAGCTCCGCGCGGTCCCGGACAGAGGGCTTGGCCTCCACCATTTCCTGGCTGGCCACCATCTCGCTGACGACGAGATCGGCCCCAAAGCCCGCCACCAGCGACCGAAACGGCAAGTCCGTGATGCCCGCTAGCGGGGCCAGGACCACGGGAGGCGCGCCTGCGCCATCTGCCGGAAACTTCAACAAATGCTCATTCCTTGGGCGTCTTGGGACATTTAGCGGCGGGCGACTGCGGCCTCCACCGCTGCATAGTCGCTGTCGGCGCGAGATGCATCATGTGATTAATTATTGTGCAGAATGACCCGAAAAAGACAGGCACTTGCCCCATCCCCATGCAACCTCGTAACTGGCCCCATGGCGACGACTTCCCTCGCGCGCGCGATCGCGACCTTTGGCTACGTGGGCTACCTGCGGCCCGCGCCGGGCACCTGGGGTTCGCTTGCCGCCGCCGTGCTCGCGCCGTTGATCCACCTTGTCGGGGGCTGGTTCCTTCTCCTCGTGATGGCCGCGTGCGCTTTTGCAGCGGGGCTCTGGGCCGCGCGCCGGGAGACCGGGCCGGGCCGGGAAGATCCCTCGGAGATCGTGATCGACGAGGTGGCGGGCCAGTGGATCGCACTCCTGCCTTGGGCCTTAATCGTCACGCCGGAGCGCGCGCTGAGCGCAGAGGCCCTGGGCTGGGTCGCGGCGGCCTTCCTTGCGTTCCGGCTCTTCGACATCTGGAAGCCCTGGCTGGTGGGCCGGATGGATGCGCGCCACGACGCGCTGGGCCTCATGGCCGATGATGCGGTGGCGGGGGTCTTCGCGTGGGTTGTGTACCTCCCGGCGGTCGTGCTCGCGCTCTTCTTCGCCTCCGCGGTGACGCCGGCATGAGCGTCGCGGCGCTCCTCGATGCGCTGCGCGCGCGGGGCTGGACGGTCACCGCCGCGGAAAGCTGCACCGGCGGGATGGTGGCCGCGGCCCTCACCGATGTGGCAGGTTCCTCGGACGTGTTCGAGCGCGGCTTCGTGACCTATTCGAACGCCGCCAAGCACGAGATGCTGGGCGTCACCGAGGCCACGCTCGCAGCCCACGGCGCGGTCTCGGAGGAGGTCGTGCGGGAAATGGCACGCGGCGCACGGGAGGCCGCGGGGGCCGATCTCGCCGTGGCGATCAGCGGCATCGCGGGGCCCGGTGGGTCCGAGCATAAGCCAGAGGGGCGGGTCTGCTTCGGCATGGCGACGGCGGAGGGCACGACGGCGGAAACGGTGGAGTTCGGCGCACTGGGGCGCGGCAAGGTCCGCGCGGCGGCGCGGGACCACGCGCTCACACGGCTCAGGGAGGCGCTCGAGCGCTAGCTAGCCGTAAAGCTCCTTCGCGCGGCGCTCGAAGGCCCGCACGATCCGCTGCATCGCGTCATTGAAGACCATGCCGATCAGGCCTTGCAGCACCGCATTCTTGAATTCGAAGTCCACGTGGAATGTCACGTCAGAGCCGCCCTCGGCCTCGGCGAAATCCCAGGTCGAGTGCATGTGCCGGAAGGGCCCGTCGATATACTCGGTGACGATGCGACCCTTCTCCTCATAAAGCTCCACGCGGCTGCCGAAGCGCTCGCGGAAGACGCGAAAGGAGATCACGAGATCCGCCTTCATGAGCTCCCCGTCCTGGTAGGGCTCCTTCGAGCGGATCCGCGCAGCAGCGCACCAGGGGATGAACTTCGGGTAGTTTCCCACGTCGGCGACGAGCGCAAACATCTGCTCCGCGCTGTAGGGCAGCCGCTTCGTTTCGGAGTGGGTGGGCATTGCTTTCCTGCTCGCTGTGTGGCGTGCGATGTGTTTAGGAATGCGGGTCAGTCAAGGGAAGGCACATGACAGAGCGACCTTATGTCATCGACAAGATGATCTCCGCCAAGAGCATCGCCGCCAAGATCGAGGAGATGGCGCGGGCCATCGAGCGGGACTTCACCAACACCGACAAGCTCGTCGTGGTGGGCATCCTCCGGGGCTCCTTCATCTTCATCGCCGATCTCGTGCGCGAGCTCGAGCTGCCCATCGAGGTCGACTTCATCGAGGTGACGAGTTATGGCAACGCCATGGAAAGCTCTGGCGAAGTGCGCATTCTCAAGGACTTGCGCGGCGCCATTGAAGCGCGTGACGTGCTCGTCGTCGAAGACATCGTCGATACCGGTTACACGATGCAGGCCATCGTGGGGCACCTGAAGGCGCGGCACCCGAAGCGCATGCGGACCATCGCGCTTCTCGACAAACCGTCCCGGCGCAAGGTGGATTTCAAGGCCGATTACACCGGCTTCGAGATCCCCGATGAATTCGTCGTGGGCTACGGGATCGATTACGCGCAGCGCAACCGCAACCTCGATCACATCGGCAAGGTCCGGTTCACCTGATGGGCCCGCTCTGGCTCGTGCGGATGGCGCGGATCGTGCGGCACCCGCCGCCGTTCTGGAAGGTGCTGCTCGTGCTGGGCGTGGCGGGCGCGGCGGCTGTCATCATCGGGCTCGAGCAGTTCCTCGGGCTCGAGTTCGAAGACCGGAACCTAAACCTGCGCCGAGGCCCGGCGATCGAGGTCGCGAAATAGGCTTGCGCCCTGCCCGCGGCGCGGGCCCGCCCGCGCTAGACCGTCGGAAACCGCAGGGTCGCCACCACCGGCGCATGGTCAGACATCGACGCGATCCAGCCATCGCGCGCGGGCCCCTCGGGCTCCAGCGCCCAGCCCGCCACGAGCGCCTCGTGGCCATCGGTGGGCACCACCTCGACCGAGCCATCCGCGAAGATATGATCGAGGTCGCTTTCGCCGTAGGTCCCCGTGCTGCCGTCAAAGAAGGTGGCCGGGTGCGATTTTACCAGCGGGCGCAGATTGCGCCGCGCGAGGCGGCGGGCCATGCGCGCGATTTCGTCGGCCTCAGGGATGTCGTCGGGCGAGTCCGTCAGGGTGAGCCCCATCGTATTGATATCGCCGAGGAAAACCATGGGCGCTGTCACGAGCCCGTAGGTCGGCGCCGCCTTGTCCATGGCCTTCTTGAGCGCGCCCACTTTCTCCACCATCGCCGCGCGAAGACCGAAGCCTTCGGGCGTGGGAGAGGATTTGAAATGCCCGAAGAGGACGGGGATCGGGCGGCCCCCGTCGCTATAGATCGTCAGGAGCGAGGCGGGGCGGAGATAGATGTTGTTCTCTTTGAATTCGCCCTTTTGGGTCACGAAGGCGCGCAGCGATTTGCGCCAGCCGATGAGGATCTCCTGCGTCTGGGTGCCCTCGGACAGGTGGAAATTGTAGTCCGTCAGCGCCTCCGCAAGGGCGCCGAAGGCAGTGGCCGCCTCCACCTCGAGAATGCCGAAGACATCAGGCGCATGCGCCTCGATTTCCGCGATGACGCGGGCCACGCGGCCAGCCTTCTCAGCGCCTTTCTTGCCGTTGAAGTGCTCAACGTTCCAAGTGAGAAATGTAATGTCCATGTCTAACCCATTGATGATGCAATGGATTGATCATGCCTTACTTGGAGGCGGATTTCACCAATTTTGCCTCGCGCGCGGCCCGGAGCTTCGCGAAGTCATCGCCCGCGTGGTAGCTCGAGCGCGTGAGCGGTGTCGACGAGACCATGAGAAAGCCCTTGTTCCACGCCCTCTTCTCGTAGCTGGCGAACTCCTCGGGCGTCACGAAGCGGTCCACGGCGTGGTGCTTTGGCGTGGGCTGGAGATACTGGCCGATGGTGAGAAAATCGATGTCCGCGGCGCGCATGTCTTCCATGACCTGCGTCACCTCCTGCTCCCGCTCGCCGAGGCCCACCATGATCCCGGACTTGGTGAAGATGGCGGGGTCGAGCTCCTTTGCGCGCTGAAGGAGGCGGAGCGAATGGAAGTAGCGCGCGCCCGGGCGCACCTCCGGGTAAAGGCCCGGCACGGTCTCCAGATTGTGGTTGAAGACGTCGGGCTTCGCTTCAACGACGACCTCCAAGGCCTTGTCATCGCAGCGGATAAAATCTGGCGTGAGGATCTCAATGGTCGTGTCGGGCGATTGCTTTCGGATGGCGCGGATCGTCTGCGCGAAGTGCGCGGCGCCGCCGTCTTCCACGTCGTCCCGGTCCACGGAGGTCACCACGACATGGTTGAGGCCGAGCTTCTTGACCGCCAAGGCCACGCGGCCCGGCTCGAACGGGTCGAGATCCTCGGGCGGCTTGCCCGTGGCGATATTGCAGAAGGTGCAGGCGCGGGTGCAGACCTCGCCCATGATCATCATGGTGGCGTGGCCCTGGTTCCAGCACTCTCCCATGTTGGGGCAGCCAGCCTCTTCGCAGACGGTGGTGAGCTTGTTCTCCCGCATGATCTCGCGGGTCTGCTTGTAGCCCTCGCCCACGGGCGCCTTCACGCGGATCCAGTCCGGCTTCTTGGGCTGCGGGTTGTCGGGGCCGCGCTGCTTTTCCGGGTGGCGCTGCACGCGGTCCGTGATGTCGCGGGTCTTGAGCTTTGGCGGTGCGAGGTCGCGCATGGGCGTCCTTTCAGGCTTGGCTTTCCCCCGAGGTAAGCCAGTGCACTGATATTGTCCATGAATCCGGCAGGGATGCGGCAATGCGCCGGACGCATGGACGCCGCCTTTGCGCCCGCGGACATGGGATCACGCGGGCGCCGCGACGCCCGCGATCCACGTCTAAAACCCTGCTGCTCTAGCCGATCATCGGGCCATACTTTCCGTGGCGGCGCGCGTAGTGGTCCATGAGACGCCCCAGCGCGATGCGCAGCACGATCTTGCCGGAGCGCGCCGACCATCCCATGCGCTTTTCCGCGGTCTCGAGCCCTTCGAGGAAGCAGCAGCAGCGCAGCGCCACGTCGCCGAGCCCCGGGCCGAGATCGGCGAGCGCGTCCTGCACGCGGGCGCGCGCCGCCTCGGGGCCGCCGAGGCCATCTGTGGAGGTGAAGCTGCCGTCATGGCCGCCGGTGAGGAAGCGATCCCAGTTCTGCGCCACGCGCGGACCCATCTGTGCCAGCTCGAAATCCTCACGCAGGCGCTCGCCCGCGGCCACGAGATCGTCGGAGAGAAACGGCGTGCCGTCCCGATCCTTGCGGCGGGCCAGTGCGGCGAGCGGGCTTTCGGCGAGGTTGTAGCGGAGCCGGCGCGGGCGCGTCTCGCCCTCCTCCATGACGTCACGCTCGGCCCAGTCGCGATGTTGCGCGGCGAAGGGGCTTTGCGCCTCCGCGAAGCCCGCCTTCCGGTTCTCCTGCTCGGCCAGAAGCCGCTTGAGCGCCGCGCGGCCGGCCTGCGTGATGCGATAGCGCGCGATGCGGGCTTCGGGCGCGGCGCAGGCGATCCAGTCCTTCAGCGCCATGGCCTGAGCCACGGGGCGGTCGACGACGGCGGTCTTTGTCGTCCCGCCATCGGCGGTATCGCGGACGACGACGGCCTTCTCCATCTCCCGGGCCACCGCGAGCACGGCCCCCGTCTCGCAAAGACGGCGCAGGATGCGGCGGCCTTCGCGGGCGATGAGCGCCTCGGAGGGCGCGGCGTCTGCGTCGGGAACAAGGCTGAGCGCGGCTTGGGGCATCTTGATCGGATCCTTTCCGTCTGACTTTCGAAAATGGGACCACCCCAAGCGGCGCAGTCCTTCGTCTATCAGCGGATCGTCCCGGCGCTGCTCAAAGCGCTGGACCTGGCGGAGCACAGTGGAGGCGTGAACGCCCGCGCGCCGCGCCACGGCTCGGATCGAGAGCCCGGCTTCGGTGTGAAAAAGGTAGTGCCGCGCTGGCTCTGGCAGCCATGGCGGCAGGCCCGCCTCATCCACGTCTTTACCGGCGAGATGCATCAGCACCGCCCCCTATTCCCAAACTTTTCCCCAAGGTCATGGACAGGCGCCTGCTTGAGACGCGCCCTTGACCGTCACGGGAATCAACCTAGAGATGTATTCCTTACCGATTGGTTAATGATCGCTGATACCCGCAGCATTCGCGACAAATTGTAATCGCTTATGACTTGACCGCTCGCTATTTCAGGGGAGCGCGCAACACATCCATAGATTGTGGGATGGTCCTCGAATAGCAAGGAGGTCCGCAACCCATGCAAGATGTATACACACGTCTGTCCACACTCTCCCGTCCCCGGCTTCTGATCTCTGCTGCGCGGCACGGGCTCCTCGATTACGACAGAAGCCGCCACCTGCGGAAGATCCTCGGCACGCCCCGCGCGCCGGGGCCCACGGAGGCCGCCATGCGGCTCATGGAGATCGAGGCGGGATACAACGACGCCCGAGAAAGCGGCGACGGCAGCTACACTATCGGCCGCCACATCGACGTGCTCATCGCACTCATGGGTGAGGCCGCGCTCCTCGGCGCAGCGCGGGACGCCAAGGTGTGATCGTCAGACGAAGGCGTCTGGCATGGAGGCCTTTTTCTCCGTCACGTAGGCGTTGAGCGCCTCGTTGATGGCCGGATCAAGCGCCGGGGCCTCGTAGGCGGCGAGGAGCTTTTCCACGCGCGCGGTGGCCAGCATCTGGGTATCGCGCGCGCCTTCGTCGGCCCAAGTCTCGAAGGGCTTGTAATCGAAGACTTCGGAGCGCCAGAACGCCTCCTTGTAGTTCGCGTGGGTATGGGCTGCGTCGAGGTAATGCCCGCCGGGACCCACCTCGCGCAGCGCGTCCATGGCGAGCGCGTTTTCGTCGTGCGTCACGCCGGCGGCCATCTTGTGCAGCGTGCCGAGCTGATCGGCATCCATCACGAATTTCTCGAAACTGGAGACCAGCCCGCCCTCCAGCCAGCCACAGGAATGAAGCATGAAGTTCACCCCACCCATGAGCGCGGCGTTGAGCGTGTTTGCGGTCTCGTAGGCGGCCTGCGCATCCGGCAGCTTCGAGCCGCAAAGCCCGCCGCCCGAGCGGAAGGGTAGCCCCATGCGCCTGGCGAGCTGGCCCGCGCCGTAGAGGATCTGGGAGGCCTCGGGCGTGCCGAAGGTCGGCGCCCCGCTTCCCATGTCGATCGAGGTGACGAAGGTGCCGAAGATCACGGGCGCGCCGGGGCGGATGAGCTGGCTGAAGGCGATGCCGGCCATGACCTCGGCCAGCACCTGCACGAGCGTGCCCGCCACGGAGACCGGCGCCATGGCCCCGCCCACGATGAAGGGCGACACGATGCAGGCCTGCCCTGCGGCGGCATAGACCTCGAGCGCGCCCATCATCGTCGCATCGAAGGTGAGCGGCGAGTTGATGTTGATGAGCGAGGTCATCACCGTGTTCTGGGCCACGAAATCCTTGCCGAAGAGGATCTCGCACATCTCCACGCTGTCCCGCGCGCGGCTGGGCTCGGTCACAGAGCCCATGAACGGCTTGTCCGAAAGCGTCATGTGGGCGCGCAGCATGTCGAGATGGCGCTTGTTGACGGCGATATCCGTCGGTTCGCAGACGGTGCCGCCGGAATGGTGCAGCCATTTCGACATGTAGCCGAGTTTCACGAAGGTCTCGAAATCGGCCATGGTGGCGTAGCGGCGGCCCCCTGCGGCGTCGCGCACGAAGGGCGGGCCGTAGACCGGGGCGCAGACGAGGCTCTTGCCGCCGATCTCCACCGCGCGCTCGGGATTGCGCGCGTGCTGGGTGAAGCGCGCAGGCGCCGTGGCGCAGAGCTTGCGTGCGAGCCCGCGCGGCAACCGCACCCGCTCGCCCTGAACATCGGCGCCCACCTCTTTCCAGCGCGCGAGCGCCGCAGGGTTCTCGACGAAGGCCACCCCGATCTCCTCGAGCACCTCCTCGGCGCGGTCCTCGATGATGTCGAGCGCCTCGGTGCTCAGCAGATCGACAACAGGGATATTGCGCTCGATGAAGCGCGCCGCCTCGAGCCTGACACCCGTCCGCGCGGCGCGCCGGGCGGCCCCCCCTCCTCCGCGACCGCGGCGGGCTCCGGTGGGTGCATCTTTCATGGCGGGCGGCTCCCCTTCTCTGACTGACCATAGGCTAGTGCCTTCGCGGGCGGCACGCGGGCCGAAAAACGACCAATGGCGGCGCAGAGCGAAATGCCGCCCGTTGCGCACCCGCAGGGCCGCGCGTAAAGGCGGGACATGGACCAACATGACCGCCTGCTCATCATCGATTTCGGCTCCCAGGTCACGCAGCTGATCGCGCGCCGCCTGCGGGAGCTGAACGTCTATTGCGAGATCCATCCCTTCCAGAAGGTGACGGAGGCGTTCCTCGCCGAGTTTGCGCCGAAGGCGGTGATCTTTTCCGGCGGTCCCGCAAGCGTCATGGACGCGGACGCGCCGCAGCCCCCCGCGTCGGTCTTCGAGCTTGGCGTGCCGATCCTGGGCATCTGCTACGGTCAACAGGTCATGATGCACATGCTCGGCGGGCGCGTGGAGCGCGGGCATGGCACGGCGGAGTTCGGACGGGCCTATGTGACGCCCTCCGAGGACCGCATCGACCTCCTCACCGGCTGGTTCCTCGAGGACCGCGAGCAGGTCTGGATGTCCCACGGGGACCACGTGGCCGAGATCGCGCCGGGCTTCGAGGTCTATGGCACCTCGCCCAACGCGCCTTTCGCGATCACCGCGGACCTCGCGCGCAAGTTCTTCGCCGTGCAGTTTCACCCCGAGGTGCACCACACGCCCAATGGCCGCACGCTCTATGAGAACTTCGTGAAGCTCGCAGGCTTCACCGGCGACTGGACCATGGGCGCCTACCGAGAGGAGGCCGTGCGCCTCATCCGCGAGCAGGTGGGCGACGGCAAGGTGATCTGCGGGCTTTCTGGCGGGGTGGATTCGTCCGTGGCCGCGGTGCTGCTCCACGAAGCCATCGGAGACCAGCTTACCTGCGTTTTCGTCGACCACGGGCTCCTCAGGAAGAACGAGGCCGAGGAAGTGGTGGGCATGTTCCGCGATGCCTACAACATTCCCCTCATCCATGCCGACGAGAGCGATCTCTTCCTCGGCGCGCTTGAGGGCGTGAGCGACCCCGAGGAGAAACGAAAGACCATCGGTCGCCTCTTCATCGACGTCTTCCAGAAGCACGCTGACGAGATCGAGGGCGCAGCTTTCCTCGCACAGGGCACGCTCTACCCGGATGTGATCGAGAGCGTGAGCTTTTCCGGCGGGCCCTCCGTGACGATCAAAAGCCATCACAACGTGGGCGGGCTGCCGGAGAAGATGGGGCTGAAGCTCGTGGAGCCGCTCCGCGAGCTCTTCAAGGACGAGGTGCGCGCCTTGGGCCGCGAGCTGGGCCTGCCCGACAGCTTCATCGGGCGCCATCCCTTCCCTGGCCCGGGCCTCGCCATCCGCTGCCCCGGGGTGATCACGCGCGAGAAGCTCGACATCCTCCGCGAGGCCGACGCCGTCTATATCGACCAGATCCGGAAGCACGGGCTCTACGACGAGATCTGGCAGGCCTTCGTGGCGATCCTGCCCGTGCGCACGGTGGGCGTCATGGGCGACGGCCGCACCTATGACTTCGCCTGCGCGCTCCGCGCGGTGACGAGCGTCGACGGTATGACGGCGGATTACTACCCGTTCAGCCACGACTTCCTCGGCGAAACAGCCACGCGCATCATAAACGAAGTGCGCGGCATCAACCGCGTGACCTACGACATCACCTCCAAGCCGCCGGGCACCATCGAGTGGGAGTGACAGCGCGGCGACCTGACGGGGCCGTGATTTGGCATCCGGGCCGTTTCGGCCATTTTCCGGGCATGCGTATCCTGTCCCTCCTTGCCATAGCCCTCCTCGCCTCGAGCCCATGCCCACGCGAGCCGCCTCATTTGCATGGGCACGGCGCCGGGTTTCATGTCTGTCATCGAGGATGGCAGCGGCTCTTTCGATTATCTGGGAGACGGGCGCTACAGCTTTGAGCCCGCGCTGACGGAGCGCCCCACCGGCTTTCAGCGCCTCACCATGACGACGATGCGCCAGACCTGGGATGTCTACATCACCGAGGAGGCCTGTCCGTTCCTGACGATCGAGACGGATATCTCCATCGAGTTCGCAGTGCCCACGTCCGCCGGGGATCTGCCCATGAAGGGGTGCTGCATTTGGAAAGACGACTGAGCGCCCCCGCGCAGTGGATGCGGCGAGCATGACCGACACCGTACGCGGCGCGGTCTGGATGATCGGTGCCATCGTCTCCTTTAGCGCCATGGCCGTGGCCGGGCGCGCGGTGAGCTTCGAGCTCGATACCTTCGAGATCATGATGTACCGCTCGTTTCTCGGGATCGTGGTCGTCGTGGGCGTGGCCTGGGCCGCCGGCACGCTGGGCGAGGTCAATCGGCGCAACCTCGGCCTCCATACCGTGCGCAACCTCGCGCATTTCTTCGGGCAGAACTGCTGGTTTTACGCGCTGACGCTGATCCCGCTGGCGCAGCTCTTCGCGCTGGAATTCACCTCCCCCATCTGGGTGCTGCTCCTCGCGCCGCTCTTCCTCGGCGAGCGGCTCACATGGCCCAAGGTGGGCTTTGCCGCGCTGGGCTTTGTCGGTGTGCTCATCGTCTCACGCCCCGATTTCTCCAGCGTGGAGCCCGGGATCGTCATCGGGGCCGCGGCGGCCATCGGCTTTGCGGGGTCGGCCATCTTCACCAAGATGCTGACACGCACGGAGACGATCACGTGCATCCTCTTCTACCTCACCGTGATGCAGGCGGTCTTCGGCGTGATCTGCGCGGGCTTTGACGGCGATATCGCGTTCCCCTCGGCGGCCACGCTGCCCTGGCTCCTCGTCATCGGGCTCGCCGGGCTCGTGGCGCATTTCTGCCTGACGACCGCGCTCTCGCTCGCGCCCGCGTCGGTTGTGATGCCGGTGGACTTCGTGCGCCTGCCGGTGATCGCGCTCATCGGGATGGCCTTCTACGCCGAACCGCTCGACGCGCTCGTTTTCGTGGGGGCTGCGCTGATCTTTGCGGCCAACTATCTCAACATCCTGCGCGAAGCGCGTATGGCCAAAATGTGACGCTTTTTTCAACGCAGGCTTGTAACGCGGCGTCATAAATTGACCGTTTTGTGAACATGCCGGATGTTGCGCGCAGAGCGGCGTCTGGGAGTGCCGCATAGGGAAGAGATAACATGAAAAAATACCTCACGACGAGCGCCGCACTCGCCATCGCAGCATCCGCTGCATCCGCTGGCGGGATCGACCGCTCCGGGCAGAACATCGGCGTCATTTTTCAGGACACCGGCGAGATGGGCGGCTATGCTCAGTTCTCCTTCGGCAATGTGAGCCCCGAGGCCAACGGCAGCTTCACCGGTGGCGTGGCGAGCCCGCTCGGCTCCTACCAACAGACGGGCTTTGCCTTCAAACAGCAGCTTTCCGACGCGCTCAGCCTTTCGGTGATCTATGACCAGCCGTTGGGGGCGCTCGTTGAGTATGACGCAGGCGTGCCCTTCTTCGGCGGCTTCGCCGACATCGAGTCGGACGCCGTAACGGTGCTTGGCCGCTACGAACTCGCCAATGGCTTCAGCGTCCACGGTGGTGTGCGCGCGCTGAGCGTGGAAGGCAGCATCCTGACCTTCTTCGGCGCGACCCCTGCCCTTCTCTCCGCTGAATCGAGCTTCGATCTCGGCACGGTTGTGGGTGCCGCCTACGAGCGCGAGGACATCGCGCTGCGCGTGGCGCTCACCTATTCGAGCGCGATCACGTCCGAGTTCACCGCAACGGAGAACGGCGTGGACACTGCGTTTGACGTGGAATTCCCGGAGAGCATCAACCTCGACTTCCAGACCGGCGTTGCACAGGACACGCTCGTCTTCGGTACCGTCCGTTGGGTCGGCTGGGGCGGGTTCAACCTGACCACGCCCGGCGATGGCGTGCCAGGCGTGAGCCCGGCGGAGTATGTAAACTTCGAAGATGACACCATCACCTACACCGTGGGTGTGGGCCGTCGCCTTTCGGAAGAGCTCTCGGTCGCAGTGTCCTACACCTATGAGGAGCAGGGCGTCATCCCGTCCACCACGGCTCTTGCACCGACCACCGGCCTCAGCAGCATCGCGGTATCCGGCTCCTATGCCCTCGACGGCGGCGTCACGATCTCCGGCGGCATCACCTATGGCATTCCCGGCGATCAGATCGTCGAAAATGGTCTCGTGGGCGATGTGAACTTTGACGACAACGAAGTGATTGGTGTGGGCGTCCGGGTCGGCTTCGCCTTCTGATTAAAGCACCATCCAGTTAAGAGCCCCGGCCGTCGCGCCGGGGCTTATTCGTTTTGCGCAAGTTTCGGGATGCAAAACGCGCGCAGCCCACGCTAATCCGCTGCCATGGCGACGCAAATGACGATGGGCCCGCGGGCCTGGGGTGAGCTCCTGCTTCTATCTCTCATCTGGGGCGGCACGTTTCTGAGCGTGCGCGTCGCGCTCGACACGATCGGGCCGCTGACGGTGGTGGCCCACCGCGTAGGCTGGGCGTGTCTCCTCCTCTGGGCAGTTGTGGCCGTCCTCCGGCTGCCTCTCCCGCTCTCGGCGCGCCTCCTCGTTAGCTTCTTGGGCATGGGGCTTCTCAACAACGCGGTGCCCTTCACGCTCCAGGCGTGGGCGCAGCTTCACGTGGAAAGCGGGCTCGTCGCGATCCTGAACGCGGGGACGGCGTTCTGGGGCGTACTCGTCGCGGCGCTCTTCCTCGCGGATGAGCGGCTGAGCGGCCGGAAGCTCCTTGGCGTCACGCTGGGCTTTTTCGGGGTGGCGACGGCCATCGGCATAGGCACGCTCGCCACGCTGGATCTCACGAGCCTTGGGCAGATCGCGGTCGTGGCCTCGACGCTGTCTTACGCCATGGCCGGGGTCTGGGCGCGGTGGTTTCTCAAGGGGCTTCACCCGCTCGTGCAG
The DNA here is from genome assembly GCA_038525525.1 of Pseudomonadota bacterium. Lineage (GTDB taxonomy): Bacteria > Pseudomonadota > Alphaproteobacteria > Rhodobacterales > Rhodobacteraceae > Shimia_B. Next base: position 93,563 of record JBCBHO010000004.1, on the reverse strand, counting down.
GCGGCGGGCATGCTGACGGCCTCCACCCTCGTGATGGTGCCGCTGGCCTGGGGTGTCGAGGGGCCGCTCTCCCTCGCACTCGGCGGGGAAACATGGGCGGCCATCGCCTACGTCACCGTTATCGCGACTGCGGCGGCCTACCTCCTCTACTACCGCGTGCTCGCCATGGCGGGATCGGGGAACCTGATGATCTGCACGCTCCTTATTGCACCCATCGCCATCGTGCTCGGCGCCGTCTTCCTCGCAGAGACACTCGCCCCGCGTGCCTTCGTGGGCTTCGCCATTCTCGCCGCGGGCCTCCTCATCCTCGCGGGCAAAACCCCTTTTCCCGCGCGCGGCAGCTCGCTAAGACAGCGCGACTGAACGAGAGCCGCGCCACGCCCATGATCTACAAGACCGCCGCAGACTGGCGCGCCGCACCGGAAAAGCGCGTCTGCCTTTTTGCCATGTCCGGGCTCGGCAAGACCCATGTGAGCCAGATGCTCCGCGAGAGCGGGGGCTGGTTTCACTACTCCGTCGATTACCGCATCGGCACGCGATACATGGGCGAGCACATCGCGGACAACTTCAAGGCCGAGGCGATGAAGAACCCGTTTCTCGCGGAGCTTCTGCGCTCGGATTCGATCTACGTCGCCTCCAACATCACGTTCGAGAACCTCGCGCCGCTCTCCACCTATCTCGGCAAGCCGGGCAATCCGGCGGCGGGCGGGCTCAGCCTGGCTGAATACCAGCGCAGACAGGCCCTCCACCACGCCGCCGAGCGCGACGCCACGCGCGACGCCGTGCCTTTCATCGACCGGGCCAAGGCGCTCTATGGCTACCCGCATTTCATCTGCGACAGTTCGGGATCGCTCTGTGAGGTGGCCGATGGCACCGACCCGGCCGACCCGATCATGACCGAGATCAGTGCCCATATGCTCCCGGTCTGGATCGAGGGCGACGCCGCCCATACGGAGACCCTCATCAAGCGCTTCGACGCAGACCCGAAGCCCATGTGCTACCAACCCGCCTTCCTCGAGGCCTGTTGGGCAGACTACACGGCCGGGCGCGCGGAGGTAGAGATCGATCCCGACGACTTCGTGCGCTGGACCTATGCCCGCGCGCTCGCCCATCGACAGCCGCGCTATGCCGCCATGGCGCGCTGGGGCGTCACGATCCCCTCGGGCGCCTTCGAAAAGGTGGCCAGCCAGGCGGATTTCATCGACGCAGTGGCAGACGCCATTGAAGCCAAGCGCCGCGCGGCTTAACTGCGCCTCCCATGCCGATCACGCTTCCCTCCGACTTGCCCGCCTACGACGTCCTCTCCCGGGAGGGGGTGATGGTGATGGATCAGGGCTTCGCTGCCCGCCAGGACATCCGCCCGCTCAAGATCGGGCTCCTGAACCTCATGCCGAAGAAGATCCAGACGGAGAACCAGTTTGCCCGGCTGATCGGCGCGACACCGCTGCAGATTGATTTCCACCTCATCCGCATGAGCGAGCACTATTCCAAGAACACCGCCGAGGAGCACATGGAGGCCTTTTACCGGCCCTTCCAGGAGGTGAAGGCCGAGAAGTTCGACGGGCTCATCATCACCGGCGCGCCCATCGAGCACTTGCCCTTCGAGGACGTGACCTACTGGGACGAGCTCACCGAGGTGATGGAATGGACGCAGAGCCACGTGCATTCCACCTTCGGCGTCTGCTGGGGCGGGATGGCGATGATCCATCACTTCCACGGGGTGGCGAAGCACCTTTTGCCAGAGAAGCTCTTCGGCTGCTACCGACACATGAACTTCGCGCCGGAAAGCCCCTATCTGCGCGGATTTTCCGACGATCTCGCCATGCCTGTGAGCCGCTGGACAGAGATGCGCAAGGCCGAGATCGAGGCGGCCGGGCTGCCGATCCTCCTGCATTCCGATGCCGTGGGGCCAGCGCTCGTGGAGGACCCGGCCCACCGGGCGATCTACGTCTTCAACCACTTCGAATACGACTCGACCACCCTCGCGGAGGAATATGCCCGCGATCTCGAGAACGCGCAGGTCGAGGGTGCCGAGATTGGGATGCCTGTCGACTATTTCCCTGGCAATGATCCCACGGCCAAGCCGCAGAACCGCTGGCGCTCTCACGCGCATCTCCTTTATGGCAATTGGCTCTCCGAGATTTATCTGACAACGCCATATGAGGCCGCGCTCATCGGTCAGGCTCAAACAGACCTCCGGAAGACAACCAAGTGACAGGTAAAACCATGTTGCTCCTCGTCCTTGTCCTCGTCGTCGCGGGCACCGTCCTTGGCGTGCGCACCCTCGCTGCGGCCAAAGAGGAGCGGACCGAGGCCGCCTTCCCGCCCGAAGGCGCCTTCGTGGAGGTGGACGGCGTGCCCGTCCATTACGTGCAGCGCGGAGAGGGCCCCGACATCATTCTTCTGCACGGCGCCGGCGGATCGACGCGGGATTTCACCTTCGCCTTCATGGATCGCCTGACCGACCGGTACCGCGTCACCGTCTTCGACCGTCCCGGGCTCGGATATACCGGGCGGATCGAGGATTACGGCGTCTTTTCCCGCGCGGCGGAGACCCCGCGCGAGCAGGCGCGCTTCCTCCAGGACGCCGCCGACGCGCTCGAGGTGTCGCAGCCCGTCGTGCTGGGCCATTCCTTCGGCGGGGCCGTGGCCATGGCCTGGGCGCTCGAGCGGCCCGAAGGGACTGCGGGGATCGTGATGGTCGGCGGGGTCTCCAACGAGTGGGAGGGCGGTCTCGGCTGGTTTTACAATGTCACCTCGCACCCGATCATCGGCCCGATCTTCAACCCGCTCGCCACGGCCTTTGTCCCAGACGGATACGTCGCGGGCACTGTGGCCGGGATCTTCCGCCCCCAAGACGCGCCCCAAGGCTACTCCGACTACATCGGTCCGCGCCTCTCGGCCCGGCGGGAAACGCTCTATGCCAACGGGCGGCAGGTCCACGGCCTCAAGCCCCACATCATCGAGATGGTCCCGGGCTATGCCGCGCTCACCATGCCCATCGAGATCGTGCACGGCGATGCCGATGACATCGTGCCGCTTGCCGTGCACTCGATCCCGCTCTCCGGGCAGGCCCCCGGGGCCGCGCTCACCGTGCTCGAGGGCATCGGGCACATGCCGCAACACAACGCCGCCGCCGAGGTCGAGGCCGCCATCGACCGCGCCGCCGAGCGCGCCGGCCTCACCGCCGGATTGCGCTAGGCCCCCGGCACCGCCATATTCCACAGGCACGAGGAGACGCGCATGGGCAAACCCTTCGACGCCGCCATCACGCGCCACTTCGAGGAGGCCGCGCCCACGGAGGTGCGCGCGCTCATCGAGGGCGCGCAGAAAGGCGATATCCTCGAGCCCGATTACCCCCATGCCGAACGGCTCGACCGCAAGGACTACGAAGAGCGCTACGACGCGCTCCAGATCGAGCTCGTCAAGTTCCTCGCCTGGGTGAAGGAGACCGGCCAGCGGGTGGCCATCGTCTTCGAAGGGCGGGACGCGGCGGGAAAAGGCGGCACGATCAAGCGCTTCCGCGAAAACCTCAATCCGCGCTCCGCGCGGGTCGTGGCGCTCTCCAAGCCGTCGGATCGCGAGGCGGCGAGCTGGTACTTCCAACGCTACATCGCGCATCTCCCGGCCGAGGGCGAGATCGTCTTCTTCGACCGCTCCTGGTACAATCGAGGCGTCGTGGAGCACGTCTTCGAGTTCTGCACGCCAGGGGAGCGGGAGCTCTGGTTCGGCCAGGTGGGCCCCTTCGAAGAGATGCTTCGCAGCGACGGCATCCATCTCATCAAGTTCTGGCTCAATGTGGGGCGCGCCACGCAGCTCAAGCGGTTTCTCGATCGTGAAAGCGATCCCCTCAAGCAGTGGAAGCTGAGCTGGATCGACGTGGAGGGCCTCAACCGCTGGGATGCCTACACCGAAGCGATCCGCGAAACCCTCACCCGCACCAATGACCCCTGCCCCTGGACGGTGGTGCGCAGCGACGACAAGCGCCGCGCGCGGCTCAACGCGATCCGCGACGTCCTCACGCGCTTTGACTATGCGGGCCGAGACGACGACGCGCTCGGGACCTGCGACCGCGACGTCGCGGGCAGCATCGACATCTGGCATGCCTAAGCGCGGCTATCATCACGGCAACCTGCGCCAGGCCCTCGTGGATGCGGCCCTGCGGCTGATCGAGGAGAAGGGGCCCACGGGCTTCACGCTCTCGGAGGCCGCCAAGGACGCCGGAGTGACGCCCGCCGCCGTCTACCGGCATTTCGAGGGGCGCGAGGATCTCATCGCCGAAGCAGCGCGGCAGGGCTACGGGATCTTCGCCGATCTCATGGAGCATGCCTATGACAAGGGCCAGCCCTCGGCTCTGGCGGCGTTCGAGACGGTGGGGCGCGCCTATCTGGCCTTCGCGAGGCGCTTCCCCGGGCATTACGTGGCGATGTTCGAATCCGGGATCTCGCCGCAGAGGACACCGGAACTGAACGACGTGGCCAGCCGCGCGACCGGGGTTCTCGAGAAAGCCGCGGCGGACTTGTCGAAGCACATCCCGCCCGACAAGCGCCCGCCGCCGCAGATGTTCTCGGCCCATGTCTGGGCCATGAGCCACGGCGTGGTGGAGCTCTTTGCCCGTGGCACGCCCGGCACCAAGAGCCCTTACCCGCCCGAGGACCTCCTGGAGACCGGCATCGGCATCTACCTGCGCGGTCTCGGCCTGATCCCGGCGGACGAGGAGGTCTGAGGGAAACGGGCCATCGAAGGCCATGACGCGGCTAGGACGCAGAGCAGGCGTTTGCCGCTCTACTCCGAGAAGAGCACCAGCGCCCGCGGATCCCACGCGACGCGGGCCGTGGCGCCCCGCTCGAGCACGGGGCGGCCCACGATGTTCTTCATCGAGAGCGTCACGGGCTCCGGCACCCCCGCGAGGCGCACGTCGTAATAGGTCATGTCGCCGTAGTAGTATTGCTCGGCCACTTGCCCTTCGACCACAGCCGGGTGCTGCTCGCCTTCGAAGGCAAGCGTCATGAGCTCGGGGCGGATGCCCACCTGCGCGGGCCCGCTTACGGCGCCGCCCGGGCATTGATCCACGTCGAGCGTGGCTTGGCCGAGGCCCGCGATCTCCACCTTGATCGATGCGCCCTCTCTCCGCGCCTCAGCGGGCAGGAAGTTCATCACCCCGATGAAATCGGCGACCTTCTTGGTCTTCGGACGGCGGTAGAGCGTCTGCGGATCGGCCACCTGCGCGATCTCGCCCTCGAACATGACGGCGATACGATCCGACATGATGAGCGCTTCTTCCTGGTCGTGGGTGACGAGGATGAAGGTGATGCCCACCTGCCGCTGGAGCCTGCGAAGCTCGCCCTGCATCTGTTCGCGCATCTTCTTGTCGAGCGCCGAGAGCGGCTCGTCGAGAAGCAGCACCTTGGGCCTCAGGATCAGCGCGCGGGCGAGTGCCACGCGTTGCCGCTGCCCGCCGGAAAGTGCGTGGGCCGCACGATGCTCGAAGCCGCCGAGCCCCACCATGGCTAGCGCCTCCTCCACCTGCCGCGCCTTCGCGGCGGCATCGAGATCGCGACGCTTGCGCAGCCCGAAGGCCACGTTCTGGGCCACGTCGAGATGCGGAAAGATCGCGTAGCTCTGAAACACCATGTTGGTGGGCCGCCGGTTGGCGGGCACGCCCTTCATGTTCTTGCCGGCGAGCATGAGCGTCCCGTCGCTGGCGTCCTCGAAGCCCGCGATCGTGCGCAGAAGCGTCGTCTTCCCGCAGCCCGACGGGCCCAGGAGCGAGAAGAATTCGCCCTCCGCGATATCGAGGCTCACGTCCCGGAGTGCGTGGTAGTCGCCGTAGAACTTGTCCACGTCGCGAAGCGAGATGATGGCGTCTCTGGCCGCGTCGGTCACAGGAAGCCCCCCTTGTCCCTGAGGCCCGCGCGAGCGAGGCCCTTGCGGCGAAAGTACTCGGCGATGATGAGAAGCACGATGGAAAGCACCACGAGGATCGTCCCGAGCGCCATGACCGCCGGAAGCTGCTGCGGGAAGCGCAGGAGCCCCCAGATATAGACCGGCATCGTGGGCTCCGCCCCGGTGAGGAAAAAGGCGATGATGAACTCGTCGAGGCTGATCGTGAAGGAGATGAGGAGCGAGGATATGATGCCCGGCATCACGAGCGGCAGCGTCACGAGGCGGAAGGTGGAGACCGGCGTCTCGCCCAGATCGAGCGCGGCCTCCTCGAGCGAGGTGTCGATGTTTTGGAAGGCGCCATTGAGGATGGCGATGGAAAACGGCGTGCAGATCAGGACATGGGCCGCGATCACCGTCCAGGTGCTCAGGCTCCAATCGAAGAGCTGCACGACCACGACGAGGAGCGAGACGCCCACGATGATCTCTGGCAGCACGAGTGGCACCATGATGAGCCCGAGGATCGACCGCTTGAGTGGGAAATCGTATTTCGCTCCGGCGCGCGCCGCGCAGATGCCGAGGATCGTGGAGAAGACCGCCGTCACCAGCGCGATGAAGACAGAGTTCTGCACCGCGTCATGGAGCGCGGGCGTCGTCCAGAGCTCGCCGAACCAGCGGAAGGTGAAGCCGTCGAGCGGGAAGGCGATGATCGTTGAATCGTTGAACGCGAAGAGCGGCAACAGGAAGATCGGCAGGTAAAGAAAGATCAGGTACGCGACGGCGTATGTCCGCAAGCTCATTGCTTCACCCGGAGGAAGCGGCGGTTGAGCCAGACGAAGAGCAGCGCCAGCGCCGAGACCGAGGCCATGGCGATCACGGCGAGTGCGGCGCCCATGGGCGCGTTATTCAAACGCAGGAATTGGACCTGGATCATATTCGCGATCATGGAGCCCTCGGGCCCGCCCACGAGGCGGGGCGTCACGTAATCCCCGATGGTGGGGATGAAGACGATGAGCACCGCGGCCACGACACCCGGCATCGCGAGCGGCAGTGTCACCCGCCAGAACGTCATGAGCGTCGTCTCCCCGAGATCGCGCCCGGCCTCGAGAAGCGAGCGGTCGATCCGCTCGAGCGCCACGAAGATCGGCAGGATCGCGAAGGGCGCGAAGGCATGGGCCAGCGTGATGACGACCGCATTGGCATTGTAGAGGATGAAGGTCAGCGGCTCCTCGATGAGGCCGAGGCCCTGGAGCGACGTGTTGAGGACGCCGTTGAACCCGAGGATCACCTTCCAGAGGAACACCCGGATCAGGTAGCTCGTCCAGAACGGGATGGTGATGAGGAAGAGCCAGAGCGATTTCCGCTCGGGGCGGACATGGAAGCTCACGAAGTAGGCGATCGGAAAGGCGAGCACGACCGTGACGGCCGTGGCCGCCGCCGCGATCCAGAGGGACCGCCGCAAGAGCTCACCGTAGAGCGGATTGTCCCACGCCTCCCGGTAGTTGGCGAGCGTGGGCTCGGTGATGAGCGTGAGGTAGTCCTGCGTCCAGAAACTGAAGAGGATGATCGCCCCGAGCGGCACGGCCAGGAGCCCGATGGCATAGAGCGCAGCAGGGCTCACCATGAGCAACCCGCTGCGCGCCTCTTTCGAAAGTATGTCCCCTGCCATGGACCGTACTAGGCCCACTCGGCGAAGAGGATGCAAGGGTCCGCGCCCTAGGAATACCCGACGAAGGCCAGAAGCAGGACAGGCGCCACGCAAAGGATCGCCACGCACCACAAAACCATCAGCATGAGAAGCTCCGGCATCGAGCGGCGCTTCTCCTCCTCCTTGATCCGGGCGAGGCGCTCGGGATCGAAGAGGGGTACGACCTTGGGCTTGTTGGGCTGCGGTTCCATGAACGCAAAGCTAGCAGCGGTGGCTGCCACCGCCAGCCCGAAGGTGGCCGCCGGTGCCTTGAGCAAGGTGCCCATCGCGCGGCCGAGCGACCAGATAAGGTTCGGCCATCAAGGCACTGATTTCCAATTATTATTTACCAACGCTCCGCCCACCAGCCCTCCGTCTCCGCCGCCCACAACATTGAAAAACGAGACATTTTGACGTAGGAGAAAGAGCCGCCGCATGTCCGGCGGCACATAAGGGAGGACCGCAAGTTATGAAGTGCATTGCCATGGGAAAGTATGCGCCCGCCGTCATCAATGGCGTCCTTGCCGACCCGCAAGCGCGTGTGAAGACGATGAAATCTCTGATCGAAGGTGTCGGGGGGAACTGGGTGGACGGGTTTTTCGTCCGCGGCCCCTATGACTTCGCGTTCTTGTGTGATGTTCCGAATGAAGAAGCGCTGAGTGCTGTTCATGCGATCGTCTATTCAAGCGGCGCGGTGGACGACGTGTCGATCCACACCGAGCTCGATATCGCAAAGGTGGCTGCGGCAGCGGCCAAGGCGAGCAAGGCCTACACGCCGCCCAGCTAGGGCCCCGCACAGGCCCTCACAGTGACGTCGCCTGCAGAGCATCCCGGCCCTCCGGCTCTGCAAGCGGCACAAAAAAGGCCCGCTCGATGGCGGGCCTTTTCTCGAATGCAGATGGGATTAACGCTTGGAGAACTGGAAGCTCCGGCGGGCCTTGCGGCGGCCGAACTTCTTGCGCTCTACCACGCGGCTGTCGCGCGTGAGGAAGCCCGCCGCCTTGAGCGCGCCGCGCAGGCTGGGATCATAGAGCTGCAACGCCTTGGAGATGCCGTGCTTGACCGCGCCGGCCTGTCCGGTGAGGCCGCCGCCCTTCACGGTCGCCATGACGTCGAACTCGCCCTCGACACCGGCCACCTGCATGGGCTGGCGCAGGATGAGCTGGAGCACGGGGCGCGCGAAGTAGGCGTCCTGGTCCTTGCCGTTCACGGTGACCTTGCCGGAGCCCGGCTTGATCCAGACGCGGGCGACCGCGTCCTTCCGCTTGCCGGTCGCGTAGGAGCGGCCGAGCTCGTCACGGACGGGCTCGCGGGCGATGGAGATTTCGGTTTCGGCACCCTCGGGGGCGGCGTCACCGGCGATTGCGGAAAGCTCGTCGAGCGAAGAAATCTGGTCAGCCATGTCGCTTACGTCCGGGTGTTTTTCTTGTTCATCGCTTTGACATCGAGCACTTCGGGCGCTTGCGCGTCATGGGGATGCTCGGTGCCGGCGTAGATGCGCAGGTTGGTCATCTGCTTGCGGGAAAGGCGGTTGCCGGGGAGCATGCGCTTCACGGCGAGCTCGACCACGCGCTCGGGATGCTTGCCCTCGAGGAGCTGCTCCTTGGTGCGGGACTTGATGCCGCCCGGGTAGCCGGTGTGCCAGTAGTACTTCTCCTGGCGCTTCTTGCCCGTCAGCTGCACCTTCTCGGCATTGATGACGATGACATTGTCACCCATGTCCATGTTGGGTGTGAAGGTGGCCTTGTGCTTGCCACGGAGGCGGCTGGCGATGATCGAGGCGAGACGGCCCAGCACGACGCCCTCGGCGTCGATGAGGATCCATTTCTTGTCGATATCCGCCGGCGTTGCGGAGTAGGTTTTCATGGGTCGACCTGTAGAAACGATTGGAATTCGGATTGCGCGGTTATACGCATGGGATTGCGCGATACAAGTCCGACGTTCCCTATTTTCTGTCGTGTTTTCATGCGCTTGTAAATTAGGTATCAATATACCCCACAAATGAGCCTCCTCGAACCCTCCCTCGCGATCCTCGCCCTCTTGGCCCTCGGCACGCTCCTCGGCTACCTGCCGACGCGCCGCATCATCGCCATGCGCGAGGCGCACCACGAATTGAAGCGCGGCTCCGCCTCCTTCCTGCGCGCCACCGCGGGCTGGGCCATCATTGCACTCTGGGTCATGGCGCTCTGGTTCGGCGGCACGATCGTGGGCGACTGGATCCGCCTCGGCGATCTCGACGCCGCCATCGCGCGCTCCTGGTTGCGGCTCCGGATCCTTCTGGAGATCGCGGCGGCGATCGGGTCCGATTGATGCCCGTCGCCCAAACCGATCTCCGCTGCACGGCCTGCGGCGGGCAATGCGCCTACAGCCCGCGCGAGGGGGCGCTCGTCTGCGACAGCTGCGGCACCGCACACGAGATCATCGACGATGCCCGCGCCGACCCGGCGGCGGAGACGGCCTATCGCGCCACCGTCCCCGACGTGCCCGTGGCCGAGCGCAGCCACGCCCACCGCTGCACCGCCTGCGGCGGCAGCGTCATCATCGAGGGCGCAGCCCTGAGCGAGCGCTGCTCCTATTGCAACGGGCCCCTCGTGCGCACGCTCGAGGATGTGGGATACCCGGCCATGGCGCTCATCCCCTTCCAGATCGTGGAAGACATCGCGTGGCAGAATGCGCGCGCCTGGATTGCCAAGCGCCTCGCCGCCCCCGCGGGCCTCGCGGCCTCCATGGAAGCAGGGCGCATGGCCACGCTCTATGCGCCCTTCTTCACCTTCGACAGCACCGAGCTCGTCGATTACTGGGGCACCTACACGACAAAGGTCGGCAAGCAGCGGGTGCGGCGGCGGGAGACAGGGGTCTTCGAGACGCGCTTCGACGATCTCCTTGTCCCGGCCTCGCCGCACATCACGCCGCTCATCCGCGACGGCGTGCTCCATGATTTCGACCCCGGAACGCTGCGCCACTACGCCCCGGCCTACATCGCCGGGTTTCCGGCGGAGCGGCATCACCTCAATGTCGAAAACGGGCTGATGGCCAAGCAGCGCGACAAGGACCTGCTCATCCGCAACCAGATCCAACGCCATTCGCGGCGGCGGCTGTCGAATATCGGGTACAATACCGCCACGAGCGGCGTGCGCTACCGGCGGATCCTCCTGCCCGTCTACATCCTGCATTACGAGCACCGCGCGAAGGCCTACAAGGTCGTCACCTGCGGCCTCCACGGCAAGACCTTCGGCGAGCGCCCCTTCGATCATCGCAAGCTCTTTGGCTACGCGGCGGCCATCAGCGTGGCGGCGGTGTTCGTCGGCCTGCTCTACGGGCTCGCGGGCCTGCCCTGAGCGCTAGACCATGGCCTCCTCGGGCGGATGCTCGAGCAGATGGCGCAGCTTGCGCGCCGCCGCCTCAAAAGCTGCATCGGGAACCGAGGCATTGAGCGAAAGCCGCACGGCATGGGGCGTGCGCGCATCACGGGGCGCGAAGGCTTCCGAGCTGCGCACGCGCACGCCCACAGCCTCCGCCGCCGCGCAGAACTCCGCTGTGCGCCAGCCCTCGGGCAGCGTCAGCCACACGATGGGCGCGTCATCCTGCCAGCGGATATCGAAGCCACCGAGATGGTTGAGCAGCACCTGTTGCCGAGCGCGGTAAGCGGCGCGGACGCTGTCCACGAGTTGCTCCATCGCCGGATCTTCCATGAGCGCGGTGGCCACATCGGCGAGCACCGTAGCCAGCCCAAAGAAGCCGTCTTCCGCCGCGCGCCTCAGATGGGCCCCACCACCGGGCGGCGAAACCGCGAACCCGATCCGCAAAGCGGGCGTGATGAGCTTCGAGATCGAGCTCACATACCAGCTCCGCTCCGGTGCAATGGCGCGATAACTCGGCGCGGGAAGGCCCGGCACCTGATACCAATCGTCTTCCAGAATGTGGAAATTGCAACGCCGCGCCACCTCCGCGATCTCGCGCCTGCGGGTCTCAGGCGTAAAAATGCAGGTCGGGTTATGGAGGTTGGCCGTGGTGCACAGAAGCTGCGCCTCCGCCCCGGCCGCCGCCTCTAGAGCGTCCGGCCTGATGCCATGTTCGTCCATCGCCACAGGCACCACATCCGCCCGCAAAAGCTGCGCCGCGCGCCGGAAGCCGGTGTAGCATAGCTCCTCCACCAGCACCGTGGGCCGCTTGCCGCGCAGCACCGCCTGCATCACGAGGAGGATCGCGTTCTGCCCGCCATGGGCCAGCACGATGTCGATCTCGTCAAGCGCGCCGAGGCCCGCATCGCGAAGCCAGTGCCGCGCCGCGCGCCGCACCGGTCCAAAGCTCTCCCGCGTCGGATAATGCATGAGGCCCGAGGGGGGATCAGCAGCGATGCGCCCCAGCAAATCCCGCAGATACTCCGCCTGCCCTACATTGCGGATGCCCGGCGACATCATGGAAACAGGCCCGCCGTCAAACTGGGTCCCATGCGGCACCGGATCGTAATAGGTGGCCCCCCGCTCCTCCCCGCCATTGTCGGAGAAAACTGGCCCGCCACGTCGCTCCACGAAAGTGCCCCGGCCCACCTCGGCCCGCAGCACGCCCTGATCGGTGAGGATCGAATAGGCCCGCGCCACCGTGCCGGGCGTGATGGAAAGCCGATAGGCCAGCTCGCGGACAGGCGGCAGCTTGGCCCCCACGCTCAGATGCCCCCGCTCCACCGCCTGCGCGATGGCGTCACGCAGAACGAGGTATTTCGGCCCGTCGCGGAATGTGAGGCCGTCGGCCCAAGTTGTATCCATTACAATTCTTTACTCGCGGGGTACAAATTCTCTTTGTATCAATACTCCTGTCACAAGATGACAATTGTATCAATACATACCGCTCAGGAGGGCACATCATGACCACGCAAACCCTCACACTCAACCAGCTGAAGCAGCTCGATCGTCACGTGCGCCTGCCGGCGCTCGCGACGCTCTTCGTCCTTCTCGCGCTGGTGGTGACCAAATGGGCGATGCGCGCGCAGACACGCGCGCAGCTCCGCGATCTACCCTCTCATATCCTCGAGGACATCGGCGTGACCGAGGCGGAGGCCCGCCGGGAAGCCGACAAACGGTTCTGGCAGCGCTAGGCGCCGCAAGCGCTGCCATGGCAGGGCGCGCCTCTCTCCCCGGGCCCGCGCCCTGCCCTCATTTGGGCGGGATCGAGTAGGTAAGCGAGGCCCGCGCCACGGGCGCCTCCATCCCCTCGGACCGCAGGAGACAATCCCCCACCGCCAGCGCCTTGCCGAGCTTGAGGAGCGTGCACGTCGCGATGAGATCGGTGGCCGCGGCGGGCTTTCGCATGAAATCGATGGAGCAGTTCGTCGTCACCGCCAGCGCCTTCGGCCCAATCCGGCTGAGCACGGCGAGATAGACGGCCACGTCCGCCAGGCCGAACATCGAGGGGCCGGAGACGGTGCCACCCGGGCGGAGATGCTCCTCTCCCACGATGAGCCGCACGACGATCCCGTCCTCCGTGATCTCTTCCACCGCGAACTGGTGGTTCACCTGCGGAAAAACCTCCGCGAGAAACGCGTGCAGCTCCGGTATGCTCATCACCGCGTCCATTGCGCGCCTCCCTCGTCTTTGCGAGGGTCGTGCGGGAGGGGGATGCCCATGTCAATTCTCGACCTGACGGAAGACGGGCCGGTCACGCGGCTGACGATGAACGCGCCGGAGCGGCTCAACGCGCTCTCGGACGAGATGCTGGCGGCGCTGCAGGGTGCCTTCGACGAGTTACGCGAGACGGCCCGCTGCCGGGTGATCGTGCTTGCGGGCGCGGGCAAGGCCTTCTGCGCGGGCCATGACCTCAAGGAGATGCAGGCAGCCCGGCAGGCCGCCGATGGCGGGCGCGCGGCCTGGAAAGACCTTTTCGACCGGTGTGCGGCGATGATGCAGACGATACCCACCCTGCCCCAGCCGGTCATCGCGCAGCCCCACGGCATAGCCACGGCGGCGGGCTGCCAGCTCGTGGCGAGCTGTGATCTCGCCGTGGCCGCGGACGGCACGCGCTTCGGCGTGAACGGGGTCAATATCGGGCTCTTCTGCTCCACGCCGATGGTGGCGCTGTCGCGGAACATCCCGCGCAAGCACGCTTTCGAGATGCTGACGACCGGCGATTTCTTGAGCGCGGAGGAAGCGCGCGCGGCCGGCCTCGTGAACCGGGTCGTGGCAGCGGACAGATTGGCGGAAGAAACCGACGCCCTCGCCCACCAGATCGCAGGCAAGCTCGGCACGGCCGTCAAGATCGGCAAGGAAGCCTTCTATCGCCAGATCGAGATGCCCGTGGCGGAGGCCTACCGCTACACCGGCGACGTCATGGTCGAGAACATGGCGCGCGCGGACACCGCCGAGGGCGTGCAGGCCTTCATCGAGAAGCGTCCGCCGGATTGGGATCAATGAGGTGGGATCAGTAGGCTTTTCATCCCCGGCGCGGGGTTTTACATCGCCCCCATGACAGAGACATTGCACATCGTCGGCGGCGGCATGGCGGGCTCCGAGGCCGCCTGGCAGGCCGCCCAAGCAGGCATCCGCGTCGTCATTCACGAGATGCGCCCCAAGACCGGCACCTTCGCGCACCAGACGGGCGACCTGGCAGAGATGGTCTGCTCCAATTCCTTCCGCTCGGACGACAGCGAGCAGAACGCCGTGGGGCTCCTGCACTGGGAGATGCGCGCGGCGGGCGGGCTGATCATGGAGATGGCCGATGCGCACCGGCTGCCCGCGGGCGGCGCACTCGCCGTGGACCGGGAGCCCTTCGCGCAATCCGTGACCGCGCGCTTGAAGAGCCTGCCCAATGTCTCTGTTTCCTATGAAGAAATCGAGGAGCTGCCCAGCGAGGGGCACTGGATCTTCGCCACCGGGCCGCTGACCTCCGACACGCTGGCAGAGGCGATCCGCGAGGAGACGGGCACGGAAGCGCTCGCCTTCTTCGATGCAATCGCGCCGATCCTCTATGCCGACACCATCGACATGTCGAAGGCGTGGATGCAGTCCCGCTATGACAAGGGCGAGACGGAGGAGGAGCGCCGCGCCTACCTCAACTGCCCCATGGATCGCGACCAGTACGAAGGCTTCATCGACGCGCTGCTCACGGCGGAGAAGACGGCGTTCAAGCCCGGCGAGACAGCCGGCTATTTCGACGGCTGCCTGCCCATCGAGGTCATGGCCGAGCGCGGGCGCGAGACGCTGCGCCACGGACCCATGAAGCCCGTGGGCCTGACGAACCCGCACCAGCCCGATATCAAACCTCACGCAGTGGTTCAGCTTCGCCGGGATAATGCACTGGGAACGCTGTATAATATTGTCGGATTTCAGACCAAGATGAAGTACGGCGCGCAAAAGGAGGTGCTGCGGTGCATCCCCGGCCTCGAGGGCGCGGAATTCGCGCGGCTGGGCGGCATTCACCGCAACACGTTCCTGAACTCGCCGACGCTGCTCACCGCCGATATGCGCCTCAAATCGCGGCCAAACATCCGCTTCGCGGGCCAGATCACGGGCGTGGAAGGCTATGTGGAAAGCGCGGCCATGGGCCTCCTCGCCGGGCGCCTCGCCGCGGCCGAGATCCAGGGCCGCCCGCTCCACACGCCCCCGCCCACCACCGCCACGGGCGCCCTCATCACGCACATCACCGGCGGCGCGGAGGCGAAAACCTTCCAGCCGATGAACGTCAATTTCGGGCTCTTCCCGCCCATCGACGTGCGTGGCGGACGGCGCAACCGGCCCGCGCGCTACAAGGCCTACACCGACCGCGCGAAAGCGGACTGGACCGCGTGGCTCGGCGCGCCCGCGTTGGATGCCGCCTGACGCTATGTTAGCCTCCCGGCATGACAGATCAGATGAAAGAGCAGCTGTGGACGCCCCGCAGCGTTGAGGACACGCAAAAGATCTACGCCGAGTGGGCTGAGACCTACGAGGCCGACGTCCAGGGGATGGCCTATGCCACCCCGGCCCGCATCGCCGAGGCGATCCGCCCTCACGTGACCCCGCAGGACCCGATCCTCGATTTCGGCTGTGGCACCGGCCTATCGGGCCTCGCCCTCGCGCAGCAGGGCTACGAGATCATCGATGGCACTGACATCTCCGAGCCCATGCTGGAGCATGCCTACGACAAGCAGCACGAGGGGCGGGATGTCTATCGCAACGTCTGGCTCGGCTCGCCGGGGCGGGTCGATGCGGTGCCGGGCGATTATGCCTGCATCGTTGCCACGGGTGTCATCTCGCTGGGTGCGGCCCCGCCGGACATGCTGCGCGTGCTTCTCGACAATCTGGGGCCCGAGGGCATCCTCGCGTTCAGCTACAACGATCCGACGCTGGAGGACGCGGCCTACATGGATGCCCTCGCCGAGGTCCTCGAAGACGGCACCGCACGGCAGCTCTCCCGGCAGCACGGGCCGCATCTGAGCGAGAAGGTCACCGGCTCGGACGTCATCGTTCTCCGGCGGCGATGATCACACGCTTTGCGCCCTCTCCCACGGGGCCGCTCCACCTGGGCCATGCCTATTCGGCGTTGCTTGCCCATGACATGGCGCGCGCGGCGGGTGGAACGTTCCTGCTGCGCCACGAGGACACGGATTTTGAGCGCAGCAAGGATCACTGGATCGCGCAGGTGGAAGACGACCTGCGCTGGCTCGGCCTCTCCTGGCCGCAGCCGCCCCTGCGCCAGTCCGAGCATTTGCCGAGGTATCAAGCGGCGCTCCACCGGCTGGAGGCGATGGACCTCCTCTATCCCTGCTCCTGCACGCGCGGCGATATCCGGGCGGCCCTCTCCGCGCCGCAAGAGGGATACCTGCCCGGGCCCTATCCCGGCACCTGCCGGGGGCGGCCCATGTCGAGTTGGCGGGAGGGTGATGCGATCCGCCTCGACCTCTCAAAAGCGCTCTCGCGGGCGGGGCCCATCACGTTCGTCGAAACCGGGGAGGCCCATGGCGGTAAGCACCACGTGGAGGCGGGGGCCCTCGCCCGCATCTCCGGCGACGTCGTCGTTGGCCGCAAGGACGGCGTCGTCGCCTATTTCCTCGCCTCCGCGCTCGATGACATCCACGAGCGGATCACGGATGTCATCCGGGGCGAGGACCTTTTCGACTTCACGGGGATCCAGGTGCTCATCCTCGCGCTCCTCGGCCACGCGCCCCCGCGCTACCATCATCACCGCCTGATCCGCGACGAGACAGGCAAGCGACTGGCCAAGCGTGACGATGCGCGCGCCATCCGGCAGTACCGCGAGGACGGGCTGAGCCCGGCGGATATGCGCGCGCTGCTGGGGCTCTAAAGCGGCTGCATGAGCTCCGTCTCTTCGCCCTCGCGCACGGCGGTGTAAAAGCAGCTGAGCCGCCCGGTATGGCAGGCGGGGCCGGTCTGGCGGACGATCACGAGCAAGCAGTCGCGATCGCAATCGACGCGGAAATCCACCAACTCCTGCACGTGCCCGGACGTCTCGCCCTTGACCCAGAAGGATTGCCGCGAGCGCGACCAGTAGGTCACTCGGCCCGTCTCGAGCGTGCGGGCCACCGCCTCCGCATTCATCCAGGCCATCATGAGCACGGTCCCGTCCTCTGCCTGTGCGATAGCGGGGATCAGGCCCTTGGCGTCGTAGGTGAGGCTTGCCGGGTCAAACATGACAATTTCCTTTTCTGGCCCGCGCGCTTATCTAGGCCCTCGGGAGGCACTGCAAGGCCCATGGAACAAGACCTGATGAAGCTCTACTCCACGCGCATCCTCGCGCTGGCGGCGGACATCCCGCATCTGGGGCGCCTCGAGGCCCCCGACGGGACGGCGCGGGAGCGCTCTCCGCAATGCGGGTCGGCTGTCACGGTGGATGTGGTGACCGAGGCCGGACGCGTCAGCGGCTTTGCACAGGATGTGAAGGCTTGCGCGCTGGGTCAGGCGGCGGCGTCCGTGGTAGGCAGCCATGTCATCGGCAAATCCCGCGCCGACGTGGCCGAAGCGCGGGACGCCCTGCGCACCATGCTCGAAGGCGGCGCGCGACCCGCCTCCTGGGCGGGCTTCGAAGTCCTCGAAGCGGCCGTCCCCTACAAGAACCGCCACGCCTCCATCATGCTTTCCCTCAACGCCACCCTCGCCGCGCTCGACGACGCCGAGGCGAAAGCGGCCTGACACCTGCAAGCCAAAGAAAAAGCGCCGCGTCTCCTGGCAGGGATACGCGGCGCGAGGTGTGCAATCCGATGATGTGACGCTGGCCAGTGAGAGAGGCAGATCTCAGGGCCGGAATGCTGGGGGCATCAGCGCGAACGAGGGGACAAAAGCGCTAAGCGTCAGGGGACCGCAGGCAGAAACCTTAGATGAACGCGGGCATCCAGAGCCCGGTATACAGCATGGCCATGAGCGCGGTGACGCCGATCACGTCCTGCAGGAGCGTGGGGATGCGGAGGGCGGTGGCGATCTTTTTCATGGTGCAGCTCGTCTGTTGAAGTGTCTTGTTGACACTTTGTTCTCACACCGATGCCCGTGCGTAAAGAACTTTTTGAGAACAAACGTGAACTTTTCGCGCAGGAAGCCGCTAACCCACTGAGATCAAACGGATTGCCCTGTCCTGCTCCATGAACCACAGGAGAACACGCGCCGCCTTGCCGCGCGGACTCTCCAGCGTGGGATCGTCATGGAGGAGCTTGCGCGCATCGCTCTGCGCTGTGGCCATGAGGCCAGGCATCGCCTCCAGATTGGCCACGCGGAAGCGCGGCAGGCCCGATTGCGCCGTCCCGATCATGTCGCCCGCGCCACGGATGGCGAGATCTTCTTCCGCGATGCGAAAGCCGTCCTCCGTCTCGCGCATGATGCGCAGCCTGCGCTCCCCGCCCTCGGTGAGCGGGGCCTGGTAGATGAGGAGGCAGGTGGAGGCGAGGGAGCCGCGCCCCACCCGGCCCCGCAGTTGGTGGAGCTGCGCGAGGCCAAAGCTTTCGGCGCGTTCGATGACCATGATCGTCGCGTTGGGGACATTCACTCCCACTTCGATCACGGTCGTGGCCACGAGAACCGATGTCTCGCCCGACGCAAAGCGCGCCATCGCCGCATCCTTCTCGGCGGGGGGCATCTGGCCATGGACGAGCCCCACGACCCCCTCCCCGAGCGCGGCGCGGAGCCGTTTGAAGCGGTCCTCGGCGGCGGTCATGTCCACCGTCTCGCTTTCCTCCACGAGGGGGCAGACCCAGTAGGCCTGCTTTCCCTCGCCCACCGCGGCGCGGAGTTTGGCGACGACGTCGTCGATCCGCTCCATGGGCACGGTCGCCGTCTGGATCGGCGTGCGCCCGGGGGGCTTCTCATCGAGGAGTGAGACGTCCATGTCCCCGTACTGCGCCAGTGCGAGGCTGCGCGGGATGGGCGTCGCCGTCATCACGAGCACATCCGCCGCCGCACCCTTTTCTCCGAGAAGAAGCCGCTGACGCACGCCAAAGCGGTGCTGCTCGTCCACGATGGCCAGCCGCAGGTCGGAGAAGACCACGTCCTTCTGAAACACCGCATGGGTGCCTACGAGAATATCGATCTCTCCCGCGGCCAGCGCCTGAAGCTTCTCCTCGCGGCCCGCGCCCTTGTCGCGGCCGGTGAGGAGCACGAGCCGCACGCCGGCGTCAGTGGCCATGGGCGCGAGGCTCTCGAGGTGCTGGCGCGCGAGGATCTCCGTGGGCGCCATCATCACGCCCTGCCCGCCCGCCTCAACAGCCACGAGCAGCGCGAGGAAGGCGACGAGTGTTTTCCCTGCGCCCACATCGCCTTGCAGCAGCCTGTTCATCCGCTTCGGGCGGGCCATATCGGCGGCGATCTCGCCCATGGCGCGGGTCTGGGCGCCGGTGGGATCGAAAGGCAGCGCATCGAGGATCCTCTGGCGGAGACGCCCGTCTCCCTCGCTGACGATCCCCTTGGCCTTGCGATCGCGCGCGCGGGCGAGCGCCAGCGTCAGCTGGTGCGCGAGGAGCTCGTCATAGGCGAGCCTCGTGCGGGCGGCGGATGACGGTGAGACATCCCCCATCGTGCGGGGCGCCTGAACCGCGCGGATCGCCTCAGCGGTGCTGGGCCAGCCCTTCTCCGACACGAGCGCCGCATCGGCCCATTCGGGAAAGTCGGGGAGCCGCTCCAACGCGCCCGCCACCGCCTTCGTAAGCACCTTCGAGGTCACGCCGGCGCCCTGCGGGTAGACGGCCTCCACCTCCGGTATCTCCTGAAGATCATTGGGCGCCACCACGTGATCGGGGTGGACCATGTTGGCCTCCCCGTCGAAGAGCTCGACCTTGCCCGAAACGACACGCCGCGCGCCCACGGGCAGGATCTTTTCGAGGTACGGGCCCCGCGCGTGGAAATAGACGAGCTGGAAGGCTGTCGCTTTGTCCTCCACGAAGATGCGATGCGGTGCGCCCCGTCGGCTCGGCGCATGGTGGCGCTTGACCTCCACCTCCACGGTGAGCGTCGCAGGGAGCCCCTGCCCCTGCACCGTCTCCACCGGGCGGCGATCGATGATCGCGTGCGGCAGATGAAAGAGCAGGTCAAGCGGCTTCTCGATGCCGAGCGCGGCCATGTTCTGTGCCATTTTCGGACCCACGCCGGGGAGCGTCTCGAGATCTCCGAAGAGCGGAAAGAGGAGTTCCGGGCGGGTGCTCATCCGCCGATGAGATCCAGCCAGCCATCCTCGTCGATGGTCTCGATCCCGAGCTCTTCGGCCTTCTTGGCCTTCGACCCCGCGCCCGGGCCTGCCACGAGGAGATCGGTCTTCGCGCTCACCGAGCCCGAGACCTTCGCCCCGAGCGCCTCGGCGCGGGCCTTGGCCTCGGCGCGGGTCATCTTCTCGAGCGTGCCGGTGAAGACGACCGTCTTGCCCGCCACGGGCGAGCTCTGCGCTGGGGCGGCTTCGTCCTCGATGTTGAGTTCATGCGCGAGGCGGTCGATGGAGGCGCGCTCGCGCTCCTGCGCGAAGGTGGTGATGAGGGAGGCGGCGAGCGTCTGCCCCACCCCGTCAACGCCGAGTAGATCCTGCCAGACGGGGCTCGCGGTCAGCGCCTCCTTGGTCAGCGCCTCCATGGCTGGTTCCTGAGCGGTCTTGTCCATGGCCTCGGTGAACGCGCTCCAGCTGCCGTAATGGCGCGCGATGAGGCGCGCGGCGGCCTCGCCCACGTGCCGGATGCCGAGGCCGAAAAGGACGCGGGAGAAGGCAAAGCTCCGTCGCGCCTCGATCCCGGCAAAGAGGTTCTCCGCGGACTTCGCGCCGTAGCCCTCGCGATTGGCCAGCTTTGAGACATTTTCCGCGTCGCGCTTGGCCAGCGTGAAGATATCGGCCGGCTCGCGGATCGGGAGCGTGTCGTCGGCGTAGAACATCTCGATCTGTTTCGCGCCGAGGCCGTCGATGTCGAGCGCACCGCGGGAGACGAAATGCTTGAGTTTCTCGACGGCCTGCGCCGGGCAGATGAGACCGCCCGTGCAGCGGTGGACGGCATCGCCCTCTTCGCGAATGGCCTCCGAGCCGCATTCCGGGCAGGTGCTCGGGAATGCGAAGCGTTGGGCACCGTCGGGGCGTTTCGAGAGGTCCACGTCAGCGACCTTGGGGATGACATCGCCCGCCCGGTAGACCTGGACCCAGTCGCCGGCGCGGATGTCCTTGCCGCCTCTGATCTCGCCGCCCTTGTTGTCGCGCCCGGCGATGTAATCCTCGTTATGGAGCGTGGCGTTGGAGACGACGACGCCCCCCACCGTGACAGGCGCAAGGCGCGCCACGGGGCTCAGAGCGCCCGTGCGGCCCACCTGGATCTCGATCTTTTCGAGCGTCGTCCAGGCGAGCTCTGCCGGGAATTTGTGCGCGATGGCCCAGCGGGGCGTGGTGGATCGGAAGCCCATGCGCTCCTGCAGCGCGAGGTCGTCGACCTTGTAGACGACGCCGTCGATGTCATACCCGAGCGTGGCGCGTTTCTGCTCGATCTCGCGGTAATGGGCGAGCATCTCTTCCGGGCTCTCGCAGCGCAGGGTCAGCGGGTTGGTCGAAAATCCGAGCGCCGCCATGCGCGCCACGGCGCCCGATTGCGTCTCCGCGAGGGGCTCGGAGAGCGCGCCCCAGCTATAGGCGAAAAAGCGCAGCGGGCGCGCGGCGGTGATGGCGCTGTCGAGCTGGCGGAGAGAGCCCGCGGCGGCGTTGCGCGGGTTCGCGAAGGTCTTGGCACCCTGCTCTGCCTGCCGCTCGTTCAGCGCCTCGAAATCGGCATGGGCCATGTAGACCTCGCCACGGATCTCGAGAAGCTCGGGCGCGCCCTCGAGCCCCTCCGGGACGTCGTCGATGGTGCGCGCGTTGGCGGTCACGTCCTCTCCCACGGCCCCATCGCCCCGCGTGGCCGCCTGGACGAGGCGCCCCTTCTCATATCGCAGCGAGAGCGAGAGGCCATCGATTTTAGGCTCCGCCGTGTAGGCCAGCGCGGCGTCGGCGCCGAGCCCGAGATACTTGCGCGTGCGGGCGTCGAATTCGGCCACGTCCGCATCCTCGAATGCGTTCGAGAGCGACATCATGCGCACCGCGTGGGTGACCTTGCCGAAGGCCGTGTTGATGGCGGCGCCCACCTGCTCGGAGGGGCTGTCCGCGCGCTTGAGATCGGGGAAACGGGCCTCGATCGCGGCGTTCC
The DNA here is from genome assembly GCA_038525525.1 of Pseudomonadota bacterium. GTDB lineage: Bacteria > Pseudomonadota > Alphaproteobacteria > Rhodobacterales > Rhodobacteraceae > Shimia_B. Next base: position 71,379 of record JBCBHO010000004.1, on the reverse strand, counting down.
GCGCCTTGAGCGCGTCGTACTCCGCATCCGAGATCTCCGGCGCGTCTTCCGTGTGATAGGCGCTGTTGGCGCGGGCGAGCTCTGCTGCCAGCGTGGCGAGCTCTTCGGCGGCGTCTTCCTTGGAGAGCGCCTCTATGTCTGCCGCGCCATGCGTCGTTTCCGTCATCGAAAGTGCCCCAGGTCGTCTTGGGGTTGGTGTTAGGGCGCGAGGAGGGATGCGTCCAGCCTTGCGCCCCGCGATGAGGGCAGCTCAGGCACATGCGCGGGGCGGATCTTCCCACTGCCCGAGATGTTTTCCGGCACGCTGCCCGAGTTTATTCCCAAGCATGAACTTACAGAGCGCGAACGCCCCCCAACTGACTGGGAGGCGCACGACGATGGTCGTCCGTGAGTGGGAGAGAGAGAGAGAGAGAGAGAGAGAGAGAGAGGAAAGAGAGGGGCCCGCGTCAGGCGCGGATGGCCACCGGCGGCTCCTCGGCCGCGCGCTCGGGATCGCGGAGCACGTAGCCCCGGCCCCAGACCGTCTCGATGTGATTTTCCCCATCCGTGGCCGTGGAGAGCTTCTTGCGGAGCTTGCAGATGAAGACATCGATGATCTTCAGCTCCGGCTCATCCATTCCGCCATAGAGATGATTGAGGAACATTTCCTTGGTGAGCGTGGTCCCCTTGCGGAGCGAGAGGAGCTCGAGCATCTGGTATTCCTTGCCCGTCAGGTGCACGCTCTTGCCGTCCACCTCCACGGTCTTGGCGTCGAGGTTTACCACGACACGCCCGGTCTTGATGATGCTCTGGGCATGGCCCTTCGAGCGGCGGATGATGGCGTGGATCCGCGCGACGAGCTCTTCGCGATGGAAGGGCTTTGTCATGTAATCGTCCGCGCCGAAGCCGAAGCCCTTGATCTTGCTTTCGGTGTCGGTGTCGCCGGAGAGGATGAGGATCGGCGTCTCGATGCGGCTCAGCCGGAGCTGCCGCAGCACCTCGAGGCCGTTCATGTCGGGAAGGTTTATATCGAGAAGGATCAGGTCGTAGTCGTAGAGCTTCGCGAGATCGATCCCTTCCTCGCCCATGTCGGTGGCGTACACGTTCAAATTCGCATGGGTCAGCATCAATTCGATGCTCTTGGACGTGGTTGGATCGTCTTCCACAAGCAGTACGCGCATCAACACTTCCTCCGTATGGCTCAGCGTCTCCACCTTGGCAGCCAATGGTTAATACCGCGTTACCACATTAGAGGCAGCCGCACTACAACTTAAGGTTGACGATATTTCTTCAGCGCGGTGGCCTTGAGCGCCTTCTCCCCGTGGCGGCTCACGGCATGCATCCAGCTCTCCAGCTCCTCCTCGCTGAGCGCGTAGAGCTGGCAGGCTTCCTCGCGGGTGATCAGACCCGAAACGATACCCTTGATTACAGTGGCTTTTCGGCTCGCGACCCAGCGCGTCGTGTTGACGGGAGGCAGGTCTGCCCGGGTCATCACACTCCCGTCGGGCAGGGTCACCGTTCTGGGCCCATCCAGTTTCTTCAAAAACATTCTACTCACTCTTCTGCGCGGACTTTGATGACACTCTCGTGCGCTTCGCTTAACGGGGGGTGAAATGGGCCCTTGTGAGTGTTTCGGATTTTCCTATATTCCGCGCCTCCTGAAGAGGATGAGACCCATGTCGCTCGACACGACCCACGAACTGAATTCGCTCGGATTTGCCAAGCCGCCCGCCCAGACGCGCGTGGTGGTCGCGATGTCGGGTGGCGTGGACAGCTCGGTCGTCGCCGCCGAACTCGCGGCGGAGGGCTATGATGTCGTCGGCGTCACCCTCCAGCTCTACGATCACGGCGCGGCGCTGGCCAAGAAAGGCGCCTGTTGCGCCGGGCGCGACATCCACGATGCCCGCCGCGTGGCTGAGGAAATGGGCTTTCCACACTACGTGCTCGACTACGAAAACACGTTTCGCGAAGCGGTAATCGACGAGTTCGCCGATAGCTATCTCGCCGGCGCCACGCCCGTGCCCTGCATCCGCTGCAACGAGCGGGTGAAGTTCCGCGACCTGCTCGAGACCGCGAAGGATCTCGAGGCCGATTGCATGGCCACGGGGCACTATATCCAGCGCAGGATGGGCGCTGCGGGCCCCGAGCTGCACATGGCCGCCGATCCCGTGCGCGACCAGAGCTACTTCCTGTTCTCGACGACCGCCGAGCAGCTCGATTACCTGCGTTTTCCCCTCGGGCACCTCGCCACGAAGGCCGAGACGCGCGCGCTGGCGGCCAAGCACGGGCTTCCGGTGGCCGACAAGCCCGACAGCCAGGATATCTGCTTTGTCCCGAACGGCGACTATGCCGCCGTGATCGAGAAGCTGCGTCCTGGCGCGGCCGATCCCGGCGAGATCGTCCATGCCGACGGGCGGGTCCTCGGAACACATCGCGGTGTCATCCACTACACGATCGGGCAGCGGCGGGGCCTCGGCATCGGCGGGCTCGACGAGCCGCTCTACGTCGTGAAGCTCGACGTGGATGCGCGCCGCGTGATCGTGGGCCCGAAAGACCTGCTCGCCACGCGCCGCGTGCCGGTGGCGGAGGTGAACTGGCTGGGCGACGCGCCCCTCGAGAGCGCCGAGGCCTGGCACATCACCGCGAAGGTACGCTCCACTCGCCCGCCGCGGGACGCCGTGCTGCGCCCGACAGGGCCGCGCACAGCCGAGGTGGAGCTCTTGGTGGCCGAGGAAGGCATCAGCCCGGGCCAGGCCTGCGTCTTCTATGCCCCCGACAGCACGCGCGTGCTCGGCGGCGGCTGGATCACTCGTGGCTGAGATCATCCGGACGGAGCGTCTGACGCTCCGCCCGATGGCCCTGCAAGACGCGGTAGCGCTGCACGCCTTCTTCTCGGACCCGGCGGCAATGGTATACTGGTCCGCGCCCCATGAGAGCCTCGAAAAGACGCAAGCATGGGTCCGCGGCACCGTGGAGAGCCCGCCCCACGTGACGCGGGACTACGTGCTCGAGCGTGACGGGGCGGTCATCGGCAAGGCCGGGATCTGGAAGGCCCCGGAGCTCGGCTATTTCCTCATCCGCCCGCATTGGGGCCAGGGGCTCATGTCGGAGGCGCTAGGGGCGCTTCTGCCGATGCTGCACAGCCTCATGGACCTTGAGATCATCACCGCGGAGATCACCCCGGAGAACACGGCCTCTGCGCATCTCCTTGGAAAGCTCGGCTTCACGGAGGTCCGCCGCGGGGAGAAAGACCATTGGGACGGCGCGGCCTGGGTCGATACCGGCTATTACGAGCGGCACCGAAGCGCGCGCTGATCCTCAGCCCGAGGGCAGATGCGCGAGAAGCGACTTTGCCGCACGCAGCCCCGGTGCCTCCTGCCCCGCCCCAAGCCGCTCCATCGTCTGTGCCATGGCGCTCAGCTGGTCCGCCGGATCCCGCGCGAGCGCGTCGAGCGCCTGCGCGATCCGCTCCGGCCGGCAGGCCTTTCCGATGAATTCGGGCACGGCCCGCGTCTCGCTCACGAGGTTCACGAGCGTGACGGTATCGGTCAGGAGGCGGCGCTCGATATAGGCGCGCGTGAGCCAGTTCATGTCGTAGGCGATCACCATGGGCGTCTCGGCGGCGGCAAGCTCGAGCGAGACCGTCCCCGAGGCGGCAAGGGCAAGGTCGGCGGCCGCCATGGCCACACGGCGTTCCTCGGCAGCCTCTGACGCGCCCTGCCCGGCATCACCGAGAATGACAGGCGCGCGCGGCAGCGCCGTGGCGAGCTCCCGGACGCGGGGCGCGATATGGGGCAAGGTGGGCAGGATCACGGGCCAGTCCCTGAGCTCCGAGCGCGCAAGGGCCTCGGCAAAAACCGGGATTAGGCGCTCGACCTCGCCCCGGCGCGACCCCGGCAGGAGAACGAGCGCGCGCGCACCGGCAAGGCCGTGCGCCGCACGGAAGGCTCGCTGCGCCTCCGCAGGGACCGGCGCGCGCGCTGCGACCGGGTGGCCCACGAAATCACAGGTCATGCCGTGGGCGGTCATGTAGGGCGGCTCGAACGGAAAGAGCGCGAGGACATGGTCGATAAGCGGCGCCATCTTTGCCGCCCGCCCCGGGCGCCACGCCCAGACCGTCGGGGCCACGTAATGCACCGTGCGCAGGCGGGAGGCGGATTTGATCAGTTTAGCGACGCGCAGGGAAAAATCGGGGCTGTCAATGGTCACGACGGCATCGGGCTGCCACGCGAGCGCCGCCGCGGCGGTCTCTCGAATGCGGCGCTTGAGGGGAAAGTATTTCGGCAGCACCTCGGCGATGCCCATGACCGAAAGCTCTTCCATGGGAAAGAGGCTCTCCATGCCCGCCGCCTGCATCTGCGGCCCTGCCACGCCACGGAGCTCCACTTCCGGCCGCAAGGCCCGCAGACCGGCGACCAATGCCGCGCCCAGGGCATCGCCGGACGGCTCCCCAGCTGTGAGGAAGAGTTTCACGGCCGTACCCAGAGGAAAAGGCCGGCGGCCTCGGCCTCCGCGACGGTGGCCTCCCGCTCGAGGAGGAGCACGCCGCCCGCGGCGATGACGATGCCCGCGAGCCCCGCCTCTGCCGCGTGGCGCGCGGTCGCGGGGCCGATGGTGGGCATGTCCACCCGAAGCTCCTGCCCGGGCTTCGGCGCCTTGTAGAGCAGGCCGCCGGGCGGCAGGCCGGAGTCCCGCGCCACCCGGGGTGCGGCCGGTCCGCTGAGCCAGTCTGCAGCCATGCCGAGCGGGTCGAGCACGGTTGGCAGAGCCGAGCGCGACAGGAGAGAGCGCAGCATCCAATCGGTGCCGGGCAAAGCCTCCACCGCCAGCGCCTGCCCCGCGGCCACCACGCAGGCCTGGCCCACATCGGCCGCGCCGAGCGCGGCGACGATCTCCGCCCCGCGCGCGGCATCGGCCTCGTCCCGCGCGGTCACCTCGCCGGTGATCACGCCCGGCGCGGGCAGCAGATCAGGGGCGATGTCGTGGGCCCCGACGACCTCGAACCCCGCTTCTTCGAGGATCGACAATAAAGCCCGCAGCGCGCCGTCATCGCCGCGGGCGAGCGCGTCCATGAGCCGAGGCACGAGGGGCCGCGTCGCGGCATCGATTTCCGCGGGGTCGATGCTGGGCCGCGTGACCTTCCCCACGAGGCAGAGCCGCGTAACGCCCGCGTCGCGCAGGCGTTCCAGCGTGCTGCCGAGATGCTCGAGGCGAAAGGTGAGATCTCGGGAAAGACTGTCGGGCCCGTGGCCCGCCATGGCCGCGATGAAAGGCATCTCCCCGGCCCGGGCGGCGATTACCCCGGGCAGCGTGCCCGCCCCCGCGATTAGCGCGAGGCGACCGCTCATTTCGGGGTCAGGAAGCCGCGGTCGCTTTCCCCGCCAGTGATGAAGCGCACCATGTCCTGCACATAGGCGCTCTCGCTTTCGTCCTTGAGGCGGCGCGCGCGGTCGAGAAAGGCGCCGTCGCCCTGGGCGAGCATCTGGAAGGCGGCGCGAAGCGCGGTGATATCCGCGCGCGCCACGCCGCGGCGCTTCAGGCCCACGAGATTGAGCCCGTCGAGCTCGCCCCGCGCGCCCTGAACGAGGCCATGGGGCATGACGTCGGCGGTAACCATGGAGAGCGCGCCGATGATGGCGCCGCGCCCGATGCGCACCCATTGGTGGATCCCGCAGAGCCCGCCCACGATGACCTCGTCCTCGAGCACGCAGTGCCCCGCGATGGCAGCGGAATTCACGACTATGACGCGGTCCCCGATCCGTGCGTCATGGGCGATGTGGCAGCCGGCCATGAAGAGCCCGTCATCGCCCACGCGCGTGACCCCGCCACCGCCCTCGGTGCCGGTATTCATGGTCACATGCTCGCGGATCCGGTTGCGCGCCCCGATGACGAGCTCGGAGGCCTCGCCCTTGAACTTCAAGTCCTGCGGGATCTCGCCCAGCACGCTGAAGGGGAAGACGATCGTCCCCTCCCCGATGCGGGTCTTGCCAGTGACGATCACGTGGCTCTTGAGCTCCACGCGCGGGCCAAGCACCACCTCGGCGCCGACGATGGAAAACGGCCCCACCTTCGCGGACGGATCCACCTCGGCGCCCGCCTCGATGATGGCGGTGGGGTGGATGTGGTCTCCCTGGGTCACGCTGGTGTCACCCGGCTCCGTCCCGCTCACTCGGGCAGGTCCATCATGGCGGTGAATTCCGCCTGGCAGGCGAGCTCGCCCTCCACGGTGGCCTTGCCCTCGAACTTCCATACCTTGCCGCCGGCCTTGCCCCGCAAGGTCTTCAACTCCATGCGCAGCACATCGCCGGGGATCACTTTGCGCCGGAACTTGCAGCCGTCGATGGCCATGAAGTAGATGAGCATCTCCTTGTCCGCGAGGCCGAGCGACGTGCCCACCATCACCGCCGCGGTTTGCGCCATGGCCTCGACGATGGTCACGCCCGGCATGATCGGCGTGCCCGGGAAATGGCCCTGGAAATGGGGCTCATTCATCGTGACATTCTTCCAGCCGGTGGCCGACGCGGTGCCGTCGATATCGGTCACGCGGTCCACGAGGAGGAACGGATAGCGGTGGGGCAAGAGCCGCTGGATGAGCTGGATATCGGCCGTCTGGTGCTCGGTCGTGGCGTCGGTCATGGCGCGTCCTTCTTTGCCTAAGGCCCGGCTACCAAGGGGGCACGGTTCTGGCAAGCGGGCTACTCTTCGGGCGCCGCTTGGTCCTCGGGGCCCTCCGTGACTTCTGGGCCCTCAGAGTCCTCGGGCAGCGCATCCGGGTCGAGCTCGGTGGCCGCGTCGATCCGCACGATCGCGATATCGGTGATGTCGATGGCGTCGGCGCGGATAAGCACGGTCTCGGCCTCGATCAGCACGGCCGCCCCGGCCTCTCGCATGATCTGGTTGAGGATCGGGCGCACGGCCTGGCTGAATGAGCGCCGCCGGAGATCGGCGCTGGCCTCGATCTCGGCCTCGCGCGCGTCCCGCTCGCGCCGGGCGGCCTGAACCCGTGCGTCGAAATCCTCCGCCAGCGCGGCGAACTCATCGCGCGGCAGCGTGGCGCGGCGATCGGTCAGCGCGAGCTCCTCCTCGCGGAAGGCGTCCGCCAGCTCCTGGTTCTCGATGTTGAAGATGCGCTGCTCCTCGGCGATCTGCGCGAGGATGGATCGGCCGAGCTCCGTTTCGGGAAAGAGCCGCGCGGATTCGATCGTCAGCACCGGGGAGCGCAGCGCCAGGGGCGCGGGCGCCTCCTGCGCCTGCAGCCCCGTGGCCGTACCGTGGAGGGCGAGCGCCAGAAGGCCCGCGCGGAGCCAGCCTGCGCGCGCCATCAGAAGGAGGTGGAGATCGTCAGGTCGAACGCCTGTTCGTCATCGAACTCTTCCTTCTGAATCGCGTCAGAGAAATTGAACCGGAGCGGGCCGAGGGGGCTGTCCCAGAGGATCGCGACGCCGACCACGCTGCGCGGGGTGAAGTCGTCGTAGAAGACCGTCCCCGTGGCGCCGGACGTGTCGCCGATATTCCAGACCGAGCCGTAATCGAAGAACACGCCCCCGGTGATGCCATATTCCTCGGGCAGGCCGATGGGGAATTCCGCCTCGAGCCGGGCCACGGCAAAGAACTCGCCGCCGAGTGCGTCGTCGAAGGCCTCGCCCGATCCCGACGTGCCCCGTTCACGGGGGCCGATGCCAGAGGCACGGAAGCCCCGCATTCGCCGCGAGCCGAGGAAGAAGCGATCCGTGACGCGGCTCGTACCGTCGAGGTAGTTAAGCGCGCCGCCCTCGAGCGTGGCCCGGAGCAGCAAGTCTTCACCGAGCACGCGGGTCTCGGCGGCCGCGAGGGCCGTCGTCTCCACGAACTGGCTGTCGCCAAACGCGAATTCCTGCCCCACGCGGAGAAGGACGCCGGCGCGCGGATTGAGGCCGGAGCGGCGATTGTCGAAGGAGTAGCTGTAAGCAAGGCCGTAGGTGGTCTCGTCACCGCGAAGGCCTTCGTCCTGCAGGATGCCTGCGGCATCTGAGGACACGTCGAAAAGGTCCCTGTTGCGCACGAAGACGCCCGTCGTCACGCGCCCGTTCTCGGATATGGGAAAGCCGAGTGAGGGCGAGATCTCGAAGGTCTGCGTGTCATAGAGCGCGTCGTCGTTATTGGTGCGCGAGAAATTGAAGCGCAGCCCGCCCGCGAGGTCGCGGTCAAAGAGTCCCGGCTCCACGAAATTGAGCGAGAAGAGCGCGTTGTCTTCCCCGGTCGCAAGCCGGGCGTTGAGCGTCTGGCCACGCCCCAGGAAGTTCCGCTCGGAAAACTCGAAGAGCAGCCCGAAGCCATTCTCCGTCGAGAAGTTGCCCCCGAAGGAGAAGGAGCCCGTGGGCTGCTCGACAACGTCCACGTCGATGATGACCTGATCCGGCGAGGAGCCTTCGCGCGCATTCACGTCGGCATTGGCGAAGTATCCCAGTGCGCGGATACGCTCCGCGGAGGCCCGGATCTGACGTGGGTTGAAGGGATCGCCCTCCACCACCTGGAACTGGCGGCGGATGACACGGTCGAGCGTCGTGGTATTGCCCTCGATATCGATGCGCTCGACGAAAACGCGCGGGCCGCGGTCAATCTCGAAATCGACGTCGAGCGTCAGGTCCCGGTCATTGCGGGTGATCCGCGGGGTGACGCGGACGAAGTTGAGCCCCTGACGGAGGGCCAGGGTCTCCAGGCGGTCGATGTCGTTCTCGATGGCTACCGGCGAGTAGATCGCGCCCGAGCGCAGCCGCGTGGCCGCATCGAAGGGCGCGGCGTCCACGTCATCGAGAAGCGAGGTCGTGGTGACTTGCCCTACGCGGAATTGCTGCCCTTCGATGACGTTGAAGGTGATGAAGAACGCGTCCCGCTGCGGGCTGAGCTCGGAGCTTACGCTCACGGTGCGGAAGTCCACGTAGCCGCGCGAATTGTAGAAATCCCGCAGGACCTGCTGATCGAACTCGAGGCGATCCTCAACGAAGGTGTCGGTGCGCACGAGGAGGCGGAAGAGCCCGGCCTGCGTCGTCTCGAGGACGCGGCGCAGGCGGCGATCCGAGAAGGCGCGGTTGCCCACGAAGGAGATGCGCTCCACCTCCACGACGCCGCCCTCGGTGATCTCGTAGATCAGATCGACGCGGTTGTCGGAGCGGCGAATGATGCGCGGGTTCACAGTGGCGGCGATGCGGCCTTCGTTCGCGTAGGCTTGGCTGATGGCGGCTGCGTCCTGCTCGGCCACGGTGGGATTGAAGACGCGCCTTGGCTGCGAGCGGACGATCCGCTCGAGATCGGCATCCGAGATGCGCGCATTGCCGTCGAAGGCCACCCTGTTCACCGTCGGGAATTCCTCGACGATGATCGTCAGCGTGCCGCCCGAGGGCACCGCGTCCACCGTGGCGAAGAGGCCGGAGGCCCGAATGCGCTGGATCGCATCGTTGATTTCGCCGGTGCTCAGCACCTCGCCGGGCGTGATCCCGGCGAAGCTGATGATGGTCGCCGTTTCGATACGGCGATTGCCTTCGACGTTGATGTTGGAAATGCGCGATTGCGCGATCGCATCAGTGGCAAGGAGCAGCGCGAGCCCCGCCGCCACGAGATAGCTGAGCCCACGCCCGCGTAACGTGCTCCAAATCAGCTGCATCTACCCGCGCCCCCGCCTGCTGTTTTTTATAGCTGTTAGCCGGTTGGCCCAGACCTGTCAAAACAGCATAACGCAGAAAGCCGCGCAGAAGCGCGGCCTCGGTCGAGTTGTTGCGTGCAGGGCTCAGAAACCGGCGGGGATCGCCAGGTAGCCGATATTGGACGCTGCGACGAGCGCGACGCCGATGGCGGCAACGAAAAGCAGCCGGTCCCAGGCCATATCCACGATCAGGCCGAGCCCTTTTGCGTTGTTCTGGATGGTCTGCATGTCTCGTCCCCCGATGGGTCGCGTGTTTCCTTGGAGGCAAAATCGCGGGGGAATGGGGCGAGAATGCGGCGCAGCCTAGGTCTCTTGGGGGCGCGTGGGCGTCACAGGACGCGGCAGACGATGTCGTTGGCGAGCCCGAAGACCATAACGAAGACCACCACCGAGAGGCCAAAGACCATGAGCCCGTTCATCACCCGCTCCGAGGGCGGACGGCGGGCGGCGGCCTCATAGGCATGGAGCACGAGGTGCCCGCCATCGAGGATCGGGATCGGGAAGAGGTTCACGAGCCCCACGGCCGTGGAAATGAAGGCGATGAACTGGATGAAGTCGTCGATCCCGAGGCTGGCCATGGTGCCCGCGGTCGTGGCGATGCCCACCGGGCCGGAGAGGTTGCAGGTGCCGATGGCGCCGGTGATAATGTTCCATAGCCCGTCGAGCGAGGCCACGATGATGAAGCCCACCTGGCTGATCGCCGCGGGGATCGCGGTGAGCGGGCCCACCGTCTCGGTGACGGGGTCAAAGAAGGTGCCACCGCGCAGGCCGATCCGGTAATTGGTCTCGAACCCCCCGCCCTCGAGCCGCTCATCCGTGGCGCGGGGCTCAAGGATGAAATCGAGCACCTCGCCGTCGCGCCAGACCTCGAGCGCCAGGGGCTTGCCTGCCGTGGCGGTGACGATCTCGATCATGTCGTCGAAGATGGCGATGTCGGTGCCATCGATACTGAGCACGACGTCCCCGGCTTCGATGCCGGCATCCTCCGCGGCGCTTTCGAGCGTCACGGCACGCACGAGCGGCGGCGAGATATGGGGCGCTTCCACCGCCATCTCCTGCCCGTCCCGCTCGATGATGTAGGTCAGCGTGGCCGTCCCGGGGACCTCGTCGCGGATCGTGGCGAGATCCTCGACGGAGCTGAGCGCGACGCCACCGATGGAGCGGATCACGTCCCCCTGCTCGAGCTCGTTGACGACGGGCATCGGCAGGCTCGTGTCCACTGTCAGCGGCTCGCGGGCCTCGCCGTTGAACATGAAGAACGCCGCGAAGATCAGCGCCGACAGGATGAAATTGAAGACCGGGCCCGCCGCCACCGTGAGCGACCTTGCCCAGACCGGTGCGCCATGCATCGTTGCGCGTCGCTCCTCGGGGCTCAGCGCGCTCATCTTCTCGCCGTCGGCTCCTGCGGAGGCCGCATTGGCGTCGCCGCGGAATTTCACGTACCCGCCGAAGGGCAAGAGCGCGAGCTGCCAGACCGTCCCGTGCCGGTCGGTGCGCTGCACGAGGGGCTTTCCGAAGCCCACTGAGAACACATCCGCCTTGATCCCGCACCAGCGCCCCACGATGTAGTGGCCGTATTCATGGACCGCCACGATCACGCTGAGCGCGACGATGAAGGTGACGATCACCCATGTGAGGCCACCGAAAGTCGCGATCAAGCTGGTGAGGTCCATGGGCTGCCTTCAATCCTGTCGGGGTGCTCTTACCGGCGAGAGATGAGGCGGATGAGCAGAGTTATCAAGGGTGAGATCCGCGCGCCCTACAGCGCCACGTCGGGCACGTTGACGATGAGCGCGGCCCCGAGCATGACGAGCGAGGCCCCGAGAAGGCCGTCGAAACGGTCAAAAAGCCCGCCATGACCGGGAATGAGGGTGGAGCTGTCTTTCACGTTCATGCGCCGCTTGAGGGCGCTTTCGGCGATGTCGCCCATCTGGCTGGCAAAGCTCACGACGGCGGAGATCCAGATGAGATCGGCGCCTGCCTTGGTGAAGGTCAGGAAGACCGCGCCGACGAGCGCGGCACCGAACCAGCCCGCGACGGTGCCCGACCACGTCTTTTTGGGCGAGATGGCGGGCCAGAATTTTGGGCCGCCGAAGACCCGCCCGGCGAAATAGCCCCCTACGTCGGTGATGACGACGACGAGGATGAGCCAGATGATCCAGACCATCCCGTGCTCCTCGCGAAAGGTCACGAGACCCCAGCCCGCGATAATGATCGCGAGCGCGAAGGCCGCGAAGGTCAATCGCTCCCGCGAGAGCGCCAGCGCGCCGAGGATCGGCGGCGCGAGGGCGAAGGCAAGGATCAGCGGATCGGCGAAGAGCCCGGACAGCACCGAGGCCGTGCCCGCCGCGAGGAGCATGCCGGGCACCGGCGCCTCGGGCGCAATCATCGTCCATAGCTCCCAGACCATGATCGCGGTGACGAAGACCGTGAGCATCTGGAACCAGACCCCGCCAAGCGCCACGGCCGCGATCCCCAGCAGCGCCATCAGCGCGCCGGAGACGAGGCGCGCTTGCAGGTCGTCCCATTTCGGAGAGGTCATGCGATCACGCCACCAAAGCGCCGCTCCCGCGTGCCGTAGCCCGACACCGTCCGCTCGAATTCGTCAGCGGTGAAATCCGGCCAGAGCGTATCGATGAATTCGTACTCCGCGTAGGCCGATTGCCAGAGAAGAAAATTGGAGATCCGCGCCTCGCCGCTCGTGCGGATGACGAGATCGGGGTCGGGCAGGAAGCGCGTGTCGAGAAAGCCTGCGAGGCATTCGGCATCCACGGCCTTTGGATCGAGCCGCCCTTGCGAGACCTCGACCGCCATGCGCCGGGCCGCGCGGGTCACCTCGTCGCGCCCGCCGTAATTGATGGCGATGGTGAGATTGAGGCCCTCATTGCCCGCCGTCATCAGCTCGAGGTCGTCCATCATCGCCACGAGGCTGTCTTCGAGGCGGATGCGATCCCCGATGAAGCGTACGCGCACGCCCTGGGCATGGAGCGCGCGCGCCTCGTGGGTGATGTAGCGCCGAAAGAGGCGCATGAGCCCCGCCACTTCCGTTTGCGTGCGTTTCCAGTTCTCGGTGGAGAAGGCGAAGATCGTCAGGTGCGTGACCCCGATATCCGGGCAGCGGCGCACGATGTCTTTCACGCGCCGCGCGCCCACGTGATGGCCCACGAGGCGCGGCCGCCCGCGGCTTTGCGCCCAGCGGCCATTGCCGTCCATGATGCAGGCGACGTGAAACGGGCTGTCGGTGTCGAGGCTCACCGGATCAGACCTGCATGATCTCGGCTTGCTTGGTGTCGAGCTGCTCGTCCACCCGCTTGATCATCGCGTTGGTCATGTCCTGGATCTCGCTCTCCCAGAGCTTCTGGTCATCCTCGGCCATGCCGGCGGCCTTGGCCTTCTTGACCTGGTCCATACCGTCGCGGCGCACGTTGCGGATCGCGACCCGCGCACTCTCGGCATACTGCGCGGCGACCTTGGAGAGCTCTTTGCGGCGTTCCTCGTTCAATTCGGGGATCGGCAGCATGATGATCGTGCCGTTGAGCTGCGGATTGATCCCGAGCCCGCTTTCGCGGATCGCTTTCTCGGCCTTTCCGACAAGCGATTTGTCCCAGATATTGACCGTGACCATGCGCGGCTCGGGCACGTTGACCGTCCCGACCTGGTTGATCGGCGTGGGCTGGCCATAGGCGTCCACCATGACGGGCTCGAGCATGGAGGCCGAGGCGCGCCCCGTGCGCAGCGATGCGAATTCCGTCCGCAGGGAGGCAATGGCGCCATCCATGCGCTTCTGGAGGTCAGCGGTATCTGGTTCGATGATTTCGTCGGACATGGCCAGCTGCTCTTTTCGTCAATTCTGCTTTTGCTGGAGGGTATATCGCGCTTCTTCGCCACTTGTATAGGCGTGCGCTGCGTGGGCGCCGGGCGTTGCACGCGTACTGCACTGCGCGGGCGGTCAGCCCTCGACGCGGGTAAAGGTCCCCTGCCCCGCGAGGATCCCGCGGAAGCCGCCGGGCTCGTCGAGCGAAAAGACGATGATGGGCAGCTTGTTGTCCCGCGCGAGCGCGATGGCGGAGGCATCCATGACACCGAGGCGCTTCTGCAGCACCTCGTCATAGGTGACCGTGTCGAAGCGCTTGGCATCGTCGTGCTTGGCGGGGTCCTTGTCGTAGACGCCGTCGACCTTGGTGCCCTTGAAGATCGCCTGGCAGGACATCTCGTTGGCGCGCAGCGTGGCGGCGGTGTCGGTCGTGAAATACGGATTGCCGGTGCCGGCGGCAAAGATGCAGACCCGCTTCTTCTCGAGGTGGCGCACGGCGCGGCGGCGGATATAGGGCTCGCAGACCTGGTCCATGGGAATGGCGGAGATAACGCGGGTGAAGATCCCGAGCTTTTCGAGCGCGGCCTGCATGGCCAGCGCGTTCATGACGGTGGCGAGCATCCCCATGTAATCGGCCGTCGTGCGCTCCATGCCCTGGGCCGAGCCCTGCAGCCCGCGGAAGATGTTGCCCCCCCCGATCACCATGCAGATCTCCACGCCCATGTCGTGGACACCTTTCACCTCCTGCGCGATGCGCTCCACGGTGGGCGGGTGCAGCCCGTAGCCCTGGTCTCCCATGAGCGCCTCACCGGAGATCTTGAGAAGGACGCGCTTGAACCGGGGATCCTGATCGCTGTCGGTTTCGCTCATCGTTGGCCCCCTTGCTCGCTGCGCGCAACATGTCGAAAAAGGCCCGCGGGTTCAACGCGGATTTGCCCGCCGCGGCGAGGGGTGGAATTGGCTTCTAAGCCTCTGATAAATATTGGTGATCTTGATCCCGCGCGGCCCGTACTCATGGCCGGTGCGACCGCGAGTGGCAAATCGGCGCTCGCGCTCGAAATCGCGACCGCGCAAGGTCGGCAGGTCGTGAATGCCGACGCGCTGCAGGTCTATGCCTGCTGGCGCGTGCTTTCCGCGCGGCCGTCGGCCGCGGACGAGGCCACCGCGGAGCACCGCCTCTACGGGCATGTGGCCCACGACGCAGCCTATTCTGTGGGAGAGTGGCTGCGCGAGGTGGCCTCGCTTCTCCAACGCAGCCCGGCACCGGTCATCGTGGGCGGCACGGGGCTCTACTTCCGCGCGCTCACGGAGGGCCTGGCCGAGATCCCCGCGACACCGCAGGAGATCCGGGCCCGCGCCGATGCGCGCATGGCCTCTGAAGGCCGCATCGCGCTCCTCGCCGAGCTCGACGCGGAGACCGCCGCGCGGATCGACGTCATGAACCCGGCGCGCGTGCAGCGGGCCTGGGAGGTGCTGGCGGCCACCGGGCGCGGGATCGCTGCCTGGCAACGGGACACGCCGCCACCGCTCGTCGCCCCGCGGGACGCCCACCTGCTCCATCTCGATGCAAGCAAGATCTGGCTCAACCCGCGCATCGAACGGCGATTTGACCTCATGATCGCGGAGGGCGCCCTCGACGAGGCGCGCGCGATGCTGCCTCATTGGGATCCGACACGGCCCGCCGCGAAGGCCATTGGCGCGCCGGAGCTCATTGCCTATCTGCGCGGCTCATTGAGCCTCGCCGAGGCGCGCGAGGCCGCCATCATAAGCACCCGGCAATATGCCAAGCGGCAGCGCACATGGTTTCGCGCGCGGATGAAGGACTGGCGCAGGATAGCGCTGGAAGACTGATATCTCGCGCGCCCGTCCTTGACCAAACCCCACATTTAGCGGCTTCGCATGCCGTAATTTTGCCGTTATTTCTTCACAAATCGAACACGGACCAACGCCCATGCCGTCCCACGACGAAATCAGCATCACGCCCCTGCCGCAGATCTCTGCGCGTGCGGCCTGGCGCGCTGAGACGCTTCATGCCAGCGACAGCCACACGCTGATCTGGTTCACGAAGGGCCAGGGGCGCATCACCCTCGATGGCAAGCGCTCGGTCTTTTCCACCAACACGATCGTCTATCTGCCAGCGGGCACGCCCCACGCTTTCGACGCCAAGCCCGGCCATTTCGGCCAGCTCCTGACCGTGCCCTCGGATCAGGGCGGTGAGCTGCCCGCCGCGCCTGTTCTCTACAGGGTCCGCGACGTGCTTCAGCACGGCGAGTTCGTGACGCTCTTCGAAGCGCTGCAGCGCGAGCTGACGCGAAAGGACATCGGGTCACCGGAGCTCAGGCGGCGCGCGGCCCATCATCACATCGGGCTCATCTCGGTTTGGCTCGCGCGGCAGACCAACCAGCTCGAAGTGAGCCAAGGCTCCGCCGCCGAGGCCCTCGCAAAGCGCTTCACTCAGCTCGTGGAACGCGACTATGCCAAGGGCCGCTCCGTCGATGCCCTCGCCAAGGAGCTCGGCGTTACGCCGACGCACCTCACGCGGGCCTGCAAGGTGGCGCTCGGGCACTCCGCTCACACCCTGCTCAACGAGCGCGTCATGCACGAGGCCCGCGCCATGCTCGCGCAAACCTCGCGCCCCGTGGGCCAGATCGCGGAGGGCCTCGGCTTCTCCTCGGCGGCCTATTTCACCCGCGCCTTTCAGAAGCAGACAGGCCGCACGCCAAGCGATTTCCGCGGCTCCGAGACGCGTGCGCCTTCGCCCCGGCTGAACTGAAACTTGGTTGAACCCCGTGTCGAAGTCTGTTTTCGACGCCATGCGTGTCGCAAATGTTATACGGATGGGCGAAAGCAGCCGTTGACCTATGCTTGCGAATGATGCCGAATGGCGTCCACGCGAGGAGAGGTATGTGCCGGGACGGCGCCGCCGGATCGGTGGCGCAGCGCAGATATCACTCGTTCTCGAATATTGTTGTGTCACAGGGAGATTAAGATGACGCAGACGAACCCAAAGGTGCATCCTGCAGCAGTGATGTACGCAGAGGAGCACAAGGCGGGCAAGATGGACCGCCGCGAGTTTCTTGCACGTACCACGGCGCTGGGTGTGGCCACCACGGTTGCCTACGGCATGATCGGGGCGACCCCGGCTAAGGCCGCGGCCCACGCCCAACAGGGCGGCACCATCCGCATGCAGATGGAAGTCCGCGCGCTCAAGGATCCGCGCACCTACGACTGGACCCAGATCGCCACCTACACCGCCGGCTGGCTCGAATACCTCGTGGAATACAATTCCGACGGCTCCTTCGAGCCCATGCTCCTCGAGAGCTGGGAAGTGAACGAGGACGCTACGCAGTACACGCTGAATGTGCGCCAGGGCGTGACCTGGAACAACGGCGACGCGTTCACCGCCGAAGACGTCGCCCGCAACATCGCTGGCTGGTGCGAGGCCGATGTGGAGGGCAACTCCATGGCGGGCCGCTTCGCCACGCTCATCGACAGCAATACGAACCGTGCCATCGAAGGCGCGATCGTGGTCGTCGACGAGAACACCGTGCAGCTTAATCTGCCCGCGCCTGACATCACGCTCATCGCCGGTATGGCGGATTATCCGGCGGCCATCGTGCATCCGGACACCTCGCTCGAGAGCATCGACAGCCCGATCGGTACCGGCTTCATGCGCCCCGTCGAGCTCACCGTGGGTGTGCGCGGCGTCGTCGAAAAGAACCCCGATCACGAGTGGTGGGGCTATGCCGCTGGCAAAGGTGGCTACATCGACCGCATCGAGTTCATCGATTACGGCACCGACCCGGCCGCGTTCGTCGCAGCCTTCGAGGCCGAAGAGATCGACATGAACTGGGAGACGGTGGGTGACTTCGTGGACATCCAGACCGGCCTCGGCCTCGTGCAGTCCGACGTCGTCTCGGGTGCCACGGTCTGCATCCGTCCGAACCAGCTCGCCGAAGTCGACGGCATGCGCCCCTACGCCGACAAGCGCGTGCGTCAGGCCATCGCCATGGCCGTCGATAACTCCGTCTGCCTCGAGCTTGGCGTCTCCGGTCTCGGCATCACCGCCGACAACGCTCATGTGGGCCCGGTGCACCCCGAGCACGATCCGTCCGTGACGCGCATCCCGTACGACCCGGCCCGCGCGGCCGAGCTGATGGCGGAAGCCGGCATGGCCGATTTCGAGCACGAGCTGATCTCCATCGACGACGATTACCGCAAGAACACCACCGATGCGGTGGCCGCGCAGCTGCGCGATGCGGGCATCAACGTGCGCCGGACGGTCCTGCCGGGCTCCACGTTCTGGAATGACTGGGCCAAGTACCCGTTCAGCTCCACGAACTGGAACCACCGCCCGCTGGGCACGCAGGTCCTCGGTCTCGCCTATCGCTCCGGCGAGGCGTGGAACGAGAGCGGCTTTGCGAATGCCGAGTTCGACGCGCTCCTCGCGCAGGCGAATTCCATCGCTGACGCTGACGCGCGCCGCGAGGTCATGGGCCAGCTTCAGGCGATCATGATCGACGAAGGCGTCACCATTCAGCCCTACTGGCGGACGCTCACGCGTCACCACCGCGAGGGCATGGTGGGTGTGGACATGCACATCGCCTACCTGCCGCAGGTCTATAAGTGGGGCTTCGCGGCCTAACGGACCGCTGACAAGACGGGGCCGCCGGGAAACCGGCGGCCCCTCTTCCGTGGACGGGTCGCACCACCACGGAAAGCTATGAAAAGAGCGCCCTCAGACGATCTCGCGAGCGCGGCGCCACAGCCAACACAGGGGCCCTGATGGGTAAGTTCATCCTTCGACGCGCGAGCGTCATGCTGCTCACGGCGATCTGCCTGACCTACATCGTCTTTTTCCTGACGAACCTCTATCCGAACCTCGAAAAGCTCGCGAAGACGCAGGGCAATTTCCGCATGACCGAGGCCGAGGTGCAAAGCTGGCTGGAGCCGCGCGGCTATCTCGAGCCGATGCCGGTGAAGTATCTGGAGTGGGCCGGCGTCCTGCCGGGGCACATCACCGAGCTCGAGGATGGCCGCGTCGTGGGCCGCTGCGTGCGCCCGGGCGTAGAGCCCGAGGACACGCCGGAATATTGCGGGCTCCTGCAAGGCAACTGGGGCTTCTCGACCGTCTTCAAGGAAGGCGTGGGCGGCATCACCTTCGAGCGGCTGGGCCTGACCGGCTTCCTGATGATGTGGGTCATGATCGTGATGGTCCCCGGTGCGCTGATCTTTGGCGTGCTGGCGGGAATGCGGGAGGGCTCGCGCACGGACCGGACGCTCTCCACCACCTCCATCGCCTTCACGGCCACGCCGGAATACGTCTCGGGCGTGATCTTCATCGCGCTCTTCGCCTCCTCGGCGGGCTTCGGGCGGATCTTCAAGGGCTCCGCAACCTCCGCCATGGATGGCGCGAACTTCGAGAATTTCTTCCTGCCGGTAATCACCATCGCGCTCTACGGCCTAGGCTACATCGCGCGGATGACGCGGGCCTCCATGGCCGAAGTCATGACCGCGCAGTACATCCGTACCGCACGGCTCAAGGGAGTGAGCTTCAAGAACATCGTGCTGAAGCACGCGCTCCGAAACGCGCTCATCGCGCCCTTCACCGTGATCATGCTGCAGTTCCCGTGGCTTTTGAACGGCGTCGTCATCGTGGAGACGCTCTTCAACTACAAGGGCTTCGGCTGGCTGTTGGTGCAGGCGGCGGGCAACAACGATATCGACCTGCTGCTCGCCTGCTCGGTGGTGGCCGTCGTCGTCGTGCTCGTCACGCAGCTCATATCCGATATCGGCTATGTCTATCTCAACCCGCGCATCCGCGTCGCTTAAAGAGGAGCAGGACCCATGGAAGCACTGACCTGGACCGGCTCCTTCGGAGCGTATCTCAACCCAATCATCTACGCGCTGGGCGTCCTCGCGCTCCTGAGCATGGCGCTGCAATTCATCATCCCGATCTTCGTGACCACGAACCGCTCGGGGCTTCTGGCGATGCAGAAGGGCCCGGCGGACTACGCCTCCATGGCGTTCCTCGCCTCGGCCACGGGCATCGTGGCCATCGTCGTGCTCTACATGGCCGTGGCGATCGTGGGCCCCTACGGCATCACGGGCATCATCGGCGAGGTGGGCGCGCGGTTCACGCCTGTCTGGGTCGCGCTTATCGCGACCTTCGCCCTTTCCATCATGTTCAAGAAGCGGCTGGGCCTCTATGGCAAGCTCTTTGACAGCCCCATCGGCATGGTGGGCCTCGGCCTCGTGCTATTCTGGGTGTTCACCGCGCTTTTCGCGAACCTGATCATGACCTACGACCCTCTCGCGCAAGAGGTGGTGATGAAGAACGAACCGCCCGGATCGCCCCTGAGCGGTGGCGAGGACAGCGCCTACCCGCACTACCTCCTGGGCGGGGACGCGCTGGCGCGCGATGTCTTCTCGCGCATGGTGGCGGGAAGCCAGATCGTCATCACCATCGCGCCGCTGGCCACGCTCTTCGCCTTCATGGTGGGGATCACGTTGGGCCTGCCCGCGGGCTATTTCGGCGGGGCCTTCGACACGGTGCTGACCTTCGTGGCGAACCTCATCCTCGCCTTCCCGGTGATCCTGCTCTTCTACCTGCTGGTGACGCCCGAGATCGTGGCCACGGGCCTGCCCACCTACATGGCCATGGTCCTTTTCCTCTTCCCGATCCTCTTTCTCGTGGTGCTTTTCAATTCGCGGTACTTCACGACGCCCACGAAGCGAAACGTGCTCGTGGCTGGCACGGTGCTGATCGGCGGGTGGCTCTATCTCTCGCTCATTTCGCAGTTCAACACGCCGGTGGATTTTATGGGTGTCGCGGACCTCTTCGACGTGCCAGGCGGTATCCTCATCGTTTTCGTCTCGGTGGTCTTCGTGAACTCTCCCACGGTCTTCCGGATCGTGCGGGGTCTCGCCCTCGACATCCAGACGCGGGACTACGTGGCCGCCGCCACCACGCGCGGCGAGGGCCCCTGGTACATCATGCTCTGGGAGATCCTGCCCAATGCGCGGGGCCCGCTCATCGTCGATTTCTGCCTGCGGATCGGCTACACGACGATCCTTCTGGGGACCTTGGGCTTCTTCGGGCTGGGCCTGCCACCGGAAAGCCCGGACTGGGGGACGACGATCAACGCGGGCCGCCGCCTGCTCAGCGCCTTCCCGCATCCGGCCATCGTGCCCGCCGTGGCGCTGGTGACGCTGGTGCTGGGGCTCAATCTCCTGGCCGACGGCCTGCGGGAAGAGAGCCTGAAGGACTGATGCGCCCCACGCCCCGGCCTCCGCGCCGGGGCCTCCCCCCTCAAAAAACGAGGTCCCGGGTCACGGCCCGGGACGCGCCGCGCGCGAGGCTAGGATCCCAAGATGATCCGCACGTAGTTCTGCGTTTCCTTGAAGGGCGGCACCCCGCCATACTCCTCCACGCGATGCGGGCCGGCATTGTAGGCCGCCAGCGCCAGCCGCCAGGACCGGAACCTGCGGTACTGCTCCGCGAGATACCGCGCGCCGCCCTCGAGATTCTGCCGTGGATCATTCGGATCGACGCGCAGGTAACGCGCCGTCGCAGGCATAAGCTGCGCGAGGCCCATGGCCCCCTTGTGCGAGCGCGCCCGCGCATTCCAGCCGCTCTCCTGCTGCACGAGCCTGAGGAAGAGATCCTCGGGGATGCCGTGTTGGCGCGCCGCGCGCCGGGCCATCTCGAGATAGGGGCCGTTATAGCGGCCCTCGAAGCGCGGCACGTTGGCGAGTGAGGGTGTCTCGAAGGCCCGGGGCGTGAGCCGCACAGAGCTCGAGTATTGCGACGCCGCCCTGTTATCGAGCACGTCGAGCTGGCTCTGAAAAATGGACTTCCGGCTTTTCGTCGAAGTGGTCTGCGCCACGGCAGCAGAGGCCGCCAAGGCACTGGCAGCCATCATCAATCCCAGCTGTGACAGCAGCCGTCCCATGGGCGGCACCTTATAGCGAAGACGCCGCAAAAAGCCACGCTTAATGGACATTCAGGGCTGGTTAACGAATACATGAATGAATTGAGGAAAATCAGCGAGATTCGAAGGAGGACCCATGGCGGGCTCTGTGAACAAAGTGATCATCGTCGGAAATCTGGGCCAGGACCCGGAGGTGCGCAGCTTCCAGAACGGCGGCAAGGTCTGCAACCTGAGCGTGGCCACGTCGGAGAACTGGAAAGACCGCAACACGGGCGAGCGCCGCGAAAAGACGGAATGGCACCGCGTGGCGATCTTCAACGAGGGCCTCGTGCGCATTGCCGAGCAATACCTGCGCAAGGGATCCAAGGTCTATCTCGAGGGTCAACTCGAGACCCGCAAGTGGCAGGACCAGAACGGGCAAGACCGGTATTCCACCGAGGTCGTGCTGCGCAACTACACCGGCAACCTCACCATGCTCGACGGCCGCAATGAAGGCGGCGGCGCAAGCATGGGCGGCGGCGGCGGTGGCGGCTATGTCCGCGACGATCGCGGATCGGGCGGCGGCTATGGCGGCGGCGACCAGCGTGGCGGCGGCGGCTACAGCGCCCCTGCCCCGGCAGCCGATCTCGACGACGAGATCCCGTTCTAGATAACGCTCAATTACCCCCGGGCAGCCGCGCGGGGGCGTTGATCAGGTAGGGGGCCAGCCGCGAGAGCGCCGTGGCCTCCCCGTCCCGCACCGAGCGCAGGATGCTGATCGCCGCGGGGCTCTCCAACGCGATTTGATGGTTGTTCCCGCGCCGCGCCGCCAGCGCGGTGAAATCCACCACGGCCACGGGCAGATCCCCGATATCCTCCGCGCTCGAGATGTTGCCGAGCCGCTCGCGGCGGCCGGTGAGCAGGCCCGATAGGCTCAGCGCCCGGTCGGCCTGGGCCACGAAGATCACGAAGGGCTGCGGCAAGGCCCCGATATCGGCGGCCTGGCGGCGGAAGAGATCGCTGTCGATATCAGGAGAGACAAGCGTCACCCCGCTGATCCGCCGAAGCACCCTGCCCTCGCCTTCGAGCGCGAGCTGGCGAATGGCTTCCATCGTCAGCAGGCTGCCCATGGAATGGGCCACGATCAGCACGCGCCGCGACCGCGTGAGATCGCGCAACGCCGCCACGAGGTCGCCCCGGGCGAAGAGGACGCTGTCGCGGTCATAGAGATAGCCGCGCACATCCCCCGCGGAAGGCCAAGCAAAGAGCACGCTGGGCTGCTCGATCTCGAAATCGTGCCTGATCTGCGCTGCCTGAAACGCGGCCTCGGGCACTGTGTTGTTGAAGCCGTGGACGTAGAGCACCACCTCGCGTGCGCCGCCGAGGGCCGCGTCCATCCCGGCGAAGCTCCTGTAGGGTGTCACGGCCGTGATCGCGAAGGTCCGCGCCGCGTCGGCCGGGCCGCTCGGATAGGCGATCTGCCCGGTCTGGTGCGTGGGCGGCACCGAAACCTGCGCGCGCGCGTAATTCAGACCGGTGCTCCGATCCGCGCCGAAGAGCGAGGCCGTGCCCGGGCGCGGCACGCGCGTCGTGATCACTTCGATCGGGTAGATGCTGGCCCCCGGTGCGGGGGGCGCGAATGGGGGAATGTCCGCAGGGGCGCAGGCCGCGAGCACGACGAGCGCCGCCCACAGCCACCGTCTCACCGGGCATCCTCCAGCACATCGCGGACGGTGTCGCGTGGCACGTCGCCAGTCACGAAGGCCTCCCCGATCCCGCGCATGAGGACAAAGCGCAGCGCGCCGTCGACGACCTTCTTGTCCTGCCCCATGAGCTCGATCAGCGCGTCGGAGGACGGCAGCGCGCCGGGGATGTCGGACAGCCGCGCCTTCATGCCCATGGCCGCCAGATGCGCGGAAACGCGGCCGGGCTCCTCCTGCGAGGCGAGACCGAGACGGGCTGAAAGCTCTGTCGCGAGCGCGCATCCGATCGCCACGCCCTCGCCGTGGAGGAGCCGATCGGAATAGCCTGTGGCGGCCTCGAGCGCATGGCAGAACGTGTGGCCCAGATTGAGCAGGGCGCGGTCGCCCTGTTCTGTCTCGTCGCGCACGACGATCTCGGCCTTCATCTCCACGGACCGCGTGACCGCGCGCAGCCGGGCGGCGGCGTCCCCGTCGCGCAGCGCCGGGCCATGCTCCTCGAGCGAGCCGAAGAAGGCCGCGTCGCCGAGGAGGCCGTATTTCATCACCTCCCCGTAGCCCGCGAGGAAATCCCGCTCCGTCAGCGTGTCGAGGAGGCCGGTATCGGCGAGCACGAGCGCGGGCTGGTGAAACGCACCGATGAGGTTCTTGCCCTGCGGTGCGTTGATCCCGGTCTTGCCCCCCACGGAGCTGTCGACCTGCGCCAGAAGGCTCGTGGGGATCTGCACGAAGCGCACGCCGCGCCTGAGGATCGCGGCTGCGAAGCCCACGAGATCCCCGATGACGCCGCCGCCGAGGGCGATGACCACGTCTCGTCGTTCGATCTTCTCGGCCAGAAGCCACTCGACGGTGCGCGTCAGGTGGGGCCAGCTCTTCGTGGCCTCGCCCGCCGGCAGCGTCAGCGATGTGGCAGACAGACCCTCGGCCTCGAGGGCGGCCACGAGGCGCGCCAGATGATGCGCCGCCACGTTCTCGTCGGTGACAATGGCCACGCGCGGCCGCGACAGAAGTGGGGCCACGCGTGCGCCCGCCTCGTCCAGAAGACCGGGCCCCAGCACCACGTCATAGGCGCTCGCACCAAGGGCCACGTGGACAATCTCACGCATCCGCCGTCTCCAGCACGTCCGGGCGATGGGCCGAGATCGCGGCGGCCACGTGGCGCGCCATGTCTGGCACCGAGAAGCTCTCATCGGCATCGACGACGAGCCCGGCGCGCGCGTAATGCGGCTCCCTGAGGGCGATGAGTTCGCGCAGCGTCTTGCGCGGATCGTCCGTCTGCAACAGTGGGCGCGTCTCCTTGTGCCGCACCCGCTCCCAGAGGAGCGGCTCCTCGGCGCGAAGCCAGACGGAAAGCCCGGCCGTGGCGATCGTCTCTCGTGTCTCGGGACGCAGGAACGCTCCCCCGCCAGTCGACAGGATCCCCGGCGGCGACAGCGCCATCAGGCGCGCGATCACCTGCACCTCCTTCTCTCGAAAGAACGCCTCGCCATCACGGGCAAAGACCTCCGCCACGGTCATGTTGGCGGCTTCCTCCAGCGCTTGGTCGCTGTCGCGAAACGGCACGTCGAGGAGCGCGGCCAGCGCGCGGCCCACCGCCGTCTTACCCGCGCCCATCATGCCCACGAGGACGATGGTTTTTTTCAAGCGGCCCATGGCGCTCCCCGGTCACGGCTTTCGCGCATGCCATGGCACGTTTCCGCCAAGGCACGCAAAGCTCTTGCTACAAGGGGTTGAATGGCGTCAATATCCCTGAAAGGCCATATATAAACGCGGGCCGAGCGAGCATCTGCGCGACGGACCGCATAAAGAGCAGTCATGGGCCCAAGAGCACAGCATGTGGCGAATACTCAAATACCTCTTCTACCTCGTGGTCCTCGCGGGGATCGGCCTGACGGGTTATGCCTATCTTGGTCCCGTGATCGGCGCTGATTTCCTGCCCGAGCGGGAGACCGTGACGGTACCCGTGGAGCTCGAGATTGATTGACCGCCTTGTCCTGATTGCTGCACTGGCTTTGCTCGCGGGGCAAGTCCCGGCTCAGCAAACGGCGGAGGGCGGGGATGCCCCGCTTTCGGCCATCGACTGGCTGGGCGACGTGCCCGTGGAGCCCGCGCTCGACGCGCCGTTCCTCGGGCTCGAGGCGCCGGTGACGCAGAGCGGGGCCGCGCCCGATGTGGCGGCTGCACCGCTCGAGGATGGCGGCGGCATAGGTACCGGTGTCATCTCCACGGCGGTGAGTGGCCTTCCCTCGACGCTTTGGCAGGGGGCCAATGCCGCAGAGATCGCCGCGGCCTTCGATGCGATCCCCGCCGAGGCCCTGGTCCCCGTGCAGCAGATGCGCCAGCGGCTCCTCCTCACCGCGGCGGCGCCCCCGCGCGGGACCGACGAGGCCGCCTTCCTCGCCCTGCGCATCGATCAGCTGACCGCACTCGGGGCCGTGCCCGCCGCGCTTTCCCTGCTGGAGGAAGCCGGGGAGACGCTCCTGCGCGACCCGCGCGTCTTCGCGCGCTACGCAGATGTCTCGCTCCTCGTGGGGCGGGAAGATGCAGCCTGCGCGCGCCTGCGCGGCGAGGCGGCGCTTTCGGACGACATCGCCCTCCGTGTCTTCTGCCTCGCTCGGAATGCCGATTGGAACGCGGCCGCCGTGGCGCTCAACACCGCCGAAGTCTTGGGCGACGTGCCGCCTGAAACAGGCGAGCTCCTCGCGCAGTTCCTCGAGCCTGAATTCTCCGACGGCACCGCCCCGCCGCTTCCGCCGGGCCCGGTGACCCCGCTTCTGATGCGGCTCCGCGAGGCCGTGGGTGCGCCCATGGCCACGGCAGAGCTGCCGCGCGCCTTCGCGGTCTCCGACCTGCGCCCGGACATGGGCTGGAAGGCGCAACTCGACGCCGCCGAGCGCCTCGTGCGCACGGGCGCCTTCCCCTCGGGCCAGCTCGCCGCGCTCTACCGGGCCCGCGTGCCCGCGGCCTCCGGTGGGGTCTGGGACAGGGCCGAGGCGGTTCGCCGCCTGAGTGAGGCCCTCGAGGCGGGCGCGGGCTTTGAGACCGCGCTCAACGAGGCGCGGGCCGCCATGGCCGCCGCGGGGCTCGAAGCGCAGCTCGCCGCCATGGTGGCCGAGGATCTGAGCACAGTGGAAGGCGGCGGCATGGCGCGGGAGCGGCTCCTGCTCATGTCCCCATTCTACGAAGCCGTGACCGCCGAGAGCGGCCTCACGACGGAGGTGGCGCGCGGGCGCGTCCGCTCCGCCAGTGCGAACTCCGCGCTCGAAGAAGCCGTGGCCGAAGCCTTCCGCCCCGGTCGCGAGATCGATCCGCCGGTCTCGCTCGGCCTGGCCCTCCTCGATGCGCTCGCCACGATCGAAGCCGCGCGCAGCGGCGCCTCCATCGAGCTCACCCGCGCGCTCACGCTGCTGCGCTCGGTGGGCCTCGAGCATATCGCCCGCCAGGCGGCGCTGCATTTGCTTCTGATGCAGGCGGATGCATGAGGGACGACGCGCACGCGATCGCGGCTTTCATCGAAGCCCAGGCCGCGGAGCTCGACGCCGCCCCGAACACCCAGGCCGCCTATGCAAGGGACCTCAAGGATGCCAGCGGGTGGCTGAGCCGCCGGGGCCTCGATTTCGCGCAGGCCAGCCGGGACGACATCGAGGCCTACCTTCAATTCTGCGAAGCGCAGGGCCTAGCGCGCGCCACCCGCGCCCGGCGGCTGTCCTCGCTCAAACAACTCTACCGCTTCTGCTTCGAGGAAGGCTGGCGCGAGGATAACCCGGCGATCCAGATCACCGGGCCGGGGCGCGATGCCCGGCTGCCCAAGACGCTGAGCCTCGAAGAGGTGGAAGCGCTCCTCGAGGCCGCGCGTCACCATGGCAAATCCGATGCCGCCCGCCTCCGCGCCACCTGCCTGATGGAGGTGCTCTACGCCACGGGCATGCGTGTGACGGAGCTTGTCTCCCTCCCGCTGAGCGCCGCGCGCGGTGATCCCCGGATGCTCCTCATTCGCGGCAAGGGCGGCAAGGAACGGCTCGTCCCGCTCTCCGAGCCCGCCCGCGACGCGCTGGCCCACTGGCTCGAACATCTCGACGGCCAAGAGGGGCCTGCGCCCAAATACCTCTTTCCCTCGCGCGGCAAGGACGGGCACCTCACGCGCCATGCCTTCTACGTGCAGATCAAGACGCTAGCCGTGGCTGCGGGTGTGAGCCCGGCGAAGGTCACCCCCCATACGCTGCGCCATGCCTTCGCGACGCATCTTCTGGCCAACGGGGCCGATCTCCGCGCGATCCAGACGCTTCTCGGCCACGCCGACATCGCCACCACCGAGATCTACACCCATGTCCTCGAGGATCGCCTCCGCGATCTGGTGCTCGAGCATCACCCCCTTGCCGATCTCTGATCAGGGCGCAGGCCGTCCGAAACACCTTTCAATTCCGTTCCCGAGGAATTGGGCGCAGGACGCGAGAGCGAGAGACTTGTCAGAGGACGGAGCGAGCGGCATATCCGCGTCATGACAGACCCCACCTCCACGATGCTGGGCCTCGAGGGCCTCGACAGCGCCTTCTGGATCACCGCCGCCGCGATCCTCTTTCTCCTCGTGATGTCAGGCTTCTTCTCGGGCTCGGAGACGGCGCTGACGGCGGCCTCGCGCGGCAAGCTGCGCGCGCAGGCCGACAAGGGCTCGGGCGGGGCAGCCGCGGCGCTTCGCATCACGGAGGACAACGAGCGCCTGATCGGCTCGGTCCTCCTCGGCAACAACCTCGTCAACATCCTCGCCACATCGCTCGCGACGGCGCTCTTCACCCGCGCCTTCGGAGAGAGCGGCGTGGCGCTTGCCACCCTCGTGATGACGCTCCTCGTGCTCATCTTCGCCGAAGTGCTGCCCAAGACCTACGCCATCACCAACTCCGAGACCGCAGCGGCCCTCGTGGCGCGCCCGATCTCGGTGGTCGTGATGCTCTTCTCGCCCATCGTGCGGGCGGTGCGCATCCTCGTGCGCGGCGTGCTCCGCGTCTTCGGCGTCCGGATCGACCCGGGCACCAACGTGCTCGCCGTGCGCGAGGAGATCGCCGGTGCGCTCTCCCTCGGCCACCAAGAGGGCGTCGTCGAGAAGGAGGACCGGGACCGGATCCTCGGCGCGCTCGATCTCGCCGAACGCACCGTGGAGGAAATCATGCTCCACCGCTCCTCCATCGAGATGATCGATGTGAGCCTGCCACCGGGCGAGATCCTGTCTGCCGCGCTCCACTCGCGCCACACGCGTCTGCCGCTCTACGAGGGCGAGACCGAGAACATCGTGGGCATCATCCACGCCAAGGACCTCGCGCGCGCCATGGACAAACTCGTGCGCAAGGACATCGCGGAATTCAACGTGCTCGACGTGGCCATGGAGCCCTACTTCGTCCCCGAGACGACGACGCTCGACGACCAGATGCGCGAGTTCCTGCGCCGCCGCGCGCATTTCGCGCTGGTGGTGGACGAGTACGGCTCGCTTCAGGGCCTTCTGACGCTCGAGGACATCCTCGAGGAGATCGTGGGCGAGATCGCAGACGAATTCGACCAGGAGGAAGACGAGGTCGCCAAGACGGCCGACGGCCAATACATCGTCGAAGGGTCCATGACGATCCGGGATCTCAACCGCGCCCATGACTGGAACCTCCCCGACGAGGAGGCGAACACCGTGGCGGGCCTTGTCATACACGAGGCGCAAATGATCCCGACGACGGGCCAGGTGTTCAACTTTCACGGTTTCCGTTTCGAGGTCATGGAAAAGGATGCCAACCGGATCACCCGGCTCAAGGTGCGCCCCCTGAAATAGCGTCAGGTGCCTTCACACTGGCCAGCGCGGGACCCCTCGCGGGGGCGCGTCGTCGCAGCGCGCACGGGTCACGCGCCTTTTGCTTGCAAGCCTTGGAATCATTCTAAATACTTGCACGACGTGCCGCGCGCTGCTGTGCCTGCGGCCCCCTCCTTTGCCACGACCCCACGCAGCGAAAGGCCTTTGTTGATGGACGGAAACACCCCCAATATCACCGGTTGCCCCGTCGCCCATGGCGGCAACACCTCGCTCACCAAGCCCTCCGTCACCAAGTGGTGGCCCAAGGCGCTGAACCTCGACATCCTCCACCAAAAGGGCGCCCGCGTGGACCCGATGGATGCGGAGTTCTCCTATCGTGACGCGGTGCAGACCCTCGATTTCGACGCGCTGAAGGCCGATCTTCATGCGCTGATGACCGAGAGCCAGGACTGGTGGCCCGCCGATTGGGGCCATTACGGCGGCCTCTTCATCCGCCTCGCATGGCACTCCGCGGGCTCCTACCGTGTCTCCGACGGGCGCGGCGGCGGCGCGGGCGGCAATATCCGCTTCGCCCCCCTGAATTCGTGGCCCGACAACGCCTCCCTCGACAAGGCGCGCCGCCTCCTCTGGCCGATCAAGAAGAAGTACGGCAACGCGCTCTCTTGGGCCGATCTCATCCTGCTCTCGGGCACCGTGGCCTATGAGAGCATGGGGCTCAAAACCTTCGGCTTCGGCTTTGGCCGCGAGGACATCTGGGGCCCGGAGACGGATGTCTACTGGGGCGCGGAGACCGAATGGCTCGCCCCGTCGGAGAACCGCTACGGCGATATCGACGATGCCGACAGCCTCGAGAACCCGCTCGCGGCCGTGCACATGGGCCTCGTCTACGTGAACCCCGAGGGGATCAACGGCCAGCCCAACCCGGCGCATACGGCGATGCATGTGCGCACGACCTTCGCGCGCATGGCCATGAACGATGAGGAAACCGCGGCGCTCACCGCCGGCGGCCACACCGTGGGCAAGGCCCACGGCAATGGCGATGGGCAGCTCATCGGCTCAGAGCCCGAGGGCGAGAACCTCGAAGCGCAGGGCTTCGGCTGGGCCAACCCGAACCACCAGGGCAAGGCGTCGAACGCCTTCACCTCGGGCATCGAGGGCGCGTGGACGAAAGAGCCGACCCAGTGGGACATGGGCTATTTCGACTACCTCTTCGACTACGAATGGGAACTGCAGAAATCCCCCGCCGGTGCCTGGCAGTGGGAACCGGTGGACATGCCCGAGGAGGTCAAACCGCTCGACGCCACGGACCCCACGAAGCGGGGCCGCGTGATCATGACGGATGCCGACATGGCGATGCGGGTGGACCCGGTCTACAACGAGATCTGCCAGCGCTTCCGCGCCGATCCCGAGTACTTCGCCGACACCTTCGCGCGGGCCTGGTTCAAGCTCACGCACCGCGACATGGGCCCACGGGTGAACTACCTCGGCCCGGATGTGCCGGATGAGGATCTCATATGGCAGGACCCGGTGCCCGCAGGCCCCACGGGATACGACGTGAACGCACTGAAATCCGCCATCGCGGCGGCGGGCGTGCCCGCGGCGGACCTCGTGGCCACCGCCTGGGACAGCGCGCGGACCTATCGCGGCTCGGACCGCCGGGGCGGCGCCAACGGTGCCCGCATCCGCCTCGCGCCCCAGAACGAGTGGGAGGGCAACGAGCCCGAGCGCCTGACTCGGGTGCTGGGCGTGCTCGAGCCGCTGGCCGCCGAGCACGGCGCCTCCATCGCCGACACGCTCGTGCTGGCGGGCAATGTGGGCGTGGAGCAGTGCATCGCGGCTGCGGGGCTTTCCATGGAGGTGCCCTTCGCACCGGGCCGTGGTGACGCCACCGACGAGATGACGGATGCCGAGAGCTTCGACGTGCTCGAGCCGCTCGCCGATGGCTTCCGCAACTTCTCCAAGGAGGTCTACTCCGTCTCGCCCGAAGAGATGCTCCTCGACCGCGCGCAGCTCATGGGGCTAACGGGCTGGGAGATGACGGTCCTCCTCGGCGGGATGCGCGTGATGGGCACGAACCACGGCGGGACGAAGCACGGCGTCTTCACCGACCGCGAGGGCGCGCTCACGAACGACTTCTTCGTGAACCTCACGGACATGTCCAACAGCTGGCATCCCACGGGCGACACCTACGAGGTGCGCGACCGGGTGACGGGCGACGTGAAGTGGACGGCCACACGCGCCGACCTCGTCTTCGGGTCGAACTCCATCCTGCGGAGCTACGCGGAGGTCTATGCCCAGGACGACAACGCCGAGAAGTTCGCTCGCGATTTCGTGGCGGCGTGGACGAAGGTGATGATGCTCGACCGTTTCGACCTCGCGGCCTGAACCGGGAATTGTGGGGCCAGCCCCCGCACCCCGGAGGTAGTCATGGAAAGATGAAGGGCGGGTCCAGTCGGGCCCGCCCTTTTTCTTTGTCGCCTCGGTCAGCGGCCCTTGAAGAGCCCGCCCAGCACACCGCGCACGATGCGGCGCCCGGTCGTGCCTTTGAGTTCCTTGATGATGGCCGAGCCGAGCGCGCTGCCCACGCTTTCGGCGCCCGCGCGGCGGCTCGTGGAGCGGTTGACGCGGGCGCCCGAATAGCGCCGCGCGGCGCGGTATTCGCGCTCCATCGCCTCGGCCTCCTCCTCGGCGGTCTCTGCCGCTTCGGCCTCCTTGGCGGCCTGTTCGGCGCGGGCGGTGAGGAGCTCGAAGGCGCTCTCGCGGTCTTTCAGTGCCTCGTATTTGCCGGCGACGGGGCTCGCGGCCATGACCCCTGCCCGCTCGGCCTCCGTGATGGGGCCGAGCTGCGAGGACGGTGGGCGGATGAGCGTCCGCTCCACGATGCCGGGCACGCCCTTTTTCTGAAGCATCGAGGTGACCGCCTCGCCCACGCCCACCTCGCGGATCGCCTCCTCGGTGTCGAAACGCGGGTTCTCGCGGTAGGTCTCGGCGGCCATCTTGAGCGCCTTCCTGTCGCGCGCGGTGAAGGCGCGCAGCGCGTGCTGCACGCGGTTGCCGAGCTGGCCCAGGATATCCTCGGGGATGTCGTCGGGGGATTGCGTGATGAAGTAGACGCCCACGCCCTTTGAGCGGATGAGGCGCGCCACCTGCTCCACCTTCTCCACCAGCGCCTTCGGCGCGTCTTCGAAGAGGAGATGCGCCTCGTCGAAGAAGAAGACGAGGCGAGGCTTTTCCGGGTCGCCCACCTCCGGCAGTTCCTCGAAAAGCTCGGAGAGGAGCCAGAGGAGGAAAGTGGCGTAGAGGCGCGGGGAGGACATGAGCTGATCGGCGGCAAGGATGTTGACCCGCCCGCGCCCATCCACGTCCGTGCGCATGATGTCCGAGAGCTCGAGCGCGGGCTCGCCGAAGAGCTTTGCGCCGCCCTGATTCTCGATGACAAGGAGCCGCCGCTGGATCGCCCCGATGGAGGCGACGGAGACGTTGCCGTAGCGTAGCGAAAGCGTGTCGCGGTTCTCCCCCACCCAGACGAGAAGCGATTGAAGATCCTTAAGATCGAGGAGCGGCAGGCCCTGCTCGTCAGCCACACGGAAGGCGATGTTGAGAATGCCCTCCTGCGCTTCGCTGAGCTCGAGAAGCCGCGCGAGGAGAAGCGGTCCCATCTCTGCCACGGTCGTGCGCACGGGGTGGCCCTTCTCTCCGAAGAGATCCCAGAACGTCACCGGCACGCTGTCATAGGTGTAATCGGTGAAGCCGATGGTCTCGGCGCGGGAGGTGAAGGCCCCGTGAAGCTTGAAATCCGCGCTCCCGGTCTTTGCGAGGCCCGAGAGGTCTCCCTTCACGTCCGACAGGAAGACCGGCACACCCGCCGCCGAAAAGCCCTCGGCGAGGATCTGGAGGGTCACCGTCTTGCCCGTGCCCGTGGCCCCGGCCACGAGCCCGTGGCGATTGGCATATTTGAGGGCGAGCTCCTGGCGCGCGCCGTATCCCTCGCCGCCGCCTCCGACGAATATCCCCTTCTCCATCGCGTATCTCCCCGCCTGTTCTCGCCGGACAATACCGCGCTTGCGCCGCAGGGCCAGCCACTTCAGGCACGCCGCATAAGCCTTTCATCGCAAAGCCGTCAGGGGCCCTGAGAAGTGTGTTGACGCCGCGGCGCGGGAAACGTAGCGTTCAGCGCAATAAGTCGGCCAGTCCGACAGGGAGAGACGTCGAAAAAGGGTTCGCATCAGCGGGCCCTTTTTCTATTCCGCGCAGGCACGGGGGCGGCTTGCGGGATCCTGCCGCGCACGGCCTTTTGCACTGACACTTCCGCGGACCCGTGTTAAGCGCCCCGCAATCCAAATCGAGGAGTAAGGAATGACTTCCATTCGGCAGATCACGACGGCGGCAGCGCTCGCATGCACGCTGCCTTTCGCAGGCACGCTGGCCGCGCAGGAAAGCGATGGCGGCACGGCCGCCGAGGGCCTTTCCATGGGCGAGACGATCGTCGATGGCCGCACCGTTGGCCAAGAATACGTGGGCGACACCTTCGGCGACTGGGCGCATCGCTGCGTGACCACTGCCGACGGCGACGACCCCTGCAACGCCTACCAGCTCCTCCTCGACAGCGAAGGCAACTCGGTGGCAGAGATCTCCCTCATACCGCTCGCGAATGGCGGGCAGGCCGTGGCCGGCGGCACCATCGTCACCCCGCTGGAGACCCTGCTCATGCAGCAGATCACGCTGCAGATCGATGCGGGGGCCGCGCGCCGTTATCCGTTCTCGTTCTGCACCCGGCAGGGCTGCATCGCGCGGGTGGGCTTCACCCAAGATGACATCGACGCGATGAAGCGCGGGGCAGAGGCCACGATGACGATCGTGGCAGCCGGTGCCCCTGAAGAACCCGTGGCACTCAACGTGTCGCTCGCGGGCTTCACCGCGGCCTACGACGCACTCGCGACCCGCTAGTGCCGTCTCAGATGAAAAAGAAAGGCGCTCCACCGGGGCGCCTTTTTTCATGCCCGGACGCAAGCTCGAACTGGAAGTGCGGCTCAGGCCGCGCGCAGCGCCAGCACCGCGTTGAGCCCGCCAAACGCGAAGGCATTGGAGAGCGCACCGGTAACCTTCACCTCGCGCGCCTCGTTGGGCACCACATCGAGCGCGCATTCCGGATCCGGCTCCTCGTAGCCGATCGTGGGCGCGATCACCCCGTCGCGCAGCGCCATGATGCAGGCCAGGAGCTCCACGGCGCCCGTCCCGCCGATGCAATGGCCGTGCATCGACTTCGTTGAAGAGATCATCACCCGGTCGGCCTCCGGGCCGAACGCGCCGGCCACGGCTGCGCATTCCGTCTTGTCATTGGCGGCAGTTCCGGTGCCATGGGCGTTGATGTAGCCGATCTCGCCCGGGTTCATGCCCGCGTCGCGCAGCGCACCGGCGATGGCCCGGCCCGCCCCCTGCTGCGACGGCATCACGATGTCGGCGGCATCCGAGGTCATGGCGAAGCCGGTGACCTCCGCGAGGATCTCGGCGCCCCGCGCCTTGGCGTGGTCCATCTCCTCGAGGACGAAGACGCCCGCGCCCTCGCCCTGAACCATGCCGTTCCGGTTGCCCGAGAACGGGCGGCAGGCATCGCGGGACATCACGCGCAGCCCTTCCCACGCCTTGATCCCGCCGAAGGTGAGCATCGCCTCCGCCCCGCCCGTCACCATCGCATCAGCCATGCCCGCGCGGATCATCTGGAACGCGAGGCCCATGGCGTGATTGGAGGACGAGCATGCTGTGGAGACGGTAAAGGACGGCCCTTTCAGATTGTATTCCATGGAGACATGGGAGGCCGCGGCATTGTTCATAAGCTTCGGGACAACGAAGGGGTGGACCCGGTTCTTCCCCTCCTCGTAGACGGCGCGGTAATTGTCTTCCCAGGTGTTCATCCCGCCCGCGGCGGTGCCGAGCACGACGCCCGCCCGCGCCGCCAATTCGCCGCCGAAGGTCAGCCCCGCCTGCCCGATGGCCTCGCGCGCTGCGAGCAGCGTGAATTGGGTGAAGCGGTCGTAGAGCGCGACCTGCTGTCGATTGAAATGCTGGGCCTCGTCATAGCCCGTCACCTGCCCGCCGATCTTGATCTGGAGCCGGTCGACATTGGGGAAGTCCAGCGCACCGATGCCGCAACGGCCCTCGCGCATGGCCACGAGCGTGGCCGCCACGTCGTGACCCAGGGCATTGATCGTGCCCGCCCCGGTGATGACCACGCGTTTCATGAGCCGTGCTTCATTTCTGCTCTTTGATCAGCTCTTTGACGGCGCGCGTGATGGCGGCGACGGAGGAGATGTCAAAATCGCTCTTCTCGGGCTCGTTGGCGTTGAACGGCACCTGGATGTCGAAGGCCTCCTCGATGCCGAAGATGCATTCCACGAGGCCGAGGGAATCGAGGCCGAGGTCTTCGAGCGTGCTCTCGTCGGTGACGTCCGCGGGCTCGAGCATCGCCTGCTCGGCGATGATCTCCTTGACCTTAGTGTCAACATCCATGGGCGCTCTCCTGCCTCGCTCGGGCCGGATTTAGTCACTCCCCCGGAGCTTTGAAACCGCTTTTTTGAGCGCCGCGAGGTCACGCGGGAGGCGCCGGAGCGCCTTGTAGCTTTCGATACTGGCGGTCATCTGCGTGGCGGGCGAGCCGAGCATGACGCGCCCGGCCGGAACGTTCGACATGCAGAGCGTGCCAGCTCCGGTGACGACGCGGTCGCCGATGGAGATGTTGTCGACCACGCCGGACTGCCCGCCGAGAATGACGAAATCGCCGATCTTGGCGGAGCCCGCGATGCCCACCTGCCCGCAGAGCAGGCAATGCTGGCCGATCTCGGCGTTGTGTCCCACCTGCACGAGGCTGTCGATCTTGGTGCCCGTGCCGATGCGCGTCGCGCGGATGGTGCCGCGGTCGATGCTGCTGCCCGCGCCGATCTCCACGTCGTCGCCGATCTCCACTCCGCCCAGCGAATGGATACGCGCCCAGGGCTGCTGCGCGGCCTCGCTCTCCTTGCCCAGCGTTTCGCGAACAGTCTCGGCGCTCGATGGCTCCGGCGTCACGAACGAGAAGCCATCGCCGCCGATGACGGCGCCCGGCTGGATGACCACGCGAGCACCGATCCGCACGCCTTGGGCGATGCGCACCCCGTCACGGATGAAGGCATCGGCGCCGATGCGCGTCCCTGCTCCGATGCTCACATGGCTGCCGATCCGGGCGCCGGCCTCGATCACGACACCGGGCCCGATGACCGTGTAGGGGCCGAGCGCCGCGGCCTCGACCTCCGCATCGGGCGCGATGACGGCGGTGGGATGCTGGCTCGGCGCGCCGGCAGCCTCCCAAGCGGCATCATAGAGCCGTGTGAGCGCGGCCATGGCATAGCGCGGGCGGCCCACGCAGATGGCCGCCGAGAGCCCGAGCCCCTGCCAATCTGCCCCCTCCCAGAGGAGCGCGGCCCGCGCTGCGCCAATGGCGAGCGTGTCGGCGTAAGCCGGGCTGGAGGCGAGTGCGAGTTCATCGGGTGTTGCCATGGCAGGCTCAGCCAGGCCGGAGACCATGAGCTCTCCATCGCCCTGTGGGGCCACACCGAGGGCGGCGGCGATATCCTTGATCTTGTGGGCCATCGCCTCCTCCCGCGGCAGGGCTGCCGCGCGGGGCGGTGCTACCCCCTCGGCGCGCCTAGCGCCACCCCCTGCGCCGCAAGCGCATCCCAGATGCGGGCGTCGCGGCCATAGACGTCGCGGCGGAAATGCAGCTCGCCCGTGGGGGTCGTGAAGGCGGTGCGGTAGACGATATGCACCGGCACGGGCTCCACGAGATCGACCTGTGCCTCCACGCCCGTCCGAAGCTTCGCCTGAAAGAAGCCTTCCGGATCGGCCTCCTGCGCGGCCAGCAGCGCATAGGCGAAATCGAACGGATCATTGAGCCGGATGCAGCCGTGCGAGAAGGCGCGCACCTCGCGCGCAAAGAGGCTCTTTTGCGGCGTGTCGTGCAGGTAGATGTTGTACTTGTTCGGGAACATGAACTTCACGAGCCCCAGCGCGTTGGAGCGGCTCGGCGGCTGGCGCATATCGAACGGGAAGTTGCGCTGCGTGAACTGGGTGAAATCCACCGCCGCGCGGTTCACGCGGCGCCCGCGCACATCGGTGATCTCGAGATGGCCCACGGCGTTGGGATTGGCCTTGAGCTGCGGCAGGTATTCCTTGGTCGCGATTGACCTCGGCACGTACCAGCTCGGATTGATGACCATGTGCTCCATCTCGTCGGAAAACTCCGGCGAGCGGCGGTCACTGTCGCGCGCCCCAATGACGGAGCGGGTCTTGAAGGTCGTCACGCCATGGTCGCGCACCTGCGCGGTGAAATCCGTGAGGTTCACCCAGATGTGCCGATCCCCCAAGGGCCGGTTGATCCAGCGCTCACGCTCCATGGCCACATGGACCTGCGCGAGGCGCGTATCCACGCCCTTGTTGATCTCGGCCAGCGTGCCAGCCCCGGCAACGCCGTCTTCCTCGAGCCCGTTGGCCGCCTGGAACCGGCGCACCGCCTGCGAGATGGCAAGGTCATAGGTCTCGGTCGTGGTCCGCTCGAGATGGCCCATGGCGATGAGCCTGTTGCGGAGCGCCACAACGGCCGGGCCTCGATCACCGATTTCCAAGGCCCGCGCCTGTACCGTGGCGCCCCAACCTCCCCCGGCCATGAGCTCTTCGAGCACGCGCCTCTGCTTCATGAGGCGCGTGTATTCCTGTGTCGCAGGGGGCAAGGCGTCCATGTATGCGCCAGGCGCTGCCGAAGCGCCGAACTCCATAAGGAGCGCGCCGCGGTCGCGCAGCGGCACCTCGCGCTTGATCTCGTCATCGACCTCGCCCGGTGTGAGCACACCCGTCTGCACGTCGCGCGCGTATTCGAGGAAGGTCCGCGTCAGGTAGACTTCGAGCGCGCCCATATCGGCCACGGTGCGCGCTGCGCGCATCTGCGAGATCACGGCGTTCGGCGCGTAGTCCGACACCGGCAGTCCGTGGAGCGGCGCCTCGCGCAGTGCCTCGATCAACGCCACCCGGCGTGCCTGGTCGACGTCTCTCGTCCAAATCGGGGTGTAGGCGCGCTCCCGGTAGAAGGTCGCGATGGCCGCATCCCCGGCCGCCGCCTCCGCTACGGCCTGCTTGAAGGCGGTGACCTGCGCCTGCGCCGGAAGGGCGAAGCAAACGGCGACACCACCGATGGCAAGGAGTTTGCAGACGACCCGCGAAAGCCAGTGAGAGAACGCCATGACCAACCTTCCGGTGAAATCAAAACTACAATGGAATGAGGACACGGCATCAATCACCGCGCGTCCACTCACGAATACGGCATCGCCAAGGCGCTCTCCAACCCTGTTGCCAACAATCACCGCGCCTTTGCACAAAAGTCACAGCCCCCCTTGGATGCGCAAGAATTCGCCAATTTGGGAAACAATCCAGGGCTTTGGGCAAAACCGTCTTGGGAGGCCCCACGTCTTATGCCATAAGGCCGCAACACCTGGGGACGCCGATGGCCAACAAAGATTGGCGCGGCTTGGTGAACGGGACAACAAGGGCATTGAGGCCATGAACGATACAGGCATGCGCTTTTCGCGTCGCGGGTTACTGCGTGCCTTCGCAGCCACCGCCATCACAGCAGCGCCGACCTACTCCAACGCTTTCGGTTTTCTGCGCGGTGCGGGCGATGTGCGCCGGATCAAGATGTATTCCGGGCGCACCGGCGAACATCTCGACATGATCTACTGGATCGACGGCAAGTACATCGCCGACGCCATGCAGGAAGTGAATTACTTCATGCGCGACTGGCGTCAGGACGCGGCCGCCTCCATGGACACGCGCACCGTCGATATCATCGCCGCCACGCGCAACCTCCTCGACACCGACAATGGCTTCATGCTGCTTTCGGGCTACCGCACGCCCCAGACCAACGCGATGCTGCGCCGGCGCTCCTCGGGCGTGGCCAAGCGCTCCCTCCACATGGAAGCGAAAGCGGCGGATCTGCGCATGAACGGCCGCTCCGTGAGCGCCGTGGCCCGCGCGGCAGCCTCCTGCGCGGCAGGCGGCGTCGGCAAGTATTCGGGGTCGAACTTCGTGCACGTGGATTGCGGAACGGTGCGCACCTGGGGCCGCTGATCCCCAGCCCTACCTGATCGAGAAAAGGCCCCGCTGGGGCTTTTTTCTTGTCTGGCATCGCGCACCCGCATGTGAGCCATTGCAGCACTGCGCAGAGCCGCCTATAGCCACGGCAGTGGACCGTTAGCTCAGCTGGATAGAGCGCTGCCCTCCGAAGGCAGAGGCCAGAGGTTCGAATCCTCTACGGTCCGCCATTTTCAAAGAACTGATGCCCGCTTCGTCCCCTTAGGCCAGGAGATCGTGACAGAGCTCCAACGCGTCGACGAGGGCGTCCACCTCCTCGGTCGTGTTGTACATCCCGAACGAGGCCCGCGCCGTCGCAGGCACGCCCATGTGCTCCATGAGCGGCTGGCAGCAATGGTGCCCCGCGCGCACGGCGATGCCGCGCTTGTCGAGGATGGTCGAGATATCGTGGGCATGGGCGGCGCCATTCATCGTGAACGAGAAAATCGCTGCCTTGTCAGGAGTATGCCCCTGCACGTTGAGCCAGTTCAGGCCGTCGAGCCGATCGCGCGCATAATCGCGCAGCGTGTCCTCGTGGGCGGAAATGGCCTCCATCCCGTGGGCCATCATGTACTCCACTGCAACGCCGAGCCCGATCTGCTGCACGATGCCCGGCGTCCCCGCCTCGAACTTCATCGGCGGCTTGTTCCAGGTGATGTGGTCGCGGTGGACTTCGTTGATCATGTCCCCGCCGCCCATGAAGGGGCGCATCTCCTCCATCCGCGCGCGCTTGATGTAGATCGCGCCGGAACCTGACGGGCCGTAGAGCTTGTGGCCGGTGACGGCGTAGAAGTCGCAGCCGAGGTCGGCCACATCCACGGGCATGTGCGCAGCGGCCTGCGAGCCGTCGACAAGGACTGCCACGCCTTTCGCATGGGCCGCCTCGGTGATGGCCTTCACATCAACTTTCGTGCCCAGCACGTTGGAAAGATGGGTGATCGCTACAAGCTTCGTCTTAGGGCCGATGGCGTCGATGACGGCCTGTGGATCGAGCGCGCCCGCGCTGTCCACATCCACCCATTTCAGCACAGCACCCTGCCGTTCGCGGAGGAAGTGCCAAGGCACGATATTGGCGTGGTGCTCGGCGATGGAGAGCACGATCTCGTCCCCGGGCTCGAAGCGCGGCATGGCCCAGCCATAGGCGACGAGGTTGATCCCTTCCGTCGTGCCCGAGGTGAAGACGATCTCCTCCTCCGAGGGCGCGTTCAGAAAGCGCGCGAGCGTCCCACGGACAGCCTCGTATTTCTCGGTGGCCACATTAGAGAGGTAGTGCAAGCCACGATGAACATTGGCGTATTCGTGGCTGTAGGCATGGCTCACCGCATCGATGACCGCCTGCGGCTTTTGCGGTGAGGCGCCGTTGTCGAGATAGACGAGCGGCTTGCCGTTCACCTCCCGCGCGAGGATCGGGAAATCGCGGCGCACCGCGGCGACGTCGTATGTCATAGACCCACTCCGATGAGACCGAGAAGAAGCGTGAGGCCGAGCATGATACCCACGATGACGAAGAGCATGAGAAGCGCCGCCCGGCCCAGCGAGCCGAAATTGTGCAGCTCACTGACAAAGCTCAAGAGCACCCAGATGAGCCCGATGGAGATGCCGAGGCCCGCCAGGGCGCTGAGCGGCGGAGAAAAGAGGATCAGCATCCCCTGGATGATGAGCCCGGCGACCTGCAGGATCTGCAGCCACGCCACGATGAGAAGCGCGCCGGTCAGCGTCCCTTCCCCGTCCATCGCGTTGCCCGTGAAATGGATCGCGTAGCCCAGGATCACGGTCGTGCAGCCGAGGAAAACGAGCGTCATCAGCGGGCTAAGCGGCTCCAGCGCGGGCACGAGCGGCACGGGCTCCCCACCCGACATGACAAACATCACCAGCACCGTCACGACGAGCGAGAGCGCCAGCATCGTCCACGCCACGTCCCGGCTCAGATTGAGCCCGAGGAGCGCGCGCGCGGCCTCTGTCGGACGCGTCACCGAGGTGCCCATAAGGGAGACGAGGCCGTTCATCCCTGCTCCGCCTCCCTGAGATTGATGGACCACAGCACGAGGAAGCTCGCAAACCAGAGCCCGCCTGTGAGCTGTGCCTCCGTGCCCGCGCCGATGAAGCCCTGCGTGAGGCCCCAAAGCAAGAGGAGCGGCGAGGTCGCCAGCAGTGTCCAGAAGAGCGCGAGCCGCGCTCCGTACCATGTGCCCTTCCCGCCCACCACGCGGGCGAAGAGATGGGAGAGCGCCGCGAGCCCATAGAGGAGGAGCGGCATTATGAAGAGCGAGGAGAACATGGCGTAGACGAGGTCCTGCGTGAGGTCGCTCCCCGTGAGCTCCGCTTGCCGTGCGAGCCGCGGCCCGGAGGCCACGAAGAGCATCAGGCAAGCACCGAGCAGGATCGCGATGGCGCGATCCTCCCGCTGCCCGGCCTCGAGAAGCCGGCGCATGACCGTCCGCGGACGGCGGTAACTCTGCACGATGTCGCGCGTCACAGGCATCAGTCCGCGAGCCACCCTTCGATCTGGCCCAGCACCATCTCCGCAAGCTCGGCATCCTCGATCTCGTCGAGTGCCTCGGCGAGGAAGGAGAGCGTCAGCAGGTTCTCCGCCGTCTTCCGCTGCACGCCCCGGGAGCGCAGATAAAAGAGCGCCTCCTCGTCGATCGCGCCCGACGTTGACCCGTGTGAGCAGGCCACGTCGTCGGCGTAGATCTCGAGCTCGGGCTTGGCGAGAAACTGGCTGTCATCATCGAGCAGAAGCGACTGGCTGATCTGGTAGCCATCGGTCTTCTGCGCGTGGGGCTGCACGAGGATCTTGCCCTGGAAGACACCCACCGCGCCGTTGCGCAGCACCTTCTTGAAGACCTGGCGACTTTCGCAATTCACCGCGTCATGGGTGATGTAGACGGTGTCATCGTGGTGAAACTTGCCCCGCGCCCCGTCGCCGAGGCAGCCGCCCGCGATATGCGCGACGGCATTGTCCCCGAGGATCTCGAGGACGGCCTCGTTCCGCGTGGCCGCGCCATTGGCGGTGAAGCCGAAGCTCTTGAACGTGCTCTCCACGCCCGTGCGGGCAAAGAGATTGGTGAGCGTGGCGCGATCCTGCTCAGGGGCCTGGATGCGCAGGTGGTGGAATGTGCCGGTCTCGGCGATATCGGCCTCGAGCATCACGTTCGAGCGCCCGCCGGGCTGCCCTTCTTCGAGAAGCGTGAGCGAAGCGCCGGGATCGACCTTCACGAGGTGATGCAGCACGGCCTCGCCCCCGCCGGAGCGGTAGGAGATGCGGATGGGCCGCGCGACAGCGCCCGTGGCGTGGATGAGGAGCCCGTCTTCCGCGGTGGCGGTGTTGAGCGCCGCCAGGGGGCGCGCCACCGGCTTGAAGAGGCGCGCGCCATCGACGCGCGGCGCCTCGTTCGCGGACGCTTCGAGCGCGCCATAAAGCGCCTTGGCCCAGTGCAGGTCAGTATGGGCCACATCCGCCAGCCGCTCGATCTTCACGTGCTCGAGCGCGGCGTCGTCGGAGGCCTCCGCATCGAAGACCCCGTCCACGAAGACAAGCGTCAGCGGCGCGGCGGCGTCGAAGACGCGCGACGCCTCGGCGGAGGCATCATGGGCCTTGGCGCCCGTCCACGCGTCCGGGCGGGTGAATTTCCAGTACTCGTCCCGGCCCATGGGCATCCCAAGTGCTGCGAGCCGCAGCCGGGCAGCCTCACGCGCATGCGTGAGCCACGGGCCTGCCTCCGGCAGCGGATGGGCGGCGAGCACCGCCTCGGTGAGGTCCTGTCGTGCTTCTGGCAGCGCCATCTACGCCTCCTCGAGGAGGTTTGCGTAGCCGTTGTTCTCCACCTCGAGCGCGAGCTCCGGCCCGCCCTGGGTGACCATGCGCCCATCGGCCATTATGTGGACGACGTCCGGCTGGATATGGTCGAGCAAGCGCTGGTAGTGGGTAATGACGAGGAAGGTACGGCCCTCGTCGCGGAGCGCGTTCACGCCTTGCGCCACGAGCTTCATCGCGTCCACGTCGAGGCCTGAATCCGTCTCATCGAGGATGCACATCTTAGGCTCGAGCATGGCCATCTGCAGGATCTCGTTGCGCTTCTTCTCACCGCCGGAAAAGCCGACATTGACCGGGCGCTTGAGCATGTCCGCGTCGATCTTGAGCGCCTTGGCCTTCTCTCGGATCACCTTGAGGAACTCGCCCGCGCTGAGCTCGTCCTCGCCGCGCGCCTTGCGCTGCGCGTTCACGGCCGTTCGCAGGAAGGTCATGTTGCCCACCCCGGGGATCTCCACCGGATACTGGAACGCGAGAAAGAGGCCCGCGGCCGCGCGCTCTTCCGGCTCCATGTCGAGGATGTCCTCGCCGTCCATAGTGGCCGTGCCCTCGGTCACCTCGTAGCCGTCGCGGCCAGCGAGGA
Organism: Pseudomonadota bacterium; assembly: GCA_038525525.1. GTDB lineage: Bacteria > Pseudomonadota > Alphaproteobacteria > Rhodobacterales > Rhodobacteraceae > Shimia_B. Next base: position 27,960 of record JBCBHO010000004.1, on the reverse strand, counting down.
CGTAGGAGAGCGTGGACTTGCCCGAGCCGTTCGGCCCCATGATCGCGTGGACCTTGCCGGGCTCGAGCACGAGGTCGACCCCTTTCAGGATCTTCTTGCCCTCCTCCTCGAGTTCGACGTGCAGGTTCTTGATTTCTAGCATCGGACGGCTCCTTTGGGCCGCGCACCGGGCGCGGCACTTTCATTGGGGGACATAAGCGTGGACGCAAACATGAACACCCGGGCCGACGTGTCGGCACCGGGGAAAACGCGCTCGGATGTGAGGTGTGTTGCTAGGCCAGGGACTCGTTGGCCCAGGTCTGGAAGTCGGCGATCTTCTCGCTCCAGGCGATCTCGCCCGCCACGATCGCTTTGCCGAACTCGACGACGTCCGCCACAGTGGGCGCGCCGAGATCCATCTGTAGCCCGAAGACCCAGGCCATGATGACAAGGCCGAAAAACTTCCCCGAAAAGCTCTGCATCCGCAGGATACCGCACAGAACGACAAAGCAGAGGAAGGCCACAAGCGGATCGGTGTAGAGCGCGATGAGCTCCGCCCGTTCGCCGAAGTCGTAGGCCTCGAGGAGCGCCGCCGAGGGCGCGGCCACGCAGGCCAGCATCGCCGAGCACCAACCCGCCGCCATGCCCGCGAGAAGCGCGACGTATCCCGTCATGCCCACCTTCACCTTGCCGCCGCCGCGCTTGGCAAGCTTCATCGGCACGGTGCCCTCGGCGCCCGCTGTCTGCGTCATGGTGCGCCCAGATTCGATGCGGGCCAGCCGCTCTTCCCACGCGCGCTTTCGATCTCGGCTCAAGGTCGACATATCTCAATCCCCTTTTGCCCCCGCCTCTGCACGTTAGGGGCGAAACGGGGCCGGATTGCGGCAACCTTTTGGAAAACCTGCGCCTCATTTGCGCCGCATCCCGAGGAGTGAGTTTCCGAAGAGTGAGCCGAGAAACCCGGACACAGCAGCCAATGTCACGACCTGCCAGGCCGCGAGCGCATCGGTGATCGCGTCGACGACGAATGCGAAACCCGCGCAAAAGATCGCGGTGGCCGTGGCAGCAAAGAGCCGGATCATTCGACGACGACGGCCGTGCCGGATGCCGACACCATCAGCATGTTGTTGATGACTTCGTAGTCGAGATCCACGCCGACGACGGCATTGGCCCCCTTGGCCTCTGCCCGCTCTTCGAGCTCGCGCAGCGCCGTCTCCCTCGCCTCGCCAAGCGAGGCCTCGTAGGCGCCCGAGCGCCCCCCGATGATATCGGTGATCCCCGCGAAGATGTCTCGGAAGACATTCGCCCCGAGGATCGCCTCGCCCACGACCACGCCCCGGTAGCTCCGGATTTTCTTGCCATCAATGGAAGGTGTGGTCGTAACGATCATGGCGCGTGTCCTGCCTTGCTTCGTGCGTCTCTCTTGCAGCTCTCTGTGGACGATGCGGGCGCGATGCGGCCTAGCCCACCGACCCTTCGAGCGAGATCGCCACGAGCTGCTGGGCCTCCATCGCGAACTCCATGGGCAGCGCCTGCAGTACTTCCTTGCAGAACCCGTTGACGACGAGCGCCACGGCCTCTTCCTCGTCCATGCCGCGCTGGCGGCAGTAGAAGAGCTGGTCGTCATCGACCTTCGAGGTCGTCGCTTCGTGCTCCACCCGGCTCGAGTTGTTCTTCACCTCGATATAGGGGACGGTATGCGCCCCACAGGTGTCGCCGATCAGGAGGCTGTCGCACTGCGTGTAGTTGCGGCTGTTCTTGGCGCGATTGTGCATCGTCACGAGGCCGCGATAGGTATTCTGTGCCTTACCCGCGCTGATCCCCTTGGAGACGATGCGCGACTTGGTGTTCTTGCCCAGGTGGATCATCTTCGTGCCGGTATCGGCCTGCTGGAGGTTGTTGGCGATGGCGATGGAGTAAAACTCGCCCTGGCTCTCCTCTCCCCGGAGGATGCAGGACGGATACTTCCACGTGACGGCCGAGCCGGTCTCCACCTGCGTCCACATGACCTTCGCCCGGTCGCCCCGGCAATCGGCGCGCTTGGTGACGAAGTTGTAGATGCCGCCCTTGCCCTCTTCATCGCCCGGGAACCAGTTCTGTACCGTGGAATACTTCACCTCCGCGTCGTCCATGACGACGATCTCCACGACCGCGGCGTGGAGCTGCGCGGTGTCACGTTGGGGCGCCGTGCAACCTTCGAGATAGCTCACATAGGCCTCGCGATCGCAGATGATGAGCGTGCGCTCGAACTGGCCGGTGTTTTCCGCGTTGATGCGGAAATAGGTGGAAAGCTCCATGGGGCAGCGCACGCCCGGCGGGACGTAGACGAACGAGCCGTCGGAGAAGACGGCGGAATTGAGCCCGGCATAGTAGTTGTCCGAGGGCGGGATAACGGAGCCGATATACTTCTTCACGAGCTCGGGATGGTCCTTGATCGCCTCCGAGATCGAGCAGAAGATCACGCCCTTTTCGGCGAGCTCCTTTTTGAAGGTCGTACCCACGGAGACGCTGTCGAAGACGGCATCCACGGCCACGCGGCGTTCGGAGTTGTCCTCCGGCGTCGCGTCCACCTCCTCGACACCGGCGAGGATCTTCTGCTCCTTCAGCGGAATACCGAGCTTCTTGTAGGTCTCGAGCAGCTTGGGATCGACCTCGTCGAGCGATTTGGGCTTCTCCTCCATGCTCTTCGGACGGGCATAGTAGTACTGGTCCTGAAGGTCGATCTTCGGGAAATCGACCATGGCCCAGTCGGGCTCCTTCATGTCGAGCCAGCGGCGATAGGCGTTGAGGCGCCAGTCGAGCATCCATTCGGGCTCGTCGTTCTTGGCGGAGATCAGGCGCACGATGTCCTCGGAGAGGCCCTTCGGCGCGTAGTCCATCTCGATCTCGGTTTCCCAGCCGTGCTTGTATTTGCCGGCCAGCGCCGCGACCTTGGCGACGGTGTCTTCCTCGACGCCTTCTTTGACCTTCATCGTGTCAAGTGCTGCCATGGATCTTCCTCTCACGCTGCTCTGGCGCAAATCTTTTCGTATTTCGTGGCCCAGGTGTTTGCGAACCTGCGCACGTCTTCCTCCGTCGTGGCGGGCCCGATGGAGACGCGGAGGGCCTGGCTGGCCTCGGTCGCGTCATAGCCCATCGCCGTCAGCACGCCCGAGGCCCGGACCTTCCCGCTCGAGCAGGCCGAGCCCGCCGAGACGGCGAAGCCCGCGAGGTCCATCTGCATCACCTGCGTCTCGCCCTTCCAGCCGGGTGCGATGAAGCAGGAGGTGTTGGGCAAGCGTGCGGCGCCTTTCCCGACAAAAATAATATTGTTCGCCACGGCTTCCAGAGTTGTTTCTAGAATATTTCTAAATTCCTCCACGCGGCTCCAGACCCCGGTTTCGAGATCCCGGCTCGCGGCCTCCGCGGCTGCGCCGAAGCCCGCGATACCGATCACGTTCTCCGTGCCCGAGCGCCGCCCCATCTCCTGCCCGCCACCGCGGATCTGCGCGGGGACATCCACGCCCTGCCGCACGATGAGCGCGCCCACGCCCTTGGGCCCGCCGAGCTTGTGGGCGGAGACGAGCGCCATCTCGGCTCCCGACCAGGCGAAGGAGACCGGCACCTTGCCGAAGGCTTGCGTGAAATCGCTCACCGCGATCCCGCCGGGCAGCGTCTGCATGACCCCGGTCTCGGAATTGGCGAGCTGCAAGGTCGTTGCCGCAGGATCGCGCACCGTCACCGCGCCGTCGCGCGACACCGGGAGCGAAGCGTCCGCGTAGGCGCGCACCGCGTCATGCTCCACCGCCGCGCCCGCGAGGCCGCGTCCCGACAGGGCCAGCGCCGCCGCCTCGGTGGCCGAGGACGTGAAGACGATATCGGCGCCCGATGCCCCGATCGCTTCCGCGATCTGCGCCCGCGCCTTCTCGATGATGGCCTTGGCCGCGCGCCCTTCTGCATGGACGGAAGACGGGTTCCCCAGCGCATCCATGGCCGCGATCATCGCCGCGCGCGCCTCCGCCCGCAGCGGCGACGTGGCATTATAGTCGAGATACACTCGCTGCATCAGAGCTCGGCCCCCGGTTTCTTTGTGCGTCGTACCTCGGGGTCTGGGGCAGAGCCCCAGTCCGCTTGCGCCGTCATGCTCATTCGTCGACCACCTCGAAGAGCGAAGGCACGGCCGGGCACGGCGTCAGGTCATTGCGCACGACATCGCTCAGCCGGGTCTGGTGGAGAAAGACGTAGACATGGGCCGACAGCCCTTCCCAGAGCCGGTTCGTCATGCTCTGCGCCCGCGACCCCGACACCGCGCCCGAGGCCCCTGCCCCGGTATGCATCGCGCTCACCGTCTCATCCACCGCGCCGAGGATCTCGGCCACGCGGATCTCGGTGGCCGCCCGCGCGAGCTTGTAGCCCCCGCCCGGCCCGCGCACCGACGAGACGAGCCCGGCCCGGCGCAGCTTCACGAAGAGCTGCTCGAGATAGGGCAGCGAGATGGCCTGCCGCTTGGAGATCTCGCCGAGCGAGACCAGCACGTCCTCGCCCTGCAGCGCGATATCGGCCAGCGCCACCATCGCGTAACGTCCCTTGGTCGAAAGCTTCATCACACGTCTCCATGGGCATCATGGCCCGCATCCATGGGCATCGCGGCCCGCAGCCTCACCCCAGAGCCACACCTAGGAGTGGGGGTCATCGGGAGTGATTGACCCTCATCGTCGGCATGTTTACGTCATGGCCACCGCGGCGGACCGCGGTTTAGAATTGTTCTAAAATGCCGTCGGGGGCACGTCAAGCGCCCCCATGGCCCCTGTCAGACTGGATGCCCATGCCCGAGGTAATCTTTGCCGGTCCCGAAGGACGGCTCGAAGGCCGCTATCACCCGCAAAAACAAAAAGACGCCCCGATCGCGATCGTGCTGCACCCGCATCCGCAATTCGGTGGCACGATGAATAACAAGGTGGTCTACAACCTCCACTACGCCTTTTATAACATGGGTTTCACCGTGCTCCGCTTCAACTTCCGGGGCGTGGGCCGCAGCCAAGGCGAATACGACCAGGGCGTGGGCGAGCTCTCCGACGCCGCCTCCGCCCTCGATTACCTTCAATCGATGAACAACAATTCCAAGCATTGCTGGGTGGCCGGCTTTTCCTTCGGTGCCTGGATCGGGATGCAGCTCCTCATGCGCCGCCCCGAGATCACGGGCTTCATCTCGGTCTCCCCGCCCGCCAACATGTATGACTTCTCGTTCCTCGCGCCCTGCCCGTCCTCGGGCCTCATCATCAATGGCACCGGCGATCGCGTGGCCCCGCCGGCGGACACCCAGACGCTGGTGGGCAAGCTTCACGAGCAGAAGGGCATCACGATCACCCATCAGGAGATCGAGGGCGCCGGGCATTTCTTCGACGAGCCGCACATGGACACCATGATCGGCAACGTCACCGAATACGTGCAGCGCCGCCTGACCGAGACGACACGCTAAGCGCAGGGCGCGCCGCGCAGGAGACAGACGTCCATGAATTCCGTAGAGACCCTCGCCACCAAGCTCGCCGATGACGTGCTCGCCGCGCAGGATGAGCTCGGCAATGACCGGCTTTTCGTGGAGATCGGCAACGTGCTCGCAGCGGCCTCCCAGACGCTCGAGGAAGCCTTCCTGACCGAGTGCCGCATCCGCATCGCCGAGAAAAAGGCCCGCGCGGCGCTCGAAGCTGCTGTCGCGGCTCACCGGTCGAGCGGCGGCTGACCCCAGGCACACGCTGCGGCGCCGGATCTACACTCGCAGCATGCGCTGAGCCGGCCCTTTTCGGAGGGTAAAGCGGGCTGAAGGCGCGCGCACATCGCTCGCACAATCGCACCTGCGACAATTCTGAAAGCATTCGATGTATACAAATGCATACCTTCAGACTATGGAGCAACAAAAGCGCATCCGAAAGGAAACTCCATGTCCACCTTCTCCGGCACCGATATCGTCTACACCACCGTCGATGAGGCTCCCGAACTGGCCAGCGCCTCCCTCCTGCCCATCGTGAAATTCTTCGCCAAGGCGGCGGACGTGAACGTGGAGACGCGCGACATCTCCCTCGCCGGGCGCATCATCGCGACCTTCCCCGAAGTCCTCACAGATGCGCAGGCGCAATCGGACGATCTCGCCGCGCTGGGCGACTGGGTGAAGACGGCCAAGGCCAACGTCATCAAGCTGCCCAACATCTCCGCTTCCGTTCCGCAGCTCGAGGCGGCCATCAGGGAGCTCCAGGGCAAGGGATACGCGCTGCCCGATTATCCCGCCGACCCGAAGACCGACGCCGAGAAGGCCGTGCGCGCGAAATACGACACGATCAAGGGCTCGGCTGTGAATCCGGTCCTCCGCGAAGGAAATTCGGACCGCCGCGCCGCCACCGCCGTCAAGAACTACGCCAAGGCCAACCCGCACCGCATGGGCAAATGGTCCGCGGCGTCGAAGACCCATGTCGCCTCCATGACGGGCGATGATTTCTACGCCAACGAGACCTCCACCACGGTCACAGCCGCGCAAGCGGGCGCGGCCACGATCCGGCTGAACGGCAAGACGCTGAAGGACGGCGTGGCGCTCGCCGAAGGCACCGTGGTCGACGCGTCCTTCATGTCGGCGGCTGCGCTGCGCGCGTTTCTCGCGGCTGAAATCGAGAACATGGAGCCCGGCGTCCTCTTCTCGCTGCACATGAAGGCCACGATGATGAAGGTCTCCGACCCGATCATCTTCGGCCACGCCGTCTCTGTTTACCTCGCGCCTTTCTTCGAGAAGCACAGCAGGACGCTCAAGGAGCTGGGCGTGAACCCCAACGGCGGCATCGGATCGATCGAGGCGGCCATCGCTGGCCACGCCGATCTCGAGGCAGATCTGAAGGCCGCGCTCGCCGCGGGCCCAGCCATGTACATGGTCAACTCCGACAAGGGTATCACGAACCTTCACGTCCCCTCCGACGTCATCATCGACGCCTCCATGCCCGCCGTCATCCGCGCGGGCGGCAAAGGCTGGGGCCCGGACGGGAACGAGGCAGACACCAAATGCGTGATCCCGGACCGCTGCTATTCCACGGTCTATGACGAGACGATCAACTTCTTCAAAGCCAACGGCGCCCTCGACGTCACGACCGCAGGTGCGGTGCAAAACGTGGGCCTCATGGCCCAGAAGGCAGAGGAATACGGCTCCCACCCCACCACCTTCGAGATCCCCGAGGCAGGCACCATCGAGGTCGTCGCAGCCAATGGCGACGTGCTTCATTCCCACGCGGTCGAGCCCGGCGATATCTGGCGGATGTCCTCAGCCAAGAAGGCCCCCATCGAGGACTGGGTGAAGCTCGCCATCGAGCGTCAGGCTGCCACGGGCGCGCAGGCGATCTTCTGGCTAGACGCCCATCGCGCCCACGACGCGGAGCTCATCGAGAAGGTGAAGCCCCTCCTGGAAGCCGCTGGCGTCGCAGACAAATTCGAGATCATGGCCCCGCGCGAGGCGACCCGCCTCACGCTGGAAACCATCACGCAAGGCAAGGACAGCATCGCCATCACGGGCAATGTCCTGCGCGACTACCTCACCGATCTCTTCCCGATCCTCGAGCTCGGCACCTCGGCCAAGATGCTCTCCATCGTCAAGCTCATGCAAGGCGGCGGTCTCTTCGAGACGGGCGCGGGCGGCTCGGCCCCGAAGCACGTCCAGCAGCTCGTGGAAGAAAACCACCTCCGCTGGGACAGCCTCGGAGAGTTCTGCGCTCTGGGCGAGAGCTTCGATTTCCTCGCCAATGCCACCGGTAACGAGAAGGCCGCCGCGCTGGCCAAGGGCGTCGAGGCGGCCACGCAGGGCGTGCTCGATCACGAGCGCTCCCCGGGGCGCAAGGTCGGTCAGCCCGACAACCGCGACAGCCACTACTGGTTTGCCCGCTACTGGGCGGAAGCGCTCGCCACGGGTCCGCTCGGCGATCACTTCAAGCCCGTCGCCGAAGCTCTTGCCACAGGTGAAGAAAAGATCGTTGCCGAGCTCGCCGAAGTCCGCGGCAAGCCCGCCGATATCGGCGGCTACTACAAGGCCGATCCCGAGAAGCTCGCCCGCGTCATGCGCCCCTCGGCCACGCTCAACGCGATCTTCGACTGACCATGGTGCCCCGGCCACGCGCCGGGGCCCCTTCTGCCCAGATTTTCGCCGCCCCCGGGGCGATCATCTGTGATAGGCTCACGGCGATGTCCGAGATCATCGCTCCCGTGCGTCCCCAAACACAGAAGAAAACAGAGCGTCCGCCGCTATGGAAAGTCATCCTGCTCAATGATGATTTCACGCCCCGTGCCTTCGTCACCAAGGTGCTGATGGGCCTCTTTCACATGTCCGAGGGAGAGGCGGAGGCCGTCATGCTTGCCGCGCACATGAAAGGCAGCTGTGTCGTCGCCGTCTTCACCCGCGAGATCGCGGAGACGAAGGCCCGCCAGGGCACCGATGTGGGCGCGCGCGCCGGTTATCCGCTCACTTTCACCACCGAGCGCGACAGCTGAGGCTGCACATTCGCTGGGCAGACGCGCTCGAAGCCCCGGAAGACACCCATCTTTTCCCGCCGACGGCTGGACAGCGCCGGGTGCGCCGATAGCTAAGGGCGCATGCCAGCACCAACACGCTTCAACGACGCCGACGACGTCTCCCACACCGCGCTCGAAGACATCCAAGGCCTCGGCATCGGGTGCTTTCTGACCTCCGTGGGCCTCGTCTTTCTCACTCATCTGGGCTTTCTGACCGGCCAGTCGGCGGGCCTCGCGCTCCTCATTGCCTATCCCACCGGGTGGAGCTTTGGCACGGTCTTCTTTCTCGTGAACCTGCCCTTCTACATCTTCGCCTACATGCGGCTCGGCCTCGAGTTCACGCTCAAAAGCATCGCCTGCGTGACGCTCGTCTCGCTCATGTCCGACTACCTGCCGCTCTTCATCGCCTTCGAGCGCCTCGATCCCGTGATCGGCACCATCGTTTTCGGCACGACCGTGGGCCTCGGCCTCCTCGCCTGCTTTCGCCACAAGGGCTCGCTCGGCGGACTCGGCGTGGTGGCGCTCCTCATCCAGGACAGGACCGGCTTCAAGGCGGGCTACGTGCAGCTCATCGTCGATGCCGCGATCTTCGGCGTGGCGATCTTCCTCTTCCCGGCCTCCGTCGTGGCCTACTCGCTCCTTGGCGCGGTGGTGCTCAACGGCGTCATCGCCTTCAACCACCGGCGAGACCGCTACATCGCCGACTAGCGGGGCCAGGCCTTCTGGGGCACAGTCGCGCGAGCCCCAGGAGATCCGACCATGCCCACAGCCTATTATTATCTCATCGCCGCGATCTTCTTCGAGACGGTGGGCACGAGTGCGCTCAAGGCCTCCGAGCAATTCTCGAAGCTCGGCCCCTCGGTTATCGTCGTCGTGGCCTACGCAGTGAGCTTCTACCTGCTGGCCTACTCGCTCCGCACGATCCCAGTGGGCATCGCCTACGCGATCTGGAGTGCCTTCGGCATCTTCATGATCGCCTGCATCGGCTTCGTCGTCTTCGGACAGACGCTCGATCTCGCGGCCATTGTCGGGCTCGGGATGATCGTTGGGGGCGTCGTTGTCATCCATGTCTTTTCCGACTCGGTGAGCCACTGATGGAGGCGGCGTTCTGGCACGAGCGCTGGCAATCGGGGCGCATCGCGTTCCATGAAGGCGCGCCCAATGCCCTCCTCACCGCCCACTGGCCGGGTCTCGCCATGGGCCGCCGCGTCTTCGTGCCGCTCTGCGGCAAGGCGGTGGACCTGAGCTGGCTCGCCGCGCGGGGCCACGAGGTCATCGGCGCGGAGCTCGATAGCACGGCCGTCGCGGCCTTTTTCGCCGAGGCCGGGCTCACGCCCGAGGAGCACCTCGCCGGGCCGCTCACGCGCTACACCGCGGGAGGCATCACGATCTACCAGGGCGATATCTTCGGGCTCGAGGCAGCCACGCTAGGCCCGGTGGATGCCGTCTTTGACCGCGCCGCGCTCGTGGCACTCCCGCCCGAGATGCGCGCACGCTACGCTGGGCACGTCGCCGCGCTCACCGGGCACGCGCCGCAGATGCTCATCACCTTCGAGTATGAGAATCCCGCCATGGAAGGCCCGCCCCACAGCGTGCCCACGCGCGAGGTCGAGGCGCACTATGCCGCTCGGTTCAGCGTCCGGGAGCTGGAGCGCCGCCCCATCACGGGCCCCCTCCTCAACCGCACGACGGGGAGCGAAGTGGCCTACCACCTTGCCTAGCGACGCTCCGCGTAGCTGACACTCGGGCTTCGTCTTTCCAGAAATACCTCGGAGGCTGGGAAAGAGCCCGAGGGCAGCGACGTGCGGCGCCTCCTTCCGCGATCCGTCGCAGAGCCTTGCCTCCAAAAGAAAGAGGCCGGGGGTCTCCCCCCGGCCAGGTTCGCCTCTCAGGCTCCTATAATTTACCGCTCGGTGATTTTCTGCCTGCGGCCTGAGCTGCGTCCGGGGCGAGCGCACCCGCCCCAAAACTTGGTATGTTGTTGGGCCGCGTTGGCCCGGTGTCTCGTCGGGGACCAGACCGAGGCCCGGCCCCCTAGCGCCCCAAGTGAGGGGAGCTTGTACTCTTAGCTGCAGCCCGACGTCGCGCCGCAGGTGTTGCACTTCATGCAGGTGCCGTTGCGCACGAGCGTGTAGTTTCCGCATTCGCCGCACGGGTCGCCCTCGTAGCCCTGCATCTTGGCCTTGGCGGAGGCGTCCATGGCGGGCGTCTCCTGAAGCGACAGCTTGCGGCCCTCCGGCGCAGTGTTGAGGCGCGCCTCGGGCACCAGCGTCTGGAGTGCGGTCTGAGGGTCGAGCGACCCGTCGAGCGCTGTGGTGCCCTGCCCGCCCTGGTAGACCACGAATTCCTGCGGCACCCGGTTGCGGTGATAGCCGGTGGAGACCATCTGCTTGAGGACCTCGACCCCCTTCAGTGCGCTGGCCTCGGAGGGGTCGCGGACATTCGAGACGCCCTCTTCCTCGCCGCGGCCGAGATCGTCGAACGTGGCGCCCTCGGGCTTCACATGGGCAAGCTCCGTGCGGTCGAGGTAGCTCACCGCCAGCTCGCGGAAGATGTAGTCGAGGATCGAGGTCGCGTTCTTGATCGAGTCGTTCCCCTGGACCATCCCGGCGGGCTCGAACTTGGTGAACGTGAAGGCATCCACGAACTCCTCGAGCGGCACGCCGTACTGGAGACCCACCGACACAGCGATGGCGAAGTTGTTCATCATCGCCCGGAAGCCCGCGCCTTCCTTGTGCATGTCGATGAAGATCTCGCCGAGCTTGCCGTCCTGGTACTCACCGGTCCGGAGATACACTTTGTGCCCGCCGACGATGGCCTTCTGGGTGTAGCCCCGGCGACGCTCGGGCATCTTCTCTCGCGCGGCCTTGGCCACCTCCTTGATGACGATCTTCTCGACGATCTTCTCGGCGAGCACGGATGCCTTCTCGCGATCCGACCCGGTCTCGAGGATTTCGGCGGCCTCGTCGTCGTCCTCCACGAGGGCGGCGGCGAGCGGCTGGGAGAGCTTGGAGCCGTCACGGTAGATCGCGTTGGCCTTCACCCCCATCTTCCAGGAGCGCTCGTAGCTCTCCTGCACCTCTTCGATGGTCGCATCGTTGGGCATGTTGATCGTCTTCGAGATCGCGCCCGAGATGAAGGACTGCGCCGCTGCCATCATGTCGATGTGGCTGTTAACGGAAAGGAAGCGCTTGCCCTTCTTGCCGCAGGGGTTGGCGCAGTCGAAGACGTTCAGGTGCTCTTCCTTGAGGAACGGCGCGCCCTCGAGCGTCATCGTCCCGCAGACATGGTCGTTCGCCGCCTCGATATCGGCCTTCGAGAAGCCGAGATGCACGAGGAGATCGAAGGACGGGTCCGTGAGCTTCTCCGCCGGGATGCCGAGCACATCGGTGCAGAACTCCGCGCCGAGCGTCCACTGGTTGAAGACGAAGCGGATGTCGAAGGCCGACGGCAGCGCCGCCTCGATCTTGTCGATCTCAGCCTGCCCGAAGCCGTGCCCGATGAGCGCGGTGTGATTGATGCCGGGCGCATTGCCCAGCGAGCCATGGCCCACGGCGTAGGAGATGATCTCCCCGATCTCGCTCTCGCGGTAGCCGAGCTTGGCCAGCGCCGCGGGAACGGAGCGGTTGATGATCTTGAAGTAGCCGCCGCCGGCCAGCTTCTTGAACTTCACGAGCGCGAAGTCCGGCTCGATGCCCGTCGTGTCGCAGTCCATGACGAGGCCGATCGTGCCCGTGGGGGCCACGACGGTCGCCTGCGCGTTGCGGTAGCCGTTCTTCTTGCCGAGCTCGAGCGCCTGGTCCCAGGCCTCCATGGCGATCTGCGGCAGACGCGCGTCCGGGCAGGAGCCGTGATCGAGCGGCACGGGCTTCACGTTCACCGCCTCGTAGCCGTCCGTGTTGCCGTAGGCGGCGTTGCGGTGGTTGGCGATGACGCGAAGCATGTGCGCCTTGTTCTTCTCGTAGCCCGCGAAGGCACCGAGCTCTCCCGCGACTTCCGCGGAGGTGGCGTAGGACACACCGGTCATGATGGCCGTCAGAGCGCCGCAGAGCGCGCGGCCCTCATTGCTGTCATAGCCGTAGCCCATGTTCATCAGCAGGCCGCCGATATTGGCGTAGCCGAGGCCCAGCGTCCGGAAGTCGTAGGAGCGCTGCGCGATCTCCTTCGACGGGAACTGCGCCATCATCACGGAGACCTCGAGCGTCAGCGTCCAGAGGCGCGTGGCATGCATGTACTCTTCCACCTGGAACGTGCCGTCCCGGAAGAAGGTGAGCAGATTCATGGAGGCGAGGTTGCAGGCCGTGTCGTCGAGGAACATGTACTCCGAGCACGGGTTCGAGCCGCGGATCTCGCCGTCTTCCGGGCAGGTGTGCCAGGCGTTGACCGTATCATGATACTGGATGCCCGGATCGGCGCAGGCCCAGGCCGCGTGGCCCACCTGCTCCCAGAGGTCCCGCGCCTTCAGCGTCTTGGCGACTTTGCCGTCCTTGCGGTTGATGAGCTGCCAGTCGGCGTCCTTCTCCACGGCGTAGAGGAACGCGTCGGTGACGCGGATCGAGTTGTTGGAGTTCTGGCCGGAGACAGAGTTGTATGCCTCACTGTCCCAATCGGTGTCGTAGGTCGGGAACTCGATGGAGGTGTGACCCTGCTTGGCGTAGTCGAGAACGCGCTTCACATAGGTCTCCGGGATCGCCACCTTCTTGGCCGCGCGAACAGCATCGCCCAAGCCCTTGTTTTTCTTGGGGTCATAGGCATCAGCCTCGGCGCCGTCCCACTGCCCGATGGCGGCGAAGATCGCGTTGAGCTTCTCCTCGTGCATCTTTGAGCCGGCAACGATGGAGGCCACCTTCTGCTCCTCGATGACCTTCCAGTTGATGAAGTCCTCGATATCCGGGTGATCGGCGTCGCAGATCACCATCTTTGCCGCGCGACGCGTCGTGCCGCCGGACTTGATCGCGCCCGCCGCGCGGTCACCAATCTTGAGGAAGCCCATGAGGCCCGAGGACTTGCCGCCGCCGGAGAGCTTCTCGCCCTCCCCGCGGAGGTGGGAGAAATTCGTGCCCGTGCCGGAGCCGTACTTGAAGAGGCGTGCCTCGCGGACCCAAAGATCCATGATGCCGCCGTCATTCACCAGATCGTCCTGCACGGACTGGATGAAGCAGGCATGGGGCTGCGGGTGCTCGTAGGCCGACTTCGACTTGGTCAACTTGCCGGTGAAGGGATCGACATACATGTGGCCCTGGCTCGGGCCATCGATGCCGTAGGCCCAGTGCAGGCCGGTGTTGAACCACTGCGGCGAGTTCGGTGCCGCGCGCTGGGTCGCGAGCATGTGGCGCATCTCGTCGTAGTAGGCGCGTGCATCTTCTTCGGTGGTGAAGTAACCACCCTTCCAGCCCCAGTAGGCCCAAGCGCCCGCGAGGCGGTCGAAGACCTGCTTGGCGGAGGTCTCACCGCCGAACTCGGCGTTTTCCGCGGGCACGTGGCGCCACAAGAACTCGGGCACGCCCTTTTCCTTCACCGGCTTCAGCTTGGAAGGCACACCCGCCTTCCGGAAATACTTCTGCGCGATGACGTCAGACGCGACCTGGCTCCATTCGCCAGGCACTTCGATGTCTTTAGCCTGAAAGACGATCGTACCATCCGGATTGCGGATCTCGGAGGTCGTCGTCGTGAACGGCACGCTTGCATATGCGTCCTCGCCCTGCGTCGTGAATGAACGTTCGATTTTCATTGTCTGCCTCGTCGTTTTGGCCGCCAAATGGCCAGTCACCCTATCGTTCCCATGCTGGCAGGCGCCGCGAGGGACCATCCGGCCAATGGCCGTTTACGCAAATGCGTTTGATCTATTCTTCTGTCCCCGCGTCAGGCCGCACTAGATGTTGTGCTTTGCCTGCCAGCCCACACAACCTGACGTAGCCGCCCCTGAATCGTCAATCAGCTTTTTGAAGCTTTTCCCGGATTTTTTTCGTTGACGCACGCCATATCTTGTGGGCGCCCCTGTGGATAGCACATGATCTGGAAGGCTTACACATCAGCCATTCCGCCCAAGCTCTTGAGCGCACACGTTTTCTTGCTTTGATCCACATCCGGCCGCATATCTGTGTGGATGACTCAGCCGCGACGCAGCATTGGTTTTTGGGCGACAGGTGTCGCGCTTATGGCACTCTGCGCCTGTGCGCCGCGGGTGGAATTGTCCGCCGGTGACGGCCCGGGCCGGCAATCGGCCTTTTTCCAGGAATTCCCCACACCGCTCTTCGAGGCCATCGCCTCCGGCTGCCAGGGGGAGCTCGACCGACTCACCCTTGTCTCCGAGCGCGAACTCCTCTGCGAGACGCTCCCCACACCCGAAGCCGCCGCGTCGCTCATTCTTCAATTCAGCGGCGACGTGGAGGATTTGCCCACGCTGGTGACGACACTCGAGGCCACCGAGCGTGGCGAGGGCTTTGCCGTGGTGACGGAGTATTTCTACCGTGTCCCGCAGCGCGGCGGCGAGGTGGCCGAGGTCCGCTTCGCCGAACCGCGCGTGCAGCGCATCATCCAGCGCGCCTTCACGGCCGCCGGGGGTACACCGATTCTCTGAGGCGTCATCGTCTGTGAAAGTTGGTCGGGGCGGCGAGATTCGAACTCACGACCCCCTGTACCCAAAACAGGTGCGCTACCAGGCTGCGCCACACCCCGACCCTGGGTGGCCTCATACGCCCGCCTGCCCCGCTTGAAAAGATCAATCGCAGGGAAATGCCGCGATCTCTTGGGGCACCGCCGGATGCTGCATGATGGCCCCCACATCGAGGCTCAGCCGCCGCGCCAGCCCGCCATTGATCTCGAGCACGAACTGGATGTCTTCGCCGCCCGGGATCGCCGTCCTGTCGCCCGGGATCGCGTTTTCATGGATGCGCCGCACCGTGCCGTCCGCGCCGATGAAGAGCATGTCGAGCGGGATGAGGGTATTTTCCATCCAGAAGGAGACGGGCTGCGGCGCGTCATAGACAAAGAGCATCCCCTCGCCCGCCGGCATCTCCTCGACGAACATCAGACCGCGTGCGCGCTCCTCGGCATCGTCGGCCACGGCCACGCGAAAGCGCGCCTGCGCGTCGTCATCCTTGATGGTGAGTGTGTCGGCTCGGCACGCGGCCCAGGCAGGCTGGGCAATGAGGCTCAGGAGAGCGAGGCAGATTCCCAGCTTTGCACCGCGGCGGCCATGAGCCCCCGGCGCCCCTCGGTCACTCGAATGCATATCGCCTCTCCCGGCTGCAGGTCCGCGAGGCCCGAGCTGCGCAACACCTCGATATGGATGAAGACATCCGCGTCCGATCCGAAGACGTTTGCAAAGCCGAAGCCCTTGCCCTTATCGAACCACTTCACGCGGGCCGCTTCAATCGGAAGCGCCGCAAGTGTCTCTGTCGAGAGCGTGTTGATATCTTCGAGCGTGGAGGCCTGCGGGACAGGCGGCGCGGAAATCGAGATCACCTCGACCGCTTGTGCTCCGCGGGGCGTGTGCTGCGTGACCACCTCGATGCGCACCCCGTCCGCGACGGAGGACTGGCCGAAGTTTCTCAGCACGTTGGCATGGAGCAGGATGTCGGGGCCGCCCGCGTCGGACACGATGAAGCCAAAGCCCTTGCCAGGGTCGAACCACTTGACTGTTCCGAGGATTGAAACTGGCTCGATTTCGACAGGCTGGGGTACACCCATGACGCGATCTCCCATTCTTCTTTAAAGTGACATAAATCACCGGACCTGGCGATCAAGCAAGCCCTTTCAGAGCCACTAAAATTTCACGCGACGTGAAACTACGGGTGCAAACGGGTGATTTCCCAGGGGTCATGGGCGGTTTTCCGCTGCCAGCGGAAGCGGTCGTGGAGCCGGTAGGCGCCATCGGCCCAAAATTCCATCTCGAAGGGCGAGATCCGGAACCCGCCCCAATGGGCCGGCCGATCCGGCGTGTCCCCCAGCCGCGCTTCGAACTCCGCGACGCGCGCCTCGAGCGCCGCGCGGCTCTCCAGCGGCCGCGACTGCTCGGACGCATGGGCCCCGATGCGCGAGCCCAAGGCACGGGACTGGTAGTAGGCATCAGCGATCGCCCCGTCCTCCCGCGTCACCGTCCCCCGCACGCGCACCTGCCGCCCCAGCGTCTTCCAGTGCATAACGAAGGCCGCGACGCCCGAGGCCTCGATCTCGCGGCCCTTGGCGCTTTCGTAGTTGGTGTAGAAGACAAAAGCGTCGTCCTCGATATCCTTGAGCAGCACCGTCCGCACATTGGGCCGGCCCTCGGCATCCACGGTCGCGAGTTGCATGGCGTTGGGGTCGTTGGGCTCGCTGCCCGCCGCGTCCGCCATCCACGCCCGGGTCAGCGCAAACGGGTCATCGCCGGCGAAAATTCCCTCACGGTCGGACATGGCGCCTCTCCTCGTTCTGGTTTCTTGTCCCTCTCCGCCCTTTCACCTAAACCTCGCGGAACTGGTGCACAGAGGGGAGAGCGACATGGGCCTCATGGCTGGAAAACGTGGCCTAATCATGGGTCTAGCCAATGACAAGTCCATTGCGTGGGGCATCGCGCAGGCGCTGAAGGCCGAAGGTGCCGAGATCGCGCTGAGCTATCACGGCGCGGCCATGGAAAAGCGGGTGCGCCCGCTGGCCGAGACCCTGGGCGCGCCGCTCGTGCTCGAATGCGATGTCTCCGATCCGGCCTCCATCGACACGGCCATGACGGAGCTCGGCGCGCTCTGGTCCGAGATCGACTTCGTCGTTCACGCCATTGGTTTTTCAGACAAAAACGAGCTGCGCGGCAGCTACCTCGCCACGTCACGCGAGAACTTCCTGAACACCATGGATGTCAGCGTTTACTCCTTCACCGCCGTCTTGCAGCGCGCGGCCCCACTCCTGCGAGAAGGGGCCTCGGCCCTGACGCTCTCCTATTACGGCGCCGAGAAGTGGATGCCGAACTACAATGTCATGGGGGTCGCCAAGGCCGCGCTCGAGGCCTCCGTCATGTATCTCGCGGCCGATCTCGGTCCGCGGGGCGTGCGCGTCAACGCGATCTCTGCAGGCACGATCAAGACGCTGGCCGCCTCCGGCATCGGCGATTTCCGCGCCATAATGAATTACAATGAGGCCAGCGCTCCGCTGCGCCGCACCGTCACGCAGGACGAGGTGGGCCGTTCCGCGCTCTACCTCCTCTCCGATCTGGGCTCCGCCGTCACGGGCGAGGTGCTCCATGTCGATGCCGGTTTCCACGTCGTGGGCATGCGCCCGATTGAGAAGGATTAATCCCCATGGCCGATCAACTGCCCCACGAAAAAGGCTTCCATGTGAGCTGGGACCAGATCCACCGCGACAGCCGCGCGCTGGCCTGGCGCCTCGACGGGCGCGGCCCCGATGACGGCGGCTGGCGCGCGATCGTGGCGATCACCCGCGGCGGCATGGCCCCGGCGATGATCGTGGCCCGGGAGCTCGGCGTGCGCACTGTCGATACGATCAGCGTCAAGAGCTATGACCACCAGGCCCGATCCGAGGCGCAGGTCCTGAAGGCGCCCGATGCCGAAATGATGGGCGACGGAACCGGGATCCTCGTCGTCGACGACCTCGTCGACAGCGGCAAAACGCTCGAGCTCTGCCGCAAGCACTACCCCAACGCGCATTACGCCACCGTCTATGCCAAGCCCAAGGGCGAACCGCAGGTGGATACGTTCATCACCGGCGTCAGCCAGGACACTTGGATCTTCTTCCCCTGGGACATGGCGCTGCAATATGTCGAGCCCTATCGCGGGCGCGATTGATGGGGCGCACTGCCGCCACCTTCGCGCCGCCCGTGATGGAGGCGCGCCGATGGCTCGACGGGGTGGAGTTTCCGCCCGAGCGCCCGCTCCTGAATGTCAGCCAGGCCGCGCCCATGGAGCCGCCGCATCCTGATCTGCTGGCGGCCATGGCCGCGGCGCTCGAAGACACGGCCACGCACCTCTACGGGCCCGTGCTCGGGATGCCCGGCCTCCGCGCCGAAATCGCCGAGCAGTGGAGCGCGGCCTATGGCGGGCAGATCGCGCTCGAGCAGGTGGCCATCACATCGGGCTGCAACCAGGCGTTTGCCGCCGCCATCGCCATGCTCTGCGATGAGGGGGACGAGGTCATCCTTCCCACCCCCTACTACTTCAATCACAAGATGTGGCTCGACATGGCGGGCGTGCGCACCTGCCCCCTGCCCTGCGGCGCGGGCCTCCTGCCGTCGCCGGAGGAGGCCGCACGGCGCATCACGCCCCGCACCCGCGCCATCGCCCTCGTGAGCCCCAACAATCCCACGGGCGTCGAATACCCGCCCGCCCTGCTCGAGGCCTTCAACCAGCTTTGCGCCGACCGCGGGATCGCGCTCATCCTCGACGAGACCTACCGCGACTTTCATTCCGCCCCGGGCGCACCCCACGGGCTCTTCACCCATGACGACTGGGCCGAGACCTTCATTCACCTCTACTCCTTTTCCAAGGCCTACCGCCTCACCGGGCACCGCGTGGGGGCTATCGTCACCTCCGAGGCCCGCATGGCCGAGGTGGAGAAGTTCCTCGATACGGTCTCCGTCTGCCCCTCCCAGCTCGGCCAGCGGGCCGCGCTCTGGGGGATGCAGCACCTCGCGCAGTGGCTCGCAGGGGAGCGAGACGAGATCCTCGCGCGCCGCGCGGCGATCGAGGCGGGCTTCCCGCGGCTCGCCGGGCGCGGCTGGGAGCTTCTCGGCGTGGGAGCCTATTTCGCCTATGTGCGCTTTCCGCAAAACGAGCGTTCCGATGCCTTCGCGCAGCGCCTCGTGCGGGAGGCGGGCGTCCTCTGTCTTCCCGGCACGATGTTCGAGCCCGAGGGCCAGGGCCTGCGCGAGCTCCGCATCGCTTTTGCCAATATCGACACCGCCGGTGTGAGCACGCTCTTTGACCGCCTGGAGGCGCTTGTGGAGGCCCCGGCGGCGGGGTAAACGCGGGCGCCAAAGTCAGGGAGTTCAGGCATGGCCAAATCGGTGGGGAAGAAGGCGCAGCGCACCTTCGTGTGGGTCATAATCGGCCTCACGGGCATCGGCCTTTTGAGCTTCGGCACCGGTAATTTCGGCGGCGGCGGGCAGTCGATCGGCACCGTGGGAGAAAAGCGCATCTCCGCGCAGACCTATTTCACCGCGCTCCAGAACCAGCTGCGCAGCTACGCCCAGCAAACCGGCCGCGCGCTAAGCTTCCCAGAGGCCCAGGCGCTCGGGCTTCAGCAGGAGACACTCAGCCAGATCGTCACCCAACGCGCGCTCGACAACGAAGCAAGCGCGCTCGGCATTTCCGTGGGCGACGCGCAGGTCCGCGAGGAGATCATCCGCTCGGGCATCGCCACCGGGCTCGACGGCGGGATCGACCGCGTGGCCTATGCGGACGTTTTGCGCCGCGTGGGCCTGACGGAGCGGGCCTACGAAACCCAGATCCGGGAAGACCTGTCGCGCACGATCCTCCAGCTCGCCGTCATCGGCGGCGTCACCCCGCCCGAGACCCTCACCGACACGGTGCTGGGCTTCACGGCCGAGGAGCGCTCCGTCGAATGGGCGCTCATGGATCAAAACGACCTCATCACGCCCCTGCCCGAGCCCACGCAGGCCGAGCTCACCGCGGAATACACCGCTAATCCGGAGGCCTACACCGCGCCCGAGACCAAGGAGATCGCCTATGTCTGGCTCACGCCCGACATGATCCTCGATTCCGTGCAGGTGGACGAGGACGCGCTCAGGGCGCTCTACGATGACCGACGCTCCGAATTCGTGCAGCCCGAGCGGCGACTGGTGGAGCGGCTCGTGTTCGGCTCCACGGCGGAGGCCGAGGCCGCGCGCGCCCGGATCGAAGAAGGCGGCGCGTTCGAGGACGAGGTGGAGGCCCGGGGCCTCGATCTCTCCGATGCCGATCTGGGCGACGTGACCGAGGGCGATCTCGGCGCCGCCGGCGCCGCGGTTTTCGCCGAGGAAGACCTCACCGTCGTGGGTCCGCTCAACACCTCGCTCGGCCCCGCGCTCTTCCGCATCAACGGGATCCTGCCCGCCACGGAAACGACCTACGAGGAGGCCCGTGACGGCCTGCAGGACGAGCTCGCGCTCGACCGCGCCGCGCGCATCATCGCCGACCAGTTCGACTTCCTTGAAAACGAGCTCGCAGGCGGCGCCACCATCGAGGAGCTGGCGGAGGCTTCCGACATGGAATTCGGCACACTGGGCTGGTTCCCGGGCATGTCCGAGGGCCCCGCCGCCTACGCCGCCTTCCAAGACGCTGCAGCCGCCGTGACGCTGGACGACTTCCCAGAAATCGAGGCGCTGGAGGATGGCGGCATCTTCGCTGTGCGCCTCGACGGCATCACCGAGCCCACGTTGCGCCCGCTCGAGGACGTGGAGGACGAGGTCCGCGTGGCCTGGGAGCAGAGCGCCACGGTCGCGCGGCTCGGGCGCCTCGCCGAGACGCTCTCGCCCCAGATCGCAGCGGGGACCGACATGGCCGGCCTCGGCCTCACCGCCGCCATCGAGGATGTCTCCCGTGGCTCGTTCATCCCAGGTGCGCCGGCGGCCTTCATCGGAGAGGTCTTCGAGATGAGCCGGGACGAGGTGCGCGTCGTGGAGGGCACAGGCACCGTGGCCCTCGTCCGCCTCATCGACATCGCCGCCCCCGACCGCAACGATCCGGACGTGGCGCGCCTCGTGAACGCGCTCAACGCGCAGTATAGCCAGAGCTATGCGCAGGATCTCTACGCCTCCTTCGCGCAGGGCATACTCGACCAGACCGACGTGACCCTCGACCAGGGCCAGATCAACGGCATCCACGCGCAGATCCAATGACGACGCTCATCCCAGAGTTCAGCGCCTTCGCCGACGGCTTCGAGGCGGGGAAGAACCAGGTCGTCTACGCGCGGCTCGCGGCAGATCTCGACACGCCCGTCTCGCTGATGCTCAAGCTCGCGGCGGCGGAGCCCGACAGCTTCGTCCTTGAATCCGTCACCGGAGGCGAGGTGCGCGGGCGCTACTCGATCGTGGGCATGCGGCCCGACATCGTGTGGGAGTGTCACGGTACGTCCGCGCGCATCAATCGCAGTGCGCGGTTCGACGCCGATGCTTTCGAGACGGTGGCGGGCGATCCCCTCGCCGCGCTCCGCGCGCTTATCGAGGAGAGCCGCATCGACCTGCCCCGCGGGCTGCCCGCGGCCTCCGCCGGGCTCTTCGGCTTTCTGGGTTACGACATGATCCGCCTCGTGGAGCGGCTGCCGGATGTGAACCCAGATCCGCTCGGCCTGCCGGATGCGCGCATGGCGCGGCCCTCGGTGGTGGCGGTGCTCGATGGTGTGAAGGGCGACGTGATCGTCGTGGCCCCCGCCTGGGCCAATTCCGGGCTTTCCGCCAAGGCCGCCTATGCCCAGGCCGCCGAGCGGGTGATGGACGCGATCCGCGCGCTCGAACGCCCGGTGCCCTCCGCCAGCCGCGAGCTCGGCGAACGCGCCATGCCCGGCGAGCCCCGCTCGAACTTCGCCAAGGCCGATTACCTCGCCGCCGTGGAGCGCGCGAAGGAGTACATCCGCGCGGGCGATATTTTCCAGGTCGTGCCGGCGCAGCGCTGGAGCCAGGAGTTCCCCTTCGAGCCCTTCGCCTTCTATCGCGCGCTCCGGAGGACGAACCCCTCGCCCTTCATGTTCTTTTTCAACTTCGGCGGCTTCCAGGTGGCGGGCGCCTCGCCCGAGATCCTCGTGCGCCTGATGGACGGGGAGGTCACGATCCGGCCCATCGCGGGCACGCGGCCCCGTGGCGCCACGCCCGAGGAAGACAAGGCGCTCGAGGAGGACCTCCTCGCCGATCCGAAGGAGCGCGCCGAGCACCTGATGCTGCTCGATCTCGGCCGCAACGACGTGGGGCGCGTGGCCCGCATCGGCACCGTGAAGCCCACGGAGAAATTCGTCATCGAGCGCTACAGCCACGTCATGCACATCACCTCGAACGTGGTGGGTGAGTTGGCCGACGGCGAGGATGCGCTCTCGGCCCTCCTTGCGGGCCTGCCCGCGGGGACGCTCTCCGGCGCGCCCAAGGTCCGCGCCATGGAGATCATCGACGAGCTCGAGCCCGAGAAGCGCGGCGTCTATGGCGGCGGCTGCGGCTATTTCAGCGCGAACGGCGAGATGGACATCTGCATCGCGCTGCGCACGGCGGTCCTGAAGGACGGCACGCTTTACAGCCAGGCCGGGGGTGGCGTCGTCTATGACAGCGATCCGGAGGCCGAGTACGAGGAAACGGTGAACAAGGCGAAGGCGATCTGGGCAGCCGCACGGGACGCGGCTGGCTTCAGCCGTGGCAACGGCTGACACACTAGTTCGCGGTCACTTCGTAGATCTCGAAGCGGCCGTTTTGCCCGAGGAGACGCACCGGCGCGCCCGCGAGGATCGCGGGATCGAGCGGGTCCATGCTGACAACCTTGTCGAACTTCGTCTCCCAGCCCGCGAGGTAGTCTTCCACGTGGCACCATTCTCCCAGCGCGTCGCGCTCGAGCGGTGCGGCTTCGAAGACGGCACAGGCCGGGTTGCCTGACATGAGCGGCGTCGCCGAGGCCGCGTATTCCGCGCGCAGCTGGACGGCATGGACGCCCTGGAAAAGCGTGGGGATGAAGGCCTCGTTCCGGGCGGTGGCATAGCCCTGCGCGTGCCAGAGCCGCTGGCCGAGGAACTGCCCCGGCGCACGCACCGGGAGCACGCGGTCTTCAGGCTCCAGCGTGTCGTCCATGAGCGCGGTGAGCTCCCGGATCTCGGCGTCGTGGAGCGAGAAATACTGCGCCATCTGCCCACTCCGCGCCACCACGAGCGCGAGCGTGAGCACGAGGAAGGTGGCGCCGATCCGCGGCGCGCTGCTCCGCCAATCCGTCGCTGCGATCATCAGGAGGATGAAGACGAAGGGGAAGCGGATGTCGATATAGGCGACCCCGGCAAGCCACGTGGGCGACAGCACCGAGACCACGAGAAGCGCGATCACCGGCCCCCGCATGGCGGGCGAAAGCCGCAGGCCCCAGCGCACTGGCAAAAGGACCGTGGCGAAGAGGCCGTAGAGCCCGAAGACGATGATCTTGCCCAGCTGGTTGATCGGATCCGCCGGATGGAGCGCGAAGGCATGGATCGGCTCGGCAAAGCGCGCGATGCGCGTGGCAAGGCTGCCGAACTCGGTGAAGGTCCCGGCCGGGTTTTCGGGCCCCGTGGCCATGTCGGCGGCGAGCCAGAGGACCGGCAGCACGAAGGGCACCCCCATGGCCGCGCCCGCGAGAAGCTGCGCGCGATCCCGCGCCTCGATCAGCCGCTGAAGCTCGCGGCCGAAAACCAGCGCGCCGAGCACGGCAAAGGCGAAGAAATGCATGAGAAAGAGCACCGGCGTGATCGCCGCGAAGACCGCCACGCGGAGCCCGAGCCCGCGCTGCTCCAGCACGAGGTAGAGCGCGAAGGCATGGATCGCGAAGGGCAACGAGAAGCTGTAATTCTGGAACCCGAAGAGGAACGTCGCGCTGAAGACGACGAGCCCGCCCGCGAGGCTCCAGGGCGTGAAGCGCCCATGGATGACACGCGCAAGCACCACGCCTGACACGAAGAGATTGAGCACCGAGACCGCCATGACCCGGTGGCTGAAGCGCACCGCATCCGTGCCGCCGATCGCCTGCCAGAGGAGGTCCACCGCCGAATTCGGCACGAGCACGAATGAGGCCGTCCAGAAGCGGAGCAGCGCGCTGCCCTCGTCGGCGGCCATGATCGTGTGTCGCGCGATGTGGTTGGGCAGGTCGGTCAGCGGCAGGTAGAGCGCCTGTGTGAACGGGTAGAGCAGCGCCGCCGCCACGACGAGCGCGCCCAGCATGACCCAATGCGTCTGCCCCTGCCCGACCATGTCCGTGCTACTCGGCCGCGATGGAGAGCGGCTTGGCCCTCTGGGCCTCGCTCGGGCGGGTGATCTCGTCAACGATGAAGCGCGGGCGCCCCTTCGTCTCGAGGTAGATCTTGCCGATATACTCACCGATCACGCCGAGCGCGATCATGTGAATGCCGCCGAGGATGTAGATCGGCAACACGATGGAGGTCCAGCCCGGCACCACCGAGCCCATGGACCACATCACCAGCGAATAGACCGCGTAGCAAAGCGAGAGCCCGGCCACGATAAAGCCCATGGCCGTGATGAGCCGCAGTGGCTTGATCGAGAAGGATGTGATCCCCTCGATGGCGAGCGCGAGCATCTTGGCGAGCGGGTACTTGCTTTCGCCCGCCACCCGCGCGGCGCGGTCATAGGTGACCGTCGCGGTCTCGAAGCCGATCTGGCGCACGAGGCCGCGCAGGAAAAGATTGCGCTCCTGGAAGCTGTCGAGGGCCGCCAGCGCCTTGGCGCTCATGAGCCGGTAATCGGCGTGGTCGGGGATGATGTCGACGCCCATGCCGCCGAGGAGCTTGTAATAGCCCCGCGCGGTCATCCGCTTGAAGGCGGTGTCGGTGTCGCGGGCGGCGCGGACGCCGAAGACGATCTCGGCCCCCTCGCGGTAGCGGTCCAGCATGTCGCGCACGACGTTGGGATCGTCCTGGAGGTCGGCATCCATGGAAATGGTGACATCGGCATCAGCGTTGAGAAGCCCCGCCAGCAGCGCGGCCTGGTGCCCCTGGTTCTTCGAGAGCCGGAGCCCCGTGGCCCCGTGGGACGCCCGCGCCGCCTCGATCATGGGCCAGGTGCGGTCGCGAGAGCCGTCATCAACCAGAAGGATCTCTGCGGGTTCGGCGATGCGCCCTTCCTTCACGAGCGCGCTGGAAAGGGCGAGGAGCGTATCGAGGAGCTCAGGCAAAACCTCCTCCTCGTTGTAGCAGGGCACCACGAAAGAAAGCGTAGGGAGCGGATTGGTCATGACGCAAATACCATCCATTTCAGGCCGGCGAAGACGGCGATGCTGTAGCTCGCCGCGCCGAGGATCTGGGCCACCGGATAGGCAAGCCCGGCGCCGACAAGGGCGTAAGTGAGAAGCACGTTTCCGGTGAAGGCCAGTGCCACGAGCCCGGCAAAAAGGAGCGCCGTCCGCCCCAGCGCGCCGCGATGGGCGAAGGTCCAGCGCTTGTTGAGCGCGTAGCTCAAGCACCAGCCCGCGCCATAGCCCACGATATTGGCCACGAGGATGCTGGCGCCTAGCGCATAGACGCAGGCGAGCGTGAGGCCGTAGCCCAGGGCTGTGTTGGCGATGCCGGTGACGCCGTAGCGCCAGATTTGTCCAAAGCCGTTGCGCGCGGCCTTCGTGTCCACATGGGCGGTCATAGGTCCCCACCTGAATTGACCTTCAGATGGGGCCTGATCGCGTATGATTTGGGCGAAACGAGGGCAGCCCGGGGGAATTGGGTGGGCCCTGCTTTAGAGGATGCTCGCTAGGAGCCCGAAGCCGCGAGGATCGTGGCCGAGAGCGGCGCGAGGTTCACGCGCTCCGCCCTGTCCTGCTGGTGCCAGATGAGAAGCGCGCTGATCGTCTCGGCCCGCAGACGCCCAACGAGGACGGCATGGCCATCCTGCCCCGCGCGGAACGCCGCCTGATCGAGGAAGCGGCGGATGATCGTGTTGCCCTGCCCCTCGCTGTCGAGGTCGCGGAGCACTTCTGCCACGGGCACACCGGTCTGGCGCGCCACCTGCGCAGCGGTGCCGAGGCCCTGAGGAAAGGTCAGAAGCCCGTGACCGGTGCCCGCCGCGATCTCGGCGACCTGTTGCGCCACCGCGCGGTCACCGCGGAAGCCCGCAAAGGTGCCGTCCATCACGGCGACGGCCTCGGGAACGGACGCGAGATAGGCCTCCATGGAGACCTCGACGTCAGACGCCGTCGCCCCCGCGGGAATGTCGGCGAGGAGCGCCACCTCGTGTCCTGCCGCGCGGTAGGCCGCCATGGCCTCGGCCGCGCCGGGCTGGCCTGCGGGGACGGCGAATGTAAGCGGCCCGGCGAAACTCGCCAGCGCCGGCAGGCGCGCCGCGCTGGCCGTCTCGTCGATGAGGACGATGGAAAAGAGCGGGCGGTCATCGGGCTCCCAGTCGCCGCGCGCGGCGTGGCGCATGATGGCGCGGTCATCCTCGGGCGCGGCCTCGGCGGCGTCGTCCGTCGTGGCGTCGCCCGGGTCCTCTGCCGCGGCGGCAGCGGCGCCCTGCGTCGGCCGGTTGACGACGACGCCCTCGGCGCGGTTGCCAAAGCCCCCGGCGGAGACCGTTGGGCGCGGCGCAGCGGAAGCCACGCTTTCCATAGCCAAATCCGTGTCGGCCTCCACGGCGGGCGGCGCCGGGGCGCTCTCCGCACCCGCCTCCTGCGTCACCTCCGGCTCGGTGGGCGCCTCCGCAGCCGGTGTCTCTTCGACCAGAGGCGCATCATCAGGAGTTTCAGTTGTCTCCGCGTCTTCAGTCGCATCCGCCGCCATTTGTGCCGGGGTCTCCTCCACGGGCGTCGCGGCTGCCATGGCTCCGCTCTCCTCCTCGGGCGCCTCGGACACGTCTTCTGCTGTCTCGGGAACGTTCACGACCTCTGGCGCGCGCGGAAGCGGCGCGGCGGCCGTCGTATCGGCCAGCGCGCTGTCATCGGCGGCAGGCGCCGTCCCGGAGAGGGCGGGCGCCGTCTCCTCGAGGGCGGGGACTTCGGCGCGCAGCGTGACGCCGGCATCGGGCGCGCCGTCGGGCGGCGGGGCAAGCCCGGCCGGGGCGCCGGTTTCCGTCTCGGGCACGCCCGCGGGCGAGGTGACGGTGTTCTCAAGGAGCGGTGCCGCCGGAGCGACGGGCGCGGTCACGAGCGGCGCGGTGCCGGTGACATCCACTGGCGCCTCGGTGGCGGGAGCGCGCAGCGGGCGATCCAAACCGGCCTGGTCGAATTCCGATCCCGCGGGCACTTCGACGACCTTGGTGTCGGGCGCTTTGCGCTGCGCGACCTGGGAGACCGGCACGTCGCCCAGAAGCGACGCGACCGCGAGTACGAGCCCCCCCACGAGAAAGCCCCAAAAGGCGCCAAAGAGTATGCCCCGACCCATGCTCTGTCTCTCTATTCTGCCCTTGGCGGGTGTGCCCCGCTTCATCTCTCTTTGCAGGCGCTTAGGCCTTGACGGCCTTGCCTGCCTTCTTGATCTATACCGCCATCCGGGGTCGCTGCGATAGCCCCCTTCTGACCCGCCAAAGGCCCGTGAGCGATGCTCCTCCTCATCGATAATTACGACAGCTTCACCTACAATCTCGTGCACTACCTGGGCGAGCTCGGGGCGGATGTCGTGGTGCGCCGCAATGACGCCCTCGACGTGCAGGAGGCCATGGGCATGGGACCGGCGGGCATCCTCCTGTCGCCCGGGCCCTGCGACCCCGACCAGGCGGGCATCTGCCTGGCGCTGGTGAACGCCGCCGCCGAGACGCGCACGCCGCTCATGGGCGTCTGCCTCGGGCACCAGGCAATCGGTCAGGCCTTCGGCGGCACGGTCGTGCGCCAC
>JBCBHO010000003.1:457167-667895 GCA_038525525.1 Pseudomonadota bacterium | reverse complement strand
CGCAGTTCTACTTCCGCACGACGGACGTGACGGGGACGGTGACGCTGGCCGAGGGCACGGAGATGGTGATGCCGGGCGACAACGTGAGCTTCTCTGTTGAGCTCATCGCGCCGATCGCGATGGAAAACGGCCTCCGCTTCGCGATCCGCGAAGGCGGTCGCACCGTCGGCGCAGGCGTCGTCAGCTCGATCATCGAGTAAGGACGGGCACGCCCCGGGCCTGACCCGGGTCCTCTGCCGCCAGAAAAAATAGAAAAGCCGTCCCCGCTCGGGGGCGGCTTTTTTCATGCGCGCGGGGCAAGTGAGGGTTGCGTGTAACAGCACGCGCGCATCGCGCCCGCCCCGTCTGGCGCGGGACGGGCAAGCCTGAGACACTGCACGCAAGGAGGGCCGTCCCGGCCACGAGAGACGAAGGGCAAGGACCACCCCATGGCACGGACACCGAACCGCACCGCGCGCCGCAAGGCCAAGGCACTCGAGCGCAAGGCCCCCCAGCCTACCGCGCCCCCGCTCGCGCCAAGCACGCCGGCGCAAACACAAACGCAGGGCATGGTCTTCAGCGCGCTCCCCGACAACTACACCATCAAGCTCAAGCTCGGGCCGGACGGCGCCCCGCTCATGGTCATGCCAGGGCGCATCGTCCTCCCGCGGCAGATGAAGGACCGCCTCGCCGAGCAGAGCCGCGAGACCTGGTATCCCGAGCCCGACGAGACGGCGCTGAAAGACGCCCAGTGGATGATCAACATGCTCGCCGATCCGGATCGGTATCGCCGCGCGCTGACTTATCTGGACCGGACCCTGCGCGGCTCCTCCATCCCGGTCTTCAACTCGCCCCGGGAGGTCCTCGAGACCAGCCGCGATATCATCTGGCGCAAGCTCGCCGACGTGCCGCACCTGACCGCGCCCAAATGCACGCGGTTCTCCCCGAAGAGCCCCCAGGACTTCACGAACGCCTTCAAGAAAGGCGACTTCGATTACCCGGTCATGATCCGCCCCGCGGGCACCCATACGGGGCGGGAATTGCTGCTCGTCTCGTCCGAGAAGGACTGGCGCTCCATCTTCGGGATGGCCTGGGGCGGGCGCGACATCTACATGACGCAGTGGACAGATTTCCAGAATGCCGCCGGCGAATGGGCCAAGATCCGGCTCGTGATCACCCCGGACAGGATCTTGATGCGGCATATCCTCTACGGCGAAGGGTGGCTGATCCACTCCGTGGACCGGGGCCCCGAAGAGGCGGAGCGCGAGCTCGAGGTTCTGGGCCGCTTTGAAAAGTGGACACGGCTCCATGGGCTCGGCGCGGCGGTGCGCGAGCGGGTGGGCCTCGACTATTTCGGCATCGACATCGGCTGGAAATCCGACGACGAATTCGTGCTCTTCGAGGCCAACGCCTCCATGTCGATCATCTCGCGCAACAACATGCCGACGCATCGCCGCGACGAATTCGAGGGCATCGTCACCGGGATCGAAGAGGTGGTCTGGAAGGCGATGAAGAAAAAGCTCGCGCTCTGAGGCCCCGGAGTTTCCTGCGCCGGGCTCTCAGGCGTTTTCCTTGTCCGAATGCCCGCCATCCGGCACGGTAGACCCACAAAAGAGGAGGGGCGCCCCATGTCGCTGAAGGAAATCGCCGAGGATTGGCAGGTCTTTGCCCGCGAGGGGACGGTGGGCGTGGGCGCGGTGCGCAAGGTCCATCCCGCGCGTCTCGTTGTCTATATCGAAGGCTATGGCGAGATCGATGTGACCGCCTCGCAGATCGCCGCGGCCCATGACGGCAAGGTCATCCTCGCTTTGGACAAGATGGACCCGGCGGTGCAGAACGCGATCCAGCATGCCCATGACCGCGAGACCCGCTAGCCGCCCGCGACCATGCCCTTTCCACCGCCGGACACAACGCATCCCGTTGTCTTCCCCGACGGGACGCGCTTTCAGGGGACCGTCTTTCTGAACGCCGTGCTCGACGAGCCGGGGCTCTCCATCGGGGATTACACCTACTATTCCGATGACGAGATGCCCGCGCCCGATCTCATGCGGCGCAGGCTTTTTCCCTATCTCTACGGCGCGCAGCATATCGAGATCGGCAAGTTCTGCAGCCTCGCGATGGGCGTGAGCTTCGTCACCGACAGCGCCAATCACCGTTATGACGGCTTCAGCGCCTTTCCATTCGCGATCTTCGACGGCATGTCGCCGGAGCGCGCTTCGATGCCGCCCGGGCCGCCGCGGCCCACCCGGGTGGGGCATGATTGCTGGCTGGGCCGGGGCGCGATGCTCTTGCCGGGCGCGGTGCTGGGCAACGGGGTCATCGTGGGGGCCGGCGCGGTGGTGGGCGGTGTGGTGCCGGATTACAGCGTCGTGGCGGGCAATCCCGGGCGCGTGGTGCGGCGCCGCTTCCCGAAGGCCGTGATCGCGCGGCTCAACGCGCTCGCGTGGTGGGACTGGCCCATCGATCACATCCTTGCCCACGAGGCCGCGATCTGCGGGGCGGATCTGGACGCGCTTGAGGCCTCCGCGGCGGCCCTGCCCGGCGCCTGATTCTCCCGCGCAGCGGCCGAGATCCGCGCCGCGCGGGAACGTGGACCGAAGTATACCGATTTCTGCAGCTGCGAAGGTGGGGCCGATTTTCCCTGCAATATCCGCATGCCGCGCGTGCACGCGCCGCTTCGGTATACAATTGCATCCCGCTAACCCATTCAAATCATTTGCTTTTTATTTTGATCCGTGTTGCTTGATGAGAAAGCAACGCTGCGGGAGGGCGCATCATGGACATGCTCAACACCCATGCCTGGGTCGGCCGGACACGGGACGCCACGGGGACGATCTCCGAGGCCGAGGCGGCGCGCATCGCGGCCACGCTCGGGGTTGCCGCGCCTCGGACGGGCGACGCGCTCCCCCCGCTCTGGCACTGGTTTGCTTTCCCGGAGGTCGTGCCCGAGGTCGAGCTCGCCGATGACGGGCATCCGCGTCGCGGCGATTTCCTGCCGCCGCTGCCGCTGCGTCGGCGGATGTGGGCGGCGGGAAGTTTCGAGTTTCGCGCCCCGGCGCGCGTGGGAGATCCGCTGAGCTGTCGCTCGACCATCCTGAGCGTCGAGGAGAAGGGGAGCCCGAAGCGGCCCATGGCCTTCGTGACCGTGGAGCACGAAATCCGTGGGCCCCATGGCCTCACCGCGCGGGAGCGCCAGACCCTCGTCTATCTCGATATCCCCGAGACGTTCACCCCGCCCGCCAAGCGCCCGATGCCCACCGCCCCTGATGCCGCTCGCACCGCGCCGGTGACGGCGGCCACGCTCTTCCGTTTCTCGGCGGTGACATTCAACGGCCACAGGATCCATTACGACGCCGATTACACCCGCGACGTGGAGCATTACCCGGCGCTCGTGATCCACGGGCCGCTGCAGGCGATCAAGCTCATGGAGCTGGCCTGCGACAAGCGCGGGCGCGCGCCCAGCCTCTTCGAATTCCGCGGTGTGCACCCGATGTTCCTCGGCGCGCCCCTTGATCTCGCCGCCTGTGAGGATGGCGATGGCGGGCTGCGCCTCGTCTCAGGGCAGGATGGTCATCAGGGCATGACTGCCACCGCCATCTGGGAGAGCACCCTGTGACGACCCCGCTGCTCACCGGGATGCGTGTCGTGGAGAGCTCGGCCTTCGTGGCCGTGCCCTATGCGGGCCTGTCGCTGGCGCAGCTGGGGGCGGAGGTGATCCGGATCGACAGGCCCACGGGCGGGCTCGATGCCGGGCGCTGGCCGCTCGCCCCGTCGGGGCGAAGCCTCTTCTGGGCCGGCCTCAACAAGGGCAAGAAAAGCGTCGCCGTGGACATCACCACGCCAGAGGGGCGCGAGCTCGCCTTCCGCATCGCCACGGCGCCGGGGCCCGATGCCGGGCTTCTTCTGACCAACCTGCCGGCCAAGGGCTGGCTCGACCACGCGACGCTCAGCGCTGCGCGTCCCGACATGATCAGCGTGACGCTGAAGGGCGACCGCGCCGGGCGGCCCGCGGTGGACTACACCGTCAACCCGGCCCTCGGCGTGCCGGAGATGACGGGGCCCGAGGGCTCCGAGGCGCCCGTGGCCCATGCCGTCCCCGCCTGGGATCTCCTCGCGGGGCAGATGGTGACGACGGCGCTCCTCGCCGCCGAGCGGCACAGGCTGCGCACCGGCGCGGGGCAGGCCGTGGAGATCGCCCTCAAGGACGTGGCCGCCGCAGCGCTCGGGCATCTCGGCCTCATCGGCGACGCCGCCGTAAACCAGCGCGACCGGCAAAAGGCCGGCAATGCGCTCTACGGGGCCTACGGGCAGGATTTCGTCTGCGCCTGCGGCGGGCGCGTCATGGTGATCGGCCTCACCGGCCGCCAGTGGAAGCTCCTCGTGGACGCCACCGAAAGCGCGGCTGCCATGGCCGAGCTCGCCACGCAGAGCGGGCGCGACCTCCGCGACGAGGGGGCACGCTGGGAGCTCCGCCACCAGATCACCGCGATCCTCGCGCCATGGTTCGCGGCCCGCCGGATCGATGATTTCGCCCAAAGCTTCGACGCGAAGGGTCTCACCTGGTCACGCTTCCAGAGCCTGCGGGAGGCGCTCGAGCGCGATCCCGATCTCGGTCCGGAGAACCCCGTCTTCACGACGATGACGCAACCCGGCCTGGGGACGTTCCCGGTCCCCGGATGCCCGGCGCGCTTTGACGCCGCCGCCCGTGGCGCGCCCGCCCTGGCCCCGGAGCTCGGCGCTCATACCGAGGAGGTGCTCGCGGATGTCGCGCGCCTTGACGGGGGCGAAATCGCACGGCTCTTCGACGCGGGCATCATTTCCGAACCGGGCCACGGAGCTAGAACAGCAGCCTAGGGGCTTGCGCCCTCCCTGTTTGTTCTGACGCCCGGAGACCCTCCCATGACGACTTGGCTCATCGCCGGCATTGCCGTGCACTATCTCGCTGTCTTCCTGCCCTCGCTCTTCCTGATCCCGAAGATCGGCTATGGCGGCTATCTCGGCTCTCGCGACGACGAGCCTGCGGCCGAGGGCATGTATGGTCGGGCCCGGCGAATCCTGCGGAATTCCAACGAGAACCTCGCCGCCTTCGTGGGTCTCGGCTGCGCCGCGCTGGCGCTCAACGCATTCACGGGCGAGGCCGTGGTGCTGCCGGTGGGCAGCGCGGGCGACGTGGACATGGAGCTTGCCACCTTTGGCGCGATGGTCTTCGTGATCGCGCGGGCGCTCTTTATCCCGCTCTATCTCTTCGCCGTGCCGCTCATCCGCTCGGGCGCGTGGATCGCCGGGTTCGTCGGGCTCCTCCTCATGGCCTATGCCCTGATCTGAGTGCTTGCACGGGACGGCCTGCCGGGGTAACTCCCGCCTCGGCCTTAGGGGTATAGCTCAGTTGGTAGAGCGACGGTCTCCAAAACCGTAGGTCGCGGGTTCGAACCCTGCTGCCCCTGCCAGGCCTTTCGCCGCAATTTTCAGCGAAGCCATCACGCCGCCAGAATTGCGCCCGGCGCGGCCGTGAGAATCCCCCTGCAAAGTCCTGATCCGGTCTCTTTCGTGCCGCAATGGAGGGTGAATTTTTCGGTAACGGATCATTTCACACCTGGACCGACTGCCATGACCTTCTCCTCCCTCACCTCCTCGGTGTCCGACCTGTTTGCCGGCCTTGGTGGCCAGCGCGACGCGACTGGCGACGCCGCCGATGCGGCACCTGCAAAGCCGCTTTCCTTCAAGGAAAAGCTGCAGCGCGATCCCTTCGAGAAGCTGGCGCGCGAAGAGGGCCGCTGACGCGCCCGCATCGGCGCCGCACCGCCTCTTGACGCCGGGCTTCATGCCTTGAAACCGGGGGCGCGCCCGCGTATCTGAGCCGGGTCAGACGGAGAGAACGCCGATGAACCCGCTCAAGTTTATCCAAGAGACCCGCGCCGAGGTGGCCAAGATCGTGTGGCCCACGCGCCGGGAAGTCGTGGTGACGACGATCATGGTCTTCATCATGGCGGCCCTCACGGCTGTCTTCTTTTCTCTCGTCGATCTCGGCATCCGCTCGGCGCTCTCCGGCGTGATCGGGCTCATGAGCTGAGGCGCTCCGAGCGGGGCTTGAACTGCCCCCATCGGCACGGTAATGGCTTCGCAACGCGGCGCGCTTGTCTGAGGACGGCGCGCCCCATTTGTTTCTGGGACCCGCGCATCTGGCGCGTGGGGCAAGACGAGGACCAAGGCCCATGGCGAAGCGCTGGTATTCCGTGAGCGTTCTGTCGAACTTCGAGAAGAAGATCGCCGAGCAGATCCGCCAATCCATCGAGGAGCAAGGCATGGAGGACCAGATCGACGAGGTCCTCGTGCCCACCGAAGAGGTCATCGAGGTCCGCCGCGGCAAGAAGGTCACCACCGAGCGCCGCTTCATGCCGGGCTACGTGCTCGTGCACATGGAGATGTCGGACGAGGGCTATCACCTCATCAACTCGATCAACCGTGTCACCGGCTTCCTCGGCCCCCAAGGCCGCCCCATGCCCATGCGCGATGCCGAGGTGCAGGGCATCCTCGGCCGCGTGGAGGAAGGTGCCGAGGCACCGAAGCTCATGATCCACTTCGAGGTGGGCGAAAAGGTGAAGGTCAATGACGGCCCGTTCGAGGATTTCGACGGCACCGTGGAAGAGGTCGACGACGACAACCAGCGCCTCAAGGTCACCGTCTCGATCTTCGGCCGCGCCACGCCCGTGGAGCTCGAATACACCCAGGTCACCAAGCAGAGCTGAAGAGTTGGGCGCGTCGCCGCCCTGCGTGGCCTCGCACGGGCTTTGCGGAGCGCATAGCCCACCGCGCGCCCTCAGCGCTCCGTCGCCCCCTTGCCCGCGAGGATGCGTGGACGGCATCTTTCGATCCGCGCGCGGCGTGTCGCGGGTTTCTTGGCCCCGCCGACATGTATCGCGTAGCTCTTCTGCCGTCCGGGAGTGAGGGCATGAAAAGCCTCTGCAAGCTCGGGATCCGCATCAAGCACCTCGATAAGCTCTTCCGGCAGGTTGATCTCGCGGCGCTCCCTTGGCGGGCGACGCCCGGCCCGCGCATGGTCCATGGCCTCGGCGAGATAGGCGCGGATTGTCGGCGCGAGCCTGCTGACATCGGCCAACTTCGAGATGCGGATCATGTCGGGATGGGCGGTGTTCGGGCCCTGCCGCTCCAGAATGCCAGCCGGATCGGCGAGAAGCGCGGCGTCGAAGATACTGAGGCGTACGTTGTCGCGAAACGCGCCGAGGATGGCGACGTTGCGTCCCGCATGCATGTAGCAGGGATGGCCCCATTTGAGATGTTCGGAGAGACCCGCCGCCAGGCAGAGGGCGCGAAGCTCACCGAGGGCCCCGGCCCAGATCCGCGTGGCGCAGTCTGGTGTGTCAAAGCGCGGGCAGCGCCCGCAGCCGCGGGTGAAATAGTCCTCGATCTCCGTGATCATGGCCCAGCTTGCCACGTCCCCGGCGCGCGGCAAAGCGCGCTCGTCGATCAGCAGTGACCATCGGTCAGCGGTACTGGGCGGCGGCGATGAATTCCGAGAAGGCCTCGCACCAGACGAGGACGGTCGTGTAGGCCGCGATGTCCACGCCCTCGGGGATGTCGAGCGAGAAGCCCTGGAACGTCCTCACCGACCCGATGATCTGGCTCTGTGCCTTCAGCGGCGCGAATTCGTCTTCGTGGGCCACGAAGCTCGGCACGAGGTAGACCCTGTAGTCGGGGCCGGGCGCGAGCTCCCCGGTATGCACGATCTGCGAGGGCGTGAGGCTCACCGTGCCGGTGCCCCAATGCAGCAGGTCGTTGCCGCGGAGGTCCTCTTGGAACGCGGCGGTGAAGACGGCGTCCTCCGCCATGGCCTCGAGCGTCGCCGCATCGGGCGAGGGCGGTGCAGTGAGGATGGGCAGGAAGTAGACACCGAGCCCGAAGCCCACGCCCAGCGCCGCGCCATGGGTGACCAAGCCTATGATGAACCTCCGCATGAGACCCTCCGCTGCTGAATGCCGACCGCACCGCAGCCAGCATAGCACAAGAAGATCGGTGATCGCGCGGTCGGTCAACTCACGCCTCGGTGGGACTTTCTTACAGCCCGGGGTCAAAAGGCACGTGCGTCTCGCGCTTGCATGCGCGGCGCCCTTCAACTAAGAGCGCGCTGTTCGCAAGAACGCCTCGTGGGAGGCCGCGCGCACGCGTGCGCAACGCCGGACCACATCGACAAAAAGCCCTACCGTCGCGACGGGCGGGCGTTGAGAAAAGGAGACGCGCCATGGCGAAGAAAGTCGCTGGCACGATGAAGCTGCAGGTTCCTGCAGGACAAGCCAATCCCTCCCCGCCGGTGGGCCCTGCCCTGGGTCAGCGCGGGATCAACATCATGGAATTCTGCAAGGCGTTCAACGCCAAGACGCAGGAGATGGACCCGGGCGCGCCCTGCCCGACCGTGATCACCTATTACCAGGACAAGTCCTTCACGATGGACATCAAGACGCCCCCGGCGTCCTACTTCCTCAAGAAGGCGGCAAAGCTGAAATCCGGCGCCAACAACCCGTCCCGCGAGACGGTGGGCTCGGTCTCGGTGGCGCAGGTCCGCGAGATCGCCGAGGCGAAGATGAAAGATCTCTCCGCCAACGACGTCGAGGCCGCGATGAAGATCATCCTCGGCTCCGCGAAATCCATGGGCATCGAGGTGAAGTAAGATGGGCAAGGTTGGAAAGCGCATGAAGGCGGCCAAGGAAGCCTTCGCAGAGAAGCTCGACGTGACCGTCGAGGAAGCCGTGAAGCTCGTGAAGGGCAACGCCACCGCGAAATTCGACGAGACTGTCGAGATCGCCATGAACCTCGGCGTCGATCCCCGCCACGCGGACCAGATGGTGCGCGGGACGGTGACGCTCCCCAATGGCACCGGCAAGACGGTGCGCGTGGCGGTCTTCGCCCGCGGCCCGAAGGCCGACGAGGCAAAGGAGGCCGGCGCCGATATCGTGGGCGCGGAGGACCTGATGGAGACGGTTCAGGGCGGCACGATCGAATTCGACCGCTGCATCGCCACGCCGGACATGATGCCCATCGTGGGCCGCCTCGGTAAGGTGCTCGGCCCCCGGAACCTGATGCCGAACCCCAAGGTCGGCACGGTGACGATGGACGTCAAGGAAGCCGTGGAAGCGGCCAAGGGCGGTCAGGTGCAGTTCAAGGCCGAGAAGGCAGGCGTCGTCCATGCGGGGGTCGGCAAGGCGTCGTTCGACGAGGCGAAGCTCGTGGAGAACGTGCGCGCCTTCGTGGATGCCGTGGCCCGCGCGAAGCCCACGGGCGCCAAGGGCACCTACATGAAAAAAGTGGCCCTGAGCTCCACCATGGGCCCGGGCGTCTCGATCGACGTGGCCTCTGCCAACGAGCAGTGAGCCTCGGGTATCAGTTCTGATCCGGGAACGGGCGGCCGAGCGGGCCGCCCTTTTTCGTTGGGTCAGCGGCCACGAATTTCCGAAGAAATTCGCGGCACGGGATGAGGGATCAGGAGACCAGCCCGAGCGTGTGCGCGCGCAGCCAAGCCATGAAGTCCCGGGG
The DNA here is from genome assembly GCA_038525525.1 of Pseudomonadota bacterium. Lineage (GTDB taxonomy): Bacteria > Pseudomonadota > Alphaproteobacteria > Rhodobacterales > Rhodobacteraceae > Shimia_B. The sequence continues at coordinate 658,370 of JBCBHO010000003.1, read as the reverse complement.
GTTGCGGCTTTTCTCGGCGATGATCTTCTGGGAAACGGGCTCCCCGATGACGGGGCGCTGCGGCTTGCCGAAGCTGTGGGCCACCTCATGGATCAGGAGCCCCTGGCGGAGCGTGGCGCTGAGCTGGTTGGCGATCTGGTACCAGCGGCTGTTCTGGCCGGGGAAATGCACCGGAACGACGGTTGCGCCGGAGCGCTGGATCATCTTGGCGGTGAACGGGTTCCATTCGCCCTCGATCGCGGGGCCCCACCAGCTCTCTGATACGGCGACGGAGCCCGAGGGGAAGATCACCACGCAGCCGCCATTGGCGAGATGGGCCATGGCCTGCTTGCGCATGTCGAGGCTCCTCTCGAGCGCGTCGGCCTCGTGCGCGAAGGGCACGGGGATCATGTATTCGGCCACCTCTTCCACGCCCGTGAGGAGCGAGCGGGTCAGGATCTTGTAATCGTTGCGCACCTCGCCCACGAGTTCGGCAATCATCATCCCGTCCACCAGCCCGTGGGGATGATTGGCCACGATGATGCAGGGCCCCTCGCGGGGAATGCGCGCGATCTCCTCGGCGGGCGTCTGGAGGTCGATCTCCATCAGGCCGCGGGCCTGTTTCCAGAATTGCTGGCCGGTGGCGGGGCCCATGCGCTCGAACCTGCGGATGCGGCGCAGGAGAGTGATCTTGCCCGTGCACCATTCCAGGGTGCGGATCAGCCCGGCCTGCCAGGGATTGGTGAAAGTCCCGGCATAGCTCAGCTTGCGCTTGTCATAGGGCGTGGGCGCGGGCTCTACGAGGGCGCCCGCCGGGCGGCGCGCCAGGAGCGATGGCGGCGTCTGGGAATGATCAACCAAGGGTCACATCCATCCACTTGTCATGCGCTAAGGTCAGCGCGGTTACATCTCTTCGCCGAACTTATCGGCCACGAGCGCTTCCAGCGCGTCTGCAAGGGCCTCAGCCTGCGGGCCCGATGTCGCAATCTCAATAGTGGAGCCATGGGAAGCTGCCAACATCAAAAGGCCCATGATGCTGTCACCGGCGGCGCTCATCCCATCCTTGGCCACGTCGCAGGCCGCGTCGAAATCCTCGACAACTTCGACGAATTTCGCCGAAGCTCGGGCGTGGAGCCCCTTGGTGTTGACGATCTCGAGCTGTCGGGTCGTGGACATTGGCTAGTGTGTAGCCTGCGGCTCCGCCTGGTAACAATCGATATATTTCTTGCCGGCCTCGCGGGCGGCGGCCACGGCCTCGTCGATGGGCCTTTGGCGCTTTTTGGCCAGTTTCACGAGCATCGGCAGGTTGGCCCCGTAGAGGATGCGCCGCCCGCTCGGCTCGCAGGCGCGCAGCGCGAGATTGGAGGGCGAGGAGCCGAACATGTCGATGACGAGCACGACGCCGTCGCCCTCATCCACGGCATCGGCCGCGCGACAGATCTCCTGCTGCTTGAAGCCGCGGTCATGGCTGGCCTCGATGGACACAGGCATGATACCCGCCTGCTTGCCCACGACGTGCTCCATCGCCGATTTGTACTCGGCGGCGAGCCCCCCGTGGGCGACGATCACGATCCCGATCACGGGCCGTCCCCTTGTCTCACTGCGTGGGGCGTCCCCTGCCCCGCGCGTTCTAACTCCCGATGACGAATAGACACCTGCCAGCCGCTTTCCGCAAGGGATGACGCCACGTGCTCTGCCATGGTCACAGAACGGTGTTTGCCGCCCGTACAGCCGAACGCGATGCTCAAATGCGCTTTCCCTTCCTCGCGGTATGCAGGCAACAACAGCTCTGCCAAATCGCGGACCATGGTGAAGAACGGCGCGTATCGCGCATCCTGTTTCACGTGGTCCTGTACGTCACCCGACATCCCATTTAGGGCGCGAAGCGACGGCTCCCAGTACGGGTTTTTGAGAAACCGGCAGTCGAAGACCATGTCGATGCCGCGCGGCAGGCCGCGCTTGTAGCTGAAGGAATGCAGCGACACGGCGAGCTTGGTCCCGCCCTCGCTGGAAAAGAAGCGTTCGAGCTCGGCCTTGAGATCGTGGGGGCTGAGCTCGGAAGTGTCGATGAGGGTATCCGCGCGGGCCTTGATCGGGACAAGGAGATCCATCTCGCGCTCAATACCCACTCCGGGCGTTTCCTCGGGTGCCGCGGGATGCCGCCGCCGGGTCTCCGAATAGCGGCGCAACAGGACCTCGGGCGCGCAATCGAGATAGACGACCTCGGGCGCGTGATCCCCGCGGTGGAGCTTGTCGATCACCTCGATGAAGGCATTGGCCGAGAAATCCCGCGCGCCGGGCGCGATGCCGAGCGCGAGCGGCTTTTCCATGGGCGGCCCGGCCAGGAGCCGCGGGATCATCGTCAGCGGCAGCGCGTCGATGGCCTCATAGCCCATATCCTCGAGGGCATTGATGGCTGTCGATCGCCCGCCGCCGGAGGGCCCGGTCACGAGCACGATGCGCTGCGGCGCAGAAGATACAGGCTCCGACATGGGTGTCCTATAGCGGCTTGTGCCTAAGATATTGCACGAGCTTTGCACTCAAAGGACCACTCTCGGTGTTTTGAAGCAAGGGCTTAGCATGGCCGAGGAGCGAGATTCTTTGCACCTGCGGCATGCGCTCTGCAGTGCAGCGGCTGAGGTCTAGCGCGGCCATCACCGGGGCCGGCGGCGCGAGCGGTGCGTTCAAAAGCCCGATGCCCCGCGCCTCGATGGCGGCGGGCAGGCCCTCGGGCGCCCGCGCCCAGAGCGCGCCATCCTCCTCGAAAAGCTCGGTGACATCGTCTGCGATGAGCCCCGCGCCCAGCGCCATCATCTCAAGCGCCAGCGAGGATTTTCCCGCGCCCGCGGGCCCCGCGATCAGGAGCGCACCGCCCGCAAGCACCACCGTCGTTGCGTGGAGATGCACGGCCGCGCCGCCGGGGGCCGGCCGAAGCGCGAAGGGATCAGACAGGGAGGCCCACCACGAAGCGCGCGCCGAGCGGGTCGGAGGTCAGATCCGCCTCGGTGGGGCGGATGTTCTCGGCCCAGATGACGCCGCCATGGGCTTCCACGATCTGCTTGGAGATCGCGAGCCCGAGGCCCGAATTGTTGCCGAACTGGCCCGCCGGCCGCTCGGAATAGAAGCGCTTGAAGATCTTCTGGAGGGCTCCGTCGGGGATGCCGGGGCCGGTATCTTCCACCACGACGAGGACCCTGTTCTCGCGCTTCCGCGCCCAGACGCGGATCGCGTCGCCATCGCCACAGAAGCTCGTGGCGTTGGTGATAAGATTGACGAAGACCTGCGCCAGCCGCGCCTCGAGGCCCTGCGTGACGAGCGGGCCTTCGGGAAGGTCGGTGATGAAGTCGATCCCCTTCGCCTCGGCCTCCTGCCCCAGATACTGGGAGAGGTTCGAGAGCATGTTGATCAGGTCGAAGGGCTCCTCCTCCTCCTTTACCAGCTCGCTATCGAGGCGGGAGGCGTTGGAAATATCGCTGACGAGGCGGTCGAGGCGGCGCACGTCGTGGTCGATCACGTCGAAGAGCTTCTCGCGCTGGTCATCGCGCTTGGCCACGCGGAGCGTGCCCACGGCGGAGCGGAGCGAGGCGAGCGGGTTCTTGATCTCGTGGGCGACGTCAGCGGCGAACTGTTCGTTGTTGTCGATCCGGTCGTAGAGCGCCGAGACCATGCCCCGCAGCGCGCCTGAGAGGCGGCCGATCTCGTCGGGCCGCGCGGTCAGGTCGGGGATGCGGATGCGCGAGGGCGACATCTTGCGGGCATTCTTGTCGCGCCCGAGCTCCGCCGCGGCGGCGAGGTCCGAGAGCGGGTTGGCGATGGTGGAGGCGAGGACGAGGCCGAGACCGATGGAGACGAGCAGCGCGATGACGAACATCTGCAGCACCTGCTCACGCTCTTGCCGCACAAGCTGGTCGATCTCACCCGCGGCGCTCACGAGGGCCACGGCGCCCACGACCGTGCCGTTCTGCTCGATCGGGGTGGCCACGGAGAAGATGCTGGAGCCCTCGGCGTTTTGCCCCGTGCTGGCTTGGGCACTGCCCGCGAGCGCGGTGGGCAGGAGCGCGCGGACCTGCTCTTCGGGAGAGATGCGCATGGGCTCGAGATCGGCGGGCGCCAGGAGGCTCGAGATGCCGTCCCAAACGGAATTGAGGAACTCGGTGATGAGGGTGGAGCGCACGTCGCGCGCGAGGCCGCGCACGGCGATGGGATCGCCCCTGTCCATGTCCACCGTCGTGGCGATGAGCGCCTCGCTCGTGTCGAAGACGAAGACCTCGATCCCGCCGCGCAGGTCGAGCCCTGCCAGAACCTCGCCCACCTCGATCCCGTCGCCGGTGGCGAGGTTGGCGGGGGCGGTGGCGGGCAGGCCCGCCTCGAAGACATCGGCGATGAGCTCGGCCTCGGTGACGAGGCCCGTGGCGCGCTGGAAGGCGAGGCTTTCGCGGGAGGGGTTGAGATAGAGCACGCCCGCCACGAGGATGACGAGCGCCAGCAGGTTGAACGTGATGATCTTGCGCGCCAGCGGCGAGCGATTGAGCGCGATGATGGAGCGGCGCTTGCGCCGGTTCTGCAGCTCTTTCTCGACTGTGGCGTCGGGCGCGATCCAATCGTCGCCCAGCAGGATATCAGCCTGCCGGACGCTGTTCAGATCGCGCACGTCGATCTCTCGGTTGCTCATCGGGGCGTCATCCCCCCGCCCAGGTTTCTTTATTCTTCGTTGTAACGGTAGCCGATGCCGTAGAGAGTTTCGATAGCGGAAAACTCATCGTCGGCGGTCCGCATTTTCTTGCGCAAACGCTTGATGTGGCTGTCGATGGTCCGGTCGTCCACGTAGACCTGATCGTCGTAGGCGACGTCCATCAGCTGATCGCGCGACTTCACGAAGCCGGGCCGCTGGGCGAGCGCCTGAAGCAGGAGGAACTCTGTGACGGTGAGGCTCACGTCGTTGCCCTTCCAAGACACGGCGTGGCGCAGCGGATCCATGGTCAGGTGCCCGCGGGTCATGACCTTCGTCTCCTCGGTCTCGGCCACCACGTCGCCCGAGATCGCCTCCTGCCGGCGCAGGAGCGCGCGGATACGCTCCACGAGAAGGCGCTGGGAGAAGGGCTTCTTGACGTAGTCGTCCGCGCCCATCCGGAGCCCGAGCACCTCGTCGATCTCGTCATCCTTGGAGGTGAGGAAGATCACCGGCATCGTCGTCTTTTGACGCAGCCGCTGGAGGAGATCCATGCCGTCCATGCGCGGCATCTTGATGTCGAGCACGGCCATGTCGGGCATCGACTTGTTGAACGCGTCGAGCGCGGACTGGCCGTCATTATAGGTTTCCACGTCGAAGCCCTCGGCCTCGAGGGTGATGGACACGGACGTCAGGATATTTCTGTCGTCGTCCACAAGGGCGATCTTGGACATGTTTTATGCCTCTCGTACTGCTCTGTTTTTGCCTGCCGTTTTCTATCTTCGTTGCGGAAGCGGGCCGAAAAATCAACGGAAAAGCGAATCACTCATGAGTTCTCTCTGCCAGTGAGCTCTGAAAACGATGAAAGGCGGCTTAATTGCCTCACTTTTTACCCGCTGCCGCCTTGCCCTGCCCCGCTCCGCCGCACAGGAGCGCAGCAGACAGGGGCGGCGCGCGCGGCCTGAGAGCGCCCGGGGCGGGCCCGGCGCGGGTGTTTGCGCAAACGTAAGATTGATATCGCTAACATGCTGCGCGCGCACTATTATTGCGCGTCAGCGCCTTATATCGTGGCATTCACCGGAGATCAAAGGAGCCGCGAGATCCATGGCACAAGGCCGCGTAAACCCGTCATTTACCCTCGGAACGCAAGGGATCACGGGCCTCGGGGCGGTCTATTACAACCTGTCGGAGCCCGCGCTCGTCGAAACCGCGCTCAAGCGCGGCGAGGGTGAGCTCGGCCAAGGCGGGACCCTCCTCGTCTCCACCGGAAAGTTCACGGGCCGCTCGCCCAAGGACAAGCACATCGTACGCACCGCGAACGTGGCCGATCATATCTGGTGGGAGCAGAACGCGGAGATGAGCCCCGATGGCTTCGACGCGCTCTACAACGACATCCTGGCGCACATGGCGGGCCGCGAGTACTTCGTACAGGATCTCTTCGGCGGCGCGGATCCCGCGCATCGCCTCGACGTGCGAATGGTCACCGAGCTCGCCTGGCACTCGCTCTTCATCCGCCACATGCTGCGCCGCCCGGATGCCGAGGAGCTCGCCGAGTTCGAGGCGGATTGGACGGTCATCAACTGCCCCTCCTTCAAGGCCGACCCCGCCAAGCACGATTGCCGCAGCGAGACGGTCGTGGCGATGAATTTCGAGCGCAAGATCATCCTGATCGCGGGGACGGAATACGCGGGCGAGAACAAGAAGAGCGTCTTCACGCTGCTCAACTACCTCCTGCCCGAGCGGGGCATCATGCCGATGCATTGCTCGGCCAACCACGCGCCGGGCAATCCGGTCGACACGGCCATCTTCTTTGGCCTCTCGGGCACCGGCAAGACGACGCTCTCCGCAGATCCCGACCGCGTGCTCATCGGCGATGACGAGCACGGCTGGTCCGAGCGCGGCACGTTCAACTTCGAGGGCGGCTGCTACGCCAAGACGATCAAGCTGAGCCCGGAGGCCGAGCCAGAGATCTATGCCACAACGCGCAAATTCGGCACCGTCATCGAGAACATGGTCTTCGACCCCGAGACGAAGGCGCTCGATTTCGAGGATGACAGCCTGACGGCGAACATGCGCTGCGCCTACCCGCTCGATTACATCTCCAACGCGTCGGCGACGGCGCTGGGCGGGCATCCCAAGAACATCATCATGCTCACCTGCGATGCCTTCGGGGTCCTGCCCCCCATCGCGCGGCTCACGCCCGCGCAGGCGATGTATCACTTCCTGTCGGGCTTCACGGCAAAGGTCGCCGGAACCGAGCGCGGCGTGACCGAGCCCGAGCCCACCTTCTCCACCTGCTTCGGCGCGCCCTTCATGCCCCGGCGCCCCGAGGAATACGGCCGCCTCCTGCGCGAGAAGATCGCCAAGCACGGCGCGACCTGCTGGCTCGTGAACACCGGCTGGACGGGCGGCGCCTACGGCGAAGGCTCCCGCATGCCCATCCGCGCCACTCGCGCGCTTCTCTCTGCGGCCCTCGACGGGACGCTGAACAACGGCCAGTTTCGAAAGGACGAGAATTTCGGCTTCGAGGTGCCGGTGAGCGTCCCCGGCGTCGCCGACCTCCTCCTCACCCCCCGCCGCACCTGGGACGACGGCGCGGCCTACGACAAGCAGGCCGAAAAGCTCGTCCAGATGTTCTCCGACAACTTCGAGCAATACCTGCCCCATATCGACGACGACGTGAAAGCGGTGGCGATCGGGTGAGGTAGAGAGCGGTCTGCGGACAAATTGCTGATTCGCTGCTTTCGCTCCACGGTGTGCTTTCGGGAAGCCTAAGCCTCCCGAATTCATTCTTTCTTCTACGGTCAAACGCCTTGGCCACAAGAGGTCGCAAAAGCTAGCGGCATCGCAACCTAATGCTGCCCGATAGTTGTTGTCGCCAGACACGTGTGCGGCCGGCGACACAATGCAATCGTTCAGCTCCCTGCGCGCAGGACTCCAATCCGGCCTGGATATTGAGCTTTTTCGTTCTCGCGCCACTGGAAGCGTACCTCGACAGCTACCTGGTGCTTTTCTGCAAGACGTTGAATTTCCTTCCATGCGTCCTGAGCTGATTGTCCTTGGACGGAAACACCGAGCTCAGACTGGTACTTGTATCCCTCGGAACCGTACTCATACGGCCTCGAGGGTATCTGAAGCTCTTGGCTGAGTGTCTTCGCATCCATTCCATTCTTGTTCTTGGTCACTGCAATGACCTTGAGCAGCACACCGGACCAGTTTGACTTGGCGAGCGTCTGGCCACTGACCGAGGCATCAAGCACCCGCGTGAAAGAAAGGCCCGGCGCAGAGCGAAACTCCATTTCTCCTTCGTCTGACGCAGAGCTCGAGGCGTCTCGTGGCATGATCTCTTCCGGGGCGTCGTCGCGCTCCAGGCCAAGCTGCGCCATTTTTTCCCGCACCAGGCGGTCGATGGTTTGAGAAGGCGTCTCGGTCCCCAGCCACGTGGATACGGACTTCAGATCAATAAAAGTTGCATCGTTTACGCGAATGACAGGCATCATGGCCATCTTCTAATTTGCTATTGCATGAAATATGTAACATGCAATCTGAAATAGCGCAAAACTGGATGCTCCGTAAAAACTTCAAGCGTCGAGAGCGATCGATTTCACCGGTTCCAGGAACTGTTTTTTCGGCCGCACATGGACGACCGGACGTTGGATTCCAGCGCAGCATCGGTTGCTAAGGGCTCAAAGCCGCCTCTCACCGCAACGCGCTCAAGACGACTGCCGCGCGAAATCCTCTGCGCAGACTAACCAGTTCCAGCCACTTCATGCGCGCGGCGTCAGCGGCGTAGGAGGACTACGCCCATCCAGAGGAACCAGACGAGTTGGGCGATCCCGAAGAGGGCTGCCATGTCGTGCAGTCCCGGCACGACCGAGATCGTCCCTGCCACCCCGACCACCATCCCGAGAGAGTTGAGGATCTTCGGGAAGATGCCGCCGCGCAGGGCCGCGATGGAGAAGATCAGGGTCATCAGGCCGCCGAGGATCTCTCCTTGGCCGAGGCCGATCCCGTCCGCGACCGTCTCGATCCCGGACCAATAAAGCGCCGCCGCGCCGGGGTCGGTTGCAAGGAGCTCAAGCGCGGGGGCGATCCCCGCGATCGTGACCATCCCGCTGGCGATCAGGAGCCCGGACCAGATGAACCCGAGCACGGCCGCGACGCGAACGGAGGCTGGGGCCGCGCTCTTCAGGGTCTCCTGCAAAGCAAGAACAAACGCCGTAAGGGCGACGCCGAAGACAACGTAGATCGCCAGATGCATGAGGTGGTAGAGGCGTGCGTTGGCGGCGATGAGCTTGAGCTTCTCTTCGGTCGTAGTGATGCTCGGCAGATCGAGAACCACGAGGAAGATCCCGATCCCGGCCGCGTAGGCCAGCCCGAGGTAAAGGGCGGCCAAGCCGCCGATCTTTCCAAGTTGCGGCATCGCAAAGCCCCCCTCGCATCGTTCCCATGGAGCCAAAGGCACCTGTCGCTCACAGGACGCCTTTAATCACGCCAGACCGCGCTATCAGTAAGACGGCGCGGCACGGCCTTGTCCACTGACCATTTCAGAAAGGCGGAACGCCCCGGCCTCGTCCCTCATTTGCGTGAGGCCCGCGACAGAGCAGCCACACGGGAAATTCCGCACAAATAAGCCCTATGCCACCAGCTCGTAAACCCGCCTCGCGGATGCAGAAGGCCGCGCCGCGGCGTCGCTCAGCCGAGGAGGCCGCGGCGGATGAGGTTGAGCCCTGCCACCGTCAGCACCAGCAGCGTGGCCTGCTTGAAGCGGCGCTGGTCCATCCGGTCCTGAATCGCAAAGCCCACGGCGAGGCCCGCCACTGCGGGCACCACGAGGAGCGCGGAGAATTGCGCGCTCTGCGCGTTGAAGACCCCCGAGGCCGTGTGCGCCCCCACGAGCAGCACCGCCCCAAGGCCGTAGATCACCCCCTGCACGCGCATCTGCTCCGCCTTGGGGAGGTCGTAAGCCGTCAGGTAAGCCACCGTCATGGGCCCCCAGACGCCGGAGAGCCCGCCCACGGCGCCCGCGAAAGCGCCCATCCCCACCGAGACCGCCTTGCTCCGCGCGCTCAGCGTCATTGGCACGCCTATCAACGTAGCAAGGGCGTAGAGCGTAACGGGGATGCCGAGGCCAAGGAGGAACACCTGCTGGGGAATGACGAGCACGAGCTGAGAGGCCGCGATGAGGGCCACGGCACCCACCGCGAGAAAGAGCCGGAAGCGGCGGATCGAGGCCCAAGCCGCACGCGGGCCCTGCCGCAGCGCCTGGAGCCCGTTCGTCACCAGCGTGGGCAGGATGAGCCCGGCCAGCGCCTGTTCTGGCGGCATGAAGGTCGAGAGGCCCGAGATCAGCACCATGGGCATCGCAAAACCCACGATGCCCTTGATGACGCCTGCGGCGAGTGCGACCGTGAAGGCCGCGAGAAGAAGCGGTAGGATCGTGACGGTATCCAGCATAGAAAGGGGTCTACGCCGCCCGGCGCGCCGCCGCAGCCGAAATCGGCCGCGACACTTTCATGCGCTTGTAAATAATCTGGCGAATTATTGTTGCGCTGCACCTGCAAACACACTAGCTCACGGCAGAGCCGAAACGGAGGATTCCATGGCCCATGACGGACAAATCCAGATCGAGACGCCCATCCTGGCGGACCTGCTGGGACTGACGCGCGATGCCGTGGGCCCGGTTCAGGCCGTGACCTCCGCCGCCAAGGACGCGCTGCGCAGCATGGTGACCGAAGAGGGCCGCGTCTCCGGTGCGCTCGTGGACGCGCACCAGACCGCCGCCCATGGCCTCGCATGGCTGGCCACCTACGCCGAAAGCCTCGCGCAGATGCAGGCCTGGGCGGAGAAGCTCGACGCCGAGGGCCAGTTCGGCGAGATGGAGCAGCTCATCCACCAGATCGCGTTCGGGGAATACCTCTGGCAGATCTACGGCGGCATCCAGATGAACCAGGGCGAGGTCGTGCGTCTGCAGGACATGGGCCTCAGCCAGGAAGACCAGCGCGCGCTGATGGCGCCCGCGGTCATGACGCTGTGCAATGCGGGCAACACGCAGGCCGCGCGGCTTCGTCTCGTGGCGCTCATGCAGGAGCAGCAGAATACCATCGTGGGCCGCTCGGGCCTCGATGAAGAGCTCGAGATGATCCGCGAGCAGTTCCGCCGCTATTCCATCGACCGCGTGGAGCCCCACGCCCATGAATGGCACCTGAAAGACGAGCTCATCCCGATGGAGACGATCGAGGAGCTCGCGGAGATGGGAGTCTTCGGCCTCACCATCCCGGAGGAGCATGGCGGGCTCGGGCTCTCCAAGGCGTCGATGTGCGTCGTCTCCGAGGAACTTTCTCGCGGCTATATCGGCGTGGGCTCACTCGCCACGCGCTCCGAGATCGCCGCCGAGCTTATCCTGTGCGGCGGCACCGAGGCGCAGAAGGAAAAATGGCTGCCGGGCCTCGCCTCGGCGGAGATCCTGCCCACGGCGGTCTTCACCGAGCCCAATACCGGCTCCGACCTCGGCGCGCTCAAGACCCGCGCCAAGAAGGACGACAACGGCGACTGGATCCTCAACGGCAACAAGACATGGATCACCCACGCCTCGCGGACGCACGTGATGACCGTGCTCGCGCGCACCGTGCCCGACACGAGCGACTATCGCGGTCTGTCGATGTTCCTCGCTGAAAAGACGCCCGGCACGGATGAAGAGCCTTGGCAGGATCCCGGCATCTCCGGCGGGGAGATCGAAGTTCTGGGCTACCGCGGCATGAAGGAATACACGCTCAACTTCGATGATTTCAAGGTGAAGGGCGAGAACCTTCTCGGTGGCGAGGAGGGCAAGGGCTTCAAGCAGCTCATGGAGACCTTCGAGAGCGCCCGCATCCAGACCGCCGCCCGCGCGGTGGGCGTGGCGCAATCGGCGCTCGACGAAGGCATGAAATACGCCCTCGACCGGCAAGCTTTCGGGAAGTCGATCATCGAATTCCCGCGCGTGGCCTCGAAGCTCGCCATGATGGCCGTGGAGATCATGGTGGCGCGCCAGCTCACCTATTTCTCCGCCGTGGAGAAGGACGAAGGCCGCCGCTGTGACCTCGAGGCTGGCATGGCCAAGCTGCTCGGCGCCCGCGTGGCCTGGGCCGCCTCCGACAATGCGCTGCAGATCCATGGCGGCAACGGCTTCGCGCTGGAATACAAGATCAGCCGCATCCTCTGCGACGCGCGGATCCTCAACATCTTCGAAGGTGCGGCAGAGATCCAGGCACAGGTCATTGCCCGCCGCCTGCTCGCCTGAGCGGGTCAAAGAGGTTTGCGGCGGGTTTGCTGAAGGGCTCGCGCGTTCACCAGCGCGTACGGCGGGACGCCGGTTACGCTCTCTAGCCGCCCAGGCGTAAGAGAGCGCTCTCCCTCGCTCGTGGGCCATACGCAGCTCGCCTGAGCCATGGAGCCAGTGATGTTGGGCCACTCGCTGTGCAAACGAGGCTTTCTCAACATGTTTTGAGGAATTCTCGCCAAATCATGCTTTCCGCCCCGCCCTCCTATCTCTTAGGTTGAGTTGGGGCGGAGGCGCAGGGGTGGCCTCTGCAAAGGGAACGCGCAGGGGTGACGTCGCATGATCCTTCTCACTGGCATTACCGGTTTCATTGCAAAGCGCATCGCGCATGATCTTCTCGCAGCCGGGCACACCGTGCGCGGGTCTCTCCGCAGCCCCGAAAGGCAGGCCGAGGTGCGGGCCGCCGTGGGCGGCGATGACGTGCAGGACAGGCTCAGTTTCGTCACGCTGGACCTTTCCGCCGATGACGGCTGGCCCGAGGCCATGGTGGGCGTCGATGCCGTGATCCACACGGCCTCGCCCTTTCCCATGGCGCAACCCAGGAACGAGCACGATCTCATCCGCCCCGCCGTTCACGGCACGCTCCGCGCACTGAAAGCCGCGCAGGCTGCCGGCGTGACGCGCTTCATCCTCACCTCCTCCACCGCCGCGGTCGTCTATGCAAAGCGCCCGAGCGGCCATCGCTACAGCGCCGCAGACTGGACGGAGATCGATCATCCCGCGGCCTCAGCCTACGTGAAGTCAAAGACCCTCGCCGAACGCGCAGCCTGGGAGTTTGTGGAGGAGCATCCGGAGATGCGGATGACGGTGATCAATCCCGGCCTCGTGGCGGGCCGCCCGATGGACAGCGCCTATGGGACCTCGCTCCAGCTCGTGGAGCGCATCCTTGCCGGCAAGGATCCGGCCGTGCCCGACATCTCCTTCCCGGTGGTCGATGTCGCCGATGTGAGCCGCTATCACGTGGAGGCGCTGACCAAGGACGCCACCATCGGCAAGCGCATCATCGCTGCCGAAAGCACGTGGTCGATGCCGGAGATGGCGCAGCTCCTCAAGGAGACCTACCCGCAGAAGAAGATCGCCACCACCGTCGCGCCGAAATGGCTGCTGCGCCTCATTGCGCTCTTTGACCCGGCGGTGCGGGGCGTGTTGCCGTCCATGGGGGTGCGGACCCCCACGGATGACACCGAGGCGCGCGCGCTCTACGGGGCCACGCCGATCTCGGGGCGCGAGGCCCTTCTCGCCTCCGCACGGTTCGTGGTGGACGCCAAGGGATGAGCCTCACGCGGTTCCTTTTGCCGCTCCTGACCCTGCCCATCCTCGCGGCATGCGGGCCTGACGAGACGATCTCGGGATTTCTGGACCCGTCCGAGACATGGCAACTGGCGGAGCTCGACGGCGCGCCGTGGGCGGCCGAGGCCACGCTCTCCTTCCCGGAGGCCGGCCGCGTCACCGGGCGCGGCCCCTGCAACGCCTTCAACGCGACGCAAAGCGCGCCCTATCCATGGATCGAGATCGGCCCCCTCGCCGCCACGCGCCGCGCCTGCCCAGAGCTTGCCGCAGAAACGCGGTTCTTCGAGGCGCTGAGCGCCATGGCCATCGCGGAGGTGAGCGGCGATGTTCTCCTCCTCTCCGGCGAGGACGGGCGCGAGATGGTCTTTCGTGCCGCGGGCAGAGCGGCGGGCGGCTCAGCCTCCTGACCGCTCGAGCGCCGCGCGGAGGCGCTGCCGCGCTGCCGGTAGCTCCCCCTGCCCCAACGCCTTGTCGAGAAAGAAACCGGTCGTGCCCAGGGCCTCGGCGATCTCCGCATCAGAGCCGTCGCCGCCCGGCGTCAAAGGCGCGGGCAGCGGCAGGAGGCGAGGGGCCCAGTCTCCCGCGGCCCCGTCCGCGACGGCGCGGCCCGTCTTCGGCGAGACATAGGCGAGCCCCTCCGTGGCCCCCGACACGGCGCAGCGCGTGAGATCTAGGCCGTAGCCCATGAGCTCGAGCAGACCGAGCTCCCATCGCAGGTAAGCGAGCGGCCAGGCATCCGTCACCGCCATGAGATCGAGGAGCTCCGTCGTCCGCGCGTAGGCCTCTGGCGCGGCTTCCCGCTCCGGCAGCAGGAGCGCGGCGAGCGCCGTGGCCGATTGGAGCCCGGCGAGCGCCATCGCATCGCCCATGAGACCCGCAGCGCGGGACCGGATGGGCTCTACGCTGTAGGCGCCCAGATGGTCTTCGAGGCGCGCCTTCCATGTCACGTCGAGCTGTGTGCCGGGCTGGAGGAGCGGCGCCATCCTCCGGCTCGCGCCGCCGCGCACGACGCCTGGCGTGCGCCCGTGCTGAGCGGTGAGGACATGGATGATCGCGGAGCCCTCGCCATGGGGGCGCACGGTGAGGAGCAGGCCCTCATCGCGCCACTCGATCATTCCGAGAGCCCCGGCTCGTCGAGGAGGTGCCTACCCGCGCGATCCTCGACCTCGATCACCCAGAGATCGGGGTCGGAGCGCCGCTGGCCCGCGATGGCCGCGTCCACCTCGGCTTCCGCGCCGCGCGCGAGCTCCATCCAGCGGCGCTCTCCCGTCATCAGGTCGAAGGTGCGCTGGTAGCAGGTGGCCGCGCCGTCGAGGGTGGATTGCTTCACGAGCACGGCCCCCGCGGTCGCGTCGCCCTTCTGGACGACGAAGGCCGGAATGTCGCTCAGACGGAGCCGCTGGAGATAGGCCGCGACCCAGATGTCGGCGGCGAGCCTCACGCGTCCCCGTCGCGGAACTCGAGGCCCATCTCGGCGTAGCGCGCGCGCTCCTCGAGCCAGCCGGGGCGGACCTTCACCTGCACGAAGAGGTGGACCTTGCGGCCGAGGAACTCCTCGAGCTCGCCCCGCGCCGCCTGGCTGATCGCCTTCACCGTCTCGCCCTTCTTGCCGAGCACGATGCCCTTGTGGCCGTCGCGCATGACATAGATCACCTGGTCGATGCGGGCGGTGCCGTCCTCGCGCTCCTCCCAGGCCTCGGTCTCCACGGTGAGCTGGTAGGGCAACTCCTGGTGGAGGCGAAGCGTGAGCTTTTCGCGCGTCATCTCCGCGGCGATCATGCGGAGCGGGAGGTCCGCGATCTGGTCCTCGGGGTAGAGCCAGGGGCCCGCGGGCATCTCGCGCGCGAGCCAGGCCTTGAGATCGGCGCAGCCATGGCCGCGCTCGGCGGAGATCATGAAGGTCTCTTCGAAGGGGCGGAGCGCGTTGAGCTCCTCCGCGAGCGCGAGGAGCTTCGGCGCTTCCACGCGGTCGATCTTGTTGATGGCGAGGACAAGGCGCCCGGGCCGGTCCTCAAGCGCCTCGAGGATCTGGCGGACGCCAGTCGTCAGGCCGCGATGGGCCTCGACGAGGAGCACGGTGACATCTGCATCGGCCATCCCGCCCCAGGCCGCCGTGACCATGGCGCGGTCGAGCCTGCGGCGCGGCTTGAAGATGCCGGGCGTGTCCACGAAGACGATCTGGCTCGCGCCGTCGAGGGCCACGCCCCGGATCCGCGCCCGCGTGGTCTGCACCTTGTGGGTGACGATGGAGACCTTGGCCCCCACCATCCAGTTGAGCAGCGTGGATTTCCCGGCATTGGGCTCCCCGATGAGGGCCACGAAGCCCGCGCGCATGTTCTCTGTCTCGGTCATGCCGGTCCCGTTTTAACTAGACCCGCGCTCTTACCCCAGCGCCCTGCCGCTTACAATCGCGCGCGTGGGCCCGTTCGTGGGGGCCAGCCCCCACACCCCCGAGGTACGCGGCACAAAGAAACAGGGCGTCGTGCACAGCTGCCGGAGGTGCGCTGCCCGAGGCGGAGAGCAGCCCCACGCTTCCTTGTGCTCCGTACCTCCGCCGGAGGCATCTGCAGGGGCAGCCCGCGCCTCAGCCTGCCTCTTGGAGTGCGGGGGCGAAGGTGATCTCACCGGTGGCGGGCGGGCCGTTGAGGACGAGACGCAGGCAATATTGCGGGGGCGTCTCGAGGTAGCTCACGAAGCCGCTCTCGAAGCCGAAGCGGGGATAATATGCATCGCTCCCGGTGAGCACGAGGCCCGCAGCTCCTTGGCCCAGTGCCCAGCCGGTGGCCCCGTGCATGAGCGCGCTTCCGATGCCCTGCCTGTGGCGGTCGGGGAGGACGGCGATGGGCCCGATCCCGTACCAGCCGGCAGCGCCGCCCACGCGGGCCGGCGAAACGCAGACCTGGCCCACCAGCACGCCGTCGATCTCCGCCACGAGGGAGAGGGCGAGGTCGCCGGCGGCGCGCAGCTTTTCCGGGATCGCGCCCTCGGCCCCGTCGGACCAGGCCGTCGTGGCGAAAGCGGCATAGGTAAGCTCGCGGATGGCTGCGATGTCGTCCCGCGTCTCCAGCCGAAGCTTCACGCCCCGACCTTCTCAAGAAGCGCCCTTGCGGCGGCCTGTTCGGCCTGGCGCTTGTTGCCTGCCTTGGCCTTGGCGGTCGTGCCGTCTTCGAGCCGCGCCTCGATGGTGAATTCCGGCGCGTGATCGGGGCCCGAGCGGGCGAGCTCGGTATAGGCCGGCGGCGGCATTTTCCGGGCCTGTGCCCATTCCTGCAGCGTGGTCTTGGCATCCCGGGCGTCGGTCTCGACCTCGGTGATGCGATCTCCCCAGAGCCTGAGCACGAGGGCCTGCGCGGCGTCCATGCCACCGTCGCGGTAGACGGCGGCGATCACCGCCTCCATCCCATCCCCCAGAAGCGCATCTTTCTTGCGGCCGCCGGACAGCATCTCGGAGCGGCCGAGCTTGAGCACCTCGCCCAGTCCGCAGGTGCGGGCCACCTCGGCGCAGGTCTCCTTCCTGACGAGGGCGTTGTAGCGCGGCGCGAGCTGCCCCTCGGAGGCCGCGCCATCGGCGTCGAGAAGCGCCTCGGCCATCACGAGGCCGAGCACGCGATCCCCGAGGAATTCGAGGCGTTCATTGTCCGAGCGGGTCTCGGAGCTGAGCGAGGCATGGGTGAGCGCGGTCACCAGGAGCTCGGGCCGTGCGAAGGCATGACCGATGCGGTCCTCGAAGGCGCGGACCTCGGCGGAGAGCTTCACTCGATCGCCTTGAAGTACCGGTCGCTCCGCCACGTCCAGAAGAAGAGGATGGAGCGGCCCGCCGAGGAGAACATGATCCGGTCCGCGCGGCCCACGATATCCTCCAGCGGGACCTGGCCCACCCCGCCCACGGCCTGAGCAAAGCGGCTGTCGGTGGAATTGTCGCGGTTGTCCCCGAGGAAGAAGAAGTGACCGGGGCGCACGGTGTAGACCGGCGTGTTGTCGGCCGCGCGCTCCCCGATGTTGAGGACGCGGTAAGACGCGCCGCCGGGCAGGGTTTCGCGCACGGCCTCCTTGATGCATTCCCCGCCGCCGCCCACGGCGCCATTGGCGCAGAACGGCGTCTGGCCCTGGGGGCCCTGGGGGGCGAAGGTCTCGATGAAGGGCGCGGCCTCCACCCGCTCCACCGCCTCGCCGTTGAGAAAGAGCATCCCGTCGCGCAGCTGAACCTCGTCGCCCGGCAGGCCCACGAGGCGCTTGATGAAATCGCGGCCCGTCACGGGGTGGCGAAACACGACGACATCGCCGCGCTCCGGCGCGCCGCCGAAAAGGCGGTTTTCCGAGCCCTTGAAGACGCCGCAGAAGTCTTCCGCGTCCACGTCGATCCCGAGCTGGGGGATGATGATGGTGGGGCAGGAGGCGTAGCTGTAGCCGTAGGCCATCTTGTTGACGAAGAGGAAGTCGCCGATCAGAAGCGTGTCCTTCATGGAGCCCGAGGGGATCCAGAACGGCTGGAAAAAGAACGTCCGAAAGATGCCCGCGATGAGGAGCGCGTAGACGATCGTCTTGACCGTCTCGATGATCGGATTCTGCTTTTCCTTGGCGGCCTCGGCCATCGCGCGGCTCTCCTCGTGATGCGTGCGCCCTACTGGGGTTTGCGTCGGACCAAGTCAAGCGGACGTGGAGCCGCTCCCAGGGGGCGCGCTTCGATCAGAACGAAGGCCTGCGCCCAGGGGTGATCATCGGTCAGCGTGACGTGGATGATGGCCTCGTGCCCCTCGGGCGTCATCTCGTTGAGGCGCGCGGCAGCCCAGCCGGTGACGTGCATGACGGGCTGGCCCGAGCGCAGGTTCGTGACGGCCATGTCCTTCCAGGCGATGCCCATGCGCAGCCCCGTGCCCAGCGCCTTGGAACAGGCCTCCTTGGCTGCCCAGCGCTTGGCGTAGGTGCCCGGCATATCGGCGCGCCGCTCGGCCTTGGCCTGCTCGATATCGGTGAAGACACGGTTGCGGAAGCGGTCGCCGAAGCGGGCCAGCGTGCGCTCGATGCGCTCGATATTGGCGAGGTCGGTGCCGATGCCCAGAATCATGCCGAGACCATGGGTCAGGCTTCGAAGAGAGGGAAGGTGACGCCGAGCGACCAGGCAAGGATGAGCCCCAGCGCCACGCCCGGAGCGAGCGGGCCCGCGCGATCGGCGGTCCAGCGGCCCATCATCCCGAATATGAGGAAGAAGAGCAGGATCACCGGGGCGATGAGAAAGAGGAAGAAGAGCCGCTCGAAATCGAGCGCGATCGCCAGACCGAGAGAGGCGAAGAAGGCCGTGCGCAGGAAGAGGCGATGCCAGAGCGGACCGCGTCCGCCCTGGGTGGCCACGGCGTCGGCGACCATGTAGGGCACCGCGCCCAGCGCGAGGGCCGCGAGGATAAGCGCGCGCTCGGCGTTGGGGTGGAAGTTGGCAAGATAGGTGTCGATCGCGAGGCCGAAGACGCCGAGCCCCCAGGCGAGGAGGGCTGCGGCGGGAAGGTAGGCAAGGCGGCCGAAGCGGACGCCGAAATGGCGCAGGATAAGGAGCTGCATGAGACCTGCAAAGCCCAGGTGCAGCGCGAGGTAATCGGCGACGAGGACTGGCAGAACACCGAGCTCGATCCAGTAGACGGCGACCGGCGTCAAGAGCTGGAAGACCGCGCACCAGAGGAGCGCCTTGCGGGGCACGGCCGCCGCCGCTTCCTCGCCTTCCGGTAAGAGCGCGGCGATGGGGCGCCAGAGCACCATCAGTGCTGCCAGCAGCACGAGCACGGGGTAGCCGATTGTTGCGAGCGCGGGTGTCGCGCGCTCCACGCCGTAGAAGTCATCGAGCCAGTCGAGCGTCTCGCGCAGCGTGAACGGGGCGAAGAGAATGCCCACATGCTCCACATTGGGGGCGATGAGGGCCATGCGCCCTCCGACGACCTCGCCCTCGGTGGCCGCGGCATCGACCTGCCGGATTGCCTCGCGACCGAAGTCGATCAGGCGACCCTCCCATTCCCCCGCGATGAGCAGCATGTTGGGCGGATGCGTGGGCGTGACGGCGCCCGAGAAGGCCGAGATGGCCACGACCGGCCCGGTCTCGCGGCCCTCGGCCGCGCGAATGAGGACGTCGGTGGCCATGGAATGGCCCAGCAGCGCGGGCGCGGGGCCCGCCGCGTCCATCACCGCGCGCGTCTCGGCCACGAGGCGCGCGGTGACGCCCTCGATCTCGTTCACGTCCCCCTGCATCGGCACGGGGTTTGTCCCGTGACCTTCGAAATCGAACGCGGTGACGTTGTAGCCCGCGCCCGCGAGGGTCCAGGAAAAGGCGTTCATGAGCGGGCGGGAGCCGGCAAAGCCGTGGGCCACGACGACGGTGGCGATGGGCTCTTCCACGCGCCACTCGGTGACCGGTGTCGTGCCCACGCTGCCGCGCGTGACTTCCGCGTCGGGCCTGTGGCCTTCAAGCTGCCAGAGCGCCCACGCGGCGAGGACGAGGCCCACGAAGAGCAGGACCCAGCGCAGGGTCGCCTGCCAGCCTGCGAGATATGCCAGGCGCCCGGTCAGGAGCTGCCGCGGTCTTGGCTGGCCCATTCATTGCGGGCGCCCATGCTCAGGAAGAGGCGATTGGAGACGAGCCAGAACGCCGCATAGATCCCCAGCACCATGACGAGCGCCGTGAGATCGAAGGCGTTGGTGCCCATGGTGGGCAGAGCCGTCGTGACGATGAGAAGCGCCGTCAGCGCGATCGAAAGGCCCGTCATCGCACCCGCTGCCTTCCAGGGGTCTGGGATCGGGGTGCGGGTGGACTTGGCATATTTTGAGCCCTCAACCATGGCCGCCACCATCGCGGGCAGGATCGGCATGAATGCCATGCCGAGCCCGATCCCGAAGGCCTGCTGGAAGAGGATCACGAAGAGTGTCAGCACGAAGCCCGTGCCGAGAAACCACAGCGAATAGCGCAACAGATTGACAGTGGGCTCCGGCATGGATCAGGCAGCGGCCCCGGTGCGGGCAGCCTCCATGAGGCGGCGCATCTCTAGGATGGCGGGCTTGAGCCCGCGGAAGATCGCCTCCCCGATAAGGTAATGCCCGATATTGAGCTCGCGCACCTCGGGCAGCGCGGCGATCGGGCTCACGCTCTCGTAGCTCAGCCCGTGCCCGGCATGGACCTCGAGCCCGAGGGAATCGGCGAACGTGGACATCTCGGTCAGCGCATTCAGTTCCCGGTCGCGCGTGGTGGTGTCGCCCTCGGCGATGGCGTCGCAATAGGCGCCGGTGTGGAGCTCAATCACCTGGGCGCCGATGCGATGCGCGGCCTCGATCTGGCGCATGTCGGCGGCGATGAAGATCGATACGCGGCAGCCCGCCTCGCGGAGCGGCGCGATGTAGTGCGCGAGGCGATTCTCCTCCCGCGCGACTTCGAGGCCGCCCTCCGTCGTCCGCTCCTCGCGCTTTTCGGGCACGATGCAGACGGCGTGCGGCTTGTGGCGCAACGCGATCTTCTGCATCTCGTCGGTGGCGGCCATCTCGAAATTAAGCGGCACGGAGAGCACCTCCATGAGCCCCTCGATATCGGCGTCGCTGATATGGCGGCGGTCTTCGCGCAGATGGGCGGTGATGCCGTCGGCGCCGGCGTCTTCTGCGATCTTGGCGGCGCGCAGCGGATCCGGATAGTCGCCCCCGCGCGCATTCCGCACGGTGGCCACGTGATCGATGTTCACGCCGAGGCGCTGGTAGGGGAGCGTCGTCATCCCGAGCCTTCCTGGTCTTTCAGCTTCTTGTGCACGGCCTTGGATTTGGCCTTCTCTTTGATCTCGGCAAGTTTGGCGCGCATCATGCCCTTGCGGCGGTTCTGGTAGGCGCGGATCACCGGCACCGACAGATAGTAGCAGACCGTCGCGCAGACGACGCCCGGGACGATCCCGCCGACGAGATAGGGAAAGAAGACATCGTCCCAGAATTTCAGGAGCCCGTCCCAACGCGCGATCTCGCTGGTGAAGAGCGCCATGAAATTGTGCCAGAGGTCGCCGAAGGCATCCGAGAACTGTCCACCGAGGGAGCGGTCGATGTCTTCGCGCGGGCGGATGCCCAGCATGAAGTAACCGGTCTGGAGCGCGATGACCCCGATGGGGACGTAGGTCAGCGGATTGCCGAAGAAGGTCGCGAGGAGCGCGGCGATGATATTGGCGCGCATGGCATAGGCCAGCATCACCGAAAAGATGAAGTGGAGCCCGTAGAACGGCGTGAAGGCGGTAAAGACCCCCGCCCAAATGCCGCGCGCGATTTTCTCGGGCGGGTCCGGCAGGCGCCGCAGACGAAGCTTCACGTATTCAAAGGCGCGCATCCAGCCGCCCTTCGGATAAAGGAAATCCTTCACCCGGCGCCAAAAGCTGAGCTTGTCGCGTCTTTTGAAGACCAAAAGGTCCTCCCCTCCTACGTCAGGACGCTTGTGCCCTATCGGCTCCGGAGGTCAAGCGGGCCGGGTTACGATATCGAGCAACCTCGGCAACGTTGGCGTCCGCCTCGAGCACGGTCATGACCGTATGCAAATGCACTTGATCACGTAGGTCGATATCGATCACGAGACGATAAAAATCTGGCTTCTTATCGAGAAACGTCAGGTCGCTGATATTGGCGTTCTGCTCACCGATGAGCGTGCAGATGCGGCCGAGGACGCCGGCATCGTTGGAGATGGTGACCTCGACGCTCACCGTATTGGAAACTCCGTGCCGCCCTTCCTGCCAGCGGAGGTCGACCCAGCGCTCCGGTTCGTCCTCGTAGAGCTGCATGTTTTCGCAGTCGATCGCATGCACGACCACGCCCTTGCCGCGGTAGGTGATGCCCACGATGCGCTCGCCCGGGACGGGCTGGCAGCAGGGCGCGCGATGGAAGCTCTGGTCGGCATCGAGGCCGAGGACGGCGCGCTTGGGATCGATCTCGGCGCGGCGCTTCGGCGCGAGATCGGGATAGACCGCCTGCACCACCTCGCGGGAGGCGAGCTCCGAGGCGCCCACGCGCGCGAGCATCTCGTCGGCACTTTCGATGCCCAGAGATTTGGCCGCCGTGCGCAGGGCCTTGAGCGTCGCCGAACGGCCCACGGCCTCGAAGCTCGTGCGGGTGAGTTCGCGGCCGAGCTTGATGAAGCGCTGCCGGTCCTCTTCGCGCAGCGAACGGCGGATGGCGGATTTGGCGCGGCCGGTGGAGGCGATGTCGATCCAGGTGGCCTGCGGGCGCTGGCCCTCGGCGGTGATGATCTCCACGCTCTGCCCGTTTCTGAGCCGGGTCCAGAGCGGGACACGGATCCCGTCGACCTTGGCTGACACCGTCTGGTTCCCGATGCGGGTGTGGACCGCGTAGGCGAAATCGAGCGGTGTGGCGCCCTTGGGGAGGCGGATCACGTCGCCCTTGGGCGTGAAGGCGAAGACCTGGTCCGAGTACATCTCCAGTTTGACCGCTTCGAGGAAATCCTCGTCATCGGCGTCGACATCGAAATGCTCGGAGATGCGCTCCATCCACTGGGTGGGGTCCACGGCAAAGCGGTTTTCCACGCGCTCGCCATCCCGGTAGGACCACGTCGCCGCCACGCCCGACTCGGCCACTTCGTGCATCTCCTGCGTGCGGATCTGCACCTCCACCTTCCGGCCATTGCGACCGGAGACGGTGGTGTGCACCGACCGGTAGCCGTTGGTCTTCGGCTGGGAGATATAATCCTTGAAGCGCCCGGGCACGGCGCGCCAACGCTGGTGGATGGCACCCAGCGCGCGGTAGCAATCGGCCTCGGACCGCACGATGACGCGGAAGCCGTAGATGTCGGAAAGGCGCGAGAAGCTGAGCTGCTTCGTCTGCATCTTGCGCCAGATCGAATAGGGCTTTTTCGCGCGCCCGGCGACCTCGGCTTCGATCCCCTCCTTCTGCATCTCCGCGCGGATGTCGGCGATGATCTTCGTCATCACGTCGCCTGTCTCCTTCTGAAGCGAGATGAAGCGGCGGATGATCGAATGACGCCCGTCGGGATTGAGCACGATGAAGGAGAGATCCTCGAGCTCCTCGCGCATGGACTGCATGCCCATCCGGCCCGCGAGCGGCGCGTAGATATCCATCGTCTCCCGCGCCTTCTGCTGCTGCTTCTCGGGCGGCATGGCTTTCATGGTGCGCATGTTGTGGAGACGGTCGGCGAGCTTCACGAGCACCACGCGGATATCTCGGGACGTCGCCATGAAGAGCTTGCGGAAATTCTCCGCCTGCTTCGTTTCCGTGGAGGAAAGCTGCAGCTGGGTCAGCTTGGTGACACCGTCGACGAGCTCGGCAATCTCGGTGCCGAATTGCTCGGCCACCTGCGTATAGCTCGCGCGGGTGTCTTCGACCGTGTCATGGAGGAGCGCCGTGACGATGGTCGTGTCGTCGAGCTTCTGCTCTGCGAGGATCTCGGCCACCGCCACGGGATGGGTGAAATAGGGCTCGCCCGAGCGGCGCATCTGCCCCTCGTGCATCTCCTTGCCAAAGGCATAGGCCTTCGCGATGAGCGCCCCGTCGGCGCGGGGGTTGTAGGCGTGGACGCGGTCGAGAAGGGCCTCGGGCCCGGCGAGGTCCAGCGCCATGGCGCTCTTACTTCTGGCCTTGCGCTTCCATAAGCGCGCGCAGGAGCTTCTCATCGTTGAGGTCATCGTCGGCAGGCTTGTCCTGCTCGGCGCCCATGAGAAGGGACATGCTGTCGTCCTCGGGCTCGTCGATCTCGATCTGGGTCTGGTTGGACTCGATCAGACGCTCGCGGAGCTCTTCGGCGGATTGCGTCTCCTCGGCGATCTCGCGCAGCGACACGACGGGGTTCTTGTCGTTGTCGCGGTCCAGCGTCAGCGGCGCGCCGGAGCTGATTTCCCGCGCACGATGGGCTGCGAGCATGACGAGCTCGAAGCGGTTCGGGACTTTATCGACGCAATCTTCAACGGTGACGCGGGCCATGGGTGCTCCAATGCCTGTGGGGTGAGCGGCTGCAATAGGCTGTCAAGTGAAAAAGTGCAAGGGCAAACACCCTAGTCGCCAAGCGGCGTCACGTCCTCGAGATCCGCTGCCGGCAACGCGTCGCGCATCTCGCGCACGCTACGCCCGAGCACCGGATGCCGCCAGTTGGGCGCGATCTCGGCGAGGGGCACGAGCACGAAGGCGCGGTCCTGCAGGCGTGGGTGGGGGAGAACGAGCCCGTCGGGCGTGCGCGCAATCTGCTCCGACAGCGGCAGCTTGCGCCAGGCGGCATGGCTTTCCGCATCGGGCAAGACCGCCTCACCCGCGGCCAGCAGATCGAGATCGAGCACGCGCTGGCCCCAGCGCTCTTCCCGCGCCCTGCCGAACTCCGCCTCCATCGCATGCAGACGCGCCAGCATATCCGCCGCATCGCCCGGACCGTCTATTTCCGCGGCGGCATTCACGTAGTCTGGGCCGTTCCCCGCCGGAAAGGCTGGCGTCGCGAAAAACCTGCTCAATTTCACGAGATCGCAATCATATTGGGCAAAAAAGTTCACCGCATGGCGCAGCGAAATTTCCGGTTCGCCATAAGAAGATGGGAGGTTTGCGCCCAGGGCCACGAGATAGCGCCGACGTCGGGGCACGTGATTCTTGGCTTGTGACACTTAGAATAATCCTAAATTATGGCTCAGCGCTGCGGACGGACCCCCACTCACCGTCCTCTCACAGGCGCGGTTGGAAGGACACATCATGTTTTATCGGGACGAACGGCTCGCGCTGTTCATCGATGGGTCGAACCTTTACGCGGCCGCCAAGGCACTTGGTTTTGACATCGACTACAAACTCTTGCGGCAGGAATTCATGCGCCGCGGCAAACTCCTGCGCGCCTTTTATTACACGGCGCTGCTGGAAAACGACGAATACTCTCCCATTCGCCCGCTGGTGGATTGGCTGCATTACAACGGCTTTTCCATGGTCACCAAACCGGCCAAGGAATACACCGACAGCCAAGGCCGCCGGAAGGTCAAGGGCAACATGGATATCGAGCTCACGGTCGATGCCATGGAGCTGGCACCGCACATCGATCACATCGTGCTCTTCTCCGGGGACGGGGATTTCCGCCCGCTGATCGAGGCGCTGCAGCGCCGGGGCGTGCGGGTGAGCGTGGTCTCCACCATTCGCTCCTCTCCCCCCATGATCGCCGATGAACTGCGCCGGCAGGCCGACAACTTCATCGAGCTCGACGAGCTGAAGGACGTCATCGGGCGCCCGCCGCGCGAGCCGCGGGACGAGCCACGCGTCGAACGCCGCGTGGAAGCGAACTCCGAGGAGGAGTGATCAGGCGGCGAGGCCTGCCAGCATCAGGCCCGCCATCGCCACCATGGAGAGATCCTCCGTCAGCGTGACGGTGGAAAGCGGCACCGACAGGATCGAGCCCATGCAGGGGCAATCGATGTCGAGGCCCCGGCGGAGCGCGGAAATGACCCCGAGGGTCCCGAAGCTGAAGACCGCCACGGTTGCCCATTGCACAACAGTGGGCGCCACGCCGCTCAGGTAAGCGAGCCCCAGCCCAAGCTCGATAAACGGATAGACGAACGCGTAATTCGGCACGCGCCGCGCGAGCAAGTCATACATCTTGAACCCACGGCGGAAGCCCTTCAGGTCAAAGATCTTGAGCAGCGCGAAGATGATGAGGAAGACGCCCATGAAGGCGGGCATCCACGCCATCCCCTGCGCCGCGAGCGCCGCGCCCGCGAGCACCGAGACCCCCACCAGCGCGATAAGCGGCCAGTAATCAGCGATGCTTTTCCCGCGCCCGTCCTGGCGCACGTGGTAGGTTGCCATGGTGACCTCGTGTGGATACTATATACCCCTATAGGGTATATGAGTGAGAGGCACAAGATGCAGAGCAACAAGGACGCGGCGCTCGGGCGCCTCAAGCGCATCGAAGGGCAGGTTCGCGGCATTTCCAAGATGATCGAAGAGGAACGCTACTGCGTGGACGTGCTGCTTCAGACGGCCGCCATCCGCGCGGCCATGAAAGGCGTCGAAAAGCTGATCCTCGAGGATCACGCCGCCCATTGCGTGGAAGACGCCATCCAGAGCGGCGATCCGGGCGAGCAAAGGGCGAAGTTCTCGGAACTCATCGAGATCCTGCAGACGCAACGCTGAACTTAAGCATCAACGCTATTCATTGGCGCGCTGCTGCGCGCTGTGCTTGAGTGCGGGCAAAGGAGCCTCCCCATGTCCGTGCAATTCCTCATCACCGCCTTCGTCGTCGTCATAGCCCCGGGCACGGGCGTGATCTACACGCTGGCGGTGGGGCTGGGGCGCGGCGCCCGGGCGGCGAGCTGGGCCGCGCTGGGCTGCACCTTCGGGATCGTCCCGCATCTCCTTGCCGCAGCGCTCGGGCTGGCGGCCCTCCTGCACGCGTCGGCGCTGGCTTTCCAGGTCGTGAAGTTCGCAGGCGTGGCCTACCTGCTCTACCTCGCCTGGCAGGCGCTAAGGGCCGGCGGCGCGCTCTCCATAGAGGCTGATCCCCGCCCCGAGCATCCTTGGCGCATCGCGCGCCGCGGCGCGCTCATCAACATCCTCAACCCCAAGCTCTCGATCTTCTTTCTTGCGCTGCTGCCGCCCTTCCTGTCGGGCAATCCGGCCACGGCGACGCTCGAGATGGCCACGCTGGGCGGGGTCTTCATGGCCATGACCTACGCGGTCTTCCTGCTCTATGGCGCCTTCGCCGCGCGGGTACGGACCTTTATCCTCGGCTCCGAGCGGGTCCTGACATGGCTCAACCGCTCCTTTGCCGGGGTCTTCGCGCTCCTAGCGGGGCGGCTGGCCATGGAACGTGCCTGAGGCTGCGCTATACCCCGGCCCATGACTGTCCCACGTTCTGCCCTCCTTCTCGGCCTCGCCGGGGTGCTGCCCTTCCTCTGGGGTGCGCTGACGACGCTTCTCCCGGAGATCGGGGCCGCAGTCCTGCCTTATCTCAACCCGCGCCTCATCGGCCCCTTCGTACAGCTCTGGTATGGCACGATCATACTGAGCTTCATGTCCGGCGTGCTCTGGGGCTTCGCAACGAAAGCCGGGGATTGGCAGGGCTGGGGATACGCGCTCTCCACGCTGCCCGCGCTCTTCTGCTTCTTCTTCGTGGGGCGCGGGGCCGACAATTCGGCGGATATGCTTATCGTGGGCTTCGCGGGGCTGCTCGCGCTCGACTACCTCTTTTATCGCCGGGGGCTGACGCCCGATTGGTGGATGCAGCTGCGCCTGCTCCTGACGGCGCTTGTCATCGCCTCGCTCACGGCGGGATTGCTGGCCGGGGTCCTCGGATGAGCGACGAAGAGACCCTCGCCGCCTATGCGACCCGAGTGGCTGAATACGAAGCGCTGGTGAAGCCCGAGCCCGCAGATTCGCTCATCGCCTTCGCCGATGCGCTGCCCGAAGGCGGGCGCGTGCTGGACCTCGGCTGCGGGCCGGGCCATGCGGCGCGCTATCTGGCCGGGCGCGGCTTCGAGACCCACGCCTGGGACGCGAGCCCGGAGATGATCGCAGCCGCCGAGGCACCCGGCGTCGCCGCCCGCGTGGCCACGTTCGACGCCCTGAAAGAAGCCAGCGGCTTCGACGGTGTCTTCGCTTCCTTCTCCCTCCTCCACGCGCCTCGAGCAGAATTCGCCGGACATATCGCGGCCATCGCCGCGGCGCTGACGGCCAGAGGCGTGCTCCATCTCGGCATGAAACTCGGCACTGGCGAGAAGCGGGACGGGATTGGCCGCTTCTACAGCTATTTCAGCCGCGAAGAGCTGCTCACAGCTCTTGAAGACGCGGGCTTCGAGGCGGTGTGGGAGCACGAGGGCGAGGAGGCAGGTCTCGCGGGCGACGTCTCCCCCTTCATTCTCATTCGGGCGGTGAAGCGTGGCTGAGCTCTTCGCCTACACGGACGGCGCCTGCAGCGGAAACCCGGGGCCCGGCGGCTGGGGCGTGCTACTCATCGCGCGCGAGGGCGAGACCGAGGTAAAGCGCCGCGAGCTATCGGGCGGGGAGGCCCAGACCACCAACAACCGCATGGAGCTCATGGCCGCCATCACCGCGCTCGAGACGCTGGAGCGGGCCACGAAGCTGACGCTTGTCACGGATTCCTCTTACGTGAAGGACGGCATCAACTCCTGGATCCACGGCTGGAAGGCGCGGGGCTGGAAGACCGCCGCGAAAAAACCGGTCAAGAACGTGGAGCTTTGGCAGCGGCTCGATGCCGCCCGCGCGCGCCACGACGTCACCTGGGAGTGGGTCAAAGGCCATGCGGGCCACCCGGAGAATGAACGCGCCGACGAGCTGGCCCGCGCAGGCATGGCGCCCTTCAAGCCATGATCGGGAAGGTCGCCCCCCTCGTCCTGCATCCGGCGGGCGATCCCCTGCGCCTCCTGGCCTTCACCCATCCCGTGACGGGCGCGCAGATCGTGAAAGGCACCATCGAGGACGGTGAACACCCAACGCGGGCGGCGGCGCGCGAGCTCTGGGAGGAAAGCGGGCTGCAGGCGATCTCGGCCCTCGAACTCACCGTGCGGGACGACATCTGGCCCGGCGAGCGCTGGCATTTCATCCTCACCCGCGTCCGCGGGCCGGTGCCGGAGCGTTTCCAGCACGTCTGCGCGGACGATGGCGGGCATCTCTTCAAGTTCTGGTGGCACGACCTCGCGGAGCCCGGGCCCTTCGAGCCTCCCTTCGATGCCGTGCTGACGGCCGCCCGCGACGCGCTCAGCGGGTGAGTTTGAAGAAATAGGGCTGCGCCATGCCCTTGAAATCCATCCAGCCGAGAAGCTCGTCCTCGCCGATCTTGGCGAAGACGTCGTTGATGGGCTGCGCGTCATAACACATGGCCGCGTGATCGCGCCCCCGAAAGCGCAGCGTGCGTAGCCGTGCGCGGGGTTTCGACGTGAAGAAGAGCGGCGCGAGGAGGGGGAAGGTGAGCCTGAGCAGCGTGTCGCGCGCCGGGAGGCCCGTGATGAGCCGGAGCGGCAGGAAGCGTGGGTTGAGCGAGCGCGCGCCCCAGAGCGGGACGGCGTGGATCAGGGGATGCACAGCGTCCGGCCCCTCGAAGCGCTTCCCCTGCCAGTATGACGCGGCGAGGAGACCGTCCATGGGATGCCCGGTGGGCAGTTCCTCCCCGCGCCAGCTCCCGAGCATGTCTGCCTCCGTGGCGGGTGGGAGGCTGTCGAACCAGGCGATGGCCTCTTCGGGTGTCATGTCAGACGATCAGGCCGCGCCGCGCCGCGCAGGAAATCCACCGCGCGCGTCGCGCGCTTCCCCGCCTTTTGCAGCTCGAGGATCTCGACCGCACCGTCACCGCAGGCCACTGTCAGGCCACTCAAGACGTGGCCCGGTGCGCCCTGCCCTGCGGCGAGCCGCGAGCGCAGGAGCTTCACCCGCGCGCCATCCATCTCGCACCACGCGCCCGGAAAGGGCGAGAGACCGCGGATATGCGCATCCACCTCCGCCGCGGGGCGGGTCCAGTCCACGCGGGTCTCGTCCTTGGCGATCTTCTCGGCGTAGGTCACGCCCTCCTCCGGCTGCGCTTCCGGCTCCAGTGGGAGCTGGGCAAGCGCCACCATGATGAGCCGCGCGCCCATGGCCGAGAGCCGGTCGTGGAGGTCGCCTGTCGTCTCCTCCGCGCCGATGGGCGTGCCCTCGCTGAGGAGAACGGGGCCGGTATCGAGCCCCGCCTCCATCTGCATGATGCAGATGCCCGTCTCCGCGTCGCCCGCCATCACGGCGCGGTGGATCGGCGCGGCCCCGCGCCAGCGCGGCAGAAGCGAGGCGTGGATATTGAGGCAGCCGAGGCGCGGCGCGTCGAGCACAGCCTGCGGCAGGATGAGCCCGTAGGCCACCACGACGGCGATATCGGCCTCGAGCGCAGAGAACTCCGCCTGCGCGTCTTCGCTGCGCAGCGAAACAGGGTGCCGGACGGGGAGGCCCAAAGCCGCCGCCCGGGCGTGGACAGGCGTGGGGCGGTCCTTCTTGCCGCGCCCTGCAGGCCGGGGTGGCTGGCAATAGACGCAGGCGATCTCGTGCTCCGCCGCCAGCGCCTCGAGCACCGGGACAGAGAAATCGGGCGAGCCCATGAAGACCACGCGCATCAGCGGCGCCCCGCCTTGCGCAGGAGCATGTCGCGCTTCACGCGGCTCAGATTGTCGAAATACATGCGCCCGTTGAGGTGGTCGATCTGGTGCTGCACGGAGCGGCCCCATTGCAGCACGAGCTCCTGCCTGTCCCAGACGCCCTGCGCATTCAGATATCGCACGGTGACGGCGCGCGGCCGCTTCACCTTGGCCGAGACGCCGGGAAGGTTGGGAGAGGCTTCCTCGCCCATGACCTCCTCCAAGGAGGCATGCAGCACCTCCGGGTTGGCCATCCGGATCGCCTTGCCTCGCTCCCGGCTCGCATCGACGACAGCGAGGCGGAGGCCCACGCCGATCTGCGGCGCGGCAAGGCCGATCCCGGGCATCGCCTCCATCGTGTCGATCATGTCCGCCCAGATCGCTTGGATCTCCTCGGTGATCTCCTCCACTGGCGCGGCGGGCGTGCGCAGGCTCTTGTGCGGCCAGGGCAGGCAGGGGCGGACGCTCACGCGGGCGCCTCGGGATGATCGAGGATCGTCTTGCCCTCAAGATGGTCGAATTCATGCTGCACGCAGGCCGCCTCGAAGCCCGTAAAGGTACCCTCGTGGGGTATCCCGTGCTCGTCCTGCCAGGCCAAGGTGACCTCCGCCGGGCGCGAAACGCGGCGGGGCGTGTCGGGGATGGAGAGGCAGCCCTCCTCGTGGGTGGCAAGCGCGGTGGTGTGATCGGTGATGACGGGATTGACGAAAACGCGCGGCGTGGGCGCGCCCTCCTTCCAGCCCGCATCCATCACGAAGACACGCCGCATCTGCCCGATCTGCACGGCTGCGAGGCCCCGGCCCGGCGCATCGTACATCGTGTCGAAGAGATCCCGCACGAGGCCGGCCAGATCCTCGTCGAAGGCACGCACGAGCGCGGATGCCTCCGCGAGCAGCGGATCGGGGTGCAACACCAGCGGCCGGATCACGAGGCGCGGGCCTTCTCGCGCTTCAGCTTCTGCATCTTGCGCGTGATCATCTGGCGCTTGAGCGGGCCGAGATAGTCGATGAAGAGCTTGCCATCGAGGTGGTCGATCTCGTGCTGGACGCAGGTGGCCCAGAGCCCGTCGAAATGCTCTTCATGGGTCTCGCCGTCGAGGCCCATCCAGCGGACATCCACCTCCGCCGGGCGCTCGACATCGGCGTATTGCTCGGGGATGGAGAGGCAGCCCTCTTCGTAGGTCGTCATCTCGTCGGACGTGGCGATGACCTCCGGGTTCAGGAGCACCATGGGGCGCGGATCGGCGCCCTCCTCCTTGACGCAATCCATCGTGATCATGCGCACGCCCACCCCTACCTGCGGCGCGGCGAGCCCGATGCCGGGTGCGTCGTACATCGTCTCGAGCATGTCCTCGGCGAGCACGCGCAGCTTGTCCGTGATCTCGCTTACGGGCTCGGCCACCTTCTTCAGTCGCGGGTCAGGGTGGATCAGGATCGGTCGGATGCTCATGGGCTGCACATAGTAGATGGCTCTGCCCCCCGCAAACCCCTTGCAGCCCCCTGCGCGACCGTTACCTATCGGTGCAAAGGAGATGCCGATGAGCTTTGACTCGCCCTTCGATCAGATGATCGAGCGCCGCGACACCGACTGTTTGAAATGGGACCTGATGGAGCAGGTCTATGGCGTCTCGAAAGAAGATGGTCTGGCGATGTGGGTGGCCGACATGGATTTCCGCCCGCCGGAGGTCGTGCAAGACGCGCTGAGCGCCATGCTCCAGCACGGAATCTACGGCTATTACGGCGACACGGCGCGCTACCAAGCGGCGGTGAAATGGTGGTCAGAGACCCGCCACGACACGGAGATCGACCCGAGCTGGATCCTTTCGACCAACGGGTTGGTCAACGCCATCGGCCTCTGCGTGGATACCTACACGAAACCGCAAGAGGGCGTCGTCGTCTTTTCCCCGGTCTACCATGCCTTTGGCCGCGTCATCCGCGCTGCCGAGCGGGACATGGTCGAGCTCGAGCTCGTGAACGCGGGCGGCCGCTACGAGATGGATTTCGAGGCCTATGACGCGCAGATGAAGGGCCACGAACGGCTCCTCATCCTTTGCTCGCCGCACAATCCCGGCGGGCGTGTCTGGACGCGGGAGGAGCTCGAAGGCGTGGCAGCGTTTGCGCGGCGTCACGATCTCATCATCGTCGCGGACGAGATCCACCGCGACCTGACCTTCGGCGCGACGCATGTCCCCATGGCCCATATCAGCGGGATCGAGGACCGCCTCGTGATGCTGTCGGCCACGACGAAGACGTTCAACATCGCCGGTGCCCATGTGGGCAATGTCATCATCCCGGATGCGGACCTGCGCGGGGCCTTTTCCAAGCGCATGATGGCGCTCGGCACGTCGGCCAATGCCTTCGGGCTCGCGATGGCGACTGCGGCCTATTCTCCGGAGGGCGCCACATGGGTCGATGATCTGTGCGCCTATCTCGACGGCAACCGGCGGACCTTCGACGAGGCAGTGAATGCGATCCCGGGCCTCGCGTCGATGCCTCTGGAAGCCACCTACCTGAGCTGGGTGGACTTTTCGGGCACCGGGATGAAGCGCAAGGAA
This sequence comes from Pseudomonadota bacterium, assembly GCA_038525525.1. GTDB lineage: Bacteria > Pseudomonadota > Alphaproteobacteria > Rhodobacterales > Rhodobacteraceae > Shimia_B. The sequence continues at coordinate 625,458 of JBCBHO010000003.1, read as the reverse complement.
TTCACCGATCGCGTCGAGAAGTCAGCTAAAATCGCCGTCAATCACGGACCAACCTTCGGCAAAGGTGGCGACAGCTTCCTACGCTTCAACATCGCGACGCCGCGCGCGCGCGTCATCGAGGCGACCGAACGCCTCGCGGCAGCGTTCTCCGATCTTCAGTAGAGACGATTATCGCTGCGTTTCGCTGCGCAGCAAAGCGATCGGCTGCGGCGCCTCGCGCGCGTAATCCAGCGGCGCAGCATCCGCTGCGGATGTATTGCGCTTGAACTCGAACACGCGCTCTCCACCCAGCTCCGAGGTCGTGACGATCAGCGCCTGATAAAGGTGCCGCGGGCCATCGTAGAGATCCACAAGACCACGCAGGCCTTGCGCGTCATCCCGATCCACGGCGAAGCCATCATCCCAAAGCCGCAACACGGGAAAATATGCATTGCCTGCTTCCACACGCAGCCTCGAGCGCCGCTTTGCCTTCTTGGCGCGCGCCGCCTCAAGGCTCGCCCTCACCTCATCAGAAAGATACGTCATCTCGCATACTCCAATCACCCCGCGCCAAACTAAGCCGCGGGCGACACGAGTCATGGGCAATGATGCACTTTCACGCTTTTTCCCGCGTTCGAGCGGAGTTATGCGCCCTTTTTCACACGCAGAATGTGCTCTTCCTTGGGATCATAGAGCGCGCTGTCCTTGAAATCGGTGATCTCGCCGAGGGCCGGACCGACGAGAATCAGCGCGGTTCGCGTGATCTTCGCTGCGCGCACCTTTTCGCGGATATCGCCGAGCGTGCCCCGCAAAATGAGCTCATCCGGCCAGCTCGCGCGATAAATGACGGCCACGGGGCAATCAGCGCCGTATTCCGGAATGAGCTGGCGCTCGATCTCCCGGAGATTACGAATGGCGAGATGTATGGCGATTGTCGTTTGTGACTTGGCGAAATTCGTTAAAGTCTCGTGCTCCGGCATGCCGGTCGACTTCATGGACATCCGCGTGAGCACGATGGACTGCGCGACCTCCGGGATGGTGAGCTCCTGGCCCAACGCCGCCGCTGCCGCGGTGTAGGCCGGGACGCCGGGGATGATCTCGTAGTCAATCCCTTCCCTGCGCAGGAGCCGGATCTGCTCTGCAATCGCGCCGTAAAGGGAGGGATCCCCGGAATGCACCCGCGCTACGTCGTGCCCCTTTCGCTGCGCAGCGAGGATCTCGCCATGGGTCTCCTCGAGCGTCATGGGCGCGGTGTCGAGAACGCGGGCACCCTCAGGCGCGCCGGCCACCACCGCCTCGGGCACGAGCGAACCGGCATAGAGGCAGACGGGGCAGGCCGCGATCCGCTTGGCCGCCTTGAGAGTCAGCAAATCAGGGTCGCCCGGACCCGCGCCGATGAAATAAACCTTCATTTATCGCCCCCTATCACGCTCAAATCGCCATCTATCTTCCGCGCATAGCCGCGCGGCGTGTACATCCGCGGCCCCTCGCCCAGCGTAGCAAGCCTCGATTGGGACGATCCCACGAGCACGGTCGTCAGCATGTCGACCTCGTCGACGTCGAGCTCGGCCAGTGGCCGGTAGCGCACGCTCTCCTCCGGCCGGCCCAGCGACGCTGCCAGCATCACGGGCGTCTCCGGCGGTCGGTGGGCGAGGAGAATGTCCCGCGCCTCCGCAAGAAGGGTGCGCCGCCGTTGCGACACCGGATTGTAGAACGCGATCACGAAGTCTCCCTCCGCCGCCGCCTGAATGCGGCGCAGGATGTCTTCGCGCGGCGTCAGCAGGTCACTCAGCGAGATGGCGCAGAAATCGTGGCCCAGCGGCGCCCCGGCCCGGGCGGCCGCGCCCTGAAGGGCAGAGACGCCGGGAGAGCAGATCACTTCCACGCGGCGTGCGGCATCGCCCACCCCGTGGTCGGTCCGGTCCAGCAACTCGAAGACAAGGGCCCCCATGGCGTAGATCCCGGCATCGCCGGAGCAGACGAGGGCCACGTTGCGCCCCTCCCCGGCCCGTTCGAGCGCGTAGCGGCAGCGCGCCTCCTCCCCGCCGAGCGGAAAATCCGCGCGCGCCTTGCCCTGCGCGAGCGGGCCCAACAAGTCGATATAGAGGCCGTATCCCACAAGCTCTTCGGCGTCGGCGACGAGGCGGCTCACCTCCGGCGTCCGCCAGGAAGCTTGCCCCGGGCCGATGCCCACGATCGAGAGGCGGCCCCGCGGGCGGCCTTTCAGAGCTGTCAGCGGCTCCGGCGCACGAGAGATTGCACAGGTGGCGTTCCGCGTCTTGGATTTGGGCCGCAGGAGCACCGACGTCTTCGACTGGCAGAGCGAGGCAGCCTCGGCGACGGAATGCGTCCCCACTTCCGCGAAAACGATGTCGGATGGCGTTTTAATGCGGGCGCTCTGCGCTTCGAGTTCTTCAGAGGAGAAGAGGCGCAGGGGGGCGTCCAGCGTCTTTGCCAGCGCGAGGATGGCGGGCTCGTCGGCCTTGAGCGCGATGGTGTTCACCGAATGAACCGCCGCGGGATCGATCCCGGCGGCAGCCAGTTCACTGAGGACGAGCTCCTCCAGTTCGGCGGGGTCGCAATTCCGCGCGGAGCCCACGCCCACCGAGACCCGCAGCGGCGCAAAATGAAGCGTCGCCCCGGGCGCGGGCGCGTCCGTGGCCGCGATCGTCACGGCATCCCCCTCCGGCAGATCGAGCCACGGCGCAGCCCCCTCGATCCGCGCCCCGCCGCCGCTCAGAAGCGCGGCCATCGCCCCCTGTGCGGCCTCCGGATTGGCCAGCCGCCACCCGGCGGGCGGCTCGTCGAGCGCGACACCGAGGGAGACATCTCCCGCCGTCGTCACCGCCGCTGTCCCGCCCAGGGCCTCCGCGATGTCGCGCGCCAGACGGTTGGCACCGCGATGCCCGCCGAGGAGAGGCACCACGACGCGCCCATCGTCGGAGACACTGATCACAGGTGGCTCGGCGCGCTTGTCGGCCAAGAGCGGCGCCACGGCGCGAATCAGGATGCCAGACGCGCAAACCCCGATGATCGGCCGCCCGGCGGCAAAGAGATCGCGCGCGTGATCGAGGGCATTGTCGAAGAAGGCATCCGCCTTTTCCACGCGTCCGGCGCGGCCATGGACCGGGGCCCCGAGGGCCTCTGCGATGCGCCGCGCCACCGGCGCGCCGGACGCAGACAGCGCAAGGATGACGGGGGTCAGAGCCATGGATCGGCCCCTTTCGTAAGAAGGATCATGGAAAAGTATGGCGCGGGATCGGGGGCCTCCGCGAGGGGCAGAACGCGCTCCTCGGGCAGCGTGGCGCGCTCCACGTACACGGCGTCGCCGAGCACGCCGAGCCGCTCCATCACGCCGCGTATCTTGGCGAGATGGCGCCCGATCTTCATAATGACGACGCTTTCGGCCCCGGCGATGCGCGCCTCGAGCTCCGCTTCCGGGAGCGGGCCGGGCAGCACCGTCACACGCTCGTTGCGCGCTGCGATCGGCATCCCCGCGCGGGCCGCGCAGGCCGTGACGCTCGTGATGCCGGGAATGACAAATGTGTCGAATTCCGATGCAAGGCGAGCGAAAATATACATGAAAGAGCCGTAGAAGAAGGGGTCGCCCTCGCAGAGGCAAGCCACGTCCTGCCCGCGCCGCAGCGCGCCAGCGATCCTCTCCGCGCCTTCGTCATAGGCAACTTGGGCCGGCGCGCGCTCCGGCGTCATGGGCACGTCCATTGTGATCTCCGCGTGCTCCTCGGTGATGAGGTCCCGGGCGATGCGGCGGGCGAAGCTCTCGGCGCCCGCGAGCGTCGGATAGGCGATGACCGGGCAGGCCGAGATGAGGCGCGCGGCCTTGAGGGTCATGAGCTCGGGGTCGCCGGGACCCACGCCCACGCCATAAAGCGTGCCGGGCGCCGTCACGGCTTCACCAGGGTAAGCTGGGTCACGGGCATGGCGGGTTTCCAGCCAGTCAGGCGGCCCACAGGCTCTGCGCGCTGGATCGAGATCCGCGTGAGTGCGCCTCCATGTTCCCCGTGTAGCGCCGCGAGGGTCGCCTCGGTTTCGAGGGTGACCGCGTTGGCCACGAGGCGGCCATGGGGCTTCAGCGCGTTCCAGGCGCGCGTGAATGCTGGCTCGGACAGGCCCCCGCCGAAGAAGATGGCGTCCGGGGCGGGAAGACTCTCGAGCGCCGCCGGGGCGTCTCCCGCGACGAACTCAAGCCCCGGCACGCCGAGGGCCGTGGCATTGGCGGCGGCGAGGGCGCGCCGCTCCGCGCGGGGCTCGATGCCGATGGCCCGCGCGCCCCGCGCCGCGCGCATCCATTCGATGGCCACGGAGCCCGCTCCCGTGCCGACATCCCAGAGAAGAGCGCGCGGCGCCGGGGCAAGGGCCGCGAGCGTCAGGGCGCGAATCTCGCGCTTCGTCATGGTCCCGTCGCTGTCAAAGGCCTCGTCAGGCAGGCCGAAACTCCGCGGCAAAACCTGCGCATCGCCTCCGGCGACGAGGTCTAGGGCCAGCGTGTGGAAACTGGGCGCCGGGTCCTTCCAGTCCTCGGCGGTGCACGCGATGCGGCGCTCGTCCCCCCCAAGATCGGAGAGCACGGTCAGCATCGAGCGGCCAAAGCCACGGTCGACCAGGAGCTCTGCCACGCGGCCCGGACATTCGGACCCGCTTGTGAGGAGGAGGAGCCGCCCCCCGGGGCGCAGGAAGGGCAGGATTACCTCCACGGGCCGCCCGTGAATGCTGAGCTTCTCTACTGCGCCCATCGGCCAGCCCATGCGCGCGGCGGCGAGCTGAAAGGCCGAAAGCTGCGGGTGGAAGACCGCGCCCGGGAACGCCTTGGCGAGCTTCTCACCCACAGAGAACCAGAGTGGATCGCCCGTGGCGAGGACGGCTACGCGCCGCTCGACGAGGTCTTCGAGCTGAGAGACCAGCGCGTCGAAGGGCGAGGGCCACGAGATCCGCTCGGCCTCGATCGTGGCCGTGAGGGCATGGTGACGCGCACCGCCCACGATGAATTCCGCCGCATCGAGCGCGGCACGGGCCGAGGGCGCGAGGCTCTCCAGCCCGCTTGCGCCGATGCCAATGACATGAAGGCTCATGCGACGCCTCCATCGAGACCCGCCGCGAGCGCGTTGACCGCCGCCGAGGCCATGGCCGAGCCGCCGCGGCGCCCGCGTAGGGTGACGAAGGCGCATCCGCGCGGATTGCCGGCGAGCTCGGCCTTGCTTTCAGCCGCGCCGACAAAGCCCACGGGAAAGCCGAGGATCACGGCGGGGCGCGGTGCGCCGGCCTCGATCATCTCGAGCAGGTGAAAGAGCGCGGTAGGTGCGTTGCCGATGGCCACAACCGCGCCCTCAAGCTGCGGGCTCCAGAGCTCCACGGCGGCCGCGCTCCGCGTCGTCCCGCGGGCCTTGGCGTCGGCGGGGACGCCTGTCTCGTTGAGCGTCACGATGACATCGTTGCCCTTGAGCGTGCGGCGGATGATGCCCGCCCCCACCATCTCGCAATCGCAGAGAATGGGCGCGCCCTGCGCCAGCGCGGCCTGCCCCGCACTTGCTGCATCCGGCGAGAAAGCCAAGCGATCGGCGATGTCCACCATCCCGCAGGCATGGATTAGCCGGATCACAAGCGGCTCCATATCGGGCGGGAAGCGCTCGAGGCGGGCCTCGCTCCGCACGGTCGCAAAGCTCTGGGCATAGATCGCCGCCGGGTCGCGCTCGTATGGCCTCATCATCCGTCCCATCTGCCCGCGCGGCGCGTCTGACGCGGCCCTCTGCGCCCCCGTCTTGGGTCGGCGCGCGGGGCCCTCCGTGCTGGGTGGTTCACCTCGTCGCGTGGGGTGTACGGCACGGGCGGGTTCCCAGCAATCGCAAAGGGCGGCGGGGTGTTGTCAGCGCCCACTTGTCCCATAAGTATGGGGCATGCGAACGACGCTCGCCCTTTTTCTTTCCACGTCCCTGCCTGCTTCGGCGGCGGACCTGACGCTTCTCGTCGACCGGACGGAGCGCGGGGTTGAGATGTTCGTCAAGTTCGAGACGCTGGAGACGGAGGCGTTGCTCGCGCCGCTGCCGGCAGGCTTTCTCGATGCAGAGGGTCTCGTGGACATCGCGCCCTTCCGCGAGGGGACCTACATCTATGGCGACGAGCTCTGGGCGGATATCGAAACGGTAATCGGCGGAGAGATCGCGCTGGTGGAGGCCATGTCGCTCATGGTGCATCCCGACAGTCTGCCTGTGGATTTCGATGATCCGATCGACGGCTGGATCGCCATGGCGGTCTGCAACGTCACCGATCCCAATGCGCGCTTCGAGCTGGGAGAGCTGTCGACTTACGCGGGCTTCATCGCGTGGGACGTAGAGGGGCGCGCGCCGCTCTCGCTTACCTTCCCGCGAGAGATGGAGGTCGAGATGACCGAATTCCTCGAGGGCCGGGAAATCAGCGCGCGCACCGTATCCGTGGGCCCTGACGCGCCGCTCACGCTCGACGCGGTGACGACGTGGGAACGATTGCGCTTCTGGTGATCGGCCAGCATGGCGATCCAACGCCCCAATTCACCTCACACACGACCTTGATTAACCCCAAACGAAAACGGGGGCCCCTGAGGGCCCCCGCTTCCAGGATATCCGGCGCGGTTACGCGGATTCTTCCGCGAGGATGGCGTCCGCCTCCTCGAAATATTGCTCCGCGCGCTGGCGGGCCCGGCCACGGAAGCGCTCACCCTTGAGATCTTCGTAGTTGCCCGAGACATCGCCGACGAGCAGGAGGCCGATCATGCCTGCGGACGCGTGCGGCTGGCACTCGTACATGTAGGCACCTTCGACGTCGATCGTGACCTCGAAGTCCTCGTTGATGGCAGACGCCCATTCGGTGCCGCCCTCTGGCGAATAGTCTTCGTTGGACTGGGCGTTGTGACCCCGGTCCACGGAGACAAAGCGCACGGTGTCGCCCGGCTGCATGCGCAGCACTGCGGGTGAATAGATCTGGCGCTCGCGCGGGTTGTCGGGATCCTGGTTCAGCATCTCGACGACGTGCGTCGTCGGCTCGGCGGCCGCGTGACTGTCCGCGGAAAGGGAGGCCGGGAGGGCCGTTGCGGTCAGTGCGCCGCCCATGAGGGCAAGCTGTTCACGACGTGTGAGTTTCATAGTGTACTCCTTTGCGTTCCGTGGAGGCACCTAGCCGCGCGAAGGCTGGGGTAAAGGCCGCCCGTCCACATTCTGGGGAAATTTTATGCGTCTTGCTATGCTACAGCGCGTGCGAGCGCGCATTGTTCCCAAAGCGTGCTGAGCGCACCGGCCAATCGCTCGATTTCGGCGTCGGAATGAAGCGGCGAGGGCGTGAAGCGGAGCCGTTCCGTCCCCTTGGGCACGGTGGGGTAGTTGATCGGCTGCACATAGATGCCGAACGTCTCCATCAGGTAGTCGGAGATCATCCGGGTCTTCTTCGGATCCCCGATCATGACTGGCACGATGTGGCTCTCGTTCTTCATGTAGGGGATGCCCGCGCGCTCGAGGGCGGCACGGAGCTTGGCCACTTGCCGACGCTGCCCGGCCCGCTCGATCTGGCTCTCCTTGAGATGCGCGATGGAGGTACGCGCCGCGGCGGCCACGGCGGGCGGCAGGGCCGTGGTGAAGATGAAGCCCGAGGCGAAGGACCGGACGAAGTCGCAGATGGCTGCGGAGCCCGTGATATAGCCGCCCACGCAGCCGAAAGCCTTGCCCAGCGTGCCCTCGATGATGTCGATGCGATGCGCCAGCCCGCGCTCCTCGCTCACGCCGCCGCCGCGGGGCCCGTACATGCCCACGGCATGGACCTCGTCGAGGTAGGTCAGCGCGCCGTGCTTTTCACAGACATCGAGGATCTCCTCCATGGGGCAGATGTCGCCATCCATGGAATAGACGCTCTCGAAGGCGACGAGCTTGGGGCGGTCACCCACCGCGGCGAGCTTGCGGTCGAGGTCTTTTGCGTCGTTGTGCCTCCAGATCACCTTGTCGGCCTTCGAATGCCGGATGCCCTCGATCATGGAGGCGTGGTTCTCGCTGTCGGAGAAGATAACGACATCGGGGATGCGCGCGCCCAAGGTCGACAGCGTGGCCCAGTTCGAGATGTAGCCCGAGGTGAAGAGGAGACCCGCTTCCTTGCCGTGGAGATCGGCCACCTCGCGCTCGAGGAGCAGGTGATCGTGGTTCGTGCCCGAGATGTTGCGTGTCCCGCCCGCGCCGGTGCCGCAGCGCGCAACGGCCTCCTGCATGGCGGCGATGACCTTCGGGTTCTGGCCCATGCCGAGATAGTCGTTGGAACACCAGACGGTCACGTCGCGCACCCCGTCGGGGCCGTGATTGGCGGCCTTGGGAAACTTCTCGCAACAGCGCTCGAGCTCGGCGAAGTACCGATAGTTTCCTTCGTCTTTCAACGTCTTCAACTGGTCTTCAAAAATCTGGTCGAAGTTCATCGTCTATCCCTGTTCTTGGGGGCCGGGTTGACCGGGAGTTGGGCGCGCCTCGCCGCGGGAGGGCATGAGCCAGCGCCATAGTTTCGTGTCCGCCATGGGCAGGAGCATCATCCAGTGCTCGAGGAGCGCGAGCCCCGTGAGCGCGGACAGCAATCCGAAGGTGACCGTCTCCTCCACGCTTCCCGCCCCCGCGAGCCGGGAGAGCCAGAGCGCCGTGCCCAGCGAGAGGATGATGACGGAGATTGGAAAAAGGACCGAGGGATCCCCCTGCCTGAAGTAGGACGGGATATGCGAGAGCGCGCGCGGCACGGCATCGTGGTTGATGCCCGGCACGCCGAGAAAGAGGTTGAGCTTGGCCAAAACCCGCGCGCCGTAAAGCACGCCGAAGGTCCAGCCCGCCATGGCTTGCGCGCCGTCGGCGGTGGCCCACAGGACGTAGACGAGCCCCGCGAGGAGCAGCACTTCGTGCCAGGCCACGGCCCACCACGCCGCCCAGACCCGCGCAAGCCCCGTGGCGCCCGGCGCCAGAGGCGCCCGGTTCGGCCCGGTGATGAGCCCCGACATGAAGGAAAGCTCGATCCAGCCCCAAAGCGCCAGCGCCGCGAAGAAGCCTCCGTAGAGCCCCGCCACGCTGGCATCGCCCGCTGCCACCGGCACTCCCACGAGCCCGAACACGAGGAACGGCAGACCGCCAAGCACGAGCCCGAGCGGCCCAGCGCCCGCCACATCAGCACGGCGCACGGCGAGGAGGATCACACCCGTCCCCACCCACCACGCCATGAGCGCGACGAGGAGAGCCGCGAGGGCCGTCATGGAGCGCACCCCTTGATCCTTCGCGACATACATCTGGGTCTGGGGCAGAGCCCCAGATCCGATGTGTCAAGGCGCGCGCGGCCCGCCATCAGTAGGCCGGCTCCAGCCGCGTGCTCTCCGGCACCTCATGGCGCACAACGGGGATCGTGTAGAGCGCCACGAACGCCGCCGCGGCCTTGGCGGATCCCAGCACGCGGTCGAGGGCACCGCCCAGGCCGCCCGCCTTCTTGCCCCGCGCCACCTGGCGCGACGCTTTCTCCATCCGCCGCAGCGCCGGTTTCCAGCGCGGGCTGTCGATGTCGAGCGTGAAGGGGAAGATCTGCTTCGTGAGCTCGGATGTCTTGGTGAAGACCTCCTGCCCGTACCATTCCTCATCGACGCCGAGCGCCGCATGGAATGCGGGGCGCTGATGGTCGCGGACCCACATGGTGGAATAGACCGCCGTCAAGAAGAACTTGATCCAGAGCCGGTTGCCGCCCTGCGTGAGCTTCGGGTCCGTCTTCATGAGAAGCGCGAAGGCCTCGCCGTGGCGGAACTCGTCGTTGCACCATTCCTCGAACCACTTGAAGATCGGGTGGAAGCGGTGCTCAGGGTTCGCCTGCAGATGGCGGAAGATCGTGATGTAGCGCGCGTAGCCGATCTTCTCGCTCAGATAGGTGGCGTAGTAGATGAACTTCGGCCGGAAGTAGGTGTACTTCTTCTGCTGGGTCAGGAAGCCCAGGTTCACCTTGATCCCCGCTTCGCGCAGCGCGTCGTTGATGAAGCCCGCGTGGCGGGCCTCGTCGCGGGCCATGAGCTGGAAGAGCTGGGTGATGTCCTTGTTGGAGCCCCGCCGCTTCATCTCCTTGTAGAGCACGCAGCCGGAGAATTCCGCCGTGCAGGACGAGATCAGGAAGTCGATGAACTCGGCCTTGAGCTTGGGCTCCATGCCGTCCCAGTCCACGTGGTCCCAGTCCTCGTTCTTCTTGAAGTGCCCCTTGTTGGGATCTGCGACCATCTCGCCAATGAGCTGGTCCCAGTCCGCGCGCACAGAGGTGACGTCGATGGCGTCCATCTCGTCGAAGTCGGTGGTGTAGAAGCGCGGCGTGAGCAGCGTGTCCTGCATGGCCACCTCGGTGGCCTCTGCATCGCTTTTCACTGCGCCGCGCTCGGCGATCTCGCTCAGCGCTTCGTTCGTGCCGTGAAGCGACGTCTCGGAATGGTTGCCGTTCATGTGTTTGGGGTTCTGCACGTTCATGACATCACCTCCTCGGAGAACGAGAATTCGCAAAGCTCCATGAACTCGAGATCGCCCGTGGAGCGCGTCCAGAGACGCTCGAGCGCGGAGGCGCGGGTGATGGTGGCGGTGCGGTCCTCTTCCACCACCTCGCCGTAGGGCGCCATGATCTCGCTCCCGTGGACGAGGACGCTGTCTCCCGGGTGGATGACGGCGCCGTTGTTGAATTTGACGTGGGCCGAAAGCTCTTCAAAGCGGTGGCTCACGGTCACCGTGCAGGGTGCGGTTTCCCTGTCGCGTGTGAGTATTCCCATGGTTCCAACTCCTCTTGGAAAGGGGTTATTCGGGCAGAAGCCCGGCGAAGAGAGCGATATTGTCGGACCCGTAGCCGTGGAGCTCGATGGAGAAATCCGAGGTGGGGTCGACGATATCGATGCGCCCGGTGTCCCGGCGCACGAGGGTGAGCGGCGCGGACGTGTCCGAGCGCGTTATCTTGCGGCGGCGTTCGATGGCCTGGCCCACCGCGCCGAGGAAGCCAGCCTTATAGACGGTGGAATCCACCAGAAGCGCGCCGGCCTCATCGGTCAGGATGTAGGTGCCGCGATGCGTGCCGGGCGCGAGGTAGACGACCCGCTCGGCCACGATGGGCGGCTGCGTGGGCTGGCCCACGAGCGGACGGTCCGTGAGGCGGGCGAAGGCCACGAGTGCCACGGAGACGATGGCCAGGCCGAACATGGCGCGCACGAGGACGAGGGGGATCATCTCCTTGTCGCGACGCACGAGCTTGGCCTGTTCGTGGGCGAGCGTGGTGTGGTGATTGAAATCGGTCATGGGCTTCACTCCGCTGGGACCGCCGCACCGCCCGGGGCCGCGCTCGAGGCTGCGGCGGCGGGTGCGACTTTGATGGATGAGGCGTCGGAGACCCGCGCCTCCGCTGCGGTGGCCAGAATCTCAGCGACTTTGGCGGCGTCAGGTATGCAGCGGAGGGCGGGTTCCGGCCGGGCCATGCGCCAGGGGCGCAAATGCGGCCAGGCCATCAGGTAAGAGACCTTGCTCTCACCCTTTAGTTGGAGCGCGATGGTGCCGGTGCCGTCCTTGCGGGTCTCGAGCCCCGCGTTCTCAAGCCACTGGTAAGGCAGGTTGAGCGTGATCGGCAGCGCGGCCCCGATGCGCATCACCACCCGGCGGGAGGTGAGCGTGTAGATCGTCCCGCGGACCTGGAGCCAGGCGATGAAGAGGATCACCAAAACAGCAGCCGCCCCGAGGAGGACGAGGGGCACACCGTGGCCGAGCGCTTCGGCCACGGTGAAGTCTGCAAGGGAGGCCCCGATCCGCCACAGCGTAATCAGCACGAAATAGCCGATCACCCAATCGAGCCAGAGCGACTGTCGCGCCAGCGGCACCACGCGGGGGCGCCCCTGCCAGAGGATCTCCTCCCCCTCCGGCAGCGCCTCGGGCAAGCCCGGCGCGTGGTCGAAGGCGAAATCGTCGTCGTTCTCGATCAATGTGGCCATGTCTGGTCTCCTGGTTTGCGGACCGGGGACACGAATTTCCGAAGAAATTCGTGGGCCCTGTTGTCAGAGTTGCGGCTCGAGCCGCGCCTCGGATGCGTAGAGCTTGCCGCCGGCGACGTAGGCGGAGATCTTATCCTCCTCGAGGCAGGTCACCTGGGTGGGCGAGGCCGTCGCGGGGATGCCTGCGAAATGCTCCTCGAAGAGCGACTGCACCTTCACGCGATCACGCTTGATGACGGCGAGCGTCATGGGGATGAGGCGCTTGCCGCCGCCGATCTGGTCGGTGAGCTCGATCTCGAGATACCGCACGAGCTGTTCGGGCTCGTCGATCCACATGTCGCTGACGACGCCCACGGGCTCGCCGTCACCCGCCTGCACGATGAGACCCCTCGGATCGCGCCCTGCGGACACGGTGAAGGCATCGAGCGTGGCCATGGGCACGATCTTCGGGTGCCCCTTGCCGTCGAGCTCGGGCACGTCGCGGCGCGGTGTCCAGGAGGCCGGGCCCACGCCATCCTTCATCGGATCGCCCGTGGGCATGAAAGGCGAACCCTGCGCCGTGCCCATCTTGACGAGCGCGAGATCCTCGCGGCGATGCGCGGCCTCGTTCTCCTCGGACGGCACCGTCACGTCACCGCGCCCATGGGGCAGGTGGAACGTCTTCGGCGACGGCACCGGGAACGGGCCCTGGTTGCCCGCGCGCTCGCCCTCGTCGTTCTCCAGCGGGTAGCCCTCCCGCATGTTCTCCGTCTGAAGGTAGTAGATCAGGAACGCGAAGAAGCCCCAGAACGACCAGATGGCGACCGAGGCAAGGTCTACGTTTCCCCAAAATTCGACACCGACCATGGCGTATTCCTTTCGTGGTCAGGTGGGGAAGTCGGCAAGGCCAAGCGGCCTTCCGTCCCCAGGGTTCGGGTTCGTGCGCTGGAACCGCGCGAGCGGGCCCAGAGCGATCAATGTTGCGAACATCAGACCGATCTCGGTGTGGTAGACGACCGAGTATCCGGTTGCGGGATCAGCCAGCGCCGGGCCGAAGAGGCCGGTGGCGGAGGCGGAATTGACGAGGTCCCTGACGGTCCCCCCGATGGCGATGGAAAGCCCGGCCGCGGTGGCCTGCGCGGCCCCCCAGGCGCCGAGCGCAAGGCCACGGCCTGCGAAGCCCTCGGCGGGCATCGTCATGGCAGCGGTGAGCGTGGCCACGGCAAAGAGCCCGCCCCCGAAGCCGATGAGGCTCGCGCCGATGAAAAAGAGCACGCCCGATTGCATCGGCGCGGCGAAGATGACGGCGGAGAAGGCCACAAGGCCTGCGACAAGCGCCCAGCCCGCCATGCGGTAGGGGCTCTGGCCGCGTGTCAGCTTGTGCGCGGCCAGTGCGAAGCCCAGCAAGGCGCCCGCGGCCCACAGGGCCGTCAGCAGCGTGGTCGCCGAGACGGAGAGGCCGAGGATCTCGCCGCCATAGGGCTCGAGAAGGACATCTTGCATGTTGAAGGCCATGGTGCCGAGGAAGACCACGACGAGGAGCCGGCCCGCCGCCCCGCCCTTGGCGAAATCGCCCCACGCTTCGCGGAAGCTCGGGCGCGGGGCCTCCCGCTCCGCGCGGGTCATGGGCGTCACGCGCTCCTGCTTCCAGAGGGCGATCACGTTGAGCACCAGCGTCACCACCGCCGCGCCCTGCACCACCTGAACGAGTCGCAGTTCCGAGAACTCTCGCAGGAGCGAGCCCACGATGACCGCCGAGACCGCCATCCCGAGGAGGAACATCACGTAAAGGAGCGCCACGACGCGGGGCCGCGTCTCCTCCGTGGCGCGGTCGGCGGCGAGTGCCAATCCGGCTGTCTGCGTCATGTGCATGCCGAGCCCGGTGAGCAGGAATGCGAGCGCGGCGCCCGCCTCCCCCACCCATTCGGGGCCGATGGCCTGCTTGCCCTCGCCGAGGATCACGAGCGCCATGGGCATGATCGCGAGCCCGCCGAACTGATAGAGCGAGCCGAACCAGAGGAAGGGGATCCGCTTCCAGCCGATCGCGGAGCGGTAAGTGTCGGAGCGGAAGCCGAGGAGCGCGCGAAACGGCGCGGACACGACCGGCAGCGCGATCATCACGGCCACGATCCATGCGGCGACGCCGAGCTCCACGATCATCACGCGGTTGAGCGTGCCGAGCAGCATCACCGCCGCCATCCCCACGCTCACCTGGAAAAGCGAGAGGCGCAGCAGCTGCCGCAGCGGCAGCGCGTCGGAGACAGCATCCGAGAACGGCAGCATGCCGATCGTGAACTGCGTCAGAGGATGCCGCGCCTTAGCCATGGGAGACCTCCCTGGACATCAGCGCCCCACGTCCCGGACCTGATCCGGGACCTCTCCCGACCCACGCCAGGAGGCCCCGGCTCGGGGGCCGGGGCGCGATCCAGAGAGGGGTAGACCGCTCAGCCATCACGCCGCTCCATGCAGGTTGAGGTGTAAAAGCCGCTCTGCACGGTCTGCACGACAGCCGAGCCCGTGAGCCGCGCCACGCGGTCAGCGTCCTGCGGCACCATGACGGGGCTGCGATCCCCACGCGGGAAGAGCTTTCCCAGGGACCAGAATGCCATGAGGAAGGTGGTGCGCGGCGCCAGCGTGAAGACCGTGAGCGGCGCGGTATTGGCAAAGCTCGCCAGCGCCCGGCGCAGGTCCGGCAGATCGTAGTAGATGAGCGAGTCCATCGCGAAGACGGCGTCGAACTGGCCCCGCGGCGTGAGCATGTCGCCCGCCTCGAAATGGACGCGGTCGCGCAAATGGGCCGGTAGCCGCTCCCGCGCGACGTCGATGAGCGAGGGCGAGATGTCGATGCCCGTGACCTCGGCCCCGCGCTCCGCGAGGGCCTGGCTTGCCACGCCGGGGCCGCAGCCCGCATCGAGCACGCGCATGCCGCTCAGATCGCCCATGCGCGAAAGCATCACCTCGCGCATGGCATCGCGTCCAGCGCGCACCGTGGCGCGCACGCGGGAGACCGGCGCATCCGACGTCAAGCGCTCCCACGTGGCCGTGGCGGTGCGGTCGAAGTAGTCTTCGACGCGGGCGCGCGTGGTCTCGTATGTGCGGGCGACAGCCATCAATCAAACCCCAGAAGTTCGAAGATCTCGCGGTCCGGCAGCGGCGCGGGCGCGAGCGCCTCGGTCCCGTCCCAGAGCGACTGCGCGAGGCGGATATACTCGGCCCTGCAGCGGACGATGTCCTCCTCGTCGGGCATCTCGAAGAGGGTCTTCTTCTTGAGGCGCGAGCGGCGAATGGCGTCCACCGCGGGCATATGCGCGATGCGCTTGAAGCCCACCGTGTCGCAGAAGCGATCCACCTCCTCGGTGGTCTCGGAGCGGTTGGCCACGCAGCCCGCGAGCCGCACGGAGTAGTTCTTCGATTTCGCCTGCACCGCAGCGATGATGCGGTTCATGGCGTAAATGCTGTCAAAATCGTTGGCGGTCACGATCACTGCCCGGTCGGCATGTTGGAGCGGGGCCGCGAAGCCGCCGCAGACGACGTCGCCCAGCACGTCGAAGAGGACGACATCGGTCTCTTCGAGCAGGTGATGCTGCTTCAGAAGCTTCACCGTCTGCCCCACGACATAGCCGCCGCAGCCCGTGCCCGCGGGCGGGCCACCCGCCTCCACGCACATCACCCCGTTGAAGCCCTCGGTGACGAAATCCTCCGGCCGGAGCTCCTCGGCGTGAAAATCGACCTCCTTGAGGATGTCGATGACCGTGGGCTGGAGATGCCCGGTGAGGGTGAAGGTGCTGTCATGCTTCGGGTCGCAGCCGATCTGCAGCACGCGCTTGCCCAGCATCGAAAACGCGGCGCTGAGATTGGAGGACGTCGTCGATTTCCCGATCCCGCCCTTGCCGTAGACGGAAAAGACCTTCGCCCCCTCGATGACGGTGGACATGTCCTGATGCACCTGGACGGAGCCCTCCCCGTCCTGCCCGCGCGTCAGAACAGGTGGCGCAGCCATCGGTGCCCGCCGGGCGGGCGCCTCGGCATCCGCATCTCTCGTCCGAGCAGAAGGCGCTGCTTCCGCGCGCTTTGGCACGGAGGGTGGCATGTCCATGCCCGCTGCACGCTTAAGCGCGCCCGCATTGCCGAGCAGGGAGCCCGGCGCGGCCTGCCGCTTCTTCAGCCCCCGCTGCTCCCGCGCATTGGCGCGCGCCGCCGGCGGCATCTTGGGATCGTCATAGGGGCTCATGGTTGACCTTCCTGCGCTGCACGTCCCGGGCGCACCCCGGGACCTCATGCGCCGCGTTGTGATGGAGCTCCCGGGTCAGGCCCGGGACGTGTCGGGTGAGCGTCGAGATCATGACCCCACCCCCTCGAGCCGGTCCTCGAGCGCATCGGCTGCGTCCTGCAGGGCCTCGAGCGTCGCCGCGTCCGGCTGCCAATAGGCGCGATCGGAGGCCTCTAGCAGCCGCTGCGCCATGCGCATGGAGGCCTGCGGGTTGAGCTGGCTCAGGCGGTCGCGCATGGCGTCGTCGAGCACGAAGGTCTCCGAGATACGCTCGTAGACCCATGGCTCCACCTGGCCCGTCGTCGCCGACCAGCCCATCGTGTTCGTCACCTGCGCCTCGATCTGGCGCACGCCCTCGTGGCCGTGCTTCAGCATCCCCTCGAACCATTTCGGATTGAGGCTGCGCGTGCGCGTCTCGAGCGCCACCTGGTCGCGGAGCGTCCGCACCTTGGCCGACCCTGTGGTCTGGTCCCCGATCATCACAGCGGGCTCGACGCCGCCCTTGGCGCGCTTCACCGCGCGGGCGATGCCGCCCAGCGTGTCGAAGTAATGGTCCACCGTGGTGACACCGAGTTCGACGCTTTCGAGGTTCTGGTAGGCCACGTCCACGTCCGCCAGCGCCTCGTCGAGGAGCGCGCGCTGGGCCTGGGCCTTGCCGTCGCGGCCATAGGCGAAAGACTTCCGCGCCTGGTAGGCGTCGGCGAGCTCGTCTTCGTCGTGGAAGCCCCCCTGGTCCACCAGCACGTTCACGTTCGAGCCGTAGGCGCCTTCGGCATTGGAGAAGACGCGCAAGGCCGCCTCCTCCAGCGCGCAGCCCGTCTTCTCGGCATAGGCCAGCGCATGGGCGCGCACGAAGTTCTGCTCGAGCGGCTCGTCGGCCGAGGCGCATTTCCAAGCGGCCTCCGCGAGCATCCGGGTCTGCAGTGGCAGGAGATCGCGGAAAATGCCCGAGAGCGTCATGACGACATCGATGCGCGGGCGCCCAAGCTCAGCCAGCGGCACGAGGTCCGCGCCCGACAGCCGCCCGAAGTTGTCGAAACGCGGCTTGGCGCCCATGAGCGCCAACGCCTGGGCGATGGGGCCGCCATCGCTCTTGATGTTGTCGGAACCCCAGAGCACGAGCGCCACCGAGCGCGGCAGCGCCTCCTGCGTGGCCAAGAGCAGCTCCGCCTGCGCCTGCCCGTCGCGGAGCGCATAGGCCGTGGGCATCCGGAAGGGATCGAAGGCGTGGATGTTGCGGCCTGCGGGAAGCACCTCGCCCGAGCGCACGAGATCGCCACCGGGCACCGGCGCGATGAAGCGCCCCGACAGGGCGCGCATGAGGCCCGTCATCTCCGCGTCGCCATTCAGATGCGCCGCCGCGCGGCTCAGCGCCTCGGGCATCTGATCGGCCATGACGGCGAGATAGCCTTGCAGTTCGCTGTCGCTCGGACGCCGCCCCAGCACGTGAAGCCCGTCTGGGATGAGCGCGTCCTGCGTCTCGAGGAGCGCGAGCCAGAGGTCCTCGGGCGCGCCCGTCATGTCCACCGCTGCAGCTTGATCGGTGATGAGGCTCACCATGTCATCGCGTGCGGGCCCATCGACCATGCCGCGCCAGCGCGTGAGCGAATCCTTCAGCTCCGCCAGCCCTTTGTAGAGGCCCGACGTCGCCAGTGGCGGCGTTACGTGGGTGACCGTGACGGCATTCATGCGCCGCTTGGCGAGCGTCGCCTCGGACGGGTTGTTCGACGCGTAGAGGTAGACATTGGGCATCTCGCCCACGAGCCGGTCCGGCCAGTCTCGCCCGCCGAGCCCGGCCTGCTTGCCCGGCATGAACTCCGCCGCCCCATGCATCCCGAAATGGAGGAGCACATCGGCCTCGAACGTGTTCCGCAGCCAGAGATAAAACTGCGCGAAGGCGTGCGTCGGCGCGAAGCCCTTCTCGAAAAGGAGCCGCATGGGGTCGCCCTCGTAGCCGAAGGCCGGCTGCACGCCCACGAAGACATTCCCGAATTCCGCGCCCAGCACGAAGACACCGCGCCCATCGGACTGCACCTTGCCGGGCGCAGGGCCCCACACGGCCTCGATCTCGGCGAGCGGTGGCGTGTGGCGCACGATGTGATCGGCGCTCACATGGGCCGCGACATTGGCCTCCTGGCCGTAGGTCGCCGCATTGCCCTTCAGCACCGCGTCGCGCAGCGCCTCCACATTCTCTGGCGGGGTGAGGTCATAGCCCTCCGCCGCCATCCGGTGGAGCGTGTTGTAGAGGCTCTCGAAGACGCTGAGATAGGCCGCCGTGCCCACCGCCCCGGCATTGGGCGGGAAGCCGAAGAGCACGATCCCCACCTTCTTCTCCGCATTCCGCTTCCGGCGGAGCGCGGCGAGGCGGGCGACCTTCTCCGTCAGCACCGTCACCCGCTCGTTGCAGGGCGCCATGGCCCGCTCATGGGGCCGCGCGGGATCGGGATCGTGCCGACCGGCGAAGACGGTAGGATTGGTCGCGCCGTCGATCTCCGGGAGAGCGATGAGCATCGTCGTCTCTACCGGGCCGAGGCCCTGGGGGGAGGCGTCCCATTGCTCGAGGGTCTGGAATTCCAGCGGATGGGCAGCGACATAGGGCACGTCGTGCCGCTTCAGAACCGCCACGGCGGCATCGCTGTCATTGTAGGCCGGACCGCCCACGAGGGAGAACCCGGTGAGCGAGACGAGCGCGTCGATCCCCTCGAAATAGGCCCCCATCGCCGGGCGCGCGTCGAGCCCGCCCGCAAAGGCCGGGATGACCCGCATCCCGCACGCCTCGAAGCTACGGATGACGGCGGCGTAATGCGCGGTGTCGGAGGCCAGCACGTAGGAGCGCAGCATGAGCAGCCCCACCGTGGCCACCGCGCCTTCCACGGGCGGCAAGTCGGCAAGCTCCGTCGTGATGCCGAGCCCCGGCAGGTCGGGGTGGTAGAGCGCCACTTCAGGGTAATCCACCGGCGCCGCCACGGCCACGGGGGCAAACCGATGGCCCGAGTAACGATCCACGAGAAATCGGATCATCTCCCGGATGTTGTCGTCCGACCCACCCAGCCAGTACTGCATGGAAAGGAAGTACGCGCGCAGGTCCTGCGCCTTGCCGGGGATGAATTTCAGGATCTTCGGCAGCCGCCGCAGCATGCGCATGTGGCTCTCGCCGGAGGCCTTGGCGCCCTTCTTCGGGCGCAGCTTCTTGAGCAGCTCCATGGCCATCGAGGAGGGCGCGGACATGTCGAGATCGCCCATGCGCGTCATGTTCACGATCTTCTCGTCAGCCACCACGCCCACCAGCGCGTCGAGCGCGGGCCGCCGCGCGGCGATGTCGGCGGCGATGGCCTCCACGTGCTCTTCGAGGAAGAGGAGGTTGGCGACGACGATATTGGCGGACGCCACGGCGAGGCGCGTCTCTTCGAGCGCAGCCGGGTCCTCGGCCCAGGTCGCCGCGGCATGGATGGAGACCTCGAGCCCCGGGAAATCGCGCTCGAGCGCCGGAAGTGCACGCGCCGCCGGGCCCGCCGCGTGGTGGTCCAGCGTCACGATCACGACGCGGTAGATGCTATGATCGAGGCTATCGCGCATAGTGGGCCTTCGCCTCGTAGAGGGTCTCCACGCTGATCTCGCTCACGCCACGCTCGGCCGCGAAAGCCTCCGTGTTGCGCTTGGCTTTGCCGCGCACGAAGAACGGGATCTTCTTCAGCTCCGCCTCGGCGGCGGGCAGCCAAATGACGGACCCGTCTGCCTGAACCTCGGGGAGCTCCACGTCCCGGGCTTGACCCGGGACCTCATGCTCCGAGGGGCGAGGCCCCGGCTCGGAGGGCGGGGCGGGATGCGCCTCAGCCCCCACCCACCTCAGATCAATCTTCCCGCCATGATGGCTCGCGCCATTGCCGTCGTGAAATTCGAAATCCTCGCGGAACATGTGGAGGAGGTGCTCCTCGAGGCCCATCACGAGGGGATGCACCCAGGTGTCGAAGATCACGTTGGCGCCCTCGAAGCCCATCATCGGCGAGTAACGCGCGGGGAAGTCCTGCACGTGGACGGGCGCCGAGATCACCGCGCAGGGGATCCCCAGCCGCTTGCCGATATGGCGCTCCATCTGCGTGCCGAGGATCATCTCGGGGGCGAGGTCGATGACGGCCTGCTCCACTTCGAGGTAATCCTCGGTGATGTAGCAGGGGACACCCATCTTCTCTGCCAGCGCGCGAAGGTCGCGGGCCATCTCGCGGTTGTAGCAGCCAAGCCCGACGACCTCGAAGCCCATCTCCTCGGACGCTACGCGCGCCGCCGCGCGGACATGGGTGCCGTCGCCGAATAGGAAAACGCGCTTGCCGGTGAGGTAATTGGAATCCACGCTGCGCGACCACCAGGGCAGCCGCAGCCGATCCTCTCTCGGACGCCGGAGGCCGGGCTTCAGCCCGGCGCGCGCCTCTGCCGCGCCGCCGATGGCCAGCACTTCCTCGATGAAGTCTCGCGTGGCGCCGACACCGATGGGAACTGTCTTGGTATAGGGAAGCCCGAGATCCCGCTCCATCCAGCGGCAGGCGGCCTCGCCGGTTTCAGGATACATCAGCACGTTGAAATGCGCTGCGCCAAGCCAGGTCAGATCGGTGGGCGAGGCGCCGAGGGGGGCCACGACGTTAATGGCCACGCCCATCTCCTCGAGGAGGCGGGTCAGCTCTTCCACGTCATCGCGATGGCGGAACCCGAGGCCCGTGGGCCCGATCAGATTGCAGGAGAGCTCCTGCGTCCGCTCCAGCGGCGCGCAAAGATGGCGCACGATCTGGAAGAAGGTCTCGTCGGCCCCGAAATTCTCCTTGCGGGAATAGGAGGGCAACTCGAGCGGGATGACGGGGATGCCGAGATCCATCGTCTCCGCCAGCCCTCCGGGATCGTCCTGGATGAGCTCCGCCGTGCAGGAGGCCCCCACGATGATCGCCTCCGGCTGGAAGCGCTCCACGGCCTCCTTGCAGGCATCCTTGAAGAGATAGGCGGTATCGGCGCCGAGATCGCGCGCCTGGAAGGTGGTGTAGGTTACCGGCGGGCGGTGATCGCGCCGCTCGATCATGGTGAAGAGCAGGTCCGCATAGGTGTCGCCCTGCGGGGCATGGAGCACGTAATGCAGCCCCTCCATGCCCGTGGCCACGCGCATGGCGCCCACGTGGGGCGGTCCTTCATAGGTCCACACGGAGAGCTTCATGACGCGGCCTCCATGCGGTTGGGATGCATGGCACGGATCATCGCCTTGCGGCGGAGCGGGCGGGCAAAGAGCGCGGCCAGATCGCCGGCCTGCTCGTAGAAATGGACGGGCGTGAAGACGAGCTCGATGGCCCATTTCGTCGTGAGGCCCTCGGCCTCGAGCGGATTGGCGAGGCCGAGGCCGCAGACGGTAATATCAGGGCGCGCGGCGCGGGCGCGGTCGAGCTGCAGGTCGACGTCCTGCCCTTCGGAGATCACCGGGCCCTCGGGGATCAGGTCGAGGTCGGGGCCGACGATCTCCTTGGTGATGTAGGGCTGGCCGATCTCCAGCGGGCGCATCCAGCATTCCGTGGCGAGGAAGCGCGCGAGCGGTATCTCGAGCTGGCTGTCCGGGAAAAAGAAGACGCTGCGCCCTGAAAGGTCCCGCGCGGCGGCGGCCACGGCCTTGCGCGCCCGGGCGCGGGGCGCCGCGGTCACAGCATCGAAGCGGTCCTCGGAGACGCCGTAGGCCTCGGCGAGGGTGCGCAGCCAGGCCGTCGTCCCCGCCTCGCCGAACGGAAAGGGCGCCGAAAGATGGGTGGCGCCGCGCCCGACGAGCGCGGCATGGGTCTCACCGAGGAAGGGCTGGGCGAGGATGAAGCGCGTGCGGGGGCCGATGGCCGGGTGCCCGCCCGCGTGGCGCGCCGGCAGCACCGAGACATCGGGGATCCCGAGCCCCTCGAGGAGCCCGCGCATCTGGTCTTCCACGACATCCGGAAGCGCGCCCACGACCACGAGGTTCTCCGCATCGGTCTCGGGAAGATCGCGCGCGAGCGCGGCGAGGCAGGCGTCTTCGCCCTGGGTGAAGGTCGTCTCGATGCCGGAGCCGGTGAAGTTCATCACCTGCACGTTGGGCGCATGGACCTGCGACAGCCGCTCGGCGGCGCGGGCGAGGTCGAGCTTGATGACCTCCGACGGGCAGGAGCCGACGAGGAAAAGCTGGCGAATGTCAGGCCGTCTTGACAGTAGACGGGCCACTTCACGGTCGAGCTCGTCATGGGCGTCGGCCATCCCCGCGAGGTCCTGCTCCTCGAGGATGGCGGTGCCGAAGCGCGGCTCCGCGAAGATCATCACACCTGCTGCCGATTGCAGCAGATGCGCGCAGGTGCGCGAGCCCACGACGAGAAAGAATGCGTCCTGCATCTTGCGGTGGAGCCAGATGATCCCGGTGAGCCCGCAGAACACCTCGCGCTGGCCGCGCTCCTTGAGGACGGGCACGTCGCGGCATCCGGTGCGCGGGGCGTCGAGGGTCGTGGAGAGGTCCTTCATGGGCGCGCGCGCTCCACCTGAAGGAGGATGGTGCCTTCGAGGCCCGGCTCGCGCGTGGGGCCCGCGAGCCCCTGAAGCCGGGCCTGGCGCAGCTTCCAGACGAACTGCCCGGCATTGATGACGTAAACGGCATAGGCCGCCAGCGCGATCGACATCTCGACAGCCGGGCTCGCGGCCCCGGTGAACAGGACCCAGAGATAGGCCGTATGCAGCGCGATTACGCCAAAGGAAAACACGTCTTCCCAGAAGAAGGCGGGGGCGAAGAGATACTGGCCGAAGACCACCTTCTCCCAGATCGCCCCGGTGATCATGATCAGGTAGAGCAGCGCCGTCTTGGCGAGGATCGACTGCGTCGCGATCTCGTAGCCCGCGCCCGTGGCGAGGTAGCGGAGCACCAGCGCGAGCGACACGAGAAACACGAGAAACTGCAGCGGCGCGAGGACGCCCTGCACCAGCGTCCAGACACTGGCATCGCGCCGCGCGCGTTCGGCGGCCGTATAGAGCGGGCGTGGTCCGCGAGAGCCTATGATCGGGCGCTCTGCGGGAATGGAACCCTGAGATGACATGCTCCGACTCCCTGACAGGTCGTGCTCCCTCACGCTATGGGTCGTGAGATTGAGTGTCAAGTTAAGCTTACACTTGAAAGGTTGACACTTTCGGGCGCAAGGGCGGGGACGCCGGGCGCATTGACGCCCCGCCTTGCAGCGGGACAGGACGCGCATCACCTATCAGGAGGGGCCGCGAGCGCCCTGCGGGAGGGGATGAAATGTCAAAGTGTTTTGACAATGGAGAGACAGTGCGGGAGACTGATACCCGTAGGTCCGCAGCCCACGCCCACCAATCCTGGTGGCGAGATGCGGTGCGCGAGACCTTGAGGAACGTATTGATGTCCGAAGGCCCAGACCAGGGCCGTTCAACGGGAAAGCCAGCCAACTTTGGCGCTGGAGTGTCCGGCGGTCGAGGTGCACCAGGCACCGTCGAAGCGCTCGCTTCGCGGGTGCTGTCTGTTGTTGCATCCAATTCCAACGTGTCGCGAAGTGCGCTTCGCGAAGACCTGCTCGAAGAGCTCATTGCAGCTGTCATGTGCTTTGACAACGCGCCACGCGAGGCCGTTCTCGCGCGCTTTACCGCTGCCGGCGTGAGCCGCGCGAAGGTCGTGGATCGCTACATTCCCGCCGCCGCCCAGAAGCTCGGCGCGGCGTGGTGCGAAGACCAGATGAGCTTTGCCGATGTCACGATCGGCTCAGCACGCTTGCAGGCCATGCTCAGAGACATGCGCGCGCCGCAGGTCACAGACCCGGGTGCGCAAAGTGTGCTCGTGGCCGTCCCGCAGGACGCCTACCATACGCTTGGCGCCAGCGTGCTCGCCGATCAGCTGCGCCGCTTCGGCATCGCGCCGCACATGGCGCTCGGCCTCGGCCTCGGCGAGCTGTCAGAGCTCGTAGAAACCCATGATTACAACGCCGTGCTTATCTCCGCGGCCTCGTCGCAGAGGCTTGAATCGATCCGGGATATAGTGAATTGTATCCGGACCGCATCGCGGTCGAACACGCCTATCGTGCTCGGCGGTTCGGTGATGGACATAGACACGGATATCAAGACACTCACCGGTGCCGATTACGTATCAAACAATCCAGAAGAGGCCTTGAGGGCATGCGGGCTGACGATCCCAGTGCGCGCCGTCGCGCCGCCAGGACACTCGGGTTCGGGGGGCTAGACGATGACGCGTCAGATCAATCCACCGAGTTTGGCCCCGTGACCTCGCGGGGGATGAAATACTGGTCCACCGGGTCGATCCCCTTGATCGCCCCAGAGATGTTGGGCGGTATCATCTCCTCGGCCTCGGACCTGTCGCTGGTGATCTCCTCGGACGCCACGATCCTGTCGGTTCTCGTGAACCGCGATACGAAATCCCTCGAGACGGTCGAGCACTGGGAGGGGCGCAATGTCCGCGATGTGCTCACGCCCGAAAGCGTGCCCAAGCTCGATGCCAAACTGGCGGCGCTCGGCGGGCCCGATGCAGGCCGAGCGGTGGAGCTCAATCACCTCGATCGCAAGGCGTGGGAATTCCCGATCCGGTACACGTTTCACCGAATCACCCCCGATGGTGCGCTCCTCATGCTGGGCCGCGACTTGCGCCCGATCGCTGAAATGCAGCAACAATTGGTGAAGGCGCAGATCGCGCTAGAGCGGGATTACGAGACGCAGCGCGAATATGACACGCGCTACCGGGTGCTCATGGAGACGACCGCCGAGGCGCTCGTTTTCGTGCAGGTCTCCAACGGGCGCGTGACGGATCTTAACGCCGCTGCAGCAAAAATGCTCGGCGGGAAGCGGGACGACATCCTCGGCCACGCCTTCGCGCAGGAGTTCGAGGGCCGCCGGCGCGGAGAGTTCCTGGAGAGCCTGACCAACGCGGCCATCGCCGATGATCGCCGCACCGTGACCCTCCAGGCGCGCCGTTCCCAGAAGGACGTGAGCATCCAGCCCAAGGTCTTCCGGGCCTCCGGCGAGCGTCTCCTGCTCTGCCGCCTCGAGCTGGCCGAATCCAGTGAGGCCGTCAACGACGAGCTGAGCGAGAACCTCTCCGGCCTCTATCAGGAAGGCGTGGACGCCATCGTCTTTACCGACCGCGAGGGGGTGATCCGCTCGGCCAACGAAAGCTTCCTGAGCCTCGCCGACGCCA
Source organism: Pseudomonadota bacterium (assembly GCA_038525525.1). GTDB lineage: Bacteria > Pseudomonadota > Alphaproteobacteria > Rhodobacterales > Rhodobacteraceae > Shimia_B. The sequence continues at coordinate 600,060 of JBCBHO010000003.1, read as the reverse complement.
CCCACCTCACCAATGTCAAAGGCCGGTCGCTGGGCGATTACCTCGCGCGCGGGACAGTGGACCTCAAGGTCCTCCTCGAGAACGCGGCGCGCGCCGGGCAGATGCGGATGTACGCCACCAAGCTTGCCGGAGAATACGGCGCATCGGTGAGCGTGGAAATATCCGCCACCTACCTCGATGACCGCGCGCATCCGAGCTTCGTCTTCGTGATCCGCGATGCCTCCCGCGTGGAGGCCGTGCGCAAGCCCGGCGTCGCCGTGGGCGATGACGCCATGCGCTCGATCATGGAGCTCGTGGGCTCCGCTTCTTTGAAGGACATCGTGTCGGAGACGACCGATGTCGTTGAAAAAATGTGCATCGAGACCGCCGTGGAGCTCACGCGCAACAATCGCGTCGCCGCCGCGGAGATGCTCGGCCTCTCGCGGCAATCGCTCTACGTGAAGCTGCGCAAATACGGCCTTCTCGCCAAGGACGGCTGAGCCCGAAACTCCAGACAATCGGCCCCGCCCAGTGCCACGAATTATTGCAAGAATTCGTGGCAGCCCCACTCGCGTGCGGCAATGTAATCCTTGCTGGACAGATTGTGTCCAGTATAGTTGACACATGTCGTCCGCAGGCACCCTTCAGATTCGCAGGTTTCCGGAGCCCGTCGCAGCGCTCACGCTGATCAAGCCGATCACGTGGTTCCCGCCCATGTGGGCCTATCTCTGCGGCATCGTCTCCTCGGGCGCGGGCCTTTCTGAGGCCTGGGCGCTGGCGCTCCTCGGGATCGTGCTCGCCGGCCCTATCACCTGCGGGATGAGCCAGGCCGCCAACGATTGGTGCGACCGCCACGTGGACGCCATCAACGAGCCCGACCGCCCGATCCCCTCGGGCCGGATCCCCGGCCGCTGGGGCCTCTGGATCGCGCTGGCCATGTCGCTCCTCGCCTTAGTCGTCGGCTGGCAGCTCGGGCCGTGGGGCTTCGGCGCCACCGTGGCCGCCGTCATCGCCGCCTGGGCCTACAGCGCCGAGCCCGTCCGCGCGAAGCGCTCCGGCTGGTGGGGTCCCGGCCTCGTGGGTCTCTCTTACGAGAGCCTGCCCTGGTTCACGGGCGCCGCCATCATGGTGGCGGGCCTGCCCCGTTGGGAGACCATCACCGTGGCCCTGCTCTACGGCATCGGCGCCCATGGCATCATGACACTCAATGACTTCAAGGCCTTGGAGGGTGATCGCCAGATGGGCCTGCGCTCGCTCCCGGTCACGCTCGGCCCCGAACGCGCCGCACGCCTTGCTTGTGTCGTCATGGCCTGCGCGCAGATCGCCGTCATCGCGCTCCTCCTCGCCCTTGGGCGCCCCGGCCACGCCGCCGCCATTGCCGCACTTCTCGGGGTGCAGGGCTGGGCCATGGCCTGGATGCTTCGGGATCCGAAGGGCCTCGCCCCCTGGTATAACGGGCCGGGCGTCGGCGCCTATGTGGCCGGCATGATGATCGCCGCCGTGGCGCTCCGGGGGCTCGCATGAGCGCGGGCTGGCTCACCATCGCGCGGCTTTGCCTCGTCAATGCCGCCATCGGCGGGCTCGCCGCGCTGCCCGTCAACCTCTTCAACCGGCTGATGACGGTGGAGCTTGCGCTCCCTGCCCTGCTGCCGGGCCTCCTCGTCGCGCTTCACTACGGCGTCCAGCTCACGCGGCCCGTTTGGGGCCACCGCTCGGACGCGAAGGGAGGGCGGACGCCCTTCATCCTTTGGGGGATCACGCTCACCGCCGCCGCAATCGTGGCCGCGGCCTGGGCCATCGGTGTGGCGGGCAGCTCCGCCTCGCTCGCCTTGGCCATCTGGATCGCGGCCTACGCGGCCCTCGGCCTCGGGATCGGCGCGGCGGGCACATCCTTCCTTGCGCTTCTGGCCACGGTCACGTCCGGCCGCGGCAAAGGCGCGGCGGCGACCGTGGCATGGCTCTTCCTCATCGCGGGAGCCATCGCCGCCTCCATTGGCACCGGTATCGCGCTCGAGCCCTATTCGCCCGAGCGCCTCGTGGTGGTGGTGAGCGCGGTGGCCGCCATCGCCGTCCTCCTCTGCGTCCTGGCGACCTGGGGCGTGGAGCGCCGGCTGGGCAAAGCCCCCGCGCCGGAGCATACCGAGCTCATGCCCGCCCTGCGCGCCACGTGGGAGGACCGCGCCGCGCGGCGCTTCACGGGCTTCGTCTTTCTCTCGATCCTCGCCTTCTACCTGAGCGAGCTCATCTTCGAGCCCTTCGCGGGCCACGTCCACGGCCTCTCCCCCGAGGACTCAACGAAGCTTTCGGGCGGCAAGGACGGCGCGGCGCTGCTCGGGATGCTCCTCGCCGGGGTACTGTCGGCCTTCCGCATCGGAAGCCTACGCGCTTGGGCGGTGGCAGGCTGCATCCTCTCGGCCGCCGGGCTCCTCGCGCTCGGCGCGCAGATGCCCCTCGTTGCGTCCTCCGTCGCGCTCGGGCTCGGGAACGGGATGTTCGTCGTGGGCGCCGTGGGCTCCATGATGGCGCTGAGCTCGGAGCGCGAGGGTGCCACAGGCACGCGCATGGGCGTCTTCGGCGCCGCACAGGCCATCGCCGCGGGTGCCGCGGGGCTCCTCGCCACGGGCCTCCTCGATCTTATTCGCGTGGCGCTGCCCGATGCCGCCGCCTACGCCACTGTCTTCACGCTCGAAGCGGTGCTCTTCTGCGCCGCCGCGCTCATGGCGCTGCGCATCCTCGGCCAGCCAGCCGCGGTCGCCGAGCCCGCCGAACGCCAAGCCCTTCAACCCGGAGAATGAACATGTTTGACGTCGTCGTCGTCGGGGGCGGACCCTCCGGTGCCACCGCCGCAGAAGACCTCGCCCGCACCGGGCACCGCGTGGCGCTCATCGACCGGGCGGGCCGCATCAAGCCCTGCGGCGGCGCGATCCCGCCCCGCCTCATCACCGACTTCGACATCCCCGACGCGCAGCTCGTGGCCAAGATCAACACCGCACGCATGATCTCGCCCACCCAGCGGCAGGTCGACATCCCCATCGAGAACGGCTTCGTTGGCATGGTCGACCGGGAGCATTTCGACGAATTCCTGCGTGTGCGCGCTGCCGAGAGTGGCGCGGAGCGGCACACCGGCACCTTCCTGCGCGTGGACCGCGCGGGCCCCAACCCCAAGGTCATCTACCGCGACCGGCAGAAGGAAGAGGTGGCGCTCGAGACGCGCATGATCATCGGCGCCGACGGGGCGAAAAGCCGCGTGGCCGCCGCCGAGGTGCCGGGTGCGGGCAAAGGCCGCTACGTCGTGGCCTATCACGAGATCATCAAGGCACCCGGTAAGGTCGGCAGCTACGACCCCGCGCGCTGCGACGTCGTCTATGACGGGGCCATCTCGCCCGATTTCTACGGCTGGGTCTTTCCCCACGGCCAGTCCGCCAGCGTGGGCATGGGCACCGAGGACATGAGCGTCGATCTCAAGGCGCGCACCGCCGACCTCCGCCGCGCCTCGGGCCTCGAGGGCTGCGAGACGATCCGCAAGGAAGGCGCGCCCATCCCGCTGAAACCGCTCGACAAATGGGACAACGACCGCGACGTCGTGCTCGCGGGCGATGCCGCGGGGGTCGTGGCGCCTTCCTCTGGAGAGGGTATCTATTACGCCATGATGGGCGGCCGCGTGGCCGCTCTCGCCGTCGAAAGCGCGCTCGCCACGGGCGAGGCGCGGGCGCTGGCCCAGGCGCGGCGCGCCTTCATGAAAGAGCACAAGAACGTCTTCAAGGTCCTCGGCGCCATGCAGGACGCCTATTACAAGTCCGACGAGCGCCGCGAGCGCTTCGTCTCCCTGTGTCATGATGTCGACGTGCAGCGCCTCACCTTCGAGGCCTATATGAACAAAAAGCTCGTGGCGGCGCGGCCTCTGGCCCACGTCAAGATCGGCATCAAGAACCTCGCCCACCTGATGGGCATCGTGAAACCGGAGCATGTGTGAGATGGATATGATCCCGGCCTGGGTCGATGGCGTCCTGACGCCCGTCGAAAAGCTAGAGGTGCACCAGCGCGGCCTCAAGCATAAGGCCGTGAGCGTTTTTGTCATGGACGGCATGGAGGTGCTGCTCCAGCAACGCGCACACGGGAAGTATCACACGCCAGGCCTCTGGGCGAATACCTGCTGCACCCATCCCCACTGGCACGAGGACCCGGCCGATTGCGCCGTGCGCCGCCTCGATGACGAGCTGGGGATCACCGGGCTTTACCCCGCGCACCGCGACCGCGTGGAGTACCGCGCTGAGGTGGGCGGCGGGCTCATCGAGCACGAGGTGGCCGATATCTTCATCGCCCCGGCCTCCAAGAGCCTGACCATGGCACTCAACCCCGACGAGGTCGCGGACGTGCGCTGGATGGATCTCTACGAGCTCAAGGCGGAGATCGCGCGGCGCCCTGAGCGGTTCACGCCGTGGATCCGGATCTACCTCGCGCAGCATTCCGAGAAGATCTTCGGCGGCCTGATGAAGGCCTGAGGCCCCACGAAAAGCCATTGCCCACGCCGCGGGGTGGCCTAGGCTACCGCGCGAGGGAGGATGCCATGCACGCAGCGCAAAAGGTTGTCATCATCACGGAGCGCAGCATCCTCGACGGGGTCGCCGCCATCGTGGAGGAAATGGGTGCCACCGGCTATACCCATACGCCCGCCGGCGGAAAGGGCTCGCGCGGGATGCGCCGGATCAAGGGCGCGGCTGTTTCAGGCGTTCAGACGAACGTGCGTATCGAGGTGATCGTGGCCGACAAGGCCGCCGCCGAGGCCATCATCGAGGCCGTCGCTGAGCGCTATTTCGACAATTACTCCGGCATCGCCTACGTCATGCCGGTGGAGATCCTGCGCCCCCACAAGTTCAAGGTCTAGATCGCGAAGACCACCTGCGCGAGCGCGACGAAGAGCGGGATGCAGAGCCCGATGGAGATGGGCGTGCCGACGCTGGTCGACGCCCCGATATAGGCCGAAGGGTTCGCCGCCGGGATCGCCGCGCGGAGCGTCGGCGGGCCGGAGATATCCGAAGAGGACGCCGCGAGGATCGCCAGGAGCACAACGCCCCCGGGCGAGAAGCCCGTGACGAGGTGAATGCCGTAGCCGATCCCAAAGGCGATGAGGCCGTGGGTGATCGGCGCGGCGATCGCGTAGACAACGTACCAATGCGCCACGCGGCGCAGCTCGGAAAGCCGGGCCCAGGCCTCCATCCCCATGGTGAGCATCAAGACCGAAAGCAGCCCGCGGAAGAGCGGGTCATAGAACGTCTCGAAGACGCGCTCGGGCCGGGTGAAGAGGCCCAGAAGCAGGCCGAGGATGAGCGCGGAGAGCGCCGCGCCGCGCAGGCTGTCGACGACGATCGCCCGCACCGAGATCCGCGCCGCCGCGCCGCCGGTCTTGCGCGCCTTGTGGAGCCCCGCCAGCACGATGGCGAGCACGAGCGCCGGGATATCCATGAAGGGATAAAGCGCCGGGACCCAGGCCTCGTAGGTGATGCCCTCGGCCTCGAGGACGACCATGGCCGCGCCGAGCGTCGAGGCGCTGACCGCGCCGAAGAGCCCCGCTGTGGCGATGGCGTCCTCCCGGGCGATGGAGGGCAGGCGTGCGAGAGTGATCCAGCCGAGAAGCACGATCAGCGCGCCGAGGCCGAAGGCCGCGAGCGCCGGCAGGATGATTACCGTGAGGTCAGCATCCCTGATCTCCATGCCCCCGTTGAGACCGATGCGCATGAGCAGCATGAACACGGCGAACTGGTAGACGGCGTCGGGGATCTCGAGCTTCGATCCGGCGGCGGCGATGAGAATGCCGCCGATCAGGAACGCGAGAGACGGGGACTGAAATTGCAGCAGCACGCCCAAGAGAAAGTCTAAAAGTACGTCCATGAGCCCCTCGCCGTGGATCGTATATAGCCCGCGCCGGGCGGGATGAAACCCGGCTTCGGCGCCCTAGCGGGCGGGCAGGTCCCAGGGCTGGGCACTGTCTTGGCAGATCTGGCGCTCAGGCGCGTAGCGGCTGGGATCATGGAGCGAGCCCGCATGGACATAGATCGTGCCCGCGTTCCGCGCGCTCCGGCGCGTGAGCGGCGCGCCGCACTCGCCGCAGAAGCCGCTCCACGTGGCCTGTCCGGACCCGCCGGTCATCTGATAGGTCCTGTAGCTGCCTGTGATCTCGAAGTCCTCGGCGCGGAGCGGGACCATCTCGGCATGGCCGGCGCCGGTGAGTTGCTGGCAATCGCGGCAATAGCAGCGAAACATGGTCGCCTCGGCGCGTGTGCCGCTGTAGCTGACGCGCCCGCATTTACAGCCGCCCGTGAATGTCTCGGCCATGTCTGCCCCTCCCCTCGGAGAGCCTAGCAAAAGGCGGCTTCCCTGTCCGCATCCGGGGCGTAGGACAGAAAAAAGCGCCGCGAGAGCAATGCTCCGCGGCGCCAGTGTCCTGTAGCCAACAGGAAGGGAACCGGGGTCGAAACCCCGAGGGACGGATGCCTCGAAAGCCGATGAGACACCCGAACTTGGCACCGGGGCGGCGGCTCGCGTCCGCCCCGGCGAATGTCACGCGACGGGCAGGGCCTCGATCACGGAGAGCTCGAAACTGAGCGGCGTGGGGTCCTGTGCTTCCTGGCTTTCCGGCGGCAGGAACCAGCTGATCACCACGAAGACATAGACGAAGGCCCAGCAGGCGATGAGGAGGAGAGCGGCATAGGCCGCGCCTTTCATCATCAGGCCGAGGATGTCGTAGCGCATGCGCTGTGTTTCCGACATGCCGAGCAGGTTGTTGTTGTCGTCAGCCATATCTCAGCCTCCCCTTTAGTAGCGTTCGAAGCCGTAGCCACGCTCGACAGCCCAGGCGAACCAGTCATCCACCACGGTACCGGTGAGCAGGATACCTATGCCGCCCGTGAGCGTTGTCAGCACCGCAAACCACCAGGCCCAGCGGTGAATGCCTTCCATCGTGGCGTTGAACCCCATGGTCCAGCGCCAGAAGAGGCCCGCCCGCTCCGAGGCCGTTCCGCGATCGTAGATCTGCTCGAGCTCGCGGTCGCCGCCGAAGCGTGCAGTGGCGAGGATCGTGGCGCCGTGCATGGCAAAGAGCAGGGCCGAGCCATAGAGGAACACGATCGAGAGCGCGTGGAACGGGTTGTAGAAGAGGTTACCCCAGGTGATCGAGAAGAGGTTCGTCCAGTCGAGATGGGGGAAGATGCCGTAGGGCACCGCCTCCGACCAGCTGCCCATGAGCACCGGCCGGATGAGGCCGAGCACGAGGAAGAGCCAGATCGCGGAGGCGAAGGCATAGCAGACATGCTTTCCCATCCCGAGCTGATCGGCGAGCATCCATGACCGGGCGAACCAGGTCAGCACGCTGATCAAGAGGAAGAACGAGGCAATGAGATACCACCCGCCTTCATTGAGCGGCGGGATCGACAGGCCGTATTCCGGGAAGGGCGGCTCGAGCGCGAGGTAGAAGAGCTCGCGCAGGAAGAGCGCGGGCGAGTAGTCTACCTGCGCCCAGAAGCTCATGCCCACGATGAAGAACCAGGCCACACCGGTTGCGATGGACACCACGCCCAGCCCGCCCAGGTAGATGGGGCCGAGCTGCGCATTGCCGAGCCAGCCGAGGAGGGTAGAGAAGCCGGGGCTCCCCGCACGCTCTTCGATGAGGTTGAGCTCGTTATCCATGCCCCATTCGGGTTCGCCCCGAACCTGGACCTGGGTGAAGATGTTTTGATATTCAGGCATATCGCATCCTTTCCTTACAGGTCCGCCCACCAGGGCAGATCGAGATACCAATCCCACCAGACGACCCAGGCCTCGAACCAGACGGTGCCCGAGATCACGATGCAGATCGCCGACCAGATGCCCGCGTTGAGCGCGAGAAGCAGGCCCAGGCGATGGATGCCCAGCGTGCCCACCGAGTAGCCGATGAAGTCACGGAAGAACGTGTCCTCGTGGTCGGGCGACTTGGCCTCGAGCCCCTTTCCGGGGTTCGCCGCCGAAAGCACCAGCGCGCCGTGCAGTGCGAGCGCGAGCGTCGTCGTGAAGAAGAACGTGATCGCGACCATGTGGGCGGGGTTGTAGTGGAAGTTGCCGTAGGCATAGCCCACGTTGTTCACCCAGTTGAGATGGGAGAAGATGCCATAGGGGAAACCGTGGCCCCAGGCGCCCATGAGCACGGGCCGGATGACGACGAGCGTCACATAGGCCAGGATCGCGATGCCGAAGGCGAAGGGCACGTGGTAGCCGATACCGAGTTTTCGACTGATCTCAACTTCGCGCATCATCCAGCTGATGAAGGCCCCGATGGCGCATATGGTGACGAGCTGCCAATACCCGCCTTCGCGCAGTGGCGCGGCGCCCAGCCCGTATTCGAGCGCGGGGGGCTCGATGGAGATGAGCCAGGGGTTGAACACACCGTCTTGCGCCGTGCTGATGAAGATCAACAGGGTGCCGAGGCCGGCGAAGAAGATCGTCGTCACACCGAAAAAGCCCACGTAGTAGGGACCTACCCAGAAGTCGAACAGATCGCCGCCGACAAGCGTCCCTCCGCGGACGCGATATTTTCTTTCGAACGATAGCATCGCCATCTTCAAAAATCTCCGCTTGGTGGCGTCCCTCGCAGGCTTGCGGACCTAAGCGAGAGGGGATCGACCGTGATTGGGGTTTGCCGCGGGCGAGGCGCTGGCCCCGCCCGCAGCAGTCATGCCACGCGCTGGCTCAGCCGCCCGAGAAGGCGAGCGTGAACCAGTTGGTCGTGTCGTTGCTGAGCAGGACGAGGTGAATCATCGCTGCCAGCAGGAACAGGAAGACGCCCTGCGCCACGAAAACGCGGCGAGGGTCGAAAACCAGCCAGATCTTGTAGAACTGTGCCATGTGTCTCTGCTCCCTTTACCAGGCGAACCAGGGCAGTTTGATGTACGTCAGGATATGAGCGACCACGGCCACGATGGTGAACACCGTCAGCCCGCTCATATACACCGAGTGCAGCTCTTGCGCCTGCTCGTCCGTGAGACCCGTGAAGGACAGGTCGGTTTTATCAGCCATAGTATTACCTCCGAGAGGTGACTGACGCCGCGCACCCCGCGGCCGGGTTCCGCCGCGCCGCGCCCCGAAGAACACGTCGCGTCAGGTGCCTCCCCCCAGATCCCGAGGGACCGGAAGAGAGATCGATGGCACCCGTTCGTTGCGGCTCCCGGGTATGGGTGATGGCGGCAGGCGGACCAGCAACCACCAATTCTGTTCTTTGCCCCCGTCGGGAGGGCGAGGTCCCGGGTCAGGTCCGGGACGTGTGGCGCTCACGCATGGAAGATCATCGGCGTGATGATCCGCGCCTGGCTCCATGCCCGGGCGATGGGGCCCTTCTCCGGCAGCGCGAGCTGGCGACCGGCGGCGAGTGCCCAGGTCAGGAACGAGAGCGGCAGCGCCGCCACGAAGATGATCGCGAAATACGCGTAGTACTCGCGCCGGGGCGCGCTGCGCCGGATCCGGCTCATAGCGCTTTCGCTGGCGCCCATGGGCGTTTCGACAGGCACGTCGTTTGTTGCGTCCGTCATGCGGTCACTCCCTCCTCGGCGGTCGTTGCCGCCGCGTCTTCTGGTCTGTCCTGCGCGAGCGCGGCCACCGTCTCCCGCAGAACGCGGGAGGCACCGGCATCGAGCGCGGCCTTCTCGGCCCGGTCGCGCAGCCCCTTGGCCGCCGAGATCCGGGTCAGGATCGGATAGGTGGCGACGATGCGGTCGAGCTCCTGCTGGGCGTCTTCGTCCCAGGGGAAATCGCTCCTCAGCGTCGTCGGTGTCGCCTCGGACGCGTCCAGCTCCGAGCCCAACGGCAGGATGTGGAAGAGCGCGTCGAAGAGCCCGTTGCAGACCTCCTGCAACAGGTAAGTGGCCCCGGCATAGCCCATGAAGGGCGTGCCCACGTGCCGCCTGATGGCAGCGCCCGGGAAACTTGCCGGGATGAAGGCGGGCCGCGGACCATGGCCTGCCTTCAATTCTGACATGTACATTTTCTCGTTGATGGAGCCCAAGACGATGAGCGGCTTCTTCTCGTGCAGAAGCGCGCGCACCTCGTCATTGTCGGTCTTCTTGCCCCGGCACCGCGCGACCGCGAAGTCGCAGGGAAAGCCGAGATCCTGCTCCAGGAAGTTTCGAACCCCTCGCGCATAGGTCTCGTTCGCCACGATCCCGAAGGAGGCCGTGGCAAAGAAATCCTGCGTGACCGAGCGCCAGAGATCCCAGACCGGTTTGATCGTGGAATGCTTCTCGCGCTCGATGAAAGGTTCGGGGTCGAGTCCGAGGAGTTCACCAAGGGTCCGCAAAAACTTGGTGGTGGACTCGACCCCGACGGGCGCTTGAAGGTAGGGCTTCCCGAGAAGCTCTGCCAACCCGCGCCCGAACTCGCGGTACATCACGACATTGACGTCCGCATTGACGAGGTTCCGCATCTCCGCGACATGCGCGCCGAGCGGATGGGTCATGTTGATCTCTGCTCCGATGCCTTCGACGAGGCGCCGGATCTCCGCGAGATCGGAGGGCATGTTGAAGGTGCCGTACATCGGCCCGAGGATGTTCACGCGGGGCTTCGACCCCTCTTCGCGCTTGGCCTCGCGGGGCATGCGGCCCTTCGTTTGCCCGAATTCAGTGAAGATCCAGGTCATGGCGCGGTCCGCGCATTCCCACTGATCCTCGTCGATCGTCCGCGGCAGGAACCGCTGGATATTGGTGCCCTGGGGCGTGACGCCGCCGCCGATCATCTCGGCGATGGAGCCCGTTACCACCACGGCCGGGAGGGCGGGGTCGAGCGTGCCCCAGGCGCGCTTCATGGCGCCCTCGGTGCCGTCGCGGCCGAGCTCTTCCTCGCCAAGCCCCGTCACCACGATGGGCAGCTCGTGCGGCGGCAGCCCGTCAGTGTAGTGGAGGACGGAGGTCACCGGCAGGTTCTCGCAGCCCACCGGACCGTCGATCACGCATTGCAGGCCCTTGACGGCGCAGAACGCATAAACAGCCCCCCAATATCCGCCCGCGCGGTCGTGATCCTGCACTAGCATGGCACGCCCTCCACGCCCCGGACCTGATCCGGGGCCTCTGCCCGCAACGGGAGGCGGAGGTCCCGGGTCAAGCCCGGGACGAGATGCACATCGCGGCGGATATCTGAACGCGCGCCCACTAGATCATCTCCGCCGCTTTGGCCGCGCGGGCCTGCTTGTCGAGCTTCTTCTGATGAGCGGCGCGGAAATCGGGCCGCAGGTTCGGCGCGCCTTCCCAAACGCCCGCCGTGTCGCCGCCGCCCACGCCCTCGAAGAAACGCTTCATGTGAGTCATGCGACCCCGGTTCTGCATGGCCGCGTTCATGACCGTCGCGAGCGATCCCGCCCCCGCAGGGCCCATGAGAGGCCGCGCAGAAATGAGATTGGTGTAATAGAGCGAGGGGATTGCGCGCTCCTTGGCCTTCTGCACGACGGGCGTCGTGCCGACGGTCAGGTCAGGGTCGTGGGCCTCCATGGCGGCGCAGTCATCCTCGAGCGAGGCGCGGAACTTGACCTCGACGCCCTTGGCCTCGAGCCACGCAGCATCGTCGGCGGAATAGGGTGTCTTGGGGCAGGCACTGCCCACGTAGCGGAGATCGGCACCGCTCTCGACAAGGAGGCGCGCGACAAGGAGCTCGGAGCCTTCATACCCGCTCAGGGTGATGCGCCCTTTGATGGGCGTCCGCGCGAGGGCGTCCTTTATGGCGGGCAGGAATGCGGTCTTGGCGGCATCCACCCGCGCCGCGGGTAGGCCGAAGGCCTCGCCGATGGCCGTGAGCCAGGACGCGGTGCCGTCATAGCCCACGGGAGCGGAACCGACGATTGGTTTGCCCGCGGCGGTGAATTCGCGCATGGCGGCGGTATAGAACGGATGGATGGCCGCCACCGCGCCGCAATCGAGCGCGCTGTAAAGCTCCCGCCATTCGCGGCAGGGCACAACCGGCCCGGCGGCAAGGCCGAGCGGGGCGAGCATCGCGCCGATCATCATCGGGTCCGCAGGAAACATCTCGCCCAGAAGCGTGACCGTGGGCCGCCCATCGCGCGCCTTCTCGGGCGCGGGCACGGGGCCCGCCTCGATCTCCTGACGGGCGAAATTGAGCATCGCGCCGGCGAGGACATCCTTGGCCTCCGCATGGGTGGGGATGCCGAAGCCCGGCACATCGATGCCCACCACGCGCACGCCATTGATCTCGTTGGGCAAGAGCCTGAGCGGAACGCCCGAGGCCGTCGGCACGCAGAGGTTCGTGACGACGATGGCATCGAACTTCTCGGGGTCGGCCATCTTGTAGACGCTGTCGCGGATGTCCTCGAAGAGCTTGCCGGTCACCAGCGTCTCCGAGTTGAACGGCACGTAGCCCACCGAGCGCCGGGCGCCGTAGAAATGGCTGATGAAGGTGAGCCCGTATACGCAGCAGGCAGACCCGGAGAGCACGGTCGCGACCCGCCGCATCCGGAGCCCCACGCGGAGCGAGCCGAAGGCCGGGCACATGCTTTGGGGCTTGTCGTGCGGGCCCTGTGGATAGTCCTCGGCAAAGCGCTCGAGCATCTCAGAATTTCCGTTGGCGCGCGCCTCGGCCTCCATCCTGTCGGCGGAGGAATGGCAGCCCACAGGCGCAGCGGGATCGCTCGGCAGGGCCGGTGCGCGGTCGAGTGCCAGCGGGCTCTCGCGCTCGGTCACGGCGTCCACACGGGCCTCATCGGCCACGTCGTATTTGACCTCGAAACTCACGGCGCGCACGATCCGCCCTGGGCCTCTGCCCGGGTCATTGCGCCGCCAAGGGCCTGGAGGATCAGGCGCTCACGCATCGTCGTAGACCACCTCGAGCGACACTTTCGGCGCGGCGTTCTTGCCACGCATGTCCGCGTCGGTGGCAGGCTCCAGAACCACGCCCGCGCCGGTGTCCGAGCCATCAAAAAGGTCAAGCAATCCATCTTGGGTGAGGGGCTGCGGGCGCACCGGCGGGGCCTCGGCAACGTTGAGCCCCAGCTCGGCGAACAAGGCGCCCCACTGGCTCTCGGCGGTGCCGACGATCTGGTAATTGGCGGATTTCTTGCGCAGGTCGTCGTCCTGCGGAATGGACGCGAGAACGGGGATGTCCACGGCCTTGGCAAAGGCTTGCGCCTCGCCCGATCCATCGTCCTTGTTGATGACGAGACCGGCCACGCCGACATTGCCGCCGAGCTTGCGGAAATACTCCACCGCCGAGCAGACATTGTTGGCGACGTAGAGGCTCTGGAGGTCGTTCGATCCGACGAGGATCACTTTTTGGGCCATGTCGCGCGCGATGGGCAAGCCGAAGCCGCCGCATACCACGTCGCCCAGGAAATCGAGGAGCACGTAGTCGAAATCCCAATCGTGGAAGCCGAGCTTTTCCAGCGTCTCGAAGCCGTGGATGATGCCGCGCCCGCCGCAGCCACGGCCCACCTCGGGCCCGCCGAGCTCCATGGCGAAGACGCCGCCGCGTTTGAAACAGACGTCGCCGACGGCGACTTCCTCGCCCGCGAGCTTCTTCTTCGTGGAGGTCTCGATGATCGTGGGGCAGGCCTTGCCCCCGAAGAGGAGCGAGGTCGTGTCCGATTTCGGGTCGCAACCGATGAGCAGGACGCGCTTGCCCTGCTCGGCCATCATGTGGCTGAGATTGGCGAGCGTGAAGGATTTGCCGATGCCACCCTTGCCGTAGATCGCGATGATCTGCGTCTTCTTGGTGGGCTCGTCGGTGATGACGTCGGCCAGATCCTCGTTCGCTTCTTCGCGGAGGCGGGTCGAGAAGTCCTTGAGATTGGGGACGTCCTTCATGCGATATCGCTCCAGTCGAGGGTCATCTTGAGGCAGGCGGGATCGCTGAACGCGGTCTCGTAGGCCCCTTTAGCGTCCGTTGCGGCGGCGCGATGGGTGATCAGATCGTCGAGGTCGAGCGCGCCACTGTCGATGAGGCTGCGCACGGCGTCGAGGTCGGCCTTGTCCCATTCCGCTGCCACGCGCAGGCGTGCTTCCTTGAGGAAGGCGGAGGGAAAGGCGAATGAAAGCGGCGCGCTGTAGAAGCCCGCGAGCGTGATCTCGCCGCCCTTGGCGAGGCGCGAGATGAACGTGTCGAGAAGCGCGCCCTGCCCGGAGGCATCGTAGATCGCGCGGTAGTCGTGGCGCTCGTCCTTGGCGGGGTCGATGACGTCGTAGTCGCGCGCGCCCCGGCGCGAGGGATTGATCTCCCAGACCGCGGGCGCGGGCGCACCGGCGATGATCGTGAGCCGCGCCAAGAGCCGGCCCAGCGTGCCGTGCCCGACGATGAGGTCGGGCAGCGCGGCACCGGGCGCGGCGAGGGCGTGGCGCGCCGTGGCGGCGAGCGCCAAGAGGGCACCTGACGCCCCCATGGTAGAATCGATTTTCACGGCGCGGGCGGCTGGCGTCACCAAACGTTTCGTCGCGCCGCCGAAAAGCCCGAAGGCACCGTCGTAGCAATCCGCGCCCGGGACAAAGACGGTATCGCCCACGGAAAGGCCCGTGCCGGGGCTGGTTTCGACAACCGCGCCAGTGGCCTCGTAGCCGGGCACGAGCGGAAAGCCAGAGCCCGGGAAGGGCGGCATGTCACCGGAATAGAAGAGCTTTTCCGTGCCGGTCGATATCGCGGAATGCGCAATCTCGACGACGACGTCCCCCGCGTCCGGGGCCTTGAGGGCCACGGTCTCAAGCCCAAGCCTGCCTGGCTCGGACATAAGAACGGCGGTTGTGTGCACGGGTCGTGCTCCCTTGTCGTCGTGCCGCGCGCTAGCGAGTCGGGACTCGGAGCGGGGGCCTGGCTGTGAGTGTCAGTCTAACCTTACACATCGGTATGTCAATTGAACTGGACAAAGAATTGTCAGGTTCAGCGACGGAATGCGGTCACCACGGATGTCACGAAGGCGCGCCGCGCGGGCGGCGTCTCGATGCGCTCGAATCCGGCCCCGGCGAGTAGCTCCGCGATACGCGCCTGAGAGCGGGCCTGACCCGTCTCCATGCACAGCGTGTAGAACGCGAAGTAGACATCCCCCGGGACATGGGGCTGCGCGCCGCCGGTCATGGGCTCGGAAATGACGATGCGGCCCCCCTTCGGGAGAGCGGACCGCGCCTTTTCCAGGAGCGCGCGCACCGTTTCATCGTCGTGGTCGTAAAGCACGCGGACCAGCGTGATGACGTCAGCGCCGGTAGGGAGCGGGTCATCGCGAAAGGAGCCCCGCGTGATCCGCGCCCGCTGCGACAGGCCCGCCGCGCGAAACCTGCTTTCGGCTCCCGGCGCCACGGCGGGGAGATCGAAAAGATGGAGCCGAGGCTCGTGGCACGCCTGCCCCAGCGCTGTCAGGAACGCGCCCGTGCCGCCACCCACATCGAGCACTTCGAGGGCCCCAGAGAGGTCCACCATCCGCAGCGTGTCATCCGCCACCAGACGCTGGGTGTCCGCCATGAGGTCGGAGTAGGCGCGCGCCTGATCGGGATCCTCGGCGGCCCCCGCACCGAATACATAGGGCCAGAAGCGCGCGAGTTCGGGCGCCGCCTCCCCTCGCAGGAGCGCGGACGGATCGGTCATATCGCGGTAAAAGATCGCGTGATGGCGGACCAAGGCCTGCCCGCCCGGAACGGCGAGAAACGCGGCCCCGCGCGTGGTGAGGCGATAGCCCGCGCGCCCTTTCGAGACGAGGCCGGTGGCGCAGGCGGCATCCATGAGGAGGCGTGCGTTCTTCGCCGGAAGGCCCGGCGCCGCCTCCTCTGCACCGCATGGCCCGTGGCTCAACCGCGTCAGCACGTCCATGTCGACGAGGGCGAAGAGCACCTGGGATTTCACGAAGCCCGCAATGAGATCGAAGATCGCCTCGCCCTCACGGCGCGCCTTGCGAGCGAGAAGGGGATTGCGGGCAGCGAACCCCTGAAACCTTGGGCTCGACGCGAGCCTGAGAAGCCACGCGCGCGGACCACGGCCAAAGCGGCCGACGCCGTCCTTGGGCACGGGAATGCGGCGCGTATCGTTCACGGGGCCGCCTCGCTATTCGGCGGCGGTGCGCGCTGCGGCGAAGAGCGGGGTCAGCCGCTCGGCATACCGCCGCACCATCTCGGCCAGCATCGCCTCGCCAGCGCAGTGCGGGATCGATGCGATGGCCCCGGCGAGCGTGTCATCGAGCTTCGCGATGGCCCCTTTGACACCGAGCATCGAGACAGCGTTGGGGCGTCCATGCAGGTCATCCTGCCCCGCGGGCTTGCCCAGCGCCGTCTCGTCATAGAGCGCGTCGCGCAGATCGTCAGCGATCTGGAAGCTCTGCCCGATTCGCGCACCGAGCTCTTCCCAAGGCTCCGGATCCTGCCCGGCAGCGATGGCCCCCATCTGCGTTGCAGCGATGAAGAGCGCGCCGGTCTTGGCACGGTGATAGGCATCGAGATCCACCTCGGCCTCACTCTCCCAGCCCTGCCCCGCGCAAATGCCATGGGGCATGCCCGTCCGCTGCGCGAGGGCGACCGTCAGGTGGGCAGCACGCAAGGGATCGCGAGGGGCAGCACGCCCGAGAATTTCAAATGCCAGCACGATCAGGCTGTCGCCCGTGAGGAGCGCCAGCGGCTCGGAAAAGGCGCGATGGACCGATGCCTTACCGCGCCGCATATCCGCGTCGTCGAAGCAGGGCATGTCGTCATGGACAAGGGAGGCGCAATGGATCAGCTCGAGCGCCGCGGCAGCGGCATCGGTGATCTCCGGCGCATCATCTCCGCAGGCCATGGCCACGGATGTCAGAATGGTGGGTCGGATCCGCGCCCCGCCTGGCGTCACGGCGTAGTCCAGCGCGGCAGATAGCCGGGCGGGGACAGCACCCGCCCCCTGCCCGATCCGGATGGCCGCGGCGATGGCGGCCTCGATTCGCTGTTCCATGCGGCGATCTCCCTGGATCTATCAGGCGATAGGGGTGCGTCAGCCCAAGCAGACAACGCAACTGTAAATTAAACTGGACACTTTGCTGTCTAAAGTCAACATTGGCTGAGGGAGGTCCGCATGAACGCGCACCAGCGCACCATCATCATTGGCGCCGGTATCGGCGGGCTCGCCGCAGCCCTGAGGCTCCGCGCGCTCGGTCGCCGGGTGCTGGTGCTGGAGCGCGCCGCGGAAGTGGGTGGTAAGATGCGCGTCCTGCCCTCCGAGGCAGGCCCCGTGGATACGGGCCCCACCGTTCTCACGATGAAGCCTGTTTTCGACGCGCTTTTCGCCGATATCGGCGAGAATCTCGAGGATCACATCACGCTCGTGCCGGAGCCGCACCTCGCGCGCCATTGGTGGCGGGACGGCGCGGCGCTCGACCTCTGGCAGGACAGGGCGCGTTCGGCGGAAGAGATCGGCGGCGTCTTTGGCGCGCGTGCGCGCAGCGACTACGAGCGCTTTGCTCGCAAGGCGGAACGCCTCTTCGCGGCCTTCGACGCCCCCATGATGCAGACGGCGTCCCCGCGCCCGCTCGCGCTGACGGGACGGGTGCTGCAAGACCCCGGCCTGATCCGGGCCATGGCCCCGGCCCGAACGCTGGCGCAAACGCTCGCGCGCGACTTCAGCGATCCCCATCTGCGCCAGCTCTTCGGCCGCTACGCCACCTATGTGGGCGGCTCGCCCTTTAAGTCCCCGGCGATCCTCTCGCTCATTTCGCATTCCGAGGCGGCAGGGGTCTGGCGCGTCAAGGGGGGCATGCATCAGCTTGCCCTCTCTCTTCGGCGGCTGGCCGAAGCCCACGGCGTGACGTTTCGAACCCGTGCCGAGGTCACGCGCGTGGAGGTGCAGGATGGCAGCGTGAGCGCGGTCCACACCCGCGACGGGAGGCACCCGTGCACGGAGGCCGTCTTCAACGGCGATCCTCGCGCCTTGGCCACCGGGCATCTCGGCCCGTCGGCGGCCAAGGCTCTCGACGCGGCCCCATTGGAAAGGCGCAGCCTCTCCGCGCGTGTCTGGGCTTTCGCTGCCGCAGCCGAGGGGCCCGAGCTCGTGCACCACAACGTCTTTTTCGCCGCTGATCCGGCCGCGGAGTTCGGCGCGCTGGCGCGGGGCGAGATGCCCGAGGATGCCACTTTCTACATTTGCGCCGAGGATCGCGGGACAGGGCTCACCCCACCGCCCCTCGAGCGCTTCGAGATCATCATGAACGCCGCGCCGCTCGATCCGCGCGCGGACGCCGACTTTCCTGCCGCAAAGGAGATCGACACATGTCGCCAACGGATGCTTCGAACCCTCGCCCAATTCGGGTTGACCTTCGAGAGCTCGCCACCCGACGGCGCGCTGACGACACCCCGGGGGTGGGAGGCGCTCTTCCCCGGATCGGCAGGATCCCTCTACGGGCAGAGCCCGCATGGGATGATGGCGGCCTTCGCGCGCCCGACAGCGCGGACGAAGCTCCGGGGCCTTTACCTCGTGGGCGGCGGAACCCACCCGGGGGCGGGCGTGCCCATGGCGACCCTCTCCGCAGCGCACGTGGCCGCGGCGATCGCGGAGGACCGAACTTTGACCTCGACGTCCCGCCGAACGGCTATGCATGGTGGTATGTCGACGGCCTGAGCGATTGCGGCACGCGGGCGATTTCCATCATTGGCTTCATCGGCTCGGTCTTCTCGCCGTGGTACGCGTGGTCCGGGCGGCGCCACCCGCAAAATCACTGCTGCATCAACGTCGCGACCTACGGCGCAGGCGGGCGCTTCACGATGACCGACAGAGGCGCAGGCGCACTGCGTCTGTCCGCCGATCGCCTCGAGGTGGGACCGAGCTCCATGAGCTGGACGGGCGACGAACTCGTCATCGACATCAACGAGGTGTCGAGCCCGCCCCTGATCTCCCGCGTGCAGGGCCAGGTGCGGGTCAAGCCCGCCGCCATGACCGAAGTGGAGATGCCGCTGACGCCGGACGGCGCCCATGTCTGGCGCCCATTCGCGCCCACCTCCTCGATCAGCGTGGAGCTCGACGCGCCGGGCTGGCAGTGGCAGGGCCATGGCTACTTCGACGCCAATTTCGGCACGCGCGCGCTCGAGCAGGATTTCAGCTTCTGGAGCTGGGGTCGATACCCGCTCGGGGACGGGGCCGCGTGTTTCTACGACGCCGACAGGCTCGACGGCTCACAACTTGCGACCGCCATCCGCTTTGACGCGGATGGGGGCGCGGAGGTGATGTCGCGCACGCCGCCGCTGACCCGGTTCCGGAGGTCGCTCTGGGCGGTGAAACGCGAGACCCGCTCCGATGAAGGCTATCTCCCGCATCAGGTCCAGAACATGCTCGACGCGCCATTCTATTCCCGGAGCGCGGTGCGCACGCGGATCGAGGGCGAGGAGACGGTGGGCGTCCATGAAGCGCTCGATCTGAGGCGCTTTCGATCTCCGCTCCTCAAACCGATGCTCGCAGTGCGTGTCCCGAGGAGGGCCAGGTGGCGCTGAAACGCCCCTTCGAAACGGCTTGAGCGGCTTCAGCTCTGCGGGGCGGGCGCCGCCTCGTTATTGCGCCAGATCCACCAATTGAGGGCTCCGGCATAGCTCACCCAAACGATATAGGGCGCCATGAGAAGGCCAGCGATCCAGTCGAGCCGCGCGAAGGAGACGCATGTCGCCACCACCGCGAGCCAGAGGAAGACCAAGGCAATCATGGCGGGGCCTAGCTTCTTCAGGCCAAAAAAGATGGGCGACCATAGCGTGTTGAGTGCGATCTGGAGGGCCCAGAAAGCCGTGGCCAACGACGCGCCTTCAAGGCCGGCCACACGCGCAGCGGCCACGGCCGACGCGATGTAGAGCGCGCTCCACGCCAAGGGAAAGAGCCAAGGCGGCGGGGTCCAACCGGGCTTCTTGAGCTCTTCGAAATACCACTTGTCCGGTGGAAACAGGCTCCCCGTGGCCGCGGCTGCACAGCAGGCGGCGAGGTAGACGAGAAAGACTGTCAGCTCCATCACGGGGCTCCCTTCTGGCTTGGGCCAGAGCTAGGGCACTATTCGCCGGGCGCCAGCGGACGCAGGTCGCGCGCGCGGAGCTCGGCAAGGACATCGAGCACGGCCGAAGCCCGCCCCGGCGCGGGGCGCCGGGTGGCCGCAGCCTCCACGAGAAAGGCCACCTCCGGCAAGGGCCGGGCATAGAGCGTGGCCGGCTGCGGCAGCAGGACCGTGCCCGCCGTCTGCACAAGGGCCCGCCCGAGCCAACCGAGCTTTTGCACCCGCGAGGTCACCGCGCGGCGGGACACGGCGTCGTAGCCGTTCCGCCGGACCTCGCCACCGATCCCGGCATAGACATGCCGTGCCGCGCTGATCCCGGGGCGGGCTGCGAAGGGCAGCCGCGGCATGCCCGCCTCGGAGCGGCGATAGAGCTTGTCAGCCTCGTGGAGCAGGCGCCGCGTCATGCGGCGTATTTCGGGCGTGGGCAGCGGATCCCGGAGCCAGGCTTCGGCATCGAGCCCCGCCTCCACGAACCAGTCCCGTGGCAGGTAGATCCGCCCCATGCGGGCATCCTCCCCCACGTCACGCGCAATATTGGTGAGCTGCATGGCGACGCCGAGATCGCAGGCGCGGGCGAGCGCGTCGGGATCCCTCACGCCCATGAGCACGGCCATCATCGCGCCGACGGCCGAGGCCACGCGGGCCGAGTAGGAGATGACCCCGCTGAGGGTCTGGTACTCGCGCCCCAACGCGTCCCAAGCGAGGCCTTCCAGCAACGCCTCGGGCAGCGCGCGCGGCATCTGGTGGGTTTCGATCATGGCGGCAAAAGCGCGGTCGGTGGGCGTGTTGCGTGGCCGCCCGGCATAGGCGCGGTCGAGGCGCTCTTCGAGCGTCAGGACAGCGGCCCGCTCGTCATCACCCAGATCCACTGCGTCATCGGCCAAGCGGCAAAACGCGTAGAGCGCCAGCGCCGGGTCCCGAACGCGGGCAGGCAAAAGCAGAGAGGCGGTATGGAAGGAGAGCGATCCGTGGCGGATGGCCTCCTTGCAGTGGGCGAGGTCGTCCGGCGCGATCATTCGGCGGCCACCTTTATCTCCTGTACCGGGCGCTCCGCGTCGGGGATCAGCCTATCAAGGACCTCGGCGCTCGACACCACGCCCGGCACGCCGGCGCCCGGATGCGTGCCCGCGCCCGTGAGGTAGAGACCCGGGATACGGGTGACGTTGTGGGGCCGGAACCAGGCGGATTGAAGGATGCGCGGCTCGAGGCTGAAACCCGCACCAAACGGCGACCGGTAGCGGTCGCGGAAGGTCTCGGGCGTGAAGACGACCTCCTCGGTCATGTGGTCGCGGAAGCCGGGGATCGTGTCGTTGAGCACGCGCGCCACCTTCCGCTTGTAGGCCGCGCCCTCCTCCGACCAGTTCACACCGCCATGCCCCAGATGCGGGACCGGCGAGAGCGCGTAGAACGTATCTCCGCCCGCGGGCGCGACAGTCGGATCCGTCACAGAGGGCCTGTGGAGGTAGAGGCTCATGTCGTCGGCGAGCTTGCCCGTGATGAAGATGTCACGGAGCAGGCCCTCGTAGCGCGGCCCGGAGAGGATGGTGTGGTGTCCGACATCCCGCCAGAGGTCACGCGTTCCCTCGGTTCCGAAATACCAGACAAAGAGCGACATCGACCACCGCCGCCCCTTGCCGGCGCGGCTCCATCCGCGCCTCGGGTGATTGCGCAGGAGCTTGTGAAAGGTGTGCCCGGCATCGGCATTGGAGACGACGACGGGCGCGCGCCAGACATGGCCACCCACGCGGACCCCTGTGGCCCGTCCACCCTCGACCACGATCTCATCGACATCGGTGCCGAGGCGGATCTCGCCGCCCTGATCCTCGAGCACCCGCGCCATGGCATCGGCAATCGCCTGCACGCCGCCCATGGCGTAGTGCACGCCGAATTCCTTCTCGAGATGACTGACAAGCGCATACATCGACGTCACGTGCATCGGGTCACCCCCGATGAAAAGCGGATGAAAGGAGAGCGCCATGCGCAGCCGCTCGTCCGATACGCGCTTTTGCGCGAGCTTCAGAATGGATTGGTCGGCCCGGAGCAGGCCGAAGGTCGGCAGCACCTTGAGCGTGTCCCAGAGCCGGTGCATGGGTTTGGCCACCATGCCCTCGAACCCGACGACATACCGGCGGCGGGCATCCTCGAGGAAACGCCTGTAGCCCGGCACATCCGCCGGATTGAGCCGCGCGATCTCGGTCTCCATGATCTTCGTGTCGCCCGTGGCGTAGAAGTTCGCCCCGTCGGGCCAGCGGATCTCGTAAAACGGATCGAGCGGGATGAGCTTCACATCGGCGTGGAAGTCGCGCCCGCAGGCGGCCCAGAGCTTCTCATAGACTTGCGGGACGGTGACGATCGTGGGGCCGAGATCGAAGCGGTGCCCACCCTTGGTGATCGACGAGCCGCGCCCGCCCACCCGGTCGAGGCGGTCGATGACGGTGACGGCATAGCCTTTCGCGCCGAGGCGCATGGCAGCGGCGAGCCCGCCGAGCCCGGCGCCGATCACAATCGCCTTGGTTGGGTCTGTCATTTCAGCGTCCTGACTGTCAGCCTTGATTTACATCTATCGCAAGAAATTCCGGGCTTGTCTTCACATATTTGCGCGAATGTGTAAGGGTAAGCTGACACACATGGGAATCCGCATGCCCCAAACCGTCTCACTCTCCTTCTTCCGCTTCGCGGGGGTAGGACCGAAAGCCTGGGCCTTCGCAATGATGGGGGTTTCACGGCTGCTTTTGCCCCGTGTTCCGGATGTGGGCTTCTGGAAGCTCTGCGGCTCGGGCACGGGCGAGGGCTTCACCCCTGTTCCAAACACGGCCGTCTACGCGATCCTCTGCACCTGGCCCGACGCGGATACCGCCAAGGAACGGGTGGAGGAGGAGACCTTCTTCTCCCGCTATCGCCGCCACGCGCTGGAAAGCTGGACAGTCTATCTCACGCCCACGCAGGCGCGCGGGAACTGGTCAGGAAAACAGCCCTTCGAGCCCACTGATCACCCGCCCCGGGGCTCCGGCGGCCCGGATGGCGAAGGCGGCCCCGAGGGTCCCGGCCCGCGCGGAGGCAAGCCTCTTGCCGCCCTGACCCGCGCCGCGCTGAAACCGCGCAACGCCCTCAAGTTCTGGAAACGGGTGCCGGACATCTCCGAACGCATCGGGCTCGATCAGAACGTGGCCTTCAAGATCGGCATCGGCGAGGTGCCCTGGATGCAGCAAGTGACCTTCTCGATCTGGCCATCTCCCGAGGCCATGGCCGATTTCGCCCGGAAGGACGGGCCCCATGCCCGCGCGATCCGGGCCGTGCGCGACGGTGGCTGGTTCCGCGAAGAGCTTTACGCCCGCTTCGCTGTCACCGGCGAACACGGCGCCTGGGAGGGCCGCAGCCCACTCGACAAGTTCAAGGACCGAGCACCATGACCGCCTTCCCCTTTTCGGCCATCGTGGGCCAGGACGAGATGAAGCAAGCGATGGTCCTCACGGCCATCGACCCGTCCATCGGGGGCGTCCTCGTGTTCGGCGATCGCGGCACGGGCAAGTCCACGGCTGTGCGCGGGCTGGCCGCGCTCCTGCCGCCGATCACAGCCGTGCCGGGCTGCCCCGTGAATTCAGCGACCCATGCGGACTGCCCGGACTGGGCGAACGTGGCGGATGCCGCGCCCGTGGAGATGCCCACCCCCGTGATCGACCTGCCGCTCGGGGCCACGGAGGACCGCGTCACCGGCGCGCTCGACATCGAAAAGGCGCTCACCCAGGGCACCAAGGCCTTCCAAGCCGGGCTTCTCGCACGGGCCAACCGCGGATATCTTTACATCGACGAGGTCAATCTCCTCGAGGATCACATCGTTGACCTGCTTCTCGATGTGGCACAGTCCGGCGAGAATGTCGTGGAGCGCGAGGGGCTCTCGATCCGGCACCCTGCACGCTTCGTGCTGGTGGGCTCCGGCAACCCGGAGGAAGGGGAGCTGAGACCCCAGCTGCTGGACCGCTTCGGGCTCAGCGTGGACGTGAAATCGCCCACGGACATCGAGACCCGCATCGAGGTTATTTCGCGCCGCGACGCGTTCGAGCGCGACAAGGCGGGCTTCATGCGTGACTGGTCCGGCGAAGACGCCAAGATCCGCGATCAGATCCTCGCCGCCCGCAAGCTCCTGCCAAAGGTCGTCACCCCGCCCCGCATCCTCGAGCGATGCGCCGAGCTCTGCCTCGCTCTCGGCTCTGACGGTCTCCGGGGGGAACTGACACTGCTCAAGGCGGGCCGTGCACTCGCGGCGTTCCGCGGCAAGCGCACCATGACCCAAGGCCACATCGCCGCCATCGCGGCCCCTGCCCTGCGTCACCGTCTGCGCCGTGACCCGCTGGACGAGGCCGGATCCGGCACGCGGGTGACCCGCGTGGTCGAAGAGGTGATGGGAGCGTGAGCGAGGCCTCGCAGCGCTGGCAGCGCGCGCTGCTCGCGCTGAAGCTTCTGGCGCTCGAGCCGCGACTCGGCGGCGTCTGCCTCCGGGCCCGCACCGGACCGGTGCGAGACCGCTGGATGGACGGGCTCGCGCGTCTGTCCGTGCCGCAGCGCAAAGTGCCGCTCAGCGTCACCCATGAGCAGCTCGACGGCGGGCTCGATCTGGCTGCGACGCTGAGCTCTGGCCGAGAAGTGCGCAGCCGGGGCCTTCTCGCCGAGCCCTGTCTCCTGATCGTGCCCATGGCAGAGCGGCTCGAGGCAGGGATCGCCGCGCGCCTGTCGCAGGCCCTCGATACCGGGCACAGGATGGTGGCGCTCGATGAAGGCGCCGCAGAGGATGAAGGCGTCACGCGGACGGTGACGGACCGGCTCGCCTTCCATCTCGATCTCGATGGCATCGCCTGCGGCGATGCGCTCGTGGGCTTCGGCACCCTGCCTGAGGCCGCCGAGGTCCGGTCCACGGAGGCGGACATCGTCGCCATCGCGAGCCTCGCCGAGAGCCTCGGCGTTGCCTCCGCGCGCGCCGCGCTCTTTTGCCTCTGGGCTGCCCAGGCCCATGCCACACTTCACCGCCGCCGCGAGGTGACGCCGGAGGATATCGAGATGGCGGCCATCCTCACCCTCGCGCCTCGCGCCACGCGCCTGCCCGAACCTGCCGACGACGCGCCCGAGCCTCCAGCGCCCGATGAAGAGCAGGAGCAGGAGCGCCGAGACCCCGAAGATCAGGGCGACGCCATCCCGCAGGAGATCCTGCTCGAGGCCGTGCGCGCCGCCCTTCCAGCCGACATCCTGACCCAGATCGCCCAACGCCGCGCGCGGCGGGGTGCTGCGGGCGCGGGCAAGGGTGCAAAGCGCACGGGCAACCGCCGGGGCCGCCCCCTCGCGCCGAAGGCAGCGCCCTACGATGGGCGTACCCGGCTCGATATCGTGGACACCCTCCGCGCCGCTGCGCCCTGGCAGGCGCTCAGGCGGCAGACCGGCGCGGAAAAGGCCATCGAGATCCGCGGCAGCGACTTCCGCATGAAGCGCTTCGAGGAGAAGTCCGACACGCTCCTCGTCTTCGTCGTGGACGCCTCGGGCTCCGCGGCCCTCGCGCGGCTGGCGGAGGCCAAGGGCGCCATCGAGATCCTCCTGAGCGAGGCCTATGCGCGACGCGATCACGTCTCGCTCGTGAGCTTTCGCGGCACGCAGGCCGAGGTGCTCCTGCCACCCACGCGCTCCCTCGTCCAGACGAAGCGCCGCCTCGGTGCGCTGCCCGGCGGGGGCGGCACGCCGCTCGCCGCGGGGCTCCATGCGGCCACCGAGATCACGCTGCAGGGCAGGGCCAAGGGCATGACGCCGACGCTCATCCTTCTGACAGATGGACGCGCGAACGTCGCGCTCGATGGCGAGGCCGACCGCACGCGCGCAGGCCAGGACGCGCTCCGCCAGGCCCGCGTGATCCTCTCGCAGGGTCTCGAGGCACTCGTGATCGACACCGGCAAGCGGCCCGAGCGCAGCCTACGCACCCTCGCGGAAACGATGGATGCCACGTATCTTCCGCTGCCCCGCGCCAATGCGGAGCGGATGAGCGACGCGGTCTCCACGCTCGTCGCCTGACCGCGCGGGCGATGGACTGGGAGCGGCACAAGGCGGTCTGGCCCCACGCCACGCACAGCAGCTTCATTCCCGCCGGAAATGCGGGCGGCCGCTGGCACGTGCAGATCATGGGCGACGGGCCGGACCTCCTCTTTCTCCACGGCGCGGGCGGCGCAACGCAAAGCTGGCGCGGCCTCCTGCCCCTCCTCGCCGCTGACCACCGCTGCATCGCCGTCGATCTGCCGGGCCAGGGCTTCTCGCGCCCGAAGCTGGCCGGCCGCTATGGGATCGACCCCATGGCCCGCGACATCGCCGCGCTCGCAGAGCGCGAGGGCTGGTCTCCCGTGGCCCTCATCGGCCACTCAGCCGGCGGCGCCTTGGCGCTTCGCCTCGCCGAGACAGGGCTCTGCGACCGCGTCATCGGGGTCAACGCGGCCCTCGGAAAGTTCGAGGGTGTGGCAGGCTGGGCCTTCCCGCTCGCTGCCCAGCTGATGTCGCTCAATCCCTTCACGGCCATGATGGTCTCGAGCACCGCGGCCAATGCGGGCTCGATCGGGCGCTTTCTCGACGCGACGGGCTCCACCCTCGATGACGAGGGGCGCGCGCTCTACCAGGCGCTTGTCAGCGATCCCCGGCATGTCGACGGGACCCTGCGCATGATGGCCGCGTGGAACCTGACACCGCTCATCGCCCGCTTCCCTCGAAACGCGGCGGAGGTGATCCTCCTCGTGGGGACCGGCGACACCACCGTGCCTCCAGGCGTCTCGCGAAAGGCGGCGGCCCGGCTACAGAATGCCCGCATCATAGAACTGGAAGGCCTCGGGCACCTGGCCCATGAAGAAGACCCTGCCCTCGTCGCCCGTCACGTGCGCGACAGCTTGAAGGCCGCGTAGGCCGTCCCCACCCCGGCGATGCTAATGACGAGGAGCGTGACGAGAAGTGTCGTCGCGGGCGCCCCACCTTCGAGGAGTCGCGCGGAGATCGCCGTGAAGAGCGCGCCAAAGGCCAGAACCAGGGCGCCGGAGAGGCCCGCCGCGCTGCCTGCAAGCTTCGGATCCACGGACATGAGCCCGGCATGGGCAGACGGGTTGGCGATCCCGTTTCCAAATCCCACGAGTGCCATGAGGCCAAAGAAGGTGAGCGGATTGAAGAACCCGGCCGCGAGGAGCAGGAGGTTGAGCGTGATCGCGACCAGCTGGATCACGCGGCCCGCCAGCACCATCCGCCCGAGCCCCACGCGCTCGGCAACGCGGCCGGACACACCGTTGCCCACGAAAAAGCCCATCGTGATGATGCCGATGGCGAGGCCAAGCTGCGCGGAATTGATCTCCAGCACGCGCTCCGCCACGAGCGGCGCGCCCGAAATGAAAACGAAGAAGCACCCGACGCCGGTGATGATCACCCCCGAAAAGGACCAGAAGACCGGCGAGGTCACAAGCGCCGGATAGGACCGGAACTGAGCGGAGAAGCTGGCGGAGCGCGCAATGTTCGTCTCCCGCCAGGAAAGCCCGACGAGGCCCGTGAGCACGGCCCCGGCCCCCGCCAACGCCCAAAAGATCGACCGCCACCCGAAGGCCTCATCCAGAATGCCCCCGATCATCGGACCGACCATCGGACCGATGGCCATACCCATGGCCACCCAGGAGATGCGACGGGCCGCGGCGCGCGGCTCCTCGGTGTCGCGCACGGCGGCGAGCGCCATGGTGGAGCCCGCGATGACGACGCCTTGCAGGAGCCGCGCCGTCAAGAATACGGCAAAGCTCTCCGCCACGGCGCAGATGACCGAAAGCACGGTGAAGGTGGCCACGGCAAAGAGCACGATGGGCCTGCGCCCCACCCGGTCCGATACCGGCCCGAGCAAGAGCTGAAGCCCCGCGGTCACGGCGAGGTATCCCGAGATCGCCCAGCTGGCCGTGGCGTAGCTCACCCCGAAATCGCGCGCGATGACGGCCAGGGCAGGAAGAAACATGTTGAGCGAAAGCACCGAGAGCCCGGAGACCGCCATGAGGAGTGCGAGGGACGGCGCGCGCGACACGGTCGAGCGCCCCGCTGCCGCAGGCCCATCGTTCCCATGTGCATTCTCGCAGCCCGCCCGCGCGCCCAT
The DNA here is from genome assembly GCA_038525525.1 of Pseudomonadota bacterium. Taxonomy (GTDB): domain Bacteria; phylum Pseudomonadota; class Alphaproteobacteria; order Rhodobacterales; family Rhodobacteraceae; genus Shimia_B. The sequence goes on along the minus strand of JBCBHO010000003.1, from coordinate 571,972 downwards.
CGGCATTTTCCCGGTTTCGTCTCTGCGTATCTCTCGACCATCAGCCATGGAGGCAAGAACTATGGGACTTCTCGTTGACGGCCAGTGGGTCGACAAATGGTACGACACGAAATCCACCAATGGCGCCTTCAAACGCTCCGAGGCGAAGTTTCGGAACTGGATCACGTCGGACGGCGCGCCCGGCCCTTCCGGCAAGGGCGGCTTCAAGGCCGAGGCCGGTCGCTACCACATGTATGTTTCCTATGCCTGCCCTTGGGCCCACCGCGCGCTCATCTTTCGCAAGCTGAAGGGCCTCGAAGGCCTCGTCTCGGTGGATGCCGTCCATCCCGACATGATGGGCGACGGCTGGACCTTCGAAACCGATGATCACGGCGCCACCGGCGACAGCCTCTTCGGCTACGACTACGCGCGCGAGGTCTACCAGCGCGCCGCGACCGAGATGACGGGCCGCGTCACCGTTCCGATCCTCTGGGACAAGGAGACAGGTACCATCGTCTCCAACGAATCCTCCGAGATCATCCGGATGTTCAACTCCGCCTTCGACGGGCTGACCGGCAACCGCCTCGATTTCTGGCCCGCCGACCTGCGCGAGGAGATCGAGCCGGTGAACGCGCGCATCTACGACACGCTCAACAACGGGGTCTACAAATCGGGCTTCGCGACGACGCAGGAGGCCTATGACGCCGCCGTGCACCCGCTATTCGACACGATGGACTGGCTCGATGAACGTCTCACAGCCCATCGCTACCTCATGGGCGACCGGATCACGGAGGCGGACTGGCGCCTCTTTACGACGCTGGTACGCTTCGACGCCGTCTACCACCTGCATTTCAAGTGCAACAAGCGGCGGCTGATCGATTACCCCGCCCTCTGGGCCTATGCGCGTGAGCTCTATCAATGGCCCGGCGTGGCGGAGACGGTAAACATGGAGCACATCGTGCGCCATTATCACTACAGCCACGAGACGATTAGCCCCCACCGGATCATCCCCATCAATCCCGAGATCGACTGGTGGCAGCCCCATGGGCGCGGGGTCTTGAAAGCGGCCTGATCCTGTGGCCCTGTCCGCCCATGGCGGGCAGGGATCACGGCGGCGGTATAGATGAAGCGCGGGCGCGCTATGGCGGCAGTCGCGGCGCGTGGCTCGACCTCTCCACCGGCATAAATCCGGAGCCCTACCCCGTCACCGTGGCGCCCGAGGCATGGACCAGCCTCCCCGACAGCGGGGCCATGGAGCGTCTCCTTGGCGCGGCGCGCGCCTTCTGGACTGTGCCGGAGCCCGCGGCAATCGTCGCCGGAGCCGGGGCCTCGGCACTCATCGCGCAGATCCCCTTCCTCGCCCCGGCGGAGCGCGTCTCCATCCCCGCGCGGACGTATAACGAGCACGCTGCCAGCTTCCGGTTCGCAGGCTGGGAGATCGGCGAGAACGCGCCCGCCGCCGTTATCGTGCACCCCAACAATCCCGACGGTGCGCTCTATCCCGCGCCCAACGCGCCGTTCTCGGTGATCGACGAGAGCTTTTGCGATGTCTCGCCCGAGGCAAGCCACATCGCCGAAGCCGCACGGCCCGGCCGCATCGTGCTCAAGAGCTTCGGGAAGTTCTGGGGCCTCGCGGGCCTGCGCCTCGGCTTCGCCATCGGCGATCCTGCCTTGATCGAGGCCCTTGCCGCGCGGCTGGGGCCTTGGGCCGTTCCTGGGCCCGCGCTCGAGATCGGGGCCCGCGCGCTCGAAGACGAGGCCTGGGCCGCCGCCACGCGCATCCGCCTCGCCGAGGACGCCGCGCGCCTCGATGCGCTTCTTCTGGGCCATGGCGCGCGCGCCATCGGCGGCACATCTCTCTTTCGCCTCTACGACGTCGCCGATGCTGCCGCCGTCCATGACGCCCTCGCGCAGCACCACGTTCTCACCCGGGTCTTTCCCTATTCACGGACATGGCTCCGTCTCGGCATGCCTCCCCGCGGACGTTGGGAGCAACTGGAGCGCGCCCTTGAGACTGCGGGGGGGACGGCGGGCGGGGTGATCCGCGCTGGCACGACCAGCCGCGGGAGCGCCGTCCCGTCGTCATGATCCTCGCCCTCGCCATGGTCCTCGACGCGATCTTCGGGGAGCCGAAATGGCTCTGGGATCGCGTTCCGCATCCGGCCGTCTTGCTCGGGCGTGTCATCGGATGGGCGGATTGGCGCTTCAATCAAGGCCCTGCGCGCAAGGCCAAGGGGGCCGTCCTCGTGATCGCCCTCCTCCTGATGTCGCTGCTCGCAGGGAGCCTCATCGCGGCCCTCGGATGGCCCATCGAGGCGCTCGCCGCGGCCGTCCTCCTCGCCCAGCGCTCCCTTGCGGATCACGTGAGCGCGGTGGCCATGGCCCTCCGCGACAGCCTCGCAAGCGGACGCCGCAGCGTCGCGATGATCGTCGGTAGGGATACGGCCTCCATGGATGCCCCCGCCGTCTCCCGTGCCGCCATCGAAAGCGCCGCTGAAAACCTCTCTGACGGTGTCATCGCGCCCGCCTTCTGGTTTGCGATCGGCGGCCTGCCCGCGATGCTCGCCTACAAGGCCGTCAACACCGCCGACAGCATGGTGGGCTACCTCACCCCGAAACATGCCGCGTTCGGCTGGGCCTCCGCGCGTCTCGACGATGCGCTCAACTGGATCCCGGCGCGGCTCACGGCCCTCCTTTTTCTTGCAGCCCACGGGCGCCTGGACGCCTGGCGCGCCGTGCGGGCGGAAGCTCCGCGACACCGGTCCCCCAATGCGGGCTGGCCGGAAAGCGCGCTGGCCCGGGCGCGGGGGATCGCGCTTTCGGGCCCCCGCGCCTACGATGGCGAACTGCGCGCGTTTCCCTTCGTGAACCCCGACGGACGCCGAGATCTCGGCCCCCCTGACATCGATGACGCCGTCCGTGCGCTCTGGCGCGTCTGGGCGCTTGCCCTCGCGCTAGTGGTCTTCACGGCGCTCTTCTAGCGGTCTCGGTCCAGTTTCACCGGTCTCCCAAAGCCCCGGCGGCGCGAGCATAGTGCACCATGTCCCCTCGCAGGATGCCACCGCAGCCTTGCTGTGCAGACGCCGGATTTGCGTCCAATAGGGACGGCGGGCGGGGCGCCTTTGCCGTCAGGCAAACAGCGTCGTCCCGCCGGCCTCAGGCGACGAGCCGCTCCGCGCCCTCGAGGTCGACAGAGACGAGCTGGCTGACACCCTGCTCCTGCATCGTCACACCGAAGAGCCGGTTCATCCGGCTCATCGTCACCGCATGGTGCGTGATGATGAGAAAGCGCGTCTCGGTGCGGCGCGTCATTTCGTCGAGGAGATCGCAGAAGCGTGTCACGTTGGCGTCGTCGAGGGGGGCATCCACCTCGTCGAGCACGCAGATCGGCGCCGGGTTCGCGAGGAACACGGCAAAGATCAGCGCGAGCGCCGTCAAGGTCTGCTCACCGCCGGAAAGGAGCGAAAGCGTCGAGAGCTTCTTGCCCGGCGGCTGACACATGATCTCGAGCCCGGCCTCGAGTGGGTCCTCACTTTCGACAAGGACCAGCTTTGCCTCGCCCCCGCCGAAGAGATGCGTGAAGAGCACCGAGAAGTTGCGGTTCACCTCGTCGAAGGCCGCCAGCAGCCGCTCCCGGCCTTCCTTGTTGAGCGAGGCGATGCCCGCGCGCAGCGTGGAGATTGCCGCCTCGAGGTCTTCTTTCTCGGCAGCGAGCGTGTCTCGCTCGGTCTCCACCTCGCGGGCATCCTCCTCTGCCCGCAGGTTCACCGCGCCCAGCGCATCGCGTTGGCGGCGAAGCCGTGCCACGTCGGCCTCGATCCGCTCCGCTTCCGGCATGGCGTCCGGATCCGCATTGAGGGAGGCCAGGAGATCCGCCGGCGAGACGGATTGCGCCTCCATGATCCGCTCTGCCGCGGCCTCCAGCGCTTCCTTCGCCGCCTCGTAGCGCGCCTCCGTCCGCGCGCGGCTCTCCCGCGCCGAGGAGGCGGCCCGCTCCGCCTCGCGCTCGCCATCCACGCACGCGCGCAGCGCGCCTTCGGCCTCGGCCAGCGCATCGGCGGCCGCCTTGCGCCGCGCCTCCGCGGTGTCGATCTCGCTCGCAAGGGCCGCCCGCCGCGCGGCGACCTCCCCGGGCGCGCCGCGCGCCGCGACAAGCTCCGTCTCCGAGGCGGCCTTCCGTGCGCCCAGCTCCTCGGCCCGTCCCGTGGCAGTGTCGAGCCTGTGCCGCCAGCCGCTCAGCTCCTTTGTGATCTCCTGTGCGCGCTTCGTGCGCGCCTCCCCGACCCGGCGCAGCTCGTCATGGGAGGTCCTGTGCGCGAGCATGGTCACGCGCGAGGCTTCCACCGTGAGCTTGACGTCTTCGAGCTCGGCTCGCGCCGCCGCGATATCGGGCAGCTCCGCCACCCCGCGCTCGGCCTCCGCGAGCTGTGCCCGCGCGGCGCTTTGCTCGTCGTCCATGCGGGCCACGGCCGTGGTGAGCGTCTCGAGCTTGCCCTCCGTTAGGTTGCGCTCGGCCTCTGCGCGAGAGAGCGCCCGCGCTGCCTCGGCGACGGAACGGTCCGCTTGCCGCCGCGCCTCGCGCGCGGCCTTGTCGGCCTCGGTCTTGGTCGCGAGCTCGGCGAGGCACGCGTCATGGGCCTCTCGTGCCGCCAGCGCTCGCGCTTCCGCCGCCTCTTCTTCCGTCTTCAACGCGGAGAGCCGGTTCATCTGCTCGAGTTTCAGCGCCGCGGCGGAGGGGGCATCCTCGCCTGCCACGACATACCCATCCCAGCGCCACAGATCGCCCTCGAGGCTCACCAGACGCTGCCCGGGGGCGAGCGCGGCCTGAAGCGCCGGCGCGTCTTCCGCAGAGACAACGCCCACCTGCGCCATCCGCCGCGCCAGCACATCCGGCAGCGAAACGTGCGCCGCCAGCGCCTCGACGCCCGCGGGCAGGGCCTGCGGCAGAGCGTAGTCAGGCAAGGCGCGCCAGCCGGAGCCCGCGCCCTCGGTCCGCGGTGCCTTCAAATCGTCGGCGAGCGCCGCGCCCAGCGCCTTTTCGTAGCCGGGCGTCACGGCCAGTTCGTCGAGGATCTGCGTTCCTCCTGTCTCGTCCCTCGCAAGGAGACGAGACAAGGCCTGCACCTCAGCGCGCAGCGCGCTGGCCTCGCCCTCCGCTTCCGAGCGCGCGGAGCGCGCCTCCGCCTCCTGCCCCTGCGATACGGCCCGGGCCGCTTCGGCCGCTGCAAGCGCCTGCTCGGCGGCCTCGGCCCCGGCCTGGGCCTCGCCCTCGGCACGCGCCGCCTGTTCAAAGGCCACACGCGCCCCGTCGAGGGTCTCCCGCGCGGTGTCGGCGGCGGCGGATGCCTCTTTGGCCCGCGCACCAATGCGCTCCACGCCCTTGGCCGCGTCATCGCGAAACCGCACGGCGGACTGATGCCGCGCCGCCAGGCGCGCGACGTCCTCGTTGGCCGTCGAGAGCGCGGCCTCCCGCTCCTCCAGAATGGCCGCAGATGCCCGCGCGGCCTCCGCCGCGGCGGCAAGCTCGTCCTCGAAGCCCTCCGCGGCCTTGGCGATCTCGCCCGCTTCCCATTCCAGCCGCTCGATGGTTTCGCCCGCGTCGCGGTTGAGCCCCTCTTCGCGCTCGATATCGTGCCCGAGCTGCGCGATGCGCTTCTCGAGCGTCTCGACCGCCTCGAGGGCGGCGCGCTCCTGCTGGGCCAGCGTGTCCCGCTCGACATTGAGCCTCTGGAGGACGGCGCCTGCGATGGCTTCTTCCTCGCGGGCCGGGGGCACACGCCCATCGGCGGCCTCCCGCGCCTTCGCCGCGTCGCGCGCCGCGGCCTCGGCCCGGGCGGCCCCGGTCACCTCCGCGCGCAAGGCTGCCTCAGACTCCGCCCGCGCGAGGTCCGCCTCCTTCCAACGCCGGTATAGGAGCATGCCCTCGGCCACGCGCAGCTCGGCCCCGATCTCGCGGTAGCGCGCGGCCTGCCGGGCCTGCCGCGCCAGCGAAGCGAGCTGTGCCGTGAGCTGCTCGAGCACGTCGTCCACCCGCATCAGGTTGGCCTCCGCGCCCTTCAGCTTCAGCTCCGCCTCGTGGCGGCGCTGGTAGAGGCCGCTGATACCGGCCGCCTCTTCAAGCACCCGCCGCCGCGCGCGTGGCTTGGCGTTGATCAGTTCACTGATCTGGCCTTGCCGCACGAGCGACGGCGAATGCGAGCCGGTGGAGGCATCGGCAAACAGCATCTGGACGTCCCGCGCCCTCGTATCCTTTCCATTGGCCTTGAAGGCCGACCCGATATCGCGCGTGATGCGTCGCACGATCTCGAGGCTGTCGGTATCGTTGAACCCGGACGGCGCGAGGCGGTCCTGGTTGTCAAGGATGAGAGAGACCTCGGCGAAGTTGCGCGCCGGTCGAGTGGCCGCGCCCGCAAAGATCACGTCTTCCATGCCGCCGCCTCGCATGGCGGTGGGGCGGTTCTCTCCCATGACCCAGCGGAGCGCCTCGAGCAGGTTGGACTTCCCGCACCCGTTGGGGCCGACCACGCCGGTGAGACCGTCCGCGATCACAAGATCCGTCGGGTCCACGAAGCTCTTGAAGCCGTTCAATCTGAGTTTCGAAAAGCGCATGGAGGCCTCCGATTCCGCCTGTTCGGGCATCGTGGGTGCCGCACCCGCGGCATGTCAACATCATCTACCCGAGGACGAAGGCTTATCCACAACATATGGGGCGCGGACCGACACACATGGCGCTTGACGATCTCCGCCACCAGCGCGACACAGGATGGTGATAGCTGCGGCGCCGCCACCGCGCACCAGCATATCGTAAAAGGCCGACCAGGCCTTTTTCCGCTTTTCAGGAGGTCCGCCATGCCCGCAAAAATCCCCGCCACCGTCGTCACCGGCTTCCTCGGCGCAGGCAAGACAACTCTCATCCGCCATCTCCTGAGCGAGGCGCGGGGCCGCCGCATCGCGCTTATCATCAACGAGTTCGGCGATCTCGGCGTGGACGGCGACATCCTCAAGGGCTGCGGAGACGAAACCTGCCGGGAGGACGACATCATGGAGCTCTCCAACGGCTGCATCTGCTGCACCGTGGCCGACGATTTCATCCCCACCATGGAAAGGCTGCTGGCCCGCGACACGCCCCCCGATCACATCGTCATCGAGACGTCGGGGCTCGCCCTGCCGCAGCCGCTCGTGCGCGCGTTCAACTGGCCCGGCATCTCCACGAAGGTCACCGTGGACGGCGTCGTTACGGTGGTCGATGGCAAGGCCGTCACCGAGGGCCGCTTTGCACATGACACCGCCGCCGTCGACGCGCAGCGCGCCGCTGACGCGGGTCTCGACCACGAGACGCCGCTCTCGGAGCTTTTCGCGGATCAGGTGGCGTGCGCGGATATGATCGTCGTCAACAAGGCCGACCTCCTCGCCCCCGAAGACGCAGAGAAACTCGTGGGCACGCTCAAGGCCGAGAGCCGCACCGGCGTGCAGGTCCTCGCGGCCACCAAGGGCGCGCTGCCGGTCGACGTCCTGCTCGGCATGGGCATCGGTGCCGAGGGCGACCTCGCGGCGCGCCACGAGGTCCATCATCACCACGATCACCACGATCACCACAACGCGCAGGGCGATCATCACCATCACGACCATGAGCACGCGCACGGCCATGACGCGTTCGAAAGCTTCACCGTGGAGCTTGGCGAAATCGCGGATCCGGCCGCCTATGCTTCCCGGGTGGCGGAGGTCATCCGCGCCCATGATATCCTGCGCCTGAAAGGCTTTCTCGCCGTGGTGGAAAAGCCCATGCGGCTGACCCTCCAGGCCGTGGGCCCGCGCATCGAGACCTATTTCGACCAGCCGCTCGCCGATCGCCGCTCGCGCCTCGTCGTCATCGGCCAGGCGGGGCTCGACCGCGCGACCATCGCGGCGGCCCTCGCCGCGCCCGTCCCGGTCACGGCCTAGGCAGGCCGGGCCCGCGCCCTGGCTTCGGAGCCTTGGAGATCGCCCGCATAGATCCGCTCCACCCCGATGCGCTGCTGCTCATCGCGGGCTCGGAGGCGGAGCAATCGGCACTCTACCCGCCGGAGCATCGCTACGCCTTCTCACCCGAGGAGCTCGCCGCCAGCGACATCCGCTTCTTCCTCGGTCATGCTGGCGCCACGCCGGCCGCCTGCGGCGGCTACGGGCATTACGGAGAGTTTGCAGAGCTGAAGCGCGTCTACGTAGCCCCGGAATATCGCGGGCAGGGCTGGGCCGATGCGCTTATCTCGGCCTGCGAGGCAAGTGCCCGCAACGAAGGCCTCGCCCTCATGCGCCTCGAAACGGGGGACGCCTCCCCCGCCGCACTCAAGGTCTATGCCCGCTTGGGCTACGCCCGCCGCGGCCCATTCGGCGCCTATGAGGAGAACGGGTCTTCCGTTTTCATGGAGAAGGCGCTGTGACCTATTTCGGCAGCCTGTCCTTGATCGCATCCACGAGCTTGCCGAGCTGCAGCCCGTTGACGGGCGTGGGCCGATCCTCGGGGTGCCCGCGCATCGTCTTGGGCATTTCGTCATCGACGATCCGGTCGGCCGGATTGGCGGGTTCATCTCTGATATGCGGCGACTTGGTCATGGGTGGTGACATAGGCGCGGACGCGCCGGGGGCGAACTGATGCACCTACTTGCCGCAACGCCCGGGCAGTTGAGCGACGGCACCGAGCCCGTCGATCTCGCGCAGACGCCGGCCGACATCGTCGTGCTGAGCGCCGCCGATACCGAGCTTGCCGGGCTGAGCCAGGCCCGGAGCGAGATGGAGGCACCGCCCACGCTCCGGCTCGCCAACCTCACGCATCTCGCCCACCCGCTCTCCGTCGACATGCATCTCGAGGCCTGCGCCACCAGGGCCCGGCTCGTCATCATCCGCCTCCTGGGCGGGGCGGGCTACTGGCGTTACGGGTTCGAGCAATACGCCGCGCGCCTCCGAGAAGCCGGCGTGCCGGTGGCCTTCCTTCCCGGCGACGACAAGCCCGATGAGGAGCTGCGCACGTTCTCCACCGTCGCGGATGACGATTACGACGCGCTCTGGGCCTTCCTCGTGGAAGGCGGGCCGCAGAACGCGGTGGGCTTCCTGACCCTTGCACAGGCCATGCTGGGCGAGGCCGAGCGCCCCGCCGGCGCGACCCCCCTCCTCAAGGCTGGGCTCTACTGGCCCGGCGCCGGGCAAGCTGACCTGCCTCGACTTCAAAGCGCCTGGATCGAGGGCGCCCCGGTGGTGCCCCTCGTCTTCTATCGCGCGCTCGTGCAAGGGGCGGGGCTCAATCCCATCAACCGTCTGGTCAAGGCACTGGCCCGGCGGGGGCTCAATCCCATGCCCGTCTTCGTGGCCTCGCTGAAGGACCCGGTCTCCGCCGCAACGCTCGCGCAGCTCTTCGAGGCCGCGCCGCCCGCGGTGATCCTCAATTGCACGGCCTTCGCCACCGGCACCCCGGACAGCCCGGGCGCGAACCCTTTTACGGTTCCAGCGGCCAACGACGCGCCAACCTTCCAGGTGGTGCTCTCCGGCGGCTCCGAGGAGGCTTGGGCCGAGGGCCTCACGGGGCTTTCAGCCCGCGACATCGCCATGAATGTGGCGCTTCCGGAGGTGGACGGGCGCATCCTCTCCCGCGCGGTCTCCTTCAAGGACGAGGCGTTCTTCGACGATGCCACGCAGTGCCCCATCGCCACCTACCGCGCCGAGGGAAGCCGCGTGGATTTCGTGGCCGATCTCGCCGCGGCTTGGGCCCGCCTCCGCGCCACCGCTGCGCAAGACCGCCAGGTGGCGCTCATCCTCGCCAATTACCCCAACAAGGACGGGCGGCTCGCCAACGGCGTGGGCCTCGACACCCCCGCCGCGACGGTGGACGTGCTCAAATCCCTCGCGGCCGAAGGCTACACCACCGACGCACCCGAGGATGCCGACACGCTGATGCAGCAGATCCTCGCCGGCCCCACGAACTGGCTCACCGACCGCGCGGAAACGGAAGGCGGCGTCACCCTGCCGCTCGCAACCTATGAGGATCATTACAAGAAACTCCCCTACGACCTCCGCCAAAAGATCGAAGATCGGTGGGGCGCGCCGCACGAAGACCCCTTCCATTGGCCCCAGAAACTCCCCCGCACTGCCCCGGCAGCGGTCGAACGACCGCGAGAGGGGGAGGGCGGCGCGGAGGCGGGCTTCAAGCTCAGCATTCTCCAGTTCGGGAACGTCACCGTCGGCATCCAGCCGGCCCGGGGCTACAACATCGATCCGGAGGGGACCTATCACGCCCCCGACCTCGTCCCGCCGCACAACTACATCGCCTTCTACATCTGGCTGCGCCACGTGCAGGGGGCGCACGCCATCGTCCACATGGGCAAGCACGGCAATCTGGAATGGCTGCCAGGCAAGGCACTGGCGCTGAGCGCGGCCTGCGCGCCCGAGGCCGTGCTGGGGCCGATGCCACACATCTATCCCTTCATCGTCAACGACCCCGGCGAGGGCACGCAGGCCAAGCGCCGCGCGCAGGCGGTGATCCTCGATCACCTCACGCCGCCGCTAACCCGGGCGGAGACCTATGGCCCCCTGCGCGATCTCGAGGCGCTGGTGGACGAGTATTACGAGGCCGCGGGCGTCGATCCCCGCCGCGTCACGCATCTCAGGAAAGAGATCCTGAGCCTCGCCGCCGCCACCGGCCTCGACGCCGATGTGGGCATGGGCGCGGATGCCGAAACCGACCTCGCCAAGCTCGACGCCTATCTTTGCGAGTTGAAAGAGGCGCAGATCCGCGACGGGCTCCACGTCTTCGGGACGTCGCCCGAAGGCGACCTCGAGCGTGATCTCGTCATCGCGCTCGCCCGCGCGCCGCGCGGCGACGGCACGGGGAGGAACGCGTCACTTATCCGTGCGCTGGCCGTCGATTGCGGCGTGGATATCGACCCGCTCGATTGCGACATGGGCGCCGCTTACACGGGGCCGCGCCACGCCCTGCTCGAGGGCGCGGGCGCAGAGCTCGGCCCGTGGCGGTCCAACGGCGACACCGTCGAGCGCCTTGAAGCGCTGGCGCAGCGCGCTCTCGGCTGGACAGACCCGCCGGAGGCTTTCACGGCCACGGCCCAAGTGCTCGCGGAAATCCACGACCGCATCCTCCCTTCCGTCCGCAGTTGCGGGCCGGCGGAGATGGACGCCATGGTCCGCGCCTTGGATGGCCGCGCGATCGCGGCAGGATCCTCGGGCGCGCCCACGCGTGGGCGGCTCGATGTGCTGCCGACGGGGCGGAATTTCTTCTCCGTCGACACCCGCGCCGTGCCCACACAGACGGCCTGGGCGTTGGGCTGGAAGAGCGCGACCCTGCTCATCGAAAAGCACCTGCAAGACCACGGCGACTGGCCCCGCGCGCTGCTGCTGACGGCCTGGGGCACCGCCAACATGCGCACGGGCGGCGACGACATCGCGCAGTGCCTCGCGCTCATGGGCGTGAAGCCGACATGGGATGCCGCAGGGCGCCGCGTGACCGGCTTCGAGGTGCTTCCCGCCTCCGTCCTCGGCCGTCCGCGCGTCGACGTCACGCTGCGGGTCTCGGGCTTCTTCCGGGACGCGTTCCCGGGCCTCGTCGACCTCGTGGATGCGGCCGCCCGCGCCGTACAGGCGCTCGATGAGCCAACCGCGCAGAACCCGGCCAAGGCCACGCCTGGTCACCGCGTCTACGGCTCGAAGCCCGGCGCCTATGGCGCGGGCCTGCAAGCCATGATCGACGAACGGCTCTGGAAGACGGCGTCAGACTTGGGCGAGGCCTATCTTGAATGGTCATCCTACGCCTACGGCAAGGGAAGCGAGGGCGCGCGGGACCGCGCGGGCTTCGCGGCGCGGCTCACCGGGGCCGAGGCCATCGTGCAGAACCAGGACAACCGCGAGCACGACATCCTCGACAGCGATGACTACTACCAGTTCGAGGGCGGCGCCGCGGCGGCGATCTCAACGCTTAAGGGCGAGAGCGTGCCGGTCTACCACAACGACCATTCGCGCCCCGAAAGCCCGCGCATCCGCACGCTTGACGATGAAATCGGCCGCGTCGTACGGTCCCGCGCGGCCAATCCGAAATGGATCGCGGGCGTCATGCGCCACGGCTACAAAGGCGCCTTCGAGATGGCGGCCACGACGGATTACCTCTTCGCGTTCGCGGCCACGACGGGGGCCGTGAAGAACCACCATTTCGACATGCTCCACGAGGCCTATCTCGAGGATGACGAGACCCGCGAGTTCATCGCCACGCACAACGCGCCCGCGCTCCATGAAATGGCCCAGCGCTTCCAAGAGGCCATCGACCGCGGGCTCTGGCAGCCGCGCTCCAACTCCGCCCGGGCCCTGCTGGCGGAGCTGCTCGACGCGCCGGCCTCAGTAGGTGGAGCAGTAGACCCGGCGTGAGAATTGCGCGTCGCTGTCGCAGATGATGCGAAGCTCGACTTCGACGGGCCAGGGCCGCGCGCCAGACCCGCAATCGACCCGCGCATTGGCCAGGGCCACGTCGCCGCGCAGCGCACCGACGACCTGACACCCCGAGACGATCTCGATGGCCTGGGTGATCTTGGCCTCTGCGTTCCGGTTGGGCCTGAGTTCGGGGTTCGTGCGGATCGCCTGCGCCCGGTCTTCCCGGTAGAATATCTTGTAGGCCGATCCATCCACCGTGACGTCCACCGGTGCCACGCCGTAGAATTCCGGCGTCGGCGTGTTGCACGCCGCGAGCGCCAGGAGCACAAGGATTGCAAGGGACCGCATGCACCCAGGCTGGGCATGCAGAGTTAAGGAAGGGTTAAGATGAGCGCCGACAACACCAAGGCCGATGCCGACCGCCACGCCATGAAGATGGCCAAGAAGAAGGCCGCGCGGGACAAGATCATGGCCACCAAGACCGATGAAAAAGGCCTCGTCATCGTCCATACCGGCAAGGGCAAGGGCAAGAGCTCCGCCGCCTTCGGCATGATCTTCCGCCATATCGCCCATGGCCGCAAATGCGCGGTGGTCCAGTTCATCAAGGGCGGCATGTCGACGGGCGAGCGCGATCTCATCCTCGCGCGCTTCTCCGATCTCTGCGCCTTTCACACCATGGGCGAGGGCTTCACCTGGGAAACCCAGGACAAGGCCCGCGACATCGAGATGGCGCAGGCCGCCTGGGCCAAGGCCAAGGAGCTCATCCGCGACGCGGCCAACCACATGGTCCTCCTCGACGAGATCAACATCGCGCTGCGCTACGACTACATCGACATCGCGGAGGTCGTCGCGTTCCTCGAGGCGGAAAAGCCGCCCATGACCCATGTCGTCCTCACCGGCCGCAACGCCAAGGAACAGCTCATCGAGATCGCCGACCTCGTCACGGAGATGGAACTCGTCAAGCATCCGTTCCGCTCCGGCATCAAGGCACAGATCGGCGTGGAATTCTGAGCCCCGTGGCCCGAGATATGGCCAGCGAAGGGGGGCAGGCTATGTCGCGAGGGTGACACTCGCAAAGGACACGTCATGCCCGCCCACCATCTCCTCGGCATCTCCGGTTCGCTCCGCGCGGCCTCCACCAACACGAAGCTCATCCATGCGGCCAAGGATGTTTTTGATCCCGCGGAGTTCACGATGGGCTCGATCGAGTTTCCGCTCTATTCCGGTGACCTCGAGGAGGATGGCGTACCCGGCCCGGTGCAGTCCCTCGCCTCCCAGATCGAGGCGGCAGACGCGGTCATCATCTCGACGCCCGAATACAACAAGCTCCTCTCCGGCGCGCTGAAGAACGCGCTCGACTGGCTAAGCCGCACTGAGGGCAATCCGTGGAAGGACAAGCCTGTCGCCATCATGTCTGCGGCCGCCGGTCGCGCGGGCGGGGAGCGGGGGCAGTGGACGCTGCGCCTCGCGCTCAATCCCTTCTCTCCTCGGGTAATCCCGGGGCCGGAGTTCCACCTCGCGCAGAGCGGGAGCGGCTTCGAAGAGGATGGCACCCTCAAGGGCGACATGGCGCAGAAGACGATGACCACGCTGATGGACAATCTGCGCGCGGAGATCGGCTAGCAGGACTGCACGCCCCGGGCCTGACCCGGGGCCTCAGCCTCGGCGCCCCGGGCAGAGGCCCCGGCACGGGGGCCGGGGCGTGCGGCACCCGCCGCATGGGTCAGCGCAAGTTGTCCTCGACCCGGAAGCCCTCCGGGATGGTATCGCGGCTCTCGAGGACGAGGTCGGCCACGATCTCTCCCACCTTGGGCGCCATGCCGAAGCCGATCTTGAAGCCGCCATTGGCGACGAAGTGCCCGGCGCGCCCCGGCCAGGGGCCGAGCATGGGCGCCCGGCTTCGGGCGCGCGGCCTCAGCCCCGCCCAGCGCTGGATGATCTCCGCCTCCGCGAGCGCGGGAACCGCAGACCGCGCACGGGCGACCACATCGTCAAGGAGCGCGTCTGTCTCCGTGGCGCTCTCGAAATCCCGCTCGGTGGTGGACCCGACGGCGACTGTCCCGTCGAGATGGGGCATGATGTGGAGACCATCGACAAAGAGCTGCGGCGCGCCTGCGCGGTCGAGGCGGACGAGCGCCGCCTGCCCCTTGATCGGTGTGCCCACGGGCTGTCCGGTTGCCGTGTTGAGCGCCGCGAGGCCCGCAGCCCCCGTGGCCCAGATCACCGCGCCGTTCTCCTCTCCGTCACACGCAATCCGGCCACCCTTCAATTCCACCGCCCGGGCCAGGGCCTGCGTCGCGTAGCGCGGGTTGATATGGGCCGAGAGCGTGTCGAAGATCAGTTTGCCCGTGGCGCTGGCGGGCGCCCATGGCGCTGCTTCCACGATCTCCCAGGTGGCTTCGCCCCGCCAAAGCGTCTTCGCGTTCTCTCCCCGAGTCGCGGCCAGGGCGCAGGCATGATCATCTGCGATGGGCTGCAGGCGCCCCGTGGGCGCGTAGCCGCTGGGCAGCCCGGTGAGCGCCTCCACCTCGGGCCAGAGCGTGCGCGCCATCAGGAGGCTTTCGAGCTGAAACGCCTTCTTGGGGTTCCAGTTCTCCGGCGTGTGCGGCGCCAGCGCGCCGACGATGCCGCCCGAGGCGCCCCCCGCCACGCCCGCGGGGTCGATCACCTGCACCCGAGCACCGCGCTTCAGGCAGGCCCAAGCGATAGAGAGGCCGAAAATCCCCGCGCCCCGGATGGTCAGATCATAGCTTGCCAAATCCCACGCGCCCTCGTTACCTCCCTGCGATGGTGGCGCACATAGAGCAGCCCTCCGCGGAGGTCACGTGGCGCGAGGCGGGGGCCGGGCGCATTCCGGTCTCCACCCGCTTCGATGACCCCTATTATTCGCTCGAGAACGGCCTTGAGGAGACGCGGCACGTGTTTCTTGCGGGCAATGACCTGCCCGCTCGCTTCCGAGACGGGTTTCATATCGCCGAGCTGGGCTTCGGCACGGGGCTGAACCTCTTTGCGGCGACGCTCGCCTGGCGGGAGGCCGATCAAGCCGGGCAGTTGCACTTCACGAGCTTCGAGGCCTTTCCCGTGAGCCACGCAGTCGCCGCGGCAGCCTGGGCGGCCTTTCCAGAGATCGCCGAGGTGGCTGCGGAGCTTGCCCCGCTCTGGCAGGGAGAAACGGTCCTGGAGCTGCCGTGGCTCCGTGCCGAGATCATCCCGGGCGACGCCCGGCAGACCCTCCCTCGCTGGTCAGGAGAGGCCGATGCGTGGTTCCTCGATGGCTTCTCGCCCATGCGCAATCCGGAGCTCTGGGAGCCCGCGCTTCTCGCCGCGGTGGGCGCACACACGAGGGCCGACGGCACCTGCGCCACGTATTCCGCCGCAGGTGACGTGCGCCGGGCGCTCGCGGCGGCGGGCTTCGAGGTCACGCGGGTGCCAGGATACGGGCGCAAGCGGCACATGACGCGGGCGCGGCGCCCGTGAGCGGGAACAGGCTCGGCATTGCCCTCATGGTGGCCACGACCTTCGTGTTCGCCATGCAGGACGGGATCAGCCGGCACCTCGCCTCCGAGTACAATGTCATCATGGTCGTGATGATCCGCTACTGGTTCTTCGCCGCCTTCGTGATCGCGGTGGCCGGGCGCAAGGCGGGCGGCATCCGCGCCGCCGCGCGGACGTCCCAGCCAGTGCTTCAGATCGGGCGCGGGCTGCTGCTGGCCGCCGAGATCTGCGTGATGGTGCTCGCCTTCACGGTCCTCGGCCTCGTGGAGAGCCTGGCGATCTTCACCGCCTATCCCCTCATCGTCGCCGCGCTTTCCGGCCCGATCCTGGGCGAGCGTGTGGGCCCCTATCGCTGGGCGGCTATCGGGATCGGCTTCGTGGGGGTTCTGATCATCCTGCAGCCGGGCTTCGCGGTCTTTTCGCCCTACGCGCTCATCGCGGTCTGCAGTGCCTGCATGTTCGCGCTCTATGGCCTCCTCACGCGCTACGCGGCGCGCCGCGACCGCACGGAGACGTCGTTTTTCTGGACAGGCACCGCCGGTGCCGTGGCCATGACGCTCGTCGGCGTCTGGTTCTGGGAGGCGATGACGCCCCGCGACTGGGCCTGGATGACCACGCTCTGCGTCACCGGCGCGCTGGGGCATTACCTCCTCATCCGCTGCTACGAAGTGGCGGAGGCCTCCGCCGTGCAGCCCTTCGCCTATCTCCAGCTCGTCTTCGGCGCCATGATCGGCGTGAGCGTCTTCGGGGAGGTGATCCGCTGGAACGTGGCCACGGGCGCGGCCATCGTCGTCGCCGCCGGACTTTTCACTCTGTGGCGGGAACGTCAGCAGGAGGCGCAGCCGGCCGCGAGAGCGGGCGCAGACTGAGCTCTGGCGCCCAGTTGGGCGGCGGCGGGCCGGTCACGGCACGCCCGTCGGGCCGCGCGCCGCGGAGATCCGCGAGAAGCCCCAGGGCCTGCGTCTCGCCCGAAATCCGCGCCCGGTAGACAGGAAGGCTCTCTGTCACGCGCATCACGTAGTTCCGCGTCTCGCGGAACGGGATGTGCTCGATCCAGTCGACGAGGTCGGTGCGCGCATCCCGGGGATCGCCCCGCGCGGAGATCCAGGAGAACGCGCGGCTCGGCCCGGCATTGTAGGCCACGGACACGAGCACGGGGCTCGGGCCGAAGGTCTCGATGAGTTCGGCGAGGTAGGTCAGCCCGAGGCGGGCGTTGTAATCCGGGTCCGAGAGGAGCCGCGCTTCGAGAAAGCGGACTCCGAGATCGCCGGCCATCTCCTCGGCGGTGGCTGGCATAAGCTGCATGAGCCCGCGCGCGCCCACGCCGGAGCTCACCCCCGGGTCGAATTCGCTCTCCCGGCGCGCGATGGCCAGCGCCAGCGCCTGGGGCACATCGCCCGTCTCTTCGAGGAGCGGGTGAAGCGGAAAGTACGGCGCTTCCAGCACGTGGCCATACTGCACGGCGCGCTTGGCGATCATGACCTCGAGATGGGGCTCGCCATGCACCTCGCGGACGTAATCGGCCATCTGCCCGATCTCCTCGCGCGTGAGGCTTTCCGCCAGATGCGTGAGGAAGCGCTCGCCGAGCGAAAGGTCCCCGGCAGCGAGCAGGAGCTCGGCCGCCTCGAAGACCGAGGATTGCGTGAAGGCTCCGCCGCGCCAGTCGGGGAATTCCTCCGTTCCCGCGAGTTTCGGATCGGGCAGCAGGCCGGCCTCCTCCGCCGCGAGTTGACCGTAAAACGCCGTCTGGTGCGCGGCAGCGCGGGTGTAGTCCTCGCGTGCGGCGGCCTCATCACCGAGCGCGGCATGGGCGCGCCCCTGCCAGTAGCCCGCGCGGCCGAGCGAAATGGGCGTGTCCACTGCCGTCTCGAAGCGTTCGAAATGCCGGAGCGCGGTCGCCGCATCGCCGAGCTTGCGGAGCGCGATGAAGCCGGCCAGCCATTCGAGATCAGCGAAATGGCGGCCCTCCTCCAGCCCGTGCCGCGCGGCGATGCGGTAGGCGCGCCTGTTCTCCTCCGCGCGCATGAGGATGCGGGCGTAGCGGCGGCGCAGGTTTCCCCATTCCTCCGCCTGACCCAGGTCGTCGGTCTCCTCGAGCATCTCGATGGCGCCGTCGGTCATCCCGGCGCGCGCGCGCCAGAGGAAACGCTCGAAGGCGAGGCCCGGATTGTCCGCGCGCGAGGCGGGCACGCGGGCGATGAGGGCGTTCACGCCGTCTCGCCGCTCCCTGAGCGCAATGCGCGCGGTGGCCAGGCGTTTCTCCGCCTCGGAGAGGCGTGGGAGCATGCGGGCGGCTTCTGCCGTGAGCCCGCGCCAAAGGAGCATGTCCGTCCTCGCCCAATGATGCGGTCTCACGAGCGAACCGTGGCGCGTGATGAAGGCGGCTTCCTCGTCGCCGGTCAGCGAATGCGTAGTCCAGCCCCGGATGATCTCGGCATCGGCTGTCTCCGCCTGCCCCGCCGCGCGCAAGGCCTCCGCGTAGCGCAGCGTGCCTGCGCCGCTGCGCGGCGCTTGCGGGATGAAGTAATTGAGCACCTGCTGGGGATCCGCGCGGGGCGGGATGGCGCCCTCCGATCGGGCGCGCAGCAGCGGCAGGCCCGGCCAGTCCGGCCGCCGCACAAGGAAGGCACGCGCCTCCGCGAAGCTGCCCTGGCGCGCGCGCAGGTAGTGCCAGGCGATGATGTCCTGGCCCACAGGCCCCGCGCCACGCGCCTCCGCCAGCGCGCGATCCCAATCGCCCACTGCCCGCGCGGCCAGCGCGCGCTCGAGCGCTTCCGCCTCGCCGTCCGCGGCGGGCGCGCTGGCCCACAGGACCAGGCTCAAAAACAAGATGAAGATCGGGCGCATCGCGGCCCCTTAGCTGCCTCGCGCCAGAAATGAGCGCTCCGGCCCCTTGTGGCAACTGACAAAGATGGCATAGCAGGGCGCTGCGGAAAGCCTCCGCGCGAAATTGCCTATGGGAGGGTGGACATGTTCAGGGGCTCCATGGTCGCGCTGATCACGCCGTTTGACGGGGACCGGGTGGATTTCGCAGCTCTGAAACGTCTCGTGGATTGGCATATAGCCGAGGGGACCGAGGGCCTTGTGCCTGTGGGCACGACGGGAGAAAGCCCGACGCTCAGCCACGATGAGCACGACGCGGTGGTGGAGACGGTCGTCTCCCAGGCCGCGGGCCGGGTGCCCGTGCTGGCCGGCGCGGGCTCCAACAACACGGCAGAGAGCGTGCGGCTCGTGCAGGCCGCCAAGGACGCGGGCGCCGATGGCGCGCTCGTCGTCACGCCCTACTACAACAAGCCCACCCAGCGCGGGCTCATGGCGCACTACGAGGCCTGCGCGGCCGTGGGGCTGCCGATCATCATCTACAACATCCCACCGCGCTCGGTGATCGACATGGTCGATGCCACGATGGCGGAGCTTGCGAAGCTGCCGGAGATCGTGGGCGTGAAGGATGCCACGGGCGATCTGGCGCGCGTGCCCGCCACGCGCCTCTCCTGCGGGGCGGATTTCATCCAGCTCTCCGGAGAGGATGCGACGGCCGTGGGCTACAACGCCATGGGCGGCGTGGGCTGCATATCCGTGACCGCGAACGTGGCGCCCCGGCTCTGCGCCGAGATGCAGGCGGCCTGCGCCGCGGGAGACTATGCGAAGGCCGTGGCCCTGCAGGACCGGCTGATGCCGCTGCACCAGGCCGTCTTCGCGGAGCCGGGCGTATGCGGCGCGAAATACGGGGCGTCGCGGCTCGGGCATTGCGCGGAGGCCGTGCGCTCGCCCCTCGTCACGCTCTCGGAGGGAGCCAAGGCGCGCATGGATGCGGCCATGGCGCGCGCGGGTCTCGTCTGAGCGCGAAAGCGGCTTCGAAGCCACTTAAGGCCCTTCGCGCCTCACGCAGCCAGCGGATGGGACGCGAAGGAAGCGCGCAGGTGATCCGCCGCAGCGGCGGCATGCTCGGGGAGATCGTCGCGCACCATGAGGCAGAGTTCGTAGATGCCGAGGGCGGGCAGCCCGGCTGAGGCAGGCACTTCCACCACGTCACCGCCGAGGGCGCTTGCCGGGATCGGCGCCACCGCGAGATCGGCGAGCACTGCCGCCTTTTGCCCGCTCAAGTGGCCTGACTCGAGCGCGATCCGGAAATTGCGGCCCTGCGCCTCGAGCCCTTCCGTCCCGGCCTTCCGCCAGGCGCAGCTCTCCTCCCACACGCTCACCGGTACCGGGTCCTGCTCGTGGGCGATGCCACCGCGTGCCCCAGCCCAGACGAGGCGCTCATCGTGGAGAAGCTCCGCGGGCCGTTGGGCCCGCTGGCTCGGGAGCCGCGTGATGATGGCGAGATCGAGCTTTCGTTCTTCCACCATGCGCAACATGGGCTCGGTGTTGTCGACCTTCGCGTTGATCTGCACGCCCGGGTAATTCGCCGAGAAACGGCGCAGCATCTCCGGCAGGTATCGCTCCGCCACGTCGTCGGGTACGCCAAGCGTCACCACGCCTTTCAGCGCCGCGGGATCGAACTGCGCTCGAAAGTCTTGATCGAGTGCGATCATGCGCCTTGCATGTTGCAACACGCGTTCGCCCTCCTCCGTGAGCCGGACCGAGCGGCTGTCGCGCAGGAAGAGCGGGCGATCGAGAGTTTCCTCCATCTTCTTGACCTGCATGGAGACCGCTGACGGGGTGCGATGAACCCGCGTGGCCGCGGCCGAGAAATTCCCGGTATCAGCGATGGCCGCAAAGGTCTTCAGGAGGTCGAGGTCGATGGAGTGCATGGCAGGTGCTTTCAATTTCTCTGATACCTCATATGCATTCTTTTCGTTTTTCTTACAAGTCCGCGATGCCTAGCTTTGGGTCATCAGCAAAAAGGACCCTCCCCATGGCCCACGCAGACCAGACCTTCCCGATCTCCCGCTTCTCCGCCGTGACTGCCGCCCTCGGCGCCGCCGTCGCGGCCCTCGTGGCCACGCCCCTGCCGACGCTCTCCGACAAGGCGCTCCGGGATGCCGGCATCAAGCGCGCCTCGGATGCCCCGCCCATTTCCCAGGACGCCGCCACCGCGCTGCACCTTCAGTCTCTCGGGCTTTGGTATTGAGGTCAGCCGCACTTCCTGTCGGCTGCCTCGAGAAAGCGGGCCCCGCGCCTTGCCGCGCGGGGCCCGCCGGGACTATATCCCGGCGATGGCCAAGAAAGACGACAATCCCAACTACAAGGTGATCGCCGAGAACCGGCGCGCCCGCTACGACTACGCGATCGAGACCGATCTGGAGGTGGGGATCGTGCTGGAAGGCTCGGAGGTGAAATCTCTGCGCCAGGGCGGGTCCAACATCGCGGAATCCTACGCCGAGGTGGATGAGGGCGAGCTCTGGCTCGTGAACAGCTACATCGCCCCCTACGAGCAGGCCAAGACCTTCGGGCATGACGACCGCCGCAAACGCAAATTGCTGTGCTCTCGCAAGGAGCTCTCCGATCTCTGGAATGCCACGCAGCGCAAAGGCATGACGATCGTGCCGCTCGTCATGTACTTCAACCACCGCGGCCTCGTGAAAATGAAGGTCGGCGTAGCCAAGGGCAAAAAGAACGTCGACAAGCGCCAGACCGAGGCGAAACGGGACTGGCAGCGTCAGAAAGCGCGGCTTCTTCGGGAGCACTAGCCGCGCTAGAACGCCCCGTAACCGCTCACACACTTGTGTAAATTAACGGCATCGCTACACTCTCCCCAAGATAGACGGCAGCGAATCGTCTTTCTTGAACATGGTGGGCGGAGCGGGTCGGGCTCCGCCCATTTTCATTTTCAGCACAATTCGAACCGGCGGCGCGTCGTTCTTGCGAGACAGAGCGTGGAGGCGTAAGCCGTGGCGGAACGGAGATTTCGCATGGCAGATGACCCTCGCCAGCTCGTGTCGACAGCCTGGCTCGCAGACCACCTCAAGAACCCGGACCTGCGCGTGCTGGATGCATCATGGTACCTGCCGGCCATGGAGCGCGACGCCCGGGCCGAGTACGACGCCGCCCACATTCCCGGCGCCCGCTTCTTCGATATCGATGACATCTCCGATGCGCGGAGCGAGCTGCCCCATATGGCGCCCAGCACCGAGAAATTCATGAGCCGCATGCGCGCCATGGGCGTGGGCGACGGACACCAGATCGTCGTCTACGACGGGCTCGGTCTCTTCTCGGCGGCGCGGGTCTGGTGGCTGTTCCGCCTCATGGGCAAGCGCGACGTGGCCGTGCTCGACGGCGGCTTTCCGAAATGGCAGGCCGAGGGACGGCATGTGGAAGACATGCCGCCGGTGATCCGCGACCGCCACATGACCGTGAGCCGGCAAAACCAGCTCGTGAAGGACGTCACGCAGGTCGCCATGGCCTCGAAGATCGGGGATTACGAGATCGTCGATGCCCGTCCCGCGGATCGCTTCCGCGGCGAGGTGCCGGAGCCCCGCGAAGGCATGCGCGCCGGGCACATCCCGGGCTCGAAGAACGTGCCGTTCCCGACGCTTCTCAACGACGACAAGACGCTCAAGGCCCCCGATGACATCCGCACCGTGTTCGTCGAGGCCGGCGTGGACCTGAAGAAGCCCGTCATCACCAGCTGCGGCTCGGGCGTGACAGCCGGCATCCTCGCGCTGGCACTTGACCGCATCGGAAAGACGGATGTCTCTGTCTATGACGGGAGCTGGTCTGAATGGGGTCGTTTCCCCACCCTCAACGTAGCCACCGGAGACGCATGATGCTCGACGCGCTCACGCCGCAACCCGCCGACAAGATCCTCGCCCTGATGGCGGCCTACAAGGCCGACCCGCGCGAAACAAAGATCGACCTCGGCGTGGGGGTCTACAAGAACGCCGAGGGTGTGACGCCCGTCATGCGCGCGGTGAAAGAAGCCGAAAAGCGGATCTGGGAGAGCCAGGAGACGAAGTCCTACACCGGGCTTGCCGGCGACCCGGCGTTTTCGGACGCCATGGTCGGGCTTGTCCTGGGCGATGCCGTACCGCGCGCGTCGGTGGCCGCGGTGGCCACGCCCGGCGGCACGGGTGCGATCCGCCAGGGCTTCGAGCTCATCAAGATGGCCGCGCCGGGGGCCACCGTCTGGGTTTCCGCACCCACTTGGCCCAACCACAATTCGATCCTCAAGTTCATGGGCATGACCTTCTCGGAATACCGCTACTTCGACGAGGAGACCTGCGCGGTGGATTTCGAGGGCATGATCGCGGATCTCGGCAAGGCGGCCGAGGGCGACATCGTGCTCCTCCATGGCTGCTGCCACAATCCCACGGGGGCAAACCTAAACCCCGCCCAGTGGGACGCCGTGATTGACACGCTCAATGCGCGCGGGGCCACGCCGATGGTCGATATCGCCTACCAGGGCTTCGGCGACGGGCTCGAGGCCGACGGCGCGGCCGTCCGCAAGGTCGCCGCCGGCTGCAAGGAGACACTGATCGCCGCGAGCTGCTCGAAGAACTTCGGCATCTACCGCGAGCGCACGGGCATCCTCATGGCCGTGGGCGCAGGCGATACAGCGCTCGCCCAAGGCACGCTCTCATTCCTCAATCGGCAGAACTATTCCTTCCCGCCGGACCACGGCGCGCGGATCGTCACGGAGATTTTGACCGACGCGAGCCTCCGGGCGGACTGGGAAGCCGAGCTCGATGAGGTCCGCGACGGGATGCAAAAGCTCCGCCGCGATCTCGCCGACGCCCTGCAGGAAGAGACCGGCTCCAACCGCTTCGGCTTCATCGCCGAGCATCGGGGCATGTTCTCGCGCCTCGGGCTCGAGCCGGCGCAGGTCGAAGAGCTGCGCGAAAAGCACGCCGTCTACATGGTGGGTGACAGCCGGATCAATATCGCCGGGCTGAACGCGCGTACGGTTCCGGTGCTCGCCAAGGCCATCGCCAGCGTTCTCTGACCCGCGGCGCACACGGTTTTTTGCAAAAATTCGTGGCCACGGTGCGGGGAATTTGACGGCTGTCAACTCAGTTAAATCAGGCGCTTTGACAATAAAAAGCCCCGGCGCACGAGGGCACGCCGGGGCAGGCTCCGAAAGCCGATCGGAAGGGGGATCAGCCTTTCGAGAACTCGGGATAGGCCTCCATGCCGAGCTCGGAGGTGTCCAGGCCCGCGACCTCGCTCTCCTCGTCGACGCGGATGCCGAAGACACCGTTGAGGATCGTCCACACCACGAGGCTCACCACGAAGACGAAGACCGCCACGATGATGATCGGGATGAGCTGACCGGTGAAGGTCGCGTCGCCGTTCGTCAGCAGCACCGCCATCGTGCCCCAGATGCCCGCGAAGAGGTGCACCGGGATGGCGCCCACGACGTCGTCGATCTTGAGCCTGTCGAGGAACGGCACGCCGAAGACCACGATCAAGCCGCCCACCGCGCCGATGAGCGTTGCCATGCCGAGCGACGGCGTGAGCGGCTCTGCCGTGATGGAGACAAGGCCCGCGAGGCAGCCGTTGAGGACCATGGTGAGGTCGACCTTGCCGTACATGACCTGCGTCAGGATCAGCGCCGCGATGGCACCGCCGGCGGCGGCCGTGTTGGTGTTGGCGAAGATGCGGCTCACGTCGGCCACGTCACCCACCGTGCCCATGGCGAGCTGGGAGCCGCCATTGAAGCCGAACCAACCGAGCCACAGGATGAACGTGCCGAGCGTCGCGAGCGCGAGGTTCGAGCCCATCATCGGCACGACCTTGCCGTCGACATACTTGCCCTTCCGCGCGCCCAGGATGATCGCACCGGCGAGAGCAGCCCAGCCACCCACGGAGTGCACCACGGTGGAACCCGCGAAGTCGAGGAAGCCGAACTGGCTGTCGAGGAAGCCACCGCCCCACTTCCAGGAGGCCTGGATCGGGTAAATGAAGGCGGTGAGGATGATGACGAAGATCAAGAACGGCCAGAGCTTGATGCGCTCGGCCAGCGTGCCCGACACGATGGAGGCCGTCGTGGCGCAGAACATCAGCTGGAAGAAGAAGTCCGAGCCGGTCGAGGCATAGCCGTAGTCGTCCGCGCCGTCGCGTCCCACGCCCACCGCTTCGAGGAGCGCCGGACCGAAGGCTCCGAGATAGCCGCCCGTCTCATCGGCGCCGATCGACCAGTTCCCGAGCGGGTACATGAGATTGTAGCCGATCAGGTAATAGAAGATCGCTGCCAGCGAGAAGAGCGAGATGTTCTTCGTCAGCTGCATCGTCACGTTCTTGGACCGCACGAGGCCGGCCTCCAGCATGGCAAAGCCTGCGGCCATCCAGAACACGAGGAAACCGCCGATCAGGAAGAGCAGCGAGTTGAAGATAAAGATGGTGTCAGAGGAGGCGTCCACCCCGGCCTCCTGCGCCATCGCCCAAGTCGGCAGCGCAGTGGCCAGCGCGACGAGGGGGAGAGATTTCATGAATTTCATGTGTATGTCCCTGAATTGGATCACGCGCGCTCAGAGCGCTTCGTCGTTGAGTTCACCGGTGCGGACGCGCAAGGCGCTTTCCACGTCGATCGTGAAGACCTTGCCGTCGCCGATCTTGTCGGTCTTGGCTGTCTTGGCGATCGCTTCGACCACCTGCTCGGCCATGTTGTCGGCCACGACGATCTCGAGTTTCACCTTCGGCACGAAGTTCACGGCGTATTCAGCGCCGCGATAGATCTCGGTGTGGCCGGATTGAGAACCGAAGCCCTTGATTTCTGTCACCATCATGCCGCGCACGCCGAGGCCGGTGAGCGCTTCGCGCACCTCCTCGAGCTTGAACGGCTTGATGGCTGCAACGATCATTTTCACGTGTCGTCCCCTTCCTAGTTCCGTTGTTGCCGCACCGCAGCAGCATCGCGGCGCACGCTGGGGGGAGCAGTCCCTCAAGATGCCTTCCATTCAAGCAAACCACCGCCGCCACCGCGGGCATCGGGGCCAAGTGGAGTCGTTTTTTGCACAATTTGTAATCAACGCCTAAAATTCAGGCGATTTGCGAATGCGGCATATGACGCGCCGAAATCCGCAATCCGACCGTTACTTCCCTGCGCTCCTTGGATAAACTAGCACGCAACCGCGCGAGCCTCAGGACGCCGCCCGACCATGAGCAGACCACCCACCCGCAAACGCCCCCTCGTGGCGGAGCGCCGCACGCCGCCGGGCAAGGCGGCGAAGAAGGCGCCTGCGCGGAAACCCGCGCGCCGGCGGAGCACGAAAAAGCGGCCTTGGTACGCCCGCCTCGTCCGCTGGGTGGTGGGGCTCATCTGGTCGGTGACCTGGCGCGCGGGCGCAACGACGGTGGCGCTCGTCGCCCTCGCGGCGCTCTACGTGGCGCTCACGCTCCCCTCGGCGGAGACCTTCATCGACCAGCGCGCGCGCGGCTCCGTCACGATGCTCGACCGCGACGGGCAGACCTTCGCCTGGCGCGGGGATCAGTTCGGCGGCCGCGTGACGGCCGACACCGTGAGCCCGCACATCAAGAACGCCGTCCTCGCGACCGAGGATCGCCGGTTCTATCGCCATCTGGGCATCAGCCCCCGCGGCATCGCCTCGGCGGTGCGCATCAATCTCTCCGAGGGGCGGGGGCCGCTTTCGGGCCATGGCGGCTCCACACTCACGCAGCAAACGGCGAAGCTCATCTGCATGGGCCGACCCTTCGATCCCGAGGCTTGGCCCTCCGAGGCCGCCTACGAGGCCGATTGCCGGGAGGGCTCGATCACGCGCAAGGCGCGGGAGGCCATCTACGCGCTCGGGATGGAGATCCGCTACACCAAGGACGAAATCCTCACGATCTACCTCAACCGCGCCTTCCTCGGCTCCACGGCCCGCGGCTTCGAGGCGGCCACGCAGCGCTATTTTGGAAAGCCCGCCGCGGAGGCCAATCCGGCGGAGGCCGCGATGCTCGCCGGGCTCCTCGTGGCGCCGTCGCGCTTTGCCCCGACAAACAACCTCGAACGCAGCCAGGCCCGCGCGGCCACGGTCGTGCGCCTGATGCGCGAGGAAGGCTATCTCAGCGAGGCGGAAGCGGCCTTTGCCCAGGCCAACCCGGCGACGCTGAGCGAGGCTGCAGCGGCGCGGCAGGGCGGGTATTTCGCCGATTGGGTCATGTCGACGGGCCCCGAATTCTTCACCCGCGACACCACCGAGGACGTCATCATTCGATCCACCTTCGACCCGCGCATCCAGCGCGCGGCGGAGGAGGCGCTCGTGCAGGTCTTCGAGGAAAAGGTCCGCGAGGGCTCGGAGGCGGAGGCCGCCATCGTCGTCATGAGCGCGGACGGCGCAGTCCGGGCCATGGTGGGCGGGCGCGATCTGCGCGTGTCGGGCGCCTTCAATCGCGCGGTGCAGGCCAACAGGCAGACGGGATCCACCTTCAAACCCTTCGTCTACGCTACTGCTTTGGAGCTGGGCTACGGCCCCAACGACACGGTCGTGGACGCGCCCTGGTCCATCGAAGTCCCGGGATCGGGAACCTACGCGCCGAAGAACTACTCGCCCGAGTTCGCCGGGCGCGTGACGCTCACGGAGGCGCTCGCACGCTCGCTCAACATCCCCGCGGTCAAAATCTCCGAAGACCTCGGCCGCGACCTCGTGCGGAAGGTGGCCGAGGATTTCGGCATCCGCTCGGAGCTCGCGCAGGGCCCGGCCCTGGCGCTCGGCGCCTCCGAGAGCACCCTTCTGGAGATGACCGGCGCCTATGCCGGCATCCTCAACGGGGGCTCCGCGGTGGTGCCTTACGGGCTGGAAGAGCTCAGGCTCCTCGGGGATCCCGAGCCGCTCATGGGCACCGGCGGCGGCATCCAGGAGCGGGTCATCACCGAGGACGCCGCAGCGCGGCTCGTCTACATGATGTACCAGACCGTGCAGCGCGGCACGGGCCAGCGCGCGCGCATCGACGGCTACGAGATCGCCGGCAAGACCGGCACCACCCAGGCGGCGCGCGACGCGTGGTTCATCGGGTTCACGGCGGATTACGTCACCGGCGTCTGGATGGGCTATGACGACAATCGCCCGCTCACGGGCGTCACCGGCTCCGGCCTGCCCGCCGATATCTGGCGCGAGACCATGGCCCGCGTTCACGGGCCTGTCCCGCCCCCGCCACTGCCCATGGCCCGCCGCGTTGACGCCCCGGCGACCGCCCGCGCTCAGGCGCCCGCGGGTCGCGCGCCCCAGCCGCAGAACGCCGTGGAAGGCCTCATTCTCGACGTGTTGAGAGGTATTCTCGGCGGTGGCTGAGCCGCGCACGCCACAGACAGCCGACAGGAGAGACGCGGGCCATGAGAGAAAGGCGGAAAACATTGCTTAATCGCTTCGGGCCTATCAGGCTCTCGACAGACGACATCTGAGTTCAGTCCCCATGGCCTCTTCTGCAGCGAACACCCCGGAACCAGGCTTGCAAGAGCTCCGCACCGCGCGCCGCGAGAGCCGTGGGCTCTACTGGTTCGTGGGCATCTTCAGCTTCTTCGTGAATCTGCTGATGCTGACCGGCCCCATCTACATGCTGCAGGTCTACGACCGCGTGCTCGGGTCGCGCTCGGTGGAGACGTTGCTCGCGCTCTCGCTGCTCGTCGCGTTTCTCTACGCGATGATGGGCATTCTCGACTATGCCCGCGGGCGCGTCATGGGTCGCGTCGGCGCGCGCTTCCAGTCGCGGCTCGATCGGCGGGTCTTTTCCGCCGTGATCCGGCGCACGGCCATCGATCCCACGCCCTCGAAGGCCACCGGCCTCCGCGACCTCGAAGCCGTGCAGCGTTTCATGACGTCACCGCTTCTCATGGCATTCTTCGACATCCCATGGACGCCGCTCTTCATCCTCGGCATTTTTGTTTTCCACCCGTTGCTCGGATGGCTCGCCCTCGCCGGCGCGGCCGTGCTCATTACGCTCGCCATTCTCAACCAGGTGCTCACGCGCCAGCCTCTCGGCGAGGCGAACGCGGCACAGTTCCGGGCGGAACGGATGAGTGAGCAGCTCAAGGACGAGGCGGAAGTGGTGCAGGCGCTCGGCATGCGCGAGGCCTCTTTCGCGCGGTGGCAGCAGGCCCGCGATGCCAGCCTCCGGCAGGGGATCGCCGCCTCCGACACGGGCGGGACGTTTCAGACGACGACAAAGGCGTTTCGGCTCTTTCTGCAATCAGCCATGCTGGGCCTCGGCGCGCTTCTCGTGCTCCGGGGGGAGCTGACGCCCGGTGCCATGATAGCCGGGTCCATCCTGTTGGGCCGCGCGCTGGCGCCCGTGGAACAGCTCGTGAACCAATGGCCCCTCGTGCAGAGGGCGCGGGAGGGCTGGTCAGGGCTGGCGCGGCTTCTGAGCGAGATCCCCGCCGAGGAGCCGCGCACGAAGCTTCCGCGCCCGAAGGCCAAGCTCGAGGCGCAGCAGGTCACCGTGATCCCGCCCGGCGAGGTCCAGGCGGCCCTGAGAATCGTGTCCTTCAAGATCGAGCCCGGCCAGGCCTGCGGTGTCATCGGCCCCTCCGGCGCCGGGAAATCCACGCTGGCCCGCGCGATCACCGGGGTCTGGAAAACGGCGGGCGGCAAGATCCGGCTCGATGGCGCGAGCCTCAACAACTACGATCCCGACGTGCTCGGGCAGCTCATCGGATACCTGCCCCAGCGCGTGCAGCTCTTCGAGGGCACCATCGCGGAAAACATCGCGCGGCTGTCGCACGCGCCGGACGCCGACAAGGTGGTCGAAGCCGCGAAGAAAGCCGCCGCCCATGACATGATCCTCCAGTTGCCGGATGGATACGACACACGCATCAGCGCGGTGGGCGGGCGGCTCTCGGGCGGCCAGGTCCAGCGGATAGGCCTCGCGCGCGCCATGTACGGCGACCCCGTTCTGCTCGTTCTCGACGAGCCCAACTCCAACCTCGACAATATCGGCAGCCAGGCGCTCAACCAGTCGATCCGGGATCTGAAGGCAGCCGGCGGCGCGGTCCTGATCATGGCGCACCGACCGGCGGCGATCCAGGAATGCGACGTGCTGCTCATGCTCGAAGGCGGGCAAAGGCGCGCCTTCGGCCCCAAGGAGGACGTCCTGCGAGAGGTCGTCCAGAACCAGGCTGAAATCCGCGCCAGCGCCGCGCTGGGCCAGGCGGGGGGCGTGACGTGACGCGCACGACTGACAGCAAGACGCCCGGCAGGCCGGGGGAGACTTGGTCTGCCCGCAGGCCTTTGACGCTGGGCCTCATGGGCGTCCTCGTCCTCGTGGGCGGGTTCGGCACCTGGGCGACGCAGGCCAACATTTCCGGCGCCATCGTGGCCACGGGCCGCATCGAGGTGGACCGCAACAGGCAGGTCGTCCAGCATCCCGACGGGGGCGTCGTGGTGGAGCTCATCGTCGACGAAGGCGCGGAGGTGCGCGAAGGCGAGGTCCTCATCCGGCTCGATGACACCTTGCTCCGGTCCGAACTCGCGCTCATCGAAGGGCAGCTCTGGGAGACCATGGCACGCCGCGCGCGGCTCGAGGCCGAACGGGACGGAAGAGCCACCATCGCCTTTCCACCGGCCCTCCTCGAGCGCAGCGGGGATGCCGATATCGGCGACCTCATCGAAGGCCAGCGCCGCCTGTTCCGCGCGCGCGAGGAGACCATCACGGGCCGCATCGAACAGCTCGTGAAGCAGCGCGGGCAGATCGAGGATCAGGTGAGCGGCATCGAGGCGCAGCTCGACGCCTTCGAGCGGCAGGTGGGCCTCATCGAGCAGGAGCTCGAGGGCCAGCAAGACCTGCTCGACCGGGGCCTCGCGCAGCTCGGCAGGGTGCTGGCCCTCGAGCGTGAAGAGGCAAATCTGCTCGGCACGATCGGGGAATTGCGTGCCTCCCGCGCGCAGGCGGAAGGTCGCGTGACCGAGATCGACATCGAGACCCTTGGCCTCCGCGCCAGCCGCCGGGAAGAAGCGATCACCCAGCTTCGCGATATCCGCTTCAACGAGGTGGAGCTCCTCGAACGGCGCGCCGGGCTTTTGGAGCGCCTCAACAGGCTCGACATCACGGCCCCGGTGTCGGGCGTGGTCTACGGGCTCACGGTCTTTACCGAGCGCGCGGTCATCAGGCCCGCGGAGCCGGTGCTTTTCGTCGTCCCGCAGGACCGCCCCCTCATCATCGCCGCGGAAGTGGATCCGATCCATATCGATCAGGTCTTCGTGGGCCAGGACGTGACCCTGCGCTTTTCCGCGCTCGACCAGCGGACGACGCCGGAGCTCGAGGGGCAGGTCCTTCAGCTCTCGGCTGATGCGTTCGAGGACGAGGCGACGCGGGCAAGCTTCTACCGCGCGGAGATCATCCTGACGGAAGGACAGATCGCGCGCCTGCCCGAGGACGTGACGCTCATCCCCGGCATGCCCGTCGAGAGCTTCATCCGCACCGACGATCGCACCCCGCTCGCCTATCTCGTGAAGCCGCTGGCCGATTACTTCTCGCGCGCCTTTCGCGAAAGCTGAGCGTCGCGCCGGATCCTGGGGCTGGCAGCGGGGAGGCCCGTCCCGCCGCCTGCCGGCGGGAGTGAGGCCGGATGCCTCCGGCGGCCCTCCGGGGGAGGTACATGGCACAAAGATGCCGGGCTGCACGCTCCACTGGAACCATGAGCGCTTCCCGGTGAGCGGTGGCGGCACGCGCCGGCGCCCGGCTAAAGAATCGGGTTTCGGCGCCGGGTCCTGTGGCTATGGTGCGGGCGAAGATTCAAGGAGACTGAGATGGCTGGAAACTACGAGGCACGGCTCGCGGAGCTCGGGGTGACGCTTCCGGATGCGCCGGCACCGGCGGCGAATTACGTGCCTTTCGTGCGGGTGGGCGACCTTGTCCATGTCTCCGGTCAGATCTCCGCGGGACCGGGCGGCCTCATCACGGGCAAGCTCGGCGCGGATCTCGACGTGGAGGCCGGGGCAGCGGCGGCGCGGAGCTGCGCGATCTCGCTCCTCGCGCAGGTGAGGGCGGCCTGCGACGGTGAGCTCGACCGGCTGGTGCGCGTGGTCAAGCTCGTGGGCTTCGTGAACTCAACGGCGGATTTCACCGACCAGCCCAAGGTCATCAACGGCGCGTCCGATTTTCTCGTTGAGGCGCTCGATGATGCCGGGCGCCATGCGCGGAGCGCGGTGAGCGCGGCCTCGCTGCCACTGGGTGTGGCCGTGGAGATCGAAGGCCTTTTCCAGATCGCATGAGCTTCTGGTCACGTCCTTTCGCCCACCGCGCTCTCCACGGGCCAGGGCGACCGGAGAACAGTCGCGAAGCCGTGGCCGCGGCCGTGGCGGCGGGCTACGGGGTCGAGATCGATGTCCAGCTCTCCGCCGACGGGCAGGCGATGGTCTTTCACGATTACGGCACGGCCCGGCTCACCGGTGCGCAGGGTACGGTGCGAACGCGGAGCGCGGCGGAGCTCACGGCGCTTGGCCTGCTCGGCGGGCTCACGGGCGCACCGACGCTACCCGAAGTGCTCGCGCGCGTGGCCGGGCGCGTGCCTCTTCTCATCGAGATCAAGGATCAGGACGGGGCGATGGGGCCCGACGTGGGGCCGCTTGAAGCCGCCGTGGCAACCGCGCTTGAAGGCTATACCGGGGAGGTGGCGGTCATGTCCTTCAACCCACACGCGGTGGCCGCAATGGCAGAGCTTGCCCCCGGCGTACCGCGCGGCCTCACCACCTGCGCTTTCGCGGCGGAGGACTGGCCGACGATCCCGGCACGGCGGCGGGGCGAGCTCGTCTCCGTGCCCGACTATGACCGCGTGGGCGCGCGCTTCGTGTCCCACGATCACCGGGACCTCAGGGCAGAGCCCGTGGCGCGCTTGAAGGCGCGGGGCGCCACTGTGGCCTGCTGGACGATCCGCAGTGTCGAGGAGGCCGCGCAGGCGCGGCAGGTGGCGCATCAGATCACGTTCGAGAAGTACCTGCCCGCGCTTGACCCCTAAGGGGCCGCGCCCATCTCCTCTCCATGGCCAATCCGCAACCGCAAGAGACCCCCGTGGAGGTGCGCGTCCTCACCTCGCTCGCCGAGATCGCGCCGGAGGTCTGGGATGCGTGCGCCGCGCCCGAAGGCTCCGCGCGGCCCATGGACCCGTTCACCACGCACCGCTTCCTAAAGGCGCTGGAGGACAGCCGGTCCGTGGGCGTGGGCACGGGCTGGGAGCCGCATTACCTCGAGGCACGCGTGGACGGCGAGACGATCGGCGTCGCCCCGCTCTATGCCAAGAACCACAGCCAGGGCGAGTACATCTTCGATCACAACTGGGCCCATGCGCTGGAACGCGCGGGCGGGCGCTATTATCCCAAGCTGCAGATGGCGGTGCCGCACACGCCCGCCACGGGACGCAGGCTCCTGGTGAAGCCGGAGCATGGGGAGATCGCGCAGGCCGCGCTCGTCCAGGGCGCCGTGCAGATCGCCGACAAGAACGGGCTGAGCTCGCTTCACATCACATTCTGCACCGGCGAGGAGGCCGAGACAGGCCGCGCCATGGGCCTCATGCCGCGTGCGTCGCAGCAGTTCCACTGGCTCAATGACGGCTACGCGGATTTCGACGGCTTCCTCGCCTCGCTGAATTCCCGCAAGCGCAAGAACATCCGCAAGGAACGGACGCAGGCGCAGGCCTTTGGCGGGACCATCCACGCGCTCACGGGCGATGACCTCCGCCCCGAGCATTGGGACGCGTTCTGGCGCTTCTACCAGGATACCGGCGCGCGCAAATGGGGCACGCCCTACCTCACACGCGCCTTCTTTCACCGGGCGCAGGAGACGCTGCGCGACGACATGCTGCTGGTGTTGGCAGAGCGTGACGGGCGCTACGTGGCAGGCGCGCTCAATT
This sequence comes from Pseudomonadota bacterium, assembly GCA_038525525.1. GTDB lineage: Bacteria > Pseudomonadota > Alphaproteobacteria > Rhodobacterales > Rhodobacteraceae > Shimia_B. The sequence continues at coordinate 538,371 of JBCBHO010000003.1, read as the reverse complement.
TCATCGGACGCGAGACGCTTTACGGGCGCTACTGGGGCTGCACAGAAGACCACCCCTGCCTCCACTTCGAGCTCTGCTACTACCAGGCGATCGAGCATGCCATCGCCCACGGCTTGACGCGGGTGGAGGCCGGTGCGCAAGGAACTCACAAGCTGGCAAGGGGTTACCTGCCGATGACGTGCCATTCGCTTCACTGGATCGCGGATCCGCGCTTTGCCGATGCCGTCGCGGAGTTCCTCGAGCGGGAGCGCGACGCGGTAGAGCAGGAAAACGAGATCCTCACGAGCTATGGGCCGTTCAAGAAGATCGACGTAGAGGAACAGGAATGACGAACCTAGATAACGCCGTGCTGGACGAGCTTCGCGCGGCAGGCTGGGCCCACGATCCCGACAGGGACGCGATTACGAAAAGCTTCGAATTCAAGGACTTCACCGAGGCATTCGGCTGGATGGCGCGCATGGCCATCACCGCCGAAAAGATGAACCACCACCCGGAGTGGTTCAATGTCTACAAGCGCGTGGACGTGACGCTCACGACCCATGATGCGGGCGGGCTCTCCGCGCTCGACGTCAAGCTGGCCAAAGCCATGGATGCCGCGGCATGAACGAGATCCTCAACAGCCCGATCTTCACCACCGAAATCGTCGGCGGGCAGTCACTCGGTGACTGGCTCTCGCTCGACTTTCTCGCCGCCATCCTCGGCACCGTGCTCACCGCGATCCTGATCCTGATCGCGGGCTTCATCGTGTCCGGCTGGGTCAGCCGGCGCATCAAGAACATCGCCACGCGCCACAGCACGCTCGACCCGACGCTCTTCAACTTCCTCGCGCAGATCGCGCGCTACATCATTATCGCCTTCACGATCCTCTTCGTTCTCAACACCTTCGGGGTGCAGACGACGTCGATCGTGGCTGCCATCGGTGCCGCAGGCCTCGCGATCGGCCTTGCGCTGCAGGGCACGCTATCCAACGTGGCGGCGGGGATCATGATCATCTTCTTCCGGCCTTTCAAAGAAGGCGATTTCGTGCAGGTCAACGACAAGATGGGCACGGTCAAAGGCATCACGCTCAACTTCACGGAGCTGGCCGATCTCGGGAACGTGCAAGTCATCATCCCGAATTCGGAGGTCTGGGGAAACACGATCACCAATTTCTCGGCCTATCCGAAGCGGCGCGCGGAATGGACGTTCGGGGTGGGCTACGGGGCCAACCTTGCCGACGCAGAGCGCATCATCCGCGAGACGATCATGGCCGATGCGCGCAGCCACACGGACCCCGAGCCCTTTATCCAGGTCAATAACCTCGGTGATTTCTCGGTGGATTTCCTCGTGCGGGTCTGGTGCGACGCGGCGGATTACTTTGCCTTCCAGTCCGATATGAAGCGGAAGGTGAAGGAGGCGCTCGACGCCGAGGGGGTTGCCATCCCCTTCCCCACGCGGACGGTCTACAACGTGGCCGACGCCGCCGAGTAGCCTGCGCACCGAAGGGCCCGCGCAGTCATGCGAGCCCCTCCACCGAAGACGGTCTGTCGCTTCATCTCCTGACCTCTCCCCAGCACCGCGCGGGCGGAGGGCGGGGGTGGGCGGGAGGGGCGTCCTCCGACCGCTCGGCCCCGGTCTCAGATTTGCTCGAGGAGTGTCTCGCCCGCCGAGATCTCGCATTCGCCCGGCGAGGCCTCGGGGTTGAGCACCTTCACCACCCCGTCTTCCACGAGCATCGAATACCGTTTCGAGCGATCCACGAAGCCCACCGGCGGCGCGGTGAAGTCCATCCCGATACCCTTGGTAAAGGTGCTCATCCCGTCGGCCAGCATGGTGATGCCCGCCGCGCCGGCACCGGTATCCTTGCTCCATTGGTCCATGACGAAGGGATCGTTCACCGCCACACAGATGATCTCGTCCACGCCCTTCTCCTTGAAGGCCTCGGCGGTGCGGATGAAGCTCGGCACATGAGCCGTCGTACAGGTGCCGGTATAGGCGCCGGGTAGCCCGAAGATCACGACCTTCCGGCCCTTCACGAGGCTCCCGAGCGCCACTTCTTCGGGCCCCTCTGCCCCGATTCTCAACAAGCTAACCTCGGGTAGGGTCTCGCCCACGGAAATTCCCATTCTCGCGTCCTCTCTTCATTGCGTCGCGTTGGCGGGAAGCATAGCGTCGCGCTCGCCGAGAACCAGAGGAGGTCGCCCATGGGCCGCGTCGTCGTCATCGGAGCGGGCCAGGCCGGCGCCACGCTCACGACCAAGCTGCGCGCCCTCGGGCACGCGGGAGAGATCGTGCTCATCGGCGAGGAGCCCGTGGTGCCCTACCAGCGCCCGCCGCTCTCGAAGAAATACCTGCTGGGCGAAATGCCCGTGGAGCGCCTGTTCCTGAAGCCGGAGACCGCCTACGCGGAGGCTGACATCACGCTGCGCCTCGGCACCCACGTCGATGCCGTGGATACCGCCGCCAAGAAGGTGCGCCTGGGTGAGGAGCGGCTGGGCTATGATGACCTCGTCTTCACCACGGGATCGGTCGTTCGCAAGTTGCCCGCGAGCATCGGCGGGGATCTCGCGGGCGTCTTCACCGTCCGCACCTTGGCCGATGTCGATGCCATGGCGCAGGCCTTCGAGGTCGGGGGGCGCGTCCTCATCGTGGGCGGCGGTTATATCGGGCTCGAGGCAGCGGCCGTGGCCGCCATGAAAGGGCTCGAGACCACCCTCATTGAGGCCGAGGAGCGGATCCTGAAGCGCGTCGCGGCGCGCGAGACCTCCGCCTATTTCCGCAAGCTCCATCTGGGGCGCGGCGTGGACATCCGCGAGGGGGTCAGCCTGAGCCGCCTCACGGGCGACGGCCATGTCAGCCAGGCCGCGCTTTCGGACGGCTCCACGCTCGACGTGGATTTCGTCATCGTGGGCGTGGGCATCGACCCGGCCATCGGCCTCGCGCAGAATGCCGGGATCGACTGCGACAACGGCATCGCCACGGATGCACAGGGACGCACTTCCGCGCCGGGCGTCTGGGCAGCGGGGGATTGCGCCTCCTTCCCCTATCGCGGCACGCGCATCCGGCTCGAAAGCGTGCCCAACGCCATCGATCAGGCCGACATCGTGGCCGCCAACATCCTGGGCGCGGAGAAGGACTACATCGCCAAGCCCTGGTTCTGGTCGGACCAATACGACGTGAAGCTACAGATCGCCGGGCTCAACAGCGGCTACAGCCGCGTCATCGTGCGCGACAGCGGTGCCGCCCGCTCGCATTGGTACTACCGGGGAGACATCCTCCTCGCCGTGGACGCCATGAACGACGCGCGAAGCTACATGATCGGCAAGCGCCTCATTGAGGCTGGCAAGAGCCCGCCCGCCGACGCGGTGAAGAACCCGGAGACCGACCTCAAGGCCCTCCTGACATGAGCCGCGCCCCGTGCGGATCATAGCCGGGCGCTTCCGCGGCCACCCGCTCGTCGGTCTCGGCAAGGGCGATCCGGGCGCCCATCTGAGGCCCACCTCGGACCGCGTGCGCGAGGCGCTCTTTTCCATGATCGGCGCGCGGATCGAGATCGCGGGCGCGCGCGTCCTCGATCTCTTCGCGGGGACCGGCGCGCTGGGGCTCGAGGCCCTGTCGCGCGGCGCGGCCCATGTCACTTTCGTCGACAGCGGGCGCGTTGCGCAAAAGCTCATCAAGGGCAATGTCGCGAAGCTCGGCGCGGCGGACGACACCGACCTCCTCCCGCTGGACGCGCTGCGGCTCCCGCCTGCGGAGGTGCCCGCCGATCTCGTCTTTCTCGACCCTCCCTATGGCAAGGATCTCGGCGCCCCGGCCCTCGCAGCTGCGCAGGCGCAGGGGTGGATCGCGGAGGAGGCCCTCATTGCATGGGAAGAGACCGCGTCGCAGCGTGCCGAGGGCTTCACAGCCCTCACAAGCCGCCGCTATGGTGACACGACGATAACCCTGCTGGAGCCAAGCGCATGACATATACTGATGCAAGCCCCGCCTGGCCCTGGGCAGATCAGGCCGCCAAGGGGGAGCCGAAGCCCTCGCCCCCGAAGCCGCGTGTGACGCCGCCGCTTTTCATGTCCGACAGCCTGCGCGCGCGGAACGGGATCCCCGTTTTCGTGGAGGATTGGCTGCGCCTCGAACGGGAACGCGACGCCCGGCGCGCGGAAAAGACCTCCTCAAACGCGTAGGGGCGAGCCCTTTCGGACCCGCCCCCGGCGCAGCCTCCGACCCAGGCGGCGCAGGATGGCTTCAATCGGTCGGCGCTGCTTCACCAACCGTGGATGCCACGGCGGCTCGCGCGTCTTCGACCAACATCTGGCCATCCAACCCCTTGGTCGCCATTTCGGCGACCCAGTCGGATATCACTTGCTCACCTAGGGCGGCGATGCGTGCTGTCTCGGCCTCGCTCATCACGGCTATTTCATTTCCGGCGGCAGCCATCGCTGCGCGACCGTCCACATCGCCCGTGTCATGCGCCCGCCCTGCCCATGCCGAGGCCATAAGCCCGGAATTGGCATCGATAACGGCCTTGAGGTCGTCTGGCAGGCCTTCGTAGGTGGCCTTGTTCATCGCCCAGATGAAGTAAAGGTTATATAGGGATCGATCCCCCGCGATGTCAGTGTGGCTGTCGGTCAGCTCATCAAGCTTTAGTGAGGGAGACATCTCCCAAGTGATGACACCGCCGTCCACGACGCCCTTGGCGAGCGCCTCCGGAAAGGCCGGGACGGCCATGCCCACGGGGCTCGCGCCGAGCTTTTCGAGGAGCAGCGTAGCCGGGCGCGAGGGGCCGCGCAGCTTGAGCCCTTCGAAATCCTCGACCGCCGCGATGCTCGGCCCCTTCTTGTGCACGAGGCCGCGCCCGTGCATGTGCGCTGCGATCAGGTGCACGTCGCGAAAATCGTCCATCAGGTGCTTTTGCGTGAACTGCCAGGCGGCCATGGAGGCCTCCTCGCCGCTCTTCGTCGTCATGAAGGGGAGTTCCATCGCCTCCGCTTCGGGGAAGCGGCCGGGCTGGTAGCCGGGGATGACCCAGCCCCCGTCGATCACGCCATCACGAATAAGGTCGTACTGGCTGGGCGCGCGCCCGCCGAGTTGCATGGCCGGATAGAGCTCCACCTTGATGCGGCCGTTGGAATCGGCCTCGATCTTGTCCGCCCAAGGCTGCATGAAATAGGTCGGGTTCGCCGATTTCGGCGACACGAAGTGCTGGAAGCGTAGGGTGACCTCCTGCGCCGCGGCAGCGGCGGCGGTGGCGGAGATGAGCGCGGCGAGCGCGACGGATTTGAGCATCATCAGGACTGCTCCCTCCTCAAAAGGGTCGTGGCGTGCCCCTCGCGGGCAAGCGTTAGCTAAGTAGCCTTGCCCATGTTCCCAAGCCCCGCGCAAGCCCTGCCCGCGTGCCAAATCCGCGCGAGCCCTTCTAGAGCGGACGGTTCGAGTGGAGCAATAGTCGCATCGGAGACACCGTCCCCGATGGAGGACAGAGGCATGGCGCCCGCACATCCCAAATCATCAATTCGAGAGATCGGTGCGCCATCGCACGATCCTCTCTGCCTTGGGTCGCGCGCGTCAGCGCGGTAAGGCAGCGTGGTCCGCGCCAAAACGAAAGCCCCTCCGCCATGCTCATCCCCCGCCAGAAAGTGCCCGCTCTCTCCGTCCCCACGCTCGATCACGGGCGCTTCGATCTTGCCACCGAAAGGTCGGAACGCGGCACCGTCATCTGCTTTTACCGCGGGCTGCACTGCCCGATCTGCGCGAACTATCTCAAGGAATTCGACAAGCAGGCCCCGAAATTCGCGGAGCGCGGCGTCGGCGTTCTGGCGCTGTCGTCGGACGGCGAGGAGCGCACGCGCGCCATGGCCGACAAGATCGGCAACCAGAACCTCCGCTTCGGCTACGACCTGACGCTGGCAAAGGCCAAGGAATGGGGGCTCTACATCTCCACCTCGCGCGGCAAGACCTCGATCGGGATCGAGGAACCCGCGCTCTTCTCCGAGCCCGGCCTCTTCATGGTCACGCCCGAGAGCGCGCTCTACTACGGCTCCGTGCAGACGATGCCCTTCGTGCGTCCGCATTTCTCCGAGCTCGTCAGCGCGCTCGATTTCGCCATCGAGAAGAATTACCCGGCGCGCGGGGAATATACCGGCGCGGTCTAGCGGAGCAGCGCCGTGAGGAGCGCCTGGTCGAGCGCGGCCAGCGCGCCCTCGCCGGGGCAGCCGTCAAACGTCACGGCGACGGTGGGGCCCGGGGCCACCTGCACGAAATAGGCGCCTGCCCCGTCGATGGAGCCGAAGCACAAAAGGCCGGTGTGCCACGTGATGCGCAGGCCCTCGGCCTCGAAATAAAGCGCGCCCATGCCGTAGCGCGCCCCGCGCCCGACGGGGGCGCTTGGAAAAGCGCCGGGATCGGCCACGGCAAAGGTGGCCTCCGCGAAGAGCGCGTATTCCGCAGCCGACATCTCCCACCCGCCCCAGGGGAGGAACGCGCCATAGCGCGGGTTGCGGGCCGGGGTCTCGAGCGCGAGCGGCTCAAAGACCCGCTCAGCGCAGGACTCTTCGAAGCCCGTACCTGTCACCGCCTCCACCACGCGGCCCAGCACAGCGTAGTTCTCGTTGTTGTAGCGGTAGGAGGGCGTCTCGCGCGGTCGGGCCAGCGCGGCTGCGGTCGCCTCGTCGAAGCGGTTTTCCGCGTCGTTCACCCAATCCCACATGCGGTCCTGCGTCCCATCGGGCCAGACCCCGCTCGCATGGGTCAGGAGCTGCGCCACGGTGAGGTCCGCGGGCGCATCGGGGAGATAATCCGCCAGTGCCGCCGAGAAGCTGACGAGGCCCGCGCGTTCCAGTTCGCCGATGCAGGCAGCGGTGATTGCCTTCGAGAGCGAGGCGAGCGGTGCAGCCTGTCCGGGCGCGTCATCGCGCGCGAGGCTGAGGCCCAGCGCCCCGTCTTGGGCCACGGCGAGTGCCGTGTCGCCGACGCGGTGTGCCGCGTACCAGTCGCGCCAGGCCGTCTCGAGCTTGCCGAGACGTGCGTCAGCCTCGCCCGCGCTGGCCGCCCCCGGCGCTCCGGCAAGGAGCCCGAGCGCCAGCGCCAGCCATCTCACGCGGCGTCGTAGGTGGGATGAAAACGCCCGCTGGGCGAGAGCGTGAAGATATCGGCGCCGTCCGCCGTCACGCCCACGGAATGCTCGAACTGCGCGGAGAGCGACTTGTCCCGCGTCACCGCGGTCCAGTCATCGGCGAGGACCTTCGTCTCCGGGCGCCCCAGGTTCACCATCGGCTCGATGGTGAAGAACATCCCCTCCTCGAGCCGCGGTCCGGTGCCCTCGCGTCCGTAATGCAGCACGTTGGGCGGCGCGTGGAACACGCGGCCAAGCCCGTGCCCGCAGAAATCGCGCACCACCGACATGCGGTTGGCCTCGACATAGGATTGAATGGCATGCCCGATATCGCCGAACGTGTTGCCGGGCTTCACCGCCTCGATCCCCTTGAAGAGCGCGTCATGGGTGACCTCGATAAGCCGCTCGGCCTTCCGCGGCAGCTTGCCAGCCACGTACATGCGCGAGGTGTCGCCGAACCAGCCGTCCACGATCACGGTGACGTCTATGTTGAGGATGTCGCCATCCTTCAGCGTCTTCGAGCCGGGGATGCCGTGGCAGACCACGTGGTTGACCGAGATGCAGCTCGCATGGGCATAGCCCTTGTAGCCGATCGTGGCCGATTTGGCGCCGAGCGCCTCGACGCGGTCGGTGATGAAGCGGTCGATCTCGGCGGTCGTCTGGCCCACGGTCACGAGCGGCGCGACCTCGTCGAGGATCTGCGCGGCCACGCGGCCCGCAGCATGCATCCCGGCGAAATCGCCGGGCTCATAGAGCCTGATGCCGTCTCTCGTCATCCGTCCACGCGGGGTATCCATGGAAACAATCCTTGCGGTTCGATTACCATATACGCCGCCCGAGGCCGTTTCGCCAGTGAGCGCGGTCTTGCGCGTGTTCAGCGGAGCGCGACGGGGATCGCGTGATCGAGCAGGATCTCCTCGATGGAGACCGCGCAGCGATAGGCCAGCATCTCCACCCCCGCCGCCGCGGCCTCGGCGAAAGCCGCCGCGTAGGCCGGATCGAGATCGGGGGCCACGCGAAAGCGCGCGCACCCTTCGTGCTGGATCACGTAGAGCATGACGGCCCGCGCGCCGGAGGCTTTCATCGCCATGAGTTCACGCAGGTGCTTGGTACCCCGCTCGGTGACGCAATCGGGAAATTCCGCCCAATCGTCCTCGCGCAGGAGGTGGACGTTCTTGATCTCCACGAAGGCGTCGGGAAGGCCCGGCTCGGTCAGGAGGAAATCCACCCGGCTCCGCGTGCCATAGGCCACTTCGGGGCGCACTTGCGTGTAATCCGCGAGCTCGGCGATGCGGCCTGCCTGAAGCGCTTCTTTGGCCACGCGGTTGGGCGTGGCGGTGTCGATGCCCACCATCACGCCCCCGGGTAGCTCGGCCACGCGCCAGGCGAAGTCGAGCTTTTTTTTCGAGTCGTCATTGGGCTCGAGCCAGACGCGGAGACCGGGCGCCTTCAGCCCCATCATCGAGCCCGGGTTCGGGCAATGGGCAGTGACCTCCCGCCCGTCATCGAGCGTCACATCGGCGAGAAACCGGTTGTAGCGCCGGATCAGGCGACCGGGGACGAGGGGGGTTTGAAACCGCATGGGGCGGGTCTATGACTTCCGCTCAGCCGACGACAGAGAGCGCCACGAATTTCTTCGGAAATTCGTGCCCCCGGAAAGGAAACATCCATGACCAATCCCACCGCGGCCATGCTCGTCATCGGGGACGAAATCCTGTCCGGCCGCACGCGCGATGCCAACATGCATTACCTCGCGGGGCAGCTTACGGAGAAGGGCATCGATCTGAAGGAAGTGCGCGTGGTCTCCGATGATCGGGAGGCCATAGTCGCGGCCGTGAACGCGCTGCGCGAGGACTATGACCACGTGTTCACCTCCGGCGGCATCGGGCCCACCCATGATGATATTACCGCCGACTGCATCGCCGCGGCCTTCGGAGACGGGATTGGCGTCCGCGCGGACGCCGACCAGCTCTTGTCCGACTACTACGCCGCGAACGGGCGCGACTACAACGACGCGCGCAAGCGCATGGCCCGCATCCCCGACAGTGCCACGCTCATCGACAATCCCGTCTCCGTCGCGCCGGGCTTCACGCTAGGGAATGTGCATGTCATGGCCGGGGTGCCCAGCGTCTTTCAGGCCATGGTCGCGAGCGTCCTTGCGACGCTCGGCGGCGGCGCGCCCCTGCGCTCGCTCTCGGTGCGGATCGATCGTGGAGAGGGCGATATCGCAGGCCCCCTGGGCGAGGTGGCGGTGGCCTTCCCGGATATCTCCATCGGCTCCTATCCGTTCCAAGAGAACGGCCGCTTCGGGGCCAACGTCGTGCTTCGCCATGCCGACGCGGCGCGTCTTCAAGCGGCCCGGGACGCGCTCACCACCAAGTTCGGTCTATGACGCCGCCAAGCCTGCCGGAGATCGCCGCCGCCGTCTGGGCCACCTGGCCCGGGGAGGCCGTCACGAACACACCCGCCTTCGCGCTCCGCCGCTCCGCCGATGACAGCCGCCGGTCCCGGGCCGCCACGCGCAACCGCCCGGTCTCGGACGCCGAGATCGCGGATGCAGCAGAGACGATGCGCGGCTGGGGCCAGCCCGCCATGTTCTGGGTGCCGTCTGATCAGGCGGAATTCGGCGCGCAGCTCGCCGCCCTGGGCTACGCGGATCACGACCATTCGGTCTATTACGGCGCACCGGTGGAGGTCCTCGCGGCGCGGACGCCGCCGCGGACCGCGACCTTCGAGATCTGGGAGCCGCTCGCGATCATGGCGGATATCTGGGCCGCGACCGGCACCTCCCACGCCCGCCAGAAGGTCATGGCCCGCGCGACCTGCGCCAAGACCGCGATCCTAGGGCGGGTCGACAACGCACCGGGCGGCGCGGCCTATGTCGGCGCCCATGGCGGGGTGGCCATGGTCCATGCCGTGGGAACGCTTCCCCAACACCGCAGGAAAGGGCTCGGGGCCCAGATGATGGCACAGGCGGCGATCTGGGCTGCCCGGCAAGGCGCCACGTGGATCACGCTCGCCGTGGGCGCGGGCAACGCACCGGCACGCGCGCTCTACGCTTCCCTCGGCATGGCACCCGTGGGAGAGTACCACTACCGCACATTGCCAGAGACGGGACGACGGGAGGCGCATGATGGCTGAAAAGGTAACGGCGCTCGATCTCGCGCCGGTGGACCCGCTGCCGCCGTCCACGCAGAAATACTTCGATATCTGCGAGGAGAAGCTCGGCCTCGTCCCCAATGTGCTAAAGGCCCATGCCTTCGACATCGAAAAGCTCAACGCGTTCACCGCGCTCTACAATGACCTGATGCTCGCCGAAAGCGGCCTCACGAAGCTCCAGAGGGAGATGATCGCAGTCGTCGTGAGCGCGTGCAATCGATGCGTCTACTGCCTGACGGCCCATGGACAGGCCGTGCGCGAGCTCTCAGGCGATCCGGTCCTCGGCGAGCACCTCGTGATGAACTATCGCGCGGCCCGCGTGAGCCCCTCGGAACGCGCGATGCTCGATTTCGCGGTGCAGCTCACCGAGGCGCCCCATGCGATCGAGGAGGCGGACCGGCAAACGCTCCGCGACGCTGGCTGGAGCGATCGGGACATCTGGGACATCGCCAACGTCACCGGGTTCTTCAACATGACGAACCGCGTGGCCACGGCCACGGACATGCAACCCAATCCAGAGTATCACGCCCGCAGCCGATGATCCTCCGCGCCGCGCTCCTCTCGCTTCTCGCAGGGCCCGTGGCGGCGCTCACGCTGCCCCTGCCCGACGGGGCCGAGCTCACCCGGGAAGTCTCCGTCCCCGAAGGCGCCCGCGGCGTGCCTACGGGCATCGCGCGGGACGGGGAGGTTCCGAAAACGCTGGCGCAGGGCATGATCTCGATCCAGGCCTACCGGGTCGCGGGCAATCCGGCCCCGGCAGCGCTCCTTGCGCCTCTGGCCGCCCGCCTCGAGGCCGAGGGCTACCAGACCCTCCTGAGCTGCGAGACCGAGAGCTGCGGCGGGTTCGACTTCCGCTTCGGGCTCGAGCTCATCCCGCCGCCGCACATGTTCGTGGATCTCGGCGATTTCCAGGTCCTGTCTGCCCGCACGCCGGACGCGGGCACCCATGTCAGCATCGTGGCGAGCCGGAGCCAGAGCGACGGCTACCTCCATATCACGCGCATCTTGCCCTTGGGCTCCGCACCTTCGACGGTCGACACGACCGCCGTTGCCCCATCGACACCTGCGGCACCGCCCAGGCCTATGGCCGCCGGGGATCTCGCCACCGCGCTCGATACCGAGGGGCACGTGGTGCTGGAGGATCTCCTCTTCGGGAGCGGCACGACGAACCTGCCCGAGGGCACCTATCCTTCGCTGACCGCGCTGGCCGAATACCTGTCTGAGAACCCCCAAATCGAGATCGCGCTTGTGGGCCACACGGACAGCTCCGGCGATCTCGACATCAATGTCGACATTTCACGCCAGCGCGCGGCCTCGGCACGGCGGGCGCTGATCGCGCGATACGGTGTGAACCCCGCGCAGGTGCGGGCGGAGGGGATGGGCTACCTGGCGCCACGCGCCAGCAACCTGACCCCGGAAGGACGCGAACTGAACAGACGGGTCGAAGCGATCGTCACCTCGACCCGCCCTTAAACCAGCCGCTCCGAAGTACTCAGCACCGGGACACACGTACAAACCCCCTCCGATGCGACTGAGCGTAAACCGACGCCGTACTACCAGGCGTCGGGTCCCTTCTCGGCAAATTCATGCACGAGGAAATCGATGAAGGCGCGTACCTTGGGCTGCGTGAAGCGGCCCGGCGGATAAACGGCGTAGATGCCCTGACGCTCGTCAGGCAGATCGGGGATCGCATCGAGCACGAGGCCCTTTTCCAGCGCATCCGCGAAAAGGAAGCTCGGCAGATATGCGATGCCGAGGCCGCTGATGGCGGCATTGAGGAGGGACTGGCCGTCATTCACGGTCAGCCAGCCCGCCGTGCGCACCTGCCGCTTCTCACCCGACGGCGCGGTGAGCTTCCAGACGGAGCCACCGGCGGCGTTCGAATAGTGCAGGAGCTTGTGTTCGTTGAGATCGTCGATCTTCTGCGGTCGACCGTATTTCTCGAAATAGGACGGCGCGGCGATCATCCGCTTCGTCGTCTCGGTGAGCTTGCGGGCGCGAAGGGTCGAATCCTCGAGGTCGCCCATCCGCACGGCCATGTCGAAGCCCTCGGAGATGAGCTCCACGTAGCGATTGTTGAGCACCATGTTCACGGTGATGTCGGGGAATTCCTGGAGGAAATTGCCCAAGACGGGGCTAAGGTGATTGACGCCGAAATCAGTCGCCACGGAGATCCGCAAGAGGCCCGATGGTGCCGATTGCATGGAGGTGACGAGCGCATCGGCCTCCCCCGCATCGTTCAGGACGCGCCGCGCCCGGTCATAGTAGGCCAGCCCGATCTCCGTCGGAGAGACCCGGCGCGTCGTCCGGTTCAGGAGACGTGCGCCCAACCGCGCCTCGAGCGACGAGACATGCTTTGACACAGCCGATTTGGAGATGCCCATTTTGCGTGCAGCATCCGTGAAGCCTCCTTGGTCCACTACCGTGGCGAAGGCCTCCATTTCCGTCAGCCGATCCATACTACGTCCTCGTGTCACTCGCCCCACAAACATCTATCGAGGCTGAACGGGGCACCTTATGGGCACCGAGAGGACAATACCGCGTTTATTCTAAGGGCTGTGTAAAACCCGGAAACGGGCCCGGACTCGCGAAAATCCGCGAGTCTGCTGGGGTGACGCCGCGGAAACAGTGTGACCGAAACCGGGTCTCAGGCCTCTGTTTCGACACAATGCCGACGGAACGCCCGCTTGAGCATGTCGAGCTCGGACCGGAGCAGATCGACTTCCGCGCGCAGGTCTTCGCTGAGCACGTCTCCGGCGGCGATGGAAAAGCTTGCCAGCTTTGCGTCGGTCTCCGTGTCCGCAATGAGATAGGTCTGCACCCCGTCCGAGAGGGTATCGACGGGGACGCCCACGCGGACGCGCCAGAGACCCTCTCCCTCGGGTGTGACGGTGACATCGTGCAATTCCGCCTCGCGGTGGGTCACGCGCACGTCGGGCTTCGCGGGCTGGGCAAGGATACCTTCCCAGACGCCTTCGCGCATGCGGGTCTCGGTGAGTTGGCTGGTATCCGTCATGGCGCTCGCCTCACAATTCCGCCCGCGGCGCGCGGGACATGGTGACATCGCGGATGGTGACCTGGTTCATTTCCGGCCCCTCGAAGATCAAATCGACCCAGATCTTCGACACGCGTTTCTCGTTGATCTGGCTGTAGGCGAGATCGAACTCCACCCACACGTCCTCTTGCGCCAGCGGCAATTCGCGGACGATCTGCTCCGTGTTCGGCCCGTGGCGCAGATTGAGGCGGGCAAAGATCTCGATCGGGCGCTCGGTCTCCACGATCGTGTTCATGCGAAAGAGGTGACGCTTGGAGATCCCTTCGACGGCGTCCTCGGGCAGGTCGAGCGCGAGCGACAGGAACGAGCCGTCGAAGCGAAAGACATCCATCCGAACGCCGAAGGGCGCGAGATCAGCCTCACGGGTATTGCGCAGCTGCCGGAGCGTGAGCTCCGATTCCCGGCAATCGTGAAAGATGTTGGCCTCCCGCCCGAGCGAGGTCTGGCTCTCCACGGCCACGCGCCCCACCTCGGGCAGCGGCACGCGCCAGAGCGCCGGGCGCCAGGCCCAGTCGGCGGATCGCGGTTTCATGAAGGTCGTGGCGCCGATCGCCGGAAGCGCGAGGCGGCTTTCAGCCGTGGCGATGATCTCGTTGAGATGGTGGCGCACGTCGCGTGCCCGGGTCGCAGTGGCGCGCAGGGCCGAGAGCGGCATCGCGCGCGAACGCCGCGCCACCCCGGCCCAGAACTGTTGGGACCCACGCTTCAGCAGGTACTGGATCACCGCTCTTACCCTCTGGTCACGCTTCGTCTCCGGTGCCCGCGCCCCTGCCCTCAGCGATTGCCGAAAAGCCGGTCGAACACGCTGGGCGAAGCATCAATGCTTTGCCGCGTCGTTTCAACTGCGGATGGGGGAAGCGGCGGCACGGCGGGCAGGGCGCTGACGGAATTGGCGTCGAGGATCGACTGCGCCGCGTCCCGCGCCAGCCGCTCGCCGCCGCGCTCAGGAAGCGTCCCGCCCTCGGGGCCGAAGACGGAGATGACGACGCCGTGGCCCGCCACGTTGAGCGCGGCCTTCCAGTGCCGTTGGCTGAGGCCCTCGGGGCCCCCGGCGCTCCGGTCGACGAGGTTGGCATAGATCGCGCGCCGGGAGGTCTTCACGCTGAGCAGGTCCACGTCCTCGGCCGCGCCCGAGCGCGCCAGGACGGCCGGTGTCTCGGAGATGGTCCGCGCCAGCGCGTCGAGATCACCGTGTCCCGCATCGGTGACCGTCACGAGCATGAGCGCCGCCTCGCGGGCACCCGCCGTGGCGCGACCGCCGAGGTTCGAGCAATTGGCCATGACGAGCGTGGCGATGCCCGGCATCTCCTCGGTGCGGGCAAGATCGATGCATTTTCCGAAGGGCGCACGGACGGCGATGCCGTCGCTCAGGCGCACTTCCTGCGTGGCGAGCGTGGCGCGTTCCTGCCCGAGGGGCGCGAAGGAAAAGGCAGGCAGCCCGTCGCAGCCCGCGAGCGCGGCGGCGGTGACCGCCGCCAGGGCGCCGCGCCTAAAGCTCGCCGTATTGGTGCTTTTCCTCAGCCCCGCCCGGATGAGTGACAGCCCCGCGATAGGTCTCGCCCACGAGTTGCGCATATTTCCACAATGCCCCTGATGCGTAGATCGTGGGCTTCGCCCCGGTCCACGACTGCTTCCTCTCGGCGAGCTCATCTTCCGTGAGCGCTACCGCGATTACCCCTTTGATGGCGTCTATGGTGATCTCATCGCCGTCTTTGAGCAAGGCAATTGGCCCCCCATGGGCCGCTTCCGGCCCAACATGGCCGACGCAGAAGCCACGTGTTGCCCCAGAGAAACGCCCGTCGGTGATGAGCGCTACCTTTTTGCCCATGCCCTGACCGCTGAGCGCGGCCGTGGTGGCGAGCATCTCGCGCATGCCCGGGCCGCCGGAGGGCCCTTCGTTGCGGATCACGAGCACTTCGCCTTCCTTGTATTCCCGGGCCTTCACGGCGGCGAAGGCATCCTCCTCGCACTCGAAGACACGCGCGGGCCCGGTGAAGACCTGATTTTCGGGGGCAATGCCCGCCACTTTGACGATAGCACCCTCGGGCGCGAGATTGCCCTTCAGGCCCACGACCCCGCCCGTGGGCGTGATCGGTTTCTCGATGGGATAGATCACGCGGCCATCGGCCTCCCGCTCCACCACGTCGAGCTCCTCGCCGATGGTGCGGCCCGTCGCGGTCATGCAATCCTCGTGGATGAGGCCCTGCTTGCGCAGCTCCTTCATCACCACGGGCACGCCACCCACCTCGTACATGTCCTTGGCCACGTATTGCCCGCCCGGCTTCAGATCGACGAAGTAGGGCGTGTCCCGGAATATATCGGTCACGTCCTCGAGGAGGAATTCGATCCCCGCCTCGTGGGCGATGGCCGGCAGGTGCAGCCCCGCATTCGTGGAGCCACCCGTGCAGGCCACCACGCGGGCCGCGTTCTCGAGCGATTTTCGCGTCACGACGTCCCGGGCGCGGATGTTCTTCGCCAGAAGCTCCATGACGGCCTCGCCGGAGGCCACAGAATAGGCATCCCGGCTCTCGTAGGCGGCAGGTGCGCCCGCGGAGTTCGGCAGCGCGAGCCCGATGGCCTCGGACACGCAGGCCATGGTGTTGGCGGTGAACTGCCCGCCGCACGCGCCCGAGGTGGGGCAGGCCACGCGCTCGAGCACGGCGAGTTCTTCATCGGAATAGTTGCCCGCCTGGTGCTGGCCCACCGCCTCGAAGACGTCCTGCACGGTCACATCCTGCCCGTTCAGACGTCCCGGCAGGATCGAGCCGCCATAGATGAAGACGCTGGGCACGTTGAGGCGCACCATGGCCATCATCATCCCCGGCAGCGACTTGTCGCAGCCCGCGAGCCCCACGATCGCGTCGTAGCAATGCCCGCGCATGGTCAGCTCCACCGTGTCGGCGATGGCCTCGCGGGACGCCAGCGAGGACTTCATCCCCTCATGGCCCATGGCGATGCCGTCGGTGACGGTGATGGTCGTGAATTCGCGCGGGGTCCCGTAGGCCTTTTTCACGCCGAGCTTGACCGCCTGTGCCTGCCGGTTGAGGGCGATGTTGCAGGGCGCGGCCTCGTTCCAGCAGGTCGCCACCCCGATGAGAGGCTGGTGGATTTCCTCGTCCGACAGCCCCATCGCATAGAGATAGGAACGGTGCGGTGCCCGGGCGGGCCCTTCGGTCACGTGACGGGAGGGCAGATCTTTCTTGTCGAAGGTCTTCTTGAGCATCGGGCGGGCCTCTCGGAATAGCTGGCGCGGTGGCCTCCTGCGATAATGCCCACGGGGCGGCGGTGCAAGGAGCCCCGAAGACGCTGGGGCCTCTTTCAGTGCCGGAAAGGCCGTTGCAAGCCTGCCGTGCGCCGCCTACCTCTGCCGCCATGGCCTATCCCGGTTTCGAGACCCATGTCGCGCCCGCTCGCCCGCGGGCCGAACTCTGGCGCACCGCGCTGGGCGCGCTCCTCGTGCTCCTCGTCTATGCTGGTCTCGCCGTGGGCTTCATCGCGGGCGCGGGTTTCGTCTTTCAGTCGCAGGTCAGCGTGGACGAGATCGGGAGCGGCGAGACGCCCGCGGCGGTCCTGATCCTGCTCGCGCATTTCATCACGATGGTCATCGCCGTGGCCGTGGTCACGCGGCTCCTGCACCGGCGCGGGGCACTCACGCTCATCGGAGACACGCGCCGCCTCTGGCGTGATTTCCGCGGCATGACGGCGCTCGCTGCAGGCGTGGCGCTCGTGACCTGCCTTCTCATCGTGCTGACGCAGGAGGTGACGCCTGCCACGCCTGCGGGGACATGGCTGCTCTTCCTGCCCCTCGCGCTGCCGCTCGTCCTGCTCCAGACTGGCGCGGAGGAGCTCGTCTTTCGAGGCTATCTGCAGCAACAGCTCGGCGCGCGCTTCGGCGTGGCGGCGCGGACCGCGTGGATGCTTGTCCCTGCGCTCCTCTTCGCGGTGCTGCACGTGGACATGACCAGCCAGGGCGGCAATCTCTGGGCGGTGCTCGCGGTCATCACGCTCTTTGCCCTGCTCACCGCCGATCTCACGGCGCGGACAGGCTCCATCGGCGCGGCCTGGGGCCTGCACTTCATCAACAATATCCAGGCGCTGCTGATTTTCTCGCTCGACGGCCCGCTCTCGGGGCTGAGCCTCGCGCGCCTCCCGGTCCCGCTTGAAAGCCCCGCAGCGCTGCCGCTCTTTGCAGCCGATGCAGTGGCGCTTCTCGTCATCTACGGCCTCTGGCGGCGTCTCGATGGCTAACCCCTACGCCCCCAACGAGCGCTTCATCGCACCGGCGCGCGGCCGCACCCGCCCGGGCCAGTTCATCGTCTCCGCGCTCCTCGTCTTCATCGGCTGGAGCTTCCTACGGGATGTACTGCTCTTGCCGCTCAACAGGGCCGAGGGCATCGGCCTCACGCGCTGGAGCTTCGTTCTCGAGTTGAGCGCCTTTGCCCTTCTCGTCTTCATCCTCGACCGGGTGCTCTGGCGCAGCTACGGACGCCGCTGGACGTCCGCGCTCGGCGATCCCGGGCGCCTTCTGCCCGATTTCGCCCGTGTCCTCGCGGGGTGTCTGGCGCTCTACAGCTTCTTCCTGCTCTTGGGGTTCGACGGCAGCGGCGCCATGCAGCGCCCGATCGGCGCTTGGCTCGCTTTCCTGCCCGTGGCCCTCGTGGGCATCGCGCTCCAAACCGGGGCAGAGGAGGTCTTCTTCCGTGGATTTCTGCACCAATACGCCGCCACGCTCTTCAAGAGCCCGATCCTCTGGATGGGCGGGCCCGCGCTCGCCTTCGGGCTCGTGCATGCCGCCAATGATCCGAGCTCGGCGGCGGCCATCTTCAGCTATGTCGCCTGGACGACGGCCTTCGCCGTGGCCTGCATCGACCTCACGGCGCGCACCGGCTCCATCGGCGCGGCCTGGGGGCTTCATCTCTCGGTCAATATGGCCGCGCTCACGGTGGCCACGAGCGAGGGCGCCCCGATGTCGGCGGCGGCGCTTTTCGTATATCCCGCGCAACCCGAGACCATGCCCGCCCCGGATCCGTCGCTGCTTCTCTACGGACTTATCTTCGAGCTCGCCTTCCTCGCCGTGCTCTGGCTGATGGCGCGCAACATGATCGCGCGCTGATTGCCATTCCCGCCCGGCTTGCCTATCTCGGGCGCGTCATACTGCGGAAGCCCCCATGAACTGGATCTCGAACTACGTCCGACCCACGATCAACTCGCTCTTCTCGCGCCGGGAGGTGCCGGAAAACCTTTGGACGAAGTGCGATGAATGCGGGCAGATGCTCTTCCACCGGGAGCTCGCCGACAATCTGAACGTCTGCACCAACTGCAATCATCACATGGGGATCACGCCCCGGGCGCGCTTCACCTCGCTCTTCGACGGCGGCATCTTCACCGAGGTGGCTGTGCCCGAGCCCATCACCGATCCGCTCGGCTTCCGCGATCAGAAGCGCTACCCGGACCGGCTCCGGGCCGCGCAGAAGCAGACCGGCGAGAAAGAAGCCATGCTCGTGGCCGAGGGCGAGATCGGGCGGACGCCCATCGTCGCCGCCGCGCAGGATTTCTCGTTCATGGCAGGCTCCATGGGCATGTATGTGGGCAATGCCATCATAGCGGCGGCCGAGCGCGCGGTGGAGCTCAAGCGCCCGCTCATCCTCTTTTCCGCGGCGGGCGGCGCGCGGATGCAGGAGGGGATCCTCTCGCTCATGCAGATGCCGCGCACGACCGTTGCCGTGCAGATGCTGAAAGAAGCCGGCCTGCCCTACATCGTCGTGCTTACCCATCCGACGACCGGCGGCGTCACCGCTTCCTACGCGATGCTCGGCGATGTCCAGATTGCGGAACCCAACGCGCTCATCTGCTTTGCCGGGCCGCGCGTGATCGAGCAGACGATCCGCGAGACGCTGCCCGAGGGCTTCCAGCGCGCGGAGTACCTGCTCGACCACGGTATGCTCGACCGGGTCACGCACCGCGTGGACATGCGCGATGAACTCATCACCATCACCCGAATGCTCCTGAAGGAAGCACCAGCGGTGAAGGGTGAGCTGCCCGCGCCCGTGACCCCGCCCAGCCCGGCGGAGGAATCGGGCTCGGTGGCACCGCAAGCCCAAGGCGAAAGCTAGCCCCATGGCCCGCACGGGCTCCGACGCCATCCTCGCCCGGATGCTGGAGCTGCACCCGAAGCTCATCGACCTCACGCTCGACCGGGTGTGGCGCCTGCTCGAGCGGCTGGATCACCCGGAGCGCAAGCTGCCCCCGGTGATCCACATCGCGGGGACCAACGGCAAAGGCTCCACGCAGGCCATGATCCGCGCGGGGCTCGAAGCGGCCGGGCAACGCGTGCATGCCTACACCTCGCCCCATCTTGCCCGGTTTCATGAGCGCATCCGGCTCGCGGGCACGCTGATCGAGGAGGACGCGCTGAGCGCCGTGCTGGACGAATGCTATGCTGCCAATGACGGCGCCCCGATCACCTATTTCGAGATCACGACCGTCGCGGCGCTCCTCGCCTTCGCGCGGAGCCCGGCGGACGCGACGATCCTCGAGGTGGGGCTCGGGGGTCGGCTCGATGCCACCAACGTGGTGGCCGACCCGCAGCTCACGCTCATCACGCCCGTGGACCTCGACCACCAGCAATTCCTCGGCGACACGCTGGCCGAGATCGCCGGCGAAAAGGCAGGCATCATTAAGCGCGGGGTGCCCTGCATCGTGGCACGCCAGCATGACGCCGCCATGGCCATGATCGAGGCCCGCGCCGCGCGTCAGGGCGCGCCCCTCACTGCCTACGGACAGCACTGGCACGTCTTTGAAGAGCGCGGCAGGCTCATCTTCCAGGACGAGACCGGCCTCCTCGACCTGCCACTGCCCAATCTCCTCGGCCCCCACCAGATCCAGAACGCCGGCACGGCGCTGGCGGCGCTGCGCGCGATGGGCCATGGCGAGACCGTTTGCGAGGCCGCCGTGACCCGGGCGGAATGGCCGGCACGGATGCAGCGCCTGCGCCGCGGGCCGCTGGTGGAGGCCGCACCGTACGCTGAGCTCTGGCTCGATGGCGGGCACAACCCGGCGGGAGGCGCGGCGGTGGCGGCGACCCTCGCCGCGATGCCCGAGCGCCCCACCCATCTTGTCTGCGGGATGCTGAGGACGAAGGACATAGCGGGCTACCTCGCCCCGTTGGCCGCGCAGGCCCGCTCCCTCACCGGCGTCTCGATCCCGGGCGAGCAGGCGACACTCTCGGGCGAAGAGACCGCCGCGGCCGCCAGGGCGGTGGGGCTTGCCGCCGACCACGCCCCCGATGCCATGGCGGCGCTCGAGGGCATCCTCGCCCGCGAGGACGCCGCGCGCATCCTTTTCTGCGGGTCGCTCTATTTCGCGGGCAGTCTGCTGCGCGAACACGGCTGAAACCGTGAAAAAGGACTCAATCGATCGGAAATCGAATCAGGCCTGTTGACTTGATTCGCCGCCCTCCACTAGATGCCGGTGAGCGGGACAAGTGTGCCGATTTTAGAGCTGGTCACCACCAGATCTGGTGCACGTTGTGGGAAAAGTCATGGGTAAGCGCGGGTTTTCCGCCGGGCGTTGCTGTGTGCACGCCAGCAGTCTTTTCTCCTTGCCCCGGCGAGGACAGGGAGACACGCAATGTACCGTTCACTGATCACCATGGGCACGTTCGTGGCGGTGACGGTGGCGCTGATCATCCTCCAGCCTGCGCCGCAATCGACCGGGACACGGCCCGCCGCACTGCAGGCGGGCGCGCAGGCCACCGCCGTCGCGGAAGATCTGCAGATGGCCGCGATCCGCCCGAAGCCGCGCCCGCAGCCGATCATCCGCGCGATGGAGCCCGCCGAGGCCCCTGAAAAGCCGCTCGTCGTGCCCGCGGAAGACGCCAAGCCCCAAAGGGCCGGAGACGAGGTCCTCTTCAGCGCGTTCACGATTGAGCGCCCCGCGCTGCTGACCACCACGGCGCGTGACGGGGAGGGGCGGCTCATGCCCACGGTCCGGGCCACGGTCGCGCCCCCGCCCATCGCCACGCGGGCAGCCACGACCCCGCTCGACCTCGCGCCGCTTTCCGCGCCCGTAGGACTGAGCGCCGTGGAAGACACGCCCACCCGTGCCGTCCATATCGTGCGCGCGGGCGACAGCCTCACGGCGCTCTCTGTCCTGTATTTCGGCAGCCCCGAGGGCCGCGACGGCATCCGCGAGGCCAACCGCCACACGCTGGGCGGCGGAGACACGCTCCGCGTTGGGCAGATCCTCCGCATACCGGATCTCGGCGCACTCTGACGACGGCATTCTCCGGGGCAAGCAGCGGCCCGACGGAGAAGATGGGGCGGCACCGGGGCACCCAGTTTTTCCCGGTGCCGCCCGCTTTCGTTTGCCGTGGTCAAAGGCGCCGGGCGCGCGGTACGCTCGAGGCCCGTAGAGAGGAGACCGCCATGAAGCTCGAATTCCATCACATCAACGTCGTCGCCGAGGACGTGCCCCGGCTGCACCGCTTTTATACCGACGTGATGGGCCTCGATGACATGCCGGTGGAGGATTTCCCCCGCACCGCCGCCGACGGCGACCGCGGGTTTGACGGCGATATCCGCTTCGCCACCGAGGGCTCCATGCAGATGCACATCGCCCAGCGCGACTTCACCGTGCATTTCAAGAACGGGCGGGTGATTAACCCGGTGGAGCGCGGCCACATGGCCTTCCGCACGGACGACCTCCCCGCCTTCCTCGCCCGGCTCGACGCGGCGGGCATCCCCTACTCGGATTACGGCACCACCTTCTCAGCCGAGTGGCACCAGGTCTTCTTCCAGGACCCGGAGGGCAACATCATCGAGGTGCACCAGCAGGTCGCGGCGGGCTAGACCTTCGCGAGGAGGGCCGCGAGGTCCGTCTTGCCGTAGGGCTTCTTCAGGACCGGCACCGTCACGAAGCGCTTCGACAGCTCCGTTTCCTCGCCGTAGCCCGTGGCGAAGGCGAAGGGCACCTGCCGCTCGGCCAGCGCGATGGCCACGGCCCCGCTCGTCTCCGTTCCGAGATTGACGTCGAGCAGTGCAAAGCTCGGCGCACGCGCGTCGATCTCCTTCAGGGCATCCGTCGAAGACGCCGCGAGACGCACCTGCCGCGCGCCCAGTTCGGCCATGGTGTCCTCGGTGTCGAGGGCGATGATCATGTTGTCTTCGACGATGAGCACGTCCGCGAGAAGCTCGGTGAGGTCCCGGGCCTCGCCCGGCGCCTCGGTGGGTGCGACATCCGGCACAGCGGCGATCTTGCGTTCGGTCACTGTCGCGGCGCGCGCGGGCAGCATGAACTCCGCCACGAGCCCGGAGACGTCGAAATGGATCTTGGCCTCGCCTTTGAGATCGTAGGGCACGGACCTCTCGATGATGGTGGAGCCAAAGCCGCGCCGCTCGGGCGCCGCCTGGATCGGCGGGCCGCCCTCTTCGCGCCAGCGCAGCTTGATGTCGCCGTCGGGCTCAGGCGCTGCCGTGAGCGTGACGCGGCCCGAGGGGACCGACAGCGCGCCGTATTTGGCGGCGTTGGTGACAAGTTCGTGGACGACGAGCGCCATGGTGGAAAAGGCCATGGGCTCCAGCATGATATCGGGCCCCACGACCTCCACACGAGGCTGGTCGTGATCGATATAGGCCTCGCATTCCGTGGCGACGAGATCGCGGAGCGAGGCGGCAGACCAATTCTCCCGCGTGATCTGGTCATGGGCCCGGGCCAGCGCATGGATCCGCCCGCCGATGACCTGTGTCAGCTCGGCGGCGGAATGCGCGTCGACGGCGCTCTGCGCCACGAGGCCCCGGATGAGATTGAGGATGTTGCGCACCCGGTGATTGAGCTCGGCGATCAGGAGCTCCTGCCGCTCCTGCGCTCGGCCACGCTCTTCCAGCGCCTCGTCCGACATCCGCAGCACCACCTCAAGGAGGGTCACGCGCAGCGCCTCGGCGGAGCCCACCTCCTGCTTGGTCCAGCGCGCGCTCTTATTGCGTACGACCTGCTGCCAGGCCTCGAAGCTCTTGCGGGGGGTCAGGCGGATGCCGTTCGGCCCGGCCTCCACCGGTTTTTCCGGATTGCCGGCCCAGGTCACGCTCTGCGCGATCTCGCGGCGGAAAAGTACGATGTAGTCCCGCGGGCGGCGCGACACGGGCAAGACGAGGAGACCGGCGGCACGGTCCGCAAAGCTGTCTGCCGCCGGGTAGAGCGCCTCGATATTGTCAGTGGTGAAGATCGAGCCCGTAGCGGTCGTATTCAGGAACTTCGCGAGTCCTAGAAACTCCTCTCGCGTGGGCGTGGCGCCCCGGGAGACGAATTCCCCGTCGACCCAGCCCACCGCCCCGTCATGGGCGATGACCGTCTGGATCGAGTCGATGAGCGTCTCGAAATTCGCGCTGATGGAGCGGCCCCCGGCGAGCTGCGCCATGACCCGGTCATGGACCCGCTGAGCGGCGTCGCGCTCCTCGCGCTCAATATCGGCCTCTTTCTGGTCGAGCACGAAGGCGAAGAGCTGCCCGAAGAGTTCCGCGGCCGTGCGCACGGAATAGGGAAGCACGCGCGGCGTCTCGTGGTGGCAGGCGAAAAGGCCCCACAGCTTCCCGCGCTTGAGGATCGAGACGGAAAGCGAGGCCTGCACGCCCATGTTGCGCAGATATTCGAGGTGGATGGGAGAGACCGCACGCGTGGACGAGAGCGACAGGTCGAGCGGCGCACCTTCCGGGCTCTGCGGCGGCACGATGGCAAAGCCCTCGTCGTTCACGTCGCTGATGGTGCGCAGGAGGCTCCGCTTGTAGAGCGCGCGCGCCTGCTTGGGGATGTCGGAGGCCGGGTAGCGCAGGCCGAGATAGGGCTCGAGCCCGGTGCGGAGCGCCTCGGCCACCACGGTGCCGGTGTCGTCCTCCTCGAAGCGGTAGACCATCACCCGATCAAACCCCACCAGCCCGCGCAGCTGCCGCGCAGCGAGCTGGCACAGATGCTCCACGTCGCGCCCCTTGGAGATCCGGTCGATCATCGGGCGCACCTGCGAGATGAAATCCGTCGACGCGGAGCTGGCGTCCGCCGCTTCGAGCTCGATCACGATGGTCCGATCGGAGCGGTGGATGGCGAGGTCCACGAGGGTGTCCTCCGCGCCGTCCTCGCCCTGCTTCAGCGTGACGCCAAAGAGCCGCTCCACGGCATCGGGCCCGGCCAGCATCTGCATCCGGCTGCGGATGTCGTGGGCCAGGTGCTTGGGAACAAAATCAGTGAGCAGCGTCCCCGTGAGAGCGGTCGCGCTCGCGCCGAGGAACCTGTCGATGTTCTCAGAGGCGTGCTGGATGATCCAGTCCGACGAGATCGCGAGAAGCGCACCGTAGGATTGCACCCGCCCGAGGGCATGGATCGGCTCCCGATCGCAGTTGGTGAGGTCGAGGGCCTCGCCTTCGGGGAATGGTCTGAGATCACCGGACAAGGCTCAACTCCTCGCGAAAAACGGTCTTAAAGCACCGCTCGAAAATACCGAAACACCGGCGCGCGCCGGAGATGACGGGCGCGGACGGCCCGTCATAGGCGGCCAGTTCGCCGATAACGGCGCGCCAGAGCGCCATGAGCTCCACGTCCCCGAGAAAGCGCCCGGCGGCGAGCACGCGGGCATCGGAGCCCCGGGCATGGCTGCGCGCCAGGACAGTGCCGCCGAGGGCGGAGCCCGCCACGACGTAGCGATAGCCCAGCGCCTCGGCCTCCGAGGGCATCGCGCCGGAATCCGGGGCAGCGGCATCATGATCGGCGGCGAGGGGGGCGCCAAGGGCCGCGAGATCCGCGGTCAGCAAGGCGTGGCGGCGCGCCACATGCCCGTCGAGGGCCGCGTCGGCCCCGGCGAGGGCGCCGTAGGCGCGCGCATTGGCCGTCAGGAACGGGAGGAGACCCGCCTCCGTGCCGAGGTCGAGCCCAACCACGAGCGCGTCGAGGCGCGCGTGGTCGTCACGCGTGGCCTCGCGCAAAACCCATCGCAGCTCGTCCGGAGCATTAGACATGGTGCCCTCCCAAATAAAACCATGTTAACACAACATTCCCCAAGGTCGATCTGTGCAGAGAAAAGTAAAGGCCAGGTGAACTCATTCTCCCCAATCGGCCGCCTGCATCTCCCTCAGGCGGGACGCCGTGCGCTCGAACTCAAAGCTCCCGGCGCCCTCGACATAGAGCATCTCCGGCACAGCCGCGGCGCTGGCGATGAGGCGCACGCGCGCCTCGTAGAGCGCGTCGATCAGCGTCACGAAGCGCTTGGCCTCGTTGAAGTTGGAGCGTCCAAGCTGCGGGATGTTCTCGAGGATGAGCACGCGCAAGGCTTGCGCCACCGCAAGGTAATCGGCGGGGCCCAGCGGCTGCCCGCAGAGGCCGTGGAAATGGGTGCGGCCCACGCCGTTGCGGAAGGCGGGGATCGTCACCTCGCGCCCCTTGACCATGAGCGTGAGAGGCTCGGCACCGCCTGCGAGATCCTCCCAGATCTCCTCGATCGCGGCCCGCGCCTCGGGGCCGTTCGGGGTGAAGTAGACGGTCTCGCCCGCGAGCCTGTCCTGCCGGTAATCGGTGTCCGATGCCATCTCCCAGACCGTGAGCCGCATGCTGATGAGCTCGATGAAGGGCAGGAAGAGCTGGCGGTTGAGCCCGTCCTTGTAGAGATCGGCTGGCGGTCGGTTCGAGGTGGTGACGACCGTGACCCCCGCCGCGAAGAGCTTCTCAAAAAGGCGGCCCACGATCATGGCATCGGCGATGTCGGTGATCTGCATCTCGTCGAAGGCCAGTACGCGCAGCCCCGCCGCAACGTCGGCGGCCACCGGCGCAATGGCATCGTCCACGCCGGTCTTGCGCGCCTCGTGGAGCGCGGCCTGGATCTCCTGCATGAAGGCGTGAAAATGCACGCGGCGCACGGGGATATCCACGAGGCTTTCGACGAAGAGGTCCATGACCATGGACTTTCCGCGCCCCACGCCGCCCCAGATGTAGAGACCCTTCACCGGCTCCCGCGCCTTGGCGAACCAGCCCTTCTTCGCGGGTGCCGCTAGCCCCTCCGCGATCCGCTCGAGCTCCGGCAAGAGCGCGCGCTGCGCGGGGTCAGGCTTTAGCGTGCCCTCCGACACGCGGCGTTCGTAATTGGCCGTCACTCCCATGGGTCCGCTCTAGCGGTTCACGAATCCTGATGCGAGCCTACAGAATTGCTGAATTGACGGATGCCGCCCGCGCGCGCACCACTGGGGCCATGAGCAAGCCCGCGCCCCTCATCACGCCCGTCCTCGTGGCGGGCTGCGTCATCATGATGGTGAGCTTCGCCATCCGCGCCTCTTTCGGGGTGTTCCAGATTCCCATCGCCGAGGAATTCGGCTGGCTGCGCACGGAATTCTCGCTGGCCATCGCCATCCAGAACCTCGCCTGGGGCATCGGGCAGCCGATCTTCGGAGCAATCGCCGAGAAGCTCACCGATCGCAAGGCCATCATCATGGGCGCCGTACTCTACGCGGTGGGCCTCGTCGCCAGCGCCTATTCGGTGACGCCCGAGGCGCATCAGTGGCTCAACTGGATGATCGGCTTCGGCATCGCGGGCACGGGCTTCGGCGTCATCCTCGCCGTCGTGGGCCGCGCGGCCTCTGACGAGAACCGCTCCATGGCGCTCGCCATCGCCACCGCGGCGGGCTCGGCGGGCCAGGTCATCGGCGCGCCCATCGCAGAGGCGCTCCTTGCGCTCTTTCCATGGCAGACGGTGTTCCTCATCTTCGCGGCGGGCATCCTCGCCGCGCTTCTCGTGCTCCCGGCCATGAAGGCGCCGGAGGCCGCGAGCCGCGCGGAGCTCGAGGAGACCTTCGGCCAAGTCCTCCTGAAGGCCGCGCGGGATCCGAGCTATACGCTCATCTTCCTCGGGTTCTTCTCCTGCGGCTACCAGCTCGCCTTCATCACCGCGCATTTCCCGGCCTTCGTGACGGAGCTTTGCGGGCCCATCCTGCCCGGCGGGGCGCTTTATTCCATCGGCATCACAAGCACATCGGCCCTGGGCGCTGTGGCCATATCGCTCATCGGGCTCGCCAATATCGCGGGCACGCTGGCGGCCGGCTGGGCAGGCAAGCGCTTCACGAAGAAGTACCTCCTCGCGGGCATCTACACAGGCCGCACGATCGTGGCGGCGCTCTTCATCATGTTCCCGATCACGCCCACCTCGGTGATCCTCTTTTCGATCGCCATGGGCTCGCTCTGGCTCGCGACCGTCCCGCTCACATCGGGCCTCGTCGCGCATATCTACGGGCTGCGCTACATGGGCACGCTCTACGGGATCGTCTTTTTCTCGCATCAGCTCGGCAGCTTTCTCGGCGTCTGGCTTGGCGGGCGGCTCTACGACATCTACGGCGATTATACCGCCGTCTGGTGGGTGGGCGTGGCCGTGGGCGCCTTCTCTGCGATCGTGCATTTGCCCATCAAGGAGAGCCCGCTCGGCTCCCGCAGCCAACCGGCCGCTGCCTGACGCGCCATGATCCGGGGGCTCATCGCGATCCTGCCGCTGGCGCTCGGCGTGGCCACCTACGGCTTCGCCTTCGGCATCCTGGCGGGCGAGGCCGGATTCTCGCCCGAAGGCATCGCCGCCATGGGCGTCATCGTCTTCGCGGGCAGCTCCCAGATCGCGGCGGTGGACCAGCTCCTCACCACCGGCACGGTGCTCGGCGCGGCCCTCGCAGGCGCCGCGCTCAATCTCCGCTATATCGGCATCGTGGCCACCACCGTCCCGGTCCTGAAAGAGGTGCCCTGGCCCGCCCGCCTCATCGCGATCCAGGGCACGACGGACGAGAATTTCGGCCTGACGCTCGCTGCCCGAAAGGCCGACCCAAGAGTGGGCGGCGCCTTTCTCCTCGGGACGGCGCTGGGCCTCATGCTCGCCTGGATCACCTCCACCGTGGCGGGCGGGATCGTGGGCCAGGCCCTCCCCGGGCTCGAGCGCTTCGGCATCGGCTTTGCCTTCACCGCCGCCTTCATCGCCATGGCCCGCGCTCTCTGGCCGGGCCGCCGCTCTCTCCTGCCTTGGGCGGTGACCTTCGCACTGACGGTGCTC
This sequence comes from Pseudomonadota bacterium, assembly GCA_038525525.1. Lineage (GTDB taxonomy): Bacteria > Pseudomonadota > Alphaproteobacteria > Rhodobacterales > Rhodobacteraceae > Shimia_B. The sequence continues at coordinate 510,015 of JBCBHO010000003.1, read as the reverse complement.
CTCATTCGCGCGGGCCTGACCAGCGCTGCTGCGCTCATCCTCGGCGCGCTCGCGGGCGTCAGCGCAGACTTCGCGACCAATCGCCATGACCGCTGACCACTGGCTCCTCATCGCGGCGCTTGCGGTCTCGACCATCGGCCTGCGCGTGCTGGGCTACCTCGCCGGTGCCGCCCTCATGGAACGTCCCGCCTTTCGCCGCGTCACGGAAGTCTTCCCCGGCTGCCTCATCGTGGCACTCGTGGCCAGTGCCTTGGCCGAAGGAGGCCCGCCGGAGATCCTCGCCGCCGCAGCAGCACTCCTCACCGCCATCGCCACGCGAAACATCATCGCCACGATGCTCGTTGGCATGGCCACCGTCACCCTCACCACGGGCCTCTTTTAAGGACGACGTGCCACAATGGACTGCCGCCCGCAGTTTTCCCAGACGTCTTTGCCGCTGGGCAAACAGAGACCGACCCGCCGTCAGCCGAACTGGTCGAGAATGTAGCGCGCCGTCATCAGGTCGAGATGCGCCCCTCCCCCGTTCTTGAAGAGCGTCGTCCCACCAGGCGTCAGCCGGTCCATCTGGTAGAAATCCCCCAGCACGTGCCCCGGCCCGACCACGCCTGCCTCGAGCGGGATCTTCAACTCCCCGATATGGCCCAGCGTCGTGTCCCGCGCATCCACGAAGACCCGGCTCGCGAGGAGCGCGGCATCATCGGCCTCCCGCATGTCGGGCCGATAGGCCCCGATGAGACTCACATGGGTCCCCTCTTGGAGCCACGCGCCCTTGAGCCATGGCTCCGTCGCCATCGTGCAGCCCACGACGATGTCGGCCCGCCGCACCGCCTGCTCCAGATCCCCAACGGGCAACGTCGCGTCGAATTCCGCGCCGAGCGCGTCCGCCGCAGCCGCCGTCCTGTTCCAAACCTCGAAACGCGCCCCGGGAAACCCCGCCCCAAATGCCTCCCTCACGGAGCGCCCCACGGTGCCCGCGCCCACGATCAGGATCGCCAGCGCCCCGGGCGCGAGCTTCAACGCCGCGAGGAGACTGTCGGCGGCCGTCTTCCATTTCGTCACCAGCTTGAAATCGATGAACGCCGCCGGCGCGCCCGTGGCGTCGTCGAAGAGCGTCACCGCCCCGTCGATCACAGGCCGCCCCGCCGCCGCGTTCCCCGGAAAGATCGTCGCCGTCTTCACCAGCGCGCCCAGCCCGTCGATCCACGCCGCCCGGCTCAGGATCGTGTCCGCTCCGCGATAGAGAAACGAATCCTCGATCGAGGCTTTCGGCAGCCCATGCCCCGCCTCGAGCGCGGCCACGAGCCCGAGCCAGTCCATCCGTGCCTCGCCGTCGTCAAACGAGATAAAGCGCGGGCTCACGCCGCTTCCTCCGCCGTAAGGAGCCCCTCATCCACGAGCCGCGCCGCCCAGCCCGCGGGCCCCTCGAAGAGATGCGTCCGCCAGCCCCGCGCCGCGGCTGCTTCGATGTTGTCGGTCCGGTCATCGGCAAAGAGCAGGTCGCCCGGCGCCACGCCGCAATCGGCTTCGACACCGGCATAGATCGCCGCATCGGGCTTCACCACGCGCATGCGCCCCGACACGTATTCCCTGTCGAACTCGCTCAGGAATTCATAGCGGGTCTGCGCAAAGGCATAGCTCTCCACCCCGAAATTCGTGAGCGCGAATACGGGCACGCCCTTGCGCCGCAAGGCGCGCAGAAGCCGCACCGAGCGGTGGATGACCGGCGTGGCGAGCTCGCCCCAGCGGTCGTGCCAGTCCCGGATCTCGGCCTCCCACGCGGGATGGGCCTCCGCCGTGGCGTAGATCGTCTCACGGAACGGTGCGCCCATGTCCACGCGGTTGTTCATCTCGTGGAGGTCCACCGCCTGAAACAGCGCCTCTCGCCGCGCGCGCCCGTAGACGCGGTCATAGAACCGCTCGGGCTGCCACTCGATGAGCACGTTGCCGATGTCGAAAATCACTGCCTTGACCATGGCCGCACCTCACAGGCGCGCGCGGGGATCGTCAACCGTCCCCGGGTCGGTGGGCGGGCGCCTTTCGAGCACGCCGCACGGCGCGCGCAGGAACAGTGCCGCCTACCGGCCCGCCGCTGCCTGCCGCACCAGCCGTTCGAGCGTATCGAGAAAGCGCCCCTTGTCGGCCTTCGTGAACGGCCGGCCTTTACCCTGGCGAAACGGGTCCGCGGCGCGCAAGTCGGCCATGAGGTCCCGCGTGGCGAGCGCTTGCGACACGTTCTTGGCCGTGAGCGCCTCGCCGTTGGGCTTGATGACGAGCGCGCCACCCTCCACGGCCCGCGCGGCGAGGGGGATGTCGGCGGTCACCACCACGTCGCCTGCCCCGGCACGATCGGCGATCCACTTGTCGGCCTCGTCGGGCCCGTCGGGCACGATCACGACCTCCACCAGCGGGTTGCGCGAGGGCCGCAGCCCGCCATTGGCCACGAGCGCCACGGCGAGCCGGTGCCGCGTGGCCACGCGCTCCACCTCGTCTTTCACCGGGCAGGCATCGGCATCGACATAGATCACCCGAAGAGTGCCTCGGCGTGGAAGGCCACGTGGTCGGCCATGAAGCTCGACACGAAAAAGTAGGAATGGTCGTAGCCCGGCTGCATCCGGAACACCGCCTGGTTGCGCCGGAGCGCGATGGCCGCCGCCAGCGCCTCGGGCCGCAGGAGATCGAGGAACTGGTCTTTCGTGCCGGTATCCACGAGGAGCGGCGCCTCGAGCCCGTGAGCGGCCATCAGGATCGTCGCGTCATGCTTGGCCCAGAGGCTGGGGTTCGGGCCCAGATAGGCTGAAAGCTGCTTTTTGCCCCAGTCGCTCTCGCTCGGGCTCGTGATCGGCGCGAAGGCGGACACGGAGCGGAAGCGGCCCGGATGGGAGAGGGCGATGGTGAGCGCGCCATGCCCGCCCATGGAGTGCCCGGTGATGGATTGCCGTTCGAGGTCACAGCCCATCCCGCCCACTACCATTGGCAATTCCTCGGTGACATAACTCCACATCCGGAAATGCGGGGCCCAGGGCGCCTCGGTGGCATCGACGTAAAAACCCGCCCCCTGACCCAGATCGTAGGCTTCGTCATCGGCCACGTCCCCGCCGCGGGGCGAGGTATCGGGAAAGACGAGCGCGACGCCCGCCTGCGCGGCCCAAGCCTGCGCGCCCGCCTTCGTCATGGCATTCTCATGGGTGCAGGTGAGCCCGCTCAGATACCAGATCACCGGCACCGGGCCGCGCCGCGCCTCTTCCGGCAGGAAGAGCCCGAAGGTCATGTCACAGCTGCAGGCCTCCGAGGCATGGCGGTAGACACCCTGCACCCCACCGAAACACGCGTTTTCCGAGACCGTCTGCATGGCCCTATCCCTCCTCTGAAATGACCGATGTCTCGACCCAGCCGATGATGAGCGACACCGTCACCACCGACACCGCCGTGGAGATCAGGATCGCCGCCGAGACCCGGGTGGGGGCCACGCCGTAGTGCTGGGCGAGAATGAAGACATTGCCCGCCACCGGAAGCGCCGCGGCCGCGATCATCACGCCCGCCGCATAGGGCTCCACCGGGAAGATCACGAGAGCTGCGAAGGCCACGGCGGCGGGATGGGCAAAAAGCTTCAGGGCGCTGAGATAGCCCGTGAGCGCCACGCGATCGGCCTGCTTCGAGGCGAGCGAGGCCCCGATGGCAAAGAGCGCCCCGGGCGTGGCGGCGGCCCCGAGAATGCCGAGGAACTCCTCGGCGGGCGCGGGGATCGCGAGCCCCGTCGCTGCCCAGATCAGGCCCAGCGAGATCGACACGATCATGGGGTTCTTCAAGAGCCCGAGGCCCACGGTTTTCAGGATGCCGAAGGAGACGCGCCCGTCCCGCGAGCCGGTGATGAGGATCACGATGAGCGACCCGAAGACGATGAGATCGACGGCCAGCACCATCATCACGGGCCCAATCGCGGCCTCGCCGAGAAGCAGTACGAGCATGGGGATCCCGAGGAAGCCCACATTGCCGATCACGGCCACCTGCGCCTCCACGGCGATCTCGGCCACCGAGATGCGCCGGAGGAGCCCGATCGCCGTCGCCACGAGATAAACGAGCGCTGTCCCCCAGAGATAGGCCAGAACGAAGGGCCAGGAGAACACCTCCCCCACCGAGAGCGTGGCCGAAAAACGGAAGAGCATCGCAGACAACGCGAAGTAGAAGACGAACCGCGTGAGGTAGGCGGTGGCGTCCTCGGAAAAGAACTTCGTGCGCCCAGCCCAGTATCCGAGCCCGATGAGCGCGAAGAAGGGGAGCGTTTTCAGGAAGACAGCGAGCATATCGACATCGGTAGCGATGCGCCCGGAGGGCAGCAAGTGAGCGCGTCGGAAAAAAATGAACCGCAGAGTTCAGATTTTTCTTGAAACCTGAACCGAGTTGTTTAGTTATAGCGGCATGAACCGAACGGTTCAGTTCGAAACAACCGCCGACCAGAAGGACCCGACCATGAAACCGCTTCTTATCGCTGCCACGCTCTTCGTCTCCGCCACCGCCGCCGCGGCTGACACGCTTTCCTTCCAGCTGCCGTACCTGACCTTCCCGGAGGCCACGACGGACGCGCCCGCGGACACGACCAGCACCATCGCCACGCAAAACGGCAAGTAAGCTCTCTGAGTAAGCTCCCCGAGGCTCCTCCCCCCGAGCCTCGCCTCCTCCCTTGCCGGAAATGAACTCACCCGTTTATAACCCCGGCAAGGGAGTCCAAATGCCAGACGGAATGCAGGAGGTCCGCAAGGGCCGCAAATTCGATCAGGTCGTAGAAGGTGCCACCGAGGTTTTCCTGACCGTCGGCTTCGAGCGCGCCTCCGTCGATGACATCGCCAAACGGGCCGGTGTCTCCAAGGCCACGCTCTATTCCTATTTCCCGGACAAGCGCCTCCTCTTCGTAGAGGTGATGAAGCGGGAATGCGCCGCCCGCGCCAAGGCCGCCGAGGCGTTTATCGACAAATCCATGGCGCCTGACGTGGTGATGCCCCTCGCCGGCCGCGTCATTCTAGATATCATGCTCTCCGATTTCGGGCAGCAGAGCTACCGCGTCTCGATCTCCGAGAGCGGCGAGTTCAAGGAGCTCGGGCAGGCCTTTTACGATGCCGGGCCGGCCCTCGTCGTGAGCGAACTCGTGCCCTATTTCGAGATCGCCGAGGAGCGTGGAGAGCTGTCGATCCCCGACAAGGAATTGGCCGCGCACCAGTTCGCCGAGCTCTGCAAGAGCTGGATCTTCCCGCGCCGCACACTCCACCTGCAGGACGCGTTCACCACCGCCGAAAAAGACCGCGTCATCACCGGCGCGGTGGAGATGTTCCTCGCCCGCTACGGCACCGCGTGACCGGGGGCAGCAACCCCGCCCGAATCCACGCCTTGGGCGAGATCGCCATCCGCTGCCGCGACCTCCCCATGATGCGCGCGTTCTACCGCGACATCATCGGGCTCGAGATCCTGCAAGATTTCTCCGAAGACGGTGGCATCGTCTTTTTCCGGATCGCGCCGGGCCATGGCGGCCACACCATCGTCCTTGCACTCTTCGATCTCTCCGCCGGCGCCGCCCGCGGGCACCCTACGGGCCAGGTTCCCACCACCGGCGCGGGCTCCTCGCTCCACCACCTGGCGCTCACGGTCGACTACGCCGCGCAAGACCGGCTTCGCGCCTTCCTCGACGGCAATGGCGTGCCCCACCGCACAGAGCATTTCGACTGGATCGGCTGGCGCGGCATCTTTATCGAGGATCCGGAGGGCAACACCGTGGAATTCGTCGCCGGCGTCCCGCAGGACACCTGATCGCGCCCCGCCTCTGTCGGCAGGCCGGTCACCGGGCCGGTGGGCGGGCGCCTTTCGAGCACGCCGCACGGCGCGCGCAGAAACAGTGCCGCCCGGCGACCCCCTTCTAGAAGGTCACGACCGACCGGATCGACTTGCCCTCGTGCATCAGGTCGAAGGCGGTGTTGATCTCCTCGAGTGGCATGGTGTGCGTGATCATCGGGTCGATCTCGATCTTCCCGTCCATGTACCAATCCACGATTTTTGGGACATCCGTGCGCCCCCGCGCGCCGCCGAAGGCCGTGCCGCGCCAGACGCGGCCGGTGACGAGCTGGAACGGCCGGGTGGAGATCTCCGCGCCTGCGGGCGCCACGCCGATGATAATCGACTCGCCCCAGCCCTTATGTGCGCATTCCAGCGCGTCGCGCATGACCTTGACGTTGCCCGTCGCGTCGAAGGAGTAATCCGCTCCGCCGCCCGTGAGCTCCACGAGATGGGCGACGAGATCGCCCTCCACGTCCGTCGGGTTCACGAAATCGGTCATGCCGAAGGCTGTGGCCATGTTCACCTTGCTCGGGTTGAGATCGACGCCCACGATCTGGTCCGCGCCCGCAAGGCGCAGGCCCTGGATCACGTTGAGCCCGATGCCACCCAGCCCGAAGACCACGCAGCGCGAGCCGATCTCGACCTTGGCGGTGTTCATCACCGCGCCGATGCCCGTCGTCACGCCGCAGCCGATGTAGCAGATCTTGTCGAAGGGCGCGTCCTCGCGGACCTTGGCCAACGCGATCTCCGGAAGCACCGTGTGGTTGGAGAAGGTCGAGCAGCCCATGTAGTGCAGGATCGGATCGCCATCCAAGGTCGAGAACCGCGACGTGCCATCCGGCATCACGCCCTGCCCTTGTGTCGTGCGGATCGCCTGGCAGAGGTTCGTTTTCGGGTTCAGGCAGTAATCGCATTCCCGGCATTCGGGCGTGTAGAGCGGGATGACATGGTCGCCCTTCTTCAGGCTCGTCACGCCCGGCCCCACGTCCACCACGACGCCCGCGCCCTCATGGCCAAGGATCGCCGGAAACATCCCCTCGGGATCGGCGCCGGAGAGCGTGAACTCATCCGTGTGACAGATGCCCGTGGCCTTTATCTCCACGAGGACCTCGCCCTCTTTCGGGCCGTCGAGGTTCACCTCCATGATCTCGAGCGGTTTGCCAGCGGCGGTCGCAACAGCTGCCTTGGTGCGCATGACGGTCTCCTCCCCTTGTCCGTTGGCCTTGGCCAATCGCTCGGAGCCTAGGCGGAGCATTCCGTGCAATGCAATGATTTTGAAGCGTCTTGCGGCGCGGGCCCGATTGACGGACGATCCTGCCATGATCCGCCTGACCATCCTCTTCGCCGCGTTCGCCGTGTCGTGCGCACTCGCGGCCTGCACGCCAGTTGAGCCGGTTGGGCCGATTGAGACCCCGGCAACGGGCGCGGCGCTCGCGCCCTGCGGCGCGGACGCGCTGCAAGGCCTGGTGGGCCAGAGCCGCGAAGACCTCATGCGCACCGAGATCCTCGGCCCCGTGCGCATCATCCGCCCGGGAATGGCCGTGACGATGGATTTCCTGCCCGCGCGCCTCAACATCACCCTCGACGCGGCCGAGCGCGTCACCCGGGTGAGCTGCGGCTGACCGCGCAGCCTGGCGCACGCCTTGCGTCACACCTCGACTCCGCGCGGGGAATCATCGATTGTGAACAAATGCAGAACACATCCGCCAAACCGCGCCGCATCCTGGCGCTCTGGTTTCCCCGATTGGGCGCGGAACGGGCGATCCGCCGCGCGCGCGGCGCCGTCGCCGGGCCCCTCGCGGTGGTGCGCGAGAGCGGCAACATGCAGGTGCTGGCCTCGCTTTCCGAGGAGGCGTCGCTGGCGGGCCTCAGCGCGGGTCAGCCGCTCCGCGACGCGCTCGCCATGTGCCCGGAGCTTCTGACGGAGAAGGAGAACGTGCCCGCCGAGGAGGCCTTCCTCGGTCATCTGCGTCGCTGGGCCGGCAAATTCTCACCCTGGGTGAGCGGCTCGGGCCCCGCGGGGCTCTTCGTCGATCTCACCGGCGCGAGCCACCTCTTCGGCGGGGAGGAGGGCGTGGCCGATCTCGTGGAGGCCGATTGCGCGCGCTTCGGTCTCACGGTGCAGCTGGGCATCGCCGACACGCCCGGCGCCGCCTGGGCGCTGGCGCGTTATGCCGGCCAGGGCGTGGGCGCGGCGCGGAGCGGCGACGCCATCGACCAGGAGGCCTATGCCACCCGCGCGCGCGCCGTGAAACGCCGCAACTGGGAGCGGGGCGGGGCCGCGCCCAAGGTCGTGGCGCTCCACGCGCGGCAGGCCCGCATCGCCGCCCCCGGTCAGGCAAGGCAGGCGCTGGCAGCGCTGCCCGTGGCCGCACTCCGCCTGCCCGAGGACGTGGTGACGGAACTGGGCCGCGTGGGCCTGCGCCGGGTGGAAGATCTCCTCAACCAGCCCCGGGCGCCCCTCGTGCGCCGCTACGGCGCGGTGCTGGGCCAGCGCATCGACCAGGCGCTCGGGCTCCTGGCGGAGCCCATCAGCCCCGCGCGCCCGCCCCGGATCTTCGCCTGCCGGATGTCGCTGCCGGAGCCCATCGGGCTCGAGGAGGACGTGGCCGCAGCCCTCGACCGGATGCTGCCCACGCTCGCCGATCGCCTCGCCGAGGCGGGGCGCGGCGCGCGCAGGCTCCGGCTCGAGGCGCACCGCGCCGACGGCACCGCGCAGGCCGTGGAGGTGGGCCTCGCCCGGCCGTCCGCGCTCCCCGACCGCATGCGCCCGCTCATCGCCATGAAACTGCCGGAGATCGACGCGGGCTTCGGCATCGACATGCTCCGCCTCTCCGCGCCGGCCCACGAGGCCGTGCGCGCAGAGCAGCACCGCCGCCTCCCCGGGGAGGCCCCGCCCGAGGCGGTGAACGAGATCGACGATCTCATCGGCCGCCTGGGCGCGCGCATCGGGCTCGAGGCCGTCACGCGCCGCGCGCCGGGCGCCTCTCACATCCCCGAAAAGGCAGCGCAAACGCTGGCCGCCGCCTTCTCGGAGCCCGCGACGGACTGGCCGCGGGAGCATCCGCCGCGCCCGCTCACGCTCTTCGAGGTGGAATTCGTCGACGCTCCCGACACCCCCGACGCGCCCCATGTCCCCGCCCGCTTCAAGTGGCGCGGCCGCTGGTTCGAGACGGCCCGCGCCCGCGGCCCCGAACGCATCGCGCCGGAATGGTGGCTCGACGAACGCCCCTGGCGCACCGGCACGCGCGACTACTGGCAGGTCATGACCCGCGAGGGTGAACGCCTCTGGCTCTACTACGCCCATGGTGGCGCGCAGACGGGCGGCTGGTTCTGCCACGGCCAGTTCGCCTGATGCACCGCACGGTCCGCACCGGACCGGGGGCCAGCCCCCGGACCCCCGAGGTACAAGAGCACAAAGAAACCGGAGAGATCAGGCGGCATCTTTGTGCCCCGTACCTCCGCCGGAGGCGATCCCGGTGCCACACCCCTCACCGCACCCTCGGCTGCGCGCCCCCGAGCGCAGCGAGGCCACCGAAGGCCGAACGCGCCAGCGTGAGGGGGAGGCGGGCGGGGCCGGTGCCGCAAAGGGCGCGAAGACCGATTGGAAGCGCGCGAGAGGACGCCGGGATGTGTCGGGGCGTGTCGTCTGACGCAAAAAGGGCCGGCGTGCCCCACGCCGGCCCTCATCTGCGCACCGCCCGAAGGCGGAAGGCGCACGCAAGGACATCCCGGCCGACCGCACTGGGTGGGGGCAATTGAGCGGCCCACCGGGACGCCTTGCGTTGCCCCTCATGCCTCGCCGTCGCAAGCGGCGGCGGTAGGGCGCGTGCGTGAAACTTCGCGGGCAAATATCGGGCAAAACCGAGACAGGGTTGATTTCGCAGCCCACCACGGCAACTCTTGCGTCATGAACATGCAGCCCGCGCCTTTCCGACTGCCCGAGCAGGTGGCCTTCCACCGCACCGAACTCAGCCTCATCCTCTCGCTTTACGGTCGCATGGTCGCTGCGGGCGAATGGCGGGATTACGGCATCTCCACCCTGCGGGACGTGGCCATCTTCTCGGTCTTCCGGCGCACGGCCGAGCATCCGCTCTACCGCATCGAAAAGCGGCCCAAGCTCCGCGGCCGGCAGGGGATGTACGCCGTCATCGGCGCCGAGGGCCAGGTGCTCAAGCGCGGCCATGACCTCAAGGGCGTGCTGCGCGTCCTCGAGCGCAAGCTGATCCGCGCGGTCGACTAGCCGGGCCGCGCGACCTTCGTCACCGCTCCGAATTCACGCGCTCCGATCCGGGCGACGGCCTCCGCCAACGGCTCCTTCGCCACGACCATGTGATGGGCATTGGCGTGGAGGAGCGTCTCGGCGTCGAGCAGGATGCCCACATGCCCCTCCCAGAAGACCAGGTCGCCTCGACGGTAGGGCTCCGGCGCCGCTGCGAACGCGGTCGCCTGCTGGTCACTGTCGCGCGGGCACGGGATCCCGCAGGCCTGCAGGGCCCTCTGCACGAGCCCCGAGCAGTCAATGCCGTGGCCTGACTCGCCGCCCCAGAGATACGGAGTATGCAGAAACCGCTCCGCCACCCCGGCAGGATCGCTCTCGACATGATCGACGGGCACGACGTGGGACCAGCGCATGTGCATCGCGCGGTCCATCTTCACTCCGCGCTCCATCGTGACGAACCAGCCGCCGTCGTGGAGCTCCCGCTCCCGCCCTTCATGGTTCAAGGGCCTGTGCCAGACCAGGCTGCCGAGGGACAAAAGCCGCCCCGCCCAGAGGATGCCGCCGGGCGCGGTCTTGATTTCCGGCTCCTCATAGAGCGGCGCGCGCGGCACGCAGATCCGGTACTCCGCCGCCTCGAACCGCTGTCTGCCACGTGTGTGGAGCCCCGCCTTGCTCACCCACCCGACATAGCCGTCCGTTTCGCGCATCCCGAAGGCATGGAAGGCATCCTGCGCGTCATCGAGAACGCGGAAGGGCTCCCCGAAGAGGAGCTGGCATTGCCGCTTGCCCCCGGGCGCGTCGAGCACGTCGAGGATGGGCACGCCTGCCCAGGCGAGATGCCCGTCGGTGAAGATTTCCGCCGCGACACTCCCCTCCAGGGAGGTGTGCGCCACGCGACCGTTCCACGGCGTGAGCCTCCGGTCCCTCAAAGCCCGAGCACATCCGGCAGCGCCTCGAAGAGCGCGCGGGTGCCCTGCCCCACGCCGCCTTTCTGCCGCGCGGGCTCGCCGCTCGGCTGCCAGCCATAGATGTCGAAATGCAGGTAGCGCGGCGCATCACTCGCGAAGCGCCGCAGGAAGAGCGCTGCCGTGATGGAGCCGGCGAAACCGCCCTTCGGCGCGTTGTCGAGATCGGCGATGCCCGGCTCGATCATCGTCTCGTAAGGCGCGTGGAACGGCATCCGCCAGACCGGGTCCTGTGCCTGCGCGGCAGCGGCCTCAAGCGCGGCGGCGAGCGCGGCATCGTCGGTATAGAACGGCGCGATATCGGGGCCCACCGCTACCCGGGCCGCGCCCGTGAGCGTCGCCATGGAGACGAGGAGGTCCGGACTTTCCTCCTCGGCCAGCGCGAGGGCATCGGCGAGGACAAGCCGCCCCTCGGCATCGGTGTTGTTGATCTCGACGGTGAGGCCTTTACGGCTGGTGAGGATGTCCTGGGGCCGGAAGGCGGAGCCGTCGATGCTGTTCTCCACCGCAGGGATCAGCACGCGCAAGCGCAGGGCGACGTCTGTCGCCATGATCATCCGCGCGAGGCCGAGGACCGCCGCGGCGCCGCCCATGTCCTTCTTCATCAGGCCCATGGAGGCGCCGGGCTTGATGTTGAGCCCGCCCGTGTCGAAGCAGACCCCCTTGCCCACGAGCGTGAGCGTAGGCCCCGCACCGCCCCAGCGAATATCGATGAGCCGCGGGCGGCGGGCCGAGGCACGCCCCACGGTGTGGATCATGGGAAAGTTCTCGCTGAGGAGATCCGCGTCGGCGATGACGTCGATCTCGGCCGCGAAGTCGCGCGCCAGCGTTCTGGCCGCCTCTTCGAGTTCGGCCGGTCCCATGTCAGAGGCTGGCGTGTTGATGAGGTCGCGGGTGAGCGCTTCTCCCGCCGCGATGGCCTCGAGGCGGGCGGCGTCGAGCCCCGCCGGGCAGACGAGCCGGGCACCGAGGCTGGGCTGGCTCGCGTAGCGGTCGAACCGGTAGCCGGAAAGGAGCCATCCGAGGGCGAAACTCGCGAGATCGGCGTCCTCGGGCGCGGTGTCGACCCGGTAAATGCCCTCCGGGAGCGTGCCGACGCCCGCCAACGCGCCGAAGCGCTTGCGCGCCCGGGCCTCCGGCGTGCCGAGGCCCATGGCCGCGGCGCCGGTGCCTGTTTCGCCGGGTAGCGAGACGACCTGGCCGAGCTGGCCCGTGAAGCCCTGGCTCGCCACCCAGGCTCCGAGGCTCGAGGGCAGCGTGCGGACCCAGGCCTCGAACCCGTCCGGCTCCACAAGGCTCAAGGGCAGCGCCGCGTCAGTGGCGGCGGCGAATGTCAGGGACATGGGGGAGCTCTTTCCTGGCTGAGGCACGCGTCTTTCGCGCAGCCTAGCCAAGAGCTCCGGCGGTGGAAAGCACGCTCAGCGCGTGGAAATCTCGGGCATGTCCCAGACCGCCGTGAGCGAGCGGTCGCCCAGCCGGATGAGGCGGTGCATCGTGGCCGCGAGGGCCGTGGGATCGCTCCGGCCCGCGCAATCGGCCACCGCCGCCGCGGCCCGGGCGAGAGAGAAGACGCCGATCTGCTCCGCGATGCCCACGAGGCCCTTGGCGGCCTTCCAGAGCGCGGCGAGATCATCGTGGTAATAGCAGCGCTCGATGAGCGAGAGCCGGTTCGCCATCTCTTCCATGGCCCGGTTCAGCACCCCCTCGGCCCCGGCCTCGCCCAGCTGCGCCTCGAGCGCGCAATAGACCTCCATGTCGATCCGGACCGTCTCATCATGCGCGAGAACAATCACGTTTTGCATCTTCATCACCCTTCGTTCACGTCGCCCCCACGACTTGGCAAGGGTATTGCACGGGGGCTGTTTAAGAAAAGTTACCAGCGTCCATGACTGTCTTAATCATTTGATGTAACCCGGGGGCGAAAGCGTAAGAAAGGCGTCACCACGCCATGCACAGGGCCAAGCCGCTCCCCCAGGAGCTTGTTGAGCGATACAGGAGCTGGAGCGAGACCACGCTCGCCATCAATGCCGCGCAGATGCGGCGCCTTGCCGATGAGGGCCAGCACCCCAAGGCCCTGCTCATTTCCTGCAGCGACAGCCGGGTGAACGCGCTCTCGATCTTCGGCGCGGCCACTGGGGACTTCTTCGTGCACCGCAACATCGCGAACCTCGTGCCGCCCTATCGCCCCGATGCCACGCAGCAGGCCACCTCTGCGGTGATCGAATACGCGGTCTGCGTGCTCAAGGTGCCCCATATCATCGTCATGGGCCATTCGGGCTGCGGCGGCGTGGCGGGGTGCCGTGACATGTGCGAGGGCAGGGCCCCGGCGCTCGAGGCCGAGGAGAGCTTTGTCGGGCGCTGGATCGACACGCTCCGCGAAGGCCATGCACGCGTGGCCCACATCGCCGACGTGGCCGAGCGCACCCGCGCCCTCGAACACGAGGCGGTGCGGGTCTCGATCACCAATCTCCTCACCTTCCCCTACGTGGCAGAGGCCGTCGATGCGGGCCTCCTCGAGCTCCATGGCCTCTGGACGGATATCGGCAGCGGCGAGCTCCTCGCCTTCGACGGGGCCACGAAAGGCTTCGCACAAATCTGAAGTGGTCGGGCGCCCGGGCGATAGTGCCTGATGGGGCGACAGGCGCCACTTCCCTCTCCGGTCTGGACGTCGCACGAGCACGTGGCTAAAGGCCCGCCCATGCTCGACCTCGCCGCACAGAACCTGCTTTCGCCCATCATCCTAAGCTTCGCCCTCGGGCTCTTCGCGGCACTGGCCCGCTCGGACCTCTCGATCCCCGAGGCCGCGGCGAAGGCCATGTCGATCTATCTTCTCTTCGCGATCGGCTTCAAAGGCGGCGTGGCCGTGGCCGAAAACGGCGTCGACGCGCAGCTCATCGGCACGCTCGCCGCAGGCTTCATCCTGTCCGCGATCATCCCCTTCGTGGCCTTCACGCTGCTCCGCGTGATGACACGGCTCGACACGCTCAACGCCGCCGCCGTGGCGGGGCATTACGGCTCGATCTCCATCGTCACCTTCGTGGCGGGCTCCTCCGTGCTCGAAAGCGCGGGGCTCAGCGCGGAGGGCTACATGGTCGCCACCGCCGCGATCATGGAAGCGCCCGCCATCCTTTCGGCGCTCTGGCTCGCCTCCCGCGGGTCGGGCAAGAGCCGGATGGATGCAATTCTCCTGCGCGAGATTCTCCTCAACGGCTCCATCGTCCTCCTCGTGGGATCGTTCTTCATCGGTCTTGGCACCGGCACCGACGGGCTCGAGATGATCGCGAGCTTCATCGTGGCCCCGTTCAACGGCGTGCTCTGCCTCTTTCTCCTCGACATGGGGCTCATCGCGGGCCGGGGCCTGCGCGAGACCCGGGGCGAGATGGGCGCGGGCACCATCGCCTTCGGGCTCGTGATGCCGCTTGTTGGCGCTTCGTTCGGCCTCGCCGCCGCGCTCCTTCTGGGCCTCAGCACGGGGGGTGCGATGCTCCTCGCCGTGCTCTCGGCCTCGGCCTCTTACATCGCGGTGCCTGCCGCCATGCGCGTGGCCCTGCCGGAGGCCAAGCCCGCCATCTACCTCACGCTCTCGCTCGGCGTGACCTTCCCCTTCAACCTCGTCGTCGGTATCCCGCTCTATCTTTTTGCCGCGACGGCGCTCACCGGAGGCTGACCCATGCAGACGCATCCCGCCAAACGCGTCGAGATCACGATCGAGGCCATCATGGAGCGCCGCCTGCGCGAAGCGCTCGAAGATGCGGGGATCACCGGCTACACGATCCTCCCCGTCCTCGGCGGCTCCGGGCGCTCGGGAGGCTGGTCCCGCGAAGGCCAGATCGGGCGCTCCGGGATGGTGCAGCTCGTGGCCATCATCCGCCCCGAACGGCTCGACGCGCTGCTCGATGCGGCATTCGGCGTGGTGGAGAAACAGATCGGCGTGGTCTGCGTCACTGACGCCGAAGTGCTCCGCGCAGAAAGATTCTGACATTTGCCAAAGCTGTGGTAACGTCACGCCAGTAGCCAACATCAAGGGTCCGCGACCTTTGACTTGGAAGACAGAAATGCCGCGCTGAAGCCGACAGCGCGGCATTTTCTTCTCTGGGGTTACGTCCTGAGCTCACGGTAGGGGCACATGAGGGACTGTGGCCCTACGGCGCCCAGAAGAGCGCCTGCCCCTCGGGCCAGCTCAGATCGAAGGACAGCGCGATCTCCGCCGTCTCGCCCGGTGCCAGCGCAAGCTGCCACTCCATGACGCCGCGCTGATCCTCCACATCCACTTCGCTGGGCGACGGCGACAGGTCCACGTCGATCTCGAGGTCCTCCTGCTGGGAGGTCGGCACCGCGTAGCGCAGCCGCACCTCCCGCGCCGCGTCGCCGAGGTTTTCGGCCGAGAGCCGGATCTCGTCCTGCCGTACGGCGCGGCCCCGGATTATGCCCCTGTCCCCCTCCTGCTGATCGATGAAACGAACCGAGAGCGCGATATCGGGCTCGGGACCGAAGCCCAGCGTGGCCTCCGCCCCCGCCGCGATGGCCGGCAAAAAGCCCTGCCCGACAAAGGCCCCGTCCCGAGAGAGACGCACCGGCCCCGGCAGGATCGGCTCGCCCGAGAGGTTGCGGATGTCGGCCATGTGGAAGGCGGTCCCGTCGAAGCGGGGCGTCGCGGCGAGGTAACGGTCTGCATCCAGCTCGAGCGGCGCGAGCGCCACACTCACCTGTCCTTCGAGGAGGACGGTCACCGGGGCCGGCAAGCGGTAGGACACGACCGGCCCGTCCGTTTCTGCCACGGCGAAAGCCGGGGCCGCCTCCATCAGCATCTCCGGCGCACCAGCGGTATCGAGCGCCGTGCTGCGCATGACCGGCGCGGGCGCGCGGTCCCCGATCCGCGCGACGTCCCGCGTGACCGTGCGGGCCTCCATCTGGCCGGAGGGCATCGCCGTGGAAAGCGTCACCTCCGCGTCGATCCAGGGCACGCCTGCGCCGTGACGGATATCGACCACGCGTTCAAGCCGGACGCCGGTGTCGAGCGCCGCATCGTAAGAGACCGACCAGCCCGCGCCGACATCGGTGAACTCCCGCGTGACTGTGACATCGCCCGCATCGGCCAGTTGCACGTCGAGCCGAGCGAGGGACCAACCCGCCGCTTGCGGCGCGCCGAGCAGCGCGAGCCGCGCCTCGGCCCGTGTTAGCGCGGCCTCGGCCCGGTCCACGCTCGTCACGAGCGGCGGCAGCTCGCGCTCGAGCGCGGCCTTGGCCTCTGCGATGTCCAAAAGCTCCGCGCTCACGAGATCGACCATCTGCGACAGCTCCACCAGCGAGGGCAACGCCGCCCCGCCACCGATGGAGCGCAGTAGCCCCTCGGCGGCCCCCAGCGCCTCGATCCGCGCGATCTGCGCGGCCAGCGCGACCTCGGCAGCGCCCAAGGAGGCCTCCGCCACCCGGACGGCCTCCCGCGCCGCGGCCTGTGCCGGGGCATCGAAGACGTCGGGGGCGAAGGCTGTATTCTGCTCCACGCGCGTGCCCGTGAGCACCGCGCCCTCCACCTCCGCGCGAAACCCGTCTCGCAGGTAGGCCGGTGGCACGAGGAGCACGATCTCATGGTCCCCCGCCGGCAGCGCGACTGCGGCGCGGGCGGTCACCCGCGCGCCCTCGGGAAAGACCTCCGCGGCGACGACCGGAAAGGGCAGCTCGACCACATCGGCCCGGGCCACCCCCGGGAGGGTAGCCACGAGACCCGCGCCCGACACCAGACACAAAACCGCCAAAGCACGCATGAAAAAACCCTCCCGGCCGCTGCCGGAAGGGTCCGTCATTCCGCGCCGCTAGGCAATATCAGGCTTTCTTCAGGACCCGGTTCCCAAGCGTCTCCGCGATCTGCACGGCGTTGAGCGCCGCCCCCTTCCGCAGGTTGTCGCTCACGCACCAGAGGTTGAGCCCGTTCTCGATCGTCCCGTCCTGCCGGATCCGGCTGATGAACGTCGCGTAGTCGCCCACGCATTCCACGGGCGTGACGTAGCCCTTGTCCTCGCGCTTATCGATCACCATCACGCCCGGCGCCTCGCGCAGGATATCGCGCGCCTCGTCCTCGTCGAGGAACTCCTCGAACTCGATATTGATCGCCTCGGAATGCCCCACGAAGACCGGCACGCGCACGCAGGTCGCCGTGACCTTGATCGCGGGATCCACGATCTTCTTCGTCTCCACGACCATCTTCCACTCTTCCTTGGTGGAGCCGTCTTCCATGAAGCTGTCGATATGCGGGATGACGTTGAACGCGATCTGCTTGGTGAACTTCGCAGGCTCAACCTCGCTCGTCGGATTGTAAATCGCCTTCGTCTGGTCCCAGAGCTCGTCGAGCCCCTCTTTCCCCGCGCCGCTCACGCTCTGATAGGTCGACACCACCACCCGCTTGATCTTCGCCCGGTCATGCAAAGGCTTCAGCGCCACGACCATCTGCGCCGTGGAGCAATTCGGGTTCGCGATGATGTTCTTCTTGGCATAGCCCTCCACCGCCTCCGGGTTCACCTCGGGCACGACGAGCGGCACATCCGGGTCATAGCGGTAGAGCGAGGAATTATCGATCACCACGCAGCCGACCTTCGCAGCCCGTGGCGCATAGATCTTCGTCGCCTCAGAGCCCACCGCGAAGAGCGCGATATCCCAGCCCGTGAAATCGAACGTGTCGAGATCATCTGTCTTCAGCGTCTCGTCGCCAAAGGAGACCTCCGTCCCCTTGGAGCGCCGCGACGCCAGCGCCGCGATCTTCTCGACCGGGAACGCCCGCTCGCTGAGGATATTGAGCATCTCGCGGCCCACATTCCCCGTGGCCCCGACAACGACGACATTATAGCCCATGGTCTGTCCTTCCGTTCAGGCACGGCGGCTGTAGGGGGTTTGAGGGGGGAAGGGAAGAGGGGCGCGGATGGGCAGCCTCAGCCAGCCAAGGCCCGTTGGCTCTGACCGAACGCGCGTGACCGTGTCTGCCGTAGCGCTATGGCTTCATGTATCCGACCATGCGACGCGGCGGCTAGATCGCAAGACTCTCGGACCTCCGGTGCGCGATCTCGGCGCCATTCCGCTGCGTTTGCTCGACTACCTCTAATAAAGTACCGATGGCTTTGGCCGTTGCACAATTATGAGTTCAGATGCGGAGAGCACCGAAACCCAACGCTAGGCAAATTCGTGACTTATGTCACACTTCAATTTACACAATGAATTGCCCCGCAGGCCCTTACCCTGCCCCGCAGTGTTTTTGACTGATGTAGACGGTGTGTCAATTTAGAGGCGTGGCGATCGCAGAGATGATTGTTCTCAGAGTCAAGCAGTTCTTGCAAAAGGACAATTTTAGCTCATCCTGACGCGCTTTAGCCTGAGAGTGAGGGATTCCCGTGCGCCTTTTTCTGCCTTTGCTTGCGACAGTTTCTGCGTTATTTTTGATGCCACATAAGGCAAATGCCCAAAAGTATTTGTGCAATCACAGTAATTTGGGTTTGATGTACGCGTTCTCAGTGAAAGCTGGGTTCGCAATGATGGGTCATAATCATACCGTGCGTGGATTTTTTAGTTTACCGGCTGGCGAGTGCGATGAAATTGTAAGGGGTGACGGCGTTTCAGAGGCGAATGTCGTTCTGTATACCACGGGGTCACGTAGTCAGCGCATGCGTCTGCGCGTGATTGAGCGGGACGGGCGAACCGTCTTTGGCGCGCCTGCGCCTTCAATTGGAAATAACGCGTGGTCTTTTTGCGTCACAAAGAACCGTTCAGGTTTCACCGATGGTTCGGTAAACCTGAGAAATCTTCGATCTTGCAGTGTCAGCAAAGAGCTTGTGGAGGGGCAGTTTTGGATGCTTTCGCCCACGGATGCTCGTTTTACTCCGGCTCGTGACGTTCCTGCCGTGGCAGTCATCACTAGTGACAAGGTCAGCGCTATGACAATTAGTGAATACAACAAACGCTTCTGATACAAACTTCGTAGATGAGCGGCTTCCGACGGTGCTACATTTCTGGCAGCTGATACCAAACCGATACTACGAGCAAGCGTAGGGTGGGCACTGCCCACCATCCGACGCCGCCACCATCGCGAGCGCCGAACCCTGTGACGGTGAGAGGCGATCTGCCGTCCAAATTCTACGGGCGACGGAGGGGAGGCTTGCGTGCCAACTCCACTCACGGCGGTGGGCAATGCCCACCCTACGGCGAGGACCTCGGCGTCTCGGGCGGGATGACTTTCTTACCCACCCGTTAACCCGCCGCCATCTGACGCGGAAACGTTTAATGCCGCGAGGCGGGCTCCCGAGCCAAACGCGAACCATACGTTTGCCATACGATTTCTGGCTGGCCGTTTCGACCCCGCGAGACGGGCTTTACGGGGCTCGGCCTGCCCCGTAGTGCCGGCTGTGGGCCGTGTCGCGCCCGCGGCAGGGCGTCGTGCATCAGAGCCGATTGAGGTCGGCGGCAAACCACAAAGCCGCCTGCCCTGCGAAAAATTTCTGAACAAGAGCGCAATTTTCCGAAGTGAAGCGATGGATGGACTTGGCAAGTCCTAGAAATTGCGCGGCTCAGAAGGACCAAGACCTCTGGGGCACGCATCACGCGGCCTGATAACACGAGAGCGACTTGGCCGCTCAGTGGTCGACCTCCTTAAGCCGCTCTTTGCCACTCCCCGGCGCGCTCTAGCACTCGCGATATGCACATCTGCTCACACATTCAAAGATCCATGCATGGCCCGGTGAGGCACCAATTTCGACGCCGACAGCAACAGACAGCGCTGCGGTCCAGAATTGCAATCGAGAGCAGCTTGGACGAGGTTGCAGTTGCAGAGCGCAAACGGAACAGCAAGAACTGCCCATGAAGCTTCTTTTTGTGCACCAGAACATGCCCGGGCAGTACCGCGAACTGGTGAGTTGGCTGGCGAAATCCGGTGAGCACCAGATCATCTTCCTCACCCAGCGGCGCGACCTCAAATTGGACGGGGTCGTCAGCCGAGTGTACCAGCCGATCCACAAGCCCTCCTCGGAGGCCTTCGGCCTTTCCAAGCCCTGGGAGGAAGCCTCCGCGGCCGGTTTCAGCGTGGCTCAGGAAGCGCGCAAGCTCGAGCGAGACGAGGGTTTTGTTCCGGACATCGTAATCGGCCATACCGGGTGGGGCGAGCTGACATTCCTCAAGGATGTCTGGCCTCAGGTCCCGATCATAGGCTTTTTCGAGTACTACTACAGGCTAACGGGCGGGATCGTGGGCTTTGACCCAGAAGAGCCCGTGAATGATCAGGCACCGTTTTTTGCGCGTATTCGAAATGTGGTCCCGCATCTCAATATAGAGACTGTCGATCAGGGTCACTGCCCCACGCATTGGCAGCGCGACAGGTTTCCCGAGAGCTTTCATGACAAGCTTTACGTTTGCCATGATGGCATCCGCACAGACCGGCTCCTGCCTTCACCACATGCCGCCGTGCCCCTCTCGCGCTTGGGTAGGTCGCTCACCCGGCAGGATGAGGTTATCACCTACGTTGCGCGCAATCTCGAACGCGTGCGCGGCTTTCATGTGCTCATGCGTGCCATCCCCCGCATCCTTGAAGAACGCCCCAAGGCGCGCGTCGTGATCGTCGGCGGCGACGACATCTCCTACGGCCGCAAGCTCAGCCATCCAAAGGGCTTGCGCGGCCTCCTCGCCGAGGAGCTGGGAGAGCGCATGGATTGGAGCCGAGTACATTTTCTTGGGCGCGTCCCCTATCCGGATTTTTGCAAGATCATCCAGCTCGGGCGCTGTCATATCTACATGTCCATGCCCTTCGTCCTGTCATGGTCGCTCCTTGAGGCGATGTCGATGGAGGCCACCGTCATCGGGTCCGATACACTGCCCGTGCGCGAGGTTATCGAGCACGGCAAGACCGGGCTTCTGGCGGACTATTTCCAGCCGGACGCTTTGGCCACCCAGGTGATCGATGTGCTGACGCGGCCCGACGATTACGCGCATCTTGGCCCAGCCGCCCGGGCACAAACCGTGGCACGCTATGATTTTACGACACGGTGCCTGCCCGAGCATCTTGCCCAAATCAACGCGCTCGTACCGAAAAAGCACGCGCTGAGTGTGCGCGATGTGGCTTAAGAACTGCGACTGCGATCTTACCCCTCGAGCCGCGCTACTCCGCCTCGGAGAATTCTACGACACAGCGGTGGCCAGCAGGGATGTTGAGCTCCGCGTTGCTCACCTCGATGCGCACCCCGAAGGTGCTGCTGGCGGCATCAAAGACGCGGTCCACCACGATGAGCTCGCCGGTGTAATCCCCTGAGATGGGCGGTGCCGGGCGGACTTGGGCAGAGTCTCCCGGCTTGAGACGTGCAAACATGTCGATGGGCAAGAAAGCTTCCACATGGAGCGGATCAAGCTGAGCGATGCGGATGACCGCCGTATCCCTGTCTGCATATTCCCCCGTATCGAGCATTCGGTCGAGCACGAGCCCGTCGATGGGGCTCACGATCGTGCGCTGCTCAAGCACGGCTTCGGCGCGCTTCATCTCCACTTGCGCTGCGCGTAGGCGCATCTCAGCCATGCGGATCTCGCTCTCGGCGACCCGCACGGCAGCCTGGGCGTCTTCGAGCTCTTCCTTCGTGCCGATACCGCGTTCGATCAGCGTGCTTAGTCGCTCTTCACGGCTCTGGGCTAGTGCAAGGCGCGCGCGGAAGGCATCCACCTCGGCTGCGCTGCCGGCGCGAAGAGCCATCAGTTCCACGGTGGTGATCTCCACCCCGGACTCGAGCTTTGCCACCACCTGCCCCTTGCTGACGATGTCTCCCCGCACAACTGCGATATCGTCGATCAGGCCGCCCACGGGGCTGGCTAAGTCCACGATAACGGCAGGCTCGATAACGCAGTCGAAGGTTTGGGCACCCTGAGCACCCGCGCCCCCCCCTGACAGCTGAACTAGCAGAGCGAGGCTGGAGGCCAAGGAAAGGTGCACGGTCTTTGACTTCATCGTGAGTATCATCCTTAGGCGCCTTTCAGGCTCATTCCGGACGGCCTGAAAAGGCCATCATCGATTGCAGGTGCTCGTCAAGTTTCAACAGGGACCGCCGCGCCTGGGCATTGCGGCGCTCGGCGGCCCGTTGGGCGCGGCGGAAGATCATCAGCCCGGCCCATTTCCCCAAAGACCCTGGAAGCCACGCGAGCGTGCGGAGCAGCGGCGCGAACGTTTGCGCCAAAAGCGGGTCGTCTAAAGCCAGAACTGCCTCGAAACTGCCAGGCTGGCCCTGGCGCGCCGTGCGACCCATGAGCTGGCGGTCAATGCGGGAGGAATCGTGGAGTTCAGTTAGCATGACATGGAGACCTCCGCCCGCGAGCACGGTCTGGGAAACCGGAATATGCACCCCCCTCCCCGCCATGTTGGTGGCCACGGTAGTGCGCCCGGGCTCGCCCGCGCCTTTGATGATATCTGCCTCTTCGGCGTCGTGGAGCGCGTTGAGCACGTTATGTGCGATGCCGGCCTCTGTCAGGGCCGTGCTGATCCTTTCAGAGGCGGCCACGGTACGGGTCCCGATAAGCACGGCGCGGCCCTCGGCCTGCAAGGCTGCCACGCGGCCGGCCAGAAAGGCCAGCTTCTTCTCCTCCGTGCGTAGGAGCCGCGTCGGCAGGCGTTTGCGGCGGAGCGGCAGGCGCGTGGGGATGCGGATCGTACCGATGCGGTAGACGCTGGCGATTTCCTTGCGGATCTCCCGGGCGGTCCCCGTCATGCCGCCGAGGCGGATGTAGCGAGAGAAGAAGCGCTGGTAGGTGTTGCGCGCGATGGCCACCTTGCGGCTGGTGACCTCCACGTCTTCTTTCAGTTCCACCAGCTGGTGGAGCCCGTCGTTCCAGGAGCGTTCCGGCATCAGGCGCCCAGTATATTCGTCCACGATGACGACCTTGCCGTCCTGGACCACGTATTGATCGCCCTTGTGAAAGAAGAGCTCGGCGCTGAGCGCTTGGCGGACGGCCTGCTCGCGCTGCGCGCGAATGCGCCACTCGGGGCCCATATTGCGGGTCAGCCAGTCGAGCCGCTCCTTGCCGCCTTCGGTGAGCTCGATGCGTCTTTCGCGGTAAATAACCCGGTAGTCCGTATCCGGACGAGAGCGTTTGGCAAGCATGGCGGCGCTTTGGGCCCACTGCCGCTCGGCCTGCGCGTCAGTCTGCTGGGACAAGATCAGCGGAGTGCGGGCCTCGTCGATGAGAACGCTGTCGGCCTCATCCACAATTGCGAAGAAGAGCCCCCGCATCATGGGCCCCGGTGCGCCCTCCTCGTTGGCCATGAAGCGCGCGAGCTTAAGCCGCAAAGGCCCATTTTCATCGCCCATTCGCAAACGGTCTCGGAGGTAATCGAATGTGAATTCCTTGTTCGAGGCATAGACGACATCGCAGCCATAGATGCCGCTTCGCCCGGATTGCGGCGTCTCATGGGTGATGCAGCCCAGACTCAAGCCCAGCCAGTCAAAGAGCGGGCGCATCTCATCGGCATCGCGGGTAGCCAGATAATCGCTCACCGTGACCACGTGGGCGGGCACCCGCGTGAGCGCAGCCATGGCCGCCGTCAGGCTCGCCACGAGGCTTTTCCCCTCACCTGTGGCCATCTCTGCCACGCAGCTCTCAAGGATGACCAGGGAGGCTCGGATCTGCACTTTGTAGGGCTTCATCCCCAGTGTGCGGCTGGCAACTTCGCAGACCACCGCCATGAGATCGCTGCCTGCGCTGCCCCGCAGGCCTTCTGAGATTGCTCTCGAGCGAGCCTTTTCGAGGCAATCCTTGAGCGCGGCATCCGATAGCTTCTCGAGGGTCAGGGCGCGGCGCCAGATCCCATGGGCACGAAGTCGTACGGATAGGCGAAGGTGCGGGCCACCGCGCCCGAAAAGCCGCGCTGCTCCTGCGTAGACCTTGCGGTCCAGGCCGGTGAGCTCGTCCTCTGGGCGCTCTGGATAGGCGTGGATGGAGGGGCGGAATGCCCGATTGGGCGCACGCCCCCCGATATTCAGCAGGGGCATGCTTTGGCCAAGGAAGAGGCCCGAGGACGATCGGTCGCCCTCGGCCGTCATCACGTTTCCTTAGCCTTGGCTTTTGATTTGAAGCTAGCCTTCGCAGCTTTCTCTTCTTCTTTAGGCGTGGCTGCCGCGTCCGCCGCATCAGAGGCAGTACGGTCAGCCACGTCACCGAAGTGGCGCAGGGAATTCAAGTGCAGGAAGGTGCATTCCAGCTCGTCGGTGGACATCATCTCCTTGAGCATGTCGCCGTCGAGCGCCTTCAACCGGTCACGGTCCACAGTCATGAAACCGGTGAGCGACCGCTTCTCTCCGCCGGGCATGGTGAACTGCGCCTGCATCGGTCGCAGCAGATCGAGCTCGACGAGCCGCTTGCAGTAGCTTTGGCTGCGGGTGAAGCGAGCCTGGTAGTCTTGCAGGAAGGCCAGAACGTTTTTCAGGTACTGGGTTTGGTTGCCCTCGCTGTCGAAGAGATGCTCCCCGCGACCGTCGGTGTTGCAGCCCTCAAAGCTTTCATCGATGTGCAAGATAAGCTGATTGTCCGATGTCTCTTGGCTGAAGACGAAAGGGTAGCGCCGAATGAAGGCGGGGATGTAGCGGCCGCCCCAGCCGCCCTTCTCAGAGACATAGGCGTTCTGAGAACCAGCCACGCCCAAGATCACGGTTGGCACGACATTCTCGCCCTCGCCGGCGAAAACGATCGGGTATTCAGCGGCCGCTTCGGCGAATTCAGACGCCGTCAACGGAACGGAGTTGATCTTGCTGGCAAAAGCGTAGCTTTCGCCGGCTTTCACGCAGAGCTTTGCATGTTTCTTTGAACTGACCGGAACGGCGTTCTCATAGAATAACAGCTGTGTGGCCATGATGACCTCCCTCAAATTCGACGTCAGAAGCAGGAGGCGACACGCGCAAATCGCAGGCCGATTTGTCGGATGAACGCGCTTCTGATCCCCCTTAAATCGGCCTAAATTTGAAGCTCAAAGGGTCTTTCAAGTCCAGACTTAAATATTGAAGTGCCTCAGAAACACCTGCCGCACGCGCCGGTGGATGCGGGTGGACAACGAAACCGGCTCATGCACGAAACGGACATAAGCGCGCTCGCCGATTGTTTCGAATTCGTAGCTATTTCGAATCTTCAGATCGAGGTGCAGGAGATTCTCGACGCTACGCTGCGCACGCGGCGAGCTCGGGTCGAGAAGGACCGATCCGCCCCCCACCGTCGCTAGAGCAAGACTGGGCAAGGTGGCGTCGAGCGCCGGCACCTCGCGCTCGATACGCGCCGCATGGGTCGTGGCGGGCGCGCTGATAAGGCGAATATCGATGGAGGTCGTGCCCTGCAGGATCAAGTCGCTGCTATCCTCGGAGACGATTGCGCGGATCATCGGGTCCTGGAAGGTGCTCACATAGCCCAGAAGCTGGCCCTTGTTGACGTATCGCCCGGGCATGTCGGAGGTCTCAAGCAAGGCTACGCGCCCGGTGGTGGGCGCGCGCACTGAGAGGTCCTGCTGGCGACTTTGCGCAAGCTCGAGATCCGCCAAGGCATGTTCGAGCTCTCGTTCGGCGATGCGTGCGGCGGCGGGGTCTGAAAATAGCAGGCTGTCCCGGCGCTGCTGAAGTTCTGCCACGGTGACGAGCAGGAGATCGACCCGCGCATTCAGGAGAGGGTCATTAAGTTGCACGAGCACGTCCCCGGGGACCACTTCCTCGCCCTGTTTGACGACCACCTGATCTACCACGCCCTCGGTGCTCGCATGGATGGCCCCGTCCCCGGGCACCCAGACAACGCCCTCGGCGATTGTGCTGTAGGGCAAGGGGATGAAGAAGATCGCGGCCGCGATCGCGCCAATCACCGTCCCCGTCACGGCCAAAGCCCTGCCTCTCCGGCGCCGCAGTTTGGGACTGGCGAGAAGAAACCAGACCTGTTTCGAGAGCGGCACCACAAACATCAGCACTGCCGCCCAAATCCCCAGAATGATCCCCAGCGAGAAGAATTGCGAGGAGACGAGCAGGATGATCGTCGCGGCAATGAAGAGCCTGTAGACAAAAGCCGCAATCCCGTAAGTCACGAACCAGAATGGCTCCCCGCGTGCGGTGGCAGGATTTCGGGCGTCCTTGATGCCCAAGAGCCTCTTTTGGATCACGTAGCCGATATACTGGTTTGATCGGGAGCCCAGATTAGGGATCTCCAGGAGATCGCTCAGCACATAGTAGCCGTCGAAGCGCAGAAGCGGATTGCCGTTGAAAAAGAGCGTCGAGGCCCCGCCGATGAGCATCGTGTTGAAGGCGAAAGCGCGCACGAGCCCATCCTCTGCATTGACCCAGATGATCATCGCGATGGCCGCGAGCATGATTTCGACGAGGATGCCAGCGCCGGCCACGAGCGCGCGACGCCATTTGCTTTGAAATGCCAGGCTATCGGAGGCGTCCACATAGGGCACCGGCATGAAGACGAGGAACATGATCCCCATCTCATGGACCTCGCCCCCCCACCTTGTAATTGTATAGGCGTGTCCGAGCTCGTGGATGGCCTTTACCACCGGGTAGGTCACAAGAATCAATAAGAGGTTTTCGGTCGTCAGAAGGCGGTCAAGAACGTTGCTCGTCAGCGCGTCCCAATGGGTGACGGCAAGGCTCGCCCCATAGATCACGACCGCCAAGTAAAGCACCAAGCCCGGCAGCGACAGAAACGGCCGGACAAATGGCATGGTGAGCTTAAGAAAATTCTCGGGGTCCAGGAGCGGCAGGCGAAGCGCCAAGGGATTGAGCACGCTCATCACCCTCTTTTTCGTACGCTGTTTGTGGCCACGGTCCACCATTTCCTGAATGTCGGGGACGCTGTCGGCATAGAGCACGTCGGCATTGTGCAACTGACCGAGAAGCTCGAGCACCTTGTCCTGTGTCAGGCTCTCATCTTCCAGCTGCGCACAGATGATCGACCAGATCTCGTCGAGGGTCCGCTTGCCGTCGAGGAGCGAGGTGATGAAGAAGCTCGACGGGGAAAAGCGGTGGAAGCGGCCCGAGGTACGGTCTTGCAGTACGTACCAGAGCTTTCCCCGGTAGTGTGTGCGAAAGAACCTTGCGTGATTACGCAGGCGCGGTCTGCTGTTTGCAACGCGGTACCAGAATTGGCTGAGAAAGGCGTCTTGCATAGCGCGGCTTCTCTCACCCTTTTTCGCAGGACACAGGTGTCATGGCCGGAACCGCCAGATCGCCAACCGGAACCAGTTCACCAGGCGGCGCGTCCAGATCGTGACGACGAGGCGTTCATCAACCGATACACGCCCCACCCCCTCCATGTTTGGACGCACCCAGTCAGGCAGATTGGAAAGCGATGCTTCAACACGGAAGAAATTGCGCCCCTCAGCCTGGCGAGCCACCGGCGTGATCCGCTCGACCTGGAATGTGAGCGGCACGGTGGGCCGGGCGGCCACACGCAATTGACCCTCCTGGCCCGGGACCAATTCGGCAATGTCGCTTTCATCGACATTGAGGGCGACGCGGAAGGCATCGAGCGGCGCGATCTTGAAGAGCTCGTCGCCGCGCATCACGGCGCTGCCAATGGATTGGCTGAGATCGCCTGACACAACGATGCCGTCGAACGGCGCGCTGATGCGTGTGCGCTCGAGCTGCGCGTCGATGAGCGCGAGCTGCGCCTCAGCCTGGGCGATTTGGCTGCGGATAATATTGGCTTGCGCGCGTTCTCGCTCTGCCAGGGCCCGGTCGAATTCGATCTGGCGCTGGCTGCGAACGGTGCTCCAGCGCAGTCGCTCGAGCTCGAAATCGCTGCTATCTAGGGTGGCGAGGATCTCTCCGGAGCTGACCTTGGCCCCGGCACGCACTGTCTCGGACTGGATGTAGCCGTCAAATGGCACCACCACCGTGCGCTGGACAGAGCCCTCGAGACGGGCATCAGCGACGATGGTGAATTCCGAGGTGACCGTGAGCGCAAGATAGACAAGACCTCCCATGACAAGCGTGGCGATCTTGCGCCCAATATAGCGTGGGCCGAGGAGCGCGCGAAGCTGATTACCCAAGACTTCGAAGGTCTTGGTGACCAACATCCGGTCGTTCTTGCGCTTCTCGGCGATCACCGAAGCAACCATGCTGGCAATGACATCGCAGAGTTCGACGGTTTCATCGTCGAAGCGGTCCTCGCGACCGCGCTCGAATGTCAGAGCGCCGATCAGCTTTTCCTTAGTCTGGAGCGGCACAGTCAGGATCGCGCCAGCGCGGTGTGACGTCACCAGGTCTTCGTGCATACGTGTCACGCGGTAGTCCCAGCCTGGATTTGGCGGGTAGAGGACGAGGTCGTTTTGATCGAGCGCTTCATCCATGGCGAGACCGATGTCGCGCACCAAGTTCATGCGTTTGCCGAAGCCCGATGTATGGCTGAGTGCGGCCACCTTGGTGCGTTTGCCGCGTAGGAAGCCGATCGCGACCTGATCGCAGT
The DNA here is from genome assembly GCA_038525525.1 of Pseudomonadota bacterium. Classification (GTDB taxonomy): domain Bacteria; phylum Pseudomonadota; class Alphaproteobacteria; order Rhodobacterales; family Rhodobacteraceae; genus Shimia_B. The sequence continues at coordinate 481,566 of JBCBHO010000003.1, read as the reverse complement.
TTAGCTTGATAGCCAATTCGGTCACGAGCGCGCTGGCGGCCGGCTGGAAGCGCTTGTGCTCGAGCACCACGGACAGGACATTGAGGGCTTGGGTCGTGCGGTCGCGCAGGGCCGCATCCGTGGCACTCTGCTCGCGCCGAAGCAGCGCTTCGAGCCAGCCCATGCCCCAGTGCAATTGGCGCACAGCTTGAGCCGCTTCGGCCCCCGCGCCCTCCAGACCGAGCGCCACGGTTCCATAGAGATCGCCGTCGATCTCGATAGGGACGGCCACCGTGCTTTGGCCGCCTTGGCCGTGAAGTGCCATCACGATGCTCTGGCGTTTTGCGATGCATTCATCGGCTGCGGCCGTGAGCGATGCATGCACCTCTTGGTTGGGGGGCCACAGGGCCGCGGGCGTGAAGGGCCCAGCATTGGGCTCGCCTATGACAACCGTCGCCGTCAGCGCGCCAGGCACGTGGCGGCATTGCAGCCCGAGCCAGGCCTGCAAAAAGCCCTCTGGCGTTTCGGCCCTGTGAAACTGTGCCCAGAGCGACTGATCCAGCACAGCGACGCTCGAAAGCGGGTTGCCTTCGATCGCACCATCGTCGCTTTGCTCTGCTTCTTGATTGCTCATGGGACCAGAGTCTTTCGCCGCAGATCAGCCCCGCAAAACACAGGCGATACGGGGCACCTTCCCCAAGGGTTAACAGCTACCCCGAAAAAGTCACCTTCCGAAGAACGCCGAGAGACGATGCATGAAGCCACTGGCACCTCCGCGCCACTGGATCACGATGTCTGAGGCAATGCTTTGAGTGTCGCGATGATCTCGCTCATCCGTCCCAGAGCCGGGCAGCGCGAGGTTTGTGGAAGCCAGCATGGCAGGCTCCATCATCTCTCCCATGGCGGCCAAACCCCGCGCTGTGTCGGCATCGGTGAAGCTGCCTGTGACCGGGTCAAAGACCTCCACAGTCGGCGCGTCGAACCGCGTACCGATCTCGAGCGTCTCGTTCATCACGTGGCTAGGATCATGCGTTTCGATGTGATTGTAGCCCAGCACATGACCCAGTTCATGGGTGAGCACGCTGAGAAGATCCATGTGGCCCTCGGCCTCGCTGCCCGGGACGGCTCGAAGGACACCCGCGTCATCAGGCTCAAAGCCTGCGACATAGGCCGGGCTGACATCGACGAACCACCCATGGCCGGCAGCATCGGCATCAACGCGCACCATATGCGCACCGGCATTGGCCAGAGTGAGGCCGTCGAGGTCGGTCACAGCCACGCTCGCGGCATTGAGCGCCGCAATTTGAGAGCCATCGAGATGGCCACTTTCGATCCAGAGCGCCTTGGCGGCGTCGAGGACGATCTCGGCCTCTCTTTGCTCCAGCGTGTCCAGGATTTCCGGCGCATCTTCCGCCGGCGCCGTGGCCGCTGTGAGGTTGAGCAAAGCGTGCTCAGGGCATGGAACGGGCGCCGGGATCGTGGCCACAAAGGGTGCCACCTTGGCTTCGAGCCCTTCACCCGGTGCAGCGACAAAGATGAAGTCGCTCCGCCCCGCCGCCAGATCGAAGGCGGCAAGCCGGTCGGCGATCAGCGTGTCCCGAAGAGCAGGGTTGAGGCTGGCTTCGAGTTCCGTGTCTCCCAGGCCTGCGCGCAGGAAGTCCGCGCCGCCTTCGCCGACGACCGTATCGATGCCGCGGCCGCCTTCGAGGAGGTCGTTGCCGTCCCCACCGAAGAGCACATCGCCAGGCTGGCTACTCGGACCGCTTTCGCCGTCAAAGCCGCCGCCGAAGAGACGGTCATTACCGTCCCCGCCATCGACGAGGTCGATTCCGTTACTCAGGTAGAAGATGTCATTGCCATCACCGCCCAGACCCACGTGACGCCAGACAGTCTCTGCAGTCGCGCCGGGGACAAAGAAGTCGTCGTCATCGGCATCGAGGCCCATCCAGATCAGATCATTTCCGCTGCCGGCATCGACGAAGTCATTGCCGCCACCGGTCTGGATTTCATCGTCGCCGCCAAGGCCCATGATCGCGTTGCCGCGATTGTTGGCACGCAGGAAGTCGTCGAATTCGGTGCCCACGATGTCCTCGAAAGCATCGCCGGAGAAGAGCTTCAGCGTCCCGTCGAGATCGCCGAGCGTGGTTTGGTCGCTATAGGCGCGGCTCTCCGTTACTTGCAGGCGCACATTCACGCTGGTGTGGAAGTTGCTGAAGTCGAGCACGTCGCCGGTGTCGTTCAACAGACCCGCCGGGATATCGACGCCGGGCTGGCCGTCGCCGTCATCGTCTGGATCGGTCGTGTTGTCGAAGGTCCCAGCTTCTACCAGCGTATCGCTGCCCAGACGCGAGCCTGCGAAGATGTAGCTGTCATCACCGCCACCGCCGAAGGCCCAGTCATCGCCGCGGCCAAGATCAATGGTGTCGTCAAAGCCGACATCCGCCGCGATGAGCTGGACACCCGTGGCCGCGAAAGGATCGAAATCAGGCGCGGTGACCAAGGCGCTTGGGAAGCGCTTAGCCTCATCGGCGATGTTGATCTGGATCACCTCGCCGTCGAAGAGGCGGATCACAGCGTTGTCGCCGGCAAAGACATCGTCGCCGTCTTCGCCGTAGATGAAGTCCGCGCCGTCACCGCCGACCACGACGTCTCCGTCATCGCCGGTAGTGATCTTGTCCACGGCATTGGTCACGCCGGTCGACTCAGAGCGCATGTCGTAGACTTCGCGGTCCAGCAGGCGGATCTCGCCCTGGTCGCCCAGAACGCGGTCGCTGTCAAAATCACCCTGTGGGACGATGTTGTCCTTATCCGCACCGCCTACGATCTGCAGGCCCGCGAGAGTCACCAGATTGCGCTGGTCGTTGTCACCGTCGACGTCAGAGCCTGCGATCCGCACCGAGAAGTTGTCGCCTACCACGTTGCGGAAAATCACCACATTGGCCGGCGTCAGTGGGTTGGCAGGGTCGAAGGCCACGAATTCCCCGCGGAATTCCGTTGGCCGCCGATCATCGGTGGTGAACTCGGTGCCGTCCCCGCCGATAAGGCGGATATCGGGATCAAAGCGACGGTCTTCGAGGCCGCTGCCGACATAGAGGTAGACATCGTAGGGCGCGGCGGTGCCGAGCGCTTGTTCGATGTTGCCCATATCGACGCCCATGACGAAGGGGTTCCCGGACTTGATGAAGCCGTTGTAGAGCCGCCCATTCTGCGTGTCAGGGTTCACCGCCAGGTTGGGATCGGTGAAGACGCGCCGTGGCCTGTCGCTATCGAGATCTCTTCCCACGAGGATCGTGGCGCCTTCGGCTGTCGTGTAGCGCTCGGCCTCATTGCCCTTGAAGCCGTTCTCATCGTTGAGCCCGTCAGTGGGGTCGTTGAAGTCCCCGAGGTCCCCGTTGTCGATGTTGTTCCAGCCGTCAGCGGATACGTAGCCCAGTCGACCTTCGACGAAGCTTTCGCTCTCGCCGGACGCGAAGTTGATGCCAATCGTGGAGATATCGGCGCCTGAGAGCGCGTCATCGACAGCGTTGTGGATCCCGGTATCACCGGTTTCGATGCAGTCATTGCCCTGACCGCCGATCACCGCGTCCTCGCCGTTGCCGGTGATGATGATGTCGTCGAAGCTGAACGCCTCCGAGATTTCAAGGCTTTCCATTTCGCGCAGATCGCCCATGCGATCATCGGCGTCGCTTTCGATCGGATCCACCAGTTTAAGCGTCGCGCGACCGTTGTCGCCAAAGACATTGTCGAAGTCGAGATGCCCGACATCGGCGTCCCCGGCAGTGTCGATCCAGTCATTTCCGGTGCCGCCAAAGACGAGGTCGTCGCCGCCGCCAGTGTAGATCGCGTCATTCCCACCGCCCTCGAGATCGACGGATTCCGCCCGATCAATGGGGTGGGAGCGACCCACGATCTGGAAGCCCGCGATGACCGGGCGGGTGCGCTGCAATGCATCCTCGGGCGCCGTGATCTCGACCACCACCCGACCATCGGTCAACCCGCCCTGGGCGACGTAATTACCTTGGGTAGGAGCATTTGGATCTTGGGAAGTCGCTTGGATATAGGTTCCGTCGAAATGCACCCCGCGCGGATCGCTCACAAAGTAGGAATTGCCCGGTCCAATCGAAACCACGCGCACTGCGTCACCTTCACGGGCAGTGCGGCCGTTATCGGCATCGAGATAGATGTAGATGTCGTATTCTGAGAAATGGGTGTCGAGCCCTTCTACCACCAGTTCGATCGTGTTGGTCCGGCTAGTGAAGAGATAGCCTTCGAAGAGGCTATTGTCAGAATTGACCCCGTTGGGCAGCTGGTTGTGGGCATCGCCACGGGTCCGCTGCTTCTCGTCGAATCGGCTAGGATCTTCGTAATCCTCGTCGTCCAAGAAGATGTCTTCGCCACCATAATTGGCGTCGGTATAGCCGAAGCCATCATCGCGTATCGGATCGTCGTAAATCGGCTCATTGTTCTTCTTGACCCGCCAAGAGACATCGATGCCGCGCACGTCGGCGCCGTTGTCATCGAGGATGAACTCGCCAGCCTCATTGCCAAAGGTGCCGCTGAGATTGACGAGGTTGTTCCAGGTTTCATCGCGCGGTGCGGGTATACCCGTGGTCGAGACGGATTGATCCGTGCCTGCGACGTCGTCCACCGTGGATTGCCCGGGCCGGCTGTCGAAATTGAAACTGAGGGTGGTGAATTCTTCGCCTGTTTCGTCCTCTTCCGAGGGTCCATCGAAGCTTTCAGAGCCGTTCAGGGTCACCCGGCCATTGTCGCCGAAGACGACGTCGCGGAGATTCTGGAGGAGGCCCGTTTCGATGCGATCATCGCCCGCGCCGCCCATCAAGATGTCCTGCCCTTCACCGCCCATCAGGAAGTCATTGGCGCCGTTGTCAGTGCCCACGCCCACGATCTCGGTGACAGTATCGAGCGTCGTCGTCTGGATCTTCTGGAGCAGGACCGGCGGCAGATTGGGATCCTTAACGAGCTGCTCAACGCGGCCGTGATCGCCGAAGATTATGTCGCGGAATGCGGCGTCTTCTGCCGTAGCGCCGCCCTCGGCGCTGCCTTCCCCGTCGCCAAAGATAAGGTCCGTCCCTGCTGTGAGGTCGTCACGCACCGGCGATGGGGCCGGTTGCAGGACTGTGCCATCAGAAATTGCGGCGCCGTTCAGCGTCGGTGCCGGGCTGCCATCCACCGTGGTGATGAAGAGCGCGCGGGTAAAGATATCTACGTTCACACCGCTATCACCGTAGGCGTGGTCCGAACCCCGCTGTCCCAAGATCGTGTCATTGCCCGAGCCCCCGGCGAGGTGATCGCCGGTCTGGCTGCCGATGATGAGATCGTCACCCGCGCCGCCATAAGCCGTGATGCCCACTGATGGCAAATCAGTGCTCGCACGATCTGCAAAGAGTGCGGAAGCGTCGATGATGTCGTTGCCTGCGAAGTCGAATGGATTGGCCAGCGGCATTACCCATTCGTCGTCCTCGTTGTCGCCATCAGGCAGGTTCGGGAACGGATCGAAGGGCTTTTCGCCGAAATCATAGCCGAGCACATTGTTCGGCTGGCCAGCATACCAGTTCCCGTCCTGGCTCGTGTCGCCGTAGATCACGAGGGGGCTGTCAGGGCCCGCACCGCCAGTGACAACGAAGTGGTCGCCGCCCACGAGCTTGCCGCCGTCAATGCGCGGATTGAAGCCCGAAACGCTCACTTCGCCCTCGATGGGCAGACCTACATTCTCGTTGGCCACGATCATGGTGTTGCCGTCGATGCTCTGGACGATGGAGACCCCGGGCAGGCCTTCGATGGTCACTTCCTGACCAATGAAGAAGCCGATATCGGCCCAGAGGTCTGAGCTGACGAGCTCGAGCGTACTCTCCCCCTTGTCGCAGCAATCGAGATCAAGCGTCACGGTGGTTTCCACGAAGCCGGGCTTGGAGACGTGAATCTTGGCCCCGCTCAAGGTGCCCGTCGCATCAAGCGGTCCGCCATCGAGGATGAGCACCGCTCCGGTGCCCCAAGTTGCGAAGGCGTCTCCGGGCGCGAGGCTCGGATCGGCATCGACGATGTCGATGATCTGTCGGGTGCTGCTTTCGCCGTTGAGCTGCACGAAGGCGCCCACGGTAAAGCCGTCTTCGGTCCAGCTGAGTCCGTCGAGGCGCGTAAGCACGGCCCCGGTTTCCGTGGCGTTCTCGGCCAGAAGGTCGAGATGCAGGTCAAGGAGACGGTTGCCGCCGCCATGGACCGTCGTGAGGCCGCCATGGGGACCCTGCACCGAAAGCGTGAGGTCGAGTATCGCAGTACCAGGCAGATCGGCATTTTCGAGCGTGAGCGTCAGCCCGTCCTCGGAAATTTCCACGAGGCGCACCGATTGGTCGATGCCTTCTCCTTCCACGCGCACCAGGTGCCCTTCGAGGAAGTTGTCATCGTTCCAGTTGCCGCCGTCGCTGCGGGTGACCGTGGTGAAGGCACCGGACGTGGCCACAGCAAAACTACCGGCGGTTTCCACCAGCGCGTCGAAGGCGCGCACGGTGATCTCACCGGTGAGCGCGGGGAGCGGATCGCCGGTCAGCACCAGGATGGAATTGTCGTTGGGATCGGCGGTGGCATCCTCCACGGAGGCCACCGTCCAGCGGCCATCCACGCCGTCGATTTCCACACTCTGGCCGGGCAGGAAACCCAGCGCGAGCCAGTCGATATCGGCGCGGCTGATCGTGCCGCCATCGCTGCCATCCGGGGTGACGGTGAACGTGCCGGTGGTGTCGACGCCGGAGACATTGTTAAGCGTGCCCGTGATGTCGAGGCGGTCATTGCCCTCGCCCAGCATCAGGTTGACCACTTCGATTGTGCTGACGCCCTCATCGGTGGAGAAGCCGCCGTCGCCGCCCAGCGTGATACGGCCCCAGCTGATGCCGCCGGGCACCACCACAGGCTCGCCGAACTCGTTATTTGAGCCCGGCCCGAAGTCCAGCGTATCGGCCATGCCGTAGCCCGTGAGCGTGGTCTCTGTCATGACGCCCGAGCCATTCTCTTGGCTGCTGTCGTTGAACATGTTGAGCACGTCGATCTGCTGGCTTTCCGGGGCCTGCGCATTGATCTCGAAGAGGAAATCATCACCCTCACCCGGCAGCTTGAGGCCGTTCTTCAAGGAGCGGTCCGCGCCTGAGACGCCACCTTCGACCTGAAGCGGTCCGCGCAGCTTCGACAGAAGATGCGCAGAGGCAGGGAATACTTTTGCCCCTTCGCGGCTGATCGGCTCCTCAAAGAGCGTGTCTGCCGCCAGCTCGATCTCCTGCTGGATCCAGAAATTGCTGCTGTCGAAGGTCGCTTGCGGTGCGATGCGCACCACGCGGATATCGTCGGAAGCCGCATCTGTCAGCCAGGCGGGAAGCGCGCTGAACTCGGTGATCTGCAGCTTCTCATCTTTGCCCTCGTTATCGCCGCGGATCAGTTCGATCTTGGCCTCGAAGAAGTTCGCCTGAATGCCAGCCTCGAAGACGCGGATCCACTGGCCTTCGAGGAAGCCGTCAGCCAGCCAGCTGCCATTGTCGCTGCGTACGAGCTGTTCGCCACCGAATTGCGGATCGGCGTCGAGCGCGGTCGTCACATTCCCTTCGAAAAGGCCGACATTCGCGAGCGTGGCGATGGCACCGTCCGGGGCGACGGTCGTTCCAGCGGCGGTGAAGCTTGTCGTCAGCGTGATGGTCAGGTCGGTGACCGTGGCGATGACGTAATCGCCATTGATGCCCGAGCCCGCATCGGAAATGCGGATTTGCTGGCCTGCCTCGAACCCCTCAGAAATGAACGAGCCAAAGCCCTCTGCAACGCCGGAGCGGGAAATCGTTCCCACGCCGCCCTGATTGGCAAAGCTGCTTTCGCCACGGAAAGCCTCGCTGGCTTGGAGGCCACCGATCTCCGCGTAGTCGGCAGGCGTCACGGCCACGCCGCCGACGCTTACCACATCGGCCAGGCCGTCGGTCAGGATCGCGATGTCGACGGTCGTGCCCACTTCTGGCGCGCCGGTCAGACGCAGCGTGTAGTCGTCAGTGACGGTGTCATCTGCGACAGTGCTTGGATCATCGGGGATGAGGAGCGTGCTACCGCCCGATTGCTGTGCCAGGGCACCTGCCGTGTCATTGTCGAGCACGGTGACCTCGAAGAGGCCGTTGCCGGACCGAAGGTTCGGGAAGATATAGCTTGCATCCGTCGTCGCGGTCTCATTGAGCGCAAAGGCGATCACGGCGCCGTCCGGGTCTTCGACCCTCGCATCATCGCGCGCTTCCACGATGACGATCACGCCGTCATCCCAGTTGGTGCTGTCAAAGGTCAACTGCGCCACGCCGTTCACGATCTGGAAGCGGCTATCAGTGCTGGAAAGCTTGATGTCCTGATCGGCCGCGGCATCGAGGTTGAGGTTGACGACGACCGTCTCACCGACCTGCGGCGCCTTGGAGAGCGTCACGAAGAGCTCGTCAGCCAGGCCCGTCGTGGCATCGCCTTCGATCACGGTGGTGTCCTGGTCTTCGACGATCATGCCGCTCATGGCGCGCTCACGGGCGTCGATTTCCAGGATCTGCACGCCGGGCGTGTCGTTGTCGCGGATATCGACCTCGACATTGCGCACAGCGATGCCGTCATAGGCTTCCACGTCGGAGATCACGCTGTGCTGTGCCACGGCGACGACGTCGCCTTCGGACCGGTCATCGTCCACGGCAAAGAGGTGCACGGTCTGGGCATCGGCCCAGTTGCCGGCGTCAAAGCGCAGCACCATGGCGCGGTCAGGCACCTGAACCGGCAGGCCGTCCACGGTGACTGTGCGCTGGAAGTCAGCCTCGGTCGGCAGAAGCGGGTTCGTCGGCGCATCGGGCGAGAGCCAGAAGCTGTCCCCGGGGCCGCCAACCAGCGGCGCGGGATTAAGGAGCGTGCCGTCTTGTTCTTCCTGGCTGCTGCGCGCGGCCGAAACGGTCACATAGACCACCTGGGAGCCGGTTAGCGCTTGGGCCAAGCGAACGGTGTAGCTGTCGGTGGCAAAGGCCTCGCCACCTTCGAAGATCGAGGTGAAGCCACCCGATTCCTCGATCACCACGAGGCCATCTTCCTCGGTGGCCACGTTGTAGTCGAACCCGTCGACGAGGAGACCGTCATAGGCCACGTCGTCAGAACTCACCAAGTGGTTGACCGCCCCTGCAGCACCCTCGAGTTCCCGGGTAACGATGTCTTCGGTCACGTCGCCGGTCACATTGATCGTGTCGGAACCCAGCCCGCCGATAATGCGGTAGGACACGCCGAAGGCGGTGGACTGGACGAAGAACTCGTCATCGCCCTCGAGGCCGTCGACCTCGATCACCTCGATGGTGTCGTAGCGGACATTGAGGCCCGCGCCGAGCACGCCGTCCTCGGTGATGACGAAATCATCGGCGAATTCGGTGCCGAGTATCACCACCTTGTCAAAGCCCGCGCCGCCTTCGATGGAGACCGGGGCGTTGACGTTGTAGCGGACCTCGTCATTGCCGCCGCCGGTGCGCACGTCCACGGGACGGTCTGAGGAGAACCCGGCCGCGCCGATGATCGGCTGCGGGATCCCGTTTTCATCGAGGATCAGGTCGCCATTGCCGTCCACGAGCGCCAGCGCGAAGGCGCGGACTGTGAAGATGTCGTCATTGTCCCCGCCTTCGAGGCGCAGCTCTGACTGGTTGGAATAGACGGTGAATTCGTCATTGCCCGACCCACCCTGGGCCAGAAGCGGGGAGTTGGTGCCTGCGGACAGGAAGCCACGCGTGGTGGCCACGAGGTTCGGGAATTCATCCTGCGCCAGGAGGCCGGCATCAGCATTGGTGCGCTTGAGACCGTAGATCTGGCCGATCTCGAACGAGTCGTCCCCTGCACCGCCATCGAGCGTGGTGATAACGGACGTGTCGTCGACAAAGAACGCGTCGTCTCCGCCAAGACCCAGAACCGAAAGCCGCCCGTTGATCGCGGTGTCGTAGCTAATGCGCTGCACTTCCGCGGAGGGCTCGTTGCCGGTGATGGTGTCGCGATAGGTCTCCTCATCGCCGTGGACGAGCGCCACATAGCCCGGATTGTCGGCTGCCTCGTTGGGCAGGAAGGAGGCCTGACGCAGCAGGAAGATGTCGTCTTCTGTGGTGTTGCCGTAGACGAAGAGCTCATCCACGCCGTCATCCTCAAGCCCGGTATCGAGCGCGTTGACAATGTAGTTGCGTTGGTCAGGGCCATTCGAGCCTAGCGTGAAGACCTCATAGGTGTCCGTGGCACTCTGGCCGTCGAGGCGGAGCGTGTGCTCGGCGTCCTGATGGCCGAGGGCTGTGAGCGCCGCGAGCTGCGCCGGCGAGGTCACCGTGGCGGTGTCTTGCAAGTAGAAGACCTGCAGGAGGTCTTCGCCTTCGCCGCCGAAGACCTGCGTCTTGGACCCGAGGAAGACATAACCGTCCTGGCCCTGCACGGTGGTCCCGGCCACGCCGCTCGCATCGCCGAACTGGATCAGGTCGACATCCGCGCCGGTTGTGATGGTGGTCAAGTGCTGGGGCGCCGTGAAGGTCGGGAGCGCCACGCCGAGGGGATTACCCAAGGGGCCTTGGCTGCCTGCGGTTTCAAGGTCAGCGCCCGCGATGATGCGGCCTTGTAGGATCACGTCAACTCCAAAGCCTGCATCGGCGTCTTGGAAGTCCGCAACGATCTCGATCCGTTCTGCGGCCAGAAGATCCGCGTTGTCGCTTGTGGTGACGTTGTCGCCGATGAGAAGGCGCACGAAGCCGTCTTCGGCAAAAATCGTGCCATTGGCGACTGTGCGGGGGCCATCGGCCTGGTTGGCCGGGGCCGTGGTGTCGTCCTCGGCAAAGCGGGCCGTGCCGCTTTCCACCAGGATCAGATTCTCGTCGAGGTCAGCGCTTTCGCGCACCACGAGGTTGATGTCGCCGAGATAGCTGTGGGCCAGGAGAAGTCGCAGATAGCCGTCAACCTCTTCGACGTAGATGTCGCCGGTGGCCTCGAGCGCGACGTCATCGCCGCCGGCCGCCACGCCGGTCTCCCCAGTGGAGCCGCGCGAGCTGTCGATCTCAAGCTCGTTGCCTGAGGTGCCGATTGTGGCCCCGGCGCCATGGGCGTCGATGTCGACCGCCTGGCCCAAGGCGTTCGCCGCATCGTCGCCGCGGGCGTCGATGACCGCGCCATCCACGGTGCGCAGCGCCACATCGGCGAGGGAGTGGACGGTATGGATGCGCAGATCGCCGGCCACCTCATCAATGAAGGTGCCCGGCGTGCTGGTGCCCAGCTGATCGAAGGCGCGCAGGACGCCCGCGTTGTCAGTGCCGCTGTCGATCTCCAGGAAATTGTCCGCGCGCCCGATGCCGCCGCTATTGCCGCTAGCAAGGAGCGTGGGGTTGATCACCTGGCCGGGCACTTGTGCCGGTTCCGGGTTTATCAGCGCCGAGGCTGCCACCAGTGTCACATTCTGGCCGGTGACATCGGCGGCCAGAGTGTTGGGGTCGTTCTGAGCGTCCACAAAGCTGACGGGCGAATAGAGCAATACGTCGTCATCGGTGGATGTGATCGTGCCGATGCGGAAGTCGCCGGAGATCTCTGTGAGCGCGATCCAGCCGTTTGTCAGGACCGAGGTGTGGCCCTCACCGGGCGTCGCCCCGGTGGTATCCACTTCCACGAGCCCCAGCACGTTGATGCGGGTATCGGACGGATCGGGTTCAGCGGCGGTCACGACCGTGTTGCCGTCTCCTGAGTTGGCACCTGATTGCAAGCCCGGCAGCGTCCGCACGCCGGTATCGGGGTCGAGGCCTCGGAAATCATAGGTCGTGGCCCGTTCGGTGCCGCCGGTGGCGAAGGCGCCGCGTCCAAGACCTTGGGGGCTGCCCACATTGTTGCGGAAGTTCTGGAAGAACACGCCTTCCTCGTTCGTCGGGTACTTGACGATGACACCGCTCGAGAAGCCTTGGCCGGATTGTTCCAGCGTGGCGCGCAAGAGCACGTCCGCGTCGTCGCCCGCCGCCACGCGGTCGACCTTGACCACGTAGTCGCCCGCCACGTCCTGGCGCAGCAGCGCTCGGATATCGAGATAGGCGTCATTGCCCGCATCCACGGTGAGCGTTTCTGCAGAGATGAAGCTGTGCGTGTTAGCAAGGGAGCCCGAGGTGGACAGATCCACGGCATCTCCGCTCAACCCGGCATTGTCAAAGAGCGTCACCGCCTGGTTGTCCGCTGACATCTCCACATAGTAGAAGTTGCCGCTCACCAGACCGCCGATGGGCGTGCTGGCGGCGGTGTATTGCACGAGCTGCCCGGTATAGAACTTGTTGCCCTGGCCGAGGAAGATCTGGTCCGTGAGACCGCTCACCTGGCCAGTGGTGAATTCGAAGGCCACCGGGACACCCGCGCTCTCGACCATATCGAGATTGACTCGCGCGCCGCCCTCGATTCCGACATCCGATGCGGCGTCGATATTGAGCGTCTGGCTACGGATGAGTGAGCTGTCACGGGGCTGTGTCGCGATGACCGAGCCTTGCGTGTTCACGATCGTCGTCGTGCCAATGGGGTTGTTGATGACACCGTTGAGTTCGACGTCGCCGGTCCCGGTGTTGGTGATCTCAACGAGGCTTGGCGCCACTTCCGCTTCGATGTCGAAATTGATGGTGACATTGCCAGCCGCCTGGGTCACCGGATTGAAAGAGACCAGAGGCTGGCGGCCCTCGAGCACGTCAATGTCGTTGATTTGGATGTCGAGGTTGGACGCGTTCGCGATGGTCACTCGCTCCGCGGACTCCCGGAAGGTCCAGGTGCCGCCAGAGCCCGAAATGCTGTCATCAGACAGAAACGCCACGTCGCCCGCGCCGGGGTTTTCGATGTCGTTGACGTAGATTTTGTCGCGCTGGATCGCGCCCGAAGTGGCCTCTGTCCGGTCGATGGCGTCAAGCGGATCCACATCGTCATTGACGGTGATGTTGATGGCCGAGGTGATCACGCCCGCTGCATTGACCACCAATTCTGGCGAGCGGCCAGACAGGATCAGCACGTCGCTGCTGAACGCGATGGGATTGTTGAAGGTACGGGTTTCAGAGCCGTTATTGTCACCACCTGAGGCCAGCGAGCGCTTGGACGCATTGGCGTCGCTGTTGATGTTTGAACCCGTGGTGTCGGTCTGCACGAAGAAGGCCAGCCGCTGAGGCGCACCAGCGGGCTCTTCGGCGTAGTCGAAGAAGGCCAGATTGCCCGCAGGCCCTTCGTCGCGGGGCCCTGCCGTGACCAGCGCGTCCGCTGCGCCGTTCACAGAGGCCTCCAGAATGCCGCGCGAGAAGCCATCGGCGCGCACATAGCCAAAGAGGCCCGTCGAGCGCGCGAACGCGTTGGAATAAAGCCGGTTGTCTTCATTGAGCGCGATGAAATCGACGCCCTCCCAGCCTGTCACTTCGGCATTGGACTGCACGATGACATGGGCATCCCCGTCGAGGCGGGCCTCCGCGCGGGCTTCGCCCTCGCTGTAGAAGCCGCCCCCGCGGCCATCGGCGCGGGCATCGATATTGCTGTCGGAGAGCCCCGCCTGGAGGCTGGTCTCGGTTGCTTCCAGGATCGCACCGTTGCCCACCGTGACCGTGGAATTGGTGTCGTTGACCCGGTAGTGGGAGTCCGCATCCCCGTCGCCGCCGAAGCCGATGCCGCGCGCTGTGGCACTGACACTGCCGGTCATCGCGCCGAGCGTGGCTATGCGGGCATAATCGCCCACCAGGATCACGGCGTTGTTGCCAATGGTGCTCGTGCTGTCGAAGCCGGCATCGACCTCGGTGTCAGCATTGGCCACGCCGACAAAACCGCCAGTCGTCGACCGGGTGGAAGCAACGATGTCTCCGTCGAAATCCGACGTCATTCCGAAATCGTCACCGGCCACGATCTGGGTGCCCGCCCCGATGATCGTTTCCGCCTTGGCGCGGCCATTATCAGTGCTGTCAATGTCGATCTTGGTGTTGCCGACAGCCACGAGGCCACCATTTCCGTTGGTGGCATTGCCAGTGACATCGAGGCCGGACGTGCTCGATATCGTGACGTCCTGGCCAGCGTTTACGAGTGCCGCGGACACATCCGCAGTCACTTTCGGCGCGACTTTCAGCGTGCCAGTGTTGGTGCCGACACTGACGATACCGCCGCCCGAGCCCTTTACCGTGACTGACGAGGTCCCGTCACCAGCCTGCGGTGCAATGATTGCAAGCGACACGCCGCCCGGCCCGTTGAGACGGTCATTAGCACCGTTCAGGCCGCCCTGCACATCGATGCGCAGCTCATAGAACTCATTCGCGCTGGTGGCTGTCAGATCGATGCCGAGCACGCCCAAGCGGTGCGCGTTGCCGTCAGTTGGCGGGATTGTAAAGCTGAGCACGGCGCCGCCCGGGGTCTCTGCTAGGCGCACCTGGGTGCCGCTTTCGGCGACGACGTAATAGACCTGCCCATCTACGAGCGGCCCGATGGGCGCGTTCTCGAAAAGCGTGAGCGTATGGGTGCTGGCATCAGCCATATCCGCGCCGCCGGGACCATCATCGTCCTTGTCTGGGTTAAGTGCGATCACCGCGCTGTCAAAGCTGTCGTTGGCCGCAGACGTGCGCTGCACGACGGCACCGCCAATGGCTCCGCTGGTCGTAGTGCCACCCGTGGAAAGGGTCATGACTGCGCCCGAGACCGACAAGACGGTCGCATTGCCGGCAATCGGCAGACCCTGCAGGCTGACCGAGCCGCTTGAGATCCCGGCTTGAGCCCACGTCCCCGAGGACAGGGTGAGGGTCTGGCGATTGTCGGTCCCAGCCCCGGGATCAATATCCGTGAAGCCGACGGTCATCGTCCGCTCAACTCGAGTGATGTTGCTCAGAGGCGTGCCCGATAGGCTTAGAACCGATCCGTTCACAGACGAAATCGTGTAGGTCCCGTCATTGCCGCCAGCATTGGTGACGATGACCTCCTCCCCGCTCCGGAAGCCGGCATCGGCCCAGCTTTGGCCATCGGTGCGCAGGATCTGATCGGTGCCGCCCGCCGTTCGCGTGTAATAGACATTTGTATTGACCGTATCGGTGCGCTTGAGCTGCACCGACACGTTGTCGGCATTCACCACGCGGTAGGTGCGCCCGTTTTCGAGGCCCCCTAGCGCGATGTTGTCCGGATCGTCGGTCGTGTAGAGGACCCGGTCGCCGTTGCTGAAGCCGTGGTTCTTCAGGTCGCCCTCATTGGCGCCGTCCAGCTCGACGAAATAGATCCGGTCGTTGTTCGTGCTGTTGGAGGTCAGCCGCAGATCGTCGCCCGTTGTGCTCTGGTTTTGCAGATCGCTCTCAGACACGTCCACCTGCGCCACGCCGAAATCGAGTCCGCCGGGGGAGATGTAAGTGACGGCATCTCCCACCACAAAATCGGTGGTGCCAACATCGATCCAGCCGCCGCCGCCATCATTGCTGATGTCGCCCGGCACGAAGCTGGAGAAGGTGTTGTCGATGAAGTCATCCGCTGTCGCAGCCAGGCTGTCGACGAGCTTGATGGTGTCGCTATCGACGACCCGCACGAAGAAGGTGCTGCCGGTTTCGCTTTCGATGTTGCCGGCCAGAACCCCATTGTCGTCAGTGAGCCGGCTCAGGACGACCCGGTCGCCATTGAGGAAGTTGTGATCCTGATCGAAATCGATCTCATCGCGGTCTTCGTTCACGTTGGCGCCGGAGAAGCTGTTGCCGAAGGCCACCACGTTGTCAGTGACGCGGATCACGTTGTAGCTGCGGTCCTGCAGAACGCCCAAATCCTCATCAAGGACTTGGCCTGACAGGCCTGAGATCGGAGTGCCGTTGGATTGGTACTCAACGACGTCCCCGGTCTCCAGACCGTGGCTTAGGACCGTCACAGCATTGGCGCCCGTATTGGTCGACTCAATGAGATACGTCGGCGTCGAGCCGCTTTGGGGCTCGGCATCGGCAGACACGGTCACCGACCCGCTGGCATCGAGGACCGTCCCGGCGCCAAGGCGCGTCATAACGGTGGGGCTGACCCGCACATCGGCCTTGGAGAGGCCAACATCGATGCCGCCCCCGCTTGCACCCTTGGTATTGCCGTCCGCCTCAGGCGTGGCCACCGCCGTCACCGAGACGTTGCCATTTGCCAGGATCGACATGTTCTGGCCGATTGAGGCCTCGACGATGGGCGAGGCCGTGGCGTCTGCATCATTGTTCGTCGCCGAAATAAGACCGCCGCTGGCGGCCTTGGTGCGAGCCGAGGCCGTATCCTGCGACGTCGCAGAAATCGTGAGACCGCCGATGTCGAAATCCGGCGTGGCGGAGGCAGCCCCCTGATCGAGAATGCGGGCCTTGGAGGTGCCGCTCGCTGTGGCGGCGCTGTCGGTGACACCGAATGCGCCAAGGATACCGACATTGAGACCGTCAGTCAGCGCATTGGCGCGATTGACCCCTTTGGACGTGAGCGTCACGCCAGCCGGCGCGATAATATTCGTGCCGCCGGCGATATTGGCGTCGAGATTGGCGTTCGCCACGGCTGTCGATACGTTCAGCTGGGCCCCGAAACCGGCGACGCTGGCCGCCTCGGCCTTGGCATTCGCTCGCTTCGAGGAACCGAAATTGTGCTGCGCATTCACCGTCACGCTGTTGGCGCTGACTGTGCCACCGCCGATGGACGACACGATCATGGGCGACATCGTAGAGACTGCGACACCGGCCCCGACCCCGGCAAGACCGCCAGCCTTGCTTTCGGTGACGGCGTTCGTTTCGCCTTCGCTGTCCACGTCGACGATCACTGCACCGGAGACCGTCGCACCGCCATCGAGGCGCGAGGTCAGAATGGGCGAGGACGTGGCCGTGGCGACGGCACCCTGGGCCGTGATTAGCCCGCCTGCGGCAGCGTCCGCCGTTGCTTCAGCCTTGTTGCGCGCAGTTACGCTCACAGTGAGGTTCGCGCCGCCCGTTATCAGGCCATTCACATCCGCCGTGGCGCTGCCATTGGCATTGGCCAGAGCCACACTGGCGCCGATGCCAAGGCCGCCGAAGGCTGCCGTATCAGCGTCGGCATCGGCAAGATTGCGCAGGTATGCGCTTACGGTGATATCGCCAGTCCCCGCATCGATGTCGCCGCCCGTCCCGATGGTGGCGGACACATCGGCATTGGCATTGGCCACCGGAATGGCACCCTGACCGGCAACGATGCCGCCGCCTGCGGCGAGCGCTTTCGCCCGCGCGCCACGGTTGCTGCTGCCTTCATTGTGGCTTGCAGTTACCTCCAGCCCGTTCGAGCTGGAGCGGAAGTTCGAGCCAATGGAGGCCGTGATCGTCGGGCTGACGTTCGCCTCGGCATAGCTTACACCAAGTCCCGCCAGGCCAACTGTCACCCCGAGCAGGTTCGAAAAGGCGTCCATGCTTGAGGTGGCTTCCACATCCACCTTGCCTGTTGCGGTCAGTTGCACGTTGGTGCCGATCGTGGCGGTGACCTGCGGCGAGACATTGATCTCGCTGAAATTGAACCCGACTGCGACGCCGCCAAAACCCACGGCGGTCGTTTCTGATTCGGCATCAATGGTGGAGTTCGCTTTGACGTTTACGTCGCCGACGGCCTCGGTTTGGCCGATCTGAACGTTGTTGCCGATGCGGGCGACAGTGTCGCCAGTGCCGCTGTTTCCATCATCCAGATTAAGGCGCGAGAAGTTCACCCCCGCCGCGATCACCCCCCCCTGAACGGTGAACGTGGTGGAGGAGACATCTTGTTCATTGTCGGCCATGACAGAGAGGGATGATGCATCGTTCACCACCGCCCCATCACTGATCTCAGCCCGCTGAGCGCTTGTATCGTTGAAGATACCCACAGAGGCACCAACACCAACAAAACCGGCCTGAACCCCGATGGAGATCATGTCTACATCGCGCTTGCCATTGGCGGTGGCGTTCACTTGGCCCGCCGCGCTGATGTTGCCGCCGATGAGCGCACGCACGTTACTTGACACATTTACAATGGTGATTGCTGCACCAATGGCCCCAAGTCCTGCGCTTGCCGTTCCAGTGACGAAATCCGCGCGGATCCTCTCGTCAGCCGTGGCCTCGACGTTACCGCCAGCATCGATTTCGCTTCCCGAGCCACCCTCGATGATGGCGCTGACCCCTGCCTCCGTGTCATCGGGGGCCGACAACATAGCATCGAGCTTGGCAGTGTCGGTCTTGTTGCCACCGATGAGAGCAGCGCCAAGCCCACCTTGGGCCCGACTATCGGCGCTATTGGCCACGCCATCTCCATTGCCAGAGATGTCAGTCAGGCTCTGGTCGACGTTGTCGGAAGCGCTGGCCGAGTTTTCGCCGGCATCGTCCTTGGCGTTGCCTTCGCCCATATCCAGTGCGTCGTCCTCGTTGTTCATCGCAACGCCATCTTCCTGGGAGGCGTTGTCTTCGTAGCGGTCGGCAAATGCCTCGCCAATGGAGAAGACAGAGATCGATCCGCCTAGGGCCCCGGCCCCAAGAGCGCCGCTCATGGAGAAGCCGATGAGCTCCTTGGCCGAGAGGGCATTGACTTCGACAGAACCTGCAGCGCTGATTTTGGATCCTGTTCCAATCTTGGCGCTTACGTCGTTACGGATGGTGCCAAAGCTGACGGATCCTGCGAGACCCACGAGGCCACCGCCCAGTGAAACCGTTGCAGCCGTGAGAGAGGTGCGGTTCGCTGCCCCCACCCAGACGCCCTGGTTACCCGAGACCGACTGTCCCATGAAATCGGCGCTGTTGCGGTTGATCCGAGCATTGTCGCCAATCGTGGCCCGCGTGTCGCTGTCGATGATGGTGACACCCACCGCGCCGGCCACGCCTACGTAGAGGCCTACGCCGCCGGCAAAGGCCAAGTTGAGGAAACTCTCGCTGGAATCCGCCTGAACGATCACGCCGTGTGCCGTGCCGGTGCTGAAATCGCCATTGCCAGCCACGTCGCCAGTCAGAATGCCGTCAACGCCGCTGCCAAAACCCTTTGCATCGATTTCGGCGCTGTCGCCGATGGTGGCAGTGGTGGATTTGTCAAAGACAACGACGCCCACAGAGGCACCGATGCCAGCAGCTGCAATGCCCACGCCAACGCCGCCAGTAATGATGGCCAGTGATGTGTCATCATCGGCCGTGACGACGACGTCGCCGCCGGCCACCACAATCGAGCTATTGCCGATGCTTGCAGCGGTGATGTTTTCCACCGTGGTCACGGCAACGCCGCCGCCGATAGCGAAGGTGCCGCCGCCTGCAATGCCGGCCGCAACGATCAGGAAGCTCTCCTCGGCCTCGGCCGACACCACCACGTCATTCAATGCGTCCACCGCGACAGAAGTGCCGATCACGGCCGTTGTGGTCATCTTGACCACCGAGACATCTACGCCCGGTGCCGCACCGGCAGTGCCACCGATGGCGAGCCCCGCGCCGATGCCGACGTGGTTGAAGTCATTGGCCGCGGCCACCAGCACGGACTGGTCAGCATGGGCCACGCCGGTGACGTCTTGGTTGATCTGTGCACCATCGCCGATCAGCGCCGTCGTGGTGGTGTCGATTACATTGACCGCGGCACCGACAGCCACCGCCACCGTGCCGCCCGCCGCAAAGCCGAAGGCGATGGACTCGATGTCGTCCTTGGCAGAGGCGGTGACCGCCACGCCGCGGAAATCGCCCACCTGGGCAGTGGCCGTGCGTTCATTGGAAAGGCCAGGATCGTCGATATCGTCGGAAGTGGTAGTGGCGTCTTCTTCTTCCTTAGTGTCGTAGAGGTTCGTTTCCGTGTTGATGTCCGGGACGCCGATTTCCAGATCATCAGCATCCGGGCGGCCGTTCTGCACTTGCAGCGCGCTGTCATCGAGGCCCATCTTGGCGCTGCCAGAGCCGATCACGAATTTCCCGGTGCGCGCCGAGACGGTGTCATACCCCTCGCCCGTGACGCGCGCATTGGCGGCAATGGCGGCCTCGGTGATTTTGGTGACAACCGCGACGCCTACGCCACCGCCGATCCCCGCCGAACCGCCAACGGCAGCGCCGCCCACGATCAGGTCGGCTTCGGTTTCGTCGATGGCCTGTACCAGCACCGAGCCCTCGGCATGGACATTCGTGCGCGCGTCGATCTTGGCCCGCGTGGTCAGTGTGAGCACATAGACATCCGCAGCGATACCCACGCCGACGCTGGTCCCGGCAGCCGCAGCTACCGAGAGCGTCTTGAGATTTTCGTCGCTGATCGCCTCCACCACGACATTGCCATCGGCCTCCACGTCGCTGTCGGCACCGATCAGCGCTTGGGTGGTCTTGCCGATGGTCACGACGTTCACGCCCGCGCCGATCCCGGCACCGCCGGCGGAGAGCCCTAGGGCCCCGGCCACGGAGAGCATGTCCGTGTCGCTGTCAGCCTGCACGAAGACGCCGGGCGCCGATGCGCCGGGGCTCACGGCATCAATATCGGCGAAATCGCCAATGGTGGCTTCTGTCGTCTCGCTGAGGACGGCCACGAGGACCGACCCGCCGATACCCACCGAGCTGCCTGAGGCGCCCGCGGCGGCCGCAATGTCTAGGATGTCCTCGCTGGAGGAGGCCGTCACTGAGAGGCCCGTCGCGCCGCCTGAAAGTACTTGCGTGTAATCGCCTAGGCGCGCGCTCACCGTGTCGGTATGCACGAAGACCGCCGAAGCCACGCCGATCCCGGCACCGCCGAGGCTCAGTGCCACTCCGCCCGCGAGGAAGAGAAGATCCGTGTCAGAGCTCGCCGATACCGTCACATCGCCGCCCGCGGCGCTCAGCACCGAGCGCGCGCCAACCGTGCCGTCTTCGACATAGGCCTCGGTATCGCTATCCACCACGAGCACGGCGATCGAGACCGCGACAGCCACCGAGGAGCTCGACGCTCCGAAGGTGGCGGCCACAGACGTGAAGTCTTCAACTGCGCCCGCCATCACGGAGATATCACCGCCCGCGGTTGTCAGGCTGGCCCGGTTGCCGACCCATGCGGTGGTGTCACGCAAAATGACATTGACGTCGATGCCAACGCCGACACCAGCATTACCGGCAGAAAGGCCAAGGCTGCCCGCGGCCGTAAAGAGCGTGAGCGTGTCAGAGGCGGTCACCGAGATGCCGTTGCCGGCAACGACGACCGTATCGTCATCGATATGGGCCTCCGTGCGGATCGTCATGACATTGACGGCCGCAGAGCCGCCCACAGCCGTGCCGCCACCGGAGGCTGCGATACCTGCCGCGAAGTTTGTGACCGCGATCTCGAAATCGTCGATCTGGCTGCCCGTATCGAGACCCAGCGTATCGCTGAGCGGCACCAGGGAGGCCGTGGCAGAGACATTCACCGCGCCCGTGGCCCCAAGGATGGCCGAAGAGCCCACGGTCGCTGACGTGTCAAGATCGTCGACGATGTTGATCGAGACCGCGATGCCCACGCCCGTGCCATTGCGGCTGAGCGCGGCCCCGCCCGAGAGGTTTTGAAGTTCGTTCGGGCTCGTGGCCGCAACGGTGATGTCACCGCCGCTGGCAGTGACCGTCGCGTCATCGCCGATCGCGGCATGGTGCGCGACATCGATGTAATTGATCGAGATCGACCCGCCGATAGAGGTGTTACCGGAAACCGCGCCCGAGAGCGCTCGCACTTGGAAGAGGTTCTTTTCGTTTGCAGGCTGCAGCGCCTGAACGGCGACCGAGCTACCACTCACATTTGCGCCCGTGCCAATGCGCGCATTGGCGTCAAAGAGCGTGATGTTGAGCCCCACCGCCGCAGCCACGCCGGTATTTGAGGAGGTATTGGTCGAGGTAGCGATGGCGAGCGCCTTGGCCGTCACCAGCGACTCCGTGCCCACAGTGACCGCGCCGCTCGCCGCGATGGTGACGCCATCGGCGATCTTGGCATCGACTTCGGCATTCAGAAAGTTAACCGACACTGTCGCCGCTACAGAGGTGCCACCGCTAGAATTGCCGCCGCCACCAGCGCCTGCCTGGCTCTTGAGCCCTGTGCCAGACTCGTTCGTGGCGCTCGAATTTCCGGTATTGAACATCCCAGCACCGGTCTGAGTGGAGGCATTGCTGCCGCCGCCCTTGCTCTGGGCGAAGCTGGTATTGTTGGCGACTTCCTGATCGGAATCATCGGAATCCGTGGTGCCGTCGGCTTTCTTGGTGCTTTGACCCTTAGCACTCGCGCGAGACTCCGTGATCGAGGTAAGGATCGCACGGCCCGTGACGACCACAGCACCTGCGCCAGTGACCGAGCGGGCGATTTCAGCGTCTGTGTCGTCATCGCCAATATTGAGAGCCACAGAGGCCCCTACCCCGACATTGCCGCCCGCGGCTTCGCCGTCCGCCATGGTCATCACAGTGGCTTCGTGATCGGCAATGGCGCTCAGCGTGCCGCCGGTGAGGGCGAGGTTGCCACCTCCCGCGCCGATCCGTGCCAGCGTTGTGTTCTCCACATAAGTGATCGCCACGGCGCCGCCGATGGAGGTCGAACCTTGAGCACCAGCCACGGCCGTCGTGATCGGCTGATCGGCGGCGGTGGGCGCAAAGCGCGACGTCGCCGAGACCTCAAAGCTGCTGGCCGTGCCGTTGATGGTGGTGCCGTCGGCCACGTGGGCGTCAGTCGTCTCGAAGGCCACGAGAAGCGCGATACCTGCGCCCACGCCCGTGCTGCTGCTGCCACCCCCAGTCAGTGCAGAGGCCGATGCAAGCACTTCATGCTCAGAGATGTTTTCGGTGGTGAGCGCCACTGCGCCGCCATTGAGCGTCAGCGTTGTGCCGCTGCCGCCGAAAATCGCCGTCGTGTCGGAGTTCACAACGCTAAGGGCAAAGGATCCCGCGATCCCGGTATCCCCGCCCGAGGCCCCGGAAGAGGCCTTAGTGATGTAGCTATGGGTGCTGTCACCGCCCATGTCCCGCATGGTAGCTGACAGTGTAAGCCCGTCTGCCGTGAGCGTTGTGTTATCGCCGATCGAGGCGTCATTGGTCATGTTGGCCACGTTGATGGCCACGCCTACGCCTACCGAGGTGCCGCTCCCTGACGTCGCAGAGGAGCCATCACCGGTGGCGGTCGCATCCATGTTATTTGCCGAAATAAGGGAGAGATCACCGCCATTGGCGGTCACAGTGAGGCCCGAGCCGATCTGGCTTTGGGCGGTGGCATTCGCCACGTTAACCGCGATCGCGGCCGCCACACTCACAGAAGAGCCACCCTTGGATGCACTCTGGCCGGAGCTCTTGTTGCTTGAGCCCGCGCCAGCGGATTTCTGGTTTGCCAGCGCCGTGTTCTGGTTTTGCTGGCTGTCGGCATCGCCGCCGCTGCTCTCGCCGCCCTCGGCAGAGGCGTTAGCGATCGTGGAAGAGGAACCCGCGCCCTGAGCCGAAAGTGAGATTGCGCCACCAGCGGTCAGGTCGCGGGCGAGGCCTGTCTCGGCGGTATCATCCGCGAGCCCGATGGCAATTGCGGCTCCAATGGCTGTACTTGCTTCGGCCGTGCCATCGGCCGTGGTGTTGCTGGCCCCTTCATGGGTGGCGCCGAGCGAGACGTCCCCGGTGACATTAAGCGCATTGCCCACCAGGATTTGCGCGTCGGCCACTTGGTCGATCACCGCGATGGAGACTGCCCCGCCGACACCGGTGCCGTTCCCTGCTACGGCGCCTCCGGAAGCGGTCGTTGTATTCGCGCCCTTGTTGGCGGCAGTGAGAGTGAGGTTCGCGCCGCCCGTGAGCGTGGCCCCAGCGCCGAGCTCAGCCTCTGAGAGCGTATTGATGACATTGATGGCGATGGAGACGCCGACCCCGGTGCTGCCGCTCTCGGCAGAGGCCGTGGCAGAGACGGTAGAGGTGCCTTCCGACGCAGCCTCCATGCTCACATCTTCAATCCCGGCATTCACCGTAGCAGCGCTACCCACTGTGGCAGCCGTGTCGGCATCGGCGATGGAAAGCGCAAAGGAGCCCGCGACGCCGGTATCGCCGCCGGAGGCGCCCGAAGTGGCTTCTGCGGCGAAGACATGGGCCGTGTCACCGCCGACGTCTTTCATGGAGGCACGCGCGGTGAACCCGCCGTTGACGGTGCCAGACAAGAGCTCCGCGCGGTTTTCCATGTCCGCCACGTTGATCGCGATCGCGATGCCCACAGCGGTCTCGGAGGATCCTTTAGCCGCAGAACCGTCTGCGACGGCACTGGCATCCATGTTATTGGAGCTGGCAAGCTCCACGTCGCCATTGATCGTGACGCCGCTCAGGGTCGCATCGGCAACGGAAGACGACACGTTGAGCGCCAAGGCGGCGCCGACACTGACCGAACCACCGCTTGAATCCTCGGCCGACGTGTCCTTGCCACCGGCATCGGGGTCGTCCCCGTCGCCGGACTTCTGGTTGGCGAGCGCGGTGACGCTGTCCTTCTGGTCGTCGGCGGTGCCGTTGCCCTCTG
>JBCBHO010000003.1:0-457069 GCA_038525525.1 Pseudomonadota bacterium | reverse complement strand
TGTCCGCGCCTGCGGCGGAGGCCTTGGCGGTGGCCTTGGAGGCGCCGTCCACATCCGCCGTGAAGCTCGCCGTACCGGCGACGGTGGCGTCGCGCGCGAGGGTCGCGGTGCCGTCATCGTCGACGAAGGCCAGCGCGATGGAGACGCCGACGGCGGCATTGCCGCCGGTGACATCGCTGTCCGCGGTGGTCTCGGAGCTGCCGGAATGGGTGGCGGTGGCCGCCAGGTTGCCGGTGAGCGTGAGAGGCGCGCCGGTGCCCACGCGCGCGGTCGTGGCGCGGTCATGGACGTCGATGGCGATGGCGCCGCCGACGCCCGTGCCGTCGCCTGCCGCGGCGCCGGAGGTGGCGGTGGTGGTAGCGTCGTGGTCGCCTGCCGCCGTGAGCGTGAGGTTGGCGCCGCCCGTGAGGATGGCGCCATTGGCGATCTCTGCGGTGGTGGCGTAGTCGCTGACGCCGATGGCGACGGAGGCGCCGACACCGGTCGTGCTTCCGCCCTCCTGGGCGGCGCCCGCGGTGACGGTGTCAGTGCTGTTTGCGGCGGCCGAGAGGGTGACGTCGCCGGTTCCGGCGTCGACGTCGGCGCCGGTCTCGACGGCAGCTTGGGTCGTGGCACCGGTGATGCCCAGGGCGAAGGCGCCGGCAATGCCGGTATCGCCGCCGGAGGCGCCGGCTTTTGCGTCGGCCTGGAAGTCGTGGCTGTCATTGCCCTCGACGTCCTTCATGGTGGCCGAGATCGCCACGCCGTCCTCGCCGGTGATGTTGACATCCGCCCCGGTGCGCACGGCGGACGTGGTGTCTGCGGAGGCGACGTTGATGGCGATGGCGACGCCGACCTGCGTGCCGCCGTCCGCGCCGCCTGCGGCGGCGGACCCGTCCGCGAGGGCGGCGCCGTCTGCATTGTTCGAGGCGGACAGCACGAGGCCCGCCGCATCGAGGGTCACGGCCTCGATAGTGGCGGTGGCCTCTGCGGTGGAGACGTTGACCGCGAGCGCGGCGCCAACGCCGACAGAGCCGCCGGAGCCGTTCCCGTCATCGGTGGTGGCCGAGCTCTCCGAGGAGGTCGTGTCCCCGTCGCCGGACTTCTGGTTGGCGAGCGCGGTGACGCTGTCCTTCTGGTCGTCGGCGGTGCCGTTGCCCTCTGCGGCTTCGTCGGTGGTGTCCGCGCCTGCGGCGGAGGCCTTGGCGGTGGCCTTGGAGGCGCCGTCCACATCCGCCGTGAAGCTCGCCGTACCGGCACTTGTCAAGCTGCGGCGCAGATTCGATTGACCGCGATTGTCCACAAAGGCGAGCGCAATCGCTGCGCCCACGGCGGTGCTGCCGCCAAGCGCCATGCCGCCGGCCATCGTCAGGCTTTGGCCGGAATGGATCGTCTTTGCGTCCACGTCGCCGCTCGCCTCCAGGAGGCCGGTATCGCCCAGATCCGCTGTCGTGATGTTGTCGACGACCGTGATCGCCACGGCCCCGCCAAGGGCCGTGCCGCCGCCGGAGGACCCGCCCTCGGCCGTGGTGGTGTCGTCATGGTCGGCCGTCGCGGTGAGGGTCAGCGCCCCGAGGCCTGCCGCATCGGGGGCGACATAGAGCGCGCTATCCAAGGCATTGCCCTGGAGCGCGGCGGTGACAGTGTTGTCAGCCACGTAGAGTGCCACCGACGCGCCGATGCCGAATTCTGCGCCGCCGCCGGCATTGTCTTCATCGGGGGTTGCGCTTGTAGTGGAGGCCGTCGTCGCCGTTGCCGTCAACGACAGATCAGCGCCGTTTAGAATGAGGGCTGCCCCGTCCACCACGAGAGACTCGACATTGGTGGAGACGACCTGAACGGCCAGACTGCCCGCCGCACCTACATTGCCGGCGTCCCCTGCGCCGGAGATCGCGGTGAGCACATAACTTGCTCCCGCATTGAGCGTGGCGGCCACATCGATGCTGGCCGCGTCGTAGGTCGTGTTGCCGCCCAGACGCGCCGATACGGTCGTGTCAACGACACCCACCGCCACGGCAACGCCGACGCCTGTCGCGCCGGATCCGGTATTCACGCCGCTCGCGGAGGCTGAAATGCTCTCGGTTGCAGTTGCAGCCACGGTCACCGTGCCGGCGTCGGTTGCGATTGTGCCATCGCTGTCGATGAAGGCCTCAGTGACGGGCCGATAATCCGACACGACGACGGCGCCAGCGAAGTTTATCTCGTCACCGCTCTCGGTGCCTGTCGTGGCGACGTCGGACGTGTCGCCATCCTTGTTGGGATCGGCAAGGCGCTCCTCGGATTCCCGCGCGCCGCCGCCGCCATCGGTTGCGCCGCCGGAAGTCGCTGTCGAAGTCGTAGCGACCGTGCTTGTGAGCTCTGCGCCAAGGGACACAGAATCCGCGGCATCCAGATTTCCACCTATGGAGGCGGTATCGGACACGAAAACCCGCGTGTCGGCCTGCACTTCGGTCACGGCCACGGTGGCGCCGGCAGTGCCTGCCGTGCCGTCGGCAGTGCTGGTGATATCGAGCACAGTTGCGGCATTGAGCGTCACATCGCCGTCTGCGCCGATGGCGCTCGTCCCCGAAACGCCGATTTCTGAGGTGGAGAGCGCCACTGTGACGACAACCGCGGCGTCGACGGATGCATCCGTGTCGCCAGCATCGGCTTCGTCGGCGGCCATCACCGTCAGGCTGATGGCGGTATCGAGGTCGACATTGCCTGTCGCGGTGATCGTGCCGCCGACAAGCGGATCAGACGCGTCGCCTACCGAAATGGTGGCCGACGGGATTGCGGTGATGATGGCGCCACCAACGGGCCCCAGGGAAACCGTCGCTGCATCGAGGTTAGAGGTGGCGCTGGCGCTGATGACCACGTCACCGGCACTCGCGGCCACGGTGCCCAGAACTGTAACATCTGCCAGGGGCAGCGCCACGTAGACGCCAGCATCCGAGGCAAGGGCCAAGGCGTCGGCTGTGGCCTCGGCGGTGAAATTGACCGATGTGCCCGTGATGGTGACGCCGCCATCCACCACGATCTGTTCTGCGGTGACGTTGATGGCATCCGCATTGGTGATGTCGCCGGTGAAAGTGACGGTGTCGAGCCCGTCCTGGCCGTCGATGGTGAGCACCGCGCCCGCCATGTCGAGTGCGCCCACTGACAAGCTGTCTCCGGCGACGAGCGGAATGTCGGTCTCAAAGGGAAGAACGCCGAGATCATCGCCCAAATTGACGGTCAGGCTGTTCGTCGCTTTGGCAAATGTGATCTGCTCAAAAGTGGGGATGAGGTCCGTGGAGGCAAACGTCATCGTCCCGTCATTGTTGTCGACGAGCGTGGTGGTGTCGCTGATAGCGCTCGCGTCGATGACGCGGTCGTCGATGACCATCATGTCGGTGATTGGCTCCAGCCCGTCATAGGTCAGGAGCGATCCGTCGCGATCGATCGTGCCGGAGGTCGAGCCGGTGGCGACATAGGTGACGGTCTCAAACGTACCGCCGGACAGGATCATGCTGTCAAAGCCGCCGTCGCCGCCATCCATGACACCGTCGAGCGCGCCTGTCGCGGCCACGACAAACGTGTCGTCGTTATCTGCCGCGCCCACCAAGTTCTCGACAGCACTGAAGGCAACGCCGACGACGTTGCCCTCATTATGGCCGGTGATGTTCCAGACGGTGTCTGTCGGCGGGCCGGTCACGGTGTCGGTGCCCGTACCCCCTTGCAGCACGTAAGTGGCCGCCGCATCGGCATCGAGGCCGAAGATGTCGAACGTGTCGTCGCCCTCGTAGGCGGCGATGCGCACGCGTTCTTCGGGGGCAGCGAACACGTAATCGAGGAGCGCGCCATCAGTTTTGATCCGGGTCTGCCCGTCAGAGGCGGCCCCGCCGCCTGACAGACTGAAGCTGTTGGCATTGCCACTGTAATCGTGGAAGACGCGCTCATTCGCTTGAGTGGTGTCGACCACGGTTTCAATGTCGCCGAGCCGCACATTGCCGGTCTCACCGTCATCGGTCATCTGCACCAGCGCGTCGCCCGCGCGCGTGGCCTTGAGCGAGACCGCGTCACCTGCCCCGCCGCTGAGCATGACCGTGTCAGAGCCGCTCAGACCGTCAAAGACCACCTCGACTGGGAAGACGAAACTATCGCTGAAATCCAGCTCCAGCACGTCGTCGCCGCTGGTGCCGGCCACGCGCACCTGAGTCAGTTGCTGAAGCAGCTTCTGGCCGACCTGCGTGCCTTCTGTGCGGTCATACACCTGGATGGAAGATGTCAGCGCATCGTATTTGAGGGACAGATCATTGCCGAGATCGTCCATGTCCACGAGGAACGGCATGGCGTCCGCAGACAGCAGGTAACGCTGTTCAAGGCTTTCTATCTTGAAGCCGTCGCCATCAAGCTTCTGACCGCGACGCCGCCGAGAATTGAAGAACAGGTTGAGCGGGCCTGGTTTTTCAGGGGTGCCGCGTACGCGCCGAAAAGCTCCGGACTTAAAGAACGATGTGGTATTGCCAAAAGGAAAAGACATTGCCTTTTCTCCCCCAAAGTCTTTTTGCGCAGCTTTCAACAAGATTTCTGCAATAAAATCAGTGCTTAACGCTGAATGCTGGCGGCGCGCTAAAATGGCACAAAGAAAATGAGCCACGGGCGGATGATGCATGGCTCACGAAGAGACCGCTGTCCCCATATGGGGGTATTGGTAGCGCCCGTAGGGCCTTAGTGTCCGCCGCTTCTTTGCCGCATGGAGCGTACATGCGCGTCTATGTGAAGAGAAATTGAGGGCGAGATACGCTCTCTTCAGAGCCTGAAGCCAGAGCGCTGCGGCGGCCTCACGGCCACCGCTCAATGCGCCTGATGGGCGTCACTCGCCCTCGTTCAAAGCCATCTCAGCCCCAGCCAGGACCGGGTTGATGAGGTACTCACCAAGAGTCTGCTCACCCGTTTCCAGCAGCACCTGGGCGGGCATACCCGGCAAAAGCTTAATGTGGGGCAAGGTGTCCATGGCGTCTGCATGAAGCACGACATCAATTTGATAGTAGGGCTCGCCCGTGTCTGGGTCCACGAGGCTATCCGCAGAGATATTGGTCACATCACCCATCACAGGTGGCGTGGAGCGGAAGCTGTAGGCGCTCAAGCGTACCCGTGCGGAGCCACCCAGAATTACCTCGTCCACATCGGCTGGTGAGACCCGAGACTCTATGACGAACTCGGTGTCTTGGGGCACGATTTCGAGAATGGGGGCGCTGGCCACGATGACCCCGCCAAGCGTGTTTACGTTCAGATTCACAACCCGTCCTGCTCGGGGGGCACGGATCACAACGCGGTCTAGAACCTCCAGTGTGGCGTCCAGCCGTTGGCGGATGTCGAATATCTGCGCCTCAAGGACCTGACGCTCATCGGCAATCAGGCGCATCCAGTCGCGGCGTGTCTGCAGGATCCGCTCCTCGATCTCCGAGATGCGCTGGTCTACGTTGACGCGCTCGCCGTCAGCAATGCCCACGTTGGTGATCAGTGTGATTTCATCCTCGCGCAGCCGCGTCAGACGGGGCCGCGTGACGAGACCTTGAGAGAAGAGATTCTCGAGGTCTTTGAGCTCCGCGCTCACCAGCTCATAACGCTCTTGAAACGACGCGCGCCGCTTGTCGATGTTCGCGCGTTGCTCCTCGAATTGCGCAATCCGGCCTTCCAAGAGCGCGATCTCACCGAGGAGCATTGCTCGGTTGCTTTGGAAGATGTCCTGTTGCGAGACGACAACAGGCTCAAGCGTTGGGTCCGCCTTGATCATGGCGATGAGCTCGTCGGATATCTCGTAACTCTCTCTACCGAGCTGTTCGGCCAGCAAGCGCTCGTTGCGCGACAGAGTCGAAGCGAGTTGGCTGCGCAAGATGGCGACCTGAGCTTCGATCCTGGTTGCGTCAAGACGCACCAGAACTTCGCCCGCCTCCACAGGGGATCCCTCCTGCACGTGGATCTCGCGCACGATACCGCCATCGAGGTGCTGCACGACGAGCCGGTCGCCCACCACTTTGAACGTACCGGGCGCGACCACCGCGCTCGTCATAGGTGTGATCGCCGCCCAAGTGCCAAGCCCGCCAAAGAGGCCAAAGCCCAAAAAGATCATCCAAAAGACCAACTTTCGCACTTGCGTCGGCGGCGTGGCAGGCAGCTGCATCGCAGGCAAACGGTCAGAAAAGTTGCTCTGCTCCACAATATCGCGGGAAGACATTGTCGTCAGGTTGCTCATTGTGCTTCCCCTGTCTTGGGCGCGGCTGCCGTGTCGTTGGTTCCTGTCGCCTCTGCAGTTGGTTCAATATCACCTGGGTTTGACGTGCGCTGGCTCTGGAATTGTCCCTGAATGATATTTGCGGGAGAAGCCTCCACATTCGCCTTCGTGATAGGCTGGGCAACTGCTTCGATGATGCTGCGAGCCTCGCCGAAGCGTGCGATCCGCCCGTCCTGCAATACCGCCGCGTGTGAGACTTCTCGCAGAAGGTTCATGCGGTGTGTGATGACGATGACGATAGCTCCACGCTCTGTAGCCGTGCGGATCGCTTGGGCCAGGGCCATCTCGCCGCTTGGATCAAGGTTGGCGTTCGGCTCGTCGAGGACGATGACCTTGCGGTCTCCGAAGAAGGCCCGAGCCAAACCGATGCGCTGGCGTTGGCCGGCGGAAAGAGCCTCACCGCGGGGGCCGACATCGTAGTTGTAGCCGCCAGGCAGTTTGAGGATCAGGTCGTGCACTTGGGCGACCTTTGCGGCTGCCACGATGTCCGAGGGTTTGGCGTCTTGGTTCATCATAGCGATGTTCTCAGCCACCGTTCCGCGAAAGAGATCAGTGCGCTGGGGCAAGAAGCCGATATGCCGCCCGATCTGCTCCGCCGGCCAGTCCGTAAGCGCGGCGTCATCTATGCGGATATAGCCGCGCGACAGTGGCTGGAGGCCGACAATGGCCCGCGCGAGCGTCGTCTTGCCTGCGCCAGAAGGGCCGATGATCCCGAGTGATTGCCCCGGACGCAGTTCCAGGCTCACATCAAGGAGAGTTGGGTTTTGGTGCCCTTGCATGAGCACCGTGGCACCCTCGATGGAAAGCCGCCCATCGGGTTCGGGAAGCTCCATCTGTTGCTCCGTCTCACCGACGTGGGACAGCAAGCGGTTCAGTCGGTCACGAGCTTGGCGCGCCGTAAGCAGCGCGGTCCAGCCCGCGATGGATTGCTCCACCGGTGCTGCGGCGCGGCCCAGAAGAATGGAGGCCGCAATCATGAGGCCGGGCGTGAGTTCATTGCGAAGGACCAAGACGACACCGACGCCGAGGACCGCGATCTGCAGCCCCATGCGCAGCGTTTTGGCCAGCGAGGTCATGAGCGCGACGCGATCCGAGGCCACTGTGCCGAAAACGATCGAAGCAAAGGACTTGTAGGTCCAGCGCTCGACCATGGCCTGGGACTGGCCCATGGCATGGACCACCTCGGCATTCATGAGCATCTCATCGACCGCTGAATTTGCTTCCGTGGAGGCCTCATTTGCCGATTGCGAGGGTTTGCGACCTGCAACTTCACTGATGAGCCCGAGCGCGAAGAGCATCATCAGGCCCGCCATGGCAACGAGGCCAAGAAGCGGATGAAAGAGGAAAATGAGTGCCAAGAAAAGCACCGACCACGGCGCATCGAGCAAGGCGATCAATACCGGGCTGGTGACGAAACCCCGCACGACCTGGAGATCTCGGATCGGCTGCGAGGATTGCACATCTGCTGGGAGGTTGCCGCCCATCAGTGCCTTGAGCACCAGGGGTCCCGTGCGGGCTTCGAGCCTCGTTCCCAAGCGGGCCACAAGACGCTGCCGGATGGCATCGAAAAGAAAGAAAAAAATCAGCGCAATACCTGCGCCGATTGTAAGTGCGATTAATGTCGGAACACTGCCAGAGGACATCACTCTCGAAAAGAGCTGCAGCATGTACAAGGGTGCCGTCAGGATCAGTATGTTAACAAAAATGCTAACGATGAAGATCGAAGCGATCAGGCCACGCTGACCGTCGAATAGTCTCTTGGTTCTCATTTCATGTCCCCCCGGACACATTCAAATCTCTATGCCCATATGGGCAAAATACAAACCACCCAGTCCTGTTGAAGAACGGCGCCCTGGCCAAAGTCGATTTGGTGGCCGGGGGACCAGTCGAAGCGCCTAAGGCCAGGACTAAAAGGTTCCCGACACCGTATACACGATGCCGGAAACCTTTGTCCTATGCCGCCTTAGCTGAACACGTAGTCCGCTGCGGAGAAGTACTCGTGGTCATCATTGAAGCCCGTGTCGCTCGTGACGACATTGATGGCTTCGTAGTTGCCCACGTCTCCGGACGTGACTGCGTTGATGCCGAGACCACCCAGCGGGATCGCGTCGGATCCCAGCGAGGTGAAGTTGCCCTGCGGAAGAAGCAGGCCAAAGTCATTGAGCGTCACCTTCGAGCCGTTGATCTCGATGGTCACATCCGTTCCATCGTCGGTCACGGTGGCTGCCGCATTCAGTGCTTCAAAGGCCGCCTGATCCGACGTACCGAGACCGTCGCCTTCATTGGTGACACGGAAGAGCAGAACGTCCTGATCTTCATCGGCGTTGAAGTCGGTGATGACATCGCCGGGCGTCTCTCCATCCATGGAGCTAAACCCGCCTTCTGGACCGCTCCAGACCAGATCGATGATGAAGACGTCCTTGCCGTTACCCCCGGTAAGTTCGTCCTGGCCTTCGCCACCTTTCAGGAAGTCGTTGCCGTTGCCGCCAACAAGCGTGTCGTCACCGGAACCACCGTCGAGGAAGTCATGGCCGCTGCCACCGTCAAGGAAGTCGTCGCCGTCTTCCCCGTACAGGCAGTCATCGTCCTGTTCACCGAACAGGTCGTCGTTGTCTTCGCCACCGAGCAGGACGTCATCGCCCTTGTCACCGGTCAGCAGGTCTTTGCCGTTGTTGCCCTCCATGTAGTCGTCGTCAAGGCCACCATCCATGGTGTCTCTGCCGTTGCCGCCGTACATTTCGTCTTCGCCGGCATTACCGCGCATGGTGTCGTTGCCGGTCTCACCATACATCTCGTCGTCACCCTTACCGCCTGACATGAAGTCAGAATGGGTGCCGCCGTACATGAGATCGTCGCCGCCGTTACCAAACATGCGGTCGCCTTGCGCGTTACCCTCCATGTAGTCGGCGCCAGAGCCGCCATACATGCAGTCTTTGCCGTCGTTGCCGAACATCTCGTCGGCATGCTTGCCGCCAAACATGTTGTCGTCGCCGTCGCCGCCTTCCATGAAGTCGCGACCCTTCTCGCCGTAGAGCGAGTCGTTGCCACCCTCACCGAAGATCTGGTCTGCACCGTCACCGCCGCGAATGTTGTCGCCGCCTTCTTCTTCCTCGGTGCGCTCAGCGCTAACGGTCATCTCGCCGTTTTCCACCATGCAGGCGGGGCATTCGAGCGGGCTGCCATCGGCGTTCACGAAGTGCGGGTTGACGTCGGAACCGTAGTTCTCGCAGCAATCAGCGTCCCAGTTCAGGTGCGATTCACGAGCCATGTCACCGTAGAGGATGTCGTTGCCGGCACCACCCTGGATGACGTCTGCGCTCAGACCACCGCGGATCTGGTCCTCACCAGCGTCGCCCTGCAGGACGTCGACACCGAGGTTACCGTCCATGACGTCGTCGCCACGACCACCGAACATGAGGTCGTCGTCTGCGCCACCATCCATGTAGTCGTCGCCAGCCTGACCGTCCATTTGGTCATCGCCGTCGCCGCCAAACATGCAGTCGTCGCCACCGGGGATCTCACCCTTGTTGCCGTTGAAGGTGTCGGAACCGAAGTCCAGATCCTCGCCCGTGCCACGCAGGATGTCACCATACATGATGTCATCGCCCGTCTGGCCGAGCATCAGGTCGTCGCCGAGGCCACCCGCCATGCTGTCGTTGCCCGAGCCGCCATCCATGCGGTCGTTGCCGGAACGGCCGTACATGGTGTCGTCACCATCGTCGCCCCACATGCAGTCGTCGCCGCCTTCACCGTCGATGCAGTCATCGCCAGTGCCGCCGGAGAGCCAGTCGTCGGCATCGCCGTTGTCTTCGTCGCCGTCGCCATTGTCACCGAAGATGACATCGTCGCCGCCGCTGCCGAAGACCACGTCGGATTCGTTGCCGCCGAGAAGCGTGTCGTTGTTGTCTTCGCCGTCGATGAGGTCACACCCGTCACCACCGTCGATCCAGTCAGCGCCATCACCCCAGTCGTTGCCTTCGCCGTTACGATCGGGAGCATCTTCAAAGGTGCCGCGCCCCGTGGCGTCAAACGCGTCGGAACGGGAGGTGTTCCCGCCGAAGAGCGTGTCGTTGCCCGTGCCGCCGAGGATCGCATCTTCGCCGTCCTGGCCTTCGATGTAGTCCTGGCCCTCTTCACCTTCGAGAAGGTTGTTGAGCTGGTTGCCGAGGATGCCGTCGTCACCTTCGCCGCCTTGGGCGTTGTCACCGGCATTGTTGTTGTTCAGGTCGATGAAGTTACCGCCCTGATCACCGCGCTCTGTGTTGCCGTCATTGTAGTTGTCGGCGAACTTATCATCGCTCTGGAAATCAATAAGGCATTCAGGATCACATACCTGCCAGCCTGGATTATTCTCTGGAAGACCCATCTGTACTCTCCGTAATAAATCGGGACTAAGGTGTGCTGCGATGCATGCACATTGACCGACACCCCCCCGGGGTTAGCGCCAAAAACGGACGCAGAAATCGCGGGTCTCGAGGCGCACCCGCAGCCTATGATGAGATGGAACCCCGTATTCCGGTCAAAAAATGCCCCCATTTGGGGACAAATTTTAACACATTTTGAACTTAATTGAAGTTGGGGAGGGCAGTGACAGCTACCTGGGCAAGACCCTGAATTTCATCACTAAAATACGCGCCGAGGCATAGGACTGCGACGAGGATCAAGGCCTGGAAGAACCCGCGAATGGGCCCGACACGCCGTGTCGGTTTCGCATGCCGGCTCACGACATCCTCGATCGCCTTGCGCATCAGAGGTTCGAACTCGATGCGCAGCGCACCTTCCATGCGATTAACAGAGGTCTCCATCTCATCGAGGCGTGCCACGAGAGCTGCACGGTCTTCATTGGCCTTGGCCATGTGCGTCTCGCCGAGCCCCGTATTAAGCGTCGTGAAGAGCTTCACGATACGGTTGTTCAATTCGACAAGATCCCCGCGGCGCGCCACGGGTGCGCTGTTCATGACGAACGCTTTGTAGAGCATCTGCGCATCTGCGGCAGTGAGCGTGGGCTTGTCTTCGTCCAGCGCCAGGGCTGCTGCCTGCTGCTTTACAGGTCCCGCTTCGAGGGGCTGGTCGCGCATATCGGATTGCTTCGTCATTTGGTTCATGATGCACGCCCCACGCTCGCTTGCCAGGTTAGCAATTGCGCCATTTCCGCACGGCAGCTGACATTGAGCTTTGCAAGCACGCGCTTGGCGTAGGTGTTGAAAGTCTGCTCCTTAACCTGAGCGATGCAGGACGCCTCCCGGTTTGAAAGACCCATTTGCATGAGAGCAGCAACGCGCGCCTCGGCCGGTGTGAGCCCCATCTTTTGAGCAAGCATCTCTACCCGCTTGCGATCGGGCTTCTGGGGGATCATGGCCACGATGAGCGGATTGTCTGTCCCATCGTTATAGCATGACAGGGAAAGAGGCGCGCGGCCCAGCCCGTTCATGACTTCGAGCAGCATGATCATTTCCACGCTCTTTCCCGGCGCCTGATCCAGGCATTCGGAGATGGCGAAGCGAAGCGCCTTGGTTTCCTTCGAAGTGTGGCATTGAAGCCCTTCGGGCGTTTCGCGCAGAAATTGGCCGCTTTTGAGCAAAGCCGAGCCCGCCTGGTTGGCTTGGAGCACGTTGCCAGCAGCATCGAGAACAAGGATCGCAGCGCCCACGTTTTTCGAGATCGTCCAGAGTAGCGCGTCCTTTGCCGCGCTCATGGGGCGCTCCAACAAGTCCTGGAGGCAGTCCTCGCGAAGAATGGGCCAGATTGCATCTAGCACGGTCTTCGCGGTTTTGGCCGCATCTGCCGTGTCGAGTTTGAGCGCTATGTGATCAACAATCTCGGTGTCGAACGACAGTTCTAGCAGCTTCCAACCATCAAGACTCGGCAGGATCTTGCGAAGCCACTCTCCTTCCGGGGCGCCGACATCAAGGAAGCGGCTACCCACAAGGTTGCCGGGACTGGTGGAAAGACCGTTGCGCCAGCGTCCCGCTAGTTTTCCGGCAAGGGCTTGAGGCAGAACGCTAGGAAGCTTTCTGAGCTGCATGTCGGCAGACCCGTTCGTGGTCAGGCACAGCCCCTCGTGGGATCCGCCCAGACACACCAGCGCACTTTCGGTCAGCGTGGAAAGGCCACGTTTCAATAACTCAGAGTGATAAAAATTAGTTGTTCCATAACTGGAAGGGGCACAAATACCCATTACACAACCCCCCGGTCGATTAAATTTACCTTCCCATAGGTTAGCATGGCGCGCCCTGGGGAGCGCACGCGCAGATGACGTAAGTCTTTCGGGCGGAAATCTGACCTTCGCCCCGAATCTGCCCACATGATTCTGCCCGAAAGAGGTATTTCCGGGCCGCTGATCTACGTAAGCGAGACTTGCAGGCTGAGGCACAACCTATAGAGGTACTCGTTCCATCTCTTGGAACGCTGTTTTTCGGTTAGAGAAACAACCGTCCCATCACCTTCAAAACACAGTAAAATTTGTGTTAACCTTCGAGCACGCGAGGAGGGGATTCAACCTGTGCATGTACCTAGAGCCCGGCGGCAAAGAAAAATCGCTTCGGCGATTCGTTCACGTCCGCTACCACTACGGGAGGGGATGAGTGTGCCCCGACCAAATTGAAACACTTAATTTCTGCTTTCGTCAGAATAGGCATTTTATTGCCAGTCTCTGGTTCTCAAGAGGTATTTGTATGCCAGTTGTCATTGTTAGTGACAGTCAGATTTTTCGGAGCGCTTTGGGCAAATGCTGCGAACAGCGCGACATTGTCGTGGGACAGTCGTGCGCTCAAATAAATGAGATAAGGTCTCTCCAAGACCGCGATTTAGTACTTTTACATACCGGAAAAGCGGCCGAAGAAATTAGGAATGACATACGCTACTTGGACACGCTAGCCGAAGGACTACGCATCATCCTTCTGACAGCCAAAGGAGCCTCCAAGGGAGCAACCGTCGACCTTCGGACCGCTCTCGGAGAAAGTGTCAGCGCCATTATCCCGGATGACCGGTCCATTGATGCGCTCATCGGTGCACTGGCGGTCGTCCAAGAGGGATACTCCCTCGTGCCGCAACGCACTATCGCAGACGCCCAGGCAACGCTCGTGTCTCAAAAGCTGCGACAACGTGAGCCCTTTATGGGGGATCATCTCGGAAAACTATCGGCAAGAGAGAATATGATCCTGTCACGCCTGACGAGCGGGGACTCCAACAAAGACATCGCCAACGACCTGGGGATCTGCGAGACGACAGTGAAAGTGCACTTGCGAACCTGCTATCAAAAGATCGGCGCCAGCAATCGCACCCAAGCCGCCGTTTGGGCTGTGCTGCACCTTTGAGCTTTCGCTAGTGGTGGGTTGCGCGCCGCCAGAAGACTGATGGCGGGCGTCTGCTCGCACATAAGTCTCTGCATTAGCTGCTTTGCCCGACTGCATGGAACCAAACCAGTTTGGTCGCTCGGTCGCGCGCCCATAGGCGTTAACTTGCGACTGCCCAGGGTCCGGCTCCCTCAAGTCGGCGAGATGAAAGCCTCGGGCGGGTTCTCCTTCAACCACTTGTTGGTGTCCGGCAGAGCGTTCAGATACCAGTAATTGCTAGGCTCCATGCGCATGGCAAACAGTCGATCACGCTCCTCCGTCATCGGCTTCAGCGTATCCACCAACCGTCGCGGGTCGTCTGTATTCACATTGATCAAACATGCGTTGTCCAAGACACGGTGCGCCCGGAGCCGGGTCAACTCTTTTCTGAATTCGACGTAGTGCGGCAGGCCGCCTTCGTGAGAAAGGTCGTAGTGTAACAGGAAGATGGCCACTGGAATGCTCCTTGATCGATGGGCGGCGCGCCGCATTCGAATACTCTACAAAGGACCAAACGCAGGACAATCCATCCAGAAAGGCAAGTCGCTTATTTCCCTGCGCCTGTGTCCATTGCGCCGTATCTCGCGCCGCTGCTCATGCGCGCCTTACAGCTTTTGGACGCGCAGCTTCCGGATCAGCTCAGCCAGGGTGGCTGCGCGGTGGTCGAACGTATGCGCGCCCAGCACGATGTCGCGCGCGGCGGCCGCTCTTTCGAGATAGGGACCCGGATCGTCAAAGCAGCGCTGCACTTCATGGGCAAGTTCCTCGCCCGATTGCGCCGTGCTGATCGTGTCGTGGAAGACATCGCTGAGACCCAGCACCGGGTCGGAGATGATTGGGGTTCCCACGGCGCTGCCATCGAAGAGGCGGTTCGACAGAAAACCGTTTGCCCGCATGCTGTCCCAGTGATCATTGAGAAGAACGAGGTGCCGCAAGTAGAGCCCGGGGAGATCCGCGTTATCGACGCCCGTGCCGCGCAAGAGCGTTCGGGGTAAGATTCCCTCCCAGCCACCCCCGTAAAGCGCCAGCGGTATGTCTTCCTCTAGACACCAGCGCACCATGTTCCGGTATTCGCGGCGTGAATTGCCCACAAAGAGGCATTCCCGCCTGCGCTTTGCGTCCGGGTCGCCTTTGAAACGCCGGGCATCGACGGCTTGGTGCAGTACACTTACCGAAGCCAGTCCACGCGCCTCGAGATGGGCGGCGTAGATGTCGGAGGCCACCGCAACATGATCGTAATCCGCGAATTCCTCGTCTGGGATGCGGTCAGGATGAGAGATAAGCCATAAGATGTTGATCTTGGCCGGGTCGGTTTTGAACCTGTGGCGACCTCGCAGGGATAAGACGACATCTGCATCGTCATTGGCGGGACCATACCACTTGTCACCAGTATCGACGTTGGCGAGATAGCCCAACCGCTCGAAGCTGTGGCACATGGCCAAAGCAAAATGGTAGTCGCCCCAGAGGGGCGCTTCTCTGAGGTTGGGCGCGGATATCTTGATGCGGATGTGCAGCGCATCGACCAAGTGGGCGCCAAAGCGAAGTTTGCGCGTGGGGCGCGGGGCCTTGAGTGCCAGAGTTCCGTTCTCGAGGATGAAGTCGGAGCCGGCAATTCCCAGCGTGATGGCGTCACCTGATTTGTCCGGCGCTTCTGGTAAGACGAGCGTGAACCGCCCATCGTCTTCCGCACAGGCCGTGGCTGAGCTCAGAACCCGGCCTCCAGCATAGGCCACAACAGCGACATCAGACCCGGGCGCACGCTGATTGCGGGCATGACCCGAGACGCGCGCACCTTGGACCGAATCGACCGAACCCTCCCAGCCGCCTGTCTGGATATGGAGCGGGGTGCCCGGCAGCGGGACGCCGCCGCGCTCTATGTTGAGCGTGAAATCCATCTGCGGCACCGGGTCCAAAACGGCCTGGCGCATGCTTGGGATGCTAAAGATCTCTGGCCTCGCAGTCCCATCCGGGACCTGCGCCGTTATATCAGGAAGGGTCGGGCCAGAATTCAGTTGCAAGATGCCCTGGTGGACGACCGGTATGACACCATCAGCTCGGCTTGACATACCGAACATTCGAGGCAGGCGGGTCAAACAGCAGACGATAAATCATGTTGGCAATTCTCTCGCGCGATTGCTGATCATGCATAGCAATCCGATGCACGGTCATGCCATTTCGGGACAGCCGCCCGTGCAAGCCCGGGTCTTTGAAAACCTTGCCAGCCTTTTCGAGCAGCCAAGGCAAGGTGGGGACTTTGATCTCATAGACTGCACGCGCGTCGATCCACTGCCGGACTAGATCATCTTTAGAGGTGCCTGGCACCACAGCAAGCGGGATGCCCGCCTTTTGCAGACGATTGAGAAGACTGAATGCGTAAGGATCCAACTGGGAGATCGGGCAAAGACTAGCAGCGAGGGCCACCCTCCAAACAGCGGACGCACAACCCATCCCCGCAATAGCGGGCACCTTTCTGATCTCGCCTCCAGAGACTTCGTGCCACTCCGTATCCTCCGGCGCGAGTGGCGGGACAACAAGCGAGAGCCCATGCTTTTGGGCGTGTTCGAGTGCCTGTTCTAGGAAGTCAGCTCGCTCTCCAACCTCCTTCGGGGGGTAGACCAGCATAAAAGACTCTTCATCACTGCTACGCACCTTATCGTCGGCTAAAAGCTCCTCAGAGACTCGGCCCTCAATGGGAATGGCGCCCAGGTGAAACTGAGTCACCTCGTCGTTCACGGCGCGCGCAACCACGCCTTGCGAAGTTGCGCTGACAGCCATCAGATTGGCTTGGAATTCAATAGGCAGCCGGCGCAGCAAAGCTTCCGCCATGCCGAGACAAAACACTGGGCGATCCCTGAGGAATTGGGCCGCTACCTGCCCGAGCCGAGCCGGATCCTCGCATAGTGGCGGGGGCATGGTATGAAAGGTGATGCCCTCACAGATACCTTCTGCGTCACCTAAGCGGCCGGAAAGGTCGATCACGTCGACCACCACAAATTGCGAAACGGCTTCCGCCAACGCGAGCGCAAGAGCATCACTACCCGCGAAACCGGCACCCACGAGGATCGTGACGGCCCCTCGATGCGGCCAGACAATGCGGAGGCGCTCATGATTGTCCTTCAGGCGCCTCTGGGTCTTGGCGTTGACGGTGTCCTGTGCGCCTGAGCTCTGAAAGAGATGCGTCACCTGTCCCCAGGCCACGTTGCGGCGATAAAAGACCAGGCTGTGATCGACGAAGAGCGGCTGAAAGATGCTGGTATAGCGCAGCATCAGATCCCAATCCTGCAGGCGAGGCAGCGCGTTGTCGAAACCGCCAAGCCATTCGTAAACGCGCCGATGATGGATGATTGTGTTCAGATCCATGAAATTTCGGCGTGACAGCGCAATCGCGCGGAAGACCGCATGGGAGCGTTGGGCCAGATGCACCTCGGCTCCTCGGATTTCAGTGTCGAGATATCCGCAATAGGCAATCGCGCTGCCCGGCGAAGCCATGAGAGACCGCAGCATCATATCGAGGAAATGCGGGTTCCAGAGATTGTCGCTGTCGAGGTAGGCAATGTAG
The DNA here is from genome assembly GCA_038525525.1 of Pseudomonadota bacterium. Taxonomy (GTDB): domain Bacteria; phylum Pseudomonadota; class Alphaproteobacteria; order Rhodobacterales; family Rhodobacteraceae; genus Shimia_B. The sequence continues at coordinate 439,938 of JBCBHO010000003.1, read as the reverse complement.
GCGCCCCTGGCAAAGCGCAGGCCCTTATTGCGAGTGGCCGCGCCGTTCGACTTCGAAAACTGCATGTAGCGAATGCGGCGGTCGTCGAAGCCATCCATCACTTGTGCAGTCTTGTCATCGCTGGCATCATCGCAGACCAGAAGCTCCCAATGGTCATAGGTCTGATCCAGGACGCTCTGAACGGCTTCTCCGATTGTGTAGGCCCGGTTGTATGTCGGCATGATGATGCTGATGAGCGGGCGTTCCAAGAGCCGGGTATGCTGCAGATAGCTCTGCACACGGGCCTCATCGGCGGCCACTTCTTGCGTAGCGTCCTCCGGCGCTTTGAGCCGCGCAAGCCACGCGGCATAGATGCTGTCACTTGCGGATCGCTGTTGGCTGGGAGGAGGAAGGGCAGCTGCGGGTCTGATCTCATCTATCTCGGTGCCGTGTTCGCGGGCTTCGAGAGGGTCAGGCAACGCGCAGAACGCGCCTTCTCCAAATATCAGCTCAAGCGCGAAGGCAGCCGGGAGCTCGCCTTCCGCGATGGCCGCTTGGATCTCGGGAAATCGTGCCCGCACGGCACGCTCATCGAAGAGTGGCGAGGGCGATAGGCCGGCGGCCGCGCCATGTTCGGCGTAGTGCAGCAGGGCCTCCTCTTCAGACGTCCCCGCCACCTTTGCGTACCACGCCCGGTCGAAGCGCCCATCGGGCTCCTCGCAAAACATCGCGAAAGCCTCCCGGGCCTCCGCACAGGCCGGCCCGGTCAACACGGCCCTCGGCAAGGGAAGGGGCTGCAACGCGTCAGCATTGAACCAACTGTCGGAGATCGTGAAGCGCCCCGCTGTCCGCGGCGGAGTGGCGCTTTCATTGAGCACCTCGATGCTCTTGGTCGCAGCCGTTAGTCGCAAGTGAACGTAGCCGCGCTCGTCGGAGATCGCAGAGCTGACGGGCACACCATCAACGAGTATCCCGACCTTGGCACCAGCGCAGGGGTCCGCGCCTGCAGATAGGCGCAGCGTGATGCGATCGCCTATGACGTCAGTAAGTTCAGCAACCATGGGCTCTGGCGCGATCCAGAACCGCACAGGGCTGCCGTCTAGTGCATCCCCTGAAGCACTCCCTCGGTCCGGGTCTCCTAGTTCTCCGAAGGTCACGGTCGCGGAATGCCATTGGCCGTCCCGGAGATTGGGCGGGATTGGCAAGCGGAACCCTTCCCGTACGGTGTCGCCGAAGCCAGGGACGAGCTCGGCCACAGGCGTCGTAAAGACGCTGCCATCGTCAAAGCAGACCTTAACCGCCGTGCAAGCTTTGGCCCAACCAGCGATAACGCGCTCCCGTTGGTCGACAAACGCAAGCCCGGAAGCATGGGGCAATTTCTCTTTCGACGCGCCGGACGCGTCGACTTCACCTGCTTGCCCTGCCCCCTCCCTCGGTAGGACTTTCCTGCTGCCGTTTGGCAAGACGGGCCCATCCGTGCCCACGCGCAATTCAAGCAAGTGTGACTGGCCGTCGCGCACCCTCGTTGGCATCGGGACATCAAATCCGCAGCCGATCTCTGCACGCCCCGCCGCCACGACGTCATCGCGCGGCAGATCAGCCAATATATGCCGTTCAAACCTACCATCGATGTAAAGGCTCAGCTTCGCGTGAGCAGTGGCATTCTCCGGATTGGACCACCATCCAGACGCTCGATCACTGTCCAGCCGCTCCACGACACCATTGGGTCTGCGAAGCTTAAAAAGTCTCTCGCGCAATCGCGTTAGGAGGGGACCGCCTGTCATTGGAATCTGACTAGCCTGGTTTTCCGCGGGTCAGATCGATGTCCCAGTTGCGCCATGACGACCTCTGAGTGCGGCTAATGACATCCGCTCACCGCGATGCTTGACCAGTGTTGCATCTGCTCCTGAGAGAGACGGCGCAGAGCCCGCATGGTGCCCATATCCACATCCTTATACGCCGACACGAACTTTTTCGGGACCCGTTTTTTCGGCCGATTGACAGTGAACTCCCTGTGGCTCTCTAGCATGCGGGTAAATTCCTCCGAAGGCTGCAAATCCAGAAACCCAAGGAGAGCCTGTTCGGTTTGGACATCTGGGTCGAACATCCGATCGTAGTCCAATAGCAAAAGGCGGTCTTGCACCTCCGGCTGGCGACAGAACTCGTGGATTGCCGTCTGCTGTTCGTCCCAGCTCTTGCACGCTGCCGCAAAGCCCCGGCTCGCAGGCCAGCGATCCCGCGCACGGTCGGCCCTTGCCTGCCAGGAAAGGGCAACGTCCTTGAGGTTGCGGAGAATGTAGATGTACTTGAAACCCGGATTCTCCGCGAAGAAATCGCCGAGGATCGGGGTCAAGTCCGGCACCTTGTCACCGACTATGCGCGCCCCTTCCCACTTGGCTTCGATGGCGTCGTATACTGTCTTCCAATGCGGCCTTTGCGCGGGAATGATGTTGGTGTCTTCCTCCTTGAAATCGAAGAACCGATCAAAGGTGAACAATCCTGCATCATAGTTGCCGGCGCGCAGATACTGAAACTTGAACCGCTCGATGCCGACGCAGATCTCGGGATGGGCATTCAAGAGCTCGGCCAGCGCCGTTGTCCCGCTTCGGGCCACACCAGTGACAATCAAGGTTGTTTTAGAGGCGACCATTTAGACCCCACAGTAGGCGATCGCACAGCGCTTCGCTACACATGCCACGCTGGCCCGCTTAAACCGTCAGCGCGGTTCGACGCGTGCGGGTATGTGACTCAGAAGGGTTGGCTCCGCAACCTCTTTGGATCGCTGAGGCACTTCCTTAAAATCCAACATACAAAGCGAATTTGCCAAACTTTCCCCCTCTAGGAAGCACAAGAAATCCACAATTAGCCAGTAGCGGTCAGGCCTCGTCGTTCCTTGCCAGCATTGGTTCTCATGTCCACTGTTCTTGCTAGCCTGACACTCAACCTCGACACCATCACCGGGACTTCAGATGATGAATTGATCGAGGTCCCATCAAACAGGGCAAACCTTGTTGCGGGCGATGCAATCCTCGCCGGTGCAGGTAACGACGTGCTGGTCTTCTTGCGAACAAGCGACCTTTCGATGTCTCACCTCCGGATGGTGGGCCTGCATGGCATCGAAGAGCTCGACGTCACGGCCGCCTCTTCAGCGCTTCTGTCGCTCTCGGATGATCTTCTGGATCAGTCAGACAGCGACAGTCTCCAGATCACCTTCGACGCTGATCCGCTCAGTCTGGATCTGCGCGAGGTCTCGCCCGATGCAGGCTATCAAGTGCTACTAGCAGGGAGCGGGCCGGTCACGCTCTATGATGCCCAGCGGCAGAGCGTGCAGATGCAGGATGGCTTTGATGGCATCGTCATCGGCGGCACCGGCGAAGACACGCTCCTCGGGGCTGACGGCAACGATGATCTGAGCGGCGGCGACGGCAATGACACATTGCTCGGCAATGATGGCAACGACATCCTTTCTGGCGGAGACGGCTATGACCGGCTGACTGGAGGCGCAGGCAACGATAGTCTATCCGGCGGCGCCTCCTCTGATCTTCTCGTAGGCGGAAGCGGCAGCAATATTGTCACCGGCGGTGCGGGCGCGGATGCATTCCTTGTGACCGCGGGCGAAGCTCTCACCATCACTGACTTTGACGTCTCAGACGACTATGAGCGTATCGACCTGAGGGCCTTCGCCGGGCTGAGGTTCAGCGAACTGAACATTACAGCCAATGGCGGCGATGCCCGCATCACGCTCACCGGTGGCACAACGATTACGCTCAACGGTATTGCTGCCAGCGACCTCGATGAAACCGACTTCGTCTTCGCTGGAGATACCGTGCGCCTCCTTGGCGAGACCCTGAGCCAGCGCGCCGATTTTCGTTTCACTGACGGCGAAGACGATTTCATAGGCGCCGAAGCCGACGAGGTATTCGACGCCATCGGGCAACTGTCCAACCTAAACAGCTATGACCGATTCGACGGCGGAGCGGGCACCGACACGCTGCGCATCTTCGGCAATGACCGATCCTATTCGCCGGCCCGCCTCGACGGTATGGAGCGGATCGAGATCATCGACATGACCGGCGCGACTGGAGACCTCACCTTCGTGGTGGACGCGGCCATGGTCGCGTCCTCCGACAGCGGCACACTTGTGATCAAACACGGCGCCAACAGCCTCTTCCTCGACACCGAGCTCGTGACCGATGCGAGCCATGTTATCGTGGAGGGCACAGGCCAAGTGCGGCTGCGCGACGTGCCAGGCCAGACGATGAGCATCTCTGACCTCATCGCAGGCGACGTGCAGGGCGGCAATGATGGCAACATAATTCTTGGCGGCGCCAAGGGTGACTTGATCCGAGGCCTCGAAGGCAACGACTCCCTAAGCGGAAACGGCGGCAATGACAGCCTCGTCGGCGGCACTGGCGATGATACGCTGTCCGGTGGTGGCGGCGATGACGTGCTGGACGGCGGAGAGGGGCGCGACCTCCTAATCAGCGCGGGCGGATCTGACCGCCTCTCAGGTGGGGCCGACACTGACAGCTTCGTCATCAAAGGCGGTGCCCAGGTCGCCACGCTGACCGATTACGACCCGGACAATCTGGTGGAGCGGATTGACCTGAGCGACATCACGGACTTCACGAACCTCGCGGACCTGGAGATCACGGACACGCCCGGCGGCGCGCGCATAACCGGTTCGGGACTTGAACTGATCCTCGAAAACGTGAGTGCCGCAGAGCTCGGCGCGAAGGACTTTATCTTCGCGGGACAAGACCCGCTTCTGTTCCATGTGGGCCCCGACATCTCCACCACTGACTTCCAGGCCCTTTTGGACGACGCGCCCGCGGGTGCTGTCATTCATTTGGCCGAAGGCACCTACTCGGTGACGGAGACCTTGCGCATCGATCGCAGCGACATCTCACTCATCGGGGCGGGCGAGGGGCGCACGGTGCTCATCACCGACATCCCCGACAACGCTGCGGCGCCAACGCTCTTGGTCCAGCCCGAAGACCTTCAAGTTCGTCTTGGCACGTTGGTCGACGATGCTCAGAAAGGCAGCAATACCGTCACACTTCACCCAGGCCATGATCTGGAAGTGGGCGATCTCTTACACATTCTACAAGCCAATGACGAAGTCTGGCTCGAGGCCACCGGCAATGCCGGCTGGACCCCGCCCGAGGGCGTGGAAGAAAACGATCTGGAAAACTATTACCTACGAGAAGCGCGCTCCAAGATCGTGGCCATCGATGGCAACACCGTCACGCTAGAAGAGGCGCTTCCCTACACGTTCGAAGGCGGAATCGCGACGGCCGCGGAATCGACCTTCCTGACCGGCGTGACACTACGCGATTTCTCCATTGAGGGCTCCTGGGGTAGCCCGAACCACGATCTCTTTCAGGACACTCTCGAGGCTTGGACCTCCATTGCGGCGCTCGAACTCGACGGTGTGCAGAGCAGCCAGATCGCGGATATCACGCTGCTCAACCCCGCCGCCCACGGATTTAAGTTCCAACGTACCTATGAGGTTGAGGGCGAGGGCCTGACGGCCGTCGGCGCGCACAACAAGGATGGCAGCAGCGGCTATCATTTCCTGTTCAAGGAAGCCTTTGACAACACGTTCAGCGATCTGTCCTCCACCGGGTCGCGCCATGCAGTGCTCTTCTCGAGCTTCAGCGCCGAACACTACAACGACCTCCATGTCTCGTTTACCGACCGCGACATCAATTTCCACGGCAGCCCCGACGCCGATAACCGGATCGTCGTCGATCGCATGGTCCAGAGCTATCCCGAGCTCACCGAGCCGCAATGGACGGCGGTGCATCCCGGTGTCTTCCCGCTTCATCCCTACTCGACGATCGAAGACAATGACGTCACCTTCCGCTACGCCGTCACGAGCGATCGCGGCGATACCGTAACCGCCCATGAGGACGGTGGGTTCATCGACACGGGCTACGGCAATGACCGCATCACGGGCGGCTCAGGCAACGACACGCTCGATGGCGGTGCCAACGGCGACACCATCTCCGGCGGAGACGGGCAGGATCTCTTCATCCGTGACTACGAGGATTTCACTGATGTTATCCTCGATTTCGAAACCGGTCAGGGCGGCGACATCATGGTGTTGCGCGGCACGGCCTACACCGATTTCTCACAAGCCAGACTTAGCCAGGAGGGCGACGATACAATTCTGGAGTTCGGGCCGGGCGGACAGACGGTATTCAAGAACACGGTGGCTGACGCGTTCACCGCTGAAAACTTCCAGTTCTTGGATACCGCGACCGCGGGCGAGGTACTCGATGCTCGCGCCACCCAAATGACCCTGGTCGGCACCGGGAACGATGACCTCATCCAGATCAGCCGCGCGCACATTGAAAGCCCTGATCTTCTGGTCCAGGGCGGCGGCGGCTACGATGTCGTCGAACTCAATGTCAGCTCCATCTTCGGCAGCCCCGGCCCCGACGACGCCTTCCGCGGCATCGACAGATTTGACGTCAAGAATCTCGAGACCGTCGCTCTGACGATTTCTGCCGGTCTCGTGGCGCAAAGCGATATTGGTCAGCTCACTCTGGAGCTCGGGGATAGCGGCACAGCCATGCTCAACGTGGCCCCCCTCGCCTCGGATCAAAGGCTCTGGGTCGATGGCGCGCGCGAGGTGACGCTCTTTGGCGGTACTGACCACGAGGTCTACGCTACTGACCGGGTCGGCGTCACGCTAAACGGTGAAGACTTCGCTGATACGCTTCACGGCAACCGCCACAACGACGCCCTCGAAGGCGCCGCAGGCGAAGACGCGCTTTTCGGCCATGCGGGCAACGACATGCTCAATGGCGGGGCGGGGGCCGATTTTATGAATGGCGGCATGGGATCCGACATCTACTACGTCGATGACCTAGGGGATCGCATCAGCGAAAGCCGCAAGTGGGCCGGGACGGACCACGTCTACTCTGGCGTAGATTTCATCACCGGCCGCGTCCATATCGAAGAAATCACTCTCACGGGCAGCGATAACATCCGCGCCATCGGAAACGGGCTCGCGAACACAATCCGCGGCAATGATGGTCACAACATTCTCGACGGCAAGAAACAGATCGACACGATGATCGGTGGTGAAGGTAACGACCTTTATGTCGTCAGCGCTCCGGGCGAGATTCTCATCGAGGAAGCGGACGAAGGTATCGACACCGTGCGCGCCTATCGAAGCTGGAAGCTCGAGGAGAATATCGAAAATCTCGAGCTGCGCTCGGGCTTCGATTTCAACGCCGTGGGCAACGAGCTCGACAACCTTCTCGTAGGCAATAGCGGCGACAACATGCTCATCGGGCGCGAAGGCAGCGACACGCTGCGCGGCAACGGCGGCGCGGATACGTTCGTTTTTGACCGCGGCGCGGGTCCCGACAACGTCGACACTATCGTCGATTTCACCACCTCAGAGGACCTAGTGAAGCTCAGAGCGCGCGAATTCGGCATTTCGGAACGCGGCACACTTGACGCCGATGCGCTGCATTTTGGCGTCGCAGCCAACAGCGCCGAGGACCGAGTGATCTATGACATCGAGACCGGTCGGCTTTGGGTCGATCGGGACGGCAGCGGGAGCGGCGAAAAAGAGCTCATCGCCATCCTTCAAAATCAGGCTTTGATCGATGCGACCGACTTTGAATTCTACTAGCCCGAACCGCTGCGTGGTGACTGCGCAATGTTTCGCGCACGCCGTTTGCACGAGCTCCACCGCAAGCGCTATGCCAGAGGCCAATCGCCATCAAAGGCCCGTCGTCCACCCTTTTCCAAGCCCCCACCCCCGCGTTCGCGTTGATCCATCAGTCAGTTCTGACCCGCGAAACGCGCCCCAAAAAGAGAAGAGCCGGACCTCTTTGTAAGGAGCAGACCCATGCCGACACCCACCGCTTTCGAGCAGGAAATGCTCGAACTCACGAACCGGGCGCGGATGAACCCGGACGGTGAGTTCGACGCCCTCATCGCGGATGCTACCACGCAAACCGGTGTGAGCAGCAATATCACGGGCGCACTGCGTTATTTCGACGTGGACATGGTGCTGCTTGAGGATCAGCTGTCAAACCGCACTCCGGTGGCACCGCTGGCGTGGAACACGTCCCTCGCCGATGCCAGCGCGGGCCATTCCCAGCGCATGATCGACACAGACACGCAATCGCATCAGTTACCGGGTGAGATGAACCTCAGGGGCCGCATTGAGGCGGCCAACTATACCTCCTGGCGCGGCATCGCCGAGAACATCTTCGCTTACACCGATGATCCGTTATACGGCCACGCTGGGTTTTACATCGACTGGGGCAACACACCGAGCGGCATCCAGACCCCAGCCGGCCACCGCAACACCATATTGAACGGCCTTTACACCGAGATCGGCATATCCGCCCTCGAGGAGACTGATCCCGGAACCCGGGTCGGACCTTTCGTGGTAACGCAGAATTTCGGCACGCGGTTCAATTACGAAGCCCAGCTCGTGGGTGTTGTCTTCGAGGATTCCGACGATGATGATTTCTACGATGCGGGCGAAGGGTTGGCGGGCATCACCGTGACACTGGTGGGGGATACAGGCACGTTCACGACGTCGACCTGGTCCTCCGGCGGCTATCAGGTCGAACTTGATCCCGGCACGTACTCGGCGACATTCTCCGGCGCTGCTCTCGGGCAAGACGTCACCCGGGAATTCACGATCGGCGATGAGAACGTGAAGCTTGATCTCAACGCCGATGATCTCCCGGACGCCGCGCCGCCTCCCCCCGCTCCACCGGTAGAGGATCAGAACCTCGTAGGGGACAACGGTGACAACATGCTCGTGGGCGGCCTTGGCGATGACCGGCTTTCGGGCAATGCGGGCAATGACACACTCGATGGTGGTGCCGGGGCGGACTGGCTCAAGGGAGGCACCGGATCGGATGTCTTCTATGTCGACAATTCAGGCGACAGGATCGACGAAAGCCGGAAATGGGCCGGAACCGATCACGTCATCTCCAGCGTCGACATCACCTTGGGCAGATCTCACGTGGAAGAGATCACGCTCGTGGGCGACGAAGACCTTCAGGCCATAGGCAACGGGCTCGCGAACACGATCCGCGGCAATGACGGCAACAACATTCTCGACGGAAAAAAGCAGGTCGACACGATGATTGGGGGGAAGGGCAACGACCTTTACGTCGTCAGTGCCCCAGGCGAGATCCTTATCGAGAAAGCGGACGAAGGCATCGACACCGTGCGCGCCTATCGAAGCTGGAAGCTCGAGGAGAATATCGAGAATCTAGAGCTGCGCTCGGGCTTCGATTTCAACGCAGTGGGCAACGAGCTCGACAACCTTCTCGTAGGCAATAGCGGCGACAACATGCTCATCGGGCGCGAAGGCAGCGACACCCTGCGCGGCAATGGCGGCGCGGATACGTTCGTCTTTGATCGGGCGCCGTCAGCGGACAACGTCGATACCATTCTCGATTTCACGAGTGCCGTGGATACCATCAAAATCAAAGGAAACCTGTTTGGTGGGCTCACGAACGGCGCGCTGGCAGCCACCGCTTTTCACCTGGGCACGCAGGCCGAAGATGATATGCACAGGGTCATCTATGACAGCGACAGTGGCGATCTCTGGGTTGACCGCGACGGTCTCGGAGGAGCGGATGCCGTTCTGATCCTCGAGATTGCCAATCTGGGGACCCTGACAGAGGACGACATCCTCATCTTTTGATTTCGACCCCGCGTTATTCAATTCCCCTCTGAAATTGGATTAGGTAGGCGAACGCATGATCCGGCGCGTCTACTCGCTCTTTCGCCGCTACATGGTGGCGCATGATGTTCTGAGCGCCCCGCCGCAGAACATAACGGATGAGCATGGCGCTCTTCTGGGGCATGTGGATATGGTGCGCGCCGAATGGGGCCGGCTCAGCCTGAGCGGTTGGGTGGTGGCTGATCGCGTGAGCTTGAGAAGCGGCGAAAGCGTGCAGGTGACAGAGCGTCCCAGCGGCGCACCGGGGCGGGACCCACTCAATTTTCATTTCGCGGTGCCCTGTCTTGGAGAGTCCCTGAACGGCGGCCTTGACATAACCTTGGAGGCCGACGGCGGGCGCCCGCTTCAAATCAACCTGCGCCACCCCTCCACGACCGCACTCGTCTTTGGGTTCCTACGTGCCAGCTTCGCCGCATTGCCAGCAGCCATACGCTGGCAGCAACACCATGAGCCCATGGACAAAGCCAAGGTGAAGCGCCTTCTTGGCCTTGATGGCGGATCTCACGTGGGCCTTATCCCCGATATGCTCTTTGCCGATGTGGCGGCGCGGCAAGACAACGTGCCACCGCCCTCTATCGTTATCGTCCTTCCCGTCTTTAACGCCCATGAAGTCTTGATCGAGTGCTTAGAGCGTGTTGAGCGGCACACCGATCTTCTTTGGCACCTGATTATCGTGGAAGATTTTTCGAGCGATCGTCGGGTGCGTCCTTTCCTTCAGGGCTGGGCCGCACAGCGGCCCGAGAATGTGACTTTGATCTTGCACGACGAGAACAAGGGCTTCGTTGAGAGCGCTAACGCGGGCTTGTCGGCCGCACGAGTTCGCAGTGACTTGCAACCTGTGGTAATATTGAATTCCGATGCTCTTGTTCCGCCGCGATGGGCATCACGGCTCCTCGAACCCATGCTGGAGGCCAGCGATGTGGCCAGTGTGACGCCGTTGTCGAACGATGCTGAATTGCATTCAGTGCCCACGATCTGCGCGCCCACAAGCTTGCCCACGGGTGCATCTGACCGGATCGACGCCGAGGCAGCGCGCCTGTCGCCGGCCTTCACTGGCCCGGAGCTGCCCACCGGCGTGGGCTTTTGCATGGCACTGAACCCCGCCTATTTGCGCAAGGTCCCGACATTCGACACGGCCTTCGGGCGGGGCTACGGCGAAGAGGTCGATTGGTGTCAAAAGACCGCCGCCCTTGGTGGGCGTCATGTCGCCCAGCACCGCCTTTTCGTCGAACATCGCAGCGGGCAGAGCTTCAGCCAAAACGAGAAAAAAATCTCGATCATCGAGAACGGTCGCCTCGTGTCCAGCCGTTACCCTCGCTTCGATGCAGAGGTGCAGGACTTTATCGCCGGGGACCCGCTCTGCGGTGCCCGGCTTGCTCTCGCCGTAGCATGGGCCGCGGCGGTTGTTGGGGCGGAGGACTCCATCCCGATCTATCTGTGTCACTCGCTTGGCGGCGGCGCCGAGCACGCCCTGCAGGGTCTCGTGGGTACGCGAGCAGAGGCTGGTGAGCCTAGCGTGCTTTTGCGGGTCGGCGGCCCGGACCGCTGGCAGCTGGAGGTTGCAGGGCCCAGCGGGGTCACTCGCGGCGGAACAAATGACTTTGCCGTTGTAGAAAGGCTCCTTGAGCCTCTGACCAAGCGCCACGTGGTGTATTCCTGCGGCGTGGGCGACAGTGATCCGGCTTCCTTGCCGAAGCACATTTTAGCCTTGGCCAAGGGTCCCGATGACACGCTTGAAGTGACGTTTCACGATTATCTGCCGATCTCGCCCGCCTACACACTTTTAGACCAGGACGGCGTTTACCATCCCGACGCCCACCGCGCGCCCGAGCTTGCGACCTGGCAAGCCCGGTGGGGGTCATTGATCGAAGCGGCCGCGCAAGTGACGGTGTTTTCGCGAAGCAGCGAACGTCTTGTCACCGAGACCTGGCCTGACAGTGCTGCGCGCATCAACTATGCACCACACCCCGTGTTGGGGCTGACCTCGCCCGCGAAAAGCCTATGCTCGGACGTGCCTTCGAATGCGCCCCGGGTCGTGGCTGTGCTCGGCAACATCAACCATCACAAGGGAGCCACGGTCCTTAAAGACCTGGCGCAGTTAACCAATAAGAGACGATCTTTAGAACTCGTCTTGATCGGAAATGTGGACCCAAGCGTCCTTCTCCCGTCCAAGGTCAAAATCCACGGTACCTACTACCCGGATCAAATTTCCAGCTTGGCCGCGCGCTACGGCGTCACAGCCTGGTTGATCCCCTCTGTTTGGCCAGAGACCTTTTCTTTCACCACTCATGAAGCCCTCGCCACGGGTCTTCCGGTCTTTGCCTTCAACATCGGCGCCCAGGGAGATGCTGTCTCCGACGCGACAAACGGGATCGCGGTGCCCTACACGTCCAGCGACAGACTTGCGGAAACCCTGCTCGACGCGATCGTTAGTCATCGGAGCACCTCTGCTGAAAGGCCGATGTGAAGGAGATGAGAGCCCCGCTCCACGCGCTGCGGGCCTCGCATCTCCATGCCGACGATCGCAAGGGCAGCTGGCCTTCGGTGCCAATAATCACGCGCCTTCAGGAGCGAGCGAGCGAAAGACCCACGACAATCGCCAAGTGGATGAGTCCAACGGCTTTGGACCAAAAATCTTTCATGCAACGGTCCGCCGCGTGCACCGAGCGGGTTTGCGCCGCGGCCGCGGGCCATCCACTCCACAACTAGGGCTACCCACCAACAGGAGCCTCAAAGGTTCAGCTTTTTTCCTAGGGGTGGGATGCTTTTCGGAGCCACTAGTTACACCGTGCGAACTGGCAGAGCGTGCGTTTCGACCACCAATTCCCGTCCCGTCACCGGCCAGGCACCTTGAGGCACGAGATGTTCCTCACTTTTATCCCGGAGTGTTCCGTACACGCCCACAGACCTGTCTCAGATCAGAACGACACATCGACCCATCACTCCACGCGCAGGCGCTTCTTCATTTGTGCGATGTAACGGGATCGGAACTCCTCGTTGAGGACGCCGCGCTGCTTTGAAAGGGCGGTGCGTGGGGGCGTCCATTCCGAGAAGTCTACCCCTGCAAAATCGCCGATCTGCGCCATGACCTGGCGCGGATCAGACACCATATCCTCGTAACAGACCATGTGCCGGTGAAGATCGAATATCGTGCAGACGTGGGAAATAGCCCAATCCGAAAAGACCGCCGCCTCGGCGAAGCTATCGATCTGATCGGCGTTGAATATCGGCGCTCTCTTTGAGGTCGCCGCAGTGTTGCTGGTCCATTGTCCTGTCTGCTTTGCAATGGCGTGGGAGACGGCTTGGCCTACTGTATCCTTGCGCCGGATGTGCAGAACTCTCACCGCAGGATACATTTTGTGAATGCGCCACCGCATGAGCATCATGAGCTGCTCCCAAGAGGCCTTCACCCCAAGCGGTCTGTTTCGGCCTGCTGCGTCTCGGGAGAGGTGGCGCATGTAATCTGGAAAACTCTCATATCCGCCGCGGGCAGACATCTCCAGCACAACTTGATGATTGAGGGACTCTCTAAATCCTCTGAATCTATCAGTCTTGCGCAGGTATTCTCCCAAGAGGTTAGAGCCGCTGCGATTAACGAAAGCCATCACATAGAGGGGGTAATCGAACTCCTGCGCCTTGCCCGTGAACCGAGTGCGACCGCCGAAATAGGCCCCGATCTGTTCCTCATGATGTGAAAACTGGCTCAACCTGTTGATGAGGTCGGGCTTAGAAGAGGACTGATGCAACCGCCGCTTGAGATGTGACCAGAACGTCATAGAAGCCCAAATCGACCAAGACCCGCCATGATATGATCGCCGATCGCGGTTTGGCGATAAATGCCCAATTCGCTTAGTTGGGCTCTCTGTCCCGGCGATGACCTGCGCCAAGAAGCAAACTGGTCGCTGAGGTCACGAGCCTCAGGCGTAAGAAGGTCCGTGAGATCTGCTAAGGCGGAAAGATTGGCCGAAATCCAGTCGCGGTACAGGTGAGAACGGATCATGCGCAACCGTGACAGATGCGCTTTCAGACCGCTACGGGCTCCGAGGAGGTTTTGGTCGTGCTGCCGATAGAGGAGCCCCGGTTGGTCATCGAGGATGATGTCAGCCCCGGCACCACTCAGGACCTGATAGATCCACCAGTCGTGGAACGGAACGCCGGCAGCCAGCGCAGCGCGCACCCCACGATGAACAAGGGCTGAGGCTGCAGGGTTTAGGACGATCGTGCTACCGCAGAGGATATTTTGCACCAGCGCATTGCCGAAATCGGCGGGCCGCGTCGGACGTGGAGACGGGCGAGTACGCTGCAGCGCGGTATCGGCAAAGAGAATGCGGCTGGCATAGACCGCCGGGCGCGCATCGCCGTGGTCTTCACGGTGTACGGCGAGCTTTGAGAGCGCGACGGACAGTTTGTGCGGCAACCAGACATCATCCTGATCAGAAAAAGCAAAGTAGCCCGGTCCCTCCTGAGCAACGCAATATGAGAGCGCTGAAAGAAAGTTCGCCGCGGCTCCGTTCCGTGGACCTTCGATGATGGCGATGTCGGACCGAGGGTTGGCCTGCGCGAAACGAGATATACGGACGCATGTATCGTCCTCCGAGCCGTCATCGCTGACCAGAAGAGACCAACCCTGATGATCTTGGGCGGCAAAGGACGCGAGCTGCTCATCGATGAAAGCGCCACCATTGCGGGTCGCCATCACAATCGTCACGGCCTGACAAACCATCCTGTCACTTCCTCTTCAGGCAACCGGAAAACCCTGTTGTTTATCGCGTTTGTATGTAACGTCTTGGCCCGTATCAAATCCGCTCTTGAGGCAACCTTGAACACGCAAAATGCGCAAAAAGAGCGGCGCGCCGAACCGGTCAAGTCGGCCACGAAGGCGCGTCCGATGGCACCCAAAAAGCGGCGCAAACTGCGGCACGTCGTCGTTATGCTCAGCTTTCTTCTTCTCGTTGCGGCCCCGGTTGCGCTGGCGGCATGGTATTTGTGGACCAGAGCCACTGACCGTTACGTCTCTTATGCCGGCTTTTCGGTGCGCACTGAGGAGGTGGGCTCGGCGGCAGAACTCTTGGGCGGTGTCGTCGAACTCTCCGGCTCTAGCTCGTCAGACACCGACATACTTTACAAGTTTATCCAAAGCCACGACCTGATCCGCACGGTGGATGCAACGCTTGACCTTAGAGGGATGTGGGCAAAGGCAGATCCAAACTTCGATCCCGTGTTTGCCTATCATCCACCGGGGACGATCGAGGATCTCGAGAGCTACTGGAACCGGATGGTCAAAGTCTACAACGACAGCGGCACGGGACTCATCGATTTAGAGGTTCAAGCCTTCAGCCCCGAGGACGCACAACGGCTTGCGCAGCTGATTTATGACGAGAGCTCACGCATGATCAATCGCCTGTCAGCCCTTGGTCAGGAAGACGCCACGCGATATGCGCGCGAAGAGCTAGATTTGGCCATCGAGCGTCTCAAGAATGCGCGCGAAAACGTCACGCTCTTTCGCAACCGGACGCAAATCGTAGATACCGAGGCCATGCTGCAAAGCCAGATGGGGCTCTTGTCCTCGCTTCAGCTCCAGCTGGCCGAAACGCTGATCGCGTTCGACCTGCTCGGCGAGAACACCAACAATGATGACCCGCGGAGGGTGCAGGCCCAGCTCCGCATCGACATCATTGAGGCGCGCATCCAAGAAGAGCGCAACAAGCTCGGCTTGGGAGCCAGCGCTTCCGACACCGACGGGAATGTATTTGCCAATCTCGTGGGCGAATACGAACGCCTCATAGTTGACCAAGAATTTGCCGAGCAGTCATATACGGCAGCTTTAGCAGCCTTCGACGCTGCCTCCGCCGAAGCCCGCCGCCAAAGCCGCTACCTCGCCGCCCACGTCCGGCCCACACTTGCCGAAGCACCCACCCAGCCTCAAAGGGTTTCGCTTCTGGCTCTCGTGGCCATTTTCAGTTTTCTGAGCTGGGCGATCCTCGTTCTCGTGGCCTATTCTCTCAGAGATCGGCGCTAAAGACGGCGCGTCATGATCATTCTTCGAGATCTCACCAAGGTGTATAGTCTCCATGGCCGGCAAAACGTCGTCGCCGACGGGATCAATGCTGTCTTTCCGTCCCGAACATCGGTCGCGCTGATGGGGCGAAATGGAGCCGGTAAATCTACCCTGCTGCGGATGATTGCGGGCACCTCAGACCCGACATCGGGTGATATTCTCTCGGACGGAACGATCTCGTACCCCGTCGGCTTTGCAGGGTCATTTCACCCGGATCTGACCGGGGCCCAGAACACGCTCTTTGTGGCGCGCATCTATGGTGCAGATACCGATAAGCTCACAGCCTATGTGGAGGATTTCGCAGAGCTCGGCAGCCACTTCCATCTGCCAGTGCGGTCTTATTCCTCGGGCATGCGATCTCGCCTGGCCTTCGGGGTGTCTATGGGACTGCAGTTTGACACCTACTTGATCGATGAAATCACGGCAGTAGGGGATGCTGACTTTAAGCGGAAGAGCCGGACCGTGTTCAAGGAGCGCATGAAGCAGGCAGGCTCGATCTTTGTCAGTCATTCGGTGCGCATGATGCGAGAAATGTGTGACGCTGGTGCCGTCCTAGAGAACGGCCGGCTGACGTATTACGACGATATAGAAGAAGCTCTTGATCGGCACATGTTTGACATGCACGGGTCAGGCTCCTCGCTGAGTGTCATAGGCGATGAATACAGCGCCGGCCGCGCCGATCAGCTTTTGCCCGCCGGAGCACGCCTGCTCTATGGTCTGGGCGTGCCGCATGCCGGGCTGGAATGGCTATCCCGGATCCTACGCAAAAGCCGCAAGTGCTTATGTCAGCCGCAGAAGGAAATCCATTACTTCGACATCCTAGCGGGCAAGCATACCGAGATCCTCGAACGCCGTGTGAAGACACTGCACCGGCTGTCGGAGGCACTCAATCCGGACGCCAATGAAAGCGAGAAAAACTTCAAAACCCTCCAGCAGATGAACGCCGTCAGCGCGCTTCTTTCCATACACGCGGGATCGCCTGAGAGCGAAAATCGCCACCAGGGTTACGTCGACTACCTCCTCACCGGGCGCAAAAACCAGCCCGTCCTTTGTGACTTCACACCAAGCTACTGCATGCTCGGGACGGATGAATTTCGCGACATGGCGGGGATCGGCGATTGCCTCTTTCTCCTCGTCTTTCGGGATCCGGCAAGCCGGATTTGGGCGGAGATCTGCGCACAACACGCAGGCAAAGGTCTCCCCGAAGAAGACTATCGGAAGGTCTGCCTCAAGGACCTGAGACGGGCGATCAAGGACCCCGCGCTCACAAGGCACCCCTCCGCCGATTACGCAGGCATGATAAGGAGGCTTGAGGGCGCCGTGGCGCGCGAGCGCATCCTTTACCTCTTCTACGAGACGCTCTTCACGCAATCCTCGATCAATCGGCTCTGCCGCTTCATCAACCTCCCGGAACACCCGCTGGAACCGGTCCCCACGGACGGGGAGGCTTTCGAAATGCCGGCGCCGTTGGCTAAAGAACTCCGCGATGCGCTTAGCCCGCAATATGAGGCGATGAAAGCCAAGTTCAAAGATAACCTGCCCGCCGGGTGGCAAGGCGCCCCCCTTGCCCTCAAGCAATCAGATTTAGCGTCGGATGATCCAGAACTCGCCCGATAAGGTCCGCCTCCACCATGTAAGTCGGCAGGCTCGCTACGGCACGTTACGAAGTGTGTCTGCCCTCATGTTGCGCGAAATGTCGTCAACTTATGGCCGCTCCCCCGGCGGATATCTCTGGGCTATTCTCGAGCCTCTCCTCGGGATAGCGCTGTTGACCATCATCTTCTCAATTGGCTTTCGTTCGCCCCGGCTCGGCGACAATTTCCCGATCTTTTATGCCACCGGGCTTCTTCCCTTTTTGATGTTCATGACCGTGAGCAACAAGATGGGCCAAGCGATAAACTACTCCAAACAACTCCTCGCCTATCCACGGGTGACCTTCGTAGACACGCTTATCGCGCGCATGCTTCTCGCTGTCCTCACCAGTCTCATTGTAAGCGCGCTCATCTTTACGGGCATCCTTCTGGCCTTCGAGACACGCACCACGCTCGTTCTGCCGCAGATCCTTTTGGCCTTCTCTATGGCCGCAGCACTTGGCATCGGGATCGGCACACTGAACTGCCTGCTCGTCTCGATGTATCCTGTCTGGCAACAAGCCTGGTCGATCTTCACCCGCCCGCTGTTTTTGGTGTCCGGGGTCATCTTCATTTATGAGGCGGTGCCCATGCCTTACCAGGACTGGATTTGGTACAATCCGCTCATGCATGTCACCGGCGTTATGCGCGCAGCCTTTTATTTTAGCTACGAGGCTGTCTATGTGTCGCTCGTTTATGTCTTCGGCATCAGCTTCGCGACGGCTGCGCTCGGGCTCGTCCTTTTGAGCCGCTTCCACCGCGATATTCGGGAACTCTGACGGGGCGACGCAACCTTCCGACATGCGGACTATTTTGGGCACCTACCGAGGTGCGCAATCTCAGAAAATGAAGACGTCGTACCCTTGCAGATCGGTCCCAGCGCCAAGGTCCATGATCAATTGCGCACCCTGCCCGCCCGCTCCATCGACATCAACCGAGAGATCACCGCTTTCGCGGTCGTAAATGAACCTGTGCTCAGCTTCTGTGGCTCGCGTTCCCAGATGAAAAGCGTTCGCCACCAACGCGCCGTTCGTGAGTCCGCCAAACAGGTTTCCTTTGATTTTGATGGTATCCACGGCGCTCGTGAAATCGAGAATGGTATCCACGTTGTCGGGGCCTGGGCTGCGATCAAAAACGAACGTATCCGCGCCGCCCTTCCCGCGCAGAGTGTCGGCGCCCTCCCGCCCGATGAGCATGTTATCGCCGCCATTGCCCACGAGGAGATTGTCGAGCTCGTTGCCCACGGCGTTGAAATCGAATTCCGATCGTAGCTCGAGGCTCTCCATGTTGTCCTCGAGCTTCCAGCTGCGATAGGCGCGCACGGTGTCGATGCCTTCGCCCGCCTCCTCGATGAGTATCTCACCCGGGGCGGTCACGACATAAAGGTCGTTACCCTTTCCTCCAAGCATCGTGTCAACCTGCTTCTTGCCGTCTAGGATGTTGTTGCCGTCATTGCCACGGATCGTGTTCGGGAGACCGTTGCCGATGGCGCGGATATCTGCGCTGCCGGTGAGGGTGATTTCCTCGATATGGACGCGGCCGGTGATGAAATCGACGTCGGCATAGACGTGGTCGGTGCCATCCCACTTTCGGCTCTCGCTGATGCGGTCGCCCAAATCATCGACGTAGAAGATGTCAGACCCGGGACCGCCATTCATGAAATCGGCACCAGCACCGCCATCGAGGACATCATCCCCCGCATTGCCGCGCAGCAAATCATCCGAGCCAAGGCCTAGTAGCTCCTCGTTGCTGGCGCTTCCGTGCAATTCATCCGCCCCAGCGGTGCCTGTAATACGCGGGACAGCCCCTTCCACTTCGCTGTCCGGCGCATAGTTAATCCACTCCGGCAGGATCCTCGCCTGGGCGATGACCCCTGCAGCTTGCAAATCATCCACGCTGAGCGAGCGTGCATCGCTCGTACGGATATCGAGGCGCTCACCGTTGAAGCGAATATTCGCGCCGGTTGAAACTGTCTGGACATCGAGCTGAGCGGCGCTGCGCAAGAATTCCCAAGCGGAGAGATCAACTCGATCGTTGCCGAGATCAAAGTCCACGACGATGTCGTAGTCACCGTCGAAATCGAGGACAAAAACATCGGCTCCAGCACCACCCTGCAATCGGTCGCGCCCTGGCCCGTCGATAAGCACGCTACCCCCAGAACCGGCGACTATATGGTCGTCCCCGGAACCACCCTGCAAAACGTCGTATCCAGCGCCACCTGTTAGGCTTCCGCCACCCGCAGGTGCCACTCGCAATTGGCCCTTCAAGGAGGCCTCGCTCTCGAAAGCGGTGAGCCCGTCTTCCGTGCCCGAGACATAGATTTGCAGGTAGTCTCTGTCTGCAGCCAACGCCAACGCAGACACGTTACGCAGCGTGGTATCCGTCTGGTCTTCGATGCTTTGCAAATGCAGAAGCCTGCCCGACGGTAATATCTGAAAGAGGCTGATCCCGTCATCACTACCCGCCACGGCCACAAAGGCGTGAGGGCCCAGCTCGATGACCTCCAGCTCAGTGACATCCGCGAAGCGCGTCGCGCGATCGTCAAGCACGTGATCGATGGCCGTCAAAGCACCGTTTTCCGACACTGCAAAAACCGTGAGAGAACTGCTGCCCGCAGCAGCGACAAGCGCAAAGCTCTGGCTGTTGACCTGCACAACAGCCAGATCGCTGGGGCCAGATATCCCAAGCCCGCCTGCCATCGCCACATTGGCCACCATCGTCGGAATGCCCAAGCCATTGAGCGCATAGCTCGCCAGGCTTAGCGCACCGTGGGACGTCGCCAAAAGAAGGGGCACACCACTCACTTCAACGAACTCGAACGACGAGAGCCCCAACGCGCCGCCGCCCAAGCCAGAAGAAACGCTTAACCGGTTCTGGAAGGATCCATCACTCGCCACGCGCCAAATCTCAAAAGTGTCTGAATTGAACCGCGTCCCATAGGCAAAGCGCGACCCAAAAAGCTCGACAGCCGTCACTTGCACGAGATCGCTCGGAAGCGGCTCGCTGCTCGCGATACCGAACTCGGTGTTAAAACCCCCGGAAGGGTCTAGCTCCGCGCCCCAGAGAGATGTTTGGTTGACTCCACTTGCGATAACAACTTCGGCGCCTGCGAGCCTCATCTGGCCGAGGGTGCCTTCTAAGCCTGCACGCGGGCTCAGATCACCATAAATTTCATCGATGCGCTCGAGGCTTCCCGAATGAGAAATATTGTAAGCCGCGAGGCGACCGTCCATTTCGCCGCGTGCGAGAACATAAACTTTTGAATCGACCGCATCGTTCGCCAAGGCGATGTCGCTGACACCGCGTAAAAAACCGTCATCAGGCCCAAAGACAGTCGCCCGATGGGCAACCCGAAAGCCCCCCATTCAACACCTCGCCGATCCATTCGCGGCGGTTACGGTACGACGGTTGTCTTAATGGTGACCCAAGAGGCCTTGGAAAGTAACTCAAGCTTCCCATCAATTTAGATGGGTTTCAATTATAACTTTGCAGTTGGACCAATGGCCATGTCGACGAGAGACCCAAGAATATCTGGATGCAGTCGATCACCGTAGAACTTCACTTTTTTGAAATCAGATGAGAAAAACGGGGCGTTGGAGTCGTCATCTGCATGCATGAATCTTTTGAGTTCTTCATTGTCGAAGTCAAAGCTCTTCTGAAACTCCAACTGGTCTGCGTTGGATGCGAAAAAAGAACGTGGTGAAATTCTCGCAAAAGACGTCTCGGGAAGAGCCTTCAGCATCCTTTGCATCTGATCTCTTAGGTCGTCCTTGCTAGCCCGGGTGCGATGCAACACCCGCTTAATGACTACCAAGTCTGGCGGCAGGCTTTCATTGTATGTCTCAGCAGCGCTGAGCCCTGAAATCGGAAGCGCAAGGAGACGACAGAACTCTCTGACAGCATCTCCGCCGCGGGTCAACCGGTCAAACTCAAGCGCGCGCAGGCCAGGGAAATATTCATCCCAAAGCGTCGCCTGTGCATTAAAGGCAAAGTGATACCAGAATTCCTCGAGGAACTTGAGGAAGTTCTTTTTGTAGCGCGTTACTTTGACGTGTTCTTGGTAAAGTGATTGAGCGTAATCAGCCTGTCGCCGAAAAACGACGACGATCTCGGCAGCCCCGAAAAGCTGTCTTAGCCGCGCCACATAGGCACGACGGCTCTCCCAATACTCGTCGCGGTTCGTGGGAACACGATCATAGCTTCCTTCACCGACATGGCGATAGAACGGCTCCCCACTGATGATTGTGGTGTCGAAATCCTTCGACCGCTCTACAACTTTGCCGAAGAATTTTTCCGCTTCGCGTGAAGTATAGACCCGGTGCTGACCTGAAAGCGCGTTGACCATGCCAAGATGCGCGTAATGAGGGGTTTTGCCGATCAGACTGTAATCCGGATAGTATACGCCCCGCTCGGCAAGCACGCCCTGATTATTCTTCAGGAACCGCTGAATAGAAGTCGTTGCGGTCTTGTGCGTTCCGATATGAATCACCAGGCGAGACATGCTTTCCCTTTATTTTCAGCATCTGACACTCAGATCGTTAACTTTACGATAATATTGCTGACCCTGCCACTTCGATAATAACCGAGACAGCCCGAACGAACGAATGGATTGGAACAAGGCACCAAGCGCCCACGACTCACATTTCACGAGCTAAAGACGTGATGTCAAAGCCGTGGTGCTCCTTGAAATAGCCATACAAGCGCTCCACGGCAGCATCATTTCCCCCTGAAATATTAAAATTCAAGTAAAGGCTGCTATCGTAGTCACTTTCAGTGAAGGTCTCTCGGGTATAATCGGTATTGATTATGTAGGTTCGAATTCCGTTCAGTGCCAAATGCCAGCGAAACCACAAGTCGTCTGTCGTCGGGGCGAGCCTTTTTGCCTCTTCCATGTTAAAGACATCGATAGAGAAATATGCCGTGTCATACAATACGCCGTCTTTGCCAGTCGGCAGAAGTAGAGAGCTCGGATTCTCCTGAATGCCCGAACGCATCCAGGTTCTGTAAGGCGCCAATGCACCATTTCGAAACTGCATTTCATGGCCGCGATAAGCGATGACGCAGCCAAAGGAATTATAGCTGTCGACCATTTGCCGGAGCCAGGTTTCCGGGTAAATCGTATCATCATCCACGGTCACGACGAGGCGCGAAAGCCCCCAATTCTCATAGAGGTATGGAATGAGCTTTCGGTAGGGGCCGATGTTCTTGCAATACTTGCACCGAAGTCTGCCAGCTGAACCGTCGATGAGCCCAGCGAGCTTTTGCGGCAATTCCGGGACACCTTCATCAAGCATGTAGGGATCGCGAGAAAGATAAAGATTGACCGTGAAATTCGGGTAATCCTGAGCGAGGAGTGACGACAGCGTTTCAGGTAAGGTCGAAAGGCGCGAGCTAATCGAGGTCAGCGAGATATCGATATGCGGAAGGGTCATGACCTTTCTTCGAGCTCCGGAACGCGCAGAGCGTGCGGCACGAGGGGCCTGTAAAGGCTCTCTCTGGCTCCAAAATCGCGGCGGGCATGTCGCAAGAGACTTTGGCTGTCGATATGCTGGCGGAACGCACGCAAATGGTGATTGCTGCTATCGATGACCCTTTGCGACAACGTTTGCCGATCGCCCAGACACAGCGCAATGGGAGCGACCAACTCAGTGAGCGCATGGGTGCCGTAGTAGGCGCGAATGCGCTCCCGCATTTCCACATCGCCTCGCGAGCGCGTTCGCGCAAACCCGCCAAAAGCGATGAGCGTCGCGCTGCGGAACATCGATGTCATGGGACCATCGCCCAAAACCTGGAACCCCGCTTCCAGTTGCACGCGCCCGTTGTGATCGATGCGGATGTGGGGCGTCGTTACCATCTGCAAAAGCGGATCAGCTTCAAGCGCGGCAATCTGCCGGGCAAAGCGCTCCGGATGCGACCAGTCATCGGCATCCTGGATGGCGAAGTATTCGCCCTTCGCGCGCGACAGCGCCCAATTGCGGCCCGCATAAGGGCCGCTATTGCACGCCATGCGGCTATATTGGACGCCATCAAATTCAGCACACAGCGCCTCTATTGCCGCCGAATGTGGGGCGTCGCTGGCATCGTCGACCACGAAAATCTCCATCGACCGATGGCTTTGCCGCGTGATGGAGCTCAACGACAAGCGCATGAGCTCGATATCCGGGTTGTAGGCAGAGACAATGACCGAGACCAGTGGAGCAGTCTCGCCTTTTGCTGTCCGCAACGCCGTCATCTCGGTCGCATGGGCAAAGACCTCACGCGCCGTTTCTCCACGCAGCTCAAAGGGTCCGACAGATCCCAGTTCCGATTGCTCTCTGATGATCGCATCAAGGCCTTCCGGATCACCAAGATAGCTCATGCCCACAGCGTCAACGTCCTGCCGAGGGTCGAGAATGCCCGCAGACCTCAGCTCGCCGAGGACTGCCATGTCCGAGAAAATGACAGCCGCTTTCTTTCGGACGAAGACGCGCTTCAATGCTGGCGAGAAGATCGCCGACAACGGAAGCTGCATGGCTTTGAGCACGGCGCTGTAGCTGCGCATCTGGTCGAGCCATTTGATGATCTCCCCGGTATCAAGCGCGCCCGTCTCAGCCATCGCGCCGAGCGCGCTTTGCCTGTCACCTGATGCCAGCGCCTCCTGGAAGCGAAGCGAAAAGGAGCCTGAAGCAGCGATATCGCGCACTATGGCCTCGCCGAGAATGTCGGTGGCCGTGTTATGCGGGCCAGACCTCAGAAGCGGGGAGAAGCTTTGCAAAAAGCTCGGATCTTCTAGACAAGGTGAGGCCTCTTGCTGAAGTTTCTTCAGATACATGATGCTGATGAGTGGGGTACCGTAGCGGCGCAGGCATTCCGCCAGCCTATATGGAATGCGCCGCGATTTCGCGATGCTGCCCAGCGCCGTTGCCGCCAACACCTGCGAAACCTGTTCCGAGGATAGGCAGCATGACAGGAACTCGAAAAGAGCAACGATGTCGCGCGGCGCGGCATCGCAAATCTCTCGGCTATGACATGCCAGCTGCCAGGCTACGTCGTCAGCAACGTCAAGGCTGCGCAGTATCCTGAGAAAATACTGCCTTTCAGCGCCCTCAAGCGCCAAGAGCAGGTCCACGCGAGAGGCCAAAGCCCGCGCAAATTCCCCGAGCTCCACGCTCAAGGTCACTACCAACTCGGGCTCCGTCATGAGCGGATTAAGCACCTGATGGGCGGCTGCGGCACTGGGCTGATTTACGAAATCCCGACAGGCCAGACTCAGCACATCGCGCGTGCGTAGGTGTAATGAGAAGAGACGGTCCAGCGGCCAGTGGCGACCTGGCTCATGTTGCTCAACATACTCAGCCGTGATCTGCCCCGCCAGCGCGAGCGCTTCTCGGTCCGCCGACTTAAGCTTGGATCTGTCGATGACGCGCGGCAGCTTTTGTTGGAGAGCCGCGGAAATGAGCCCACCATGGGCCACTCGCACTGCAAAAGCGTCGGGACTGATGATGTAGCCCAGCGCTTGAGGCCCGACGATCTGATCGGTGAGCTTACTTCCCGCGGACGCAAAGAGGCCGAGCGGCAAGGTAGCCAGATCGGTTATGAGAACCCGGCATAATTCGGCATCCCGGTCAGCGGTTTGGCGGGGCGTGAAATTACCGGCGATGCTGTCGTAGCCTGGATCCGCAAAACCGATGATGTACCGGCCGCTGAAGGCCCAGAACCGTTGAACACTATCGATAATATAGCGCGGATCGAGGGGCGTATTTGGCCCGAGGATCACAACCGGCTTTCTCCGACTTTCGCCACCGTCCTCGCCCGCGGATGTTAAGGCAGCGAGAGACGTGACTTCCTCAAAAGCAAGGCAGCATTCCGAATTGACATAGGTCGACACCGGCGGGGCACCGGGCAGGCGCAGAAGCAGCGCGAATGCGCTCTCGCGGCTAACGGCAGCAAGGGGCATGGCGGAGTCGCCCAGATCGCTCCCAACATGCATAAAAGGTAGTGCCGGGATCGGCGTTTTCGCGACATGAGGCCCGCGTGCCCCATTGGGCCGCCACAGATATCCAATATCCTCAATTGTACTTTGCTTGTCATCAAAGCCGCTGATCTCGGCCGCCCAGCTACCCGAATTTCCTTGTCGCTCAATCTGCACGCTCACGAGTGGAGGAAGCACGAGGCATTGCATCAAACTGAGCGCCAACGGAGGCAGACGCAAGTGAGCCGGCAGGACCAGTACACAGCCTGCGGTGTCATCAAATGTGCTTGGTTCGGCTTCCAAGTCGTTCAGTATCGCCTCAGCGCTTTCCTCGGTCCTTTCGGACCAGGCCGCGATCCAGCCTTCCTCCGCCTGACCTTTCCAATAATCTCCGTCGGCCCCTTTGACAGGTCCCACAAGCACAACGTGCAAAGATCGCCGCGCCGCTAAAACCATGGCGGAATTCTGCTTGCTCACGAGAGTTTCCAGCACCTTCAAGGCGTGTGCTCCAGCCAAGCTGAGGTGCGCGCCAAGGCCCGCTTCAGCGATAAGGTGCTGAGCCAGCCCTGTTGCGGCTTGTCCACCCTGAGGCAATACTCCCAAAGCTTTTTCATGCTTTGCGTGCACCTCGGCTATGAGGCTCTGTTCCAGCCCCACGGCGCACAGCATGACATTTAGTAGTTCAGTCGAACCATTGCCCGCCGCTTTGCAGATCATATCGGCCACCACGGCGTCGATTTCCCAACCTTGCTGGGGCCGGTCTGCGAAAATCTGAAACACCCCGATCACGCTCATCAGGCGTCGGAGGCGCGCGAGTAGCGCGGGATCAGCTTGATGTGCGCGCTCCATTTCTCGCAGCTTATAGAGGTAGACCTTCGTCGGATCGGACAGGGCGCCGAGGAAGGCAAGCCCGCTCTCCCAGTCAAACCCTGCCTTGTTGGCCGCCGCATTGCCGCTGAGAAATGCGAGGAGACTATCAGCACGCATCTCGAACTTCTTCGAAGTCATCATCCGAGAGAGGAAGACATCGAAACGCATGGTCTCGTGGTCTTTTGGCTTTTTGCTCACATCGACTTCATCGCCGTGCAAGACGCGCAGAGTCTGCGTGAAGCCCTCATCTGAAAGCGGACCCGATAGCTGCGCGCGCACCGGCTCGGGATAGGGACGGATGCGCTTAAGAAAGCCTTCTGGCAGTGATGAATTCATCTGTTTTCCGATGGATCTCTCATACTCTTGACGCGCTCTCGTCGTGTTGACTCAACACATCGTCTGCAACTGATCAATGAGAAAGTATGAACGCAGGTGCCTTGCTTTGTGGTGTCTGGCTGGCCAAACAACTCGCCAGAAATCAGGCCAAAAATTGACTTTTCGTCACGGCATTGTACGGATCAAGGCATGACCGCGGAGACGCATATCTTCTTTCCGCCGCGGCAGGTCGACAGCTGGCTCGCCGAGGGCGCGCAGTGGATAGACACCTACTGCAGACTCTTTGAAGAGCGCGCAGGCAAATTGCAGGATCCGGATAATTCGGCATTCCACCTTTGGCACTTCATGCCGCCGCCTTGCTACGAAGAGAAGATCGGGCTCCACATCGAAGCAGGCGAGGCCTACAGCCCGGCCTTCGGCCCAAGCGACTGCTGCCTTTGGGTTCTGCAGCTCACCAGCACGGAGAGCCGCGCGGAGCTCCACTTTGGTGACACCCTCATCCAGATCCGCGCCACCGAAAACGGGCTACAATGCGCGTTTGGCGAGCGGCGCGTTTCCATCGCGTGTCGAGAAGTCAAACTGTCTTATCGGCATAGCGACGGCGAGTGTCATTTTGCTGCAGATGGCCAGACCCTCGCGCGCCTGCCCGGCTCGAAAAGCGAAGAGACGATAAAGGCCAGTAGGCTCCATGTCGTCTCAGGCGAGGTGGCGCTCATTCACTGTCAGTCGCTAGGCCCTCGCCCGGGCTTCATCTGCTTTGATGCGGCACTAAGTGCGCGACACCGCCGGCTAGAGACAGAGCGCAATCCCTACCGGTTCGAGTGGGGGCTGCGCGGCATTCAGATCAATTCGCTCCTCTTGATGGCTGCCACTTTGAGCGACATCGCGCGCGCCGCTGAAAGAAGCGCAAATTCAATCCCGGACCTACAACGACGGATAAAAGCGGTCCTCGAAAAGTCATCGCCCACATGGCGCCTTCTGCTCGACGCCTGGCTCATATGGCCGCGCTGGCGCGCAGGCTCCGGGCCCTGGCCGGAAAGCGGCCCTTGGGATCGCAACGCCTTCAATAACGGGATCACCGCCTCCTCAGTCGCCCTCGCCTGGCGCCTGCTCGGCGAAAAGACCCCCAAGGCCGAGATCCTGACCGCCATCTCTCTGAGGGCGAGCGCCTTCTTTGAAGCACAGAATTCACTCGCCTTTCTCAAGAGCTCGAAGGGACGCAACCCCGCCTGGTGGATCAGGCGCTCGGCCAATCACGGCCTCATCATGATGTTGAGCTATCTGACGGCCATGCGCCTCACTGGGGAAGAAAATGCACCCACCGCAAAGCTGGTCCAAGGTAATGCGATGCGCGCGCTTACGACGCTGTATTCCGACGGCAGCTTCTGTGAAGGCATCCACTATCACAATTTCTGCTTTGCTCAGTATCTGCCCTATCGCCAACTCATTGGCGAGGAGACCCCGGCCGAAGTCATGGCCTTTGAAGCGCTGCTTCCCGCGGTCCGGGACTGGGTCGCGCTCTGCGAGGATGATCGTGGGGACATCTTCGCAAATTTCGGCGACAACGTCTCGCGCCTACGCTCCCCAGACAGGCTCTCGATCGCGTCGTATCTTGAGCAATTTGCCGAGCAAAACGCGATCCCGGCGACATCGTCAGGTCCGCTCCCGGGCTCGACCATCGAAAGCGACCCGCCGATGGATACATTCGTACCCTTTTCGCGGCTGAAACCGACCAAGCCCGCCATCCGCACAACGCCTGCAAAAACTCGAGCAGCACATGGCCTCGAAGCGCGCTCCTTTGGGCGAAATCACTTTGGCCATGCCGTTTTCTTTGATGCCCTCCGCGCACGGCAGTGCGGCTTATTTGTGATTGGCTCGCGACTGCAGCTGACACACAACCACAATCACGACTGCACGGGGTTCGCATTCTTTTGCCCCGAGCTCGACATCACCATCACAGAGTCCAACACCCAACCGCATCAGAACAATGCCGTTGGGCTCGTGCAGCCTGATGGCAAACCGGCGCGGTTTCTGGACCACCGCGATTACAGCGGCAAGGTCCGCCTCTGCGATGCTGCGGCACCGGATCAAGCGCTCTTTGAGGCTACGATGGCGGCGAAGGTCCGGCTTGGGAAAGAACAGACACGTGCGCTCAAAATCACACGGCACTTCCTATTTGCCCCCGAGAAGCCCGACATCCTAATCATCGAGACGGAAGTCAGAGTAGCGAGGAAGTACCGCCCGTTTTTAGCCTTCAATACAAGCTGGCGCTGTAGCACCCCTGCGCTTCAGCTTCTGTCCTGGATTGAACAGGGTACAGGCAATTGGGTTCCGGTCGCACCCGAGATCAAGAACACCCAAACGCTTTTCATCGCACCCGCTCCTCAAGGGACATCTGCGGAGACAACGAAAGATGTGCGCACGCGTTTTCTAACCGTGTTCAGCACCTCGCCATCCCATAAACCAAAGGAAATCCACGACACGATCGGCTCCCTCCTCGCGTCGAAAGATCAACGACAGCCATGACACAAAAACCCTTCTTCCTTCTTGGCATGGGCGCACAGAAATGCGGAACATCTTGGCTGGCTCAGCAGCTCAAACACCATCCGAGCTTCCTTATTTCGCCGATCAAAGAACTGCATTACTGGGACAGACGGTTCCATCCTGAGTTCTTTCGACCCCAGAAACTGGCACAGAAGATCAGGAAGCTGGCCAATAACGATCTTGATGAATTGGCCACGGACCCGCTTCTGGAACGGTTCCTGATGGAGCGGCACGAGGCGTTTTACCTCAGCTTCTTCGAGAGCCGCCTGAAAGACCGGCATAGAGCATTCGGGGAGTTCAGCCCGTCCTACTGCATCTTGCTTGAAGAAGAGCTTCGCTACATCCAAGAGTTCATGCCTTATCCCACCAAGGCGCTCTTCTCTATGCGCGATCCCGTGGCACGGCTTTGGTCTCAATGTAAGATGGAGCAGCTCAAGGCAAGCAATCGCAACCAACCTTACGATGCGTTGCACATGTTCAAAACGGCTGCAGAAGACCCTCACTTCTACGCGCGCAGCGACTATGTCACTACTGTCCGCAACATGGATGCTGCCTTTGCTCCCGAAGACCGCCACTACGTCTTTTTTGAGGAACTCTTTTCCCAAGAGTCTATCGACGAGATCCTCGGCTTTCTGGGCCTCGAGACCCGCGCTTTCGACTTTAAAGACAATCCCAACGAAGGCTTGAGCATCGCACGACCCAGCCCAGAAGACTGGCAGCGCGTGGCCGAATTGTTCCTGCCCATCTATGATTTCGTACAGAACCGCTTCGGGCGGCTGCCAAAGGGATGGTCGCCTCCAAAATGAGCGAGGCAACGCCTGATTTCGGCCAATTCCTCGTTGCCCGGGCAGGTTGTTGCCCGCCTCACTCGCTGTGAGACGGGAAAGAGGCGTCGAAGTGTTTACTACCAAAGTTCTAACGACACGCGCCAAGGTCCCAAGCGTCTTGGCGGGGCGGGGTGCGTGGCATTGGCATGCGGTCTGAGCACGCGCGGTGCCGCCCTGCCACTGGCGATTTCAGAAGGTCTTAGCCCCCACCACCGCGCTCAGCGGGGCTGGGTGGGGCCTGCGGGATCGTCGGTACTGAGCACCCTGTAAAGGCTCGCCTCGCCCGTCATCGCTGGGGCCAACGAGCGCTCGACACCCGGGGGGACGGCCATCGTGTCGCCCGGGTTGAGCACGGTCGTGCCCCCCTCCCAGCTCAGCCGCCAATGGCCGCGCATGGGCATCAGGATCTCGTGGCGATCGGTGGTGTAGGGCGCATCCTGGATCGAGAAACGGCTCAAAAGCTCCACCTCGAAGCCCGGCTTGTCGCGGAGCACGGCCGCCTCGCCGATGACCTTGGCGGGCTGGCGGTCGCTCAGGGCCACAAGGTCCCAGTAGCGGGCGACGTAGTGGGGAACCACATCCTGCGTGGTGGGTTCGGGCATGCGCGCCAGCACCTCGTCGGAGGCCAGTGCCATGGGCGCCACCCCCTCGGGAAGCGATGCGCCCTGCTTGGTATCGTAGAGCTTGCCGTTGTCGCCCAGCACGAGCCCGTGGGCCGCCGCGTCCGAGATCACCTGCGGTGCCCAGAGCACCCCGCCCCCGGCGTCATCCCCGCCGAGGATCGCCATGATCATCCCGTAATCGGTGCCGATATTCTCAAAGCCGCGGAAGATGCCGGTGGGGATGTTGAAGATGTCTCCCTCCTCGAGCACGACCTCACCCGCATCGCCCCAGCGCCCCCAGAAAAATCTCCAGCGGCCCTTCAGCACGAAAAAGACCTCGGCGGTGCGATGGGAATGCAGCGAGTTCCGGCACTTGGGCGGCTGACCCGCGGCCCCGATGTTGAAACCCGGTGTCTCGCGCAGATGGACGAACTGGTCCGCCGCCTCAGAAACCCCGCCGCCGATGATGGTGAAGTTCTCCTTCTGATCGGAACCCGGCGTGTGGGCATCGATGAAGGCGGTCTTGCAAGGCCGGAGGTCGCCGTAGCGTACGATGCGGGCTTCCATATCGGTTTTCGTGATCTTTTTTGGGTCGTCGAGGCTCATGGGTGCGTCCTTTCTGCGCAGGCAGGATGCGCCTCTTTGCAAACGAATGCAAGATTTGTCTCCCGCGATGCATGCGACCGTGCACCGACGGCCGCACACTCGCTTGTGCCTTGGGTTACTCGCGGGGTTACCCGCGGGCGCGCGCCTGGATCTGCTGCATCTCGCGGCTGAGCTGCGGCACCCGTGTCTCGAGCATCTCGCGCACCTTCCGGACATACGGCTCGTTCTCCACAGCCGGGATAGAAGCGTCATAGAGCCCGGCCACCTCGATCATCCCCTCGCGGTCGTTCTGGTTGAAGGCCTCGACCATCTCCTCCGCCGCCTGCCGCTCGATGCCCAGCGCCTCGAAGGCCGAGCGTCCCATGCGGAGCGAGCTGTCATAGGTCTCGCGGATGATGTCGCGGCAGCCGAGCGACCAGAGCACGTACACGTGGTGCCTGTTGCGCGCGCGGGCGATGATGTGGACATGGGGGTGGTGCTCGATCACGTGTCGGACGATGGTGTTGATGCTTTCCTCGCCGTCCACGGCCACGACGATGATGCGCGCCCGCTCGATGCCCGCCGCGTGCAGGAGATCGGGACGCGTGGCATCGCCATAATACGTCTTGATGCCGAACTTCATCAGGTTGGCGATCTGCTTTGAATTGTAGTCGACGACGGTCGTCTTGTAGCCCGCCGCAGAGACGATGCGCTCCACGATCCCGCCCACGCGGCCACGGCCGCAAATGAGGATCTCTCCGGGCTCCTCGATCTCGTCGGCCTCACGGGTCTGATCGCTCACCGAGCGGGGAACGATGACGCGCTCGTAGAGGATGAAGAGAAGCGGCGTGAAGAGCATGGAGAGCGCCACCACGAGCAGCGCCTGATCGGCGATGGCGGCGGGCAGTATGGCATTGGCGGTCACAAAGCTCAGCAGCACGAAGCCGAACTCTCCCGCCTGTGCGAGGCTGAGCGCGAGGAGCCATCGGTCCACGCCGCGGATGCCGATAAGCGTGCCGAGGACGAAGAGCACGGCGAACTTGATGAACATCGCGAGGAGGGTCAGACCGAGATAGAAGGGCAGAGCCTCGAAGAGCAGGCCGAAATTGATGCTCGCCCCCACGGTCATGAAGAAGAGGCCGAGCAGAAGGCCGCGGAACGGGTCGATATCGCTTTCGAGCTCGTGGCGATACTCGCTGTTGGCGAGGACGACCCCGGCGAGGAACGTGCCCAGCGCCGCCGAGAGGCCCACGAGCCCCATGAGGAGCGCGATGCCCACGACGAGCATGAGCGCGGTGGCGGTGAACAGTTCTCGCAGACCGGCCTGGCTGATGAAGCGGAAGAGCGGGCGGGTCAGGTAGCTGCCGCCGAGGATAACGGCGCCGATGGCCCCGAAGGAGACGAGCGCGGTCTGCCATCCGTTGAGACCGCTCACGAGGCTCATGCCCGCCCCGTGGTCATCCCCGTGATCGTCTCCGTGGTCGCCCGAATGATCGCCGCCTTGGCCCACATCGCCCGCCACATCCATGAGCTCCGGCATCGCGAGGAGCGGCAGGAGCGCGAGCATGGGGATCACGGCCACGTCCTCGGTGAGAAGCGCCGCAAAGGAGGCCTGGCCGCCTTCCGTCCGCATCAGGCCCTTTTCCTGGTGGGTCTGCAGGACGATGGCCGTGGAGGAGAGCGAGAAGATGAGCCCGATCGTCAGCGCGAAATGCCAGGCCAGGCCAAAGAGCATGGCAAGCCCGGTAACGATGAGCGTCGTCGTCAGGATATGCCCGAGACCGAGCCCCGCCAGCGTGCCCCGCATCTCCCAGAGGCGTTTCGGCTCGAGCTCGAGGCCAACGAGAAAGAGCATCATCACCACACCGAATTCAGCGAAGTGCTGGATCGATATGACGTCCACGCCGAGGGCCGCGAGAAGCGGTGCGATCACGATGCCCGCGATGAGATAGCCCAGCACGGAGCCCAGCCCGAGCCGCGTGGCGATGGGCACGGCAACCACCCCCGCGACGAGAAACGTGAAGGCCAGAAGCAGGAACTCGGTCATTGGCGCACCCTTCGTGTTGCCCAAGGCCTACCGCCAAAGTGCCGCCGGTCAAAGCACGGGATCGCCACGCCCCGCCGGGTTCCGCAGAAAGCCATTCCCGCCGCCGAAAGAGGCAGGTAGCGTCAACGCCAATGAGGCGAGGTGGAGACGGACGTGGCGGACAGGATCAGGATGGGAGTCGATATCGGCGGGACGTTCACTGATGTCGTCCTCGAAGGCCCGTTCGGCCAGCGCTCCACCAAGGTCCTCACGACCTATGCGGCGCCCGAGGATGCCATCGTGGCGGGGATGGCCAAGGTCTGCGCCGCGGCGGGGATCGCAGCGGGCCAGATCACCCAGATCATCCACGGCACGACGCTCGCGACCAACGCACTCATCGAGCGCCGTGGGGCGCGCACGGCCTTCGTGACGACCGAGGGCTTTCGCGACGTGATAGAGATGCGCACCGAAAGCCGGTTCGAGCAGTACGACCTCAACCTGACGCTGCCAGAGCCGCTCATCCCCCGCCACCGCCGCTTCACCCTCCGCGAACGGATGGACGCCGACGGCGGCGTGCTCGTGCCCCTCGTGCGGGCGGAGATCGAAGCGCTCGCGGAGCGGCTCGCCGAGGGCGGCTACGCGGCCATCGCGGTCGGGTTTCTCCATGCCTATGCCAACCCTGCCCATGAGCGGCTGGTGCGCGAAGTGCTGAGCGCGCGGCTCCCGGACGTGATGATCTCGCTCTCTTCGGATGTGTCGCCGCAGATGCGGGAATACGAGCGCTTCAACACGACCATCGCCAACGCCTACATCCAGCCGCTCATGAAGAACTATCTCCTGCGGCTCGAGGCCCGACTCACCGCCGAGGGCGCGTCTTGCCCGATTTTCCTGATGCATTCCGGCGGCGGGATCATTTCGCTCGAAAGCGCCGCCGAGTTTCCGGTGCGGCTCGTCGAGTCAGGCCCAGCCGGGGGCGCCGTGTTCGCTGCCGAGATCGCCGCGCGGCACGGGCTCGAGAAGGTGCTGAGCTTCGACATGGGAGGCACGACTGCGAAGATCTGCCTGATCCGGAATGGCCGGCCGAAAACGGCGCGGGTCTTCGAGGTGGCACGCTCCTACCGCTTCAAGAAGGGCTCGGGCATGCCGATATCCATCCCCGTCATCGACATGGTGGAGATCGGCGCGGGCGGTGGTTCGCTCGCTTCAGTGGATAGCATGGGCCAGATCCGCGTGGGCCCCGAAAGCGCGGGTTCCGAGCCCGGCCCGGCCTGCTACGGGCGCGGCGGGACGCGGCCCGCCGTGACCGATGCCGACCTCGTTCTCGGGCGGCTCGACCCGGAGCGGTTCGCCGGCGGCACGATCCCGCTCGTAACCTCCAGCGCGGAAGACGCGCTTTCGAAAGCGCTTGGCGCCCGGCTCGACATGGGCGCAGAAGAGGCGGCCTTCGGACTGGCCGAGGTGGTGGATGAGAACATGGCCAATGCCGCCCGCGTCCATGCCGTCGAAAACGGGGAGGACCTCGCAGATTACACCATGATTGCGTTCGGTGGCGCGGCGCCGCTTCATGCTGCGCGGCTTTGCGAGAAGCTGGGCATTTCGAACTGCCTGGTGCCCGCCGGGGCGGGCGTGGGCTCTGCCATCGGCTTCCTCCGCGCGCCGTTCTCCTTCGAGGCCAACCGCACCGTCTTCATGCCCATGGCTGCCTTCGACGGCGCACGTGTCGCGACGCTCTTTGCCGAGATGGAGGCGGAAGCGGCAGGCTTCGTGCGCACCTGCGACGCGGAGGCGGAGATCGTCCTCGAGCACCGCGTCTTCATGCGCTACCGAGGCCAGGGCTGGGAGATCCCGGTGATGCTCACCGCCGCCCAGGCCGCCCTGCCTGACGCGGATACGATCCTCGCGCTCTTCGAGGCGGAATACGAAAAGCGCTTCAGCCGCACTGTGGCGGGCATGGTGGCTGAGATCACAGTCTGGTCGGTGAATGCCACGACCCTGGTGGAGGCCCCGGATCAGATCCGGGGCGACAGCACGTCCCGTTCCGGGCTCGACCTTTTGCCTGCCCCGGCCCCCGAGCCGGGAGGACCTCTCCCCCACCGCACGCTCTTCGATCCGGCCGTGGGCGGGACAGTTGAGGCCGCGCTCCTCGACCGGGACGCGTTCGACGCAGGGAGCACCCTCTCCGGCCCAGCGCTCATCACGGAGCGCGAAACCACCATCGTCGTCCCGTCGAGCCGGATCGCCCACAAGGCCGCCGACGGCACCATCGTGCTCTCGGAGGCCCCGGATCAGGTCCGGGGCGGGGCGGATATCTCGACCGTGGCGCACCAGGTCATGTGGAACCGCCTCATCTCCATCGTCGAGGAACAGGCGCAGGCCCTCGTGCGCACGGCCTTCTCCACCTCCGTCCGCGAGGCGGGGGACCTCTCGGCGGGCGCCTACAACGCCGCGGGCGAGATGCTCGCGCAGGCCGTCACCGGCACGCCTGGCCATGTGAACGCCATGGCCGACGCCGTGGGCCACGTCATCCGCCGCATTCCCGAGATGGACGAGGGCGATGTCTACATCACCAACGATCCTTGGGAGGGGACGGGCCACAAGCACGACATCACCATCGTCACGCCGGTCTTCCACCGTGGCACGCGCACAGGCTTCTTCGCCTGCACCGCGCACGTGACCGATATCGGCGGGCGGGGCTTCGGAGCCGATGCCGACGATGTCCATGAAGAGGGGCTCGCGATCCCCACGATGCCTTTCATCAGGGCGGGCACGGTGGATGCCACGCTTCTCGCGATCATCCGCGCCAATGTACGGGAGCCTGACCAGCTCGTGGGCGACATCTTCGCGCTCGCCACCTGCAACGATATCGGTGCGCGGCGTTTGCATGAGATGATGGCGGAGTTCTCGCTCGCTGATCTCGGCGCGCTCTCGGATTTCATCCTCACCCGCTCCCGCGAGGCCACTCTGGCCGCCATCAATGCGCTCTCCCCCGGCGAGGCCGAGGGCCACATGCGCATCGACGGCTACGCCGCGCCCATCGACCTCCGGGTCAAACTCACCATCGAGAAGGACCGCATCCTGAGCGACTGGGCGGGCACAAGCGGCGTGGACAAGAAGGGGATCAACGTGCCCCTCGTCTACACGAAGGCCTATGCCTGCTACGCGCTCAAATGCGCCATCGCGCCGGAGATCCCGAACAACGCCGCTTCGCTCGCGCCCTTCGAGGTGACCGCGCCCGAAGGCACCATCGTGAACGCGCCGCCCCCCGCGCCTGTGGCGCTCAGGCACGTCATCGGACACATGGTGCCCGACACGATCTATGGTGCGCTCGACACTCTCCTGCCGGACACCGTGCCCGCCGAGGGCGCGGGCTGCCTCTGCAACTTCCAGGTCTCGCTCCGCCCCACCGGGCGGGAGGGCCGCCGCGCAGAGGTGCTGACCTTCAATTCCGGCGGCTCGGGCGCGCGACCCACGCTCGACGGGCTCAGCGCCACCGCCTTCCCCTCAGGCGTCATGACCATGCCCGTGGAGGCCACCGAGCAGGTGGGCCCGGTCCTCATCTGGCGCAAGGAGCTGCGCCCGGATTCGGGCGGCGCGGGTGCGCAGCGGGGCGGGCTCGGGCAGTTCATGGATGTGGGCGCCCGCGCGGGCCACGAATTCGACATCTCCGCCATGCTCGACCGTGTCCACCACCCCGCGCGCGGACGGCGCGGCGGGGGCCAAGGCGGCGCGACAGAGATCGCGCGGAAGGACGGCACCCCGATGCGCGGCAAAGGCCGTCAATACGTGGCCGAGGGCGATATCGTCCGCATGGCTTTCCCGGGCGGGGCGGGCTTCGGTGCGCCAGAAATGCGCGACCGGGCGGCGGTGAAACGCGACTTCGCCATGGGATACATCTCCGAGACTGCGGCGCGCGGCATCTACGGCTTGACCGAGGACGAGATCGCCGATGTCCTCGCCACCATCGCCAAGGGAGACGCGCCATGACCGACTGGCAGACACCGAAGCACGCGAGCTACGACATCGTCATCATCGGTGGGGCGATGATGGGCTCCTCCACGGCGTTCTGGCTCACGAAGCTTGGGTTTACCGGCCGCGTGCTCGTGGTGGAGATGGACCCAAGCTACGCGCACACTTCCACCGCTCACACCAACAGCTGCATCCGTCAGCAATTCACCAACCCGCTCAACATCGAGATCAGCCAGTTCGGCGCGCATTTCATCAAGAACGCGGCGGAGGAAATGGGCGATGACCGCGTGCCCGAGATCCTCCTGCAGAGCTACGGCTACCTCTATCTCGCCGCCGATGCCTCCCGCGCCGAGGACCTGCGCGGGCGGGCGGCGCTACAGCGGGCCGCCGGCGCGGCCACCGAAGTGCTCGACCGCGAGGAGATCGCCGCGCGGTATCCGTTCTATCACCTCGACGACATCGCCATCGGCACGATCAACACGCGCGACGAGGGGTATTTCGACGGCGGCACGCTTTTCGAATGGTTCCGCCGGCTCGCCCGGGAACGCGGCGTGGAATACTGCAGGAACCGCGCGACGGGGCTTCGCATGGACGGGGCGAAGATCACCCATGTGGAATTGGAGTCAGGGGAGGCGGTGGCCTGCGGGCAGGTGCTCAACGCCGCCGGCCCCCGCGCGGCCACCGTCGCGGCCATGGCCGGGATCGCGCTGCCCGTGGAGCCACGCAAGCGCTACACTTACATCATCTCCGCGGCAGACCCGCTCGACCGCGACCTGCCGCTCACGATCGACCCTTCCGGCGTCCATGTCCGGCAGGACGGGCCAAAGACCTACCTCGTGGGTGCCACGCCAGACGACGATCCCGCCGTAGACCCCACCGATTTCACCATGGACGGCGACGTGTGGATGGAGAAGGCATGGCCGGCCATCGCGCACAGGATCCCCGCCTTCGAGCGTGTGAAGGTGGTGAGCGAGTGGGCAGGGCATTACGAGTACAATCCCTTCGACCACAACGCGCTCATGGGCACCCACCCCGAGGCAGTGAACCTCACGTTCCTCAACGGCTTTTCCGGCCACGGGCTCCAGCAGAGCACGGCCATGGGCCGCGCCACGGCCGAATGGCTCATGACCGGCGCTTACCAGAGCATCGACATGTCCGAATTCGCCGTCACCCGCGTCGCCGAGGGACGCAAGTTCGTGGAGCACGCGGTGATCTAGCCGCGCGGTCTAGGGCGATGCGAAGGGGCTGAATTGGTCGGAGTGGCGAGATTCGAACTCACGACCCCTGCCTCCCGAAGACAGTGCTCTACCAGGCTGAGCTACACTCCGACCGTGGCGCGGTGCCTAGCGGCGCGCCTATCGCTTGGCAAGGGGATTCGCGGTGGCTAGCCGCGCCCGGGCAGGCCGCGCATCCCGCGCGAGGGGCTGGCCCCGACCGCGCCGGGCGCGGGCGCGTTGGGCGGCTCCGCACCGCTCGCGCGGATGAGCGTGCTCACCCGGGGGACGGTGCCCGTATCGAGGCGCGTGCGGGTGCGCAACACCGGGGCCTGGCTGCCGGGCTTCCGGCTCTCGCGGAGCACGATGTAGACGCCCGCGGCGATGATGATCGCCGCGCCGATGGCGGTGTTGAGCCGCGGCAGCTCGCCAAAGAAGAGCGCGCCATAGGCGGTGGCCCAGAGGATCTGGCTGTATTGCATGGGCGCCACGATGGCGGCCTCGCCCGCCTTGTAGGCGGCGATCAGGCAGAGCATGGCCACCATGGCCAGCGCGGCCATCGCGAAGGATAGGCCCAGATGCTCCACCGGCATGGGCCGGTAGACGAGCGGCATCAGCGCGCCCATCAGGACGAAGTTCGTCACGAGCGGGTAGAGCACGAGCACGATGGACCGCTCCTCCCGCCCGATCTTGCGCACCACGATGGAGGCAAAGGAGCCGAAAAGCGCGCAGGTGAGCGCAGCGAGATGGCCGAAGCCGAGCGTGGTAGCGCCGGGATTGAGCACCACGAGGACGCCGCCCAGCCCCACGAGCACCGCGAGACCGCGCCGGAGGCCCACCTTTTCGCCGAGAAACGGCACCGACATGATGGTGATGAGGAGCGGCGAGGCGAAGAGGATCGCGTAGACCTGCGCCAGGGGCAGCACGGAGAACGCATAGAAGGCGGCCGCCCCGGTGATGACCGCAGCCAGCGTGCGCGCGATGACCCACCAGGGGTGCTTCGGAATGAGCGTGCCGGAGGTCTCGTCTCGCAGGAGCAGGACCGTGGCCACGGGAAAGCTGAAGAGGACCGAGAAGAAGACGATCTGAAAGGCAGAGTAGTCGGCCCCGAGGAGCTTGACGATCACGTCATGGGTCGCGAATAGCCCAAAAGCCGCCAGCGCGAGCGTCACGGCGCGCAGATTGACCGACATGAGGGCCTCCTTTCCCAGCCGCGGTCACTTTATGGGCCGCGGCGCAGAGAACAAGGCAGAGCGGACCGAGCGGCAGACGCGAAGGGCCCGCCTGCCCGGAAATCGCGCAGGTTTGGACCTCAGCCCGCGGCGAGCGCAGCGACCACGGCGTCGCCCATCTCGGCAGTCGTCGCGGGGGTGCCGCCATCCGCCTGCATGAGGTCGGGCGTGCGAACGCCGTCGCGGAGCACCTGCTCCACCGCCTGCTCGAGACGCGTGGCCTCCGCGCCCATGTCAAACGAGTAGCGCAGCGCCATGGCAAAGCTCAGGATGCAGGCGCAGGGGTTGGCCTTCCCCTGCCCGGCGATGTCGGGCGCAGAGCCGTGGACGGGCTCATAGAGCGCTTTCGGACGGCCATTTTCCATGGGCGCGCCGAGGGAGGCGGAGGGCAGCATCCCGAGAGAGCCGGTAAGCATGGCGGCGGCGTCGGAGAGAAGATCGCCGAAGAGGTTGTCGGTCACGATGACGTCGAATTGCTTGGGGTCGCGGACGAGTTGCATGGCGCCGGCATCGGCGTACATGTGCGAGAGCGCCACGTCTTCGTATTCAGCATGGACCTCGGTGACGACATCGCGCCAGAGGATGCCCGACTCCATCACGTTGGCCTTTTCCATGGAGCAAACACGGCCCTGCCGCTTCCGCGCGAGCTCGAAGGCGGCGCGGGCCACGCGGGCGATCTCGCTCTCGGTGTAGCGCTGGGTGTTGATGCCCACCCGCTCGTTGCCTTCCTTGATGATCCCGCGCGGCTCGCCGAAATAGATGCCCGAGGTGAGCTCGCGGATAATGACGATGTCGAGGCCTGCCACGACCTCCTTCTTCAGCGAGGAGAACTCCGCCAGCGCGTCAAAGCACTGGGCCGGGCGGAGATTGGCGAAGAGGTCCATCTCCTTTCGGAGCCGCAGGAGCCCGCGCTCGGGTTTCACGGAGAAATCGAGCTTGTCATACTTGTACCCGCCCACCGCGCCGAGAAGGACGGCGTCCACCTCTTGCGCCTTCTGCATCGTGGCGTCGGTCAACGGCGTGCCATGGGCGTCGTAAGCTGCGCCGCCCACGAGATCCTCGCTCACGTCGAAGGCGTGACACTGGCTCTCCATCCAGTCGATCACCTTGCGGACCTCGGCCATCACCTCCGGGCCGATGCCGTCGCCGGGCAGGATGAGCAGGGATTTTGTCATGGGTCGCTCCGCGTGTGGCCTCAGAGGGGTGTCTCGAGGGCGGTAGCCGCCGCGTTCGGGGGGGTCAAGCCGGGCGGCCGAGGTGAATGCTGACGTTAAAGAATGCGATACGGGGGAGTCACTCGCCCACGGGCAGCTTGATATCGATCCAGACGGGGTCGTGCCGGGTGAAGCCCTCCGGTCGGCTGCCGTACCGAAAGATCCCGGCGCCCGAGAGGCCGAGATCGCGGGTGGGCAAGACGTAGGTCACCCGGAGTCTGCCGCCCGACTCCGCCCCAAAATCCACGGTGACGTCTCCTGGCAAAGGGTCGCGCAACCGCGGATGCGCGAGAAGCTCCGCGATGACTGCCCGCCGGCCCTCGCCGCGCACGGGGTCGACGTTGAGGTTCGCCGCGATCACCGCCGGGCCCGCGATGGCCTCCAGCATCTCGCCGAGAAGCCTGATCTCGTCGGCGTTGCGAAGGCCGTTGCGATCCTCGGGCCCGTCGAAGACCGGCGGCGTGGCATGGGCCGCAAGCACGGTGAGCGGGCCGCCGGGGAAATCAACGCGCAGCGCCCAATGGGCCTTGGAGGACAGGCGCTGCACGGCGCGCGCCTCCGCATCCATCGTCTCGGGCAGCGTCGCCCATGGGATGTCGGCCCAGAGACGCGCCGTCTCATCGGCGCGCAGGGTGACCGGGTAGCGAGAGAGCACGGCCATGCCGCCCTGCCCAGAGAACCAGCCGAAACCCTGACTGTCATCCCGCCCGCCGAGGCGGCCATCGCCATCGAGATCGACCCCGCTCTGCCGGCCGCCGTTGGGCGCCTGCGTGAAGCTGTGCGCATAGCCCGCGGCTGCGGCGAAGCGCGAAAGCGCCACGCCATCGAGGTCGAAATCGAAATTCTGCAGCACCCAGAGGTCGGCATCGACCTCCGCCATGCGGGCGAGCACGAAGTCGATGTCTTCGGCTCCTCGGCCCAGATCCCGCACCAAGAGCCCGGGTCCGTCGCGCGTGAGCTCGGTGTTGTAGCTTGCGATGCGAAGCGTTTCGCCCGAGGCCGCAAGGGCCCAGACGAGGAAGATCAGGCCAGCGCCTGCTCCTCGCCGAACTCGGCGTAGCGCTGGCGACGCTTGTCTTCGATCATCTGCGCCACGCGCCCCATGGCGATGCCGCGCATGAAGAGCGAGGATGGCAAGAAGGCCCATGCCGTCATCATCCAAATGAGCGATTGCGGCGAGGCCACGGAAATGGGCTCGAACGTCTCCGCCGCGATCTTGAGTACTGCCGGTATGATGAAAGGCAAAAGGAAGCCCATGGCAATGTTGAACCGCGCATCGCGCTGAAGCCGCTCGACGACGTCACCGCCCGCGGTAGGGTCGAAGGTCGGCAGGTTGACCCAGACATTGAAGCTCCCGAACCGGCCTGGCCAATGGAAGACACGGATGATGATGACGAAGATGGCCAGCGACAGGAGCGAGCTCAGGTAGCTGATGCCCGCAGCCGTGCGGATCGCGTCCACTTGGTCGGGATTGGCGCCCTCCGGCAGGGCAAGGACCATGTTGCGGACCGGCGAATACGGGAAGTCGATGGCAGAGCCGATGATCTTGCCGACATCGGTCATGATTTCGGTCATGGCCGTGGGCGCGATGGCGCCCCGCGCGATGATTGTCAGCAGGAAGACCGTCACGAAGAGCGAGACGAAGCGCACCCGGTTGAAGGGCGGCGCGTGACGGAATTCGATGAGCGAGGGATAGTCGGACGCGTACTCGATCAGCGTGATGACGGCTGCAAATATGGCAACGAGTGCCACGACCTGTGTCGCATCCGGCCCTGCTTCGGGAAGAAGCAGCGATGGTGTCGCGATCATCCAGACCACGAGCAATGCGCGCAAAAACGCCCCTGGGAGCCGTGAAAACACTGCCTGACCCTCAAAAATGGACGACGCCGATACGATGCCGGAGCCTTGTCCCAGTTCTTGATCCCGAGCCTGCTAAACCCGGGTGCCTCATTCTTGCCGTGATTGTGCCCACTTTCACATCGGCGGGCAAGCGCCTGTTTTCACCGAGAGAATCTTTTTGGGTCTTGACCGGGGCTGGTCCGTGTGGGCGTTGCGTCGCCGCCTCAATTTCAGGCACTTGAGCGGCTTGGGCCCAGATATGGTGTGCCTTTGGGGCCGCAGCACAATGGCGCGGCCCCAAATCCTGTGGCCCTCATGCATCACCGGGCCTGCGCCCGGCCCGCGCTTACGCTTTGCCGGAGCCTTCGCGATCAGCCGTCTGTGGGGCGCCAGCCTTGCCGCGCCAGCCCATCGCCATAAGCGCGGAGCCCATCATCAACATCTCGAGCGAAATGAGGAGGCCGAGGATCGCCGGACCTGAGCCCGCGAGGCCAAACATCATGATCACGCCCAGCGCGAAAGACGCCACGCCGCCGAGGATCAGCACCCAGCGCGGCAGCCCGAAGGATCCCCGATAGGCCATCCAGAGGCGCAGCGCGCCGGAGGAGGCGAGCAGGATGCCCACGAAAAGCGTCAGCGACAGGAGGCCGCCGAGCGGGTTGATGATGAAGCTGAGGCCGAGCACGATCCCGAGGATCGCCATCACGAGCTGCCAGCCGCGATCATCGGCATCCTTGAAGGCCGCATAGAGGCCAAGACCGCCCTGAAAGAGGAAGATCCATCCGACAAAGAGGGTCGCCGTGAAGGAGACCGCCAAGGGCGCCAGAATGCCGAGGACGCCACCCAAGGTGAGGATGATGCCGGAAATGAGGGTCCAACGGGCCGATGTCATGTGCAGTCTCCTTCGTCTGGTCGGGCGAAAGAAACGCGTCGCGTCCGCGATTGTTCAGATTTTGACGGCGCGCTGGCGCAGCGCGGCGCTCAGCCTAGCTCGCGCACATCCGTGAGCCGCCCGGTGACCGCCGCGGCGGCGGCCATGGCCGGAGACATCAGGTGCGTGCGGGATCCGCGGCCCTGCCGGCCCTCGAAATTGCGGTTCGAGGTGGACGCGCAGCGCACCTCCGGGCCGAGCTGGTCAGGGTTCATGCCGAGGCACATCGAGCAGCCCGCGAGGCGCCATTCGAAGCCTGCCGCGCGGAAGATATCGGCCAGCCCCTCCTCCTCGGCCTGCATGCGGACGAGGCCCGAGCCCGGCACCACGATCGCGGTCTGGACACGGTCCGCCACCCGTCGCCCGCGCAGGATGTCGGCAGCGGCGCGAAGATCCTCGATGCGGCCATTGGTGCAGGAGCCGAGAAAGACCGCGTCGATCTCGATATCGGACAACTTGGTGCCGGGCGTGAGGCCCATGTAATCGAGCGCGCGCGCCGCCGAGGCGACCTTCCCGCCGCTGAAGCTTTCGGGCGCGGGCACCGAGCCCGTGATGGGGAGCACGTCCTCCGGCGAGGTGCCCCAGGTGACGACGGGCGCGATATCGCCGGCGGCGATCTCCACCTCCTTGTCGAAGACGGCATCAGCGTCGCTCTTCAGAGTGCGCCAATAGCTCAGCGCCGCTTCCCAGAGCGCGCCCTTCGGCGCATGCGCCCGCCCCCGGACATAGGCGAAGGTTGTCTCGTCAGGCGCGATGAGCCCCGCCCGCGCGCCGCCCTCGATGGCGAGATTGCAGATCGTCATGCGCCCTTCCATGGAGAGCGCCTCGATCGTGTCGCCGGCATATTCGATGACATGACCCGTGCCGCCGCCCGTCCCGGTGACCCCGATGACATGGAGCGCAATGTCCTTGGCCGTCACGCCCGGGCGCAGCCCCCCCGAAACGCGGACGCGCATGTTTCGCGCCTTCTTCTGGATCAGGGTCTGGGTGGCCAGCACGTGCTCGACCTCGGAGGTCCCGATGCCATGGGCCAGCGCACCGAAGGCGCCGTGGGTGGGCGTATGGCTGTCGCCGCAGACGATGGTGCAACCCGGAAGCGTCCAGCCCTGTTCGGGTCCCACGATGTGCA
Organism: Pseudomonadota bacterium; assembly: GCA_038525525.1. GTDB lineage: Bacteria > Pseudomonadota > Alphaproteobacteria > Rhodobacterales > Rhodobacteraceae > Shimia_B. The sequence goes on along the minus strand of JBCBHO010000003.1, from coordinate 395,265 downwards.
CGATCCCCTGCCGGTCATCGTTCATGTCGTAGTAGTGCGGCAGGTTGAACTTCGCGACATTGGCATGGAGCGCCTCGACCTGGATCCGGCTCTCCTCGTTCTCGATGCCCTGCGCGCGGTCCCAGGTCGTGGGCACATTGTGATCGGGGACGACGATCGTCTTCTCCGGCACGCGGACGGGGCGACCGGCCAGGGCCAGGCCCTCGAAGGCCTGCGGGCTTGTCACCTCGTGCACGAAGTGCCTGTCAATGTAGAGCAGGCACGTGCCGTCCTCCCCTCGGTGGACGACATGGGCATCCCAGATTTTGTCGTAGAGCGTCCGGCCAGCCACCGCCATTATCGCGCCTCCGAAGTGTCGATGGAGAGAAATACGTCTCCACCCCGCCGAGAGCAAGGCGGCGTGATCCATCGCACCGCCCGCCGCGTAACACATGCATGAGACGCCCAAAGACAGATCGCTTCGGCCTCTTCCGCCTGACGCATGTCGTGCTGATCCTCGGCCTGATCGGGGCGGGCGTCGCGGCGGCCACGGAGGGCGAGATGTACAAAGGCTACGAATTGCCGCCCTACGAGGTCCTCGAAAGCGAAGGCCCGTTCGAGCGCCGGAGCTACCGCCCCCACATTCTCGCGGAGGTAACAGTGCGCGGCGGGCAGGGGCGCGCGGTGAGCCGGGGCTTCCAGGTGCTGGCCAACTACATCTTCGGCGGCAACGCCACCGGCGAGAAGATCGCCATGACCGTTCCCGTGGCGCAAACGCCCAACGAGGGCGCGGCGAGCCCGGGCGAAGGCTGGACGGTGAGCTTCATGATGCCCGCCGCCTTCACGCTGGAGACGCTGCCCGACGCGCAGAACGGCGCGATCCGTTTCGTTGAGGCCAAGCCAGAGGAGATGCTCGTGCTGTCCTTTTCCGGGATGCGCACGGCCGGGGCCCTCGCCCGCCAGACGCAGGCGCTCATCGACGAGGCGCAGGCAAGGCAGCTCACCATGATCGGGGCGCCGCGCTACTTCTTCTATGACGGACCGATGACCCCGCCTTGGGCCCGGCGCAACGAGGTGGCCGTCCCGATCCTGCCCGGCGTCGCGGGCTGAGCGCCTCCGGGCCCATCAGGCCCTTCGCCCTGTCTTCATTCGCAGTCGTTTAAGCATTTGCCGCTATCGCCCCGCTATGGGCCAGTATGACGTGCATTTCGACATCGGGTTTCCGCCCGCCATCGGGCGTGACGCCGGTACAGACCTCGCACGCTCCATGATGGCGGACCTTCCCACGCTGATCCGGGGGCATTGCACCCGCATCTGCATGTTCTCCAGCGCGGCTAAGATCAGCAGCAGCGCCGAAGGCAAAAGCTCCGCCATCCGAGGCGCGGCCCGCGCGCTGCAGGGCCTCAAGAACATGGAAAGGGCCATCATCGGCCGCGCGCCTATTCCCGAACTCAACACCGAGGCGCTGAACTGGGTGCGCAGCGTGGCCGACGCCCACTCGGAGACGCTCGCGCCGCTCTCGGAATATCGCAGGCGCGCGGAGGGCATCGTCGCCGATCTCACGACCACCGGCGATGTGGACACGCAGAAGATCGAGGGCCTCATCGCCTTTGCCTATTCGACCGTGCATTTCGCGGCCGTCGATCTCACCGAGGCGATCCAGGCCGCCCATCTCGACTACATCGAAACGAGCAGCGTCAGGGCCGAGACCGCGCGCGGCGCCGCGCGGGATGCTGTCGACCGGATCGACACGATCTCGCGCACCGTGCGCCTCATCGCGCTCAACGCCGCCGTGGAAGCGGCCCGCGCCGGCGAGGCGGGGCGCGGCTTTTCCGTGATCGCGCAGGAGATAAAATCGCTCTCGGAGGCAACGGAAGAGGCGAGCAGCGACGTCCGGCGCAGCATCGACGGGATCATCACCAGCGCGCATCTCTGACCCCGGCCCGCGTCGGGCGGGCGGCCCCCCGCGGTTGAAACACGCCCGCCTGAGGATACAGTCACTCCATGGAGCCAAACACCGAAGAACTCGAAGAACTTACGACGATCGCCACGGATCTGTTGTCGCGCACCGAGCTCTTCCTGAGCGGGCTAATGCGCCCGTGGAGCGCCTATCAGATCGCCATCGCACTGGGGCTCTTTCTCCTCGCGTGGCTCCTCGCCCGCATCATCACGCCGCGCACACGAACCTGGCTCTCCACCCGGGAAGGCTGGCCGCTCTGGCGGATCAAGGCCGTGCTCGCGATCCTACAGCGGCTGCGCGCAATCATCTTCGTCGTCTTGATCTGGTCGGTCGTCCTCGTGATGCGCGAGATCACATGGCCCTCGCGATCCTACCTCCTCGGCATTATCGCCACGCTCGCCCTGGCTTGGCTCGCCGTCGCCTATGCCACGCGCCTCATCCGCAACAAGGCGCTCAGGCAGGTGGTGCGCTACGGCGCCTGGGCCTACGTGACCCTCCAGATCACGGGGCTCCTCGACCAGGGTATCGCGGTCCTCGACAGCCTCGCCTTCACCATCGGCGAGTTCCGCCTTTCCGCGCTACTGGTCGTGCAGGCTCTCATTTCTCTGGGCGTCCTCATCACCGCCGCGCGGCTCCTGACCCGCACGACCTCCGCCCGCATCCGCCGCTCGGAAGAGATGTCGCCCTCCATGCAGGTGCTCGTGGTCAAGGTCTTGCAGATCGTGTTCTACGGCCTCGCCATCGTCATCGGCCTCAACGCCGCGGGCGTCGATCTCACCGGCCTCGCGGTCCTCTCGGGCGCCATCGGCGTGGGTCTCGGCTTTGGCCTGCAGAAGGTCGTGTCGAACCTCGTCTCGGGCGTCATCATCCTCCTAGACAAGTCCATCAAGCCGGGGGATGTCATCTCGCTCGGCGAGACCTTCGGCTGGATCCAGACCCTCGGCGCGCGCTATGCCAGCGTCGTCACGCGCGACGGCAAGGAGTACCTTATCCCCAACGAGGACCTCATCACCGGGCAGGTGGTGAACTGGTCCCATTCCAACGAGTTCGTGCGGCTCGATATCTATTTCGGGACGGCCTACGGAGACGACCCGCACATGGTACGCCGCGTCGCGATCGGCGCTGCGCGGGGGGTGGACCGCGTCCTGGCGGAGCGTCCGCCGGTCTGCCACATCGTGGGCTTTGGCGACAGCTCGGTAGATTACATCCTCCGCTTCTGGATCACCGATCCCACGGGCGGCCTGACCAATATCCGGGGCAACGTCTATCTCGCCCTCTGGGATGCGTTCCAGGAGCACGGCGTCTCGATCCCCTTCCCGCAGCGCGAGATCCGCGTGCTGGGCGAGAGCCCGGGCGCCGCCGCAAAGGCTCTGGACTGAGCCGTCCTGCGCGGGTCGCATGCGCCCGATGACGCAGGCCCCATGGGCGGCGATGTCACACCTCGCGGGGCGCCGGGCCTGTTTCATTGAACTGACACGCTTTGCAGGCTATTTTCACGCCATGCCCAGCGCCGGGGCCAGCGGCGCGTAGAAGAAGGAGGACAGTGTCCTGTCTTTTACGTCTGATGCGGCACATGCCGCGGATGCAGGGGTGAGCGCCATGGTCGCAGCAACCCCCAAAGCGATGAGCGAGGCCACACGCGCCCTCATCACTCGAACCCTCACCGAGGACAAAGCCGAAGAGATCACGGAGATCGACCTGCGCGGGAAATCCGAGATGGGCGATTTCATGGTCGTGGCATCCGGTCGTTCCACGCGGCAGGTCTCGGCCCTCGCCGACAAGCTGACCGAAAAGCTCAAATCCGAGCTCGGCATCAGCTGTCGCACCGAAGGCAAATCCGCGGGTGACTGGGTGCTGATCGATGCCGGTGACGTCATCGTTCATATCTTCCGCCCGGAAGTGCGCGAGTTCTACCAGCTCGAGAAGATGTGGCTTTCGCCCGGCGACGCGGCCTCCGGAGCGAGCAACGCCTGAATGCGCGTGACGATCTGCGCCGTGGGACGGCTTCGCGCCGGCCCCGAGCGCGATCTCATCGATGACTATGCCCGGCGCTTCGAGCGTACGGGCCGCGGGCTCGGCCTGACGCAGCTTGCGATCTCCGAAGTGGAGGCCAAGAAGGGCGGCATGGCCGAGGAAGCCCAGCTGCTTGACAAGGCCGCACCAGCTGGCGCGCGCCGCATCTGTCTCGACGAGCGGGGGAGGCTCCTGAGCTCCCTGGATTTCGCCCGCACACTGGCGGAGTGGCGGGACACCGGCACGCAAGACGCGGTGTTCTTCCTCGGCGGTGCGGACGGGCTCGCACCGGAGCTGCGCAGCCAAGCGGATGTCGCTCTGAGCTTTGGCAGGATGGTCTGGCCGCACATGTTGGCCCGCGTCATGCTCGCCGAACAGCTCTACCGCGCCGCCTCGATCCTCGCCGGGAGCCCGTACCATCGCGCTTGACGGCCTTCGCCTGCGCAGAGCGGGCCACCGCCGCTTGCCGCGCCACGCCGCTCTGCTAGACAGGGGCCTCTGGCAGTGGATGATCGAATGAGCAGACCCAAACCCGTTGTCTTGTGCATTCTCGACGGCTGGGGCGACAGCCCGAGCACCGAGGCCAATGCCCCTGCGCTGGCCGCGACACCCACATTCGACCGCCTGCGCGCAAACGGCCCCGCGGCGCAGCTTGTCACCCACGGCCCCGATGTGGGCCTGCCCACGGGCCAGATGGGCAACAGCGAGGTGGGCCATACCAATATCGGCGCCGGGCGCGTGGTGGCGATGGATCTCGGGCAGATCGACCTCGCGATCGAGGATGGCAGCTTTTTTGAGAACGAGCAGATCCTGGCCTTTGGCGAGGCGCTGCTCGAGACGGGCGGAACGGCCCATCTGATGGGCGTGGCCTCCGACGGGGGCGTGCACGGCCATCTCTCGCATATCATCGCGGCCGCCAAACTCCTCACCTCCATGGGCGTGGCGGTGGCGATCCACGCCATCACCGATGGGCGCGACGTGGGCCCGCGCACCGCCGATGCCTTCCTGCCGCGGCTGGAGGAGGCGCTGCCGCAGGGTGCGACGATCGTCACGGTCATCGGGCGCTACTTCGCCATGGACCGCGATAACCGCTGGGACAGGGTCGAAAAGGCATTTACGGCGATGGCACGCGGCATCGGCGAACGGGCGGACGCCCCCGCCGACGCCGTCGCTCAAAGCTATGCAGCGGGAACGGGCGACGAGTTCATCCTGCCCATGGTCATCGGTGCCTTCGGCGGCATGGCCGATGGCGACGGGCTCTTTTGCCTCAACTTCCGCGCCGACCGGGCACGCGAGATCCTCGCGGCGCTTTGCGCCCCGGGCTTCGACGGCTTCGAGACGGGCACGCGCCCGCAGTTTGCCGCACAGCTCGGCATGGTGGAGTATTCCGACGCCCACTCCGAATACCTCGCCACGGCCTACCCCAAGCGGGAAATTTCCAACACGCTGGGCGAGTGGGTCTCCAAGCAGGGCCTCAGGCAGTTCCGCCTCGCCGAGACCGAAAAATATCCGCACGTCACCTTCTTCCTCAACGGCGGGAGGGAGGCACCCTACAAGGGCGAAGATCGCTTCATGCCGCCTTCTCCCAAGGTCGCCACCTACGACCTGCAGCCGGAGATGTCGGCCGCGGAGGTGACGCAGAAGTTCGTGGAGGCGGTGCACAAGGAGTACGACCTTATCGTCACCAACTACGCCAATCCCGACATGGTGGGCCATACCGGCGATCTCGATGCGGCCATCAAGGCCTGCGAGGCCGTGGACCGCGGGCTAGGGCAAGTCGTCGAGGCGCTCGACGCGGTGGGCGGGGCGATGATTGTCTGCGCCGACCACGGCAATTGCGAGATGATGGTGGACCCCGAAACAGGCGGCCCGCATACGGCTCACACGCTCAACCGCGTCCCCGTCCTGCTCCATGGCGGCCCGGCCGGGGCTCGGCTCACCGACGGGCGTTTGGCCGACCTCGCTCCAACGCTCCTTGCGCTCATGGGGCTCCCGCAGCCGCCCGAGATGACGGGCGAAAGCCTCCTGGACCGCCCGACGTGAGACAAAACTGCCTCAGACTTGACCGGCGTGCCGCTTCGGTCAGAGATGGCGCTGGCCGCGCGCTTCTTTCTGCCATCGCGCTGGGCTTCGTGACCTTCAGCTTCACCGCGCCCGCGACGGCCGATCCCGCGGCGGAGGCCCGCGCCGCCATGGCCGCCATCGAGGCCGCCACCGAGGCGCTCGACGCGGCCGATAGCGGTCGGGACCGCATCGCAGCGCTCACCGAAACGGTTCGCGCCTTCGAGGACGGGCTCGCCGCAATCCGCGTCGGACAGCGCGCGGCGGCGCAGGCGGAAGACAGGCTCACACGCAGCCTCGCCGCCAAGGAGGACGAGGTGTCCCGCCTCATCGGCGCGCTTCAGATCATGAGCCAGCGCGGCACGCCACAGATGCTCCTCCATCCGTCAGGACCCACGGGCGCGGCCCGCTCGAGCATGCTCCTGTCCGACGTCACGCCCGCGCTGCAGGCCGAGGTCGCGGCCCTGCGCGCCGATCTTGCCGACGTGTCCGACCTCCGCGCACTGCAGGCCGATGCCGCCATCCGGCTCACAGAAGGCCTCGTCGGGGTCGAGGAGGCGCGCGCGGCGCTGTCTCGCGCGATCGCGGACCGTACGCCCCTGCCCACGCGCTTCACCGAGGACCCGATCCAGATCGCGCTCCTCATCGCGGCCTCCGAGACGCTGGACGGCTTCGCCGCCGGCTTGGCCCGGGTGACCGATGGCGGCGCTGGTGCGGACGCGGGTGCCGGCGCTCTCCCTAGCGCCGATGCGCTCGCCGGCACATTCGAGCTTCCAGTACGTGGCACGGTCCTGCGCCGCTTCGGCGAGGCGGATGCCGCCGGGATCAGCCGCCCCGGCCTCATTCTCGCCACCGAGCCCGCGGCCCTCGTCACGGCGCCCTCGGCGGGCACCGTCCGCTTCGAAGGCCCGCTGCTCGACTACGGAAATGTGATGATCCTTGAGCCCGCCCGCGACGTTTTGCTGGTGCTTGCGGGGCTCGAAGATATCTATGTATCCGCAGGCGACGTTATCACCACTGGCGCGCCCCTCGGCCTGATGGGTGCCGGTGAGGACTCCACTTCCTCCGAGCGCAGTGAAACGCTCTATATCGAAGTGCGGGTGAATCAGGAAAAAGCAGACCCCGAAGAGTGGTTCGCACTGGAGAGGAACTGACGATGCGGAAATTCATCTTTGCGGCAGGGATCGGCATTTTGGCCGGCGGGATCGCGACGACCCAGGTCGCCGGCCCGCTTCTCGCGCAGCAAGCGGACGAGCAGGCGAACGTCTATGAACAGCTCGATCTCTTCGGCGACATCTTCCAGCGCATCCGCGCGCAATACGTCGAAGAGGTGGGGAGCGAGGAGCTCATCGAGGCGGCCATCGACGGGATGCTGACCTCGCTCGACCCGCATTCCTCCTATCTCTCGCCGGACGATGCCGCCGACATGCGCGTCCAGACGCGCGGGGAATTCGGCGGGCTTGGCATCGAGGTGACCCAGGAGGAGGGCTTCGTGAAGGTCGTGGCCCCCATGGACGACACGCCCGCCGATATCGCGGGCGTCGAAGCCGGTGATTTCATCACCCATGTGGACGGAGAAGGCCTGCTGGGCCTCACGCTCGACGAGGCGGTGGAGCTCATGCGCGGCCCCGTGGGATCGGAGATCGTGATCACCGTGGTGCGCGAAGGCGAGGACGATCCCTTTGACATCACCATCGTGCGGGACACGATCCGCCTGACAGCCGTGCGCACCCGCACCGAGGGCGACGCCATCGTGCTGCGCGTCTCCACCTTCAACGACCAGACCTACCCCAACCTGCGCGACGGGCTCGCCGAGCAGATCGACGAGGCGGGCGGGATCTCCAACGTCTCGGGCGTCGTGGTGGACCTGCGCAACAATCCCGGCGGCCTCCTGACAGCGGCGGTGCGGGTCTCCGACGCATTCCTGACGGCGGGCGAGATCGTGAGCACCCGGGGCCGCGATCCGCAGGATGCCGAGCGCTTCAACGCCTCCCCCGACGACCTCGCGCAGGGCCTGCCCGTGGTGGTGCTCATCAATGGCGGCTCCGCCTCTGCGTCCGAGATCGTGGCCGGTGCGCTGCAGGATCACCGCCGCGCCATCGTCGTGGGCACGAAAAGCTTCGGCAAGGGCTCGGTCCAGTCGATCATGCCGCTGCGGGGCTCCGGCGCCATGCGCCTGACGACGGCGCGGTACTACACGCCCTCGGGCCGCTCGATCCAGGCGCTGGGCATCTCGCCCGACATCATCGTCGAGCAGCCCCGCCGCGCGGCCGAGGTCACCGAGGAAGAGGAAGAAAACCAGCGTCCCTCCCGCTCCGAAGCGGACCTGCGCGGGTCGCTCGGCAACGAGCTCACCGATGAACAACTCGAGCAGATCGAGGCGGAGGAGGCCATCGCCGAGGCCACGGCCGAGCTCCGCGAAGAGGATTACCAGCTGGCCTACGCCATCGACATCCTCAAGGGCCTGAGCGCGCTGCAGCAGTGAGGCTCCGACCCGGGAGCGGCGCGTTCTGCCAAAGCGGGCCCGCCCGCCTCCCCGCCGCGCTGACGCTTGCGCCTTCGGTGGCCTCGCTGCGCTCGGGCGCGCCCGGGGCCGCCGGAGGCGCGCCGATCTGGATTTGGGACATGTGTCATGACACCGGATGAAATCGCGCGGCTCCCCTACCGGCGCAACGTGGGCGTCATGCTCGTAAACGCGGCGGGCCATGTCTTCGTGGGCCAGCGCCGCGACGCACCGCCGGGGCAGGACGCCTGGCAGATGCCGCAGGGCGGGATCGACAAGGGCGAGAGCCCGGAGGCCGCGGCGCTGCGTGAACTGGAGGAGGAAACAGGCGTCCCTGCCCGCCTCGTGCGGATCGAGGCGGAGACGCAGGGCTGGCTCGCCTATGACCTGCCAACCGACCTCGTGCCGCGGCTCTGGGGCGGCAAGTGGCGGGGACAGGAGCAGAAGTACTTTCTCATGCGCTTTCTGGGCGTCGACGGAGACGTGGACATCGCCACCGAAGACCCTGAATTCTCCGCCTGGAAGTGGTTGCCACCTGAGGAGCTGGCAGGGGCAATCGTGCCCTTCAAGCGCGAGGTCTACGAGCGCGTCCTGGCGGAGCTCGGCCCCGCGATCTGAGACCCTCCCATCTCAACGGATTGTCTTGGGCGGCAGGCCGGTCCACCCTGGCGCCATGCGAGCAGTCTTTCTGGCGTGTCTTATCTTCCTGGCGTCCCCGGCCAGTGCCCTGAGCTGTCTGCCTGTCTCGGTGTCGCGGGCCTATCTCGATGCGGCCGCCGCAGAGGAGACCTACGTCATCGCCCTGGGTCGCTTCAGCTTTGCACCGGAGGCGCTGGCGCCGCGACCGGCGGGAGAGGGGAGTTGGGCAGGCACGCGGCGCGTGGAGGCGGGCTTCACCGGGGCGTTGTTCTCCGGTGACGGGTTCGACTTCCTCACCGAGCTCAATGTGACCATCGCCGCCACCTGCGCGGGCCCGTGGTGCGCCTCGATCGCACCGGGCGTGGAGATGCTGGCCTTTCTTCAGGAGCACGCGGACGGGTATCTGCTATCGCTCGGGCCCTGCGGAGGCAGCGCCTTCCCCGACCCGACAGAGGCTCAGATTGCCCGGATCCGTGCCTGCCACGCGGGCGGCCCCTGCGCCCGGGAGAGCGCCGGAGAACGGGCGGCCGACTAGCCCCGCGCGGGACGGGCATGGCCCGGCAGCCCCCTGGCCCGGCCCTTGCACAGGACAGCGCTGGCAATCTGGAACAAAATGTGAACAACTAAACCTCCGAGTCGTTTCAGGAGCTGCCACTCCATGACGGACCACCCTCCCTTCGCCGAACTTTCGGCCACGTCGAACTTCACATTCCTCACCGGCGGCGCGCATCCGGAGGAGTACATGCGCCGTGCCGCGCTGCTGGGGCAGCCGGCGCTCGCCATCGCCGATGAAAACAGCGTCGCCGGCATCGTGCGCGCCCATACCGAGGCCAAGGAGATCGCGCGCCGGGTGAAGCTGCGCGCGGAGGCCGACGCACGGGACGGCACCATCGGCCCGCCCTGCCCCGCGCATCTGCCGCGGCCCGCGAGCGCGGCGATCCGGAATGTCCCGCGGCTCATCCCCGCGACGCGGCTCGTGCTGGTGGATGGCTTCACCGTCACGGCGCTGCCCCGGGACCGCGTGGGCTGGGGGCATCTGTGCCGGCTCATCTCCCGCGGGCGGCTTCGGGCTGAGAAAGGCAGTTGCATCCTCCACCTCTCGGATCTCGAGGATTTCGGGGCGGGGCTCGAGCTTTTGCTCCATCCGCCCCGGGAGCCGCTCTCGCAGCCCGGCGGGCGCGCCTGGGCAGAGGCGGCGCGGGGGCTGACGCTCCGCTTTCCCGGGGCCTGTCACCTCCTCGCGGCGCCGCGCTATGACGGGCAGGACGCCGCGCGTTTCACAGCGTGCGCGCGCCTCGCCCGGAATATCGGCCTGCCGCTCGTGGCCTCCGCGCTCCCGCTGATGCATCACGGCCGCCGGCGCAAGCTCACCGACGTGCTCACCGCCATCCGCCTGGGCACCCGCATCGACGCGCTGGGCCGGGAGGCGCAGGCCAATGCCGAGCAGCGCCTGCGCTCGGAGACGGAGATGCGGCGACTCTTCACGGGGCACGAGGACGCGGTGGACCGCGCCGCCGCCCTTGCCGCGCGGCTGAATTTCTCGCTGGAGGAGCTGCGCTATGAATACCCCAAGGAGGTCATGGGCGGGGAAGAGCCCCCCGCGCGGCTCCGCCGCTTGGCCTATGAGGGCCTCGCCTGGCGCTACCCGGATGGCGCGACAGAGCGGGTCCACAAGCTCCTCGAGCACGAGCTCACGCTCATCGGGAAACTGAAATACGAGCCCTACTTTCTCACCGTCAACGACATCGTCTCCTACGCCCGCTCGCAAGGGATCCTCTGTCAGGGGCGCGGCTCGGCGGCCAATTCGGTGGTCTGCTACTGCCTGGGCGTCACCTCCGTCTCGCCCGAACTCGGCACCATGGTCTTCGAGCGCTTCGTCTCCGAGGCGCGGAACGAGCCCCCCGATATCGACGTCGATTTCGAACACGAGCGGCGCGAGGAGGTCATCCAGCACATCTACGAGCGCTACGGCCGCCACCGTGCGGGGCTCTGCGCCACCGTCATCCACTACCGCGGCAAGCGCGCGGTGCGAGAGGTGGGCACGGCCATGGGGCTCTCCGAGGATACCATCGCGGCCATGTCCTCCCAGCTCTGGGGCTTTTTCTCGGCCAACGGGCTCGAGGCGGAGCGGATGGCCGAGATCGGGCTCGACCCCACCGACCAGCATCTGATCCAAACGCTGGAGCTGATCTACGAGATCATCGGCTTTCCCCGGCACCTCAGCCAGCATGTGGGCGGGTTCGTCGTCACCGAAGGGCGGCTCGATGAACTCGTGCCCGTCGAGAACGCCACGATGGAGGACCGCACCGTCATCTGCTGGGACAAGGACGACATCGACTCGCTTGGCATCCTGAAGGTCGATATCCTCGCCCTCGGGATGCTCAGCTGCATCCGCAAGGCCTTCGACCTCATCGACCTGCACCACAACGACCGCTTCACGCTGGCGACCGTCCCCGAGGACGACAAGCCCACCTACGACATGCTCTGCAAATCCGACTCGCTCGGCGTCTTCCAGGTGGAAAGCCGGGCGCAGATGAACTTCCTGCCCCGGATGCGGCCGCAGAAGTTCTACGACCTGGTGATCCAGGTCGCCATCATCCGCCCGGGACCGATCCAGGGCGACATGGTCCACCCCTATATCCGCCGCAGGAATGGCGAGGAAGAAGTCACCTTCCCCTCCGACGCGCTGGGGCAGGTGCTGGGCAAGACGCTGGGCGTGCCCCTCTTCCAGGAGCAGGCCATGCAGATCGCCATCGTGGGCGCGGGCTTCGACCCGTCGGAGGCCGATCGCCTGCGTCGCGCGCTGGCGACATTCAAAAAGCACGGAAACGTGTCGGAATTTCGCAAACGTTTCATGAAGGGCATGGCCGCCAACGGCTATGACCAGGACTTCTCCGAGCGCTGCTTTTCTCAGATCGAGGGGTTCGGCTCCTATGGCTTCCCGGAGTCTCACGCTGCGAGCTTCGCGCTCCTCGTCTACGTCTCAGCGTGGATGAAATGCCACCATCCCGGCATCTTCGCCTGCGCGCTGCTCAACTCGCAGCCCATGGGGTTCTACGCGCCTGCCCAGATCGTGCGCGATGCCCGCGAGCACGGCGTGACCGTCCTGCCCGTCTGCATCAACGCCTCGGACTGGGACAACATCATGGAACCGCAGCCCGACGGGTCGCTCGCCATCCGGCTGGGCTTCCGGCAGCTCAAGGGCATGTCTGAGGAGGATGCGATCTGGATCGTGGCCGCCCGCGCCAATGGCTACCGGACAGTGCGCGATGTCTGGCGCCGCGCGGGCATCATCCCCGCGGCGGTGAAATCACTCGCCGAAGCGGATGCCTTCGCGAGCCTCGGCCTCTCGCGGCGCGAGGCGCTCTGGGAGGCCAAGGCGCTGGTGGGCACGAAGCCGCTCCCGCTATTCGCCCAGGACACCGAGGACGAGGCCATCGTCGAGGCCGCGCCGAACCTGCCCGCCATGACGGAAGGCGAGGAGGTGGTGGAGGATTACGTCGCCATGCGGCTGACGCTGCGCAAGCACCCGCTCGCCTTCCTGCGGCACCGCCTGACGCCCGGCATGGGCGAGGCACCCGCACTCTCGGAGGTGGGCCTCGCGCGCGACCACTGGCAGGCGCTGCAGCCCGGACGCACGGAGATGTGGGATCGCGCGAAGCCCGAGCGCAACGTGCCCGATGTCGCGCCCATGCGCCGCGTGGCCGCCGCCCGCACCGGCCACCAGCATCCGCGCGACCAGGGGCTCAGGATAGTGAGCAACGGCTGATCTCCCCGCACGGGGCGCGTTCCGCATGCCTCCGGCGGAGGTACAGGGCACAAAGAAACCGGGGCTCTCGAAACCGAGTGCCCGCGCGCCTTGTCTGGCACCGCCTGCCGGGATGCGCGCTCCGCGGCTCAGGCCAGCGCCGCGCCCGCGGCCACACGCCCCGTCTCGCGACCGGCCCAGTTCGTGATCGGGCCGAGCCGCTTCAAGGCCGCCGGGTGCGCGGGATCGAGCGCCCCCAGCCGGATGAGCAGCGCGGCGATCGCCGCCTCGGCGGCGCGCGTGGCGCCATCGGCGATCTTGAGCGTCACGCCCAACTTCTGGTGCCTGAGGATCGCGATAAAGACGCCCTCCGCGCCGGTCTTGAGCGCCACGCCCGGGGCGGCGCGCATGAGCTCGGTGCAGGCGCGGGTCTCCCCGGCCACGAGCTCGGGATGAGCCATCATCGCCTCCCGAAGCGTGGCCTCCGCGCCCTCGCGCGCCGCCGCAAAGCGCGCCATGGCCCGCGCGAGACCGGTCAGCGTACAGGCGAAGTTGGGCGCCGAGCAGCCGTCGATCGCCCAGGTGGGGCTGTCGGCGCCCACGGCCTCCTCGAAGGCCGCGCGCACGGCCCGCTGCACCGGATGATCGGGCGCGATGTAGCCCTCGGGCGATGCGCCCATATGGGCCGCCAGATGCAGGAAACCCGCGTGCTTGCCCGAGCAATTGTTGTGGACCTGGCAGACCGGGCCACCCTCCAGCACGAGCCTGTCGCGTTCCGCCGCGTCGCGGGGCGGCTGCGGACCACAGAGGAGCGCGTCATCGCTGAGGCCGAGCTCACCCAGCCAGGTCGCGACGCGACCCCGGTGGATCGCCGCCCCCTGATGGGACGCGCAGGCGAGCGCCAGCTGCTCAGGCGAGAGGCCAAGCCCCGCCCGCGCCAAGGGCAGCGCCTGCAGCATCTTGCAGGACGACCGGGGGAAGATGAGGGCGCCCGGATCGCCCCAGGCCTCGATGATCTCGCCGCGCGTGTCCACGATCACGGCATGGCCCCCATGCACGCTCTCGAGGAGCGAGCCGCGCCAAATTTCGATGAGGGGTGCGCCCGCGTCCATGGCCTGCTTCTCCCGATGGCAAGAAATCGCAAATGTGATGCGCGAGCCTTTGCTCACGCGCCCTCGCTAGGCTATGGAAATCACAACAACAAGGGCGGGCCCGCGTGCACTGCCCGTCCCGCATATGAGGCTTGATGAGATGATCCGTTCAATCGCCATGCTGGCCGCCACGGCCACCTTCGCCACCGCCGCTCTTCCCGGTTTTGCCCAGGAGCAGAGCGAGAACCGCGTGGCTGCCAAGACCGACTGGAGCGTCTTCGTGGCAGACGATCCCACGGAATGCTGGGGCGTGACCGCGCCCAAGGAGACGGTGAACACCCGCGAGGGGCGTGTCGTGGCAGCGCGGCGCGGGGATATCCTGCTCATGGTGTTCTACCGCCCGTCGGATTCCGTCTCCGGGCAGCTCAACTTCACTGGCGGCTATCCCTTTGCGTCGGGATCCACCGTCAATCTCAACATCGACGGCACCGAGTTCGAGCTCTTCACCGAGGGCGAATGGGCCTGGGCCGCCTCCCCTGCCGAGGATGCCAAGATCGTCACCGCCATGAAACGCGGCAGCCAGGCCATCGTCACGGCGCGCTCCTCCCGCGGGACGACGACGCGCGACACCTTCTCGCTGCTCGGCTTCACCGCCGCCGTGGAAGACGCCGAGCAACGCTGCGACGCCTGACCGGTCGGAACGCACCGGTGCATGGAGCGGCGCGGGCCCCCGCGCCTTTCCAAGCGGGCGGGGCGAGGCTATATGCGTGCCGCAACCAGCTGAAAGCCAAAGCCCGTGACCCAGCCCGCCCCCATCGCGCAGGACTATCTGACCGTTCCCCGCAAGCGGCCCGAGGGCGCGCGGGCAAACATCGTGGGCCTCACGCGCGCCGAGCTGCGCGACGCGCTCATCGCCGTAGGCACGCCTGAGAAGCAGGCCAAGATGCGCACCGGGCAGATCTGGCAGTGGGTCTACCAATGGGGTCGCCGCGACTTTGCCGAGATGACGAACCTCGCCAAGGCCTACCGCGCCGAGCTCTCCGAGCATTTCGTGATCGAGGTGCCGGAGGTCGTGTCCCGCCAGGTCTCCGAGGATGGCACGCGCAAGTATCTCGTGCGCATCGCCGGGGGCCACGAGGTGGAGGTGGTCTACATCCCCGAGGCCGACCGCGGCACGCTCTGTATCTCTTCCCAGGTGGGCTGCACGCTCACCTGCACCTTCTGCCACACCGGCACGCAAAAGCTCGTCCGCAACCTCACGGCGGGTGAGATCGTGGGGCAGGTCATGGTGGCGCGCGACGATCTCGGCGAATGGCCGATACCCGGCGCGCCCAAGGACGAGACCCGGCTCCTCTCCAACATCGTGCTGATGGGGATGGGTGAGCCGCTCTACAATTTCAACGAAGTGCGCAACGCGATGAAGATCGCGATGGACCCCGAGGGCATCAGCCTGAGCCGCCGCCGGATCACGCTCTCGACGTCCGGGGTCGTGCCCGAGATCGCCAAGACCGCCGAAGAGATCGGCTGCCAGCTCGCCGTGTCCTTCCACGCCACGACCGACGAGGTCCGTGACGTGCTCGTGCCGATCAACAGGAAGTGGAACATCGAGGCGCTTCTCGGCGCACTGAAAGACTATCCGCGCCTCTCCAACTCAGAGCGGATTACTTTCGAATACGTGATGCTGAAAGACGTCAACGACAGCGACGCCGATGCCCACCGCCTCGTCAAGCTCATCAAGGGCATCCCCGCCAAGGTGAATCTCATCCCGTTCAATCCCTGGCCCGGTTCGCCTTACGAGCGCTCCGACTGGTCCCGGATCGAGGCCTTCGCGGACATCATTTACAAAGCGGGCTATGCCTCACCCATCCGCACCCCACGCGGCGAGGACATCATGGCCGCCTGCGGTCAGCTCAAATCGGCGACCGAGCGCGCGCGCAAGAGCCGCCGCGAGATCGCGGCAGAGACCGGTGCAGCGCAGGCTTAGCCTCCTCGCGGCGATCCTCGTGGCGGGGCCAGCCTGGGCCTGCGTGCCCGACGGCGAAGCCGGCCTCCGCGTGATCTCGCTCACCAATGCCTACCGCGCCTCCCTGGGCCGCGCGCCACTCGCAGGCGATGCGGAGCTTGCCCGTGCGGCGACGATCCACGCCTGCGATCTGGCGGCATCGGGCCGATTCTCGCACCAGGGCAGCGACGGAAGCAGTGTTGGGGACCGCGCCCGCACTGCGGGCTATGCATGGGGCTTCATCGCCGAGAACATCGCCAAGGGTCAGCCCAGCGCGGCCAGCGTGCTCTCGAGTTGGCGCAGCTCGAGCGGCCACAACGACAACCTCCTCGACCCTGCCGCGCGGGAGATCGGGGTCGCCTCGGTGCCCAGCCCGGACGGGACACTCTGGGTGATGGTGCTCGGCGCCGCGCGCTAGCCCTGCCAGTGAGCGAGGGCCTCGGCGGCCTCCTCCGCCGTTTCCACGAATTGGAAGAGTGCGAGGTCGTCGGCGCCAATCGTCCCGGCCTCGGCCAGCGCCTCCCAGTTCACGATGCTCTCCCAGAATGACTTTCCAAAGAGCAGCACGGGCACCGGGTCCATCCGCTTCGTCTGGATGAGCGTGAGCGCCTCGAAGAGTTCATCGAGCGTCCCGAACCCGCCCGGAAACACGCAGATCGCCTGCGCGCGCAGCAGGAAGTGCATCTTGCGGATCGCGAAGTAGTGGAAATTGAAGCAAAGCTCAGGCGTGACAAAGGTATTTGGCGCCTGCTCGTGGGGCAGCACGATATTGAGCCCGATGGAGCGGCCGCCCGCCTCCTCAGCGCCGCGATTGCCCGCCTCCATGACACCCGGCCCGCCGCCCGTGATGATGATGCCCTCGCGCCCTCCTGCCTCGAGCGACTTCTCCGTCATGAGCCGGGAAAAGCGGCGCGCTTCTTCGTAGAAGCGTGAGAGCTCGGCGAGTGTCTCTGTGCGGGCGCTGTCGCGCTTCTCGGGCTCCGGGATGCGGGCCCCGCCGAAGAGCACGATGGTGGAGTCCACGCCCTCCTCCTCGAGCAACATCTCGGGCTTCAGGAGCTCGAGCTGGAGCCGCACGGGGCGTAATTCCTCGCGGCACAGAAAGTCCGGGTCCGCGAAGGCGAGGGCGTAGGCCGGCGCGCGGGTCTGCGGCGTGTCAGGCGTGCCTTTGGTCGTCTCGATGTCCTCGTGGGAGGACCGCATCACGTGCCGCCGCTGGTACTGGTTCATCGCTTCCTCCCGCGTTTGGGCGGAGAGTTGCACGGCCTGCGCCCGGCGGAAAGCCTTGATCGCCCCGCAGAAAATCGTGGGCCAAGGCCCCGAAGCTGCTATCAAAACCCTGATGAGGGAGAGCAGCCCATGAAATCCTTGCGCCGCGCCGCGGATGCCACCCTCGGGCGGTGGACACGCCATCTCTTCTTCGTGCTGCTCCGGAGCTATTACGGGCTTTTCTTCAACATCAGCTGCGCCGACAAGGCCGCGCTGCAGGATCTGCCCGGGGGGCTCATTCTGTGCTCTCACGGCTCGCGCCATGACGGGCCCATGATCTGCGCGCTGCTCTATACCACGCGCCGTGTACGCCCCGCCGTGCTCTACACCGAGTACTACAACCCGCTGCAATGGTTTCCGCTCATGATCGCGGGCTCGGTACCCATGTCCTCTCCCAAGACGTGGACGCCCGAGCGGCGCAAGGCGCAAAAGGAAAAGGCGCTGCACACCATGCGCCGCATCATCGAGAACGGAAACATGGTCCTTCTCTACCCGGCGGGCATGATCAAGAAGCAGCGGCGGGAGGTCATCGCGCCCCATTTCAGCGGCGCCTACGAGACGATCAAGGCGCTCGACGGCCTGCCGGTGGCGCTCATCCGGATCCGGGGCCTGAGCCCCCACGAGGAGATCAAGCGCGATCGCTTCTGGACATTCATCGGTCGCAAGACGGGCCGCCGCCACGTCCTGATCGACATCGAGATCCCCGAGACACCCTTCGACACCGCGCAGCCCCTCGCTGACTTCAACGCCGAGATCGAGGCGCGCTTCAACTTGGGCCTGCCGGAGGACACCAGCGCCGAAGCCTCCGTTCAAGCGCCAGCCCGATCCGGGGGCCGTCCGGAGAGCTGAGCCTGCTTCCCCTCCCCGCGCGCAAACGATAAGGACGCGCGAACGGCGCGCCGCATGGTGACCGCGCTGCACAGACGGGGCAAACGGAGAGACAGATGTCGCATAAAGAGCTGGAAACCGCGATCGAGGCCGCCTGGGAGGCCCGCGATGCCATCTCGCCCAGCACCGGCGGCGAGACCCGGGAAGCCATCGAGGCCACGCTCGAGGCGCTCGACGGCGGCACGCTCCGGGTAGCCGAACGACAGGAGAGCGGCGACTGGCACGTGAACCAATGGGCCAAGAAGGCCGTGCTGCTCGGCTTCCGCCTCAAGGACATGGAAATGCAGCCCGGCTCCGCGCAGGGCGGCGGCTGGTGGGACAAGGTCGACTCGAAGTGGAAGGACTGGGGTGAGAACCGCTGGCGCGAGGCCGGCTTCCGCGCGGTCCCGAATTGCGTGGTCCGCAAGAGCGCCTTCATCGCGCCGGGGGTCGTCCTCATGCCCTCCTTCGTGAACCTCGGCGCCTATGTCGACAGCGGCACGATGGTCGATACCTGGGCCACGGTGGGCTCCTGCGCGCAGATCGGCAAGAACGTGCATCTCTCGGGCGGCGTGGGGATCGGCGGCGTGCTCGAGCCCATGCAGGCAGGCCCTACCATCATCGAGGACAACTGCTTCATCGGCGCGCGCTCGGAAGTGGTCGAGGGCTGCATCGTGCGCGAGGGCTCGGTCCTCGGCATGGGTGTGTTCATCGGCAAGTCCACCAAGATCGTGGACCGGGAAACCGGCGAGGTGACCTATGGCGAGGTGCCGCCCTACTCGGTGGTCGTCGCGGGCTCCATGCCTTCGAAGAACAACATCTCGCTCTACTGTGCCGTGATCGTGAAGCGCGTGGACGAAAAGACCCGCTCCAAGACCGGGATCAACGAACTCCTGCGCGACTGACGCACGTTACATACCCCCCGGGGGCATGTCCGAGACGCGGCGCCCCCCCGTCACATACTCGCAAGAGACGCCATGGCCAAGCCCGACAAACCCAAGAAACCGCACCACGTCTTCACCCTCCTCGTGGAGGTGGGCCGCAAGGTCGGGGACGGCCTGCCCGAGGGCGCGACCGGGGCCGCGCTCATGGTCTATGCCTCCGGCGTGGACGAGGCGGAAGCGGTGCGGGAGACGGTGGCGATCCTCAAACAGGCCGACATGGCTCCGCTCGACGTGTCGGGCTACGGAACTCTGGAGGAGCGCCTCGCCGAGGGCCACGACATCGCCGAGGACGAACGCGCGCTCATGGACAGGGCGCTTGCCGAGAACGCCGTGATCGTGGCGCAGGTCACGCCCTTCTTCGAAGACAAGTCCTAGCCTAGGCGGCGCGGGTGTCGTTGAGCGTCACGATCTCGTAGGGCCGCGCGAGCGGGGTCTCCGTGCGGGCCGGTCCCACGGGCGCGCGGCGGGCGAGATCGGCCCAGAGCGTCGTCGCCGCGCCGAGCCCGTCACGATCCGCCATCGTCAGGTCAAGCGAGGCGACCCCGACGCTCGTGTCGAAGATGTCGGCCTCCTCAAGGACAAGCTGGTGATAGCTCGCGAGCGTCGCCCGCGGATGCACGCTGGCCGCCCGGCTCTCGCCCAGCTGGTTGGTCTGCGCGAGCACGGCCTCGACGCCGAGGAGGTATTCCACATCGGGCCCGTCGAGCCGCACGAGCGTCTCCCCGGAAAGGGTCATGTCCCGCTCGAGCCCGAGATAGGGCGCGCGCAGGCGGAAGGGGGCAAAGCTGCCACGCGCCGGAAGCTGGCGACAGACGCGCCGGATCACGCGGAGCGGGCGCCCGTCGACAGACATGACCCGGTCCTCAGCGCCGATGTCGCGGATGCGCCTCATGCCCTCGGGTGTGGCCACCTCCACGTTGCCATCGAGCCCCGGCATGGGACCGGCGGGCTCGAATGCGCGCGAGAGCGCGACAAAGCTCATCTCGTTCGACCGGCACATGTCCGGCGCGTCGTGGATCAGGCTCCGCAGCACCGCCCAGGGGACAGGCCGCGGCTCCGGCACGAGACACTGCGCGAGATGGCGGGAGCGCGGCTGATAGACGCTCAGCACGCCCGCGCGCGTCTCGGTGTCCCAGGCGTAGCTCACCCGCACGACCTGCAGGTCGTTGGTGATCTTCAGCGGCAGCCGGTGCTGCCAGATGCCATCGCCCACGGTCATGGTGAAATCGAGCTTGTCCTCGGTGCCGAAATCCACTTTGAGCATGAAGCTCGCACCGATCCCGTGGCCGATGAGCGGGCGTGGCACAGTGAACTGCGCGACGTCGGCCTCGAAGAGGATGGTTCCGCGGCACGCGAGCGCCGCGGCGCGGTCGCCGCCGGGCGCCTGTGGGACCCGCGCGCGATTGCCGAGACCCGCGAGATCGAACTCCGCGCCCTGCGGGTCTGCGAGGCCGATCCAGGTCATGCTGCGCTCCCCATCAGGACCCGCGCCTCATGGGCCTTGAGGGTGCGCCGCGCCGCGAGGCTGTAGCCCTGCCCGGTCTCGGGGTCGAGCTCCGGGAAGATGGCGCAAATCTCCTCGAGGATCTCGGCCTCGAAGCACTCTGTCGTTTGCGGACCGGGCAGGAAGCTTTCCGTGGCGAGCCCCTCCGAAAAGACCACCTCATGGCGGTCAAAGAGCATGTGGACGTAGGTCACAAAGCCCCCTTCCATGGCGCGGATCGAGTGATCGTTGACGAGATGCTTGGCAGAAACGAGGACCTCGGCCTCGCCGAAGAGCAGCTCGGAGAGCGTGTCGCGTATGAGCACGCGGTGCTGTGGCGACACGAGCAAGTGCCGATGGTCGCCCAGCGCGCCCGCCTCGATGCGGATCGGGGCCAGGGCACCCTTCGCGCGCACCGTGCGCGCGCCGATCCAGCGGATCGGTTGCGGCCCGCCGTCATGGGTCATGACGAGGTCGCCCTCGCTCAAGGTCTCGATCCGCCGCTCGCCCTCGGGGGTGAGGATCAGCGTCCCGGCGACGAAGCAGGGGATGGTGTCGAGCGTGACGAAAGCCACGTCCGTGACCCCGTCTTCGTCCAGCACCTCGTAGGTGAAGACGGTCTCCTCGACACTGCCCGTGGCCTTCACATCGAAGGTGTAGTCGTCGTTGAGCGTGATCTCCTGCCCGGTGGCGAGGATCACGGTGTCGCCGATTTCCACTTCGACGCCGTTGATATGCGTCACCTCGACAAAGCCGGTGAAGCTGTCATTGGCCAGCACGTCCACGGTCTTCGTCTCGGTGAGACGAAGGGTGAATTCATCGTCGTCGGCCACCAGCACGCTTTGCACGCTGTCAGCGGCGATGAGGACGCTGGAGTCGTAGACGCTGTCGGAGGCGTCCGCGATGCCGATGCGGATCGTGTTGACCTGCGGATCGGAGGGATCCGTCGTGGGGATGACCGGGATCGTGAGCGAGAGCGTCACGGTGAAGCCGTCCATCTCGGTGTTGAACTGATCGCCCGTGTTGTCGCGGTAGAGGTTCTGGGTGTTCTGCTCGTTGATGGTGGTGACGGAGGTATTTCCGTTACCCACGGCCATCGGGACGTAGGTGCCGTTGATCCAGACGGCGAGCACATCGTTGTAAATCGAGGACGTGTATTCCGGATATTCGTCGGAGGCGAAGACGAATTGCATCGTCATGACGTCGCCCACACTGGTGAAGGAGACGTCGAGATAGGAGGCATCGAATGTCGAGCGCCCCGCCACCGCGTTGAAATCGGCGTTGTTGTTCTCGCCGGAGGTGTTGGTGGAGCGGCTGCCGGACAGGTTTGACTGGCTGGCGTTCTGGTTGGTGAATTGGTCTGCCCGTCCGGTCGACAGGATGATCCCGGTGTCGGAGGGCGTGACGTTGGAGGCGAGCTCGTCGCCGCGCGAATAGATCGCCGAGGATCGATTGTCGCCGGTATAGGATGCTCCGACGACGGAGACGCCATCGCCAAAGATGGTATCGGCCATCTCCCGCGCGGTCGCACCGGTATCGTAGTCTAGCTCGCGGCCTGCAACCATACTCTGCCCCATTGCCGGGACAGGATCGACGGCCACACGAACCCACGGGGGAACCATCCCCGCACCGTGCGCTTCTCTACCGCTGATGAGGCCTGCTCGACCTCTGCCCTGCCTCAGGCATTTATTTGTCTTTACGCGCTTTTTCGCGCGCGATTGACTTGGGGATAACTCAAAATCCGGGGTCTGCATAGCTGCAATCGCGCTGCGCGCCCGAATAGCTTGTGAGAGACAGCCCGATGACGCATCAAAGGCACATGGAGATACCTCACGACCCCGTTTCGCTCACAGCCGATCTCGTCCGCTGCCCTTCTGTCACGCCCGCGGAAGGCGGTGCCCTGGAGGTGCTGCAGAGCCTTCTGGGCACGGCGGGTTTCCTGTGCATGCGCGTGGACCGGGGCGGCGTGTCAAACCTCTTCGCGCGCTGGGGCGAGAAGGGCCATGCGCGCACCTTCGGCTTCAACGGGCATACCGATGTCGTCCCCGTGGGCGATGCCGCGGCCTGGACACATCCCCCTTTCGGCGCGGAGATCCATGACGGTTACCTCTACGGCCGCGGCTCCACCGACATGAAGAGCGGTGTGGCGGCCTTCGCCTCCGCGGCGGTCGATTTCGTCCGCGACACTCCGCCCGACGGCGCGGTCATCCTCGCCATCACGGGCGACGAGGAAGGCGACGCCCTCGACGGGACGACCGCGCTCCTCGACTGGATGGACGAGACCGGCGAGGCCATGACCCACTGCCTCGTGGGAGAGCCCACGAACCCCGAGGAGATGGGCGACGCCATCAAGATCGGCCGCCGCGGCTCCATGACCGCCTGGGTCACGGTCACCGGAAAGCAGGGGCATTCCGCCTACCCGCACATGGCCGTCAATCCGCTCACCGCCCTCGCCCGGCTCATGAATACCTACGCCTCCCACACGCTCGACGAAGGCACCGATCACTTCGATCCCTCCACGCTCGCCATCGTCTCCATGACCACCGAGAACACCGCCACCAACGTGATCCCCGCCCATGCCAAGGGGATCGTCAATATCCGCTTCAACGACCTTCATTCCGGGGCCAGCGTCAGCGACTGGCTGGAGCACGAGGCCGCGCAGGTCGCGGATGCCTTCGGCGTCACGGTGGACCTGCAGATCAAGATCTCCGGCGAGAGCTTCCTCACGCCCCCCGGCGCCTTCTCCGAGCTCGTTCAGGCGGCGGTGCAGGCGGAGACGAACCGCACGCCCGTGCTCTCCACCTCGGGCGGCACCTCGGATGCCCGCTTCATAAAGGATCACTGCCCGGTCGTCGAATGCGGCCTCGTGGGAAAACGCATGCACGCGGTGGACGAACGCGTACCACTGGACGATATTCACCGTCTCAAGGCCATCTACACGCGTTGTCTGAGGGAGTATTTCTCATCGCCGTCACCGTAGCCGAGACGCAGAACGTCACCGCCTGCCAAGCCATGCGCCGCGCGGTCTTCATCAATGAACAAGGCGTCGCCGAGCAGGACGAGGTGGACGGCAAGGATGGCGAGGCAGTGCATCTCCTCGCGTCGCTCAACGGCTATCCCATTGGCGCGGCACGGCTCTTGCCCATGGGCACCACCGCCAAGATCGGGCGCGTCTGCGTCCTCCGCGATCATCGCGGCAAGGGCTTCGGCGAAGCCATTCTCGAAGAATGCCACAAGAGTGCGCGCCGCCTCGGCGCCACCCGCGCGATACTCGGCGCGCAGCTTTCCGCCCTCTCGTTCTATGAGCGGCTGGGCTACCGCCCCTACGGTGCCGTCTTCGACGATGCCGGGATCCAGCACCGCATGATGGAAATCTCGCTCTAGCGCAGTGCCTCGAGCAGTTCGAGCGAGGCAAAGCCGTCCACGGTGAGCCCGTTCGTGCGCTGGTAGGCCCGGATGGCGGCGATCGTGTTCGACCCCATGAGACCATCCGCGCCCTGCGTATCAAAGCCGGCCGCCGTCAGCCGCTGCTGCAACTCGCGCACCTCGCGCGCATTCAGCGCCCGCTGCCCCACCGGCCACGTGCCCTGGATGCCCGGCGCGCCGGCGATCCGCCGCGAAAGCTCCCCCACGGCGATGACATAGGCATCGGCGGCGTTGTAGCGCTCCACCACGCGGAAATTGTTGAAGAGAAGGAAGGCGGGCCCTTGGGCCCCAGCGGGGAGGAAGAGCGAAGCCTGCCCGACATCGGGCACAGGCCTCCCGTCGAGCCCGGTGACACCCCGCGCCGCCCATTGTGACGGCGAGAGGGTGAAGCTCCGCCGCGCGAGCGATGTGTCCGCCCCGCCCGAGAGCCGCACCTCCACGGCGATGGGCTGCCCCTCCGTCCAGCCGAAGCGGTCGAGATAGGCCGCCGTGGAAGCCAGCGCATCGGTGGGATCATCGCTCCAGATGTCGCGCCGCCCGTCCCCGTCGAAATCCACGGCGTATTCCTGGTACGAGGTGGGGATGAACTGCGTGTGCCCCATGGCGCCCGCCCAGCTTCCGGTCATGTTGGCCGGGCTCGTGTCCCCGCGTGCGAGGATGCGGATGGCCTCGTCGAGCTGACGCCGGAAGAACTCGCCCCGCCGCCCGTCGAAGGCCAAAGTCGCCGTGGCCTCGATCACCGGGATCGTGCCGCGCGTCTCGCCGTAGCGGGTCTCCGCGCCCCAGACGGCCACGACCGCCTCCTTGTCGACGCCGTAGCGCGCCTCGATCCGCTCGAGCACGGCGTTGTGCCGCGCGAGCGCCGCCTGCCCGCCCCGCACCTGCGCGTCCGAGGCGATCCGAGCGAGGTAGTCCCAGATCGGCAGAGAGAATTCCGCCTGGTTGCGATCCTTCTCGATCACTTCGGCATTGTAGCGTACATCGGCAAAGGCCCGCGACAGCACCGCTCGGGGCACGCCCCGCGCTTCAGCGCCGGCGCGGTACTCTGCGATCCATGCCTGGAAGGCCTGCTCCTTGGCTGGGTCCACCTGTCTCTCCGCCCTCTGCGATTGGGTCGATGGGCCCAGAGTGGCGACACCGGCACAGGCGGCCAAGATCAAAAGCGCGAGGAGAGCGGAAACAAGGCGCATGGCGATACCCGAAGACCAAGGGAACTGGCCCCACGTTAGGCACGCGCGGCGTGCCTGTCAGCGGCGATCATGGCGCTCGGCGCGTTATCGCTTCCGCCGGGTGACCTTGCGCACCTTCGCGCTCTTCTTCTTGGCGACACGCATCTTGCGCTTGGGCGGTTTGGCGCGGCGCTGGGGCCCGCGCGTGAGCGGCGCGCCCTCGATGTCGAGCATCTCGAGGATGAGGCCACCGGTCACTGGCGTGGCCTCGGCCAGGCGCACCGTTGCACGCTGCCCGAGCCCGATCTCGCGGCCAGTGTAAGAGCCCGTGAGCGTGAGCGCGTCGGCGTCGTAGTGGAAATACTCCGCGCCGAGGTCCCGGATGGGCACGAGCCCGTCCGCCCCGGTCTCGTCGAGCTTCACGAAAACGCCGAAGCGCGCAATGCCAGAAATCCGCCCGGTGAATTCGTTGCCAACGCGCTCGCTCAGATAGGACGCGAGGTAGCGGTCCGTCGTGTCGCGCTCGGCCAGCATGGAGCGGCGCTCGGTCTCGGAAATATGCTCGGCGGTGGCCTCGAGGCGTTCGATCTCGTCTTGCGAGAGCCCGTCCTCGCCCCAGCCATGGGCAGTGATGAGCGCGCGATGGACGATGAGGTCGGAATATCTGCGGATGGGCGACGTAAAGTGTGCGTAATGGCTGAGCGCCAGCCCGAAATGCCCGTAGTTCTGCGGCGCGTAATAGGCCTGCGTCATGGAGCGGAGCGTGGAGATGTTGATCATCTCCGCAAACTCCGTGCCCTCCGCTTCCGCGAGGAGGCGATTGAGATGGCGCGTCTTCAACACCTGCCCCTTGGCCAGCGGCAGCCCCACGGAGCCAGCCGTCTCCCGCAGCGCTTCGAGCTTTTCGGGCGACGGCTCCTCATGGACGCGGAACAGGAGCGGCACGCGCTTCTCGCTCAGCGTCTTCGCCGCGGCCACGTTGGCGAGCACCATCATCTCCTCGATGAGCCGGTGGGCATCGAGCCGCTCGCGAAAGGCCACCGTCGTGACCTTTCCCGTATCCGAGAGCTCGATATGCCGCTCCGGCAGATCGAGATCGAGCGGCTGCCGCGCCTCGCGCGCGCGTACAAGCGCAGCGTAGGCGGCGTAGAGCGGCTTCAACACCGGCTCGAGCAGGTCTTGCGTCCGCGCGTTGGGCGCGCCATCGATCGCTGCCTGCACCTCTCCGTAGTGGAGCGCCGCAGGGCTTTTCATGAGCCCCCGCGTGAAGCGGCTTCCCAGAAGCGCGCCCTCAGGCGAGATCTTCATCTCCACGGCGAGGCAGGCCCGCGTCACCCCCTCGTGGAGCGAGCAGAGATCGCCGGAGAGGATATCCGGCAGCATCGGTACGACGCGGTCGGGGAAATAGGTCGAATTCCCTCGCTTGCGTGCCTCGCGATCGAGCGCCGATCCCGGGCGCACGTAATGCGCCACGTCGGCGATGGCGACCCAGATGGTAAACCCATGCTCGGCCTCGAGCGCGCAGACCGCGTCGTCATGGTCTCGCGCATCGGCCGGGTCGATGGTGATGAGCGGCAGGTGGGTCAGGTCCTCCCGGTCGCCCAGGGCGGCGGGCTCGGCGGCGTCGGCCTCGGCCACCGCATCGTCAGGGAAGGCGTCGGGGATGCCGTGATGGTGGATCGCGATGAGCGAGACAGCCTTCGGCGCCGACGGATCGCCCAGCCGGGAGACCACGCGCGCCTTGGGCAGGCCCATGCGCCCCTTTGGCCCGGCCTGCTCGGCCTCCACAAGCTCGCCGTCCCGCGCGCCGCCTGTGGCGCCCGCGGGCACGATCCATTCGCGGTCCTGCTTCTTGTCCACCGGGACGACCCGCCCGCCCTCGGATCCCTGCCGGAAGACCCCGAGGATGCGCCGCGGGTTGGCGCCGATCTTCCGGATCAAGCGCCCCTCGTAGTGATGCTCCTCGCCCTTCACCTCCGAGAGCCGCGCGAGGATGCGGTCGCCCTCGCCCAGCGCGGGCTCAGAGGCGCGCTGCACCATGAGCACGCGGGGCTCTGGCCCCTCCCCGCCCCACTCCATGGGCCTGGCAAAGACATCCCCGTCTGCATCGGGCGTCTGCACGAGCAGCACCGCCACCGGCGGCAGCCTGTCGGCGTCGCGGTAGCTCTTCTTCCGCTTGGCGAGGTGCCCCTCGTCCTCCAGCTCGCGCAGAATGCGCTTCAGGTCGATCCGCGCCGCGCCCTTGATGCCGAAGGCCTTGGCGATATCGCGTTTCGAAGCTTCCTTGGGATGGGCGGAGATCCAATCGAGGATCTCGTCACGCGTCGGTATCCTGCTCATGGGCGGAGGCCTATCACGGCCGCCTCGGTGCCGAAAGCAGAGACCACGCGCTCAGCAGGCGCAAGCGCGCGCGCAGCGCGCTACCGAAGGCCGAAGCCTTCTAGGCTGAGGGGGGTGAGCGTCCGAACGCCATGCGTTCAAGGGAGGACGCGAACGGCGGGGCCCGTCCCGAAGAAGGCGCGGGCGCCGGTCAGGGCGTGATGAACGCCGCGCGCGGGATGCCCTGCAGGAAGAGAAGCGCCGTGAGGTCCCCGTGGTTCACCCGCACGTCGCACTGTGCCTGCACCGAGGGCTTGGCATGGAGCGCCACGCCGAGCCCCGCGCGCCCGAGCATCGCGAGGTCGTTGGCCCCGTCGCCCACCGCCAGCACATCGTCGGGTGTGAGCCCGCGCCGCGCCGTGATCTCTTCGAGGGCCGTCACCTTCGCCTCTTGCCCGAGCACGGGCTTGGCGACCGCGCCGGTGAGCGCGCCGTCCGCGTGAAGCAGCACGTTGGCGCGGCTCTCGTCAAAGCCGAGCGCTGCCGCCACACGCCCGGTGAAATAGGTGAACCCGCCGGAGACGAGCGCGGCGTAGGCGCCCCGTGCCTTCATGGTCGCCAGAAGCGTGGCACCGCCGGGGGTAAAGCGAATGCGCTCCTCGAAAACAGTCTCTAACGCGGCCAAAGGCAGCCCTTCGAGGAGCGCCACGCGCGCGTTGAGCGCTGCCTCGAAATCGAGCTGCCCATCCATGGCGCGCGCAGTGATCTCGGCCACCGCGTCGCCGATCCCGAAATGGGCGGCCATCTCGTCGATGCATTCCTGCTGGATCATCGTCGAATCCATGTCCGCGAGCAGCAGGCGTCGCGCGCGCGGCCCGCCGGGGAGCGCGTTGACATCCACACCCTCGGGCCCGAGCGCCTCGCGCACGCCCGCGGGCAGGACGCCCTCCACCAGCGCCGCCTCACCGTCGGACAGCCATGTCACCGGCCCCGGCACCTCTGCGAGATGGGCCGTCGTGAGCCCTCCCGGCTTGGCAATCATCGATACTGTCATACCCCGCGCCATACTCAGCCCCACGGGAAGCGCCAAGGGGAAACAGGGGAAACGCGGTTTCCGATCCGCGCGCGACGCGGGCGAAGCTCGTGCATTTTCCGCATTGCAGCGCGCGCGGCTCCTCCGTACACCCGGCGGTGGGACAGCCCTCCCCAACGAGGGCCGTATATCTGTAAGGGTAACACCGATGGCTCACGAAGCACCGGCCGCGCGGCCGCAAAACGCGCGCTTTTCCTCTGGCCCCTGTGCCAAACCATCCACTTTCAGTCTCGACAAGCTCGCCGACGCCCCCCTTGGGCGCTCACACCGCGCCGCGGTGGGCAAGGCCAAGCTCAAGGCCGCCATCGAGCGGACCCGCGCGCTCCTCGGCGTGCCGGACGACTACAAGGTGGGCATCGTGCCGGCCTCCGATACCGGCGCCTATGAAATGGCCATGTGGACGATGCTGGGGGAACGCCCGATTGAGATGGTCGCCTGGGAAAGCTTCGGCGCGGGCTGGGTCACCGACGCCATCAAGCAGCTCAAGATCGATGCCCATGTCCACACCGCCGACTACGGCGAGATCGTCAACATGGCCGCCCTCGATTACGACAAGGACGTCTGCTTCACGTGGAATGGCACGACCTCCGGTGTCCGCGTCGCCAGCGGTGACGTGATCCCGGCGGATCGCGCGGGCCTCACGATCTGCGATGCCACCTCCGCGGCCTTCGCCATGGACCTGCCATGGGACAAGCTCGATGTGACAACATTCAGCTGGCAAAAGGTGCTCGGCGGGGAAGCGGCCCACGGCATGCTCATCCTGAGCCCCCGCGCCGTGGCGCGGCTCGAGAGCTACACGCCGCCCTGGCCGTTGCCGAAAATCTTCCGCCTGACGAAGGGCGGCAAGCTCATCGACGGCATCTTCGAGGGGGCCACGATCAACACGCCCTCCATGCTCTGCGTGGAGGATTACCTCCATTGCCTCGACTGGGCCGAAAGCGTGGGCGGTCTGGCCGGCCTCGTGAGCCGTGCGACGCTCAACGCCAAGACCGTCTGGGACTTCTGCGCCGCCCGGGACTGGATCGACAATCTCGCTGCGGACCCGGCCACGCGCTCCACCACGAGCGTCTGTCTGAAATTCACCGACAGCCGGATCGAGGACGGCGCCGCTTTCGCCAAGGCCATCGCCAATCGGCTCGAGGCCGAGGGCGTGGCCTTTGATATCGGCGCCTACCGCGACGCGCCCCCGGGTCTGCGCATCTGGTGCGGATCGACCGTGGAGACGTCGGACATCGAGGCGCTCCTGCCCTGGCTCGACTGGGCCTTCCACGCGGAAATCGACGCGCTCCACGCCGCCGCCTAACCGAAATTTCCAAAGAAATTTCTTCGGAAATTTCGACCTTCAGGACAACTGACATGCCCAAAGTTCTCGTCTCCGACAAACTCTCCGAAACCGCAGTGCAGATCTTTCGCGACCGCGGCATCGACGTCGACTTCCAGCCCGATCTCGGCAAGGACAAAGACACGCTCCTTGAGGTGATCGGCCAGTATGACGGCCTCGCCATCCGCTCCGCCACCAAAGTCACGGAGAAAGTGATCGCGGCGGCCACGAACCTCAAGGTCATCGGCCGCGCCGGCATCGGCGTCGACAACGTGGACCGCGACGCCGCCTCCAAGGCCGGGATCATCGTCATGAACACGCCCTTCGGCAACATGATCACCACCGCCGAGCACGCCATCGCCATGATGTTCGCCGTTGCCCGCCAGATCCCCGAGGCCTCTTCCTCCACCCATGCAGGCAAGTGGGAGAAATCGAAGTTCATGGGGGTCGAGCTCACCTCAAAAGTGCTCGGCGTCATCGGCGCGGGCAATATCGGCGGCATCGTCTGCGACCGCGCCAAGGGTCTGAAAATGAAGGTGATTGCCTATGATCCCTTCCTGTCGGAGGAGAAGGCAGCGAAGATGGGAGTGGAGAAGGTGGAGCTCGAAGAGCTTCTCGGCCGCGCCGATTTCATCACGCTCCATGTCCCCAAGACCGAGCAGACCGCCAATATGATCACCGCCGAGCGGATCGCGATGATGAAGAAGGGCGTGCGCATCATCAACTGCGCCCGCGGCGGCCTGGTGGACGAAGACGCCCTCGCCGAGGCGCTGAAGTCCGGCCACGTGGCCGGGGCCGCCTTCGACGTCTTCGCCGTGGAGCCCGCCACGGCCTCGCCGCTCTTTAATCTGCCCAACGTCGTCGTCACGCCCCATCTCGGCGCCTCCACCACCGAGGCGCAGGAGAACGTGGCGCTCCAGGTGGCAGAGCAGATGTCGAACTACCTCCTCGACGGGGCCGTGGAGAACGCGCTCAACATGCCGTCGATGACCGCCGAGGAGGCCAAGGTCATGGGGCCCTGGGTCGCGCTCGCTGGCCATCTCGGCAGCTTCATCGGCCAGCTCACGGATGAAGGCATCAAGGCCATCAACATCCTCTACGACGGCGCCGTCGCACAGATGAACCTTCCCGCGCTCAACTGCGCCGTGATCGCCGGGATCATGAAGCGGGCGAACCCCGACGTGAACATGGTCTCGGCCCCCGTCATCGCCGAGGAGCGGGGGGTCAACATCTCGACCACCAACCAGGCGAAGTCCGGCGTCTTCGATGCTTATATCAAGGTCACCGTCGTCACCGACAAGCGCGAGCGTTCCGTGGCAGGCACGGTCTTCTCCGATGGGAAGCCCCGCTTCATCCAGATCAAGGGGATCAACATCGACGCCGAAATCGGGCGGCACATGGTCTACACCACCAACGAGGACGTCCCCGGCATCATCGGTACATTGGGCAACACCATGGGCCAGAACGGCGTGAACATCGCGAACTTCACCCTGGGTCGGAACGAGGCCGGGGGGCAGGCCATCGCGCTTCTCTACGTCGACGAGGCCGTCAAGCCCGAGGCGCTCGGAGCCCTGCGGCAGACGGGCATGTTCGGCACCGTGTCCACGCTGGAGTTCGACGTCGCCTCATGACGATCTACGCAGTCGGCGACATCCACGGCCACATCGAGAAGCTCGATCACGCGCTGGCCCTGATCGAAGCCGACGGGGGCCGTGACGCCGAGGTCGTGTTTGTCGGCGATTACATCGATCGCGGTCCGGACAGCCGGGCCGTGATCGAGCGGCTGGCCACGGGACAGGCCAAAGGGCGCCGGTGGACATGCCTCAAGGGCAACCATGACCGCCTCATGGAGTGGTTCTTCCACCCCGATGGCCCGAAACAGGATCCGCATATCCTCGTGGGCTACCACTGGCTCCACAAGGCCTTCGGCGGGGCAGAGACGCTGGCCTCCTACGGTATGGACGTGCCCGAGCGCATCAGGCTCGGTGATCTCGCGACGCGGGCGCGCAAGCACGTGCCACAGGATCACATCGCGTTTCTGAGGGGCCTCCCGCTCCTCCACGAGGTAGGGCCGCTCCTCTTTGTCCACGCGGGCATCCGGCCTGGGGTCCCGCTCGCCGAGCAGGCAGAGAACGATCTCGTCTGGATCCGCGACGGTTTTCTCGATGACGAGACGGTCCATCCTCACCTCGTCGTCCATGGCCATACACCCGTCGAGACCCCCATCCATTTCGGGAACAGGGTCGCCATAGACAGCGGCGCCGCGTTCGGGCGCCCCCTCGTTCCCGTAGCCTGCGAAGGTCGGGATATCCATGCGCTCACGGACGCCGGGCGCGTGGCCCTCACACCTCGCGGTAGTCCCGCTTGAGAAGCTTCCAGCCCGAATGGGCGACAAGGAAGGCCCCAAAGATCGTGCCGAACAGGATCGACTCGGACGTGATGATGCCCTCGGGCATCCCGTTGGCCAGGAGCGCGTAGCTCACGAGCGCGAGGATGAACGCGCCGCTGACGGCCCGGAAGATATACTCGCCCCGCGTGGGCCCGAATTTTCTCTTCTTGCTCATGAGCTCTCAAGTGGAGCGGTCCCACGGATCGTCCAGCGCCGGGAGCAACTTGCCGCGGGCTTCGCCAAAGCCGACCCTGTATCCATCGCCCTGCGCCGCGCCGCGCAGCACGATCTCGTCCCCGTCCTCTAGGAAGTGCCGCGGGCCGGCATGTGTCTCCAAAGGCAGCTCACCATTCCAACTCAGCTCGAGCATGGAGCCGCGATTTTCGCGCTCCGGGCCGGAGACGGTGCCAGAGCCGAGCAGGTCGCCGATGCGCATCGGGCATCCGGAGGAGGCATGGTGCGCGAGCTGCTGCGCCGACGACCAGTACATCTCGGCATAGTTCGTACGCGTGAGCGCGGTCCTTCCGCCGTCCCGCAGCAGGTCGGCCTCCAGCGCGATATCAAAGAGGCTTGGCGCCAACTCCTCGAGGTGCCGCAGGACGGGGACCTCGCGCTCTGGCACAGCGCACCGGAAGGGGGCGAGGGCCTCGGCCGGTACGATCCATGGCGAGATCGTCGTCGCGGTCGCCTTGCCCTGGAAGGGCCCGAGCGGCTGATACTCCCAGGCCTGAATGTCCCGGGCAGACCAATCATTGAGCAGCACGTAGCCGAAGATCGCAGCATCGGCTTCTGCCACGGTGAGCGGCCTGGAGGACGCCGCGCCGACGACCGCGCCAAGCTCCAGCTCGAAGTCAAAGCGCTCGGAGGGTGCCAGCCGCGGGCCATCCTCGCCGCGCAGCTGCCCCCAAGGACGCCGGACGTCCGTCCCGCTCAGCACCACCGATGACGCGCGGCCATTGTAGCCGATGGGCATTGTGAGCCAGTTCAGCGGAAGCGCATGCTCCGCCCCTCGAAACATCGTGCCGACGTTTGTGGCGTGGTGCTTGGATGCGTAGAAATCCGTGAACTCTGCCAGCTCGAACGGCATGTGCAGCGCGACTTCTCGGCGGGGAAAAAGATACTCTCCCAGGGTATCTTTATGCGCGCTGCCCGCTCTCAAAAGCTCCGTCATCTCTTCCCGAAAGGCGCGCCAGGCTCTGTGCCCCAGCGCCATGAACGCGTTCCAAGACGGGGCGGCAAAGACCGCCGCATCGACCGATGACACATGCCCGTCTCCTGCCAGCGCCGTGACATCGAGAACGTCATCGCCGATGGCGAGGCCGCAATGGCGCGCGCCGCCGCCGAGCGAAAAGACCCCATGGGGCAGGTTGTTCAAGGGAAAGTCCGTATCGGCGCGGTTTGCGCTCTCTACCCAGGACGGCGCGAGGCTCACTTTCTCTTGGTCCGCTTCTTCTTGATCCGCGGCCCGGGCCGCCCGATCACGAGCAAGAGGCTGAGCCCGGACAGGCCCAGCAGGATGAGCACGAGCACGATCTGCCCGAGGGTCACGTGTCGCCGCCGGGACCGGGATCCCGGTAGATCGGAGGGTCTTGGCCCGGGATGAAGCGATGCGGCTTCCTGCTCTGCCGATACCAGTCACGTAGGATGCCGGGCACCTGCGTGAGTGCAACGAGCACGAAGAGGCCGAGAAGCCAGCCCGCAACGCTTACCTGTGAGAAGATCTCGATCATGGCGTGCCAGCACTTTCGCGGGAGGTGTCCAGCGACTTTCCACGGCTGAAGGCACAGATTTGTAGTGAACTGCCCTTCGACACTGCGCGCGCATTCAATCCCGTCTTGGTGTCGCTGAAGGGGAGAAACAAATTACCCGAACCCGCACAGGGCCGACCCAGCGCTTTGAGCCGTCGATGCTGAGATGCATGGTCCGTCATGGCCGCCTCCTCGAAAAGAGTATCGCCGCGCCAGAAAGCCGGTCAAGCGAGCGGGCCGACTTGCCGCTCATCACCCGTCGCCTGCGTCCCGCGTGTAAAGAAACGTTGCACGTGAGAAAGGCCGCGAGACGAGCGGCAGCGGCGCAGACACAAACGGCACCCCGCGAAGGCGTCTCTCACGTCCAGTCCAACACGACCTTCCCGGAGCTGCCGCTCTTCATGACAGCGAAGCCTTCCGCGAAACGATCCGCGGGGAAGCGATGGGTGATGACCCGCGTGACGTCGAGCCCGTTCTCGAGCATGGCGATCATCTTGTACCACGTCTCGAAGATCTCGCGCCCATAGACGCCCTTCAGCGTGATGGCCTTGAAGACGATGCGCGACCAATCCACCGGGCTCTTTCCCGGTGGAATGCCCAAAAGCGCGATGCGCCCGCCCATCACAAGCGCCTCCACCATCTGATCGAGGGCGCGCTGGTTTCCAGACATTTCGAGGCCCACGTCGAAGCCTTCCTTCATCCCCAGCGCGCCGATCACGCTGCGCAAGTCTTCCTCGGACACGTTCACGGGCCTCACATCAGAGACCTGTCCGGCGAGGGCGAGGCGCTCGGGGTTGATGTCGGTGATGACAACGTGGCGGGCGCCGGCGTGACGCGCGACGGCCGCCGCCATGATGCCGATTGGCCCTGCCCCCGTGACAAGCACGTCCTCGCCCAGAAGATCGAAGCTGAGCGCCGTGTGGACGGCATTCCCCAGCGGATCGAGGATGGCGCCCATCTCGTCGGAGATGCTGTCCGGCAAGGGTACGACGTTGAAGGCTGGCAGCCGGAGGTATTCGGCGAAGGCGCCCTGCTCGTTGACCCCGATGCCGCGCGTGGCGGGGTCGAGATGAAACCGCCCCGCCCGCGACTGCCGGGAGGTCGTGCCGATGAGGTGGCCTTCACCGCTCACGCGCTGCTCCAGGTTCAGCCCCGTGACCTGCGCGCCGATCTCGACGATTTCACCGGCGAATTCATGGCCCGTGATGAGCGGGACGGGGACGGTTGACGCCGCCCATTCATCCCAGTTCCAGATGTGGATGTCCGTGCCGCAAATGCCGGTGGCCCGGACACGGATCAGCACATCCGTCGGCCCGATCTCGGGCACCGGGTGCCGACCCATCACCAGCCCTGTCTCGGCACGCGCCTTTGACAGAGCCTTCATCGTCTCATTCGCCATACTCATGCCGCCAAGACCTTGAGCTCCCGAGCCGCCTGCTCGAACGCGGCAAGTCCGGCATCGAGATCCTCACGACTAAGCGCTGCGTTCATCTGTGTCCTGATGCGCGCCTGCCCCTTGGGCACTACGGGATAGAAAAAGCCGGAGACATAGACCCCGAGTTCGAAGAGACGCGCGGCCATGTCCTGGGCAAGCTGTGCCTCGCCGAGCATGACCGGGATAATCGGATGTTCGCCGGGGAGGAGGGTGAAGCCACGCGCCTCGAGCCCCGACCGCCAGTAAGCAGCGTTCTCGAAGAGACGCGCCCGGAGATCATCGCCCGCCTCTACGAGATCAAGCGCCTTGAGCGACGCCGCGACCACGGCGGGTGGCAGTGCATTCGAGAAAAGGTAGGGCCGCGCCTTCTGCCGCAGCATCTCGATGAGCGGCGCCGGGCCGGCCACGTAGCCGCCCATCGCACCGCCCAGCGCTTTGCCAAGCGTACCCGTGAGAAGCGTGACGTCCACGCCATGATGGGCATGGGTTCCCGCGCCCCTCGGCCCAAGGAACCCCGTGGCGTGGCAATCGTCGACCAGTGTCATCGCGTCATAGGCCTCTGCGAGCCGCGTGATCTCCGGCAGCTTGGCGATCGTGCCGTCCATGGAGAAGACGCCGTCTGTGACGATGATCCGGAAGCGCGCATCTTGCGTCGCCTGCAACTGGCGCTCCAGATCGGCCATGTCGTTGGTCTTGTACCTGTATCGCTGCGCCTTGCAGAGGCGGATGCCATCGATGAGCGATGCATGGTTCAGCGCATCAGAGATGATTGCATCCTTTGGTCCGAAAAGCGGCTCGAACACACCGCCATTGGCATCAAAACAGGCGGCGAAGAGGATCGCGTCTTCCATGCCGAGATAAGCGGCCAATCGTGCCTCGAGCTCTGCATGGAGCTCCCCTGTCCCGCAGATGAAGCGGACCGAGGCCATGCCATACCCGCTCTCCTCCAGCGCGGCCGTGGCGGCGGCGATCAGCTCTGGATGATCTGCCAGGCCAAGGTAGTTGTTGGCGCAGAGGTTGAGCATCTTGCGCCCGCCCACCGTAATGTGCGCGCCTTGCGAGCCGTGGATCGGCCGCTCCACCTTCAAGAGCCCCTCCGCCGCGATACCAGCGAGTTCTGCCTCGATATGGGCGCGGAAACGATTTCTCATGTCTCTCTCTCCTCACGCCCATCATGGCCCGTCGCGCTCGCCAAAGCACGCCCCAGCCGACCCCGAGCGTCGGATTTTGACCTTCCGTCGTGTCGCGCGCCCCTTCCCCTGCCTCCCGCGAGAAGGCAGAACGCGGCAAAAGGGAGACTGCCATGACAGATATCGTGATCCTCGGCGGCGCGCGCACCGCAATCGGAACGTTTGGAGGGAGCTTCGCCGGCACGCCGCCCATCGAGCTCGGCGCGACCGCCATCAAGGAGGCGCTGAACCGCGGCGGCGTCGACGCAGGGCAAGTGGGCACTGTCGCCATGGGTCACGTGATAAACACGGAGCCGCGCGATATGTATCTGAGCCGCGTGGCAGCCATGGATGCCGGAACGCCCGAGACTGTCCCGGCGATGAACGTCAATCGTCTGTGCGGCTCGGGGCTTCAGGCCATCGTGTCTGTCACGCAATCGCTGATGCTCGGCGACGCGGATTTCGGCGTCGCGGGAGGCGCGGAGAACATGACGCGCTCGCCGTTCATCGTGCCCTCGCAACGCTGGGGCGCGAAGATGGGGGACGTGAAAACGCTGGACATGATGCTCGGCGCCCTGAACTGCCCCTTTGGCACGGGCCACATGGGCGTGACGGCGGAAAACGTCGCCGCCGAACACCAGATCACCCGGGAGGATCAGGATCGCTTCGCCCTCACGAGCCAAGAGCGCGCCGCGGCTGCGCAAGATGCTGGCCACTTCGACAGCCAGATCGTCCCCGTCGAGGTGCGCGTGAAGCGCGACATGGTCCCCTTCGCGCGGGATGAGCACCCAAAGGCGACCAATGCCGAGGCCCTCGCGGGCCTGCGCCCCGTCTTCCAGAAGGACGGCACGGTGACTGCGGGCAACGCCTCGGGCATCAATGACGGGGCTGCGGCCATCGTCCTGGCCCGCGCCGAGGCAGCGGAGGCGGCGGGCCTGACACCGAAGTTCCGCGTTCTGGGCTATGGTCACGCGGGCGTACGGCCAGAGGTCATGGGCGTGGGCCCGATCCCCGCGGTGCGCAATCTCCTTGAGAAGACGGGGCTCACGGCAGCTGATTTCGACGTCATCGAGTCGAACGAGGCATTCGCGTCCCAAGCCATCGCGGTGAACAAGGAGCTCGGCCTCGATCCCGCGAAGGTGAACCCCAATGGCGGGGCGATCGCCCTCGGGCACCCCGTGGGGGCAACCGGTGCCATCATCATGGTGAAAGCGATGTACGAGCTCGAGCGCATCGGCGGCTCGAAAGCGCTCTGCACCATGTGCATCGGTGGCGGGCAGGGTATCGCCGTTGCCATCGAGAGGCTCTGACAAAGGGGCGCGCGGGACAGGTCGAAGCGTCCCGCGCCCCCGTTAGGCGGCTTGGGCCGGGTCCGGATAGGGACGCGAGAAGGCCATCGTGCCTCCCTCGCTGCGGCTCGCATCGAAGCGGTACCCGCCGAGATCAAAGTCCTTCAGACCGTCCGTTGAGGTGAGACGATTTTGCACGATGAAGCGCGCGAGCGCGCCGCGTGCGCGCTTGGCGAAGAAGCTCACCATTTTCGCCTGTCCGTCTTTCTCTTCGTAGAAAGCGGGCGTCACCACGGGCAGCTTCAGGGCCTTGAGGTCGACTGCTCCGAAATACTCCTGGCTCGCGCAATTCACGAGCACCTCGGCGCCGACCTCTTCGGCCTGCACTCTCAGGGATTTGGCGATGTCGCGGCCCCAGTACTCGTAAAGGGATGCGCCCCGGCGGGTCTTGAGCTTCGAGCCCATCTCGAGCCGGTAAGCCTGGATCTCATCGAGCGGCCTCAAGGCGCCGTATAGCCCCGAAAGGATGCGGAGATGGCTCTGTGCAAAGCGGAGATCGTCCTCATCGAGCGTCCGCGCTTCGAGCCCCTGGTAGGTGTCACCGGCGAAGGCGAAGGCCGCGGGCCGAAGCGCGTCCGCGTCAGGCTCGGCCGAAAACGCCTTGAAGCGATCCCGATTTAGCCGGGCCAGATCGTCGGAGAGGTCCATGAGCTCACGAAGTCCGCCCAGCGTCAGGTTACGCGCCGTCTTGGCCAGGCTCAGCGCCTCGGCCCCGAATTCCGGCCTGGTCAGATCGGATCGCGGCACGTCAGACCAGTCGAGGCGTTTTGCGGGCGAGATGACAACGAGCATTGGGCTCCTCCTTTGAACCAGACCTAGGGGGGCTTAGGAGGCCTTCAACACATCGAGAAAGGCATCGCCGAAGCGCTCGGCCTTCGTTTCTCCCACGCCCTGGATGCGCGCAAGCTCGTCGCGCGATTGCGGCCGCCGTTCGGCGATCTGGCGCAGGGTCGACGCGCTGCAGCTCATTGGCTTTTCCGTACCCATGGGCCCGTATTGGAGGTCTGACTGCGCGGCGAGGAGGCGATCATAGACTTCGCCCTCCGCGCGTCCCGCGAGCTTGCGGCGCGTGGGATGCATCTCCGGCGCGTCATCGGCGATCACCGAGAGGAACTCTCGCCCGTATCGCTCCAGCTTCTTGGCCCCGATGCCATTGATCCCCGCCATCGCGTCGAGGCTTGTTGGCCGGGCCTCCGCCATCTCGATGAGCGTCCGGTCATTGAAGATCACGTAAGCCGGCACCTTCGCGGCCTCGGCCAGCGCACGGCGCTTTGCCTTCAGGGCCGCGAGGAGCGGAGCAGCATCCTCGCTCACGAGGCTTCTGGGCTCTGGGCGGCCCTTGGCGGCCCGAATGGTATCGAAGCGGAGCTGGATCTCTTCCTCGGCCCGCAGGATCGGTCGCGCGCGGTCGGTCATGCGCAGCGCGCCGTAGCGCTCCGGGTCCGGTCGCACGAGGTCGTGCCCCATCATCTGCCGGAAGATTGCCTGCCATTGTGGCTTCGTCCAGTCCCGGCCGACCCCGAAGGTCGGCAGGTCGTCGTGCCCCTTCTGGCGGATCTTGTCCGTCTGGGCGCCCAGAAGGATGTCGATCAGGTGTCCAGCGCCGAAATACTCGCCAGTGCGGAGGATCGCCGAAAGCGCCATGCGGACGGGTGTCGTACCGTCCGCGACCTCGGCTGGCTTGTCGCAAAGATCGCATTGGCCACAGGTGGCGGGCGCATCGCCGAAGTATTCGAGCAGCTTGGCCCGCCGACAGGTGAGCGCCTCGGCAAGGCCGAGCAGGGCGTTGAGCCTCGCGTGATCCGCTGCCTTCCGCTCCACCGGGGCGAGCCCTTCGTCGATCTGGTTGCGCCGCAGCGCGATATCCGAGGGGCCAAAGAGCGTGAGCGTCTCCGCCGGCGCACCGTCCCGGCCCGCGCGCCCGATCTCCTGGTAGTAGGCCTCGATCGACTTTGGCAGGTCGGCATGGGCCACCCAGCGAATGTCCGGCTTGTCGACGCCCATCCCGAAAGCGACCGTCGCTACAACGATGAGCCCGTCTTCCCGCTGGAAGCGCGACTCCACGATCCGGCGATCCTCGGCCTCCATCCCGCCGTGGTAATGGCAGGCCGCGTGTCCATCGGCGCGCAGCGCCTGCGCAAGGGTCTCGGTTTTCGCGCGGGTCCCGCAATAGACGATGCCGGATTGCCCTTTGCGCGCTGCCGCGAACGCAAGGATCTGCTCGCGCGGCTTTGTCTTCGGCTGGAAGGCGAGGTGCAGGTTGGGCCGGTCAAATCCATGGAGGAAGGTGCGCGGCTCAGCCCCGGCAAAAAGCTTTTCCACGATCTCGGCGCGCGTCTCCGGGTCCGCCGTGGCCGTGAAGGCAGCCAAGGGCACGCCGAGCGCCTGCCGCAGCTCGCCCACGCGCAAGTAGTCCGGGCGGAAATCATGGCCCCACTGGCTCACGCAATGCGCCTCATCAACGGCAATCATCGAGACACCGATGCGCCGCAGCATGCCCAGCGAAGAGCCCGCCGCCAGCCGCTCGGGCGCAATGTAGAGCAGCTTGAGGCGACCGGCTTCGAGGGCTTCCCAGACCTCGGCTGTCTCTTCCTCGGTGTTGCCGGAGGTCAGTGCCCCCGCCTCAACGCCCGCCTCCTGCAGCCCGCGCACCTGGTCACGCATGAGCGCGATGAGCGGGGAGATGACCACCGTGACCCCATCTCGCTCGAGGGCGGGCAGTTGAAAGCAGAGCGATTTCCCCCCGCCGGTGGGCATGATCGCGAGCACGTCTTCACCGGCCGTCACGGCATGCGCGATCTCCTCCTGCCCGGGGCGGAAGGCATCGAATCCGAAGACGTCACGGAGGGTGTCGTGCACGGGGACCTGCCAGATTTGTTTAAAACTGCTCTTTCCTGACGGTCCCACATTAAGAATCCCTGAACAAGAGCGCGGGGACGGCTCGGCGCGCAAAAGCGCCCTCGAGGGCGCTCTCATGCAGTTGCGACGCCTTATCGAGAGCTTTGCCTAGATGAAGGCGCTCGCGTTGTTCGTCAGGATGATCCGAAGAGCATAGATCAGGAGCAACGCCACCAGAGGCGCGAAATCGAGACCACCGCCCGAAGGGATCACGCGGCGAATGGGCCCGTAGAGCGGCTCAAGGATGCGCTGCAGCCCGTACCAGATCTGCGCCACCAGCTGCTGGCGGACGTTCAACACGTTGAAGCTGATGAGCCAGCTCATGATGAAATGGGCGAAGATAAAGAACGTCGCCACGTCGAGCAGCAGCATTATGATCTGGAAAAGGCTGGTCATCTGGGTCTCCGAAGTCGTGCGCTGCATCTAGGGCGCGGGCCAGATGCACACAAGCAGCTTCCGTCACGGCACGGTTGACGCGCGCGTCATCGATTGCACCTAGGGCGACATGTATCCTTGGCTTCGCTTCGTCCGCACCATGGTCACCGGCCGCAGGCTGGCGCCCATGCATGTCCTCGATACGCATGTCTCGCAACACCGCGTCTCGCTTCTGGATTGCGACATGTTCGGCGAGATGAACAATGGCCGGATCCTGACGATCTTCGAGTTCGGTAGGTGGCAGCTTTCCTTGCGCACGGGGCTCTGGACAGAATTGAGCAAGCGTGGCTGGGGCTTCGCCGTCGCCGGGGCGTCGGTCAGGTATCGCAAGCGCCTTGTTCCGTTTGAGCGGTTCGAAATGCGGACGCGCGTTCTCGGCTGGGACGCGCGCTTCATCTATGTCGAGCAAGCCATGTTCAAGCGCTCGGGCGAATGCGCCAACCACTGCCTCTTTCGCACGGCCATCGTCTCCAAAGGCAAGGCCGTCATGACCGATGACGTCATCGAGATCATGGAAGGCGTGGACGCGTCTCCTCCTCTGCCGGACTGGGCCGAGGCATGGATAGAGGCTGACAGGCAACGCCCCTGGCCCCCGATGCAGCCCTGATCACCGGTTTTTTCTTGCCGGGTGAGGCCCGCCGCGCGCTAATGGCCGAAAAGCCATGGGGAGAGCGGTATGGCCGACGTCAGCGTCAGGAAGCGCATTTGGGGCTGGATGGCCTTCGACTGGGCCACGCAGCCCTTCTACACGCTCGGCCTCACATTCATCTTCGGACCCTATTTCGCGGGCGTGCTGGCGGATTTCTTCCTGTCGAGCGGCGCGACCGAACAGGCCGCTGACGCGGACGCCCAGTCGATCTGGTCACTGGGACAGACCGTGGCGGGCCTCTTCATCGCGTTCACGGCCCCGGTGCTCGGAGCATACGCTGACAGCACCGGACGGCGGCTGCCCTGGATGATCGGGTTTTCGATCCTTTACGTCGTCGGGGCCTGGTCGCTCTGGTACATGGTGCCCGACGGCTCGAACTGGCTGTTTTGCCTGCTCATGTTCTCCGTTGCCTTCATCGCCGCCGAATATGCGCTCATCTTCACCAACGCGATCCTGCCGTCGCTCGGCACGCAGGAAGAGATCGGAAAAATCTCGGGAGACGGCGCGGCGCTGGGTTACTGGGGCGGGGTGCTTTCACTCTTCATCATGTTGATCTTCTTCTTCGAGATCTCGGACGGGCAGACCCTCCTCGGCAATCCGCCGCCCT
Source organism: Pseudomonadota bacterium (assembly GCA_038525525.1). Lineage (GTDB taxonomy): Bacteria > Pseudomonadota > Alphaproteobacteria > Rhodobacterales > Rhodobacteraceae > Shimia_B. Next base: position 352,699 of record JBCBHO010000003.1, on the reverse strand, counting down.
TCGGCCTCGATGGCAGCCAGAGCGAGGGCACCCGCGCGGTGGGGCCCTTTGTGGCGCTCTGGTTCGTCGTGTTCATGATCCCCTACTTCGCCTTCGTGCGAGAGGGCCCGCCCAACCGAGGCGGCAGCCTCAAGGGCGCGATCGCAGATCTCAAGCAAAGCCTGCGCGGCGTCGTAGGCCGGCGGAGCCTCCTCAACTTCCTCCTGTCCTCCATGTTCTACCGCGACGCGCTCGGCGCGCTCTACACCTTCGGCGGCGTTTATGCGCGGCTCGTCCTGAACTGGACGCTCGAACAGATCGCCGTCTTTGGCATCATCGCGGCCATCACCGCCGCCATCGGCACGCAGATCGCAGGGCGCTTCGATCGAGCAAAGGGGCCACGGCCGGTCATCATGGTCTGCATCTGGACGTTGATCGCGGTGAGCGCCACGATCATCGGCATGGCGCCCGGATCGTTCTACGGGATCGCGCTCCCTGACACGCCGCTCCTGTCACTGCCCGTGCTTGGAGACCTCTTCATCCCCGACGTCTCGCTCTACATCTGCGGCTCGCTCATCGGCGCGGCCGGCGGGGGCATCTATTCGGCCTCGCGCTCCATGATGGTCCGCCACACGCATCCCGAGCGTCCGACGGAGGCATTCGGCCTCTTCGCGCTCTCGGGGAAAGCCACCGCCTTTCTCGCACCCGGCCTCATCGCCCTTTTCACGTGGCTGTTGCAGGATGCGCGGCTGGGCTTCACGCCGGTGATCGCGCTCTTTCTTTTGGGGCTCTTCTTGCTACGTTGGGTACAACCGGAGGGAGACCAAGACGAATGGTCCAAAGACGCCATCCCCGTTCCCTGATCGCGGCGGCCCTGCTTGCCCTTTTCGCGTGCGGCCCCTTGGAGGAGGAAGCCGCGCCTGAGCCGCAGGCCGCTCCCGAAGCCATGGCCCGCGTGGCGACGCTGGCCACATCGGGCCCCGCGAAGAACCTCTTCGGCGCGGAGCCGCGCGGCTCCCAGCAGGCGCCACAAGCCATCGGAGGCTATGCGCGCGGCTGTCAGGCCGGGGCCGTGCAGCTTCCCGAAACAGGACCCACTTGGCAGGCGATGCGGCTCTCCCGAAACAGGAACTGGGCGCAGCCCGTGACGGTCGACTACGTAAAAGACCTTTCCCAGCGCGTCGCGCGCCTTCCCGGCTGGGAGGGTATCTATGTCGGTGACATGAGCCAGCCGCGCGGCGGACCGATGCTGACCGGGCACCGCTCACATCAATCGGGCCTCGACATCGACATATGGATGCTTCCCCCAGCACGGCTCGACCTCTCTGTGTCCGAACGGGAAAGCATCTCGTCGATTTCGATGCGGCGGAATGCGGGCGCGTTCGTGAATGACCGCTGGACACCCCAACACCGCGAGGTGCTCAAACTCGCCGCCTCCGACCCTCGGACGGCCCGGATCTTTGTCTTCCCGGGGGCCAAGGTCGACATGTGCAATGCCGAGACGGGCGACCGAAGCTATTTGCGCAAGGTCCGGCCCTGGTGGGGCCACCACTATCACTTTCACGTTCGGCTGAATTGCCCGCGGGGCGATACGAATTGCACGGCCCAGACCCCGCCACCGCCCGGAGATGGCTGCGCCGAAGCGCAGGGGTGGGTGGACCGCATTCTCAACCCGCCACCGCCCGACCCGACTGCGCCCGCGCCGCAGCCGCGCAGGGACCTCGTGCTGGCCGATCTGCCGCAGCAATGCGCGGGAGTGCTTGCCTCGCGGTAAAGCCGGCATCACCTCCTCCGAGCTTGCCAAGGTCGCAGTGCGGCATTAGGACACGCGCGCCGCCATCAGGCGGCCAAGTTCCGCAACCTTGTAAAAACGGGCTCTGACAAATGGACCGCACCCACATTCCCGGCATTCTTGCCATGGCCGCCATCGTGCTGGCCTCCAACATCCTCGTGCAGTTTCTCTTCGGGAATTGGCTCACCTGGGGCGCATTCACGTACCCACTCGCCTTTCTCGTCACCGACCTGATGAACCGTTTCTACGGGCCCCGCGCCGCGCGGCAGGTGGTGATCGTGGGCTTCATCGTCGGCATCTTCTGCTCCCTCGTGGGGACGCAGATCATGGGCGAGTTCGGCCCGCTCGTGACTTTCCGGGTGGCGCTGGGCTCGGGCCTTGCGTTCCTCACCGCGCAGCTCGTGGACGTGGCCGTCTTTGACCGGCTCCGCGACGGGCGGTGGTGGCGTGCACCCCTCGCCTCCACGCTGATCGGGTCCACGGTCGATACGGCGATCTTCTTTACCATCGCGTTCTCGGCGCTTCTGAACGGCATGGAGCCTGACAACATGCCTGTCTGGGCGCAGGAGGTGCTGCCGCTTCTCGGCTTCGGTCCGGAGGCACCGCTTTGGGTGTCGCTCGCCGTGGCGGATTGGGGCGTGAAGCTTTCGCTCGCGATGATCGCCCTCGTGCCATTCCGCCTGATTGTTCAGCGTCGCGCTGCGACACAAGAAACCGCCTGAGCCTTTTGATTGACATTTCGTCGGACGCGACTTTCTTTGAAGGCATAGGCGAAACATTCAGAAAGGAGGTGATCCAGTGTCGATGAAGGTTCTGGAGAAAGCGGTCGGGACAACTGGGGAGGCGCGCCTCTAAGGCAACCCTCGGCGGCTGCGCCGCCCCAGCTGGCAACGGTCACTAACCGGCCCTGCCTCCGCAAACTTCGAAGGGCCACTCCGTTTCGCCGGGGTGGCCCTTTTACGTTTCCCGTATAGGGTCGCGCCATGAAGATAGCAGTCGTCACAGGCGCAGCGGGCGGGCTCGGCTCCGCCATCGCAGAAGCCCTCGCCCCGTCACACAACGTCATCGGCCTCGATCTGAAGCACTCGAATACGGCTGAGCCCATCACGGTGGACCTCACCGATGCGGACGCCATCAAAACCGTTTTCGACGGCATCTCGGATCGGCACGGCGGCCTCGACGTGCTCGTCAACAACGCGGGCACATGCTTCATGTCCGATTTCCCCCATATCCCCGCCGCCGAGTTCGAGGCACAGATGGCGGTCAACTTCTCCTCCATGTTCCATTGCTGCCAGGCCGCCGTGCCGCTCATGCTGGGCCGCGCGGGAGTGAAGAAGATCATCAACATCTCTTCGAACGGCGCCTACAATTTCGACGTCTTCGACCCGCCCCATTACCGGGCGTCGAAGGCCGCCATGGACACCCTCACAAAAGACCTCGCGCGCCGCTATGCACGCGACAGGATCGCGGTGAACTCCATCGCACCTGCCATGACGGAAACCCCGCTCTTCGGCGTGCTCGATGATGCGACGCTGGACAAGGCCATCTCCGCCATGCCCCACGGCGAGGCCATGCGACCCGAGCAGATCGCCGGCTGGGTCGCCCATCTCGCTGGCCCGATGGGGGATGTCTCTTCGGGCAACGTCATCATTCTCAACCAGGGGCGGGACGTGCGGTGAGGCCCACAACGTCGACAAGGACCGAGCTTCTTTGTGCCCCGTACCTCGGGGAGCGCGAGGGGCTGGCCCCTCGCTCCCGCTCTCACGGGAAGCGCTAGCGGTAGCTTTGAGGCGCCTTCCTCAATTCCGACCATTGCTCAGGTCCGTGACCATAGATCGCCAGGTCATGCTCGAGCGCGAGGAGGCGCTTGGCATGGTGCAACGCTTGCTCTGCATCCCATGCCCCTGCGAAGCGCTCCTCGAGTTCTGAGGGCCTCGAGATCGCATCCGAGAGCCAAAGCACTCGGCCTGTCTCGGGGAGCGTGATCAGAAACGCGAGCTGCCCGGGCGCATGGCCCGGACAGAGGAAGGCGTCGAAGCCGTGTCCGATGTTGCTGTCCCCGGCGACCACCAACCAATCCCGGTCGGGCCAATCCCAAGGTTGGCCGCCTGACCAATAGAGAGGCTTCGGCAGCTCGATTTCCGGGCGGGAGATGACGGTCGGCACATCCTGGAAGTCGAAGATCGCGCCTATGTGGTCGATATGCGTATGCGTGATGATGAGAAGGTCGATCTCTTCCACCCCACACAGGGCAAGCTGGGCGGCGGGCAGGTTCTCCTCTCCCACGCTCAGGACATGACCAAAACTGTCGAGCCCATCCTCCGTCCCCGCCGCGGGATCGCGCGCATATTTCGCGGGAAGCCCAGTATCGATCAGCACGCGCTCGCCCGCATCCGTGACAACAAGCGCGCCCATGAGCCCGATATCCCGTGGCCCCTCGTGGACATGGAAAGTGCCGTAGTCCAACACTGTCAGCGAAATGGGGCGACCCTTCAGGAACATGGGGCGAAGGGACGGCGCGGGATGCACAAAGTCAAGGTACACACCCTCTTCGAATACCTGCTCGAGACGACGGCGGCCGAGCCCCAGGCCTTTGTCGGTTTCTCGCTCGCAGAGCCGCCGCGGCTTGGCGAGTTTCTTGAAGAGCTCGACCCCGACCTGCCCCTGGACTGGAACGGTCAGGATTTCCGAGGCTTGCCTGCGCTTCGGCGGCACGTGCTGGATCGCGCAGGCCTCGACTTGCCGCTCGACAGCGTCCTCATCACGGCAGGGGCCGCGGAAGCAAACTATCTCGCCTTGAGGCAGCTTGTCGGGCCGGGGCAGAAGATCGTCACCGAGACACCGGGCTGGCCACAGGTCGGCGTCATGGCAGACGCCATAGGGGCAGAGCTCGTAAGCGTGCCGCGCGATGAGACCGCCGGCTGGGCGCTGGACCTCGACGCCCTGGCAAATGCGGCGGACGGCGCAACGCTCATTTTCCTGACCAATCCAAACAACCCGACGGGTCGATTGATCCCTACGGCAGAGCTACAGGAAATCGTCTCTATTGCCGCTAGAAACGGCGCCTGGCTTCTCGTTGACGAGTGCTATGCCGGTCTGGAATGGGCGGGGCCGCGCCCAGCCTCGGTGGCCGGGTTGTACGAAAAAGGCATCACGACAGGGTCCGTCTCCAAGGCCTTGGGACTCCAGGGCCTCCGCACTGGCTGGATGATCTGCCCAGACACAGACGCCATACGGGACGCTTTCATCCTGCGTGAGAACAGCTCCGAGATCATGAACATCATGGGCGAGGTCATCGCCGAGATCGCCATGCGCCCGGACCGCTATGCGGCGAAGCTGGCGGACGTGCGCGCCGATGCGCTCGCCACGTTGCGCGTCCTCGATGACTTCGTCGGCCAAGAGCCGAAGCTCTCATGGCAAAAGCCCGAGGCCGGTCTCATCGGGCTTGCAAAACTCAGCGGTATCGACGGAGACGACTTCGCCCGACAGCTGCTTGCGGACCCGTATCGAACCTTCCTTCTGCCGGGCTCTTCCTATGGGCGGCCCGGTCACATCCGCATCGGGGTGGGTGGAGGTGAAGCGGCAAAGCTCGCGCTCGGCCTCGACCGCATGAGCGCCTTGCTCAAGACACTCTGATCATTCCGTCTCTGACGAGCGCGCCCACAGGTTGATCGGTTGATCCTTGGCCACCTTGTCGATTTCGGCGAGCTCCTCCGCCGTGAATTCGAGGTTGCCCACGGCACCCACGCATTCCGTGATTTGCTCGGGCTTCGAGGCACCGATGAGCGCGGTCGTGATCCCCCCGTCGCGCAGGACCCACGCAATCGCCATCTGCGCCAGGGACTGCCCTCGGGCCTCCGCGATTGAAGTGAGCGCACGAATACTGTCCCGGACGCTGTCGGTGTATGTTTCCGGGTCGAGCGATTTGCCCTGCGTCGCCCGGCTCCCCTCTGGGATCCCGTTCAGATACTTCTTGGTCAGGAGGCCCTGCGCGAGCGGCGTGAAGGCAATGGAGCCGACGCCCAGCTCGTGGAGCGTGTCTTTCAGCCCGTCCGTCTCAACCCACCGATTGAGCATGTTGTAGGACGGCTGGTGGATGAGGCAGGGCGTACCCAGCTCTTCTAGAATCGCCACGGCCTCGCGCGTGCGCTGCGAATTGTAGCTCGAGATCCCCGCGTAGAGAGCTTTGCCCGAGCGCACGATCTGGTCGAGCGCGCCCATGGTCTCTTCGAGAGGCGTCTCGGGATCGAAGCGGTGAGAATAGAAGATATCGACGTAGTCGAGACCCATGCGCTTCAGTGATTGATCGCAGGAGGCGATCACGTATTTGCGGCTTCCCCACTCTCCGTAAGGCCCTGGCCACATGTCGTACCCCGCCTTGGAAGAGATGATGAGCTCGTCCCGATAGCCTCGGAAATCCGTGGCGAGGAAGCGACCGAAGAACTCCTCCGCCGACCCCGGTGGCGGGCCGTAATTGTTGGCGAGATCGAAATGCGTGATGCCGGCGTCGAACGCTGTGCGGCACATGTCGCGCTTCACCGCGTCGGGCGTGTCATCGCCAAAGTTGTGCCAGAGACCGAGGGAAACGGCGGGAAGTTTCAGGCCGGATCTACCGCATTTGCGATAGACCATCGTGTCGTAGCGGTCGGGGGAAGGCGTGTAGGTCATAGCCAAGTGTCATAGTCCGAGACGAGGAGGTGGGAAGGATCGGTGTCCTCATTAATTGTCGAAAAGCGTCCTATCGGAGCACGAAAAATGTTGTCCGTTCGATCATCGTTCACGTTCGACACCTCGACGATCAGCACCTTGCCCCCCTCTCCCCAGAAGGCGTGCCATGTATGCGGCTCGAGCGTCACTGACTCGCCCGGTTTCAGGCGCAGATGCGCCCCCCCGGCCAACGACAGCTGACGCCCATCGCTCACGACGTCGACGGTGGCGTCTTCGTCCACCTGGCCCGCGCCGTCATCCGTGAAGAGCTCGAGCACGAGGTCCCCTCCGCCACGATTGATGATGTCCTCTGTCTTGGTGACATGGCGATGCATGGGGCTGATCTGGTGCTCCCCCGCGATCATGACCTTCTCGGCGTAGAGCATGCCACGCCCGCTTTGAATGTTGGATTGGAGGCCGTTGCGCGTGGTGAAAAGAAAGAGCCCGAGCTCTTCGAACTTTCCCTCTCCATAATCCGTGATGTCCCAACCGAGGAAACGCTCCCTGATCGAGGGCGCATGGGCGACGTGGGCCTTGAGCTCTGCCGGAGAGAGGTAGGCGAAGGGTGGCAAGTGCACGCCATGGGACCGGATGAACGCATTCGACTCGGCGATGATCTCGTTAACTGTGGATCTGAGCATGGGGAGCCTCCTTCGCTTCAAGCCTGCGGGAGCCGCGCTGCCGCCGCAAGCCGGTTTCCACCGACACGGGGCAAGGCTAGGGTGCGGTCATGCTGCAAATCAGCCGGGACATCACGATCGAGGACTGGGAGATGGTGGAGACCTTCGCCCGGTCAAGCGGCCCGGGCGGGCAGAACGTGAACAAGGTCAATACGGCCGTGGAGCTGCGCTTCGAAGCTGAGCGGTCTCCCCATCTTCCGGACCCAGTGAAGCGGCGGCTGAGACGGCTCGCGGGACGCCGCTGGACGCAAGATGGCGCGCTCATCGTGCAGGTGCAGGAGACACGCAGCCAGGCGCGCAATCGAGAGATCGCCCGGGAGAGGCTCAAGGACCTGATCCAGAGGGCGCTCGAGAAGCCGAAGCGCAGAATTCCCACGCGGCCTACACTGGCCTCCAAGAAGCGGCGCCTGAAAGCGAAGGCTGCAACCGCGGAAAAGAAGGCGCTTCGCGGAAGGGTTTCACCCAATGAGTGACCTTCTCGCGCGACGGACACGCGTGCTGGGCCCCAACATGCCGACCTTCTACGCCGACCCCGTCCATATCGTGAGGGGAGAAGGCTGCTGGCTCTGGGACGCGGACGGTAAGAGATACCTCGACTGCTACAACAACGTGGCCCATGTGGGTCATTGCCACCCGCGCGTCGTTGACGCGATTTCACGGCAAGCAGCGACGCTCAACACGCATTCCCGCTACCTGCACGAAGGGGTGGTGAGCTATGTCGAGCGGCTTGTCGCGACGTTCGAGACGGACCAGCAGGCGATCCTCGTCTGCACTGGATCCGAAGCGAACGACATTGCGCTCCGTATGGCGCAGGCGGCCACGGGGAAACGCGGATTCATCGCGACGGATGCCACGTACCATGGAAACACGGCAGCGGTCTCCCAGCTCAGCACGCGCCGCCCGCCCATAGGCGGCTACGGAGACCACGTGCGCTTCGTCCCCACCCCGCACACCCTTGCCCCGCTCGGAGGCACGCGTGAGGGCCAGGGCAGAGCTTTTGCCGAGAGCGTCCACACGGCCATCAAGGCGCTCGAGGCCAACGGGTCGGGCTTCGCGGGCCTCATGGTCTGCCCGATCTTCGCGAACGAGGGGCTCCCCGACCTTCCCGATGACTTTCTCGCCCCGACCGTTTCCGTTGTGCGAGATGCGGGCGGGCTCATCATCGCGGACGAGGTGCAGTCGGGATTTGGCAGAACCGGGCGACATATGTGGGCACAAGGTTGGATGGATCTCAGGGCCGACATCACAACCCTTGGCAAACCGATGGGGAACGGTCATCCGGTGGCAGCCTGCCTTGCCCGCCCAGAGATCATGGCAGCCTTCCGTGAGGCGTTCGGCTATTTCAACACGTTCGGTGGCAACCCGGTGAGCGCTGCCGCCGCTTCTGCAACGCTCGACGTGATCGAAGACGACGGTCTCACAGCCCATGCGGCGCGGATGTCGCCGATCGTCGTTGACGCGCTCGGGTCTGCGGATTTCCATGCTGAAGCGAATATACGCGGCCGCGGTCATTTCTACGCCGTCGAGCTGACCAGGGACAATGAGCCTGTGCCAGAGCTCGCGGCATGGCTCATGGAGGAGCTGCGAAGGCAGGGGATACTCCTTGGAACGATCGGGCCGCATCGCAACATTCTCAAGCTGCGCCCGCCCATGCCCTTTGACGAGGACCATTTGGATCACCTCATGACGACACTGAAGAAAGCGCTCGCCACATGTCCGATCTAGCTGAAATCGCCGGGCTTTGGGGCGATTTGGAAGACCCTCCCGCACTCGTCGCTGCCCGGGAAAACAGGGTCTATTCTTGCACAATTGACGGGCAAAAGATCGCTCTGCGTGTCCATCGTGCCGGATATCAAAGTCGCATGGCGATCGAAAGCGAGCTGCGCTGGATGTCCCGCCTCGCCGATCTTGGCTTCCCCTGCCCACGGCCCGTCGCGTCTGGGGACCAGACGTTTCTCCGGGCGGTGCATGGCGGTCAGTATGCCAGCGCGGTCACATGGCTCGAGGGGCGCGCCATCGGTGCTGGAGGCCGGGAGCTACCGGGGACGGATGAAGAGCTCCGCGCGCTCTACGCTGCCGTCGGTGCGCTGATCGCCGCATTCCATGATGCAACGGATGCCGTGGAGACAGACGATATTCAGCGCCCGGCATGGGATGCGGATGCGCTCTTGGGCGAAGAGCCGCTGTGGGGCCGTTTTTGGGAGAACCCGACGCTCGATGGGTCTGAACTAGAGATCCTCTTGCGGGTGAAAGCGCAGGCCTATGACGAACTCGTGGACATGAACGCCGTTGATGCGGGCCTGATCCACGCCGACTGCCTTCAGGAGAACATTCTCGCCACGCCCGCGGGCCTTGCGCTGATCGACTTTGACGATGCGGGCTTTGGATACCGCGCCTACGACCTAGGCACCGCGATGGTTCAGCATCTTTCCCATCCTAAGCTGCCTTTGCTGGAGGACGCGCTTTTGGCGGGCTATGGCACGCTGAGGATACCGCCGACCCTTGAGCGGCTGCGCTTTTTCACGATGCTGCGCGCGCTCGCCAGCTGCGGCTGGGCCATCTCGCGTGCGGCGGGTGACGAGGCGGAGCAGCGCGCCCAAGCGGAAAGAGCGCTCGAGGCGGTCCGTCACTGGATGGGTGAGCGCTAGACGACGACCTCGAGTTTTTCCTGCTGGCCCACGCCGAAGACCCGCTTGTAACGCTCGATTTCATCCTTCGGCCCCATCGCCTTGTTGGGGTTGTCGGAGAGCTTCACGGTGGCACGACCATCCGCTGACACCGCTTTGCAGACGAGCGAGAACGGCGCAAGGCTATCGCCGGGCGTCAGGCCGCGGAAATCGTTCGTAAGAAGGGTTCCCCAACCAAAAGAGACCCTAACACGCCCCGCAAATTGCGTGTGAAGCGCCTCGATCTTATCCACGTCCAGACCGTCGGAGAAGATGATGAGCTTCTCCTTGGGGTCTTCTCCGCGCTCTTTCCACCAGCGGATCGCGGTCTCTGCGCCCTCTTCAGGCTTGCCTGAGTCAATGCGGATCCCGGTCCACCGCGCGAGCCAGTCCGGCGCGCGTTCGAGGAAGCCCTCGCTGCCATACGTATCCGGAAGGATGATGCGCAGATTGCCATCATGCTCCTCGTGCCAATCCGCCAGCACCTCGTAGGGCGCCCGGGCGAGGCCGTCATCGTCCCGCGCCAAGGCGGCGTAGACCATGGGCAGCTCATGCGCATTTGTCCCGATGGCCTCGACCTCCCTCTGCATCGCGATGAGGCAATTCGAAGTGCCGATGAAGCGCGGGCCTAGCCCCTCGATCATCGCCTGCACCGCCCAATCCTGCCAGAGATAGGAATGGCGGCGACGGGTCCCGAAATCCGCGATCAGGAGACCGTCGAGTGCCCGCAAGCGCTCGATCTTCTCCCAAAGCTTCGCCATGGCGCGGGCGTAGAGCACCTGCAATTCAAAGCGGCCCATGGCATTGACAACGGCCCGCCCGCGGAGCTCCATCAGCACCGAGAGCGCCGGGATTTCCCAGAGCATGACCTCCGGCCAAGAGCCCTCGAAGGTGAGCTCGTACTGTCCGTCCCGCTTTTCCAGGTGGTACGCCGGGAGCTTCAGCCCCTCAAACCACTCCATGAAGTCGGGGCGAAACATCTGCCGTTTGCCGTAGAATGTATTGCCGCGCAGCCACGTACTTTCGCCCCGGCTCAAGCTGAGCGAGCGGATATGATCGAGCTGCTCTCTGAGCTCACCCTCGTCGATCAACTCCGCGAGCTTGATGTCCTTGGAGCGGTTGATGAGAGAGAATGTGACCTGCGTCTCCGGACGGTTCCGGAATACCGACTGGCACATGAGCAACTTGTAGAAATCCGTGTCGATGAGCGACCTTACGATGGGGTCGATCTTCCATTTGTGGTTCCACACACGCGTGGCGATATCGACCATCAGGGCCTCCCAGCTCGACGGTGAGGATCAAAGCGCTCCCGCCCAGAAGGGGCAAGGTCTTTCCGTTAACATTCCATGAAGAGGTCTCAATCCGCCCACAATTCAATGCAAGGTTGAGTTGATTGTGGTGGCAGTTCGGATACGAGCCCATGGCTTTGAACTACGATATCGACATCCTTCCAGAGGACAAAGGGAGCCTCGGCCTCTTCGTGGCCGCGTTCCGGGATCCGGCTACGGCGCAAGCGGCACGGGATGCCGATCCGCGCATCGGCGCTCTCCTGGAAGACGCAGGGATCTCTCTGGAGCCATCTTCATCGAACGTCCCAGCGGGGCACTATGCGTATCGGGATGCCGGCGCTCGCGAGTATGTCGCCGCGTGCCTCGACGCTGCCATGCGCGACGATGACGAAACGCCCCGGCGCGACCACACCACGGAGTTCGACATCTCTGAGCTCGCCAAGGCCGTCGCCACCGCGCAGCCTTTTGGCCCTATCGTGGCGATACCCGCTGCGCCGGAGCGGACGCCCATGAAGGTCGGTGTTGCCTTCGGGATCATGGCGTTTGCTGGATACCTCGCCGGGTTTTCCGGCCTCATGTGAGGCGGACGCCGGCCTCCTTCATCCCCTGATGGGCTGCGGCGAGCGAGCCATCTAGATCGATTGCACGGGTGAGATCTTCGCGCAAGGTCACCTCGAAGCCGGCTTTTGCCGCATCCACTGCCGAGAAATTCACGCAAAAATCGGTTGCAAGGCCCACGAGCGTCAGCGCGGTGATGCCCCGCGTCCGAAGATAGCCTTCAAGACCCGTCGGGGTCTCATGATCATTCTCGAACATTGCGGAATAGCTGTCGATCGCTGGATTGAAGCCCTTCCGGATGATCATGTCTGCCCGGTCCACGGCGAGGTCGGCATGGAAGGCGGCGCCGTGGCTCCCCTGAATGCAGTGATCGGGCCATAGGACCTGCGGCCCATAGGGCATGTTGATCACGCTCATGGGCTCCGCGCCAGGGTGGCTTGAGGCGAAGGACGAATGGCCTGCCGGATGCCAATCCTGCGTCAGGATCACCGCCTCGAAATCTGCCATGAGGGCATTGATGCCCGGAACGATCTCGTCGCCCCCGGCCACTGCGAGCGCACCGCCGGGGCAAAAATCATTCTGAACATCGATCACGAGGAGGGCGTGTGTCATGGCAAGGGTCCGCTTCAAGCAAGGGTCGCGCGCTTGCGCTCTTCGATGAGCTCGGCTGGACGGTGCCGCGCAGCCTTGAGCGCGGCGTCGAGCGGCACGCCTTCCACGGCGGCCTCTGCGACCTTGCGCAGCGCATAGGTGGGCGCGCGGCCGGGGCCCAAAGCCGCGCGCGCGAGCGCATGCACGGTCAAATATGTGCCATACGCCGCGCGGGTGCCCGTGCCCTCGGCAGCCCTGCCCTCGGCGATCTCCTCGCATGCGGTCGCGTCGCGGCTGACATAGCTTCGGCAGATCATCGGCCGGGCCGCATAGGCGCGGCAGGTGCGGGTCTCGGGATCAAGCGAGGGACAGGCCTTCGGATGCCAGTCGCGCCCATCGGGGTGTCCTTGCAGCGGAGCAAGCGCGGCATGGAGCGCCTTGGCCTCTGCGCCCGTGATCACCCCACCGTCTTCACCCTGAAGGATGCAGCAAAACGCGCAGCCGGCCGCACATGCAAGGCCATCAGGCTCGGCCGTCGTGGCGAGCCCGATTTGCCCGATCCGCGTCGCCGCGACACCTGAATGAAGCTCGGTCTCGAGCGCCTTCTCATCGAGCTGTTGCGCCGTGATGTAGGCCTCGAGCTGGGCACGGGCGCGGCCGTCGCCGCCGCCTTTGACTTTTGCCTTCGTGAGCTTCTTTCGGATCATGCCGCAAAGCGTAGGGATTGAGCGCGGGAAGGCAAATGCGTATCTGCCGCGGCATGTTCACCATTGCCGCCCTCTACCACTTCACGCCCTTCGATGACCCCGCCGCGCTCAAACCCGGGCTGATGGAGGTTGCCGAAGCCGCGGACGTGCGCGGGACGATCCTCCTTGCGCCGGAGGGCATCAATGGAACCATCGCAGGGTCAAGGAACGGAATAGACGCAGTGCTCGCGGCAATCCGTGCATTGCCGGGCTGTCAGGATCTGAACTGGAAAGAAAGCGTGGCCACCGAGCCTCCATTCAAGAAGCTCAAAGTGCGCATCAAGCGCGAGATCGTGACGATGGGCCAGCCGCACGTGAGGCCTGAGAAGGGAACAGGTAACTACGTGGCACCCAAAGACTGGGACGCGCTCATCAAGGCGCCCGACGTGGTGACGATAGACACGCGCAACGATTTCGAAGTGGCGATCGGTAGCTTCGAGGGGGCGATAGACCCGCAGACGAAGAGCTTCGGCGACTTCCCTGCATGGTGGCAGGCGAACAGGCAGCGTTTCGAGGGAAAGCGCGTCGCCATGTTCTGCACCGGTGGGATTCGCTGCGAAAAATCCACCAACTACCTGCTCTCCGAGGGTGTGGAGGACGTCTACCACCTGGAAGGTGGCATCCTGAAATACCTCGAAGACGTTCCCGAAACCGAGAGCTCCTGGCGCGGCGCGTGCTTCGTCTTTGATAAGCGCGTGAGTGTCCAACATGGCTTGCGGGAAGGTCCTCACAGCCTGTGTCACGCGTGCCGCCGCCCGCTTGCGCCCGAGGATACCATGCGCGCCGAATACCTCGAAGGCGTGCGATGCCACCAATGCGTGGACGAGTATGACGAGACAGACCGGGCCCGCTTCCAGGAGCGCATGAAACAGAGGCGCATCGGTGGCCATGACTGACGCTCTGGCCGAACGAGATGGCCTCTCTGAGCCGCTCCGCGTCTTGCTCAAGGAGTATCCCCGCGAGGCATGGGAGGCTGACCCGGCTTTCTCCGACCTCATCCGGTTTTGGCTGGAGCGCCATGCCATGTTCCGGGAGATCTGCGTCGCTCTTGTCGATCTGCTCGAAGGTCACCTCGATGGGCGCACCGATCCCCAGCGCACAGCGCCAAACCTCTCGCGCTACGGAAACACGCTGCTCGGTGGGCTCCATGAGCACCATCACATCGAGGATGAGCACTATTTTCCGCGGCTGATCCCGATGGAACCGCGCTTGGAGCATGCGTTTCAGATCCTCGACGCGGATCATCACGATCTTGCCGAAAGGCTCGAGCATACGGCAATGGCGGCCAATGCGGTGCTTCGGGCGACTGATGATCGGCGCGCCGTGGACAAGGCTCTTGTGGAGGTCCGGCTGCTTCAAGCCCTCCTTCACAGGCATCTCTGGGACGAAGAAGAGGTCGTCGTGCCGGTATTGCTGAAGCACGGCCTCGACGCTTAAGCGAATCTAACTTTCATGGCATGATGACCCACTCAAGGAGGGTCTGCTTATGCCAAACTATCTATTGATTTATCACGGCGGAAAGATGCCCGACACGCCCGAGGAAGGCGCAAAGGCCATGGCGGCCTGGGGCGATTGGTATGAAAAACTTGGAAAGGCTACGGTCGATCCGGGAAATCCGGTGATGGGCAGTCATACCGTGAGTTCCGCGGGGCACGTCCATAATGGCGGCGCTAACCCTGTGTCAGGATACACGATCCTGACGATGCCAGATATCGAGGCAGCCTGCGCCGCGGCCGCCAAGAACCCCATGGTCCTCGACGGAACCGGGTCCGTCGAGGTTGCTGAGATACACGAAATGTAACGCTAGCCGTTGTCGCGCAGGTTATCCTCCGATGCTTGCGCGTCATCGGCGTGGTTTTCATCTCCATCGCCGGACCAGTCGCCTTCGAGGCGCATGGCTTCCTTTGCTTCGGGGGGAAGCTCTTGGGCGAGGTCTGCCACTGGCGGATCGGAGTAGTCGGCTTCTTCCGTTCGTTTTGCCCTGCGCTCGCCGGGCGTGACCTCTGTGAGGTCTTCGGTGTAGGCGTCGGCGTCGGGTTGCGTGCTGTCTATTGCCTTCTCGGCCATGTTTCGTCTCCTTTGATTGACGGGAAAACGCGGGGGGCCCCCGCGTTTGTTCCGTCGCGGCAGGAGTTCTGTGGTGCCCCGAATGGTTTGGATCCTAATTGCGCTCATCATCGTGCCCTTGGCGCTCGTTGGGTGTCAGCAGGTGCGCCTGTCACCGAGTGCCGCGCTGCCTCCTAAGCCTGAGGGGGCGCTGCGCTTCGCGTCTTGGAATATGCATTACATTTGGATCGAGCAGGAAGAAGGCCGTTGGGGGCTATCCGGTTGGGAAGCGCGAAAAGGCCCCATGGATGCCGCCTTCAAGAAGCTGGAAGCCGACATCATCGGATTTCAGGAGATGGAGAGCTTCTCTCGCAGAGGGGACGGCAATCTCAACCTGACGCGCGATTTCCTGCTTACTGAAAACCCTGCCTATGCTGCCGCAGCCACGGGCGATGCTCGCGCCGTTCCTCCCACGCAGCCGATTTTCTATCGCCACAAGACGCTCCGAGTGGTCGATGAAGGGTGGTTTCATTTCTCGAGGACGCCGGACGTCCTCTACTCAAGGGGCTTTGATGGTGCGAGCCCATCTTTTGCGAGTTGGGCTGTGTTCGAGACTGTTTTGGACGACCAGCCAACCCGCTTTCGCGTGGTCAACATTCATCCCGATGCCTTCTCCCGGGTGAACAGGCAGGCCTCCCACGCCCTCGTTTCAGAGCGTATCGCTCCGTGGCTCGCCGCCGGGGAAGAGCTCATCTTGCTGGGGGATTTCAACGCGCTTCACGGCTCAGCCGCGCATGAGCGCTACGAAGCGCAAGGATTGAGCTTTCCCAAACCGCCCGGCGCCACCTTCCACCTCGATCGGGGGCTCCACCTCTTTGGCGCCATCGACCATATCGGAGTGACCTCCGGGCTCGCTACAAGCGGAGCGATGATCTTCAACGAAAAGCTCGGCGCCGTATGGCCCTCGGACCATCACCCTGTGCTTCTGGACATCCGGCTTCCCTGAGGAAGCCGAGGATCGGGCGACCGCCTAGAAATCGAGGTTCGCCACGCTCAACGCATTGTCCTGGATGAACTCGCGCCGTGGCTCCACCACATCCCCCATGAGCTTGGTGAAGAGGTCATCGGCCTCGGCCACGTCATCGATCTTCACTTGGAGGAATGTGCGCGCGTCCGGGTCCAGCGTGGTTTCCCAAAGCTGGTCGGGGTTCATCTCGCCCAGGCCTTTGTAGCGCTGGAGCTGGTTGCCTTTCTCACCTTCTTCGAGAATTGCCTCGAGGAGCGTGAGCGGGCCAAGGATGAGCTGATGCCGCTCCTTGCGGTGCAGCGTGGCGGGCTGGGCGTAGACCTCCTGCAGTGACTGCGTGAAGCTTCCGGTGCGCGATGCCTCTCCTGAACGGAGCATCTTGCCGTCGAGTGTGCGGACTTCCTCGACGCCCCGCAGAATGCGCGCTAGCCGAACGCCACGGTCCTGCGTGATGCGGCCCTGCCACCCACGTTCATATTCCAGCGCGATCAGGTCGAGCCTGGCGGCGACACGATCGGCTACGCCTTGAAGGTCGGCATCCACGGCGCCGGGCACAAACGCCCCTGCGATCGCGGCCTGCTCCAGGATGTGGCGAGGATAATGCGTGGGGAAGGCATCGAGAAGACGTTTGAGGTTTCTCGCTTCCTGCACAACGCGGGCCAGGTCCTGCCCGATGATTTCTTCGCCGGAGGAAAGCCTCAGGACCGCGCCATCGACGCCCTGCTCGATGAGATAGTCATCCAGCGCCGCCTGATCCTTCAGATACACCTCGGACCGTCCGCGCGAGACTTTGTAGAGCGGCGGCTGCGCGATGTAGAGGTACCCGCCCTCGATGAGCTCGGGCATCTGGCGGAAGAAGAACGTGAGCAGCAGCGTACGGATATGGGCGCCGTCCACGTCAGCGTCGGTCATGATGACGATCTTGTGGTAGCGCAACTTCTCGATGTTGAACTCGTCACGCCCGATGCCGGTGCCCAGCGCCATGACGAGGTTGCCGATTTCCTGGCTGGACAGCATCCGGTCGAAGCGCGCGCGTTCGACGTTCAGTATCTTGCCGCGGAGGGGCAGGACGGCCTGGGTGCGGCGGTCGCGCCCCGTCTGTGCGGAGCCGCCGGCCGAGTCACCCTCAACGAGGAAGAGCTCCGTCTTGGACGGGTCCTTCTCTGAGCAGTCCTTGAGTTTCCCTGCGAGGAAGTTGACGTCCATCGCCGTTTTGCGGCGCGTCAGCTCTCTTGCCTTGCGCGCAGCTTCTCGCGCCAGCGCGGCTTCGATGATCTTGCCGACGATCTGCTTGGCTTCGTTCGGGTTTTCCTCGAACCACTCGGTGAGTTTCTCGCCGACAAGGTTCTCCACGGCTGGCCGCACTTCGGAAGAAACGAGCTTGTCCTTGGTCTGGGAGGAGAACTTCGGGTCCGGCACCTTCACCGACAGAACGCAGGTCAGACCTTCGCGGGCATCGTCCCCGGTGAAGTTCACCTTCTCCCGCTTTGCGATGCCCGTGTCGGTCGCGTATTTCTGGATCGTGCGTGTCAGCGCGCCCCGGTATCCGGCGAGGTGGGTGCCGCCGTCGCGCTGTGGGATATTGTTGGTGAAGGGCAGCACCATCTCGTTGAAGCTGTCGTTCCACCACATGGCGACTTCCACGCCGATGTCGTCACGTTCCCCGGTGACATAGATGGGTTCGCTCATGATCGAGCTCTTGGAGCGGTCGAGGTACTTCACGAACTCCTTGACCCCGCCTTCGTAGAAAAGCTCCGTGCGGAGCGGCTCTGCCGGGCGCTCGTCCTCGAGAATGATGCGCACGCCGGAATTCAGGAATGCGAGTTCACGCAGGCGCTTTTCCAACGTCTCGAAGACGTAATCGAGATTTGAGAAGGTGCCCGTGGAGGCCAGGAAGCGCACCTCCGTTCCGCTTTTCCCGCCAGCGTCACCAACGACCTCGAGGTGCTTGACCGTCTCACCATGTTCAAACCGCGCAATGTGCTCCTTGCCATCGCGCCAGATGCGAAGCTCAAGCCAGACAGAGAGAGCATTGACGACCGACACGCCAACGCCATGGAGGCCGCCGGAGACCTTGTAGGAATTGGAATCGAATTTTCCGCCGGCGTGGAGTTGGGTCATGATCACCTCAGCGGCGGAGACCCCTTCTTCCTCGTGGATACCCACCGGGATCCCGCGCCCATTGTCGGAGACCGAGACGGAGCTGTCGGTGTGGATTTTGACATGCACAAAGTCGGCATGGCCCGCGAGGGCCTCATCGATCCCGTTATCGACGACCTCGTAGACCATGTGGTGGAGGCCAGAGCCATCATCGGTATCTCCGATATACATGCCCGGACGCTTCCTGACCGCCTCCAAGCCCTTGAGAACCTTGATGGAATCTGCGCCGTATTCCGGCTGCTCTTGCTCGTTTTCGGCCACGTGCTGACCCTTCTTCTTTTCCTATGGATTTATACGCATCCGAGCAGGAATTGTCACGCGATTGGGCCAGATTTGGCGGCGATGTTTGCTACGCCCAAACGTCTCGCAGACAAGGAGAATCATTGCTTCACTAGGCGCCTGCCCACCAGCTTATCCACAGCGCCCTCAAGTGAACGGGATGATGCACCCCACGCCGATCAGGAGCGCGCCTGAAGCGGTATTCAGGCGGGTACGGGCACGCGCGCTGCTGAGCAGCCGACGGCCGCGATCCACGAAAGCCCCCAACGCAAGATTGCCCGCCAGCGGGACAACGATGGAGGCCGCAACAATGGCCGCGATGTCGCCCGCCGTGACCTTCGTCAGATCGAAGAACCCCGGCAGCACACCCATGTAAAAGAGGATCGCCTTCGGGTTTCCGAGGATCACGAGCACGCCCGCGACAAAGCCAGCCCACATGCCCGGCCGCGTGAGGCGCGAGTCGCTGCCCAAGGGCTTGGTCGCCTGTCGGATGAGAAGAATGCCCATTGAGAGGAACATCGCCGCGGCGACCCAGCGGAGCACTGTCAGAAGGCCCTCGATTTCCTGAACGAGGAGAGAGACGCCAACAATGGCGAGGAACGGCCAGACCGCATCTCCAATCGCCACGCCCAAGGCGAGCGGCCAGACCCCCGAGAACCCAGATGACATCCCGCGCGCAAGCAACGCGACCCAGACCGGCCCCGGTGTGAGAAACAGAATGAAGACTGCGAACGCGTAGAGCGCGATATCGACGGCATCGAGTGTCACAGCGCAACCAACGAGGATTGGCCGTCCGTTTCTTGCACCTCGAAGTACTGCGCCCTGTCTCCTAAAGCGTCGAACAGCTCGCGACCGGTCCCCGTCATCCAGGCCTGCGCGCCAAGAGCGCAGATCTCGTCATAGAGTGCGGCCTGCCTGCCTTGGTCGAGATGCGCGGCAACCTCATCGAGAAGGAGCAAGGGTGGCGCCCCGATCTCCGCAGCCAGCGCGCGCGCATTGGCCAGGATGAGCGACACGAGGAGAGCCTTTTGCTCGCCTGTCGAGGCCGCGCGCGCATTGATGCCCTTGGCCAAGTACGTGCCTTCCATGTCGATGCGATGCGGGCCGACAAGCGTTCTGCCAGCAGCCAGGTCCCGGCGACGGGTCTCTTCCCAAGCGGAGGCGAGTTCCTCCTTTTGGGGTGGAAGCTCCGTATCGGGGTGCGTGAGGGCGAGATCGGCTGTAGGGAAGGCCGTTTCGACCTCTTCCTGCGCGTCAGCGAGCGCGGCCAGGGTCGAGGCGCGCGCGGCTATGATGGCTTCCCCGGCCTCTGCCATCCGTCCCTCCAGTGCACGGTACCATGCTGGATCCGTGATTTGCTCCTTCAAGAGCCTGTTCCGCTCGCGCATGGCCTTCTCATAGGTGAGGGACGCGTCTCCATGCTCCGGATGAAAGCTCAGCGTCATGCGATCCAGAAAACGGCGGCGTCCTTCTGCACCTTCGATCCAAAGGCGATCCATCGCCGGGATGAGCCAAAGGACCCGAAGGAGCCGACCCAGCGCAGCCTGTGTCGCTGCCTTGCCATCGATCCGGGCACTGCGTGCGGCGCCGCCTTCCGACCAAGTCTCGATTTCGTGGCCGCCTGCATCGGCCATGATTTTCCATCCGACGGCATCGGGCTGCCGGGTCATCTCGTCAGCCGCAGCACGCCTCAACCCTCGCCCCGGAGAAAGGAGCGACACAGCTTCGAGCACGTTTGTCTTCCCGGCCCCGTTCGATCCGAACAGCACCACGGGTCGACCGTCGAGCGCGAGACGCGCGATCTTGTGGGATCTGAAATGAGAGAGCGTCAGATGCTCTACAAAAAGCACCGCGCGTCTCCCTTTCGATGTCTCACGATTAGCTTCGAAGACCCGGGCAGGACTGTGGGCGCCCGCGCCATGGGCGCGATCAGACGCGCATTGGCATCACGACGTAGACGGCGCTCTCGTCAGTGCCTTCGCGCATCAGGGTAGGATCGCCAGCAGAGTTGAACAGAAAGACGGCGTTTTCTCGGTCCACCTGGCTCGCGATCTCGAGCAGGTACTTCGCGTTGAAGCCGATCTCGAGCTTCTCATCGCCGTAGGCGACGCCAAGCTCTTCCTCGGCAGCGCCGCTATCAGGCGCATTAACGGAGAGAACCAGCCTGTCCTCGTCCAGCTGAAGCTTCACCGCGCGGGACCGTTCCGAACTGACCGTGGCCACGCGATCGACGGCCTGGGCGAATTCACCGGCATCCACCTCCAGTCGTCGCGTGTTCGACGTGGGGATGACGCGCATGTAATCCGGGAAAGTGCCGTCGATGACCTTCGAGGTCAGCGTCACTTTCTCGGTCGCGAAGCGCACCTTGGTTTCACTCACGCTGACCGAGATCTCGGCCTCATCGTCGTCGAGGAGCTTGCGGAGCTCACCGACGGTCTTTCGGGGCACGATGACGCCGGGCATGTTTTCAGCGTCGCTCGGAAGGTCTGCATCGATGCGCGCGAGGCGGTGGCCGTCGGTCGCGACACAGCGTAGCGCGCGCCCATCGCCGCCTTCGGCGACGTGCATATAAACGCCGTTGAGGTAGTACCGCGTCTCCTCTGTGGAGATCGCGAACTTCGATTTGTCAAAGAGACGCCGCAAGGTCGGGGCCGCACAGGTGAAATTCGCGGTGTATTCGGAGGAGGTCATCACCGGGAAGTCCTCCTTGGGCAGGGTCGCGAGATTGAAGTTGGACCGCCCGGCTTCTACGGTCAGCCGGCCGCGCGTCCCGTCATCGGAGAGAGACACGAGCGCGCCGTCGGGCAGCTTTCGGACGATTTCATGAAGCGTCACCGCGCTCACTGTGGTGGCCCCAGCACGCTCCACCATGGCTTCGGCCTTGTCGACGACTTCGATGTCGAGGTCTGTCGCGCGAAAGCTGACGGAATTCCCTTCGGCCTCGATCAGCACGTTGGCGAGAATGGGGATCGTGTTGCGGCGCTCCACGACCGATTGCGCCTGGGACACCGCCTTCAAAAGCGTGCCGCGTTCAATGCTGAGCTTCATAGTTGGCCTCTTTGTCCCCGCTCCGGCGTCGTCTGGGCCGGGGCTGCGACACTACCCCCTCGCTGGCCTCTGGCAAGCCCCAAAGGCTCGAATTCGGCACCCCGTGACAGGGGCGCCGCGTTTTTCGTCTGTCGTGTCCGCTGCGGGCCTGGGTCAGGCTTCCAGCGCGCGTCGGAGCATCTCCAGATCGTCTGCCATCTGGCTGTCTTGCACCATAAGCTCTTCGATCTTCTTGACCCCGTGCATGACCGTCGTGTGATCCCGCCCGCCAAAGCGGCGCGCGATGTCGGGGAGACTGCGCGTGGTCATCTTCTTGGAGAGATACATCGCGACCTGCCGCGGACGCGCAAGGTTACGGGACCTCTTGGGGCCGAGCATGTCGGAGAGGCGGATATTGTAGTGCTCAGCCACCTTGCGCTGGATTTCTTCCACGGTGGTTTTCCGGTCAGACGCACGCAACACATCGACGAGGCATTCCTGCACGAGGTCCATGGTGATCTCGCGGCCCACGAGGGAGCCGAAGGCGAAGAGGCGCGTGAGTGCCCCCTCGAGCACTCGGACGTTGGTCGAGATGCGATGCGCGAGGAACTTGATGACGCCGTCCTGAATGACGAGGCCGGGATAGGACTGCCGATAAAGCTCGACCTTGGAGTGCAGAATCCCAAGACGGAGCTCGAAGTCTGTCGGGTGGAGATCCACGACGAGACCGGATTGCAGGCGGGAGGCAATCCTGTCCTCGATGTTCTTCATCTCGCCGGGCGCACGATCTCCCGTGATGATGATCTGCTTTCCCTGGTCAACGAGCGCATTGAATGTGTGAAAGAACTCTTCCTGCGTGGAGTCCTTGCCTGCGATGAATTGCACATCGTCGACCATGAGAACATCGGCCGCCCGGAAGAGCAGCTTGAAGTCCATCATGCGCTGCTCGCGGAGCGCCTGAACGAACCGGTACATGAACTGCTCTGCGGAGAGATAAAGCACCTTGAGGTCGGGTTTGCGCGCGCGAAGCTCGTGGGCGATCGCCTGCATGAGGTGCGTCTTGCCGAGACCGACACCCCCGTAAAGAAAGAGCGGATTGAAGGTCACTTCCCCGCCTTCGGCCACGCGACGGGCGGCAGCGAAGGCGAGTTCGTTGGGTTTTCCGACGATAAAGCGATCAAATGTGTATTTCGGGTCGAGTTTGGCGCCGCCGACATCGAGCCGAGCATCTTCGCCTTGTGCCTCGTCCCGATCGTCGTCGTCCATGGGTCGCTCCGATGCTGCGCTCGTGTGGGAGTTGGCCGGCGTCGTCATTTTGTTGGGAACGTGAAACGCCACGCGCTCCACGGTGACACCGTGAGCACGGAAGCTGTGGACGATGTCATCGCTGAAGTTGCGGTCAACGTAGGTCCGGGCATAGGCCGTGGGGGCGATCAAAGTTGCGACGCCATCCTGCGCGTCTTCAAATTTAAGAGGTTTAATCCAGGTGTCGTATGCGTTGGTCCCCATGGAGGTCCTCAGACTTTCCTTAATCGTTCCCCATGCTTCTTGCGTCATCGAGTATGCCCCGCTTTTAAATGTATCCCCTGCCCCAGTTCACATGGGGCGGCTTTGTACAAATCATGCCGGAGGCATACAGGGGGTGCCCCGCGCTCGGCTTAGCGCAGGTGGATGCTGATTTTCCGCGGGCAAACGCCCGACCCCGTGTAATTCGGACATAAGGCAGGCTCACACACGCCTACCTACCAGTCGCGCGACGCTGCCACGACGCTGCGAAAGTGCGCTCTATCTAGTCACAACACGCCTTGCGGACCTGCCTTCAGACCGAGCGCCATGTCCCCCCAGACAATGACTCGCTGACAGAAACTACGTGGTTCCCCGAGGCGCCGACAACTGTTCAATTCCCTTGACTCAAAAAAAGCTCAAAAGGAATCTGTTGACTTCTTTCCAGGCCCCAGAAAGCGAAAAACGCCCGTGTCGGGCGCTTTCCAAAAATCCGTGCGATTAGGTGGATTTGTTCCCGAGTCGCATCGGCGACTCATGCCATTGACTTAACACGCGCAGCCAAGCGGGACATTTTACGGGAGGCGGTGTTTTTGTGATACACCCCCTTCGTCACCCCACGCATGAGCTCGGGTTGAGCGGACTTGAGGGCTTCTGCCGCGGCTGCCGAGTCGCCCGATGCGATGGCTTCCTCGACCTTGCGGAGATAGGTGCGGATACGGGAACGGCGCGCTTTGTTCACGTCGTTGCGGCGCTCGTTCTGACGAGCGCGCTTCTTGGATTGAGGCGTATTAGCCATGGGTGGTGTCCCTTCTGTGGGTCAGCGATATCAAAATGCGCACACTGCCCACCGGAACGTCGGTCGCCGGGACGAATCTAGCCTTGAGCGGGCTGCACACGCATGTCTGGAGCGCCTGTTAGGCAAGCCGTGTCCTGATGGCAAGCCTTACTTGTCGCGGAAGCGGGGCTCCCGTTTGGCGAGGAATGCTTCCATGCCCTCCGTCTGGTCCTGGGTGGCAAAGAGCGAATGGAAGAGCCTGCGCTCGAAGAGGAGCCCTTCCTGCAGCGTCGTCTCATAGGAACGGTTCACCGCTTCTTTGGCCGCCATCACGGAAGGCATGCTCTTTTCCGAGATCTTCTCTGCGATGGCCTTGGCCTCGGAGAGCAGCTTGTCGGTCGGAAACACCCGGCTCACGAGACCCGCGCGCTCCGCCTCTTCGGCGTCCATGAAGCGACCGGTGAGATGCATGTCCATGCTCTTCGATTTGCCCACGAGCTTGGTCAGCCGCTGGCTTCCTCCGATCCCCGCGATGACGCCGAGATTGATCTCGGGCTGGCCGAATTTCGCGCTTTCGGAGCACACGATGAAATCGCACATCATGGCGAGCTCACAGCCGCCTCCGAGCGCGTAGCCCGAGACCACGGCAATGATGGGCTTTCGTATGGCGGCGATGATCTCGGCCTCTCGGACGAAGAGGTTCTCGCTGTAGACGTCGACGAAGTCCTTCTCGACCATCTCCGAGATGTCTGCCCCCGCCGCGAAAGCTTTCTCCGAGCCGGTGATGATGATCGCGCGCACTTTCTTGGACGCGTCCGCCTCTGTGAGCGCCTCGGCCACTTCTCCCATGAGCTGCGAATTGAGCGCATTGAGCGCCTCGGGCCGGTTCAGCGTGATCACCGCGACATGATCATCGATCGCGTACTCGATCATTTCGTAGGCCATGGCGCTCTCCCTTATCTTTGGCATGTCGGGCAGTAGAAGCTCGATCGCCCCGACTGCACTATGCGTTTGACGACCCCGTTGCAGCCTTCCGTGACGCAACTCTTGCCTTCCTGATCATAGACGCGGAACGTGTGCTGGAAATAGCCGAGCTCGCCATCCGCCTGCCGGTAGTCCCGGAGCGAGGAGCCGCCCGCCTCGATAGCCTCGGAGAGAACATCCCTGATGATGGGCACGAGGGCGCCTGCGCGCTTCGCACTGAGATTGCCCGCCTTCCGTCTCGGGGAAATGCCCGCCCGGTGGAGCACCTCGCAGACGTATATGTTGCCAAGGCCCGCGACGACACGCTGATCAAGGAGCGCGGCCTTGATGGGCGTATTCTTTCCGTGGAGTTTCTCGGCGAGGTAGGTCTCGTCGAATGCGTTACCGAGCGGCTCGGGACCAAGGCTCTCCACCAACCAATGCCCCTCAATATCGTGGGACGGCCAAAGGTCCATGTGCCCGAACCGGCGCGCATCGTTGAACGTGATCCGCGCCCCGTTCTCCATATGCAAAACGACATGATCGTGCTTCGCCGGTGCCGGATGCGGGTGATAAAATCCGCCGATCTCGGTTCCGGAGATCAGCATGCGCCCGGACATGCCGAGATGGACGAGCAGCGTTTCATCGCTTTCGAGGTCGGCGAGGATGTACTTTGAGCGCCGCCCGAGCCGCAGCACCCGTTGTCCTGTGAGCCTCGCGGCCATGCGCGCCGGAAGGGGCCAGCGCAGATCTGGACGATTGACCTCAGCGCGGTCGATCCGAACACCCTCCATGGCTGGAAGCAGGCCGCGCCGCACGGTCTCAACCTCGGGCAGCTCAGGCATGGATGCAGTATGTGGTGTTCATTGGGGTGAGCTAGCAAGACCGCCCAGCGCTCACAAGACGCCGCCCCGCGCTGCATGCGCCTCGAGACGCTGCAGCAGCTCCGCTCTCCCGCGGAGTGGCTTCAGGATCGCCGCCTTGGCACCGTTTGAAAACCACAGACGCAGACAGACACCACCGGATGCCTCCACCCGCACGAGGTGACGAATGTCATGATCGCGGGAGCCAAAATTCCAGGTGGGCACGGAGAGCTTGTTGCCGTCGAGAGCGACGGCATACGTCCAGATATAGCTCATGAACCAGGCCATGAGTCCGCTGGCGATGGTGTAGCTCTCCCAGAAATACTCCTCAGGTAACGGCGATCCCACGGGTCCCGAGGAATGCAGGTTGAGCGCGTAGAGCAGCAGAGTTGCGGCCAAGGTCCCTATGGATCGTGCACCGAAGCTCAATGGAAGCATGACACGCATCTGCGTTTGCAGAACGGAGTCACTCGACCTGGCGAAGGTAAAGTACGCCGAAACACGCCGAGCAATACGATGCTCGGCAAAGCGCGGCACCACGTAGAGGCACAGCGCCACCACGGTCAGCACCAGTAAAGCAAGCCCGCTCGACACCGCTCGCCTGTCCTTCCACGTTTACACGTTTGTTCTTTCAAGCTGCGGGTTATATCACGACTTAGACAAGACTTAGGCAAAGCCGCATCTCCATGACAGAGACAGACACCACCACGCATTTCGGCAATGAAACCGTGCCGGAAGGTGAGAAAGCCGAGCGCGTTCGCGGCGTTTTCTCCTCCGTTGCCTCGAAGTACGACATCATGAACGACGTCATGAGCGCTGGCATCCATCGTCTGTGGAAGGACGCCATGATGGACTGGCTCGCACCGCGTCGGGGGCAACGCCTTCTCGATGTGGCCGGCGGCACGGGTGATATTGCGTTCCGGTTCCTGGCGCGTGCAGGGTCTGGGCATGCGACTGTTCTCGATCTGACCGAGGGCATGCTTGTCGAAGGCCGCCAGCGGGCCGAGGCCGAGCGCATGTCGGGCCAACTCGACTGGATCGTGGGCGACGCCATGGCGCTGCCCTTCGAAGATGCGAGTTTCGACGTTTACACGATCAGCTTCGGCATCAGGAACGTCACGCGCCCGCAGGAAGCCTTGAACGAAGCCTTTCGCGTCTTGAAACCCGGCGGGCGCCTCATGGTTCTCGAGTTCAGCCAGCTTCCAAACCCGGCGCTGCAAGCCGCGTACGACGCCTACAGTTTCAACGTCATCCCTGAGATGGGGCGCCTCATCACTGGGGATCGCGACAGCTACCAGTACCTCGTGGAGAGCATCCGCAAGTTCCCGGATCAGGAGACTTTCCTCGGCATGGTCCGCGAGGCCGGCTTCGAAAACGCGAAGTACCGCAACCTGAGCCAAGGCATCGCGTGCCTCCACAGCGGTTGGAAACTGTGATGACGGCCGCGGCGCGCGGGCAGACCGGCATGACACCGCGCCCGCGCCGAGGATAGATGCGCGGACCACACAACATTCTCCGCCTGATCCGCACAGGCGCGACGCTCGAACGGACAGGCGCCATGGGCGTGGTGCTCGAGGCCATGGACGCGCCTGCGCCGCTCCGCCTCGTGGCGCGGATCCTCGGGTGGCCCTTTCAGTGGTTGGGGTACAAAGGTGACCCGATGATGCCGCCGCTCACGCGCGCGCTGACGGCGCTAGGGCCCGCCTACATCAAGTTCGGTCAAATCCTATCTACCCGGCCCGACGTCGTGGGCGAGGAGCTCGCAGTGCAACTGCGGGTCCTACAGGACAAGCTTCCGCCCTTTTCCCTGCGCGATGCCAAGGCCACCATGGAAGCGGAACTTGGCATACGCGTCGAGGAGACCTTCGCCAGCCTGTCCGAGCCCATCGCCGCCGCATCGCTCGCCCAGGTGCACAAGGCCGTCGTGCGCGAGACCGGCGAGACCGTCGCCGTGAAAGTCCTTCGTCCCGGCATCGAACGTGCGTTTCGCAGGGACGTGGACGCCTTCTGGCTCGCAGCATGGATCGTGGATCGTCTCTCGCCCATGTCCCGACGATTGAAGCCGCTGGACGTCATCGGTCATTTCGAGGGCGTCGTGATGGCGGAGCTCGACCTCCGGCTCGAAAGCTCCGCTGCGGCGGAGTTCGCGGCCAATACGGAGAAAGACGAGGGCTTCGAGGTCCCGGCCGTCAAATGGGACCTGTCCTCGCGGAGGGTCATGACGCTTGCCTGGGTCGACGGCCTCAACGCCTCCGACCTCGTCGGCATCGAAGCCGCCGGCCACGATCGCTATGACCTCGGAGAAAGCGTGCTCAGGTTCTTCCTGCGGCACGCCCTGCGAGACGGCTACTTTCATGGAGACATGCATCAGGGCAACCTGAAGATCGGCGCCAAGGGCGAGCTCATTGCGCTCGACTTCGGGATCATGGGCCGCCTTGATGAGTATACGCGCCGCGTCTACGCCGAGATCCTCTTCGGCTTCATCCGAAAGGACTACCAGCGCGTCGCGGAGGTCCACTTCGAGGCCGGCTACGTGCCCGCCGACCGCGACGTGGACGAATTCGCACGCGCGCTTCGGTCCGTGGGCGAGCCCATCTTTGGCATGGACGCCTCGCGGATCTCCATGGGCCGCCTCCTGACATATCTCTTCGAGGTCACCGAGCGCTTTGGCATGGAGACGCGCACGGAGCTCATCCTTCTGCAAAGGACGATGGTCGTGGTTGAGGGTGTAGCACGCACGCTCAACCCCAACATCAATATCTGGTCGGTCGCCAAGCCTGTCGTGGAGGACTACGTGCGCCGCAACGTGGGGCCACAGGCCTTGGCCAAGGATCTCTTCGAGACGGCGCGCGTGCTCTCCCGCTTCGGCCCGCGCCTGCCACAGCTTGCAGAACGAGCGCTGATCGAGGCGTCGAACCCGCGGACGCGTGAAGCTCCGCAGCGCACCTCGCTGCGTATCGTGGCCCTTGTCGCCATTGTCAGCGCGGCCTTCGGCGCAGGCGTCGCACACTTCCTATGACGCCCTCGCACGACATCCGCGTAGTTGCGCCAAATCTGAAGAGACGGCTTTCGGGTGTGACGTCTACTGTCGCCGCTCTTGTGCCGCTCATGAAGGACAGCGGGGTCGTGGCCACGGGGCCCGGTCTGCCATCCGGTGTTCCGCACATCCCGCTTCTTCGGGCAGTGACGCTCCCGCGCAATCGATGGCGCGTCTGGCATGCGCGACGGAACACCGAAATGCTAGTGGGTCTCGCTCTTCGTTACGTTCTACGGCAGCGGTTCAGGCTTCTCTTCACCTCCGCAGCTCAACGGGATCACAGCGGCTATACGAAGTGGCTCATCCGGCGGATGGACGCCCTCATCGCAACATCACAGCAGGCTGCGAGCTACCTCGACCGTGACGCGCAAGTCATCATGCACGGGATCGATACGGAGCGGTTTTCTCCACCAGAGACAAAGGAAGCCGCCAAAGAAGCGTTGGGCCTTCCGACGGAGGATCTATTTCTGGGATGCTTCGGCCGCGTACGGGAGAATAAGGGTACCGACATCTTCGTGGATGCCCTGATCAGCGTCTGCCAAGCCGACCGGCGGGTCCGCGGCGTGGTGCTCGGTCGTGCGACGCAGGAGCATGCCGAATTCCAGGCGCGGCTCGAGGCGAAAGTCCGCAATGCGGGACTGCTTCACCGGATCCGTTTCATGGGTGAGGTCCCCGTGGAAGACGTCCCAAAATGGTATAGTGCCCTCGATCTCTTTATTGCGCCGCAGAGGTGGGAGGGGTTTGGCCTTACACCCTTGGAGGCAATGGCATCCGGCGTCCCCGTGGTTGCGACGCGGGTGGGTGCATTCGAGGAAATCATTTTAGAGGGAAAGACCGGCACGCTTGTGGAGCCCGGCGATCTCACTGCGATGGAGCGCGCGATCCTCGATGCCTTGGACGGCGATCTCGCCGGGATGGGTGCGGCTGCATACGCCCACGTCACCTCCAACTTTGAGATCGGTGGCGAGGCACGCGCAATCCTCGACGTGTATGACAGGCTCCTCCAAGAAACATGATAGACGGCCTCACTTCAGCGCCGACGGACGAATAAAATGGAGCGCGAATGAAAAAGGAAGACTTCGTACTGCCGGAGGGCGTCATCTACCTCGATGGAAACTCGCTTGGCCCCTTGCCAAAACACGCCGCGAGGCGCGTCGCAGAGGCGACGGAGGCCGAATGGGGTCAGATGCTGGTGCGGGGCTGGAACGCGGCAGGCTGGATGGACGCGCCAACGCAACTTGGGGATCGCATAGCGCCCCTCATCGGGGCCGGGCCGGGCACGACGATGGTCGGCGACACCCTGTCGATCAAGGTCTTCCAGGCGCTTTCGGCAGCGTTGGACCTCCGGCCCGAACGAAAGGTCATCCTCACCGATAGCGGCAACTTCCCCACGGATGTCTACATGGCAGAAGGCCTCGTGAAGGCGCTCGGGAAAGGACACACGCTTCGCATCGTGGAGCCGGAGGATGTGCTCGATACACTCGATGATGACGTGGCGGTGCTCATGCTCACCCACGTGGATTATCGGACAGGCCGCATGCACGACATGGCGACCCTGAGCGCAAAAGCACGGGAGGTCGGTGCGATCACCCTATGGGATCTTGCGCACAGCGCTGGCGCCCTTCCCGTGGATCTGGCGGGGGTCGGCGCGGATTTTGCCGTCGGTTGCACCTACAAGTACCTCAACGGCGGTCCCGGTGCCCCGGCCTTCATCTACATCCGGCCTGATATGGCCGCACGCATTTCCCCGATACTTTCCGGATGGCTGGGCCATGCCGCCCCTTTCAACTTCGATTTGGCCTACAGCCCGGCGGAGGCCGTGGGCCGCATGCGCGTGGGGACACCGCCCGTTCTGCAGATGGCGGCTCTCGACGCAGCGCTCGACCTCTGGGATGATGTCTCCATGGACGACATTCGAGACCGGTCTATCGCACTTTCGGGGCTCTTCATCGCCGAGGTTGAGGCGCGGTGCCCAACGCTTTCGCTCGCCAGTCCGAGGGACCCGGAGCTGCGAGGCAGTCAGGTTTCCTTCCGGTTTGACGAGGGCTACGCCGCCATGCAGGCCCTCATTTCCCGCGGGGTTATTGGTGATTTCCGCGCGCCTGACATCATGCGCTTCGGGTTCACCCCACTTTACCTCGACGAGGGAGACATCCGCCGCGCCGTAGACATCCTCGAGGAGGTTATGGCGCACGCATTGTGGGACGAGCCAAAATTCAAAGCGCGGGCAGCGGTGACATGAAGACACCGGTTATCATCTGTGTCGCCATCACGGGGTCCGTGCCGAGGAAGTCCGACAATCCCGCGCTGCCTGTCACCGTCTCAGAACAGATCGAAAGCACCCAAGAAGCATTCGAAGCTGGCGCCACCATATGCCACGCGCATGTGCGCAATACCGACGAAACACCGACAAGCGATCCCGAGCGCTTCGCAGCGCTCAAGGAGGGTCTGGAAAAGCACTGCCCCGGCATGATCATCCAGTTTTCCACCGGGGGCCGCTCGGGCGCGGGAAAGGAGCGCGGCGGCATGCTGTCCCTACGCCCGGACATGGCATCGCTATCAGTGGGCTCGAACAATTTTCCGACACGTGTCTACGAGAATCCGCCGGAACTTGTGGAATGGCTCGCCTCAGAGATGGTGACCTTTGGCGTCAAGCCCGAGGTGGAAGCGTTCGACCTCTCTCACATCTTCAGGGCAGCGGACATGCACTCGAAGGGGCAGATCGCGGCGACGCCTTACGTGCAATTCGTGATGGGTGTGAAAAATGCCATGCCGATCGATCGCCATGTCTTTGATTTCTACGTCAGCACGGTGAAGCGCCTTCTCGGCGATGACGCGCCGTGGTGCGCGGCGGGCATAGGCGCTGGGCAGATCACGCTCAACGAGTGGGCGATTTCCAGCGGAGGCCACGCGCGGACCGGGCTCGAGGACAATGTGCGTCTCGACCGGGATACGCTCGCCCCGTCGAACGCCGCGCTTGTCCGCCGGACCGTCGAGGTCGCTGCGCGGCACGAGCGGCCGGTGGCCACCACAAGTGAGGCCCGCGAAATCCTCGGTCTCTAGAAGTGGGTGGTGCCGCTGAAGGGACTCGAACCCCCGACCCCATCATTACGAATGACGTGCTCTACCAGCTGAGCTACAGCGGCCAACCGGCCCGTCTCGGCGACGTGTCCGGTGGCGGGCGTGTAACGAAGATTCGCGGGGGCCTCTAGACCCTATTTTCACCCTTTTCGTCGACGAGCTCCGCATCGACAACGTCCGCTCCCGGAAGCGCTGGTGTCTCCTCCGCTGCGAGCTCCTCCGCGACATCCGGTGCCTCAGCGAGACGCGGCAGCATCTTCGCTCCCGGTCCAGCATCTACCTTGCCAGCCTGGGGCCGGCGCCAGCTCAGCGTGTCGAAAGCCCCGCAATTGTCACAAGTCGGATCCCACGTCGCGTGGATCTCGCCGCACAGGTCGCAGATCCATGCAGGGTCTCGCGGCGCGGCAATCGCGCGCGTGAGCCAATCACGCACCGTCGCGTCATCGGCGCCTTCGCCGCGGGCGATTGCGGCCATGATGGTGAGCGCACGCATGGAAGGGTCACTTTCGGCCAAATCGCCCATGGCTCTCTTCGCCGCAGGAAAATCCTCGGCGGTGATGTAGAGCTCCGCCGTCACCATCCGCGTCTCGGGATCGTTTGGCTTGCCCTTGGTCAGCGCTTTGAAGCGTTTGATGCGCGCGGCAGGGCTCTCCTCGGGCTCGATTGCCGCGAATGCCGCGGCAAGCTCCGGATGTGGAAGCGTGTCCCAAGCCGCCTTCAAGACCCTGGTCGCGTAGCGCGGTTTCCCTTGCTCGGTATATGCCTGAGCCGCCATCACGGCGGCAGGGATCAATTCCGGAGACAAGCGGTTCGCGTCGATCGCAAGCTTCTGCGCCTCGTCGAGTTTTCCTTCGGTCCTCAGGGTACGGGCTTCGGAGATCGCGAGCACGGCGTCTCGGCGCTTGTGCAGATCGCGCGGCATGGAGCCGTGCTTGAGTTTCGCGCCGATGGTTGCCCGCGCGCCGGACCAGTCCTTCTCCCCGGCTTGCAGCTTGAGAAGCGTATCCTGTGTCTCGACATGCTTTGGCTTGAGCGCGAAGGCCTTCTCCGCGAGCTTCAGCGCTGTTTCGGTTTCACCGGCCACGAGCTTTTGCTTCAAGAGCCCGTTCACACCGACGAACCGCGTGCGATCATCCTGCAAGAGCCGCTTGTAGACATCCGCAGCCCGTGTCCGATCTCCTGACATCTCAGCGGCCTGCGCCGTCACAAGGTTCGTGAGTTCCGGTCGGCCAAGATACCGCTCCGCCTTCGCGGCCTTCGCCATGGCGAGCTTCCCCTCGCCTGAGGCCAAGGCCACCAGACCTTCAGACAGCGCCTCAAAGCCGCGGCGCTCGCGATTTCGGTCGAAATACCGCGAGATGGCCGTCTCGTCGCCGTTGATGAATTTGAGGGTCGCGATGAGAAGTCCGAAGAGCTTGAAGAAAAGCCAGATCGCCACGACGAACAACGCGAGCACGATAATCATCTGAATGGGCGTCAGCGAGAATTCTACGGGAGTGGTCATGCCGGTCCCCGGGACCTGCACTGTCACGCCCCCGCCAAGTTCGAGAAGCGCCCCGGCGCCCAGCGTGAGCGCGGCCACGATTGCCACGAAGAGCAGCACTTTTATGAGAGACCAAAGCATGGGTCGCGTCCTTAGTTCGAAATCTGAGATTGCGTGAGAGCATCGGCCGCGCTGAACGCCGCGAGCCGCGTTTCAGCACGAGAGACCCACGGAGCAAGGATTGCGGCGCCACTTTCGGGGAGTGTCCCGATCTCGGCGAGGGCGTCCCCCAGACGGCCCGCAGACAGCGCACCTTCCACGCGGCTCAGGATCGCGTCGGGCGTGTCACCGTCCTGTGGTGACAGGCTGCGCACGCCGAACTGGTTCCTGAAGAAGTTGCCCATGGTGTTTTCACCGCCGGCATTTTCAGCGCGCATCGCAGCGAGCGCTTCGCGGGCGAGAGGAGGAAACTCTTCCTGCAGGTTGGAAAGCGTAGGCACACCCTCGGCAGCAGCTGCGACGAGTGCCTCGGGTATCTCGGCCTCGCTGATCTGCGCGAATTCCGAGAGCGTGGCCTCGTATGGCACCCCGCTATCGAGCGCAGCCAAGACACGCGACAGGGCGGCCCGGCGCGCGGCAGCCTCCGCCGCATCCGCAGCGTTCTGCTCGAGGATCGTTGCCTCGTTCCTCGCTTCTTCAATCTGGCGCTGCGCCTCAGCGGACACCGAGGCAATCTCGGCACGCAGGGCCTCAAGCTCGGCTTCCACGGCCCCGGAATTGTCCAACGAAGAGAGATCGACAATCGGGCGGTCTTCGAGGGCCGCGATACGCCCCTCTAAGGCATCACGCCCGGCAGCCGCTTCAGCGGATAGCGTGTCGATTTGCGCGGATAGCGCTGCGATCTGCTGCGAGAGAGGTTCGAGGGCGGAGGCGTCGAGCTTTTCAGCGAGGCTCGATGCGAGGCCTGCGTCAGCATCGGCCAGGGCGTCCGTGATCTCGGTATCGGCTGTCACCGGCCAGCCATTCGGCACGGCCTGCGCCAGGATAAATCCAAGAACAGCGGCGATCGCACCGCCGAGAAGAGCTGACATGCCGCCGCGCTTTTCGACCGGCGCTGCTACGGGCTGAGCCTCCTCGGCCTCCGTCGCGGTAGAAACTTCGACTTCCTCTTGTTCGGCTTCCGGGAGCTCCTCTCTCGGCTCATCGAGGTCCTCACTTTGCTCGGTGTCGTCAGTCGCCTCGAGCTCAGCCTCTTCCAAGACCTCTCCCGGCAATTCATCGGAGACCCCCTCTTGAGGTTCCTCTGATCCCTCGGGGTTCTCCTGAGATAGGTCCTCTTGGTCTTTCTCTGTGGAGGTCTCAACGACCTCTGCGTCCTCGATCTCGCTCTTGGATGAAGTCGGTTCGTTCTTGGCAGCCACCGAGGTCCCCTATCGTCGTTCTGGACGCAAACACCACGCCACGCATCAACCTACCCTTGCACAGGGCTGCCCTCAAGCAAGCCCCATCATGGGCGTAGCTGCTTCATGGCGGCAAGCATCGCCTGTTCTGTGGGCGCCGCAGCAATGGTGAGGCCGCTTAGTATGGTGTCCTTGAACGGCGTCGCCACGTTCTGGCTCATGGCGATGATATGCGTCTTAGCAAGGGACGGCGCGGCTTTGGCGAGCAAGCCTCCCGTCCGGGGAGAAAAGACCGGCGCGACGACGGCACTGTCCCCGGCGAGAAGCGCCGCGGCCTCAGCCGACAGATCCACTGCAAGCTGCTGATAAACAACGGCTTCTTCGCACTCGATGGACCTTTCCCGCAAGCGCATCGCGAGATCACCGCGGGTATGTTCCCCCCGAAGATAGACGAACCACCCCGTGGGCGGCTGATCGGCAAAACGCCGCGTCAGAGCGGACAAAAGCGATTCCACGTCCTGCCCAAGCGGCTCTGCGCGGAAGCCTTGATCCGCTGCCATCCGCGCGGTCCTCTCACCTGCCGTGAAGACCGTCAGATCCCGCGGCGCACCCAGCGCCGTCAGCTGGGCCGCAGCATGTTGGGACGTGAGAATCACACCGGCGCGCGCGGTCCAGTTTACCTCGACCCGGACGGGCTCGATCCGCAGGAGCGGGCTCGTCACGGTGCGCAGTCCAAGCTCTGCACCTACCCGCGTCGCAAAGCGCTCTGCCTCCGCCGCCGGGCGGGTCAGGAGGCAGACGGGTTCGGACGCTTGTGTCATGTATGGGGTGACAGTAAGGGGGTGCGCCCATGGGAGCAACGCGATGACCCTCATCCTCGGCCTCGAGAGCAGCTGCGACGACACGGCCGCCGCGGTGGTCAGGGTGGGAGAGCAGTCAGAGGTGTTGTCCAACGTGGTCTTTGGACAATCCACGCTCCATGCGGAGTTTGGCGGCGTTGTGCCCGAGATCGCGGCGCGCGCCCACGCGGAAAAGATCGACGTGGCGGTGGCGCAAGCGCTCAAGGCTGCGAACGTGGGTCTTCGGGACTGCGCGGCCATCGCTGTCACGGCCGGGCCGGGCCTTATCGGCGGTGTGTTGTCCGGCGTCATGTGTGCGAAGGGCCTCGCGGCGTCCTCCGGCCTTCCGCTCATCGGCGTCAATCATCTCGCGGGCCATGCGCTCACCCCGGTCCTGACCGATCACCTGACCTTTCCCTACCTCATGCTCCTTGTCTCTGGAGGGCACTGCCAGTTTCTGGTCGTGCGCGGGCCCCAAGACTTCACACGGCTCGGTGGCACAATCGACGATGCGCCGGGCGAAGCGTTCGACAAAGTGGCGCGCCTTCTCGGGCTCCCACAGCCAGGGGGCCCCGCCGTCGAGGCTACGGCGAAGGGCGGGGATGCCACGCGCTTTGGCCTGCCGCGTCCACTGCTCGATCGAAAGGATTGCGATATGTCCTTCTCGGGCCTGAAGACTGCCGTCCTGCGAACGCGGGATAATGCGATGCGCGCGGAGGGTGGCCTTACCAGACAAACGCGAGCCGATCTTGCGGCATCCTTTCAGGCGGCAGTCGTTGATGTCCTTGAGGCCAAGTCGGCCCATGCCCTCGGCGAATACCTCGGGGAGAAGCCCGATGTGCCGTCCCTCGCCGTTGCCGGCGGCGTCGCCGCGAACGGACCCATTCGATCGGCGCTTTCCAGCCTTGCCGACAACCATGGCGTGGCCTTCGTTGCCCCGCCGCTCGCGCTCTGCACAGACAATGCCGCGATGATCGCCCATGCTGGCGGTTTGCTTTTTGAGCAAGGTCACCGGGATGACATGGGTCTTTCGGCGCGGCCGCGCTGGCCCTTGGATACGAGCTCTCCCGCAATTCTTGGCTCCGGCAAAAAGGGCGCGAAGGCATGATAGCAGTTCTGGGGGCTGGAGCTTTCGGCGCAGCCCTGGCGCATGCGTTTGACGGTCAGATCCGGATCTGGGGGCGCAGCCTTTTGCCCGGAATGACCGAAGCTCCACGCCTGCCCGGCCATCCATTTCACGCCAACGTCCAAGTCACTGCCAGGATCGACGAGACCATAGAAGGTGCCCAAGCTATTTTGCTCGCCGTGCCCATGAAAGCGTTGCGCGAAACGCTCGGCGCCATCCCCGCCACGCAAGCGCCATTGATCGCGTGCTGCAAGGGGATCGACCCTATCACTGGCCTTGGCCCTGCATCCACGATTGCCGAAAGCGGACACTCAAACTGCGGAATTCTGACCGGACCAAGTTTCGCCAAGGACATCGCACGCGGCCTGCCCACCGCTCTGACGCTTGCGATGAAGGACGGCGCGGAGACCCAGAAGAGGCT
Source organism: Pseudomonadota bacterium (assembly GCA_038525525.1). Lineage (GTDB taxonomy): Bacteria > Pseudomonadota > Alphaproteobacteria > Rhodobacterales > Rhodobacteraceae > Shimia_B. Next base: position 315,658 of record JBCBHO010000003.1, on the reverse strand, counting down.
CAGCTCGCGCACCCTCCGGCTTTACAGGACCGACGACATCATCGGTGCAGAGCTCGGTGGGGCCCTGAAGAATGTGCTCGCCATCGCATCAGGCGCAGTCATCGGCTCAGGGCTCGGACAAAGCGCGCAGGCGGCGCTTCTTGCCCGCGGTTTCGCGGAGCTTGCGAGGCTGGCCGTCGCCGAGGGTGCGCGCAGGGAAACGCTCATGGGGCTTTCGGGCATGGGCGATCTCATGCTGACTGCTTATTCCCCGGAAAGCCGCAACTATCGCTTTGGCCTCGCGCTCGGGTGTGGGGAAAACTTCGCGGAGGACACGACCGTCGAAGGCGTCGCGACAGCCGCGGCCGTGGCGCAGTTGGCCGAAAGGCACGATCTCGAGCTGCCCGTGCTGACCACGATCCACCGCTTGATTTCGGGCGAGCTCGCCATCACACCGGCCATAGACGCCCTCATGACGCGTCCGCTCAAGGAGGAATAAATGCTCGTCGCCCTTACCGCCCGTGACAAGCCGGGTGCGCTTCACGTCCGCATGGAGAACCGCCCAGCTCATGTCGAGTATCTCAAATCGACGCCTGCCGTCAGAATGGCGGGCCCCCTTCTAGATGCGGATGGCGCCATGGCGGGCTCGCTCATCATCCTCGAAGTGAACGACTTCGCGGAGGCGGAGGCCTTCGCGGCGAATGACCCGTACGCCAAGGCAGGTCTGTTCGAAAGCGTCAGGCTCGACCCGTGGAACAAGGTGATCGGCTGATGGCGCATTGGCTGTTCAAATCTGAGCCGTCCGTTTGGAGCTGGGACGATCAGGTGGCGAAGGGAGATAAGGGCGAGGAGTGGGACGGCGTCAGGAACTACCAAGCACGCAACAAGATGCGGGAGATGAAGGTCGGCGACCGAGGTTTCTTCTACCACTCGCAGTCGGAGAAGGCAGTGGTGGGCATCGTGGAAGTCATCGCCGAAAGCCATCCCGATAGCACGACCGATGATGATCGCTGGGACTGCGTGGACATAAAAGCAATCGACCCGCTGCCGCGCACGGTCACGCTCGACGAGATCAAGGCGGAAGAGAGCCTGTCAGACATGGTCCTCGTAAACAACTCACGCCTCTCCGTTCAGCCGGTGACGGAAGCGGAGTGGGAGAAGATCCTGGACATGGCCAAACGTAAAGAGGCTTGATCCAAGGGGCGAACGGAGGTGAAGCTTCCCGCACAATAAGAAACGGGAGGCACCCATGCCCACTCTCAGTATCCTTGTCGCCGCCCTCGCGGGCTTCATCTTCGGCGCGGTCTGGTACAGCATCTTTGCAAAGCCGTGGATGGCCGCATCTGGCGTTGCCACGGTCGATGATCGGCCGGCCAACCAGAAAGATCCGGCGCCCTACATCATCTCACTTGTCTCGGTCGTGCTTGTGGCGGGGATGATGCGCCACATGTTCGACGCCTCCGGTGTCGAGGATGCGCTCCGCGGCCTCGGCTACGGGGCCGGGCTCGGCGCGTTCATCGCGGCTCCTTGGCTGGCCACGAATTACGGATTTGCCGGAAGGCCTTTCCGCCTCACGCTGATCGATGCCGGTTATGCCATCGGCGGGTCCGGCACCATCGGCCTCGTCCTCAATCTCATGCGTTGAGCCGCGAACGAGAAAGGGCGGATGCTTGCCGCAGCCGCCCCTGACCTGTCTCGATACGCGCTCATCTGGATCGGACCGCTGGCTGGTCTTCATCGGCTCATAGAGCCACGGAGAAACCCTTGCGGTCTGAGTCCAAGTAAAGAGGTCGCCGGGGTTACCCGTAGACCGCTTCTTTCCCGAAGTGCTTGGTCAACATGTAGTAGATGACCGCGCGGTACTTGTTGCGCTCCGAGCGGCCATAAGTGTCGATCACGGAGTTTACCGCATCCATCAACGCCGGACTGTCGGCGAGGCCCAGTTTCTTGACGAGGAAGTTGTCCTTGACGGTCTCGAGCTCACCCGCCTGACCGGCAGCGACGGTGGATGCGTCCGCGTCATAGATGGACGGGCCGCAGCCGATGGTAACCTTGGTCAGCAAGTCCATGTCAGGCTCCATCCCGCATTTGCTCCGCAGGTCCTCGGCATATCTTGCGATCAAATCGTCGCGTTTTCCCATAGTTGGCTCCCTCGTTGTAAACCTTCTGTTTGAGGCGTGTCCGCCTGCAAAATCTTTGCCGAAACAGCCATCGATAAACAATGATAAAGACATGACATAGCAGCGGCGCCCTAAAGCACGACCTCGATCAGCGACGGCCCGCTGGTCTTCGCTGTTTCATCAAGCGCTTTTTCAAGGCTCCGAACGGTCTCTACGCGCGTGCCCCGCACACCGTGACCCTCCGCAAGCTTGACCCAGTCAAGTGATGGATCGTTGAGATCGAACATGCGCTGGGCGTTGCGTCCTGGCGCCCCGGCACCCATCGCTGCGAGTTCCTGGTGGAGGATATTGTAGGTACGGTTGGCAAAGATGACGGCCGTCACGTTCAGCCGTTCACGCGCCATCGTCCAAAGCACCTGAAGAGTGTACATCGCTGATCCGTCGCCGATCAGGGCGAGTACGGGCCTGTCCGGGCAGGCAATAGAAGCACCGAGTGCAACCGGCAGGCCCCCGCCAATCGCACCGCCAATCGCACCATTCAGAAGATCGTGGCGCCGTGCTCCCACACTCTGTGCCGAGAACGTGCGGCCAGAGGTGATCGCCTCGTTCACCACGATTGCGCCTTCCGGGATCCAACGCGAAATCACGGTGCAGGCGCTCTCTGCGGAAAGAGGGCCGTCGGGAGGCGCGTCCGGGATCGCGAGGTCTCGAAGGAGGGTGGGCTGGGTACTCTCGAGGGCATCAGCCAGCGCATCGAGCGTGTAGTCAGCGTTCATGTCGGGCGTACAAAGTTCCACCACCTTGCAACCCGGATCGGTGGGAAGCGAAGGCTTGCCGGGATAGGCAAAGAAATTCACCGGTGGCTTCGCGCCAACGCAGACAATGGTCTCCAGCCCTTGCAGCATGTCGCCGGCGAGATCTCCGGCATAGGGCAGTTGTTCGACGAGGGGTGTACCGACGCCGCGCTCGAGCCTGCTCACGAAGAGTGGCGCGATAAGCCGCGCGCCGGCTTTTTCGGCAATCCCTCCAGCTCGTCGCAAGCCTTCACCGTAGGCCGCTTCGCCCCCAATGAGCATCGCGGTGTTCGGCGTCTTGAGAGCCCTTACCGCAGCTAGAATATCTTCTTCGCTTGGGCACTCTTTGGCTGAAACAGTGCCTGTTTCGGCCGCGGCCCCCTCGCCCCAGGCCGTATCCGCGGGAAGGATCAGCGTCGCAAGTCGGCCATTCCCACCCCGCGCGGCTGCCACGGCTTCAGCGCCGTCGCGCGCGACCGAGCTCGCATCCGTGACTGTCCGGGTCCAATGGGAAATGGTGCCGCTGATGCCTGCCGTATCGCCCTTGAGCGGACTGTCGTAGGCAAGGTGATGCCGCGCATGCTCGCCCATCACATTGACCATGCCCGAGCCAGCCTTCCGCGCGTTGTGCAGATTGGCAAAAGCATTTCCGAAGCCCGGCGCGAGATGAAACATCGTGGCCGCCACCTTCCCGGACATGCGGAAGTAGCCATCGGCGGCACCTGAAGCGCCGCCCTCGAACAGGCAAAGCACACAGCGCATGTCCGGATGACTGTCCAGCGCGGCGACGAAATGCATCTCCGACGTACCGGGATTTGCAAAGCAGAGATTCACACCTTCCGCCAGAAAGGTCTCCACGAGGCTTTCGGCCCCGGTCAGTGCGGCCATCTTGGGCTCCTTCGTCATCGGAGCCGACGCTGACGGAGGACGCGCGGCAAGTCAAAGCCTGCCGCGCGATGATCTTGGAGCCGAGCCGATCCTCGACTGTCCACGCTGTCAGTAGCGATAATGCTCTGGCTTGAACGGCCCTTCGATGGTCACACCGATGTAGTCGGCCTGCGTCTTGTCGAGCTCGGTGAGCTTCACCCCAATCCGGTCGAGATGCAGCCGCGCCACCTTCTCATCAAGCGCCTTGGGCAGGATGTAGACGTCATTCCCGTAGTTGTCGCCGTTTTGCCAAAGCTCTATCTGCGCGAGCACCTGGTTGGTGAACGAGGCCGACATCACAAAGGACGGATGCCCCGTCGCGTTGCCGAGGTTCAGGAGACGCCCTTCGGACAGCAGGATGATCCGATTGCCCGAAGGCATCTCGATCATGTCCACCTGCTCCTTGATGTTGGTCCACTTGTGGTTCTTGAGCGAGGCAACCTGAATCTCGTTGTCGAAATGGCCGATGTTGCCCACGATCGCCATGTCCTTCATCGCGCGCAGGTGCTCGATGCGGATGACATCCTTGTTGCCGGTTGTGGTTACGAAGATATCGGCGGTTTCCACGACGTCCTCGAGCGTGGTGACCTGAAAGCCGTCCATCGCAGCCTGTAGGGCGCAGATCGGATCGACTTCGGTGACGATCACGCGCGCACCGGCCCCCGCGAGAGAGGCCGCGGAGCCCTTGCCGACGTCGCCATAGCCCAGAACAACGGCGACCTTGCCTGCCATCATGGTGTCCGTTGCGCGACGGATCCCGTCCACAAGGCTTTCCTTGCATCCGTACTTGTTATCGAATTTCGACTTTGTGACGCTGTCATTCACGTTGATTGCCGGGAACGGCAATCCGCCGTCGCGCTTGAGCTGATAGAGCCTGTTGACGCCCGTCGTCGTTTCTTCGGAGACGCCCTGGATCTGCTCCTTGATCTTCGTGAACCAACCGGGCGAGGCCTCCATACGCTTGGCGATCTGCGCCTTGATCACAGTTTCCTCTTCTGACTGTGGAACAGGAATGATCTCTTCCCCGGCTTCCGCACGTGCGCCGAGCAGGACGTAAAGCGTCGCGTCGCCACCGTCGTCGAGGATCATGTTGGGCCCGTCATCGAACTGGAACGAGCGGTCGAGGTAGTCCCAGTGCTCTTCCAGCGTCTGCCCTTTGACAGCGAAGACAGGCACACCTGCCTCGGCGATCGCCGCCGCGGCGTGATCCTGCGTCGAGAAAATATTGCACGATGCCCAACGAACATCGGCGCCCAGCGCCGTGAGCGTCTCGATAAGGACGCCGGTCTGGATCGTCATGTGGAGGGACCCAACGATGCGCGCGCCCTTCAGGGGCTGGGCCTCGCCGTATTCAGCCCGTGCCGCCATGAGGCCGGGCATCTCGGTCTCCGCGATATCGAGCTCTTTGCGGCCGTAGCCGGCGAGCGCGATGTCTTTGACAACGTAATCCTTGGCCATGGGGCCCTCCTCATCTCACAAGCGCATCGGCACTTTAATCGCCGGGGCGATAACAGCCGCCAGTGAGGGATACAACGTAGGAAGAAGGCCTCGGAAGTACTTGCAGAGCGACAGGCCTAGCCGGGCACGCCGACAGGCAACATGCTTCTCTCATGCCAGTCCGTTCCGGCACTGATGATGCACGCCACCCCGTTGGTTTCGGTGACGATGATCGTCCATGTGCCCTTGTCGTCGGAGGCAAATACTTCGAGGATCTGCTGGGTGCCCTGGAAGCCGCTACCAACATGGGTTTCGCCGTAATCCATCGCGAGGGACGTGACGATCAAGTCCCGAGGTGCGCATCTGTTCTCAGCGCTGGTGTCTGCGAGTGCAGGCAAAGAAAGGAAAGTCGATAGAGCGGCTCCCCCAAGTAAGACGGGTACGACCCGAGTGAGGTTCTTCTTCATTTTCGGCTCCCATTTCGGGCTTGCTCGAGCTTTTCGCCCTGAGCAGAGACGTGGCTATGCGCCTCCCCATGCCTTTTGAACGTAGCTGCTTCGTCTCGAAGTCCCGCGCGATTAGCTATAAAATGCGCGGCGGAGAGTATGCATTCGTGCACTTTCTCGAAATCTTGTTCGATGTCTGCAGGTTGCGTCTCATCACAGGAAACTGAAAATGACAGCTGGTCCACGGGGAAAGCCTCGCGCATGGCAACGCATGCTATCGGGACGGAGGCTCGATCTCCTCGATCCCACTCCACTTGATATCGAAATCGAAGATATCGCCCACGGGCTCGCCTTCGTCGCACGCTGGAATGGCCAGACGTTTGGCGACTATGCGTATTCCGTCGCCGAGCACTCCATCCTGGTGGAAGACATCTTCACACGCCTTCAGCCGTCAGCGCCAGTGAAGTGGCGGCTGGCCGCGTTGCTCCACGATGCCCCTGAATACGTGATTGGGGATATGATTTCTCCGGTGAAGGCGGCTGTGGGGCCCGGCTACGGCGAACTCGATGCGCGGCTTACGGCGGCGATCCACCTGCGCTTTGGCCTCCCTGCTGCCATTCCGGCCGCGGTGAAGAAGCAGATCAAGAAAGCCGACACAATCAGCGCCTATCTGGAGGCCACGCAACTGGCCGGCTTTGCAGAGAAGGAGGCAGCGAAATTCTTCGGCCGCCCCAAGCCTGAAATCGTCGATGGACTGGCGCTCACATTGCGCCCGCCTGTAGCGGTCCGTGAAGCCTATGTGGCGCGCCATAACGCGCTCACAGCCGAGCTTGCGAACGTCACGCCTTAACCAGATCGTCGGCGATATAGGTTTCTACGATTTCGTCGAAGCTCTCTTCGGCGACGAAACCGAGCATCTTCGCGCGCACTGGATCGAAACGCTGCGGCCAAAGCGCGACGATCCGCATGATCGTCTCGTCCGGCTCCGGCTTGATCAGCTTCGGTACCTCTGCCCCGGCCACGCGAGAAAGCGCTTCGATCTGTTCTGCAACCGTGACGCTCACACCCGGCAGATTGAGAGCGGTCCGACCCCCGAGCTGTTCCGTGTCGATACCGGCTGCGTGGCGCAAGAAGCGCGCGGCGGCGCGCGGCGATGCATGGGTATGGCGCACAGTCTCAGGAACAGGGAGAGATGCGAGCCGACCGTTGAGGGGCTCCCGAATGATCCCGGAAAAGAATGAAGATGCCGCGGCGTTGGGCTTCCCGGGTCGCACGCAGATCGTGGGAAGGCGCAAGCTCACCCCATCAATGAAGCCCTTGCGGCTGAAATCCTGAACGAGCATCTCGCAGCTGGCCTTTTGTGCGCCGTAGCTGGTCTGCGGAGATGTGAGGAACTCATCGTCGATGATCTCTGGAAAAGGGCCCCCGAACACGGCGATGGACGATGTGAAGACGAAGCGGGGCCTGTATGTGCCGCCGCTCTTCTCATGCTCTGCGCGAAGCGCGTCGAGGAGCCGCCACATCGGCCAGAGGTTCACGTTCCAGCCTTTTGAGAAGTTGGCCTCCGCCTCCCCCGAGACCACCGAGGCAAGCTGGTAAATCACGTCATAGCGCTGCGCTGCGATCTCGGCCGCAGTGGTCGGGTGCGTGATATCCCGAATGTCCTGCCGCGCAACGGGCGCCGGATCAGCCGGATATCCGACGTCACAGGTCGTGATGTCAGTGGAGGGATCGTTGGGGAGGCCGTCCGCCAAAAGGCAGCGCGCGAGCTTCTGACCCACCATGCCACCGCCGCCCAGTATCATCACCCGCATCTTGATGGCCTTTCCCTGCCCTGTGATCTGCCGCTACGCTACCGAGGCCGCGATGCGGCGTCAGCCCGAGAAATCTTGGAGTGACTTCCTAACCTTGGCGGTGCAGAGGATCATGAGGCTGAAACGGGCACCTCGGGACAGCCACGCTAGGAGACACGAAGCATGATCGACAAGAAAGACCTCCGCTCGCGACAGTGGTTCATGAACCCGGACAACCCGGAAATGACGGCGCTTTATCTCGAGCGGTATCTGAATTTCGGCATGACGCGTGAGGAACTCCAAGCCGGCAAGCCGATCATCGGTATCGCGCAAACCGGAAGCGATCTCAGCCCATGCAATCGACACCACATCGAACTCGCCAAACGTGTCCGCGACGGGATCATTGCCGCCGGCGGCACGTGCATCGAGATCCCGGTGCACCCGATCCAGGAGACGGGCAAGCGGCCCACGGCAAGTCTCGACCGCAACCTTGCCTATCTTTCCCTTGTCGAGAGCCTTTACGGATACCCCATCGACGGGGTCGTTCTCACGATTGGCTGTGACAAGACCACGCCCGCGCTCTTGATGGCCGCAGCCACGGTCAACATCCCTGCCATCGCGCTTTCCGTGGGGCCCATGCTCAATGGCTATTGGCAAGGTGAGCATGCGGGCTCCGGAACGGTGATCTGGAAGGCGCGGGAGCTCATGGCCGAGGGCAAGATCGACGGTGACGAGTTCCTCGAGATCGCGGCCTCTTCTTCGCCCTCCGTGGGCTATTGCAACACGATGGGCACGGCCACGACCATGAATTCACTCGCCGAAGCGCTGGGCATGCAGCTGCCGGGCTCGGCGGCCATCCCCGCGCCCTACCGCGAACGTGGGCAGATCAGCTACGAAACGGGCAAGCGGATCGTGGACATGGTTTGGGAAGACCTGCGCCCCTCGGATATCATGACCCGTGAGGCCTTCGAGAACGCAATCGTGGTCAACTCGGCCATTGGCGGGTCGACGAACGCGCCGATCCATTTGAACGGGATCGCGCGCCATCTCGGTGTCCCGTTGAGCAACGATGATTGGCAGGCTTTTGGGCATCATATTCCGCTCCTCGTGAACCTGCAGCCGGCTGGCAAATACCTTGGCGAGGATTATCAGCGGGCCGGAGGTGTGCCCGCCGTGATGGGCGAGCTCATCTCAGCAGGGCTCCTGCCCCATACCGACGTCATCACTGCCAATGGCAAGACCATCGCTGAGAACTGCTCTTCCGCCCGCTCGCGAAACCAGGACGTCATCATGACGGTCTCTGACCCCCTCGTTGCCGAAGCCGGCTTCATCAACCTGACGGGCAATCTATTCGACAGTGCGATCATGAAGACCTCGGTGATCTCGGAAGAATTCCGTCAGCGGTATCTCTCCGATCCTAAGGATCCGATGGCCTTTGAAGGGCGCGCGGTGGTCTTCGACGGCCCAGAGGATTTCCATCACCGGATTGATGACCCAGCCGAAAACATCGACGAACGCTGCATCCTCTTCATGCGCGGCGCTGGGCCGAAGGGGTATCCCGGCGGCGCCGAGGTCGTGAACATGCGCGCACCAGCCTACCTCCTCAAAAAGGGCATCCACGCCCTGCCCTGCGTCGGAGATGGGCGGCAATCCGGGACGTCGGGCTCGCCATCCATCCTGAATGCAGCGCCCGAAGCTGCCGACAACGGTGGCCTTGCATTGCTCAAGACCGGAGACCGCGTCAGGATCGATCTTGCGAAATGCACGGCCGACATGCTCGTTCCGTTTGAAGAGCTTCAGGCGCGCGCGGCGGCGCTCGCTGAGGCGGGCGGCTACGCGCATCCCGAGAGCCAGACGCCCTGGCAACAGTACTTCCGAGAGCTGGTCGGCCGCTTCGACGAGGGCATGACGCTCCGAGACGCGGCCGGGTATCAAGACATCTCGCGCAAGGGCCTGCCGCGAGACAATCATTGAGAGCCCGACCATGACCGAATGCCTGCTCTACGGTGATGTAACGGAGGCCATGGCGCACGCTCTGGCGCCATACATGACGCTGGTTCCGCGCGAAGGCCTCAATCTCACTGTTGAAGGCGACCGGTTTGCATATGTCCTCACAAATGGTGGTCTCGGCATCAGCCGCGAGGACATGGCGGCGCTTCCACGGCTCGCGCTGATCTCCTGCTACGGCGTGGGCTACGACGCGATCGATGCCCGGGAGGCAGCCCGGCGCGGGATCATCGTCACCCATACCCCCGATGTGCTCAATGCCGAGGTGGCCACGACCGCACTCATGCTCATGCTTGCCTGCTACCGGGAGCTACTTCGAGACAACGACTGGGCGCGATCCGGCAACTGGTCCGCGAAAGGGGCGGCCCCGCTCACGCGCAGCGCCGACGGGCAGCGCATCGGTCTCGTGGGGATGGGCCGCATCGGACAAGAAATCGCGCGCAAGCTTGCGCCCTTCTCACCGGAAATCCACTACCACAGCCGCGCGCCCAAGAGCGTGCCGTTCATCTTCGAGCCAAACCTTCTGGAGATGGCGCAGAAGGTGGATTGCCTCATCGTCATCGTCCCCGGTGGACCGGAAACGCGCCACCTCGTGACCCAAGAGGTGATCGAGGCCCTGGGGCCCAGGGGAACGCTGATCAACGTCGCACGAGGGTCAGTCGTGGACGAGGCTGCCCTTGTAAGGTGTCTGGAACAAGGGAAGCTCGGGTGGGCGGGGCTCGACGTGTTCGAGGCCGAGCCGAGAATACCAGATGCTCTGAAAGCGATGCCGAACGTCGTCCTGCTGCCGCATGTCGGCAGCGCGACCGTAGAGACCCGCGGAGCCATGGGGCAGCTCGTGGTCGATAACCTCGTGGATCACCTCATTAAGGGCACCGTGCGTACGCCAGTGCCCGAGAGCAAGAGCTTGCTGCCCAGTTAGCGGGGAGAGCGCTTCGCCAGGATTCGCTGGAGCGTGCGGCGGTGCATGTTCAGGCGGCGCGCCGTCTCGGACACATTGCGATCGCAGAGTTCATAGACCCGCTGGATATGCTCCCAACGCACGCGATCTGCGCTCATCGGGTTCTCCGGCGGCGGGGGAAGCTCGTCTTCTTTGGCCAGCAAGGCGTCGGTGATGTCGCCTGCGTCGGCGGGCTTCGACAGGTAGTTCGTTGCACCGATTTTCACGGCAGCGACGGCCGTAGCGATTGCACCGTAACCGGTCAGCACGACGATCTTGCTTTCGGGGCGGCGTTCACGAAGCGTCTCAACGACGTCGAGGCCGTTGCCGTCTTCAAGGCGCAGATCGATGACAGCGTAGGCCGGGGGCCGCGCGGTCGCTATGGCCTTGCCTGCCACCACCGACCCGGCCTGCTCCACGGCAAAGCCGCGCTTTTCCATGGCTTTCGCCAGGCGCTTCAGAAACGGCTCGTCATCATCAACGAGCAGAAGGGTTGGGTCTGGTCCAAGGTCGACAGCAGTCTCGGGCATCTGCGATCCTCTATGTCATTGGCTTTGCGGCTGGATCACATATGAGCCGATTGTCGCGGACGTCAATTCGCGCGCCTAAGCGAGCGTGTCCACGACACAATCGATCTGGTCTGCCATGTCCTCCGGAGACATGTCCCGGCGGAAGAAAGTCACGAAGCCTTCTTCCGGATGCATCAGATAGGTGAGTGTCGAATGATCCATGAGGTAAAAGTCCGGATCATCGCCATCGACCTTTCTGTAATAGGCCCGGTAGGCGCGCGCTGCCTCGGCCACTTGCGCCTCCGATCCGGTCAAGCCCGTCAGGCGCGGGTGAACCCATTCCGTGAACTCGGCGAGGTATTCAGGCGTGTCACGCGCCGGATCGATCGTGACGAACAGGCCATCGATCTCGGTGCCCATGTCTTCCTCGAGGATCTCCATGGCGATGGCATTCCGGTTCACATCCATCGGGCAGACATCAGGGCAAAACGTGTAACCGAAATAGACGAGTGTCGCGCCGGTGATGACGTCGTCCTGCGTCACCGTCTCTCCCGTTTCGCTGACGAGTTCGAAGGGGCCCCCCACATCGCCGCCTGCTACGGAAGAGCCAAGGCAGGCTTGCAAGTCATTCGACGGCGCAAGGACTGTCGCTGCAAGAAAAGAGCCGCCCACCAGAAGGCCCGCCACTCCGGATGCTATTGCCGCTACTTTCGCGCTCACCTCGGTGCACTCCCTTTTGCCAGCTACCCTGCTATGTAGATAGATAGTGCCGGAATTTACTGAGGCCCGACGTCACATCTGATTGAAATGCAGCGGGTCCGCAGCCCATGACAGACATCAACGCTTCAAACGACACAACGGACAAGGCCGCCGGCAGAGATCGCGCGCGCCCGCGCAACGTCAGACCCGAAGCCTCTCAATTTCCAACGATCTCGCCGGGCGACGAGAGGCGGAACTGGATCCGTCTTCGCACGCTCGTCGTCCTGCGCTGGGTTGCCATCGTGGGACAGCTACTCGCAGTCACCATCGCCCAGCGCATCTATGAGCTGCAGTTGGAGATCGGGCTTTGCTACCTCGCAATCGGCATGTCCGTATTCGCAAATCTCACGGCCGTCTGGATCTATCCCGAAAACAAGCGCCTCACGGAGATGGAGACCTTTCTCTTCCTCCTGTTCGATCTCATCCAGTTGGGCTTCCTTCTGACCCTGACGGGCGGGCTCAACAATCCCTTCGCACTGCTCGTGCTCGGCCCAGTCACGATTTCGGCCACCGCCTTGTCCCTTGGACCCACCCTCATTCTCGGCGCAGTGGCCTTCACCGCCGTGACGTTTGCCGGGCTTTTCCACCTGCCGCTGAGGTCCGCCGACGGCTTCGTTCTACAGGTTCCCGGTCTCTTCATGGTCGGGTTCTGGGCTGCAATCGTCGTCGGGGCGATCTTCATTTCCGCCTATGCGCGCCGTGTCACGGACGAGTTGCACACCATGTCCCGCGCATTGCTCGCAACCCAGATGGCCCTATCGCGGGAGCAAAAGCTCACCGATCTCGGAGGTGTGGTTGCCGCGGCGGCCCACGAGCTCGGCACGCCACTGGCCACCATAAAGCTCGTGTCGAGCGAGTTGATGGAAGAGCTGCCAGAGGGCGATTTGCATGACGACGCAGCCCTCATCCGCACCCAGGCGGACAGGTGCCGCGATATCCTTCGGTCCATGGGCAGGGCCGGCAAGGACGATCTTCACCTGCGCTTCGCTCCTTTCGAGACCGTCGTACGTGAGGCCGCCAGCCCCCACACTGATCGGGGCGTGGCGGTAGACTTCCTCTTGTCGCCCTCCGCAGACGCGGCGCTCGAGCAGCCGCAGATCAGACGTCATCCGGAGATCATCCACGGCGTGCGAAACCTCGTGCAAAACGCGGTGGATTTCGCGCACGAAAAAGTACGCGTCGAACTCGCGTGGGGCAGTCGCTGGGTTTCGATCCGGATCAGCGACGACGGCCCGGGATTCTCGGCGCAAGTGATCGGACGCTTGGGCGATCCGTTTACGCGGGCCCGCAGGCGGGCGCAGAGCTCCGAGCCACGGCCGGGCTATGATGGCATGGGGCTGGGCCTCTTCATCGCAAAGACCCTGCTTGAGCGCACTGGCGCAGAACTCGCATTCAACAATGGCACTCAAGACGACGGATTTAACGGAGCGCAGGTCACCGTGAGCTGGCCGATGGATGCAGTGGCGCAGCGTGGCAAAGAGGCGGCCACATCCGCGCTCGGGCCGAACGAGCCGATCGCCCCATGAAGGGCCAGCGAAACTGGTTACCAATCGTTAGGCGAGCTTAACGGGAAATTAACTCTGTTTCCCCAATCTGTTGGGCGGGAAGCGGAGGGCCGATATGGCGCAGGTGATTCTAGACTATGCGATAGTGGTGCTATTGGCGGGGGCCATCAGCATCGCGGTGGTGTTGCTGTGGGCACGACTTGCGCCGGATCCGGACCAAGTCGCACGGACAGCGCTCCGGAACGCCGATGAGCAGGTCATCTTTCTCTTTGATGAGGAGGACCTTGTGGACTGCACGGCGCCGGCTCGCCGGATCATGAATGATCTCGCCACCGGAGGAAGCGATCTCTGTCGGCTTCTAAGGGGCCAGGCGAGACGCTTTCCGGGCCTGCCAAGCCTCGAGAAGATCAAGGGCGGAGCTTTTGAGGGGACCGTGCGCGGCCAGGCGCGAGACGACGATCTGCAGATGCGCATCGACCAGTGGGACGGGTTCATCCGGGTCACCCTCGTGCACGACGGCGACGTGGATGAAGGCGCTCAGTCCGACGATGCCTATACGCACATGCGACACGGTGACGAAATCGCGATTCTGCGGACAGTTACGGATGAGGCGCCCTTGCTGCTCTGGCAAACCAACTCTGCGGGCGAAATAGAATGGGCCAACGAGACCTATCTCACTGTTGTGGATGCAGTCGGAGAGGCCGATCGAATGACATGGCCACCGACGGCCTTGTTCCCGGAGCTACACAGCGCCCCGCCGCCAGCCGGGAAAACAGCCAGAGCAGCGATCGACGCCACCGAGACAGATGCATCGCTGATCTCTAGGAGCTTTGACGTGCATTGCGTAGAGCGCGGAGGACGGTTCAACTTCTTCGCCTTCCCGGCCGATGGCCTGGTCAAGGCAGAAGCCTCGCAGCGCGAATTCGTCCAGACGCTGACGAAGACATTCGCCCAGCTCTCCATCGGGCTTGCCATCTTCGACAAGGACCGGCGGATGGCACTGTTTAACCCGGCGCTTCTCGACATGATGCGCTTGCCCGTGGAGTTCCTCGCGCAGCGACCGACCCTGCAGGCGTTTCTCGACCGACTTCGCGCGGATAGCCTTCTCGCGGAGCCGAAGGACTACAAAGCCTGGCGCAGCCAGATCGTGGAACTCGAGGCAAAGGCGCAGGAAGGCTCGTATTGCGAGACATGGAACCTCCCAGGTGGCATTACCTTCCGCGTCACTGGAAGACCGCATCCGGATGGCGCCATCGCGTTCCTTTTCGAAGACATCAGTGCAGAGGTCTCCCTTTCCCACCGCTTCCGCTCAGAGATCGAGCTCGGTCACGAAGCGCTCGATGCCATTGAGGAAGCGATCCTCGTCGTGAATGGCGTTGGCATGGTCACGCTGAGCAACCGAGCCTACCGCGCGATGTGGCAGAACGGTGCCGATGAGGGGCTCGTTGTGTCTCGACTGCGGGATGCTGCTGACCGCTGGAGAGCCTGTGGGGGGGACCGCCCGACATGGGACGCCCTCGTCGATGCCATCGAACGGCGCAACGGCGCACCGACATGGAGCGGTCAGATCACGACCGATGACGGGCGACGGATCGCCTGCAGGACCCAACGGATCAACGGTGGCTCCACCCTAGTCGGCTTCTCGACCCTTGGAAGATCTCGGCAGGATTCCAGACAGCGAGAAGTGGTCCCAGCGTGCTGATCTGAGGAAGCGGTTGCGCGGGTCTCCCGCGCGGATAGTCTGCGGCCATGCCCGTAGCCGAAGCGAACAAGAGCGCCGTCCAAATCTCCCTTCCGAATCTCGCCGCGACGGAGACACTGGCAGAAACGGTCGGGTCGCGTTTGACGGCGGGAGACTGTCTTCTCCTCGAAGGAGATCTGGGGGCCGGAAAAACCGCATTCGCACGGGCACTCATTCAGTCCTTGCTGACCGTACCCGAGGACGTCCCGTCCCCCACGTTCACACTCGTCCAAACCTACCAAACGCCGCAATTCGACATCTGGCATTGCGACCTCTACCGGCTTTCCAGCGCCGACGAACTTGTGGAGCTTGGCCTTGAGGAGGCGTTTTCAACAGCCGTGTCCCTCATCGAATGGCCGGACAGGCTCGGGAGCCTTGCACCAGCTCACGCCCAGCTCTTCAGGCTGAGCATTGAAGGGCATTCGGCTCGTCTCCTGACGATTGTTGGAGACGAGCGATGGGACGATCTCGCATGAACAGAGACGCGCGCGCCGCAGCCTTTCTGGCCGAGACGGACTGGAAGGGCGCAGAGCTAGCGACCCTCGCCGGTGACGCGTCAAACAGGCGCTATTTCCGGCTGACGTCCTCGAAAGGCCATGCAGCCGTTCTCATGGACAGTCCACCGGACAAGGGCGAAGACGTCCGTCCCTTTCTCAAGATTGCCCGGCACCTCTCGAGCCTCGGCCTGTCCGCGCCACGCGTTTTCGCAGCGGATGAGACGGCAGGGTTCCTGCTGTTGGAAGATCTTGGAGATGCGCTTTTTGCCCGTATCGTCGCGAGCGACCCGGCCAAAGAAGCACGCATTTACGACGCTGCCATCGAAGTGCTTGCGTCGCTCGTTGGCGCGCAAGCCCCTGATGGCGTCGCCCCTTATGACGCGGTGAGCATGGCGCCGCTCGCCGGTCTGGCGGCCGAATGGTACGTCAATGCCTCCACCGAGCGGCAGGAGCTTGAAGCGGCCTGCATGAAAGCCCTTCAGAGTGCCGAAAGCTCGAGGACGACACTGGTCTTGCGAGACTATCACGCCGAGAATTTGCTCTGGCTGCCCGAACGGAGAGGCTTGGCGCGCGTTGGGCTTCTGGACTTTCAGGACGCACGTATGGGCCAGCCGAGCTATGATCTCGCCTCTCTTGTTCGAGACGCTCGGCGCGACGTATCAGAGCCCGTGGCCGAGGCAGCCATCCCCCGCTTCGCTTCGCTTGTCGGAACGGAAGAAGAGGCACTTCGAAGCCAATTCTCTGCTCAGAGTGCTCAAAGAAACCTGCGGATCTTGGGTGTATTTGCCCGGCTTTCGCTTCACTTCGGCAAGCCACACTACATCGACCTCCTGCCGCGGGTTTGGAAAAACCTGCTGACCGACCTCGCTCATCCAAGTCTTGAGGAGCTTCGCAGGGTTGCGCTCGCGATCCTGCCACCGCCCTCCGACGCGCACCTCTCAGATCTGAAGGCCCGATGCGGAACGATCCCAGAGCTTGCATGATATTTGCGGCAGGGCGTGGGACGCGGATGGCTCCGCTCACCGACGCACGACCAAAGCCCCTGATCGAGGTTGCCGGCCGCACGCTCCTCTTCCACGCGCTTGAGCCGGCGAAGGAAGCAGGGCTGGCTCCCATCGTGGTCAATGCCCACTATCTCGCCAGCCAGATCACGGCAGCGCTGATGCACGAGAAGGTTTCGGTCATTGAGGAAGATACGCTTCTCGAGACAGGCGGAGGCCTCAAGAATGCACTCAAGCATCTGGGGTCAGGGCCGGTCTACACCATGAACTCCGACGCCGCCTGGGATGGACCCAACCCATATGAAATTCTCCGCGATCAATGGCGCGAGGGGCTTGAGGCCCTGCTGCTGTGTGTCCCCGTTGAGCAAGCATTTGGCCGCTCGGACCATGGTGACTTCAGCATCAGCTCCGATGGCCGCATCAACCGGGGGCCGGGCGTCGTCTTCACCGGTGCACAGATCATCGACAGGCGTGTCGTGGCTGCCGAGCCGCGTGATGTCTTTTCTTTCAATCCCCTCTGGGACGAGATGATCGGGCGAGACACGCTGCGGGGCGTCCTTTACCCGGGCAGGTGGTGTGATGTGGGGCGCCCTGCGTCCATACCACTGGCCGAGGAGATGCTTCGTGTTTGAGGCGAAGGTCTACGGGGTACCGCCGGGAGCGGATTATCCAGCGGCAGTCGTGGCTGCGCTGAGGGAGCGTGTAGCCGCGCCCGACGACTGGGCAAGGATCACGTTGGTGGCCAATTCAGGCCGAATGCTCACGCGCCTCCGAGATGTTTTCGAGGCCGGGCCGCCACAGCTTCTTCCGCGTATGTCGCTGATAACGGATATCCAGAGCCTAGCGCCGGGTGTGCTGCTGCCGATGCAACAGGGACAGACGGCCGAACGACGTAGGTTGGATCTCGCGCGGCTCCTATTGCCCGTTGAGGGGATGGGCGCACCGGCCACGGCCTACGATCTCGCCGGCACACTTGCCGCATTGCTGACTGAGATGGACGAGGAAGAGGTAAGATTTCCGGAGCTCGAGGCGCTCGATCTCGGCACGCATAGTGAACATTGGAAGCGCGCCCTCGCCGTGGCTCGAATTGCTGCGGATTTTGAAGCCGGTGAGGCCCGTGTCGGCCTTCGCGCGCAGGTCAACGCCTTGGTTGCGGCGTGGCAGAAGAGCGCGCCAAGTGGGCCTATCGCTGCCGTGGGCTCCACCGGATCTCGAGGCCCCACCGCACTTCTCCTCAAAGCCATCGCTGCACTTCCTCAGGGGGCAGTCGTGCTTCCCGGTTTCGACCCGATGACACCCGAACGCACGTGGGAAGGTCTTGATCGCCGACAGGATGAGGACCATCCGCAATACCGCTACGTCGCCTTACTGAAAGCCATGGGCATCACGAAGGACGATGTCACCATCCTCGGCGCTGAACCTGACAAACCGCGGTCGAAGGTCTTGTCTCTCGCACTCCGGCCCGCGCCGGTCACGCACCAATGGCTGGATGAAGGGCCCACACTCGGCTCTCTGAGTTCGGCGACTGAGGGCTTGACGCTTCTAGAGGCGCGGGACCAGCGGGAGGAAGCCAACGCCATTGCACTTCGACTGCGCCAAGCCGCCGGCGACGGCACGGCAGCGGCGCTCATATCTCCTGACAGAGGCCTCACACGCCGCGTGGCGGCCGCGCTGGACCGGTGGGGCATCGTCGCCGATGATTCTGCTGGAACACCGCTTTCGCTCACTGCCCCTGGCCGTTTTCTGAGACAGCTGGCCAGCATAGCGCGACAAAAACTATCCGCTCAGATCCTCATCGCGCTTCTCAAGCACCCCTTGGTCGCCACGGGCGATGACGCGCGCGGACCTCATTTGCTGATGACCCGCGCGCTCGAACTGCACTTGCGGCATCGCGGTCCGCCTTTCCCGGACGCCTCACACATTGCGGCTTGGGCGGCCGAAGATGAACGTCGCGCAGATTGGGCTGCCTGGCTGACGGCACTCTTGAAGATACCGCAGATGACGACGCTTCCTGAGTTTCTCGGTTGGTTGCGCGACACGGCAGAGGCGCTAGCGGCTGGCCCTCAAGGAGCCGGTCAGGGGGCGCTGTGGGAGGAGGCAGCCGGGCGCGCCGCAGACGCCCTCCTCACCAGGCTAGAAGACCTCGCGATGGATGCCGACTTGCTCGAAGAAGTCGATCCTTTGACGCTGCTGACCCAGGCCATGGCTGCGGAGCCGATGAACATCCAGAACGTCTCCCATCCCGGCATCATGATCTGGGGAACGCTTGATGCGCGTGCCCAGGGCGCCGATCTCGTGATCCTCGGCAGCCTCAACGAAGGCAGTTGGCCGGGGCCGGCGGCGACGGATCCGTGGCTCAATCGGGACCTCCGCCGCACGCTGGGCCTTCGGTCTCCGGAACGGCAAGTGGGGCTTTCAGCCCATGACTTTCAACAAGCAGCCTGCGCCCCGGAGGTTTGGCTGACCCGCGCGACAAAGTCCGACGATGCAGAGACGGTCCCATCCCGCTGGCTCAACCGGTTGATGACATTGCTGAAGGGCTTGCCTGAACAGAATGGACCAGGCGCACTCGAAGAGATGCAATCTCGGGGTGCGCATTGGACGAGGCTGGCACGCAGGCTCGATGTCGCGCCGCGCGTTCCGTCAGCCCCGCGCCCGGCACCTGTCCCTCCAGCGTCCCTGAGGCCACGCAAGCTGTCAGTCACCGAGATCAAAACGCTCATCCGGGACCCGTACGCGATCTACGCGCGGCACATCCTCCGCCTCAGGGAATTAGACCCGATTCAAGCGGAACCGGACGCACTTTTACGAGGAACAGTGCTTCACAAGGTCATGGAGCGCGTCATCGCTGACGGACTGCCTGAGGATAGGGACGAAGCCATAGAAGCGCTCACTGCGAAAGCGGCGGAGGTCCTTGCGGACAGCGTACAATGGCCTGCCGCGCGGGCCATGTGGCAGGCGCGACTGGCGCGGGTGGCACCTTGGTTCGTGGCGACGGAAAAGAATCGGCAGCGAGGGGTGTCCCGCTTTGAGCTGGAGACGAAAGGCGCGCTGAAACTCTCCGCGGTGGACTTCCTGCTTACCGGCGAGGCTGATCGCATCGACATCGCGAAAGACGGAAGCGCGCGCATTTATGACTACAAGACCGGCAAACCTCCGAGCGACAAGCAGCAGAGGGTCTTCGACAAACAGCTTCTCCTCGAAGCAATGATGGTAGAGCGCGGCGCATTCGACACAGTGGGAGCCGCGCGCGTCGAGCGGGCCGCCTATATCGGGCTCGGCGGAAGCCCGGAGGAGCGGGATGCGCCGATCGGCGACGAGGACACACATGAGAAATTCATCGACCTCGTCTCGCGCATGCTTGCGCCTGACCATGGCTTCACCGCGCGTCGGGCCATGGAGCGCGAGACCGATCTGAGCCCCTACGATCTTCTGAGCCGTTTCGGAGAATGGTCCGCCGCCGATCCCGCAAAAAAGGTCCGGCTTTGACGAACGAAGCCACCAAACGACAGCTCCGCGCGGCGGAGCCCGGTCGCTCAACATGGCTCACGGCCAACGCTGGCTCCGGGAAAACGCGGGTTCTGACGGAGCGCGTCGCGCGCCTTTTGCTCGAAGGCGTCGAGCCGCAACGCATCCTTTGCCTGACCTACACGAAAGCCGCGGCGAGCGAGATGCAGAACCGCCTCTTCGCCACCTTGGGCGCGTGGGCGATGCAGCCGGAGCCTGACCTTCGCAAGGCGCTGGCTGCGGTCGGTGCCGATGAGGCGCTCTCGTCCGAGGATATCTCACGAGCGCGAACGCTCTTTGCGCGGGCGATCGAGACCCCTGGCGGCCTCAAGATCCAGACGATCCATGCCTTCTGCGCGGCAATCCTGCGCCGCTTCCCACTCGAGGCTGGCGTGTCTCCAGATTTCCGAGAAATGGATCAGCGGGTCGCGCATCTCATGCAGCGTGAGGTGATCGAGGTCCTGGCAGAGGCGGGTTCGGCAGGCTTTTCGGCCATGGCTGCAGAGCAATCGAGCGACGATTTGGGCGCGTGGCTTGATGAATTGCTCCGCCATAAAACGGCTCTATCACAGCCCAAAACGATGGAAATGCTCTGGGCAGAATTTGATCTTCCTCCCGGCTATGATTGGGCAGCTCACGCAGAGGGCGTGCTTGCGCCCGGAGATGGAGACCTGCTGTCCTCAGTGTCTCGTCTCCTCGCCACGTCAGGCGCCAATGACAAAAAATTGGCGTCTCAGCTGGCGGCGCTCGATCTGTCTCAACAGACGCACGCCACGTTCGGCAAACTGGAGGAGTTACTCGTCTACGGGGCGGAGAGGCAGAACCCTTTCACGCCGAAGTCCGACCGTGTGCCGACCAAGGCCGGAAAGGACATCCTGGGCGATGAGGTGACGGAAGATTTCCATAATCTCATGCAGCGGCTGGCAGAGGCACGCCCGCGTCGCACCGGGCTCTTAGCAGCCGCGCGCACATGGGCGCTCCATGCCTTCGCGGCGGACTTTCTCCCCGCCTACGAAGCGAAGAAGGCAGAAGGAGGATGGCTCGATTTCGACGATTTGATCACCCGGACTCGGGCTTTGCTGGCGCGAAGCGAGGTCGCCGCCTGGGTGCTCTACCGGCTTGATGGCGGGATTGACCACATCCTCGTGGACGAAGCGCAGGACACGTCGCCGGAGCAATGGGAGATCATCAAGGCGCTTGCCACAGAAATTCTCGCGGGGCAGGGCGCACGGGAAGACGTGCAACGGACAGTTTTCGTCGTCGGAGACAAGAAACAGTCGATCTATTCGTTTCAAGGTGCCGATCCGCGGGCATTCGACCGTTCGCAGGCGCATTTTAAAGCCATGCTCGAGGGTTCAGATACGCCCCTGCAATCCCTCGCGCTGGAGCATTCCTTCCGATCTGCCCCCGCGATCCTCGATGTCGTTGACCGTGTCTTCAGGGACGGCGCAGAGCGTGGTCTCGGCCAAGAGAGCAGGCACATCGCCTTCAAAGATGCCCTTCCTGGTCGGGTGGACCTCCTCACGCCAATCGAAGGCGAAACAGGAGATCCGCCGGCGTGGTACGAGGCCATCGATACTGTGAGCGCGGAAGATCCGACGCGAAAGCTCGCGGAGGATGTGGCGGCGCGGATCAAGGGTATTCTCGCCTCGGCGACACTCCCGGTCGTGGACCGAAACGGCCGACAAGACAGGCCAGCCGAACCGAAGGATATCTTGATCCTCGTCCAGCGCCGCTCCGCCGTGTTCTCCGAGATCATTCGCGCTTGCAAGAACGCAGGCATCCCCCTCGCCGGGGCCGACCAGCTCAACGTCGCACAGGAGCTCGCCGTGAAGGACATCACGGCGCTTCTGAATTTCCTTGCCACCCCGGAGGACGACCTCTCACTCGCCGTGGTGCTGAAATCGCCGCTCTTCGGATGGGACGAACGAGCGCTGTTCGAGCTCGCGCACCACCGCGTGCAAACGTATCTTTGGCCAGCCCTCAGGGATCGAGAGCCGGATTTCCCCGAAACGGTCAGCAGGCTCCAGCGTCTGCTCTCGGCGGCAGACTTTCTCCGCCCGTTCGAGCTCATCGACCGCATCCTGACGCGCGAAGGCGGCCGGCGCGCGATCGTCGCTCGACTTGGCCCGGAGGCCGAAGACGCCATCGACGCGCTCCTCGCCCAAGCCATCGCCTATGAACAGACGGAACCACCGAGCCTCAGTGGCTTCCTCACTTGGCTCGCCGCCGATGACCTGAGGGTCAAACGGGCCATTGATGGCAGCGCAAATGTCGTTCGGGTCATGACGGTGCACGGCGCAAAGGGCCTCGAGGCACCGATCGTCATTCTCCCGGATACGAGTGAGCGCCGCGCAGCGCGTCAATCCGCATTGCTGAAAACCGAGTTTGGGCCCGTTTGGGCTCCAAAAGCCGAAGACATGCCGACCGTGCTGGCAGAGGCCCGAGAGGACGGCAAGAGGCTCGCGCAGGAAGAGCGACAGCGGCTGCTCTACGTCGCGATGACCCGTGCAGAAAACTGGCTGATCGTTGGTGCCGCGGGAAAGTCCGAGAACTCGGAAACAAGCTGGCACGCGCAGATTTCGAGCGCCCTGGAAGGCCTGCCGGTTTCGGAGATCGAAGGCGGCGTCCGATATGAACCGATACCCTGGCCCAAGGATTTGCCCCGAGCGCAGGACGAGAGAGAAACGGACGTGTCGCAGCTCAACCTGCCTGCGCCTGCAACCGTCCCACCGAAAAAGCTGCTCCGCCCGTCTGATCTCGGCGGCGCGAAGACCCTCGCGGGCACGGATGAAGATGCGGAGGCTTTGGCGCGAGGCACGGCCCTGCATGACCTGCTCGAAAGACTTCCCCCGCTTCCACGGGCTGACTGGAAAGAAGCGGCCGAGCGAAGGGATGCGTCGGAGATGCTTGGGGCGGCGATGGCAATACTCGATGATCCCGTGCTGGCCCATCTCTTCGCCGAGGATAGCCTCGCGGAGGTCGACGTGACAGCGGAGCTGCCGAGCTTTCCGGGCCAGACCCTGCGCGGAAGCATCGACAGGTTGGTGATCAAGCAGGATCACGTGCTCGCCGTGGATTTCAAATCGAATCGTGTCGTTCCCAAGCAAGCCGCCGACGTGCCGGAAGGCATCTTGAGGCAGCTCGGCGCCTATGCGTCCGCTTTGGCGAAGATCTTCCCTGACAAGCGTGTCGAGACGGCGATCCTTTGGACGGAAACGCGCACACTCATGCCGTTGTCCACACACCATGTGCACGCAGCGCTCGCGCATGCCGCATCGGGTTGACGACGGCCCGGCCCATTCATACTTTCGCGTTTCCAGATTTAGCGCTTAGGAGAGCTGCCATGGCGACCGTCGCTGCCACCGATGCAACATTTGACGCCGAGGTCCGCCAGTCGGACGTGCCGGTTGTCGTGGATTTTTGGGCCGAATGGTGTGGCCCCTGCAAGCAGATCGGGCCCGCGCTCGAAGAACTCTCCGAAGAGATGGCTGGCAAGGTGAAGGTGGTGAAGGTCGACGTCGACTCCAACCCCAACACCGCCGCGCAGCTGGGTGTTCGCGGCATCCCGGCGCTCTTCATGTTCAAGGACGGTGAGGTCGTGTCCAACCGCGCAGGCGCTGCACCGAAATCCGCGCTTCAGGGCTGGATCGAAGACAGCATCTAAGCCGCCATCAATGACCTGAGAATGTCGCGGTAGCGCTCGAACCGGAAGCGCTGCCGCGTTTTCATTTTCAGGTGGCTTACCGGGTATCGCGTCCAGTCATTGAGGATCTTTACGCGCAGAATTGCCTGGATCGAAGGATCGTCAAAAGTCGCGAGCTGGTAGCCCTTGAAGAAGGCCTCGACGGCAGCGGGAGGAGCTGGCCAACCGGGCTCCAGCCGCCCGTGATCCGCGAGCAAAGCACTGTAGTGCAGAAGAAACCGCGCCACGTCATACCCGATGGGGACGGGGTCTACCTTCGTGAAGTCAATTCCCCACATCTCATCACCGGCCATCAGCAGGTTGTGAAGGTTCAGGTCGCCATGCTGCCAAGCGACTTGCGTCGGTTTGCCAGCGAAATCGGGGAGCACGTCCAGCACCTGATCGAGAGCGCGCAAATAATCTTCCTCGTCCGTGGCCTTGAGACGACCGCTCTTCACCTGCTCACGCAGATCTTTCAGGCGCTTGGAATTGAAGCCTGGGCGGAAGATCCTTTGTTCTTCCAACCCGGCCCGGTGGAAAGCATCGATCCACGCACCGGCGCGCTGGAGCAGGGCCAGATGGTCCTCGGCTTCCTCCACAAGATGGTAGAGCTCTTCCCCCTTCACCGCCTCCATGAGAAAGGCTCTGTCGTTCAAGTTGACCGAGAGAACGGCTGGCACACGGTTGCTTGCGCGCATCTCGTCAGACGCGGTCGCTTGAGTGGTCACGAGCTTCTCGAATTCTCCTGCCGCGACGTCCTGGAGATCAGCCTTGAGCACGACATCACGTCCCGCTTTGCCCCGGTACAGGGAAACGAGAGAGTATGGTCTCTGCCCGCGATGGGCCCATTTCTTGTCTGGCGTGAAGTCGTTTGGGTCCAACCCAGCTTCTTCGGCCAGGCGCGGCCAAAGCCTAGCCTCCAACGGGGTCGATCTGGCTCGAAACATGTGTCGGGTTGTCAATCGCTTTCACCGGCATGATATACCGCCGAAAGGGACATTGCTCAATGAATGACAAGAAAAGCCCCGGGTGGCACGGCACGACGATCATCGGTGTGCGCAAGGGTGGCAAGGTCGTCATCGCGGGCGACGGTCAGGTGAGCCTCGGCGATACTGTCATCAAGGGAACTGCGCGAAAGGTGCGGCGGCTTTCACCCGGTGGGACGGAGATCATCGCGGGATTTGCGGGCTCCACTGCAGATGCTTTTACGCTCCTTGAGCGGCTCGAGGCGAAGCTCGAAGGCACACCCGGGCAACTGGCGCGTGCTGCAGTGGAATTGGCCAAAGACTGGCGGACGGACAAGTACCTCCAGAAGCTCGAGGCCATGTTGATCGTCTCCGACGGTAAGGATCTCTTCGTCATCACGGGTGCCGGAGATGTGCTCGAGCCCGAGCATGACGTAACCGCGATCGGCTCTGGCGGGAATTATGCACTAGCCGCGGGCCGGGCGCTCATGGACACCGACAAGGACGCGGAAACCATCGCGCGCGAGGCCATGGCCATCGCCGCGGACATTTGCGTCTATACCAACGGCAACCTCACGGTGGAGAGCCTGTGATCGAACGCGACGACCTGCGAGCCGCGGTTTCGGCAGGGATCGTGACAGAGGGCCAGGCGGCTTCGCTCGCATCGCTCGCGGACGCCAGACGCGGCGCGCGAGAGAATTTGGCCGAGGGTGACGAACCCTTCGAGCTCTTCAAAGGCTTCAACGAGATCTTCATCGTTGTCGGTCTCGGAATCCTCGCCACCGGCTACACCGCTGTCGCGGGCCTCTACGTGGCCTCGGCCCTTGGAGGCTGGATCGAGCGGGTCATCCCGGTGACGGTCTTTGGGGCGATCCTGACCTGGTCCCTGTCAGAGTACTTCATTCGAAAGCGGCGCATGGTGGCGCCGGCCATCGCGCTCTCCCTCCTTTGGGCTGGAAACGCCTCTGTTGGCTTTACGGCATGGTTCGCTCAGCCTTTCATGGTCGCCCAAGAAGACTTTTCGAGCCTTCCGGTGCCACTTGCGCTGACGACAGTGGCTCTCCTTGTGCACTGGCTGCGCTTCAAGGTCCCGTTCGCCCTGGCGCTCGTGGCCATCGGCGCGTTCATCGTCGCTCTCGTTCTGGCTGCTGATCAGGCGGGCTCCCCGAGGGACATCAGCGATCTTTTCCTGCTTTCCGCCGGTGGTCCTTTCGCGTGGATCACCCTTGCCTTGGGCATCGTGGTATTCGGATTGGCTATGACCTTCGACATGTCGGACCCCCACCGCGTCACCCGGCGGGCAGCAAACGGCTTCTGGCTGCATGTCGTGGCCGCGCCTGCGCTCGTGAACACGGTCGCCCTGACACTCCTCGATGGCGGTGCCAACGCACTCCTTTTCGTGACGCTGATGCTCTTTGCCATCGTGGCCATCATCATCGACAGGCGATCCTTCCTGATCGCGGCCGTAGGATATTCAGTGGCCCTGGCATGGGTCGTTTTCGACGGCGATGGCGGTGCTTGGACCGTTCTGACCCTCGGGCTTGTCCTCGTCTTCCTGGGCGCCTTCTGGGAGCGCATACGAGCCATGCTGCTCAAGACCCTGAAGCCCGTCCTTCCTTTGAAACGCTTACCTCCATCGGTGATCCATGACTGACCTCACCCCCCGTGAAATCGTGAGCGAGCTCGACCGCTTCATCATCGGCCAGAAAGACGCAAAACGCGCGGTGGCCGTGGCCCTCCGCAATCGTTGGCGGAGAAAGCAGCTGCCTGACGATCTGCGCGACGAGGTCTATCCGAAGAATATTCTGATGATCGGTCCGACGGGCGTTGGCAAAACCGAGATCAGCCGTCGTCTTGCGAAGCTCGCGCGCGCTCCGTTTCTGAAGGTGGAGGCCACCAAGTTCACCGAGGTGGGGTATGTCGGCCGGGATGTGGAACAGATCGTTCGCGACCTCTTGGAGGGCGCCATCACCATGACCCGCGAGCACATGCGCGAGGATGTGAAGACACGCGCGCACCAAGCCGCCGAGGACCGCGTCATCGAGGCCATCGCCGGCGAAGGCGCCCGCGAACAGACGCGCGATATGTTCCGGAAGAAGCTCAAGGCAGGGGAGCTGGACGACAAGAAAATCTCGCTCGAGCTGCAGGACACGTCAAATCCGATGGGCGGGTTCGAGATCCCCGGACAGCCGGGCGCAGGGCAAATGATGGATCTGGGCGCGATGTTCGGGAAGGCGTTTCAACGGACGGTGCGCAAGGAGATGACCGTCGCCGAAAGCTACGAGATCCTGATCGGGGAGGAAGCCGACAAGCTTCTCGACGACGAAACAGTCAAATCGCGGGCCATCGAGGCGGTGGAGCAGAACGGCATCGTCTTTCTCGACGAGATCGACAAGGTCGCCGCTAAGGGCGAGCGCGGCGGGGAAGTCAGCCGCGAGGGCGTGCAGCGCGATCTCTTGCCGCTCATAGAGGGCACCACGGTCTCGACGAAGCACGGCCCGGTGAAGACGGACCACATCCTCTTCATCGCGTCAGGTGCATTCCACGTGGCCAAACCATCTGATTTGCTCCCGGAGCTTCAGGGACGGCTCCCGATCCGCGTGGAATTGCGCCCGCTGACCGAAGCGGATTTCGTGCGGATCCTCACCGAGACGGACAATGCGCTGACCCGCCAGTACACGGCTCTCATGGGGACGGAGGATGTGAGCGTGAGCTTTACCGAGGAGGGCATCGCAGCCCTCGCGAAAGTGGCCGCCGATGTGAACGAACACGTCGAGAACATCGGAGCGCGGCGGCTCTACACCGTCATGGAGCGCGTCTTCGAGGAGCTGAGTTTCACGGCGCCTGACAAGTCGGGCGTCGAGATCACCGTCGACGATCAGTTCGTGAACGACAACCTCGGCGAGCTGACCAAGAGCATGGATGTGAGCCGCTACATGCTCTGACGTCTGGCGCTGGCGTCCTCGAGAGCGTACGCCGGGCCAATGCTCCGCTTCATCAAAGACAACGCGGCCTTCTTGGGCGCAGGCTTCTTGCTGACGTTCTCGTCGTCCTGGGGGCAGACCTACTTCATCTCGCTCTTCGCCGGGCAAATTATGGACGAGGTGGGCCTGACAGATGCCGGCTGGGGTCTGCTTTACATGGTCGCGACCATGGCCTCGGCGGCCGTCATGATTTTTGCCGGCGTTCTCACCGACCGGTTTCGCGCCCGTGCCTTGCTGCTCTTCGTCCTTCCCGGCCTTGCGCTCGCCTGCATGGGTATGGCGATCAACACCACAGCCTTGGGCCTCGTGATCGTCATCTTCGCCCTGCGCTTTTTCGGCCAGGGGATGACATCTCAGCTCGCGATCGTCTCCATGGCGCGATGGTTTGCAGCCTCTCGCGGCACGGCCCTTTCGATCGCGTCCTTGGGGTTTTCCTTGGGGAACGCCGCGCTGCCGTTCATCTTCGTTTCCCTTCTGGCAGTGATCACCTGGCGCCAAAGCTGGATGCTCGCGGCCATGCTCTGCCTCGCGGCAATCCCAGTGCTCACATGGCTTCTGAAGTTCGAGCGCACCCCGCAATCCGTCGCAAAGGACTCTCAAGTCACGGGCATGGATGGCCAGCATTGGAGCCGGGCTGACATGTTGCGCCATTCCCTCTTCTGGCTTGCCGTGCCGATGCTTCTGGCCCCTCCGGCCTGGGGGACGGCGCTTTTTTTCCAGCAAGTGCACTTCGTCGAAGTCAAAGGCTGGGAGCTCGCGGCCTATACGGCTCTCTTCCCGGGATTCATCGCCGTCGCAATCGCGTCCACGTTCGCCTCGGGCGCAATGATCGACAAACGCGGCAGCAGCGGCGTGATGGCATTCTGGCCGCTGCCGTGGGCGCTCGGCTTTGCTACGCTCGCCTATGCTTCGGGCCTCGGCATGGCGCTCGTCGGTCTCATGATCTGCGCCGTCGGGGCCGGCATCCAGGCCAACGCGCCGGCATCTTTCTTCAGTGAGTATTACGGCACCCAAAACCTCGGTTCGATCAAGGCAGCGTCCTCGGCGATCATGGTGTTGGGATCGGCCATCGGGCCGGGGGTCACCGGGGCGCTCATCACCGCGGGCATCGGGATTGAGCTGCAATTCTGGTGTATCAGTGTCTTTTTCTTGGGGGCAGGAGCAATCCTCTGGGTCGGACTGGCACGCAACCGGGCGCGTCTACCTTTGCCGGCGTAGATACACGTAGAGCGCGCCCTCTCCGCCGTGTCGCCGGTCAGCGGGTGCTGTCTGAAGGATGAGCGCGCCAAGTGGCGCTTGGGAAAGCCAAGACGGCACCTGCCGCCTCAAAATACCGCGTTGGTAGGGAAGAGGGCCGCTGGGGCCGGGGCCCTCGCCTTTGCCGGTGATGACGAGGACAAGGCGCAAGCCCTTCGCGTGGGAGCCGACGATGAACCGCAGGAGGGCAGGGTGCGCCCGATCCACCGTCAAGCCGTGCAGATCGATCCGTGCTTCGGGCCGCAGTTTGCCTTTCTTCAGCTTGCGAAAGGCCTTTGCATCCATCATCGGCGCTGGCTTGCGAGGCTCGGGAATCCTGCTCTCGGACGGGGCTTTGCCCCCAATCTCGAAGTTCTGTATGGGCGCGGATCTCGTAGGCTTCGGCTCAGCCGACTTTGTACTCGGCAGAACCAGACGGGATTTTTCCGCTCCCTTGGGATCGAGGGGTGACGCCGTCGACGCCACCCTCGACCAAAGCTCCTGCTCGTCCGGGCGAAGCTTGCGCTTGCGGGTCATCGCACCAACCCACACGCAAGACCCTCGTTGGTCATATCAAGCGAACCCGCAGGAAAACGGTTGATGCGAGCGCGAGGGCAGATGGCATCAGCCCCCGGTGGCGACCAGCATCCAGTTGGGATCGTCTCCACCCATCCGACGCGCAAAGGTCCAGCTGTCACGCGTGCGCTTCATGGGGCTCGACTCCGCCTCCATGATCTCGCCCTCTTTGTCGCGCACGGTCGAGCTCAGCTCGCCCACGAACCGAAGGGTGATTTCCGCCTCTTGGCTCGCATCATCAAAGGTCGCCTCTTCGACGGAGACCTCACGCAGCCCGATGAACTCCGCGTCGATCGAGATGCCTTGATCGCGACGCGTCTCGATGCTTTCGGCGAAGGCCGAATAGATATCTGCGTCGATGAAATCCCGAACACCGCCGAGATCACCGTTTTCGTAAGCCATGAGGATCATCTCATAGGCCTGTCCGCCGCCTTGGATAAACTCGGAGAGCGAGAAACCGGGCTCAACCCGCTTCATCTGCTTGAAGGTTTCTGCGGCCGGGCCGTCTTCGTCAACGTGATCTGTGATATCCCGGTCAGGGCCGCCCTCGATGACTTCGAAATCGCGCGCGGCGGCCCGATCCCGTGCGGAGTCGTCGCCACGGCTCACGTCCTGCTCAAAGCCGTCCCGCGTTCCCAGGACGGATCGCAGGCGCAGAATGAGGAAGACAGCAATTCCAGCAAGCACAAGCAACTGGATGATGGGCGAATTCATAGAAGGACCTCAGGCGCAATGGCAAAGCTCTTAGCAGATGCTTATGTAGGGGTCGCAGCAGTACAAGTCCACCGCACGGCACCTGTCCTGCGGCGTCATCAGGAAGGAGTGCTGCTCATGTGGCTGTTTGTTGCGTTTCTGGCTGTCCCGCTCATCGAAATCGGCCTTTTCATAGAGGTTGGCGGCTTCATCGGCCTCTGGCCGACCCTCGGCATCGTCGTTCTTACGGCCGTGATCGGGACACTCCTGGTACGGCAACAGGGCTTTGCGGCCATCGGCAACCTCCAAAGATCGCTCAACGAGTTCGATGACCCGACGGAGCCTCTCGCGCACGGGGCCATGATCTTGATCTCGGCTGCCTTGCTGTTAACGCCCGGATTTTTCACGGATGCGGTCGGGTTTGCTTTGCTCATCCCGGGCATTCGTCAGGTCGTCATCGCCCGTGTTCGAAAGAGGGTCATCATCCATCGCGCAAACCAGCAAGGGCCGCAGAGGCCGCGGGACACGATCATCGAAGGTGAGTTCCGCGATGTCGGCCAAGACACACCAGAACAGCCCGGGTCTTCCGGGTGGACGCGCCATTGAGCCCTTGTTAGACGCGCTCAAACAGCTTTGGAGCGAACAAAATGGCCGAGAATGGAGCGCAAGACGCCCCTGCAGCCCCTGCAGCCGGTGATCAACAGAAGCAACCGAATGTGAACGTGCGCGCGTTGGCGCAATACGTGCGGGATCTCTCCTTCGAGAACGTCCTTGCCCAGAAAGGCGCGCAACCGGATGCGAAGCCTGAAGTGGCCGTCCAGGTCGCGCTTGATGGACGCAAGCGCGGTGCCGACAATCAATACGAGACGATCATCAAGCTGACGGTGACGTCGAAGGCCAAGGACAGCGGCGAAACGCTGTTCGTTCTCGAACTCGATTACGCGGGCCTCTTCTACATTGAGGGCGTTCCGCAAGAGCAGATGCATGCCTTCCTGCTCATCGAGTGCCCGCGCCTGCTCTTCCCGTTCCTGCGGCGCGTTGTCAGCGACATCACCCGTGATGGTGGCTTCCCGCCTCTCAACCTCGAGAACATTGATTTCGTTGGCCTTTACCGAAACGAGATCAAGAGGCGCATGGAAGCACAGAAAGCATCTGGCGAGGCGGCGGGCAACGCCTGACCCTACCAGAACGTGTCGCCTGACAGGCTTTCGATAAACTGTTGATGCGCAAGGCGCTCCGCTTCAGTGATGCGGGGCGCCAGTTGTTTTTGCCGAGGCGCAGGTCGCCAAGCCGGCTCAGTACTCGTGGCGGCCTGGCTTGCCTGCGAGGCGAGATTGAAGTCCGGCTGCTTGCCGCCGATGAGCTGCAGGTAGACTTCGGCAAGGATCTCGGAATCGAGAAGCGCACCGTGCAGCGTGCGCGCCGAGTTGTCGATGTTGAAACGGCGGCACAGGGCATCCAACGAAGCTGGAGAGCCGGGAAACTTCTTCTTGGCAATCGCAAGCGTGTCGATGGCCTGGTCCGCTGGAATGGCTTTGCGATCCAACCAGCCAAGCTCAGCGTTGAGAAATTTCATGTCGAATGAAGCGTTGTGGATCACAAGCTTGGCATCGCCGATGAATGACAGAAATGCCTCGGCGATATCCGCAAATATTGGCTTGCCGCGCAGGAAGTCGTCACCCAGCCCGTGAACGTCAAAGGCTTCCTTTGGCATCGACCGAAGCGGGTCAATGTACTGATGGTAGGTCCGTCCTGTCGGCACGTGGTTATGGAGCTCGACCGCGCCGATCTCGACGACCCTGTGACCTTCATTTGGATCAAGGCCGGTGGTTTCAGTATCGAGCACGATCTCACGCATCGGTATCTCCAATCTTGGCGAGGATTGCTTTGATATCCCGTTCCGCTGTGGCGAGGGAAGTGCTGTCGATCAGGAAGTCGGCCTTCCTCTGCTTTTCGGCGTCGGAGAGCTGCTTGGAGAGGATAAACTCGAGGTTCTCGGCAGTCATCCCATCCCTCGCCAAAACACGCTGGCGCTGCACGCTTTCCTCAGTTGTGACAACGGCGACGCCGTCAAACTCGCCTTCATTGCCAAGCTCGAAAACGAGGGGGATGTCGAAGACGAGAACCGGCTCGGCTCGCCGTGCAATGAAGTCAGCCCTGTCGGCGGCCACGAGCGGGTGGATACGTTCTTGAAGACGAGGGAGGAGCGTATCGTCCGCCTTCATTGCTTCGCGAAGCGCGCCACGATCGACGCCATCCGCACCAATGGCGGTTGGCACCAAACCCTCAATCACCTTCGTGCCCGACGCGCCCGGTGAGTAAAGATCATGGACAGCCGCGTCCGCATCCCAGACCGGCACACCATACCGTGCAAAAATGCCCGCGGCTGTGCTCTTCCCCATGCCGATGGACCCGGTGAGAGCGAGCAAATAGCTCATCCAAGTACAGCAAGCCGCGTGGCGTTGGTGACGTCCGGCCGCACGCCAAACCACCTCTCAAAGCCTGGCACGGCCTGATGCAGGAGCATGCCAAGCCCATCCACTGCCACACATCCAGCGGCCCGCGCTGCCTTGATGAGATCTGTCTCTAGGGGCGCATAGACGAGATCAGACACGACGTCGCCCGCCGCCAGACCATCGAGTGGTACGCGAAGATCAGGTTGACCGACCATTCCCAGTGACGTGGTGTTCACGATCGTTTTGGCATCTTCCACGGCAGCCCCGGCATCGACCCAATCCACAACCTCGATGCGCGACCCGAAGTCAGTGCGAAGCGTCTCCGCCTTCCCCTTAGTCCTGTTGGTCAAAAGGATCTTTTCCACGCCACTGTCCAGAAGTGCATTGAGCACCGCGCGCGCTGCGCCGCCGGCACCAAGAACAGCCGCTGGTCCCACTTTAGGCTGCCACGAAGGCGCCGCGGCACGCAAGTTCGCCAGGAAACCGTAGCCGTCTGTGTTGTCCGCGTGAATAAGACCGTCGGATCGGAAAATAAGCGTGTTTGCTGCGCCGATCATCACGGCCCGATCGCTCTTCTTCTCAGCGATGGAAAGCGCGGCCAACTTGTGTGGTATCGTGACATTCACCCCCTTGAAGCCCATCCGTGGCAGGGCGCGCACGACCTCTTCGAAGTCCTTTGTCTTGACCGGCAGCGGCACGTATTGCCCTGGTAAATTCATCGTATGAAGCCAATGGGCAAAAAGCTTTGAAGACTTCGAGTGCGCGATGGGATCACCTACAACGCCGGCCAACGGCAAATTCGCATGCGTCATGGCCGGAGCCCTCCCTCTGCACGCAGGAAACTCAATAACTCGAGCAGCGGCAAGCCGAGGATCGTGAAGTAATCCCCCTCGATCCGTGAAAAGAGGCGTACACCCCGGCCTTCGAGATGATAGCAGCCCACCGAATTGCCAACTTCGGGCCATGTGGCCGCGAGATATCCGTCGATGTCTTCGGCACTCAACGGATGCATCGATAGCTTGGCCTCTGTCACCGCAGACCAGACCTCGCTTCCCGCCGTGAAGACAACGGCGGCGGAGAGCAAGCGATGCGTGCGGCCTTGTAGAGATTGCAAGACCTCTGCCGCGGCTTCACGCGTCTCCACTTTGGAGATCAGCCTACCTTCAACATCGAGCAGTTGATCGCATCCCAGAACGAAGCGCGCTGTCGGCTCCGCAGCGGCGGCCTTGCGACGTGCGAGTTCAATCGCCATCTCAGGAAAGCCAAGAGCCCGGATATGTGCATCCTGCTTGATCTTCTCTTCATCGAGCGAGACCGCACGCGCCGTGATATCCAGCCCAGAGCTTCTCAACAGCTCCTGGCGGACCACCGACCCCGACGCGAGATGCAAGAAAGAGCTGTGGATAGTTTCGTGCATGGCGCGGAGGATAGACATCGGAGGAAAATGAGGACAAGCGGCCTAGCACGGCAGATCGTGGCAACACATCCGTCGCTTCCCCAACGCCACGTCGGTTTCCCACACGTGGAAAAGGAAAATCAGGGCCTGTGGACAGGACGAGCCACGGCGCCAAGCTCGTCGGAATTTCACTTTAACTATCTGATAATATTCAGTTAATCCATACGCGCTCTCTCAAAGCCCTGTTTACAAGTTTGAAGACAACTTTTGATCCACAGATTTTCGTGTCCCATAAACAAACAACAACCTTCTTTCTTATAATTCTTTATTAATGTCTGGCTCGCCATCGCCGGCGTAGTTCGATCAGATTGACTCAGAAACGGGAAAGGTCTACGCGCAGATCGCGCCCTGTTCTGGGACTGCACCTTCACAGAATATAAAATGCGCACCGCCCAAAGGGCCGTGCACTGGAGACATGCGATGACCGCTGAGCGGCTGAACCTTGCTGACCTGAAGGCGAAGAGCCCCAAGGACCTTCTGTCCATGGCTGAAGAGCTGGAGATCGAGAACGCATCCACCATGCGCAAGGGTGAGATGATGTTCCAGATCCTCAAAGAGCGGGCTGAAGAGGGTTGGGAAGTTTCGGGTGATGGCGTTCTCGAAGTCCTGCAGGATGGCTTTGGCTTCCTGCGCAGCCCCGAAGCGAATTACCTGCCAGGTCCGGACGATATCTATGTATCTCCAGACATGATCCGGCAGTTTTCCATGCGAACGGGTGACACCATCGAGGGTGTGATCCAGGCGCCGGGGGACAACGAGCGCTATTTCGCGATGACTTCGGTGACGAAGATCAATTTCGAAGATCCGGCACGGGCACGGCACAAGATCAACTTCGACAACCTGACACCGCTTTATCCCGATGAGCGGCTCACCATGGAAATCGACGATCCGACGACCAAGGATCGCTCCGCACGTATCATCGATCTCGTCGCACCCATCGGCAAAGGGCAGCGATCCCTGATCGTGGCACCGCCGAGGACGGGTAAGACTGTCCTCCTTCAGAACATCGCGACATCCATCGAGCGCAACCATCCGGAGTGCTACCTGATCGTCTTGCTCATCGACGAGCGTCCTGAAGAAGTCACGGACATGCAGCGCAGCGTGAAGGGTGAGGTGGTCTCGTCCACATTCGATGAGCCGGCCACGCGGCACGTCGCCGTGTCGGAGATGGTGATCGAGAAGGCCAAGCGTCTTGTTGAGCACAAGCGTGACGTGGTGATCCTGCTCGATTCGATTACGCGCCTTGGCCGCGCGTTCAATACGACGGTGCCTTCATCCGGTAAGGTCCTGACGGGTGGTGTCGATGCCAACGCGCTGCAACGGCCTAAGCGCTTCTTCGGTGCTGCGCGGAACATCGAAGAAGGTGGATCGCTGACGATTATCGCGACAGCGCTGATTGATACCGGGTCCCGCATGGACGAAGTGATCTTCGAAGAGTTCAAGGGAACGGGTAACTCGGAGATCGTGCTCGACCGTAAAGTGGCGGACAAGCGCGTGTTCCCGGCGATGGATATCCTGAAGAGCGGCACGCGGAAGGAGGATCTTCTCGTCGACAAGATCGATCTGCAGAAGACCTACGTTCTTCGCCGCATCTTGAATCCGATGGGGACCACGGATGCGATCGAATTCCTCATTTCGAAGCTGAAGCAAACGAAGACGAACTCCGAGTTCTTCGACTCCATGAACACCTGACGGCCATGTCGAGCGTTGGGTCGACCATCTTCGCCCTGGCGACGGCGCCGGGGCGTGCGGGCGTGGCGATCATTCGCGTCTCCGGGCCAGAGGCCTTCAGGGCCTCCGAGAGTCTGGTGGGGACGCTGCCGCGGCCAAGAACAACCGGCTTGCGTCAAGTTCGAGGCCTCGGTGGCGAGCTCATCGACGAAGCACTTATCTTGAGTTTCGAAGCAGGCGCCAGCTTCACAGGTGAACCAGTGGTTGAATTCCATACGCATGGAAGCTTGGCAGTCGTGGACAAGCTTCTTGCGGAGCTTGCCAGCTTGCCTGGGCTCCGGGCCGCCGAAGCCGGGGACTTCACGCGCCGCGCGTTTGAGAACGGTCGTCTGGATCTTGTCCAGGTTGAAGGGCTGGCAGAACTCATCGAGGCAGAGACAGAGGCACAGCTCAGTCGCGCGCAAAGCGTTTTCGCGGGTGATCTGAGCAAGAGGTTTCTAGATTTGCGGCAGGGTCTCTTGGAAGCACTGTCGTTGAGTGAAGCACAGATCGATTTCTCGGATGAAGAGCTGCCAGATGGTCTCGACGAGGCTATGCGCACCAAAATCGAAGCTGTGGCATTTCTTGTGACGCAGCTGATCGATGGCGCGGGTGCAGCGCGAGCAGTGCAAAGAGGATTCGAAGTCGCGATCGTTGGCCCTCCGAACGTTGGAAAATCAACTCTTATCAATGCGATAACGCAAAGAGACACAGCGCTTGTTTCCGATATTGCTGGGACGACGCGAGATGTAATCGAGGCGCGCGTCTCGCTGGGCGGGCACCTGGTCACCTTTTTGGACACAGCTGGTTTACGCGCCACGGAAGACGCCATCGAAAGCGCTGGCGTGAGCAGAGCGTATACGCGCGCTCGAGGCGCTGATCTTCGGCTTTTCCTTTGTAACCCCGGGGAGCAGCCGTATGCCGAGATCGCGAGGCCTGGGGATGTGGTTCGGGAAACCAAGCACGATCTGACGGAGGCACCCGGAGCTATTTCAGCCCAGACCGGCGCCGGCATGTCGGAGCTTATGGCAGAGATCGCCGACCGATTGAAAGAAAAGGCGAACAAATCTGGGCCAATGGCATCTCGTCGTCAGGAAGAGCGGCTCAGAGCTTGTCAGGATTTCCTGAACGCTGCTTTGAGCGCGCTGAAGGCATCCGCACCCGAGGAGATTGTTGCCGAGGAACTGCGCGCTGCCGTGCGAGAGCTTGACGCCATCTTGGGGAAGGTGGATGTGGAGGAGGTTCTCGGACAGATCTTTTCTTCGTTTTGCATCGGGAAGTAGGAGTGTTTCACGTGAAACAATCGAAGTTCGATGTCGTCGTCGTAGGCGGGGGGCACGCGGGAAGCGAAGCAGCCGCCGCCGCTGCGCGCATGGGCGGGCAAGTAGCGCTTGTCACCTTGGACGCTTCCAGGATCGGAGTGATGTCGTGCAACCCGGCGATCGGAGGTCTGGGAAAGGGGCACATCGTTCGAGAGATCGATGCGCTCGGAGGCCTTACGGGAAAAGCAGCGGATGCGTCCGGCATCCAGTTTCGCCTGCTCAACAAGAGAAAAGGGCCTGCCGTGCAGGGCCCACGGGCGCAGTCAGACCGATCACTGTACCGTCGCGCGATCCAGACCGCCTTGAGCGCGTACCCAAATGTCTCAGTCATTGAAGCAGAAGTAGTTGACCTGCTGCAGACGGACGGTGCGGTATCGGGCGTCGTCTTAGGAGATGGATCTGAGGTTAGCTGCCGCTCTGTCGTGTTGACCACCGGCACGTTCCTCGGCGGGGTGATCCACATCGGACATGAAAACCTGAGCGGCGGCCGCATGGGCGAAGCTGCCGTCACACGGCTAGCAAGTCGCTTGAGAGATTTGGGCCTACGCACCGGGCGCCTCAAGACAGGTACACCCCCACGCTTGGATGGCCGAACCATCGCGTGGGAAAAGCTTGAGACACAGCCCGGCGACGATGATCCAACTTTCTTTTCGTTCTCCACGCGCGAAGTGGCGGTGCCGCAGATTTCTTGCGGGATCACGCACACAAATGCTCAGACCCACGACATCATTCGCGAAAACCTAGCGCGCTCTGCGATGTATGGCGGGACTATCGAGAGCACAGGACCGAGATACTGCCCCTCCATCGAGGACAAGGTCGTGCGTTTCGCGGAAAAGGATGCGCACCAGGTGTTCTTGGAGCCGGAAGGCCTGAAGGATCACACCGTGTATCCAAACGGCATTTCGACATCGTTGCCCAGCGATGTTCAGCTCTCGTATGTCCGATCAATCTTCGGGCTAGAAGCAGCAGAGATCCTGCAACCGGGCTACGCAATCGAATATGATTTCATAGATCCCCGCGGCCTTGGCAATACGCTCGAATTGCCCGAATTACCCGGTCTTTTCCTCGCGGGTCAGATCAATGGGACGACAGGCTATGAAGAGGCGGCGGCTCAGGGCCTGCTCGGAGGTGTTAACGCGATGTGCCGTGCGCATGGCCGTGACGGTCTCGTCCTCGGCCGATCCGACGCCTACATCGGAGTGATGATCGATGATCTGACGACGAGAGGCGTCACGGAGCCCTATCGCATGTTCACCAGCCGAGCTGAGTACAGGCTGGCCCTGCGCGCGGACAATGCCGATCAGCGCCTAACGCCGCTTGGTCGGGACACAGCGCTCATCGGTGAGGATCAATGGACGGCCTTCTCAAAAAAATTGAGTGCCTTGAACGAAGCGGAGCAAATGCTCACCGACATCTCTGTCACCCCCAAAGAAGCGCGAGCAGCAGGAATTGAGGTGAAGGAAGACGGTCAGAGACGCGACGGGATAGAGCTTCTGGCGTTTCCGGGTGTTTCATTCGAGGATCTCCTCCCTCTCTCCGAGGATTTGGAGACAGTCGATGCTGGTACCCGTGCTCAGCTGGCCCGGCAGGCGCTGTATCACAGCTACATTGAGCGGCAGAAGCGCGACATTGAGGTCCTGAAACGCGATGCGGATTGGGCCTTCCCGCCGGACTTTGACTTCGAAGCCGTCGACGGACTTTCGTCTGAGTTGCGAGTAAAGCTGAGCTTCATTCGCCCGGAAACGCTCGCGCAAGCAGGCCGGATCGAGGGGATGACGCCCGCGGCGACGCTCTTGCTTCTTGCCAGGCTGAAGAGCGATATCCGACGTGCCAGCTGACTTGGATGTTTCACGTGAAACAAAAGCCATGCTCGAGGGCTTTCAGGGGCTTCTCTTGAAATGGAATGCCACGATCAACCTGATCAGTCGTAACACGGTGGATGCCGCTTGGTCCCGCCACATCGAGGACAGCGTTCAACTGCTCCGTTTTCTTGGATCCTCGACGTTAATCGTAGACCTCGGCAGCGGCGGCGGCCTTCCCGCCATCCCCCTCGCAATCGTCACACGCGAATATGACCCACCCCGCCACTTCACCCTCATTGAGAGCGACCGACGCAAATCGGAGTTCCTCCGCACGGCCATCAGAACGTACGGATTGAATGCAGAGGTGATCACCTCCCGCATTGAAGAGGCCCCTGCCCAGAAGGCGGACCTTTGTATGGCGCGCGCTCTCGCGCCTTGCACGAAGCTTTTTGGATATGCTGACCGTCATCTGGCCAAAGGGGCGCGTTGCCTTTTCATGAAGGGCGCAAACCTTGAAAATGAACTGGTCGATGCGCGGCAGACGTGGTCTTTTTCCTCCAAGGCTCATCAAAGCCAAACAGATCGAACCGCAACAATTCTAGAAGTCGAGCACCTTGTCCGCCTCTGACCCACTCCTCACGCCGCGCGCGCGTGTCGTCGCCATTTCCAATCAGAAAGGCGGCGTCGGAAAGACGACCACGACGATCAATCTCGGCGCAGCCCTGGCACAGGAAGGCCGGCGCGTACTGCTCATCGACCTTGATCCACAGGGAAATGCATCCACGGGTCTCGGCCTCTTGCCAGAAGATCGGACGGCGACTGCCTATGATGTCCTCCTCGAAGACACGCCAGTAGAGGAAGTCATCTGGAAGAGTGAGGTGGAGAACCTCGATCTTGTCCCGAGTACGGTTGATCTCAGCTCAGCTGACATCGAGCTCATTTCGACCGAGAAACGCTCCCATCTCTTGGCCGACGCTTTGCAAATCCTGCAGGCCACGTCGCGGTACGATTACATCCTCATTGATTGCCCGCCATCGCTCAATCTCTTGACCGTCAACGCGATGGTCGCGGCTGACAGCGTCCTCATCCCTCTCCAGAGCGAGTTTTTCGCATTGGAGGGCCTCTCGCAGCTGATGTTGACGATCCGTGAAATTCGTACGACCGCGAACCCGAGGCTGAGAATCGAGGGCGTCGTCCTCACGATGTTTGATCGGCGCAATAATCTCTCGCAACAAGTGGAGGCTGATGCGCGTGAAAACCTTGGCGATCTTGTTTTCAAGACGATCGTGCCACGAAATGTGCGGCTGAGCGAAGCTCCATCCTTCGCAATGCCCGTGCTGCAGTACGATCCCACCTCCAAGGGGGCAGAGGCTTATCTCGCATTGGCGCGAGAGGTGCTTTCCAGGCATACCAAGAGCGCAAAGAAAGAGGCGACGCATGGCACAGGATAGAAAGCGTGGGCTCGGACGGGGCCTATCGGCGCTCATGGCAGACGTAGAGCCTGCGCAAGAGCCAGCGAAGTCATTAAAGCAGGACGCGGTCACCGAGGCGCCTATCGAGCTCGTCCATCCAAATCCTGATCAACCCCGGCGCGTGTTTGCCGAGGCCGACCTTGAAGAGCTGACAGCCTCGATCTCGGAGAAGGGCATTATCCAACCACTCGTGGTGCGCCCGCATCCGAGTATTGAGGGGGCATTCGAGATTGTAGCCGGTGAGCGCCGTTGGCGCGCCGCGCAGCGCGCAAAGCTTCATGCTGTGCCTATCGTCATCCGCACTTTCAGCGATACGGAAGTGCTCGAGGTCGCGATCATCGAGAATATTCAGCGCGCTGATCTCACCGCCGTCGAAGAAGCGCAAGGCTTCCAGCAGCTCATGGATCGATTTGACCGCACACAGGAACAAATGGCCAGCGCTCTGGGAAAAAGCCGGTCATATATCGCTAACGCATTGAGATTACTGAGTCTTCCCGAGGATGTTCTGACCATGCTCTCCGCTGGAAAGCTTTCGGCAGGCCATGCGAGGGCGATCATTACATCCAGCAATGCGTCTGCGCTGGCGGCTGAGATCGTGCGGAAGGGGCTCTCTGTTCGAGAGGCCGAAAAGCTCGTGAAGAAACCGAAGAAATCGGCGGCGCAGTCACGGGGCAAGACTGAAAAGGATGCAGATACGAAGGCTCTCGAAGGAGACCTCTCGGCGACGCTTGGCATGCGGGTAATCTTGGATCATGCGCCTGGCAACGACGGCGGCACGCTCAGCATCCGGTACAAGGACCTCGATCAACTCGATGACCTGTGTCGTCTCCTCGGAGGCTAGGTCATCAGTTTCTCGATGATCGCGTTGAGAAGCGGTCGACCGGCCGGTGTGACTTTCAGCCTTTGATCAGCTTGGACATAGCCAAGGTCTTCCAGCTCCGCCAACGCTGCCGACGGCGGCGCCCAGCCCAGATCCGAAAGAGCTTCGAGCGAGATACCATCTCGCATGCGAAGCCCCATGAGCACGCGCTCATCAATGATTTCATCGGTGCTGAGGGCCTCGCGCCCAAGCTCGCCGCTCCCTACTGTTTCGACCCTATCCAACCACAAATGAGGCATTCGCTCGGTCTCGAAGGCGTAGCGAAGCCCATCAATAGTGAGGCGTCCATGGGCCCCGGGGCCCACCGCTGCCCAATCGCCGCCGGACCAGTAGATCAGGTTGTGCTTCGCTTCTTCGCCGGGCCGCGCGTGGTTGGAGGTTTCGTATGCTGGAAGGCCCGCCGCCTCGCAGAGGGTCTGGGTCACGTCCCAGAGATCCATCGCGCGATCTTCATCCGGAAGGCCGGGTAGCTTGCCCCTTGAGAATTGCTTGG
The DNA here is from genome assembly GCA_038525525.1 of Pseudomonadota bacterium. Taxonomy (GTDB): domain Bacteria; phylum Pseudomonadota; class Alphaproteobacteria; order Rhodobacterales; family Rhodobacteraceae; genus Shimia_B. Next base: position 273,966 of record JBCBHO010000003.1, on the reverse strand, counting down.
CAAAGACGGTGCCTGGTTCGATCGTCAGCTGATAAAGTGACAAATGGCTCGTTCCGAGCGCGATTGCGCGACGGAGTTCAGCTTCCCAGGCTTCGGGGCTCTGTCCTTGCCGGGCATATATGAGGTCCACACTCACGCGGCCGAAGTTTTCTTGAGCTATTTCAAGCGCTTGAAGGGCCTCAGCGGCGCTGTGCCAGCGTCCGAGCTTCTTTAGATCCTCGTCTTCAAGCGCCTGCACCCCGAGCGAAACGCGGTTCACGCCCGCGGAACGAAACCCGTTGAAATTGCGGCTGTCTATCGATGTCGGATTGGCCTCTAGCGTGATTTCGACCTCGTTCGCCATGGGCCAGGTGGCGGCAGCGGTGTCGATCAACGAGGCCACGAGTTCCGGCGGCATGAGGCTCGGCGTCCCGCCGCCGAAAAAGATCGTCTGTAGGACCCGCCCCTCCGTTTCGCGGCCAAGGCGGGTCATCTCTGACCGCATGGCGTCGGCCCAGCGGCTGTGATCCACGCTGCGCGAGACATGCGAGTTGAAGTCGCAGTATGGGCACTTGGCCGCGCAGAACGGCCAATGGATGTAGAGCCCGAAGGTCGGTGTTAACGCGTCAAGCATGCCGAAACGAGGAGGTCGAAGGCCACGGCGCGATGGCTGATCGGTGCCTTCTCTTCGTAAGGCATCTCCGAAAATGTGCGCTCGTGGCCGGTGGGGATGAACATGGGATCGAAGCCGAACCCGTAGTCTCCGCGCGGGGGCCAGGTCAAGGTGCCAGCAACGCGGCCTTCAAAGATCCGGTCTTCGCCGTCGGGCCAAGCCACGCACAATGTACAGTTGAAGGCGGCAGTCCAGGGCTTCACAGCCCCTTTCTTGTCGAGCTCGTCCTTGACCTTACCCATGGCCAGGGCGAAGTCGCGGCCGGTCTCTGTTTCGGCCCAATCCGCCGTGTAAACGCCCGGCGCGCCGTCGAGTGCATCCACCATGAGCCCGCTATCGTCGGACAAGGCCGGCAGACCTGATGCCCCCGCCGCGGCGTGCGCCTTGATTCGCGCGTTGCCCGCAAAGGTCGTCTCTGTCTCCTCGGGCTCGGGCAGGCCCAGATCCCCGGCTGACACCACCTCGAGGCCATACGGCCCGAGCAGATCGGAGATCTCGCGCAATTTGCCCGCATTGTGAGACGCCAGCACGATCTTTCGCTCGGTCAGCATCCGCGCCATGCTTAGCCCACCGCAGCCATCTGTGCGGCGACGAGAGCGTTCACGCCTTGAGAGGCGAGATCCAGAAGCTCGTCCATTTGAGCGCGGGAAAACGTTGCCCCTTCTGCGGACATTTGCAGCTCCACCATCTTGCCGGAGCCCGTGAGCACGAAGTTCCCGTCAACGCCGGCTTCGCTGTCTTCCGCATAGTCCAGGTCGAGCACAGGCTGGCCCGCATAGATCCCGCAGCTCACCGCCGCGATCGGATCAACGAGCGGGTCGCTGGTGACATCTCCCGCTTTCATCAGCTTGTTGACGGCGAGGCGGAGCGCGACCCAGGCGCCCGTGATCGAGGCGCACCGCGTGCCGCCATCAGCCTGCAAGACATCACAATCCACGGTGATCTGACGCTCGCCCAGCGCCACGCGGTCGACGCCCGCGCGGAGGGATCGCCCGATCAAGCGCTGGATTTCCTGCGTGCGCCCGCCCTGGCCGTTCTTGGCCTCGCGCCGCATGCGCGTGTGTGTCGCGCGTGGTAGCATCCCGTATTCCGCCGTGACCCAACCGAGACCGGAATTCTTGAGAAACGGCGGGACGCGTTCTTCGAGAGACGCGGTGCAGAGCACGTGCGTGTCGCCCATCTTGATCAGGCAGCTACCCTCGGCGTGCTTGGTGGCTTCGATCTCGAAGCTCACGGGGCGCAGCTCGTTTGTTGCCCGGCCCGATGGTCTCATGATCTTTTCCTTTCAACGTCTCGCGCTTAAGTCTCGTCTAAATCTTGCGCATCGCGGAAACGCAACCCTCCGAGCCTTTCGCACTGCGCCGCTCAAACAGGCCCACCATGCAGGACCGCGACGCTCTCTTCTCTGACATGAACGACCGCACGCGGGAGGTCTTTCGCCGCGTGGTGGAGGGCTATCTGAGCACGGGTGAGCCGATGGGCTCACGCACGCTCACGCGGTTCCTTTCAGAGAAGGTCAGCGCGGCCACGATCCGCAATGTCATGCAGGACCTCGAGTTCATGGGCCTCTTGCATGCGCCTCACGTGTCCGCAGGTCGTATCCCAACGGAGCTTGGGCTGCGTCTTTTCGTCGACGGGATTCTCGAGGTGGGTCAGCTCGGCGTCGATGATCGCACGCAGCTCGACGCGACCCTCGGTGAAACGGGCGATGTGCCTGCCATTCTCGAGAGGATCGGCGGCGCTCTCTCCGGTATGACGCAAGGCGCAAGCCTCGTGCTCGCGCCGAAGCAGGAAGCGCCGATCAAGCACATAGAGTTCGTCTCGCTTGCGCCGGACCGCGCGCTGGTCGTCCTCGTCTTTTCGGACGGCGAGGTGGAGAATCGCGTCTTCACACCGCCGCCCGGGCAGACGCCGAGCTCCATGCGTGAAGCCGCCAACTTTCTGAACGCCGTGGCCCAGGGTCGCACGCTCAGCGATCTTCAAAGCGTCGTCACCACAGAGATGGCGGCCCGCCGGCAGGAGATCGACACGCTCGCTCACTCCCTCGTGGAAAAGGGTGTGGCCGTTTGGGAAAATGAAGGTTCGCGGCATGAGCGGCTCATGGTGCGCGGGCGATCCAACCTCCTCACCGACGGTGACGAAACCGATCTCGCCCGCATCAAGACGCTCTTTGACGATCTGGAGCGAAAGCGCGATATCGCGCAGTTCCTCGACCTCGCGGAAGAGGGGCAGGGTGTGCGGATTTTCATCGGCTCGGAGAACAAACTCTTTTCACTTTCGGGTTCCTCTTTGGTGGTCTCTCCTTATATGAACGCGGATCGTAAGGTGATCGGCGCCGTGGGCGTCATCGGGCCCACGCGTCTCAACTACGGGCGCATCGTGCCCATTGTGAATTACACAGCGGATCTCGTGGGCCGTGCGCTCGCGAACCGCGGGTGAGGGAAAGACATGGCCAAGAAAGACAGCCTGGACGATTTTCTTGACGACATCGACGAGGCCACCGGCGAGATCGAAGAAGACATCGTCGAAGCCGCCGCAGAGGAAGCGGCCGGGGAGGCCGACGAACTCGAGGCGCTGAAGGCAGAGCGCGACTCGCTACATGACAAGTTCATGCGCGCGCTCGCGGATGCCGAGAACGCGCGTAAGCGGTCGGATCGTGACCGGCGCGAGGCAGAGAATTACGGCGGATCGAAGCTCGCCCGTGATTTGCTGCCGGTCTACGACAACATGAAGCGCGCGCTCACCGCGGCGGCCGAAGCCGAGGGAGATGCCAACAAGGCGCTGCTCGAAGGCGTGGAGCTGACGATGCGTGAGCTGGTGAATACCTTCAAGAAGCACGGCATCGAGCCGATCTCCCCGGAGGTCGGCGACAAGTTCGATCCGCAGCATCATCAGGCGATGTTCGAGGCGCCCGTGCCCGGAACCAAGGCCGGCGATATCATCCAGGTCGCGGCCGAGGGCTTCATGCTCCATGACCGCCTGCTGCGCCCGGCGCAGGTCGGCGTCTCGTCCATGGTTGCGAGCTAAGGCGCTATCGCCCCGGGCCTGCCCCGGGGCCTCTTTCCGTGGTTTCGCCGTGTGGCCCCGGGTCATGCCCGGGGCGGGTTCACTTCATGAGAGACTTGAGCTCATAGAGAAGATCGAGCGCAGCCTTTGCGGACAGGTCGTCCGGGTGAATATCAGACAGACGTGCCTCAACCTCTGACGCTTGCAGGGGCGCCGGGGGTGGCGGGGCCGAGGCCGCGAAAAGGGGCAGGTCGTCGATGAGAGCGGCGCGCGTGCCGCCGCCTTCGCGTTCGCCCTTCTCGAGAGCCTCGAGGACCACGCGCGCCCGGTCGATGACGCTCGGCGGCAGTCCCGCAAGCTTCGCCACCTGCACGCCATAACTGCGATCCGCCGTACCCTTCCGCACCTCGTGGAGGAAGACGACATCGCCGCCATGCTCCTTGACGGTGACGGTCGCGTTCTCCACGCGGTCCAGCTTGCCGGAGAGAGCGGTCATCTCGTGGTAATGCGTCGCGAAGAGCGCGCGGCAACCGTTCACATCGTGCAGATGCTCAAGCGCGGCCCATGCAATGGAGAGACCGTCATACGTGCTTGTCCCGCGTCCGATCTCGTCAAGGATGACGAGCGCGCGTTCATCGGCCTGATTCAGGATCGCCGCTGTTTCCACCATCTCGACCATGAAAGTCGAGCGACCGCGCGCGAGGTCGTCTGACGCCCCGACACGGCTGAAAATCTGGCTCACGATGCCGATGCGGGCGCGCGCGGCAGGGACGTAGCTGCCCATCTGCGCGAGGAGCGCAATGAGCGCATTCTGTCTGAGAAATGTCGATTTACCTGCCATGTTCGGACCCGTGAGGAGCCACACATGCGCATCGCTCAGATCGCAATCGTTCGCGACGAAGCTTTGTGCCTGCGCGTCGAGCGCGGCCTCCACAACGGGGTGCCGCCCGGCTTCGATGTGAAAGTCCTGGCCAGCTGTGAGTTCGGGGCGTGTCCAGTTCAGGCGCTGGGCGAGGTCGGCCTGAGCTGCAGCGATATCCAGCGCCGCGAGAGCATCTGACAGCGCAGTGAGCTTCTCGGCTTCCGCGCAGACAGCGTCTCGTAGCATGCCGAAGATGCGCAGCTCGATCGCGATCGCGTCCTGTCCCGCATTCAGTATCTTCGTTTCGAGTTCCGACAGCTCCACCGTCGTGAAGCGGACGGCGTTGGCGGTCGTCTGTCTGTGGATGAAGGTCTCGGTGAGCGGAGCACCGAGCATCTTCTCGGCGTGGGTCGCCGTCGTCTCGATGAAGTATCCCAGAACGTTGTTGTACTTCACCTTCAGGGAGCCGACGCCCGTCAGCTCCGCGTATTTCGCCTGCAACGAGGCGATGACACCGCGCCCCTCGTCCCGCAGGACGTGCAGCTCATCGAGCGCCGCGTCGTGGCCCGTGGCGACAAACCCGCCCTCGCGCGCAAGAAGGGGTGGCTCGGCGACGAGGGCGTCCTCGAGCATCGTGCTCAACGCACCGAGGGCCGTCAGCGGCGCCGCGTGGACGGAGAGGATGTCGGCCTTTCCCGCGAGGAGCGCGGCTGCACGTTCTGCCGCGCCGATCCCCCGCGCCACCATGGACAGATCTCGCGGCCCACCGCGCTCCAGCGCCAGCCGGGAGAGCGCGCGATCGAGGTCGGGAACGTTTCGCAGGGCGGCGCGGAGATCCTCGCGGAGCATGGCATCGTCCATGAGGGCCTCTGTTTCGTCGAGCCGCGTTCGGATCAGCTCGAGGTCTCGCGACGGTGAGGTGACGCGCTGCATGAGCATGCGCGCGCCGGGGGCCGTGAGCGTCCGGTCAATCGTGGACAGGAGCGATCCCGCGCGCCCGCCCGTCATGGAGCGTGTCAGCTCGAGGCTCGCTCGGGTGGCGGCATCGATTTCCACGCTTTGGGTCTCGAGCTCCCGGATCGGCGCGCGCAGCGTAGGCAGCTTACCTTTCTGCGTGAGCTCGAGATAGTTGAGCAGTGCCCCGAGCGCGCCCTTCTCGGCGCGGGTGAAACTGGCGAAGACATCGAGCGAGGCCACACCGAAGATCCGGTGGCCCAGCGCATCCGCCTGGTCGCTGTCGAAGGCGCCGCGCACCATCTCGGTCGCGGTGGCGTTCATCTCCTGCACGATGGGCGAAAGCTCGGCAAACGCCGCCTCGCTCAAGAGCACCTCCGAGGGACCTGTGCGCGCTAGCATGGGTCCGAGCTTCACCCGGGGGCAGGGGCTGACCCGGAGCGCCCCGGTGGAGATATCGACCCATGCGAGGGCGCCGTCATCGCGCACCATGGCGAAGGCGGCGAGGAAATTGTTGCTCCGCGCCTCGAGCAGGCTGTCCTCGGTCAGCGTTCCGGGCGTGACGAGCCGGACCACCCCGCGCTTCACGACGGATTTCGAGCCGCGCTTCTTGGCCTCCTCGGGGCTTTCAAGCTGTTCTCCCACGGCCACGCGAAAGCCCTTCCGGATCAGCGTGTGCAGGTAGCCTTCTGCCGCGTGCACGGGGACACCGCACATCGGTATCTCTTCGCCCAGGTGCTTGCCGCGCTTCGTGAGCGAGATGTCGAGCGCAGTCGCAGCTGCCACGGCATCATCGAAAAATAGCTCGTAGAAATCGCCCATCCGATAGAAAAGAAGCGCGTCTGGATACGCTTCCTTGATCTCCAGATACTGCGCCATCATCGGCGTCGCGGCTGTGTTGCTGCCCATGCCTCGCCCCTTTCGCGCACCGTAGCCCTGCCGCGCGGGGGCTAAAAGACCCCGCTTGTTGTCTGCCTTCGAAACGCCCGGTACTCATGGCAAAAAATGGGAGGATCGCATGGCCAAGACCAAGGTCACGGCAGAGGACGCGCTGGCATTTCACATGGAGCCAGCGCCCGGGAAATTCGAAGTGCAGGCCACCGTCCCCATGGCGACCCAGCGCGATCTGTCCTTGGCCTATTCGCCGGGTGTGGCGCATCCGTGCCTCGCCATCGCCGAGAACCCTGAGACGGCATACGACTATACCAACAAGGGCAACCTCGTGGCCGTGATCTCCAACGGGACCGCGGTCCTTGGGCTCGGCAATCTCGGGGCGCTGGGATCAAAGCCCGTGATGGAGGGCAAGTCCGTTCTCTTCAAGCGGTTCGCGGACGTGAACTCCATCGACCTCGAGCTCGATACCGAGGATGTCGATGCCTTCGTCAATGCCGTGCGCCTGCTCGGGCCGTCGTTCGGCGGGATCAATCTCGAGGATATCAAGGCGCCTGAATGCTTCATCATCGAGCAGACGCTCAAGGAGCTGATGGACATCCCCGTCTTCCACGATGACCAGCACGGGACAGCGGTGATCTGCGCGGCGGGACTCATCAACGCACTCCATCTCTCGGGGAAGAAGATCGAAGATGTGACCATCGTGCTCAACGGTGCTGGCGCGGCAGGGATCGCCTGCATCGAATTGTTGAAATCCATGGGGGCGCGCCCGGAGAATTGCATCTGCTGCGATACCAAAGGCGTCATCTACCAGGGGCGCACCGAGGGCATGAACCAGTGGAAATCCGGCCATGCCGTGAAGACCGATCTGCGCACGCTCGAGGAGGCGATGGTGGGGGCCGATGTCTTCATCGGAGTTTCCGTGAAAGGCGCGGTGACGCCCGCGATGGTGGAAAGCATGGCGCAGGATCCCGTGATCTTCGCCATGGCGAACCCGGATCCGGAGATCACCCCGGAAGAGGCGCAGGCCATCCGCTCGGATGCCATCGTCGCCACCGGGCGCAGCGACTACCCAAACCAGGTGAACAACGTCCTGGGCTTTCCCTATCTCTTTCGCGGAGCGCTCGATATCCACGCCCGCGCGATCAATGACGAAATGAAGATCGCCTGCGCCCGCGCGCTCGCCAAGCTCGCGCGCGAGGATGTGCCCGATGAGGTGGGCATGGCCTATGGGCGTGAGTTGTCCTTCGGGCGCGACTACATCATCCCCACGCCATTCGATCCCCGTCTGATCCACAGGATCCCACCGGCCGTCGCGAAGGCAGGCATGGATACGGCCGTGGCGCGTCGTCCCATCGTCGACATGGCAGCCTACGAGAAGACGCTGCGCGCGCGCATGGATCCGACGGCGTCGATCCTTTCCGGCATCAATGACAGGGCGCAGGCCGCGCAGGCCCGGATGATCTTTGCCGAGGGCGACGATCCCCGCGTACTCCGCGCTGCCGTGGCCTACCAGCGACAGGGGCTCGGGCAAGCCGTGGTGATCGCGCGAGAGGCCGAGGCAAAGGCCGACCTCGAAGCGCTCGGTCTCGGCGATGCGCTGGGCGAGATCGAGATCATGAACGCCGCCAATACCGAGCACCTCGATACCTACAAGGATTTTCTCTACCAACGGCTTCAGCGCAAAGGGCATGATCGCGCGGATATTCACCGGCTCGCAGCGCGTGACAGGCATGTCTTTGCATCGCTCATGCTCGCCCATGGCCATGCGGACGGGGTCGTGACGGGTGCAACGCGGAAGAGCGCGCACATCCTCGAGCTCATAAATCACGTGTTCGATGCCGGGCCCCATGACGGCGCCGTGGGGGTGACCGCGCTCCTAAATCGCGGTCGCATCGTACTGGTGGCCGACACGCTCGTGCATGAATGGCCGGATGAGACCGATCTCGCCGACATCGCGGAGCGGGGCGCGGGCGTCGCCCGGGCTCTCGGGCTCGAGCCGCGCGTGGCGTTCGTGAGCTTCTCGACCTTTGGCTATCCCGTCTCCGAGCGCGCCGAGAAGATGCACCGCGCGCCTGCGGTCCTCGAAGCACGCGGCGTCGATTTCGAATTCGAGGGCGAGATGACGGTGGACGTGGCGCTCAACGCGCAGGCGCAGGCGCAATATCCCTTCAGCCGGCTCACGGGGCCGGCCAATGTGCTGGTCGTGCCTGCGCGGCATTCGGCCTCGATCTCGGTGAAGCTGCTGCAGGAGATGGCCGGCGCCACGGTCATCGGGCCCATCCTCACGGGCATCGACAAACCGGTACAGCTTTGCTCCACTGTCTCAACGGCAAATGACATCCTGACCATGGCCATCATCGCGGCCTGCAACATCCGGTGAAAACGTGACTGTATTTTGCGTGGGTTCGATCAACGCGGACCACTTCTACGACGTGCCGCACATCCCAGCGCCGGGGGAGACGCTGGAGGGTTCCAACCATCGCGTGGGCCTCGGCGGGAAGGGCGCGAACCAGAGCGTGGCCGCGGCGCGCGCCGGGGCTGAGGTCGTGCATATTGGGGCCGTTGGCGAGGATGGCGCATGGGCCATCGCGCGTATGCAGAGCCTCGGCGTGGACACCCGCCCCATCAGCACCGTCGATGTCCCCACGGCCCACGCGATCATCAATGTCGCCTCGGACGGGGAAAACGCGATCGTCATCTATCCGGGCGCGAACCGGGCCATCACGGAAGCGATGGTCAGCGATGCCTTCAAGAAAGCAGAGGCGGGAGACCGGCTCATTCTGCAGAACGAAGCCTCCATGCAGGTGGAAGCCGCGCGGCTGGCGCAACGGGCCGGGATGCAGGTCATCTACTCCGCCGCGCCTTTCGATGCCGAGGCCGTGCGCGCGGTGCTCGAGTTCACCGATGTGATCGTGGTCAACGATCTCGAAGCCCGGCAACTGGAGGAGGCGTTCGGCATGGCCTTGGCAGAGCTTCCGGTGCAGGGCGTCGTGGTCACGCGCGGCGCGGAGGGCGCGGATTACATCGCTGGGCGCGAGGTTATCCATGCCGACGCGCTCAAGGTCACCGCGCGCGATACCACGGGCGCGGGCGATACGTTCCTCGGGTATTTTGTGGCAGCGCTCGATGCCGATCTCGACACGCAATCAGCCCTCACCCTGGCGAGTGCGGCGGCGGCATTGAAGGTCACGCGGCCCGGGACGGCTGATGCCATCCCGAGCCGCGCCGAGGTGGAGGCTTTCCGCGCGGAACACGCGGCGCCGTAGGGTCGATCAGCTCGCGAAGGGGGCCGCGGAGCCCCAGAGCGCGCGCACGCCATCGTCGCGTCCGCATGCCGCGCGGTAGCGCTTGTAGGCCTCCGCCTTGGAGCGGGGTCCGAAGCGCGTGAGGATGATGTCCTGATCGAGGTAATAATCCTGATGGTATTCATCGGCCGCATAGAAGGCGCCGAGCGGCAGGACCGGGGTAACCACATTGCGCCCGAGCGCGGCCTCGGCATCCGCCACCGCGGCTTCCATGGCCGCCTTCTCGGCGGCGGAGCTGTAGAAGAGCGCCGTACGGTAGCTCGGCCCACGGTCGCAGAACTGCCCGCCTGCATCGGTGGGATCGACGGAGCGCATGAAGGCGCTGAGCAGGGTCTCCAGCGGGACGACATCCGCGTCGTACGTGATTTCCACCGCTTCATAGTGCCCGGTGCCGCCGGCGGAGACCTGCTTGTAGGTCGGGTTGGCGACGGTCCCGCCGGTGAAGCCGCTCACGGCCTCGCTTACGCCGCGCACGCTTTCGAAGTCGCTCTCCACGCACCAGAAACAGCCGCCTGCGACGGTCACGGTCTGGATGTCGCGCGCCTCGGCCTTGCCGGTGCACTGGATAACAATGGCCGCGGCGATGGCCATTGCCGTGAGGAACGGGCGGGGCTGGTGGATCGGGTTCAGCATGTCGTGTCTCCTGTCGTTGGGGAGGTGTGTGACGACATGCACGTTCAAAGCCAATTCACGGGCGCGGGAGGTCACGCCCTAGTTACTGCTTGAAAAGATTGATCCTCTTGGCAAATGCTTCACCCCATGGAGCCCGTGACGACCCATCAAGCCGAGGATGACGCCCGAAACGAGGCGATCCTGATCTATGTCGATGGCGCGCTTCTCCCCCGGCAGCACGCGAAAATCAGCGTCTATGACAGTGGCTTCATGCTGGGCGACGGCGTCTGGGAAGGGCTCCGTCTCTATGATGGGCGCTGGGCCTTCGTGGACGAGCATCTGGCGCGGCTCGAAGAGGCGGCGAAGGCGATCGATCTCGCGCTCCCGCTCGACCGGGCGGGAATGTTACAGGCGCTGGAGACGACGCGGGCCGCCAATGACATGCACAGCGATGCCCATGCACGGCTCATGGTGACGCGGGGCGTGAAGATGCGGCCCTTCCAGCATCCGGCGCTTAGCGTTTCGGGCCCCACCATGGTCATCATCATGGAGCATTCGCGCCCCAAGATCCCGCGCCCCATCCGGCTCGCCACGGTGCCACACCTGCGCGGATTGCCCATGACGCAGGATCCCAAGCTGAATTCGCACTCGAAGCTCAACTGCATCCTCGCCTGCATCGCCGCGGAGAAGGCGGGCGCCGACGAGGCGCTCATGCTCGATGTCCATGGCTTCGTGAACACGACGAATGCCTGCAACTTCTTCATCGTCAAATCCGGGGAGGTTTGGACCTCAACCGGGGATTACTGCATGAACGGGATCACCCGGCAGAAGGTCATCGACCTTTGCCACGCGAACGGCATTCCGTGTTTCGAGCGAAACTTTTCCCTCGTCGATACTTATTCCGCCGATGAGGTATTCCTGACTGGCACGTTCGGCGCGCAGACCCCAGTGTCCGAAATCGATGGCCGCAAGATCGGGAGCGGTGAGATGGGGCCGGTGACGCAGCGGCTCCACGACCTCTACAAGGCGCTCGTCGCCGCATGAGGATCGCCGTCTGGTCCGGCCCGCGCAACCTGTCGACGGCGATGATGTATTCCTTCGGCAATCGCGCGGACATGAACGCCGTGGATGAACCGTTCTACGGCGCGTTCCTGAAACATAGCGGCATCGACCACCCTATGGCGGCAGAGTCGATGGCGTCGATGGAATGCGACCCGGCCCGAGTGGTGGCCGGGCTACGGGACTTCGACACCCCGCATCAATACGAAAAGCACATGCCGCATCACATGCTGCCGGGCTTCCCGATGGACTGGCTGGAGGAGGCGCGGCATGTCGTGCTGCTCCGCCACCCCGCGCGCGTCTTGGCAAGCTACCTGCGGAAGCGCGAAGCGCCCACGGCGGACGACCTGGGCTTCACGACGCTGGCGCGGGTCGTGGCCTTGTTGCCCGCTCCGGTCATCATCGACAGCGCCGACATCCGCGCCCATCCCCGCGCAGCGCTGGGCGCGCTTTGCGATGCGCTGTCACTCCCCTTCCACGACGCCATGCTCGACTGGCCCGCCGGTCCGAAGACCTTTGACGGCGCCTGGGCGCCCCATTGGTATGACGCCGTCCACCGTTCCACCGGCTTCGGCGCGGCGGAGGGTCCGGTGCCCGACGTGCCCGACGCCTATGCCAAGGTGGTGGGGGAGGCGACGGCGCTTTACGACGCCATGAAGGCTCGCGCGCTCCGGCCCTGAAAAACGTACAAAACGTGAAAGCGCGCGTTTCGCCTTGTACAAAACAGGGCAAAACGCTGGTCTGCGGAATAGAGGCTGCAGCCTACTTATTCAGCCGACGATCCCGGGCGGCGAGGAGCTTCAACCGCAGCGCGTTGAGCTGGATGAAGCCCTTGGCGTCTTCCTGATTATACGCGCCTGCATCCTCCTCGAAGGTCACGTGCGCCTCGGAATAGAGCGAGTGATCGGACCAGCGGGCGACCACGGAGGCGGAGCCCTTATAGAGCTTGAGGCGGACAGTGCCCGAAACATGCTCCTGGCTCTTGTCGATGAGGGCCTGCAGCATCTCCCGCTCCGGGCTGAACCAGAAGCCGTTATAGATGAGCTCCGCGTAGCGCGGCATGATCGTGTCCTTCAGGTGACCCGCGCCTGAGTCGAGCGTGATCTGCTCGATCCCGCGATGGGCCTCGAGCAGGATTGTGCCGCCGGGCGTCTCGTAGATGCCGCGGGATTTCATGCCGACGAAGCGGTTTTCGACGAGGTCGAGAATGCCGATGCCGTGCTTGCCGCCGAGCTCGTTGAGGCGTGTTAGGATCGATGCAGGCGACATGGCCTCGCCGTCGATTGCCACGGCATCGCCCTTTTCGAAGGTGATCTCCACCATCTCGGGCGTGTCGGGCGCGTCCTCGGGCCGGGTTATCCGCTGAAGCACGTAATCAGGCGCTTCGTCGGCCGGGTTTTCGAGGACTTTCCCCTCCGAGGAGGTGTGCAGGAGGTTGGCATCCACCGAGAAGGGCGCCTCGCCGCGCTTGTCCTTGGCGATGGGGATCTGGTTCTTTTCAGCGAAGTCGATGAGCCTCGTCCGGCTCGTCAGATCCCATTCGCGCCAGGGCGCGATAACCTTGATGTCGGGGTTCAAAGCATAAGCGGCGAGCTCGAAGCGGACCTGGTCATTGCCCTTGCCGGTGGCACCGTGGGCCACCGCATCGGCGCCTTCTGCCGCGGCGATCTCGACGAGCCGCTTGGAGATCAGCGGGCGCGCGATGGAGGTGCCGAGCAGGTAGAGCCCTTCGTAGAGCGCATTGGCGCGGAACATCGGGAAGACGAAATCGCGCACGAATTCCTCGCGCAGGTCCTCGATGTAGACAGCGCTCGCGCCCATCATCTCCGCCTTGGCGCGGGCGGGCTCGAGCTCCTCCCCCTGGCCGAGATCAGCGGTGAAGGTGACGACCTCGCAGCCATATTCCGTCTGCAGCCATTTCAGGATGATCGACGTGTCGAGCCCCCCGGAATAGGCGAGAACGACCTTCTTCGGCGCGAGCTTTGGTGCAGACATGAAACACCCCTGGGAATTGATTGCTGCGGCGCGTTAGCCCGTTTTCGCGGGGGTCACAAGCGGGCTAGGCTGCATGCGGGTTCGCACCCCGAGCGATTTGAATGACGGAGGCCTGCGATGGCTGTTTCGATGATGTCCCATGCTTTGCGCATGCTTTGGGCCAACTTGGGCAACGCCGCGCGCGTGAGCGTCGTCCCGCTCCTCTTGATGTATCTTGCGATGATCGTGGTGGGCGGCGGCGGCTTTTTGGCGATCGGCGGGCCGGGCATGTTCGACCCATCCGCGCAGGCTGCTTCTCCCGGAGCGGGAGTTGGTTTCGGCGCGGTCCTGCTCGGTCTCATCATCTTTGGCATCGCGATCGTCTTCATGTCGTGGGTGGCGATTTCCTGGCATCGCTTCGTGCTCTTGGAGGAATACCCGCAGAGCTGGATGCCGCCCTTTCGCGGGGAAGAGATCCGCAGCTACGTGGGCAAGCTTATCCTGCTCTCCTTCGTCTACTTCCTGATCGCGCTTCTGCCGATCTTTATCGTGGGCATGGTGGCCTCCGGTGCGGGCGAGAGCGCGGGCGTCATGCTGGGCGCCGTGGCACTGCTGGTGCTGCTGCCGGTGTTTCTCTGGATTTCCTTCCGCCTGTCCTCGGTCTTGCCGGCGGCGGCGGTGGCCAAGGAGATGGGCATCGGCGAGGCCTGGCGCGAGACGCAGTCGCATTCCGGAACGATCTTTTGGTTCGGGCTCTGCTACGTGGCCGTGGTCATCGGCATTCAGATTGTCGTGGCGCTGCTCGGCCTCATTCCGATCCTCGGTTTTCTCATCTCCATCGTGGGGAGCTGGTTCGTGACGATCCTCGGCTTTAGCGCCCTGACCACTGTTTACGGCGTCGCCGTCGAAGGCCGTGAGCTTACCTGATCCCTTGCAGGCGATGGAGCGCTCGGGCACTGAGCGCTCCATGACCGATTTTCCCGATACCGTGCGCCGGGCGGCTGGCGAGATGCGCGCTCTGTTTGAGCCGACGCCGCTCCAGAAGAACGAGCATCTGAGCGCGAAGTTCGGGGCGGACATTTACCTCAAGCGAGAGGATCTGAGCCCGGTGCGGAGCTACAAGCTCCGCGGTGCGTTCAACGCGATGACGAAAGCGCTGGCGTCGAACCCGGAGCAGGGGCTCTTCGTCTGTGCCTCGGCGGGCAATCACGCGCAGGGCGTGGCCTACAATTGCCAGTCGCTGGAGAAGAAAGGCGTGATCTTCATGCCCGTCACCACGCCTCAGCAGAAGATCGACAAGACGCGCATGTTCGGCGGTGCTTTCGTCGAGGTGAAGCTCGTCGGCGACTATTTCGATGACTGTCTTCGCGCCGCGCAGGCCTATTGCGCGGAGGAAGGCGGGCACTTCCTGTCGCCCTTCGACGACCCGGACGTGATCGAGGGGCAGGCCACTGTGACGATGGAGATCCTCGATCAACTCGGCCAGGCGCCGGACATAATGGTGCTGCCCGTGGGCGGCGGCGGGCTGTCGTCTGGGGCACAGAAATACATGGCGGCCACGGGTGCGACCACGCGGCTCGTCTTCGTGGAGCCCCAGGGCGGGGCGAGCCTCACGGCGGCGGTTAAGGCGGGTGAACCGGTGACGCTAAATGCTGTCGATACCTTCGTCGACGGCGCGGCAGTGGCCCGGATCGGCGCGCGGACCTTCGAGGCGCTGTCGGAGACACCGCCGCGTGACGTGCTGCTCGCGCCGGAGAATCGCATCTGCGGCACGATCATGGAGATGCTCAACATCGAGGGGATCGTGCTCGAGCCCGCCGGCGCGCTGGCCATCGACGTGCTTCCCGAGCTCGCCGAGGATATCCGTGGCAAGACGGTGGTCTGCATCACCTCGGGCGGGAATTTCGATTTCGAGCGGCTGCCTGAGGTCAAGGAGCGCGCGCAGAAGTACCAGGGCCTCAAGAAATACATGATCCTGCGCATGCCCCAGCGTCCCGGCGCGCTAAAGGATTTTCTCGGCATGCTCGGGCCGGACGATGACATCGCGCGCTTCGAGTACCTGAAGAAATCGGCGCGGAATTTCGGCTCCGTGCTCATCGGCATCGAGACGAAGGACCCGGCCAATTTCGATCGCCTCTTCCGCGACATGGAAGAGGGCGGCTTTGTCTATGACGACATCACTGACAACGAGACGCTGGCCAACTTCGTCATCTGATTTCACGCGCCCTTAACGGCTGCCGGTCTAGGGAACGCCCGCGAGGATATCCGGGTGAGACGAGTGACGCGTGCCGACGGAAGGGAAAGCACCGCCGGGGCGGTGCCCGCGCCTTTGCGCGCATTGGTGCTCGGGGCGGGAGCGACAGCGATCGAGGCAAGCGTGCGCGCCCGCGGGGTGGATGTCTCACGGACAAGTCCCGCGGAGGCGGGGCAGGTCCTCCGAGAGGGCGCGCCCTGGGATGCCTGCCTCGTGGAATGGGCGCCCGGACCCGACCCCGGCGTTACGATGCTGGCCTGGCTCGCCGACGAGACGTGGCAGACGCTGTCGCCCCTGTCGCGGCCCTTCCTCGTGGCGCTGATCGGCGCGGAAGAGGATGGGCCCGCGGCGCTCAAGGCCGGGGCCGACGCGGTGCTCCCCCACTCTGCCACCGATGCCGCGCTGGACGGGCTCCTCGCCCTGCTTCAGCGCCTTAGGACGCGCCGCGCGGCGGCCCTGCAGCGGGAGGCGGACGCGCTCGACCAGATCGGGAGCTTGCAGGCGCGGCTCGACGGGATCGAGGGCGATCTCATCGCCGCACGGCAGCTTCAGCAGGCGCTTTTGGGCATGCGGAGGGTCGATCTTAGCAACATGGAGCTCAGCACGATCCTGCGATCGGCGGCCCATGTGGGCGGCGATCTCGTGGGGCATTTTCCCATCAACGCCGACGCGTACGGCTTCTTTGCGCTCGATGTCTCGGGGCACGGCATCTCTTCCGCGCTGCTCACGGCGCGGCTGGCGGGCTACCTGCCCCCGAACAGCCCGCGCCAGAACCTCGCGCTGAGGGAGGATGGTGCAGGCGGATGGGTACCACGCTCGCCGGAGGACACGATCACCGAGCTCAACGAGCGCGTGATGGAAGACCTCGCCACCGACCATTATTTTACGCTGCTGCTCGGCCACATATACCCCGCCACCGGCGACATCGTCTTTGCGCAGGCGGGTCATCCGCACCCGGCCGTGCAGGACGCACGGGGACGTGTCCGGCTGGTGGGCGAGGGCGGGCTTCCGGTGGGGCTCATCCCAGGCGCTTACTACGAGAACACGACGCTCACGCTCGCGCCGGGGGAGCGCCTCTTCGTCTATTCAGATGGGTTCGCCGACGCGGTACTCTCCGATGGCAGCCTTTTCGGCGATGACCGTCTGCTCGCAATAATCTCGAAATTTCACGCCATGCGCGGCTCTGCCTTTCTCGAGGCGATGCTTTGGGAATTGGGGCAGGCGCTGGGCGACGGCGGCTTCTACCAGGACGATGTGAGCGCGCTTCTCCTCGAGCGTCGCGGGAGCCCGAAGACCTGAGCCACGAAGTGCCTGTCACCGGGCACGGCGAGCTCCTCGGCGGCCACCTCCGCGGGCATCCAGACGGCGCTGTGACCGGCTTCGCGCGGCGGGCCCATGGCGCGGGCCGGCCGGGCAAGGTAGATCGCGCAGAGCTTTTCGGCCCAGAGGTCGTATTCCGGCATGTAGGTGAAGCGGCGGAACGCGCCGAGCCGGCGGGGCCGGGTGATTGTCCAACCTGTCTCTTCGAGGCATTCGCGCATGAGCGCGGGCACCGGATGCTCGCCCGCATCGATGCCGCCGCCGGGGAGCTGGAATTCGGGCCAAGGCGCCATCTGGTGCGTCACCAGCATCTCGTCGCCGCGTGCGAGGATCGCGTAGGCGCCGGGGCGCAGCGTGTAGCGGCGATCTTTTTCGGGCGGGCGTCCGAAGCGGCGCATGGCGGCTATTCCCTTGGCTCACGGGTTGTGGTGCCTATATCGGCGCGATATCCGAACTCCAAGGCCGCAAGGCAGGAGGCCAATCATGACACTGGCTGCACAAATCGCCTGGGATGACACCGTCCTCCCGTTCCAACTGGACCGATCCGACATCCGGGGCCGCGTGGCGCGGCTCGACGGGCTGCTTGATGATGTCCTGGCGCAGCACTATTATCCCGCGTCCATCGAGGCGCTGGTGGCCGAGATGGCGCTGCTCACGGCCATGATCGGGCAGACGATGAAGCTCCGCTGGAAGTTGTCGCTGCAGGTGCGCGGCGACGGGCCCGCGCGCCTCATCGCCACCGATTACTATGCGCCCGCCAAAGAAGGGCAGCCCGCGCGCATTCGCGCCTGGGCGAGCTTTGACGAGGAGCGTCTCGATCTCACCGCCGATCCCTTCAGCCAGATCGGGAAGGGGTATTTCGCGATCCTGATCGACCAGGGGAAGGGCATGCAGCCCTACCAGGGGATCACGCCCATCGCAGGGGGCTCGCTGACGAGCTGCGCGCAGACCTATTTCGCCCAGTCCGAGCAGATTCCCACGCGTTTTGCGCTGGCCTATGGCCGCTCGTCGGCGCCGGGCTCTGATGAAGCGTGGCGCGCGGGCGGCGTGATGCTCCAGCACATGCCGAAGGCCTCGCCCTTCGTGCAGGGCGGCGGGTCCGGCGAATCTGGGCTCCTCGAGGCCGAGGACATCCTCGACGGTGACGAGGCTGAGAACTGGAACCGCGCCAACATCCTCCTCGACACGGTGGAGGAGCTGGAGCTCGTGGGGCCGTCGGTGCAGCCGTCGGAGCTTCTGACGCGGCTCTTCCACGAGGAGGCGCCTCGGGTCTTTGACGCGCAGGCGGTGGAGTTCGGCTGCACGTGTTCGGAGGATCGCGTGCGCCAGAGCCTCTCGATCTACTCACAAAAAGACATCGCGCACATGACGCGGGAGGACGGGACCGTCACCGCCGATTGCCAGTTCTGCGGCGCCCATTACAGCTTTGACCCGGCCACGCTCGGGTTCGAAGCCGAGGAGGCCGGAGAAGCCCCGCGGGCCGCGGGACATGGCGATTAACCCGACGCTGGACGAGGTCCGCGCGGCGCTTCGGGCGCCCGCGGGGGCCTCGTCCGATTTCGATCTCAACGAAGTGAGCCTGCCGCCGGGGCGCAAGCTGCGCGCGGCGGCGGTGCTCATGCTCCTCGTGCCGGGGGCCCACGGGCTCGAGCTGGTGCTGACGAAGCGCTCCTCGGAGCTCAAGCATCATCCCGGCCAGATCTCCTTTCCGGGCGGCAAGCAGGAGGAGAGCGATGCCGATGCGTGGGCCTGCGCGACCCGCGAGGCCGCCGAGGAGATCGGGGCGAATCCGGGTGGAATAGAGCCGCTCGGCACGCTGCCCGCGCACGAGACCGTCACCAGCTTCACCATCGCGCCTCAGGTCGGCCTCCTCAAGACGCCGCAGGTCTTCCACCCAAGCGACGGCGAGGTGGCGGAGGTGTTTCATGTGCCGCTCGCTCACGTGGCGGACCCGACCTCCTACGTCATTGAGGGCCGCATGTGGCAGGGGGCCATCCGCCGCTACTACGCCGTGCCCTACGGGCCCTATTATATCTGGGGGGCGACGGCGCGGATGCTGCGCGGTTTCGCGGATCGGTTCGCGACGTGACGCGGGTGAACGGCCAATGGCTCAGCGATGCGGGGGCGCAGGAGGTCTGCGCGCTCCTCACCGATGCGGGGCATGAGGCTTGGTTCGTGGGCGGCTGCGTCCGGAACGCGCTCCTTGGCGCGCCGGTCACCGACCTCGATATCTGCACCGATGCGAGGCCAGAGCGCGTCATTGCGCTCGCCGAGGCTGCGGGGATGCGTGCCGTGCCCACGGGGATCGACCACGGGACGGTGACGCTCGTCCACGGCGGCCAGCCCTTCGAGGTCACGACTTTCCGCCGCGACGTTGAGACGGATGGCCGCCATGCCGTCGTGGCCTTCGCCGAGACGCTGGAGGAGGATGCAAGGCGTCGGGATTTCACGATGAACGCGCTCTATGCCGATGCCAGCGGTGCTGTGCGCGACCCGGTGGGCGGGCTTGGCGACCTCGCCCAGCGCCGCTTCCGCTTCATCGGCGACGCGGAGGCGCGGATCCGGGAGGACTATCTCCGCATCCTGCGTTTCTTCCGCTTCTTTGCGTGGTACGGGACGGAGCTCGATCCCGAGGGACTGGCGGCCTGCGCGGCCCATGGCGACGGCCTCGCGACGCTCTCTGCCGAGCGGGTCACCGCGGAGATGGTGAAGCTCCTCTCCGCGCCCGATCCCGCGCCCGCGGTCGGGGCGCTGGAGCAGGCGGGCCTCCTTTCGCGCGTCCTGCCCGGTGCCAGCGCAAAGCTCCTCGGCCCCTCGATCCATCTCGATCCTGTCGCGGAGATCGACGCCATGGCGCGGCTCGCGGCGCTGGGCGGTGATGTGACGGGGCTGCGGCTGAGCAAGGCGGAGGCGCGGCAGCTCGGCCTCTACCACACCATCATGGAAGAGGCGCAGTCCGCCGGGGCGCTTGGCCATGCCCACGGGGCAGAGATCGCCCAGCGCGGGCTCGCGCTCCGCGCCGCGGCGCTGGAACGCCCGCTCGACGCGCTCGAGCTTCGCGCCGCAGAGGCGGGCGCGGCGGCTACCTTCCCCGTGAAAGCCGCCGATCTACCCGCGGCGCTCGAGGGACCCGCCATTGGAAAGGCTCTAACACAGCTGAAAACGGCCTGGATCGCCTCCGACTTTACTGCCAGCAAGGCGGAACTCTTGGCCCAGCTATGATCGCCCCGCTCTACGTCTTCGTCTTTGCCGGGCTCTTCTCCCCTGGGCCCAACGTCATCCTGCTCACGGCCTCGGGCGCGCGTTTCGGTTTTCGCCCTACGCTGCCCCACGTGCTCGGCGTGGCCGTGGGGGTGGGGATCACGGCGGGGCTCACAGGCTTTGGCATCGGTGCGCTGCTCGCGGCGATGCCGCAGCTCAAGCTGGTGTTGCAGGTCGTGGCGTCGGCCTGGATCCTCTTCATGGCTTGGAAGCTTTGGACGGCGCAGGCCAAGCCCCGAGCGGAGGCGCGGGACCGGCCCTTCACCTTCCTCGAGGCGGTGCTCTTCCAATGGGTCAATCCGAAGATCTGGGCCGTCGCCGTGGCCGCCACTGCCTATACCGAGGGAGCGAGCCCGCTCCTCTCTGCCTGGCTTCTCGGCACGGCGTTTTCGGGCATCAACCTCGGCGTCTGCCTGTTCTGGAGCTTTGCCGGGTCCCTCCTCACCTACCTCCTGAAGACGCCCCTCGCCTTCACCATCTTCATGCGGTTCATGGCCGCCCTTCTGGCGATTTCGGCGGGTTTGGTTTTCCTGTGACGTAAGGGAGCCTATGTTGGTCGCGACTCGATGAGGCGTCCCCCGTGTTTCGGTTCTTCGAAAATCTCAACGACCCCTACGGCCCCTACACGCCCGAGGATCGCCCACCCTCGCGGCTTGTGCCGTTTCTGTGGGGCTACCTGCGCGCGTTCAAAAGTCTCTTTGTCTATTCCGTGATCCTCTCCGTCGTGGTGGCGGCGGTGGAGCTTTGGCTGATCTTCTACCTCGGGCTTCTCGTGGATGATCTTGTCTCCACCGAGGCGTCCTTGTTCTGGAGCGTGCACGGGCTCGAGCTTGCCCTCGTGACGGTCTTCATCCTCGTTTTCCGGCCTCTCGTGCAGACGCTCGACGTGCTCATCCTCAACAACGCGATCATGCCCAACGTTGGAACGACCGTGCGCTGGCGCGCGCATCGCCATGTGCTGCGCCAGTCAGTGGGCTGGTACGAGAACGATTTTGCGGGCCGCATTGCCAACCGGATCATGCAGACGCCGCCGGCCGTCGGCGAAGCGACATTTCAGGCGTTTGACGCGATTACCTACAGCCTCGCTTATTTCGTGGGCGCGGTGATCCTCATGTCCACCACCGATCTGCGGCTCATGCTGCCGCTTCTGGCTTGGCTCTTTCTCTACGGCTGGCTCGTGCAGTGGACGATCAAGCGGGTGACGCCGGCCTCGCAGGCGGCCTCTGACGCGCGTTCGGCGGTCACGGGCCGGGTCGTCGACAGCTATACGAACATCCATTCCGTGAAGCTCTTCGCGCATCACGCCAGCGAGGAGGAATATGCCCGCGAGGTCATCGAGGAGGCGCGGCGCACCTTCCAGAAAGAGATGCGCATCTACACGATCATGGACGCCATGCTAACCTTTCTGAACGGTCTTCTCATCGTGGCGGTGATCGGCTGGGCGCTCATGCTCTGGACGTCCGGGTCTGCCACGGTGGGCGTCGTCGCGGCGGCGTCGACGCTGGTGCTCCGGCTCAATGCCATGACCGGCTGGATCATGTGGGCCCTAACCTCGTTTTTCCAGAATATCGGGATCATCCGCGAGGGGATGGAGACGATCGCGCAGCCCATCGCGCTTCTCGATGCGCCGGATGCGACAGAGCTCACGCTCACCGAGGGCAAGATCGAGCTCGAGGGCCTGACGCACCATTACGGCCGCGACAAAGGCGGGCTCGACAAGATCGACCTCACCATCGCGCCAGGGCAGAAGGTGGGCGTCGTGGGCCGCTCGGGCGCCGGGAAATCGACCCTCGTGAAGCTGCTTTTGCGATTCTACGATGCCGAAGGCGGGCGCATCCTGATCGACGGGCAGGATATCCGCGCGGTGACGCAGACGAGCCTGCGCCGGCAGATCGGGATGGTGCAGCAGGACAGCTCGCTCCTCCATCGCTCGGTGCGGGACAATATTTTCTACGGCGATCCCGCGGCCTCCGAGGAGGATCTGCGCCGGGCCGCGGCACGGGCGGCGGCGGACGAGTTCATCGACGATCTGGAGGACCCGAACGGGCGGCAGGGCTATGACGCCCATGTGGGCGAACGGGGCGTAAAGCTTTCGGGCGGGCAGCGGCAGAGGATCGCGCTGGCGCGGGTCATCCTGAAGAACGCGCCGATCCTAGTCCTCGACGAGGCGACAAGCGCGCTCGACAGCGAGGTGGAGGCGGCCATTCAGGACACGCTCACCGGCATGATGGACGGCAAGACCGTCATCGCCATCGCGCACCGCCTCTCCACCATCGCGCAGATGGACCGGATCATCGTCCTGGACCAAGGCCGCATCGCCGAAGATGGCACCCACGGGGAGCTTTTGGCTTTAGGCGGCCTATATGCAGGCTTCTGGGCGCGCCAATCGGGCGGGTTCATCCTCACCGACGACGATGCCGAGGTCGCTGCTGAATGACAGCCTATTTCGAGAGCTTTGCCCGGTCGCTGAGCGGCTGGATCAAGCCATTTGAGCCCGCCGAGGGCGCCCCGCCGCAGACGCTGATGGCGTTCCTACGCTGGTGCCTGAGAGGCGCGTGGCCGATGTTCTGGCTTGCGTTCGCCGTTTCGGCGGCGGCGGGCACCTCGGAAGTCGTGAGCGCGATCATCCTCGGCGCCATCGTCGATTCGACCGATGCGGATCCGGCGAGCTGGTTTGACGCCAACACGCTTCTCCTGGTGGCCTTCCTCGGCTTCTTCCTCGTCATCCGCCCGATCGCCTTTGGCGCGTCGGCGGCGCTCAACTCCATCATGATCCAGCCCAACGTGAACATGCTCGTGCAGTCGCGGCTGCACCGCTGGGTGCTGGGCCACTCGACGGAGTTCTTCGACGACGATTTCGCGGGCCGCATCGCGCAAAAGCAGATGCAGACGGGCCGCGCGGTGACGGATGTGCTGGTGGAGCTCATCAGCGTCGTGGCCTTTGCGGCGGCCTCTGTCGTGGGCTCGATCCTCCTCCTGTTCACCATCGACTGGACGGTGGCACTGATCGTGATCGTATGGTTCGCGGGCTACCTGAAGCTCATCGCCTGGTTCATGCCGCGCATCCGCACGCGGTCGAAGGATCGCGCGGCCAAGCGTGCCAATGTCAGCGGGCAGATCGTCGACACGGTGGGCAATATCAAGACGGTGAAGCTCTTCGCCAATTCCGAGCATGAGGACGAAGCGGCGCTGGGCGCCATGGGGGCCTACCGCGTCTCGGCCATCGAGTTTGGCAAGATCAGTGCCTTGTTCCGCCTCGCGCTCATGTCGGTGGCGGGTATCCTGCCGGTGGTGCTCATCAGCTCTGCCATCTGGCTCTGGACCGCGGGCGCGGCCAGCGCGGGCGATATCGCGGCCGCGGGCGTCATCTCCATCCGGCTCAGCCAGATGACCGGCTGGGTGAGCTTCGCGCTCATGGGGCTCTACGCCAACCTCGGCGAGATCGAGGACGGCATCAAAACGCTCACACCGCCACACAGCGTCACTGATGCGCCGGGCGCGCCGGTCTTCCGGCCCGGCACGGGGGCGATCAGCTTCCAAGATCTGACCTATACCTATGACGGAGGCCCCGGCGGTGTCCGCGGGCTCACGCTGACGCTCAAGCCGGGCGAGAAAGTCGGCGTCGTGGGCGCGTCGGGCGCGGGAAAGTCCACCCTCGTGGCCATGCTGCTCCGGCTCTATGACGCCGAAAACGGCCGCGTGCTGGTGGATGGGCAGGATGTGAGCGAGGTGACGCAGGAGAGCTTGCGTCGCCACATCGCCATGGTCACGCAGGACACCGCGATGTTCAACCGGTCCGCACGGGACAACATCCTCTACGGCCGACCCGACGCCACAGAGGCCGAGCTCATCGCTGCCTCCGAGAAGGCCAGCGCCCACGACTTCATCCAGGCGCTGGAAGACGGGAAAGGCCGCAAGGGCTATGACGCGCATCTGGGCGAGCGCGGCGTGAAGCTCTCCGGTGGACAGCGGCAGCGCATCGCGCTGGCCCGTGCGATCCTGAAGGATGCGCCGGTGCTGGTGCTCGACGAGGCCACGAGCGCACTCGACAGCGAGGTCGAGGCCGAGATCCAGGAGGCACTCGAGCGGGTCATGGAGGGCAAGACAGTCCTGGCCATCGCGCACCGCCTTTCCACGCTCGCCAACATGGACCGCATCGTGGTCATGGAAGCCGGCCAGATCGTGGAGGAAGGCACCCACCACGAGCTTCTCGGACAGGGCGGGCTCTATGCCCGCTACTGGAATAGGCAATCCGGCGGATTTTTGGGCTACAGCGAGGCCGCGGAGTAGGCCCGCAGTTGACGTGGCCCGGCGGCGCACGCATCTGAGCGCCAAGACGACAGGGCAGGACGATGCAAGCGACACTCCAGACATGGCTCGAGCGGCCCCTCGTGACGAATGTCATCATGGGCGTCATCATCTTCAACGCGATCATCCTCGGGCTGGAGACGTCGCAGCCGATCATGGCGGCGGCGGGCGATCTCATCCTCGCGCTGGACCGCGCCTGCCTTGCCATTTTCACCGCCGAGATCGCGCTCAAGCTCTTTGCCTATCGCGGCAAGTTCTTCCGCTCGGGCTGGAACCTCTTCGACCTCGCCGTCGTCGGGATCGCTCTGGTGCCGACGACCGGGGGCCTCTCCGTGCTCCGGGCGCTGCGCATCCTGCGCGTCTTGCGGCTCATTTCGGTTGCGCCGCAGCTCCGCCGCGTGGTGGAGGGCTTCGTCAGCGCGCTGCCGGGTATGGGCTCGGTCTTTTTGCTGATGGGGATGATGTTCTACATCGGCGCGGTCATGGCCACGAAGCTCTTTGGCCTCGGCTGCCCGGCCTGCACGCCCGAGCAGGCGATGCAGTTCGACGCTTGGTTCGGTACGCTGGGGCGCTCGCTCTACACGCTCTTCCAGATCATGACTCTGGAGAGCTGGTCCATGGGGATCGTGCGCCCGGTGCTCGAGGTCTACCCGATGGCCTGGGCCTTTTTCGTCCCCTTCATCATGGTGACGACTTTCGCGGTGGTGAACCTGCTTGTCGGTCTCATCGTGAATTCCATGCAGGACGCCCATGCCGCCGAGGCCAACGAGGCCACCGACAGCTACCGGGACGAGGTGCTGACGCGACTCGGAGAAATCGAACGCAAATTGAGCGAAAAATAACGGCTTCGTGTCGCCTGCCGGGGCGCATTTGCGCTAGTGTGGCGCAAAACAACGAGCAGCAGAACCATGCGGGCAGTCTTTACCTCACTCATGCTTTGCGCCGTGCTGGCGCTATCGGGCTGTGCGTCCAAGTTCCGGAGCTATGACGGCCCGGAGGTGACGCATGTGATGGCCTTCAAGGAGCAGCGGAAGCTGGTGCTGCTCCACGAGGACCAGATCCTCGCCAGCTACGATTTCGAGCTGGGCTTTGCGCCCGAGGGGCACAAGGAAATCAGCGGCGACGGGAAAACTCCCGAGGGCCTCTACATGATCGACCGGAAGAACCCGAACTCGGACTTCCACCTCTCGATCGGGATTTCCTATCCCAACGCAGCGGACCGTGCCTTTGCGGAGGCCATGGGCGAAAGTCCGGGGGGAGACATCTTCATCCATGGCACGCCGCGGCAGTTCCGCGGGCAGCCGGACTGGACCTGGGGATGCCTGGCCGTGAGCAATCGCGAAATGGAGGACATCTACGCGATGGTGAACGTGGGCACGCCGATCAGCATCTACCCCTGATACAGGCGGTTTACGCCACCTCGAGCGAGGCGGCGGGGGTGGCGAGGACGAGGGTCCACCAGATCTTGCCGTTTTGCTCCTGGAACCCGAAGAAGCCGAGATCGCGGGCGCGCGGGTCGAGGATGACGTTGCGGGTGTTGGGGGCCTGCATCCATGCCGCGAGGGTCTCGAGCTCGGTCTCGAAGGTCTCGGAGATCGTCTCGCCGATGAGGGTGCCGTCGTAGCCCACGCGCGCGAGGCGATCGACGGGTGAGGAACCGTCGGATCCGAAATGCCAGGGCCTGTTCTGTGCGGCCATGTCGCGGGAATGGGTGGCGGCGGCGGCGTTGAGCTCTGCATTCAGCTGGACCGCGCCCGCATTGCGGGCCGAGCGCAGCGCATTCACGCCATCGAGCATGCGAAACTGGATATCGCCCATCTCTGCGTCGCGGATGCGGTAGAGGCGGCGGAGCGGATTGCCGTTGGCGTCCACGGGCACGGGGCCCCCACCGCCACAGGCAGCCAGAAGTGCGGGCAGACCAAGAAGAACGAGACGCCGGTCGAGCATGAAAGGGGATCTCCGCAGGATTTCGCCACTGTCTTAAGCGGCGGGTTGCCGCCCTTCAAATCAACTCCGGCCCATGCGAGCGGGTTAACGCCTGTTTGATTTGCGACTGCGTCATAGAGGCCATAAAACTCCGCAAAACCGATCACGGAGGCAGTGATGACACAAGACAGGTTCGCCCGCCGGAGTTTTCTCGCCGGGAGCACAGCGCTTCTCGCAGCGCCCGCGCTGGGCCAGACCACGGCGGATACGACGGAATTCGAGAGCGATGTGGCTGGCGCCAACAAGCGCAATATCTCGAGCTTCCGCACGCTCGATTGGCGCCCCTATTTCGACAGCACGCGGGGCGGTGCCATTCTCGTGGATCTCGAGAGCCGGGCCTTGCATTACTGGTCCGAGGACCAGGCGATCTACAAGCTTTACCCGACCTCGGTTCCGCTGAGCGAGGACCTCACACGCCGGGGCCGCACGAGCGTGATCCGCAAGGTGGAAGGGCCGTCCTGGCGTCCGACGCCCGCCATGCGGCAGCGCAATCCGGAATGGCCGGAATTTGTCGGGCCGGGCCCCGACAACCCGCTCGGCAGCCACGCGCTCTATCTGAGCTGGACCTACTATCGCATCCACGGGACCCACGACACGCGCAAGATCGGGCGGCGGTCATCCAATGGCTGCATCGGCCTCTACAACGAACATATCGCTGAACTTTTCGCTCTCGTGGACAATGGCGCGCAGGTGTTGCTTATTTGACGACATTGCGGTGATCCGCCGATAAGCCGCCGCAGGAAGGCTTTGCATTCCAGTGGTTTTGCTGTTTATCCAGAGTTACGAGGTAAGTCTGATACGTGTGCTCGCCCAGAACCTTGCGATCTCACACGTTTACTGGAGGAAATTATGAAGAAACTCGTTCTCGCTGCTGCCCTTTCCGGCTTCGCATCCTTTGCTTCGGCAGGTGGCATGGAAGAGCCCATGATGGAGCCCGAGGTGGTGATCGAAACCGTGGAAGAGACCGGTGGCTCCTCCAACGGGCTCATCATCCCCCTCATCCTGATTGCGCTCATCGCAGCAGCAGCGTCCGCATAAGCGACGTTGAATAATCGAAAAGGGCGGCGCCGAAAGCGCCGCCCTTTTTCGTTGGGGCTTCAAGTGCGGTGGTTTTCGCCGCGGCCGGGCCCAATTGCCCAGACCCGGCGCTTTTGAGCCTGCGCTAGACCCAGCCCTTCAAGTTGGTGCGGATAATCTCGCTCAGCGCGGAGATGTGGGCGGCGTCGTCGTTGAGGCAGGGGATGTAGGTGAAATGCTCACCGCCCGCTTCCTCGAAGCTCTCCGCGATCTCCTCGTTGATTTCCTCGAGCGTCTCGATGCAGTCCGCTGAGAAAGCCGGCGCGCAGACGGCGATGTTCTTCTTCCCGGCTTCCGCCAGCCGCGCGACCTCCTCGACCGTGTAGGGTTTGAGCCATTCCTCGGGGCCGAAGCGGCTTTGGAACGTCGTTACGATATCGGTGTCTTCCCAGCCGAGCCGCTCCTTGAGGAGGCGCGTCGTCTTCTGGCACTGGCAGTGGTAGGGATCGCCCTCCATCAGGTAGCGCTTCGGCACCCCGTGATAGGAGCATACCAGGATATCGGGCCGCGTCTCCATCTTGGCATAGGCGCGCTCGATCGACTGCGCGAGCGCGTCGATATACATTGGATGCTCGTAATAAGGTTCCACCACCCGCGCGATGGGCTGCCATTTTTCCTGCATGAGCACGCGGAAGAACTGATCGCAGGCCGTGGCCGATGTGGCGCCGGCGTAATGCGGGTAAAGCGGGAAGAAGAGGATCTTCTGACAGCCCGCTTCGACCATCTCGCGCACCTTCGACTTGGTGGAGGGATTGCCGTAGCGCATGCAGAAATCGACCATCACCTGGCCGCCATACTCCGCTTCCATCTCCGCCTTGATCTTGGCGGTTTGGTCCTTGGTGATCGTCATGAGCGGGCTTTCGCCCTGCTCTTCGTTCCAGATCGATTTATAGGCCTCGCCCGAGGAGAAGGGCCGCTTCGTCAGGATCACGAGCTGCAGGAGCGGCTGCCAGATCCATGGGCTGTAGTCGATGACGCGCTTGTCGCTGAGAAACTCGCCCAGGTAGCGGCGCATAGACCAGTAATCGTAATTGTCCGGCGTGCCGAGATTGGCCAGCAAGATGCCGACCTTCGCGGGCTTCACGAGCGGGTGGTCTGCGGGCGCGTGGACGGGGCAGCGGGCTACGTCGTCTTGCGCTTTGGCGTCGAACATTTTCATCTTTCGCTGTCGCTTGATCTAGGCGGACGTATCTGGACCGCTCCGCGGGTCAATGGATGGCGCTGTCGTAATTGCCGCAGCATAGCATAAAAATCTAGGGCGGCATCGCCCTGTCGCAACTGGAGAATTCTCTGAACCGGTAAGGCTTCGTTAACCATGGCACCGCCATGGTGTCCTTCGGGGGGTCCTGCATGTTTCTGGCCCAGCGCGCGCTCAAGCTCATCTATCCGCCGCAATGCATCGGCTGCGGCACGGCCGTGGAGCGCGATTTCGCCCTTTGCGGGACCTGCTGGCGCGATACTCCCTTTCTCCATGGGGTGACCTGCGACGGCTGCGCCGTACCGCTCCCCGGCGGGGAGCCAGGCGAGGTGGCTCTTTGCGATGAATGCCTGAAGGCACCCCGCGCCTGGGAAAAAGGGCGCGCCGCGCTGGCCTACGACGGGCGCGCGCGGCAGCTTGTTATGACGCTGAAGCGTCAGGAGCGGGCCGACATCGTCCGCGCCGCGGGGCACTGGATGGCCGGGCGGGCACGCGACGTGATCTTTCAGGACACGATCCTTGTTCCGGTGCCGCTCCATTGGACGCGCTTGCTCCAGCGCCGCTACAACCAGGCCGCGCTCCTCGCCCGGGCCGTGGGGCGCGAGGTGGGGCGGCCCACCGCGCTCGACGCGCTCCGCCGCATTCGGCGCACCCGCGCGCTTCACAAGGAAAGTTATGCGAGCCGCTACGAGATCCTCGCCGACGCGATCCGCCCGGCCATGAAAGGACGCCCCCTTGCGGGGCGCGCCGTGCTCCTGATCGATGATGTGATGACCTCCGGCGCCACGCTCACCGCCGCCGCGGAGGCCGCGCACGAAGCTGGTGCGCGGCGCGTGGATGTCCTGACCCTAGCGCGGGCAGCGCGGGCGCCCTAGATGCAGGGGCAACGAGGAGAAGGACCCTGCCCATGCAACCCGTCGAGATCTACACCACGAAGCTGTGCGGCTTCTGCCACGCCGCCAAGCGCCTGCTCAGCTCCAAGGGCGTGAGCTTCACCGAGATCGATGTGGGCCGCGAGCCCGAGAAGCGCGCGGAGATGATGCAGCGCGCCAATGGCGGACGTACGGTACCGCAGATCTTCGTGGGCGAGACCCATGTGGGCGGCTGCGATGATCTCTACGACCTCGAGACCCGGGGCAAGCTCGACGCGCTTCTGAAGGGCTGATGCGCGCTGCGCTCCTGCAGATGACGTCGACGCCCGACATTGCCGCCAACACGGCGGTGATGGAGGCGGCGGTGGCGGAGGCCAAGGCGGGCGGCGCGGACATGCTGCTCACGCCCGAAGTGTCGAATTGCCTCGGCGCGCCAAGGGCCGAACAGGATGCGCTTCTGCACGAAGAGGCGGATGATCCGACCCTGAGGGCAGTGCAGGAGGCGGCGGCAGCGCACGGGCTCTGGGTCCTCATCGGCTCGCTCGCGTTGAAATCCGGCGATCCTGACGGACGCTTCGCCAACCGCTCCTTTCTCATTGACGCGGGCGGCGCGGTGCAGGCGCGCTACGACAAGATCCACATGTTCGACGTGGCGCTGAGCGCGGAAGAAACCTACACCGAGAGCGCCGCTTATCGCCCGGGCGCGGAAGCCGTTCTACCACAGACGCCGTGGGGCAAGGTCGGGCTCAGCATCTGTTACGATCTCCGCTTTCCCCATCTCTACCGTGCTCTGGCACAGGCGGGAGCGGATATCCTCACGGTTCCGTCCGCGTTTTCGCAGCCCACGGGCCGTGCCCATTGGGAGGTGCTGTTGCGCGCGAGAGCCATCGAAACGGGCGCCTTCGTCCTCGCCCCCGCGCAGACGGGCGTTCACGGAGAGAGTCAATCCGGCCCCCGCGCCACCCACGGTCACGGGCTCGCCGTGGCGCCCTGGGGCGAGGTGCTCCTCGACATGGGCGAGGCGCCCGGCCTCGCATTCGTTGATCTCGATCTGGGGCAGGTTGCCGCCGCGCGTCGTAAAATCGCGGCGCTCACCCATGACAGGTCGTTCCACGGGCCTTAGCCTACCAGCCATGTCGACCAAGACCGATCCGCTCCCCGTGGCTGTCTTCTCAGAGATCCTCGTGATCGACCAGATGGTGCGCAACCGCGTGACGAAGGCGCTGCCCAAGGGGATGGAGCTCAGCCACTTCTCTGTCCTCAACCACCTGGCGCGCGCGCAGGGAGAGCGGACGCCCGCGCAGTTGGCCAAGACATTCCACGTCACGCGGGGTGCGATGACGAACACGCTGGCGCGGCTCGAATGGGCGGGCTTCGTCCATATCCGTCCCGATTGGGAGGATGCCCGGCGCAAGATGGTGGCCATCAGCCCCGCGGGGCGCGCGGCGCGCGACAGCGCCATGGCGGCCATCGGGCCCATTATCAGCGAGGCGGTGGGCCATGCCGGCACGGAAGAGGTGCGCAGGCTCCTGCCGGTGCTCCGGGAGATGCGCCGGGGCCTCACGGAAGCCGAGGAAGAGACCGTGGCACCCCGCGCCTAGCTTTGCGGGCACTGGTGCTCGGGCAAGTCAGCCTTTCCGGGCGGTCGTGATGTAGTTCACCGAGAAATCCGTGGCTGAAAGCGACCAGCTCCAGCGCAGGGGATCGAAGACCATGCCGGTGCGATCCAGGGGTGCGAGCCCGGCGGCCTCCAGCATCTCGAAGAGCTCCTCGGGCGTGACGAACTTGCCCCAATCATGGGTGCCTTTCGGCAGCCACTTCATGACGTGCTCGGCCCCGATGATCGCGAGCGCGTAGCTTTTTCGCGTTCTGTTGAGCGTCGAGCAGAGGTGGAGCCCGCCCGGCCGCACGAGGGCGGCGCAGGCATCGAGGAAGGCTTGCGGATCCGCCACGTGCTCGATGACTTCCATGTTGAGGACCACGTCGAAGGCCTCGCCCGCCGCGGCAAGGCTCTCGGCGGTGGTGGCGCGGTAATCAATCCCGAGTCCGGTCTGCTCGGCATGAATGCGGGCCACGGCGATGTTCTTTTCAGCGGCGTCGGCGCCCACGACCTCGGCCCCGAGCCGCGCCATCGGCTCGCAGAGGAGCCCGCCACCGCAGCCGATATCGAGAATGCGCAGCCCCTCGAAGGGGCGCGCTTCCCCCAGCTCCCGGCCGTATTCCGCCGCGATCTGGTCGGTGATGTAGTCGAGCCGCGTGGGATTGAGCATGTGCAGCGGCTTGAACTTGCCCTCGAGGTCCCACCAATCGGCGGCCATCGCCTCGAATTTTGCGATTTCTCCGGCATCGACCGTGCTGGGGCTCGCTTGCATTCCGTGCTCCGTTCGTCTCTTTGGTGTGCAGGCCTTCGGGCCTTTGCGCGCTATATAGGGTGATGATGGACAAAGAGGCAGGCCATAAGCGCGCGGTGCAATACCTCTACCCGCCCCGTGACCCCTTCGACCAGCGCGTGCTGGACGTGGGTGATGGTCACCGTGTCTATGTCGAGCAATGCGGCAAGCCCGACGGAATTCCCGTTGTCGTCCTCCATGGTGGGCCGGGCGGCGGGTGCAGCCCCGCCATGCGGCGGTATTTCGATCCATCCAAATATCGCGTGGTGCTCTTCGATCAGCGCGGCTGCGGGCGCTCGCGGCCCCATGCGAGCGTGGAGGCCAATACCACCTGGCACCTCGTGCAGGATATCGAGCTCATCCGGGAGACGCTCGGCATCAATCGCTGGATCGTCTTCGGCGGCTCCTGGGGCGCGACGCTCTCGCTGATCTACGCCCAGACGCACCCGGTGCGCGCCGCGGCGCTCGTGCTGCGCGGGGTCTTCCTGATGACGCAGGCAGAGCTCGACTGGTTCTACGGCGGCGGCGCGGGGAAATTCTGGCCCGATGTCTGGGAAAAGTTCACCCGGCTCATCCCGGAGGATGAGCGCGACGATTTCATCGAGGCCTACAACCGGCGGCTTTTTTCGGGTGATGTCATGCTCGAGACCCGATTTGCCCGGGCTTGGTCGGCCTGGGAGAATGCGCTGGCCTCCATGGCCTCGGACGGCGCCACGGGAGAAAGCCCCGCGGAATATGCCCGCGCCTTTGCCCGGCTGGAAAATCATTACTTCAAGAACCTGGGCTTCCTGAGCGAGGACCAGCAGATCCTCAACCGGATGGACAAGCTGGCCCACATCCCCGGCCACATCGTGCAGGGACGCTATGACATGATCTGCCCGCCAAGCGCGGCCCATGCGCTCGCGGCGGCCTGGCCCAAGGCCAAGCTTCAGATGATCCCGCGCGCGGGGCATGCGCTTTCGGAGCCCGGAATCTCGGCGGCGCTCGTGCAGGTGATGGATCGCTACGCGCTCTCTCGGGAGACCCTGGAGCTCTGAGCCTGCCCGCCTACCCGCCCGCACGGCTTTCACAGAGTGCTTTACAGACGCCTCGCAGCCGTTATCGTTGGACCTAACAATAATTCGCAGGGAAAATCTGGGATTTGGGGTCTGTAGGAACCATCATCCTGCAGCGATTGGCACTTGGCGTGCTGACGCTGTTTGTCGTTTCAATCGTCATCTTCGTGTCGGTGAATGCCCTTCCAGGGGATTTCGCTCAGGCCATTCTCGGCCAGGGCGCGACGCCGGAGGCGGTGGCCGCGTTTCGCGAGGATCTGGGCCTGAACAGGCCCTATATCGAGCGCTACCTGACATGGCTCGTGGATGCCGTGCGACTCGATTTCGGCACGGCCTACAGCCAGGCGCAGTTCGCCGAATTCGCGGGCGGCGCGGCGGGCACGGGCCTTGGCACGGTGGCGGAGATGCTCGGCCCCCGCTTCCAGAACACGATGTTCCTCGCGGGCGTGACGGCCGCTATCGCGGTGCCGCTCTCGCTCACCATCGGGGTGCTTGCGGCGCTCTTTCGGAATTCGATCTTCGACCGCGTGGCCAACATCTCCACGCTGACGTCGATCTCCTCGCCGGAATTCTTCCTCGCCTATGTGCTCATCCTCGTCCTCGCGGTGATGAACCCGATGCTGCCCTCGCTTTCGGTGGTGAACACGGACATGACCTTCGGGCAGCGGCTCAACGCGACGCTCCTGCCCGCGCTCACGCTGACGCTCGTGGTGACCGCGCACATGATGCGCATGACGCGGGCCGCGATCATCAACCTTCTGGCCTCGCCCTATATCGAGATGGCGCGGCTCAAGGGGATGCGGCCCATGCGGGTGATCGTGCGCCATGCGCTTCCCAATGCGCTGGCGCCTATCATCAACGTGATCGCGCTTAACCTCGCCTACCTGATCACGGGCGTCGTGGTCGTCGAAGTCGTCTTTGTCTATCCCGGCATCGGGCAGCTTTTCGTCGATAGCGTGAAGAACCGGGACATCCCTGTGGTGCAGGCCTGCTGCCTCATCTTCGCGGCGGCGTACATCCTGCTCAACCTGATGGCCGACATCCTGAGCATCATCTCCAATCCACGACTGAGGCACCCGAAATGAGCGGCTGGCTTCTGATCATCGCGGTCATGCTGGCCGCGATCCCGCTGGCCTGGGCCGGGCGGCTGGCGGCGCAGCAAGTGACGGGCAACGCGCCACGCTGGCGCGACATGGGTCTGAGCGTGGCGTGGGGCTACGTGATCGGCGCGCTGATTGTCCTTTACCTGCTCTACACCTACTACCTCGCGCTCACGGCGGAGCGGACGCCCGTGGACAGCTATTTCTTCTTTCGCAACGCCGTCCATGGCTTCGTGATCTTCGCGGTGGCGGCGTGGCTTTTCCGGCTCCTCGGGCGGCACGTAGGCACAGAAGGCACCAAGAAGCTCTTTCGGACCATGCCGGTGACGGCGGCCTTCGGGATCCTGATGATCCTGATCTACGCCGTCGTGTCGATCTTCGCGGGCGTGATCGCGCCCTATGGGCAGGAAGAGGTGCTCGCCAGCGCCAATGTCGTGCCCGGGGGCAATCCGGCCGTGGGCGGCGATCCGCAATTCCCTCTCGGCACCGACCAGATCGGGCGCGATATCCTTTCCCGTCTCATCTACGGCGCGCAGAACACGGTGGGCATCGCCTTCGTGACGACGCTGCTGGCGTTTTTCATCGGGGGCTCGCTCGGGTTCCTCGCGGCGGTGCTGCAAGGCTGGCTCGACCAGGTGATCAGCCGCGCGGTGGACGTGCTCATGGCGATCCCGGCGCTGATCTTCGCGCTGCTCCTGATGACGATCGCCACCGTCTGGGCCAACGAATTCGGCATCAACCGGACGTATTTCATGGTCATCATCATCGCGGTGATCGATTCCACACGCGTCTTCCGTCTGGCGCGGGCGGTGGGGCTCAACATCGTGGTGATGGACTACATCGAGGCGGCCAAGCTGCGGGGCGAGGGGCTGAGCTACCTGATCTTCAAGGAAATCCTGCCCAATGCCACGGCACCGCTGCTGGCGGAGTTCGGGCTGCGCTTCTGCTTTGTCTTTCTCACCATCGCCTCGCTGAGCTTCCTTGGCGTTGGCATCCAGCCGCCGTTGGCGGACTGGGGCACGATGGTCCGCGATCTCGCGCAGTTCATCAACTTCGCGGCCTTCGCGCCGCAGGTGGCCACCGCGCCTTTGCTGGCTGCCGGGGCTATCGCGCTCCTGACGGTGGCGGTGAACTTCGTAGTGGACTGGATGCTCTACAAGTCTTCGGGGCTGAAGGAATAGCCGATGGCGCAATCCAACGAACAGCTGCTGAAGGTCCGCGGCCTCACCATCGAGGGCCGCTCCGACGAGACCTGGACGCAGATCGTCAACGGCGTCGATCTCGACCTCAACAAGGGCGAGGTGCTCGGCCTCATCGGCGAATCGGGCGCGGGAAAATCCACAGTGGGCCTCGCCTCCATGGGCTTCACGCGGGACGGCTGCCGCATATCCGGCGGCAGCGTGGAATTCGACGGGACCGACCTCGTCACCGCCTCCGCCGCGAAGAAGCGCGCCCTGCTGGGCAAGCGTATCGCCTATGTTGCGCAGTCGGCGGCGGCGTCTTTCAACCCGGCCCATCGCATCATCGACCAGCATTCCGAGGGCCCCACACAGCACCGCGTGATGTCGAAGTCCGAGAGCGAGAAGGACGGGATGGAGCTCTATCGCAAGCTCCGGCTTCCCAACCCGGACGAGATCGGCTTTCGCTATCCGCACCAGGTCTCGGGCGGGCAGCTGCAGCGCGCGATGACGGCCATGGCCATGTCCTGCCGGCCCGATCTCATCATCTTCGACGAGCCCACGACGGCGCTCGACGTGACCACGCAGATCGAGGTGCTGGCCTCCATTCGCGACATCGTGGAGCAGTTCGACACGGCCGCAATCTACATCACCCACGATCTGGCCGTGGTGGCGCAGATGGCCGACAAAATCAAAGTTCTGCTCAAGGGCGACGAGGTCGAGGAGGCTGATACGCGCACCATGCTCAGCGCGCCGAAGGAGGACTACACGAAGTCGCTCTGGGCCGTCCGCAGCTTCCAGCGCCCGCAAAAGCCCGCGCCGGCGGCCGATGCGACGCCGGTCATCTCGGTGCAGAACGTGACGGCGGCCTATGGCACGGTCACGGTGCTCCATGACGTGAGCTTCGACATTCACGAGGGGCGCACGGTGGCCGTGGTGGGCGAATCGGGCTCCGGCAAATCCACGACCGCGCGCTGCATAACCGGCCTTTTGCCGCCGAAATCCGGTGTCATCGAGTTCGACGGCGCGCCCATGCCCGCCGATTATCGCAAGCGCAGCAAGGACCAGCTTCGCCAGGCGCAGATGATCTACCAGATGGCCGACACGGCACTGAACCCGCGCAAGACGATCGGAGAGATCATCGGGCGGCCGGTGGAATTCTATCTCGGTCTGAAAGGTGCGGCACGGCGCAAGCGCGTCGAGGAGTTGCTCGACCAGATCGAGCTTGAGCCCGCGCAATATATGAACCGCCTGCCCTCCGAGCTATCGGGTGGGCAGAAGCAGCGCATCGGCATCGCCCGCGCGCTGGCCGCCGAGCCACGCTTCATCATCTGCGACGAGGTGACCTCCGCGCTCGATCAGCTAGTCGCCGAAGGGATCCTCAAATTGCTGGCTAAGTTGCAGGATGAGCTGAAGCTGAGTTACATGTTCATCACCCACGATCTCGCCACGGTGCGCTCCATCGCGGACGAGGTTGTCGTCATGAAGGACGGGGAGGTG
This sequence comes from Pseudomonadota bacterium, assembly GCA_038525525.1. Taxonomy (GTDB): domain Bacteria; phylum Pseudomonadota; class Alphaproteobacteria; order Rhodobacterales; family Rhodobacteraceae; genus Shimia_B. The sequence continues at coordinate 237,149 of JBCBHO010000003.1, read as the reverse complement.
GTCGAGCAGGGGCCCAAGGACGACATGTTCACGCCCCCGCACCACCCATACACCGATCTTCTGCTCAGTTCGGTCCCCGAGATGGATCCGGACTGGCTCACCAATCTGCTCAACGAACGCGGAGTTGATAACATCGGCGATGCAGCAGTTGATAAGATGTCATGAGTATCGCCCGGGAGAGATGGGGCGGTACGGTCAACAGGGAGAATAATATGACCAGATTTTCACGTCGCGGCCTTCTGCAAACCGGCGCTGCAGCCGGTGTGCTGGCCGCAACCGGTGCCCGCGCCGACGGACATGGGCCCAAGCGCGGCGGGACGGCCCGCTTCGGCCTCGCGGGCGCCAACACCTCCGACAGCTGGGACGGGCGTACGCATTCCGACAGCTACATGATCATCACGGCCCATGGCTGCGTGTTCGACTGCCTGACGGAAGTCGCCGCGGACGGCACCCTCGTTGGCGAGCTCGCCGAGAGCTGGGAAGCGACGGCCGACGCTGTCACCTGGACGTTCAAGCTGCGTTCGGGCGTCACGTTCCACAATGGCAAGCCGTTTGGCGCCGATGACGTGATCGCCTCGCTCAACCTGCACGTGGCCGAGGATGCGAAATCCGCTGCGCGCCCGCTCGTCGCCGCCATCTCGGAGATGAAGAAGGTCGACGACCTGACGGTGGAGTTCACGCTCGCCTCCGGCAACGCGGACTTCCCCTTCCTTATGTCGGATTATCACCTGCTGATGTATCCCGCCGGTCAGGAGCAGGAAGCGATCGCCCAGGGCATCGGCACGGGTCTCTACAAGGTCGACACCTTCGAGCCCGGCGTTCGCACGGTCGTGTCGCGCGTCGACGGTCACTACAAGGACGGCTCCGCGGGCTGGTTCGACTCCATCGAGTTCGTGGCCATCAATGACAGCTCCGCCCGGATGAACGCGCTGATGACCGGCCAGGTCGACGCCGTGAACCGCGTGGACTTCAAGACCGAGCCGCTCATGCGTGCCAACCCGAATATATCGATCTTCGAGGTGACGGGTAACCAGCACTACACCTTCCCCATGCTCACCAATGTCTCGCCCTTCGACGAGATGGCGGTGCGGCAGGCGCTGAAGTTCGCGATCAACCGCCAGGAGATGGTGGACAAGATCCTGCTCGGCCACGGTGCTGTGGGTAACGATCACCCGATCGGCCCGGCCAACCAGTACTACGCCGCCGATCTTCCGCAGAACCCGTTCGATCCCGACCGCGCACGCCAGATCTTGGCCGATGCCGGGCTTTCGGACGTGTCCGTGCAGCTTTCGGCCTCTGACGCGGCCTTCTCGGGCGCGGTGGATGCCGCGCAGCTCTACCAGGCCTCCGCGGCCCAGGCGGGCATCAATATCGAGGTCGTGCAGGAGCCGGCGGACGGCTACTGGTCCAACGTCTGGCTCAAGAAGCCGTGGTGCGCTTGCTACTGGTCGGGTCGCGCGACGGAGGACTGGATGTTCTCCACCGCTTACGAAAGCGGCGTGCCGTGGAACGACACGCAGTGGGAGAATGCCCGCTTCCAGGAGCTTCTGCTCGACGGTCGCGCGGAGCTCGACAGCTCCCGCCGCGAGGCGATCTACACGGAGATGCAGCAGATCATGTCCGAAGAGGGCGGCACGGTCGTGCCGATGTACGCCAACTACGTGGACGCGCATTCCTCCAAGCTCGCCAACTCCGGCACCATCGGTAACCTCTGGCAGATGGACTCGAGCCGGATCGCCGAGCGCTGGTGGATGGCGTAAGCCTGAAAAAATAAAGGGTGCGCTTCTTGCGCACCCTGCATCATTTCAGCGCCCCGCTTCGTTCGGGGCGTTTTGCATGGGCGCTCAGGTGGCGCGTTCAATCCGGTCGGACAGGTGCTGGCTCACGCGGTCGACCAGCTTCCAGAGGACGTTGAGCTCCTCTTCCGTGGCGTGATCGGTGATGATGGTGGCGCGGTCTTCGAACTTGTCGCGCAGCTCGGCATAGTGCCGTTCTCCATCGGGAGTGAGCATCAGGAGTTTCTTGAGCTTGTTCGTGCGGTCGGGCTTCGAGGTGAGCAGGCCCTGCCGGGTCATCTCCGTTGATAGGCGGCTCACCTGTGCGCGATCGATTACCATCAGGCGAGCGAGGTCGCTCACGGTGATCTCGTCGAAGATCGAGACGAGGAGCATGATCCGGTAGGTGGTGAGATTGGTGCCGGTATCACGGAGCCGGATGGCGGCCTCGGCTTCGAGGAGCTTGGAGAGCTTCGTGATGCGGTAGGTCAGATGGCCGTTCAGCGTGTTGAGCTTGCGCATCTGGTCTTCGAGTTCGGGTGCGGAGAGGTTCATCGACCAGTACCAACGGTGTGCGGGCACAGGACGGTGGGCTCTCGAAATTGCATGAACCGTGCCACCTGCGCGATTTCTGCTGATTTAACCTATGACACAGCAGAAGGTTCCCCAGACGCATCAATTATTTTGCGGACGCAGCACGAAACGCGCGGGGCGTTGTCCCCGTCCAGCCCTGATAGGCGCGGTAAAAGCTGTTGGGATCAGTGAAACCGAGAAGGAGCGCGACCTCCTCCATCCTGAGGCCTGGCTGGGCGAGATAGAGCTGTGCGAGCCTCTGACGGGTCGACGAGAGAACGTCCTGGTAGGGCTGACCTGCCTCCATCAGACGGCGCTGGAGCGTGCGCTTCGAGAGCCCGAGCCGCGCAGCTGCGGCCTCCGCCCCGGGCCGCCCGGCGGCGAGAAGGCCGGGCAGCGCCAGCCCCACCTCCTGCGCGATGCCAGCCGCGTAGACCGGCGGCGCAAGGTCGAGGTCCTCCCAGCTTTCCTGGACGGGCGCCACATGGGCATGGCCGAGATCGGCCTCGGCGAAGGAGAGACGCACCTCTCCCTCGGTGCTGGCCTCGACCCCGGCATGGGCGCAGATTTCGTCCCTGCGCGGCAGGGCAGCGGGCAGCGCGAGGTGGTGCGGCGTGAGGCGGCGGGCGGTGGCCATGCGCAGCGCGTCGAGGAGCTGCACCAGCGCCACGGCCTGAAGCACGGGCGCGCCGGAGAAGCGGAGCGTCGCCGTGCCCTCGAGCGTGGCGACCGCGGGCTGCGCGAACCGCGCAAGCTCTGCCCAGCGACGGAGGCCCGCGCCCACATCGGGCGCGGCGGCGAGGGCGAAAGCCGCCGGGCTGAAGCGAGTACGCAGGTCGAGGCGAAGCGTATCGGGGCTCAGCCCCTCATGAAGCAATGCCTCCGCGGTCTCCCAGGCCGCGACCACCTGGGCCGCGGTGAGCGAGGGGCGCGGATGGGCCGCGAGGCTCGGGGGAAGCCCTGCAGCGGCGAGGAATTGCGGCAGCTCGAGGCCCGTCATGCGCGCGAGGCGCCGAAGCAGGCCGTGGGCGCGGTAACGCGCGGGGTTGGGAGCTTTCGCCATGGCGCGGAGCTTGCCCTGCGGGGGGTCCGGTGAAAAGCGACCTTGCACAATCCGGGGTGCGGGCGTATGTGCACCTCAACAGCGGCGCCTCGGCTTCCACCCCCGAGGCTCCACCGGCAGACACGAACGGGCCCGCTGGCCCGTTTTTTCGTTTTGGAGGCACGCAATGGCGGACATGATCGCCAAGGCAGCCATGGATCGGCGCATCAGAGAGATCATCGAACCCACCATCGAGGGGATGGGGTTCGAGTTGGTGCGCGTGCGCCTGCAGGGCGGAAAGGCCCCGATCCTCCAGATCATGGCACAAAAGCCAGACGGCACGATCGAAGTGGACGATTGCGGCGACATCTCCACGGCGGTGAGCGCGGTCATGGATGTCGAGGATCCGATTCTCGATGCCTACACCCTCGAAGTGTCTTCGCCGGGTATCGACCGCCCGCTCACGCGGCTCAAGGACTTCGACCTCTGGGACGGCTACGTCGCCAAGATCGAGACGGAAGAGCTCATCGACGGGCGCCGCCGCTTCAAGGGCGTGCTCGCGGGCACGGAAGAGGACGAGATCCTCATCGAGATCGAGGAGGCCGGCGAGGCCGTCACGATCGGGCTCCATTTCGACTGGCTGGCCGATGCCAAGCTGGTCCTGACGGACGAATTGATCCGCGACGTCCTTAAAGGGCGCAAAGATGCGGGTCAGGTGGATGAAAAGCAATTCGATGCGGTGGAAAGCATCGTGGACGGGACGGAGGATTCCTGATGGCCATTACTTCGGCAAACCAGCTTGAGCTCCTGCAGACGGCAGAGGCCGTGGCACGCGAGAAGATGATCGACCCCGGCCTCGTGGTCGAGGCGATGGAGGAGAGCCTCGCGCGCGCCGCGAAGTCCCGCTACGGCGCGGAGATGGATATCCGCGTGAAGATCGACCGCAAGACCGGCCGCGCGACCTTCACCCGTGTCCGCACCGTCACGCCGCAGGACGATATCGAGAGCTTCCAGTCCGACATGACGCCCGACCAGGCGCAGGACGTGATGAAGGCACAGGGCAACGAGTACTTCGTGATCTCCGGAACCAAGACGCTTTTTGACCCGGAAACCGAAGAGAGCGAGACGATCAAGGTCCGCCGCATCTACCTGCGCAAGCCGCTGCCGCTCGAAGAGGGCCTCATGGAGGGCGTGGATCAGAGCCCCGAGCCGCAGATCACCGACGAGCTCATCGACGAGGTGCCGCCGGTGGAGATGGGCCGCATCGCCGCGCAATCGGCCAAGCAGGTGATCCTTCAGAAGGTCCGCGAGGCCGAGCGCGATCGCCAGTACGAGGAATTCAAGGACCGCGCGGGCACGATCATCAACGGCATCGTCAAGCGCGAGGAATACGGCAACGTCATCGTTGACGTGGGCCGTGGCGAGGCGACGCTGCGCCGCAACGAGAAGATCGGCCGCGAGGCCTACCGCCCCAACGACCGCATCCGCTGCTATATCAAGGATGTGCGTCGAGAGCAGCGCGGGCCGCAGATCTTCCTCTCGCGCACCGCGCCTGAGTTCATGATGGAGCTCTTCAAGATGGAGGTGCCGGAGATCTACGATGGCATCATCGAGATCAAGGCCTGCGCCCGTGATCCGGGCTCGCGCGCCAAGATTGCCGTGATCTCCTACGATTCAGGGATAGACCCCGTGGGGGCCTGCGTCGGTATGCGGGGCTCCCGCGTGCAGGCGGTCGTCAACGAGCTTCAGGGCGAGAAGATCGACATCATCCCGTGGAACGAAGACCAGCCCACCTTCCTCGTGAACGCACTCCAGCCCGCCGAGGTCTCCAAGGTCGTTCTCGACGACGAGGCCGAGCGGATCGAGGTCGTCGTGCCCGAGGAGCAGCTCAGCCTCGCCATCGGGCGCCGGGGTCAGAACGTGCGGCTCGCATCGCAGCTCACCGGCCTCGACATCGACATCATGACCGAGGAGGAGGAGAGCCGCCGCCGCCAGGCCGAGTTCGAGGAGCGCACGAAGCTCTTCATGGACACGCTCGACCTCGACGAGTTTTTCGCGCAGCTTCTTGTCTCCGAGGGCTTCACGAACCTCGAGGAGGTGGCCTACGTCGAGCTCGACGAGCTTCTCGTCATCGACGGCGTGGACGAAGGCACGGCGCAGGAGCTTCAGGCCCGGGCCCGCGATTACATCGACGAGCAGAACAAGAAGGCGCTCGAGCGCGCGGTGGCGCTGGGTGTCGAGCAGCAGCTCATTGATTTCGAGGGGCTCAGCCCCCAGATGATCGAGGCGCTGGCGGAAGACGGCGTGAAGACGCTCGAGGATTTCGCCACCTGCGCCGACTGGGAGCTGGCCGGCGGCTGGACCACAGTGGACGGCGAGCGTGTAAAGGATGACGGCATTCTCGAGAAGTTCGACGTCTCGCTGGAAGAAGCGCAGGACATGGTCATGACCGCCCGCGTTCTCCTCGGCTGGGTCGATCCCGAAGAGATGGTGAGCCAGCAATCCGAGGCCGAGGATACCGCCGAGGAGGCGGACGCATAGGGCACGCATGACGAGAGGCGGCGCAGCAAAGACCCGCGAGGCACCGGAGCGCCGGTGCCTTGTCACGGGAGACACGGGCGGCAAGGCGGGGCTCATCCGTTTTGTCACCGGGCCCGAGGGCCAGGTCGTGCCCGATGTGCTGGGCAAGCTCCCGGGGCGCGGGTACTATGTGAGCGCGGACCGCGCGACGCTCGAAGAAGCGGTCAAGAAGCGCATCTTCTCCAAGGGGGCGAAGGCGCAGGTCGCCGTCCCCGAGGGACTGGTGGCGGAGGTCGAACGGCAGCAGGCGCGCCGGGTCGTCGACCTACTTGCCATGGCGCGGAAAGCGGGGCTCGCCCTCGCGGGCTTCGAGAAGGTCCGCTCGGCGCTCGCCACGCAGAACGTCAAGGCGCTCTTTCAGGCGGCGGATGGATCCGAACGCGGCAAGGGCAAGTTATGGACTCCAGAGGGCGCGCGCTGGTTCGGCATCTTGAGCGCGGATGAGCTTGGGATGGCCTTCGGGCGAACCCGTGTGATACATGGCGCAGTCTTGGCTGGTGGACTCACAGCACGTGTTGTAGAGGAAGCCGCGAAACTGAAAGGCCTGCGCGATACTTCAGGCAACGGCGCATCCGGCGCTGGAAAGGAATAACGCTTTATGAGCGATAATGACGGCAAGAAGACGCTCGGTGTGGGTGGTGGTCGTGGTGGCCGCCCCGGCAACGTGAAGCAAAGCTTCAGCCATGGCCGCACGAAAAGCGTGGTGGTGGAGACGAAACGCAAGCGCGTGGTCGTCCCAAAGCCCGGCACGCCGAAGCCGACGACAGGCGCCGCACCGGCGGGGGATCCCTCACGCCGTCCTTCGGGCATCTCGGATGCGGAGATGGACCGCCGCATGAAGGCGCTGCAGGCCGCCAAGGCCCGCGAGGCCGAGGACGCGGCCAAGCGCAAGGCCGAGGAAGAGGAACGCGCCGCAGAGCGGCAACGCCGCCGGGACGAGGCCGAGGCCAAGGAGCGCGAGGAAAAAGAGCGTGAAGAGGCCCTGAAGGCGAAGGCTGAAGAGGACGAGCGCAAGAAGGTGGAGGCCGCCGAGGCTGCCCGCCGCGCTGCCGCGCCCGCCGCTGCCCCCGCGCAGGACGATCGCAAGCCCGCAGGCCGCAAAGCCCCCGAGCGCGAAGCACCCCGTCGCCAGGAAGAGCAGCGCCCGCAGAAGGGCCGCGACGATGGCGGCCGCCGGGGCGGCAAGCTCACGCTGAACCAGGCGCTCCGCGGTGGCGAAGGCGGGCGTCAGCGCTCCATGGCCGCGATGAAGCGCAAGCAGGAGCGCGCCCGGCAAAAGGCCATGGGCGGTTCTGTGGAGCGTGAAAAGGTCGTGCGCGACGTGCAGGTGCCCGAGGCGATCCTCGTTTCGGAGCTCGCCAACCGCATGGCCGAGCGCGTGCCCGACGTGGTCAAATCGCTCATGCAGATGGGCATGATGGTCACTCAGAACCAGACGATCGATCAGGACACCGCAGAACTCATCGTCGAGGAATTCGGGCACAAGATGACCCGGGTGAGCGACTCGGACGTGGAACAGGCCATCGACCAGGTCGAGGACAAGGCAGACGATCTCAAGGATCGCGCACCCGTCATCACCATCATGGGCCACGTGGACCACGGCAAGACATCGCTCCTCGACGCGATCCGCAATGCGCGCGTCGTAGCGGGCGAAGCGGGCGGCATCACGCAGCATATCGGCGCCTACCAGGTGGATCAGGCGGGCAAGAAGCTCACCTTCCTCGACACGCCCGGCCACGCGGCATTCACCTCCATGCGCGCCCGCGGTGCGCAGGTGACCGACATCGTGGTGCTCGTTGTGGCCGCCGATGACGCCGTCATGCCGCAGACGATTGAGGCCATCAATCACGCGAAGGCCGCGCAGGTCCCCATGATCGTGGCGATCAACAAGATCGACCTGCCCGCCGCCGACCCGACGAAAGTCCGCACCGATCTCCTCCAGCACGAGGTGATCGTGGAGCAGATGTCGGGCGAGGTGCAGGACGTGGAAGTCTCCGCGCAGTCCGGCCAGGGTCTCGACGCGCTTCTGGAGGCCATCGCGCTTCAGGCCGAGATCCTCGAGCTCAAGGCAAACCCGGAGCGCGCTGCATCGGGTGCCGTGATCGAGGCGCAGCTCGACGTGGGCCGCGGCCCGGTCGCCACGGTTCTCGTGCAGAACGGCACGCTCAAGCAGGGCGACATCTTCGTCGTGGGCGAGCAGTGGGGCAAGGTGCGCGCGCTGGTCAACGATCAGGGCGAGCGCGTGAAGGAAGCGGGCCCGTCCGTGCCCGTGGAGGTCCTGGGCCTCAACGGCACGCCCGAGGCCGGTGACGTGCTCAACGTCGTGAAGACCGAGGCCGAGGCGCGCGAGATCGCCGACTACCGGAGCCAGGCCGCCAAGGACAAGCGCGCCGCCGCCGGTGCCGCGACGACGCTCGAGCAGCTCATGCAGAAGGCCAAGGAAGACGAGAATGTGGAAGAGCTTCCCATCCTCGTGAAGGCCGACGTGCAGGGCTCCGCCGAGGCCATCGTTCAGGCGATGGAAAAGATCGGCAACGACGAGGTGCGCGTGCGCGTGCTCCATTCCGGCGTGGGTGCCATCACGGAGACGGATATCGGCCTCGCCGAGGCCTCCGGCGCGCCGGTCATGGGCTTCAACGTCCGTGCAAATGCCTCCGCGCGCAACACAGCCAACCAGAAGGGCGTCGAGATCCGCTACTACTCCGTGATCTATGACCTCGTGGACGATGTGAAAGCGGCGGCCTCCGGCCTTCTCTCCGCTGAAATCCGTGAGAAGTTCATCGGCTACGCGGAGATTAAGGAAGTCTTCAAGGTCACCGGCGTTGGCAAGGTGGCGGGCTGCCTCGTGACCGAGGGTGTCGCGCGCCGCTCGGCGGGTGTGCGCCTTCTGCGCGACAATGTCGTTATCCACGAAGGCACGCTAAAGACGCTCAAGCGCTTCAAGGACGAGGTGGCCGAGGTCCAGTCCGGCCAGGAATGCGGCATGGCGTTCGAGAATTACGACGACATCCGCGCCGAGGACGTCATCGAGATCTTCGAGCGTGAGGAGGTCGAGCGCTCGCTCGACTGACCCTGCCTTAAGCTCAAAAGGAAACGGCGCCGCGGGATGCACGGCGCCGTTTTGCATTCAGGTGTCTTGACGTGTCTCAGGTCCGGGTGACGGGGCGACCGACATAGGTCTGCCCATCCACACGCACCTCGATCTGGCCGTTTCCAAGCGTGCGCACGAACGTCCCCTGAATTGAAACGCAGGTGCCCACTGTGATCGTCCTAATCATGATGTCTTCCCCCAAAAGCAGCCTGATGAGCCCCCGCGTGGCAGCGCGTGTTCTCATCTTGAGGAAAGTATAGGCAGGAATCTTTCGATTTCCCCTAAATTTGAGACAAGTGTGAAAACGCGCCCGCCGCGGTGGTCAGAGATAGTCGCGCAGCATGGCCACGAGGGGCACATCGGCCGGGGGCATCGGATAGGATCGAAGCTCGGTGCCACGCACCCATTTGAGCGCCTGACCTTCCTTGGAATGCGGTGTGCCCTCCCATTTCCGGCAGGCGAAAAGCGGCATGAGAAGGTGGAAATCCTCGTAGGCGTGGGAGGCGAAGGTGAGCGGCGCGAGGCAGCTCTCCCAAGTGCCGATGCCGAGCTCCTCGTCGAGTTCGCGGATGAGCGCGGCCTCGGGGCTTTCCCCTGGCTCGACCTTGCCGCCCGGGAACTCCCAGAGACCCGCCATGCTCTTGCCCTCCGGACGCTGGGCGAGGAGGACGCGGCCATCGACGTCGATGAGAGCCACTGCCGAGACGAGGATGATCTTCACGAGCGATAGTCCGCGTTGATCGAGATGTAGCCATGGGTGAGATCGCAAGTCCACATGGATGCCGCTTCCGCCCCGAGGCCGAGATCGACCCCGATCAAGATTTCCTCGTTCTTCATGTAGGCCGCGCCTTGCTCTTCCGTGTAGCCGGGAGAGACCCAGCCCTCGCGGGCCACCTCGATGTCGCCGAAATGGATGCGGATCAAGTCGCGGTCGACTTCGGCGCCGGATTTGCCGATGGCCATGATGATGCGACCCCAATTCGGATCTTCGCCCGCGACGGCCGTCTTCATGAGCGGTGAATTGGCGATGGCTGAGGCGACCTTTCTCGCGTCCGCATAGGTGCGCGCGCCGGTGACTTCGACCTGAATGAGTTTCGTGGCCCCCTCGCCGTCGCGCACGACCTGCATCGCGAGATCGAACATCACGTCGGCAAGCGCGTGGCGAAACGCCTCTTGCCCCGTTGCATCGACGCCGCTCGCGCCCGTGGCCGCGAGGAGGAGCGTGTCCGAGGTCGAGGTGTCGCTGTCCACCGTGATGCAGTTGAAGGTTCGGTCGTTGAGGTCGGCCAGCAGCGCTTGCAGCGCGGCGGGCTCATGGGCGGCATCGGTGAAGATGTAGACGAGCATCGTCGCCATGTCGGGCGCGATCATGCCCGAGCCCTTGGCAATGCCCGCGATCGTCACGGACTTGCCGCCTATCTTGGCCGTGGCCGTCGCGCCCTTGGCGAAGGTGTCCGTTGTGCCGATGGCGCGGGCCGCTGCCTCGAAGGTCGCGGTGCCGAGGCCCTCGGCGAGGGCCGCCATGCGGGCCTCGATGCGCGCGTGGGGAAGCCGCTCGCCGATCACGCCGGTGGAGGCGGTAAAGACGCGCTCGGGCGCGCAGCCCGTGGCATCGGCCACCGCTGTGCAGAGCGCGGTCACGCTGCCCTCCCCGGCCTTGCCGGTGAAGGCGTTGGCGTTGCCGGCGTTGACGAGAAAGGCGGCGGGGCCCGCAAGGTCTCCGCCGATCTTTGACTGACAATCGAGCACGGGGGCCGCGCGGGTGGCCGAGCGGGTGAAGACCCCGGCCACGGCCGTGCCCGCGTCCATCACCGCGAGCATCACGTCGTCGCGCCCGGTGTAGCGCACGCCCGCCGCCGCAGTGGCGAGACGCACGCCGCCCACTGGCGCTATCTCAGGAAATCCGCCCGCGGGCGCAAGCGACGAGACGGCGAGGCTCACTGCCCGAACACGTCGACGGCATTGAGGAGGTTCGGGTCGAGTCCTTCGACCCGGCTCACCTCGGCCGCGGCGATGAGGGCGTCGAGCTCTGCGGCGAGGGCGTCGCTCTGGAGCTGCCCCACGATGTCCTCCCGCACGCTCTCGAGGGCCGGCGCGGGCTCGGTGCGGGTCTCGTTGAGGGTGATGACGTGCCAGCCGAACTGTGTCTCGACCGGATCCGAGACCCCGCCGACCTCGAGCGCTTCCACGGCGGTCTGGAAGGGGGCGACCATCATGCCCGCGCCAAACCAGCCGAGCTCGCCCCCGCGGGGCCCCGAGGGCCCGGTGGAGAATTCCATGGCGAGCTGTGCGAAATCGGCGCCGGAGCCGAGCTCGGCAATGAGGGCCTGGGCCTCCTCCTCGGTCTCCACGAGAATGTGGGAGGCATTGTATTCGACCGCGCCCTCGAAGCCGCCGAACTGCGCCTCGTAGGCGGCCTCGACATCGGCATCCGTCACCTCGATCTGACCGAGCGTGCTCAGAACCCGGCCCGCGAGGATCGCGCTGCGGGTGTTTTCCACCGCTTCGTCGAGCCAGGCGGGCTCGTCGGTCACTTGCGCGGCCAGCACGCGCTGCTGGATGAGCTGCTCCACGATCCCCTCGAAGAGCTGCGCGGCCGGGATCGCCTGGTATTCCGGCGGGAGCTGGCGGCGGATATCGATCACGTGGGTGACGGTGATGTCCTGCCCGTTGACGGTGGCCACGACGGTGTCCGGACCGGCCTCCTGCGCGAGGGCTGGCAACGCCAGAAGCGCGATGGCGGCGGAGGAGAGAAGCGATTTCATGTGATGGATTTTCCTATGGATTTCTCGCGGCCCACGCCCCCGTGAGAAGCCTGTAGTGAACGGGGGGCGGCGTTGACTTGCTCTGGTGCGACCCTTACATCGCAGGTGGTCCCGAGGGGGCTCTGCGCGGCCCTGGGCGTTGACGCCAAATAATCGGGTATTCCCCGGGCGCGCAAGCGGACCTCCCTCACAAAAAAGAAGACGGCGAAAGAGGCGTGCATGCTTGGTTTAGGTGCGATTTCGAAGAAGGTTTTTGGCACCGCGGATGACCGCAAGGTCAAGCGCGTCCGCCCGCTCGTGGACAAGATCAACGCGCTGGAGCCTGAATTCGAAGCGCTGAGCGACGAGGGCCTGAAGGAGCGCACCGCCGCGCTTTCGGCCCGCGCAAAGGAGGGCGAGAGCCTCGACAGCCTCCTGCCCGAGGCCTTTGCCAATTGCCGTGAAGCCGCGCGCCGCGCGCTGGGCCTGCGGGCCTTCGACGTGCAGCTCATGGGCGGCATCTTCCTGCACCAGGGCAACATCGCAGAGATGAAGACCGGCGAGGGCAAGACGCTCGTCGCGACCTTCCCGGCCTACCTGAATGCGCTGTCTGGCAAGGGCGTCCATATCGTTACGGTCAACGATTACCTTGTGCGCCGCGACGCCGAATGGATGGGCAAGGTTTTCGCCGCGCTGGGCATGACGACGGGGGCCGTTTACCCGAACCAGGAGAATGGCGAAAAGGCCGAGGCCTACGCCGCCGATATCACCTACGCCACGAACAACGAGCTTGGCTTCGACTATCTCCGCGACAACATGGAGACCGAGACAAAGAACATGCGCCAACGTGGGCACAACTTCGCCATCGTGGACGAGGTGGACTCGATCCTGATCGACGAAGCGCGCACCCCGCTCGTGATCTCCGGCCCTGCCGAGGACCGCTCCGAGCTCTACACCACCATCGACCGGGTCATCCCAGAGATTGCCGAGGATCACTTCTCCCTCGATGAAAAGACCCGGCAGGTCACCTTCACCGACGAGGGCAACGAGTGGCTGGAAGAGACGCTCTCCGCCCGCGGGATCCTGCCCGAGGACCAGTCTCTCTACGATCCGGAGAGCACCACGATCGTTCACCACGTGAACCAGGGCCTGCGCGCGCACAAGCTCTTCACCAAGGACAAGGACTACATCGTACGCGGTGACGACGTCGTGCTCATCGACGAGTTCACCGGGCGCATGATGACCGGCCGCCGTTTGTCCGATGGGCTTCACCAGGCCATCGAGGCCAAGGAAGGCGTCTCCATCAAGCCCGAGAACGTGACCCTCGCTTCCGTGACCTTTCAGAATTACTTCCGCCTCTACGGCAAGCTCGCGGGCATGACCGGCACCGCCAAAACCGAGGAAGAGGAATTCGGCCAGATCTACGGCCTCGGCGTCGTGGAAGTGCCGACGAACCGCCCCGTGGCCCGCGCTGACGAGAACGATCAGGTCTATCGCACGCAAGCCGAGAAATTCGCCGCCATCGCGCAGGCGATCAAGGAGGCCAACGAGCGCGGCCAGCCTGTCCTCGTGGGCACGACCTCTATCGAGAAATCCGAGACGCTTTCAAAAATGCTCGACGCGGAAGGGATCGCGCATAACGTCCTCAACGCGCGCCAGCACGAGCAGGAAGCACAGATCATCGCCGATGCCGGCAAGCCCGGTGCCGTGACCATCGCCACCAACATGGCCGGCCGCGGGACCGACATCAAACTCGGTGGCAATGTGGAATTCAAGGTGATGGAGGCCATCGCCGCCGATCCCGAGGGCGACGTGGACGCGATCCGCGCGCGCATCGAGGAAGAGACGAATGCGGCCGAGGAGCAGGTGAAAGCCGCGGGTGGACTGTTCGTTCTCGCCACGGAGCGCCATGAGAGCCGCCGCATCGACAACCAGCTGCGCGGCCGGTCGGGCCGCCAGGGCGATCCGGGGCGCAGTTCGTTCTACCTGTCGCTCGATGACGATCTCATGCGCATCTTCGGCTCCGAGCGGCTGGAGAAGGTCTTGAACGGCCTCGGCATGAAAGACGGTGAGGCCATCGTGCACCCTTGGGTGAACAAGAGCCTCGAGCGCGCCCAGGCGAAGGTCGAAGGGCGCAACTTCGACATCCGCAAGCAGCTCCTGAAATTCGACGACGTCATGAACGACCAGCGCAAGGTCATCTTTGGGCAGCGTCTCGAGATCATGGAGGCCGACGATCTCTCCGAGATCACGGCCGATATGCGGCACCAGGTGATCGAGGACATGGTCGCCTCCCACATGCCCAAGGGCTCCTATGCCGACCAGTGGGAGACGGAAAAGCTCTATGCCGAGGTGATCGAAAAACTCGGCCTTGATCTGCCCGTGATCGACTGGGCCGAGGAGGACGGCGTCGACGACGACGTCATGCTCGAACGGCTCGAGACCGCCTCCGACGAGGCGATGGCCAAGAAGGCCGTCGATTTCGGTGCCGACACCATGCGCAACGTGGAAAAGCAGCTCCTGCTCCAGACCATCGACCGCAAGTGGCGCGAGCACCTGCTGACGCTCGAGCATCTCCGTTCGGTGGTAGGCTTCCGGGGCTATGCCCAGCGGGATCCGCTCAACGAGTACAAGTCAGAGGCGTTCCAGCTCTTTGAATCCCTGCTCGATTCGCTCCGCGAGGACGTGACGCGCCAGCTCGCACATGCCCGGCCAATGACCGAGGAAGAGCAGAAGGCGCTCGTCGCGCAGTTCCAGGCGCGCCAGAAGGCGCTCATGGAGGCGCAGCAGAAGCAGATGCGGGAGCCCGCCATGGCCGGGGCAGCAGCGGGCGCAGCCGCCGGTTCCGCGACGCTCGATGCGCCCGCGCCCACGGGCGAAACGGCAGCCAACATCAAGGATGTGGGACCGGGCCGCCCGCTGGCGGGTTTCGTGGAGAGCGATCCGAGCACCTGGGGCAATCCCGGGCGCAACGATCAATGCCCCTGCGGGTCCGGAAAGAAATTCAAGCACTGCCACGGCAGCTTCTGAGCCTCCGCGCTGGAGGGACGCTGCCTCAATTTCGGCGGATTCCTGCCAGCAGCCCGGCGCAAAGACTCCGCGCCTTCGCCCTTCGCACGTCCTTTCTGCGCCCGAATCGTTACCGAAGTTAACGAGACGCTAACCGCGAAGGGGGTTCGGCCATGGGTGTTACAGGATCGATCAATTTTGGCGACACGGCGCGCAAGCTGGCCATGGCCGGGGGCACCTTCGCTGTTGCGATGGGTGTTGGCTTTTTCATGCAGCAGCGCGAGGCCGACGCGGCCCTGACGCAGATGCAGCCCGCCACCATGGCCCCTGCCCCGGTAAGCGCCGCAGCGCTCCAGATCCCCGAGATGCCTACCGAGCCAAAGCTCGATGCAAGCGACAGCGCGCTCATCGACGTGGCAGCCGAGATCAAGGAAAACGGCACCGCCCCGGTCGTGGGCGCGGCGTTCGCGTCTGCTGAAGGGATGGCGCCCTCTCTCGACATGGTGCCGATGGACATGCCCTCCGCCGATGTCTCGCTCGAGATCCCGGCAACCGCGACAGAGGCCGATTGCACCCAGACCATGACGGCCGCCGCACGCGATGCCGCGCTCGTCGCGCTCTCCCTTTCTGCCCCCTGCGCGGCCAACGCCGATTTCACCGTGCATCACGAGGGCATGATGTTCACCGCGCGCACCGATGATGCGGGCAAGGCCACCGTGATCGCCCCGGCGCTCTCGGAAGAAGCGGTCTTCATCGCGGAGTTCGCGGACGGCACCGGCCCCGTGGGCTCGGCGACCGTGCCTGATCTCACAGGCTTTGACCGCGTCGTCGTGCAGTGGCACGGCGCGGCCGATTTCGAACTTCACGCGCTGGAAGCCGGCGCGACCTACGGCGAGGTGGGCCACGTCTGGCTCGAAGCGCCCGGCTCTGCCACGCTTGCGGCACAGGGCGCGGGCGGCTTTCTCCTGACCATGGGAGACGCGCGTACCGCCGAGCCGCGTTTCGCGCAGGTCTATACCTATCCGCGCAGCGCGACCGAGACGGTCGGCGGCGTGGCCCTGAGCGTGGAAACGGAAATCACCGCCACCAACTGCGCCACGGATGTGGCTGCGCAGACCCTCGGCCGCATGGGAAGCGGCGAGGGCGTCCGCATCGTGGACCTGATGCTGGCCGTGCCGGATTGCGATGCGATCGGAGACTTCCTCGTGCTGCGCAACGTCCTGCCGGACCTGAAGGTCTCCCGCCTCTGATCTGCCGGCGCGTCCCGCGCGCCGCGTTAGAGATACCCCTCCGATCGAAAGCTGAGCTCCCGGCTCTGCCCGATGATCAGGTGGTCGTGGAGGGTAATGCCCAGCGCCTCTGCCGCCTGAGCCACCTTGTGGGTCATCGCAATGTCAGCCTCCGAGGGCGTCGGATCCCCCGAGGGGTGATTGTGCACGAGGATGAGCGCGGACGCCTCTAGCGCCAGGGCGCGCTTGACCACTTCGCGCGGGTAGACAGGCACGTGATCGACGGTGCCCCGCGCCTGCGCCTCGTCCGCAATGAGGACGTTCTTTCGGTCGAGGTAGAGGACGCGGAATTGTTCCGTCGCACGGTGCGCCATGGCGGTGTGGCAGTAATCGAGTAGCTCGGCCCAGCCCGAGAGCACGGGCCGCTGCATGACCCGCGCGCGGGCGAGCCGGTGCGCCGCCGCCTCCACCACCTTGAGCTCCGTGATGACCGCCTGACCCACCCCTTTCACGGTGGCAAGACGGTCTGCATCGGCGGAGACCACCCGGTTGAAATCCCCGAACGCATCGAGGAGCGCGCGGGCGAGGGGCTTCACGTCTTGCCGCGGGATGGCGCGAAAGAGCACGAGCTCGAGGAGCTCGTAATCGGGCAGCGCGTCCGCACCGCCTTCCATGAAGCGGGTGCGCAGGCGCGCGCGGTGATCGCGGATGTAAGAGGGCTGCTTCGCGCCCTGCAGGACCGGCGCCTCATCCACCGCGAAGAGGCCGGGAGGCTTTTCACCAAAATGCATGGCTGCAGGTGGCACGAACTCGGTTAACGGGCGGTTAAATCCGCATCGTCACTGCGTCGCTAGAGGTCCACTACCCGCAGGGTCAGGTTGATGCGCCCGCCATCGCGGAGGAGCGAGGAAGAGCCGTGCCGGACCCGGTCGACCCCGTGAAAGGCCAGCCGCGCCTCTCCGCCCATCACGACGACATCGCCGCTCTCGAGCCAGACGCTCTCCGTCTTGCCGCCGCGCTCGACGTTGCCCATCCGGAAGAGCGCGCTGTCGCCGAGCGAGACCGACACCACCGGCCAATCGAAATCGCCTTCGTCGCAGTCCTGGTGCATGCCCATCTTCGCGCCCTCGCCGTACCAGTTGATGAGACAGCAGTCGGGCACGCGGTCATGGCCGGTGACGCCCTTCCAGATGTCAAGGACAGGGTCGGGGATCAGGGGCCAGGCGCTGCCGGAGGGGTGCGTCGGCGCGTATCTGTAGCCGCGTCGGTCGGTGATCCAGCCCACCCGCCCTGCCGCCGACATCCGCACCGACATCGGCCTGCCCGAGGGCGTCACCGGCTGCACCAGCGGCGCCTTGCGCAGCACGCCGCGCAGCGCCTCCACCAGCGTGGCCTGTGCCGGAGCGTCGAGCCAGCCCTTGTAGACGTCGAAACCTTTCACCCTTAGTGGCTGCATTCTCTCCTCACGGCGTCCTCACGGTTCCTTGCAGGGCCCCAATGACCTTCCTATATAGCCCAACAGCGGAGCGGCCACTGGCCGCTTCTGAACCTTTTGAACACCGGGTGCCGCGCAAGGCGGGCCCTCTAAAGCATCGCCAGGAAGGGATGAAATAGCATGGCAAAAGTCATCGGTATCGACCTCGGGACGACCAACAGCTGCGTGGCCATCATGGACGGCTCTCAGCCCCGCGTGATCGAAAACTCGGAAGGCGCGCGCACCACGCCCTCCATTGTTGCCTTCACGGATGACGAGCGCCTCACGGGCCAGCCGGCGAAACGCCAGGCCGTCACCAACCCCACGAACACCATCTTTGGCGTCAAGCGTCTCATCGGCCGCCGGTTCGACGACGCGGACCTCGCCAAGGACAAGAAGAACATGCCGTTCAACGTCATTAATGGCGGCAACGGCGATGCTTGGGTCGAGGCGAAGGACGAGAAGTACTCCCCCTCCCAGATTTCCGCTTTCATCCTGCAGAAGATGAAGGAAACGGCCGAGTCCTACCTCGGTGAGAAGGTCGAGCAGGCGGTCATCACCGTCCCCGCCTATTTCAACGACGCCCAGCGTCAGGCCACGAAGGACGCAGGCAAGATCGCGGGCCTCGAAGTGCTCCGCATCATCAACGAGCCGACGGCAGCCGCGCTGGCCTACGGGCTCGACAAGAAAGACACCCAGACGATCGCGGTCTATGACCTCGGCGGCGGCACGTTCGACGTGACGATCCTCGAGATCGACGACGGCCTTTTCGAAGTGAAATCCACCAACGGTGACACGTTCCTCGGCGGTGAAGACTTCGACATGCGGATCGTCAATTACCTCGCCGACGAGTTCAAGAAAGAGCACGGCGTGGATCTCACCGCCGACAAGATGGCGCTCCAGCGCCTGAAGGAAGCGGCGGAGAAGGCGAAGATCGAGCTCAGCTCGTCGTCGCAGACGGAGATCAACCAGCCGTTCATCTCCATGGACGGCAAGACCGGTACACCGCTTCACATGGTGGTCAAACTGACCCGTGCGAAGCTCGAGAGCCTCGTGGGCGATCTCATTAAGCAGTCGCTCGCCCCCTGCAAGGCGGCGCTGAAGGATGCGGGCGTCTCCACCGGCGAGATCGACGAGGTCGTGCTCGTGGGCGGCATGACGCGCATGCCCAAGGTGATCGAAGAGGTGACGAAGTTCTTCGGCAAGGAGCCGAACAAGGGCGTGAACCCCGATGAGGTGGTGGCCATGGGCGCCGCGATCCAGGCGGGCGTGCTCCAGGGTGACGTGAAGGACGTCGTCCTCCTCGACGTGACGCCGCTCTCGCTCGGCATCGAGACGCTGGGCGGTGTCTTCACCCGCCTCATCGACCGCAACACGACGATCCCGACGAAGAAGAGCCAGATCTTCTCCACGGCCGAGGACAACCAGAACGCCGTGACGATCCGCGTCTTCCAGGGTGAGCGTGAGATGGCATCCGACAACAAGATGCTCGGCGCCTTCAACCTCGAGGATATTCCGCCCGCGCCGCGCGGCGTGCCGCAGATCGAGGTGACCTTCGACATCGACGCCAACGGCATCGTCTCCGTGGGGGCCGCCGACAAGGGCACCGGCAAGGAGCAAAAGATCACGATCCAGGCCTCCGGCGGTCTCTCCGACGACGACATCGAGAAGATGGTCAAGGACGCCGAGGAAAACGCCGAGGCGGACAAGAACCGCCGCGAACTGGTCGAGGCCAAGAACCAGGCGGAGAGCCTCATCCACTCGACCGAGAAGTCGATGGAAGAGCACTCCGACAAGGTCGACCCGACAACGATCGAGGCGATCGAGCTCGCGATCTCCGCGCTCAAGGAGGATCTCGAGGGCGAGGATGCCGGCAAGATCAAGGGCGGCATCCAGAACGTGACCGAAGCCGCCATGAAGCTGGGCGAGGCGATCTACAAGGCCTCCCAGGAAGGCGCTGAAGCCGGTGACGGCGAAGAGCCCGCCGATGGCGACCGGGGCGTGGACGAAGACATCGTCGATGCCGACTTCGAAGACTTGGGCGACGACAAGCGCTAAGGCGCGAGACGTCAGGAACCAATGGGGCGGCTGATCAGGTCGCCCCACGTTCCTTTAAAGGAGCCCGTGAATGAGCAAACGCGATTACTACGAAACGCTTGGGGTCTCGAAGGGCGCTGCCTCTGATGAGATCAAGAAGGCCTATCGCCGAAAGGCGAAAGAGCTGCACCCCGACCGCAACTCCGACAATCCCGATGCCGAGGCCCAGTTCAAGGAAGTGAACGAGGCCTATGACGTCTTGAAAGATGCGGACAAGAAAGCGGCTTATGACCGCTTCGGCCACGCGGCCTTCGAAGGCGGCATGGGCGGCGGCCGCGCGGGCGGGGCCGGCGGGCAAGGCGATTTCGCCTCGGCCTTCTCCGATGTGTTCGACGATCTCTTCGGCGATTTCATGGGCGGGCAGCAGCGGGGCGGCCGGGGGCGGCGTGCCGCGCGGGGCTCGGATCTCCGCTACAATCTGCGCATCGATCTCGAGGACGCCTTCGAGGGCCTGTCCAAGACGATCAACGTTCCCACCTCCGTGGTTTGCTCTGCCTGTGAAGGGTCCGGTGCCGAGGGCGGCAGCGAGCCCGTCACGTGCCCGACCTGCTCGGGCATGGGCAAGGTGCGCGCGCAGCAGGGCTTCTTCACGGTGGAGCGCACCTGTCCCACCTGCAATGGCATGGGCCAGATCATCCAGAACCCCTGCCGCGTCTGCGGCGGTGCGGGTCGCGTCGAGAAAGACCGCGCGCTTTCCGTCAACATCCCCGCGGGGGTGGAGACGGGCACCCGCATCCGCCTCTCCGGCGAGGGCGAGGCAGGCATGCGCGGCGGTCCCTCGGGCGATCTCTACATCTTCATCGAGGTGGCCGATCACCCGATCTTCCAGCGCGAAGGCTCCGATCTCTATTGCCGAGTGCCGGTGAGCATGACCTCGGCGGCCATGGGCGGGGATATCGAGGTGCCGACGATCGATGGCGGCCGCAGTCGCGTGAAGATCCCGGCCGGCAGTCAGTCAGGCCGCCAGATGCGGCTTCGCGCCAAGGGCATGCCGGCGCTGCGTGGCGGGGGCACCGGTGACATGTTCATCGAGCTCGCCGTGGAGACCCCGGTGAACCTGACGAGCCGCCAGAAAGAGCTTCTGAAGGAGTTCGAAGAGCTCAGCGTCGACAACAACCCTGAGAGCTCGAGCTTCGTGAAGTCGGTGAAGAACTTCTGGGAGAAGATGAAGGGTTAAGCCCTGCCGCCGCAGGATCGAACGGAGTGCGCAATGCGTGAGTGCCGTACCTAGAGCTCGCGCGCAGCTCCCTCACAGCTATCGTTGCGCGAGGGTCCCTAGGCCCGTGCGCCCCAGCTCGCGGAGGCGTGGCGGCGCGTGTAGAATTCCAGCATGAACCCTATGACGATCAGCACGAGCGCGACGTAGATCGGATACTCGATGGAGGAATTCCGCGGCGCGTAATTGATGAATGCAAACCCGCGGGCCTGATCGATGGCGTGAAAGAGCGGATTCCAGTCGAACATTGCAAGCATCACGGGCGGAAGCTGGTTGGCCACGAACATCTTCCCTGACGCCACCATGTTTGCCCGGGTGTAGATCTGCGCGATGATATTCACGACAGAGGGCGACCACGGCTTGAGCGCGAGCAGCACGATCCCCACGGCCGCCCCCGCGAACCACGCGATGAGGAACATTCCGAACGTCTGGATCGGGCGATCGATGTCCACCGGCTCGAGGATGACGTGGTAGCCGAGGAGCACGATGATCGCCGTCAGCGTCTGGGTGTAGAGCGTGGCCAGCGCGGATCCCGCAAGGGCGATGAGCGTGTTCATCGGCGCGTGCTGCATCATCGGGCTCGCCGGGCCTTCGGATCCGAAGACCGCGTTGACCGTCTTGATGTGGGTCATGAAGAGGAAGATCCCCGACATGAGGTAGACGAGGAAATCTCCGCGGATCGCCATGCTCCGCAGCCCGAGTATCGTGAACATGAGGTAGAAGGCCGCCACGAGCATTACCGCCTGAAGCATGTTGACGAGCAGACCCATGAGCGCGTTGGCGTGGCCACGCCGGATATTGCGCACGATGGAGTGATAGATCAGCTCCAGTATGTTCGCGGCTGCCGAGCGTCGCGTGCGAATGCGTGACTGTTCAAACATGGGACCTCTGCCTCGGTACGCCTTGTGTCGGCCCGGCAGGGCCGGGATCGGGGTGTCGTCACCCTCGTTACTCCGGCAGACCTTGCCCACCGGTTATCCCGCGATGATAAGGCGGGGCAGGAATCCGATCAAGAATTCGAAAGGCCGCGCCGTGGACTATGCAAAACTGGAAGAGGTCACGCGGCGCTTGGCGCTGGAGGCAGGCGAGAAGATCATGGAGATCTACGAGGCCGATGATTTCGATGTGAAGGTGAAATCAGATGCGAGCCCTGTGACCGAGGCCGACGAGGCCGCCGACGCGCTGATCTCGGCAGGCCTGCGGGCGGCCTTCCCGGAGGTGACGCTCGTCACAGAGGAGCAATCAGCCTCCCATGCCGCGCGGGCGGAGACGTTTCTAATCGTGGACCCGCTCGACGGGACGAAGGAATTCATCCATCGCCGGGGTGATTTCACGGTCAATATCGCGCTGGTCGAAGGCGGCCGGCCCACGCGCGGCGTCGTCTACGCGCCCGCCAAGGGCCGCCTCTTTTACACCGATGCCGTGGGGCACACGGTGGAGGAGGAGGGGCCTTTCGATCTCGCCCGGCCCGGTGCGACACGGCCCCTTTCTGTAAAGGCGCCGGACAACGCCGCGCTCCTCGTCGTGGCGTCGAAATCGCACCGCTCGCCTGAGCTCGAAGAGTACATCGCGCGCTACAGCGTGGCCGACAGCAAGGCGGCGGGATCGTCGCTCAAGTTCTGCCTCATCGCCAGCGGCGAAGCGGACCTCTACCCCCGGTTGGGGCGGACCATGGAATGGGATACCGCGGCGGCCCATGCCGTCCTCGCGGGGGCTGGCGGCGCGGTCGTGCGGTTCGATGACCTGACGCCGCTCACCTACGGAAAAGCTGGCTACGAGAACCCCTATTTCATCGCACATGCGCCTGGCGTGGACCTCGTAGAGCCATGAAGACCCTCATCGTCATCCCCGCGCGCTATGCCTCGACGCGTTATCCCGGGAAGCCGCTTGTCGCGCTCCGCGGTGCGACGGGCGAGGCGCGGAGCCTTCTTGCGCGGTCCTGGGAGGCTGCGCAGGGCGTGGCGGGCATCGACCGGGTGGTGATCGCCACCGACGACACGCGCATCGAAGCCGCCGGGCAGGCGCTCGGCGCGGACGTTGTCATGACCTCGCCTGCCGCCGCCAACGGGACAGAGCGTGTGGCAGAGGCCCATGCCGCGCTGGGCGGCGGCTATGACATTGTGGTCAATCTGCAAGGCGACGCGCCGCTCACGCCCGCCTGGTTCGTGGAAGAACTCGTCGCCGGGCTCAAGGCCGCGCCAGAGGCCGATATCGCGACGCCCGTGCTGCGCTGTGACGGGCGCGCGCTCAACGGCTTCCTCGAGGATCGGAAGGCCGGGCGCGTGGGCGGGACCACCGCCGTTTTCGGCGCGGGGCGTCGCGGGCTCTATTTCTCCAAGGAAGTGATCCCTTACACAGCGCGCCGATATGCCGAGGACGAGGCGACCCCTGTCTTTCACCACGTGGGGGTCTATGCCTACCGGCCCCGGGCCCTGGCCGACTATCCCGCCTGGCCCGTTGGCCCCCTCGAAACGCTCGAAGGCCTCGAGCAGCTGCGCTTTCTCGAGCAGGGGCGGGAGGTGCTTTGCGTCGAGGTCGAGGCGCGCGGGCGGGAGTTCTGGGAACTCAACAATCCCGAGGACGTGGCCCGGATCGAACGCATCCTCGCGGATGCGGGGCTGCGCTGAGGGTCGGCGGCATGTCGCAATTACATCGCATCCGGTCCGAGTTTCAGGCAGGCTCTCGCCATCGGCTCGAAATCGGGCTTTTCGGTGCGCGCAGTTACGGTATGACGAGTGAAAAGAGGGTCTCATGGCCAAAAAGGTGACAAAGGCGATCTTCCCCGTGGCGGGGCAAGGCACGCGGTTTCTCCCGGCGACGAAGTCTGTCCCGAAAGAGATCATGACCCTCGTGGATCGCCCGCTGATCCAGTATGCCATCGACGAAGCGCGGGCCGCCGGCATCAAGGAATTCATCTTCGTGACCTCGCGCGGGAAATCCGCGCTGGAGGATTATTTCGACCACGCGCCGGAGCTCGAGGGGACGCTCAAGAAGAAGGGCAAGACCGCGCTTCTCGAAACGCTGAAGTCGACCAACATGGAATCGGGGGCCATCGCCTATATCCGCCAGCATCGCGCGTTGGGCCTCGGGCATGCGGTATGGTGCGCACGGCGGCTCGTCCATAACGAGCCCTTCGCCGTGATCCTCCCCGACGATGTGATCGCCGGCAAGGAAAGCTGCCTGAAGCAGATGGTGGAGGCCTACAACGAGACGGGCGGCAATATCGTGGCAGCCATGGAGGTCCCGCAGGAGAAGGTGTCCTCCTACGGCGTGCTCGACGTGGCCGAGGACATGGGTCATCTCGTTTCAGCGAAGGGCCTTGTAGAGAAGCCGGAAGCCTCCGCCGCGCCGTCCAACCTTGCCGTGATCGGCCGGTATATCCTCAAGCCGTCGGTCATGACCCATCTCAACCGGATGAAGAGCGGCGCGGGCGGAGAGATCCAGCTCACCGACGCCATCGCCAAGGAGCTTGAAGAAGGTGAGGGCGTCTACGGCCTCCGCTTCCGAGGGCAGCGCTTCGACTGTGGCTCAAAGGCCGGGTTCCTGCAGGCGACAGTGGCCTTCGGCCTCGCCCGGGAAGACCTGCGTGACGAGTTCTCTTCCTATCTCGACGAGCTGAGCGCGGCCCGCAAAGCCGCGCAGTAGCGCCCATGGCTGGCGTCGCCGCGGAGCTCTGGCTGGCCTACAAGCTGCGCTGGCGTCGGCGGAAGTATCTCGCCCGCGCGTGGCGGAAGCGGCATGAGCTGACGCCAGTGAACTTCAGGCTTCATGACGCGCCGGGCCGCCGCATCTTGTGCTTTTCCACCATGCGCAACGAGATCGCGCGACTGCCGTTCTGGCTCGAGCACCACCGGACGCTGGGCGTGGAGCACTTCCTCATCGTCGACAATGGCTCCGATGACGGGACGACGGACTACCTCGCCCAGGCCCCGGATGTCAGCCTGTGGCGGACGGCTGCGAGCTACAAGGCGGCGCGCTTCGGCGTGGACTGGCTCAACCGTCTCCAGCATCTCTACGCGCCGGGCCGTTGGGCGCTCACGCTGGATGCGGATGAGTGTCTAACATACCCCGAAGCGGCCTCTCGCCCCTTGCCTGAGCTCTGTGAGTGGCTCGACGCGCGCGGCATCGAGAGCTTTGGTGCGCTGATGCTCGATCTCTATCCCGATGGCCCCTTGGGCGCGGCGCCCTACGCGCCCGGGCGCCCGGTCTGGGAGACGCTCACGCATTTCGACGCGCACGGCTATACGTGGGAATACCAGCCGAAATTCAGGAATATCTCGATCCGGGGTGGGCCGCGCAAGCGGGTCTTCTTCGCGGATACGCCCGATCATGCGCCTCACCTCCACAAGGTGCCGCTCGTGAAATGGCGGCGCGGGATGGCCTATGCGAGTTCGACCCATCTCGCCCTGCCCCGTCGGCTCAATGATGCGTTTGACGCGCGCCACGCACGGCCCACGGGCGTTCTTCTCCATTCAAAGTTTCTGCCCGAGGTCGTCACCAAATCCGCCGAGGAAAAGCTCCGCGCCGAGCATTTCACCCATCCCGATCGCTACGGGGCTTATTACGACCGCCTCACGCAAAGCCCGACCCTCATCGGGGCGCCCTCGACCCGCTATGACGGCCCGGCGCAGCTCGAGGCGCTCGGCCTCATGCGCCGGGGGGAGTGGCCAGACGGCCCGAGGTGAGTCTTTCGTGACGCAGGGTCGTGTCCAACTGGGGGACAATTCCTTGTCTGGTGCAGCCGGAGCACCTACACCTTGAGAAAGCCTTGCGAGAACAGGGCACCAGCGGCATGGGCAGCGGGCGAGGGTTAACCAATCCTTGGGCAAAACGGCCTACGGTCGCGCAGGAGGCAACGGGGTAACCTTTGGGCGTTTTGCAGACATACCGCATGCGTTTACGCCGCAAGCGTTACATCGTGCGAGGGCTGCGCAAGCGCCGCGAGCTGCGCTCCGTCGTCAACCGCACATCCGAGATCAAGCCGGACGATATCCTGCTCTTCTGTACGCAGCGGAACGAGAAGGTCCGCCTGCCCTACTTCCTGAAGTACTACCGCGATCTGGGCGTCGATCATTTCATCTTCGTCGACAATGACAGCTCGGACGGCTCCGCGCCCTATCTCGCCGCCCAGAGGGATGTCTCGCTGTGGCACACGGAGGCGAGCTACAAGCGCGCGCGCTACGGGGTGGACTGGCTCAATTACCTGATGCGCCAATACGCCCACGGGCATTGGTGCCTGACGGTGGATCCCGATGAATTCCTCGTCTACCCGTTCTGCGATACGCGACCCCTGCCCGCACTCACGGACTGGCTCGATGCCTCCGGACACCAGTCCATGGGCGCCATGCTCCTCGACATGTATCCCAAGGGACGCATGGACGCGCAGCCCTACCGCGAGGGGCAGAACCCACTCGAGATCGTGAGCTGGTTTGACAGCGGGAATTACTCGATCTCCGAGAACCACACCTATCGCAACCTCTGGATCCAGGGCGGCCCCCGGGCGCGGAAATTCTTCCCGATGGACCCGCGGCGCGCGCCGGCGCTCAACAAGATCCCGCTGGTGAAGTGGCGGCGTCCCTATGTCTATGTCAGCTCGACCCACATGCTCCTGCCGCGCAAGCTCAACCGGGTGTTTGACCCGACGGGGGGCGAAAAGGCCTCGGGCGCGCTCCTCCACACGAAGTTTCTCGATACCTTCGCCGAGAAGGCAAGCGAGGAGCTGAAGCGCGGCCAGCACTATGCCCGCTCGTCGGAATACAAGGCCTATGCCGAGGGGATCGCGCAGGATCCGGACCTTTGGTGCAAGTGGTCGGAGAAATACATCAATTGGCGCCAGCTCGAGATCCTCGGCCTCATGTCCAAGGGCAACTGGGCATGACCGCCTCGCTGGGCATCGTCATGCTCGTGCACAACGCGCTCAATCGCGCCGAGCAGGTGGCCCGGCATTGGACCGCGGCGGGATGCCCTGTGGTGATCCACGTGGATCGAAACGTGAAGAATGCCGTAAATGCTGCCTTCGTGAAGGCGCTGGCCGACGAGCCGCTCGTGCAGTTTTCCTCCCGCCACCGCTGCGAATGGGGCACTTGGGGCATCGTGGCGGGCACGCAGGCCGCCGCCGAGCAGCTCCTCGCCGGGTTTCCGGACGTGCGCCATGTCTTTCTCGCCTCGGGCGCGTGCCTGCCGCTGCGCCCGGTGGACGAGCTCATCGCCTATCTCGACGAGCGTCCGCGCACGGATTTCATCGAGAGCGCCACGACGGCGGATGTTCCCTGGACGGTGGGCGGCCTCGACGAGGAACGATTCACGCTGCATTTCCCCTTCTCCTGGAAAAAGCAGCGCAAGCTTTTCGACCGCGCGGTGGAGCTCCAGCGCAAGCTCGGCATCAAGCGCAAGGTGCCGCCGGGGATCGTGCCTCACATGGGCTCGCAATGGTGGTGCCTGACGCGGCGTACGCTGAGCGCGATCCTGAGCTCTCCGGACCGCGCCTACCACGATGCCTATTTCTCCACCGTTTGGATCCCGGATGAGAGCTATTTTCAGACTCTGTGCCGCCTGTATTCGTCCGATGTGCAGAGTCGCTCCCTGACGCTGTCGAAGTTCGACCATCAAGGTAAACCGCACATCTTCTACGACGATCACCTGCAGCTTCTGCGGCGCTCGGATTGCTTTGTGGCGCGCAAGATCTGGCCGCGGGCCGACCTGCTATACGACAGCTTCCTGACCGATGCGGCCCACGCCATGAAGAAAGCGGAGCCGGATCGCGGCAAGATCGACCGTGTCTTTTCCCGTGCCATTGACCTGCGCGTCCGCGGGCGGCCAGGGCTCTACATGCAGTCACGCTTTCCGCGGAAGCAGTGGGACAATTGCACGACGGCGGCGCCCTACACCGTCTTCGAGGGCTTCACTGATATCTTCGAGGATTGGGAGGAGTGGCTTTCAAAGAACACCGGCGCGCGGGTGCACGGGCATCTCTTCGCCGAGAACTGGGTGCAATTCTCCGGTCGTGAAAAGAGCTTTGCCGGTGCGCTCTATGACAGCGCCGAGGCACGGGATTACAACCCGCGTTCCTTCCTCACCAACCTGATCTGGAACACGCGGGGCGAGCACCAGTGCTTCCAGTTCGGCCCGTGGGACAGCCAGTTCATCCATTGGGACCTCGCAAAAGATCCCAATGCCCGGATCTACGTCATCACCGGCTCCTGGGCGTTGCAGCATTTCCGCTCCAACGCGGATTTCATCGATATCCGGCGCGATGCGGCTTGGCGGCAGAAGATCGAGGCGGACCACCTCTACGCGCTCAAGAGCGAATGGGCCGCCGCCAAGATCAAGGTGCTGACTATGACCGAATTCATCGAAAGCCCCATGGAGCACCTCCAGAACATCATCGATGACCTGGCGGGCGAAGGGGCGCGGCGCCTGACGGAAGCGCCCCGGATGCACAATCTCAAGGGCTTCGGGAAATTCCTCCAGACGCTGAAGAACGAGGGGATGCATCCCTACCTCATGGGCGATTACCCGATCAACGACATGCCCGAGCGTCCGCGGCAGCGCGCGCGGCGGCCCTATCTCGTTAAGAAGTGAACCATGGCGCAGTTTGATACCTTCGTGCTCTTTGCCGAGATGCGCACGGGCTCGAACCTGCTGGAAGCCAATCTCAATCTCTATCCCGATCTCGCCTGCCTCGGAGAGGTCTTCAATCCGGTTTTTCTCGCTTATCCGGGCACGGAAGAGCTCCTGGGCTTTGACCAGGCCGCGCGCGACGCGGACCCGCGCGCGCTCCTTGCGGCGATCAAGGCGGAGCCGGGGGTGCAGGGATTTCGCTTCTTCCACGACCACCATCCTGGCGTGCTCGACGCCGTTCTCGAAGATCGCCACTGCGCCAAGATCATCCTTACCCGGAACCCGGTGGAGAGCTACGTCAGCTGGAAGATCGCCCAAGCCACGGGACAGTGGAAGCTCACCAACGCCACCAACAAGCGTGCCGCCAAGGCGCAGTTCGACGCCGCCGAATTCGAAGCGCATCTCGACGCCTTGCAGGCCTTTCAGCTCAAGGTCATGGGGGCCCTGCAAAAGACGGGGCAAACGGCCTTCTACCTCGCCTACGAGGACCTGCAGGATGTCGACGTGATGAACGGGCTCGCGGCCTATCTCGGCTCTGACACCGCGCTCGACGGCCTTTCAAAGAAGCTCAAGAAGCAGAACCCCGCGCCGCTCGCCGACAAGGTGGAGAATTTCGCGGCGATGGAGGAGGCGCTGGCCCGGCTCGACCGCTTCGACCTGTCACGCACGCCCAATTTCGAGCCGCGCCGGGGCCCGACGATCCCGGGCTGGGTGGCGGCCGCGGGTGCCCCGCTCCTCTTTATGCCGATCCGTTCGGGGCCAGCGCCCGCGATAAAGGCGTGGCTTGCGCGGTTTGGCGCGGGCGGGCTCGTGGAAGATTTCAGCCAGAAGAAGCTCAGGCAATGGAAGCGCGGGCATGCTGAGCATCGCAGCTTCACCGTCGTGCGTCATCCGCTCGCGCGCGCCTATCAGGCTTTCGAGGACCACATCCTCGGGACCGGCAAAGGCAGCTTCCCTGCGATCAGAGAGACGCTCATGCGGGTCTACAAGGTGCCGATCCTGGCTGAGGGCCCGGATGAGGACTGGACCGCGGAGGCGCACCGTGCGGCCTTCGAGGCGTATCTGGACTTCGTGAAGATGAACCTCGACGGCCAGACCGCCGTGCGGGTGGATGCGAGCTGGGCCACGCAGGCGCAGACGATCCAGGGCTTTTCGGAGTTCCTTGCGCCCGACATGATCCTGCGGGAGCCCAACCTCGGCACGGAGCTCGCCATGCTTTGCGAGCTTATCGGGGAGGAGCCGCCGGAGCTGCCCGCTACGGCCGTGACCCACACGATCCCCCTCGCGGAGATCTACGACGCCGACCTCGAGGCGCGCGCGCGGGATGTCTACCAGCGGGATTACCTGACCTTCGGCTTCGCGGACTGGCAGCCTTAGGGCATTGGGCCAACAGGGTGCCCGGTGTTAGGCGGCGGCGATTGCCGGGGCCTGCGCGAGAATGCCGTGGAGCGCGGCCGCGTTGCGGTTGGAGCGCAGCTTTTCACAGACGCTCTCATTACGCAGCGTGCGCGCCACCAACGCGAGGGCCTTCAGGTGCTCAGCACCGGCTTCCTCGGGCGCGAAGAGGCAGAAGACGAGATCCACCGGCTGCTTGTCCACGGCCTCGAAGCTCAGGGGCTTGTCGAGGCGGATGAAGACGCCGAGCACGCTTTCGATCCCGCTCACACGGGCATGGGGCAGCGCGACGCCGTGGCCCACGCCCGTCGGGCCCAGGTTCTCGCGCTCCATGAGCGCTTCCACGGCTGATGGGAGCGGCACGCCATAGGCATCGATCGCGAGGTCCACGGCGTCATGGAACAAGCGCTTCTTCGACGTCACTTGCCCCAAAACCTTCACGGCCTCGGGCTTGAGGATGCTCAACAAATCCATGTCCTTGCGGCTCTTCTGCTCCGGCTTTCGGCGGCGTCAGCCCGCCTGCGCGGGGTCGATCCAGCCGATGTTGCCATCGTCGCGGCGGTAGACGACGTTTGTCCGCCCCGCGGTCTCATTCTTGAATACCAATACGGGCGAGCCCGCGAGTTCCATTTGCATGACGGCCTCGCCTACGGAGAGGGCCGGTATTTGCGTTTCTGTCTCTGCGACGATGATGGGCTGTAGGCTTTCGGGCTCCGCTCCCTCTCCCTCGTCGGTTGAGCTGGCGAGGATATACGAGGCTCCGCCAGAGAGTTCAACGGGGGTCGCACGCTCTTTGTGATGGTCCTTCAGGCGCCGTTTGTAGCGGCGGAGCTGCTTGTCCATCTTCTCGAGCGCCGCTTCGAAAGACGCATAAATATCAACGGCTTGACCGCGCGCCTGCACCGTAAGCCCGGTGGAGAGATGGACCACCGCCTCGCAGGCATGTTCATGAGCTGACTTCGAAAAGACCACCGTGGCGTCCGTCGGTCGACCCGCATACTTGCCTAGCGTCGCGCTGAGCTCGCTCTCCACGTGGGTTTGAAGTGCCGAACCGATATCGATCTGTTTGCCGGTGATCTGGTAGCGCATGGGGCCTCTCTTTCATCGTCGCACGTCTCCACAGGGCGGGGCATACCGCCGGGGAAGCTAGCGTAGGGGAGTGAGCGCGGTCCCGGGCCCAATGCCATGCGCAGTCCGGGTGGGCTGCGAGGTGGTGGGGCGTCCTAGGGTGCCTTGCATCCCTTCAATGTGGGGATCAGGGGGGCGGTCTGTCAATCCAAAGAGTGTTAATGGCTCAGAAACGGAAATTCTGGCCAAGATAGACGCGGCGGACATTTTCGTCTTCCACGATCTCCTTGGTGGTGCCGGACATGAGCACCTTGCCGTCGTGCAGGATGTAGGCGCGGTCCACGATGCCGAGCGTTTCCTGGACGTTGTGGTCGGTGATGAGGACGCCGAGGCCCCGGCTCTTGAGCGCGTTCACGAGGCCGCGGATCTCGCCCACCGCGATGGGATCGACGCCCGCGAAAGGCTCGTCGAGGAGAAGGTATTTGGGATTGGCCGCGAGGCAGCGGGCGATCTCCACCCGGCGCCGCTCGCCGCCAGATAGCGCGAGGGCCGGCGCGCGGCGGAGATGCTCGATGGAGAATTCGGCGAGAAGCTCTTCCAGACGGCGGTCCCGCGTCTTGCGCTTGGGTTCCGCGATCTCGAGGATCGCCATGATGTTGTCTTCCACGTTGAGCCCGCGAAAGATCGACATCTCCTGCGGCAGGTAGCCGATCCCCTGGGCCGCCCGGCGGTACATGGGCAGCGCGCTGACATCGCGCCCATCGACGGAGACCTGCCCTGCTTCCGCGTCCACGAGGCCTGCAATGGCGTAAAAGCATGTCGTCTTGCCGGAGCCGTTGGGCCCGAGAAGCGCCACAACCTCGCCGCGCGCGAGGGAAAGGCTCACATCGCGAATGACGAGCTTCTTGCGATAGCTCTTGCGCAGGTTGCGGACAACGAGGCCTGACTGGCCCTCGGCGATGCTGAGCTCGGGCTTATTCATCGGCATCATTGGGCTGCAGGACGGTGCGGACCCGGCCCTCTAGAAGCGCTGTGCCTGAGGAAAGGTCCACCCGCATACGCTCGGCGGAGACGGCGCTGCGCCCCTGGCTCAAGAGCACGTCGCCGGTGAGCAGCATCTCGTCCGCGCTCAGCGTGTAGAGCGCGGTCGTGGCTTCCACCTCCTCCTCGGGCGTGACGACGATGACACCGCCTTCGGCAAGAATAGTGTCGATTCCGCCTGCCTCCGTGTAGGTGACCGTCACCTGCGGCGCCGAGAGGCGGAGATCGCCCTGGCCGATGGTCACGGCGCCGGTGAGGATGGCCCTGCCGTCCTCCTGGTCGATCGACATGCTGTCGGCGGCGATCTCGATGGCCTCGTCCGCATCTTGGTCAAAGCCCGCGAAGGCGACCTGCAAGCCCTGCGCGAAAGCGCCCGAGGCCACGCAAAACAAAGCAATCGTCAACCATGACCGCATGGCACCACCTCTCAATCCTCGGCCTGATATAGCAGCCGCACCGCGCCTTGGAAAACGATCCGGTGCGGCGCGTCGGCGGATGGGCGCGTCATCTCCATCCGGTCCGCCGTCACCCGCCCGAAGGGCGCCTCGGCCTCCACCGGCCCGTGGGTGGCGAGATCCGCCGTGCCGAGGTCCACGTCGAGGCCCGCGGTTTCCACGCGCATCCCGTCGGATGTCTCGAGCACGGTGTCGCCCTCGAGGCGGGCGCGGCCGATCTCGTTGTCGATTTCGGCCGTCAGCGCTTGCGCCGTCAGCACGACATCGTCGGCCGTCTCTAGCCGCGCGTCCATCGTCTCCAGCGTGAAGCGGTCTCGGCCGGTCAGGTCCGGTATGACGGAGGTCCCGGTGAGCGTGATCGCCGTGCCGTCCTCCGTGACGCCCGCGAAATAGGGCGAACTGACCCGCTGCTCCTCGGCGAGGCGCTCCACGTCGAGCTCGGCATAGGGGATCGATTGCGTGGGATCGACCTCTCCGGAGAAGAAGAACAGCGTGGACAGAAGCCCAAGCGCGCCGAGGGGCAGGAGGACGCGGAGCGCACTGACCATACGGGTATAGCCATCGTTCCGCCGCGCCATCAGCCGAGCCCGATCCTGAGGCAGTCATGGATATGGATGAGGCCTACCGGGCGCTCTGCTTCGGTCACGAAGAGGCAGGTGATCTTGCGCTCGTTCATCTGCGCGAGTGCCTCTTCGGCGAGCGCATCGGCCCGGATGCTTCGTGGCGCGTGCGTCATGACTTCGCCGGCGGTTTTCTCGAGGAGGCCGTCGAGATGCCTGCGCAGGTCACCGTCGGTGACGATGCCCTCCAGCGCGCCGTCCTGAGCGGCTACGCCCACGACGCCGAAGCCCTTCTGCGAGATCGTGAGAAGCGCCTCGCCCATGGGCGTATCCGCCGCGATCAAGGGCAGGGCCTCCCCTGTATGCATGAGGTCGCACACGCGGGCGAGACGTGCGCCGAGTTTGCCGCCGGGGTGGAACTCGCGGAAGTTGGCGGGCGTGAATTGCCGGTGCTCCATGAGCGCGACGGCGAGCGCGTCGCCCAGCGCGAGCGTCATGGTCGTCGTCGAGGTCGGTACATGGCCCGTCCCGCAGGCTTCCTCCACTTTGGGCAGCACTAGAGCCACATCCGCCTGCCTGAGCAGCGAGGAGGCCGGGTTCGACGCCACCCCGATGAGCGGGATCGAAAAGCGGCGGGTATAGGCCACGACATCCACGAGCTCCGGCGTCTCCCCGCTATTGGACAGCACAAGCGCGACATCGCCCTGCGCCATCATGCCGAGGTCGCCGTGGGAGGCCTCCGCCGGGTGCACGAACTGCGCGGGCGTGCCGGTTGAGGCGAAGGTCGCCGCGATCTTGCGCGCGATGTGGCCCGATTTGCCCATGCCGCAGACGATGGCGCGCCCCTTGGCGCCCAGAAGTGTGTCCACCGCCGCGCCGAAGCTTTCGTCGATCCCGTTGGCCAGCGCGCCCAGCGCCGCGCCTTCGATGCGGATCACGCGGCGGGCGGTTTCGAGGAATTCTTCTCGCGTCATCGGGGCCTCAGGAATGGGCGAAGATATCGGTGTCGGGCCAGCCCATGAGATCGAGCTTCGCACGCATGGGCAGGAAGTCGAAGCAGGCCTCCGCCACCTGCATCCGCCCCTCGCGCTCCAGCCGCTCGTTGAGCTTCTCGCGGAGTTGGTGGAGGTAGAGGACATCGGAGGCCGCATAGGCCTGCTGCGCGTCGGTGAGCTCCGCCGCGCCCCAATCGCTCATCTGCTGCTGCTTCGAGATGTCGACGTCGATGAGCTCGGACGTGAGGTTCTTGAGGCCGTGGCGGTCCGTGTAGGTCCGCACGAGGCGGCTGGCGATCTTGGTGCAGTAGACCGGCGCGGCCAGCGCGCCAAAGGCGTTGTACATCGCGGCGATGTCGAAGCGCCCGAAGTGAAAGAGCTTCAGTACCGTGGGATCGCGCAGGAGCGCGGCGAGGTTGGGCGCTTCGGTCTGGCCCTTTTCCACCTGCACGAGGTGGGCGGTGCCATCCCCCGACGACAGCTGCACAACGCAGAGCCTGTCCCGATGCGGGTTGAGCCCCATCGTCTCGCAATCGATGGCCACCATCGGCCCGAGGTCGAGCCCGTCGGGCAGGTCGCGCTTGTGGAGGGTGATCGTCATGGTCCGCCTCATCTAGGGTCGGCGCTGCATCTACGCCACCGCCCTTCCTGTCAAGGCGCGGGGCCGGTAGGCTCCGGCCATGACGCCGAACCCTCCCGACGCCGAGATTGCCCGCATCCTGACGGGTGTGACGCGCATCGCGCTGGTGGGGGCGTCGGACAATCCGGCACGGGCCTCCCATGGCGTGGGCACGTTCCTTGCCCGCCGCGGCGCGCGGGTCGTTCCCGTGAATCCCGCGTTGGTGGGACAATCCCTTTTCGGCGTGCCGGTCGTGGCCACCCTGGCGGAGGCCGGGCCAGTAAAGATGGTCGACGTCTTCCGCCGCTCAGAAGCGGTGCCCGATGTGGTGGATCAGGCGTTGGGTCTCGTGGGGCTCGAAGTGATCTGGCTGCAGCTTGGCGTCGTTCACGAGGACGCGGCGGCCCGGGCGAGGGCGCGCGGCATCACGGTCGTGCAGGACAGGTGCCCAAAGATCGAGGTGGCGCGGCTACGTCTTTAGCCAGCGGGGGGTGGCGCGACGGCGCGCACGGCGGCCCCAGACACAGCCCAGCACGAAACGCAGCGGATCGAGGGGGGTCATCGGTCTCTCCTCCAAACTCGCGGGTGCTTTATCCCGGGATCATATCTGTTTTGTGACATTCCCCCGGGCGAGGTGCCGGGGTATGCGAGGCACTATGGCAGACCCTCTCGATATCTTCCTCGTCTGTGTGCCGGGTCTTGAAGAGGCGCTGTTCGATGAGGCCAATGCTCTTGGCTTCGGACCGGCGTCCCGGGTCCATGGCGGGGTGTCGCTTAGGGGCAGCTGGGAGAATGTGTGGCGCGCCAATCTCTGGCTTCGCGGGGCCACGCGGATCCTTGTCCGGCTGGGCACCTTCCCGGCGCGGACGCTGACGGATCTCGAAGGTGAGGGCGCGCGCTTTCCCTGGCACACGCACCTCGCGGCGCGAGAGCCCGTGCGGCTCGACGTTACCTGCCGGAAGTCGAAGATCGCCCATGCCGGGGCGGCGGCGGCCAAGCTCGAGCGCGCGCTGCGCGTGGCGCAGATCCCGGTCATCGCAAAGGCCCCGGTCACCCTGAAGATCCGGATCGAGCATGATTCATGCCATGTTAGTGTCGATTCATCCGGCGAGAGCCTGCACAAGCGCGGCCACAAGGCCGCCGTTGGAAAGGCGCCGCTGCGCGAAACGATGGCCGCGCTCATCCTGCGCCGCGCGGGCCATGTGCCGGGGGAGCCGGTCGTGGACCCGTTCTGCGGCTCGGGCACGCTGCCGCTCGAGGCGGCGGATTTGGCCTCTGGCCGCGCGCCGGGGCGCGATCGAAGCTTTGCCTTCGAGCGGCTGCCGTCGTTCAACGCCGCCACCTACCGGTTGCTTCCGCGCGTGGGCGAGGCGGTAGAGGCCCGCTGCTTCGGCTATGACCGGGACGCGGGCGCGGTGCGCAACGCGCGGGCCAATGCAAAGCGCGCGGGGCTGGACTGTACCTTCGCAGAGCAATCTGTGGGCGCGCTCAGCCCGCCCACGGATGCGCCCGGGCTCGTCATTTGCAACCCGCCCTATGGCACCCGCATCGGGGAGGTGAAGGCGCTCCATGGCCTCTACGCCACGCTGGGTAAGCGCCTTCGGGACTTCGCGGGATGGCGGGTGGCGATCCTGACAAGCGAGGCGAGGCTTGCGCAGGCCACTGGCCTCGACTTCGCACCCGAAGGCCCGCCCATCGCCCATGGCGGATTGAAAGTCTGGCTCTTTCAGGCTGGGCCGCTCTAGGGTGCGGTCATGACACGAGAGCAAGACGTCGCCGTCGTGACCGGCGGAGCCCAGGGGATCGGCCTCGCATGCGCGCGGGCTCTGCAGGCACGGGGTTCCCGCGTGGCGCTCTGGGATCATGACGCCGCGGCACTCGCCGCTGTCGACCTACCGGATGCGCATTTCTCGGAGGCCGATGTGACCGACCCTGCCACGCTGCGCGCTGCGCTGGCGGCGACGGAGGCCGCGCTCGGACCGGTGACCCAGGTGGTGAATTCAGCCGGGATCGCCGGGCCCAACGCGGCCGTGGAGGATTATCCGCCCGAAGCCTGGGCCGAGATCATGGAGGTGAACCTCACGGGCTCCTTCAACCTGCTCCAATGCGTGCTGCCGGGCATGAAGCAGCGCAGCTATGGCCGCGTCGTGCTCATCGCCTCGGTCGCGGGCAAGGAAGGCAATCCGATGGCCTCCGCCTACTCAGCGTCGAAGGCAGGGGTGATCGCGCTCACGAAGTCAGCGGGCAAGGAATGCGCCAAGCACGACATCGCGGTGAACTGCGTGACCCCCGCCGCGGCCAAGACGCGGATCTTTGACCAGATGAGCGAAGCGCATATCGAATACATGCTCTCCAAGATCCCGCGGGAGCGCTTTCTGGGCGTGGAGGAGGCGGCGGCCATGGTGGCGTTCCTCTGCGACGCGGAGAACAGCTTTGCCACCGGGGCCGTCTTCGATCTCTCGGGTGGTCGCGCGACGTACTGACCCAGCTTCTGCGCGCGGCTGGCGGCATCGCTCTCGCGGCGTCTTGAGCGTCTGCCTCCGGCGGCCCTCCGGGGGAGGTACGAGGCACAAAGATGCCTGGCGTAAGTGCTCTTAAGCCGTGAGTCGCTAGAACTTTTCGCTGGCGAGGTAAGGGGGCAAACATCTGCGAACTTGATGAGTGTCTCAGCGGAACCGGTATAGATGTAGAGCAGCATGGAAATGGAGCATATTACTATTATTTGACACTCGTCGAAAAATGAGCAGTTTAGATATATGGGCTCACAGATCAGATCGACCATTGCACCCAACCGAGACCTATTCGCCGCAGATCTCGACTTGGCATCTAAGATGAATTAAAGAATTTACTGCTGAAAACTCCAAGACACAGGAATAGCCGATTATTTCGCTCGAAGCACTTGTCAAATAGGCAAAGAAGAATTGAACCATTTAACGTGTAATAAATATATAGATTCAATTGGCGTCATATGAACTCTAAACCTCGCAGAGACTTTGATCGGCGCAGTGTTGAACGTGGGCCGGAAAGTTCCCGCAGGAACGATGGTGGACTGCGTCAGCGCGCGCGTGTATAGCATTTTCCAAACAACTGTAGGCTGGAGATGAGCGCTCGTGATATCTTTCGTTACCCGATATCTGTCGTTGCAAAAAATTATGCGAACGTGATGGCATGCTGGTTGTAAAGAGCAGTAATATTATCCATGCCTGATTGCCAGCCTGATCTATCCATCATCATCCCATTTTATGACGAGGTCGCATTTCTCTCGATGGCGCTGAACTCGATCTTGTCGCAGCCGATAGAGAGATTGGAGGTTTTGCTCATCAACGACAATCCTCTTGGGTTCTCAACCGAGTTCTTCGCGCCGTTTTTCAAGGATGACCGTGTTAGACTGATCGAACACCAAAAAAACGAGGGCCTGCCTGTGGCACGAAACACCGGCATTGCGCATGCACGTGGCCGATGGGTTGGTTTCCTTGATGCAGATGATTACTATCTCGCAGACGGATTGGCGAAACAGCTCGCCTTTGCAAAGAACACCTGTGCAGATATGACGCACGCCTTGCATCTCAAGCGGGGAATTGGTGAAGCCACCTTGCGAAGGAATGTTCGTGAGAATTCTCTTTTTAGAGCCGAGAGTGTTGAAGCTGGTCTGATCAAGCTTCCAGAAGCTCAATTTATAAATTCATCTTGGTGCAGTTTGTATTCGGAAGGTTTCTTGGCGCGCACTCATCTCAGGTTCGATCCAGAACTGCGTCAGTACGAAGACAGAGCTTTTGTTTTAAGATCGATTACACAAGCAAGAACCATCGCGTTTTCGGGTATTTTGGCGCGTGTTTACCGAAAGCGAGGCCAGTCAATAACGACAAGACCGCAGAACCTTGAAAGCGACCTTTACAAGCTCAAGCAGTTTGCAAAATGCAGAGAAATCATGGAGGGCTTTGCGTCCAGTGCGCCCGAGAAACGAATTTTTGAGCGACGCGAAGCTGTCATTACCATTTTAAGATTTCTCAGTCATAAGGGTCTTGTGCGTCGTATTGAACGAGTTTGCCGAGACGGCAACGAAGAAGTGCAGAGGTTGTTGGATGAGGTTATTCCGCGTGCGTCGCTAACTCAAATTTTGGAAAAGGATGATTTGCTTCGCAAGAGTGCCAACTTCAAACGACTTAAGCCATTTCTGGAGTCAAGGGGGGACTTGGATGCAATCCGCGAAGCCTTGATCGACGGCGATTATCATCGCGCTGCTGACTTGAGCGAACGTCTGACTCCCGGTCCGCAGACAGTCCCTTATCTGAAATCACCGCTGGCAGCTGGTCCACAGCTCGATAAAGATGTGGTGCTACACATCGGACTACACAAAACCGGAACGACTTTCCTGCAGAGGTCTCTTCTCGCACATCGGGACAGGCTTGAGGAGATTGGATTTATCATCCCACGGGCCGGACTTCCCAAGCCTAACGCGCGAACTGTAAGGGCTGATGGTTTCAATGGCCACAGCGGCTTGTTGCGTCCTTTGCGTGTGCGGGTGCCCGCAGAGGAAAATACGTGGAATGCACTTATGGCCGAGTGTGCCATTTCGAACGCGCAGAAAGTCCTGATAACAAGCGAAAACCTGCTTGCACCTTTCCATCACAATCGCATCAAGATCCTGCGTAAATTAGCAAACAGGCTTCGTTGTTTTAGAAGCGTGCGCGTGATCGCCATCCTGAGACGACCTGACAGGTGGATTGAATCTCTCTATGGAGAACGTCTCGTTCAAGGGGAAGCAGAAGGAGCGATGACAGCGGGGGAGTTCGCCGCGGACTTTGGTCCAAGGCTATTGGATTTCCAAAGCATGTTTGGCCCACTTGAAGACGCGCTTGGACAACGAGTTGAGTTCTTGGATTATGACGCGGCCTGTAGACGAGACGGCTTATGGGATGCGTTTTGGTCCCATCTCGGTCGGCGTGATATAGCTAAAGAATTGCTTCCACATGGTCAGCGCGTTTATCAGTCGCCGAGTGCGGACGTCCTTTCTGTAGCGCAGATAGTTTGTTCGACGTTCCAGCAGAAGCAAAAGCGCCGCGATGTACTGCGCGCGCTGCTCGCATTGCAGTCTCGTGAGACTAGACAGTATAAAACGCGTTTGCTCAGCGAATTTGAGGCTCGGAACCTCATTGAGCTTTTCGAGGAACACCATCATTTCGCGAGGGCGCGTGGGTATTGCAGCAAGGGCGATGAGATGCGTGGAGCTCTCGCTCTGGAAGAGCACCGGCAAATCAAAAGTGTGAGTCGAGAGCTACTGGAAAGTTTTATGCATGTGATGGCCCAAACTGACCGCCCCTCGGACGGCGACAGCATCTAAGAATGAGGTTGACCAGCGGCCTTCTCTTACAAGGCCAAGATGCACCGAGAGCAATGGTATGGCGTAACTCACTACTGGGGAAGTAGTGGCTGCCTCGAGAAGCTCGAGTACCGCTATAACACGCGGACTCCCGAGTTTTCTTTTTTCTTCCTCATATTGTGCGGCATGCTTCGGGGCCGGGCGCGGCAGATACTGAGTTGGACAATTTTCAGCACACGCAGCGGGTAACTTAACCGGCTCACGCCCGAAGCCGAAGGTACACACTAGACCGATCATTACTTGGGCACTTTGCGCGACTGGCGTCATCGCTCTCGCGGCGTCTTGAGCGTCTGCCTCCGGCGGCCCTCCGGGGGAGGTACGAGGCACAAAGATGCCAGGCGGCTGCGCGCCAGTTAGTGAGACTGTGAGGGGGATGGTGCCCAGAAGAGGACTCGAACCTCCACGTCCATACGGACACCAGCACCTGAAGCTGGCGCGTCTACCAATTCCGCCATCTGGGCACGGGTTGGTCGACTGGCATCTACGGAGAAGCCGGGGAGCTGTCAACGTGGGTTTCGCGGGCTCCTGTGGCGCGCGAGCGCATTGGGGCTACGTCCTGCCGCGCAAAGGAGACGATCATGGCCAAACTCGTGACAATCATCGGTGGCTCGGGCTTCGTGGGGCGCGCGATCGCGCATGCCGCGGTGGAGGCCGGCTGGGCCGTGCGGGTAGCGGTGAGACATCCCGACAAAGCCGCCGACATGGAGGCCGAGGCCGTGGCCTGCGATATCCGGAAGGACGCCGACGTCACGGCGGCGCTCGCGGGCGCGGCGGCTGTGGTGAACTGCGTGGGTATTCTCGCCGAGGGTGGTGGCGCCTCTTTTGAGGCGCTGCAGGCGGAGGGCGCTGCGCGTGTGGCGTGCTGCGCTGCCGCGGGCGGCGTGCAGCACATGGTGCAGGTCTCGGCCATCGGGGCGGATGCGGCCTCGGCCTCCGCCTATGCGCGCACGAAGGCCGCGGGCGAGGCAGGCGTGCTCGCGCACATGCCCGGCGCCATGATCCTGCGGCCGTCCATTGTCTTTGGGCCGGGCGACAGCTTCTTCAATCGCTTCGCGGACATGTCGAAAATCTCGCCCTTCGTGCCCGTCGTGGGCGCGGGGACGCGCTTCCAGCCCGTCTTCGTGGGCGACGTGGCACGCGCCGTGGTGGCAGGGCTCGGCGGCAAGGGCGGCACCTACGAAGTGGGCGGGCCCGATGTGGAGACGTTCCAGCAGCTCATGACACGGATGCTCGAGGTGCTGGGACGCACCCGCCTCGTCCTGCCGCTTCCGGTCCCTCTGGGGAAGATGATGGGGCTCGGCTTCGAGACGTTGAGCGCGCTGTCCGGCGGGCGCATCGCGCCGCAGATCACCCGCGACCAGGTGAAGAACCTCGCCAATGATAACGTCGTGTCAGGGGCTTACCCGGGTTTTGACGATCTGGGCATCACCCCCTCACCCATGGCGGAGATCCTGCCCACCTACCTCAGGTGATCACGCCGCCGTAGACGAGGGCGAGGAGCACGGTGCCGAGGATCATCCGGTAGATCACGTAGGGCAAAAAGCTCACCGAGCGCAGGAGGCGCATCATGAGGGACAGGGCGAGGAGAGCTGCGAGGAAACTGAGTACGATAACGATCGCAACCTCGCCCCAGGGCACGCGGCCGGCGAAGCCGTCGGTGGCCGCGAGGACGCCCGAGCCCAGGATCGTGGGGATCGACATGAGCATGGCGATGCGCGTCCCGTCTTCGCGGGTGTAGCCCAGCGCCAGCGCGCCGGTGATCGTGATCCCGGACCGCGACGTGCCCGGAATGAGCGACAGAGCCTGCCAGAGGCCCAGCGCGCCTGCATCTCTGAGGCTGAGATTTCGCTGGGTTTTTACCTGTGTCGCGCCGCGATCGGCGATGTAGAGCGCGATGCCGAAGGCAAGCGTGGCCCAGGCGATCACCTCCACGGAGCGGAGCGCGGCGGCGATCCCCGTGACCTTGAAAACGAGGCCCGCGATGACGACGGGAACGGTGGCAATGAGCAGGCAGAGCGCGAGCCAGGCGCCCTGGCTGTCGATCTTCCCACGCACGAGCCGAAGCGCGCCGAGCGCTGCCGCGCGCACCTCCGACCAGAAGAAGATCACGACAGCGAAGAGCGTGCCCATATGGGCGGCCACGTCGATCAGCAGACCCTGATCCTCGAGCCCGGTGAGGAGCGGCAGCAGCACGAGATGGCCCGAGGAGGAGATCGGCAAGAACTCCGTCACGCCCTGGATCAGGGAGACGAGAACGAGGTGGAAGAGTGGCATGAAGGGCTCCGGCGGTCGCCTCGTTACCTACTGGCGACATGCCGCCACGGGAAGCAAAAAGCACAGGCACAGAGCGCACACATCTCGTACAGATAGGGTGCAGACGCGCGGGCACGTGATGAGGCGGGTTGAAGTCTATTTGCGGGCCTGCCGCGGGTCCATGGGGCGCCGGGCCAAGGGCGAAAGAGACTGCGAAGAAACTGGGGAGAGACCAACCACATGACGATGCCTTGTGCGCCGGTGCTGGCGCTTATCCTCGCCGCGTCTGGTCTCGCACTGGCCTCTGCCCCGGCCGTCGCAGCAGAGGAGGCGGCAGAGCGCTTCCCTCTCCCCGAAGGCTGCGCGGCCTTCGTCACGGTGCAATACAAGCTCTGCACCGTCTCGCACTACTACACCTGCGCGGGCGATCCCGAGGGATACCAGCACCGCGTAGACCTCGATGACGAGGGGCCGTTCTTCGTCAGCACGATTGACGCCGAGACCCAGTGGATCGAAAGCCGTGACCTGCGCGCGGGCATTCTCGACCGCCTGCGCGACGGGGCCCGCGACCCGGCCAGCTTCACCGAACTCACCCGCACCGGTCGCGACGATTTCGATTTCACCACGGGCTCGGACGCGGGCGAAATCATCCGCTACCGCGGGACCGACAGCCTCACCGGGGAGACAGTCATCATCGACGACGTGCCGCTCCTGCGCACCGAGACCTTCGCGCGCGCCACGCGGGAGGACGGGAGTCTCGTCTACGAAAGCCGGGGCAACGAATACGTCCATCTCGATTGGCGGCTCTTCCTCGGCGGTCAATCCGTGACGCGGACCCCGGAGCGGACCTATCAGGACGATGATGCGCCGGTGACGTTCCACTTCCCGGGGGAGGCGGGCTTTCTCGCGTGGGAGCCCG
The DNA here is from genome assembly GCA_038525525.1 of Pseudomonadota bacterium. Taxonomy (GTDB): domain Bacteria; phylum Pseudomonadota; class Alphaproteobacteria; order Rhodobacterales; family Rhodobacteraceae; genus Shimia_B. Next base: position 194,014 of record JBCBHO010000003.1, on the reverse strand, counting down.
CATTCAACTGCGACGCGCTCTTGCTGTGATCGCTTGCGGCCTGCGAGGGCGATGGCCCGGAGCGACCTTCCGGGCCGCACCTCTTTGATGTGACATGCGCGCTTCGCGGGGCGTGGCGCTGTGGGCTCTCTGCGATGGTGCCGGTGCGATCGGGCGACCAGTGGCAACTGGCGATTGAGTGAGCGGCGGGGCCGTGCCATGGGAAGCCATGGCAGCGCGCAAGGGCAAACAGGCGAAGGTACGGGCGCGGGAGCCGTTTTTGCGCCAACTCCGGCGCAGGATCGTCCGTTACGGGCTGATCCTCCTCGCGGTGATCCTGATCGTGATCGCCTCCGGGCGCGTGATCAACCCGCCCACGACACCCTACATGATGGCGGAGGCGCGGCGGCTCGGCGGGGTGGATTACACTTGGGTCCCGCTGGCCGAGGTGGCGCCCATTATGGGGCAGTCCGCCGTGGCCGCGGAAGACGCCAATTTCTGTCTGCACTGGGGGCTCGACACCACCGCGATCCGGCAGGCGCTTGATGAAGGCGCACTGCGTGGGGGCTCTACGATCTCGCAGCAGGTGGTGAAGAACGTCTTTCTTTGGCACGGGCGCTCCTATGCCCGGAAGGCGCTGGAGGCGTTGATCACACCGCTGGTGGAGCTCACCTGGACCAAGGCGCGGATCCTAGAGGTCTATCTCAATATCGCGGAATTCGATGAAGGGGTCTTTGGCGTGGACGCGGCGGCGCGCCACTATTTCGGCGTGGGCCCGCGGGAGCTCAGCCGGGCGCAGGCGGCGCGGCTCGCGGCGATCCTGCCCGACCCCAAAGGGCGCTCGCCGGTGCGGCCTTCCGACTTCGTGGATCGGCGGGCTCGGCAAATCCTCGCCGGGGCAGACACGATCGCCGCCGATGGGCGCGCGGCCTGTTTCGAGAGCTGAAGGGCGGGCTTGATGCGGATGAGCGGCTGGGGCATGGACGGGCGATGTCTTCCCGAGAGCAGATTTCGATGACCACGCTTTATCACGCGCCCCTCTCTCCGTTTTGCCGCAAGGTGCGGCTCTCTCTGGCCGAGAAGAAGATCGAGGTCACCCTCGTGGAAGAGCGCTACTGGGAGCAGAGTGCCGATTTCATGCGGCGCAATCCGGCGGGCAAGGTGCCGGTGCTGCGCCACGAGGGGCGGGTCATGAGCGAGAGCACGGCGATCTGCGAGTACATCGAGGAGGCCTATCCTGCGCCGCCGCTCCTGCCGCAATCGAAGGATGCGCGCTTCGAGGTGAGGCGGCTTGTAGCCTGGTTCGATGACAAGTTTCACCGTGAGGTGACGTCGAACCTGCTCTACGAGCGGGTGAACAAGAAGATCACCGGGCAGGGCTACCCTGACAGTACCAACGTCAAGGCCGGCTCGAAGGCGATCAAGTACCATCTCGATTACATGGCCTGGCTCCTCGACCAGCGGCGCTGGCTGGCGGGCGACGTGATGACGCTCGCGGATTTCGCGGCGGCTGCCCATCTGAGCGCTCTGGACTATATCAGTGATGTCGATTGGAACCGGTCGGAAGGGGTGAAGGATTGGTACGCCAAGATCAAATCGCGCCCGGCCTTCCGCTCCATCCTCGCGGATGTGGTGCCGGGTTTCCCGCCACCACGGCACTATGCGGACCTTGATTTCTGACACCGCAACGCTGCGCAAGAGGCTCGACGCCGAGGCGCGGGAGGCAGGCTTTAGCGCCTGCCGGGTGACGCAGCCCGGCGCCATCCCCCATGTGCCCGCGCGGCTCGGCGCCTGGCTCGACGCCGGGCATCACGGAACCATGGGCTGGATGGAGGATCGCGCGGCCTGGCGCGGGGATCCGCGGGCGCTCTGGCCGGAATGCCGCTCCGTGATCATGCTGGCGGAGACCTACACGCCCGACGAAGACGCGCTCGCGGGGCTGGCGCGGCCGGAGACAGGCAATATCAGTGTCTATGCACGCGGAAAAGACTACCACGACACGGTCAAGAAGCGGCTCAAGCGGCTGGCGCGCTGGCTGGTGGCGGCCTCGGGCGCGGAGGTGAAGGTCTTCGTGGATACCGCGCCCGTGGCCGAGAAGCCGCTGGCGGAGGCCGCGGGGCTCGGCTGGCAGGGCAAGCATACCAACCTCGTGGGCCGCGAGCTTGGCAGCTGGTTTTTTTTGGGGTCGATCTTCACGACGGTGGAATTCGACCCTGATGCAGCCGAAATCGACCATTGCGGGCGCTGTACCCGCTGCCTCGAGGCCTGCCCGACGGACGCCTTCCCAGCACCCTACGCGCTCGATGCGCGGCGCTGCATCTCCTATCTCACGATCGAGCATAAGGGCCCCGTGCCCGAGGAGCTCCGCGCCAAGATGGGAAACCGCATCTATGGCTGCGACGATTGCCTGGCGGTGTGCCCGTGGAACAAGTTTGCTGCCGAGGCCCGCGAGATGCGCTATGCCGCGCGGGAAGGGATGCTCTTTCCCGATCTCGCGGAACTCGCCGCGCTCGATGATGCGGGCTTCCGGGCGCGATTTTCAGGCTCGCCCATCAAACGGATCGGGCGGGACCGGTTCGTGCGTAACGTGCTCTATGCCATCGGTAACAGTGGGTCGCCGCGCCTGCGGGTCGCGGGCGAGGCGCTGGTGGATGATCCCGCGCCCGTCGTTGCTGACGCCGCGCGCTGGGCCGTCTCGCGCCTAGCTTCCCCGACGTCAGATGCCTAACATTCGTCCCAATCGGCCTCTACATCGGTCTTCATAACAGGGGCCGAGCATGCCGGATTATACGATATATGTCCTCGACGAAGGGGATCTCACGGTGTCGCTGCCCAATGGGCTCGACGGCCAGACCCAGGGCGATGGGCGGCACATGGACGGCCAGACCCTGACCATCAACACGCCGAACTGGATCCCCATCGAGGTCACCGATAACGATCCGAACTTCTCCGACAATGACAGCTCCCAGCGCCTCGACGGCGCGCAGGACCTCGGCAACGTTACCTTCCCTGACGGGTCGCGCGTGGAAGCGGAGTTCGCCTTCGAGGCGGAGTACCAAGGCGAAACCTGGACCCTGATCGCCTTCAACATCCGGGAGGCAAACAGCCCCTACAACAACTCCTTCGGCTCCATCGAGGGGATCGCCGTCGTGGGCGGGTTCGGTGGCTTTCCACCGCCCAATGTCCCACTGCAGCTTTCGCGCGGCACGGAAGGGCCGAGCTTTGCGTCCGAAGACTACGTGACGCCCATCTGCTTTGGCGCGGGCAGCCCGATCCGGACGCCCGGCGGCTATCGCCCTGTGGAGACGCTCCGCGCTGGGGATCTCGTGGAGACGCTCGATGACGGCCCGCAGCCCATTTGCTGGACCGGCGCGCGCGCGGTTTTCGGGATCGGCCCCTTCGCGCCGGTGGAGATCGCGACGGGGGCGCTGGGCAATAGCGCGCCCGTGCGTCTTTCCCAGCAGCACCGCGTGATGGTGAGCGGGCCCGAGGCGGAGCTCTTCTTCGGCCGGGCCGACGTGCTCGTGGCAGCGCGGCAGCTCGTCGGGCACCCCGGCATCCGTCTCGCGCCGGGGCAGCGCATGCGCTATCACCACTTGCTTTTGCCGCGTCACGCGGTGCTCGATTGCGCGGGCCTCGCGGCAGAGAGCTTCCTACCATCCGCCTTCGGGCTTTCGCAGCTGACCGAGGCTGCGCGCGCCGATCTCGCGCCGGTGCTGGCGCGGCTCGGGCCGGAGGCCACGGTGGCCGCGCGACCGGTGCTGCGTTCTTATGAGGCTGCGATGCTCAGCCGCGCCGCCTGAGGCTCAAGGACCCTCATCAGCGCGCGGGGACTGAAAATGTCAGGTTGGCCCACATGGAATGCCAGGCGACGTCTCCCGACCGCTCCTCGAGCACCACGGCGTCGACCATGTATTCGTGGCCCGGGCGGATCGGGATCGCGGCGCGACCGTTGGCATCGGTGCGGCGGATATCGACACTGACCTCGCCTGACGGCGCGCGGATATACGTCTCCACCTGGGCGTTGGCGCGCGGCTGGCCGTAGAGCAAAACCTGCACCGGCATGGCGTCCACCGCGTCGGTGTAGGGATTGGCGAGCGCCACGATCTCTGTGTCGAGGCCCACGGGCCGGTCGCTCCCCGCGCCCCCGCCCACGGCGATAAGCGACTTCGCGTAGCGGCGATAGGTCTCCACGAAGCCCTCCCGTGGAAGGCCGCGCGCATCGTGCCGTGCGAGCGCGCCGTCAAACGCCTTATGCTCCACGAAGTTCACGAATTTCTGCCAGTCCTGGTAGGTCAGGCGGCTGTCGCGGGTCTCGTAGATGACGACAGCGAGCCCCTCGCCGGGCACGCTACGATCGAGCACCGGTCGGTCGCCCAGCGTCGCCTCGGGGTCGATGCGGCGGCCTCCCATGAGCACCTCGAAGCGTTCGACATTGCGCGTGAAGTAGGGGGAGGCATTTCCCTTGAAGCTTTCTCCCGTCCTGATATCCGCTTCGAGGGCGCGGCCCACGCCCACCTCATAGGCGCGGGGCGAGAGCCAGAATTCGTGGGCCGAGGCCGCCGTTGCAAGGATGGCGGCAGCAAGGCCCGCGGCCAGGGCGGAAGAGAGAAGACGCATGATCACTCCTACAAAGGTTGCCCCACGTGCCGCACGGTTCGCCGCGATGTCAATGCTCGCGCTCATCACCTTGATGTGGGGCGCGGGGCTCCGTGCGCATGAGACCGCGCCTGCCATCGCCAATGTGAGCGTGTCGTCGGAGCGCATGCAGATGGAGATCGCGGTGAATGCCGAGGCGCTTCTCGCTGGCGTCGATCTTGGCACCTACACCGATACCAACGACGCGCCTGAGGCGTCCGTCTACGATGCGCTGCGTGCGCTGCCCGACGCGGCACTCGCGGCGGAGATCGAGGCCGCCGGGCCAGGCGTTCTGTCACTGGCGCTCGAGGGCGCGGGGGGGCTTAGCCTTGACGGGGTGACCGTCGTGGCACCGGCCTCCGACGCGGTGGCACGCGAGACCGTGCTTTCGCTGTCGGCGCCCATGGAGGCGGACGCCGTCTCCCTCGGCTGGCCCGCGGAGAACGGGGTCCTCGTGGTGCGGCAATCCCGCGGCGGACAGACCTTTGCAGAGCTCTTGGATGCCGGGGGCATGTCCGCGCCGCTCCCAGCCGCAGGCGTGGTGGAGGAGACGGCGGGCGAGGCCTTCTGGCGCTTTCTCGTGGCGGGCTTCGAGCACATCATCCCGCTTGGCATCGATCACATTCTCTTCGTGCTCGGGCTCTTCTTCTTCGCGCTGAAATGGGGGCCGATCCTCTGGCAGGTGACGGCTTTCACCGTGGCGCACACGGTGACGCTGGCGCTGGCGACGCTGGGTGTCATTGCGATCCCCGATGACTGGATGTGGCTCGTGGAGGCCTTCATCGCACTCTCGATCACCTGGGTGGCGGTGGAGAACATCCTGCAGCCGCGCATGGGCTGGCTCAGGCCGGCGGTGGTCTTTGTCTTCGGGCTCCTGCACGGGCTGGGCTTTGCCAGCGTCCTGAGCGATTTCGGGCTGTCACAGGGTCAATTCGTGGTCTCGCTCGTCGCGTTCAACGTGGGCGTGGAGATCGGGCAGCTGGCGGTGATCCTCGGCGCGTTTCTCGTGATCATGCTGGGGCTCTGGGCAGCCCGGATCGGGCGCCTCGACGACCCGGAGGAGGCCATGGTGCGCGACCTGCCCGAGATGTACCGGGCCAATGCCATCGTAGGCTCGCTCATCATCGGAGTAATCGGGTTCTACTGGTTCATCGAGCGGGCGTTCTTGTGAGGCCGGGCGGGGCGTCCCGCTCCAACGTCCCAGCGGGGTGCGCCGGGTGAGGGTCGGCCTGACAGGTCCGGCCCGGGGTGCCGCGCTCATCTCTGCCGCGATGCTCGTCTTCACGGTCATGTCGGGCTTCATCAAGGCCGCGGAGGTCCCCGCCGGGCAGGCTGTCTTCTTCCGCTCGGTTTTCGCGATGCCTGTGATCTTCGCCTGGCTGTGGCAGAGCGGGCATCTCGGCGACGGTCTCCGCACCGTCCGCTGGCAGAGCCACGCGCTGCGCGGGATCGTGGGGACGACCGCCATGGGGCTGGGCTTTGCCGGGCTCCTCTACCTGCCGCTGCCGGAGGTGACGGCGATCCGCTTTGCCACGCCGATCATCCTCGTGGTGCTAGCCGCCCTGATGCTCGGTGAGCGGTTCCGGTTCTTCCGGCTGGGCGCGGTGCTCCTCGGCCTCGTGGGAGTGATGATCATCATCTGGCCGCGGCTCGGCGGCGGCCTCGGCGACGCCGTGACGCTGGGCGCGCTCCTCACGCTGGGGTCCGCGGCGCTGGCGGCCCTCGCACAGGTCTTCGTGAAGGGCATGGCCGGCCGGGAGAGCACCTCGGCCATCGTCTTCTACTTCTCTCTTACCGCCGCGATCCTCGGGCTCTTTACTCTGCCCTTCGGCTGGGTCTGGCCCACGGGCGCACAAGCGGCCTACCTCGTGGCGGCGGGGCTCATCGGCGGAGTGGGCCAGATCTTCCTGACCGCCAGCTACCGCTTCGCCGACGCGGGCGCGCTGGCGCCCTTCACTTACACGTCGATGGTCTGGTCGATCCTCGTGGGCTGGCTTTGGTTCGCGGAAATCCCCACCGCGCAGATGCTCGTCGGCTCGGTGATCGTGATCGCAGCGGGCGCGATCATCGTGTGGCGCGAGCGGCAGCTCGGGCGAGACGAAACAGCGCGGAGGAAGGTCCGCGCTAAGGGGCTGCAGTGATCAGAGCTTCTTCTTGATGCCCGCAGACTTCAGAATGCCGTTTGCCGTGTAGCGATTTTTCAGATTTCGCGGAACGATCACGGTCTCTTCGGAGATGTCGTTGAACCACTTCTCGTGAGAGCCCTTGCCACCGGGGATTTGCTTGAAGTGGTGCTGTCTCAGCAGTTTGGTGACTTCCCGATAGAAGTCAGCCATCGGCCAAATCGGCGAGGGTCCCTGGCTGGTTGATGACAACGGTCGGTAGCCAGGACCCGAGGTTCTCATCAGACGGCAGCTTACCGCGGAAGTGATTGGAGAGGATGAGCTCGGCGGCAAACTCGTCCACGAGTTCTTCGAACTCAGCGAGAGTCTTGGCCTCGAGGTGGAGGCCGATGATGTTGCTGTCGGAAATCCAGACTTCTGCCTCGGGGTCCCAGATCGGCTTTGCGTAAAATCGAGTGGCCAAGGCTTGCTCCCTATCCGGACGCCAGCATGCATCCAAACAGATGGCAACATGCATCAGCATGGATGGAAGCTTGACACACCATGTGGCGGAGGGGAATCCCCTAGGCGCGCACCAGCGCCTCGTAGCTTTCGGCGACGTCGCGGGTCAGGGCACCCACTTCGAAGTTGTAGTCGCCGATCTGGGCCACGGGCGTGACCTCGGCGGCGGTGCCAGTGACCCAGCATTGTTCGAAGCTTTCGAGCTCCTCGGGCATGATGTAGCGCTCGTGGACCTTGACCTGCTTGTCGTGGAGCATCCCGATGACGCGCTGGCGGGTGATGCCGTTGAGGAAGCAGTCGGGGTCGGGTGTGTGGACCTCGCCGTCCTTCACGAAGAAGATGTTGGCGCCTGTGCACTCGGCCACGTAGCCGCGGTAATCCATGAAGAGCGCGTCCGAGCAGCCCTTCGCCTCGGCGGCGTGTTTGGAGGTCGTGCAGATCATGTAGAGGCCCGCGGCCTTGGCGTGGACCGGGATCGTCTCGGGGCTCGGGCGCTTCCACTTGGCGATGTCGAGCTTGGCTCCCTTCATCTTGGCGTCGCCGTAGTAGCTGCCCCATTCCCAGGCCGCGATGGCGAGGTAGACGGGATTGCGCGCTGAAGCGACGCCCATGTCCTCGCCCGCGCCGCGCCAGGCGATGGCGCGCACATAGGCATCCGAGAGGCCGTTGACCTCGAGCACCTGTGCCTTGGCGGCCTCGATCTCGTCCACGGTGTAGGGGATCTGGAAATCGAGCTCGCCGGCGGAGAAATGCAGCCGCTCGGAATGGCGGCGGCTCTCGAAGATCTTGCCGCCATAGGCCCGCTCGCCCTCGAAAACCGAGGAAGCGTAGTGCATGGCATGGGTGAGGACGTGGACATTGGCGTCGCGCCACTCCACCATCTTGCCGTTCATCCAGATCTTGCCGTCGCGATCGTCGTAGGCGCCCGCCATCGAAGCCTCCAATTTTTGCATTTCTTTCGCATATAGTCCCGTTTCGGACATATTCTTGCGTAAAATTACGGGTCGGAGCTATCAATCGCGCCTTGGAATGTCAACAAGGCTGACGTATTATTGCTGCGAAATGAGGCGAAAGGCAAACCCGTGGACGACCAAGCGGGCCTGACACCCGACATGACCGAAGACACCCATCCTCGCGAACTGCGCCGGGGGATCGAGGCGATGTTCTTTGCGTATCGCGGTTTCACCAAAGACCCCGATCGCATCCTGCATGAGCGCGGCTACGGCCGGGCCCATCACCGCGCGCTGCATTTCATCGACCGCAGCCCCGGGACCACCGTTAACAATCTGCTCGCCATCCTCGGCGTGACCAAGCAATCGCTCAACCGCGTGCTCCGGGCGCTCATTGACGAGGGTCTCGTGGAAAGCCGGGTGGGCGAGAAGGACAAGCGCGAGCGGCATCTCTGGCTGACGCCCGCGGGCGCGGCGCTCCAGCGGGCGCTCAACGAGGTGCAGTCGGCGCGGGTCCGGCAGGCTTTCGCCAGCGCGGGGCCGGAGGCTGTCGCGGGCTTCCAGGCGGTGCTGGAGGAGATGATGGATGCCGATCTGCTGCACCATTTCCGCCGGCTCTCGGACGAGGCGGGCGACTGATGGAGCTCGATCCGCATCTCCTGATCGTTGATGACGACGAGCGCATCCGGAAGCTCCTGCAGAAGTACCTCATGCGGCACGGCTTCCTCGTGAGCGCGGCGCGGGATGCCGCGCACGCCCGGCGCGTCCTCTCGGGGCTCGATTTCGATCTCATCGTGCTCGACGTGATGATGCCGGGGGAAGACGGCATGACGCTCTGCGCCGCGTTGCGCGAGGAGCGCGAGACGCCCATCTTGCTGCTCACCGCGAAATCCGAGAGCGGGGACAAGATCAAGGGCCTCGAGGCCGGGGCGGATGACTACCTCACGAAGCCCTTCGAGCCCCAGGAGCTCCTGCTGCGGATCAACGCGATCCTGCGCCGGATGCCAAAGGAGGAGGGTGGCCCCACGGTGCCGAAGGTCCTCCATCTCGGGACGCTGCGTTACGACGTGGAGAAGTCCGAGATGTGGCAGGGCGATGCGCGGATTCGGCTCACCTCCACCGAAGTGCAGCTCATGCGGATATTCTCGGCGCGGCCGGGCGAGGCCATTTCGCGCGGGGAACTCGTGGAGGAGCTCGGCCGCGCCAGCCAGTCGGCCACCGGCAACAGCCAGGAGCGGGCGGTGGACGTCCAGATCACGCGGCTGCGCCGGAAGGTGGAGGCTGACCCCAAGCAACCCCGCTACCTGCAGACAGTGCGCGGGGCGGGGTACATGCTCCAGCCGGACTAAGGCGCGTTTTTCGAGAGCGGGCCCACCGTTCGCGGCCTCACTCGGACCGATGGCATTTGACCGCTCACCCCCGCAGCGCTGACGCTTGCGCCTTCGGTGGCCTCGCTGCGCTCGGGGGCGCTCATGGCGCGCGGAGCTCTCTGTCGTGAGATCCTGCCCTGTGGAGAGGGCTGGCTTGTCTCCGGCGGAGGCACCCCAGGATGGATGAAGGTCAGGCCCGCGTCGCCAAGGGGGCATCCTGGGCTGGGCTTTTGCGCGCAAGGTTGATTTGGTCGGTTTGGCCGGGGATCGTCCCCCGTGCAGGCAAGGGAGAGCGATGTGGCGACGGCTTTGATTACCCATGAAGAATGCCTGGGGCATGTGACGCCGCCCGGCCATCCCGAGCAGGTGGCGCGGCTCGACGCCGTGCTCGGCGCGCTCGAGGGGATGGACCTCACGCGGGTTTCGGCGCCCTACGCGGCAGAGGATGATCTCTTGCGGGTGCATCCGGCCTCCCACTTGGCCGCTATCCGGCGGGCCGCGCCGACGGAGGGCTGGGTCTCGCTCGATGCCGATACGCACATGTCGACGGGCACACTCGCGGCGGCGCTCCGCGGGGCGGGGGGCGCGGTGAAGGCGGTGGACATGGTGATGGCGGGTGAGGTGGCGAATGCGTTTGTCGCCACGCGTCCGCCCGGTCACCATGCGGAGCGCGAGATCGCCATGGGCTTCTGCTTTTTCGGCAACGTGGCGATCGCGGCCAAGCACGCGCTCGATCATCACGGGCTCTCCCGCGTGGCGATCGTGGATTTCGACGTCCACCACGGGAACGGGACGCAGGATCTCGTGGAGGAGGACCCGCGCATCTTCTTCGCCTCCACCCACCAGATGCCGCTTTATCCCGGCTCTGGGTACCCGGAGGAAACGGGCGCCGATGACAACGTGCTCAATATCCCGCTCGCCGATGGCGCAGGGTCGGACACGTTTCGCGACGTGATGGAGGCCCATGTCCTGCCTGCCGTGGCGGCGCACCGGCCCGAGCTTCTCCTTGTCTCCACGGGCTTTGACGCCCATGCACGGGACCCGCTGGCAGGGATGCTGCTCACCGAGGAGGATTTCGCGTGGGTCACCGTGCGGCTCTGCGATCTGGCCGCCGAGCACTGCGGCGGCAAGGTGGTGTCCTGCCTCGAAGGCGGCTATGACCTCGAGGCGCTGGCGGCCTCGGCCGCGGCCCATGTGGGTGTGCTGAAGGAGAGAGGCGATGGCTGAGAACGTGAGCGAGATGAGTTTCGAGGACGCCATGGCGGAGCTCGAATCCGTCGTGGGCCAGCTCGAGCGCGGCGACGTGGCCCTCGAGCAATCCATCGCGCTCTACGAGCGCGGCGCGGCCCTCAAGGCCCATTGTGAGGCCAAGCTGAAGGCCGCCGAGGAAAAGGTCGCGGCGATCCAGCTCGACGGTGACGGGCAGCCCAAGGGGCTGAAGCCGGTCGAGGGACTTTAGTGTTCCAAGACGATTTGCGCGCCGCGGCGGCGCTCTCGCAGGCGACGCTGACAGAGGCGCTGGCTGGGTGGGGCACGCTCCCGGTGGTCGAGGGGATGCGCTACGCCCTCGAGGGCGGCAAGGCGCTCCGGGGGTATCTCGTGCTCGAATCGGCGCGCCTTCATGGCATCACAGCCGACCGCGCCCGCCACGGGGCCGCGGCCATCGAGGCGGTCCACGCCTATTCGCTCGTTCATGATGATCTTCCGGCCATGGACGACGACGACTTGCGCCGCGGGCGGCCCACTGTGCACAAGGTCTGGGACGAGGCCACGGGCGTCCTCGTGGGAGACGGGCTCCTGACGCTGGCGTTTGAGCTACTAGCAGACAACGGCTGCGGCGTCCTTGTCGGGCCCCTGGCCCATGCCGCGGGGGCGCGGGGCATGGTGCTCGGCCAGGCCCGGGACATGGCCGCGGAGGCCGCCGCGACGCCGCTCTCGCTCGAGGACATCACCGAGCTCCAAGACCTCAAGACCGGCGCGCTCATCGGCTGGGCTGCCATGGCGGGGCCGCGGCTCGCGGGCGCGGACCCAAGCGCGCTGGAGCTCTACGCAAAGCGCCTCGGCCTCGCCTTCCAGATCGCCGACGACATCCTCGACTTGGAGGGCGATGCCGTCGCCATGGGCAAGGCGGTGGGCAAGGATGCGGGCCGCGGCAAGGCCACGTTCGTCTCATTGCTGGGCCTCGACGCCGCCAAAGCGCGCGCGGCTGAGCTGGTGGACGCGGCCTGCGATGCGCTGGCGCCCTACGGCGCGGAGGCGGCTTCCCTGAAGGGCGCGGCGCGCTTCGTCGTCGCGCGCTCGACCTGATGCCCCCGGAAACGCCCCTTCTCGACAAGATCGCCGCCCCTGAAGATCTGCGTGCGCTCTCGGATGACGCGCTGGCGTTGCTGGCGGGCGACCTGCGCGCCGAGCTCATCGACGCGGTGAGCCAGACGGGCGGGCATCTGGGCGCGGGGCTCGGCGTCGTGGAGCTCACGGTCGCGCTCCACGCGGTCTTCGAGACGCCCGGCGTGAAGCTCGTCTGGGACGTCTCGCACCAGGCCTATCCGCACAAGATCCTCACCGGGCGGCGGGACCGCATCCGCACGCTGCGCCAGCGGGGCGGGCTCAGCGGCTTCACCCGGCGGGACGAGAGCCCCTACGACCCCTTCGGCGCGGCCCATGCGGGCACGTCAGTGAGTGCCGCCCTGGGGTTCGTGCTGGCGGGGCAGGAGGCGGTGGCCGTCATCGGGGACGGATCGCTCAGCGCCGGCATGGCCATGGAGGCGCTGAACCATGCGGGCACTGCGGGGCATAGGCTTCTCGTGATCCTCAACGACAACGGACGCAGCATCGACACGCCCACCGGCGCGCTGGCCGAGCTCCTGCAGGAGCGTTCGCCAGCGCCGTTCTTCGAGGCGCTGGGTTTTGCCTATCGCGGGCCTGTGGATGGGCATGAAATGCCCGCGCTGCTCGCGGCCCTGCGCGCGGCGAAAGGTGCGGAGGGGCCGGTTCTCCTCCACGTGCGGACACGGAAGGGGCACGGCTTCCCCCCTGCGGAGGCCTCCGAGGACAAGTGGCACGGCGTTTCGAAATTCGACGCCGCCACGGGGCGGCGCGATGGCAGCGGCGGACGGAGCGCGACGGATGTCTTCGCTGAGACGCTCATCGCCGCCGCAGAGCAAGACCCTGCGGTCCATGCCGTCACCGCCGCCATGCCCTCGGGCACGGGGCTCAGCGCCTTTGGCGGACGCTTTCCAGAACGGATGCATGACGTGGGCATCGCCGAACAGCACGCCGTGACCTTCGCCGCGGGGCTGGCTGCCGGGGGTATGAAGCCTTTTTGCGCGCTCTACTCCACCTTTCTGCAGCGCGGATACGACCAGGTCGTTCATGACGTGGCGCTCCAGCGCCTGCCCGTGCGCTTCGCCATCGATCGGGCCGGGCTCGTGGGGGCCGACGGGCCGTCCCATGCCGGGGCCTACGATATCGGGTTCCTGGCCGCGCTTCCGGGCATGGTAGTCATGGCCGCCGCCGACGAAGCAGAGCTCGCGCGGATGGTTGTGACGGCGGCGGGCCACGATGCGGGGCCCATTGCCTTCCGCTATCCGCGCGGCGCGCTCGGCGGGGCGGCCCCAGAGGCCGCGTCGCAGCCGCTCGAGATCGGCAAGGGCCGCGTCCTGCGCGAGGGGCGGGACATCGCGCTCCTAAGCTTTGGCGCGCGCTTGCAGGCGGCGGAGGCCGCGTGCGAAGCGCTCGCGGCCGACGGGATCTCTGTCACCCTCGCCGATGCGCGCTTTGCCAAGCCGCTCGACACCTCCCTGATCCGGGAGCTCGCCTGCGCCCATCCCGTCCTCGTGACGTTGGAGGATGGTGCGCCGGGCGGGTTTGGCGCCGCGGTGGCCGCCTTTCTCTCTGGGGAAGGGGTCTTTGACCGGGGCCTCATCTTCCGCATGCTGACGCTGCCCGATGTCTTCCAAGCCCATGGCACGCCCGAGGAGATGTATGCCGAGGCCCGGCTCGAGGCGGCGGGCATCGCGGAAACGCTGCGTCCTCTCGCGGTGGGCTAGACGTGGACTGGCTCGCCGCGCAAGGCTGCGCTAGGTCCGCCCGGCACATGAGAGAGGCCCGATGAACCCTTTTGCCCGCCCTGTCATTCTCTACCGCTGGGTCGTCTTTCTGCTGGCCGGGTTTTACGCGGTCTACATGCTCACCACTTCGCCCTATTCGGAGCCCGGAGGGCCGTTTCGCTTCCTGACGATCTGGGCGTTGCTTCTGAGCTTTTTCTGCGCGAGCCGGGTTCTGGCCTATACCGAGGGGCGCACGGAGCTGCGCTTTGACGCGCTGATCGCCGCGACGGCGGTGATCAATCTGATGGTGGTCTTTCTATACTGGCGGCTCTTCTTTTCCGATCCGGCTGCCGTGACGCGCAATGGCGAGCTCGGCGTTTGGTGGCGGGAATACTATCTCCACGGCCTCGGGCCGCTTTTGCTGTGGATCGACGCGCTCGTGATCAACCGCCCGTTTCGGCGCTATGCCGTCTCCGCGCTCATCCTCGTGGTCATCGCCTGCCTCTATTTCGCCTGGGCCGAGCTCGTGGTGGGGCCAGCAAACGATTTTCCAGCGGGATCGGTGACGACGGGGTTGCCCTACCCGTTTCTCAACAACCTCCTGCCGTCGGAGCGGCTGACTTTCTATGCCACGAATACCGGCGTGGCGCTGGGCGCGCTGGCGGCTTTTTTCGGGCTGAGCTGGCTCATCACCCGTGCCTACGGGGATCGCCCGGCCTAGTCGGTGGCGAGGAGGGCCGCGAGCCCGTCCCGGTAGCTCGGATAAAGGAGCGTGACGCCGAGCTCCTCGTGGAGAAGCTGGTTTCGCACCCGCTTGCTTTCGCCGTAGAAGCTCCGCGCCATGGGCGTCATCTCCGCGGTGGCGAAATCCTCGGCTGGCGGGACAGGCAGGCTCAGAAGCTCTGCAGCATGGGCGATGACATCCTCCGGCGGCGCCGGATCGTCGTCGCAGACATTGTAGATCGCGCCGGGGCGGGGCCGCGCGATGGATGCCTCCAGAACCTGCGCGATATCGGCCACGTGGATGCGGGAGAAGACCTGCCCCGGTTTCACGATGCGCCGCGCCGTGCCCGCGCGGACCTTCGCAAAGGGGCCGCGGCCCGGCCCGTAGATGCCCGCGAGGCGAAAGATGTGGAGGGGGAGGCCCGTCGCCGCCCAGGCGGCTTCCGCGTCCACGCGATACTGGCCTCGCTTTGTGGTGGGGGCGAGCGCGGTCTCCTCATCGACCCACTCCCCGCCGTGATCACCGTAGACGCCCGTGGTGCTGAGGTAGCCGACCCAGGAGGCCGGCGACCCCGAGAGATCGTGTCGGAGGAGGAACGGATCGCCCGCTTCGCCAGGCGCGGCGGAGGCGAGGATATGCGTGGCCTCTGCTATCTCCGCGCTCAAGTCATCCGGATCGAGGCGAGCCTCGATGCCGTCGGCCTCCATGCGCGCGGCCTTGTCGGCATCCCGCGTCGTGCCGATGATGCGCCATCCCTGCGGCAGGAGCTGGGCGGCCAGCGCCTGCGCGGAATAGCCGTGACCGAGGGAGAGGAGGGTACGGACCATACGCCCTCCTGCGCCGCGCTTGGGGAATTGTCAAAGCGCCGCTAGGCTGCCCGCCAAAGGAGGACTGTCATGGGCAAGAAACCGGGGCTCGACGCGGCCTACGGGCTCCACGGGCCGGAGGACGTGAAGGCGCTCTACCGCGACTGGGCCGGGACGTATGACACGGGCTTCGTGGCGGAGCGTGGTTACGTGCTCCACGAGGTGGTGGCCGCGGGCTTCGTCGCGGCGGGCGGCGCGGGCCCGGTGCTCGATGTCGGTGCTGGTACTGGGCTCGTAGGCGCAGCCTTGGCGCGGCGCGGCCTGGGCCCGCTCCATGCCACCGACATTTCCGCGCCAATGCTGGCGGAGGCCGAGGCCAAAGGCTGCTACGCCGACCTCTTTGAGGCCGATATCACACAGCCGCTCGCCTGCGCAAACAGCACCTATGGCGGCGTGGTGAGCGCGGGGACGTTCACGCTGGGCCATCTCGGGCCCGACCCTCTCGCGGAGCTCGTGCGCATCACCCGGCCCGGCGGTGTCCTCGCCATCGCGGTCAACGCGGTACATTACGAGGCGGCGGGCTTCGCGGCGGCGCTTGCGGCCCTCGGGCCGCGGATCACCGGGCTCGCGACGCATAGCATCCGCATCTATGCCGAGGACGCCGCGCATGACCACGCCGCCGATCTCGGGCTCCTCGTCACGTTCCGCGCGGCCTAGCGGCCTTTCCAGACCGGGTCCCGTTTTTCGGCGAAGGCGCGGGCGCCCTCTGCCTGATCCTCGGAGCTATAGAGCACGTCCACGCTGCGCAGTTGCCGTCCGGTGATGCGGTTCATGGCGTCCTGGAATTTCGCGTCCTCCGCGTCACGGACGATCTCCTTGATCGCGGCGTAGACGAGGGGCGGACCAGAGGCGAGGAGATCGGCCATGCGGCGCGCCTCCTCCATGAGCGCCGCAGCGGGGTGGATGTGATTGACGATGCCCCAGCCGCGCGCCTCCTCCGCGTCGAACCAGCGCCCGGTGAGCAGGAGCTCCATGGCGATGTGGTAGGGGATGCGCTTGGGCAGTTTGACGGAGGCCGCGTCCGCCACCGTGCCGGATCTGATCTCAGGAAGGGCGAAAGTTGCGTGATCGGCGGCGATAATAATGTCAGCGCTGAGCGCGAGCTCCAGTCCGCCGCCGCAGCAAATCCCGTTGACCGCCGCGATGACGGGCTTGCCGAGATCGCGGAGTTCCTGCAGCCCGCCGAACCCGCCCACGCCGTAATCGCCATCGACCGCGTCGCCATCATGGGCGGCCTTGAGATCCCAGCCTGGGCAGAAGAACTTCTCGCCCGCGCCTGTGATGACAGCCACGCGCAAGTCAGGATCGTCGCGAAATGTCTGAAACGTGTCGCCCATGATGCGAGATGTGGCGAGGTCGATGGCATTGGCCTTGGGCCTGTCGAGCGTGACTTCGAGGACTGCGCCGCGGCGCTCCGTGCGGATCGGTCCTGTGGTCATGGGTTGGCCTTTCGAATGAGGGCGTCGGCGGCAATGGCGGCGCTCGGGGTGCAGAGGAGCGGGTTGACCTCAACCTCCTCCAGCGTATCGGCATTGTCCACGACATAGGCCTGGATCGCCTCGATCGCGTCGAGGATGGATGGCAGATGTGCAGCCGGGCGGCCCCGGTAGCCGCGAAGCTTCGGTGCCATACGCAGACAAAGGAGCGCGGCCTCGATTTCGCCGCGCGTGGCCGGCAGCAGAAGTTGCGCGCTGTCTGCGAGGAGTTCGGTCTCGGTGCCGCCTGCCGCAAGCGTTAGGACGAACCCATGGGCGGCGTCCCGCATGACACCGATAAGAAGCTCCGCCACCGCGCCCGCGACCATCTCCTCGATCAGGAGATCGCCGGGTGCAAGGCTGGCGACGGCAGCTTCCACATCGCGCGGGGCGACCCCGAGCGCGAGCCCGCCCGCGCCGGATTTGTGCGCGAGCCCGAGGACCTTCACGGCGAGGGGGCCACGGAAGCCCTCCGCCACAGTGGCTGCCGCGTCCCGGCTGGCCCGCGCGCTCTGCGGTGTACGGAGACCATGGCGGGCGAGCGCTGCCTTGGCCTCGGCCTCATCGAGGAGGTCTGCTGCGCGCTCCGGTCCCGGAAGGAGCACGGGCTGCGCCGGGCCGGCGCTGGGCCCGCCCATGGCGGCCACCGCCTCAATCGCGCTGTGAAGCCCGTGGAGTGGCAGCACCCCCGCCGCGAGAAGCTCCGTCGCCGTGTCCTCGAGCAAGAGCTCCGGGAGCGTGGCGCAGACAGCGTAGCGCGCGCCCGTCTCCCGGGCCGCCGCGATCACCGCGCGGGTGGCGATGCCCCAGTCCGCAGGGTCGCAGCGATCCGGGCGGGGATAGTCGAGGATCACCAGCACGAGGTCGATCCCGGGCGCGGCCATGGCGGCCCAGGCCGCGGTCATCGCCGCTTCATCGCGCCAGATATACGTGTGGTAATCGAGCGGATTGGCGAGCGCGACACGGGGGCCGAGCGCCTCTCGCAGGGCCGCCTCCTGGGACTTTGAGAGCGTCGGAAGCGCCACGCCCGCCGCCGCCGCCATATCCGCCGCCAGCGCGGCCTCTCCACCCGAGCAGGAGATTGAGCCAACCGCCCGCCCCGGAAGCCGCCCGAAAAGGTGCGCGATCTTGAGCGCCTCGAGAAAGCCCGGCAGCGTCCCGAGCCGCGCGATGCCGAGCCGCGCGAGGAGGGCCTCGGCCCCCACATCGCCTCCCGCGAGGGAGGCGGTATGTGAGAGCGCCGCCGCCTGCGCCTGCGTCGAGCGCCCGGATTTGAGGGCGACCAGCGCCACGCCGCGCGCCCGCGCCGCGGTGGCCAGCGCCTCCCAGGCGCGCAGGTCGCCGAAGCCCTCGATATGAAGCCCGATGGCCGAGATCCGCGGATCGTCCAGCAGGGCCTGCGCAAGCTCTGCCTGACTCACCTGTGCCTGGTTTCCGCAGGTGACGACCATGGCCACCGGTAGCCCGCGGCTCTGCATGGTGAGGTTGAGCGCGATATTCGAGCTCTGCGTGAGGATCGCCACGCCGCGCGGCACCGGCCGCAGCCCGTGCTGGTCCGGCCAGAGCGCCACGCCGTCGAGAGCGTTGATCATCCCGTAGCAATTGGGCCCGAGGATGGGCATCTCTCCCGCCGCCGCGAGGAGGGCGGCTGAGAGATCCCGCGCGTCTGCATCCTCGGCGCCCGCCTCAGAGAAGCCCGAGGCAAAGCAGATCGCGCCGCCCGCCCCCGCGTCGCGAAGCGCGGCCACGATCTCCACGGTGGCGTGCCTGTTGACCCCGACGAAGGCCGCGTCCACCGGCCCCTCGATATCGGCCACGCGCGGGACCGCTGGGCGCCCGGCGACACTGTCCTTGGCATGATGCACTGGCACGATCTCGCCGTCATATCCCAGCGCCTTCGCCGCGCCCACGATGGCGCCGCACCAGGCCCCACCGCCGATGACGGCGATCCGCCGGGGGGCGAGGAGGCGGCTAAAGCGAGACATATCGCGCTTCTTTCCGCGTCTCAGCGCTGCATTTTTGGGCGGCGGTCGGAGCGGTGCGCAGAAAATGCTGCGCTGCAGCATGCAGGTAAGCCGCCCTTAAGGTCCCGCGGGCTATGACGAGAAAAAGCGTCGCAAGGGAGGGCCGCGCCAACAGACTGGAAAGGACCCGTCCCATGTGCATCTCCCTCGAAGCCCTCGCGCTTTTCCTCACGCTCGTCGGCAGTGACCTCGTCACCACCGAGCCGGGCCGCATCACCGTCCACGCCACCGCCACCGACGCGCACTGGACCCCGAACGCGGAAGACCTCTGGTGTACCGGCGCCCCGCAGGAGGATGCCGCCGCGCGCCTCAAGAAGACGTCGCTCCGGTAGGCCCGGTCTCTTTGTGCCCCGTACCTGTGATCCCGGCCGCGCCTACTGAGCTGCGCCATCCTTACGCTCCCAGCGCGCGCAGGAGGTCCCGGCTGATGATGTGGCGCTGGATTTCCGAGGTCCCGTCCCAGATCCGCTCCACCCGGGCATCGCGCCAGAAGCGCTCGAGCGGGTAATCGTCCATGAGCCCCATCCCGCCATGGAGCTGGATGGCAGCATCGGTCACGCGGCCGAGCATCTCGGAGGCGTAGAGCTTGGCCTGGGCGATCTGGCGGTTGGCGGGCAGCCCCTTGTCGAGCCGGTCAGCGCTCGCGAGCGTCAGCAGGTCCGCCGCGTCGATCTCGGTGATCATGTCGGCGAGCTGGAAGCTCACCCCTTGAAATTTGCCGATCTTCTGGCCGAATTGCTCGCGCTCGGCGGCGTAGCTGAGCGCGTAGTCGAAGGCGCGCCGCGCGCGGCCCACGCTCATGGCGGCCACGGTGATGCGGGTGGCGTAGAGCCACTCGTTCATCACGGCAAAGCCGCCATCCACCGCGCCGAGGACGGCCGCGTCCGGCAGGCGGCAGTCGTCGAATTCGAGGATCATGTTCCGGTAGCCCCGGTGCGAGACGGAGGCGTAGCCCTCGCGGATGGTGAAGCCCGGATGCCCGCGGTCCACAAGAAAGCAGGTGATCCGCTTTTTCGGGCCCTTCGGCGTCGCATCCTCGCCTGTGGCGACGAAAACGATGCAGAAATCGGCGTGTTCCGCGCCGGATATGAAATGCTTCGTCCCGTTCAGGACCCAGTCACCGCCATCGCGCCGCGCGCTGCATTTCATGGAGCGCACGTCCGAGCCCGCGCCGGGCTCCGTCATGGCGAGCGCGTCCATCTTGTCGCCGCGCAGGGCTGGCCTCAGGTAGCGCTCCACCTGATCGCCCTCGCAGGCCATGAGGATGTTCTGCGGGCGCCCGAAGAAATGGGTGAGTGCCATGGAGCCGCGGCCGAGCTCGCGCTCCACGAGCGCGAATTCGAGATGCGAGAGCCCGGCGCAGCCCACGGACTCGGGGAAGTTGCAGGCATAAAATCCAAGCTCCAGCGTCTTGCGCTTGATTTCTTGGGCGAGGTCGGGGGGCACGGCACCGGTGCGATCCACCTCCGCTTCGTGGGGGTAGATTTCTTTTTCGACGAAGGCGCGGACCGTGGCCGCGATCATCTCTTGTTCGTCAGTGAGGCCGTATTGCATGGGGCTGGCTCCGGATCGGGTAGCGGGAAGGCGAAGCATCCGCGCCCCGGCCCAGCCGCCGCGTGCTCGTCCAGCGCTTGGGATCATCCAGCGCCGCCATGCCCAGATCAAAGGCCATGGCGGCAGCCTAGCGAGGATCGCGCCCCGCGCCAGCGTTTTCTCCGGCCTGACGTGCCGTCGGCTGCCCTGGGTGCAATCGCGCGCGCAGCGCGCCACCGAAGGCCGAAGCCTTCCAGGCTGAGGGGGGGTGAGCGTCTGAACGCCATGCGTTCGAGACAGGATGCGAACGGCGGGGCCTTTCCCGAAACGCGCGCGGTGTTCGCGGCAGGGCGCTCAGGTCCGGCTGAAGCGCAGCGGCTTCGTCGCCGCGCGCGTGATGATGCCTTGTGCTTCGAGGTCGAGTTGCACGGTCTTCATCCACCAGCCCGAGGTCTTGCCGCCGGGAAAGAGTGCCGCGTCGAGGTGGGGCAGGAGCGCGGCCTTGGCCTCGGCTGCCGTGAGCCCTGGCGCCTCCCGGGGCAGCACGACGAGGAGGGCCGCTTTCATGGCCTCGTATTTCGCCCGGTCCACCCGCGTCACATGCCCGGGCACGTTGACGTTGCGCACCTCGATCTTCTCGCCTGCCTCAGCTGGCATAGTCGCTCCCCTCCGCGTCGAGGATCGCCTTCAGTTCGGCGAGGTGCCGGTCGCCTTGCTCGGGGTAGTCCTCGAGCTCACGGGCGGTCTTCTCGGCCACGTGATGGGGCAGCACGCGCAGCGCGCGGCCCGTTTGCAACGCGAGGATGTAGGTCTGCGCCGCGCGCTCGAAGTAGTAGAGCCGGTTGAAGGTGTCGGCGACACTCTCCCCGATGACGAGGATGCCGTGATTGCCCATGACCATTACCTTCCGCTTCGGGTCGGCGAAGAGCGCCGCGCAGCGAGCTCCTTCCTCCTCGAAAGCGAGGCCGCCATACGCCTCGTCGATCACCGTGCGGTCGTAGAAGGTCGCGCAATTCTGGTCGACGGGGGGCAGCGTGCTGTCGGCGAGCGCGGCAAGCGCGGTCGCATAGGGCGAATGGACGTGCATCGCGCAGCGCGCGTGGGCGCAGTGCCTGTGAAGCCCGCCATGGAGCCCCCAGGCCGTGGGGTCCGGCGCGTCGGTCCCCTCCATCGTGGCAGGCTCGTTCACGTCCACCTCGATGAGGTCTGAGGCTTTGATCCGCGCGAAATGCATCTGGTTCGGGTTCATGAGCACCCGCGTCCCCGCATCGTTGATGGCGAGCGAAAAGTGGTTCGCTACCGCCTCGTGCAGGTTGAGCCGTGCCGTCCAGCGGAACGCCGCGGCCATGTCCACCCTGTTCTGCCAGTGGTCCATGTT
Organism: Pseudomonadota bacterium; assembly: GCA_038525525.1. Classification (GTDB taxonomy): domain Bacteria; phylum Pseudomonadota; class Alphaproteobacteria; order Rhodobacterales; family Rhodobacteraceae; genus Shimia_B. The sequence goes on along the minus strand of JBCBHO010000003.1, from coordinate 172,404 downwards.
GGGGCGGATATCAGTGACGGTCATGGGCCGGGCTCCCTCGCTCTACGGGCCCGAGTGTGGGAGCGCAGGGCGCCCCGCGTCAACGTCCGAGGAGCGCCAGGAGCGCGCGCTCGGCTCGGCGCAGTCCGTGCGGACGCGCGGGCACCGGCGGCGCATCGCGCTCGGCGAGCGCGATGACATCGGGGTGGATGTAGCTCGTGCGCGCGATCGTGGGCGTGTTGTGTAGCCGCTGAGCCGCGGCCTCCGCCATGGCCTTGATCGTGGGCTGCGGCGTGGCGAGTGCCACCTCGAGCGCAGCCGCCGAGCCCGCCCAGGTGCGGAAGGTCTTGGCGGTGAGCCCGTCCTGCCCCGTCGCATCGCGCAGCCAGTCGTTCACATGATCAGGCCCGATCGTGCGGGGCCCGTCGCCGGGATCGTAGGCCATGAGCTCCGCGCCGGGGAGGTCCTCGAGCGCCTCGAGCGCGCGCTGGAGCGTGGCATCCTTCAGCGCCTTATCGACCTGTGCGCCGCCCTTGCCCGGAAAGCTCACGGCAATGCCGTCCCGCCCGAGGCTCACGTGATCGGCGCGCAGCGTCGTGGCGCCGTAGGTCTCGTTCTCGTCGGCGTAGTCCGGCGTCCCCACGCGGAGCGCGGCCCGGTCGATAAGGCGCAGGCAGGCGGCGATGGCGAAGGCGGGTTCGGCGGGGCTGCCTTCGGTCAATTCCCGCGTCAGCCGTCGCCGCAGCGCGGGCAGCGCAGCGCCGAAGCGCGCGAGCTCGTCAAACTTGGTGCGGGCGCGGTGCTCGATCCAGTCGGGGTGATAGCGGTATTGCTTGCGTTCCCGCGCATCGAGGCCAGTGGCCAGAAGATGCCCGTTGGGCTTCGGGCTGATCCAGACATCCACATAGGCCGGAGGCACGGCCAGCGCCTCGATCCGGCGTCGCTCCCGGCGGTCCTCGATGCGCGTCCCGTCGGGGGCGCGGTAGCTCCAGCCCCGGCCCGCGCGGCGGCGCGTGATGCCCGGGCGGTCATCGGGGTACCAGACGAGGGAGGCAGGCAGGGTGGCATCCATGCGTGCTCAACCGGCACGCGGGGTGTCGGGTTTCATCGATATGTCACTTGCGGGCGCCTGCGGGCGGTGAAATGCTGCGCCATGGAACAACTCAAGACATGGGCAGAGGTCGCGCCGCATCTCGTGGCGGTGGCCGCGGGGCGCGCAGCGGCAGATCGCGTGATCCGGGGCGCGCGCGTGGTCAACGTGCATACCCGCGAGGTGCTCGACTGGGAGATCGCAATCGCCGCGGCCCGCTTTGCCTATGTGGGGCCCGATGCCGCGCATTGCGTGGGGCCGGAGACAGAGGTGATCGACGCGGGCGGACGCTTCGCCGTTCCCGGCCTCTGCGACGGGCACATGCACATCGAGAGCGGCATGCTCACCCCTGCTGAGTTCGCCGCCGCCGTCATCCCTCACGGCACGACGACGATGTTCACCGACCCCCACGAGATCGCCAACGTGATGGGCCTCGAGGGCGTGCGCATGATGCATGACGAGGCGCTGATGCAGCCCGTGAACATCTTCACCCAGATGCCCTCCTGCGCGCCCTCCGCGCCAGGGCTTGAGACCACCGGGTTCGAGATCACCGCGGAGGACGTGGCCGAGGCCATGGCCTGGCCCGGCATCATTGGGCTGGGCGAGATGATGAATTTCCCCGGTGTCGTGAACGGCGACGCACAAATGCTGGCCGAGATCGCGGCCACGCAGGCGGCGGGCAAGACGGTGGGGGGGCATTACGCGTCGCCCGATCTCGGGCCTGCCTTCCATGCCTACGCCGCGGGCGGGCCGGCGGATGACCATGAAGGCACCTCCGAGGCCGATGCCATCGCGCGCACGCGGCAGGGCATGCGTGCCATGCTCCGCCTGGGCTCTGCCTGGTACGACGTGGAAAGCCAGATCACGGCGTTGACGGAAAAGGGCATGGATCCACGCAGCTTCATCCTGTGTACGGATGACTGCTTCGCAGGGACGCTGGTGCGCGACGGGCACATGGACCGCGTCGTGCGCCATGCGATTGCCTACGGCTGTGATCCCCTGATCGCTTTGCAGATGGCCACGATCAACACTGCCACGCATTTCGGCCTCGAGCGGGAGCTCGGCTCCATCGCGCCGGGCCGCCGCGCCGATCTCATCCTGACCTCGAGCCTCGAAGAACTCCCCATCGAGCATGTCATCGCCCGTGGCGTCACCGTCGCCGAAGCGGGCGCGCTCAAGGTCGACTGCCCGCATTTCAACTGGCCCGCAAGCGCGCGGCAGACGGTCCATATGGGCGCCGCCAAGACCGCCGAGGATTTCGAGATCCGCGCGCCCGAGGGCGCCAACCGCGTCACGGCCCGGGTTATCGGCGTCGTTGAGAACAAGGCGCCGACGAAGGCGCTGAGCGCTGAGCTGCCGGTGGAAAACGGCCTCGTGGAGGCGGAGGGCGACGTCTGCCAGATCGCCCTTGTGGAGCGCCACCGCGCCACAGGCGGCGTGACGAATGCCTTCGTTTCGGGCTTCGGTTACGCAGGTCCCATGGCCATGGCGTCCACCGTGGCGCATGACAGTCATCACATGATCGTCGTGGGCACCGACCGGGCCAACATGGCTGCCGCCGCCAACAGGCTCGCCGAGGTGGGCGGGGGCATGTGCGTCTTCCGCGATGGCCTGGAGGCCGCCCTCGTGGAACTGCCGATCGCGGGGCTGATGTCGGATGCGCCCGCCGCCGAGGTGGCCGAGAAGGCCGACGCGATCCTCGCGGCGATGAAAGCCGCCGGCTGCTCGCTCAACAACGCCAACATGCAGCATTCGCTGCTCGCGCTCGTCGTCATCCCGGAGCTGCGCATCTCCGATCTCGGTCTCGTGGATGTCCGGAGCTTCGAGCTTGTGCCGCTCTTTGAGGAAGTGTCATAAGCGCCCACCGCTTCGATGATACTCTTGCCTCGCCGCGATCCGCGCGGTGGACCATCCGTAGGACCCGATATGAACGACCAGAACCGCCCCATCGCCACGCCGGACCTCCCGCCCGCCGCCTTCTTCGATGATCCTGTCGCTGCCGTCGCGCGCCTCGAGGAGCTCTACGACGCCTCGGTGCACTTCCTCACCGAGCGCTTCACCGCGGCGCTCTCGGGCGATGTGCCGACCGCGCGGATGCGTGCCTTCTACCCGGAGATCCGGATTTCCACGACGAGCTATGCCAGCGTGGATTCGCGGCTTTCCTTCGGCCACGTGGCGGAGCCCGGCACCTACGCCACCACGATCACGCGGCCCGATCTTTTCGGCAATTACCTGCGCCAACAGCTCAAGCTGCTCATGGAGAATCACGGCATCCGGGTCATGATCGGGCCCTCGACCACGCCGATGCCCGTGCATTTCGCGGTGGCCGGCCAAGCCGATCTCGTGGTGCCACAGGAAGGGGCCGCGCCTTTCACGCTACGCGACGTCTTCGACGTGCCGGATCTCTCGACCACCAATGACGAGATCGTAAACGGCTACGGCTACAATTACCCGGACGGGGCCGGGCCGCTCGCGCCCTTCACCGCCCAGCGGATCGACTATTCGCTGGCCCGCCTGAGCCACTACACCGCCACAGATCCCGATCACTTCCAGAACCACGTGCTCTTCACCAACTACCAGTTCTACGTGGAGGAGTTCGAAGCCTATGCCCGCGAGAAGATCGGCGACCCTGCCTCGGGCTACACCGCTTTCGTGGCCACCGGTGACCAAGTCATCACGACGCCCGACGGTCTCATAGAGCCGCCCGCAAAGCTGCCGCAGATGCCCACCTATCACCTCAAGCGCGAGGGCGGGGCGGGGATCACGCTCGTCAATATCGGGGTCGGGCCTTCCAACGCGAAGACCGCCACGGACCATATCGCCGTACTCCGCCCCCATGCGTGGCTGATGGTGGGGCATTGCGCGGGGCTACGGAACTCCCAGCAGCTTGGCGATTTCGTGCTCGGCCACGGCTACCTGCGCGAGGATCACGTGCTCGACGATGATCTGCCCGTCTGGGTCCCGATCCCGGCGCTGGCTGAAATCCAGACCTCGCTCGAAAGCGCGGTGGCAGAGGTTTCAGGGCTCGAGGGCTTTGAGCTCAAGCGGCTCATGCGGACGGGGACTGTGGCCACGATCGACAACAGGAACTGGGAGCTGCGCGACCAGTCCGGCCCGGTGCAGCGGCTCAGCCAATCCCGCGCGATTGCGCTCGACATGGAAAGCGCCACCATCGCCGCCAACGGCTACCGCTTCCGCGTCCCCTACGGCACGCTGCTCTGCGTCTCCGACAAGCCGCTCCACGGCGAGCTGAAGCTGCCGGGCATGGCCACGGATTTTTACCGGACGCAGGTCGCGCGGCATCTCAAGATCGGTATTCGCGCCATGGAAACGATCCGCGACATGCCGCTCGAGCGCATCCACAGCCGCAAGTTGCGCTCCTTCGAGGAGACCGCGTTCCTCTGATCGCGGCCTTCCCGCCACGTTAGGACGTGAAAAATCGCATGGTTCAAGGCTTTTTGCGCCACTAATTCTTGTGTGATGCCCCAACATGACGCTAGTCTCCGCACATGAGGCCCGAGATTTGGGCAGTGAAGGAGACAACAACATGGCCAAACCAATGACCAAGACCCAGCTCGTGGCCGCCCTCGCAGACGCGATGGACAGCGACAAGAAATCCGCTGGTGCCGCACTCGACGCTGTCTGCGACGTCATCACCAAGGAAGTGTCCGGCGGCGGTGCCGTCACGCTGCCCGGCGTGGGCAAGATCTACTGCCGTGAGCGCCCCGAGCGCATGGTCCGCAACCCGGCCACCGGCGAGCAGATCAAGAAAGACGCCGACAAGGTCGTCAAGATGACGATCGCCAAGGCGCTGAAGGAAAGCGTCAACGGCTAAACGCCGACCCCCGATTTTACGAAGGCCGTTCGCCCCGCGCGAGCGGCCTTCTTCGTCTCTTCATGGTTAAGCCTTTGGCAAGCTTTCTGCGGGTAAGCACGATTAACCAGAGGAGAGAGACATGCATGTACGTGAAGTGAATTCGGCCAAGGTCTCCGGAATTGGCGGGTTCTTCATCCGGGCCCGCAATCCCGGCAAGATGCGCGCGTGGTACCGCGATGTGCTGGGGATCGGGCGCTCCGATGACGTGGTCTGGCAGCAGGCGCCGGGCCCCACGATCTTTGCGCCCTATGCCGAGCGGAGCACGTATTTCGGCCGCCAAGACCAGTCTTTCATGCTGAATTTTCGCGTCGACAATCTCGCCGCCATGATCGAAGAGCTCACCGCCACGGGCATCCGCGTCGAAACTCGCCCGGGCGAATGGGACAACGATACCGGCCGCTTCGCACGCATCCACGATCCGGAGGGCAACCCGATCGAGCTCTGGGAGCCTGCCGCCTGACATCGCGCGCGGGCTCTGGCCCCCGGGGGCTGGGGCGCGTATGGCGCGGGGATGGATATCCGTGCGATCTGTCTCGGCCTCGTGTTCGCCCTCGCGTGGTCCTCCGCGTTCACCTCGGCGCGCATCATCGTCGAAAGCGCGCCGCCGCTCCTGATCCTCTCGCTCCGTTTTTTCCTGTCCGGCGCGCTGGCCTGCGGGCTTGCCTGGGTGCTGGGGCAGAGCTTTCGGCTCTCATCGGCGCAATGGCGGGCAACCATCCTCTTCGGCATCTGCCAGAACGCGCTCTATCTCGGCCTCAACTTCGTGGCCATGCAGAGCGTGGAGGCCTCGCTCGCGGCCATCATCGCCTCGGCCATGCCGCTCCTCGTGGCCGGGGCCGGCTGGATCCTTTTTCGGGAGCGCGTGGGCGCGGCGGGCGTCGGAGGGCTCGTGGTAGGTACAGGCGGCGTCATCCTCATCATGGGGGCACGGCTCGGCGGCGGCGCGGATAGCTTCGGCATCGCGCTTTGTATCCTCGGAGTCATCGCGCTCACGGCGGCCACGCTGGCCCTGCGGCAGGCCTCGAGCGGGGGCAACTACATGGCCATCGTGGGCCTGCAGATGCTCATCGGTGCCACGGCACTTCTCCCCGCGGGGCTCGCGCTCGAGACTTGGGAGGTCACCTGGACCCCGCGCCTCACGGCGGCCTTCGTCTATACCACCCTGGTGCCAGGGCTCCTCGCGACGCTCATCTGGTTTCACCTCGTGGCGCGCATCGGCGCGGTGAAGGCCGCGACGTTCCACTTCCTCAATCCGTTTTTCGGCGTGGCCATCGCCGCGCTCATGCTGGGCGAGGCGTTGAGCCTCACCGACGTCGCGGGGGTCGTGCTCATCGCCGGGGCGATCCTCGCTGTGCAGACTTCCCGCGCGAGCGCGCGCACAGCGAACCATACGCCGGACACACGGCCAAACACAGCCCGGTGATCAGGACGTAGCAAAGCTGACAGGCGGGTCAGGATCGGGCATGAGACGGGGATGGACCTCGTCTTCGGATATCTCGCCGGGCTGCTCACGCTGATCAATCCCTGCGTCGTGCCTGTGCTGCCCATCGTGCTTGCCTCGGCGCTGCAGGCTTCCCGAGCGGGGCCGCTGGCACTCGCGGCGGGCATGAGCCTTGCCTTCGTGGCGCTGGGTGTGGGCATTTCCGCCTTCGGCTACGCGTTGGGCATCGACGCGGAGACGATCGCCAATGCCGGCGCGGTCCTCATGATCCTTTTCGGCCTCGTCCTGCTGGTCCCTCGCTTCTCGGCGCGTTTTGCCACTGCCACGGGCGGCTTCGCGGGCTCCGCCGATGCCCAGCTCGACGGGATGGACGGGGGCTCTCTGCGCGGCCAGTTCCTCACCGGCGCGCTTCTCGGCGCGGTCTGGAGCCCCTGCGTGGGCCCGACGCTGGGCGGCGCCATCGCGCTGGCCTCCACCGGGCAGAGCCTCGGCTGGGCCACGGCGATCATGGCGAGCTTCGCGCTGGGCGTCTCCACCATCATCCTGGCGCTCGGCTACGGAGCGCAATCGGCGCTGCGCGGGCGCGCCGCGGCCATGCGCCGGATGGCGGCCTATGCCCGCCCGCTCATGGGAGTGATCCTCGTCGTCGTCGGCATGGGCATCCTCTTCAAGGTCCACCACATGATCGAAATCTGGGCGCTCGACACGCTGCCCGTCTGGCTACAGGACCTTTCGGTCCGCTTCTGAAGGAGAAATCCATGCACCGCCGTACCTTCCTCCTCGCCGCCGCGGCTGCGCCACTCGCCACCCGCGCCAAGGGCGCCACTGGCTGGGTCGACTACATCCCCGGCCTTGTGCGCGACCGCCTCGCGGCGGGAGAGACCGTCTTTCTCGACGTGGCCGCGGATTGGTGCACCACCTGCCGCAGTCAGGAGCGGACGATCAATGCGCTCATGGGCGAGAACCCGGCCTATGCCGAGGCCGTCACCTTCGTGCGCCTCGACTGGGATGACCACAAGAACGCGCAGATCGTGCAGGACCTGCGCATTCCACGCCGCTCCACGCTCGTCGTGCTGAAAGGCGAGGACGAGCTCGGCCGCATCGTGGCAGGCACGCGGAAGGCTGACATCCAAGCGCTCATGGATACAGCGCTCACCGCCGCCAGCGCCTGAGCTTGCGGGGGTACGGGGGACGAGACATGCGCGGGTTTCGCGGCCCACCAGGCTTCTTTGTGCCTCGTACCTCGGGGAGTTTGAGGGGCTGGCCCCTCAATCCGGCCTACCCGATCGTGCCCAGGCTCTGATAGGGCGCGCTGCCAGTCTGGCCGCGGTTCAGGAGCACATGGTCAAGGAGCACGCAGGCCATCATCGCCTCGCCCACGGGCACGGCACGGATGCCAACGCAGGGGTCATGCCTGCCCTTGGTGATGATCTCGGTCTCTTGGCCTGACTTCGTGATCGTGGCGCGCGGCGTGAGGATGGAGCTCGTGGGCTTCACCGCGAAGCGCACGGTGATGTCCTGTCCCGTGGAGATACCGCCGAGAATGCCGCCGGCATGGTTGGAACTGTAGACCGGGCCGTCAGGCCCCATGCGGATCTCGTCTGCGTTTGCATCACCCGTGAGTGCGGCGGCGGCCATGCCTTCCCCGATCTCGACGCCCTTCACGGCGTTGATCGAGAGCATGGCGGCGCCAAGCTCGGTGTCGAGCTTGCCGTAGATCGGCGCGCCGAGGCCCGGCGGCGGGTTTTTCGCCGTCACTTCGATGACCGCGCCGCAGGAATTTCCGCTCTTGCGCAGGTCGTCGAGGTAGCCTGCCCAATCCGCGGCGGCCCGGGCATCCGGCACCCAGAACGGATTCTGTCCGATCTCTTCCCAGTCGAAGCGCGCGCGGTCGATGCCGTGGGGGCCCATCTGGACCATGTAGCCCACGATCTCCATCCCCGGGCAGAGCGCCGAGAGGGCTGCGCGGGCGAGCCCGCCCGCGGCCACCCGTGCCGCCGTCTCCCGCGCGGAGGAGCGCCCGCCGCCGCGGTAATCCCGCACGCCGTATTTCTGCCAGTAGGTGATATCGGCATGGCCGGGGCGAAACTTTTCGGCGATGTCGCCGTAATCCTTCGACCGCTGGTCGGTGTTCTCGATCATGAGCTGGACAGGCGTGCCCGTGGTCACCCCCTCGAAGACGCCCGAGAGGATGCGCACGGCATCAGGCTCTCGCCGCTGGGTGGTGTATTTCGATTGCCCGGGCTTCCTCCGGTCGAGCCAGACCTGCAGCGCGTCTTCGCTCACCGGTACCCCCGGGGGGCATCCATCCACGGTGCATCCGAGGGCCGGGCCATGGCTTTCGCCCCAGGTGGTCACGCGAAAGAGATGTCCGAAGGAATTCATACTCATAAGAGCCGTGTAGCCGGGGGCCCGGGCCTCGGCAAGACGCCGCGGCTTGCCGTCCCAGCCGATCTCGCTATGGTCTGCCACACCTCGGGGTGCCCGGCTGGGCTGAGATGCATCATGCGAACCCGTTGAACCTGAACCGGCTTATACCGGCGGAGGGAAGGTGGCCATAAGCTCCTCACTCTTCGTTCGGCGATATTGGAGGATCTGATGAAATCCCTTCCCCTTCTCGCAGGACTGGCACTCGGCACCGCAGCAGCGGCAGACACCCCCGTGCTCACCGTCTACACCTATGACAGCTTCGTCACCGATTGGGGTCCGGGCCCCGCGGTGGAGGAAGCATTCGAGGCCACGTGCGATTGCGATCTGCAGTTCGTCGGCGCGGGCGACGGCGCGGCGCTCCTCGGCCGCATCCGGCTCGAAGGCGCGCGCTCGGAGGCCGATGTCGTGCTCGGGCTCGACACTAACCTGACCGCCGCCGCAGCCGAGACCGGCCTCTTCGCGCCCCACGGGGTCACGGCGGAGTACGACCTGCCCATCGCGTTCGACGATCCGCTCTTCGTGCCCTTTGATTGGGGCTTCTTCGCCTTCGTCGGCAATGTGGACGGCCCCGCGCCGGAGAGCTTCACCGACCTCGCCACGTCCGATGCCCGCATCGTCATCCAGGACCCGCGGTCCTCGACGCCGGGGCTCGGGCTGCTCCTTTGGGTCGACAGTGTCTACGGCGAGGATGCGCCTGCCGTCTGGGAGGGTCTGGAGGACAACATCGTTACCGTCACCCGAGGCTGGTCTGAGGCCTACGGCCTTTTCCTCGAAGGCGAGGCGGATCTCGTGCTGAGCTACACGACCTCGCCCGCCTATCATCTCATTGCTGAGGACGATGCCTCCAAGCGCGCGCTGCCCTTCGCGGAGGGCCATTACATGCAGGTCGAGGTGGCTGGGAAGCTAGCGGGCTCCGATGTGCCCGATCTCGCCGATGAGTTCCTCGCGTTCATGGTCTCCGATGCCTTCCAATCGGTGATCCCGACGACGAACTGGATGTATCCAGCGGTGACGCCGGAGGCCGGACTGCCGGACGGCTTCGAGACGCTCATGACACCGGAGACGGCGCTGCTCCTACCCCCTGCCGAGGCCCCCGCCGCACGGGAAGCGGCGCTTGAGACATGGCTCGAGGCGCTGTCGCAGTAAGCCCCGTGCGGGCGCTAGCGGGCGGGGCGGCGGCGGCGTTCCTGCTGACGCTCACGCTGGGGACCCTCGGGGCCGTGGCGTGGCGCGCTGAAGGCCTGTCGGGCCTCGGTGCTGCGGATTGGGCCGCGATCCGCTTCACGCTGGGGCAAGCGCTCGTCTCGGCGGCGCTTTCGGTGCTGCTCGCGGTGCCTGTCGCGCGTGCCTTGGCGCGGCGGCGCTTTCCGGGGCGGAGCCTTGTCGTTGCGCTGCTGGGCGCGCCGTTCATCCTTCCGGTCATCGTCGCTGTCTTCGGCCTTATCGCTGTCTTCGGGCGGGCCGGGTTGCTCAACCAGGCGGGCGCGGCGCTCGGCCTGCCCGAGGTCGCGATCTACGGGCCCCAAGGGGTTGTCCTCGCCCATGTCTTCTTCAACATGCCGTTGGCCACGCGCTTTCTATTGCAGGGCTGGCTCGCGATCCCGGCGGAGCAGTTCCGCCTCGCCGCGAGTCTCGGGTTCACGCCCGCGGCCGTGGCGCGGCACCTCGAATGGCCCATGCTGCGCGCCGTGGTGCCCGGCACCTTCCTCGCGATTTTCCTGATCTGCCTGACCTCCTTTGCTGTGGCGCTCGCTGTGGGCGGCGGGCCACGGGCCACGACGATCGAGCTCCGCATCTACGAGCTCTTCCGCTTTGACTTTGCCCTCGGGGACGCGGCGCTTCTCGGCCTCGTGCAATTCGCGGTCTGCGCGGTGGCGGCCCTCGTGGCCGGGCTCGTGACCGTGCCCAAGGTTGCGATGGCCGGGCTCGATGGCGTGGCGGCGCGGTGGGATGCCCGTGGCGCGTGGCTGCGCGCGCAGGACGCCGCCGTGATTGGCCTCGCATGCGCCTTCCTCCTCGTGCCCATGGGGATCGTCGCGCTCCGTGGCGTGCCCTTCGTGGCCGTGCTCCCCATGTCTGTCTGGCAGGCGGCGGGCGCTTCGCTCGCCGTTGCCCTCTGCTCGACGCTGCTTGCGCTCGCCCTGTCACTATCGCTCGCACTCTGGGTTTCCCGGGGCGGACGCGCCGCTCGCATCGGGGGGGACATTATCTCGGGTCTTGCGCTGACGGCCTCGCCGCTCGTCATGGGGACGGGGCTTTTTATCCTGCTCTTTGGCTGGACGAGCCCGCAGGCGCTCGCACTGCCGGTCACGGGCCTCGTCAACGCGGCGATCACCGTGCCTTTCACATTGCGCGTCCTTGCGCCCGCCGTGGCCGAGATCGAGGAGGCCTATGGCAAGCTCGCCGCCTCCCTCGGGCTGACGGGCTGGACGCTCCTGCGCCGCATGATCCTGCCGCGCCTGCGGCGGCCGCTCGGCTTTTCAGCGGGGCTCGCGGCGGCTCTCAGCATGGGAGATCTCGGCGTGATCGCGCTCTTTTCGGCGCCCGAAACGGAGACGCTCCCGCTCGCCATGTACCGCCTGATGGCCGCCTACCGCACGGACCTCGCCGCCGGAGCCGGGCTCGTGCTGGTGGCGTTGAGCTTCGGGCTGTTCTACGCGCTCGACCGGGGGGGGCGCGGTGATGTTGACGCTTGAAGAGGTGCAATTCGCGCGGGAAGGCTTCGCGCTCGATGCCGATCTCAGCCTGCTGCCGGGTACGCGCGCGGCGGTGCTGGGCCCGTCGGGCGGCGGCAAATCCACGCTCCTCGACCTCATCGCGGGGTTCGAGGCGCCCGCGGCGGGGCGCGTGCTCTGGGAGGGTCGGGATCTTGCGGGCAGGGCGCCGGGAGACCGGCCTGTCTCGATCCTCTTTCAGGAGGGCAATCTCTTTCCGCATCTGACGCTCTTCGAGAACACGGCCCTTGGGCTCGACCCGCGGCTGAAGCTAACGCCGGCCCAGCGCGAGGAGGTGGGCGCGATTCTCGAGGATGTGGGCCTGGGCGGGCTAGAGACACGCAAGCCCGGCGCGCTCTCCGGTGGGCAGCGGGCGCGGGCGGCGCTGGCGCGGGTCTTTCTGAGAGCGCGGCCTGTGCTCTTGCTAGATGAGGCGTTTTCCGCGCTTGGGCCGGCGCTGAAGAGTGAGATGTTCGATCTCCTGGCGCAGCTTGTGCCAGTCGAGACTGTGCTGCTTATGGTCACGCACGACCCTGAGGAGGCGGCGCGGATGTCGGAGATCGTTGTAGTGGACGAGGGCCGTGTGTCACCGTCGGAGCCCGGTGGACCTCTCCTCGCTGATCCGCCGCCCGGCCTCGCCCGGTATCTCGGACGCAGGTAGAGGCCCCGGCTCGGGGGCCGGGGCGCGCGGGTCATGACGCTCCCGCCCCGGACCTGATCCGGGGCCTCCACCCGCAAAGGAAAAGGGCCCCGGATCATCTCCGCGGCCCTTCAGATTTCATCAGATCAGCGGATCACTCCGCGGGCGTCTGGCCCTGCTTCTTCGCCCGTGCCTTCACCGGGGCCCAGAGGCGCTTGTTGGTGAAGTAGAGGAGCGTGGCGAGGACGCCGAGGAAGATGACCGCCGCGAGGCCGGACTGCTTGCGCGCCATCATCTTGGGCTCTGCGGCCCAGGTGAGGAACGCTGCCACGTCGAGCGCTTGCTGCTCGATCGTCGCCTCGGTGCCGTCCTCATAGAAGACGTCATCACCCCAGAGAGGCTGCCCCATGGCGAGGTAGCCGCCATAGGCCGTGTTTTCGTAGAGAAACACGCCGGCCTCTTCCTTGTCGCCGCCGGTATAGCCGGTCAGCAGGGAGGCGATGTATTCCGGGCCGCCCATCCCATTGAAGAGTTGCGCCATGCCGGTGCCGTAGGGGCCGGAAAAGCCCGCGCGGGCCTTGGCCATCAGCGACAGGTCCGGCGCATTCGACACAAGCCCTTCCGGGAAGTTGTCGTTCGGCGTGGCGGGGCGGAAATCGCCCTCGCCATCAAAGAGCGTCGGATCCCAGATCTCGTAGAACTCGGCATAGGCGCGGACCTGCTCAATGGGCAATTCCGGGCCGCCGGGGTCGGCGAGCGTCCGGATCGGCACGAACTTCATGCCGTGACAGTTGGAGCAGACCTCCGTGTAGACCTGCAGGCCCCGCTGGAGCTGCTGCTGGTCAAATGTGCCGAACGGGCCCTCGAAGGAGAACTCGTAGTCGATCACTTCGCCCGCCGCGCCGGCGGCGTGTACGCCGCTGGCGAGTCCGAGCGCGAAGGCTGCGGAGAGGGTCAGTTGCTTGAACATACTTGTCTGTTCCTTACTCGGCCGGAGTTGCCACGCCGGCGGGCGAGGAGCCCGAGACCTTGGCAAACTTGGCGTTGAAGTCGTCCTCGATGGTGGCCGGCGGTGCCGTCGGCTTCTCGATGAGGCCGAGGAGCGGCAGGATCACCAGGAAGTAGGCGAACCAGTAGGTCGACCCGAGGAGCGAAAGGTTTGCGTAGATCGGCTCCGCGGGCATCGCGCCGAGCCACATCAGGAAGATGAAGTCCACGACGAGCACCCAGAAGGCGATCTTGAACATCGGGCGATAGCGGCCGGAGCGCACCGTTGAGGTGTCGAGCCAGGGCGCGAGCGCCATAACCACGATCGCGCCGAACATGGCAAGCACGCCGAAGAAATCCGCCGTGATGATGCCGCCGGTGATCCAGTTCACACCCATTACGAGCCACACGTCCGGCGTGAAGGCGCGCAGGATCGCGTAGAACGGAAGGAAGTACCATTCAGGCACGATGTGTGCGGGCGTCGCCAGCGGGTTGGCCTCGATGTAGTTGTCCGGGTGGCCGAGGTAGTTCGGCATGAAGCCGACCACGGCGAAGAACACCAGGAGCACGATGGCCATCGCGTAGAGGTCCTTGATGACGAAGTAGGGCCAGAACGGGAGCGTGTCGCGCTCGGCTTCTTCCTTCGAGGTGCGGCGCACTTCGACACCGGTCGGATTGTTGTTGCCCGTGGTGTGGAAGGCCCAGATGTGCACCATCACGAGGCCCGCGATGATGAACGGCATCAGGTAATGCAGCGAGAAGAAGCGGTTGAGCGCCGCCTGTCCCACGGCCGGTGCGCCGAGGAGCCATGTTTGCAGCGCCTCACCGATGAAGGGCACGGTGCCGAAGAGGCCGGTGATCACGGCGGTCCCGTGGAAGGACATCTGACCCCAGGGCAGAACGTAGCCCATGAAGGCCGTGCCCATCATCAAGAGGTAGATGAGCATACCGATGATCCACGTGACCTCGCGCGGCGCCTTGTAGGAGCCGTAGTAGAGGCCGCGGAAGATGTGCGCGTAGACTGCGATGAAGAAGAGCGACGCGCCGTTCATGTGCAGGTAGCGGATCATGTGGCCGCCGTTCACGTTGCGCATGATGTGCTCAACGGAAGCAAACGCCATGTCCACGTGCGGCACGTAGTGCATGACGAGCACGACGCCGGTGATGATCTGCAGCGCCAGCGTGAAGGTGAGCACGATGCCCCAGATCCACATCCAGTTCAGGTTCTTGGGCGTGGGGATCATGATCGTGTCATAGAGAAGCCCGATGATCGGCAGGCGCTTGGCCATGCCTTTCTCGAAGTTGGACTTCGGTTCGTAGTGGTCGTGGGGAATTCCGGACATGGTTTCTCCTCTTAACCGAGCTCGATTGTAACGTCGTCGACGAAGGTTGCGGGCGGCACGGGCAGGTTCTGCGGGGCGGGCCCGCGCCGGATGCGACCGGCCGTGTCGTAGTGAGAGCCGTGGCAGGGGCAGAACCACCCGCCGAAGTCACCGGCGTTGCCGAGCGGCACGCAACCCAAATGGGTGCACACGCCCATCTGCACGAGCCATTCGCCCGTGTCGTCGAGAGCGCGGTTCGCGTCGGATGCATCCGCGGTGCTGTCAATGTTCTCGTTGCGCGCGGCGGGATCTGGCAGATCGTCGATCGACACGGCACGTGCCTCTTCGATCTCCTCGGTCGTGCGCCGACGGATGAAGACAGGCTTGCCCTGCCAGAGCACCGTCATCTGCGAGCCCTCGCTGAGCGCGCTCACGTCCACGCGGATCTGCGCAAGGGCAAGCACGTCTGCCGAAGGGTTCATCTGGTTGATGAGCGGCCATACTGCTGCCCCCACGCCCACGGCGCCAGCACCGGCTGTGGCGTAGTAGATAAAATCTCTCCGGCCGGTATCGTGGCCCTCGAGGTCGTCCTCAGGATTTGACAACCCTATCCCTCCTGTTCGCTGCGCAGGCCGCGGGAGCGGCGCGTGGCAATGGAATCGCGGCGCGGGGTTGCCCCCTCGCAAATCACGCGCTTTGTAACGATTTAGGCCGGGTGGTCCAGCGGACAATCCCGCGCACTTGCCGTCAATTAAAAGCGTACTAGCACTGCCTTTTCGACCGTGCGGGAGCCGCTTTATTGCCGGGCACGGGCCTGTTTTGCAAGCGCACGTTGCAACCGCCGTCCAGCCCGTTATCCATGGAAATACCCAAGTCAGGAGATCGTCATGCGCCGTTCTGCCCTTTCCGCCCTTGCCCTCGCCGCCGTTCTGAGCCCCGCTGTCGCCCAGGCCGAATGGGAGCTCAGCGTCTATCTTGGCTATCAAACGGCCCCCCATTCCGACGTGGAGGGGACGATCTCGGGCGCGCCCTTCGAGGAATTCGTTGCCTGGGAGGGGCGTTCCTTCGAGAATCCGATCTATTACGGCTTCCGTGCCACCAATTGGCTCAACGACACCACCGGCTGGGGCGTGGAGCTCAACCACGCCAAGGTCTACGCCTCCGACGAGGACCTTGCGGATCTGGGCTTCACGGATCTCGAATTCTCCGACGGGCTCAACTTCCTGACGGTCAACTACATGCGCCGCTTCCCCGACCAGTTCAGTGGCGCCTTCGCGGCCTTCACGCCCTATGTCGGCGCGGGCGCGGGCCTTGCCATTCCCCATGTGGATGTGTCCGACGGATCATCGACGACCTTCGAATACCAACTCACCGGGCCTGCCGTGGTCTGGATGGCCGGCGCGTCCTACCCCCTGACCGAGAGCTTCTCGGGCTTCGTGGAGTACAAGGGCTCGTTCAGCTCCAACACCGCCGATCTCGAGGGCGGCGGGGAGCTTCGCACCGACATCATAACCAACGCGCTGAATTTCGGGGTGAGCTACAGCTTCTAGACGGCGCTCATCCCGTGGGCGCGGTGGCTTCCAGCGAGGGCCGCGCCGCGAAACTCTCGTACCACGCCGCAAGCGCCGTCCGCCCCGCGCGCCAGTCGCGATCCGGATGGCGGAAGTCGATGTAGCCCAGCGCGCAGGCAACAGCGATCTGGCCCATGTCGAGCGGCCCATGGAGGTGGGACATCCAGCGGGCTTCGAGCGCGTCGAGCGTGCGGCGCGCCTTTTCCCACTGGGCCTCGATCCATGTTTCCGATTGTTCGTTCTCCGGGCGCACGCGCCGTTCATAGACCATGAGCACCGCCGCCTCGGCGATGCCGTGCCCCGTGGCCTCCAGCGTCAGCACCTCCCATTCCCGCGCCTCCGGGTAGAGCGCCACCCCACCCAGCCGCGCGAAGTAGCGGCAGATGACGCGGCTGTCGTAGAGCGCGCCGCCATCATCGCGGGTGAGTACTGGGATCTTGCCGAGGGGATTGGAGGCCGCCACAGCGGCCGCGGTGTTGACCGGGGACGTGGCCACCGGCGTTAGCGTGACCTGATCAATGACGCCCGCCTCGTGGGCCGCAACGACCGCCATGCGCACGAAGGGCGAGGCAGGGGACTGCGTGAGCTCCATGGCCACTAGGAGACCCGCCGCACACGCACGCGCCCCATGGCCGCGACATCAATCTCGACAGCGGGGCCACGGGCCCCGAGACGCACCACGCGATAGAATCGGCCGGTGGCGTTCACCTGCTCGGCGTCGCGGCGCGTCTCCAGCCCTTCCTCGACGGTGTCGAGCGTGTCCTCCACGCGCTGGTCGCGCCGGAGCTTTGGGATCGCCCGCGCTGCCGCGTAGCCCGCGAGCGCCACGGCGCCGTAGCGGATCAAGACGGCGCCAATGGGTGCCAAGGGTATCGCCATGTCGTCACCTCCTTCCCCCTTACATAGCCATGGCCGCGCGAAACGCCCAGCATGCAATGGAACAAAGATCTCTGCGTGAACGTGGCGGCGCCTGCGCTTTCCGGGGTCAAGCGGACAGAAGGCCCTCGTTGGTGCAGCCTTCGATTCGCACTCGACGGATCGCGCCCACGGGCTGGTCGGTGGTGAAATGGACCTCTGCGAAATGCTCTGTACGCCCCATGCGCGGGCTCTCGAGGAGCACGTCGCGCTCGGTGCCCACTTGCGCCGCCAGATGCGCGCTGGCCGCCGTATCACCCTTCGCCCGCAGCCGCGCGGCGCGGTCTTTGATGGCGCGTCCGTCCACTTGCGGCATCCGGGCCGCGGGCGTGCCGGGCCGCGGCGAGTAGGGAAAGACGTGTAGCCAGGAGAGGTGACAGTGATCGACGAGGGCGAGCGAATTCTCGAACTGCGCTTCCGTCTCCGTGGGAAAGCCCGCGATGATATCTGCGCCGAAGGTGATGCCGGGGCGCAAACTGCGCGCCTCCTCGCAGAACCGGATCGCATCCTCGCTCAGGTGCCGGCGCTTCATGCGCTTCAGGATCAGGTCGTCTCCGTGCTGGAGCGAAAGGTGCAGATGGGGCATGAGGCGGGGCTCGGTGGCGATCGCCTCCATGAGCGCGTCGTCCACCTCGATGGAATCGATGGAGGAGATGCGCAGCCGGGGCAGGTCGGGCACGAGCTTCAGGATGCGCCGCACCAAATCGCCAAGCTTGGGCGTGGCGGGCAGGTCCGCGCCCCAGCTCGTCATATCGACGCCCGTGAGCACCACTTCGTTGAAGCCCCGATCCACCAGCCGCTTGACCTGCTCGACCACGACGCCCGCAGGGACGGAGCGGGAATTTCCCCGGCCGTAGGGAATGATGCAGAAGGTGCAACGGTGATCGCAGCCGTTCTGCACCTGCACGTAGGCCCGGCTCCGCGTGCCGAAGCCGTCAATCAGGTGCCCGGCGGTCTCGGTGACGGACATTATATCGTTGACCTGCACGCGCTCGGTGTCGCCCGTCGAGAGAAGGGACCACGTGTCCGCCTTCATCTTCTCGTCATTGCCGATGACGTGGTCGACCTCGTCCATGGCCGAAAAGCCCGCCGCATCCACCTGCGCGCCGCAGCCCGTGACGATGATCTTCGCCTTCGGGTTCTCCCGCCGGCGCTTGCGGATGTCCTGCCTTGCCTTGCGGATCGCCTCCTGCGTGACCGCGCAGGTGTTGATGACGACGGCATCCTTGAGCCCCGCCGCCGCGGCGAGCTCGCCCATGGCGGCGGTCTCGTAAGCGTTGAGCCGGCAGCCGTGGTTCGAGAAGATCGGCGCCTTGAGGGTCGGGATCTTGGTCATAGGGCGGCGAGATAGTCCGCCGTGAGCACCCCGTCGAAGACATGGGCCGTGGGCCCCGCCATCCAGACGCCGTCTTCGCGCCAGTCGATCTCGAGCGTGCCGCCGTCGAGAACAATCTCGACCTGCCGCCCGGTGAGCCCGCGCCGCGCCGCGGCCACGGCTGTGGCGCAGGAGGAAGAGCCGGAGGCGAGCGTGATGCCAGTGCCCCGCTCCCAGACGCGCATCCGGATCCGGGTCTCACTCAGGATCGTGGCGAATTGCACATTGGTGCGCTCAGGGAAGAGCGGGTGGTGCTCGATCTCCCGGCCGCGCGCCGCGAGGTCCACCGCGTCGGCATCGGGCACGAAGAAGGTGCAGTGTGGGTTCCCCATGCCGGTGGCCGTGGGGCCGCCTTCGATGGGGAGGGTGAGCGTCTCCAACTCTCGGGCCAGCGGCACGCCCCGCCAGTCGAGCAGCGGGTGTCCCATGTTGACGGCCACGAGGCCGTCGGCGCGGCGCACGGCCTCGAGCCCGCCGCGGCCGGTCACGTCGATGGAGAGCGCCTCTGCGCCCGTGCGCTCCATCTCCCAGGCCGCGATGCAGCGCGTGGCATTGCCACAGGCTGCCGAGGGGGAGCCATCGGCATTGTAGAAAGTGATGGAGATATCGGCGCCCTCTGCCCCGCCGAGGAGCGCGAGCTGGTCGCACCCCACACCGCGATGCCGATCGGCCAGCGCCCTGACGCGCGCGGCGCCCAACATGACGTCGCCGCCGCGCCCGTCGATCACAACGAAGTCGTTGCCGAGGCCGTGCATCTTCATGAACGGCAGGGGGGTGATGCGTGCATCCATCATGGCGCGAGGGCTTAACGCAGCGCGCGCCCGCTGGCCAGAGAGCGGGCAGCTCTGCAGTGCGCTGCGCGGTCTCCTGACGCGCCGTCTGTCGTCTTCTATGCGCGACGGCACACGCCCCACCGCAATGAGCGCGTGCAGCACGCCATGACGGGGCGTTCCAGCAGGCGCGCCGCAGGTTTCCGCTTGACCCCTCCGGGCGTGCTTTCTATGTGCACGCTCTGAGTGGGCCGTTAGCTCAGTTGGTAGAGCAACTGACTTTTAATCAGTGGGTCGCAGGTTCGAACCCTGCACGGCTCACCACTCTCATGCAGCCGTACCGAATGCGCACTTTGTCGTGTTGCCGCTTGGCTTTACCGGCCCGGGCGGGCTACGTGCCGCGCCATGCACCAGCCGTCCCTTCCCCTCACGCGTGACCTCGTCCTCATCGGTGGCGGGCATACCCATGCTTTGGTCCTCAAGAGCTGGGCCATGGATCCGCTGCCGGGCGTGCGCCTCACGGTGATCAATCCGGGGCCCACTGCGCCCTATTCGGGGATGCTGCCGGGCTTCATCGCCGGGCATTACCGGCGCGACGAGCTCGATATCGACCTCGTGCGCCTCGTACGGCGCGCGGGCGGCCGCGTGATAATGGCCAAGGCCACGGGCATCGACCGCGCGGCGCGGCGCATCGCTGTCGAAGGCCGCCCGCCCGTGGGTTACGACTATGCCTCCCTCGACATCGGCATCACGAGCACGCTCACGGCCCTGCCGGGCTTCGTGGAGCACGGGCTGCCGGCCAAGCCGCTCGGGCCCTTCGCGACGGCATGGGACGCTTTCATCAACGAGCCCGGCCCGGCCCGCGTGGCCGTCATCGGCGCGGGCGTTGCGGGGGCAGAAGTGGCCATGGCCATGGCCTATTCCCTGCGTGAGGCCGGGCGCGCCGCGGAGATCACGCTCGTCGATCAGGGGCCCGCCCTTGCGGCGATCAGCGCGGGCGCGCGGCGGCGGATGCTTCGGGAGATCGCGAGCTATGGCGTGCGCCTCATCGAGCGGGCGCGCCCTGCCCGTGTGGAGCCGGACCGGCTCATCCTCGAAAGCGGGGAAGAGATCGCGAGTGACCTCACCGTGGGCGCCGCAGGCTCCAATCCCTATCCCTGGCTCGCCGAGACGGGCCTCACCGATGCGGCGGGCTTCGTGACGGTGGACAAGTACCTGCGCAGCGACGACGCGCGCATCTTCGCGGTGGGCGATTGCGCCGAGATGGTCACGACCCCGCGCCCAAAGGCCGGGGTCTTTGCCGTCCGGCAGGCCCCGATCCTCTTCAACAACCTGCGCCATGTGCTGTCCCGCGCGGGCGCGATGAAGCCCTATCCGGCGCAGAAGGATTACCTCCGCCTCATTTCCACCGGCCGCAAATCGGCCGTGGGCGACAAGTGGGGGCTGAGCACGGAAGGCGACTGGCTCTGGCGACTGAAAGACCGGATCGACGAGAAGTTCATGGGCAAGCTCAACGGGCGCATGGCCCCCATGAAGGCCGAGCTCCCCTGGCCCCGGGCGCGCGGCGGCGCGGAGCTTCCAGCGATGATGTGCGCGGGTTGCGGCTCCAAGGTGGGGCGCGGGGCGCTGGCGCAGGGGATCGGTGCGCTGGGCGATGATGCAGCCACCCTAGGCGGGCAGGTCCTGAGCACCGATCACCTGCGCGCGTTCGTGGAGGATCCGGTGGTGATGACGCGCATCGCCGCCATCCATGCGCTGGGCGATGTCTGGTCCATGGGCGCCGCCCCCGAGGCCGCGCTGGCACAGATCATCCTGCCGCGGCAGTCCGAGGCGCTGGCCGAGCGCGCGCTGGCGGAGATCATGGAGACCGCCCGCGCGACCTTCGCCGAATTCGGTGCGAAGATCGTGGGCGGGCATACGAGTCAGGGCGCGGAGTTTATCGTCGGCTTCACCGTGACGGGCCGCACCGAGGCCCCGCTCACCCATGGGGGCGCGCAGCCAGGCGATGCGCTGATCCTCACAAAGCCCATCGGCAGCGGGACGATCATGGCCGCGGCGATGCAGGACCGGGTGAGCGGGCATCACATCGTGGAAGCGCTGCGGGTCATGCTGGAGCCCTCCCATGACGCTTCGCGGATCCTGCGCGCGGTAGGCGCGCGAGCCATGACGGATGTGACGGGCTTCGGCCTCCGCGGGCATATCGACACGATCTGCGCGGCATCCGGTGTCTCCTTCGACCTCGACATGGGCGCAGTCCCGCTCCTGCCGGGCGCGCTGGAGATGGCCGAGGCGGGGGTGCGCTCCTCGATCTTTGAGGCCAATGGCGGGCATGACGCCCTTGCGCCGCTGGAGGCTTTGGCTTTCGATCCACAGACCGCCGGAGGGCTCCTCGCGGCGGCGCCCGATGGCGAGGCCGCGCGGGATCAGCTCGCTTCGGCGGGGATCTCGGCGGCGGTGTTGGGGCGCTTTTCATAGCGCGCCACGAGCCCCGCGATGTCGCCCGCCGCCGCCGCGAGATCAGCGGGGCCGAGCCCTGGCAGGTGCACATGATGGTCTGGCGCGCGGTGGGACTTGCGCGAGCGGCGATAGGCCGGGTCGTAGTGATCCTCCGCCAGGGACCGGCAAAGCGCCACCTTCTCTCCCGCGTCGATCAGATCGCGCCACTGATCGAGCAGCGCCTGCCCGCGCACACGCCGGAGCGGGGCGAGCTTTGCCATGAGCGCATCCGCATCGGCGAGCACCTCCGCATAGGCCCCTGCCAGGTAGCGCGCGCGGGCCTCGAGCGGGGCCTCAAGCTCGATGACGGGGGCGGCTTTCATCACGGCCCAGAGTGCGGGCGGCAGCGTGATCTGCCCGATGGTGCTGCTCTCTGATTCCACGAGGACCGGACGCGCGGGATCGCAGCGCAGCAACGCTCGGGCGAGCGCCGTTTCGAATGCCTTTTGAGAAGGCTGCGGGACGGACCACGCGCCAAGGAGGGAGCCGCGGTGCCGCGCGAGACCCTCGAGATCGATCACCTGCACGCCACGCGCCTCGAGGAGCGGTAGCAGCTCTGTCTTGGCCGTACCCGTGAGGCCGCCCAGCTTGACGATCTGATGCGGCAGCTCCGCGTCGTAGAGTGCCTCCGAGACGAGGCGGCGATAGGTGCGATACCCGCCCTCGATGACATCCGCGCGCCAGCCGATCTCCTTGAGCATCCAGGCGAAGGAGCCCGAGCGCTGCCCCCCGCGCCAGCAATAGACGAGGGGCTTCCAGCCGCCGTCCTTGTCGGCGAGCGTCGTCTCGATGTGGCGGGCAGCGTTGTGAAAGACCTTGGCCGCGCCGATCTTCCTCGCGCGAAAGGGGCTCACCTGCTTGTAGATCGTGCCTACCTCGGCGCGTTCTGCATCGTCGAGCACCGGCAGGTTGATGGCGCCGGGCACGTGATCTTCGGCGAATTCGGACGGGGAGCGGACGTCGATGATGGTGTCGACGTCGAGCGCCGCGAGCGCCGAAAGGCTGGTGAGCTTGACCATCCGCCGAGGATAGCCTGCGGACGGGCCGTGTAAACTCGGCTGCTTTCTGCGCTGCGGCACCCGTCTCTCGCATTGGGCCGAGATTCGCCCTGTCGCCGCGATTTCCGGCGTCAGAGCCGGCTTGCGGGCACGAATCCGGCTGCGGAGACCGCCTGCTCACGGTTTTCGCGGACGAACTCACGCATTCCTCACTGCGTGAATTGCCGACCCCGCGCCATGCTTACCCCAACGTCACTTCACGCAGTCAAGGAGACCAGACAATGGCCGAGGCACAGAGACGCCACTTTGCTGAGGAAGAGCGCGGGTCGGACCACGCGCTCCCGAAAGCCTTCTCCTGGGCCGAGCTTTCCATGCCGGTGCCCACGTCGGGCGTGGCGCGGATCACGGTCTCGCCGGAGTGCGAAGGCTATGCCACGACGCCCGGTGCCCTGCCGGAGGATGCCCGGCTCCTGAGCTGGCTTGCCTCCTCCGCCGCCGACCGCGTGACGCTCGCGGGCTGGCCGGGCACGACTTTCGAGGATCTGCGTGCCGCGCTCTTCACGATCTGGGAGGCGCTGCCTCACGCCCAGGTGGTGCTGGAAGATGCAGCCGCATCGCTGGCGCTCGAGCGGGCGCTCACGCTCTGGCCGGACCAGGTGGTGACGCCGCAGGACCTGCGGCCGCTGCCGCGCCGGGTGGCTGTTGCCGAATGCGGGGGTCCTGCCCCGAGCTTGCGCCTCGAGCTCGAAGACCTCGATGCCGAACACGACGCGCTCCTCGCGCGCCTCGACGCGCCCGAGACAGTGGAGCGCGTGGCACAGCGGATGGCGCATCTGCGGGAGGCGGGCCTCGCCACAGCGCAGCGGCAAGCGCGGTGCCCGGACGATGGAGGGGCACGGGCCACGCTCCATGGCCACGGCGCCGCGGCCTCCAATGCGCTGATCCCGGGGGTGGACCGCGCGCAGGACGCGTCGCTCCATCTCGGCCGGGGATACATACTGCGCCTCGGCGCGGCGGGGGCCGAGGTCACGCTCTTTGATCGCGGTCGGCGCCGCGAGGGCGGCCCGGCTGTCGTCTTCGACCCGCGGCCCGGCAAGGTCCTCAAGCATGAAATGGTCCACGTCCTGTCCGTGGCCGGGGGAAAGGGGCGCGCGGCGATTTCGGCGCTGCGCGTCCTTGGTCACGGGGCGCGGCACCTGCATCTCGTGGCAGCCGATCCGGCCGCCGCCGCGCAGGTGCGCCCCGGGAGCTTCATCTTCTGCGATGGCTGGACGCTTTTGGGCATCGTCACCACGCGGGTGGGCGCAGAAGGCACCTCCTTCGCTGCACTCCGCACCGGCGCGATTTGGGACGATCTCTCGATAGCGGCCGATCTCGGCTCCGCGGAGGCCGCCGAGACGCTCTCCCAACTCAACGCGCTGCGCTTCCTGTCCACACGGCAGGGGCGCCAGCGCGTGGCAAAGTCTCTTCCTGAGCTCGTTATCCCCACGAGCCTGGAGCGCGGGCGGTAGGCTCTCCCACCTACCGCGCGTTGAGAGAGGGGCGGCTTTCCCGGGCCGCCCCTCGTTTCTTCCTTCTACTCGTCGAGCGTGTCTGACCCGAGCCGCGGGGCCTCCCCCGGCGTCGCCGGCGCGAGGTGACCCGTCCGCGCGAGGGTCGCGGCGTAGTTTGACGCCTCCTCGCCGGGCTCGGCCCCCGCGATGGTTGCGGCGAGGGCCGCGCCGATGGCCGGGGCGGCCATGGAGGTGCCGGTCATGCGGTGCCGTGGCCCGCTGCGCGAGGCGAGGCCGAGGCGGCCCATTTCCGCGAGCGTGTGGCTGATCTCGACGGAGAGGTCGGTCTGCGCCGCATCAGTTGCCGCCGCCGCGCCGCCATAGGTCTCCGCGCCGCTTCCCCAGCCCTTTGCGCCGCCCACGATGAGCGAGGTGTTGCCCGTGGCCATGCCGTTGAATGCCCCTTCCCGGGTGACAGCGGCGCCCGCCGTGTCGGTCTCGGCCAAGGCTCCGTTTCGAGTGAAGAGCGCGTTGCGCGGGTCGTCGAAATAGCTCTGGCGGGCGCCGGTATAGCCACGCCCGTAGCTCAGGTCGCGCTGGATGCGGAGCCGCGCGGGCGCGCCCGCCGACGCCGGGAGCGACACGTGCCATCGGCCCGCCGGGGCGGCGTCGCCTTTGGCGTCGGTGGGGGCGAGCGCTACGAGCGCGCGCCAACTGCCGGAGCGGGTCTCTTCCGCGCTGAGTTGGCCGACGACGCGGCCCTGCCAGGTGATCTCCTTCGTCTCGCGATAGGTGACCTGGCTCAGCTCCGCGATGACGGGGCCTGGGTCGCCGTGATCGGGGCCGGGGCCATGGAGGCGCAGCGCAGGCGTAACGCCCGCGGGCCACCAGGCTTCGAGGAAGGTCGATGTCTGGTCATCGGGTGGCAGGACCCAGGCGAGGGGTGCCGCACCCGGTGCCAGCGCAGCATGGCCCCTGTCGAGGTAGCCGTTCCCGGAGGGCATCGTGACCGCTGTCGGGGCTCGCGCGCGGCGCGCCTCCACCAGCTCGTCGAGCGCCGCCTCGATGATCCCTTCGCCGTCATGCCCGCCTCCGGCGAAGCCATAGGAGAGGTTGATCACCATAGGAAGCGCGTCGCGGCCATGGGCAGCGGCGAGCCGGTCGGCGCGGTCGAAGATGTAGTGGAGAGCGGAGATGATGAACGCCTCTTTGCCATGGCCGAAGGTGTTCCATGTGACGTCAGGGGGCAGGTCCACGGCGATGATCCGGGAGTTTACTTCGCCCTCGGAGGCGAGCGCGCCCAGCGTATGCGCCCCGTGGGCAGCATCGCCGATGAGTGCGGATTGCGCGCGCAGGTCGTCGCCGCCGAGGGCCCCGGCCGCGCGATAGGCGGCATCTTCATCCGCGCCATGGGCCGAACGTAGGTCCGCGATACTTTCCCGGGTGAGCTCGCGTCCGAAGCGGACAGTGCCGCTGCCGTCGGCTTTCATCCCTTGCAGCCAGACCGCCTCGACCCGGTCAGCGAGGGCGGCGTGAGCAAAGGGGATCCCGTCGTCGATGATGCCGAGGACCACGAGGGGCGCTGAGGGATCGACGGCAGGATCAGGCGACAGGTTCACCGCGCCGGAGCCCGCAGCTGTGGTCGTATCCTGCCTGATTGGCGCGCCCGCCGTGACCCGCGTTATGCCGGATCCCGGGCCAAAGCCGCCGCCCGCAGTGGCTACGCCCGCGCCATCGGCGCTTTCGAATAGAGCCTCGAGGCTGGCCGTGTCGAGGGCTTGCGCGGTTTCACCCGACATCATGAAGGGCAGAAAGCGCGGCGCGCCGAGACCGGACCAGAGCGTGGGCGCGTGGAGCGGCACAGTCTTGCCCGCCCCGGTGAGGGGCGCGGGCGCGGCTGTCGGGGCGTGGCCGTCCGGGCGCTCGAGGATGCCGGTAAGAAAGTGTGGCCGCGCGGCGCGCGCGGAGGCGAAGAAGTCGAAGGCTCGACCGGGCCCGTAGCGCCAGGACGTGTATGGATCGAGGTTCTGGGGATGCGGATCGGCGACCATGGGATGCCTCCTTACAACTGGGTCTCAGTACTGCCGACGGATCAGAGAAATTCCTTCATCGCTTCCGTCCACAGCCAGGCCAGCGGGCCGGAATGCGCCACCTTGTAGGTCTTGGCCGCGTCCGCGTGATCGGCCGCCATGAAATCATCGACGAAGTAGTCGACATCGCCCGCGGCCCGGGTTGGCGCGTAGGCCTGCGCGGCGCGCACGGCGGACCGGTTCTTGGGCGTGGTGGCGGCGTCCACCACGATCCCCGCGATCTCGCGCCCGAGCATCGCGCCCGCCCAGCTGTCGATCGGGTAATGCACGCCCGCCACCGTCCTGTTGGCCGCGATCCGCTCCGCCTGCTTGAAGAGGAGCTTCTTTCGGGCCGCACCGTCGGGGTAGTGGGCGGGCTTTTCGTCCACCACAGCGGCGAGGAGCGCAGCGATGGCCATGGCCTGCGTCGCGTGGCCCGAGGGGAAGGAGCCGTGGCTCGGCGTCTGGATCATCGGCATGATGCGGCCGTCGATCTGGTCTGGGCGGCGCACGGTGAGGTAGTGCTTCGGGATCATGACGCAGTGCGTGCACAGGAGCTGCACGAGGTCGATCAACTCGAAGAGCTTGGGGTTCCGCGCGGGGGTGAGCCCGAGGATGAAGGCGTAATGCGGGGCAAGCGCGCCCATCTGCCCGATGATCTCCGCGCCCCGATCGGGCCGGAGATCCATGTAGGAGGTCAGGAAGCGCAGCTGGCTGACGAGGAGCTCTGGCGCGGGTGTGCCTAGAGTGAGCATGGGCCGGCTTCCCCAGCGGAGGGTCAATTCGCCTTCCGCAGTGGCCCAGCTGTAATTCTTGAGGAACTCGGCGATGTAGATCCAGCCGCGGACCTGATCGGACCAGAGCGAGAGTTGCGCGTCGTTTTTGGTGTCCTCGGGAGAGATGCCGGCGGGGTCGATGGGGTCATGGCCGGCCACGTGGCGGATCCCGAAGCCGGTGGTCTGGCTCTCGCTTGAGGGGTAACCCACGAGACCGTTCAGGCCATTCAGCCCGTTCAATCCATTGAGGCCGTTCAAACCGTTGAGCCCGTTGAGCCCGTTGAGCCCGTTCAATCCGTTGAGCCCATTGAGCCCGTTCAGA
This sequence comes from Pseudomonadota bacterium, assembly GCA_038525525.1. GTDB lineage: Bacteria > Pseudomonadota > Alphaproteobacteria > Rhodobacterales > Rhodobacteraceae > Shimia_B. Next base: position 145,139 of record JBCBHO010000003.1, on the reverse strand, counting down.
CCATTATATCCTGACATGAACTTTCTCCTTCAAATGCGTTGGGTGCCGGGGCGCTATTTCATGCCCACGGCGCGGAGGGCTTCTGCGACGAGGCGGCCGGAATTGAAGCGCGAGGCCGGGTGGAAGCGTTCGTAATGCGCGACCGAAAAATCGGGATCGCGCCGCAAGAGCAACGTGGAGACCTCCCGCGCCTCCTCGATCCGCCCGAGATTGTAGAGCGCGGTGAGCTTGGCGCGCAGCGTGGAGACGTGCCGGTCGTTGTGCCGGAGGGACTTGTCGGCGAAGTGGAGCGCGTCCTCCCAGAGCTCGGAGGAGAGATAGGCCGTGGCGGTCATCGAGTTGTAGAAGTAGCCGAACGGGTCCGTGGGAGAGAGACGGTTGGCATTGGTCACAGAGCTCAGCGCCATATCGGCCTCGTCGTTGAAGGCGTGCAAAACGCCCTTTTGCAGGTGCCCGAGCGCCTCGTTGGGATTGATTTCGAGCGCGTGGTCAAAGGCCTGCATGGCAGCGTCGGGATCGGCGATGAGCGTGTTTTGCACGGTGCCGTCCATGGTGAGGCAGAAGGCATTCTCGGGGTCGATGTCGAGCGCGCGCGCCGTGGCATCCTGCGCATGGCGGGTGTCGGCGGCGCGGTCGGTGCTCCAGCCGTTGAAGACGCTCTTGACGTACCAGTCGGCGAGCCAGGCATGGGCCTCCGCCGTCTGCGGCGCGCGCCGGATCGCCTCGTTGATCATCTCGCGGCTCTCGGCGAACGAGGAAAGGCTCAGCTGGTGCAGCTGGCCCACGCCGGCGATGAGGAGATGGTGATCCTCGATATCGGCGAGGCGGCGATGCGCGGTGTGTTGGATCGCCTCGGCGGCGATCGCCCGCCCGATGGCCGAGACGATCTCGAACTCCGCCTCGCTCTCGCCGCTGATGAAATCGGCCATCTCGCCGCGGTGGTGGCGGGTCCACAGGATGCGGCCGGTGCGGGCATCGATGAAGTCGGTATCCAGCAGGATCTCGTCGCCCATGGCCCGGATCGAGCCGGTGAGCACGTAATCCACCGCGAGCTTCTCACGCACATCGGTGAGCGCCATGGTCGTGTTGGCGAGGTTGCGCGCGGACATGTGGGAGATCACCGCGACGAGCCGTGAGCGCGACATGGAGCGGCAGATCTGCTCGGCGAGCCAATCGCCCAGCACGTCGTGCTGCTTGGCGCCGACGACGACCCTGAAGGGCAGGATAGACACGCAGGGCAGGACGGCCATCGTGGGCCGCGCGCGGACCGTGCCGAAGAGCGCGTCGAGCTTCCCGGGGCTTTCGCGGATCTCGTCGCGCCAGGCGGTGAAGCCCTTCTCTGGGATGTCGAGCCCCTCGAGAAAGGTGCCGCGCCCGGGGCTGCCCGCGAGCCGGACGCCGCCGAGATCGAGGCTGATCTCGGCATTGGTAGGGGCGATGATTGCCCCGTAGATGTCGCTGCCCAGCGTGCGCTTGATATCCGAAAGGGCCCGGCGCAAGCTCATCTGCCCGCCATCGTAAGAACTGCGCCCCCAGAGCATGTTCTGAAGATGCGCCCGCGTCGCGCGGCCATTGGGCGAGGTCGCGAGGATGGCGAAAAGTGCCTTGTGCTTGGCACCCGTCACCTCCGGCGCACCGTTCCCGGTGGCACGCACAATACACGCCCCAAAGAGGCTGATTTCTACGACGGGCTGACCCAACTCAATGCTCCGCATCCCTCGGCGCTGACCCGGGGTAACACCTGCTAAATCACCGGCAAAGCGTTTCACACTTTTTTCACGCCGTCCTTGCGAGGGCTTTGCCTATGCTCGGCCCATGATGATTGATCGCAGTTTTTCTTCGGGTCCGATCAAGGACCTAGCAGATTTTTATACACGCTGGCCAAGCCAACGGAGCATCGTTGACCGAGTTATTGCGCAGCCTTCCTTGTCCGAGGAAGAGCGCGAGGTAGTGGTGTGGCTTAAACGCCTGGCGGATCGGGTGGGACCTTTGGACATCGCGGATCCCGGCGATGACCATCCGCGGGGCACGGCAAGCTCCTAGCCAGGCCAGCCAATCCAATTTTGAGTGCGTTCTGCCCGGCCAGCCTTCGTGTTGGCCGGGTCATTTGCGTCCTAGGGCGCCAGCCATTCTCCGGCCCAGCCATCGTCGGGGCGAAAGGACGCGCGCCGGTGGATGGGCAGGCCCAGCGTGACGAGCTCGAGCCGTTTGAGCCGGAGCGTCAGTTCGAGAAACTTCTCTTCGTTGGGCGTCCGTTCGAAAGCCTCGGGCCTCGCGATGGGGGTGCCGGGCGCGGGCTCAACACCATAGACCTCGCGCGCGCCCTCGGGCATCCGCTGCCACGTTTCGTGCGCGCCGGGCGCCATGGAGACCTCCACGGAGAGCCGCAGCTGGATCTGGCTGCGCTTGTCCCAAATGTGAAGCTGCGCGCGGGGGTCCTCCCGGAGCTCGGTGACTTTCGGCGTGGCGGCGTCGGTAAAGAGCGTGACCGTGCCCGCCTCCCGGTCCACCTGCCGCATGACGAGCGTGCGCGCCTGGGGGCCGTGCGCTGCCGACATCGTCGCCAAGGTGGGGGTGCGTGCCGGGTGCTTGGCGTCGTGGGCCCCGCGGATGAGCAGCTCCCATGCGCGGTTCAGCACGCCCGGGAGCGTCTCGTGCCAGTCCTCATCACTCATAGCCCGTCATCTCCAGATACCCCATGCCGGTATGGCTTCCGGTGGCCCGCACCGGCCCTTCCCAGTAGGCGAAGGCCAGGTCGTTCCAGGCCTGATCGTTCAATGCTTCCACCGTGATGTCGATGCCCTCGGCGGGGTAGGTGATGCGCCAGCGTGTCGGGATCCTGCGGCCCTCCACCTCTGCCGTGCCGAGCGGTTCGAGCGCGAAGGTCCCGTCTTCGATCTTCGTCACCGTCCCGTCCGCTTCGATCCACGAGCCGGAGCCGAAGGCGGCGTTCTCACTGTCGCGCAATCCGAAGGCCATTATGCGGTTGCCGTCCTCGAAGGTGAGGGCGAACCAGTCCCAGCCCGATTGCGTGCGCCCCAGCGGTTGGGAGGAGTATTCCCGGTCGAGCCAGGCCTGCCCGGTCACGGCGACCGCGCCCGCGGCCGTCTCGATCGTGCCCTCGAGCGTATAGAAAGGCTGCGAATAGTAGCGGGACGCCTGCCCCTCGGCGCTCTTGACCGAATGCCCGTCATCGCCGTGGAAGACGAGCGGGCCCTGCGCCTCGAGTGCGAGATCGTAGGCGAATGCGTCGTCTCGCGCGGTGAGTCTCAAGATGCGGAGCCCGTCCGGCCCCTCCATGCGCCAATCGTCGATCCAGGCAGCGAAGGGCTCGCCCCGCGCGCCCGCCTGACCGCTGCCCCCGCGGGCAAACCGCTCCGCCGCGAAATGCGCCTCCTGTGTTGTGAGCGCGGCGTGGCCCATCCAGGTCTGCGGCGTTTGCCAGCTGCCGTCGTCGCGCGGCTCGCGGGCAGAGCGGAAAAGCGTCCATTGTACCCCGTAATCGCGCCCGTCTTCGCCCACGAGGTTGGCCGTTAGGTACCACCATTCGATGCGGTATTCGGGATGCGGACCGTGATCTTCGGGAAAGACGAACTGATCGCCCGGCTGCGGAATGGCAAAGCCCTCCGCATCCTCGCCAAGCCCTGCAAAGCTCTGTGCATGGGCCACAGGAGCAAGAAGGAGACAAAGGAGAAACGCTCTAACGTTCATCGGCGAAGACCTTGAGCAAGCGTGACGGATCGGTGCGCGCGAGGCGGAGCGCCGGGATGAGGGCTGCGGCCACGGCGGCAAGGAGCGCCAGTACCCCGAGACGGGCCCAGTCCAGCGGGAAGGGCAGGAGCGGCAACCGCCAGCCGAAGGCCTGCACGTTCACCACCGCAAGGAGCGCCCAGGCCACGGCGAGCCCCAGCGGCAGCGCGAGGATGAAGGTGAGCGCGCCAGCAAGGGCCGCGCGTGCAAGCTCCAGCCAGGCGAGGCGGCTCCGCGTGATGCCCATGGCCCAGACCGGCGCCACCTGCGGCAGGCGCATCGTCCCCAAGGTGGTGAGCGAGGCGAGAATGGCAAAGGCCGCGACGCCGAGCGTCAGCACGTTGAGCGCGCCGGTCACGAGAAACGTCCGCTCGAAGACATCGAGCGAGAAGCGCTTCACCGTCGCCTGATCGAGGATCGCGCCCGGCTGGATGCCCAGCGCCTCCAGGTCCTCCCGCAGCTCCGGGATGCGCGCGGGATCAAGCCGCGCTGCATAGCGCAAGGGCGAGATGTCGGGGACGCGTGCGAGAAGCTCCGCTTGCCCCACCATCGCCTGTCCGCGCGGGTTCCCATAATCGGTGTAGTAGCCCACGACAGGTAGCTCCCAATCGGGCAGGAGGCGCAGCGGATCGCCGAGCGAGAGCCCCTCGCGCCGCCAGAGCTGCTCGTTGACGAGCGCGCCCGTGCCCGCCGCCACCCGCGCCCAGGCATCGGCCTCGGACACGACGAGGGGCCAGCCGTCGCGGTAGGTCACGTGGTCGATAACGCCGAGGATATCGCCCGGCGCCCCGCGCAGGCGCGTCTCGGTCGTGCGCAGGGGGATCGCCTTGTCGGTATTGGCCTCGAGGAAGGCTTCGAGCTCCCGCGCCTGATCGGCGGTGGAGGCGGTGACATAGAGCTCGGAGGCGAGGCGTTGCTCGATCCAGCCCGTGAACGTGGCGCGGAAGGACGACACCATGGTGCCCACCCCGATATTGACCGCGAGCGCCAGGAGCAGCGCCATGAGCGCGAGCGATAGACCCGGCACCTGCTGGCGCGTGTCGGCGATGGTCCACGCGGCAAGCGGCCCTTTGGCCAGCGGCTGTAGCAGGCACAGGGCGGTATCGAGCGCGAGCGGCAGGATAAGTGCGGCTCCGAAGAGGAGCCCGCCCATCATGGTGAAGCCCGCCAGGAGCCCAGCCTCCCACCGGTGCCCCGTGGCCGCTATGATCCCTGCTATTGCGAGGAAGACGAGCCCCGCCACAGCCTGCCAGCGCAACGCACGCGCATTGGCCATGGCCCAGGCGCGGGGGCGCGCGGGCGCGAGGATCGGCATGCGCGCCGCGCGCCAGATATTCGTCGCGGTGGCCGCCATGGCCCCCACGAAGGCGAGCGCCGCGCCCGAGACCATCCAGCGCCAATCGAGCGTCAGGCTCCCCGGAACGGAGGCGCCGTAGAGCCCGCCCAGCGTGGCAGCGACACCCGGCAGAAGGGCCGTGGCGATGAGGTAGCCCAGGCCGATCCCCAGCGCCCCCGCGACGGTCGCAAGTGCGAGCGCTTCCGCGGCGATGAGCGTGGTGACCGTCCGCGTGGGCAGGCCGAGGGCGCGCAGCGTCCGGAACATCGCGCGCCGCTGCTCGAAGGCCAGCCCCATGGCGGCATGCACGATAAAAAGGCCCACCGCGAAACTGAGGAAGCCGAAGGCCGTCAGATTGAGGTGGAAGGACCGCGTGAGCCGCGCGATCTCGGCGCCGGTGTCCTGCTCGGACCGCACCAGCGTGTCCGGGAGCGGCGGCAGCCCGCGGGGCTGGTTGGGGAGTAGCACGAAGTAGCTGATCTCCCGGCGGTCGAGCAGCTCCCAGGCGGTCGTGATGTCGGTCACCGCCTCTCCTACTGGCAGGTTCGCGGCGATTTCGTACGTGATACCGGGGACTTCCGGCGTCTCCGGATGCGCCTGCACAATCCCCTCGGAAACGAAGCGGCCGAGGCTTTCACCATCGGTGAGCGCCGGGCGGGTGGGTGAGGGTGGCAGCGTGAACGGGTCGATGCCCACGAGCGTCACGCGGCCCAGCCGCCCCTCGACGACCGGAGAGACGAGCCAGCCCATCCCGCGCAATTCCGCGAACGTTTCCGGGGGCATGGCCTCCCCGTCGCGGCGGGTCAGCCGGGTCTCTGTGCCCTGCCCGAGGGCCGTTGCGGCCTCGTCGTAGCTCGCGCGGGCCTCGGCGTTGATCGCCTGCACGCCGGTCCAGAGCGCGGTGGCCGCGGCAAGGCCCGCCACCAGCGTCAGCAGCTGGAGGGGGTGGCGCCGCCAATGGCTCAGCAGCGCGGTCAAGCCGCTGACCCACATCAGGAAATCTCGCCGTGGCTCAGGTGGATGCGGCGGTCCAGCGCCTCGGCGCGGGCCGGTGAATGCGTGACCATCAAGAGGCCCGCGCCCGCCTCGCGCGTCAGGCGGACCATCAGCGCCATGACCTCGTCGCCGGTATTTTCGTCAAGGTTTCCAGTGGGTTCGTCTGCCAGCACCAGCGCCGGTTTCGACGCGAGCGCGCGCCCGATGGCGACGCGTTGCTGCTGCCCGCCGGAGAGCTGCTCCGGGAAGCGGGGGCCGAGCGTCTGGAGACCGAGCGAGGCAGTGAGCTCGGTGATCCAGGGCGCGTCAACATGGCCCGAGAGGCGCGCGTGGAAGGCGAGGTTTTGGGCGACAGTGAGGGACGGGATCAGATTAAACTGCTGAAAAATAACGCCAATATCATTGCGCCGGATCCCTGCCAGCGCCGCGTCGCCCAAGCCGACGACCTCCTGGCCGTTCAAGGCGACGGAGCCGCCATTCGCGGGCTCGAGCCCGCCCACGACATGGAGCAGCGTCGATTTCCCAGACCCGGATTCCCCAGTCAAAGCAAGGGTTTGGCCCGCCTCGAGCGTGAACGACACGCCCTTCAGAACCTCGAGCGGAGGCTCCCCGGGGAAGGTTTTGGAGACATCTTTGACACTGAGCAGCATGGCCGTGGACCTAGCCGCGCGTCCGGGCCCGTAAACCCCGTGCGACGCGGTAACATTCTGCCCCCGGCCGCGGAAATCACGGCGCCAGCTTGCGTATGGCTAGCGTATGGCCGCCGCGATGGCTTCGAGGCGTAAACCTTTGCCCGGCGGTGCGCGGTGCGCAGCCCACAGTAAGGTGTTGAGCTCCGCGCGCATGCTGTCGCTAAGCTGCACGGCGGCGGCATGGCTGTGGCCCATATGCGCCCGGAAGAAGACGCTGAGCGCCACCTCCACGTGCACAAGCGCCTCCGCGAGATGCGGAGACGGATCGAACGTACCTTCGACGCCCAGCCCGCCCGCCTTCGCGAGCGCGAGGTTGTGCTGCGTCATCGCCCAGTCCACGGCGTGCTGCTCCCGCGTGCAGATCTCAAGCGCGGCGTCGTAGGCCGCGAATGCCCTGGCGAGGATCGCTGGGGCCGTGGCTCCCTTCGTCCGAGTTGCTTCCCTGCGCAGCGTGTCGCCCGCACGGTTGAGCCCGCGTACTTCGGCGATGATTGTGTCCACCCCCTCATCTAGGTTGGAGGGCAGTGCGGCGCGGTCGAGCTGCCTGGCGGCGGTCGCGAGAGCGCGCGTGACGTGGACAATGGCGCCTGCAAAATCATCGCCCGTGTCGGGCATGAAGTTCTTGACGATGGAGATCGGAAGCTGCCGTTCGGTGCGGAGCGCGGCGAGTTCCTCCCGTTCTTCGACGTCGAGCGTGCGGCGGCGATGAGATGGCTTTCCATCGACGCGAGGCGGCCTTCGATGCCGATGATCCCCTCCTGCACTAAAACCGAGTGGAACGTGTCGTCTTTGCGAAGCTCCTTGAATGCGTCTTAGATGACTGCGCGGAGGAGATCATCCACGCGGTCATCATCCGGGGGTAGAGTTGTCGCGAAGATGTGCGCTTAGAGCGCGGATGGAAAATCCCGGCGGGCTTTGGGCGTATTCAATAGCGCGGCGTCGGTGCAGAAGGCGCCTGCTTTGTCCGGCAGGAGAGCGTCGGCGGTGTCGAGGGCGCAGTCCGAAAACCCGGCATTGCCGTCGAGCATCGCGGTGAGCGCGTCGGCGGCGCGGGTGGCGGCGTCCGGTTCATTGCCCGGGATGAACTTCGCGAGCCAGGAGACCTTGGCGAAGGTCTTCTCGGCGTTCGCGATGGTGGAAGAGCCCGTCGCCGCGGAGAGGGCCCAGAGGCAGACTTTGACGGTCTCAACGGCGAGTGCGCGGCGAGACCTGGCGCAAGGCTAGCGGACTTCTGGGAGCGTGCAAGTTGTACTGCGGCGCGGTTACTGGGATGGCATGCGGGTGTTGTGCGGCCTTCTCTGGGCTTTACCCCAGCTTGCGGCGCAGCGTGTCGCCGGGGGCGATCTTGGGGGTGAGTTCCTCGATTACGGGGGGCGTGTCGGGGTCTTCCACGCGGGCGCGGATGATCTCGGCGGCGCGGGCGCCGATCTCGGTGCGGCAGCTGTCCATGGTTGCGAGCTGCCGTGGCAGCCCGTCGAGGAGCTCCACGCCGTTGAACCCGGCGAGCCCGATCTGGTGCGGGATGCTGATGCCCTTTTCCAGCAGGTAGAGAAGCCCGCCGGCGCCGATCATGTCGTTGGAGTAGTAAAGGAAGTCGAGCTCCGGGTTCCGCTCCAGCATGGCCGCCGTCATCTCCCGGCCTTTCGCGAGCGCGGAGCCGCCCTCGTAGAATTCCTGGTCCTCGACCTGCCGGCCTCCCTTCGCAAGCGCCTCGGTGAAGCCCTCGAAGCGTTTGCGGGCGCGGTGATCGAGGGGCATCTTGGTGCCGAGAAAGCCGATGGTTTCGTAGCCCTGCTTGAGAATCTGCTCGGCCATCTTGCGGCCAGCGCGGCGGTGCGAGATGCCCACCGCATTGTCCACGGGCGTGCCGTCGATATCCATGATCTGGACGATGGGGATGCCGGAATTGGCGAGCATGGCCTTGGAGGCATCGGTCTGCTCGAGGCCGGCGATGACAACCCCGGAGGGCCGCCAGGAGAGCATCTCGTAGAGCACTTTTTCCTCGCGCTCGGGCGAGTAGTTGGTGACGCCGACCACGGGCTGGAGCCCGGTGCCGTCGAGCGTGTCGGAGATGGCGCCCATGACCTCGGGAAAGACCATGTTGGAGAGCGAAGGGATGATGACGGCCACGAGGTTGACCCGCTGGGAAGCGAGCGCGCCGGCGATCTTGTTGGGCACGTAGCCCAGCGACTTCGCCGCGGTGAGGACCTTCTCGCGGGTGGCCTCGCTGACATCGCCTCGATTGCGGAGGACACGGCTCACGGTCATCTCGCTGACGCCCGAGGCCTCGGAGACATCGCGGAGGGTCAGCGGGCGGCGGGGGGGTACGTTCACGGGGGCGCATTCCTTTGATCGCTCACTTGTTAGACCATCTTCGAGACGGCTCAAAGGCATGATGTCGGGCTGGGCTCGCGGCCCTCAGCACGGGAGCGCGAGCCCTGGGGAAGGCCACGGGCCGAACCGTAGAGTGGGCTCGCTCGGGATGGGCACGGGGGCGGGGCCATCCTCCGCGCCGATCACGGCGAAGCTGGAGCGTGCGGCGCAGTTTTCCCGCGCGGTCTGCCAGTCCGCGAGGCTTGGGCCGAGGCCCGTGGCCGCGCAAACCAGAGCGAAAGCCAGCGCGACCGGGGAGAGGAGCGCACCTGTCCCGAGCGCGCAGACTGCGCGGAGGCCTGTCCCGTGGCCTGCCCCGTCGCCCGGCCGCGCCAGCCCGAGCAGCGCGGCCATCTCCGAGCGGGGGGCCGCGATGCGCAAGTGGGTCCGCCGGGCGATCTTCGCGATCGCGGCGCGCGCCTCGAGGACCGCACCGAGAAACGCATGGAGCGCAAAGAGGAGCCCGCCCAACGCCCCCGCGACGACGAAAAAGGCCACGACGGGTGCATCGAAGAGATCCGACACGTCGCCGCCTCGCGCGGTCAGGAAGAGGGCCGTCATGGCCTGGCTGAAAAAGCCGGTGACGGCGCTGCCGAACCCGAGGACGACCGCCACCAAGAGGCAGAAGTTCATGACCTGAAGCTGCTTGCCCTCTGCCACGAGGCCCATGCGCGCGGCTGCCCCGCCCGGACGCAGGAGGGCCCAGCTCCCCAGCATCAAACCGAGCCAGAGCGGCCCACCGATCGCGGCCGCGAGCCTCGGTTGCAGGGCGGCAAGTCCGGCGACAAGTGCCGCGAGGAGCACGCCAAAGCGGATCCAGAATGACGGCAGTCCAAAGGGCGTCGCGCCGCGGACATGCGCGCCCCAAAGCTGCCCGTACCAGCCGAGGACGAAGGGAAGGATGACGTTCTGCAGCGGGATCTCATCGCCGAAGCCGTCCACGAAAATCGCGGCGGCCCCGAAGGCTCCTGCCGCCAGTACGATCGCCCCGGGCAGCCGCAGCAAGAACCCGGCGAGAACGCAGGTCGCCAGGAGCACCGGCGAAGACAGGGATGGATCGAGAAGCCAAGCCACCCCGTGGGGCAATCCGAGATCGACGAGTGCAATCCATATGTCCGAGACCGGCTAGGCGTAGCTGACGCCGAGCAACGCGATGATCGCGATGCTCACCACAGGTGCCGGCAGGGCCCGTCCCGGCAAGCTTCGAGGGAAGCGCGTGTCGAACCCTGCGAGGTAGCGTGCGACTTCGTAGATCAGGACAGCGGACAGGATGGCGCCCAGGTCTGAAAAGCCACTCCGCGGGTTGAAGACATAAAGCGCGCTCTCAAGCGCGCGGCCGACGCCGACGACGTCAATAAGCCACGGCGTGGCCGCGTCGACGACCGCGCCGAAGAGAGCCGCACCGACGAGCATCGGAAAAAGCAAGCGACGGGGATAGGCCCCGACACCGAGCAGGGCGAAAAGGCCATAGGCGAGGACCGAGGAGAAAAAGCGCAGCTCTATGGCAAGCCTGTCCGCCTCCGTGAGGGCGACGAAGCCGATTTCCACGGTGACCTGAATCGGAAGCACACAGAGGAGGAGTGCGATGCGCCATGCCGGCTGCTCCGCGATGCGGAGGACGGCGGCGGGCCCCCGGTGCAGCACGTAGGCAAGGGCAAGGGCGTTGAGCAGGTGGCCCGGGGACGCCCGGTAGGTGATCTCTTCGTATGCCTCCCAACCGATGGCCCCGGGGAGCGAGAAGAGGGCGAGCACGGCGAGGCCCGTCACCCCGAATTGTTGCGCGAGGCGGATCGCAATGGGATAGATGAAGAGGCCAAGGCTCACGCTCAGGGCGCCGAAATCCGTGGAGATCGGCAAGAGAAGGAGGATGACGGCCCAACCGGCGAGTTCTGAAATCCGGGCGCCTTGGGCCCAGATCTCGGAGAGTGTCATGGCTGGGCGCGCTATGCTTTGGAAGTATGCGTGAGCCTGCTGTGCGCACCCGTTGCGGGCAAACGGAGGATCGAGGTCATATTGCCGTTGACCCAAGGCTTAGGCGGGCCTTTACAGGGGGCGCGTGGCCCCGTGGCTCAACTGGATAGAGCAGCCCCCTCCTAAGGGGCAGGTTGCAGGTTCGAATCCTGCCGGGGTCGCCATTTATCCCAGGAAGGCATTGAGCGCTTCGGCGGCTTCTTCGGAGCGCTCGAAGTGGAGGAAGTGGCCGCAGCCTTCGAGCGCCACGAGGCTCGCCTTGGGGAAGGCGTTCTGCATGGCCTCCACGTCCTTGAGCGGCACCATGCGGTCTTCCACGGCCGCAAGAAGCAACACGGGCACATCGATCTCGGGCAGGCGCGCGCGCAGGTCCACGCGAGCGCAGGCGGTGAAATCGTTGACGAGCACGGTGGCGCCCGAGGTCGTCATACGGCGGCGCACCACTTCGCGGTACATGGGCATCGTCGATTTGTGCCAGCAGGCGCGGGAGATCGCGCCCACGGTGGCGTCGGTGTTCGTTGCGAGCCCGTTGAGAAGCTCCTGGCTCACGTTGATCTTGGCGCCACCGCCGATGAGGCAGAGGGAATGGAGCCTGTCCGGGGCGTCGAGGGCCGTGGCCACGGCGATGGCCGCGCCCATGGAATGGCCCACGAGGCAGGCATCGCGCAGGTCGTGTTCGGTCAGGAAGGCGGCGACGGCGGCGGCGTAGACCGCCACGTCATCCGCACTCTCCCCCCCGCTGTCGCCGTGGCCCGGCAGATCGAGCGCATAGACCGGTCGTGCCTGAAGCGCGTGCCCGCCCTGACCGGGGGCGCGGGTCTTGCCTGGCTCGGGCGCGGCTGTCACGTTGCGCCAGGGGATCGCGTAATCGAGATGCGAGCCGCCTGCCCCGTGGATGAGCACGAGCGTCGGCGCGCCGGGCTCCGGCAAAACGCCGTTGAACGTGAAATGCATCGGCGCCTCCTCCCTCTCGCGCCCGGATAGCCGGGCCCGCCCCGCCGGGAATGCCCAAAAGCGACACCGGGTGTTGTGCCCTCGGCGGAAACGGTGCGTTGCCGACGGCGGGGTTGCGCGGGCGTCGCCTTACCGTAGCGTTAACGGGTGCCGAGTCCGGGGGGAATCGGTGTGGGCCTGGGTGAGGCCCGAAAGGTGGGGTATTATGACCAAGACATTGATGGGCGCGGCTCTGTCCGCGCTGCTGCTGACCAGTGCGGCCACGCCGGCGCGCGCGACAGACGTGGCGACGACGATCCTCGGCGTGCAGCTTCTCGTGGGGCTGGGCGTCGTGCTCGGCACGCCGCAGCGGCTGCAGGGGGCCACGTCGGCCAACACGGAATATGCATTGACCGGGCAGGGCACGCCCGTGGCCAACGATCGCTACGTGGCCCGGCAGCCGGTGAAGCTCGTGTGCCATCCCTATCCGGGGACCTGCACGACCGTCCCGGCGCACTGAGCCGGATCAGACCATCTTGATGACGTCCTTGTCGATGGAGAGCATGTAGCCCTTGCGGGCGATGTTCTTCACGAGAAGCTCGCTCACCATCTGGTTGCCGAGAGCGTCGCGCAGGCGCTTGATGCGGGTGGCCCCGGCGGCCTCTTCGCAGTCCGATGCGCTGCGCCCGGAAATGACGCCTTCGAGCTCCGCGCCGGTGAGGACATCGCCGTCCATGCGCGCCTCGGCGAGGACCGACAGCGTCTCGATGGCCGCGGGCGTCAGCTTGAATTCCATGTTGTTGAGGTAGACCACGTTCTCGTCGCGGGAGATGAGGAGGGAGTTCACCTGGATCCCCGTCCGCTCGATCTCGCTCATGCGGCGGGTCAGTGCCACGAGCGCCACGAGGAAGACGAGCGTGGCTACCAGAAGTGCCGTGGCGAAGACGAGGAGAACGAAGATCACGAGCCGGTAGCTCGCCAGCACGTCCGAGAAGGCGGTGCCCGATTGCGCGATGATCTCGAGGAGCTTGATCTCGGCCGCGCTCGTGAGGCTGTCGTTTTCGACGAAGATCGCTTCCACGCGCTGGTTGAAGGCGTCGGCGTCAGGCAGCGTCAGCAGGAGCGCGGCGCCGGCCACGGCGAGGATCGCCACGATCGCGATGACCCCGAGAAGTACCACGCGGGTCCCCGCCGCGCGGGTCTCAGAAGCGGAGGAAGTAGCGTCCTGCACTCTCTTGCCTTTCCGCGAGCCCGGTATCGTCGAAGACCGAGACGATGTTGAGAAGGGTCCAGCCGCCTTCGGCCACGCGCGGCGCGAGCTGAACGCGGGCATTGGCGGGCGTGCAGGCGCCGCTGATCTCGGCCACACCGTAATGTAGGCGCAGCGGATCGTCCTGCTTGGCCTTGTAATCGGCAAAGCAGGCGGCTTGCGCCGCGGCGCCGAGGAGCGCGAAGGCGCCCGGTAGAAGAAGCCGGGAGAGAAGGAAGCGTGTCATGGGCGGACCGTGCCCGCCGCGCTGCCGTTATTCAATATCCCGCTGTCTGGCGCGCCCGGTTATCGCCTATCAGGCGGGCGATATTGTCTGCTCAAAGGGCCCGGCCCCAGCCTTCTCCCATCACCCGGGCACGCTGCCCGCCCAAGATGAGGAAAGACAATGCTCAAACCATTCGCTGCCCTTCTGCTCTCCGGCGTGATCGCGGTCACGTCGCTTTCTCCCACGCCGGCGCGGGCCGCCGATGGCGAGGATCTCGCCGCGCTGCTCTTCGGGGCGCTTATTCTCTACGGCATCGCCGAGGCGGCCAAGGATGACCGCCGCAAGAAGGCCACCACCGCCACGCGGCAGGTGCGCCCCCAGCCCAACCTCGCGAAGCGCTTGCCCAAGCACTGCATCCGCGCCACCGCCGCCCATGGCCGCGGCGGGCCGCCCCAGTTCTTCGGCTATCGCTGCTTGCGGACTTCCTTCCCCCATTACGCCAAGCTCCCGGAGCAGTGCTTCCGCCGGTTTGCCACCGCGCAGGGCCCCCGGCCCGGGTTTGGCCCGAGATGCCTGCGCCGGGCGGGCTTTGTGTGGTGAGTATCCCGGCTCGTTGAGGCAGGCGTGCCGGGCATTGGTCCTGCCCGGCGCGGGGAGGGGGAGGAGAGCATGGGCTCCTCCCCCTCTTCATATGACCGCACAAGTGGCATGGGGACTTCATGCATTTGCCTCAATTCCCGGGCATTCCCGCCCTCGGAGAGAGATCAACTTGTACTTGAAGGGGTGAAGATGGCTGACAACGTTATCCCGGCCAAGAAGCGCGGGCGCACCTGGTCCGTATTCGACCTTCTGGTTCTCGCCGTCGCCGTGGGCGGCATTGGCCTCACGGGGATCAGTGCCCTCGGCTCAGGCGACATGATCGGCGTCGAGGGCGTGGCCGATTGCGTCAACGAGATCTGCCGCGGAGCGGGACCGGCGCGCTGACGCCAGATCGCGACGGAGATCGCGCCGAGCCAAAATCGCGCCGCCGGGCGCGCTGAGACCTGATCGACCCGCGCATTGTGAGTGGCGGCCTTCCGTGGAAGTGTCGCACCATGGCCGGCTCCCCTGACTACAGCACCGAGACAGCCGCGCGGGCGCGCGGCCTTTTGCGCGTCGCGGGTGTCGATGAGGTGGGCCGCGGCCCGCTGGCCGGGCCCGTGATGGCTGCGGCCGTGATCCTCAATCCCGATGACATCCCCGCGGGGCTCGACGATTCCAAAGCATTGAGCAAGGCGCGGCGCGAAGCCCTCTATACAGAGATCACCGCCCGAGCGGAGTGGGCGCTGGGCGTCGCGAGCGTGGAGGAGATCGACCGGATCAACATCCTGCGCGCCTCTCACCTCGCCATGGTCCGCGCCGTGGCGCAGCTCGCGCCGGTCTCCCTCGCGCTGATCGACGGCAACATCATCCCCCGCGATCTGGGCTGTCCGGGGGAGGCGATCGTGAAGGGCGACGCCCGCTCGCTGAGCATCGCGGCGGCCTCCATTGTGGCCAAAATCTGTCGCGATCGTGTCATGTATGATTTGGCGCAACACCATCCCGGCTACGGCTGGGAGACGAACCAGGGCTATCCCACAAAAAGCCATATTTCAGCGCTTCAAAATCTGGGGATAACCCCACACCATAGACGGTCCTTCAAGCCGGTACACAACATCTTGTGGCAAGAAAAATAAGTAAGCCCCTGATTCTTATAGTTTTTGACTTGGGAATCGGCTCTGATTCATCTTGAGGCCATCGAGCAGATCGCCCGTCAGAGGCGGCAACGTGGCCCGGGGGCACCCGGCAAAGAGGCAGTGATGATGAACGACGCGAAGGGCGCGGGGGCGCTTCCTTTGGACACTATTCTTGCGGGCGATTGCATCGCGGCGATGCAGGCTCTGCCGGAGGCGTCTGTGGATCTCATCTTCGCCGATCCTCCCTACAATCTTCAGCTCCGACAGGAACTGCACCGGCCCGACGCCTCCCGCGTGGACGCCGTCACCAACGATTGGGATCAGTTCGCGAGCTTTGCCGCCTATGACCGCTTCACCCGGGAGTGGCTTTCGGCCGCAAAGCGCATCCTGAAGCCCCACGGCGCGCTCTGGGTCATCGGCAGCTATCACAACATCTACCGCGTGGGCGCGGCGCTCCAGGATGCGGGCTTCTGGGTCCTCAATGACGTGGTCTGGCGCAAGTCGAACCCGATGCCCAATTTCCGCGGCAAGCGCTTCACCAATGCCCACGAGACGCTGATCTGGGCCTCCCGCGGGGAGGGCGCGAAATACACCTTCAACTACGAGGCGCTGAAGGCGCTCAACGAGGGCGTGCAGATGCGCTCGGACTGGGTGCTGCCGATCTGCACCGGCCATGAGCGGCTCAAGGATGCCAAGGGCGACAAGGCCCACCCCACGCAAAAGCCCGAGAGCCTGCTGCATCGCATCATCGTGGGCACGACCAATCCGGGCGACGTCATCCTCGACCCGTTCTTCGGCACCGGCACCACGGGCGCGGTGGCCAAGATGCTCGGCCGGCACTGGATCGGGATCGAGCGCGAGGAAGAGTATCGCGAGATCGCCGCGCGCCGCATCGGCGACGTGCGCCGGCTCGATGCAGCGGCGCTCGCCGTGACGGCCTCGAAGCGCGCCGAGCCCCGCGTCCCCTTCGGCCAGCTTGTGGAGCGCGGCATGCTGCGACCGGGCGAGGTCCTCACCGGCCCCCGCGGGCAGACCGCCAAGGTCCGCGCCGATGGCACGCTCGTCTCCGGCAAGCTCGCAGGCTCCATCCACCAGGTCGGCGCCAAGCTCGAAGGCGCGCCCTCCTGCAACGGCTGGGCCTACTGGAATTTCGAGAGGGACGGCAAGGAGGTCTCCATCGACCTCCTGCGCCAGCAGATCCGCTCGGAAATGCGCCAGGGATCGGTCTGAGGACCGCTCCGAACAGACTACCGCCGGTGCCTGTGGCCTGACGCATGGCACCAACTTCAGCCCCGCCCGTCAAACGGCGGGGCTTTTTTTTAGCCCGCCAGATCCGTGAGCCAGTTGCCGTGCACCCAGCCGAAGGTTTTGTCGCGAAGCTCCACGCCGCGCCAGCGACCTTGGGACGAAATGACTGCGACGACGTCGCCGTTCACAAGCTCCCCGATCTTTCGGAAATCCGACCCGGGGCCGGTGCGGACAGACAGGAAACCGTCCCCATCAGCCCGCAGACCGGTGACAGTGCTCGTGGGATAGCAGGCAGCCTGACTATCCACGCAGTTCTTGATGATGGGTACGTCGAGGGCCTGCGCGTGAAGCCCTGGGGCGAGAAGGGTGCAGAAGAGGGGGGCAATCGGATGTCTCATAGAAATTTCCCCGGCTTGAAGAGTGTCGACATGCGCGGTGGCCTCGGGCCCCCGCCAGAAGTGACGGCGGCGATTTCAGACCCTCTCTCGGATGAGGCGGTGATGGGCTGGCGCTGATGTGACCTGCGCCCGGGGGGCCGCGGCACGAGCGATGCGCGGGAGATTTCGACCAGAGCCTTGTGGCCCGCCGATTTGCCGAGGTCCGTCCAATCGAACGTGGCGACGACGCGGGAGACCCGCCCGACCGTGCGCAGCTCTACGAGTACGGGGCAAGATTGGCGGGGTGCGCCTCACCTCGGTGAGGAGGCACAGGGAAGACAGGCGCCTTTGGGCGGCTAGCGAGGCCAGGGGTTGGTGGCGGTGTTGTAGGGCGTCCAGTCCTCGATCTCGGGATAGAAGCGGCGGCGCCAGTCGCGGACGCGCGGGTTCATCACGCGGCGCCAGAGCGGCGGGCACATCGCCAGCATCGTCATCACCGGATAGCCGTAGGGCAGCTGCGGCGCCTCGGTCTCGTCATAGGTCTGGAGCAGCGGGAAGCGGCGATCGGCCTTGAAATGATGGTCCGAATGGCGCTGGAGATTGATCAGGAGCCAGTTGGAGACCTTGTGGGCCGAGTTCCAGGAATGGCGCGGCTGGACGTATTCGTACTTTCCCCCGCCGAGATGCTTCCGGGTGAGGCCGTAATGCTCGATGTAATTGACGAGCTCGAGCTGCCAGATCGCCACGAAAGCCTGGAAGAGGAAGAGCCCCAGTCCCGCCCAGCCGCCGATGGCGAAGGCCAGCGCGACAAAGCCGCCCTGCAGCGCGGCATAGCGCCAGAACGGGTTCGACGCGTCGTGCCAAGGCAGCTTCTTGCGGGCGAGCATGGCCTTTTCGGCATGAAACGCGCTCGCGGCGGTGCGCCAGATCACGCGGGGAAAGAACCGGTGAAAGCCGGTATTGTAGCGCGCGGTCACGGGGTCTCGCGGAGTGCCGATGTAGCGGTGATGGACGAGCAGGTGCTCTGAGCGGAAATGCGAGTAGAGCACCATCGCCAGCAGCAGGTCGGCCATCCAGCGCTCCACGCGCGGGCGCTGATGCAGAAGCTCGTGGGCATAGTTGATCCCGATCGTGCCGGTGATGACGCCGATGCCGAAGAAGAGGCCTGTCTTCTCCCAGCCGTTCAGGTGATCTGTCCAACTCACATAGGCGAGGATGCCGAAGAGCGTGAGCGCCTGCACGGGCGCCCAGATGATCGTGATGGCCTTGTACCAGAAAAGCTGCGCGTCATCGGTGGCGGGGTCGGCGTTGTCCTCGTCGAGGCCCGCGAAAGCGTCGATGATGGAAAAGAGGTACCACGTGCAGATGGGCATCAGGAGCACGGCCCAGCCGCCTGTGAGTGCGCCCAGCACGGCCACGGGCGGCAACGCGAGCGAGAGCCAGAAGGGGAGCGCTTGGGCGAGCCCGTTGCGGGCAGGCGTGGTGGTGATATCGGCCATGGTCTACTCGTTAAGGTGCTCTGCGGACGTGGCGAGATCATAGACCTTTCGCATGACGGTGGGCAAATCCGATGGCCGAAATGCGGCGCGCGGGATGAATTTGCCGCGGCGTGGGACGGCGTCGCTCGGGACGGTCGCGATCTCGATATCGAGCACGAGATGGAAATGGGTGAAGGTATGCCGCGCTTCGGTGCCGAGGCGCTGCCAATGCGCCTCCACGGGCTGGTCCCGGTGGCCAGCCGATGCCGTGTCTGGCTCGGATTTGGGTAAAACAGTCTCTGCCCATGCCGATCCGGGCCAGCCGAGCATGCCGCCGAGGAGACCGGTTTCGGGCCGGGTCTCGAGGAGCAGGGCGCCGTCTTCGCGGATCGCGACATAGGCCGTGCCGCGGCGCGTGGGCTTCGGCTTCTTCGGTTCCTTCTTCGGCAGCTCGCCTGCCGTGCCCTCAGCGCGCGCCCGGCAGGGGATCCGCACAGGGCAGATGCCGCAGGCGGGCGACCGTGGCGTGCAGATCGTGGCGCCGAGATCCATGACGGCCTGTGCGTAGTCGCCCGGTCGTTCGCTGGGCGTGTAGCGTTCGGCGAGTTCGGTCAATTCACCCTTCGCGCGCGGCAGTGGCGTGTGCACATCGTGGAGCCGCGCCATGACACGCTCCACATTGCCGTCCACCACGGTGGCGGGCTCGTCAAAGGCGATGGAGGCCACGGCGGAGGCCGTGTAGGGCCCCACGCCGGGGAGCGTGAGGAGTGCCGCGCGGCTCGTTGGAAAGGCACCGTCATGCTCGGCGACGATGGCCCGGGCGCATTTCAGGAGGTTGCGGGCGCGCGCATAGTAGCCGAGCCCGGCCCAGGCGGCCATGACATCGGCATCCTCGGCGGCGGCGAGATCCGCCACGGTGGGCCAGATCGATGTGAACTTGAGGAAGTAGTCGCGCACGGCGGCCACGGTCGTCTGCTGGAGCATGATCTCCGAGAGCCAGACGCGGTAGGGATCGGGCCGGTGGCCCGCCGCGCGCTCCGCAGGCCCCACGCGCCACGGCATGGTGCGCGCGTGGCGGTCGTACCAGTCGAGGAGCGTCTCCGGGATCGGGTCCGCCGTTGTCTCCGGCACATCACGCAATTGTTTGCTCACCCTTTGCTCTATGCCCCGATATCGCGCCGATATTCGCCTCGGGCCCCGTGCAGCCCGCCGAAAGCCCCGCTATAGAGAAGGACGTAGCACGGAGAAAGAGACCGCCAGCTTGGCCACCGCCGGTTCATATCAGCGCAGGAAGGGCTTCCAGCGCGCCTCCACGCTTCTCGAGAAGCGGATCCGCAACGCGGGCGAGGCGCGGGGATTTGCCGTCACGCGGCTCCTGACCCATTGGGCGGAGATCGTGGGGACCGACATCGCCGCCACGGCGCGCCCGGTGAAGGTGAGCTATGCGAAGGGCGGCTTCGGTGCGACGCTGACCCTCCTGACGACGGCAGCACGGGCACCGATGCTCCAGATGCAGCTCCCCGGCATTCGAGAGAAGGTGAACGCCTGCTATGGCTATAACGCCATCTCGCGCATACGTATCACTCAGACTGCGGCGACGGGCTTTGCCGAGGGGCAGGCTGGCTTTGCGCCCGCCCCTGCGCCCGAGGCGCCGGAGGGCGATCCCGTGGCAGCGGCCAAGGCGCGCGGGCTCGCGGGCGACGTAACAGATGAAGGTCTGCGCGCGGCCCTGACCGCGCTCGGCGAAAACGTGATGACATCTTCGAAGAGGACATCCTGACATGATACGACTTGTCCCCATTCTGATCGGCGCAGCTGTCCTGGCACTGGGCGGAGCGTGGTTCTTCGCGCCGGGCTCCCAGGGCGCGCGCGACCTGCCGCAGCTCGGCGCCGCTAATGCGCAGACGGTCGAGGCCGCCGAGATGCTCGAGATCGAGGACATGACGCTGGGCGAGGCCGGCGCGCCCGTGCAGATCATAGAATACGCCTCCTATACCTGCCCGCATTGTCGGACCTTCCACGAGGGCGCCTTCAAGGAGCTGAAGTCCGAGTACATCGACACCGGGCTCGTGGAGTTCGTCTACCGCGAGGTCTATTTTGACCGCTTCGGCCTCTGGGCCTCCATGGTCGCGCGCTGCGGCGGGGCGGAGCGCTTCTTCGGCATCACCGATCTGATCTATGGCCAGCAGAGCGAATGGACCCAGGGCCAACCTGCCGAGATCGCGGCCAACCTACGCCGGATCGGGCTCACGGCAGGCCTGAGCGAGGCCGAGCTCGATGCCTGCTTCTCCGACGGGGAGAAGGCGCAGAGCCTCGTGGCGTGGTACGAGGCCAATGCCGCCGAGGACGGGGTGCGTTCCACGCCCTCGTTCATCATCGACGGCGTGCGCCATGGCAACATGTCCATGGCCGAGTTCCGCGAGATCATCGACGGGAAGCTCTGAGCCGCTGGCCCGATTTTTCGGGCCGCGGCGACGCCTGTCTCGGCTTTTGCGTTACCCCTGGGGGGTACTAATCTCGAGGCCGAGAAGTCGCTCCAGCAGAACTTCGGGCGCGTCGAGCTCGAGGCGCACCGGGAATGTCACAACTTTCGCGCGGAAGCTCTCCGGCAGGCGCACGGCGTCCTTCTCGGTGGTCACGAGCTGCGCGCCGAGGAGCTTGGCCTCTTCCACGAGGCGGGCCATGAGCGGCTCCGTCAGCGGCTGGTGGTCGCTCAGCGCCTCCGCGCGCAGGACGGTGGCCCCGAGGCCGCGCAGCGTCGCGAAGAACTTCTCGGGGTGGCCGATGCCCGCGAAGGCCAACGCTCGCATCTGATCCCAGGGCATCCCGGTGGGCAGCGGCGCGAGCTGGCCCGAGAGGCGCGGCACGCTGATCTCCGGCCCCCACCTTTCGCTGAAACGGTGCTGTGCCCCGGGCGCGCCAATCGAAAGGACGAAATCCGCGCGCGCGAGACCGGTGGAGACCGCCTCGCGGAGCGGGCCCGCAGGCAGGACGCGCCCATTGCCAAAGCCACGATGGGCATCCACCACGACAAGGCTCAGGTCCTTGGGCAGGTCCGGGTTCTGGAAGCCGTCATCGAGGAGGATGTGGCTCGCGCCAGCGGCCACGGCGCTCCGGGCCCCGGCGGCGCGGTCGCGCGCGACGATGACCGGGGCGAAGGCGGCGAGGAGAAGGGGCTCGTCCCCCACCTCGGCGGCGCCGTGCCGGGCGGGTTCGACCGTCACCGGCCCCTCCAGGCTGCCGCCGTAGCCGCGTGACAGGATGACGGGGCGCTGCCCGGCCTCGGTGAGCATCATGGCCATGAGCATGGCGGTGGGGGTCTTGCCCGTGCCGCCGGCGTTGATGTTGCCGATGCAGATCACCGGTACGGGCGGGCGGTAGCGCGGCGGGCGGGCCACGCGCGCTGCCGTGGCCCGGGCATAGATCCACGCCGCGGGCGAGAGCAGGGCCGCGCGGAGCCCGGCGGGCTCGAACCAGAAACTCGGCGCCCGCATCAGGCCTCCTCCGCCAGCGTGTCTAGGAGGAGCGTCACCACGCGGTCGGTCATCTCCGCGCCTTCCGTGGCCACATCCCAGGCGGCGTGGGCGAGGGCGGCGCTTCGGTCCGGCGCGTTGAGGCGGGTGATGGCGGGGCCGAGTGCTGTGAGATCCGTGATCGGCTCGGTGGCCGCGGCGCGCGCCAGCCGGCCATAGGCCGCGCCGTGCCGCCAGACGGCGGGCCCGTGGATGATCGCCGAGCCGAGGGCCGCGGCCTCGAAGGGCGTGCGGCTCGCCGCGCCCGAGAGCGTCCCGCCGAGATAGGTAAGGGGCGCGAGCCGGTACCAGAGCCCCTCTTCGCCCGGGTCATCGGCGATGAAAACGTTCACCTCCTCGTCGATCTCGAAGCTTTCGCTGCGCCGCGCGGCCCGGAGGCCCTGTGCCTCGGCCTCGCGTAGGAGCGCCTCTTCGGCGGCCTCGTCGGCGGGGGCGAGGATCGCGAGCGTGCGGTGCGCGCGGCGCTGGGCATGGGCCTGTGCGGAGATGACGCCCGCGGCCTCCGCAGCGGGGACGTCCGCGCCGTACCAGACGGGCCGCGTGGCGAGGGAGGCGATGAGCTCGTCGCGCTCCGCTTCGTTGTAGGGTAGCGCGGTGGGGCCGGGGCGGAGCTTCCCCGTCACCTGCACGCGCGCGGGCGCGGCCCCCAGCGCCACGAGTTGGTTGGCTGCGGCCTGCGAGACCGTAAGGAGGGCATGGAACCGCTTCAGCCGGGAGCGCAGCTTGATCTTGGCCCACGGCGCGCGGTGGGCGGGAAAGCTGCCCTCGTCCACGTCGAGCAGGATGACCGGCATCTTGCGCGCGCCCGCTTCGAGCTCCGCGCGGAGCGGCGTCTCGTCCTCGCCGGGAAAGCAAACGGCGAGATCCGGGGCCCAGTTTCGCAGGAAGGCCTGGGCCTCCGCGCGCTTGGGCGCCGGGGCGCGCGCGTAGTCCACGCGAGGGTCGGTGGATGGCAGCGGGGTCGTGGCCGCGCTCACGAGGACGCGGAGATCGGCCCGCGCGGCGAGGAGGCGGTCCGTGAGCATCTCCACCACGTCGAGCGCGCTCTCGCGGGGCACGTGAAACCAGATCCGCGGGCCGCCCTCAGCCTTGGAAGAGGCGCTAGAGGCCAAGGCGCGGGCGGTCCTCGGCGGAGGCAGAGGCGGCGTCATGCCACGTCATGGATGGTGTCCTTTCCGGCCCATGGGCGCGGGCACCGTACCCGGCGCCAATGGTGCGTCAAGCCAAGGTGCGCGGCGTGGCAGGGGGCTGAGACCGTCAGGCGGGCAGGCGCGGCCCGTGGGCGGCATAGGCGTCGATCAGGGGCGCGGCACCGGCCATGAGGCCGGGCAGCGCGGCGGCGGGGCTGTTGAAGCGCGGCGCGCCCTCAGTCGTGGCCACGCGCCCGCCTGCCTCCGTCACCAGAAGCGCGCCAGCAGCCACGTCCCATTCCCAGGTGTTGCGGAGCGTGAGCATTCCGTCGAAGCGGCCCTCGGCCACCAGTGCCATCCGGTAGGCGAGCGAGGAGCGGAACGAGAGCTGCGGGCGGGGCGGGACGCTCTGCCAGTAGCGCGGGGTGAAGTTTGATTTCGCGCTCAGGAGGTGGGCGCGATCTGGCGCGATGTCTTGCGTGGCCCGGATCGGCTGCCCGTTCTTCGCCGCACCCCCGCCGGCACGGGCGGTGAAGGTGAGGCCCCGCGCGGGCAGGTGCACCGCGGCGGCCACCGGCTCTGTCCCGGCGACGAGCGCGATGCTGATGGCCCAGGTCCGCGAGCCTTCGATGAAGGCGCGCGTGCCGTCGATGGGATCGACGATGAAGGTTGCCTCGCGAGAGAGCCGCTCCGGCCCGTCCTCTGTCTCTTCCGAGAGCCAGCCCACGCCGGGCAGTGCCTTCAGGAGCCGCTCCCTGAGGTGTCGGTCCACGGCGAGATCGGCCTCTGTCACGGGGCCAGCGCCCCCACTCTTTTCCCACACGGTGGGGTCGGCGCGGAAATGCGTGAGCGCGATCTCTCCTGCGTCCCGCGCTGCCTCTTCCATGACCTCGAGCGCGGCGCGGGGGTCAGGCCCCGGCAAGGGTGAGCCCTTCGACGAGGAGCGAGGGGACGACGGTAGAGAGCCAGGGCCGCGCGTCATTGGCGGGTGTGAGGCCCTGCAGCATGTCCCTGAGATTGCCGGCAACGGTGCATTCGTTGACCGGGTAGGCGAGTTCGCCATCCTCCACCCAGAAGCCTGACGCTCCGCGCGAGTAATCGCCGGTGTTTGGGTTGATCGTCTGCCCGATCATGGAGGTGATGAGGAGCCCGGTGCCCATGTCGCGCAGGAGGTCTGCGCGGCTGGCCTCGCCCTGGGTGAGCGCGATGTTGGAGGTGGAAGGCTGCGGCCCGCCGGACAGGCCCCGGCTCGCGTTGGCCGTGCTCTCGCGCCCGAGCTTGCGGCCCGTGCCGAGGTCGCACACATAGCCGGTCAGTCGGCCCGCCTCGACCCAGTGCCGCGCCTGGGTGGGCAACCCCTCGCTGTCGAAGAGCCGGGATCCCATCACCCGGCGGCGGTGGGGATCCTCGGTGAGCGAGAGCGTTTCGGGGAGCACGCGCTCGTCTTCGAGCCCGCGCGCCCAGGACGCGCCGCGCACGATGGCTGAGCCGTTGATCGCCATCAGAAGGTGCCCGATGAGGGAGCTCGAGACCCGCTCGTCGTAAAGAACGGGGAAGCTCCCCGTGGGCGGCTTCCGCGCGCCCTGCCGTTCGACGGCGCGCTCGCCTGCACGGCGGCCGATCTCCGCGGCCGGGCGCAGGTCCGCGCGGTAGACACGGCTGTCGCTGTCAAAGTCGCGCTCCATGCCTGTCCCCGTGCCGCTGATCGCGCCGCAGTAGAGGCTCGATCCCGTGCGCATGGCTTCTGCCAGGAATCCGTTGGTGGCGGCGAGGACGAGCTCGCGTTTGGAAAAGCTCGCGCCTGCCCCTTGCGTCTGGCTCACGCCAGCCACCTCGAGCGCGGCGGCTTCGCATTCCGTCGCCACGGCCTGCAGCGCGGCCGGGTCCGGCTCTTCGGCTGGGTCGAGCAGGTCGAGGGAAGCGGGGTCGGTCTCGGCGGCGAGCTGATTGGCCTCGGCGAGGCCGAGCGCGCTGTCTTCCGGGGCCTCGCGCGCCATGGCCACGGCCCGCGCGGCCATCTCGGCGATGGCTTCGGGGGTGCGCTCAGAGATCGAGACCACGGCCTGCCTCTGGCCCAGAAGCACGCGCAGCGAGAGATCGAGCCCCTCCTCCCGCGTGGCTTCCTCCAGCTTGCCCGCGCGCACGTCGATGCTGACGGAGGTGCCCTTGACGGCGAGGATGTCTGCGGCCTCCGCGCCGGCGTTTTGCGCGGCGGCGAGGGTCTCCTCCGCGAGCGCGGTGAGTGTGGGCTGTGCTGTCATGGGGGCTCCGGGCGTCGTCTGGCGTTGGGGAGGGACGTAATCCGCCACCCCACCCTTGCCAAGCGTGGCGCGCGTCAGCGGATTTGCTGACCGTTGGCGAAGACGCTGCCGTCGGGGGCCACGACGAGGTTGGAGGTGAAGACATCCTCCTCCCCCGCCACCGGGCTCGCGAAGAGGCCCAGCATGAGGCGTGCGCCCATGCTTTGCTCCTGGGGCACGAGGCCCATCATGACGAGCTTGTCGATGAGCCCGCCCACACCCTCGATACGGGCCGAGACCTCTCCATCCGGGGCAGGCAGCCCGTCGAAGGTTTCGCGGTCGGAATAATCGAAGCTGACCCCGCCTTCCGCTGTGACCCGCGCGCCCGCGGCGCGGAGTTCCAGCGCCTCGATCCGCGCGCTGCTGACCTCGCCGGGCAGCTCATCATCTTCCTGGGCCGCGAGTGCGCTTTCGTTGAACGGATCCACGATCCAGCGCCCGAGCGCGGCGATGTCGAGCACGAAGGTCGCCGGGTCCCGGGGCAGGACAGCCGCGGGATCGAAGAGATCCCAGAGAAAATCATCGATGCTGAGGTCGCGCAGAGAGAGGCCGAACCGCATCTCGCCTTCCGTCTCGCGGGGCGAGAGTGGGCTGGCGAGGGTGAAGGAGGTGGAGCCCAGCGTGATCGCCACGGGCACGGGCAGCTGGTCGGAGATCATGGCCCCCGTGATCGCCTCCGCACGGCTGGCGACCGAGAGGCCGCCCTCGGCCAGGGAGACGGTCTGTTCGCCGGCCCCGATCGTGAGGTCGACGCTCCCCGCCGCCCCGGCGAAATCCACGTCTCCGCCCGGTGCGGTGTCCTCGAAGCTTAGATTGGCGGCCGAGCCGCTGGTGGCTGAGGTGAAGCGCACGCCGTAGGCATCGTCGGCCAGAAGCACACCAACACTCTCGGTGCCGTCGCGGCCCTCGGGGATCGCGACGCTGCCTGCGACGGTGTAATCGGCGCTCTCGTAATCGAGCGAGAAGGCGCCGTCGCCCTCGATCCGGGCCGCGAGCGCGTAGGCAAGGCTCTCGGCGGCGGAGCTGAAGGTGGTGCGGCGCACGGCGCCTTCTTCCACGAGCGAGCGCTGCACGAGCCCGTTGAGGATGACGGAGATCTCGAGATCTGTGCCCTCTTCCATCGGCCGCATCTCCTCGAGGCTGACGGCGATGGCATCGCTGCGCGCGTCATGCTGTAGCGCCTCGGCGCTGCCGGAGGCCACGATTTCCGTGCCCCGGAGCGAGACGCCGAAGCGGGCGTCGAAGGGTAGGCCGTCTTCGTCCACGCCGGTGAGCGAGATGGGCATCTCCTCGGCCAGCGTGATGGCGACGGTCCCGTCACCCTGATCCGTGAAGACGATGTCGCCCAGTCCGACGGAAATGCGCGCATCTCCATCGGCGCCCTCCATGTCGGGCTCGAAGACGAGCTCGGCATCGGTGACGGTGAGCGCATCGCCGGCCTCGGAGACGCTGCCGGTGCGCAGCGTGATCTGCTCCCCGTCCACGCCGAAGGAGGCCTGCCAGGAGGCCCAGACCTCAGCGGGCGAGACCTCGGCCGTGGCGGGCAGGGCTGGAAGAGCAAGACACGCGATCGCCGGGAGGGCGCGCAGGGCAGTGGAGGGCATGGGGTACAAGGTCCTTCGTGAAATCTCTGGTTGAGTGTTCGGGTCTCGCGCGGCAGGGGTCAAGGGCAGGTGCAGACGGGGAGGCAATCGTGATCGAAGTGGAAGAGACGGGGGGCGTGACGCAGCTCAGGCTGGCGCGGCCCGAGAAGGCCAACGCGGTCACCCGGGAGATGCTCGAAGGCCTGCGGGACGCGGTGCGCGCGGCGCGTACGCCCGTGCTCGTACTGACCGGGGCAGGCCAGGTCTTCTCCGCCGGGATGGATCTTGCGGCCGCCAAGGAGGGGCTCGCCACGTCTCCGGTCTGGGAAGAGCTTTCAGGCGCCATCGCACGCTTCCCGGGGCTTACCATCGCCGCTCTCAACGGGACAGCGGCGGGCGGCGCGCTCGGCATGGTGCTCGCTTGCGATCTCCGCGTGGCCGTGCCCGGGGCGAGTGTCTTCTACCCGGTGATGAAGCTCGGTTTCCTGCCCCAGCCCTCGGACCCGCGCCGCATGGCCGCTCTCATCGGTGCGCCGCGCGCCAAGCGCATCCTCATGGCCGGAGAAAAGATCAGCGCCGAGACGGCGCGCGACTGGGGACTTTTCGATGCCATCGCAGAGGATCCCCTGGCGCAGGCCGAGGCCTGGAGCGCGGCGGCGCGAGAGGCCAAGCCCGGCCATGCCGCTGCCATCAAGGCCCTGTTCGACTGAGCGGCTGCACGGGCCGGGCCCCAGCTTCACGGCTCAGCGCTTGCGCTTTCCGCCCGGCACACGGCTCATGAACTCCGGCGGGCGCTTGGCCACCCAGCGGGCGAACTTCTCGAGCCTCGGATGGCTGCGCAGCGCCTCGGGCGTGTTGTAGCTCCGCGCGAGCTCCGCCTCGGTGAGCGTGGCGTGCACTTCCTTGTGGCAGATGTGATGCATGAGAATGGTGGGCCCGCCCTTGCCGCCTTTGAGTTTCGGGATCAGGTGATGCAGGCTCTGCGGCACCCCGGGCGGGATGTCGCGCCCGCAAAGCGGGCAGACCGGCAGGGTCTCGTCTTGTTCGGCGTGGCTCACCGGGCGAAGGATGGCGCGCGACCGGAAAGGGGCAAGGCGCGAGATGGAGAAAGCGGAGCAGCGCGCGATGGCACCGGAGCCGGTGGAGGCGCTCGTCATCGGCGGCGGCCCGGCGGGCCTTGCAGCGGCAGAGATCCTCGCAGAGCATGGGGCCTCCGTCGTGCTCGCAGAGGCCCGGCCGTCGTTTGGGCGCAAGTTCCTGATGGCGGGCAAGAGCGGGCTCAACATCACCAAGGACGAGGAGCTTGCGGGCCTTCAGGCCGCCATCGGCTGCCCCCGGATGGACCCGATCCTCGCGGCATTCGACGCGCGCGGCGTGCGAGACTGGGCAGAGGGCCTCGGGCAGCAGCTCTTCACCGGCAGCTCCGGGCGGGTCTTCCCCGTGGCGATGAAAGCTTCGCCGCTCCTACGCGCATGGCTCGCGCGGCTCGGGCCCGTGGACCGGCGCCTCGGCTGGCGCTGGACGGGCTTTGCCGGGGATGGCCACAGCTTCGAAAGCCCGGACGGACCCCGAAAGATCGTGCCGCGTGTCACCGTCTTCGCGCTGGGCGGGGCCAGCTGGGCCCGGCTTGGCTCTGATGGGGCCTGGGCCGCGCCGTTCCGTGTCGCGGGGCTCCCCCTGAGCCCCTTCCTGCCCGCCAATATGGGGCTCTACGTCGACTGGTCCGACCACATGGCGCCCTATTTCGGCGCGCCGCTCAAGGGCGTGGCGCTGACCTGCGCGGGGCGCCGGGTGGAAGGGGAGTTCGTCCTCTCTCGCGCGGGCCTCGAGGGGAGCCTCGTCTACGCGCTCTCTCCCGAGCTCCGGACCGGCGCGCCGCTCATGCTTGACCTCAAGCCCGGCCTCGAACTCGAAGACGTGGCCCGGCGGCTCGCGGCGCGGCCCGCGAAGGAGAGCCTGCCCAACCGCCTGCGCAAGGCCTTGGGCATCGCTGGCCCGGCCCGCGCGCTCCTGCAGGAATTCGGACGCCCGCTCGCGGACGCGCTGCCCGAGAAGATCAAGGCTCTGCCGCTCCGCCACGGCGGACCGCGCCCGCTCGACGAGGCGATCTCGGTAGCGGGCGGGCTGGCCTGGGAGGCGCTCGATACCGGGCTCATGCTGCGGGCCCGGCCCGGCACGTTCTGCGCGGGAGAAATGCTCGACTGGGAGGCGCCCACGGGGGGCTATCTCATCACCGGATGCCTGGCCACGGGGCGCTGGGCCGGGCGCGCGGCCGCGGATTTCCTCGCGCGCTGAGGGGGCCGGATCGCCTCCGGCGGCCCTCCGGGGGAGGTACGGGGCACAAAGATGCCGCGTCAGCCCTTGGCTTGCGCGCGCTTGTAGGCCTCGCGGGCGCGGATCGGCTTGGCGTAGTCCTTCAGGTCCTGACGCTCCATGGGGAACTTCGCCACGAGCGCCCAGCCGAGGCAGTGCACGGCGATGATATCGGGGATGGTCATCGTTTCGCCCATGAGGAACGGGCCTTCGATGCGGGCGGCAAGGCGCTCTGCGGAGATGTGGAACTCCTCCCGCGCGCTCTCCTTCACGGCGGGCACGCGGAGCGCCTCGGGGAGGCCGAAGGTGTGTCGCGACACGAGCCAGAGCAGGCTGTCGAGCTCGTCGAGGAGGAACTGGGTATGGGCATCCTGGCGGGCCCGCGCGAGGCTGCCGGGCGGGAAGCTGAGCGCGCCGTGCTTGTCGGCGAGATACGTGAGGATCGCGGTGCTGTCGGTCAGGGCGTGACCCTCGCACACGAGGACAGGCACCTTGCCCAGAGGGTTGAGCGCGGTGATCTCGGGCGTGCGCGGACCCGTCGTGTGGTGCGTGTAGTCGAGGCCGAGCTCTTCGAGCATCCAGAGGACGCGGAAGGCGCGGCTGCGGCCGGTTCCGTGAAGGTCATAGGTCATCATCGTCTCCCTCGCATGGCCACGCGGATGAGCGTGCGTTCCATGAGCGCCATCTGCGGCGCGGTTTGAGCGGCGGAGCGAAGCCTAAGATCCGTCTCCGTCAGGTCGCTGAGCGCGCCTTCGAGCTTCATGGCGCCCCAGGCCTGCGCTTGGCGCAGCATCCTGTCGCGCCGCGGGCCGAACACCGGCGGACGAAGCCGCGAAATACCCTGGGCCGCACCCCCGGGATCGGAGGCGGCGCTGTGGAGCGCACGGAAATGGCGGCTGGCCTGGATCGCAAGAGCCACGGGTGCCACGCCTTGCGCTTCGAGGCGCCGCAGCATGGGACCGAGCTCCGGGGTGCGGCCCTCGGCCACGATGTTGAGCAGATCATCGAGCGCGGCGTCGGTGCTGGCGGGCGCGCAGGCTTCGACATCCGCGGCGCTCACCGGGGCCTCCTGTCCGCGGGTGTAGAGCGCGACCTTCTCCAGCGTCTGCGCGAAATCGCCGGGATCGAGGATCCGCGAGAGCGTGGTGAGCGCGTCCATGCCGTCGCGCGCCACTTTGCCGATCTGGGCCCGGGTCATCATCGCCTCGATCTCGCCGCGGCTGGGCGGATCGTCGTAGATGCCCGTGGCATAGGCGTTGCCGTGCCCTTCGAAGAGCTTGCGGAGCGCGGAGCGCGCGGTGAGGCTTCCGGCGGTCACGACCACCTGCGCGTCCCCGTCGCGCCAATCCTCCAGCGCGGTCTCCACGATCCTGGCGAGGCCGTCGGTGGCCTCTTCGACGAAGGCCACGCGGGGGCCGGGGAAGAAGCCCGTCGCCTTGAGCGCATCGAGGAGGCGGGCAGGCTCCTTGCGGAGCTCGGCGCCGGTCATGCGGGTCAGCCGCATCTCTTCCTCCCCATGGGGCCCGATCAGGGCTGCGATGAGCTCCTGTCGCTTCAGGGCCACGCGCATGGCATCCGCGCCGTAGATCAGGATGCCGGTCTTGGCGGGATCTGGGCGCGCGAAATAGGCGGCCGCGTCGCGCGGAGCGAGCTTCATGCGGGGGCCCCGCCTGCGCCCAGGGAGGAGAGATCTGCCGCGAGCGCCGTCAGGATTCGGTCGGCGAGGATTTCCATGAGCCGCGCCTCGGCGTCGGCGCGGGCGGCGCGGGTGGCCACGGTGGTGCCAGAGGCGGAATAGGCGGTGAAGCCGCGCACCTCGCCCTCTGCCGCCACCGCGCCGTCGGTGGTGGCGAGAGTATAGGTTGCCGTGCCGGTGAGGGTGAAACGGTTGATCTGCTGCGTGCGCGTGATGACCGAGCCCGCCTCGGTCAGCCTCGCATCCACCGCCAAGGAAAAGCGCGGGGTCTCCACGTCGCCCAGCCGGATGCGGAGGGCGCGCGTGAGAAGAAACGCGTTGGCGCTGTCGGGCGTGCCGAGAACGACGGCGCCGCGCAGGGCCGTGGCGCCCGCGCCGGGCGCGAAGACAGGCGTGAAGCCGCAGGCGGGCAGTAGCGCGAGGCCGCCCAGTACGCTGCGGCGGGTCAGCCTAGACGACGACATTCACGATCCGTCCGGGCACGACGATCAGCTTCTTGGGGCTGCTGCCGTCCAAGGCACGCTGCACGGCCTCATTGGCGAGCACGAGAGCCTCAAGCTCGTCCTTGGGCATGTCCTTCGGTACGGTCACCTCGTCGCGGCGCTTGCCGTTGATCTGGACGGGCAGTGTCACTGTGGCTTCCACCAGCATGGCCTCGTCGGCCACGGGCCAGGGCGCAGCGGCGCAGAGCCCCTCGCCGCCTTGGAGGGTCCAGACCTCCTCGGAGAGATGGGGGGTCATGGGCGCCATGAGCTGCGCGAGGGTCATGATGGCCTCGCGCTGCGCGCCCGGGGAGGCCTTCGATTTCGAAAGGGTCGCGGTGAAGGCATAGAGCTTGGCAATGGCAGCGTTGAAGCCGAAGGATTCCACGCCCAGCGTCACGTCCCGGATGGTCTTGTGCATCTCGCGGAGGAGGGTTTCGTCGTCCGCGCCCCGGGCTTGACCCGGGGCCTCTTCCTCCATCTTCGCGATCTTGTCCGAGAGCGTCCAGATCCGGCCGAGATGCTTCGAGGCCGCTTCGGCGCCCGACGCCGTCCATTCCACGTCGCGCTCGGGGGGGCTGTCGGACAGGACGAACCAGCGCGCGGTATCGGCGCCGAACTGGCTCACGATGGCATTGGGATCGACGACATTATTCTTCGATTTCGACATCTTGGCGGAAGGGACGATCTCCACCTCCGTGTCGCCCACATAGGCCTTGCCGCCCTCGAGGGTCACGTCCTCGGGATAGTGATAGACCGGGCGGCCGCCTTTTTCGGATTTGTAGATCGCGTGGGTGACCATGCCTTGGGTGAACATCGCGTCGAAAGGCTCGGCGCTCTTCTCCGGCAGGTGGCCGGTCTTGATCATCGCGCGGGCGAAGAAGCGGGAATAGAGCAGGTGCAGGATCGCGTGCTCGATGCCGCCGATATACTGGTCGACATTCATCCAGTAGCTGGCGGCCTCCATCTCGGTGGGCGTCTCCGCGCGGGGCGCGGTGAAGCGGGTGAAGTACCAGCTTGAATCCACGAACGTGTCCATCGTGTCGGTCTCGCGCTTGGCCATCTTCCCGCAGGCGGGGCAGGGCACATCGCGCCAGGTGGGATGGCGGTCGAGCGGATTGCCGGGGATGGAGAAATCGATCGGCTCGTTGCCCTGGTCATAGGGCAGCTCGACGGGCAGGTTCTCCTTCTTCTCGGGCACGACACCGCAATCGGCGCAGTGGACGACGGGGATCGGGCAGCCCCAGTAGCGCTGCCGCGAGAGGCCCCAGTCCCGCAGGCGGAATTTCGTCTGGCCCGTGCCCACGCCCTTTTCTTCGGCCCAGGCGATGGCGGCGTCGATGCCGGCGAGGCCCGTCTGCTGCTCTTCGCCTGCGAGGAGTTTCACGTAGGTGACCTCTTCCTCCTTGCCCGGGACATAGGCCTCGCCGCCATCCTCGGGCAGCGTGATCTCGCCATCG
The DNA here is from genome assembly GCA_038525525.1 of Pseudomonadota bacterium. GTDB lineage: Bacteria > Pseudomonadota > Alphaproteobacteria > Rhodobacterales > Rhodobacteraceae > Shimia_B. The sequence continues at coordinate 112,298 of JBCBHO010000003.1, read as the reverse complement.
ACGGGCACGTAGGTGGAGATCACAGGCAGCTCGTATTTCCGCGCGAAGTCGAGGTCGCGCGCGTCATGCGCCGGGCAGCCGAAGATGGCGCCGGTGCCGTAATCCATGAGGATGAAGTTCGCGATATAGACGGGCAGCTCCCAATCGGGATCGGCGGGGTGGCGCACGCGCAGCCCGGTATCTAGGCCCATCTTCTCGGCTTTCTCGATGGCCTCGGCGGTGGTCCCGCCCTTTCGGCACTCCGCGCAGAAGGCGGCGACGGCAGGATTTACCGCCTCGAGCTCTTTCGCGATGGGATGATCGGCGGCGATGCCCACGAAGGACGCGCCGAGAAGCGTATCGGGCCGCGTGGTATAGACCTCGATCTGCTTGTCCTCCTCGCCCACGACATCGAAGGCGAATTGGAGGCCACGGGAGCGCCCGATCCAGTTCTCCTGCATGAGCCGCACCTTGGCGGGCCAATCGTCGAGACCGTCGAGCGCCTCGCGGAGCTCATCGGCCATGTCCGAGATCTTGAAGAACCACTGCGTGAGCTCGCGCTTTTCCACCTCGGCACCCGAGCGCCAGCCCTTGCCGTCGATCACCTGCTCGTTGGCGAGCACGGTCATGTCCACCGGATCCCAGTTCACGACGGCGGGCTTCCGGTCGATCAGGCCGGCCTCCAGCATGTCGAGGAAGAGCGCCTGCTGCTGCCCGTAATACTCCGGGTCGCAGGTCGCGAACATGCGCGACCAGTCGAGCGAGAGGCCCAGCGGCTTCATCTGATCGACCATCGTGTCGATATTGGCGTAGGTCCAATCCTTGGGGTGCCCGCCGCTGGCCATGGCGGCGTTCTCGGCGGGCATGCCGAAGGCGTCGAAACCCATCGGGTGGAGCACGGCGTGGCCTGTGGCGAGCTTGTAGCGCGCGATGACGTCGCCCATCGTATAGTTTCGCACGTGGCCCATATGGAGGCGCCCCGACGGGTAGGGAAACATCTCCAGCACGTAGTATTTCGGCTTTTCCGGGTCCTCTTTGGCGGTGAAGAGGCCGGCCTCTTCCCAGGCTTTCTGCCAGCGGGCTTCGATCTCTGCGGGGGCGTAGGCGGGCATGGAGGGTCCGTTCCTCGGTGCTGACATGACAGGCGCGGCGCGCGCATGGGCGCGGGTCGCCGCGGCGCTCTGCGGAGGTTTAGGCGCTTCGGGCGGGGGAGGCCAGAGGGTAGCGGCGGCGCTTCAGCGGCGTGCTGCGGCTGTCAGGAGCGCGGGCGTCGTGCGAGGCGCGGCGGAGCCTAGCGGCGGGCGTTGATGTTGCCGGTGCGGAGCTGCCGGGCGCGGGTGAGGATGGCATCCTCGACGGCGCGCACGGTGGAAGGGCTCGCGGGCCCGGAGCGCGTCAGGAGCGACAGCTTGAGCGAGCGGGCATCGAGCGCGGGATCGCTCACAAGCACGGTGGCGCGGTAAGCACGCCCGCCGCCCGGGGGCGTGCCGAAGCCGGTGACGATGACGCCGGTGAAGGGGTCCACCGTCTGGATCGGGAGGAAGCTCAGCACATCGAGCGAGGCATTCCAGATGTAGCGATTGACGGCCACGGTATCGCCGCCGCGCACGCGCGCGGCCTGTTCCGTCGGAGGGGCGTCATTGCGGCCCCCGAAGAGCCCGCCGCTGCATCCGGTCAGCACGATCAGGCTCACAAGCCCGAAAATACGCAATACGCTCATGTCGTCCCCGCCCCTCGATCTTTTGTCGAATACTAGCGTTCTCGCAGGCTGCCAAGGGCTTAGGCCGTCTTGGCATGGGCGCAAAAAGAAAGAGCGGCCCCGAAGGACCGCTCTGACTTGATCGTTTCGCCTTCGATTAGAAGGAGAAGGACACTGCGACCGTCACGCCTTCCTTGACGTCCTCGGCTGCACCGAGCTCGTCGAGGGTCAGGTCGTCGCCGGGGCCCGTCGTCACGTCCGCGTAGGAGATGCGGAGCGTTGCGTCGCCGCCGAGGTCGTAGTCGCCGCCAACGTAGAAGACTTCGGAGCCTTCGAGGCCTGCGCTGTTCTCACGCTCGTCGCGGTAGCCGCCGAAGAGCTCGAGGCCGTTGCCCACGTCGTAGGTGACGTTGAGCTGCAGGTCTTCGTCGTTGCCGTCGTGGAAGAGGAAGCCAACCGTGATCGGGCCAGACGCGTAGTCGAGCGCGATACCGTAGTTGTCGTCAACCGAGTCCTGGGACACGTAGAACACCGTCGCGGTCACGTCGCCGATCGTGTATGCGCCCTGCACACCGATGGATTCAACCGTCTCGTTGTCGGCATATGCGAAGCCCAGCTCGACGCCGGCGAGCGTCGTGGACGCGCCGATGGCGAAGATCTGCGGAAGGTCAACCGTGCCGGGGCCAGTGACGCCGTCACCCGTGGTGCCACCTTCCTGGTAGCCGAAGGTCACGTCGACGGTGCCGAGCGTGGCCGTACCGCCGAGCTGCAGGTTCTGGAAGTCGTCGTTGGGGCCTTCGTCCGAGGAGAAGACGTAGTAGGACACGCCGAGCTCGGCGGGGCCCACGGTCACACGACCGATGATGATGCCGTCTTCGCCCACTGCCGATGCGTCGCCTTCGTCAGCGAAGCCGTCCGCGTCGAGGTTCGTGACCGGGGAGGAGAAGAGAGCGTCTGCTGCCGGCGGGGTGTCGCCGAATGCGAGCGATGCCATGTCGGAGGACAGCGTGATCACGAGGTCGTCGATCGTGATTTCGTTGCCGTCGAGCGTGGAGTTGTCATCGTTGTTGAACTCAACGTCGCCGGAGACAGCTGCCGTCAGGCCGTTGTTGAGCGTTGCGGAGTAGGCAAGCGATGCGCCAACGGACCAGAAGAAGCCGTTGTCGAACTCGTCGTTGTAGCCGAACTCTGCGTCGCCAGAGAAGGACACGCCGTCCGTGGCATGGCCGTCTGCTGCTGCTGCGCCTGCGAAGGCCACGATGGCCGTCGAAGCGAGAAGGATGCGTTTCATGTTATTCCCTCGTGGTTGAGTCCCCGTCCGTTTGCCGTCGGGGACCGATTTAGGATGCGAGGGTATTGGCTCCGCAATGCCCCGGGGGTCAAGCGACCCCAGATCGGCTTTTGGGCGGTGCCTCAAAATTGATGCAAAGCTGCCACACACCCGCCCGCCGCCTTTCCCGCATGACAACCCATGCGGCGTGGACTAAATCGGTGACCTGCCGAGAAGCTATGCAAATAAGGGCTATAAAACATGGGATTGGCTGACATCGAGGCGCGTATCAGCACCGCGGAAGCCGCTGCCGGGAGGCCCGCGGGCAGCGTCGAACTCATCGCAGTTTCAAAAGTGCAGCCGCCCGACCGGGTGGAGGCAGTGTTGCATGAAGGTCACCGAATCTTCGGTGAGAATCGCGTGCAGGAGGCGCAGGGCAAATGGCCCGCGTGGAAAGAGACTCACGCAGGCGTCTCGCTGCACCTGCTCGGACCGCTGCAAAGCAACAAGGCGCGGGCCGCCATGGCGCTCTTTGACGTCATCCACACGCTCGACCGCCCGAAGCTGGCGCGCGCCATCGCCCAGATCGCGCAGGAGGAGGGTGCGTGCCCGGACCTCTTCATCCAGGTGAATACCGGCGAGGAGCCCCAGAAGGCGGGGGTCTCACCCGCCGAGACGGATGCCTTCGTCGCTGAATGCCGCGCACTCGATCTGCCCGTCATCGGGCTCATGTGCATCCCGCCGGTGGAGGAGGAGCCCGCGCTCCACTTCGCGCTCCTGGCAAAGATCGCGGCGCGCAACGGGCTCGCGGGCCTGTCCATGGGCATGAGCGCTGATTTCGAGACGGCGGTGCGGCTCGGCGCGACCCATGTGCGCGTGGGATCGGCGATCTTCGGCGCGCGGGAGACAGGCTAGGGCACGATGAGCCGCGTGGCGTGGCGGATGCGCGGCGCGAGCCAGAGGAGGTGCGCGCGCGGGAGCGCGATGCAGCCTTCCGTGGGCTTGCCCGGGCCCCGCCACGTGTGAATGAAGATCGCGGAGCCGCGCCCCTTCACGGGATAGGGCCAGTTCCAGTCCGTCAGGATGACGAGGTCATAGAGTGGGTCCGCGCGGCGCAGGACCTCGTGCGAAGCCCTGTAGGGCGCGCGCACCATCATGTTGTAATCGGCATCGCCCGGATCGTCGGACCACAGGTCCCCGGGGCGGATGGGCAGCGCCCAGTCGGCGGGCCGCGCGAGGCGGTCGGGGCGGTAGAGCATCCCCACGAGGCGGTGCGAGCCGCGCGGCGTGGCGCCATCGCCCTCGCGCTTGCGGTGCGTGAGCCCGCCGCGCCCGATGCTGCAGGGAAGCGTCCTGCCAAAGGCGCGGAGGCCCCGTGGGGTGAGCACGAGGTCAGTTGGTTTCATCCGATCGCCCCCCGTCCCGGGCTTGACCCGGGACCTCTGGTTGTGCCCGTTCCGCTGCCAGCCGTCATGCGTCCATGGGTCTAATGCGCCTTCTGACGCGGAGGCTCCGGGTCAGGCCCGGAGCGTGACGGACGGGGCTCACAGAAAATGCCCCGACTTCTCCGCCTTCGTCGCCAGGTAGCCCGCGTTGAGCGGGTTCTGCCCGACCTTAAGGGGCACGCGCTCGGCGACCTCGAGGCCCTGCTCTTCCATCCGCGCCACCTTGGCGGGGTTGTTCGTCATCAGCCGCACGGCCGTGAAGCCCAGCTTGCGCAGGATGTCCGCGCCGGTGGTGAAATTACGCTCGTCATCCTCGAAGCCAAGCCGATGATTGGCCTCGACGGTGTCAAAGCCCTGATCCTGGAGCGCGTAGGCGCGCATCTTGTTGGCGAGCCCGATGCCGCGCCCTTCCTGGTTGAGATAAAGGAGGACGCCCGCGCCTGCCTCGCCCATGGCCGCGAGCGCGGCGTGGAGCTGGGGCCCGCAATCGCATTTGAGCGAGCCCAGCACATCGCCGGTGAAACAGGCCGAGTGCAGCCGCGCGAGCACGGGCTTGGCGCGGTCGGGCTGCCCGATCTCCACGGCATAATGCTCCTCCCCGCCGTCATCGGGGCGAAAGACATGGAGCCGCCCGCGGCCCGCGAGCGCCATGGGCAGGCCCGCGCTGACGACGTCATTCAGCGGCGAGGTCTCGATGGTCTGGAGCGGCACGGCGGTGAGCGCCTCGATCCCCTGGGCGCGGGCGATCAGCACGGCGGGCAGGAGGTGCGCGGCCTTGGCCAGCGCGATGCCGGCCCGTGCCAAGGCCGCGTCGCCTTCGCGCAGGGTGTGGAATGGGCCCTTCATGGCCATGGAGAGATCGTCCTTGGGGTCTGCGACCGCGCAGGCCCAGGGCAGGCCCGCCCCTGTGGGCACGGCGATGCGCGCCACGTCGCCGTCATAGGCGCGGGCCTTGAGTGTCCGCGCGCGCCACTCCGTGATCGCGAGGACGGCGGGCTCCGGCAGCGCCATGGCAGCCGCGAAGCGCGCGGGCGAGATCGTCTCCACGGCGAAGACGAGATGCCCCTCGATCACCACGGGCAGCCCCATGCGCAGGTCGGCGCGGGCGCGGGCGATGAGCTCGTCTGGGGTGGGCGCGAAGGTCATGTCTTCTCATAGGCTGGACGCTCGAAGAGGGCCAGACGGCCCGCAATTGAAACAATGCGGGCCGGTGCGACACGGCTCCGTGAGAGAAATGTTGCAAATATTGCCCGGCCCCGCCCCGCGCCCACGTGACATTTAACAGAACGATGGAGACCAGACTTATGGCACAGCTCAAACGCATCCTCCTCATCGACGACGATGAAGACCTGCGCGAAGCGCTCGGTGAGCAGCTGCTCATGACCGACGAGTTCGACGTCTTCGAAGGCGGATCCGGCGCGGAGGCGATGGAGAAGATCAAGGAAGGCCTCTACGACCTGATCATCCTCGATGTGGGCCTGCCCGACACCGATGGCCGCGAGCTATGCCGTCTCATGCGCAAGCAGAACGTCAAAAGCCCCATCGTCATGCTCACGGGCCACGACACCGACGCTGACACGATCCTCGGCCTCGACGCGGGTGCCAACGACTACGTCACGAAGCCTTTCAAGTTTCCGGTGCTCCTCGCCCGCATCCGCGCCCAGCTCCGCCAGCACGAGCAGAGCGAAGACGCTGTCTTCCAGCTCGGGCCCTACACGTTCCGCCCGTCGATGAAGCTTCTCGTCACCGAGGACGACAAGAAGGTGCGTCTGACGGAGAAGGAGACGAACATCCTGAAGTTCCTTTACCGCTCCACCGAGGGCGTGGTGGCCCGCGACGTGCTCCTCCACGAGGTCTGGGGCTACAATGCCGGGGTGACGACGCACACGCTCGAGACCCACATCTACCGCCTGCGCCAGAAGATCGAGCCTGATCCCTCCAATGCACGGCTCCTCGTGACGGAAAGCGGTGGCTATCGTCTCGTCGCGTGATCCCGGGGTGATCGCGGATTGCGATGATCCAAGTCCGGGCACGCGCCGTAGATAAAGCATCCCTCCGCGGATCGGGGTTATGATCCGCACCCTCCCTGTTGGACTTGCCCGGGCTCCCATGCCCGGGTTTTTTTTGCCCGTCCGGTGCGCTTCCCGTGGTATCTTGCCACCGGGGGGTAGTTGAGATGGCAGATCCGTTTCAGGACGTGGACGCCGCGGGGGCGGACTTCATCGCCGCCTTCGCCGAGAGCATGGAGATGCGCCAATCCGATCCGACGATGGAGCGGATCGTGGCGGATTATCTCGACCAGCTCGATTTTGGAGAGGACACGCTCACCGTGGAGATCGGCGCGGGGGCGGGTGCGATCTCGCGCCGGATCGCGGCCCGGGCAGCCCCGGCGCGCGTGATGGGCTATGAGCCCTCGGCGGGCTTCGTGGCCGAGGCGAAGACGCGGGCCGAGGGCGTGGGCAACCTGCACTTCGAGCAGGCAGACGGCGCAGCGCTTCCGCTCGATGCCGGTGCCGCCGACCACGCCGTCCTCCATACGGTGCTCACCCATGTCACCGCGCCCGAAGCATTGATCGCGGAGGCGCGTCGGGTGCTCAAGCCCGGCGGCACGCTCGTCGTATGCGACTGCGATTTCTCAAAGGCCGCGTTGGGCAGCTTCCCCGATGACCCGCTCGATGCCTGCGCGCGGGCCTTCGTGCGGGAATTCGTCACCGATCCGGATCTCGTGGCAAAGCTGCGCGCGCTGCTGATCGCGGCGGGCTTTGAAATCCGCCACTTCACCGTGACGGCCCGCACAGTGACCGAGGGCGAAAAGCTCCTGCCCTGGGTCGTGGAGACCACGAAACTCATGGTCGCGCGGGGCGATATCGGGGCTGGGCTTGCGGAGGCGCTCGCCGCCGAGATGCACGATCGCACGGCGCGCGGGCGGTTCTACGGATTTCAGCCCTTCGCCACCGCCATCGCCGTGAAGCCCTGATAAAACCGCGCCCTCTCCCTGCTTCCGGCGCGCCGTTGCCCAAGTTTTTCATCATATTTTAAGGACTGGGCGCGAAGCTGAGCGCTCAGACGAATCCCGCGTCGGCCCGGGTTATGGCCGGCAACCTCCCTGTTGGACTTGCCCGGGCCTTTTGGTCCGGGTTTTTTTTGGCTGCAGCGTGATACGAGCAAAACGATGCGTATTTGGCTGATCGGGGTCTGCGCCATTCTGGCGGTCGCGTTCGCGCTATTGGCCAGGGAGCGGCCCTGCGCGGAGGCGAATGTTGACTGCTTGGTCGACGAGGCGCTTGCGGCGTTGCCCGCGGCGACCCGACCCCAACGCATCAATCAGATCGCCGCACAGTTGGCGTTTCTAGGTCGGGCCAAGGCCGCACGCTCTGTCGTGGCAGAAGATTACAGCTGGCAGTCCGACGCCTCTCGGCGTTCGCGCTTTTCCCTGCTCTGGGCCGTGGAGACCTGGCGCGCGCTTCAAGACGGCACGCCGCTCGAGGCGCAGATCACGGGCAATCCGCCACCCGATGCGCTCGCGCTGGTGCACCTGTCCGGCCTTCTGACCTCTGGCCCTGCCTATGCGGGGCTCCGGCCCGCGCCTGCCCAGCTCCCGGAGTCGGACCGCCGCGCCGCCCGCGCGGCCTTGGCTCTGAGCATGTCCGAAGGGGCCGGGCCGGTTTCCGCTCAGACGCGGCTCGAGGCCGCGAAAGTCTTTGCCGAGCTCGGGCACGCTGACCGTGCCTTTGCGCTTCTAGAGGCCGTGTACGCAGAAGGCGGCGAGGGCACGCAGATCTCGGTCATGCGGATCTCGGCGGAAACGATGCAGGCCATCGGGGTCGCGCGCGTCCTCGAGGTGATCGAGCGCGCGGGCAAGACGAGCGTCTTCGCACTTCTCAACGCGGCGCGCGCTGCTCCGACGCCCGAAGCGCGTGAGAGCTACCTGACCCGTGCCTTCCGGATGGCGCGCGACGATGGGCCATGGCCCGACCGGGATCATCTCACCCGGGTGGTCGGGGCCGCGCTCGACGTGGGTGAACCAGACCTCGCGCTTCGCTTCGCGCGGGACTTCGATATTGCAGCTCGGACGCGCGTGACATTTCTGCCAAGCGACATGCATCTCGCGGCGGCTGCTGCGCTCCAAGAAACAGGCGCACCCGCACCCGAAGTTCGCGCCGCCTTGGCCCGCGCTCTCGAGAGCTTCGGGAACCGCAGGCTAAGCGTCGACTCTGCCGTGCCACTCGCAACCCTCCTGGTGAAGCTGGGCGATGTGGATACCGCTCTTCTACGCCTGAAAGTCACGCGTGACGCAAACGCCTGGGAGCGCGTTCTGTCGGAGCCTTTGCCGCAGAAAGCGCGAGACCGGATAACTGCCCAAGCCGCCCGCGGACTGGGCGCCGAGGCCCTGCGCGATATCGAGCTTCGTCTCGCGATCCGGGCTCCAGAGCCCATGCGCACGGCCTTGCAATCCAAGGTACTCCCCTGGGCGGGCGAGACGATGGAAAGCTGGCGCGGGCGGGACGCTTTGCGCCGCCTGCCGCAAGTCGCCACCCTCGCCGCCCGCGCGGGGGACGCCGAGCTGGAGACCCGCGCCGAGGCGCTCTTTGCCGAGGCCGCACTCCGACGGGGCGCGCCACGCGATCTCATGCAGGCCGCCTGGCGCCTGTCCCAAGATTGAAATGACGCGGCGCGCGGCCTAGCCTCCGCCCATGAAACTCACGCTGCACCATATCAACCTCTCCACCGATAAGGTTGAGGAGATGGACGCCTTCTACCGGGATGTGCTGGGCCTTGCCCGGGAGACCGATGGCCTACCCACGCTCGACAAGACAAAGGGCTATGACGGCGACGTGGCCTTTGTGACCGACGGGGCGGTGCAGACGCATTTGGCGCGGAAGGACGTGCACGCGGCCTTCAAGACGGGCTCGCATCTCAACCCGCTCTCGCGCGGGCATATCGCCTACCGCACGGACGATCTCGCCGCCTTCAAGGCACATCTCGAGACGCAAGGCATCCCCTATGCGGATTGGGGCCATACGGCCGTGGCGGGCTGGGCGCAGATCTTTTTCTACGATCCCGACGGCAACGTGATCGAGGTTCACGAGGTGAGTGCGCCCTAGGCTTTCTTCCGGCGGCGCGCGGCGTACATCTCCGGGTGCTCCCGGCTGCGAAAGCGGTTAGAGCGGAGCCGTCATCCACCATCGCGGGACCCTGTCCATGCCCTTCACCCTGGCCACCTGGAACATCAACTCGGTGCGGCTGCGCGCCGATCTCGTGGTCAAGCTCATGACGGAGGAGGCCCCTGACGTGCTTTGCCTGCAGGAGTGCAAGAGCCCGGTGGAGAAGATCCCCCTCGAGGCCTTTGAGGCCGCGGGCTACGCGCACTGCGTGGCGCGCGGGCAGAAGGGCTATAACGGCGTGGCGATCTTGTCAAAGCAGCCCCTGGAAGATGCCGGATCGCTCGATCTGGCCGCGCTGGGCCATGCCCGGCACGTGGCCGCGCGACTGGAGAACGGGGTGGTGATCCACAATCATTACGTGCCCGCGGGCGGCGACGTGCCTGACCGCAAGAAGAACGAGAAGTTCGACCAGAAGCTGCGCTACCTCACCGAGATGCGCGAGATGTGGGAGGCCGAGACGCCCGCGAAGTCGATCCTCGTGGGCGATCTCAACATCGCGCCGCGGGAGGACGATGTCTGGAGCCACAAGCAGCTCCTGAAGGTGGTCTCGCACACGCCCATCGAGGTGGAGCACATGGAGGCCGCGCGGGAGGCGGGCGGCTGGGTCGATGTCACGCGCGCTGACATCCCCGAGGGGCAGCTCTACAGCTGGTGGTCCTACCGTTCGCCCAACTGGTCCGAGAGCGACAAGGGCCGCAGGCTCGATCATGTCTGGGCCACCCCCGACATCGCGGGGGCGGCCTCTGGCTCCCGCATCCTGCGCGACGTGCGCGGGTGGGAGCAGCCCTCCGATCACGCGCCGGTTTTCGCGACCTTCGATCTCTGACCCGAAAAAAGAAAACGGGGCCCGCGATGGGCCCCGTTTGTATCTGTCGGGAAAGGATCAGTCCTCCCAGAAGGCTTCCTGCCAGCCCATGTCGGGGATCTCCTCCACGATTTCGAAGGCCATCGTATCGGTGAAGCTGCGCCCATGGCGGTCGGTGACCATCACGGTGAGGCTGTGGATGCCCGCGGGCAGATCCGAGGGTAGCTCCACCGTCCACAGATGCTGGGAGGAGTTCGTCCAGAGCCAGCTGTCGAGAGGGCCTGCCGCGCCTTCCCAGATCGAGCCCTGGAACATTTCGTAGCCATTATTGCCCGTGGCCGAGGCCATGGCACGCCGCGTGTCCGAGAACTGTCGGAAGATGGCGTAAGGGTCCGAGGCCTCGATGGAGCGGAGCTTCGCCTCGCCCTCGCCCGCCTGGGTGCGCGTGGCCAAGAAGCCCTGCCCGCCATTGATGAAGAGCATGACCTCGCTTTCGGTCGTGCCGTTCCAGACGTTGACGACCGCCCGCGTGCCGCCCTCGAGATCGGCGCGGGTGAGCATGTTCACGTCGCCCATGTCGTTGAGGCTCACGGGCGGCATCACGTCGCCGCGGTTCCCCCCGTAGAGCTCCACGTAATCGACGAGGCTCTGTGCCCAGTCGCGGTAGCGCGGCGAGTTGAAGGAAACGTGGAACTGCTCCTCGTGGGAGTGGGTGAAGGACTTGAAATCCTCGACGTAATCCGAGCCGTCAAAAGAGATGGCGTAGAACCCGCGGGGGGAGCCCAGCCGCTGGTTCGCTCCCGGCACGAGATCGTCGTTGAGGCTGCCCGACCACCAAGAGCCCGATAGCGCCCCGGTCACGATCTGGTGGAAGGGCGCGGGGCCCACGCCGGTATTCTCCTCCCAGCCCTCGTAGTATTCTCCGGTCAGGATATTCTCGGTCGTGTGCGTGTGGCCGGAGAGGCCGAGCACGGGCCGGTCGCCCAGCACCGCCACCAGATCGGCGAGGTTATCCGTCTGGTGCTTGGCAGCGGTGTTGTCCGTGAAGGTCTGGAACGGGATATGCGCGTTGAGAACGATGAGCTTGTCCTCGGGTACGTTGGCCAGGTCGTTGGCCAGCCACTCCAACTGCCGCCCGGTGACGATACCATTGTAGGTGGGGCGTGCATCGGCCGCGCAGAACGGGTGCGGGTCGACGCCGTTGCAGGGGTAGCGCACGTTGTCGAGCGTCACGAAATGAACGTTGCCGATGTCGAAGGAGTAGTATTCCGGCCCCCATTCGCGGCGGAACGTGTCGAAGGAATGCTGGTCGTCCTCGGCGTCGAAATCGAGGTCGTGGTTTCCGGCCACGTAGTATTGCGGCGTGTCGCCCACGGCGATGATCTGCTTGAAACGGGGATAGAGCGACAGGTCATCGCCCATCACGTCGCCTTCGAAGAGCAGGCATTCGGTGTCGCTGTTGTCGCGCGCGGCCAGCATGTGCCCAGCGGTCTCGCGGACGTAGGACACCTGCATGTTGAAGTACGGCTGCGCGTCGCCGAACACGAGGCACTCGAACGCGGCCCGGTCGCTGTCATCCTCCACCAGTGGGAAGTTGACGGCGGCGGGCATGGGCCCCGTGGGCTCGATCCCGCCAAAGCGCAGATCGGGGGAGCCCGCGACCTTGTGGATGTAGTTGAACTGCGGAACGAGAAATTCGTCCACCGGCGCGGCATAGCCCGCGGGCTTCGTGATGAAGAGGTTCATGTCGTCGTAGATCGGCAGCTCATAGGTGCCGTCCTCGCCCGTCGTGGCGACCTCGCGCCCATTCGAAACCATGACACCTGCGATGCCGGTCTCGCCTTCGTCGAGCATGCTGTTGCGATTGGCATCGAGGAAGACGGTGCCGCGGGCGGCGTCCGCTTCTCCCGCGATCGTCTCGACGCTTCCAACATAGGAGGTGTCCTTGGCCAACGCGCTCGTGCTCAGCAGCACGGCAAGGGGGGCAAGGTATAGAGATTTGAAAGTCATGGCGCTCTCCAGCTTCACTATCTGCGTGGCGGCGAGTCTGAGCGCGCTTGGTAACTTGCTCGCATAAGGCGAGTGAATTTTTGCATACATATTTATGACAGCGCACGTTTTTGCGCGCGTCGGCACCGCGTGACGCCTGCGGTCATCAGGGCAGTCGCACCTCCGCCTCGGACCTGCCCCGCCGGATATGGTCGAAGACCACGGTCTGGGTCGGCACGGACCCTTGGTAGCGTGACACGAAGGTGCGGTAGATGCCGAATTTCATCGTGGGCGCCACGTTGCGCACGAGATTGCGGCCTCTATGCTGGTGGACGAGGCGATCCCCCACCCAGACATTGATCTTGCCATTTGCCCCGGTGGAGCAGACGGCTTCCACCTTGATGTCGAGCCAGCGGTTTCGGCTTTGGCCTGCGCGCACGATCACCTTGTCCACGAGCGGCTTCGGGGGGTTCATGTCATCGGTCTGCGGATTGGTGGGGTCGGACTGAATGAGAACGAGCCCCTCCTTGTAGAGATTGAGGCCAAGCGTGACCTCACCCGACCCGCTGATGTCCTGAAACTGGAGCAGGTTCGTGTTGGCCGGGTCGATGGGCGGCGTTGAAGCGGGGATGAGGATCGACACCGCGTACCATTCGGGCCGGTCGAGCGCGACATTGCCGCGATCACGGATTTCCGAGCGTTCCCGATCTTTGGCACAATCGTTGAAGCCACCCGGCGAGCGGCCACACTGACCATCGGCCACGCGGAACACCAGGGCGGTATCGCCTTCTCGCACGGGGGAAGAGACTGTCTGGGGTTTGTTGTTGCGGATTGTGTGCTCGACGCGCAGGCCCGCAATGTCCTGAGCAGCGGCTGACGCAGCCATGAGTGCCACTCCGAACGCGAGCGACAAGCCTTTGATACGATACATGAAAACCCCTTCGATTTCGGGGGCGGTAGCGCAGCACTGGCTCCAGCGTCAAAGGTCGAAATCGAGGGTGCGCGGCGGCACAGATGCGCTCAGTGCAGGTCGCGCCGCGAGAGGAGGGGCTTCGCCGCCTTTCCGTGCCGCGCGACGAGGCGCTTTTGGCGTCTGCCCGGCGGAATGGGTGCCGCGGGCGGGGCGTGCTCCATGAGATGGGGAAAGAGCGCGGTGAGTTCCGCCCGGGCTGCCGGGCCCACGGCCCGCAGGGCCTCGTATCCCGTGAACAGGCTCTCGGAAGGCGCGCCCTCGGCATAGACGATATCGTGCTGGTCGAGCAGGAAATGCACGTATTCCACCTCCGTGCAGTCCGTATCGACCTCGATACCGGGCAGCCCCACGAGGTGGATCGCGGCAACGAGCACCGAGGGCGTGTCGAACATACGCTGCGCGATGGGGGAGGAAACGAGCACCCGGTGCTGGAGGGAAACGCGCAGTGAGCGATGGGGTAGCCCGCAGCCCAGCGCGCCGGGCCCGATCCGCACCGGGCGCAGCTTCGGGTTGGCCTCGAGATGGGCGCGGGACAGCCTGCGCCGTGCGATCCAGCGGATGGGCCGCGGCACCCCGCTTTGCGTTTGGACGAAATCGCCGGAGCCGAGCGCCTCCACTGCCGTGACTTCGCCCCCGGGCAGCTCGATGCGGGTGCCCGCGGTGAAGCACACGACGACGGAGCCGTCATCCGAGAGGTCGACATCATTGCTGTAGATATCGTCCTCGCCGGTCGAATAGTCCGGATCGAAAACGAAGGCCTCCCATCCCGGCCGGTCGGACACGTCGTCGGGATCCACGAGCCTGAGCGTGTTGCCCGGCGTGTAGACGTCGCCGAGACTGTCGCTGTCGGCGTCGAACCCGCGGGAGACGATCGCGCCCACGTAGTCGTTGTCGATGGTGACGTGGCTGATCCGGAAATACTGGTCGGTCTCCTCGTCGAAGGCGATGAAGGAGTAGTCCGTCTCGATTCGCGTGCCGGCTGCGTAGGTTTCGCCGCCTATGGTGACGGGTGCGGCGAGGGTGGAATTGTTGTCATCGCCGAGGACGTCGCCCTCGATGGTGGCGCGGACATCGCCGAAACTGTCGAAAGAGATGCGCGCGCCCTCTTCCGCCTCGCCGCCATTGCTCTCGTTGCCGGGATTGGTTTCCAGGGCCAGTTCGTCTTCGTCTTCGTCGTCATCCTCGTCTCCGAGGCCGTCATTGATTTTGTCTGGGGTGATGATCAGGAAGGTCAGTGGCATGGCGCGCTCCCGGCGACTCAACTCAAGGTAGCGTGAGGGGCGGTCGGCGCACGTCCACCTCCGTCCGCGGAGATGGGCGCGGATGGCCGATGCCCGCCGAAAATGCGTAGAATTGTGCTCAAATTCGAAACGCGGTGGTTCCCCTCGCGCGCCAATGCGCCAGTTTTGCCCCAGCCCTTCACTTTCAGGCGGCCCGCGCGCATATGTGCCGCGACACACCAACATGACGGAGCCGGACATGCTCGAGCTCAACGCAGGCCCCGAAGCGGGCGATCTCATCAAGGACGGAACGGAAGCCACCTTCATGGCCGACGTCGTCGAAGCCTCCCAGGAGGTGCCCGTCATCGTGGATTTCTGGGCCACGTGGTGCGGCCCCTGCAAGACGCTGACCCCGGCCCTCGAGGCTGCGGTGACGAAGGCGAAGGGCGCGGTGAAGCTCGTCAAGGTAGATGTCGACCAGAACCAGGCCATCGCCGCGCAGCTGCGCATCCAGTCGATCCCCACCGTCTACGCCTTCTACAAGGGCCAGCCCATCGACGGCTTCCAGGGCGCGCTGCCGCCCTCGGAGGTGGACGCCTTCATCGAGAAGGTCGCGCAGGCCGCGGGCGGCAGCGCCGATGGCGGGCTCTCGGACGCGGTGGCCGCCGCCGAGGAGATGCTGGAGGAAGGCGCCGCCGTGGACGCGGCGCAGACTTTCGCCGCCATCCTCGAGGAAGACGGCGCCAACGCTCCGGCCTATGGCGGGCTCGTGCGGTCCCATCTCGCGCTGGGCGATCTCGACCAAGCGGAGGCGATCCTGAATGGCGCGCCCGCCGAGATCAGCGACGCCGCCGAGCTCGAGGCTGCCCGCGCGCAGCTCGAGCTTGCGCGGCAGGCCGCCGGGGCGGGGCCCGTGGCCGAGCTGCGCTCGGCCGTGGAGGCCAATCCCGAAGATCACCAGGCGCGGTTCGACCTCGCGCAGGCCATGCATGCCACCGGCGATGCCGCGGGGGCCGTGGACGAGCTCCTCGAGCTCTTCCGCCGCGACCGGGACTGGAATGACGGCGCGGCCAAGGCGCAGCTCTTCACGATCTTCGACGCGCTCAAGCCCAACGACCCCGTCGTGCTCAATGGGCGGCGCCGGCTTTCTTCCATGATATTTGTCTGAGGTGCCTCAGGCACTACGATCAAGGCATGGCTTGGACTGGCGACCTCCCCGACACGATCCCGATCTTTCCTTTGCCGGGCGCGTTGCTCCTGCCACGGTCACGGCTGCCGCTGCACCTTTTTGAGCCGCGCTACCTCGCGATGCTCGAAGATTGCCTGAAGACACGGCACCGGCTCATCGGGATGATCGCCCCCTACGAGAGCCCGGGCGGCGAAAAGCTGCATACGATCGGCTGCGCGGGCCGCGTGAGCGCGTTTTCAGAGACCGATGACGGGCGCTACATGATCACGCTGGCCGGCGTGTCGCGCTTCCGCGTGAAGGAGGAGGTGTCCGGCTTCACGCCCTATAGGCGCTGCGAGGTGGACTGGTCGGGCTTTGACCGCGACATCGGCCCAGTCGAAAAAGACGGTCATTTCGAGCGCGAGGAGTTCATGGAGCTCCTGCGTCGCTACTTCGCCTCCCAGAGCCTGTCGACCGATTGGGAGAGCCTGCAGGAGGCCGAGGACGAACTCCTCGTGAACTCTCTGTCCATGCTCTGCCCCTTCGATCCCGAGGAAAAGCAGGCGCTCCTCGAGGCGCCCTCGCTCGGCACCCGCCGGGAGACCCTCGTCACGCTCATCGAATACGCGCTCCGCGGCGGGCAGGCCGACGAGGTCATGCAATGACCGTCACCTTCGATCGCAAGATGCTCGAAGTGCTTGTCTGCCCGCAAACCCGCCAGCGCCTGAGTTACGACGCCGAGGCGCAGGAGCTCATCTCCAAGGCTGCGCATCTGGCCTTCCCCATTCGCGACGGGATCCCGGTGCTTTTGGTGGACGAGGCGCGCCAACTCGACTGACGGCGCGCGGGGTTGGACCGGGATTGAGGGGCCAGCCCCTCAAACTCCCCGAGGTACACGGCACAAAGAAACCGGGATCGGCGCGCGGCCTCGCCTTCTTTGTGCCCCGTACCTCCGCCGGAGGCCGGTCCCGCTAGATCGGCTCGCCCCGAAGCAGCTTGGGAAGATCCCCTGTCAGACCCGCCGCCTCCCGCATGAAGCCGCGGCGCAGGCCCGGCAGCGCGTTGACCGCCCCCATCCCGAGATCTCGCAGCGCCCGCAAGCCGGGGCGGTCATTGGAAAAGAGCCGGTTGAAGCTGTCGGTGGCCAGCGCGAGCGTGGCGGTGTCGAAGCGCCGCCAGCGCTGGTAGCGCGCGAGGACAGCGGCGCCGCCAATATCCTCGCCGCGGGCGCGGGCCTCCGAGAGGACCTCGGTGATCGCGGCCACGTCGCGCATGCCCGCGTTGAGGCCCTGGCCCGCGATGGGGTGTATGCCGTGGGCGGCGTCCCCCACGAGGGCCACGCGGTCGGCGACGAAGCTTTTCGCGAGTGAGAGGTTGAGCGGGTAAGTGAAGCGGCCGCCTGCCAGCGACACTGCGCCGAGGAAATCGCCGAAGCGCGGGCGGAGAACGGCGAGGTAGGCCGCGTCATCCATCTCCGCGATGGCCCGGGCGCGGACCTCGGCCTCGGTCCAGACGACGCCCACGCGATTTTCGGTGAGGGGCAGGATCGCCAGCGGGCCCTCGGGGAGGAAGAGCTGGTGCGCGACGCCGCCATGGGGCTTTTCCACGTGCAGCGCGCAGACGAGGGAGGTCTGCCCGTAGGGCCAGGCCATCCGGTCGATGCCCGCGCGCTGGGCCGTGCCCGAACCGCGCCCGTCGCAGCCGATGAGAAGGGGCGCGGTGAGGGTCTCGCCGTTTTCCAGCGTCACTTCGGCATGTCCGGGCGACACGCGCTGGTCCACGACGCTGGTCTTAGCGAGGTGGGTGAAACGCGGTTCTGCCGTCTCGGCCTTCAGAAGGGCAAGCCGGGCGTGGCGATCCTCGACCATGTAGCCCATGGGGTCGGGCCCGATCTCGGCATGGTCGAAATGCATGAAGAACGGGGCGGGCCGCTGCCCGGTGCGGCCGTCGCTTACCTTGATGGCGCGCATGGCTTCCGCATTGGGCGCCAGCGCCTCCCAGAGTCCCAGCTGCCCCAGCATCCGCGTCGTCGCGAGCGCCATGGCATAGCTCCGCCCGTCGAAGCCGCGCTTTTTCCGCGTGGCCTTGGGGAGCGCGTCGAGGAGCGTCACGTCGAAGCCCTGCCGCGCGAGGGCGAGGGCGAGGGTGGAGCCGACGATGCCGCCGCCGGTGATGAGGATATCGCTTTGCACGGGATGAGATATGGCGAAGGATGGCGCGAAGTAAATGCGAGGGGCGGCGCGGAATGGACTGGCGCGACAAAACGGCGGCGGAGCAGGGCCGTGCGATCGGTATGGGCGCGCTCGATCCTGTGGAGCTCGCGGACGTCTATCTGGAGGCCGCCGCCGCCCACCCCCTCCGAGACAGGATCTATGCGCGCCTGACAGCGCCGCGGGCCCGCGCGGAAGCGGAGGCGGCGCGCGCCCGGGCCCGCACTGGCACGCGGCGCGGCCCGCTCGACGGGGTTCCGATTTCCTGGAAGGATCTGTTCGACACGGCCGGCGTGGCCACTGAGGCGGGCTCCGCCCTCCTCGAAGGCCGGATGCCCACGCAGGACGCGGAGGTCCTCGCGGCGGCCACGGCGCAGGGCCTCGTCTGCCTCGGCAAGACCCACATGTCCGAGCTGGCCTTTTCCGGGCTGGGCTACAATCCGATCACGGCCACATCGCCCTGCGTGCATGACCCGGACTGCGTGTCGGGCGGCTCGTCCTCGGGGGCCGCGGCCTCCGTGGCCCACAGGCTAGCGGCGGCGGGGATCGGCACCGATACCGGCGGATCTGTGCGGATCCCCGCGGCGTGGAACGATCTCGTGGGGCTCAAAACCACCGCCGGGCGGGTTTCCAACGCGGGCGTCGTCCCGCTCTGCGCGCGGTTTGACACGGTGGGGCCCCTGACGCGCAGCGTGGAGGATGCCGCGCTCCTCCTCGCGGCGCTCGAGGGGCGGCGGCCGGCGGATCTGCACGGCGCCGGGCTGTCCGGCGCGCGGCTCCTCGTGCTCGAGAGCATCGTCTTCGACGACATCGAGGAGGCGCCCGGTGCAGCCTTCGAGACGGCCGCGGCGCGGCTCTCCGCAGCGGGGGCGGTTCTGGAGCGTGCCCCGTCGGCGGAGATCGAAGAAGCCTTTTCTTTCGCGCTCTCGCTCTACACGGCGGAGGCCTACGGTCTCTGGCGGGACGAGATCGAAGCCACGCCGGAGAAGATGTTTCCCGAGATCCTCGAACGCTTCCGGCTGGGCGCGGGCGTATCCGCGGCCGACTACGTGGCCGGCTGGGCGCGCCTCACGCGGCTCAGACAGGCGTTCTTTGCTGCGACGGCGGGATACGACGCGGTCATCATGCCCTCCTGCCCGATCCTGCCGCCCCAGATCGCGCGGCTTGGCACCGACCATGACTATTATGTCTCTCGGAACCTCTACACGCTGCGGAACACGCGCGTGGCCAACCTCATGGGCGCGGCGTCGCTGACACTGCCCACCGGGGTGCCCTCTTGCGGGCTCATGCTGATGGTGCCACCGATGCAGGAGGAGCGGCTTTTGAGGCTGGGCGCCGCGGCGGAACGGGCGCTGGCTGCGGCGTGAGTGCGGGAGTGTGGCCGATAGGGTGCATCGCCGTGGCGCCGCCGCGCGGCGCGCGACCTTTCATGTGGACGGGTGAGTCCGTGCTGGGCTAGAACTTCCGCAATACGGGGCAAAAGACCCCGATCTGAGGCAGTAGTGATGACCCCCGAGAGGTACCGTTCCCTCCCTGATGCTACGTGGCCGCGTCTGCGGGCGCTGCTCGACGCCCATGCGCCGGGGGGCGTGCCTGTGAACATGACCATCGGGGAGCCGAAGCACCCGTTTCCAGACTGGCTGCCCGAGATGCTGGCCAGCCACAGTGCCGAATACGGGCGCTACCCGGACAATACCGGCCTGCCGGAGCTGCGCGCGGCCATCGCGGCTTGGATTGCACGGCGCTACGGGGTGACCGTCGACCCCGACAGCCAAGTCATGGCCCTGAACGGGACGCGAGAGGGGCTTTTCAACGCCGCGCTCGCGCTCGCGCCCGATGCCGGAAGCGGGGCAAAGCCCGCGGTGCTCCTGCCCAATCCGTTCTATCCCGTCTACGGCATCGCGGCGCTTTCGGTGGGTGCGGAGCCCATCTACGTGCCCGCCACGGCGGAGACGGGACACCTGCCGGACTATGCCGGCCTGCCCGAAGAGGTGCTCAACCGGACCTCCATCGCCTATATCTGCTCTCCCGCGAACCCACAGGGTCGCGTCGCCACGCGCGACTACTGGAAGGACCTTCTGGTGCTCGCGGAGCGCTACGATTTCCGCATCTTTTCCGACGAGTGCTACTCCGAGATCTACCGCGACGCGCCGCCGCCGGGCGGGCTCGAGATGGCCGCCGCCCACGGCGCGGATCCCGAACGTGTCACCGTTTTTCATTCGCTCTCCAAGCGGTCGAACCTGCCGGGCCTGCGGTCGGGCTTCGTGGCCGGCGGGCCGCGCTCGATGACCGAGATCAAGCGGATGCGCGCGCTGGCGGGCGCGCCCCTGCCCAATCCGGTGCAGCGTGTGAGCGCCGCGGTTTGGGCCGATGAAGACCACGTCGTCGAAAACCGCCGCCAATATTCGGACAAATTTCAACAAGCTGACCACATTTTCGCCGAGATTGAGGGCTACGACAGCCCCGAGGCCGGCTTTTTCCTCTGGCTCCGCGTGGGCGGGGGCGAAGCGTTCGCAGAAGCGCTGTGGAAGGAAACCGGCGTGCGCACCCTACCGGGGGCGTATTTGAGCAGAGACGTCCGGGGCATGAACCCCGGCGCTGATTACATCAGGGTGGCGCTCGTGGCCCCCATGGAAGAGATGATCCGCGGCCTCACCACGCTGCGGGATTTTCTCGTGAATACAGGACGAGGCTGACGACATGGCGTATCAGACCCAGGGGCGTGACCCGCTACTTGACCAAGGCATGCAAGAGGCGCTTGAGCGCCGGGGCCGGGAGCTTCTCGGCGTGCTTCTGGCGGCAGTGGGACTCGCGGCCGCGGTGATGATCCTGACCTATTCGCCCGATGATCCGAACTGGATGGTGGCCACAGATGCGCCGGTCCAGAACTGGCTCGGGCGCACCGGGGCCACGGTGGCGGCGCCGCTCTTCATGATTGTGGGCTGGGGCGCGCTCGGCCTTGCGGTGCTCTTCATGGTCTGGGGCGCACGTTTCACGCTTGATCTCGGGCGCGAGCGCGCCTTCAGCCGGCTGATCTTCGCGCCCATCGCCGTGGCGCTCATGGCGATCTACGCCGCGACGCTGGCCCCGCCGGCTGATTGGGGGCATTCCTTCGGGCTTGGCGGCCTTTTCGGGGACACGGTCCTGCTCATGGTTCTGCAGATCGTGCCGTGGTCTGCGGCGCTGGGCGCAAAACTCATCTCCTTTGTCGCGGCGCTTCTCGTGCTCTCCCTCACCGCCTTCGTGCTGGGCTTCACGTGGAACGAGCTCTACCGGCTGTCGCGCTGGATGCTCGTGGGCCTCGTTCTGCTTTATGCTTATGCCATGCGGGTCCTCGGGCGGGGCGCACAGATTTCCTACGAGAAGAGCCTAGCCGCCGCACAGGCCTACCAGGCGACCCGTGCCGCGCGCCGCGAAGATGCAGCCGCGAACGAGGAGCTCTGGGCCCAGCACATGGGCGCCGTGGGCGCGGCCGAGGCCGATGCCACCGCCGAGGAGCGCGCGCGCGTGGCGCAGGTGATCCGTCAGAAACTCGCCGGCCAGGTGGCCGCGCCGCAGCAGACTGCGGGCGCTCCCGCAGAGCCGAGCCATGCCGCCGCGGCCTCCGCCTCCAAGCCCGCGGAACGCGCCGGAGGCCTTCGCGCCTTTCTGCCGCCGCTCACCCGCCGGGAGCCGCTTCCCGCCGGTCCAGCCGAGATGCCCGAGCCCGAGCTCGTGACCCCGGCACCCTTTGAGGCTGCCGTGCCGTCCGTCTCCGAGGATCGCGTGCGCTCGAAGATCGCCAAGGCCATCCGCACCCGCGGGCGCGAGGCCACCGACCGCACGATGATGCTCGAGCCGGAAGCGCCCGCCTCCCAGCTGCTCCGCGCCGAGCCGCAGCTGACGCGGGGCCCTGTGCCGGCCGCCCCGTCCGCGCCGGTCATGTTCAACGACGATGAAGACGAGAATATCTTCGACGATTTCGATGATGGCGCGGCCTTCGATGCCATGGAGGGCGAGGCCCTCGCGATCCCCATGCCGGAGCCCAAGCGCGTCGTCCAGCATGCGCCGAAAAAGCCGATGAAGCCGTCGACCCGCGCGCAGCAGGAGGCGCAGCCCAAGCTCGCCTTTGCCGAGGACAAGCCGGACTACGAGCACCCGCCGCTTTCGCTCCTGATGAACCCGGAAAAGGTGGAGCGTCATCACCTGAGCGATGAAGCGCTCGAGGAGAATGCGCGCATGCTCGAGAATGTGCTCGATGATTACGGCGTGAAAGGCGAGATCGTCAGCGTGCGCCCCGGCCCCGTCGTCACGATGTACGAGCTGGAGCCCGCGCCGGGCCTCAAGGCCTCCCGCGTCATTGGCCTCGCCGATGATATCGCCCGCTCGATGTCCGCGCTCTCCGCGCGGGTCTCCACCGTGCCGGGGCGGAGCGTCATCGGGATCGAACTGCCGAATGAGAAGCGCGAGATGGTCGCCCTGCGCGAGATCCTGTCGGGCCGCGATTTCGGCGACACCAACATGCGCCTGCCGCTGGCGCTGGGCAAGGATATCGGCGGCGATCCCATCGTGGCGAACCTCGCCAAGATGCCTCACCTCCTGATCGCGGGCACGACGGGCTCGGGAAAGTCCGTGGCGATCAACACCATGATCCTGAGCCTCCTCTACAAGCTCACGCCCGAGGAGTGCCGCCTGATCATGATCGACCCGAAGATGCTGGAGCTCAGCGTCTATGACGGCATCCCGCATCTCCTCTCCCCCGTGGTGACGGACCCGAAGAAGGCGGTCGTCGCGCTGAAATGGGTCGTGGGCGAGATGGAGGACCGCTACCGCAAGATGTCCAAGATGGGCGTGCGCAACATCGAGGGCTACAATTCCCGCGTGGTTGATGCGCTCTCCAAGGACGAGATGTTCACGCGGACGGTGCAGACGGGCTTTGACGATGACACGGGCGAGCCGGTCTGGGAGACCGAGGAAATGCAGCCCGAGAAGCTGCCCTACATCGTCGTCATAGTGGACGAGATGGCCGACCTCATGATGGTCGCCGGCAAGGAGATCGAGGCCTGCATCCAGCGTCTGGCGCAGATGGCGCGCGCCTCGGGCATCCACCTCATCATGGCCACGCAGCGCCCCTCCGTCGATGTCATCACCGGTACGATTAAGGCGAACTTCCCCACGCGGATCTCCTTCCAGGTGACCTCCAAGGTCGACAGCCGCACGATCCTCGGAGAGCAGGGCGCCGAGCAGCTTCTGGGCATGGGCGACATGCTCTACATGGCCGGCGGCGCGAAGATCACCCGCGTACACGGGCCGTTCTGCTCCGATGAGGAGGTCGAGGAGATCGTCACCTATCTCAAGGCCTACGGCCCGCCTGACTACGTGGGCGGCGTGGTCGAGGGGCCCGCCGAGGAAAAAGAGAACGACATCGACCTCGTGCTCGGCCTTGCGGGCGGGATCGGTGGCAACACCGACGGCGAGGATGCGCTTTACGACCAGGCCGTGGCGATCGTCATCAAGGACCGGAAGTGCTCGACCTCCTACATCCAGCGCAAGCTCGCCATCGGCTACAACAAGGCCGCGCGCCTCGTGGAGCAGATGGAAGACGAGGGCGTCGTCAGCCCGGCCAACCACGTCGGCAAACGCGAAATCCTCGTCCCCGAGCAAGGCTGATCGGCGCGTTCACGCGGCTGCTATCGCCTAGCACTCGGCAATGACGTCTGGTGGGCTTATGTACGCATGGCCCACCAATGAGAGGTTCGAGATGACACTGACCCGCAGAGCTTTCGGCGCCGCCGCGCTGGCCTTCGCCGCGCTGCCCGTCCGGGCGCAGGAGATCCCGCTTTCGGAGCTCAGCGCCTATCTCAACGGGCTGACGACGGCCACGGGTGCCTTCACGCAAGTCACCGAGGCGGGCGACGTGAGCACGGGGACGATCTACATCAAGCGGCCCGGGCGGGTGCGTTTCGAGTATGATCCGCCCGAACGTGCCATGGTGATCGCGGCAGGCGGGCAGCTCGCCATCTTCGATCCGCGCTCCGACGAGCCCACGCGCTACCCGCTGAACCAGACGCCGCTCTCGATCATACTGGCGCGGGACGTGGATCTCGCGCGGGCGAACATGGTCACCGGCGTCAGGAGCGACGGGCAGACAACGACCGTGCGCGCGCAAGACCCCGACAATCCGGAATACGGGTCCATCGACCTCGTCTTCACGGCCAATCCCGTGGAGCTGCGCCAGTGGGTGATCCGAGACGGCAATGGCGCGGAGACCACCGTGATCCTCGGCGCGCTCGAGACCGGCGGACGTGTGCGGGACCGGCTTTTCAACATCGTGACCGAGGCCCGTCTCTGGGCACAATGACGGCCCCGCGCGCCCAAGACTTTTCGAAAAGTCTAACAAGGGTTTTCCAAAACCCTTCGCAAAAGTCTTCGAAGACTTTTGGCGCACGCAGGTAGCCCGCGGCTCAGATCTTGCGGCAGGCCTGAAGCTGGCTGTGGTAAAGCACCGAGCGGTCGCCCACCTCCCGTGCCACGCGCATCAGCCACGGCTTGCTCCGATAGCTGCCACGGCGATAGCCGGTGCGGCCATCGTGGTAGGCGAGGTACTGGTTCGTGGCGTCATTGAGCGGAATACCGAGCTCCCGGTGCGATTTTGCCATGTACCAGCCCATGAAATCGGCGGCATGGCGGATGTTGTCTCGCCGGGAGCGGAAGCCCCCCTCCTGGTCGCGGTACTCGTCCCACGTGCCGTCGAGGGCTTGGGAATAGCCGAACGCGCTCGACTGGCGTCCCACGGGGATGATGCCTAGCCGGTACCGGAACGGGGTCTTCGCGTCCGAGATGAACTTCGATTCCTGGTAGATCGTCGCCATCTGCACGGCGACCGGCACGCCCCATTTGCGCTCCGCGGCCTTGAAGGCGCGCAGGTAGCCGGAGCGCTGATCGAGGATCGAACAGGCGTTGTCGAGGTTGCGCGGTGCCTCGCCTGACCCTCCGCCGGCGCAGCTCGCCAGGAAGGTCATCAGAATCAATGCGCGGAGGGATCTGCTCATCTGCCTCACTCGCTTATTGGTTTTTCCGTACTCTACCGCATTCGCCCCAGTGGCGAAATCACGATTTGGCGGGATCAGAGGACGAGCGCGAGGAGGAGCGGGAGCGTGACGACGGAAAAGGCGGTGGTCAGCACCACAAGGCCCGCCACTGGCGCGGCGTCGGCTCCGTATTTCTCGGCGATGAGGTAGCTCGTGACGGCGGCTGGGGCCGCGAATTGCAGCACGAGGATCCCGAAGGCCACGGGCGGGAGTGCGAAGATGATCCCGATCACCACGGCGGCCCCGCTGCAGAGGCCGAGCTTGAGCGCGGCCATCACCGCCGCGCGCCCGATATTGCCCGGCGAGATGCGCGCGATGGCCACACCCAGCGTGATCAGCATGAGCGGGATGCCAAGCTGACCCACGAGGCGGAGTGTGTTGGTGACAACGTCTGGCGTCTCCCATCCCTGCCAAAGAAAGAGCGCGCCGAGAAGCGTCGCACCCACCATGGGCTCCCTGATGAGGGTGAGCGGATTGGAGGACCGCGTGACGAGCCAGAGACCGATGGTGAACGCAAACACCGTGCTGACGGCGAAGACCACCACGGCATAGCCCAGCCCCTCGTCCCCGAAGGCGAAGAAGGCGAGCGGCAGCCCGATATTGCCGGTATTCGACATCACGAGCGGCGCGTGCCACGTGCGCGGATCGAGCCGCCCGAGCTTCACGACGGCGAGCATGACGAGCGTGAGCGCGGCATAGGTGGTGATTGCCGCCACGGTGAGCTGTGTGAGCGCGGCGGGCGCGATCTCGGTCTCCATCAGCGCCACGAAGATCAGCGCGGGGATGCCCAGCGTCATTGCGAGGCGGGTCACTAATTCGACCCGGTACTCCAACCCGAGCTTCACCCAGGCGAAGCCTATGCCCGCCAGGGCGAAGACGGGCGCCACGATTTCGAGCACTGTCAGGGCGAGGTTCACACAGTGTTTCCTTTGATATTTTTAGAGAATCGCCGACACCGAAGGCAGTGGTAGGGGCTGTAATGTTTAAGACGCGCGCGAAATATCACCTGGGCCAAGTCGTCCGGCACCGCAAGCATCCGTTCCGTGGAGTGATTTTCGACGTCGACGCCGAATTTGCGAATACCGAGGAATGGTACGAGTCCATTCCCGAGGATTCGAGACCTCCGAAAGAACAGCCCTTCTACCATCTGCTCGCCGAGAACGATCAAAGCTACTACGTGGCCTATGTCTCCGAGCAGAATCTGGTGGCCGATTACTCGGGGCGGCCGGTGGACCATCCCGATATCGGCGATCTTTTCGGACCCTTCGAAGACGGCGGGTACCCGCTGCAATTCCAGCTGAACTGAGCCTCGCGCAAGCCGATTTCCCGGCGCGGAGCGCTCAATAGCCGAGCGCGCAGCCGTCTTTCCGCGGATCAGACGCGCCGATGAGGACCCCGTCCGCCCCGATCTCGATGGCCTGTGCGCCGCCGATCGCCGTGGCCGGGATGGTGACCGCGTGGCCCATGTCGGAGAGTTCCGCGCGGACCGCATCGGAATAGCCGCGCTCCACCTTGAGCTCGCCTTGATCCGCGAATGCGCGGGGCGCATCGATGGCTGATTGCGCGTCTAGGTCGAAATCCACAAGGTTCGTGACGAAACGCGCATGTCCCGTGGCCTGATAGGGCCCGCCCATTACGCCGAAGGGCATCTTCACGCGTCCGTTTCTGCGCAGCATGCCTGGGATGATCGTGTGCATCGGGCGCTTTCCGGGGCCCGCCTCGTTCGGGTGGCCGGCTTCGAGCGTGAACCCCGCGCCCCTGTTCTGGAAGAGGATCCCGAAGCGGTCGGAGGCGATGCCGGATCCGAAGCTGTGGAAGATTGAGTAGATCAGGCTCACGCTCATGCCTCTCGCATCCGCGGTCGTGATGTAGATGGTATCCTTGTGGACCGCCTCCGAGAGCGGTGCGGGCTCGGCCATGGCGCGCTTGGGGTCGATGAGACCGGCAAGCCGGGCGGCCGTCTCCTCTGACAGCATGTGCTCCAGCTGGGCGGTGTAGTCCGGATCGGCGAGGAGCCTGTTGCGCGCGTCATAGGCGAGCCGCGTCGCTTCCGCCTCGATATGGACGCGCGCCGCGCCCCACGGATCCATGCGCGCGAGGTCGAAATGCTTGAGCATGTTGAGGAGCAGGATCGCCGTTGCACCCTGCCCATTGGGCGGATGCTCCACGAGTTCGAGATCGCCATAATGGCCGGAAATGGGCTGCGTGTAGTCGGGCGTATTGGCGGCGAAGTCCTCCAGCGCGTGCACGCCGCCCAGCGCGCGGAGGCTGGCGACCATGTCTTCGGCCACCTCTCCCTCGTAGAAGCCCGCACGGCCATCGGCGGCCACGCGGCGCAGGACCTCCGCCTGCATGGGGGATTTGAAGACGCGCCCGGCAGTGAAGGGCGCGCCGCTATCGGAATATCCGGGCAGGCCTGACGGCTGAAGGTTGCCCACGGCCTCGGCCCAGTCGAACGCGACGCGGGGCGCCACGGGGATGCCCGACTCGGCGTAGTAGATCGCGGGGGCGAGGATCGAGGCGAGGCCTATCTTGCCGTGGTCTTTCGAGAGGCGGCAGATCGCGTCGACCGCGCCCGGGATGGTGACGGCTGCCGGGTCGTAGGGAGGCACGGTGCCGTGGCCCGCATCGCGCAGCGCCTGCGCCGAAAGCGCGGCGGGCGCGCGGCCAGAGCCATTCATGGCGATGATGTCTGCCTCGGGCGAGGGCGCGACGAGGGCGAAGAGATCGCCACCGATCCCCGTCATCTGCGGCTCGCAAATGCCGAGCAGCACGGCCCCAGCCAAGGCCGCGTCCACCGCGTTTCCGCCTGATTCCATGATCTGAACGGCGACCTTGGCCGCGAGCGGATGGGATGTGGCGCACATGCCGTTCGTGGCGTAGACCGCGGACCGGCCGGGCAGATGGAAATCGCGCATGGGCAGCGCTCCCTTGGGAACTTTCTCGAATGCGCAGGTCTAAAGCTGCCATCCGGAAGCGCAATGCCAAACGACGTGCACCTGCGCTGGGGCGCTGTGGGCCGCTTTGGGGGCCGGGAGGTCGCGTGGAAGGGGAAAAACCCCGGCGCCGCGTTCTGGGTGGGGGCTATGACACACGACGCCGGGGTGAAGCTCTTAGCAGCTACACTCTTAGGAATGACGTCGGATCGGGCCGCTCAAGCGGAGGGATGGTGGCAGAAACGGGGCAAAGCGCCCCGCGGGAGAAACAAAGTGTCTTCGTCCGTTGCCCTTGTCATTCCGGGCGTCGGAGAGGGTGCCGGGCGGCCTGGGAGAACGGACGGTGGGCCCGTCAGGCCGGCCCTGCGCCTAGGGTCATGCGGAAGGTCAGGTGGTTTGCCTCCCCGCGCCGTTCGTAACAGAGATCCTTCGCGAGCTCCCCGATGAGAAACCAGCCAAAGCCGCCCTCTGGCAGGTCCTGCACGGGCACGTCGAGATTGGCGGGCATCCCCAGCGGCGTCTGCCCGCCGGGCATTGGCTTGCCGAAATCCTGCAGCGCGATCGAGATGCCTCCGGGGATGTAGCTGAGATCGAGCTCGATGCGCCCGTCTCCGGCCTCTTCGTAGGCATGTTCGGCGACGTTGTTGAGCACCTCGGCGAGCACGAGCTCCACCGTCCCGCGCTCCTCGGGGAGGAAATCGCGCCCGGCCATGTCCGACATCAGCGTCTCCAGCGAGGAGCGGACCTCGAAACTGTCCGAGAGGCAGCGGACGCGGATGGTATTCTCGTCGGTTTCTACCTCTATCATCGGGGGACCTCAGGACGCGCGCGCCGGTACGGCGGCGGTCACATCGGGGTGGATCTCGAATATCGTATCCATGCGCGTGAGTTTGAAGACCTTGGCGACCACGGGCGTGAGCCCCGCGAGCTCAAGCCTGTGCGCGCCGTTCAGGAGCTTCTTGGCCGCCACCACGGCACCGAGGCCCGAACTGTCGATGAAATTGACGCCGGACAGATCGAGCACCACGCGCTCCGGCCCGCCCTCTGTCGCGGCGCGCAGGGCATCCTTGAACTGGATCGCCACCGCCGCGTCGATGCGCGTGTCGATGACCTCAACGATGCGCGTCTGGCCGATATCGCGTGTGCGCACTTCCATGGACTGCCCTTCCTGTCGCCGTCCGGAGAGGCTACGCAGGAAGGGTTACCAAACCGTTTGACTGAGAAGGGGGCTCTGCCATGCGCGATGTCTACATCACCGGGGCCAAGAGGACGCCCATGGGCGGGCTACAGGGCGCGCTGAGCGCGGCGTCGGCGGCTGCGCTCGGCGGGGCTGCGATCAAGGCCGCGATGACAGGCGCGCCGGTGGACGAGGTCATCATTGGCTGCGTGCTTCCAGCCGGGCAGGGACAGGCCCCCGGGCGGCAGGCGGCCTTTGCCGCGGGTCTGGGTGAGGAGGTGCCTGCAACCACGGTCAACAAGATGTGTGGCTCCGGCATGAAGGCCGCGATGCTGGCGCACGACCAGATCGCACTGGGCCACGCGGAGCGTATCATCGCTGGCGGGATGGAGAGCATGAGCCGCGCGCCGTATCTCCTGCCGAAGATGCGCGGCGGGGCGCGGCTGGGCCACGGGCAGGTGATGGACTCGATGTTTCTAGATGGACTGGAGGACGCCTACGAGCCCGGGCGGCTGATGGGCACTTTCGCGGAGGATTGCGCGGAGGCCTACCAATTCACCCGCGAGGCGCAGGACGGCTACGCGCTCACGTCGCTGGAGCGGGCGCTGTCTGCGCAGGGTGCGGGCACGCTTGACGCTGAAATCACGGAGTTGGAGGTGCCTGCGCGGAAAGGTGCCTCGACCGTGAGCGAGGACGAGCAACCAAAGACCGCGCGCCCCGACAAGATCCCCCAGCTGAAGCCCGCCTTCCGCGAGGGCGGCACGGTGACGGCGGCAAATTCCTCCAGCATCAGCGACGGGGCGGCGGCGCTCGAGCTCTCCGCCGACGGGGCGGGCGCCCGGGCGCGCATCGTAGGCCACGCCTCCCACGCCCAAGCGCCCGGCCTCTTCACTACGGCGCCCGTGCCCGCCGCGCAAAAGCTTCTCGAGCGGATCGGCTGGCGCGTGGGCGACGTGGATCTCTGGGAGGTGAACGAGGCCTTCGCCGTCGTGCCCATGGCCTTCATGAAAGAGATGGGGCTCGGCCACGACGTGGTGAACATTCACGGCGGGGCCTGCGCGCTGGGCCATCCCATCGGCGCCTCGGGCGCGCGCATCCTCGTGACGCTGCTCAACGCGCTCGAGGTGACGGGCGGGCG
This sequence comes from Pseudomonadota bacterium, assembly GCA_038525525.1. GTDB lineage: Bacteria > Pseudomonadota > Alphaproteobacteria > Rhodobacterales > Rhodobacteraceae > Shimia_B. The sequence continues at coordinate 82,054 of JBCBHO010000003.1, read as the reverse complement.
GCGCGGTGTGGCCGCGATCTGCATCGGCGGGGGCGAGGCGACGGCCATCGCCGTGGAGCGCGTCTGATGGACGGAGCGGCAGAGGGGCTTGAGGGTCTCGGCGGGCTCGAGGCCCGCATCGCCGCGCTCACGGAAGGCGAGACTGATGTCATCGCGCTCATGGCCACGGTGGCCTGCGAGGTGCATCGCAGCGATGCACGCTTCGACTGGACGGGCTTTTACCGCGTCGTGGCGCCGGAGCTGCTGAAGATCGGGCCCTACCAGGGCGGCCATGGCTGCCTGACGATCCCCTTCGCGCGCGGGGTCTGCGGCGCGGCGGCCCGCGAGCGGCGCGTGCAGCTCGTGCCCGATGTGGAGGCCTTCCCCGGCCACATCGCCTGCGCGTCGAGCACGCGCTCGGAGCTCGTGCTCCCGGTCTTTGCGGGCGACGGCTCGCTGCTCGGGGTCTTCGACATCGACAGCAACCAGCCCGCCGCCTTCACCGAGGCAGATGCGGAGCTCCTGACACGGATCCTCGCGGCGACCTTTCGCGGGGTGCCGACGGCCCCCGCTTAGAGCGCACACCCGGCACTGCTGTGAAATTAAGCTTGAAAATTTCACGGCGTCGGGGCCTGATATTTCGAGCATTCGGGGTCCGCCGTGAACACACAAGCCAGCACGACCTTTTCCCTCGGGGCGGATCTTCGCGCCCTGCGGAAGGCGCGTGGTCTGACGCTGCAGGATCTCGCGGAACGGCTCGAGCGCTCCGTGGGGTGGCTGAGCCAGGTGGAGCGCGATCTCTCGGAGCCCTCTGTGAGCGATCTCCGGCAGCTTGCCGCGGCGCTCGACGTCTCTGTCTCGTCGCTCTTCCGCTCTGACGCCATGGCCGCCGACGATGCCGGCCGTGTGGTGCGCGCCGCGGCGCGGCGGCCCATCGGCTCGCGCGAGGCTGGATTGACGGAAGAGCTCCTATCGCCCGACCTCACCGACGATTTCGAGATGGTGCGCTCAGTCTTCGAGCCGGGCTCGGCGCTGGCCATCCCCGTGAGCCGCCCCACCCAGGAGGTGGGATACATCATAGAGGGCCAGCTCGATCTCTGGATCGACGGCGCATTGCACAAGCTGCGTGCCGGGGACAGCTTCCGCATCCGCGGCGAGAGCTTCCGCTGGGCCAACCCCCATAACACCGCCTGCGTCGCGATCTGGGTGATCGCGCCCCCGGTCTATTGATTTGAGCCCGCGGCCCACGCCCGCCGCACCACGAAAGGAGAACCGACATGTCTGACCTGCCCAGTACGGCCCGCGTGGTCATCATCGGAGGGGGCGTCGTGGGCGTCTCCGGCCTCTATCACCTGGCCAAGATGGGCTGGAGCGATTGTGTGCTCCTCGAGAAGAACGAGTTGACGGCGGGAAGCACATGGCACGCCGCCGGCAACTGCCCCTCGTTCTCCACCTCTTGGGCGGTGATGAACATGCAGCGCTATTCGCTGTCGCTCTATGCCGGTCTCGCAGACGAGGTCGATTACCCGATGAACTACCACGTCACGGGCTCGATCCGGCTCGCGCATTCCAAGGAGCGGATGCAGGAGTTTGAGCGCGCCGTGGGCATGGGCCGATATCAGGGCATGGATCTTCACATGATGACCAATGCCGAGATGAAGGAGGCCTATCCCTTCTTGGAGACCCACGACCTCGCGGGCGGCATGTGGGACCCCGACGATGGCGATATCGACCCAGCCCAGCTCACGCAGGCGCTGGCGAAAGGCGCGCGCGAGATGGGGGCCAAGATCGCGCGGTTCTGCCCTGCGACGGGCGTGCGTCGCGAGGGCGGTGAATGGGTCGTAGAGACGGAAAAAGGCGAAATCCGCTGTGAATACGTCGTCAATGCTGCGGGATACTACGCGCAGCGGGTGGGCGAGTGGTTCAAGCCCTATGGCGGGCGCACGGTGCCCATGGCGGTCATGAGCCACCAATACTTCCTCACCGAGGAGATCCCGGCACTGAAAGAGTGGACAGAGGCCAACAACCGCAAGATCCCGCTCCTGCGCGACGTCGACAGCTCCTACTACCTCCGGCAGGACAAGAACGGGCTCAACCTCGGCCCCTACGAGAGAAACTGCAAGGCGCACTGGATCACGCCCGACGATCCCATGCCGGACGACTTCTCCTTCCAGCTCTACCCCGACGATCTCGAACGGCTGGAATGGTACATCGAGGATGCCATGGCCCGGGTCCCGATCCTGGGAGAGGGCGGCGTGGGCCGCAACATCAACGGCCCCATCCCCTATGCACCGGACGGGCTGCCGCTCGTGGGGCCCATGCCCGGCGTCAAGAACGCGTTCGAGGCCTGCGTCTTCACCTTCGGGATCACCCAGGGCGGCGGCGCGGGCAAGGTGCTCGCCGAATGGATCGTCGAGGGCGAGACCGAGTGGGACATGTGGGCCGTCGATCCGCGCCGCTACACCGACTACACGGATCGCGACTACTGCATCGAGAAGGCCATGGAGGTCTATGGCCACGAATACGGCATGCACTTCCCCTACAAGGAATGGCCGGCGGGGCGGGGGCGCAAGCTTTCCCCGGTCGACGCGAAGGTCCGTGAACTCGGCGGTGTTATGGGCGCTTACAACGGCTGGGAGCGGGCGAACTGGTTTGCCAAGGCAGGCGACGATACCTCGCTCGAGGCAACCGAGACATGGTCCCGTCACGGGCCGTGGGAGGCGCGCATCACGGAGGAATGCGAGGCGGTGCGCGACGGCGTTGGCGTGCTCGACCTGCCGGGCTTTTCGCGCTTCTGCCTTCATGGGCAAGGAGCTGCGGACTATCTCCGCGGTCTCATCTCCGGCGCGCTGCCCAAGGTTGGGCGGATGAACCTCGGTTATTTCCCGGATGGGCGCGGGCGAATCCTCACGGAGATGTCCATCATCCGGACGGAGGAGGACTATTTCTATCTCATCACGGCGGCCGGGGCGCAGTGGCACGATTACGAGGTGCTGGCGAAGGCCCTGCCCGAGGGACTTTCGCTCACCGACCACACGACGGAGTATTCCACGCTCATCGTGACGGGCCCGAAGGCGCGGAATCTGCTCACGGGCATTGGCGCCGATGCCGATCTCGATCTGCCCTGGCTGACGCACCAGCGGGGCGAGGTGGCGGGCCGGCCCTGCTCGATGTTGCGTGTGAGCTTCGCGGGAGAGCTCGGCTGGGAAATCCATGCAAAGAACGCCGATATCCCGCCGATCTACGAGGCGGTGCTGGCGGCGGGCGCGACACCTTTCGGGATGTACGCGCTCAATAGCTTGCGCATCGAGAAGGGCTACCGCGCGTGGAAGGGCGACCTTTCTACCGATTACTCGCTGCTTGAAGGCGGGCTCAGCCGCTTCATCAAGTTCGACAAACCGCACGACTTCCCCGGCAAGGCCGCGCTCCTCAACGAGAAACAGCAGGGCTCGAAGAAGCAGTTCGTCACGCTCAAGGTCGAGGCCAACGGCCACGACGCGCCCTACATGTCGACGCTGTGGTCGGGCGACGAGATCGTGGGAGAGACGACGTCCGGCGCGTGGGGCTACCGCGTGGGGCATTCGGTGGCGCTCGGCATGATCCGGACCGACCTCGCCGTCGAAGGCACCGAGCTCGAGGTCGATATCTACGGCGAGAAATTCCGTGCGACGGTGCAGCCCGATGGCCCGCTCTGGGACCCGGACAACAGCCGCCTGTGCGCATGATCGATGCGGGCGTCAAAGCGCTGATTGCCGCGTTTCCGCTCGGGTTCACGGCGACGGTGACGCCCGAGGGCGTGCCCGCCGTGGCGCCGAAGGGGACGTTTCTCGTGCTGGATGATGCCACTCTGGGCTTTGCCCATATCCGCTCGCCGGGGACGCTCCGTAATCTGCGCGCCAATCCGGCCTGCGACATCAATCTCATAGACATTCTCAAACGCCAGGGCGCGCGGATCGCCGGGCGCGCGCGGGTCGTGCCCAAGGGCGATGCGGAATACGACGCGCTTCTGCCGCGCTGGCACGCGGTCTGGCCTGATCTCAGCCACCGCATGCGGGCCTTCGTTCTGGTTGATATTTCTTCGGTCGCCACATATCGCACCCCACCCTACGACGACGGTGCAACGGAGGAAGAGATGGTGGCGATGTACAAGACGAAGTTCGCGGAGATGTATCGATGAGCGCGCCGCGATGCTCGACGCTCTCCAATGCCCGCGGCGAGGCCCGGGCATGAGCGTGATGATCCTCGATGGCGGCATGGGCCAGGAGCTGGTGAAGCGCGCCGGGCGGGCGACCTCGCTCTGGTCGGTGCAGGCCCTGATCGACAATCCGGGCCTTGTGCGACAGGTCCATGACGAGTTCTTCGCGGCCGGTGCGCAGGTCGCCACGACCAACACCTATTCCGTGCGCCCCAACCGGATGAAGCACCACGGCATCTCCGAGCGCTACGAGGAACTGCAGGTCCTCGCGTGCCGGATCGCCATGGAGGCACGCGATGCCCATGGCGGGGGGCTTGTGCTCGGTGGCATGTCGCCCCTCGGCTTCTCCTATCGCCCCGAGCAGGCGCCGCCCGCCGAGGAGGCGGCGCGGACCTTCGCGGAGATGTGCGCGCTCCAGAAGCCCTTCGTGGATGCTTACATCCTCGAGACCATGGGCGGCGTGGAAGAGGCGCGCGGCGCGCTCATGGGCTGCTCGGGCCATGGAAAGCCCGTCTGGCTCGCGGTGAGCGTTTCGGATGCGGATGGCACGAAGCTGCGTTCAGGCGAAGCAGTGACGGATATCCTGCCACTGGTAGACGAATTTGGCCCGGACGCGCTCCTCATAAACTGCGCGCGGCCTGAAGCCGTAACCGTCGCCGTCGAGGCGTTGCGCGAGACGAAGGTCAAGCTCGGCGCCTATGCAAACGGCTTCACCGGGATCGTGGATGCCTTCAACAGCGACAACGCCACGGTGGATCTCTTGTCTGCGCGCACGGATCTCGGCCCCGCCGCCTATCTCGAGCATGCGAAGGCTTGGGCCGCGCTCGGTGCCACGCTCATCGGCGGCTGTTGCGAAGTGGGCCCCGATCACATCGCCGCCCTTTCGGCGCATTTCAAAGGAGACTGAGCCATGACCCCGCCCTCCCATGCACGTGTCGCTATCATCGGGGGCGGGGTCATCGGGTGTTCGGTGGCCTACCACCTGACAAAGCTCGGCTGGCAGGACGTGGTGCTGCTCGAGCGCAAATCGCTCACCTCCGGCACGACGTGGCATGCGGCGGGGCTCATCGCGCAACTGCGCGCCTCGGCCAACATGACCCGTCTCGCCAAGTATTCGCAGGAGCTCTACGGCGCGCTCGAGGAAGAGACGGGCGTGGCCACCGGCTTCAAGCGCTGCGGGTCGATCACCGTCGCCCTCACCGAGGAACGGCGGGAGGAGATCAACCGCCAGGCCGCCATGGCGCGCGCCTTTGGCGTGGAGGTCGAAGAAATCAGCCCCGCGGAGGTGAAGGAGAAATACGCCCATCTCGACATCGCGGGCGTCACGGGCGGCGTATGGCTCCCCCTAGACGGGCAGGGTGACCCGGCCAACATTGCCCATGCTCTCGCCAAGGGCGCCCGGCAGCGTGGCGCGACGGTGCTCGAGCGGACGAGGGCCGTGGACGTGCGCCGCGAGGGGCGCCGTATCACCGGCGTGTCCTGGGCCAATGAAGCGGGCGAACAGGGCGAAATCGCCTGCGAGCACGTGGTCAATTGCGGCGGCATGTGGGGCCGCGACGTGGGGCGGATGCTCGGCACGAACGTGCCCCTACAGGCCTGCGAGCATTTCTACATCGTCACCGAGGCCATCGCGGGCCTCACCCAGATGCCCGTTCTGCGCGTGCCGGATGAGTGCGCCTATTACAAGGAAGACGCCGGAAAGATGCTCCTCGGCGCGTTCGAGCCGGAGGCCAAGCCCTGGGGGCCCATCCCGGCAGATTTCGAATTCGACCAGCTGCCCGAGGATTTCGACCATTTCGAGCCGATCCTCGAGCAGGCCGTGGCGCGCATGCCCATGCTGGCGGAGGCGGGCATCCACACGTTCTTCAACGGGCCCGAGAGCTTTACCCCCGACGACGCCTATCATCTGGGCCTCTGCCCGGAGATGGACAATGTCTGGGTGGCGGCGGGCTTCAATTCCATCGGCATCCAGTCCGCGGGCGGGGCGGGCATGGCGCTCGCTCAGTGGATGGAGGCAGGCGAGAAGCCCTTCGATCTGGGCGACGTGGACATCTCGCGCATGGAGCCCTTCCAGGGCAACAAGACCTATCTTTGGGAGCGCTCGCGGGAGACGCTGGGCCTCCTCTACGCCGATCACTTCCCCTTCCTGCAGAAGCGCACGGCGCGGGGCGTGCGGCGCTCGCCGTTTCACGCACAGCTCGCCGATCGTGGCGCGGTCTTCGGCGAGCTGGCGGGCTGGGAGCGGGCCAACTGGTTCGCGCGCGGCTCCCAGGAGGCGGAGTACAAGTATAGCTGGAAGCGGCAGAACTTCTTCGAGAACGTCCGCGAGGAGCACATGGCCATCCGCGAGGGTGTGGGCATGTATGACATGTCCTCTTTCGGGAAGATCCGCGTGGAGGGGCCTGATGCGGTGGCCTTCCTCAACTACGTGGCAGGCGGGCAGTTTGACGTGCCGGTGGGCAAGATCGTCTATTCCCAGTTCCTGAATTCACGCGGCGGGATCGAGTCGGATGTGACGATCACCCGGCTCTCTGAGGCGGCCTTCCTCGTGGTGACGCCTGCAGCCACCCGGCTCGCAGATCAGACCTGGATGGAGCGGCACCGGGGCAATTTCCTCGTCGTCATCACGGATGTCACGCCCGCCGAGGGCGTGCTCGCTGTCATGGGGCCGAAATCGCGGGATCTGCTCCGCGCCGTGTCACCGGCGGATTTCTCGAACGACGCCAATCCCTTCGGCACGGCTCAGGAGATAGAGATCGGCATGGGGCTCGCGCGGGTCCACCGCGTCACTTACGTGGGCGAGCTCGGTTGGGAGGTCTACGTGTCCGCCGACATGGCCGCCCATGTCTTCGAGACGCTCGCGGAGGCGGGCGAGGATCACGGGCTCAGGCTTTGCGGGATGCACATGATGGATACCTGCCGGATCGAGAAGGGCTTCCGGCATTTCGGACACGACATCACCGCCGAGGATCACGTGCTCGAGGCCGGGCTCGGATTTGCCGTGAAGCGCGACAAGCCCGATTTCATTGGGCGCGAGGCCGTGCTGCGAAAGCGGGAGGTGGGGCTCGAGAAGCGGCTTCTCCAGTTCAAGCTCACCGATCCCGAGCCGCTCCTCTACCACAACGAGCCGGTGCTCCGGGACGGGGTGATCGTGGGCTTCCTGACCTCCGGGAGCTACGGCCATGCGCTAGGCGGGGCTATGGGGATGGGCTACGTGCCCTGCGCGGGGGAGACGGCGGAGGAGGTGCTGGCCTCGCGCTACGAGATCGACGTGATGGGCGCGCGGGTGTTGGCGGAGGCCACGCTGCGGCCCGCCTACGACCCCACGGGCGCGCGGGCGAAGGCCTGAGGACAGGCGCGCGCCCGGCCTCTGACGTGATCCGGCGCCTCTTGGGGCCAGAGGCCCCGGGTCAGGCCCGGGGCGGGGAGAGACGGCTTCCGCGCCCGTCACGAAGGGCGTAAGGGCATCCCATGAACGAGAACCGCGACACGCCCGAAGGCCTCGCCTTCGCCCTCGGAGCCTTCGGGCTCTGGGGCTTCCTTCCGCTCTACCTGAAATGGCTGGAGCACGTGCCCGCCGTGGAGGTGGTGGCGCATCGCGTGATCTGGTCGGTCCCAGTGGCGGGCGCGGTGCTCATCGCACTCGGGCGGACGGACACGCTGCGCGCCGCGCTCCGTGATCCGAGAGCGCTTGGCATGGCGGCGGTGACGGCGGCGCTCATCTCCACGAACTGGGCCGTCTACGTGTATGCCATCGCGAGCGAGCAGGCCGTGCAGGCAGCGCTCGGTTACTATATCAACCCGCTCTTTTCCGTCCTCCTTGGCGCGCTCCTCTTGGGCGAGCGGCTCGACGGGCTGCAATGGGCGGCGATCGGGCTGGCCGGCATCGCCGTGGCTGTGCTCACGGTGGACGCGGGCGAGGTTCCGATCATCGGCCTCGCGCTCATGCTCACCTTCGGCTTCTACGCGCTGGCCAAGAAGCAGCTGCCCATCGGGCCGAACCAGGGCTTTCTGCTTGAGGTGCTGATCCTGACACCACCCGCGCTGGCCTATATCGCATGGCTCGAAGGCACCGGCGCGGGCAGCTTTGCCGCCGCGCCCTGGCTTCTTCTCGGATGCGGGCTCGTGACGGCGGTGCCGCTCATGCTTTACGCCAATGGTGCTAAGAGGCTCAGGCTCTCGACCATCGGGATGCTGCAATACCTCGCGCCGACGATGATCCTCGTCATCGCCGTGGTGATCTTTGGCGAGCCCTTCGGGACCGCCCGCGCGGTGGCCTTCCCGTTGATCTGGGCCGCCCTTGCGCTTTATTCGATCTCGCTCGTCAGGCAGGTGCGCCGTGCCCGCCCTTGAAGACCCCTACGACCCACCGACCGCGCCGCTCACGATCCTGCACCTCGACCATGAGCTTCTGGCCGTGGACAAGCCCGCCGGGCTTCTCAGCGTCCCGGGGAAGGGCGCGCACCTTGCGGACTGTCTCCTGAGCCGGCTGGAGGCGACTTATCCCGGCGTTCGCCTCGTGCACCGGCTCGACCGCGATACCTCCGGCGTCATGATCTTTGCGCTTTCCGCCCTGGCCCAGCGTCATCTGGGGCTTCAGTTCGAGAAGCGACAGGTGCGGAAGGTCTATCTCGCCGAGGTCGCCGGGCGGCTCGAGGGGCAGGGGGTCATCGATGCGCCCATCACCGTCGATTGGCCGAACCGCCCACGCCAGAAGATCGACGCTGAAGAAGGCCGCGCGGCGGTGACGGAATGGCGCGCCAAGAGCCCTGGCGAGACGACCCGCGTGGAGCTGCGCCCGCAGACCGGCCGCTCCCACCAGTTGCGGCTGCACATGGAGCATATCGGGCACCCGATTCTCGGCGACGTGTTCTACGGAACCGAGGCCACACGCCAGAGCCGAGTCCGCCTGATGCTCCACGCGTGGAAATTGAGCCTGCGGCATCCCGACGGCGGAGAGCGCCTCACCTTCCGCGCCAAGCCGCCGTTCTGAGCGAGGAAAGCGGCGGAAACGTGTATAAAATTTGATATTGCGCGAAATGTCCTTCCGCTCCGCCCTCCCTGACGTCAGTGTCCCGCGAGACAAGGCGCCAGCGTCACGTGTATGGCCCGAGAGACGGTGGGGCAGATGACAGGAACGGAACAAGACGCGGTCGCGATATGCGAGCGGATCGCCGAAGAGACCGCCCGCGCGCTGCTCGCGCGGGATTTCGAAAGCTTCGCCGCGGCCTACCGCGTGCCGACCTCCGTGGACACCTTCGAAGGGCGCCGCTCGCTCGAGACAATGGACGAGCTCGAGGACGCTTTCGCTGCGGTCTGCAACCACTACGAGATGCTCGAGGTCACCGACCTCGTCCGCCATGTCGTCGCCGCGGCGTTCAATGCCGATGGCTCCGTCAGCGGCGCGATCGAGAACCGCGTCCTCTCGGGGGCGCTGCTCATCCAGGCGCCCTACGTGATCTATTCCACCTACGTGGAGGCCGATGGCCGCTGGAAGATCGCCGAGAGCGTCTATGTCTGCGATGACGCGCCGGGCTTCACCCGCGCCCTCAGCCAAGGACGCAGGCAAAAGACCTCGGCGCCTCACACGAGCTAGGCGCTGCGCTCAGCAGCCGCTGATCGCCTTCACCTCCTGGAATTCTTCGATCCCGAAGAGCCCGCCTTCACGGCCATTGCCGGATTGCTTCATCCCGCCGAAGGGCGAGCCGCGGCCAAAGCCCTTTCCATTGGTTTCGATCATGCCTGCGCGGAGCTTGCGCGCCATGCGCAGGCGGCGGTCGTCATCGCTGGTCTGGACGTAATTCGTCAGGCCATAGGGCGTGTCATTGGCGATGCTCACCGCCTCTTGCTCGGTGTCGAAGGGGATGATTGAGAGGACCGGGCCAAAGATTTCTTCGCGCGCGATGGTCATGTCGTTCGTCACATCGGCGAAGACGGTGGGGCGCACGTAATAGCCGCGGTTGAGTCCGTCCGGGCGTCCTGTGCCGCCGGCCACGAGGCGCGCGCCCTCGTCGATGCCCGCCTGGATGAGGCCCTGGATCTTGTCGAATTGCGTCTCCGAGACGACGGGGCCGATATGGCGGCCTTCCTCTGAGCCTGCAGCGACCTTGGTGGCCTCCGCGGTCTCCGCGGCCTGTTCCACCGCCTCGTCGTAGCGCGCGCGCTCGACGAGCATGCGCGTGGGCGCGTTGCAGCTCTGGCCGGAATTGTTGAAGCAGTGGCGCGCGCCTCGGATGACGGCCTTTTCATCGGCATCCGCGAAGATGACATTCGCGCCTTTTCCGCCAAGCTCGAGGCTCACGCGCTTGAGGTTCGACACCGAAGCGGCGGTGATCAGCCGCCCGGCCCGCGTCGATCCGGTGAAGGAGATCATGTCCACATCCATGTGCTCGGAGAGCTGCGTGCCGACGCCCGGCCCATCGCCATTGACCATGTTGTAGACGCCTGCCGGGCAGCCGGCCTCATGCATGATCTCGGAGAAGACATAGGAAGAGAGCGGCGCGATCTCGGAGGGTTTCAGCACCATCGTGCAGCCCGCCGCGATGGCGGGGATGACCTTCAGTGTCACCTGGTTCATGGGCCAGTTCCACGGCGTGATCATGCCCACGACGCCGATGGGCTCTCGGTGGATGCGCTCGCCCGATTTCTCGCTGCGCACGCTCTCCCATTCCATGGCCTCGAAGGCCTCGAGAAATCCCTTGATGTGCCAGGTGCCCGAGGTGGTCTGGCTGGCGCGGGCCATATCGATGGGCGCGCCCATCTCGAGCGAGATCGCGCGCGACATGTCCTCGGCGCGGGCCTCGTAGGCGGCGAAGATCGCCTCGATGAGGTCCTTGCGCTCGTCGGGGCTGGTTTGTGACCAGCTCTCGAAGGCGGCACGCGCGGCGGCGACGGCGGCATTCGTATCGGCCGCGTCGCCCAGCGAGATGACGGCGCATTGCTCTTCGGTGGAGGGGTCGATGACGGCGAAATCGTTGGGCGCGGCCGGATCGACCCACGCGCCGTTGATGTAGAATTGACGGTTCTCGATCATGGGACGGCCTCCGCTGGCGTGGTTTAGGCCAGAGTTGTCCCGCCACCGAGGCATCGTCAAGGCCGCGCGTTCCAGCGCGGCGCGCGGGAGAGGAAACCGTCCCTATATCTCGCGGAGGGCTCTACAAAATCGGGCCCAGAGCATAGGTTGCCCCCTGAACAGTCACGAGGTTTTTTCCGATGACCCTGCGCATCAACGACACGATCCCCGATCTCAAGCTTACCACCGACAAGGGCGAGATCGCGCTCCACGATTGGGTGGGCGACAGCTGGGCGATCATCTTCTCGCACCCCAAGGACTTCACCCCGGTCTGCACGACCGAGTTCTCCGCCGTGGCCAAGCTGGCCGAGGAATGGGCCAAGCGCGACACGAAGGTGCTGGGCGTTTCCGTGGACGGCGTGGAGGATCACGTGAAGTGGAAGGCCGATATCGAGAGCCTCGAGGGCGCGAAGCCCGAATTCGCCATCGTCGCCGATGACGGTCTCGAGATGGCGAAGGCCTTTGACATGCTGCCTGCCGAGGCCGTGCTGCCCGATGGCCGCACGCCTGCCGACAGCGCCACGGTGCGCTCGGTCTTCATCGTGGGGCCGGACAAGAAGCTGAAGCTGTCCATGACGTACCCGATGACGGTGGGCCGCAACTTCTCGGAGATCCTGCGGGCCCTCGACGCGCTTCAGACAAGCGGCCGCGAAAACGTGGCGACGCCAGCGAACTGGTCGGTAGGCGACGACATCGTCGTGCCCGTGGCCGTGAGCGACGCCGACGCCATCGCGAAATACGGCGCCATCGAAACGCGCCTCCCCTACCTGCGGACGGCGAAGCTCGCCTCCTGACCCGCGCCACGTAGCGCGCCCTGGGCACGGATACCTGCCGCGCCCGGGGCCCTTCAGGGGCATTACTGCACGAATGGCAGCCCGTACGAGGCGACCATAGCGGCGGTGGCCTGATCGTTCCCCGATCCGCCTTGTTCGGCTCTGTTGACGTATTCGAGGGCAGAGGCCTGCGTGTCTGGCCACGTATGGATTTTGAAGGTCGCGCCGACATTGCGGGCGGGGACGCCTTTCAAGCGCGCCATCCAGTTAAACCAGACGTCATCGCTCGTCGGGCAGTGCTTCATGAAAGCGTCGACATCGGTGACACGCGGGTCGAAGCACCCGGGCGGGTAGAAGACGCCGCCCACTCCCACCGAGAAGAGATCCATCCCTGCCACAGGAAGACCGACGCGGAACTCCCAGTCGTCATAGGGAAGAAGCTTGCCCGCGTCGTCGAGGCGCACACGGTGGGTTCTCCGGGAGATGATCTCACCGGGATGGGCGCGGGCCGTTTCCACGATGCCCTCCAGCCAGTCAGCCGGGTAGTGAACATCATCATCAGTCGTGATGATCGCGTGATCGGGAGCGTGCGCAAGGGCAGGTATGAGCTTCTTATAGGAGCGCAGATCCTCGCACGTCTTGATCTTGAGCCCAAGGCTTTCGAGCGCGCGGACGTCCCGCGGCAGTTGGTCGATGTCTCCATCGGCAACCCAGAGGATCACGGCATCGGGGGTGACGGTCTGCCGGAGAAGGCCATTGAGCGTCAGCGAAAGGCGCGCGAAGCGCTCGGGATAGCTCGTCAGGCTGATGGTCAGCGGCGAAGGGAGCCCATGCGGACGCGAGGGCGGTGTGCGCGTCACCACGTCCCGCATCAAACGCCGACTGCGCAGTTTGTGCTTTAGCGTCGTGAACCAGACCGGATCAGCCATGGGCCGCGCCCTCGGGGTTTTCCCACATGTTCTTGAGCCAGCCGACGTCGCCCACTCGCCGGTACCACCTGCTCCCCCGGCCATTCAGGGCATCGTCCATCTTCGGGGATCCGGCGAACACCACGATCCGCGCATCGGGGGGGAGGGTCGGGGCCTGCAGGTAGCTGCGCAGGCCGCGCGGCACGCAGTGGTTCTTGAAGCTTACGCACCAGGCCTCCGGCCAATAGGCGAGGTGGCCGTGGGCGGCGAGCTGTGCGGATTGAAACTGCTGGGAAATTTCATAGGCGGCCTGCGCCTTGACCGGGTCGGTGACGAACGTATCGAGGATGTAGCTGTGGGCGCCGATCTCGTATCGAAAGACCGAGGAGTTGCCGACGCTCGCGAGAAACGCGTCGCGCGCGGGGTTGATCCGGCGGAGCGGCTTGGGCCGGAAGAGGCTGTCATCGCGGATGATGCGGAAAGGCGCCTCATCGGCGAAGAAGTCGTCGAGGCGGCCCGTGATGACGAGATCGAGATCCAGAAAGAGCGCGGTGCCCGAGAGGCCGAAAAGGTCTTTGGAGAAGAGAGCGAGCTTCTGCCAGCGCGTATCGGAGTTGCCGGCGGGAAGTCCGAGCTTGGGCAGCGGGAATGCCTCCACGCGGTCGTCGAGCCCAGTCGCGTCGTCGGTGAAGCAAATGAACCGATGCGGCCGCGCCAGGTGCTGCGACACGCCCCGCGCAAGACGGTTAACGTATTCAGGGCCATAGAGCGCGCCCCATTTCATAGTGAGGATGAGGACGGGGGAGGTCATGTGCGCGTGCTATCCCAGGCCTCCACTTCCTTGCGCACGGCCTCCGGAAACCCCTGGTGCATCCCCAGTCGCCGGAGTTCGCGTCGCATGGCGACCATCTCCTGACTGTAAGACTTCTTAAGAAACGGGTAGCCGAACCTCGACATCACGTATGGATGCATGGCGAAGGAGTAGAAGACCGTGAGATTATCCCGTATCCTATCGGCGAGCTTATCGCGCGCCTCGAGGGCAGAAATTCTCCCGTCAATCATGGAAGGAATAATAGAGATCACTTCTTTGTCTCGAATGTGAGCTTGCTGTTTCAGAATTGCGCCCAATTCCAATTCATCTTCAAGGGTCAGGATATATTTGCGTACGTCACGCCAGCTAATTGCTGCACCGACGGTAAATCCCAGCTTTTTGAAATGATCAGTCATCCGCGTCTCGAAGTGTTTGATCACGAGCCGCCGTGAATTGAGTATCGGAGCGTTCTTCCAATACCGTTTGAAGGCACGACTGTTGGCGAGTGCAGGGGAAAAGCGAAAGAAAAACGATTGGACATGTTCCATTTCGAAATCGTGCCGCTTTCTCGGCCCGACATCTAGGCTCATGATGATGCCCCAGAGGTCTTCGCGCGCCTCCCTGGCCTGCGATATCAGATCGCTGTCGCTCTGAACGGGGAGCCATGCGCTGTCATTCATGATAAAGAGGTATCGTGGCAAGATACCTCTGTCGTAGAGTTGCAGGATACCCTCACGATAGCCCCCGAAATCGTATCCCGCATTCGGGCGTTCGACAACGAGGTGACATTTTTCCTGGAGCATCGCCCGATCCCCTTCGGACAATCCAACGTTCGACACCACGACGACGGAGACGCCGCAAGTCTTCAGCCATTCGATCTGGTAGAATGTGGAATTTAGGAGGCCATTCGGCTGAAAAAGGAGGAGAATTGCGACATCATCCTCAAGAACAGCGGCACCGTTGAATACTCTTACGAGAGAGGGCCGGCGATAATCGTAGGCAAGCCTGTTTAACTCTCCAAAGGCGGGCGCGAAGGAGTCGGAGATCTGACGCCAAATTCGCGTTAATTCACGTTTAACTTTCCAGAATGGGATCAAAGCGCGCACCGGAGTGTTTGATAGCAACTCTATAGGAGCCGCGTTAATGGAACACAATACGCTAGGGCGGTTGCCGCTCTCGCGTATTTCGACTAAGCGTCAGCCGCCGCACTGGGCGCCGGCGATTTTAACGGAGGGTGTGTTGCGTCTTTTTGGAAGAAAGCGCAGCCGTGAGGAGCGGCTCCAGCGACTTCTGGCGGCCGGGAAACCGATGGCCTACCGCGGAATCGAGGTGCCGGTCTCGGCCGAGATGATGCCGCTTCCCGTGCTCGTGGCCCTTTCGAACGATGATTACGAAGTGCCGGAATTGGAGGCGGGAACTGCGCTTCTGAGACCCGGTGATCGCATGCTGGAGCTCGGCACCGGCCTGGGCATCGTGTCCGGCATCCTCGCAAAGCGCTTTCCCGATTGTCAGTTCAAGACATACGAGGCCAATCCCGACCTGTTGCCCCACATCCGGACGCTGCACGAAACAAATGCCATCGCGAATGTGGACGTTCACAACGCGATGCTGGAACCCGAGCCCGGCGAGGAGACGCGCGCGTTTTACATGCACCCCTATTTCACTGAGGGCTCCATCATCAAGACGGATCGGAGCCTTGGGGCGGCGGATGTGCCGGTCCTCGACCTGAATACCGTGATCGGCGAGTTCGACCCCACTGTGGTCATGTGTGACATCGAGGGCGCCGAGGAGATCGTGATCCCGAAGGCGGACCTCTCGCGCGTCCGGGCGCTCATCCTCGAGCTGCATCCTAAGCTGCTGTCGCGGGCCTCAATCAAAGCAATCTTTGACGCGTGTTCGGCGCATGGCCTTTATCTTCGCGTCGAGAATTCCTCGAAAGACGTGGTGGCCTTCGAACGGGTGTGATCCTCGTGCGAGCAGCGTGAGCGAGGCTGCCCCATCAATATGGCCAGCCCACGGGTGGATCAGGCGTGCTTGGGATCAATACAAGGCTCTGGCCTGGTCCACAGATTGAAGGCTCGAGCGAGCTGGCTGCTCCCGACACCGTCGGAAGCAGCCTTGGGCGCATTTACTCCGCCGGTTCTTCTTTCTTGGCTTCTTCGCCGGTCTCCTGATCCACGACCTTCATGGACAGGCGTACCTTGCCGCGGTCGTCGAAGCCCAGGAGCTTCACCCAGACTTCCTGGCCCTCTTTGAGGACGTCGGAGGGGTGGTTGAGGCGGCGGTTCTCGATCTGGCTCACATGCACGAGGCCGTCGCGCTTGCCGAAGAAGTTCACGAAGGCGCCGAAATCGACGATCTTGACGACCTTACCCTTGTAGACCGCGCCTTCTTCCGGCTCGGCCACGATGGAATGGATCATCTCGTAGGCTTTCTTGATCGCGTCGCCGTTCGGGGAGGCGATCTTGACCACGCCGTCATCGTTGATGTCGACCTTGGCACCGGACACTTCCACGATCTCGCGGATGACCTTGCCACCCGAGCCGATGACTTCGCGGATCTTGTCGGTGGGCACGTTCATCGTCTCGATGCGCGGCGCGTGGACGGAGAATTCCTGCGCGCCGGTGATGGATTTCGCCATCTCGCCCAGGATGTGCATCCGGCCTTCCTTCGCCTGCGCCAGCGCGGCTTTCATGATCTCGGGCGTGATGCCAGCGACCTTGATGTCCATCTGTAGCGAGGTGATGCCGTTTTCCGTGCCCGCGACCTTGAAGTCCATGTCGCCGAGGTGGTCCTCGTCGCCGAGGATATCCGTGAGGATGCCGTAGGAGCCGTCATCCTCCAGCACGAGGCCCATGGCCACACCGGCCACCGGGGCCTTGAGCGGCACGCCCGCATCCATCATCGACAGCGACCCGCCGCAGACGGAGGCCATGGAGGAGGAGCCGTTCGACTCCGTGATCTCCGAAACGACTCGGATCGTGTAGGGGAAATCCGTCGCGGCAGGCAGGACAGCCTGAAGCGCGCGCCAGGCGAGCTTGCCGTGGCCCACTTCGCGACGGCCCGGAGGGCCCACGCGGCCCGCTTCACCGACCGAGTAGGGCGGGAAATTGTAGTGCAGGAGGAAGTTCGACTTGTAGGTGCCTTCCAGCGCGTCGATCATCTGCTCATCGTCGCCGGTGCCGAGCGTGGTGACCACGAGGCCCTGCGTTTCACCACGGGTGAAGAGCGCAGAACCGTGCGTCCGGGGCAGCATGCCCGTTTCACACACGATGTCGCGCACCTCGTCGAGCTTGCGCCCGTCAATGCGGCGGCCGTTCTTCACGACGTCACCGCGGAGCACGCCAGCTTCGAGCTTTTTGAGCGCCGAGCCTAGGTTGCTGTCGGCCTGCTGCTCCTCGGAGAGCGAGGCCACGATCGCTTCTTTCGCGGCGGACACGGCGGCGGTGCGCTCCTGCTTGTCGCCGATGGCGTAGGCGTCGCGCATTTGACTCTCGCCCGCGGCCTTCACGGCCTCGAAAAGTTCGGAGTAATCCGGCGGCTGGAAATCGAACGGCTCCTTGGCCGTCTCTTCCGCGAGGTCGATGATGAGGTCGAGGACCGGCTGGATCGACTCGTGCGCGAAGGTCACGGCGCCGAGCATCTCCTCCTCGGTGAGCTCGTAGGCCTCGGATTCCACCATCATCACGGCGTCTTTCGTGCCCGCCACGACGAGGTCGAGCCGCTGCTCGGGGTTCTCGCGCAGCTTGGTCATGTCGTCGACGGTGGGGTTCAGCACGTAATCGCCATCTTCGAAGCCCACGCGGGCGCCTGCGATGGGGCCCATGAAGGGCGCGCCGGAGATTGTCAGCGCCGCAGAGGCCGCGATCATGGCGACGATGTCGGGATCGTTGACGAGGTCGTGGCTGAGAACGGTGCACATCACGAGCACTTCGTTCTTGAAGCCCGGCACGAAGAGCGGGCGGATCGGACGGTCGATCAGGCGGGCCGTCAGCGTCTCCTTCTCCGTGGGGCGGGCCTCACGCTTGAAGAAGCCGCCGGGGATCTTGCCCGCGGCGTAGTATTTTTCCTGGTAGTGGACGGTGAGGGGGAAGAAGCTCTGCCCTTCCTTCTCCTGCTTTGCGAAGGTGACGTTGGCCATGACGGAGGTCTCGCCCAGCGTGGCGATGACGGAGCCGTCGGCCTGGCGCGCGACCTTGCCGGTTTCCAGCGTCAGGGTCTCTTCCCCCCACTGGATGGATTTCTTCGTTTCAGTAAACATGTGCGTATCCTGTCTGGGAGCGCTCCCGCGCGGTCGCGGGTCTCCCGTTTCCATGGCGGGCCCATCCCGCCGGCCCCTATTTCCTTTGCACAACGCCAGGGCCGGAGCGTTACGTCTCAGATGCCGGGCACCTACACCGTTTGAGGCGGAATGGAAAGCCGGGCTCTGCCTGCGGTTGACGCGCCCCCGCGGCGCTGCACCCTTGTATCCATGGGGCATGTCTGGCGGCGATATCGCGGCGGGGTGGGGATCGGGCTGATCCTCCTGGCGGCGCTGCCATTCTACCTGCATTCGCTGGGGCGCGGTCTCTCGCTCGGCTCGGAGGAGGAGCGCGCCGTCTCCCGCTTCATCAGTGCCGACGGTGCTGCGACGGTCAGCATCTACGCGCATATGGTCGTGGGCGGAATGCTCACCGCGCTGGCGCCGGTGCAGCTCTCTGGGGCGCTCAGGCACCGCCTGCGCCGCCTGCATCACTGGAACGGGCGGCTCGTGGCCGCGCTGGCCGTGCTCACGGGTCTCGCGGGGCTCTTTTACATCGCGCGGCAGGGCACGATCGGGGGCGCCTGGATGAGCGCGGGCTTCGCGCTCTACGGCGGGCTGCTGGTGCTTGCGGCTGTGCAGACGGTGCGCTTTGCGCTGGTGCGAGACGCGCGTCACGCCGCCTGGGCCGGGCGGCTCGTGATCCTGGCGCTCGCGTCGTTCTTTTACCGGGTGCAGTACACGCTCTGGGTCGTGGCGGTGGGAGAGGTGGGCATGGAGCCCGATTTCACCGGCCCCTTCGACCGGGTGATGGTCTTCGGGTTCTACCTGCCGTGGCTCGCCATCTACGAGCTTGCGCGACGATGGCGCGGGCGGCGCGCGGTGCAGGGGCTGGCCTAGAACACCGCGTGAGCGCCGCGATCGTCGGGGGCCTCGCCGCGGGCGATGTCGCGGTAATGCGCGGCGAGGGTATCCTCTCCGAATTCAGGCGTGGCGTCGGCGTCGTAGCGCTGGCCATCCCAAAGGAGCATGGATTCGGTGGCATAGTAATGCCCGATGCGGGCGAGGGCGGCCTTCTCCCCGAGGCCCAGCGCGTCGAGGATGGTGGCCCCGGTCCGGAGGAGCCCGGGCGGGACGCTGCGGGTGCGGAAGGGGACGCCCAGGGCCCCCGCCAGCAGTGCGCCCTGTTCTCGTGCCGTGAGCGCGGGCCCGGGGCCGCCGATGGGCAGGATGCGGTTTGCCATCTCCGGATCGGTCAGCGCCCGCACAATGTAGCGCGCTAAATCACGGTCCGAGATCGGCTTGCAGGCGGTGCGCGCGCCGTCCCCGAAGGTTAGGAACGGCTTGCCCGCGCGGAGCCGGTCGGCCTGACCGGAGAGCGATTTGAAATAGGCGGTGGGACGGATAATGACGTGCCGGAGGCCGGAGGCTGCGAGCGCCTCCTCGAAGGCGCGCTTGGCGTACTGGAACGGGAGGCGAGGTTTTTGCACGCAGATTGCCGAGAGCAGGACGAAGACGCCGACCCCCGCCGACTGCGCCGCGGCGAGGGCGGCGGCGTTCAGATCGTGGTCGACATGCCAGGCATCTTCCGGCTTGCCCGTGCGCGAGGCGATGCAGGAGATCACGGCCTCCTGCCCGCTGAGGTCGAGCCGAGCCAGGTCGTCGCGCGTGGGGGTGGCTATGGCGTGACCCGTGCGGCGAAGTTCGCCATGGACCGCGCGGCCAATGGTGCCCGACGCGCCGAGGAGTGTGACCTTCATGACGGTAGTCTAGGGTGGCGCTCCCGGACTGGGAAGACGCAGAAAATTCCGAAGAATTTTCTTTCCACCGTCACTCCGCCGGAGAAATTTCTTTGGAAATTTCGGAGCGGCGGCGGGGGTGTTTCGTGATTCCATAGGCCTTTCTCGCAGTCACGAGGCGCAGATCGTCCGGGTCCATGCCCATGGAGAGGATCGTCTGCGCGTCGTAGCGCTCCTTGGCGGCGCCGCGGTCATAGGGTGTCCCGAAGAGACGGTCGATCCAGCCCATGCCGAAGCTCACGTGAAAGGTCGCCTCGTGGTCGGCGAAGTGGTGGCGCATGTGGCTCTCGGTGACCTTCCGGCCAAGCCATCCCTTTGGCACGTTGAGATGGGAGAGCGTGTGGCAGTACTCGTAGAACGCAAAGGCCGAGACGGAGCCCACGAAGACCGACACGGCCGGCAAGAGCACCGCGTAGGGGAGCCCCACAAACGGCCAGAGCACCAGTGCATGGAGCGCCACCGACATCAGGCCGAAGCGCACCGCGTACCAATGATCATCACCGGTGAAGAACTCGGGATCCTTCGGGAACTCGTGGTGCCCGATATGGCTCCGGTAGAGCGCGTTGAACGTGCCCTGGTCGGTGGGCGGTTCGCGGTGCAGCAGGAAGCGGTGGATCAGGTATTCCACGAAGAACTGCATCACCACGCCGTAGACCAGCGCCAAAAGGAACCACGGCGTCCAGAACACCGCCATGGCCGCCACGCCCGAGAGCCAGAACGGCGCGAGGCGCTGGAGACCGCCCATGTGGATCAGGACGCGTAGGGTGGCTAACATGGCTTGTCCTCCGTTGGATCAGGCTGGGGCAGGGGCTGCGCCGCGTCAAGCGGGGCGCTCGTAGCGGGCGGATTGCATGGCGAGGTAGACCTCGTAGAGGCGGCGCTGCTCTTCCGTGCTGCGGGTCGGATCCATGAGCATGAGGCCGAGGAAGGTGGCGTATTCGAGAAGCGACGCGTCGCGCGCCTCCGCCTCGCCGATGCTGTAGCGCGCGGCATAGAGCGGGACCATGAGCGCGAGGCGCGTGGCATCGACCCGCTCCATGGCCGCGGCGACAGGAGCATGCTCCCGCGCCAGTTCGCGCAGGCCGAGCTCCAGCCGAAAATCCAGATCGAGCGCCAGATCGGTCAACCGGTCGAGCGCGTCCGCGGGTGGCGTGCCCGCGGGCAGCATCTCCGCGAGCACGTTTTCTTCCTCCGCGTGGCGGTGGAGGATAAGCGCCTCGAGAAAAGCACCGTGATCGGCGAAGTGGTGGTAGAATGAGCCCCGCGTCATGCCAGCGGCCGCGCAGATCTGCGCGAGCTTCAACGCGCCGGGACCATGCTCGGCGAGCTGCGCGAGGCCGAGCGCGAGCCAGTCCTCCCGTGCGAGGCGCTTTGCGCTCATGCCAGCAAGCCCCAAATCCCGGAGAGCATCACCGGCAGAAAGAGCCAGCCCTGCGGCAGCCGGGCGAAGGACTCGCCGGTCGCGACCTTGGCCCAGAGACCGGTGAGGAAGAACGCCGCGGCAAGGAGCGTGGCCGCGAGGCCGAGACCGGCCTCGCCCAGGGCCGCCGCGAGAAAGAAGGCGAACATGAGAAAGAGCGCCACGGTGACGTAGTGCCAGCACATCCACGCCGTGGCGCGCGCCGTGTGCGGCATCGACACCGCGCGAAGGGGCCGCGCGACCTCGCGCTCGCCGACGAAGGTATGCACCAGCGCCCAGGCGAGCGAGAGGCTGGCGGCGATCAGGAATGCGGTCATGGCGGGCTCCATGCGGTTCCATACCTTATGGTATGTTCAAGCGAGCCCGGCAATACCTTTTGGTATGTTTTGCGTTTGGGCAAAAAAAGGCCGCGCCCGGAGGCACGGCCTTTCCGAATTCCGTGTGCGCGCGCTTAGCGGCGGATACCGAGACGCTTGATGAGATCCTGGTAGCGGGCCTCGTCCTTCGCTTTCGTGTAGTCCAGCAGCTTGCGGCGCTGGGCGACCATCTTGAGAAGGCCACGGCGGCCGTGGTTGTCCTTCTTGTGGGTCTTGAAGTGCTCGGTGAGCGTGGAAATGCGCGAGGTGAGGATCGCCACCTGGACTTCGGGCGAGCCGGTGTCGCCGTCTTTCGTCGCGAATTCCTTGATCAGGCGCTCTTTCTCTTCAGCAGTGATCGACATCGGGGTCTCCTATCGGTTCGTGTGGATGGCGCGAGCCGGGATGTCGTCCAGCAAGGCCCATGGAGGGTGTCCCGTGGCGGGACGCGGCCTGATAGCAGATTGTGCGCAGTTGGAAAGAGGAAAGAGGGGCGGCGGCGTTGGCTACCGGTCGGTGCCCGCGCCGCCTTGCACGTCGATGAGCGCGCTCTGCGGGACGAGGGAAACATCGTCGAGCGAAAGCCCCGCGCCGTTGTTGACCGTGAGGATGGGATGACCATCGAGCGTGAGGACGGCCGCGTCGGGGTCTGCATCGCTTGCCTGCAGTGCGAGGTGCGGCGCGCTGCCCGCGCTGTCATCAAACACCACGACGAGGTTGTCCTCCGCCGGGTCGTAGTCGGAGAGTGTCGCGTTTTCGCCCTCGATCCAGTCGCCGACGAAGAGCGTGTCCGCGCCGCTGCCGAGGGAGACGTGATCTCCTTGCCCAGCGAAGATCGTGTCGTCACCCGTCTCGCCATTGAGGAAGTCCGGTGCATCGACGTCTGTGCCCGCCTTATCGAGGACGCGCCCGTCGAGGCTGTCGGCACCGTAGCCGCCAAAGAGGACATCCTCGCCAAGCCCGCCCGAGAGGCTGTCATCGCCGGACATGCCTTCGAGCGAGTCGTCGCCTGTGTCTCCTGCGAGCGCGTCCTGCCCGCTTCCGCCCACGAGAGAATCGTCGCCCGCACCGCCCGATAGGTCGTCGTCTCCCAGCCCGCCGAAGAGGTGATCGTCCCCGTCTTCGCCGTGCAGGTCATCATCCTCGTCATGGCCGAAGACCGTGTCTTCGCCCTGGCCCGCTAGCACGCTGTCATTGCCCGCGCCGCCGTGGACGATGTCCTCACCGCTGCCTGCATCGATGAGATCGTCGCCACCGCCGCCGCCGAGCTCGTCATTGCCGCCGAGGCCGAAGATGCGCTCGCCGCCGTCGCCCCCGATGAGGCGGTCGGCGGTCTCTGTGCCCTCGATGGCGGGCGGGCCTGCATCCGCCGCCGGCTCGGACAACGCTTCCGCGGTGGGAGTCGGGTCGGCGGGCGCCGCGCCCGGCGCATCGGCCTCGATCAAAAGCGTCCCGAGGTCGCCCACGGGGGCCTCGTCCTTCAGCTCCGGGGCGGCATCATCGTCGCCCTCGGTCTCCTCGGTATCTGTCTCGAGCCCGCCGACGAAGGCCGCTCCCATCATCATCACGCCCATAAGGCCCGCTAGCATCAACATGTCCACTCACTCCACACCAACCGGACACGTCATACGCGCCAGGGAGTGAACAATCCTTGAAGACGTTGGATCAGGGTTAACGCGCCTGCCCGTCGCGGGGGGCGCGAGAGCGCGGCTACTGGCTGTCGGGGGCCTGGATTTCCTCGGCGATCTGTGTCGCCCAATCCCCGATGATCGGCACGAAATCGATCTGGCTCAACGCGAAGGCCAGGACGGAGACAAGAAAGGTCGCTCCCACCACCGAGCCGAGGCCAAAGGCGAGCCCCCGCAGGAACTGGGCCTGCATCATCCTGAACCGCGACGACATGGACCGCATGGCGTAATGGCCCTGCAGGTTGCGCAATTCACGGGTCAGGTCATCGGTCTCTTGGCTCATGGGGCGCTCCAAAGCTCGGGTTGCCGTTCATAGGGGATATACAAAGGGTGTTTTGGATGACCACCCTTGGAGAGCCCGAGATGGTAAACCGGGAAGCCCGACGCGCGCAGCATCTCGGCCACGGCGGGGCCTCGTGACAGGTGCGCGCCGTGCGTGCCCCAGGCCGCGATGATCTGGTCCGCCCAGGGCAGGCTTTCGGCGATGGCCGCGTCATTGCCCTGTCCCACCGGATCCGCGGCCGCGCGCATCTTCTTCGGGTCCGTATCGCGCCACGCGAAGATGTTGAGCACCCGGAACGCGCCGAAGCCCAGCGCCCGCGCCCGCCTCTCGCAACGCTCCACGGTGGGGTCGTTCTGCACCTCGGTGGCGGTGGACGGGTTCAGCATGATGAAGAGCGCCTTTCGCCCGTCCGCGTCCCAGACGCGGGTGAGCATGTAGCGGTAGCGCTCGCAGTCCGAATAGATCGCGGTGGAGGGCGCGTCGCCCTTGATGTGGGTGCGGGTGATCATCCGCGCCTTGTCGCGCTGCCCCCCGCGGAGTGCAATGCGTCAGCGACGCGCCTCGATGAAGGCGGTCACCTCTTCCTTGCTCCCCAGGGGCATGCGGGCCTCTCCCGGGAGAAAGAGCGCGTGGATCCAGCGCATGTCGTCGCCCGACAGATCGGAGGCACGGCATGGGAGGCTCCGGCAGGGCGGGAATCGCCCAACGCTTGGCCCATGTTTCCGGCAGGAATGCGGCATCCCGCGCGGTCTTCCCCGCTCTAGGCGGCGAAGACCCGGCTGGGATGGAGCTCGCCGCCCTTGAGGATGCCCACGGCCACGGCGCGCCCGTCGAGGGAGGCCCAGGCCTCGTCGCCATAGTCCGCGTCCCCTGGATAGATGAAGCCGGGGTTGCCGTTTCTCAGGCGCGCGGCACCTTCGAGCGTCGTTCGCAGCTCCGGCAGCTCCGAGAGGCCGGTCTCGACAGGCAGCAAGCGCGCCTCGAGCGCGTCGGTGCGGGCTTCGGCCTCGAGCGCCTCCCAAGACAAGGCGTTTTCAACCTCGAACGGGCCCGACCACGTGCGCCGCAGCCGGTCCACGTGACCGTGGCAGCCCAGCACCTCGCCCAGATCGCGCGCGATGGAGCGGACATAGCCGCCCTTGCCGCAAACGAGCTCGAGCTCTGCCGTGTCCTCGGTGCGGTCGATCAGCGTGAGTTCCTCCACCCAGAGCGGGCGCGCGGCGAGCGTCACTTCCTCGCCATCGCGGGCCTTCTTGTAGGCGCGCACGCCGTCGATCTTCACGGCTGAAAAGGCCGGGGGGACCTGCTCTATCTCGCCGACAAAGCGCCCCAGCGCGTCCTTGATCGCCTGCTCGGTCGGGCGCGCCTCGGAGGTGGCGATGGTCTCGCCCTCGGCGTCGTCCGTGTTGGTGGCCGCGCCCCAGCGGACGGTGAAGCGGTAGGCCTTGAGCGCGTCGGTCACGTAGGGGACGGTCTTAGTCGCCTCCCCCAGCGCCACGGCAAGGACGCCGGTGGCCGCGGGGTCGAGCGTGCCGGCATGGCCCGCTTTCTGCGCGTCGAGCGCCCATTTCACCTTGTTGACGACGGCGGTGGAGGTGAGCCCCGCGGGCTTGTCGACGATGAGCCAGCCGGAGATCGGCCGGCCTTTCTTTCTGCGTGCCATGGGGCCTCTTTAGTCGGTGATCGCGAGGATGGGGCCCATGCGCGGGCCGGGATCGGCACGCCCCCCGGCGCGGTCGTAGAGACGGGTGATCGTCCCGTCGGTGAAAAGCGCGTTGGGCGTGCGCAGCGTGTCGCGGAAGAGACGCCCGAAGGTGTGGAAGTTCACCGCGTTTCCGGTGACGGCGATAAAGAGTTTCTGCCCGTCCTCGGAGACGCCCACGCCGCCCCGGCGCTTGCGGCTGTCACTATCGGCGAGAAAGCGGGGATGGAGCGCGCCGTCGATGACGAGCATGGGCCCTGATTGGGTCGCGTAGGTGCAGTCGGGCCGCGCGGCCGCGTAGGCACGACTTTCGATGATCGCCGCGCGCCCGGCGTTGAGGCAGAGGACCCCATTTGGCAGGAGCCCGAAATTCCCTGGCCCGTCCGATGTGATCGGCGGGACGACCTCTGTGCCGTTCTCGAGGTAGTGGCCGACGGGGCGCCTGTCTTCGTGATACATGCCGCCGTTGGTGGCGATGAGCACGTCGTCAGGCAGCGCGGAGAAATCGCCGTAAAGCGCGCCGCTCCCGTCCCGCCAGAAGAGGCGCGCGCCATGCGCCGAGAGATCGACTTCGCAGACGGTGAAGCGGTCGCCGTCCACCGTGACGTCATCGCAGCTCGCGCCCAGGGCCGGTGCGGCCAGGAGGGCCAGGAGTGCGCTAATCCTCCAGATCACGGCGCACCTCGTCGCGGGCAAACATGGCGCGCGTCTCGTCGAGGCGGTCGAACGTCTCGTCGACCCGGAAGCGCAGGTCGGGGGTGAACTTGAGCGCGCTCTTCTTGCCGATCATGCGGCGCATCTCGCCCTTGTTGCGGGCCAGCGCATCGATCACCTCGTCATGGCCTGTCCCACCGAGGGGCATCACATAGACCGTGGCGATCTTGAGATCGGGCGAGGCCGCGACCTCGCTCACGGTGATCGAGCGACCCGTGAGATCGGGGTCGTGGATGTCGCCGCGCGCCAGCACCTCGGAGAGCGTGCGCCGGATCAGTTCACCCACGCGCAGCTGACGCTGGCTCGGGCCGGGCCCGTCATGGAACTTGTTCTTTGCCATGGGCGCCAGATACGGGCGGGGACGTCGCTTGCCAAGGGGGCGACACGCGCCGGGATGCGGGCGCGTTGCCAGCACCGTGCGCTTCGTGCAGAAGGCCGCGCAAAGGAGAGATCGCCATGGCAGAGCTACCAGGGATCGTGATCACAGGCGCGTCCGGCCGCATGGGCCGCATGCTCATCGAAACCGTGACGAGCTCGGACAAGGCGCGGCTCGTGGGCGCGGTGGAGCGCGCGGGCCATGACTGGGTGGCCCAGGATGCAGGGGTCGCGATGGGCGGCGCCGCGCTCGGCGTGACGGTCACGGACGACCCGCTCGAGGCCTTCGCGCAGGCGCAGGCGATCATCGATTTCACGGCGCCCGCGGCCACGCTCGAGTTCGCGGCACTCGCCGCGCAGGCCCGCGCCGTCCACGTGATCGGAACGACCGGCATGGACGCCGACGCCATCGCAGCCCTCGAGCCTGCATCGCGGCACGCCGTGCAGGTGCGTGCCGGGAACATGTCCCTCGGGGTCAACCTCCTGACCCAGCTCACGCGCATGGTTGCCGAGGCGCTCGACGCTGATTTCGACATCGAGGTCATCGAGGCGCATCACCGGCACAAGGTCGATGCCCCGTCGGGGACCGCTCTCATGCTCGGGCAGGCCGCGGCCGTGGGCCGGGGCGTCCAGCTCGAGGGGATGTCGGACCATGCCCGCCACGGGATGACCGGGGCGCGGGACCGGGGGCGCATCGGCTTTTCTAACATCCGCGGGGGCGACATCGTGGGCGAGCATGACGTGCTCTTCGCCGGCGAGGGCGAGCGCATCGTGCTCCGCCACGTGGCCACGGATCGCGCCATATTCGCGCGCGGTGCGCTCAAGGCCGCGCTCTGGGGGCAGGACAAGGCTCCCGGCCAGTACGACATGATCGACGTGCTCGGGCTGCGCTGAAGGCGAATTTTCGCCGAAATTCCCGGCTACATGCATCCGAGGAGGGGTCTGGGGCGTATCTTTCGCGTCACTTCCAAAGGAGGTCTCGCATGTCTGCTCGGATACATCTTCTCGCCACGTCCTTCGCGCTCTTCGCGGCGCTCCCGGCCATGGCCATGGAAAAGATCTCGGACCGCGGTGAATTCGTCGACCGGGTTGAGGGTCAGGTGCTGCAGACCCGCTACCTCGGCGTCGCCATCAACCTCCAGGTCTTCGAGGAAGGGCAAATCGTGGGCCGCGCGCTGGGCGCCGACATCACCGGTGACTGGGCCTGGCAGGATGGGTATTTCTGCCGCGAGATGAGCTGGGGTTCGACCCCCATCCCCTACAATTGCCAGCTCGTGGAATACAACGGCGCGGAAATGCGCTTCACCACAGACCGTGGCGCCGGGCGCAACGCCGTCTTCGACCTCCGCTAGAAGTCGTAAGCGATCCCCTTCTTTTCCCAATCGCCAAAGCGCACCGGTTCGGGGCCTTCGCGGCCCCCGAATTCCTTGGGCATTTCTTTCGCCTTCTCGGCCTTCTTCCGTTCGGCAGCCTCTGCCAGCGCGCGCTGGGCAGCGGGCGGCAGCGTGGACGGATCGTAGACGGGCGCCTCGCCTGTGGCGGAGGCGGTGTCTTCTGCGGGTGTCTTGTCATCGGCCATGGCGCTGATATAGGCCGCCGGTCTCGCCGCTCCAAGGAGTTCCCGTGCCGCAAGAACCCCATCCCGCCCGCGCCGCGGCCCTGAAGCTCATGACGGGCGTGACCGAGGAGGGGCGGCTCCTCTCCGAACTCACGGGCGCGCCGTGGTTTCTGGAACTTGCCCCGGCTGACCGCGCCCGCGCGCAGCGGCTGGCCACGGAGACCTTCCGTCATCTCGATCGGGCGGACCGGGTGCTCAAGCCGCTTTTGCGGAAAACCCCGCCCGAGGCTGTCCAGCACATGCTGCGGCTGGGCCTCGTTGAGGTGGCGGCGCTCGATGGGGCGGCGCATGGCGTGGTCTCTGACATGGTCAATGCCGCGGGCCGCGACAAGCGGACGATGGGGCTCAAGGGCATGGTGAATGCCGTCTTGCGCCGGGCCATCGAGGCCGCTGACGGCAAGTGGGGCAAGCTGCCAGTGGGCCGCATGCCCGATTGGCTGCGCAAGCCGTTGGGTCAGGCCTATGGCAATTCCGCGATCCAGGGCATCGAGACGGCCCACATGCGCGGCGCGCCCCTCGATCTCACCGCCAAGACCGATCCGGGCGCGCTCGCGGAGCGGCTCGGCGGGGAACTCCTGCCATGGGGTTCCGTGCGGCTGCGGGACGCCGGGCAGATCTCTGCCCTTCCGGGCTACGCGGAAGGAGAGTGGTGGGTGCAGGATGCCGCCGCAGCCCTCCCCGCGCAGCTTCTCGACGCTAAGCCCGGGGAGCGGGTGGCCGATCTTTGCGCGGCGCCCGGCGGCAAGACCATGCAGCTTGCCGCGGCCGGAGCGCTCGTGACAGCGGTCGACTCGAACGAATTCCGGATGGGGCGTCTCCGCGAAAACCTCGCGCGGACGGGCCTTTCTGCCGATGTGCAGGTCGCTGACGTCACCGCGACCGCGGGACGCTTCGACGCCGTGCTTCTCGATGCGCCCTGCTCGGCCACGGGGACGCTGCGGCGCCACCCCGATCTGCCCCACGGCCAGCGCGGCGAGCAGATCAGCGACCTCATCGCGCTTCAGACGCATCTCCTCGATCACGCGGTCAAGCTCGTGAAGCCTGGCGGGCGGCTTGTCTTCTGCACGTGCTCGCTTCTGCCCGACGAGGGCGAGGTGCAGGTGGAGGAAGCGCTAAAGCGCCACAGCGGCTTTACGGTGGACCGCGACGCCCTCGCGCGTCCGGGGATCGAACCAGCCTGGATCACCGAGGAAGGCGGCCTTCGCCTCCGCCCCGATTACTGGGCCAAGGCCGGTGGCATGGATGGCTTTTACATGGCGCTTCTTCGCCCGACGTGACGTATCGCGCGTGACTTGCGGCGGGGGCTCAGGTAGCACGGCGGCACGGGCCCGCGCGGCCTGAACCAGAAAAAGAGCAGCCCCTGCAATAGGTCTCGGACAGACGTGTCGACCCACCCCGATATGCCGGCCCCTCGCACGCGTTTCATCACGCAGCTTCACGCCCGGCTCGCGGCCATGGGGCGGCCTGCCACAGCCTTCGTGAGCCAGCCCGAGCCCCGCTCCATCGGCCATTTCGCCAAGGGAAAACAGCTCATCTCGGGCAATTACCTCTTCGCCGGTTACCTCATGGAGACCGCGCCGGGCACGTCGCTCTGGGACGTGGCCGCGCCCTCAGATACCTTCGCCGAGGAGGCGCACGGCTTCCTTTGGCTGGACGATCTGGCCGCCGTGGGGGATGGGGCCGCACGCGCGCTGGCACAGGACTGGGCCGCGGGCTGGATCGCGGAATTCGGGCGCGGACGCGGGCCGGGCTGGAGCCCGGATCTCACCGGGCGCAGGCTCATCCGCTGGATCAACCACGCGCTGTTTCTCTTGTCGGGCAATGGCAGCATTCATGGCGAACTCTTCTTTCGCTCGCTCGCCCAGCAGACCCGCTTCCTCGGGCGTCGCTGGCACTCGACAACGGCGGGCCTGCCTCGGATCGAGGCGCTCACGGGGCTCATCTATGCGGGCCTCTCGCTCACGGGCATGGAGCGTTTCGTGCCCACGGCCATCTCGGCCCTTGGTCGCGCCTGCGAACGGCAGATCGACAAGACGGGCGCCATGGCCTCGCGCAACCCCGAAGAGCTGCTGGAGATCTTCACGCTCTTGAACTGGGCAGCGCTCGCCCTCGACGATGCGGGCCGCGCGGCGGCACCGGCGCATCTCGCCGCCATCGAGCGGATCGCACCTGTGCTGCGCACGCTGAGGCACGCCGATGGCGGGCTTGCGCGCTTTCACGGGGGAGGGCGTGGCCTCGAGGGGCGACTCGACGCGGCGCTCGCGCTTTCAGGGGTTAAGGCCGAACCGGCGGGGCCGCAGGGCCGCGAGGCCATGGGCTATGCCAGGCTCGCCGTGGGGCGGACATCGGTCCTCGTGGATGTCGCCGCACCGCCCAAGGGCGCGGCCAGCTACAACGCCCATGCTTCTACACTGGCGTTCGAGCTCACATCGGGGCGGCGTCCGCTCGTGGTGAGCTGCGGCTCAGGCGCGGCGTTCGGCGAAGCCTGGCGGCGCGCGGGCCGGGCGACGCCCTCCCATTCCACGCTCTCGCTCGCGGGATACTCTTCCTCCCGGCTCGGGCCCCGCAAGTTTCTGTCAGGACGGGCGCGGGAGCTTCTCACGGATGTCCCCAAGGAGCTGAGCAGCGAGTGGCGCGACACTGAGTTCGCCACCCGGCTCCAAGTGAGCCATGACGGCTACCGCGCGACGCATGGCCTCATCCATGTCCGCACGCTCGAGCTTGGCCATGACGGGCGCGGCCTAGTGGGCGAAGAGCTCCTGCTCGCGCTGAACGCCGCGGATCGCGGCCGCTTCGAAAGTCACCTCGATGGCGGCGGGCTCAAGGGCGTCCCCTTTAGCATCCGCTTTCACTTGCATCCCGATGTCGACGCCGCCCTCGACATGGGGGGGGCGGCGGTCTCGCTGGCCCTGCGCAGTGGCGAAATCTGGGTGTTTCGGCACGATGCCAAGGCGACCTTGTCGATCGAGCCGAGTGTCTATCTGGAGCGCGGGCGGCTCAAGCCCCGCGGCGCCGAGCAGATCGTGCTTTCGGGCAGCGCCCTGACCGACCAGTCGCGCGTCAGGTGGTCTCTGGCCAAAGCGCAGGAAACTCCGCTATCTGTCCGCGACCTCCGGCGGGACGATCCGCTCGCCACAGACGACGACTAAAAGGACTTCCGCCCATGCCCGATCTCGTGCCGCTCCGACGCGCGCTGCTTTCCGTATCCGACAAGGCGGGGATCGTGGAGCTGGGGCAGGCGCTGGCGGCGCGCGGCGTGGAGCTTGTGAGCACGGGCGGTACAGCGCGGAGCCTGCGCGAGGCGGGGCTCGAGGTGCGCGATATCTCCGATCTCACTGACTTTCCCGAGATGATGGACGGGCGTGTGAAGACGCTGCATCCGGTCGTCCATGGCGGGCTGCTGGCAGTGCGCGAGGACGCGGCCCACGCGGCCGCCATGGAGACCCATGGCATCGGCGCGATCGATCTCGTCGTCGTCAATCTCTACCCCTTCGAGGCCACCGTGGCGCAGGGCGCGGGCTATGCCGAGGTGATCGAGAATATCGACATCGGTGGGCCTGCCATGCTGCGCTCGGCGGCCAAGAACCACGCCTATGTGAGCGTCGTCACCGACCCAGAGGATTACGCGCCGCTCCTCGCCGAGCTCGAAGAACATGACGGCGCCACGAGCTACGGCTTCCGCCAGAAACTCGCGCTCGAGGCCTATGCGCGCACGGCGGCCTATGACGCGGCGGTCTCCGGGTGGATGGCAGGGGCGCTTGAGACCCGCGCGCGCCGCTACGCCACCGCCGGCACGCTCCGCCAGGAGATGCGCTACGGCGAGAACCCGCACCAGGCGGCGGCGTTCTACGTCGACGGCTCCGCGCAGGTGGGGGTGGCCACAGCCACCCAGCACCAGGGCAAGGCGCTCAGCTACAACAATATCAACGACACCGACGCGGCTTTCGAACTCGTCAGCGAGTTCGACCCGGCCGAGGGCCCGGCCTGCGCCATCATCAAGCACGCCAATCCCTGCGGCGTGGCGCGCGGCGGCACCCTAGCGGAGGCCTATGCCCGCGCCTTCGATTGTGACCGCACGTCGGCCTTCGGCGGGATCATCGCGCTCAACCAGCCGCTCGACGAGGCCACCGCAGAGGAGATCACCAAGATCTTCACCGAGGTCGTGATCGCCCCGGGCGCGAGCGACGCGGCCCGCACCGTCTTTGCCAAGAAGAAGAACCTGCGGCTCTTGACCACCGAGGGTCTCGCGGACACCGCCACCGCTCGCGCCTACCTCAAGCAGGTGGCCGGGGGCTTTCTTCTCCAGGACAAGGACGTGGGCGCGCCGGGCGCGCTCACCGTGGTCACGGAGCGAGCGCCCTCGGAGGAAGAGCTGCGCGACCTCGCCTTCGCCTGGACCGTGGCCAAGCATGTGAAATCCAACGCCATCGTCTATGCCAATCACCTCGCCACGGTGGGCGTGGGCGCGGGCCAGATGAGCCGGGTGGATTCGACCCGCATCGCCGCGCGCAAGGCCGAGGACATGGCCAAGGAGCTCGGCCTGAAGACGCCGCTCACGCAGAATTCGGTGGCGGCCTCCGATGCCTTCTTCCCCTTCCCCGACGGCCTCCTCACCGTGGCCGAGGCCGGGGCCACGGCGGTCATCCAGCCGGGAGGCTCCATGCGCGACGACGAGGTGATCGCAGCCGCCAACGAGGCCGGGCTCGCCATGGTCTTCACCGGTCAACGGCATTTCCGGCACTGAGATGCGGGCGCTCTGGATCACGGCCGCGCTGACCTTCCTGGGGGACCAGGCGCTCAAGTACTACATCCTGCACGTGCTCGATCTCGACCGGATCCGGGCGATCGACGTTCTCCCGCCCTTTCTCAACCTGCGCATGACCTGGAATTACGGGGTCAATTTCGGGCTCTTCTCGGGAGGCGGCAATACGCGGTGGATCCTCATCGCTATCGCCGTGGTGATCTGCGCGGTCGTGCTGTGGTGGATGCGCAAGGGCCAGGGGACGCTGGCGCTCGTTTCCGCGGGGCTCCTCGTGGGCGGGGCCGCGGGCAACGTGATCGACAGGATCGTCTATGGCGGTGTGGCGGACTTTCTCAACATGTCCTGCTGCGGGATTAACAACCCTTACGCCTTCAACGTGGCCGATATCGCGATCTTCATCGGCGCGCTCGGGCTCGTCTTCTTCGTCAAGGATGCGCCGGAGGCGGAGGCGTGACGCGCCCGGCGCATTGGTGTAACCCGGGAGAAAGAATGGGGTGTGTCATGCGTTGGATCGTCTTGGGATTGGTGGCCTTGGCCCTTTCGGCCTGTGCTAACGCAGATGGAAGCGAGGGGCCCGACGAGTTCGGCGTTGTCCCGTCGCTGCCTCTCGAGCTGCCTCCGACCTTCTCCGACCTGCCGCCGCCCACGCCCGGCGCCAGCAACCGGGCCGATGTGAACCCCACAGCCGATGCCGCCGCCGCCCTCGGCGGCACGCTCCGCGATCCGGGCATCCCAGCCGGTGACGGTGGGCTCGTGAGCTTCGCCTCGCGGTTTGGCGTGGACCCCAACATCCGCGCGGAGCTTTTCGCGGCGGACGAGCAATTCCGCGATCGAAGGGGGCGCCTGCGCTTCCTCGGGCTTGGCCGCGGCGACCGCTATTTCAGCGCCTATGCGCGGCAAACTCTCGACGCCCAGGCCGAGCTTGCGCGCTTTCGCGAGGCAGGGGTCTCCGTCCCCACCGCGCCGCCCAACTAGCCGTCACATCGCTGTCACCGCGCTTGAAGCCGCCCGCGCCGGCCGCACCTTATGGCGCAGGAGGACGATGACTGATGATCCGAATGCTCACCGCCGCCGCCGTCGCGCTGGCCGCGACCCCGCTTGCCGCCGCCGAGGCCGTAACGAATTTTGTTCTCGACAACGGGATGGAGGTCGTCGTCATCGAGGACACCCGCGCCCCGGTCGTCGTGCACATGGTCTGGTACAAGGTCGGCTCCGCCGACGAGCCCGAGACGAAAAGCGGGATCGCGCATTTCACCGAACACCTGATGTTCAAGGCCACCGACACCCTCGAGGACGGTGAATTCCAGCGGATCGTCACCGAGAACGGCGGCACCGATAACGCCTTCACGAGCTACGATTACACCGGATATTTCCAGCGCGTGGCCTCCGACCGCCTCGGTCTGATGATGGAGATGGAGGCCGACCGGATGGTCAACCTCGCGCTCGACGAGGACGATATCGCCACGGAGCGCGGCGTCATCATCGAGGAGCGCAACCAGCGCACCGACAGCTCGCCCGGCGCCCTCATGCAAGAGCAGGTCCGGGCCGCGCAATTCCTCAATCATCAATACGCCGTGCCGATCATCGGCTGGCGCCACGAGATGGAGACGCTGGGGCTTGAGGATGCCAATGCCTTCTACGAGGCGCATTACGCGCCCAACAACGCCATTCTCGTGGTGGCCGGAGACGTGACGCCCGAAGAGGTCCGCGTGCTTGCCGAGGAACACTACGGTGTCATCCCCGCGAACCCGGCGATCACCGAGCGCGCGCGCCCGGCAGAGCCGCCGCAGCGGGCCGAGCGCCGCCTCGTCTACCGGGATGCACGGGTGGCACAGCCCTATTTCACACGCACCTACCTCGCGCCCGAGCGGAACGCCGGAGATCAGCGGGAGGCAGCCGCCCTGCGGCTCCTCGCATCGGTGCTCGGCGGGTCGGGGGCGACCTCCGTCTTTGGCGAGACCCTCGAATTCGAGCAGGAGATCGCCGTCTACACCTCCGCGTACTACCAGGGGACTTCGCTCGACGAGACGACCTTCGGCCTGATCGGGGTGCCATCGCCGGGCACCTCCCTCGAAGAGCTCGAGGCCGCCATGGATGCCGAAATCGCCCGCTTCCTCGAAGAGGGCGTGGACCCCGAGCAGCTCGAGCGGATCAAGGCGCAGTGGCGCGCCTCGGAGGTCTACGCGCTCGACGACGTGGGCGGCATCGCCCGCCGCTACGGCGCCGCGCTCACCTCCGGGCTCACCGTGCAGGACGTGCAGGAGTGGCCGGAGATCATCCAATCCATCACGGGCGACGAGATCGTCGCCGCCGCCGCGCGCGTCTTCGACCGGACCAACGCCGTCACCGGCTATCTCATGCAACCAGACCAGCCGGAGGTGACGCAATGATCGCCCGACTGACCGCAGTTTTCGCCGTTTTTGCCCTGCCCGCCTGGGCCGAGGTGGACATCCAGGAAGTGACCTCTCCCGGCGGCATCGACGCGTGGCTCGTGGAGGAAAGCTCCATCCCGTTCACCGCGCTGGAGCTTCGCTTCGACGGGGGTGCCTCGCTCGACCCCGAGGGCCTGCGCGGCGTGACCAACCTGATGATGGGCATGCTCGAAGAAGGATCTGGCGACATGGACGCCCGCGCCTTCGCCGAGGCCCGCGAGACGCTGGCGGCGCGCTTCGAATTCGATGCCTTCGGCGACAGCGTATCCATCAGCGCGTCCTTCCTCAGCGAGAACCGCGACGAAGCCGTGGCGCTGCTGCGCCAGGCGCTCACCCAGCCAACCTTCGATGAGATCGCCGTGGAGCGCGTGAAGCGGCAGGTGCTGACGGGCATCCGCTCCGACCTGCTCGACCCCGATGAGATCTCGTCGGCGCGCTTTTTCGAGATGGCCTTCGGCGACCATCCCTATGGCAGCGACCTCGCTGGGACGGAGGCCTCCGTGACCGCGATCACGCGGGAGGATCTGGAGACGGCCCGGCAGAACGCGCTGGCTCTCGACAGGCTCCATGTCGGCGCGGTGGGCGATATCACGGCCGACGAGCTCGGTGCGCTGCTCGACGAGCTCTTGGGCGGCCTGCCCGCCAGCGGCCCGGACACGCCCCCGCGCGTGGATTTCGCGCTGCCGGGAGGCACAACGGTCATCGAATTCGAGGGCCCTCAATCCACCGCGCTCTTCGGCCATGTGGGCATCGAGCGCGATGATCCGCGTTATTTCGCGGCCTTCATCCTCATGGAGATTCTCGGTGGGGGCGGCATCGAGAGCCGGCTCGGCTTCGAGGTGCGCGAGGAGCGCGGCCTCACCTATGGCATCTCCTCCTTCCTCGTGCCGCGCGATCTCTCCGAGATGATCCTCGGGCGCGTGCGGTCCTCCAACGAGACCATCGCGGAGGCCATCGAGGTGACCCGCGACGTCTGGGAACAGACCGCGACCGAGGGCGTCACGCCCGCGGAACTCGCGCGCACGCAGACCTATCTGACCGGGGCCTATCCGCTCCGCTTCGATGGTAACGGCACCATCGCCAACATCCTGGCGGGGATGCAGCAGGCCGATCTCGGGATCGATTACATCGCCACGCGCAACGACAACATCGAGGCCGTGACGCTGGAGGAGGTGAACGAGGTGGCGCGGGAGATCCTGCTGCCCGATGAGCTTCACTTCGTGGTGGTGGGCGAGCCCGTCGGGCTGACGACGACCACCAACTAGACGTTCCGAATCTGCGCTGGCCATGCTACCCCTTGGGTCATGGCCAGCCCGGACCCCAAGATAAGCACCCCGACCATCCGGCAGCTCGACGAGGCCGCCATCAACCGCATCGCCGCCGGCGAGGTGGTGGAGCGGCCCGCGAGCGCGGTGAAAGAGCTCGTGGAGAACGCCATCGACGCCGGCGCGTCCCGGATCGACGTGGCCTATGAGGCAGGTGGCAAGACCCTGATACGGGTGACGGACGATGGCTGCGGCATCCCCGCCTCTGACCTGCCGCTGGCGCTGGCGCGGCACGCCACCTCGAAGATCGACGGCTCTGACCTTCTCAACATCCACACCTTCGGGTTTCGGGGCGAGGCGCTGCCATCGCTCGGCGCGGTGGGACGGCTCTCCATCACCTCCCGCGCGGAGGGCGCGGCGGAGGCGGCAAAGCTCGCCGTGGCCGGCGGGGACATGGCGCCGGTCGCGCCCGCGGCTCTTAGCCGGGGGACGGTGGTGGAGCTGCGCGATCTTTTCTTCGCCACGCCCGCGCGGCTCAAGTTCCTTCGCTCGGACCGGGCCGAGGCGCAGTCCATCTCGGATGTCGTCAAACGCGTCGCCATGGCCGAGCCCTTCGTGGGCTTCACGCTGCGCGACCTCGGCACGGGGCGCGAGGTCTTCCGGGCCGAGCCCTGCACGGGCGCGCCGGTCGAGGCGTTGCGCGCACGGCTCGGGCAGATCCTCGGGCGGGAGTTCATCGAGAACGCCGTGCCGGTGGAGGCGGAAAAAGAGGGAGTTCACCTGGCGGGCTTTGCGGCGCTTCCCACCTATTCCCGCGGCGCCGCCGTGGCGCAGTTCTTCTTCGTCAATGGACGGCCCGTGCGGGACAAGCTCCTGCTCGGTGCGCTGCGCGGGGCCTATGCGGATTTCCTCAGCCGGGACCGGCACCCGGCGGTGGCGCTTTTCGTGGAATGCCCGCCCATGCGCGTGGACGTGAACGTGCATCCGGCGAAATCGGAGGTGCGCTTTCGGGAGCCCGCGGCGGTGCGGAGTTTGGTGGTGAATGGGCTCCGGCAGGCGCTGGCGGGGGCGGGGCATCGCGCGTCGACCACGGTGGCCACGGAGACGCTGGGTGCCATGCGGCCCGAAGCGCCGCAGGCGGTTGTCTACCAGATGGATTTCGCCTCTCGCCCGGCTCGCCAGATGCCGCCCATGGCCCAGGAACCGCAGGGCTTCGAAGAGGCCCCCGCCGCGCGCGTCGAGCCGGAGCCCGAGGCGCAGGCGGACCATCCGCTCGGCGCCGCGCGGGCCCATCTGCATGAGAACTACATCGTCGCGCAGACCGCCGACGGAATGATCCTCGTCGATGCCCACGCGGCCCATGAGCGGCTCGTCTACGAGGAGCTCAAAGCCGGGATGGCCGCCCGGGGCGTGGCCTCGCAGGCACTGCTCATCCCCGAAATCGTTGACCTTTCCGAGGGCGACGCGGCGGCGATCCTCGAGCAGGCGGAGGCACTCGCCGCGCTCGGGCTCGTGATCGAAGCCTTTGGTCCGGGTTCCTTGGCCGTCCGCGAAGTGCCCGCGATCCTCGGGTCGTGTGACGCACGCGCCCTCCTTCTCGACGTGGTGGACGAACTCACCGATGGCGGCACGAGCCGTGTTGTCTCGGAGCGGATCGAGGCGGTGCTGTCGCGGGTGGCCTGTCATGGCTCCGTCCGGACGGGGCGGCGTATGCAGGCCGACGAGATGAACGCGCTGCTGCGCCGGATGGAGGCCACGCCCCATTCCGGGCAATGCAA
Source organism: Pseudomonadota bacterium (assembly GCA_038525525.1). Lineage (GTDB taxonomy): Bacteria > Pseudomonadota > Alphaproteobacteria > Rhodobacterales > Rhodobacteraceae > Shimia_B. The sequence goes on along the minus strand of JBCBHO010000003.1, from coordinate 43,884 downwards.
CCATGGGCGGCCCACCTACGTCGAGCTCAAGCTCGCCGATATCGAGCGGCTCTTCGGGCGCTCATGACGCTCGCGGAGCTTCCCCTCGACGACCCGCGCGTGCTGGCGGCGGCGGGGTTTGCCCTGTTGATCCTGATCGTCTTTCTTTCGATGCGCGGCGTTGGGCGGCGTATGGAGCAGCTGGCGCAAGTTCAGCTCCAGCTCGCTGAAGGTCAGCAGAGGCTGGCAGGCGGGCTCACCCATGTGAGCGATGCGCAGGCCGCGTCCCAGGCGCAGATGATGGGGCTCGTGGAGCGGCGCCTCGCCACTGTCTCCGACAAGATGAACGAGAACCTCACGACGAGTGCGAAGGCCACGGCGGCCTCGCTCGGCGCGCTTCAGCAGCGGCTGCAAGCCATCGACAAGGCACAGGACAACATCACCAAGCTCTCCGGCGATGTCCTTAGTCTGCAGGATATCCTGTCCAACAAGCAAACGCGGGGCGCGTTCGGGGAAATTCAGCTCGCCGACATCGTCTCCAAGGCGCTGCCCGCCGACAGTTACAGCCTGCAGGCGACGCTCTCGAACGGGAAGCGCGCCGATTGCCTGATCCATCTCCCGAACCCGCCGGGCCCCATCGTCGTCGATGCGAAGTTTCCGCTGGAAGCCTATGAGCGGCTGCGGAACGCCGCGACCGACGCGGACGTGCAGGCGGCAGCGCGGCAACTCAAGGCCGACGTGAAGACCCATATCCGCGCGATCTCGGAGAAGTACATCCTCGAGGGTGAGACGGCCGATGGCGCGTTGATGTTCCTGCCGTCGGAGGCGATCTACGCGGAACTCCACGCGAATTTCCCGGAGCTCGTGCGCGCGGGCTTTGCTGCGCGGGTCTGGATCGTGTCGCCCACGACCTGCATGGCCACGCTCAACACCATGCGCGCGATCCTGAAGGATGCGCGGATGCGCGAGCAGGCGGGCGCGATCCGCAAGGAGCTCGCCATGCTGCACGGGGATGTGGAGCGGCTAACGACGCGGGTGGGCAATCTCGACCGGCATTTCGGGATGGCGTCGAAGGACCTCGCGGAGATCAAGATCAGCGCCGAGAAGGCGGGGACGCGGGCGCGGCGCCTCGATGCGTTTGATTTCGAAGAGCTCGAGGCAGAGGACGCCGCCGTCCAGAGCCGCATCGTGCGTCGGTAACGGGGCAGCGAACGCCGCCCGGTCTTTACCTTGCGAAAAGAAAAAGCCCCTGCCGGGGGGCAGGGGCAGTGGGTCGGCACCCGCGCCGAGGCGGGTGGCGGTGCGGGGTCAGGTGCTGCCGTCGCCCGCGTTGAACATAAGGCGCACGCTCACCGGAACGGCGCGGTCGATGCGCTCGAGGCCCGCGATCTCCATGAGCGTGTCGATGCCCGCATCGATGCCGAGCTCTTCCGTGGAGACATAGGTGATCCCGTCGGAGACGATGAGCACCTGGTCCTCGCCCAGCCGCGCGGCGATGACCGGAAGATCGACGAAGACTTCCTCACCGAGGAACATCAGCGTGCCCTCCACGGTGCTCGTCATGGTCTCGCCCACGCCGAGGGCCTCCATCGCGCCCATATCCACCTCGGCCATGAGCTCTGCGGTGGGCATCATGGAGAAGACATGCTCCTGCATGCGCTCGTTGCGGATATCGATGCCGGTATCGACGGTGGCGAGGTCGATGGTGAGGGCGACCATGCCTTCTTCGGAGACCGTGCCCGAGAGGCCCGAGAAACTGTGGCTTTCTCCGATGACGTCGGATTTGACGGAGCCGAAGCCGACCTTGGAATTCGCGCCGTCGAGCGTCCACATTTCGGCTTGCGCCATGGTGGCGGTGACGAGTGCTGCGGCCAATGCGCCGGCGGTGAGTAGCGGTTTGATCATGTCATCCTCCCTCTGATGCGACATGACGTAGCGTCAAGCGCGGCCGTGGCGAGCCTGATCACGGAAAAGCAAAACGCCGCCCCCCCTGGGGAGCGGCGTTTCATCAGGTGTCAGGGTGCCCTCGGGGCGGGTCTCAGATGCGCATGAAGCGCTGTGCGACCCGCGGCAGGAGGCGGTTGAACTTGAGCGGTGCATCGGTGGCCGAGAGGCAGATGCAATCCTCGCCGATATCGGCGACGGGCGTGTGCTCGAGCTCTTCGTTGGCGATCTCGATGTCGCCCCGGGCGAAGCGACCGTCATCATCGACGAAGGCGCCCTGCAAGACGAGGGTGAGCTCTGTCCCGTGATGGCCGTGATCCGGCACTTCCATGCCCGCGGGAATATAGAGCAGGCGCACGCTGGCATCTTTCGACGTGGGCAGGATGGCCTGCTTCACGCCGCCGCCCACGCGCCGCCATTGGACGGCGTCGGCATCGCCGCCGACGTAATCCTGCAGCGGCTTCGGGAAGACGCCCTGCGAGACGCGGGCCGTCTTGATCGGATCCTTGGCGCGGCGGCTGATGAGCTTCAGCGTTGCGTCGAGCGATCCTTCCGACATCTCGGCGGCCTCTGCTCCGTCGAGCACGGCGCCGCCCACGGCCTCGAATTCCACGAGCCGCGCGCGGCACTCGTCGCAGAGCGAAATGTGCGTGGCGACCACGAGGTTGAAGGCCTCCGGCAGGGTGCCGGCAGCGTAGCCCATCAACAGCTGGTCACTGAGGTGATGTTTTATCTTCTGCTGAGTCATTTTGCGGTCCCATCGTTCGCGTTCCCCAACGCGCCTCTCTCTCTTTATTTCATCGCGTGGCGCAATCGATCAAGCGCCAGGCGGATGCGAGATTTGATCGTGCCGAGCGGGAGACCGGTTTCCGCAGCGATCTCGCTGTGGCTGAGGTCTCCAAAGTACGCGCGCTCGATCAGCACCCTTTGCTTTTCCGGCAGCTCGGACAGCGCCCGAGCCAGTTGTGAACTCTCTTGTTGCAGGGCCAGCGCGTCCTCTTGGTCCGGCTCGGCCTCGGGCCCCCAGGGGAGGTCCTCGGGCTCTGGCCGTCTCTGCTTCCGAATGGCGTCGATCGAGCGATTACGCGCGATCGTAAAGATCCAGGTGGCCGCGGAGGCGCGGGCTGGATCAAACATGTGTGCCTTCGTCCACAGGGTGGCCATCACCTCTTGCGTCGTCTCTTCCGCGAGCGCCGCATTGGCACCCGATTTCATCAGAAACGCCTTCACCCGCGGGGCGAAGTGCTGAAACAACGCCGCGAAGGCGGCCTGATCCTGATGCAGCCGGATAGCCTCTATTTCAGCCACCCACGGAGCTGCGCTCACGCGTTCCTGTACGTTCACGTCGGCATCTTTCTGGGCGAAAGTGTCAGCCCTGGTTGTCAGCTTGGCGACAACACCATAAGACACATCCGGCGTGGATGCACGTTTTTCCTGACCCAGACGTGCAGACGTTAACATGTTCATACTACGTGCCCTGTGCCCCGGTGGATCAATGCGTGCAAAAGAATTTTTGAAACTCATCCATGGACTTCCTGCGTGCGTAAGAGGACGAGAATTCACGGGGTAAGAGGGCAGCTATATGCCATTTGAACACGGGGCCGGCGGCCCCAAGCGTATCGCGGTCATCGGCGGCGGCATTTCCGGCCTGAGCGCGGCGCACATGCTTTCGGGCGCAAACGCGGTCGTTCTTTACGAAGCTGAAGGCCGTCTGGGCGGCCATGCCCGCACTATCTTTGTCGGCGAAAAAGAGCAGCCCGTCGATACTGGCTTCCTCGTTTTCAACTACGCGACCTACCCGAATCTGACCGCGCTCTTCCACGAGCTCGCCGTGCCGGTGGCGCTGTCGGACATGAGCTTTGGCTGCTCCATCGGCGATGGCTGGATGGAATACGGCATCCTCGCGCGTTCCGCGATCTTCGCGCAGAAGCGCAACCTTCTGCGGCCCCCGTTCTACAAAATGCTCGCGGACATGATCCGGTTCGGCAGGGATGCCGACCGCATCGTTGATGACGAGATGACGGTGGGCGAGCTCATCGAGGTCATGGGGCTCGGCGACTGGTTTCGCGACTATTATCTCCTCCCCATGTCGGGCGCGATCTGGTCCACGCCCACGACGAAGATCACAGATTTCCCCGCGCGGGCCATGGTGAACTTCTTCGTCAATCACGGGCTCATGAAGGACAACCAGCAGCACGACTGGTACACGGTCGATGGCGGCTCCATCCAATATGTGCGCCGTCTCCAAGCCGCGCTCGAAAAGCGGGGCGCAGACCTGCGTCTCGCCGCGCCCATCGAGGGCGTGCGCCGCCTGCAAGCCGGGGTTGAGATCAAGGCCCGGGGCGGCGAGTGGGAGCTCTTCGACGAGGTGGTCTTCGCCACGCATTCCGACGACACGCTGCGGCTTCTTTCCGATGCCACGCCGCAGGAGCGTGCCGCGCTCGGCGCGGTGGCCTATCAGCCCAATCACGCCGTCATGCATTCCGATCCCGCCGTTATGGCCAAGCGCAAGGCCGTTTGGTCTGCGTGGAACTACACCGAGAGCGCCGAGAGCGACGTGATCGACCTCACCTATTGGATCAACCGCCTGCAGAACATTCCCGGGCCCACGGATTACTTCGTGACGCTCAATTCGCAGAAGGCGATCGGGGAGGAGCTGATCCACGACACCTACACCTTCCGCCACCCGGTCTTCGATACCGCCGCGCTTCAGGCGCAGGACGCCGTGCGCCGCTTCAACGGCGCCAACAACACGTGGTTTTGCGGCGCCTGGATGAAAAACGGCTTCCACGAGGACGGCATTTCGAGCGCCGTGGACGTGGTCGAGGCCATCGAGGCGCAGGCGGCGATGGGGGTCGCCGCGCAGTGAGCGCGCGCATCGAGCATATCGAGGGCCAGACCTATCACGGCCGCCGCGGCGAGACGAAGAACGCGTTCCGCTACTCCATCGATTACGTGCTCAGCGAGGCCGAGGAGCCGGTTCGCGGGCCGCTGGGCTTTGGGCGCAACCGCGCCGGTATCGCGTCGCTCCATGACCGTGACCATGGCGGTCCGCCCCATGCGGGCCGCGGAGCCGCCTGGGTGCGGGACGTACTGAGCGCCCATGGCCTGCCGCAGCCCGCGCGCATTGCGCTCCTCGCGCAGCCGCGTTTCTGGGGCCATGTCTTCAATCCTGTCTCCTTCTGGCTTTGCCACGATGCGCAAGGCGACCTGACGATCGTGATCGCGGAAGTCACCAACACCTTCGGTGACAGGCATTCCTATCTCTGCCACACCGAGGACCTGCGCCCGCTCACCCGCGATGTGGAGGTGCGTGCGACCAAGGTCATGCATGTCTCTCCTTTCATGCCCGTGGAAGGCGGCTACCGCTTCCGCTTTGACATTACCGCGGAAGCCATCGGCGTCTGGATCGACTACCGGCAGGGCACCGAAAACGGGCTCATCGCCACGCTCACGGGCGCGCGCCGCCCGATGACGACGTGGAGCCTCCTGCGCGCGGCGCTGCGCCGGCCCATGGGCTCCCGCCGCGTGCTCGCGCTCATCCACTGGCAGGCGCTCAGGCTCTGGTGGAAAGGGGTGCGCTACCGCCCGCAGCCCGCCGCACCCTCGGAGGAGGTCTCCCGGTGACCTCGGCGGCGGCCTCGCCTCTGCGAAACAGGCTGCCGGCCTACACTCTCTTCGGCGCCATCCTCGCGGCGGCGGGGCTGCCGATCTACATCTACGCGCCGCCTTACTACGCCGAGACCTACGGCGTGAGCCTCGCGGGGATCGGCGCGGTGCTTTTCTGGCTACGGCTCTTCGATGCCGTGCAGGACCCGGCGCTGGGCTGGGTGAGCGAGCGGCTGGGCGGCCGGCGCGGCCTCGCCGTGGCGCTGGGGGGCGGGTGCCTCGCGCTTGCGATGGTGGGGCTTTTTGCAGTCACGCCGCCCTTCTGGCCGCTGGCATGGTTCGCGCTGACGATCACGCTGCTCTTCTCGAGCTTTTCGTTTCTCAACATCAATTTCTACGCCCAGGGCGTGCAGAAATCGGAGTCCATCGAGGGCGGCCATGTGCGGCTCGCCATGTGGCGCGAGGGCGGCGCGCTGCTCGGTGTGTGCATCGCCGCCGTGGCGCCGACGCTTCTGGAGGGCTACGTCGCCGCGCCCTTTGCCACCTTTGCCTTCGCCTTTGCCGTCGTGGTGTTCTTTGCCGTGCTCGCCATGGCGCCGGAATGGACCCGCAAGATGGAGGCGGAGGCCACGCCCGTGAAGGTGATCCTGCAGGACACGCTGGCGCTGAAGCTCCTCGTGCTGGCGCTCGTGAATGCGACGCCGCTCGCCGTCTCATCCACGCTCTTTCTCTTTTTCGTGGAGGATCGGCTGGCTGCGCCGGGATGGGAGGGGCCGCTTCTCGTGCTCTTCTTCCTGTCGGGCGCGGCGGCCGCGCCGTTCTGGTCGAAGGCCGCCGAACGCTTCGGCCCGAAGCCCGTCCTCTTCACCGCCATGGTCACCGCGATCGCGGCCTTCGGCGGGGCTGCATTTTTAGATGAGGGCGATGTGATCCTTTTCGCCGTCATCTGCGTAACATCTGGAGCAACGATCGGAGCGGATCTCGTTTTACTTCCCGCCCTGTTCAGCGCGCGCATGGCGGCGATCTCCCCCAACGGAGGGCAGGGGTTCGGTCTTTGGTCGCTCGTGCAGAAATTCACGTTGGCGTTCGCCGCCATCGCCCTTCTACCGCTTCTTGAAGCCTCGGGGTTTGAAGCGGGGTCCGCAACACAACCCTCCGAGGCGCTGACACTTCTGACGATCCTATACGCACTTGTACCGTGTGGCCTGAAGGTGATTGCCATCGCGATACTCGCCCGGACGGATCTGACGAAGATTTAGGAGGAACGGATGGAACTGATCTATCTCTTGGCGGGGGCGGCGCTTGTGGTTGGCGCGTCACTTCTCGTCGCGACGCGCTGGTCGTTCATCGCGCAAAAGCCGCAGGACTACGCCACCAAAGGCCCGCAATTCGACATTCGTCAGCATCTGCAGGGGCCGATCCTCTGCGAAGGTGTGATCTATGGACCCACGGGCCGCGTGACCTCCCGCTTCGTGGCCGATTTCGACGCGCAGTGGGAAGGCAATACCGGCGTCATGAAAGAGACCTTCCGCTATGACAGCGGCGAGGTGCAGGACCGCGAATGGCGGCTGACGCTGGGCAATGACGGGTCGATCAAGGCCGATGCCGACGACCTCGTGGGGCAGGGCTCGGGCCGCCAGGAGGGCAATGCCGTGCAGCTTAACTACAACATCCGCCTGCCGGAGAAGAGCGGTGGGCACGTCCTGTCGACGACGGACTGGATGTATCTGGTGGAGAACGGGACGATCATGAACCGCAGCCAGTTCCGCAAGTTCGGCATCAAGGTGGCCGAGCTCGTGGCCACCATGCGCCCGAAGGAAAGCTGATGCGCAAGGTCCACGGCAAACGCTACTGGCTCGTGGGCGCCTCCGAGGGGCTCGGTAGGGCACTGGCGCTCGAGATGGCCAAGGCAGGGGCGGAGGTCATCGTCTCCGCCCGCAGCCAGGACCGTCTCGAGGAGCTGGTGAAGGAGATGGGCTCCGGCGAGGCGGTGGCCTGCGATGTCACCGACCAGGAAAGCGTTGATGCCGCGGTGGAAAAGATCGGCCAGGTGGATGGGATCGTCTACCTGGCCGGGGTCTACTGGCCCATGGCCGCCCAGGAGTGGGATGCCGAGAAGGCCACCATGATGGCCGAGATCAACGTGATGGGCGCGTTCCGCACGATCGGGGCCGTGCTGCCGCAGATGCTAGAGCGCGATGCCGGGCACGTGGTGATCACGGGCTCGCTCAGCGGGTTCCGCGGCCTGCCGAAGACGGTGGGCTACGGTGCCTCGAAGTCAGCTGTGATGTATCTCGCCGAGGGGATGCACGCGGATCTGAAGGATACCGGTATCGACGTGCAGGTGGTGAATCCGGGCTTCATCAAGACCCGGCTCACCGACAAGAACGATTTCCAGATGCCCTTCATTATGGAGCCCGGGGACGCGGCACGGGTGTTCTTCGATCACATGAAGCTGGGCGGCTTCAAGCGGAGCTTTCCCTACGGCTTCTCGCTCCTGTTCCGTTTCTCGCAATTCTGGCCAGACTGGCTCTACTACCGGGTGTTTTCCTAGCAAAAGTCTTGCGAAGACTTTTGGGAAGGACCTTGCGAAGGTCCTTGGCCTGCGTGGCGGCCTTTAATCAGAGCGTGAAAGAGTTTTCGCTAAAAACTCCTGTAAGGATTTTCGTAAATCCTTTCAGTCGAGCGCGGCCAAGGCCCGCTCAAACTCCGCCTCGGCGCGCATCCATTCGTCCGCCATGGTCGGAAGTTTCAGCAGCGCGGGCAGGAGCTGGGCCGCGAAATCCTCCGAGCTTTCCACCGGCAGCATCGCGGGCAGGTTGTCGATGGCGGTCACGTCGAGCGAGGGCGTCTCGTGGACACGCAGCGCTGGCGCCTCCCACGGGGTGACGCGGTCGTAGACCTTGACCGGGGAGAAGTCGCTATCGGGATCGCAGGCGATGTCGCCGATAACAGAGAGTTTGCGCGGGGCCGTCTTGGCCGATGCGGGCACGAAGACCGGCGTGCCGGGGCGCGCAAGGATGCAGTTGAAGAAGATGTCGTGGGCGAGCACCTCGGGAAACGGCCCGCCATGGGCGGTCTCCGCGAGATCCCAGAGCGTGGTGGGCACGCCCATATGCGTCGAGAGGTCTGCCGCGCCCCGGCCCACCCGGCCAAGCGCGCCGACGATGAGCGCGGAGGGCCGCGTGAAGAGCCCCGAGAGCTCCGCCTGCAGGTCGGCCAGGAGGGCCGGGGCGCTGTCGTAGCGGTGCACCGGCCCCGCGAGGCCCCCGCGCTGCTGCGCGGCCCAGCATTTGAGCGCCACGGCCGCGCCGGCATAGCCGGCCCAGTAGCCAAAGGCCGCCACCCGGCGCCCCGCGCCATCGGTGAGATACTCGAGATCGAGCAGCGTGCCGCCGCCCGCGCGGAAGCGCCGGAGGAGGGCTTTGCCCGCCGGTTGGCCCTTATAGGCGTGGCCGAACATGATGTGCCGGTGGCGGAGCGGCGTGCCATCGTCGGGCAGTTCCTTTAGGCCGAAAATGATGGCGTCCCCGGGCGCGTCGGGCCAGCTGCCTTCGGCCGCGATTTCTGCGCCCGCGTCCCTGTACCCTGACAGCGGGATCGCGCGCGCCGCGCTCTCCTCCACCGTCACCCGCGCGCCGCTCGAGCGGAGCGCGGTCACGCCCTCCGGTGTGATGCCCACGCGGGCCTCGTTGGCGCGTGGCTCGGCTCTGACCCAGAGATGCATGGCGGCCCCCTCAGTAATTCGTCTTGGCGTGTGCGCGCTCGGGCCCGTCGAGATGCGGCGTCGCGTTGAAGCCCGCGAGCATCGCCCCTTCGGATCGCACCGCCACGCGGTGGATCGAGGTGTTGAAGATCGGCAAGAGGATATGGGCCATGCGCGTGGGATCGAGACCGAGGATCTGGCGGATCACCATGCCGATGACCCCGCCCGAGGTGATGCAGATGACACGCCGCCCGGGCTGCTGGGCCTCGGCGATGACCTCGGCGATGCGGGTCTCGAAGGTGGCAAAGCTCTCCTGTCCCTGGATCTCGGCCGCGTGCCAGGCCTCCATGACGATGGGGATGTGCGCCGCGAAGCCCGTTCCATCGGGGCGCGGGATGCCTCTCGCCTGCTCAAGGGCGTCCGAGAGGTTGAAGTAGTCGAGCTCGTTGAGCCGTGGATCGAGCCGCGCCGGAGTGAGCCCCATGCCCGCGGCTGTCTCTCGGTGCCGCCGCAGGGAGCCCGAGAGCACGAGGTCGAACGCGGCCTCGGTCTCCCGCAGGTGCGCGCCGAGCCACCGCGCCTGCGCGTGGCCGAGCTCCGAGAGCCGGTCGTAGCTCGCCTCGTCGGTCGCTTCCGAATTCGCCTGCCCGTGTCGGACAAGGATGATCTCACCCATGGTGCGCCTCCTTCCGCGCTTCCTTTCAAAGGGCTGCGCGCGCTGCAAGCACTGGATGCCTCCGGCGGCCCTCCGGGGGAGGTACGGGGCACAAAGAAGCCCCAAGACGCGCGCCGCCGCTTCTTTTTGTGCCCCGGTTTCTTTGTGCCCCGTACCTCGGGGAGCGCGAGGGGCTGGCCCCTCGCTCCCGCCGTGGCCAGTGGCGCGCGGCTCCGATCGGAAACGCGAACGGGCCCCATGGCGGAATTCGCCGCTTCGCCGTCGCATACGGGGGCTCGCGCCAGACCCGTGCCATGCTCTATCGTCGGGTCGGAGGGAGGCCGTGATGGCACAAACAGTCACATTCACGCTCGATGGGCGCGAGGTCGAGGCGCGGCCGGGGCAATCGATCTGGGAGGTGGCCCGGGGCGACGGTCTCACGATCCCGCATCTGTGTCACAAGGACCAGCCCGGCTACCGCGCGGATGGCAATTGCCGGGCCTGCATGGTGGAGATCGAGGGCGAGAGGACGCTGGCGGCGTCCTGCATTCGGGAGCCCGTGGAGGGCATGGTCGTGTACACCCAGAGCGCGCGGGCCGAGGCGGCGCGCGCCCTCGTGATGGAGATGCTGGTCACCGACCAGCCGGAGCCCGAGCGGGCCCATGATCGCTCTTCGCATTTCTGGGAGATGGCCGATGCGGGCGGCGGGGGAGACGCGACCGACGGGGCCGACGGGGCCGCACCCGCTCCGCGCTTTCCGACCCTCGAGGCCGAGCGCATCCCGCTTCTCGACGACAGTCACGTGGCCATGGCCGTCAATCTCGATGCCTGCATCTCCTGCGGGCTCTGCGTGCGTGCCTGCCGCGAGGTCCAGGTGAACGATGTCATCGGGATGGCCGGTCGCGGGGCCGACGCCTACCCCGTGTTCGATCTGGGCGACGACATGGGCGCCTCCACCTGCGTGGCCTGCGGGGAATGCGTCCAGGCCTGCCCAACAGGTGCGCTGATGCCCTCGTCGGTGACGGAGGGCGCGGGCGCGGGCGACAGCAAGGATTACGACAGCGCCGTCGAGAGTGTCTGCGCGTTCTGCGGCGTCGGCTGCCAGATCTCGATCAAGGTGAAGGACGGGCGCGTCAAGTATGTCGAGGGCATCAACGGCCCGGCCAACGAGGGGCGGCTCTGCGTGAAGGGCCGGTTCGGCTACGACTTCATCCATCACGGGCACAGGCTCACCGTGCCCCTTGTCCGCCGGGCGGGCGTGCCGAAGGGGCTCAATGTCGATCCCGGCAGTTGGGGAGAGGTGTTCCGCGAGGCGAGCTGGGACGAGGCGCTCGATATCGCTGCCGGCGGGCTCCGCGGGCGTGGCCACGAGGTGGCGGGCTTCGGCTCGGCCAAGTGCACCAACGAGGAGGCGTATCTCTTCCAGAAGTTCATCCGGCAGGGGTTCGGCCACAACAACGTCGATCACTGCACGCGGCTCTGCCACGCCTCCTCGGTGGCCGCGCTCATCGAGAATGTGGGCTCGGGCGCCGTCACGGCGACGTTCAACGAGATCGAGAATGCCGACGTGGCCATCGTGATCGGGGCCAATCCGCTCGAGAACCACCCGGTCGCCGCCACCTATTTCAAGCAATTCGCCAAGCGCGGCGGCAAGCTCATCGTCATGGATCCGCGCGGACAGGCGCTCAGCCGGTTTGCCACGCACATGGTGCAATTCCGGCCCGGGGCGGATGTGGCGCTGCTCAATTCGATCATGCACGTCATCGTAGAGGAGGGGCTCTACGACGCGCAGTACATCGAGGCCTATACCGAGAATTGGGAGGCCGAGAAGGCGCATCTGGCGGGCTTTGCGCCCGAGGACATGGCGCATCTGACGGGGATCGCGCCGGAAACGGTCCGCGCCGTCGCGCGGGACTGGGCCACATCGCAGGCCGGCATGATCTTCTGGGGCATGGGCGTGAGCCAGCACATCCACGGCACCGACAATTCGCGCTGCCTGATCTCGCTTGCGCTCATGTGCGGGCATGTGGGGCGCCCGGGGACCGGGCTCCACCCGCTCCGGGGGCAAAACAACGTGCAGGGCGCCTCCGACGCCGGGCTCATCCCGATGTTCCTGCCAGATTACCAGAGCGTCATGGATGACGGCGTCCGCTCCGCCTTCACGGAGGTCTGGGGGACCGAGGATTTCTCGAGCGAGAAGGGGCTCACGGTCACCGAGATCATGGACGCGGTCCACGAGGACAAGATCAAGGCGATGTACATCCTGGGCGAGAACCCGGCCATGTCGGACCCCGACGTGGCCCATGCTAGGGCCGCGCTCGCCAAGCTCGATCACCTCGTCGTGCAGGACATTTTCGTCACCGAAACGGCGAACTATGCCGATGTGATCCTGCCCGCCTCCTCGCTCTACGAGAAGGCAGGCACCGTCTCGAACACGAACCGCACCGTGCAGATGGTGCGGCCCGCCGTGGCGCCGCCCGGCGAGGCGCGAGAGGATTGGTGGATTCAGGTGGAGCTCGCCAAGCGCTGCGGATTGCCCTGGACCTACACGCATCCGCGCGAGGTGTTCCACGAGATGACGCTCAACATGGCCTCGCTTTCCAACATCACCTGGGCGCGGCTCGAAGGAGAGGCCGTGACCTACCCGTCGCTCGCGCCCGATGATCCCGGGCAGACAGTGGTGTTCGGCGACGGCTTCCCGCGGCCCGAGGGGCGCGCGCGATTCACGCCCGCCTCTGTCATCCCGCCCGATGACACGCCCGATGCAGACTTCCCCATGATCCTAACGACGGGGCGGCAGCTCGAGCATTGGCATACCGGGTCCATGACCCGGCGCGCCCGCGTGCTCGACGCGGTGGAGCCCGAGGCCAATTGCACGCTGCACCCCGGCACGCTCAGGCAGCTGGGGATGGAGCCGGGGGACATGATCCGGCTCACGACGAAGCGGGGCTCCATCGAGATCATGGCGCGGGCTGACCGGGCGGTGGCGCCGGACATGGTCTTCCTGCCCTTTGCCTTCGTGGAGGCCGCGGCCAATATCCTCACGAACCCGGCGATCGACCCCTACGGCAAGATCCCCGAATTCAAGTACTCGGCGGTGCGTGCGGAACCCGTGGAGCGGAAGATCGCGGCGGAGTGACGAAGCGCCAGCGAAGGCGTTTGATGGAGGTGCCTTCGGCGCCGCGCCGGACGCAGCCGCCCTACCGGAATGACCCCCCCCGAAGCGCATCTTATGCGCTCTAAAGCCTTTCGAAAAGGCCTTCTCCCGGCCCCTAGACCGGCACGTTTTCGGAGGCATCGCCCCCGTCCTCGGCGAGCCACGCCTCGGCCGCGGCCTCCTGCCCGTGCTCGAAGGCCCGGATCGCGAGCCCGGGTATGATCGCGCCCTCGATTTCGGCGGCGGTGCGGATCCAGGCCTGATCGCTCACCACGGCCGCGCGCCGGATCTTGCCGATGAGCCCGAAGAGCTTTGGCATGTAGCCGAACTCCACAGCGAAAGCGCCGGGCGTGGGCACCGCGAAGCCCGTGATGCGGTAGAGCATGCGGCCCTCCTCCATGCCCTCGGCGGCCTCGAGCAGGGCATTGAGCCCCTCGGTCATGCCGGCGCTGTCCACTTGGCCTTCTATGGTGAGATCGATGCGGTTCTGGGCGGTTTTGGTGACTTTGATCATGGCAGGTCCTCCCCTCATTAGATGGGCACCTGCCTCCGCCGACGCAATGTCAGCGGCGTAGTCGCGCCATCAGGACGGCCAGTTCCGGGGGCGGCGTCCCCGTCAGGCGATAAACGCCGCCGTCGGGTGTCCGCGCCAGCATGGCGGCGCCGATCATGACCCGGCGCAGCGTGGCGGCGTCCTCGAAGGTGTGGAGCTTGTCCAATGCGCGGCTCACCTCTCTTTCCGTCATCTCCCCTCGGGGCAGGCGCGCCCAGAGTGCCCAAAGCGCAAGGGTCTGCACCGCGCGTTTGGCGGGCCACGCCGTCAGGCGGGACGCGCCGTCAAAGCGGGTGAGCGTGCGTTCGACGAGCCGCGCGTCGATGGCGGGTACTGGCTGCGCGAGCCTGCGTGCGGCGGCCTGGCGTGCGCGCAGGTGCTGCACATTTTCGAAGCCCGCTGCGCGGGCCAAGGCATGCATCAGCCGCAGGTGGCCGGGCGTGGCATCGCCGAGTTCGCGCGCGAGCGCCCTCGCGAAGGCCGAGACATCCTCGACAGGCAGGGAAAGTGTTGTCCGGGTCATGATTTGTCCTCGAAGGGCGCGTGCCGTCGTGTCACTGGTCGCCCTTGGTGACACGGCGCCCCAAGGTGAAGCGTTCCGGGTCGAAAATTTGGCAGGTTTAGCCCTCCGTACAGGAGGTGGCGACGCCTCGGTTTCTGCCGACCGCACCGCAGGTTAGCGCAGGGGCCGCACGCTGCCCAGACCCTCTAATTGAACGATCGTTCAAAAAAACAATTTGACGCGCAAGATCATTCCTCCATTGTCTACTCTGCGCCCAGGAAGTTGCCCAGAGAGGCGGCAAGGGCGAGGGAGACCCTTGATGGCTGCGACGACCCCAAGCGCCCCGGCGCCCCGTTTCCAATCCGTGCCTGCGCTCCTCGACAGGAACGCGGCGGAGTTCGGTGCCTCGGCGGCATATCGGGAAAAAGAGCTCGGCATCTGGCAAAGCTGGAGCTGGGCCGAGACCGCGCGGGAAATCGAGGGCCTCGCGCTCGGGCTCCTGACGCTCGGCGTGGCGCCGGGCGATCACGTGGCCATCCTCGGGCGCAACCGGCCCTATCTCTATTGGTCGATCGTCGCGGCGCAATGCGTGGGCGCGGTGCCCGTCCCGCTCTATCAGGACGCGGTGGGGGAGGAGATCGCCTATGTCCTCGACCATTGCGGCGCGCGCTTCATCATCGCGGGCGATCAGGAGCAGGTCGATAAGGTTCTCGACATTCAGGAGAGCCTCGAGGGGCTCGAGCATATCGTCTATCTCGATCCCCGCGGCATGCGGAAATACGATCACGCCAAGCTCACGCAATTCGAAAAGCTGCAGGAGGCGGGGCGTGCCGCGGGCGACAAGGCCGAGCTCGCCGCGCGCAAGGGTGCGCTCGATTACGACAGCACCTGCGTGATGCTCTACACCTCTGGCACGACGGGGCGGCCGAAGGGCGTGGTGCTCTCGAACCGCAACATCATCGAAACCTCGCGGGCCTCGGCAGAGTTCGACCGGCTCCGCGCGGGTGACGAGGTCTTGGCCTACCTGCCCATGGCCTGGGTGGGCGATTTCATTTTCTCCATCGGGCAGGCCTACTGGACAGGCTTCTGCGTCAATTGCCCCGAGAGCGCGGACACGGTCATGCACGATCTCCGCGAGATCGGCCCGACCTACTATTTCGCCCCGCCGCGGGTCTTCGAGACGCAGCTCACCACCGTGATGATCCGCATGGAGGATGCCGGCGCCTTCAAGCAGTGGCTTTTCAAGAAATTCATGGATCACGCGAAAGTCGTGGGGCCGAAGCTCCTCGACCGGAAGCCGGTGGGCGCGCTCGACCGTCTGATCTACGCGCTGGGGGAGTTCTTCGTTTTCGGCCCGCTGAAGAACACGCTTGGGCTCTCCCGCGTGCGCGTGGGCTACACGGCGGGGGAAGCCATCGGGCCCGAGATCTTCGATTTCTACCGCTCGCTCGGCATCAACCTGAAGCAGCTCTACGGACAGACGGAGGCCAGCGTCTTCATCACCCAGCAAAAGGATGACGAAGTTCGCCCGGACACGGTCGGCACGCCCACGCCCGGGGTTGAGATCAGGATCGACGAGAGCGGAGAGGTCTTCTACCGCTCGCCCGGCGTCTTCGTGGAATACTACAAGAACGCGGAGTCGACGGCGGGCACGAAGGATGCCGAGGGCTGGGTCGCCACGGGCGATGCGGGCTTCCTCGAGAGCGATACCGGGCATTTGCGCATCATCGACCGGGCGAAGGATGTGGGAAAGATGGCCTCCGGCGCCCTCTTTGCCCCAAAATACGTTGAGAATAAGCTCAAGTTCTTCCCGAACATCCTCGAGGCGGTGGTGCTCGGCAACGGGCGTGAGGAATGCGTGGCATTCATAAACATCGATCTCACCGCCGTGGGCAACTGGGCGGAGCGCAACAACATCGCCTATGGCGGCTACCAGGAGCTTTCCCAGCACTCGCAGGTGCGCGAGACGATCCGCGAGCACGTCGAGGAGGTGAACCGGAGCGTCGCCGAGGACGAGATGCTCAACGGCTGCCAGATCCACCGCTTTCTCGTGCTCCACAAGGAGCTCGACGCCGACGATGGCGAGCTGACGCGCACCCGCAAGGTGCGCCGCCGGATCATCGAGGAGAAATACGCTGACCTGATCGCCGCGCTTTATGATGGCTCCGACACCGTGAGCACGGAGACGGAAGTGACCTATGAGGACGGCCGCAAAGGCTCGATCAAGGCGACGCTCAAGCTGATGGATGCCGCCACCGTGCCGGTGGAGGTGAAGACGCTGGAGGCCGCGGAGTGAGACCTCAACGCGTATTTCCCGTCCCGGGCCTGACCCGGGACCTCTCTCCTGCGGAAGGTGGAGGCCCCGGGTCACGCCCGGGGCGTGTGGGGGCCCAGGCCACCTCAGCGCCGAAGGGGCAAAAGCATGCTTGACCAATCCCAAGGCTACACCACCGCCGATGGCCGCCAGATCGGCGGCGTTCTGATGGAGATGAAGAACATCACCCTGCGCTTCGGGGGCGTGACGGCGATCAAGGACATCTCCTTCGACATCCACGAGGGCGAGATCCGCGCGATCATCGGGCCTAACGGCGCGGGCAAGTCCTCCATGCTCAACGTTATCTCAGGGTTCTACACGCCCCAGGAAGGGGAGGTCTGGTACAAGGGCAGCCCGCGCCCGGCCATGAAGCCCTACGAGGTCGCGCGGATGGGCGTGGCGCGGACCTTCCAGAACATCGCGCTCTTCGAGGGGATGACGGTGCTCGACAACGTCATGACCGGGCGCCTCAACCACATGAAGGCGGGGATTCTCGCGCAGGCGGTCTGGTGGGGCAAGGCCCGGGACGAGGAGATCGCGAACCGCGAGCACGTGGAGCGGGTCATCGACTTCCTCGAGATCCAGGCGATCCGGAAGACACCCGTGGGGCGGCTGCCCTACGGCCTGAAAAAGCGCGTGGAGCTGGCGCGGGCTTTGGCCGCCGAGCCTTCGCTCCTGCTGCTGGACGAGCCCATGGCAGGCATGAACGTGGAGGAGAAGGAGGACATGAGCCGCTTCATCCTCGACGTGAATGACGAATTCGGCACCACCATCGCGCTCATCGAGCACGATATGGGTGTGGTGATGGACCTGAGCGACCGCGTGGTGGTGATGGATTACGGCAAGAAGATCGGCGACGGCACGCCCGACGAGGTGCGCAGCGATCCTACGGTGATCGAGGCCTATCTCGGGGTCGAGGCATGAGGGCGGTCATGGGAGGACGCGGCTGATGTACGATATCTTCATCGGGCCCTGGATCGAGATGTTCGCGGCGCCGGACTTCCTCTTGCAGGTCCTCTGGGAGGGCCTCGTCTCGGGCATCCTTTACGCGCTCATCGCGCTGGGCTTCGTGCTCATCTTCCGCTCGAGCCGGATCTTCAACTTCGCCCAAGGCATCATGGTGGTCTTTGCCGCGCTGACGCTCGTGGGGTTTCACGCGGCGGGCGTGCCGGCCTGGATCTCCGTGGGGCTGACGCTCGGCGTCATGCTGGCGCTCGCGGTGACGATCGAGCGCGTGGTGCTGCGCCCGCTGGTGGGCCAGCCCGACATCATCCTTTTCATGGCCACGATCGGGATCACGCTCTTTCTCATCGGCTTCGGCGAGACGGTCTTCGGCGGCGAGAACAAGCAGATGATCACGGAGGAGCTGGGCATTCCCACGGGATCGGTGCTCCTCGAGCCGTTCGGCGGGCTGCTGATACTGGAGCAGCGCGATATCACGGCGGTGGTGGTCGCGGCGCTCCTCGTCGTGGCGCTGCTCGGGTTCCTGAATTACACGCGGATGGGCCGCGCCGTGCGGGCACTGGGCGATGACAGCCAGGCGGCGCTCTCGGTGGGCATCTCGCTGCAGACGATCTGGGTGCTCGTGTGGTTCATCGCGGGGATCATTGCGCTCGTCACTGGCATCGCCTGGGGCAGCCGGGCGGGCGTGTCCTTCGCGCTCGAGGTCATCGCCTACAAGGCGCTCCCGGTGCTGATGCTGGGCGGGCTCGAATCCATCACGGGCGCCATCGTGGGCGGGCTGATGATCGGGATGCTCGAGAAGCTCTTTGAAATCTACTGGGGCCAGCCGCTGCTGGGCGGCGGCACCGAGGCGTGGTTCGCCTACGTGCTGGCGCTCGTGGTGCTGCTCTTCCGGCCCCAGGGCCTCTTCGGGGAGAAGATCATTGAGCGCGTGTGAGGCCTCGGGCGCAAAGCGACTTCGGAATCGCGTCGTGGGCTTTTCGAAAAGCCTTGGGCCGGGCCGAGAACGTTGTCTCCACGGCACGCTGAGCGCCGGGCCCAGCCCAAATTCCTTCGAAGGAATTTGCCAAGACTTTTTCCAAAAGTCTTCCCGCGCAGCGGCCACCGCCGCGCATGGAAAATTTTTCGAAGAGTTTTGGGCGCTTTAGGATGCAACAGGTCTGGATCATCCTTCTGCTCCTCGGGGTCGTGGCCAACGCCATCATCGGCTGGCTGGCATTCCAGGATGGGGCCATGGGGCAGGTGACCACCTCCGTCATCCTCGGTGCTCTCTGCGCCGCCGTGGCCTATCTGCGGATCAAGCAGATGGAAGGGAAGGGATGACCGCATCCGTCCTCCACCGCGCTTGGCGCGTCGCATGGCTCTGCGCCGGGATCGGGCTCGCCTTCTGTGCCGGTCTGGCGGTCCTGCTCTTTTCGGTGGCGCAGGACGATCTGGCCTTTCGCGGCGCCGACAGCCTCGGGGCGCCTGACGCGCGCTTCGGGATGGTATTCTACGGTGCGGTGGCGCTCCTCTGCGCCGCGCTGAGCTTGTTGGCTTTCTGGAAGGGAAGGACCCTCTGATGCTTTACAGGACCGCTGGACAGTTCAAGACGACCTACCGCGCCGACCAGGCGCTCTTCCCGGTCCGGCAGGATGCGTTTCTCCTAGGGATCATCCTCGTCTTCGCCTGGGTGATCTTCCCGATGACGGCGTCGGAATTCACCTTCCAGACGCTGCTCATCCCGATCCTGATCTACTCGCTCGCGGCGATGGGGCTCAATATCCTCACCGGGTATGCGGGGCAGCTGAGCCTCGGCACCGCGGCCTTCATGGGGGTGGGCGCCTATGCCTGCTACAAGCTCATCGAGGTCATGGACCCGATCCTCGCCATCCTCGTCTCGGGCGTCTTCAGCGCCGGGATCGGCGTGATCTTCGGCATCCCATCTCTGCGCATCAAGGGCTTCTACCTCGCCATCGCCACGCTCGCCGCGCAGTTCTTCCTCGTCTGGCTCTTCGAAAAATGGGCCTGGCTTTACAACTACAACGCCTCTGGCGCGATCCAGGTGCCCAATCTCGATACGTTCGGCGTCTTCGTCACCGGGCCGCAGGCCACCTCGATGACGCAGTATTACGTGATCCTCGCCATCGTCACCGTGATGACGATGCTCTGCATCAATCTCACCCGCGGCACCCTCGGCCGGACTTGGAAAGCCACGCGGGACATGGACATCGCGGCAGAGCTCATCGGCATCAATCTCATGAGGTCGAAGCTCACCGCCTTCGCTATCTCGTCCTACATCGTGGGCGTGGCGGGGGCGCTTTTCGTCTTCATGTGGCGCGGCGCGGCCGAGCCCAACCTTTTCGACATCCCGCTCTCGTTCCAGATCCTCTTCATCGCGATCATCGGCGGGCTGGGATCGATCCTCGGCAATTACCTGGGCGCCATCCTCATCGTGGGTCTGCCGGTGGTGCTCAACACGGTGCCGGGCCTCATCGGGCTCGAGATCAAGTCCGCGACGGTCGAGCATATCAACGTCATGATCGTGGGTGCGCTCATCGTCTTTTTCCTTATCATCGAGCCGCACGGCCTCGCCCGCCTCTGGGCGCTGATCCGTGAAAAGCTCATCATCTGGCCATTCCCGCACTAGAACGGGCAGGCCCTCCACACTCGTCTCAGGGAGGAGACACCACAATGAAGCACTTCACCAAACTGGCCGCGGCGGCGATCGTGGCTCTCACCGGCGCGGCGGCCTATGCCGACGGGCACGAGAGCCTCTACGTGCCCAATCTCAGCTACCGGACCGGGCCCTTTGCCTCCACCGGGATCCCGCTCATGAACGGGCAGCTCGACTACTTCGAGATGCTCAACGCGCGCGACGGCGGCATCGGCGGGGTCATGATCGACTTCGAGGAATGCGAGACGGGTTACTCCACCGAGAAGGGTGTGGAGTGCTACGAGCGCACCAAGAACGAGGCCATCGTCACGCAGCCCTGGTCCACCGGCATCACGCTGCAGGTCCTGCCGCAGACCAACGTGGATGAAATCCCGATCCTCGCGCCCGGCTATGGCTTCTCGCCCATGGCGGACGGGCGCACCTTCCAGTGGGCGTTCAACGTGCCGGGCGGCTACTGGGATGCCGCTGACATGATCATCCAGTATCTCGGCTCCGAGGAGAGCCTCGAGGGCAAGAAGATTGCCTTCCTCCATCTCGACCATCCCTACGGCAAGGAGCCGCTTCCGCTGCTCGAGGCCCTCGCGGCCGCCAACGGGTTCGAGCTTCTGCCGATCCCGGTGGGCCTCAACGAGATGCAGAACCAGTCCTCCCAGTGGCTGCAGATCCGCCGCGAGCGTCCCGACTACGTCGTGATGTGGGGCTGGGGTGCGATGAACGCGGGCGCCATTACCGAGGCCGTCAAGACGCGCTACCCGATGGACCAGTTCATCGGCGTCTGGTGGTCCGGCCAGGACGCTGACCTCCGCCTCGTGGGTGAGGATGGCGCGGGCTACAAGGCCATCTCCTGGTCCTACCCGAACCAGGACGCGCCGATCCAGGCCGAGCTGAAGACCCATGTCGTCGACACGGGCAAGACGCTCTCGAACCCTGAGGAAATGCAGGGTGTCTTCTACCAGCGCGGCCTTGTCATGTCGATGATCCTCGCCGAGGCAATCGCCGGTGCGCAGGAAAAGTACGGCACCGCGATGATCGATGCGACGCAGCTTCGCTGGGGGCTCGAAAACCTCGACATCACCGAGGCGCGCCTCGAGGAGCTCGGCATGCAGGGCATGGTCCCGCCATTCTCCACCTCTTGCGCCAACCACACCGGCCATGCCGGTGGCTGGGTGATCGAGTGGAACGGTACCGAGTTCGACCGCGCCTCCGAGCTTCTGAAGCCCCGCGTGGACGAGTATCGCGAGCTTCTGGCCGCCTCTGCCGCCGACTATGCCGAGCAGAACGCGCCCTGGGCCGTGAACGAAGACTGCAACGCCGAGAGCTGATCTCGGCCCTGGCGGCGCGCCGCGTTCATGCGCGCGCCGCCGACGCCTTGCCTCCCATGCTGCGCCTCCTTGCCATTATAGGCCTTTTCGCCCTGTCGGCCTGCTCCACGGGTAGCCCCACGGGGCCCACCTGCGTGGCCCTCGAGTCCTTCGGCGGGTCGGACGCCTCCGCGCGGGCGGCGGCGCTGAGCGACGGCATGGGCGCTGCGCTCGAAGACGACATCGCCAATGCCATGTCCGCGCCGATGGCGGCACGAGCCAGCGCGCGCCGCTCCGTCCTCGCGATCTCCGCGGGCGGCCAGAACGGCGCCTTTGCAAGCGGATTTCTGACCGGCTGGACGGCCCGCGGCGACCGCCCCGATTTCGACATCGTCACCGGTGCCTCCGCCGGCGCGCTCGTGGCCCCCGTGGCCTTCCTGGGCCCCGACTTCGACGCCGACCTCAGGCGCAACACCGGGATCGGGGACGAGGATATATTTCGCCGCCGCGGCACCCTGACGGCGCTCCTGTCGACCTCCTTTTTCGATACCGCGCCCCTCGAGCGGCGCGTGCAGGCGCTCTATGCGCGCACGGATTTCTGGGACGCACTGATCGCGCAGACGCAATCGCGCCGCCTCCTCCTCATCGGCGCCACCGACATCGAGACGGGCCGCTTCCAGCGCTTTGATTTCGCGAGCCTCCTGCGGGCAGAGAAACCGGTAGACGCCAAGAAAGAGTGCCTGGTGGAGGCCACGCTCGCCTCCGCCGCGATCCCGGGCTTCTTCCCGCCGCGCAAGATCAACGACCGGCTCTTCGTGGATGCCGGCGTGCGGCAGGCGATCTTTCTCGACGAGATCGTCGAGGAACTGAACGCGCGCCGTGGCGCTGGCGGCACGGATGTCTACCTCCTCATCAATGGGACCCTCGAGTTCCCCGACAGCGCGGTGGAGCCACGGCTTTTGTCGCTCGTGGGGCGCAATCTCGAGATTCTCACGGATGAGGGTATGCGCGCCTCGATCCTCCGCGTGCTGGCGCGCGCTGAACTCAACGGCTGGACCCTGCGCGCGGCGGCCATCGAGGAGCTGCCGGAGTGCAGCGACGCCGACGGCGCGTTCTTCTCGCGCTGCGTGACCGAAGGCCTCTTCGATCACGGGCAGGAATTGGCGCAGCGGGCCGATCCGTGGCTCAGCGTCCGCGAACTCAGGGACGCACTGGAACAAGGGAGAGTGGAACGATGAAGGATATGGCCGCGGAGGAGGAGGTGCTCCTCGACGTCAACAATATCGAGGTGATCTACAATCACGTGATCCTCGTCCTGAAAGGCGTCTCGCTCAGCGTGCCGAAGGGCGGGATCACCGCGCTTCTGGGCGGCAACGGCGCCGGCAAGACGACGACTTTGAAGGCCATCTCAAACCTGCTCCACAACGAGCGGGGCGAGGTGACGAAGGGCTCCGTCGTCTACCGCGGGGAGCGGGTCCAATCCCTGAACCCCGCCGCGCTCGTGAAGCGGGGCGTCGTGCAGGTCATGGAGGGGCGGCACTGCTTCCAGCACCTGACGGTGGAAGAGAACCTCCTGACCGGGGCCTATACGCGCGGCGATGGCGCGGCGAAGATCGCCGAGGATCTGGAGCTTGTCTATTCCTACTTCCCGCGCCTCAAGGAGCGGCGGAAGAGCCAGGCGGGCTATACCTCGGGCGGCGAGCAGCAGATGACGGCCATCGGACGCGCACTGATGTCGCGGCCCGAGACGATCCTGCTCGACGAGCCCTCCATGGGGCTCGCGCCGCAGCTCGTGGAGGAGATTTTCGGGATCGTGAAATCGCTCAACGAGAACGAGGGCGTGTCCTTCCTCCTCGCCGAGCAGAACACGAACGTTGCTCTGCGTTTCGCGCATTACGGCTACATCCTCGAGAACGGGCGCGTGGTGATGGACGGGCCCGCCGCCGAGCTGCGCGAGAACCCGGATGTGAAGGAATTCTACCTCGGCGTCAGCGAGGAGGGACGCAAATCCTTCCGCGACGTGCGCTCCTACCGCCGCCGCAAGCGCTGGCTGAGTTGACCCTGGGGGCCAGCCCCCAGACCCCGGAGTATTTTTGGCCAATGGAAGATAGGATGCGTGCGGCGTGGTATGAGCGGTTCGGCGCGGCGTCCGAGGTTCTGGAGGTGGGGGAGATGGACGTGCCTGAGCCGGGGCCGGGCGAGGTGCTGGTCCGTCTATACGCGTCTGGGATCAATCCGAGCGATGTAAAATTGCGGGCCGGGGCGCGGCCCGGGGCGGAGATGGCCTATCCGCGCGTGGTGCCGCATTCCGATGGCGCGGGCGTCGTCGTGGGCGGTGCCATGGCCGAGGGCACGCGGGTCTGGGTCTGGAACGCGGGCTGGCAGCGGGCCATGGGCACGGCGGCGGAATATGTGTGTTTGCCGGTGTCACAGGTCGCTGAACTGCCTGACGGGACCAGCTTCGCCGAAGGGGCCTGCCTCGGCATCCCGGCGATGACGGCGTGGTACGCGCTCGACGGCGTTGGGCCCGGCGACACCGTCCTCGTCACGGGCGGGGCGGGCAGCGTTGGGCGCTATGCCTGCCAGATGGGTGCGCTCCTCGGGGCACGGGTCATCACCACTGTCTCCTCCGCAGAGAAGGCGGCCCATTCCACCTGCGCGGACTGGATCAACTACCGCGAGGCGGATGTCCCGGAGGCGGTGATGGACCTGACGGGCGGGGCCGGGCTCGACAGGATCGTGGACGTTGATTTCGCCGCCAACCAGCCGGTGGCGGTGGCCTGCCTGAAGCCCGGCGGTGTCGTGGCGAGCTATGCCTCGGCCTCTCGCATGGTGCCGGATCTCCAGTTCTACCCGCTCATGTTCAAGAACATCACCTTGCGGATGCTGATCGTCTACCAGCTCGCGGGCGCCGACCGCGCCCGGGGGACGGAGGCGCTCAATGCGTGGCTCGCGGCAGGGGCACTGCGCCACGCGGTCGTCCCCGGTGGCGGTCTGGGGAATATCGCGGCGGCCCATGACCGCGTGGCGACAGGCGAGAAGCTCGGGACCGTGGTCCTCGAGATGCCAGCCGGCTGACGCCCGGCTACTGGCCCGCCGCCCGCGTCTCGAAGCGGAGACCGAGCGCCGTGCGGGGAGCGAACCCCTCCCAATAGGTGTGGTCTTCGGCCTCGCTGCCGTCTTCGTTGAGCGAGACCACCCCCTCGTCCGAGACTTCGACGAGATCCAGGAAGGCGGCGCGCCCCTCTTCGCCCTTGAGATGGAGATCGAGGAACGCAGTCGCGAAATGCTGGGCGATGTTGTTCATGCGCGTCGTGTCCCAGACAGCATCGGCGTAATGCTCGAAGGGGATGAAATCGAGCGTGTCGACCGGCGCGTAGCTTTCCTCGGGCGCGGGCATGGGAGCGGCGGCGTTGTGATTGGCGTGGTTGAAGGTGAGGAGGTGGCGCTCGGTGCCCGTGGCTTCCTCGAAGATGGCGCGCATGGCCGAGTAGATCGAGACATCGTCCATGCTGCCGGCCATGACCATGAGCGGGCGGGAAAAGCCCGCCATGCCCTCGGCATCCCAGAAGCCCGTGTTGCGGCCCCAGGGGCCGATGGCGATGACGGCCTTGAGGCGCGGGTCGTCAGCAAGCGCGGCGTGGCTTTCCGAGCCCGCGAGATGGGCGCCGAGGAGGCCGCGCGGCGCGCCCCATTCGTATTCGGTAGAAGCCTGCGTCACACCCGCGCCGCCATAAATGAGCGCGCCGTAGCCGCCCATGGAATAGCCGATGACGGCGGCGTTCGTGGTATCAGTGATGGCGGCGATGTCCTCGCCCACGACGGCGGCCTCGCCCATCTGGTCGAGGACGAAGCGCTGGTCGAGCGGGCGGTTCACGAGGGTGGAGCCGAAGGCGGCCTGGTCGGAATAGGTGCTGTCGGTGTGGTCGATTGCGACGGTGACGTAGCCCTTGGAGGCGAGGTTTTCGCCCAGATGGGCCATGAGCATCCGGTTGCCCGGATAGCCGTGGGAGATGACGACGACGGGAAAGCGCCCCTCCGCCGCGGGGGCCGCATCGCGGGTGGCCATGCCGGTGAGCGTGGTGGGGGTGAGGCCGTCGCGGATGACCGTCTCGTAGGTCGTGCCGGACACCGTCCCCGCAGCGGCAGGATACCAGAGCTCCACCGTGAGCGGGCGGTCATAGGTGGGGATGGCGGCCTCGGTGACGCCGACGATGTCGATCCGGCCGGGATCGGTGAGCTCTATCGTCCGCACGCCCACAGGCAGATCGCCATGGGCCGCGAGCGCGGGCGCGTCCGGGCGGATGAGATCGATCCGGTTTTCAGCCATGGCTTGGGCTCCGGCGAGAAGGGCTGCGAGGACGAGGACTGCGCGGGCGAGATGGGACATGGGGCTCCTCCGAGGGCTGCTCGCGCATTACCTAGCCTGAGATGCGCCCATGGCAGCCGCGGGGGCGCTCAGCTTTGCAATTCGGCCAGCCGCGCGAGAGCTTCCGCGCGGCTGTTGCGGATATTGGGGCGCGTGCCGCGGGCCTCCATGCGCAGGCGGATGTCGGTCTCCGTCTCCGCCCCCGGCGCGTAGCGGACGGTGCCCAGGGAATAGGCGGCCTCGCAGGCGGTCTTGCGCTGGTCATAGGCGACCCACGCGCCGGACTGGATACGGAAGTGATTGTAATCGATGAGAAACCACCACTTGCGCCCCGTCGCCCGGATGGCATGCTCGAGCCAGTTGTAGATGTCGTGGACATCGCGGCTGTGTTCCATGTCGACATAGCTGAAATCGATGTCGAGGCGGTCTTCCTTGGGCCGGAAGACGAAGCGCTTGGTGAAGGAAGCGCGGCGGAAATTGGGGATGTGCACCACCCGCTCGCGCCGTTTTGACGGCCGTGCCTTCAGCGCCTCCCAGGCGTCGGCGCGGCTGGCGAAGAGGTTTTCGTCATAGAGATCGGTGCCCTTGGTGCGCGCGATCTGCTGCCGTGTCAGATCGCTTTCGTCCACGTGGACGGTGCCCATGGAATGGGCCGCGTGGCACTCTTTCCCGCGGCGGGTATAGGCAAACCACGCCTCGTCCCACACGCGGTAATCGCCGTTCTTGACGAGAAAAAACCAGAGCCCCTCGCCGCTTTCCGCGATGCGGGCCTCGAGCCGGTCGTAATAGGCATTGGCATGGGCGCTTTCCTTGAAAACGAGACCCGCGAGGTCGATCTCGAGGACCTCGGCGGCCTCGTGGAGCGTGATGCGCGCGTCGAGCGCTTCGGGAGAAAAGGCGTCCATGGCGGTTTTCCTATCGCCATTGCGCCAGCCGCGCCAGCGGGCCTAGGGTGAGGCTCGGGAGGACGGCCATGACATTCTTCGACGAACTTGAGACCCGCAGCGCCGATGCGCGGGCCGCCGGGCTGGCGGAGTGCCTGCCCGCGCTCATCGCGGGCGTGCAGACGCTTCCCGGCTATGCGGGGCTGAAGGACTTCGACGCGGCCGCGGTCACAGACGCGGCCGCGCTGGCCAAGCTGCCGGTCCTGCGCAAATCCGAGCTCGGCGCGGCGCAGAAGGCCGCCCCGCCCTTTGGCGGGTTCACGGGACCCGTGGATTTCACCCATGTCTTCCAGTCGCCGGGCCCGCTCTACGAGCCCGGCCGCTTCGGGCAGGATTGGTGGCGCTTCGGGCGCTTCCTCCATGCCACGGGCATCGGCGCGGGCGATGTCGTGCAGAATTGCTTCAGCTATCATCTCACGCCCGCCGGCATCATGTTCGAGAACGGCGCGCGGGCCGTGGGCGCGGTGACACTGCCCGCGGGCACGGGCCAGACGGAGCAGCAGGCCACGGCGGCGGCGCATCTGGGCTCCACCGCCTATGCAGGCACGCCGGATTACCTGAAGGTGATCCTCGAGAAGGCCGATGACTTGGGCCTCACGCTCTCCTTCGCGAAGGCGGCGGTCTCTGGCGGGGCGCTTTTCCCGTCGCTCCGCGACTACTACGCCGGTCGCGGCATCGCCTGCCGCCAGTGCTATGCCACCGCCGATCTGGGCAATATCGCCTATGAGAGCGAGGCGATGGAGGGGCTCATCTGCGACGAGGGCGTCATCGTGGAGATCGTGACACCAGGCACCGGCGACCCGCTGCCGCCGGGCGAGGTGGGCGAAGTGCTGGTGACGTCCCTCAACGCCGATTACCCGCTCATCCGCTTCGCCACGGGGGACATGTCCGCCGTCTTGCCCGGCGAGAGCCCCTGCGGACGCACCAACATGCGCATCAAGGGCTGGATGGGCCGGGCCGACCAGACAACGAAGATCAAGGGCATGTTCGTGCGCCCCGAACAGGTGGCGGCGCTCGTGGCGCGGCACCCCGAGGTGGGCCGCGCGCGGGTCATCGCGGGGCGCGACGGTGAGGCAGACACCATGCTCGTGCGCCTCGAGGGCACCGCTGACGCAGCCGCAGCCTACGCCGCGTCGGTCAAGGAGCTTCTGAAACTGAGCGCCGAGATCGAGGTCGTGGAGGCGGGAACGCTGCCCAAGGACGGCGTGTTGATAGAGGACACGCGCAGCTACGAGGGCGGCTGATATCGCATAACGGCCGCCCCCGCGCCACATGCTGCCGAGACCACCTGGGAGACTGCCATGCCCCGCCGCCACCTCTTTGCCGCCGCGCTCTGCCTCGCGGGCGTCCCCGCCCTCGCCGACGTGGCGATCCTTTTGTCCATGGACACGACGAGCCGCAGCACGGAGCGGCAGATGTCGCGCACCCTCTCGGGGCAGGGCTTCACCGTGGTCAGGGAGCGCTCCGCCGCGACGGGCGCGGTGACGCAGGCCTTGGCCGAAGGCTTCGAGGCGCTCGCGCCGGAGGAGCGGGTCATTGTCTACATGGGCGGGCAGTCGGCCCTCGTGGGCACCCGCACCTACCAGCTCTCCCGGGTGACGGAGCGCGCGAACACCTTCACCGTGGCGCGCGACGGCGTGGAGCTCGGCCCCGTGCTCGAGGCGCTGGCGGGTTATCCGGGGCGCGCGGCGCTCCTCATCGCCACGGAGGCCGACGCCGTGCGCGTGGGGCCGGGCGCCGTCGAGGCGCGTGTAACGGAGATGCCCGCGGGCGTGGCTCTCGTGGAGGGGCGGGAAGACGCGCTCCTCGCCGGTCTGGCGGCGCTCGACGCCGAGGAGCCCATTTCGCTCGCCCGGGCCTTTGCCGGGGCGGAGATCTCGGGCTTTGCTCCCGAAGGCGTGGCGTTTGCCCGTGCGGTCGCCGCCTTCATCCCCGAGGAGACCGAGGAGACCGGGGCTGATGCTGCGCCAGACGCGGATGCGCTCTTCTGGCAGTTCACGCAGCAGATCGGCAGCGAGGGCGCCTACACCGCCTACCTCCGGCGCTTCCCCGACGGTGCGTTTCGCGCGGAGGCAGAGGCGGCACTGGCCGCGCTGGCTCCGCCGCCGGCACTCAGCCCCGAGGAGGAGGCCGAGGCCGCCGAGGCGGCGCTCGGACTTGACCGCAACGAGCGGCGCGGCGTGCAGCAGGATCTGGTGCTTCTGGGCTACAATACGCGCGGCGTGGACGGGATCTTCGGCCCCGGCTCCAGGGGCGCGATCACGGCGTGGCAGGAGACGCGAGGCTTCGAGGCGACGGGCTTTCTGACCGGCAACCAGCTCATCGCACTCCGCAACCAGGCAGAAACCCGGCGCGCGCAGATCGCGGCAGAAGACGAGGCCTTCTGGGCGCGGACGGGGGCGAGCGGCGCGGAGGCGGACCTGCGCGCCTATCTCGAGCGCTATCCCGAGGGCCGCTTCGCGCAGACGGCCCGCGCCGACCTCGCCGAGATCGAGGCCGCGCGGCAGGCCGAACGCGATGCCGCCGAGCGCGCCGCCTGGGACGAGGCGCGCGCCACCGACACGCAGGCGGCCTACAGCGATTTTCTCCAGCGCTACCCTGAGGGTCGCTTCGCCGGGGAGGCACAGGCCCGCATCGCCGAGCTCAACGGCGCATCGCGCGGGGCGAGCGATGCCCAGATAGCCCAAGATCGCGCGCAGGAGGCGGAAGTGCTCGCCAGCCCGATCGCCCGGCTTCTCGCCGAGCGTCAGCTCGCCGCGCTCGGGCTCGATATCGGTCCCATCGACGGGCGTTTCACGAATGCCACGCGGCGCGGGGTCCAGGCTTTCCAGCGGAGTCGCAACCTGCCGGCCACGGGCTTTGTGAGCCGGGCCACCGGGGTGGCTTTGCTGGCCTCGGCGAGCCGATAGGCGGGGCCTCCCGCTCGGACAGCAACGCGCACAGAGCCGGCAACGAAAAAGGCCGCTCCCGAGGGAGCGGCCTTTTTGGGTTATGCGACCCGGGCGTCAGCCCTGGCGTGCCTTGAAGCGGCGCTGCGTCTTGTTGATGACGTAGACGCGCCCCTTGCGACGCACGATGCGGCAGTCGCGATGGCGGTTCTTGAGAGAACGCAGCGAGTTCTTGACCTTCATGGCCTGTCTCCTCTCCATCGGGCCGCGGTGAAGCCCGGGGTGAACATGGTGGACACGACTGGGATCGAACCAGTGACCCCTTCGATGTCAACGAAGTGCTCTACCGCTGAGCTACGCGTCCGTTGAAGCCGTGCGCAGAGCAAGCCCTGCGTCAGGATGCGGCGTATAAATGCGGCCTTGTCAGGGATCAAGGCCTTTTGGACGGGCCTTCGCGTGCTATTGTCTCTTGTGTTGGAGGAGAGCAGGCCCGTGCCAAAGAGCGCCTATACATTGCTTCGCCCGGAAGCTCAGACGACCGGTGTGGTCTTCGCGTCGCCGCATTCGGGGCGCGACTACCCGGAATGGTTCCTGAAGCAGACGGTGCTCGACGAGCGGACGATTCGCTCCTCCGAGGATGCTTTTGTCGACCGGCTCTTCGAACGCGCGCCGAGCTTTGGGGCGCCGCTTCTGCTTGCGGGCGCGCCGCGGGCCTTCATCGACCTCAACCGCGCGGCAGAAGAACTCGATCCCGCGCTGATCTCGGACCTGAATAAATCGGCGCACAATCCCCGCGTGGCCTCGGGGCTCGGTGTCGTGCCGCGCGTCGTCTCAAACGGCCGCGCCATCTACCGGGGCAAGATCACCCGCGCGGAGGCGGAGGCACGGATCGAGAGCTTTTGGCAGCCTTACCACACACGCCTGCAGGGCCTCCTCGACGAGGCGCGGGCGAATTTCGGCACCGCCGTCCTGATCGACTGCCATTCCATGCCCCATGAGGCCATCGAGAACAGTCGTGGCGGCGCGCGCCGCGCGGACGTGGTGCTCGGTGACCGCTTCGGCGCGGCGGCGGCCTCCGACATTGTGGATTGCGTGGAGGCGGCCTTCACCAATGCCGGTCTCCGCGTGGCGCGCAATGCGCCTTTCGCGGGCGCCTATATCGCGCAGCAATACGGGCGTCCCTCGCGGCGTCAGCACGTTGTGCAGGTGGAGCTCGATCGCGCTCTCTACATGAACGAGGCCACGGTGCAGCCGAGCGCGAACTTCGCGGCCTTCCGCGCGCTCATCTCCGAAGTGGTGCGCGAGGTCTGCGAGATCGGGCGGCCTCTCGGGCATCAGCTCGCGGCCGAGTAGCGCCTAGCGGAGCGTGCGGCCCTTCAGGATCGCATCTGCCCCAAATTTCTCCCTGATCTTGTCGGTGGCGAGCTCGGCCCGGGCGCGCTTTTCGCCCAGCGGATCGAGGAGATCGCCCGCCAGCCCTGCCTCGGCATCGCTGAGGTCCGAGAGCCCCACGCCGAGAAGCCGGTAAGGGCTCTTGTGATCGACGGCATCGAAGAGGCCGCGCGCGGTACGGTAGAGCTTGTCGGCGATGTTGGTCGGCTCGTGGAGCGTCACGCGGCGGGTGACGAGCGTGTGATCGGCACGCTTCAATTTGAGCACGACGACGCGGCCCGCCATGCCCTTGGCCTTTGCGCGGTCGGCGACCTTTTCGGCCATCCGCCAGATATGGCCGTCGAGGATGTCCGGGTCGGCGGTGTCGGCGCCGAAGGTCGTCTCGTTGGAGATGCCCTTCACGCTCGGGTCCCGGGCCACGCGGCGCGCATCCTCGCCGCGCGCGAGATGCCAGAGCCGCGCGCCCATGGAGCCAAAGCGGGCGAATAGGTCGTCCCGCTCCCAGCGCTTGAGATCGGCGAAGGTGCGGATGCCAGCATTGTCCAAGGAGGCCTGGGCGGCGGCGCCCACGCCCCAGATGAGGCGCACGGGCTTGTCATGGAGGAAGTCCGCCGTCTCCGCCTTGCCGATGATGGAAAACCCGCGAGGTTTCTCGAGGTCGCTCGCGACCTTGGCGAGGAACTTGTTGTGCGAGAGCCCGATGGATCCGGTGAGCCCGAGCTCGGTGCGCATGCGCTTGACGAGCCGCGCCAGCATGACGGCCGGCGGCGCGCCGTGGAGCCGCGTGGTGCCGGAGAGATCCATGAAGGCCTCGTCGAGGGAGAGCGGCTCGATGGAGGGGGTCATCTCCTCCATCATCGCCCGGATCGCGCGGGAGGCCTCCACGTAGGCGTCGAACCGCGGCTTCACGATGACGGCGTCCGGGCAGAGCTTGAGCGCCTGGAACATGGGCATGGCCGATTTCACGCCGCGGATGCGGGCCACGTAGCAGGCCGTGGAGACGACGCCGCGCCGCCCGCCGCCGATGATGACCGGCTTCGAGGCGAGCTCTGGATTGTCGCGCTTTTCCACCGAGGCGTAGAAGGCGTCGCAATCCATGTGGGCGATGGTGAGATCGAAGAGCTCGGGATGCGAGATTATCCGCGGGCTCCGGCAGGCCGGGCAGCGCTTGCCTTCCTCGAAGGTCTCCAGGCAATCTCGGCAGAGAGCGGGCATGGCCCCTATTTATGCGCTTTCGGCGGGCGGCGGAATGCCTCCGGCGGAGGTACGGAGCACAAAGAAGCGTGGAGCGCACTCCCATGGACCAGGATGCGGCGGAGGAGGGCCCCTTCATCGGGGCGAAAGTGGCGCTTTTCATCGGCGCGCGGCTTCTCGTGATCCTGCGGGACGAGGATCGCGACATCCCCTGGCCCGGCTGGTGGGATTTCCCCGGGGGCGGGCGCGAAGGCGCCGAGACGCCGGAGGCGGTGGCGATCCGCGAAACCCGCGAGGAGGTGGGGCTCGCCCTCGACCCCGGCGCCTTCGTCTGGAAGCGGCGCTACCTGACCTCGACGCGGGAGGGGACCTACTTCTTCGTGCAGCGCTTGCCGGCCGGGGCGGAGGCGGGCGTGATGTTCGGCGGGGAGGGGCAGCGCTGGGAACTATGGCACCCGGAGGCCTATCTTGCCCATCCCAGGGGCATCCCGCACTTCAAGCAGCGGCTTCGCACATATTTGCATCATCACTTGGCGTCATGATCACTATGACGCGAATTGAATTGCGCGACTCGGGCCAACGCGCGCAATATGTCGGGCATCAGACCTCTGGTCGGGAGAGCGCAGCACCGCTGCCGCCGAAGGAGCAACCGCCCCGGTAAACTCTCAGGCAAAGGGACCGGTCAGAGGGCAATACTCCGGAGAGCTCGCGCACATCACGCGGGCACCGAAGGCGCAAGCGTGGCAGCTTCCCAAGGGCTGCACTGCGAAAACGCTCAGGTCATGGACGGAGGGGGCTGCTTTTGCGCGCCGCGTGCGCCGAGAGGAGCTTGGACATGGACCACATCGCCGTCATCGGAGCCGGGATCACCGGCATCACCACCGCTTTCCAGCTCCACCAGAGGGGCTTTGACGTCACGGTGATCGACCGGCAGCGCTACGCGGGCATGGAGACCTCATTCGCCAATGGCGGGCAGCTTTCGGCCTCGAACGCGGAGGTGTGGACGAACTGGGGCACGGTGCTAAAGGGCCTGAAATGGATGCTGCGCTCGGACGCGCCGCTCCTCGTGAACCCGAAGCCCTCCTGGCACAAGATCAGCTGGATGGCCGAATTCCTCGGCAACATCCCGAACTACCGCAAGCACACGGTGGAGACCGTGCGCATGGCGCTGGCGGCCCGCGCCACGCACCAGGCGATGGCCGATATCGCGGGGGTAGATTTCAACCTCGCGCGCGAGGGGATCCTGCATTTCTACGAGACCGACAGGGAGCTCGCCGCCGCCCACAAGGTCACCAAGCTCTACGCCGAGGGCGGGCTCACCCGCCGCGCGCTCACGCCGCGCGAGATCCGCGAGATCGAGCCCACGCTGAGCGGAAACTACGCGGGGGGCTTTTTCACAGAGAGCGACTATACCGGCGACATCCACAAATACACGGCTGGCCTCGCGGGCTGGCTCGAGCGGCAGGGCGTGCGCTTTGTCTACGGCGCGCCGGTGGAGGCCGTCCGCGAGACGCAGGCTGGCATCGAGATCGATACCGGGCGCAAGACCATCCACAGCGACGCCGTCGTCGTGTCTGCGGGCATCGGCTCCCGCACGCTCGCCCAGAAATTGGGCGACCGGGTGAATGTCTATCCCGTGAAGGGGTACTCGATCACCGTGATGCTCCGCGACCGTGCCTCGCAGCAGGCCGCGCCGCAGGTCTCCCTCCTCGATGACAAGGCCAAGATCGTCACCTCGCGCCTCGGGCCGGACCGGTTCCGCGTGGCGGGGACGGCGGAGTTCAACGGCGAGAACCGCGACATCCGCGATGACCGGATCCGACCGCTCGTGCGCTGGGTGGAGACGCATTTCCCCGGCGTGTCCACAGAGGAGGTCGTGCCATGGGCCGGGCTGCGCCCGATGATGCCCTCGATGATGCCGCGGGTGGGCCAGGGCCGCTCGGCCCGGGTCTATTACAACACAGGCCACGGGCATCTGGGCTGGACGCTGAGCGCGGCCACGGCGGAGATGGTTGCGGCCGAGGTGGCGCGGGAACGGCACGGCAAACGCGCCGTCGCGATGGGAGGCGCGGCGGTCGTCTAGCGCTTCACGGGCCGTGAATGTGTCGCTATGTTGTGGCAAAAGCCATTAAGGACACATCACATGGATTTCGAGCAGCTCCTCTTCGCCTTTCTCGGTGACAATGCCTTCCTGATCGTTCTGGCGATCTTCCTCATCGTTGTGGTGTTCGCCGGGGTGCGGATCGTGCCGCAATCCGAGCAATTCGTGGTGGAACGCTTCGGGCGGTTGCGCTCGGTGCTCGGGCCGGGGATCAACTTCATCGTCCCCTTCCTCGACCGCGTGGCGCATCGCGTCTCGATCCTCGAGCGGCAGCTGCCGACGATGAGCCAGGATGCGATTACCACCGACAACGTGCTCGTGCAGGTGGAGACGAGTGTCTTCTACCGTGTGACCGAGCCGGAAAAGACGGTCTACCGGATCCGCGATATCGACCCGGCGATCCAGACGACAGTGGCGGGCATCGTGCGCTCGGAGATCGGGCGCCTTGAGCTCGACGAAGTGCAAACGAACCGCTCCACTTTGACGGCGACGATCAAATCTTCGCTCGCAACGGTGGTGGATGATTGGGGGATCGAGGTGACGCGGGCGGAACTCCTAGACGTCAATCTCGATGAGCAGACCCGCGCCGCCATGCTCCAGCAGCTCAACGCCGAGCGCGCGCGCCGCGCGGCCGTGACCGAAGCGGAGGGGCAGAAGCGCTCCGTCGAGCTTGCCGCCGATGCCGAGCTCTATGCCGCCGAACGCGCCGCAGAGGCGCGGCGGGTGGAAGCCGAGGCGGAGGCCTTCGCCACCGCCGTCGTGGCGGCGGCCATCGCCGAGAACGGGCTCGAAGCGGCGCAATACCAGGTGGCGCTCAAGCAGGTGGAGGCGCTCAACGCGCTGGGCGCAGGCCAGGGGCAGCAGACGATCGTCCTGCCTGCCAACGCGCTCGAAGCCTTTGGCGACGCATTCAAGCTCCTGGGAGGACGGTCATGAACCTGGCATTTGTCTGGTGGGTCTGGGCGATCTTCGGCCTCGTGCTCGCGATCCTCGAGATCGTTGTCCCCGCGGCGGTCTTCCTCGGATTTGCCATCGGCGCGGGTTTGGTGGCGATTCTGCTGGCGATCGGCGGGGCGACCGCCGTGGGCGGATCAGTGGGCTGGATGCTCGTGATCTTCGCCGCGACCTCGCTCATCGCGTGGCTCATCCTGCGCTACGTGTTCCGGTTGCGGATCGGGCAGCAGGTGAAGGTCTTCAAGTCGGATATCAACGACTGAGGAAGACGGCGCGGAGGTGATCCTCGCGCCACTGGCCCAGGGGCAATTTTACCTAGCGAACGGTGGACCGACGGCTAGTGGAGGCGGTTTGGCCGTTTGGCTTGCGCCGAGCTGAGCTCGGCGACGATGGCCTCTGCCGCCGCGCGCGGGTCTGGTGCCTGCCAGACGGGGCGACCGACAACCACGTGATCAGCGCCCGCGGCGATGGCCTCGGCAGGGGTGGTCACGCGCTTCTGGTCTCCCAGGGCTGCTCCCGCGGGACGGACGCCCGGGGTGACGATGAGACGGTCTTGCGCGCCCGGGAGCGCGCGGATCACGGCGGCCTCGCGCGGGGAGGAGATGACACCGTCCGCACCCGCCTCGAAGGCGCGGGCAGCACGCTCCGTGGCGATCTCGGAGAGGTCCCCCGGCTGCATAAGCGCGGCATCGAGATCGGCGCGATCCAGCGACGTGAGCACCGTCACGGCCAGGATCTTGAGGTCTTTGCCCGCCGCACCCTCCTTGGCCGCGCGCACGACGTGTGGGTCGCCATGTACGGTGAGGAAATCGAGGTTGAATTGCGCCAGGCCGCGCACCGCGGCCTCCACCGTCGCGCCGATATCGAAGAGCTTCATGTCGAGGAAGATGCGCTTGCCGTGCTCGTCCTTGAGCTCGTTGGCGAGGGCAAGCCCGCCGCCGGTGAGCATGCCGAGCCCGATCTTGTAGAAGGACACGCTCTCCCCGAGCCGCTCGGCCAATTGCAGGCCCGCCAGCGCATTGGGGACATCCATCGCGACGATCAATCTGTCATCCATGGCGGCGGGGTAGGCGTGCGGCGTGGGAATGACAAGCGGTTGCTGCGCGCGGATGGCCCCGGGAACGCTCCGAGGTCTCTGGGTGGGCGACGTCGGAAAGCTCAGGCGCGCTTTCGAGCGGGCTCAGGCGACGTGGCCGGTCCTGCCCGCGCGATCCGCTCCCGCTGTCCGGCCCGTTCGGCCCGCCTTCCCAATGGGGCGCAGGGAGCGGGAGAACTTCAGCCGCACCTCGCCGCTGAGCACCTCCGGCATGCGGCGCACCTGCCGAATGGCCTCGCCGATGAGAATGGCATCGGGCTGGATGCGCCGGGAGGCCGGCGCGCGGCACTGGAGCGTCATCACCCGCGTGCCGTCATCCTCCGCGAGGATGACCTGCACCTTGCCAAAGACCTCGTCTCCCATGGCGGTGAACGCCATGCTCAAGACCACGATATCGAGAAGTGTCATGGGCCCCTCCGCCTGCTGAGTGCAGGGTAGCGAGGCAGCCTTAATGAGACGTAAAGCGATGCCGTGCTTCTTTGCGCGCCTTGCCCCGGAGCTTGCGCCGGGGGCTTGCCGCTCCCATTTACGTGAGAGGCCCGAGGGGCGTGCCGCGATGGGCGGGCGCAACATGGGTGCTGAGAGAAGGAGAGACCGATGAACTTGGAGAGGTTCACCGAGCGCGCCCGCGGGTTCCTGCAGGCTGCGCAGACCATTGCCGCCCGCGAAAGCCACCAGCGGCTCACCCCCGAACATCTTTTGAAAGCCCTGCTCGACGATGCCGAAGGGCTCGCGGCCAACCTGATCAGCCGCGCCGGCGGTCAGCCGGGCGCTGTGCTGCAGGCCGTGGATCTGGCGGTGGGCAAGCTCCCGAAGGTCTCCGGCGACGCCGCGCAGGTCTATGTCGACCAGACCCTCACCAAGGTCCTCGGCGAGGCGGAAGCCATCGCCAAGAAGGCCGGGGACAGCTTCGTGCCCGTGGAGCGCATCCTCATGGCGCTCGCAATGGTGAAATCTGTCGCGAAGGTGGCGCTCGAGCAGGGCGGCGTGACGGCGCAGGCGCTCAACGGCGCGATCAATGATCTCCGGAAGGGCCGCAAGGCCGACAGCGCCTCGGCGGAGGACAGCTACGAGGCGCTCGAGAAATACGCCACCGACCTCACGGCGCGCGCCCGCGAGGGCAAGATCGATCCCATCATCGGCCGCGACGAGGAAATCCGCCGCGCCATGCAGGTGCTTTCGCGCCGCACGAAGAACAACCCCGTCCTCATCGGTGAGCCCGGCGTGGGCAAGACCGCCATCGCCGAGGGTCTCGCGCTGCGGATCGTCAATGGCGATGTGCCGGAGAGCTTGCGCAATAAGCGGCTCCTGGCGCTCGATATGGGCGCGCTCATCGCCGGCGCGAAATACCGTGGCGAATTCGAGGAGCGGCTGAAGGCCGTTCTGAACGAGGTGACGGCGGCAGCGGGCGAGATCGTTCTTTTCATCGACGAGATGCACACGCTCATTGGCGCGGGGAAGGCCGACGGGGCAATGGATGCCTCGAACCTCCTGAAGCCCGCTTTGGCCCGGGGCGAGCTCCACTGCGTCGGCGCCACGACGCTCGACGAATACCGCAAGCACGTGGAAAAGGACGCCGCACTTGCCCGGCGCTTTCAGCCGCTGATGGTGCACGAGCCCACCGTGCCCGACACGATCTCCATCCTCCGCGGCATCAAGGAGAAGTACGAGCTGCACCACGGCGTGCGGATCGCCGACAGCGCACTCGTGTCCGCGGCGACGCTCTCGCACCGCTACATCACCGACCGCTTCCTGCCGGACAAGGCGATCGACCTCATGGACGAGGCCGCCTCGCGGCTCCGCATGCAGGTGGATTCGAAGCCCGAAGAACTCGACGCGCTCGACCGCCAGATCCTCCAGCTGCAGATCGAGGCCGAGGCCTTGAAGAAGGAGGACGACGCGGCCTCCAAGGACCGCCTCGCCGCGCTGGAAAAGGAGCTTGCCGATCTCCAGGATCAATCGGCGCAGCTCACTGCCAAGTGGCAGGCCGAGCGGGACAAGATGGCCTCCGCCCAGCAGGTGAAGGAAGAGCTCGACCGCGCGCGCGCCGATCTCGATCGTGCGAAGCGCGAGGGCGATCTCGCGCGGGCCGGCGAGCTTTCCTACGGCATCATCCCCGACCTCGAAAAAAAGCTCGGCGAGGCCGAAGACGCCGAGGACGTCATGATCGAGGAGGCCGTGCGCCCCGAACAGATCGCGCAGGTTGTCGAACGCTGGACGGGCATCCCCACCTCGAAGATGCTCGAGGGCGAGCGCGAGAAACTGCTCCGCATGGAGGAGGCGCTCCATGGCCGTGTGATCGGCCAGGAAACCGCCGTGCGCGCGGTGGCGAATGCCGTGCGCCGGGCCCGCGCGGGCCTCAATGACGAGAACCGGCCGCTCGGCTCCTTCCTCTTCCTCGGGCCCACGGGCGTGGGCAAGACGGAGCTGACGAAGGCGGTGGCCGAGTTCCTCTTCGACGATGACAGCGCGATGGTCCGCATCGACATGTCCGAGTTCATGGAGAAACATGCCGTCGCCCGCCTCATCGGCGCGCCCCCGGGATACGTGGGCTATGACGAGGGCGGCGTGCTCACGGAGGCCGTGCGGCGTAAGCCCTACCAGGTCGTGCTCTTCGACGAGGTGGAAAAGGCGCATCCGGATGTCTTCAACGTCCTCCTTCAGGTGCTCGATGACGGCGTGCTGACGGACGGGCAGGGCCGGACGGTGGACTTTAAGCAGACGCTCATCGTGCTGACGTCCAACCTCGGCGCGCAGGCGCTCAGCCAGTTGCCTGACGGCGCAGATGCTGGCCAAGCCAAGCGGGACGTGATGGACGCCGTGCGCGCCCATTTCCGCCCCGAATTCCTGAACCGCCTCGACGAGACGATCATCTTCGACCGGCTCGGGCGGGACGACATGGACGGCATCGTCACGATCCAGCTCGCCCGGCTTGAGGCGCGGCTCAAGGCCCGCAAGATCGCGCTCGAGCTCGATGACGGCGCTCGGACATGGCTGGCGGACGAGGGCTATGATCCCGTCTTCGGCGCGCGGCCCTTAAAGCGGGTCATCCAGCGCGCGCTCCAGGATCAGCTCGCCGAGATGATCCTCGCGGGCGACATCAAGGATGGCGAGACGATCACCGTGAGCGCAGGGGCCGACGGCCTCATCGTGGGCGACCGGCTCAGCGCCTCCGAGCGCCCGCGCCCCGATGACGCCGTCATCCACTAAAGAAGCGAGGGGCGCTGCCCCTCGCGCTCCCCGAGATACGGGGCACTAGGAAAACGGGGCGGGCTCATGATCGGAGGCCGCCCCTTCTTTGTGCCTCGTACCTCCGTCCCACTGCCCCGGCAGCGGTCGGATGACCGCGAGAGAGGGAGGGCCGCCGGAGGCTCCCGCTCTTAGCCGTCGCGCAGGGAGGGGAGGCCTATGCCCGTGCTCTCGAACCCGCCATCGACGGCGAGCGTCTGGCCGGTGATGTAGCTGGCCTTATCCGAACACAGGAAGACGATGGCGTTCGCCAGTTCCGCCTCCGTTCCGTAGCGGCCGAGCGGGATCGCGTCGTGGTAAGCGTCGATGATGTCCTGCGTGTGGACGGCCATAGCGAGCTTTGTGCGCACGGGGCCGGGCGCGATGGCGTTGGCGCGGATGCCGTATTCGCCCAGTTCGGCGGCCTGTTGTTCGGTGAGCGCGATGACGGCGGCCTTCGAGGTGCCGTAGGCCACGCGGAGCGTGGAGGCGCGCAAGCCGGAGATCGAGGCGATGTTGACGATCGCGCCGCGGGTTCTCTTCAGCTCGGGCACCGCGGCCTGGCTCACGAGGAAGGTGCCGTCGAGATTGACGCTCATCACGCGGCGCCAGCGCTCGAAGTCGGTCTCTTCGATGGGGCCGAAATCGGCGATGCCGGCATTGTTGACCAGCGCGTCGATCCGGCCGAAGCGCGCCACGGTCTCGCGCACCATCTGCGGGGCGTGCTGCGGATTGGAGATGTCGAGGGGGAGTGCGAGCGCACCCTCGGGCGCGGCGCGGGCGAGCTCTGGCTCGTCCCAGTCCACGAGGGCCACCTGCCAGCCATCGGCGAGGAACTGGTGCGCCGTGGCAAGGCCGATCCCGCGGGCGCCGCCGGTGATGAGGGCGATCTTTGGTTCTGTCATGGCGCAACGAAAGCCGCTGCGCGCGCCGCGGGCAAGCGCAAATGAAAAAGACCCCGCGTGGGCGGGGCCTTTTCTAGATCTTCAGGTGTGGGATCAGCTCTCCGGCGGAAGGATCACGCTGTCGATGACGTGGATCACGCCATTGGAAGCCTCGATGTCGGCGGAGACGACGTTGGCCGTGTTGACCATGACGCCGCTATCGAGGTCGATCATGATCTCGGCGCCGTTCACGGTGGCGGCCATCATGTCGTCGGAGAGGTCGGTGGACATCACCTTGCCCGGCACGACGTGGTAGGTGAGGATCGCCACGAGCTGGTCCTGGTTCTCCGGCATCAGAAGCGTCTCGACGGTGCCCTCGGGCAGCGCGGCGAAGGCCTCATCCGTGGGCGCGAAAACGGTGAACGGGCCTTCGCCCTTCAGCGTGTCCACGAGGCCCGCGGCGGTGGCGGCTGCGAGCAGCGTCTCGAAGGAGCCGGCTTCTGCGGCTGTGTCGACGATATCCTTGGAATGCCCGGCAGCGAAAGCCGACGTGGCCATAGCGGCGGACGTGGTGAGAGCGAATAGGGTCTTCCGGATCATGGTTATCTCCCGATCATAGAGTGCGGCAGGAGCCGCGGATGACCGTGATATGGGGCGCTCGCGAGGTCTTCCATGCGCGCAGACCTGCCTGTGGCCCGGTTCTGCCGATTGACCGCGCCAGTTGCTGGGCTAAGCCGCGAATGCCGCGCGTTTCCAGTCACGTAAGTGTCAACGGGACCGGTCCCGCCGTGACGCGAACGTGCGCCTTTATTGGGCTTCTGACCCCGGCCGGCCTCGAGCGGGTCGTGTTACATCCGTGCACGAGGCTGTCAGTGGAGTTGCTTTGGCGCGCTGCTCGCTCTTCATTAAGCGCCAAGGCACGAGTTGCAGGAGAACGGAATGGCGCATCGCTGGAAAAACACCTTGGGTTGGAACGACGTCACGCCCGAGGCGGGCTGGCTCAACCGTCGCCAGATCATCGCTGGTGCGCTCGGGGCCGGTGCGGCCTCCATCGCCGGTCCGCTCGCCGCGCAGGTGGACAATTCCAACCTCGAGCCGAACACCTGGGAGGAGATCACCTCCTACAACAACTTCTACGAGTTCGGCACGGGCAAGGAAGACCCGGCGCGCTTTGCCGGGCAGCTCACCACGCAGCCCTGGTCCATCGTGGTCGACGGCCTCGTCGACAATCCCGGCGAATACGCCCTCGAGGATCTGATCGGCGGGCTCGACGTGGAGGAGCGGATCTACCGGTTCCGCTGCGTGGAAGCCTGGAGCATGGTCATCCCGTGGAACGGGATCGAGCTGAAGGACATCCTCGACCGCGTGGGTGTGCAGGACGGCGCGCGGTACGTGGCCTTCGAGACGCTGGTGCGCCCGTCCGAGATGCCGGGCGTGAACCGGGCCGTCCTCGACTGGCCCTACCGCGAGGGGCTGCGCCTCGATGAGGCGATGCACCCGCTCACCATCATGGCCACGGGCATCTACGGCCGCCCCATCGCGAACCAGAACGGCGCGCCGATCCGGCTCGTGGTGCCGTGGAAGTACGGGTTCAAGTCGATCAAGAGCATCGTGCGCATCTCGCTCACCGAGGAGGAGCCGCCGACGAGCTGGAACATGGCCAATGCGCGGGAATACGGCTTCTACAGCAACGTGAACCCCAACGTGGACCATCCCCGCTGGAGTCAGGCCACGGAGCGCACCATCGGTGGCGGGCTCTTCGCCCGGCGTCAGCCCACGCTGATGTTCAACGGCTACGAGGCGGAGGTCGCGAGCCTCTACGACGGCATGGACCTGAGCGAATTCTACTGAACTGACACATCCTTCAGGGTCCCGTGACCCTGTCTTCCCGCGGCGCTGGAGCACCCCCATGTCCACGATGACCAAGCAAAGGCTGAAAGACATGACCGTCGCTCCGATCAACCGTGCCGCGCGCAAGCTGCCGACCTGGCCGATCTATGCGCTCTCTCCGCTGCCGATTGCGTGGCTCTATTATGAGGGCATCACTGGCGGGCTCGGCGTTGACCCGACGAAGACGATTGAGCACCAGCTGGGGCTTTGGTCGCTCTGGATCTTGATCGCGGGCCTCGCGATCACGCCGCTGCGCGATCATCTCGGCATCAACCTCGTGAAGTTCCGCCGCGCGATCGGCGTGACGGCCTTCGTCTACGTGTTGGCGCACCTGCTGACATGGCTCGTACTCGACGTGCAGTTCCAGAATGTCTGGGCCGATATCGTGAAGCGGCCCTACATCACGCTCGGCATGGCCGCCTTCGCGCTGATGATCCCGCTGACGCTGACCTCGAACAACTGGTCGGTGCGGGCCATGGGCGCCTCCGCGTGGCGGACACTGCACAAGGCTACCTATCTCGTGCTGATCCTCGGCGCCGTGCACTGGCTCCTGCTGGTGAAAGGCTTTCAATGGGAGCCCATCATTTACGCGGGTGTGATCGCTGCGCTGCTTCTGGCGCGGGTGAAGTGGCGCCCCCTCGTGCGGCGCGCCCTGACCTGAGCGCTGCCGTCGGCGGGCCAGCGCGCGGTACACTTCTATAATAGGGTGACGTTCGGGTGCACGGCGGGTCGGCCTTCTGCTTACTCCCGGTTCCACCAGAGGGACCGGCGGGCCGTGGGCACCTCCAGCCTTCAGACAGGTGAATCGGAGCGCATCGCACCACGCGGAGAGGGCGACTCGCGCGATTCCGGGAGAAAAACTGGGGGAGTCGCAGGTGAGTCCTTTCCCTGTCGTGCACAGGACTGTGGGTAAGCTGGGGATAACCACAAAATATGGGGCAGGGGCATAGCGGGAAGCGCACGATCCTTTCGTTTTGACGCTGGGTCGGCGATCAAAAATTGCACCAAACCACTGAAAAGGAAGAAAAAACGGGGTGACGGGCAAAAAATGCGCTTTCTCTGAAAAAAGGTGTTGCGGCCCCCAGCACCTCTTCGTAAAAGCCCCCTCACCGG
Source organism: Pseudomonadota bacterium (assembly GCA_038525525.1). Taxonomy (GTDB): domain Bacteria; phylum Pseudomonadota; class Alphaproteobacteria; order Rhodobacterales; family Rhodobacteraceae; genus Shimia_B. The sequence goes on along the minus strand of JBCBHO010000003.1, from coordinate 492 downwards.
CGGCGCTGAGGCGCACAACGGAACGCCAGACGGACAACACGGCAGCAGCCAGACGGTCCAGACGGCAACAAAAACTGAGGTAACTGAGGCGGGGCGCGCCAAACAAGTTAGGGCGCATCCAGTCGATTTTGTCTCTACGCTATTTGAAATCGATAGTATCTGAAGAGATATGTGGGCGGTTTGGTTCATTCGATGAACAAACAACTGCACATATCTACGCTGGTAGCGACAGGCCCACGCAATAGGGTCCGAGCGATGATCCAGTGTCAGCTTCACTGTTTGTACGGCTTCTGGTTTCTGATGAAACCTGGAGCACATCAAACAGAGACGGTTCCTGCCCTAGCCGGCAGGAAACGATGTGCAGAGGTTCGAACGTCAAGGATACAGCGTAAGCTGTTTCAACTTGAGAGTTTGATCCTGGCTCAGAACGAACGCTGGCGGCAGGCCTAACACATGCAAGTCGAGCGCACCTTCGGGTGAGCGGCGGACGGG
>JBCBHO010000002.1:0-820901 GCA_038525525.1 Pseudomonadota bacterium | reverse complement strand
CTTGAGAGGAGTTGCCCCTAGTACGAGAGGACCGGGGTGAACGATCCACTGGTGGACCAGTTGTCGACTACGGCAGTGCTGGGTAGCTATGATCGGACAGGATAACCGCTGAAGGCATCTAAGCGGGAAGCCCCCCTCAAAACAAGGTATCCCTGAGGACCGAGGTAGACGACCTCGTCGATAGGCCAGAGGTGTAAGTGCGGTAACGTACTCAGCTGACTGGTACTAATGGTCCGATAGGCTTGATTTGATCCAGTAGAAGCCAGTTCTACCGGACCAAAAGCATACACCGCAGTGTACTTGGACTTGGATCTGATGATCCAAAGCGAGTTTCTTTCTCGGTTTGGTGATCATAGCGCGAGCAAAACACCCAGCCCCCATCCCGAACCTGGCCGTTAAGTGCCGTAGCGCCGATGGTACTGCGTCTTAAGGCGTGGGAGAGTAGGTCATCGCCAAACCTAGTAAGAAACTCTCGTATCTCTCTGACGATGTACCGAAGCTTGAGCCGCCCCTCGGGCGGCTTTTTCGTGTCTTCATGTCTCATACCGACACGCGTAGAACGCGCCCCATGAAGAACGTCGTTTGCATCAATTGGGGCACGAAATACGGCGCCCCCTACATCAACCGGCTCTATGCGATGGTGGCGCGCAACATCACGCCGCCTTTCCGTTTCGTGGCGTTCACCGACACGCGCGAACAGGTCCGGGACGAGGTGGAATGCTTCGATCTACCGCCGATCCCCGGCGGCAAGCTTCCCGTCAACACCCCTGGTAAATGGCCCAAGTCTCGGCTCTGGGCACCCGCGCTCGGCGATCTGGAGGGCAACTTTCTCTTCATCGATCTCGACGTGCTGATCACCGGCTCGCTCGACCCGTTCTTCGAGTATGGCAATCCCGATCAGGTGATCCTTGGCCTCAACGCCGCGAAATGGCCGCTCAAGCGCGGGCAGACGTCGATCTATCGCGCTCCAGTGGGAAAGCTCGCGCCCCTTCAGGAGATGTTTGCCGCCGATCCGCAGGGCACGGCCGATCGCTACCGGTTCGAGCAATTTTTCGTCGCCGAGAATGCGCCGGGCGGGATCGATTATTGGCCGAAAGCCTGGATGAAGCATTTCCGCATCGAATGCATCCCGACCCTGCCACTGAACTTTGTCCAGCCGCCCCGATTGCCCCTCGATTGCCGGGTCGTGATCTTCGCCGGCGGGCCCAATCCGCCGGAAGCCGCGAACGGTCAAGTCAATGCGCAGACCCCAGCCATGGGCCCTTGGGCCTACATCCGGCATGCGCTCAAGCAGAAGCAGCCTCTCAAGAGGCTGCAGGATTACGGCCTGCCCGCCCCTTGGATCGAGGAGCACTGGCGCGAATGAGCTACAGCGCCAGCCCGGCCCAGAGCCCGAAGCCGCCCACGGCCATGAGACTCGCGGCCCACACAACGTCGAGGTTGAACCACGTCGCGCGGAGCGCCTTGAGGCCGAGATAGCGGTGGACGGCCCAGGCGAGCACGCCGCCGGAGCCGATCATTGCCGCGGTGTGCATGAGGCCCACGACGAAGGCCATGGCGACATTGGCGCCCATGAGATCAAGCGCGGCGCGGTGGCCCATGTCGAGCTCGTCCAACCCGCAGAGGCCGAGGAAGATGGGCACGAGCATGAGCCCCGCACCGTGGGCCATGGCCACAAGGAAAGACCAGAGCGCGAGCTGCGATGGCTTCACCCGCGCGAGAAAGCGGGGATGCTTGCGATACCACAGCAGGAAGAGCCCCGTGGCGATCACCACGCAAGCGGCGCCGATCTGGATCTCGCGTTGGTACTCCACGAGCATGAACATGACGGCGAAGGGCAAGAGGATGCCGATCATTGCGAGAAAATGGCCCACACTGAGCAGCCCGAGCGCGCGCCACAGCGCCGCCCGCCGCCCTTCGAAGAGCGCGGCTGAAACGGCCAGCGGCCAGCCCATGCCAGGATTGAGCCCGTGGTAGAGCCCGGAGACGGCCACGGCGAGCCAGAGGCCCGCCGTCGTGCCGATCACGTCCATCTAGACGGAGGGGTAGCAGAAACTGTCCGTCGAACAGTCACCGCCTTCGAGCCGGATCTGGTGGGACCGGTAGCCCTCCGGGAACTCCACCCAGAAATCCTCGGCCAGCGTGAAGGAGCCGTCCTCGCCCACATTGGCCATGACCATCGCCGCGCCCCGGTCACCGGGATAGAATTGATCGTCCCACGTGGAATAGAGCGAGTTCGTCCAGTAGACGCGCTTTCCGTCGCGGCTGATCTCCACCATTTGGGGCCCGTAGCCAAACTCCTTCCCATTGGGATGCTTGGCCTTTTTGACGATCCCGCCGATTTCGATCTTGTTGGCGAGCACCGGGTTCATCGGGTCGGAGACGTCGTACTGGTGCATCTCCCCCTGGCCCCAGCAGGACACGTATAGGTATTTGTCGTCGAGCGAGAGGTCGATATCGGTCACGAGCGCGGGCACCGCGCCGAAGCCCTGCAAGAGCGGCGGCAGATCATCTGTCTCCGCGGGATGGGGCGCGATGGTGATCGTCTTTTTGGCCTCGAAGGTGCCGTCGTCGTTCTGCCACCACGTGAAGATGGCGCCCTCGAGATTGGTCGTGTCCACGACCACGCCGACGAAGCCGTGCTTCTTGATGGGATCATGGGCGGGGCGGATTTCCAGCGCCATCTGGTACTGCTCGCCCAGGTCGATCGTCTGCTTCACCGTGCGCGCGCGCAGGTCCCAGAAGTGGATCACGTGGCCGTACTTGTTCGATAGCAGGTCCTCCGGCACCACGCCGTTCTCGAATTGCGGCGGTAGGCCCCATTCGGACGAGACCATGTAGTCGCGCGGCAGGTTCCACCAGAAATCGTAGTGCTTTGACTGCGCGCCGCGGTCGATCTCGTAGCGGCCGATGATGTCGAAGGTTTCGCAATCGAGGATGAAGATGCCCGGAGGGCCATCGGTCCCGTCCTCGCCACCGCCGCCCAGCGTGGAGACATAGATCCCCTCGGGGCCGCAATGGATGGTATGCGGGCGGGAATAACCGGTCTTCTCGAAGACCTCTTCGGGCTCAATGATCTTGTGGATCTTGGCCTTGAGCGGCTCCTTCACGTCAAAGACGTAGATCCGCGAGGACCGGATGCCCGGAACGATCAGGTATCGCCGCTCCACGAAAGCGTGGCCCGAGAGCGGGGAGAGGGAGGCAGAGCAGGCATTCCAGCCGAAATGGTGAAACTCGTCGCCTTTGTTCGGCACGATGACCTGGTGCACGATTTCGCCGTAGGTCTTCGACGACGGATTTACATCGACGATGGCGAGCCCGTCGGGCTGCGAGAAGTCCGGGGAGAGCATGAGGGTGAAGGCCAGCGTCTCGGCGGGCGCTTCCATGGCGTCTTTCGGCGATGGGTAAAACGATTTGTCTGGATGTACGTTCATTGAAAATAACTCCCTCCCGGCGCGGTTATTGCCTGACTCGGCCATGCGCCTTGATGTCGAAAGTGAACGCGGGCGCATGCCCCTGCGTCAAGTTCGCTTTTGACGTGTGGAATTTGGACGCGCCGAACTAGCTGGCACGGTCATGCCAGAGGGACACACCATCCACCGCGCCGCGCGGGATCATGCTGACATGCTCAAGGGACACGTGATCGCGGCGACATCGCCCCAGGGCCGTTTTGCCGAGGGCGCCGCCGAGATCGACGGGCGGCGGTGCACGGGGACGGGAGCCGTGGGCAAGCATCTCCTTTATCATTTCGAGGGCAAGGTGACGGTGCACATCCATCTCGGGCTCGGCGGATACTTCACGCCGGTGCCGCAGCCCGCCGATCCCCCGCGGGAGGTCGTCCGGCTTCGGCTCGAGAGCCCCACCCATGCGCTCGACATTATCGGGCCGAATACCTGCGAGATCCTGCCGGTGGACATGAAGACGTTTCGCCTCCGCTACGGGCCCGATCTTCTCGCCGAGCCGCCGGACCCGGACCGCGCCATCGCGGCCATCGCCCGCTCGCGCGCGCCCATCGCGCGGCTCCTGATGGATCAGAAGGTCATGTCCGGGATCGGGAACATCTACCGGGCCGAAATCCTCTGGCTCCGCAAGATCAATCCCATGACGCCGGGCCGGGACATCGCGGAGGCCGACCTGCGCGCGCTCTGGGACGAGATGCGCGGGCTCCTGAAGCTCGGGGTGGAGACAAACTCCATCATCACCAACGGGGATGTGCCGAAGGCTGGCGAAGAGATCACGGAGCGCACGAACATCTTTGCCCGCGAAGCCTGCCCGCGGTGCGACGGAGCCATCGAGAAATCGAAGCTGAGCGGGCGGACGCTTTACCACTGCCCCACCTGCCAAGCCTAAGGCTTGATTAAAGCTGCGCGCCGCGCCCATGATGGGGCATGTTTGCGATTACCCCCGTCAAGACCGACACCGTTTTCCTTCTCCGACATGCCGAGGCCGTGGGCGCGGGCGCCGATGATCCGCTGACCGAGGCGGGGCAGGCCGCGTCAGAGAGCCTTGTCGAGGCGTTGGAGGAGCTGGAGATCGACGGCATCTTCGCGAGCCCCGCGGCGCGAGCCAAGGCCACCGTGGCACCCTTCGCGGAGAAGTCGGGCCAGGGCGTGACGGTGATGACGGATTTGCGCGAGCATCGGCTGAGCCTCTCGGGCCACGACCCGGACGACCCGCTTCTCGAAACCCGCTTTACCAACCGCGCGCAGGCGCGGCCGGGCGGGGAGAGCTTCAATGCCGCGGCTGTGCGGCTCAGGCAGGCGATCAAGTCGATCTCGCGCCGGCCGATCCGCGCCCCGCTCTTCGCGACCCATGGGGGGCTCATCGCGAGCTTGCTCAGCCAGATGGACAAGACCTATGGCTACGGGGAATTTCAGGCGATGCCGCGGCCCGCGCTCTTCAAGGTCACGCATCTGAAGGGCACGCCGCGCAAGATCGAGCCGCTCTAGCCGCTTTCCAGCGCCCCGGCGCGCCGCTAGCATGGCCGCAAACGAGGCGCGGGCATGCCGGACAATCCATTTGATTTCATCCCCTCGCTCGAGGGCTACGACGAGGGGCCCACCGGGGCGCATCGGCTCAACCGCCGCTACGACATGATCGTGGCGCCCTTCAAGGCGGAGCTTTCTGACGCGCGCGTGCTCGACCTCGCCAGCCATGACGGGCGCTGGCCCTATGCGCTGGCCCATGCCGGCGCGCGCGAGGTGGTGGGGATAGAGGCGCGGCAGGCGCTGATCGATCGCTTTGCCGCCTTTCCTGACAACGCAGCGAAAGGCCGGGTGCGCCTCCAGCAGGGGGATATCTTTGCCGGGATGGAAGAGCTGGTCGCCGCGGGAGAGACGTTCGACGTCGTGGCGGTTTACGGCATCTTCTACCACATCACGGAGCATTACCGGCTCGTCCTTCTCGCCCAGGCCCTGAAGCCCAAGCTCATCATCATCGACAGCGAGTTCATCGTCGCCTCCGACGGGCCCATCGTCCGCTTCATGCGCGAGGAGACATCCAACGCGCTCAACACCGTGGCCCGTGCCGAGGGGCGCGAGGTGGAGCTCGTGGCCACGCCCTCCATGCGGCTCGTGGATGTCTTCGGCGAGGTTACCGGCTGGAGCACGGAGTGGATCGACTGGGACGTGCTGCCCGTTGAAGAGCGCGCCGGTCTCGGCGACTATTTCCGACAGAATGCCCAGCGCCGCCGGGGGACGGTGGCCCTCCGCCCGCTCGGTTCGTTCGACCCGAAGGAGAAGCGTCCACGGGTCTGGGTCGACCCCCGCGACGGAAGCCGCAAGACTGATTAATTTCCGTGCGAAAGCCGCTTTGAGGGGGTTGCGTCTCCTGCCCGACAGGCATAGCTACGCTCCACGCTGGCGCGGGATGGAGCAGCCCGGTAGCTCGTCAGGCTCATAACCTGAAGGTCGTAGGTTCAAATCCTACTCCCGCAACCAGCATATATCGTCCCCCAAGGTCGCCGGCCTCGGGGGTTTTTTGTTTTTCGCGCAGCGGTGCCGACCTGCCCGCGGATGTCGGTCAGGCTTCCAGCATGAAGCGCTTGGAGAGCGGCAGGCTCGCCGCGCCGAGCGGGCGGGCGCGGGGCCCGAGCGTACCGGCGGAGATGGTCGGGATCTGGAGGCCCTGGCGAGGCTGGGTCTCGAGCTCTTCGGTGACCGCCGCGATCACGCGGTCGCGCAGGTCCGTGGGCATGTGGCCGTCGATCAGCACGGCGGGGAAATCCATGATGGCGCTCCCGGCGAGGATGAGCTGCGCGAGCGCGGGCACCGCGTCGGCGAGCCACGCGTCGAGAATCTCGGGCTCGATTGTCCAGTGTTCCTGTTGGCCGAACATGTGCGCGGCATTTCCCTGCTGGGCTTCGACGCGGCGCTCGAGCCCGATGAGAGAGGCCACATCCAGAAGCTGCCGCCGGTCGCCGTCCTGCGCGGAGATGAGGAACGGACCCACCGCGCCCGCATTCCCGGCGCGCCCGGTATAGAGCGCGCCGTGCAGCGCAATCCCGCCGCCGACGAAATAGCCGATATAGATGTAGAGAAAGTCCGCGGGCGGATCGCCCGTCCCGAAGGTGAGCTCCGCGCCGCAGGCGCTCGTGGCATCGTTGCCGAGATAAACGGGGAAATCGAAGAGCTCGGCCATCTCCGCGCGCAGGTCGAAGCCGCGCCAGGCGTCCATCTTTTCTGGATCCACGCCGATCATCGAGGCCCATTCCCAGAGATAGAAGGGAGAGGCGATGCCCATCCCGGCGATGCGCTGGCGCTGCGCGTCACTGACCGAGGCGCAGACCTCGGTCACCGCGCGGCGCGCGAAGTCGAGGACGAGCTCCGGGGTGGGGTAGCTGTATGTCTGGTGGAGATGGGCGATCTCGGTGCCCACGAAATCCACGAGGATGAGTTCCGCAGACCGGCGTCCGACCTTCATGCCGAGGAAGTAGGCGCCGGTCGGCGCGAGCCGCATGGGAACAGAGGGCTGCCCCACCTTGCCGCGCAGTTTCTCGCCGCGCTCGAGCAGGCCATCGGCCTCCAGCGCGCGCATGATCACGGAGACGGTCTGGGCGGAAAGCCCGGTCTTTCGCGCGATTTCCGCCTTGGGGAGCGGTCCCACCCGCCGGAGGATGGAAAGGACGAGCCGCTCGTTGCGGGCGCGCATGCCGCTCTGATTCGAGCCCGTGGCCTCGAATTCATCAATCATATCAGTGGGGTTTGGCTCGATCCCGGCCATGATGGATGCTCTCCTCCGCCCCAGTGTCGGGGATCGGGGCCGTCGTGGTCAATAATAAATAAGAGTGATTTAGTTATTGACCTTTCCCCTGCGTCACGGCAGGAAAGCGCAATGCACCCGGAAATCGGGGCTCAAGAATTGGGAGATTATCTATGAAGAAACTGATCGCGACGACGGCCCTCGTGGGCGCTTCCTTTACCGGGACGGCTGCTCTCGCAGGTGGCCATGGCGTGTCCGCTTGCCTCATCACCAAGACCGACACCAACCCGTTCTTCGTGAAGATGCGCGAAGGCGCGGCAGCCAAGGCCGAGGAGCTCGGCATCACGCTCAACTCCTTCGCGGGCCAGGTCGACGGTGACCACGAGACACAGGTCGCCGCCATCGAGACCTGCATCGCCAACGAGGCGAGCGGGATCCTGATCACCGCGTCCGACACCTCTTCGATCGTGCCCGCCGTGCAGCAGGCCCGCGATGCAGGTATCCTCGTGATCGCGCTCGACACGCCGCTGAGCCCGATCGACGCTGCCGACATGACCTTTGCGACCGACAACTACCTCGCCGGTCAGCTCATCGGCCAATGGGCCGCGGCAACGCTGGGAGACGACGCCGCCAATGCGCGCATCGCGACGCTCGATCTGGCCGTGAGCCAGCCCACGGTCGACGTGCTCCGCAACCAGGGCTTCCTCGACGGCTTCGGCATCGACCTCGGTGACCCGAATGTCATCGGTGACGAGACGGACAGCCGCATCGTGGGCTCCGACGTGACGCAGGGCAACGAAGAGGGTGGCCGCCGCGCCATGGAGAACCTCCTCGCACAGGATCCGACGATCAACGTCGTCCACACGATCAACGAGCCCGCCGCCGCAGGTGCCTACGAGGCGCTCCGCTCCATCGGGCGCGAGAATGACGTGCTGATCGTTTCTGTCGACGGGGGCTGCCCGGGCGTGCAGAATGTGGCTGACGGCGTCATCGGCGCCACCTCGCAGCAGTATCCGCTGCTCATGGCATCGCTCGGCATCGAGGCCATCGCGCAATTTGCCGAGAACGGCACCCTGCCGGAGGCGACGCCGGGCAAGGACTTCTTCGACACGGGCGTGGCGCTCGTGACGGATGCGCCGGCGGACGGTGTGGAGAGCATCTCGGTCTCCGAGGGCACCGATCTCTGCTGGGGCTAAACGCCTCTCGCCGAGCAAAGAGTGGGGGCGGGCCCAGCGGCCCGCCCCGCACATCCGCACCCTAACGCGCAACACGACGGGGCCCCATGGCACAGACCGATTACGAAAGCGCCGCCTCCACAGCCGCCACCGAGGTGGCGAGCTTCGAGGAGCACAACAAGGGCATCTTCGGGAAATTCCACCACGCGCTCCACACGACCCCGGCACTCGTGCCGCTGATCGTGCTGGTGAGCGCCATCGTGATCTTCGGGATCACGCTCGGGGAACGGTTCCTGTCGCCCTTCGCGCTGACTCTGATCCTGCAGCAGGTGCAGATCGTGGGCATCGTGGCCGCGGCGCAGTCCATCGTGATCCTGACGAAGGGGATCGACCTCTCCGTGGGCGCGATCTCGGTGATGTCGTCCGTCATCATGGGGCAGTTCACGTTCCGCTACGGCCTGCCGGTGGAGGTGGCGATCCTCTGCGGTCTCATGTGCGGCACGCTCATCGGGGCGCTCAATGGCTGGCTCGTGGCTTACATCAAGCTGCCGCCCTTCATCGTGACGCTGGGCATGTGGCAGATCGTTCTCGCCGCGAACTTCCTCTACTCCGCCAACGAGACGATCCGCAGCCAGGATATCGAGGCCAACGCCCCGCTCCTGCAATTCCTCGGCGAACGGTTCACCATCGGCGGCGCGGTCTTCACCTACGGCGTCGTCTTCATGATCGGTTTGGTCATCCTCCTGGCCTACGCGCTCCGGCACACGGCCTGGGGCCGCCATGTGTACGCCGTGGGCGATGACCCTGAGGCGGCGGAGCTTTCGGGCGTCAACGTCAAGATGACGCTCATCTCCGTCTACGCGCTCGCGGGCCTCATCTGCGCCTTCGCGGGCTGGGCGCTTATCGGGCGCATCGGCTCGGTTTCGCCCACCTCGGGCCAGCTCCTCAACATCGAGAGCATCACCGCTGTCGTGATCGGGGGCATCTCGCTCTTCGGCGGGCGAGGCTCGATCCTCGGCGCCTTCTTCGGCGCGCTGATCGTCGGCGTCTTCACGCTGGGCCTGCGGCTCGCGGGCGCGGATGCGCAGTGGACGTTCCTCCTCATCGGCGTGCTCATCATCGCCGCCGTCGCGGTGGACCAGTGGATCAGAAAGGTGGCTGCGTAATGGCTGAGCCCATCCTGAAAGCGCGGGGCCTCGTGAAGCGGTACGGCCGCGTGACCGCCCTCGATCATTGCGACTTCGACCTGATGCCCGGCGAGATCCTCGCCGTCATCGGGGATAACGGGGCCGGGAAGAGCTCGCTCATCAAGGCCGTCTCGGGCGCCGTCATCCCCGACGAGGGAGAGGTGGAGCTCGAGGGCAAGCGCGTGAGCTTCCGCTCTCCCATCGAGGCGCGCGAGGCCGGGATCGAGACGGTCTACCAGACGCTGGCCATGTCGCCGGCGCTCTCGATCGCCGACAACATGTTCATGGGCCGCGAGATCCGGAAGCCCGGCATTCGGGGCACGCTCTTCCGGCAGCTCGACCGCAAGAAGATGGAAGAGATGGCGCGCGAAAAGCTTTCCGAGCTGGGCCTCATGACCATCCAGAACATCAACCAGGCGGTGGAGACCCTCTCGGGTGGCCAGCGTCAGGGCGTGGCCGTGGCCCGCGCGGCGGCGTTTGGCTCCAAGGTCATTATCCTCGACGAGCCCACCGCGGCGCTGGGTGTGAAGGAGAGCCGGCGCGTGCTCGAGCTCATCATGGACGTGAAGAGCCGGGGCATCCCGATCATCCTCATCAGCCACAACATGCCCCATGTCTTCGAGGTGGCCGACCGGATCCATGTGCACCGCCTGGGCAAGCGGCTCACGGTGATCGATCCCAAGGATCACACCATGTCGGATGCCGTGGCCTACATGACCGGCGCGAAGGAGCCGGAGGCGAAAGCCGCGTGAGAAGCACCTCGGCCCGCGGGGCGCACGAATTCCCGAAGAAATTCGTGGTGTTTCAAAGTCCGCCGCGCAGGCGCGCATAGAGCTCGCGAAACTGCGCCAGGCGAGGCTCGAGGCCCTGCGTCTCGGGCTCGAAAACCTTCTTCAGTTTCGGCGTGAAGGCCAGATCGCCCTGGCTGATCTCGCCCAGACCCACCTGCGCGAGCCGTGCGGCCCCGTAGGCCGGGCCGCCGCGCCCCGCCTCCGCGCGGGCCACGGGATGCCCCAGGACACTGGCCAACGTGCCGAGGACAAAATCACTCTGCGCGCCGCCGCCAAGGACGGGGATCGGGCCATCGGGCGCGAAGCCCGCGCCGAAACTGTCCCGCGCGTCCCGCATCATGAAGGCCATCGCCTCCACCACCGCCCGCGCCATCTCGGGTCGCCCCGTGGCATCCTCCAGCCCGTAGAAGCCCGCGCGGATCGCCGGGTCGCCGTGGGGGCTGCGTTCACCGGTGAGGTAGGGGAGAAAGAGCGGCACGCGGCTCGTATCGGCACGCGCCGCCTCGGCCAGCATGGTCTCCACCTCCATGCCCAGAACCCCGGCGAACCACGCCATGGGGCGCGCGCCGTTGAGCATCGCGGCCATGCGGTACCAGAGGCCCGGGAGGGTATGGGCAAAGGCATGGACGAACTCGTCCGGGTTTGGGGCATAGGCCGCATCGACGACGAGGAGCTGGCCGGAGGTCCCGAGCGAGATGAAACAGGCGCCGGGCCGCGCGGCCCCGACAGAGAGCGCGCCCGTGGCCGCGTCGCCGCCGCCTGCGAAGAGTGGAATGCCCGCGGGCAGCCCGAGCTCCCGGGCGCGTTCCGTGCGGATCTTGCCCACCTCGGCGAAGCCATCCCTCAGCGAAGGGAGCCATTCGGGATCCGTGGCGGAGGCCTCGGCCAGGGCCGGGTCCCACGCGCGCGCCGCCTGATCGAGCCAGAGCGTGCCGGCCGCATCCGACATGTCCGATCCCGCCTCGCCGGTGAGCCAGAGCGCGAGATAGTCCTTGGGCAGCATGACCGAGGCGATGCGCCCGTGGGCCTCTGGCTCCGCCTCTGCGAGCCAGAGGAGCTTTGGCGCCGTGAAGCCCGGCAGGGGCCGCACGCCGGCGCGCATCCCGATATCGGGGATGCGGTCTTCCAATGTCTCGCAATGGGCCGCGGCGCGGCTGTCGTTCCAGAGGATGCAGTCGCGGACGGGCGCGTTCTGGGCGTCAAGCATCACTGCGCCGTGCATCTGCCCGGAAAGACTGATGCCCGCCACATCGGCGCGCCGCGGGCCGAGGGCAGCGACGGCGCGGCGCATCGCCTCGAGCCAATCCGCCGGTGCTTGCTCCGACCATCCGGGCCGGGGAGAGGAGACGCTGAGCGGCCCGAGGCCCTCGGCGACGATTGCCTCGCCCTCTACGAGCACGGCCTTGACGGCCGAGGTCCCAAGATCGATCCCCAACACCAGCATTCATGGTCCTCCGTTTCGCGCGACCATAGTAAGAGCGACAGGAATGCACAAAGGCCCGCGCGCGCGCGCCGCTTTTCCCCCGCGCTCCGGCAGGTTAGGTCGGCGGGGAAAGGAGACAGACATGTCATCCATCGTATCCATCGCGGGCCTGCGGAAGGTCTACGGCTCGGGCTTCGAGGCGCTGAGCGGCGTCGATCTCGACATCGAAGAGGGCGAGGTGCTGGCGCTGCTCGGCCCCAATGGCGCGGGCAAGACGACGCTGATCTCCACCATCTGCGGCATCACCACCCATACCGGCGGGACGGTCACGGTGGGCGGGCATGACATCGTGTCAGGCTACCGCAAGACCCGCAGCCTCATCGGCCTCGTGCCCCAGGACATCGCACTCGAACCCTTTGCCAAGGTCATGGAAACGGTCCGCTTTTCCCGCGGCCTCTTCGGCGCACCGCCAAACGATCCCTATATCCGCGAGCTGCTGAAGACGCTCTCGCTCGACGACAAGGCGAACGAGGAGGTGCGCGAGCTCTCGGGCGGCATGAAGCGCAGGGTTCTCATCGCCAAGGCGCTGGCCCACGAGCCGCGCATCCTGTTTCTCGACGAGCCCACCGCGGGCGTGGACGTGGAGCTCCGCAAGGGGATGTGGGAGACGGTGGAGAAGCTCCGCCAGCAGGGCGTCACCATCATCCTCACGACCCACTACATCGAAGAGGCCGAGGCCATCGCGGACCGCGTGGCCGTCATCAACAAGGGGCGCATTCTCCTCGTGGAGGAGAAGGACAAGCTCATGGCGCGCATGGGGCAAAAGGAGCTGCGCATCGAGCTCGCGGAGCCGCTCGGTGCCGTGCCGGAGGGGCTCTCCCGCGAGGGGCTGTCGCTCGGCGAAGGCGGAACGGTCCTGACCTACAGCTATGACAGCGCGGGGGAGCGCACCGGCATGGGCTCGCTCATGGCGGATCTCCAGAAGGCCGGGCTCAGCATCCGCGACCTCAAGACAACCCAGTCGAGCCTCGAACAGATCTTTGTCGAGCTGGTGCATGAAGGGGAGGCCGCGGAATGAACATGCAGGCCGTCAAGACGATCTACGCCGCTGAAATGGCGCGCTTTTTCCGGACGCTGGCGCAGAGCTTCATCTCGCCCGTGCTGTCCACCTCGCTCTACTTCGTCGTGTTCGGCACGGCAATCGGCTCCCGCATCCAGGAGGTGGAAGGCGTGAGCTACGGCGCCTTCATCGTGCCCGGCCTCATCATGCTCACGGTCATGACGCAGGGCATCTCCAACGCGTCCTTCGGCATCTACTTCCCGAAATTCATCGGCACCTTCTCGGAGCTGCTCTCCGCGCCGATCAACTTCCTCGAGATCGTCATCGGCTATGTGGGGGCAGCGGCCACGAAATCGCTCTTTATCGGGCTCGTGATCCTGGGGACGTCGTTTTTCTTCGTGGAGATGACGATCCTGCATCCGCTGGCGATGCTCGCCTTCCTCGTGCTCACCTGCATCAGCTTCGCGCTCATGGGCTTCATCATCGGGATCTGGGCGAAGAATTTCGAGCAGCTGCAGCTCATCCCGCTCCTCGTGGTGACGCCCCTCGTCTTCCTCGGGGGCTCGTTCTACTCGATCTCAATGCTGCCCCCGCTCTGGCAACAGGTGACGTATTTCAACCCGGTCGTGTACCTGATCTCGGGCTTCCGCTGGGCCTTTTTCGGGCAGGCGGACGTGCCGGTCGGCCTCTCGCTTCTGGCCATCGGTGCGTTTACGGCGCTCTGCCTCGCCATCATCTGGTGGATTTTCCGCACGGGGTGGCGGCTCAGGGAGTGAGGCCGCTTTGCTGGAAAAAGCTGCCGGTCGATGAGATCGGCAGGCCGATCTGCGAGGACAGGGGTCTTAGAGCTTCGCCGCTTTCACAGTTCATCCGGGAACTCCAGAGCGGCGATGGCCTCTTCGGTTGCCAGCTTCTCGCGACGCCTTACGAGAGTTTCATTGAACTCTTGTGCCTCAATGTCTTTGTGGAACTCCGCATCTGGTGCTAGCCGCATGACTGCCTCCTCGACCTCCTCCAAGGAGACACGGAAGAACTCTTTCCTCATATTGGCCGCGTTGACCCTTCGGTCTTCGAACTCAGAATGAAGGGCTGTTTCAAGAGCGGGAGCTTCCTCTGAATAAATCATAGCGTGGGTATCAAAGAGGAAGGGAACTGAAGCGTCACCAAGCTCTCGAACGCGGTCAGCAGGATCGAGCCTACGGGTAAGACCAATCTTTACAACATCGTCGCCAAATGATCCGATATTGGTAATGATGTAGACAAATCCCGACTTGGTCTTCTCGGCCATTGCGTGGGCGCGCTCGGTCTTGTCATGAGCCTCTCGAAGCTGTTGCTCAAGTTCGCGTATTCTGTCTTCTTGCGCTGCAGAACTTGAGGCACCCGCCTCCTCGCGCGCCTTCGCAAGAAGAGCTTCGTATTTCCCTTCCTCTTTTCGCGCCTCTTGTGCTTCCCGCAGAAGCCGTTTCTCTTCCCGCTCTAGCCTGGCCTGTTCCGCCCTCTTCTCGCGCTCCTCCTTCAACTTCTCGCGATATTCGTGCGTAAGACGAAGCTCGCTGAGTTTGAGATCGAGGTAATCCTGGGTGATCTCGATTTGCAAAGATGCATTGGCTTTGTCGATCTGCTTCTTTGCATTCTTTAGCCTCTTCTCCAGCGCCTTCGCGTTGTTCCAACGCACGTTGGCGATTGCCGCCTCACACTCGTTGTTGAATGCACGAAGCGTCAATCTAATGGCTCGATTGACCATGGTTTCACCCTTTGAAGCACTGTCGCTCACTGTCCAACTCGTGTGGCAAACGACAGCAGTCTTCTGCTTCACCATTGCCTTCTGCATCTGACGCACAGCTTCGATTTTGTATTTGTAATCCGCGCTATCACCGAAATCGAAATGCGGCTCATAGACTCCAAGTTCTGCAAATGCGATGGTCTCATCATAGACCGCAACTTGCAATCGAAGCCGGTCATAAGTTGATTTCTTGTCCTTATACTCGGCTCTGAGTTTGTCAAGCTCATCAACAGTCTTATCTCTCTCGCCTGCCGCCTTCATCGCCTCTGCTTCCACGTCAATTACAGCAGAGAACCTATTTTCGATCTCGGATAACTTTTTCTGAAGCTCTGCGATCTCACCTTGCTTGGTTTCCTCTAGCTCCTTGAGGTCTCTTCGACGTCTGCGAAGTTGAAATGCGAACTTAATCGCAACTATCGGAGACGCTAGAAATGCAAGCGCAATGGAGATTGCTATCCAATCATTCGAACTTTCCACAAGCCGTCTCCTAATCCCAGAAAAAGGCACCGAAACTACTCGGTCACTAAGTGGGCAGTTTGGCGAGAGTTTGGCGCCTCTCTTCAATGCCAAGCTCGGCAGGCATCTAGCAGACCGCCTTCAACCGGCCACTTCGGGCTCGAAGCGGTCTTTCGCTCCCTGTCGTCCATGAGCGTAAAGTTCCAGTGAGGCAAAGGCAGTCGTGGTAACGTCCTGCCAGTTCGGAGCGCGCACAGAAGCTTGCCTGGACCCGCCTTGTTGCCAGGGTCCAAGGGGCCTAAATGGCAGCCAATGAAAAGATACATCCCCTTCATGAAGAACGACCCCGAGGTCGCCGTCGTGCGGCTCGACGGGCTGATCGCCGCCGGGCGCGGGCTCAATGACAATGGCATCGGCCCGGTGCTGGAAAAGGCCTTCTCGGGCAAGCGGGCGGCGGTGGCGCTGGTGATCAACTCCCCCGGCGGGAGCCCCGTGCAGAGCGCGCTCATCGGCGCGCGGATCCGGCGGCTGGCGGAGGAGAAGGAGACCCCGGTCTATGCCTTCGTGGAGGATGTGGCGGCCTCGGGCGGCTACTGGCTCGCCGCGGCGGCCGACGAGATCTTCGTGGACGAAAGCTCCGTCATCGGCTCCATCGGGGTCATCTCCGCGGGCTTCGGCTTCCCCGAGGCGCTGGAGCGCTACGGGGTGGAGCGCCGCGTCTATACGGCGGGCAAATCGAAGAGCATGAACGACCCGTTTCGCCCCGCGAAGGACGAGGATGTGGCGCGGCTGAAAGTGCTGCTCGACGACATCCACCAGACCTTCATCGACCACGTGAGCCACCGCCGCGGTGCGAAGCTCGCCGAGGATGACCGGCTCTTCACCGGGGAGATCTGGGTGGGCCGGAAGGGCGTGGACGTGGGCCTTGCGGATGCCGTGGGCCATATCACGCCCGTCCTGCGCGAGCGCTTCGGCAAGAAGGTGAAGTTCCGCCGCTACGGGCAGCGGAAGCCGCTCTTGAGCCGCCTGGGCGCGCGCGTCCTCGGCGATCTCAGCCACGGGGTCGAGGAGCGGGCGGCCTACGCCCAGTTCGGCCTCTGAGATGATCCTGAAGATCGTCACCCTCTTCCTGATCGTCATCGCGGTCATGGCGATGTTCGGACGCTTGCGCTTCCCCGGACAGGAGAGGCTGCAGCGCCTCACGGCGAAGAAGTGCAAGACCTGCGCGAAACCGCGCATCGGATCTGGCCCGCTTCTATGCGGGCGCACCGACTGCCCCGGACGGAAAGGCTAGGCGTGGCGCATCTCTTGCTCGATTGGGTCTATGTGGCGCTCGGGCTCGTGATCCTGCTTCTGGCGGGGGACGTGCTGGTGAAGGGCGCGGTGAACCTCGCGCTCCGCCTCGGGATCCCCGCGCTCATCGTGTCGCTGACGATCGTGGCTTTTGGCACGTCGGCGCCAGAGCTCCTGATCTCGGTCAACGCGCTGCTCGACGATCAGCCCGGGCTCGCCATCGGCAACGTGGTGGGCTCGAACACGGCCAACATCCTGCTCGTGCTCGGCTTGCCCGCGCTCGTCTTCACGATGTCCACGGCCGAGTGCGACACGCGCAAGAGCTACGTCCACATGATCCTCGGCTCGCTCCTTTTCATCGGCATCGCCTACACCGCGCCACTCACATGGTGGCACGGGCTCATCCTGCTCGGCGCGCTCAGCCTCGTGCTCTTCGACCAGTTTCTCGACGCCAAGAAAGCGCGGATGGCCGGCTCCGGCCCGTCCGGAGAGGAGGAGGATGTGGAGGGCGTGGATCCCGAGCTTCCGGGTTGGCGGATCGCGCTCTTTCTCGCTTTGGGGATCGTGGGCCTCCCGCTCGGTGCGGATCTCCTCGTGGACGGTGCCTCGAACATCGCGAGGGCTTTCGGCATGTCGGATGCCCATATCGGGCTCACGCTCGTGGCCATCGGCACCTCGCTGCCCGAGCTCGCCACCACCATGGTCGCCGCCTACCGCCGGCAGGCGGACGTGGCGCTGGGTAATGTCATCGGCTCCAACCTCTTCAACCTGCTGGCCATCGTGGGCGTCACGGCGCTCGTGGCGCCGATAGAGGTGGCGCGGCAGTTCTTCGTCATCGATTTCTGGACGATGCTCGCAGCCTCCCTCGTCCTCGCGCCCTTCGTCTTCTTCAAATGGGGGCTGGGGCGGCTCTGGGGCGCGGCCTTCATGGCGGTCTACATCCTCTACATCGTCACGGTGC
Organism: Pseudomonadota bacterium; assembly: GCA_038525525.1. GTDB lineage: Bacteria > Pseudomonadota > Alphaproteobacteria > Rhodobacterales > Rhodobacteraceae > Shimia_B. The sequence continues at coordinate 803,572 of JBCBHO010000002.1, read as the reverse complement.
TCAGCTGATGCGGGCGCTGGTGACAGGGGCGGGCGCACGGCTGGGTCAGGCCATGGCGATCTATCTCGCGGGGCGCGGCTTCGACGTGGCCGTGCATTACGCGTCGTCCTCCGCCGGGGCGGAGAAGACCGTGGCGGGCGTCGAGGCTGCGGGGCAGCGCGGTGTGACGATCAAGGCCGATCTCCTCGATGACGCGGAGACGGAGGCGCTCCTGCCCGCCGCGCGAGAGGCGCTGGGCGGAGACATCACCTGCCTCGTCAACAATGCCTCGATCTTCGAATACGACACGCTGGAGACGGCCACGCGCGAAAGCTGGGACAGGCATATCGGATCGAACCTGCGTGCGCCCTTTCTCCTGACGCAGGCCATGGCGGCACAGGGCACGCCCGCGGACACGGACGGGGAGCCCAAGGCCTCGGGCCTCGTCGTCAACATGATCGATCAGCGGGTGCGCAAGCTCACGCCGGAATTCATGACCTACACCATCGCCAAGATGGGGCTCTGGGCCTTCACGCAGACCGCCGCACAGGCGCTGGCCCCCCGGATCCGGGTCAATGCGATCGGTCCGGGCCCCACGCTTCAGGGCGGCCGCCAGAGCGCGGAACACTTCGCCAAACAGCGGGCTGCCACGGTCCTCGGGCGCGGCGCGCACCCCGCAGATATCAACGCGGCGCTCGGTTACTTTCTCGACGCGCCGGCGATCACGGGACAGTTGCTTTGCGTGGACGGGGGGCAGCACTTAACGTGGCAGACTCCGGACGTTTTGGGGGTTGAATAAGGGGAAGAATGGAGAGTTGTGCACCGGTGCGATTCCCGTCACGGACGTGTTACAAAAACTCTAGGAAAATCAGCGTATTGTCCTGTGACAATAAAAATATGAAGCAAATTCAATGCCTTGATAATTCGCCTAAATATTAGGCAGTCAAAGCAACGGTCAAGAAAACAAGGAAAAATTCGCGCTGCTCCAACGTTATCCGGCAACTTATCCCCAGCTTCCGTGGATAGGAAAATCGTTGCAGGCGTGGGGGCCTCTGTAGCAGCCAAAACGAGAATCGACGGCATGGACCAGGACTTGTCAAACAGCGCTGACACACCGGAGACAGGGCAGGCTGTCATCGCCCGATATATGCGCACATTGGATGGATCTCCGGGCGTCTACCGGATGCTCGATGCACAATCGCGCGTGCTCTATGTCGGCAAGGCAAAGAACCTGAAGAACCGCGTGTCGAACTACGCGCGGGGCAATGCGCATGCCCCGCATATCTTCCGGGTGATCGCCGAGACCGCCTCGATGATGTTCCTGACGACGCGCACGGAGACGGAGGCGCTGCTCCTCGAGCAGAACCTCATCAAGCAGCTCAAACCGAAATACAACGTGCTGCTCAGGGACGACAAATCCTTCCCTTACATCTTCATCAGCTCGGAGCACGATTTCCCGAAGCTCGAGAAGCACCGCGGCGCCAAGACCCGCAAGGGGCGCTACTATGGCCCCTTCGCCAGCGCGGGTGCCGTCAACCGGACGCTTAACACGCTCCAGAAGGTCTTTCTCCTCAGGACCTGTTCGGATCGCGAAGTGGAGGCCGGAGATCGCCCGTGCCTGAACTACCACATGAAGCGGTGCGCGGGGCCTTGCGGCGGCAAGGTGACCCCGGAGGACTACGCGGTGCTCGTGCGCGAGGCCGATGACTTTCTGCAGGGCAAGACGACGAAGGTCCAGCAGACCCTCGCTGCCCAGATGCAGGAGGCGAGCGCCAAGATGGAGTTCGAGCGCGCCGCGGCCCTGCGGGACCGGATCCGCGCGCTCACGCAGGTCCAATCGGCCCAGGGGATCAACCCACAGGGCGTGAAGGAGGCCGATGTCATCTCGCTCCATGTCGAAGGCGGGCAGGCCTGCGTGCAGGTCTTCTTCATCCGCGCCAACCAGAACTGGGGCAACCGTGATTACTATCCTCGCGTGACGGGCTCGAACAGCGAGGCAGAGATCATGCAGGCCTTCCTCGGCCAGTTCTACGGCGACCGGGAGCCGCCCCGGCAGGTGATCCTCTCCCACGACGTGGAAGACCGCGATCTCGTCACCGAGGCGCTGGGCGAAAAGGCCGAGCGCAAGGTGGAGCTGCTCATCCCCCAGCGCGGCGAGAAGGCGGAGCTCATCGCCAATGCCTCCCGCAATGCCCGCGAGAGCCTCGCGCGGAAGATGTCGGAGAGCGCCACGCAGATGAAGCTCCTCAAGGGCATCGCGGAGGCCTTCGACATGGAAGAGCCGCCGCAGCGGATCGAGGTCTATGACAACTCCCACATCCAGGGCACCAATGCCGTGGGCGGCATGATCGTGGCTGGCCCCGACGGCTTCCTCAAGTCGCAGTATCGCAAGTTCAACATCAAGGGCGAAGAGCTCACGCCGGGCGACGATTTCGGCATGATGAAGGAGGTGCTTTCGCGCCGCTTCAAGCGCCTCCTCAAGGAGGACCCGGATCGCGAGACGGAGGTCTGGCCGGACCTTCTCCTCATCGATGGCGGGCAGGGCCAGGTCAGCGCCGTGCACGGGATCATGAAAGAGCTCGGCGTCGACGACATCACCATGGTGGGTGTCGCCAAGGGCGTGGATCGCGACCTCGGCAAGGAGGAGTTTCACCGCATGGGCCGGGGCGTGAAGGCGCTCCGCCACAACGATCCCGTCCTCTACTTCATCCAGCGGATGCGCGACGAGGCCCACCGCTTTGCCATCGGCACCCACCGTGCCAAACGCGCCAAGGCCATGTCGAAGAACCCCCTCGACGATATCCCCGGCGTCGGCGCCACGCGCAAACGCGCGCTCCTCGCGCATTTCGGGTCGGCCAAGGCCGTCAGCCGCGCCAATCTTGCCGATCTGAAAGCCGTCGATGGCGTGAGCGAGGGCCTCGCGGAGAAGATCTACGGGTTCTTCCATGAAGGATGAGACACGTACAAAACGTGCCTCGCGCTCTGGATTTTTGTACAAAATGAGGCGAAAGCCCTCGCCATGCGCCTGAACCTGCCCAACATCCTGACGATCCTGCGCCTGCTCTCCGCGCCGGGGATCATCGTGGCCTTTCTTGTCCTGCCGCGCCCCTACGCGGATTGGCTGGCGATCGTGCTCTTTCTCGGGGCCTCGCTCACCGATTGGGTGGACGGGCAACTCGCGCGCGCCTGGAAGCAGGAGACGAAGCTTGGCGCGATGCTCGACCCCATTGCCGACAAGGCCATTGTTTTGACTGCGCTTTTAGCGCTCGCGGCGGTGTGGCAGCCGGTCTGGCTCATCCTCCTTCCCGCCGCGCTCATCGTCTTCCGCGAGGTCTTCGTGAGCGGCCTCAGGGAATTCCTCGGCGATACGGCCGGGACGCTGAAGGTCACGAAGCTCGCCAAGTGGAAGACAACCGTGCAGATGGTGGCGATCACGGTGCTTCTGGCCAAGGGCATCTTCGAGCACGCGCTCATCGAGCGCAGCGTGGGCCTCGACCCCGCGCTCTACCAGGCGATCGTGAGCGGCGCGGAAGAAGACGTGCTGGGCCTGCGCTGGCGGGTCTGGCTGCATGGTCTTCTCGAGACCGGTGGCGTGGCGCTCCTCTGGCTGGCCGCCGCGCTCACGCTCGTCACCGGCTATGACTATTTCCGCAAGGCCACGCCGCACCTAAGGGGGGCGAAATGAAGCTGCGCCTGCTCTATTTCGCTTGGGTGCGGGAGCGGATCGGCACCGGACAGGAGGTGCTCGAGACCGAGGCCGAAACCCCCGCCGCCCTCCTCGAGGAGCTGCGCGCCCGCGGCGGCGCCTACGCGGCCGCCTTCGAGGATGTCACCGCCCTGCGCGTGGCCCTCGACCAGGAACTCACCAGCTTCGATGCACCGCTCGCCGGGGTGTCGGAGGTGGCGTTCTTCCCCCCGATGACGGGCGGCTGAGCCATGGATATCCGCGTCCAAGAAGCCGCCTTCGATCCCGGCGCGCATCTGTCAGCGTTTACCGCGCGCCAGCAAGGGGCGGGCGCGGTCGTCAGCTTCACGGGCCTCACCCGCGATCTGGGCGGCACGCTCGAGACCATGGAGATCGAGCACTATCCCGGCATGACCGAAAAGGCCCTCGCGGCCCTCGCGGATGAGGCGAGGTCGCGCTGGTCCCTCGAGGACGTCTTCATTCTCCATCGTCACGGCCACCTCCGCGCGGGCGAGCCCATCATGATGGTCGCCACCGCCGCTTTGCATCGCAAGCCGGCCTTCGAGGCCGCCGATTTTCTCATGGATTACCTGAAGTCCCGTGCCCCCTTCTGGAAGAAAGAGATCACCCGCGACGCGGCGACCTGGGTAGACGCCAAGGACACGGACGAGGCGGCGCTCTCGCAATGGACGCGTTAATCCCCGCTTCTTTGTGCCCCGTACCTCCCCCGGAGGGCCGCCGGAGGCCTCCCGCTCTCGCCCGCAATCCCGTGCTCTGCAGCAAGGCACCGCGCCGCGCAGCGGCGCCACCGAAGGCCGAGCCCGCAGGGTGAGGGGGAGGCGGGCGGGCCCATCCTTGAGGCACGTCCCTCAGGCGATGTTGCGCTCGAGCTGTGCCCTCAGCTCTTCGGCCTCTTGGCGGGCATCGCGCAGCCCGTCCATGGCGGCGCGGAGCTCGGCCTCGGTCTGCGTGAGCTGGTTCGAGATCTCCGCCTCTCGCTGCTGGAGGTAGGTGATCGCCTGGTCGCGCGCCTCCTCGGCCTCGTGGAGCTGCTGCGCCAGCCGGTCGAGCTCGCCGACATCGGCGCGGCTCACCCGCGTGAAGCGGTTGATGAGCCAGCTCGCGAACCATCCCAATGCGAAAGCCACGAAGAGGATCACCGCCGTGGCAAAGATAAGCTCGCCTCTATTCACCTGCCGCCTCGCCTTCCTGAGCTGTGGTTTCGTCCGCCCCGCCGTCTTCGGCCGCCGGCGCCCCTTCGTCCAGGGAGACCATGCGGAATTCGATCCGCCGGTTCGCCTCGCGCCCCTCCTCGGTGTCGTTGGAGGCGATGGGTTCCGCCTCGCCGAAGCCTTGCGGATAGATGCCGGGCCAGGCCAGGCGCTTGCCGCGGATTGCCGTCACCACGGCCTCGGCCCGCTGCTGGCTGAGCGCGAGGTTCATCTCCTCACGGCCCTGGCTGTCGGTATGACCTTCCACGACGATCTCGAATTCCGGGCACCCTGAAAGCACCGCGACCACCGCGCCGATGGTCTCGAGGCTCTCCGCGTCGAGATCCGTTGAGCCGGGCTCGAAGGTGAGCTTCTTGGCGGTGGTGATCTCGATGATATCCGCGAGGCATTCCTCCGGGGTGGGGATGCTGGCCATCGGATCTAACTCTTCGCGATAGACCACCGCGATGGCGAAATCCTCGCCCTCCCCCAGTTCCTCCGAGAGGGTCTGCGCCACACGCGCCCGGGCATCCGGATTGCCGGTATCGCCGCGCACCGACACGCTCTCTGCGGTCACCTCGAGCGACCCGTAGTCGAGCTCTGATAGCGCCGAGAGCCCGGCAAGCACCCGGAGTGACCATCCCTGGGGCAGGTCCGGATGGGGCTCGGCAGCGAGATAGGACTGGTCGGCGCCAAAGCGGGATTTCCCGTAGGTCTGCACCGCCGTCACCGCGAGCGCGTCGCCCACATGTCCGCGCATCTGGACCTGGCCCTCGGGGCTCTTGGTGGCCGCGAAGCCCGGCGGGCCAGCTTCTGTCGTGACGACGGGCTCGGGCAGAACGGCCGTGAGGCTGAAGAGATCGGGCAGGGCGGCTTCGAGGTCGGCGGCGACCGTGTCGAAGACGGCCTCGTCGGTATCCATGGTCGCCACGAGCGAGACCTGCATGTCGTTGAAGGTCACCGAGCCTGCCCCGAGCGCATTCACAGCCGCGATGCCCGCCGCGGCGGCCTCTCCCCAGCGCGTCGTGGGGGTGCCGAGGCCGAGGCGGCAATTCGATTTTTCCTGGAAGCCCGCCTCCACCGCCGCGGTCAGGATGGTGTCGAGGGCGCCGTCGGTATCCGCAGAGCAGCTGTCAAAACGCGCGCCGTCCTCGTCGATCAGGAAGCGGAGCGTGAAGGGCGTGATGACCGGCCGCGGTGCGGAGATGCGGACGGCGGCTGTCACGGCATCAGGTGCTGCGCGGGAGAGCTCCGCTTCGAGCCGCGCGCGATCGGTCTCGCTGTCGGCCGCGGCCGTGATCTCCACCCTGTCGGCGCTCACGGAAATCTTCGAGCGCGGCAATTCGGCCAGCGCATCGAGCCCGTAGTCGAGGGCCTCCGGCCAGCGCGCCGGGGTCGCGTAGTCCGCCGTCTCGAGCAGGTCGGTGACGTCCTTGCCATCGGCCACGCGCGCGATCCGGGCCAGCACGGCGTCCCGGTCGGTCTCTGTGGGGATGAGCCCGATGAGCGAGATGCCTGCATCGTTGCGCAGGATCTCCACCGTGAACCGCGGGGCGACGACCGCGTCGGTGTCGGTGACGCTCATGTCGTCGATGATCCGGGCCGCATCGACGATGCCCCCGGCGACCGAGAGAGCCTTGAAGCGCTCGGCTTCTGACGGGGCCTCGCCGGAAATCACCACCTGCAGCCCGTCAGCCTGGACGTTCGCCCAGTCGTGCCCTTCGACCCGGAGCTGGAAGTCGACGCCGCGCGCGCTCGACCGCTCCAGCGCTCCCACCGAGGCCGACGCCGCGATCAGCGCGCCAGCGGCCGCGCCACCGAAGGCAACGATCAAGGGGACGATGGTCGACAATCGCATGTGGGCGGAACTCCTTCCGGCATGCATACGGTGCGGCACATCGGGGTTCAACTGGTGCCGTCAGGCAAGCAGAGCAAGGGCGAAAAACAGCGCGGGAATGAGGCCCGCGTCCCGGTTGGATCGAAAGAGCGCCATGCAGCGCGCGGGGTCGTCGATATCGAGCCGCCGGAGCTGCCATGTCATGTGCCAGCCCATGGCCCACGGCGCGCCGAGGGCAATCGCGAGCACGAGTGGAGAGCCATCGATGAGCGCCGCGATGATCGCGAGGGACATGAGCGTCACCGTGGCCACCATGAAGCGACGCAGCCATGTGGGAGTGTTTTCCCCGAAGAGGCGGGCGGTGGACTTGATGCCCATGAGGGCGTCGTCCTCGGTGTCCTGGTGGGCGTAAATCGTATCGTAAAAAAGCGTCCACGCGATGCCCGCGAGGTAGAGCCCGATGGCCGGCCCGCCGAGGGAGCCTTCATGGGCCGTCCACGCGAGGAGCGCGCCCCAGTTGAACGCGAGCCCGAGAAAGACTTGTGGCCACCATGTGAACCGCTTCGCGAAGGGGTAGATTGCCACGAAGACGACGGATGCGAGGCCCACGATGACCGTCATGTCGGAATATGTGAGCAGGATGCAGAGCGCGAGGAGCGCCTGCAGGCACATCCAGGCGATGGCGGCTCTCACGCTCACCGCGCCCGAGGGAATGGGGCGCGATTTCGTGCGCGCCACGCCCGCGTCGAAATCCCTGTCGGTGATGTCGTTCCACGTGCAGCCCGCGCCACGCATGAGGAAAGCGCCCAGGGCGCATCCACCGATGATCCAGATATCCCAGAGCCGTGGCCCGCTCGCCAGCATCGCGAGGCCCACGCCCCAGAGACAGGGGATGAAGAGGAGCCAAGTGCCCGCGGGCCGGTCTGCCCGGGAGAGCCGCAGATAGGGCTTTGCAAAGTCGGGCGCGAAGCGGTCGACCCAATTGCCGTCCACGGCGTCGGCCACTTGGCCTTGGCTCTGAGCTTTCATAGGGTCCGCTCCATGGGTCACGTTGTCCGCCTCTATGTAGATCAGCCGCTGGGGGCCGGGCAATCGGTGACGCTGGGCCGCGACCATGCGAACCGTCTCTTCAATGTCATGCGGATGGGCCCGGGCGACGAGCTGCAGCTCTTCAACGGCGTGTCTGGTGAATGGCGCGCGCGCGTGCGGGAGGCTGGCAAGCGCGGGGGCGTGCTCGAGGTGCTGGAGGAAGCGGCTCCACAGCGGATGCCGCCCGATCTCTGGCTCCTCTTCGCGCCGATCAAGAAGGAGCGCACGGATTTCATCGTGGAGAAGGCAACGGAACTGGGCGCGGCGCGCATCCTGCCGGTGCAGACCGACTTCACCAATGCGGAGCGGCTGCGGCAGGAGCGGCTCGCGGCCCATGCCGTGGCCGCCGCCGAGCAATGCGGTGGCACATACGTGCCCGAGGTCGCGCCGCTGCAAAAGCTCTCGAGCCTGCTCGATACGTGGCCAGCCGAGCGACAGCTCATGTTCTGCGATGAAGCGGCGCCTCGGGGCGCGCTGCCCACGGAGGCCGGCCCTTGGGCGATCATCGTAGGCCCGGAGGGTGGATTTTCAGATGCCGAGCGGGGGCGGCTCGCTGCGCTCGGTCACACCGTCTCGCTGGGCCCGCGCATCCTGCGCGCGGACACCGCCGCCGTCGCGGCCCTGACCCTCTGGCAGTCCCGCCTCGGAGACTGGGCATGATCCGCCCGGAGGCGCGCCGCGTCCTCATGGACTGGAAGGAGATACTCGCCGGTGGCCTGCTCATCATCGTGGGCGGCAACTGGCTCACGACCGGCCACACGCTCCAGCCCATCCTCGGCGGTGTCTTCGCGCTTGTCGGGGCCGCGCTCATCGCGGCGGGCTGGCGGCGTGTGCGCTTTCCGGCCGCCGAGGGCGGGCCTGGCCTCGTGGACGTCACCGAGCGGCAGATCACGTACATGACCGGTCATGGCGGGGCAGCGCTTGCCATCGATTCCTTGGCGCGCGTGGAGGTGGAGGCGCGGCCCAACGGCCATGCATGGATCTTCACGGGCTTGTCTGGCGAGACCTTGCGCATTCCGGGGGATGCACGCGGCGCAGACAAGCTATTTGACGCGCTCGTGCCGCTGCCCGGGATCAACTACGATCAGGCGGTGCAGGCCGCCCGCGCTCCGGGCAGCCTCACCGGGCGCAGCGACACTTTTCTCATTTGGCAGAAAGACCGCACGGCCCTGCATTGACGTTCACCACGCCGCAGGGTCCTGCCTGAAATACGCGCTGAGCTCGTGGTAGAGCGCCGGCTCCTCGCGCGCCATCTCGCGCGGCGTCTCGAAGAAGGCTTCGACGGCCACGGCGAACATCTCCTCCGGGGCGGTGGCGCCGTAGGGGTCGAGGAAGGGCCGCTTGCCGATGTCGAGAAGCCTGTTTGCGCGTTCGAAGGCCTCGTCGAAGGCCTCCGCCCAGGCCGCGGCCCGCGCACCCACGACCGGGAAGCCATCCACTGCGCCGCTCGCGTCATCGAGCTGATGTGCGAATTCGTGGAAGACGACGTTGTGCCCGTCATCGTCAACGAATGCGCCGCGCTCGCTGTCGGCCCAGCTCAAGATGACCGGCCCGCGCGACCAGCTCTCGCCGATGCGCACCGCGTCGCGTTCGGTGACGACGTAGCCATCCTGCACTGGCTGGCGGGATTTGAAGGCACCGGGATAGATGATGATCGTGCGCAGCGTCTCGTACCAATCCTCGTTGCCTGCCACGAGGATGCAGGCCTGTGCGGCGATGGTGAGCTGCATCTCGTCGGTGACCTCGAGGCCGCCCGCCCCGTAGAACGCCACCTGATCCATGAGCAGGACCATCTTGCCCTCCAGACGGTCACGGAGCGCGGAGGGCATGCGTGCCGTGAGGGGAACGCGCTCCTGCACCACGGCGCGCTCCGCGTCAGTCAGGCGCTGCGACAGGAGCGCCGCGCGCCGCGCCCGGCGGCTGCGCACCCGCCATTGCCACAGGCCAAGACCCGCGAGGGCGGCGCCGAGGAAAACGAGCCAAATCATGGAGCTGTCCTTACCCCAAGCACAGGGGCTGCGCATTGACTTCCCGCGCCCTCCGCTCCACCTCTGGGCACACCCACGACGAGCGGAGCGCCCCATGTCTATCCCCCAATCCGGCGGCGGCCCGATCGAGAGCTTCGCAGACCTCGCGGGATATCTGGAGGCGGGCTGTAAGCCCAAGGATGCGTGGCGCATCGGCACAGAGCACGAGAAGTTCGGCTATGACGCCGCGACGTTGAAGCCGCTGCCCTATGACGGGCCCTGTTCGATCCATGCCATGCTGAGCGGCCTGCGGGATGGCTTTGGCTGGCAGCCCGTGGAAGAGGCCGGGCACCTCATTGGCCTCGTGAAGGGCGGGGCGAACATCTCGCTCGAGCCCGGGGGGCAGCTGGAGCTTTCGGGCGCGCCCCTCGTGAGCATCCACGAGACCTGCGACGAGGTGAACACCCATCTGGCCGAGGTGCGCGAAGTGGCGGACCGCATCGGCGCGCGCTTCATCGGCCTTGGGGCCGCGCCGGACTGGACTCATGCGGACATGCCCATCATGCCCAAGGGCCGCTACAAGCTCATGGACAGCTACATGAGCCGCGTGGGCACCACCGGCACTTGGATGATGCGCCGGACCTGCACCGTGCAGGTCAACCTCGATTTCTCCTCCGAGGCGGACATGGTGCAGAAGCTGCGCGTGGCTGTCGCATTGCAGCCGATCGCCACTGCTCTCTTCTCGAATTCGCCCTTCTGGGAAGGCAAGCCCAACGGACACAAGAGCTGGCGCTCGCGCATCTGGCGGGATCTCGACGCTTCCCGCACCGGCATGCTGCCCTTCGTCTTCGAGGACGGCTTCGGCTTCGAGCGTTGGGCCGATTACGCCGCCGACGTGCCGATGTACTTCGTCTACCGCGACGGGAATTACATCGACGCCCTGGGGCAGAGCTTCCGAGATTTCATGAAGGGAGAGCTGCCCGCCTTGCCCGGTGAGATGCCGACGCTTTCAGACTGGGCCGACCACCTCACCACGATCTTCCCGGAAGCGCGCCTCAAGAAATTCATCGAGATGCGCGGCGCGGATGGTGGCCCGTGGCGTAGGCTTTGCGCGCTGCCAGCGTTCTGGGTGGGGCTCACCTACGACCAGTCCGCCCTCGACGCGGCTTGGGACATGGCGCGCGGCTGGGACGCGGAGACGCGGGAGGCGCTGCGCGTTGCCGCCTCCGTGGACGGCCTCGGCGCCGAGGTCGGGGGGCTCAAGATGCTCGATCTGGCCAAGGAGGCCGTGGCCATCGCTGAGGCAGGCCTGAAATCTCGCGCCATGCCGGGCGCGGGCGGGCTCCTGCAGGACGAGAGCCATTTTCTGAATGCGCTGCACGAAAGCCTCGAGAGCGGGCAATCCCCGGCGGACGAGCTGCTCGCAGCCTATGACGGCGCGTGGGGTGGCGATCTCAGCCGGATCTACGCGGACCACTCGTACTGAGGGCGGGCTCCGGCGCGGGCGCCTTCAGCCCTTTTGGCCGATTTTCGACTCGGTGCCTGCCCGCAGACGCGCGATGTTTTCCGCGTGTCGCCAAAGGATGAGAAGCGCGAGGGCGATGCCGAGCGCGATGCCGCTGCCGTATCCGGTGCTCGCCATGAGAACCGGTGAGAGCACCGCCGCGAAGAGGGCCGAGAGCGAGGAATAGCGGAAGATCGCGGCGACGATGAGCCATGTCACGCAGACGGCAAGGCCCGCGGGCCAGTGCAGCGCCAGCATGAGCCCGATGAAGGTGGCCACCCCCTTTCCACCCTTGAACTGAAGCCAGATCGGGAAGCAATGCCCGAAGAAGGCCGCCAGCCCGGCGAGCTGCGCGGCGTCTTCTGCCGCGAGCGCGCGGGCGAGAAGGACGGCGAAGCCGGCCTTGCCCGCATCACAGACCAGCGTGAGAGCGGCGGCGAGCTTGTTGCCTGTCCGCAGGACGTTGGTCGCGCCGATATTGCCCGAGCCGATCTGCCGGATATCGCCCAGCCCGAAGAGCCGCGCGAAGACAAGGCCGAAGGGGATCGCGCCAAAGAGATAGCCCGCTGCCGCGATGGCGGCGAGAAGGGGCAGGGCAGTGGTCAGCTCAGGCATCGGCCAGGCCGCCATGTACGCATTTGCCCCCGACCCAGGTGCTGACGACCTGCCCGGTCATCTCCGCGCCGTCGAAGGGCGTGTTCTTGGATTTCGAGGCCAGGGCCCAGCGGTCGAGCATCAGCCGCCCCTCCGGATCGAAGAGGATGAGATCGGCGGGCGCCCCGCGCATAAGGTTGCCGCCGCCCAACCCCAGCCGCTTTGCAGGGTTCAGGCTCGCGGCGCGAAAAAGCTGTGGCAGCGTCAGGCTTCCATCGGCCACGAGGCCCAGCATGGCAGGCAGGAATGTCTCCAGCCCCACCGCGCCGGACGCGGCTTCCTCGAAGGGCAAGCGCTTCGACTCCTCGTCCTGCGGCGTATGCATGGAGCCCACGGTGTCGATCAGGCCGGAGGCGAGGGCCTGCACCACCGCCGCGCGGTCCTCCTCGCTGCGAAGCGGCGGCTTCACCTTGAAGAAGGTCCGGTAGTCGGCAATCTCGGCCTCGGTGAGCGTGAGGTGATGGATCGATGTGCCGGCGGTGATGTCGAGCCCGTTCCTTTTGGCCCGTTCGAGGGCAGGCAGGGCGCGCGCCGTCGTGATCTGATCCGCGTGGTAGGCCGCGCCGGTCATCTCGAGAAGCGCGACGTCGCGATCGAGGGCCATGCGCTCGGCCATGGCGCTCACGGCCGGCAGCCCCATGCGCGAGGCTCGCGTGCCGGAGGTCGCGGCGGCGCCCTTGCTGAGGCCGGGGTCTTGCACATGGGCCATGACAAGCGCGCCGAGCGACTTGGCATAGCTCAGCGCGCGGGAGAAGACCTTGGTATCTTCCACCACGCGGTCGCAATCTGTGAAGGCCACGGCACCGGCATCCTGAAGAAACCCGATCTCGGTCATCTCTCGGCCCGCGCGGCCCTTCGTGAGGGCTGCCATCGGCGCCATGCGGACAGGGGAGGCCTCGGCGGCGCGGCGCACCTGGAATTCCAGTGCTTCGGGGGTGTCGATGGCGGGCGCGGTGTCCGGGCGCGTGACGATGGTCGTCACGCCGCCGCGTGCCGCCGCGTGTCCCGCGGAACCGAAGCTTTCCTTGTGACGCTCCCCCGGTTCACAAATCTTCACGCCGATATCGATGAGCCCCGGCGCGAGGCAGAGCCCGCCGCAATTCAGCACCTGGGCGTTGGCGTCATCGGGAGCGGCGTCATAGGTCACCTCTGCCACAGCGCCCGCGCGCACGCGCAGCGAGCCGAGGCGATCCGTGCCTGCCTCCGGGTCGATGATCCGCGCGTTCTTGAAGAGCGTGTCCATCGCTACCCGGCCAGAAGAATGAAAATCGTGACGAATGCCGCCAGAAAGAGCAGCACGGCGGTGGCCACCATCCCGGAGATGCGCGCGTCGGACATCGGCTTTTTGGCGGATGCCTCCTCGGATGGTTTGGCTGCATCGCTGGTCACCGGCACCGGGGTGTAATCGACGCCCTCCTGCCCGTAGACCCCGATGAGCGTGAGCCGCGGGTCCGGTTCGAGCTCCAGCCCTCCCTCCCCGAAGGCCTTCGACATCGCCACGAGGACATGACCGCTCAGCGCGCCCAGTTTCTGCTTGTCCCGCTCGACCTCCGCAGCCACGGCGCCGTGGCCTTCGACGAGGTAGCCCACGAGCCCGAGGCCCTCGAGGTTCTTGACGGGAAAGACATCCACGTATTCTGGATCGAGGCTCTCCGCGCCGAGGATCGCGGCTCGCGCTGCGGGCTCCGCGGCGAGGGCCCGGCCTTCCTTGTCTGTCATCGAGAGTGCGTAGACGCGGATGCGCCCGCGCTCGCCCGCAGGGATGGAGAGCGTCATACCATCACCTCCCCGGCTGCAGCGCGCGCGCTCTGCATGAGGAGATCCATGGCCGCCATGCGGACGGCCACGCCCATCTCGACCTGCTCCTGGATCACGGAGCGATTGATGTCATCTGCGAGTTCGCCGTCGATTTCCACGCCGCGGTTCATGGGGCCGGGATGCATAACAATGGCCTCCGGCTGCGCATGGGAGAGCTTTTCTGCATTGAGCCCGAAGCGGTGATAATACTCGCGTTCGGAGGGAATGAAGCCACCGTCCATGCGCTCCCGCTGGAGGCGCAGCATCATGACGACATCCACGCCCGCTAGGCCCTCGGCCATGTTGCCGTGCACTTCGACGCCCCACTCGCTCGCCCCCGCGGGCACCAGCGTGGGCGGTCCGATCAGGCGCACCTCGTTGCCCATCTTCGTTAGCAGCTGAACATTGGATCGCGCGACGCGGCTATGGGCGATATCCCCGCAGATCGCGACCTTCAGCCCGTCGATCCGTCCAAGCCTACGCCGGATGGTCAAAGCATCCAGAAGCGCCTGCGTCGGATGCTCGTGTCGCCCGTCTCCGGCGTTGAGCACGGCGCAGTTCACCTTCTGGGCCAACAGGTCCACCGCGCCCGAATGGGGGTGCCGGACCACGAGGAGATCGGGATGCATGGCGTTGAGCGTGAGCGCGGTATCGATCAGCGTCTCGCCCTTCTTGACGGACGAGGCCTGCATCGCCATCGACATCACATCCGCGCCGAGCCGTTTGCCCGCGAGCTCGAAGGAGGCCTGCGTGCGCGTGGAGTTCTCGAAGAACATGTTGATCTGTGTGAGGCCTGCGAGCACGTCGGTGTGCTTGTGACCTGACCGGTTCAGCGCGACGTAGCGGTCGGATAGATCGAGGATCGCCGTGATCTCGGCGGGGCTCAGAGGCTCTATCCCAAGCAAGTGACGCATCGCGCGTGGTTTAGGCGCGGCGCGCTGGCTGGGCAAGGGCCGTGGGACACGCATTGCGCACCTTCCTGCGGTGGCGCTTCGGTGCTAGGTCCGGCCCATGGATGCAGCGGATTGGCACAAGGCAGCGGCAGAGCTCGCGTGGCAGGTGGATTGCGGCGTGACCGAGGCCATCGGCGAGGTGCCGATCAACCGGTATGACGTGGTCGAAGAGCCCCGGGCAAAACCTGCAGCCGCGGCTGCGCCGGAAACGGCGGCACCGCAAGCTGCCGATCCCGTAGCAGAGGCCGAGACGCTCGCCGCCTCCGCCCCCACGCTCGAGGCGCTCGCGGAGGCGCAGGCCGGCTACACGCATTGCGAGCTGAAGCTCGGCGCCCGCAACTTTGTCTTCGCTGACGGGACCGCCGGCGCGCCAGTGATGATCGTGGGCGAGGCCCCCGGCCGCGACGAGGACCGCGAAGGCAAGCCCTTCGTCGGCCGCGCGGGGCAGCTCCTCGACAAGATGCTCGCGGCCGTGGGCATGAGCCGGGCGGAGAATGTCTACATCATGAACGTCCTGCCATGGAGGCCCCCGCAGAACAGGGACCCGAAGACCGAGGAAGTGGCCATGATGCTGCCCTTCGTGAAGCGCCACATCGCCCTCGCGCAGCCCCGGCTGCTCATCGCCATGGGCAATCATTCCTGCCAAGCGCTGCTTAAGAAGAAGGGCATCACACGCCTGCGCGGCCAGTGGCACGAGGCGGAGGGCCTGCCCGTGCTCCCCATGCTGCATCCGGCCTATCTCCTTCGGCAGCCGCACGCGAAACGGCAGGCCTGGGAGGACATGTTGAGCCTTCAGGCGCGGATGACCCCATGAGCCGCATCGACGAGGAGCGGGGCTTCCTGCCCTGCCGGATCGCGGTACTCACCGTGAGCGACACGCGGAGCACGGAAGATGACCGCTCCGGCGACGTGTTGGTGGACCGGCTCACGGAAGCGGGGCATGCGCTCGCCACCCGCCGGATCGTCGAGGACGATCGCGGCGCCATCTCCGAGCAACTGCGGGTGTGGATCGCGGACCCCGAGATTGACATCGTGATATCCACTGGGGGCACCGGGCTGACCGGGCGCGATGTGACGGTCGAGGCCCACCGGGACGTCTACGAAAAGGAGATCGACGCCTTCGGGACAGTCTTCACCATCGTCTCCATGCAAAAGATCGGAACTTCCGCCGTCCAGTCGCGCGCCACCGCGGGGGTCGCGGGAGGCACCTATCTCTTCGCGCTTCCGGGCTCGCCCGGGGCCTGCAAGGATGCGTGGGACGAAATCCTCGTCAAACAGCTCGATTTCCGCCACCGGCCCTGCAACTTCGTCGAGATTTTGCCTCGCCTCGACGAACACTTGCGACGGAAATAACCGCCTGACGCGTATCAGGCTTCAGGTGCGGCAGCTTTTGCATCTGCGGCATTGCGACCTACCTATGTCCTGCGCCAAAGCCAGACGGATAATCGAGCCATGCGATTTCTTTTTCGAAGCCTTTCCGGCCTCTTTCTCCTCGCGCTCACCGCGGGCCTCTTGGCCGTGGGCGTCGGCGAACTCCGAGATGCCGCGCGCTCCATGGCCGAAGACAGCGGGCGCAGCTTCCCAGCCCGGGAGCGCGTCTTTGCCGTCAACGTGGTGACGATCGACCCGCAGACCGTCGAGCCGGTGCTGGAAGCCTTCGGCGAAGTGCGCTCGCGCAGGACGCTCGATCTGCGCCCCGAGGTGTCGGGGGCGGTCGTGATGCTGTCGGAGGCGTTCGTCGATGGCGGGCGCGTTTCGGCGGGGGATGTTCTCCTTCAGGTGGACCCGGCCAACGCGGAGAGCGATCTTGCGCTGGCCCGGGCAGAGCTCAATGAGGCGCGCGCCGAGCTAACGGAAGCCGAGCGGGCGCTGATCTTGTCGCGAGACGAGCTGGCGGCGGCAGAGGACACGGTCATCCTTCAGGACCGTGCGCTCGCAAGGCAGCGGGACCTCGTGGATCGTGGCGTCGGAACGGATGCCGCTGTGGAGGCGGCGGAGCTGACGGTGAACGCAGCACGGCAATCCGTCCTGTCGCGGCGGGGCGCAGTGCAGGCCGCGGAGCAGCGGGTCACGACGACGACCGCGCGCATCGAACGAGCTGAGATCAACGCCGGCGAGGCGGAGCGCGCGCTCGAAAACGCAACGATCACGGCGGCCTTCTCCGGTGTCCTTTCTGAGGTGACGATCGTCGAGGGCGGCGTGGTTGGGCAGAACGAGCGGGTGGCAACGCTCGTCGATGACACCGAGCTCGAGGTGGCCGTGCGCGTCTCCACCGAGCAATACACGCGGCTTCTGGATGAGGCCGGGCGGATCCGGCAGGCAGATGTCACCGTGACGCTCGATGTCTTTGGCGCGGATATCCTGGCCCGAGGCACGGTCTCCCGAGTAAGTGCCTCGGTGGGCGAGGGGCAAACGGGACGTCTTCTTTTCGTGTCGCTCGATACGGCGCCGGGGTTCCGTCCGGGCGATTTCGTCAGCGTCTCGATCAGCGAGCCCCCGGTGCCTGGCGTGTCCCGGCTCCCGTCCTCCGCGCTCTCGGCATCGAGCACGGTGCTCGTCCTCGACGAAGAGAATCGCCTCGCCGAAGCACCTGTGGAGCTCGTGCGGCGGCAGGGCGACGACGTGCTGGTGCGCGCATTTCCCATCGCTGGTCGGCAAGTCGTGGCGGAGCGCTCACCGCTTCTGGGCGCGGGCATCCGGGTGAACCCGCTGACGCCGGAGGCCATCGAGGAGCAGCTCGCTGCAGGCCCGGCCATGGTGGAGCTCGACGAGGAGCGCCGCGCACGGCTCATCGCCTTTGTCGAAGCCAATCAGCGCATGCCCGCGGGCGCAAAGGAGCGGGTGATCGCGCAACTTCGCGAGCCCTCCGTCCCCGCCGAGATGGTGGAGCGCCTCGAAGGCCGGATGGGAGGCTAGGGCATGCTCAAGGGCGCGGGCGTATTCAATTATTTCGTGCGGCACGGCACGGCGGCGAACCTTCTTCTGGTCATCATGCTCTTTGCGGGGGTCGTCTCTTTCCCGCAGATGCGCGCGCAGTTCTTTCCCGACGTCGTCATCGACGACGTGACCGTCTCCGTCCGCTGGGATGGTGCGGGCGCGGAGGACGTGGATCGCGGCATCGTCCAGGTGCTCGAGCCCGCGCTCCTGAGCGTCGAGGGTGTGACCGGGACGGAAGGCACCTCCCGCGAGGGGCAGGGCTACGTGGAGCTCGAATTCGAGCCGAATTGGGACATGGCCCGCGCCGCTGACGATGTGCAGCTCGCGGTGGACGCAGTAGCTGGTGATCTGCCCGACGGGGCAGATGACCCGTCGGTCCGACGCGGGCAATGGCGCGACCGGGTGACCGATGTCGTCATCACGGGACCTGTCTCCGTCGACCAGTTAGGCCGGTTTGCCGATGAATTCGTGGTCCGCCTTTACGCCGAGGGTGTCACGCGGACCACCATCCGCGGCGTCGCGGCGCCCTCCACGGTCGTCGAGGTCACCTCGCTTTCGCTCATCCGCAACGACCTTTCCATGCGGGACATCGCGCAGGCGATCGCGGCGGAAGCGACGGCCGATCCCTCCGGTGACATCTCATCGGCGGCCCGCGTGCGCACCGGTCAGGAAGCGCGCAGCGCCGACGAGATCGAGGCTATCGTGCTGCGCTCAAACGCGGATGGCTCGCAATTGCGCGTGGGTGACGTGGCCACCGTCATCGTCGAGGGCGTGGACCGCGATCGCAGCTACTTTGTCGGCGAGAACCCGGCCATTTCGATCCGCGTGGACCGATCCGAACAGGGTGACGCCATCGAGATGCAGCGCGCGGTGGAGCGCGTGGCTGCCGAGCAGCAGGCGACGCTGCCCGAGGGCACCCGGATCGACCTCATCCGCACCCGCGCCGAGGCAATCACGGGCCGCCTCAACATTCTCGTGGACAACGGCCTCATGGGGCTCGCGCTCGTCGTCGGGCTTCTCTTCCTCTTCCTCAACGCCCGCGTGGCGTTCTGGGTGGCGGCGGGCATACCGGTGGCGATGTCTGCGGCCATCGCTCTCATGTACGCCTCGGGCCTTACGATCAACATGATCTCGCTCTTCGCGCTCATTATCACGCTGGGCATCGTCGTGGACGACGCGATCGTGGTGGGCGAGCACGCGGACTATCGGCGCCGAAAGCTCGGAGAGGCACCGCAAAAGGCCGCCGCCAACGCGGCGCGGCGCATGTTCCTGCCGGTCTTTTCCGCGACCATCACGACGATCATCGCCTTCTTTGGCCTCGTGGCCATCGGGGGACGCTTCGGCGATGTTATCGCCGCGATCCCGTTCACGGTCGTCGTCGTGCTGATCGCATCGCTCATCGAATGCTTCCTGATCCTGCCCAATCACATGGGCCACGCCCTCAAACACGCCGACAAGCAGCATTGGTACGACTGGCCCTCGCGGCAGGTGAACCGTGGCTTTGAATGGGTGCGCGAGAATGGCTTCCGCCCGCTCATGCGCCTCGTGATCTGGGCGCGCTATCCGGTCGTGGCCATGGCCTTCGTCGTGCTCGCCTCGCAGATCTCGCTCTTCATGCGCGGCGACGTGCAGTGGCGCTTCTTCAATGCACCCGAACAGGGGAGCGTCACGGGCAACTTCGCCATGGCCCCCGGCGCGACGCGGGAAGACAGCCTCGCCATGATGCGGGAGATGCAGCGCGCGGCCGAGGAGCTCGGCGCGGAATACGAGGAGCGCTACGGCAACAACCCCATCGCCTACGCCCTCGCCGAGATCGGCGGCAATTCCGGCCGCGCCATCGCGGGCTCGGAGACGAAGGACGCAGATCAGCTCGGGTCGCTGGCCATCGAGCTCATCGATGCCGACCTGCGCCCCTATTCATCCTTTGCCTTCGTGGGCGAGTTCCAGGACCGCGTACGCAGGCACCCGCTGGTGGAGACGATCTCCTTCCGGTCCTGGGGCTCGGGGCCGGGCGGCGCGTCGCTCGAAGTGAACTTCCAGGGCGCGGACGCGGAGACGCTGAAAGCTGCGTCGCTGATGCTCCAGACCGAGCTCGCGCAATTCCCGGAAGTGTCCGCCGTTGAGGATAACCTCGCCTATGACAAGGAAGAGCTCATTCTCGAGCTCACCGCGCAGGGCAACTTCCTCGGCTTCCAGATCGATGATCTGGGCCGCGTGCTGCGGGATCGGCTAAGCGGGATCGAAGCCGCCAGTTTCCCCGAGGGGCCACGTTCTGCCACCATCCGCGTGGAGCTGCCGGAGGGCGAACTCACGGCCGATTTCCTAGAGCGGACGCAGCTGCGCACTGCGATGGGCGACTATGTCCCGCTCGCCGATATCGTGAGTGTGGATCGCCGGATCGGCTTCTCCACGGTGCGGCGTGAGAACGGCATCCAGCGCATTACCGTCTCGGGCGAGCTGAGCGAGGACGATCCCGCGCGCGCCACGGAGATCCAGGGCCTTCTCGCCGATGATATCCTGCCGCGCGTGGCCGAGCGCCACAACGTGACCTTCGAGCTGACGGGCCTCGCCGAACAGGAACGCAATTTCCTCAACGACGCGCGGACCGGCCTCGTGCTCGTGTTGACGGGCATTTTCCTGACGCTCGCATGGATCTTCTCGAGTTGGACGCGGCCGCTCGTGGTGATGTTCATCATACCCTTCGGCCTCATCGGGACGATCTGGGGCCACTATGCCTGGGACGTGCCGCTTTCGATGTTCTCGGTCGTGGGGCTATTGGGGATGGTAGGGATCATCATCAACGACTCGATCGTGCTTGTGACGACCATCGACGAGTATGCGGAGGACCGAGGGCTTTTCCCGGCCATCATCGACGGTGCCTGTGACCGGCTGCGGCCCGTGCTTCTCACCACATTGACCACCGTGCTGGGCCTCACGCCCCTCCTTTACGAGGGCTCGAGCCAGGCGGAATTCCTGAAGCCCACCGTGATCACGCTGGCCTACGGGCTGGGCGTGGGCATGTTCCTCGTGTTGCTTGTCGTGCCCGCCATCCTCGCGATGCAGCAGGATGTGGGTCAGCAGGTCACGGCGCTGCGCCGTGCCTTGCGGTCCGGGCGTCGGGCGCCGGAGGCCGGTTTGACTGCCGTGCTCGCGACGGCGGCCATCGCGGGCCTTTTCGCGCTGACACTTGGCTGGTCGCTTTTCACCGGCGCCATGCATCCCGTTGTGTCGGCCCTCGTGCCAATGTCCGGTGTTGCTGGCGCGCTGGGCGTCTTCGCGCTGGGCAGTCTTGTCGTGGTGATCGCCGCCTATACGCTGGCGGGGCTTTCCGTGCTCGCGCGCCGCGCGCGCGCCTAGCCGCCGGTGCAGCCGCGGATATCCACCGCGGCGCCCGCAGCGAAGACGGTCATCCGCAGCCCAGAGCGATCGAAGGCGAAGGGCTCTGCATTGTAGCGCACGAGGTCCGTCTGGGCGGTGAGGACATCGCCCGCACGGGTGACGCTGGGCTCGGCCACCCAGACGGTCGGGTCCGCCGTCTCGATGGCCACCTCTTCCGCTGTTCCGATGGTGGGCAGTTCCGCGCGTACCGTGAGCGAGAGACCGTTCTCCGTCGGCGTCACAGCGCAGGTGACGGCTCCCACGCGCGCCTCGGCCTCGGTCATGGGGCGGTCGGCGAGGGCGGCGGAGATCTCCGCATCCGCGGCACCTTGCGCCGGCAGGACGACGTCGATGGGAAGCTGCGCGGGAACGCAGACCTCCTCGCAGACCCCCACATGGAGCGTGCCGCTCACGCGAATTGGCGCGTCGGCGTCCTGACGCGTCAGGTAGAGGGGGATGATGACCTCCCGCTCGTAGCCGATGGAGCGCATCCCTCCCTGATCGAAGATGTCCGGCACCGGCCAGTGCGGGCGAAGCGAGGCGAGGTTCTCGGAACTGCCGAATTCGAAGATGGGCGGGATCCCGGCATCACCGGGCGCGCGCCAGTATGTTTTCCAGCCTTGTTCCAAGGTCAGGCGAATCGCGGCCATGTGGCCCATGCCCTCCTCGCGCCAGCCGGGCAGTACCTCGGCCGTGATGATATCACCGTCGAACAGCCCCTGGGCGGGCAGGGGGCTCGCGAGGAGCGCGCAGATCGACGCGGTGCAAAAGAGGGTCCGGGCAGCTGACATGCAGCCGAAATAGGCAGCATTTACCGCTGACACGAGTCACAAATCCGGGACCACGCGCATTCCCGCCGTCCTGTGATCATGCCGCCCTTGCAGCACCGATGTTGAGCGCGCATGTATTACGCGTGACCGAGCAGAGTGCCCCGACCGATCTCACAGGCCAGCTTCTCATCGCCATGCCGGGCATGAGTGATCCGCGCTTTGACCGCGCTGTCATCTTCATGTGTGCGCATTCCGATGAGGGCGCGATGGGCCTCATCGTGAACAAACCCGCCGAGGATGTGCGCTTCGTGGACCTCCTCGAGCAGCTCGAGATCACAGGCACTGACAAAAGCCGCGACATTCGCGTCCTCTTCGGGGGACCTGTGGAACACGGACGCGGCTTCGTGCTGCATTCTCCCGACTACGTCGCCAACGAAAGCACCCTGCAGGTCGACGGGACGGTGGGCATGACCGCGACGCTCGACATCCTCGAGGACATCGCGCGGGGCGAGGGGCCGGAGGCTTCGGTGCTTGCGCTGGGCTATGCGGGGTGGGGGCCCGGGCAGATCGAGGGTGAGATCGCGGCCAACGGATGGCTCACCTGCCCGGCCACGGCGGATTTCGTCTTCGGCGAGGATCACGGCGGCAAATGGATGGGCGCTTTGAAGAGCCTCGGGATAGATCCGCTTCTGCTTTCGGCCGAGGGCGGGCGGGCCTAGCGCGGGGCAGCCGCGCGCCGCAGCCTGTCATTGATGGCCACGCCAAGCCCGGTTTCCGGGATCGGTGCCACGGCGATGGGCGCGCCGGTGTCGAGCTTCCGAAGCAGCGCGAAGAGCCGGGCTGCCGCTTCATGCAGATCGCCTGTCTCGCTCAAGGACACATCCCCGGAGACCGGACCGAAACCGAGATGCACTTCGCCCGCGAGCGCCGTGAGCGCGTCGAGCCGCACGGCCCCGGACGGGGCGTAGTGCGAGGCAAGCTGTCCCGGTGCGGTGGGGGCGTTGGCGGCAGGGGCATGGGCCAGAAGCGGCACGCCGAGCGCGGCCTCGATGGCCTCGGCGGGGATGCCGCCCGGGCGCAGAAGCGTGGGCTCCGGCCCTCCGATGATCGTGCTTTCCAGACCCACCTCCGCGGGGCCACCGTCGAGGACGGCGGCGATGCGCCCGTCGAGCCCGGAGACGACATGGTCCGCCGTTGTCGGGCTCACGCGGCCCGATGGATTGGCCGATGGCGCGGCAAGAGGGCCCGTGGCTTGCAAAAGCGCGAGGGCAAGGGGATGTGCGGGCACGCGCAGCCCAACGGTAGCCATCCCCGCGGTGACGATATCGGGCACAGTGCCGCGATGCGGCACCACGAGTGTGAGCGCCCCGGGCCAGAACGCTGCGGCCAGTGCCTCTGCCCAGTCGGGCAAGTCCGCCAGCAGACGTGCCGCCGCGAGCGATGGGACATGGACGATGAGCGGGTTGAAGCGCGGACGGTCTTTGGCCTCGAAGATACGTGCCACGGCGGCTGGATTGAGCGCGTCGGCGCCGAGGCCATAAACTGTCTCCGTGGGGAAGGCGACGAGCTCTCCGGCGCGAAGCAACGCCGCTGCGGGCGCCACGTCGTGGAGGCGCTGGGTCCCGCTCTCTGGCTCTTGGGTCATGACGCCGCGTTTCCATTGCCTCGCTCGCGGCCGCATATAACGTGCAGGTCAACTAATGTGAAATCCGCACAAGCCGCGAGGAAGAGATGCCCTACCGCTCTCCTGTTTCCGACTATCAGTTTATTTTCGATGCCGTGGTCCCCATGGCGCCGGTGGCCGCGACGGAGCGCTTCTCCGAAGCGCAGCCCGATCTGCTCGACGCCGTGCTGACCGAGGCGGGCAAGATGTGCGATGAGATCATCGCACCACTCCAGCGGCACGGCGATGTGCACCCGGCCAAACTCGAGAATGGCGTGGTTCGGACGCCCCCGGGCTTTGCCGCAGGCTATGATGCCATCAGGGATGGCGGCTGGGTCGGCATGGCCGCGCAGCCCGAGCACGGTGGCATGGGGCTCCCGATGGGTGTCGCGTCGGCCTGGAATGACATGATGTCCGGCGCCTGCATCTCGCTGCATCTATTGCCGCTCCTCTCACAGGGTCAGATCGAGGCGCTGGAGCATCACGCCTCCGAGCAGCTCAAGGACATCTACCTCGAGAAGCTGGTGAGCGGGCAATGGTCCGGCACCATGAACTTGACCGAGCCGCAGGCGGGCTCCGACGTGGGCGCGCTGCGCACGAAGGCCGAGCCGCAGGGCGATGGCTCCTACAAGATCACCGGGCAGAAGATCTACATCACCTGGGGTGACAGCGATTTCGTCGAGAACACCTGCCATCTCGTGCTCGCGCGGCTTCCAGACGGCGTGCCCGGGCCCAAAGGCATCACGCTCTTCATGGTTCCGAAGTTCATCCCCAACGAGGATGGCACGCCGGGCGAGCGCAACTCGCTGCGCGTCGTTAGCCTCGAGCACAAGCTTGGCATCCACGGCTCGCCGACCTGTGTCATGGAGTTTGACGGTGCCCGCGGCTGGCTCGTGGGCGAAGAGCACAACGGCATGGCCTGCATGTTCACCATGATGAACAATGCCCGCCTCGGTGTCGGGATGCAGGGCATCGGCGTGGCCGAGGGCGCCTACCAGCACGCGCTCGCCTACGCCATGGACCGCACGCAGGGCAAAAGCATGCTCCAAGGCGGGCGTGGCACCATCGTCGATCACGCCGACGTGCGCCGCATGCTCACCTCCATGAAGGCCGATATCTTCGCCGCGCGTTGCATCGGCGTGGCCTGCGCGCAAGCCATCGACATGGCCACCGCGACGGGCGACAAGGCCTGGAAGGCACGCGCCGCGCTGCTCACGCCCATCGCGAAGTCCTTCGGCTCCGAGGTGGGCATCGATGTGGCCGAGCAGGGCGTGCAGATCCATGGCGGCATGGGCTTCGTCGAAGAGACAGGCGCCGCGCAGTACAGCCGCGATGTCCGCATCACGACGATCTACGAGGGCACCAACGGCATCCAGGCCATGGACCTCGTGGCCCGCAAGATGATGGATGGCGGCGAGGCCGCGAACGCGCTCTTCGAGGAGATCGAAAGCCACGCGGAAGAGGCCAAGGCCCGCTTCCCGGAGCTTGCCAAGGCCGTGTGGCACGCCTGCGAGACGCTTTCGGAGACGACGGACTGGCTCGTGGCGCAAGGCGATCTGAATGATCGCTTCGCGGGCGCAGTGCCGTACATGCTGGGCTTTGCCCGCGTGCTCGGCGCGCATTTCCACCTGAAGGCCGCCATGGCCGGGGACGAGACCCGTGTGAAGATGGCGCGCTTTTATATCGAGCGTCTCCTGCCGCAGCATCTGGGCCATTTCGTCCATGCGAAAGCCGGTGCCGAGGGGATCTATGCGCTGACCGCAGACGAGCTCGCCGCGTGACGCTTGCCGGGCGCGAGCCCGGCCCGCGGAAGGGCGCGCGATGAGCGATCGGCAGGCGGAGGCCGCTCTCCTGAGCTATCCCGTTGCGGAGCCGCCTCCCCCGGGCACGGGTGTGGAGGTGGCCGAGGGTGTCCTCTGGCTTCGGTTTCCGCTGCCGATGGCGCTCGATCACGTGAACCTCTACGCCTTCGACGAGGGCGACAGCTGGACCCTGATCGACGCGGGCATGCGCTGGCCGAAGGGCGAGGCGGCGCTGGGGACCTTGCGCTCCGGTGCGCTGGGCGGGAAGCCCATATCAAGGGTCATCTGCACGCATCACCATCCTGATCATGTCGGCTATGCCGGGCGCTTCCAGGCGGAGGGCGCGGAGCTCTTCATGACCCGGACGGCGTGGCTCACGGCACGCATGCTCACGCTCGACGTGCAGGAGAAATATCCGCCGGAAACAGTCCGTTTCTACGAGCGGGCGGGAATGGACGCATCTGTGCTGGCGGCGCGGTTGGACGAGCGTCCCTTCAACTTCGCGGATGTCGTCGAGCCCATGCCTTTGGGCTATGCCCGGCTCAGTGAGGGCGATGTGATCCGCTTCGGCGGCAGGACCTGGGACGTGCGCCTTGGGTCCGGACACGCGCCTGATCACGCCACGTTCTGGTCTCGCGATGACGGCCTCGTCATCACCGGGGATCAGGTCATCCCCGGCATCAGCCCCAATATCGGCCTATACCCAACCGAGCCCGAGGCGGACCCTGTCGCCGACTGGATCGCCTCCTGCGAGCGGCTGAGTTCATTCGCGCAGCCCCAGCAGTTGGCGCTGCCGGGGCATAAGCGGCCGTTCCACGGGCTTCCGCTGCGCCTGACGCAGCTGATGGAAAATCACCACGGCGTCTTGCGGCGGCTTCTCGCGTATCTCGAGACGCCGAGCACGCCAGGCGAGACGTTCCTCCCGATCTTCAAGCGCGAGATCGGCACAGGGGAATACGGCCTCGCTCTGGTGGAGGCCTTCGCCCATTGCCAGCACCTCTTTCATCGGGGAGCGGTGACGCGGGAGCTCAACGAGGCGGGTGCCTTCGTTTATCGGGCGGTCTGAGCCTCGACCACGATCCGCGCGAGTTCTTGCATGGCGTCTTCCGCGCGGTCGGCGGGCAGGAAGAGGTGATCGTGGTAGAAGCCCGCCACGGGATTGACCCCCATCCCCAGCCCCGCGAGCCGCGTGGAAATGGCCGCCAGAAAGCCCACCGCATCGAGCGCGGAGTGGATATTGAGGGTGATCCAGCAACAGGGGAATTCCGGCGTGAGCCCTGCCTCTTCCGCGGCATTCCAGCGTAGGATGACCGTGATCGCCTCTGCCTCATGCATGATCATGACGGGCGTGAGCGCGGTTGCTTCTTCGATCGTTGTGACGGTGGCGAAGCCGTAGGTGCCCGGGTTCAGCACCGGGGACATTCCCGCGAAAAGAGCCTGGAGATCCTGCTGGCCGCCCATGCCGCGCTTCTAACAGATTGGTGCCCAAGCGGAAGCGCGCGCTGCGCGCCTTTGGCACCGTGACAGGCACTGCGTGCCACGGTATGCCAGCTCCAAGTCAAACGGAGAGAGACCCATGGCCGACGACCACGCCGAAAAGCATGAGCATGGCACGATGAATATCGAGACCCAGGAGAAGACCTTCGCGCAGTTCTTGTCCATTGTCGGCCGTGGTATGGTCATCTGCATCGTGGCCCTCATCCTGCTTTATCTCGTCAACGGCTAAGCACCCGTGGATCGTCGCGCGTTCCTTCTGGGCGCTCCGGCCGTCTTGGCCGGGTGCTCGACCAAAAGGCGTGTCTTCGCCGATCCTGGGGCGGTGGCCAATGCCTTCGTGGCAACGCGTGGCCCAACGCGAGTCGAGGTCTTCACATCCTTCAATGTCGGCTCCGATTACGGCGCGCACACGGCGCTCTTCATCCACGCCGATCAGCGGGTCGTCTTCGACCCCGCTGGCACGTTCGAGCATCCCACTCTGCCCGAACAGCACGACGTGATCTTCGGGATCACCGAGCCTGCGCGGCGGGCCTTCGTCGATTACCACACGCGCTCCACGTTCTGGACGACGCTGCAGATTTCCGAGGTGCCACCAGCCACGGCCCGATACATCCTCGCCCAGGTGCGCAAGGAAGGGCCTGTGCCCGACGCGCTCTGTACCCGATCGGTCTCGTCTGTGCTGGCGCGCGCGCCGGGGCTGCCGTTTCAGGTGGAAACCACGTGGTTCCCGGACCGGCTCCACGACCAGCTTCTCGACCAGCCGGGCATCACGAGGCTCGAGTTTCGTCAGGACGATGATGCCGACAAAGAGAAGTTCTGGGAAACGGCGAGGCTCTAGAGCAGCCAGAGCAGCGTGTAGAGCGTGGCAGCGCCCGCTCCCACGGCTGCGACGACGTTTCGACTGAGGTAGCCCACCAAGCAGGTGACGATTGCGGCCGAGAGCCGGGCTGGGTCGAGCGCGCCACCCGTGGCCTCGGGCCAGATGACGGCGGGCGCCACGAGCCCCGGCAACACGGCGACCGCGGTATACCGCAGGTGCCTGAGCACCCAGACGGGCATGGCGCGGGCGCCGATGAGGCCAAGGAAGGACAGCCGAAAGGCATAGCTCCCGATCCCGAGCGCGATGATGACCGTCCAGATCTGCCACGTGGGGGCGTCGATCATCGCCCTGCCTCCTGCCAAAGCTCCACGCGCGCGCCCACGATCATCGCGCTGATGGCAGCCACCAGCAGGCCGAGTGAGAACGGAAGCCACGCCAGAAGGAGCGCGACCACGATGGATGTCCCCGCCGCCGCGACATGGGCGGCCGTCCGGAGCGCGGGCGCGATCAGGGCGAGAAAAACGATGGGCAGCGCGAAATCGAGTGCCAGCGCCTCTGGGACGGCTTCGCCGACCAGGGCACCGCCCAGCGTGGCAAGATACCAGCACGGCGCCACCGGAACGATCACGCCGAAATAGTAGGCCACCTTCTCCCGGAGCGACCAGTCGGTCCGCTCCTCGTAGGTGACGGAGGCGAGGGCAAAGGCCTGGTCCACCATGAAATACGCAATGAACGCGCGCTGCCAGAAGGGCGCGTGGCCGAGATGCGGGGTCAGCGCTGCCGAGTACATCGCCATGCGCAGGTTTACCGCCAGCGCGGTGAGGATGACGATGAGCGTGGGAACCGCGTCCTGCATCATGGCCACGGCCGTGAATTGCGCGGCACCGGCGACAACCACGATGGAAAAGCTCATGACCTCCACGAGCGAGAGGCCCGCTTCGGTGCCAACGACGCCGAAAAGGGCGCCGAAGGGGACGAGCAACACGATGAAGGGCAGGCCGTGCCGAACGCCCAGCGTGAATGCCGCTTTCCGGGTGGCCTCGCCCACGATCCTCTCCTAACCTGCCGTGACCGCACCGCTATCTCGCAGCATGAGTGGATGCAAATGGGCACGCTCGATATCGCCTCGGACTACATCATCGCGCCGGACCCGGACCGCCCGGGGCTGACACGGACGGTGCGCGCCGTCGATGCAGCGGGCGCGCCGCACGAGCTGCGTGTGGTGGAGGAACGCGCGCTCACGATCTTTCTCAACGCGCGGGAGATCGTGACGGCAATGACGATCGGAGACTATCCCGAATACCTGGCCCTGGGCTTTCTGGCGAACCAGGGCATGCTCGCCCCGGACGAGGACGTCACCCGCGTCGATTACGACGAAGAGGTCGCGACCGTCGTCGTGCGGACGGCCCGCGAGACCGACCACGAGGCAAAGCTCGCCAAGAAAACGCGGACGTCGGGCTGTGCCGTGGGGACTGTCTTCGGCGACGTGATGGCGGGGCTCGAGGGGCTGACGCTGCCGCCCGGGGAGCTTCGGGAAAGCTGGCTCTTCACACTTTCCGAGAAGATCAACCGCACGCCATCGCTCTATCTTTCCGCTGGCGCGATCCATGGCACGGTGCTCTGCGCGCGAGATCGCCCGCTCGTCTACATGGAGGATGTCGGCCGCCATAACGCGGTGGACAAGGTGGCAGGCTGGATGCGCTCGGAAAGCGTGAGCGGGGCGGACAAGATCCTCTACACGACGGGCCGTCTCACCTCCGAGATGGTCATCAAATGCGCGCTCATGGGTATCCCCGTGCTCGCATCCCGCTCGGGCTTCACGGCCTGGGGCGTGGAAATCGCGCAGCAGGTGGGGCTCACGCTCATCGGGCGGCTCAAGGGGCGGCGATATGAATGCCTGAGCGGAGCGGGGAGGCTCGTCCGGTCATGAAGCTGCCCGTTGGCGTGATCCTCG
This sequence comes from Pseudomonadota bacterium, assembly GCA_038525525.1. Lineage (GTDB taxonomy): Bacteria > Pseudomonadota > Alphaproteobacteria > Rhodobacterales > Rhodobacteraceae > Shimia_B. Next base: position 774,075 of record JBCBHO010000002.1, on the reverse strand, counting down.
CGGGCGGGAAGGGCGCGCGCATGGGCGGGGTCGACAAGGGCCTTCTCGAGCTTGGCGGGCGCACGCTCATGGATCGCGTCATCGAGCGGCTTGAAGGGCAGGTGGCGGGCCTTGCCATCAACGCAAACGGGGATGCGCGGCGCTACTACCCGTTCGGCCTGCCTATCATCGCCGATAGCATCGCCGATCAACCGGGCCCCCTCGCAGGCGTGCTCGCCGGGCTCGATTGGGCGCATTTGGTGGGGGCGACGCATATCGTAACGGCCGCGGCTGACACCCCGTTTTTCCCGATGGACCTGGCCGAGCGTCTCGAGCGCGCGGCAGCGAAAGCCTCCACGCCGATAGCGCTCTCCGCCACCTGGGAAGGCGGACGCACGAACCGGCATCCGACCTTCGGGTACTGGCCGGTCTCCCTGCGCGAAGATCTCCGCTCGGCCCTTGGCCAGGGCCTGCGCAAGGTGGTCCTCTGGACCGACAGCCACGGGGCGGCCACGGCCGCCTTCGACGACGGCGCGTTCTTCAATATCAACACGCCAGAGGACCTCGCGCAGGCTGAGGAGATGCTGTGAAGGTCTTCGGTGTCGTGGGCTGGAAGAATGCCGGCAAGACGGGGCTCATGGAGCGTCTCGTCGCCGATATCGCCGCGCGGGGGCTCACGGTGAGCACCCTCAAGCACGCGCATCACGGCTTCGATGTCGACCAGCCCGGCAAGGACAGTCACCGCCATCGCGTGGCAGGCGCGCAGGAAGTGCTCGTGGCGGGGAGCGACAGGTGGGCGCTCATGGCCGAACTCCGTGGCGCCGAACCGCCACCCCTTTCAGAGCTCCTGGCCAAGCTCTCTCCCGTGGACATCGTGCTCGTGGAAGGGTGGAAGCGCGACCCGCACCCAAAGATCGAAGCGTGGCGTGCGGAGACGAGCCATCACCTCATGGCGCCCGATGATCCCACGATCCGCGCCGTGGCCAGCGACGCGCCCGTGGATGTGCATTGCCCGCGCTTCAGCCTCGATGCGACGGGGGAGATCGCAGACTTCATCCTCGCGGAATTGGCCCGGTGACCTGGGACGCTTTCGTCATGGTGGACTGGTCAGGCGGAGGAGACCGAGGACCACGGCCAACGAAGGATGCAATCTGGATCGGCGAGGCGGGGAAGGAGCCCATCTACGCGCGCAATCGCGTGGTCGCAGAGGCGTTGCTCACGGATCGGATCGACGCGGCGCTCGCGGGCGGAGAAAGGCTCTTTGTCGGCTTCGACTTTCCGTTCGGCTATCCGGCCGGGTTTGCCCGTGCTGTCACGGGTCAGGACGATCCCTTAGCGCTCTGGTCCCATCTGGCCGAAGTCCTGCCAACGACAGTTGACGGTTGCGATCGCATGGACGTGGCCGCCGCCATGAACGCGTGCTGCCCCGGGGAAGGCCCTTTCTGGTTCGACCCATTCGGCTCGGGCACCGTGCCCATGAAGAAGCCTGCACACTTTCCCATCAACGAATGGCGGGACGCGGAACGGGAGACCAAGGGCGCTTTTTCCTGCTGGCAACTCGGCGGCGCCGGGAGCGTCGGAAGCCAGGCGCTCACCGGCATCGCCTCGCTCGCGCGACTAAGAGCGCGCTACGCGGGCAAGATTGCAGTCTGGCCTTTCGAGCGGCTCGCGGCACCCGTGGCCTTCGTCGAGATTTGGCCTTCGCTCGTCGCGGCAGACATCGCCCAGGGGCAACACCCGGGAGAGATCAAGGACGCGGCGCAGGTGCGCATTCTCGCCGACGCCGTCGCCCGGCTCGCGCCCGAGGAGCTTGAGACCATGCTCGACGTGGCCGCGCCGGAGGAGGGATGGATCTTCGGGCTCGGACACGAGGCGACGCTGTCGGCGGCCGCGCGCCACGGGCGTCTGGCGAATGACTGTTTCGCTCTCCCGCCCGGCACGCATTGGACACCCGTGGACGAGGCGCTCGCGCTCCTCGATGCCCGGCTTGCCCCCGTGACATCCATGGAGACCTGTGCGCTCGACGGCGCCTCCGGGCGCATCCTCGCTGCGGACGTGACAGCGCTGCGATCTCATCCGCCCGCTGCGAATTCGGCCGTGGACGGGTACGGGCTGGCTGACGGGCTTGCAAAGGGCCTGCATCACATTCCTTTGGCGGAGGGACGTTCGGCTGCCGGCGCGCCATTCGAAGGGAGGCTGCCGGAGGGGCAAGCGCTGCGCATTCTCACCGGGGCAGCGCTGCCCGAGGGCGTGACGACCGTGGTGCTCGAAGAGGATTGCCGTATCGGCCCCAAGCGGATCTCCGTGGAAGGGCCGCTCAAAACGGCCGCCAATACGAGGCCGGCGGGCGAGGATGTGGAGGCCGGCGCGACCGTGCTCGAAGCGGGTCGCAAGCTCACACCCGTCGATCTCGCGCTTCTGGCAGCGACAGGGCACGGCGCGGTGCCTGTCAGAAAAACGCTTCGCGTCGCCGTCCTGTCGACGGGGGACGAGCTGCGCGAGGCGGGGGAACCGCTGGCCCCTGGGCAGATCGCCGATGCCAATCGGCCGATGCTGAAGGCCCTGCTTCGGGCATCGGGCTACGACGTCGTCGATCTCGGCATTTGTCCCGATCATCGCGATGCCTTGCGTGCGCGCCTCGATGGCGCCGAAGCCGATGCTATCCTCACCTCCGGCGGTGCCTCCGCCGGGGAGGAGGACCATGTCTCCGCGCTCCTCAATGAAACAGGGACGATGGCTCTTTGGCGCATCGCGATGAAGCCGGGGCGACCACTGGCGCTCGGCCTCTGGCAGGGCGTTCCCGTCTTCGGTCTTCCGGGCAATCCGGTGGCCGCGCTCGTGTGCACGCTTATCTTCGCGAGGCCCGCTCTCGCCAAGCTTGGCGGGGGACGTTTCGAGGCTCCCTTCTCCGTCGAGGTCCCTGCGGCCTTCTCCAAGAAAAAGAAGGCGGGGCGCAGGGAATATCTGCGAGCGCGGATCAGGGACGGCGCAGCGGAAGTCTATCCGTCGGAAGGGTCGGGCAGGATCGCGGGACTGAGCTGGGCCGAGGGGCTCGTCGAGCTTCCGGATCACGCGCAGGAGATCGCGCCGGGCACGCCCGTCCGCTACATCCCGTTCACGGGGCTCATGGCATGACCGTCACCATCGCGCCGGGATTCAAGGAGGGACACAGGGCCGACGTGGCACGGCTCTTTCTCGAAGCTTTCGGCGCCAAGCTCGCCCCGGCCCTCGGCACGGATACGCGCGCTGTCACTTTCATCGCGCGTGGGCTGCGGCCGGATTTCGCCTTCTCGGCGACCCTTGATGGAAGGCTCGTGGGCGTGGCCGGGATCAAGACCGCGAAAGGCGGGCTCATGACGGCAAGCTACGCCGATTTGCGTGCGAGCTACGGTGCCTTCGGCGCTGTCTGGCGCGGGGCGGTCCTCGATCTTTTCGAGAGGAAGCTCGATGAGGGCGTCTTGCAAATGGACGGGATCTTCGTCGCGGAGGCGGCGCGGGGGCAAGGCGTGGGCTCAAAGCTCCTCGACGCGGTGGTCTGGACGGCCCGCATGAACCGTTGCGACACCGTGCGGCTCGACGTCGTGGACACGAATACGCGCGCCCGAGCGCTCTACGAGCGGTACGGCTTTCAGGAAGTGGGGCGAATGAAATCTGGGCTTCTCGCGCCGCTCATGGGCTTTCGCGAGGCCACCACCATGGCGCTGCCGCTCAGCTGAACATGCCCGTCACACGGCCCAGAAGCATGAAGGCCCGCGCGGTGCGCGTGTCGGCCAGTGCCGCGATCTCCGCGTCGGAGGCCTCTTCACAGAACTCAACGAGAAGCTGGTCGAACCGGCGCAGGAAGTGGTGCGCGGCATCTCGAAAGATCGTGTCTGACCGCATGCGGCCCGCCGTCAGCGCGAGCGAGCTGCGGTCCCGGATCCCGCCAAGCGCTGCCACTTGCCGCCCTCGTTCTCCGGCGGCAAAGCGGCGCCAGATCTCGGGCTTGGCGCGGTCCGGGCGCATATCGTCCATGTAAATGCCGTCATGGCTGATGAGCGTGAGGACGTCCTGGCTCGCCTGCACGACGCTGGCGGCCTTGCGGTCCTTCAGGGCCCGGCGCAGCGCGCTGAAGCCGTCCTGATCTTCGGCGGTCTCCGGGAAGTTCAGCGCGCGAATGAGGTCTTCTGTTGCCAGCGGAGGCGCGAGATCCTCGGCCCGCGTCCCGAAAGCCAGCGTGGGCTGATCGTCCGAGCCCTGCAGCTCCGAGGATCGCCGCACGGCCGGGGTGCGGCTCGAGGTGAAGGTGGCGACTGCCGTCTCTGTCTGCTTTGCGGCGGCGACGAGCTCGTCGATCTTCTTTTCCACGGCGGGCGAGGGTGTGAGGCCGTGGGTCTGGCGCTCGGCCACATAGGTTTGGCGCATGGCGTCGATGGCGGCCTGAAGGCGCTGGCTTTCCTCACGGACGATGCGTGCGGACCGTGCCGCGGAGGCAGCCACCCAAATGATCGCCACCGGCACGAAGACGGCGAGGAGCGTCATCAGGAAGGTCAGCTGCCCCTGGTTACCCGGCTCGAACATCTGCCCGCCGCCCATGCCCAGAAAGAAGATGGCAGCGCCGAGGAGCCACGCCACGGAGAGCCCGATGGCGATGACCTCGGAGCCGGAAATAGCCGTGTCCCGGGTGGACTCGTAAATCCCCAGCGGAGGCTGCTGCGGCGGTGTCTGCTTGGTCTCTTCTGCGGCCATGGCGGCGTGCTCAGACGTAGGTGATGCTCAGGATCTCGTAGCTTTTCGCGCCCCCGGGCGTCCGGACATCGACGCTGTCTCCCTCGTCTTTGCCGATGAGCGCGCGGGCCAGCGGGGACTTGATGTTGAGCTTGCCGTTTTCGATGTCGGCCTCGGGCTCGCCCACGATCTGGTAGGTTTTTTCCTCGTCGGTGTCCTCGTCCACGAGTTCCACCGTGGCGCCGAACTTGACCGCGCCAGAGAATTTCGCGGGATCCATGACATCCGCGCGGGAGATGACCGCCTCGATCTCCTTGATGCGACCCTCGATGAAGCCCTGCTTTTCGCGCGCGGAATGATATTCCGCGTTCTCCTTGAGATCACCGAGTTCGCGCGCTTCGGCTATGGCCGCGATGATGGCGGGCCGCTCCACGCTCTTCAGGGTCTTGAGTTCTGCGTCGAGCTTCTCATAGCCCGCGCGGGTCAGCGGTATCTTGTCCATGGAACGCTCCTTTAGGGCGATTTGCGGATGTGACCCATGTGGGGATGTGAATGCAAGCGGGAAGGCCCGGCGCACCTTTTGACGACGAAAGTGCTCCGGAAAAACTGAAGATGCTTGGATTTGAAGCATCGGCGGAGGATCGCCACACCTCGCGCAGGTTTGTTTCATCGGCGTGATCGCGGAGGCCGAGTCGTCGGCGAAAACGTGCAACCGGGGCGCGAGCTTTCGCCGAAGTCCTTCACGGACCCGCGAGGGGCTTTGAGGCGCCGCCTCCCCACATCACCCTCTGGATCATCCCAACCCCAGAAGGATTTCAACCAATGCGTATCCTTGTCACGGCAGCACTTACTGCACTTATTCCGAGCCTTGCGGCTGCACAGAGCTTCGAGGGGCCGTCCGTCGGCGTCCAGCTCTCCTATGGCGCCGTCGATACGTCGGACGCCGCGGAGCTCGAGGGCGACAATGCCCTGATTGGGGCGCGCGCCTATTTCGACACGGATGTCGGCGGCTTCCTCCTCGGCGGGGGTGTGCAGTACGACATCACGGAGATCGACCTCGAGGGTGTGACCGATATCGATGCGGTCTTCCGGATCGGTGCCCGGGGAGGCTTGCAGAATGGCGGCAACTATCTTTACGGCACTGGCGGCTTTGCGCAGGCCTATCTCTCTGAAGAGGCTGTGGGCGACAGCGGCGGCTTCTTCGTCGGCGCGGGCTATGAGAGCTTCGTCACCGATACGATCACCGCGGGTGTGGAGGTCCTCTACCACCGGTTCCAGGATTTCGAGCTCGACGATCTGACCGCCAACGTCGTGACAGTCGGCGCGCATCTGAACTATCGTTTCTAAGGCTTGTCTTCAGAGCGGTGACGGAAGGGGTCCTTTGCGGCCCCTTCTTTGTTTCCAACGTCTTAAATGGCGTCCCAACGTCGCGACAGGCGCAAATAACGTCCCGTTCCAATTGACGTGCGCGGCAGGTGGCCATTTATACGGGGAACAAGTTGAACGGCTACATACGCAACACGGATGACGCAGGTGAGTGAAATGACCGACGCAACGCGGGAAGCCATGGAATATGACGTCGTGATCGTGGGCGCCGGGCCCGCGGGCCTCTCGGCGGCGATCCGTCTCAAGCAACTCGACGCCTCGCTCGAGGTCGTAGTGCTCGAGAAGGGGTCCGAGGTTGGCGCGCATATCCTGTCAGGTGCGGTCCTCGATCCCTCGGGCCTCGATGCTCTCCTGCCTGATTGGCGCGAGATGCAGGCGCCGATCTCCGTGGAGGTCACGGAAGACAATTTCTACATGCTGGGCGAAGCGGGTTCCATGAAGATCCCGAACGCCATCATGCCACCACTCATGAACAACCACGGGAACTACATCGTCTCGATGGGCAATGTTTGCCGGTGGATGGCCGAGATTGCCGAGGGCATGGGCGTGGAGGTCTTCCCGGGCATGGCTTGCTCGGAGCTCGTTTTCGGAGAGACTGGCGAAGTGAAGGGCGTCGTGGCCGGTGAATTCGGATTGAATTCCGATGGCACCAAGGGGCCGGGCTACGAGCCGGGCATGGAGCTCCATGGCAAGTATGTCTTTTTGTCGGAAGGGGTCCGCGGCTCGCTCTCGAAAGAGGTGATCGCGAAATACGATCTCGATGCCAATTCCGACGTGCAGAAGTACGGCCTCGGCATGAAGGAAATCTGGGAGATTGACCCGGCCAAGCACAAGCCCGGCACGGTCACGCACACGATGGGCTGGCCGCTCGGCTCCAACGCGGGCGGCGGCAGCTTCGTGTACCACCTCGACAACAACCAGGTGTATGTGGGCTTCGTGGTCCATCTGAATTACGCGAACCCGCACGTATTTCCCTACATGGAGTTCCAGCGCTTCAAGCATCACCCGATGATGCAGGAGCTCCTCGCCGGGGGTAAGCGCGTAGCCTACGGTGCGCGCGCGATCTCAGAGGGCGGCTGGCAGTCGATCCCGCAGACTGCGTTCCCGGGTGGTGCGCTGCTGGGATGTTCGGCGGGGCTCGTGAACGTCCCGCGCATCAAGGGCAATCACAACGCCATGTTCTCCGGCATTCACGCCGCCGAAGCCGCGCATGAGGCGATCTCTGCCGGCCGGGCGGGAGATACGCTGGAGGCCTACGACACGGCCGTCAAGACGGGCCCCATTGCCAAGGATCTCAAGCCCGTGCGCAACGTGAAGCCGCTGTGGTCCAAGTACGGCCTCATGGCATCGCTCACCTTGGGCGGCGCGGATATGTGGTGCAATTCGCTGACGGGCCTCTCGTTCCTCGGCACGCTCAAGCACGGGAAATCGGACGCCGACAGCACGGAGACGGTGCACTACCACAAGCCCATCGCCTACCCGAAGCCCGACGGCAAACTCAGCTTCGACCGTCTCACGAACGTGTCTTTCGCGATGACGAATCACGAGGAAAGCCAGCCAGCCCACCTCAAAGTGCGTGATTGGGACACTCCGGTGCTCGATCACCTGGCCAAGTACAACGAAACAGCGCAGCGGTACTGTCCGGCTGGCGTCTACGAGGTTGTCCAAGAGCCTGAAAAGTCGGCGCGTTTCGTCGTGAACTTCCAGAACTGCGTTCACTGCAAGACCTGCGATATCAAGGATCCGAGCCAGAATATCGTCTGGAAGACGCCGCAGGGCGGCGACGGTCCGAACTATCCGAACATGTAAAAAAAATCGTCAGACCGGCGAATTGTGATCGATGAGGGCGGCTTTCGGGCCGCCCTTTGCGTATCGCCGCATTGCTTTCGTTAATTTGCCTGCGTAGCCTTCGCTTTCAAGGGCACGTAGGGGTTGCCCAGGGGACAGGTATGAGGCTTGCAGTCAAAGGTGCCGTGCTGGCACTGAGCATGGTTTGTGCATCAGGCGCCGCGGGAGAGCGGCTAGAAATGGGGGTCGCCGGGGCCTATCTCGCTGCCCGCCAGGCCGCCGCGGACAACGACTACGCCGCCGCGGCAAAGTATTATCGCCAAGCCCTCGCGCGAGACAACGCCAACCACGCGCACATGGAAAATGCCCTCTCGGCTCATCTTGCGATGGCGCAATTCGCCCCTGCATCGGCGCTGGGTGCAAAGATGCTCGAAACGGGCTCACCCAGCCAGGTTGCGCACATGACCGTGGTCGTGGACGAGGCCCTGCGCGGTGACTTCGACGCGATGATCGCGAGCTTCGAGGACGGCACCCGCGTCGGGCCGCTGGTCGACAGCCTTCTTCACGGCTGGGCGCTCATCGGTGCGAACCGCATGGAAGATGGGCTCGCGGCTTTCGACGCCGTGGCCGAGCGGGATGGGCTGCGTCCCTTTGCGCTGCACCACAAGGCGCTGGCCCTCGCCTACATGGGAGATTTCGCCGGAGCCGAGGAGATCCTCTCGGGGCGTGCCGCCGGGGCGATCCCGGACAACCGCCGGGGCCTCATCACGCGCGCGATGGTGCTGAGCCAATTGGGCGAGAACGATCTCGCCCGGGCCGAGATCGCCCGCGTTGTCGGGCCCGCCCTCGACGCGACGCTCGCCGATCTCGACAGGCGCCTTGCAGCGGGCGAGGCTTTGGCATTCACGGAAGTGTCCCAGCCGGCGCATGGCATGGCAGAGGTCTTCTATACCGTGGCCGCCGCGCTCGACGGTGAGGCCGCGGACAGTTACGCGCTCCTCTATTCCCGGCTCGCCGAGACGCTCAACCCGGCGCACATCGATGCGCTCATGCTCTCAGCTGATTATCTTGAGCGGCTCGACCGTCCGGGGCTCGCGACAGCCACCTATGACCGTGTGCCCCAGAGCGCGCCGGAGTTCATTACGGCGGAGATCGGTCGGGCGAACGCCCTTTACACCGCGGAGCGTGGGGAGGCCGCCGTGGAAGCCCTCCGGCAGCTTTCGAAATCCCATCCCGATATCTCCACGATCCGTATAAAGCTTGGCGATACGCTGCGGCGTCTTGAGCGCTACGGCGAGGCCGCCAAGGCCTACACCAACGGGCTTTCGCTGATCGACCCGGTCGATGACCGCCACTGGTTCACGTTCTTTGCGCGGGGGATTTCCCACGAGCGCGAGGGAAACTGGGACGCGGCCGAAAGTGATTTTCGACGGGCTCTGGAAATGCGTCCGAACCAGCCGCAGGTGCTCAATTATCTCGGCTACTCGCTCGTCGAGAAGAACTTGAAGCTCGGTGAGGCGTTGGAGATGATCGAGACCGCGGCGGAGCTGCGGCCTGACAATGGCCACATCCTCGATAGCCTCGGCTGGGTGCTCTACCGGCTAGGTCGCTATGACGAAGCCGTCGCTCCCATGGAAGCGGCGGTGGAGCTCATGGCCACGGATCCGATCATCAACGACCACCTCGGCGACGTGTACTGGTCCGTGGGCCGTCGCACGGAGGCCCATTTCCAATGGCAGCGGGCCTTGAGCTTTGGCCCAGACGAGGAAGAGGCTGAGCGGATCCGACGCAAGCTTGAGCTCGGTCTCGACGTGGTGCTCGAGGAAGAAGGCCTCACGCGCATTGAACTCGCCAACGACGAAGGTTGAGCGCCGCGCACGCGCGCTCATCCCGCTCGCTGCGGGCCGTGACGGACGGACGCTTCTGACCCTTGCAAGTCTCGGCGACACCCTGACCTCATCGCCGGCGAGCCGAGACGGGATCACCTGGCAGGGGCCCTTTGGCGACATCGAGCCCGGCACGGAAGCCGAGCGGCAGGCAGCGGCCTTTGCTCTCGTGGTGGCGCAGTCAACGACCGGTGGGCTTACGGTCAAGAAGGATTTGCCCTTCGACCCGGCACTCGGGATCACCGCCATGGTCGCGGCACTGGACGTGGAATCGCCGAGCGAGCGTGAGCTCGAGGGCCTGACTGTCCGCCGCGGCGCCGCGGCGCTGATCGAACCCGCCGCCAATCAGCTGACCGCCGTGGACCTCCCAAGGCTTCCGGTCGTTCTGCTCCACGCGGATCATGAGCTCGGAGCCGGCCGCGGCCCTCAGGTCGCGACGATCCCGGAGCCGCCAGATGATCTCTCGACGCCCGAGGAGGTGGCGGATTGGCTGCGTGGTCACGTTGAAACGGATGCAGACGAGCCGGCGATCCAAGAGATGCTTGATGAGCTTGCGCTCACGCCCGGCGCGAGCCTTGCCGCGGTGATCCCGGGAGGGGCGATCTGCTATGCGATCTACCCGGACGCTGCAACGGCCCAGGGTGCGGCCGCGCATCTCGAGGCGCTCCACCCGGAATGGTGGGTGGCAGAGACGACGCTTAGCTGACGCGCGCGACGACGTAGTCGGCGAGATCGTGGAGCATGTCGCGCAGCGGATGCTCCGGCGTCGCCGCCAGCGCGGTCTTGGCTTTCGCGACATAGGCCTGCGCGGTGTCTCTCGTGCTTTCCAGCGTGCCGTGCTTGCCCATGAGCGCCAAGGCCTGCGCAAGATCGCCCTCGTGCTGCTCGCCTTTGCCGATGACACGCGCCCAGAAGGCGCGCTCATCCGCGTCAGCGGCGGCGATGGCGCGGATGACCGGGAGCGTGAGCTTCCGCTCGCGGAAATCGTCGCCCACGTTCTTGCCGATGACGCCCGACGTGCCGCCATAATCCAGCAGGTCATCCACCATCTGGAAGGCAATGCCGAGCGCGTCTCCATAGTCGAAGAGGGCTGTCTGCACGCGCTCGGGCTGCCCTGCGATCACACCGCCCACCTCCGTGGCCGCGGAGAAGAGTGCGGCGGTCTTGCCGCGGACGACCTGGATGTAGGTGTCTTCCGTCGTCGCGATCTGCTGGGCCACGGACAGCTGCAGCACCTCTCCTTCCGCGATCGTCGCCGCGGCGTTCGAGAGGATGTCGAGCACCTTGAGTGAGCCTGTCTCCACCATCAGCTGGAACGACCGCGCGAAGAGATAGTCTCCCACCAGAACGCTCGACTGATTGTCCCAGAGAAGATTGGCCGTGGGTCGGCCGCGGCGCTGGCGGCTTTCGTCCACCACGTCATCGTGGAGAAGGGTGGCCGTGTGGATGAATTCCACCGTTGCCGCCAAATGGACATGATACGGGCCGCCGTAGCCGCAGAGCTTGGCCGAGGCGAGCGTGAGCATCGGGCGCAGCCGCTTGCCACCCGCTTCCACGAGGTGAGCCGTCACCTCCGGGATGCGCGGCGCGTGTTCTGATGCCATCCGCTCCCTGATCAGGGCGTTCACGGCGTCGAGTTCGTCGGCCAAGGCCTCCGCCATGCGCTCATGCGGTTTCGTGGCAGCGTGATCGAGGCCCATGCCCGCGGCTCCAATTCTCGACACCGCGTGAGGCGGCGCTTAATGGGGTGGATATGAAAGAACTTCTGCGCAGCAACGACCCAACCGTGATCGCGTTTGCCGAGGCTCTCTTGTCGGGAGAGGACATAGCGGTTTTCGTGATGGACGCAAATATGAGCGTGCTCGAGGGCTCCATCGGTGTTCTGCCGCGCCGGATGATGGTGGCGGACCGCGATCTTTTCATGGCTGAGGCCATCCTGCGCGACAACGATGTCGATCTGGGCAGGTGAAAACAGACGCCATTACCCATGACGCCTTTCTCGGTGGCCGCGTGCGCGCATGGCAGCCCGCGAAGGGGTATCGTTCGGGCGTGGACGCGGTGCTCTTGGCGGCGGCGTGTCCGGCGCAGGCGGGCGACACGGTGCTGGAGCTTGGCTGCGGCGTGGGCGTGGCATCGCTTTGCCTTTCAGAGCGCACTGGCGCGACCGTGACGGGCGTCGAAGTACAGCCGTTTTATGCTGCGCTGGCCCAGAAGAACGGTGTCGACGTTGTTGAAACGGACCTCGCGCAGCTCCCGCCGGATCTCCGTCAGCGCCAGTTTCACCACGTCATCATGAACCCGCCCTACTTCACGCAGGGCCTCGCGGCCTCGGATGCGGGGCGGCAGGCGGCGCGCGCGGAGGAGACACCGCTTCGAACCTGGCTTGAGGTTGCCGCGAAGCGGCTCAGGGCAAGGGGCGTGCTCACGGTGATCCACCGGGCCGAGCGGCTGCCGGATCTGCTCGGAGCTATGCCGCTTGGATCCGTTGAAGTGCTCCCACTGCAAGCACGGGTGGGGCGCGCGGCGCATCTCGTCCTGGTGCGCGCGCGCAAGGATGGGCGCGCGCCATTTCGCCTCCATGCGCCGCTCACGCTCCACGCTGCTCCAACCCACGAAGGCGATCACCCGGATTATGTGCCAGCGATCCACGCCGTCCTTCACGATGGCGCGCCGCTGCCCTTCCCGGATTAATGAATTGGCAATGTCTGGCCGGTCATGCTCGCGCTCGCGCGGGCCTCGCGGCTGCAGCGTGACAGAATCTCGATTCTGTGGTGTCATATGACAGTTCAAACAAAGGAGATGCACGATGAGCTTGAATTCCCACCTGGTGGAGCTGAAGCGGAAACACGCAACTCTTGCAGAGGCTGTCGAGACGGCCCAGCGTGCGCCCGGTATCGACACGCTGGAGGTCAAGAAGCTCAAGAAGCAAAAGCTTCAACTCAAACAGGAGATTGAACGACTTACGAGTTAGCGCGCCGCCCCGCGCGGGCTGCGATTGCGGCACCTCCCGTGATGAGAATGGCCGCCGAGAGGAGGGCGGGAGTGGGCTCAGCCACCCCCGCCAATATGAGAATGAGGGTTGAGAGCAGCGGCGCGCCGTAGCTGAGCACGCCGAGTAGCTGGATATCTCCCCTCTTCATCCCGACATCCCATAGAAAGAATGCCAGCCCGATGGGGCCGAGGCCAAGGGCAATGATGGCGCGCCATGCGCCAGGCTCCGGCCATGCGGGGGCCTCGAAGAGCGCGGAGCCCACGGCAGAGAGCGCGGCGGCGGCCGCGCAGAAGATCGTGACTGCCGCGGTGGGCACCGCCCCAAAGCGGCGCGACAGCACGGAATAGCCTGCCCAAGCGAAGGCGCAGGCCAGCGCGAGAAGGTATCCGGGAAGCGCGCTTGCATCGGTAAAGCCACGCACGCCGACAAGGAGGGCCACGCCTGCAAAGCCCGCTGCCGCTCCCAGGATGTGGCCGCTGCGCAGGCGTTCTCCGGGCAAAAGCCCGGACAGAAGTACGATCAGGAGAGGCCACAAATAGGCAATGAGGCCAGCCTCCGCCGCAGGTGCATTCCGCAGCGCGAGAAAATAGAGGAGGTGGTAGCCCGCAAGCCCGGTGACGCCCACGGCATAGGCCGCCGGAGGTATCCCGCGAAGCTGTCCCCAACTGCCCGTGGCCGTGATCCAGGCGGTGCCAATGACCGTTGCGATCGAAAAGCACAGCGCATTGAGCATCAGGGGCGGCACATCCGACGCGCCCACGGTGAAGAGCGCCAGGAGCGACCAAAGGAGGATCGCGCCGGATCCCAGCGCCGTGGCCCGGCTCACGCGATCTCGCGCACGTCGAAGCTTTCGGCCACGTCGCGGGTTTTTTCGATCTCAGCGAGCATCCAGTCACGGAATGCCTTGATCTGCGGTCTGTTCTCGAGGCCTTCGGGGCAGAGGAAGCGGAACCGCGCGCCGGTGGAGAGCGCGATCTTGTAGGGCGCAACAAGACGGCCCTCGGCAATGTCCTTGATGCAGAGGGCGCGGCGCCCGAGGACAACCCCCACGCCGGCGAGGGCTGCGTCGACGGCATGGTCCGCCTGGCTGAACTTGGGGCCGTGTATCTCGTCCGGCGCGACGACGCCGGCCGCGCGAAACCATGCCGCCCAGTCCGGATTGGGATCGAGGAAATCGATGGAAAGATCCGTGATCAACGGCGCATCCCGAAGGCTTTCTGGCGTGTGATAGCGCTGCGCCAGTTCCGGCAGCATCACGGGCGTCACCCATTCCGAGGCCATGGGCATCGAGAAAAGCCCCTCATCCGGGCCGAGGCCAAAGCGGATCGCCACATCCACGCCGTCACGGTTGAAGTCCATCATGCGCAAGGATGCGGAAAAGCGCAGCTCGATCTCTGGATGGGCTTGAGCAAAGTCGAAAAGCCGCGGGGCAAGCCATTTCGCGGTGAAGGCTGGGCCAGCGGTGACAGTTAGATTTGTCTGATCCGAGAGGCGGCGGACTGCGCGCCAGGCCCCTTGCAACGCTGCGAACCCGTCAGAGCAACCCGGAGCGAGCGCGCGGCCTGCCTCCGTGAGCTCCACTGCGCGGTTCAGGCGGCGAAATACGGGCTCGCCCAAGTGCTCTTCCAAGCTCTTGATCTGGAAGGATAGGGCCGCGGGGGTCACGCTGAGCTCTTCGGCCGCCTTCGCAAAAGACATGTGCCGAGCGGCGGCCTCGAAGGCACGCAAGGCGGTGAGCGGTGGAAGGCGGTCCGACATATCAGTTAAGTATAGCTTAATTGAGGGGCTCACAAGTCTCGTTTGTTCGAGGGCGATGGCGCTTCCATATTCAATTCAAGACGACAGACACCGACCCGAAAGGACCCCGCCATGTTCGAAGTTGCCACAACAGAAGCCCATCGTGACGCAATCGCACGCGCCCATGCTGAGCGCGCCGCCGCCTTCGCGGCGGGGGTGGAATGGATCAAGTCATTCTTTTCCGGAAGACCTGCTCCGGTCGCCTCAGCTGCCTAGCAGCCGCGTGACCGAACAGTAGCGAGGGCCGCCCCGACAAAGGGCGGCCCTTTTTGCAATCAGACGAAGAATTGCGCACCGTTGGCGGAAATCGTCGAACCGTTGATGAAGCCGCTGTCCTCGGATGCGAGGAAGGCGACGCACTTCGCGATTTCCTCGGGTTCCCCTAGCCGGCCTGCAGGGATGCCGGCGATGATCTTGTCACGGATCGCCTCGTCGATCGCCATCACCATCTCCGTGGCGATGTAGCCGGGGCAGATCGCGTTCGCCGTGATACCAGCCCGAGCACCTTCCTGCGCTAGGCTCTTGACGATGCCGAGATCGCCGGCCTTCGTCGCCGCGTAGTTCACCTGACCGAATTGCCCTTTCTGGCCGTTGATCGAGGAGATGACGATCACGCGGCCGAACTTGCGCTCGCGCATGCCGGGCCAGACGGGGTGGATGGTGTTGAAGACCCCGGTGAGGTTCGTGTCGATGACCTCGTGCCACTTCTCGGGCGTCATCTTGTGGAAGGGTGCGTCGCGGGTGATGCCCGCATTGGCCACGACAGTGTCGATGGGGCCGAGATCGGCCTCCACCTGCTCAATCCCCGCCTTGGAGCTGTCATAGTCCGCGACGTTCCACTTGTAGGTCTTGATGCCCGTCTCCTCAGAGAACTGGGCGGCAGCCTGGTCGTTGCCGGCATAGGTCGCCGCGACTGCATAGCCCTGCGCCTTCAGTTCCTTGGAGATGGCTGCGCCGATGCCGCGGCTGCCGCCGGTGACGAGTGCGATGCGGGACATGTGTGTCCTCCCGATAGTGTTTTGAAGTTTGTTAGCCCTGAGGGGTTGTGCGCGCAACAATATTGCGCGCACGATGTGTGATTAGTCGCGCTCCAAGCACATGGCGACGCCCATGCCGCCGCCGATGCAGAGCGTCGCGAGGCCTTTCTTGGCGTCCCGACGCTTCATCTCGAAGAGCAGCGTATTCAGTATGCGAGCGCCGGACGCGCCGATCGGATGGCCGATGGCGATGGCGCCGCCATTCACGTTTACGATCGCCGGATCCCAGCCCATGTCCTTGTTCACGGCGCAGGCCTGCGCTGCAAAGGCCTCATTGGCCTCCACGAGGTCGAGATCCTCAGGCTTCCAGCCCGCTTTCTCGAGCGCCTTCCGGGACGCATGGATCGGGCCGACGCCCATGATGGAGGGATCGAGGCCCGCCGTTGCGTAGGACGCGATCCGCGCGAGGGGCTCGATGCCCCGCTTCTCCGCCTCTTCGGCGCTCATCAACAGGGCGCCCGCCGCGCCGTCATTGAGGCCGGATGCGTTGGCAGCCGTGACCGAACCATCGCGGGCGAAGGCGGGGCGCAGCTTTTGCATCCCTTCGATCGTGGCGCCGTGGCGGATGTATTCATCCTTATCGACGACGATGTCGCCCTTGCGGGTCTTCACGGTGAACGCCACGACCTCGTCATCGAATTTGCCGGCCTTCTGGGCGGCCTCGGCCTTGTTCTGGGAGGCCAGCGCGAATTCGTCCTGCGTTTCGCGGCTGATCTGCCATTGCTCGGCCACGTTCTCGGCGGTCTGGCCCATGTGGTAGCCGTTGAAGGCGTCCCAGAGGCCGTCGCGGATCATCGTGTCGATGTAGCTGACATCGCCCATCTTGTGCCCGGCGCGAAGGTGCGCGGCGTGGGGAGAGAGCGTCATGTTCTCCTGGCCGCCTGCCGCGACGATATCTGCATCGCCCAGCTGGATGTGTTGAGCCGCGAGTGCCACGGCGCGGAGACCTGACCCGCATACCTGATTGATCGACCATGCGGCGCTTTCCTTGGGCAGGCCCGCGTTGATGTGGGCCTGGCGCGCCGGGTTCTGTCCCTGGGCCGCGGTGAGGACCTGGCCGAGGATCGTCTCGGACACCTCGCCTTTCTCGATCCCGGCACGGGCCACGAGCTCTTCGAGCACGGCGGCGCCGAGATCGTGGGCCGGGGTGTTGGCGAAGCTGCCTCCGAATGAGCCCACGGCAGTGCGGGCGGCTGAGGCGATGACGACGTTGGTCATGGTTGAGGGACTCCTCTCTTTGCGTCTCGTCAGACAGCGCGGGGGCCCGTTCGCACGAGGGGCACCGCCCCGTCAGTTGGCTCGGTGGTAAGTTACCCACGGGCACAACGCAACGCGACGTGCGCGCTAACATGGTCAGAGGAGGGCATTTCCGGGTTGCGCGCAAAGCATGGCGCGCGAGTGCGGGGCTATATTCGGCGCCGTTCCGGGGGCTCACGCCAGGGAGGGGAAAGAGATGGCGCGCCGAAATGGAAGCCCTGGAGGCAATCAATACCCATCGCGGTGAGGGTTTCTGCGTCAGCCTTTGATTCGACCGACCCCGCCACGGTGAACATGTCGAAATGCCGCGCGACCGCCTGCATCGCGCCGACGGTGACCTGATTGTCCACGTTGCGCGCAATGTCTTTCGTGAATTTCCCGTCCAGCTTGATGAGATCGAACATGAAGCTGCGCAGGTGACGAAAGCTCGTATAACCCGCTCCGAAATCATCGAGGGCGAAGGAGATACCCAGGCCCTGAAGATCGCGCATGAAAGAGGTGACGAGCTCTGGCATCGTCATCGCGCTCTTTTCCTCGATCTCCAGAATGAGCCGTTCGGCGCTCGTGGGGTTGAGCGCGAGCCCAGCATCGAGTGTCTTCATCCAGCGGCCATATCCGATGGAGCGGGCAGACATATTGATGGAAAGCCGGATCTCCTCCTCTTCCGCGAGCGTTTTCAACCCGAGCTCCAGCGCCAGACAATCAATATCCCGGCCGGTTTCGCTGTCTTTGACCTCGTGAATGAAATCGCGCGCGGGGATCGGGCGGCCAGTCGCATCGAGAATGCGCACTAGGCCTTCGTAGAAGGCAGGCGCCGACGGTGCCATGGCCTGCATCACCGGCTGAAAAGCGAGGACGCCACGCTTCGAATTCAGCGCGTCTTTCACCATCTCCAGAACGCCACCGTCGCGCGCGTCTAGGGCAGTGGTGAGGGGATCGCTCGCCTCATCCTCCAATATGTCTTCTGGCGCTTTTTCGCTGTCCATGCGTCGCCTCCCAGGCCTGACCGGGGTATGACGGGCGAAAGCTAATTGCCGGTAAACGGAAAAGGGCGGAGATGGAGCTCGAACGCTGCGGCTGGGTCGGACAGGACGAGATTTATATCCGGTACCACGACGAGGAATGGGGCGTACCGGAATATGATAGTCGGGCGCTCTGGGAAAAGCTCGTGCTCGACGGCTTTCAGGCGGGGCTGAGCTGGATCACCATCCTCAAGAAGCGGGACGCATTCCGAGAGGCGTTCGAAGGGTTCGATCCAGAGCGCGTGGCGCGTATGGGAGAGGCCGACGTGGAGCGGCTCCTTGGAAACCCGGGAATTGTCCGGCATCGCGGCAAGATCGAGGGCGCGATCAAGGGCGCGCGCGTCTTTCTCGACACCGAAGACTTCGCCGCGCTCATGTGGGCCCATGTCGGCGGTGCGCCAGTGCAGGGAAATTACCGAACGCTCGATGAGGTGCCGACGCAGTCAGAATTGACGCGCCAGATCTCCAAGGATCTCAAGAAGCGCGGGTTTACCTTCTGCGGACCAACGATCGTCTACGCCTGGATGGAGGCGTGCGGGCTCTTCAATAACCACCTTGTCTCCTGTCACCGCCACGGGCCCGTGGCGGCGATGGCGCGGAAGAAGTCCTAGCTAGATCGCAAACTTCTCGATATTCTTGCCAGCTGCCTTCGCGGCTTTAATCCATTCCGGCTGACGTCCACGGCCCGTCCATGTCTGGGTGGCATCCGCAGGATTGCGATATTTCGGCGGATTCTTGGTCTTTGCTTTCTTTTGCGTGCCAGTCAGCTCCGCAAGAGTGAAACCCATTTCCTTGGCTTTGCGCTCGAGCTCAGCCATCGCTTCCTGACGTGCGCGGTCGTCGAATTGCGCGATTGCCTTATCAACATCTTTGCGGAGTTTGACCAATTCAGCCTTGGACATTTTGCTGAGATCGACAGCCATTTACTATTCCTTTCATAAAATGAGCGAGCCGCCCAATTTGACAGAGCGAATAGGCGGCTGCTGGCAGAAAAGAAAGGAAAAAATTCTCCGAAGGGCCCGTCCGTGCCTCTCCGTCGGCTTATTTCAGCCTGTAGGTTGTAGGAGGGCGTCAATAATCGCTTTCGCATTGTCTGACGCCCAGTCCGCATCGCCTCGCAAACGCGCGATTTCCTCGCCCTCCGGATTAATGATCACGGTAATGGGAAGCCCAAGAACGGCCATGTCACGCGCGACGGCCTGACGCGGGTCGCGATACATCGGGAGATTGTGGACCTCGATTTCATCAAAGAACTGTCGCATGCCCTCCACCGGATTTCGGCCCGTGGCGATCGTCACGACGTCGAATGCATCACCCCCGAATTCGGCCTGCAATTCCGACAGCATGGGCATTTCCTTGCGGCACGGCGCACACCACGTGGCCCAGAAGTTCACGAGCACGTATTTGCCCTCGTAGGCGCTGAGGAAATGCTCCGTCTCGTCGGGCAAATAAAAGGCCGACGTGGACGTTTCCTGCGGCTCTTCGTGGAAGACGAGCTTGCGCATATCGCCCTCGCGCATGTCGGCTATCGCGTTCAAATCGCCGGCGTTTGCGCTGAGCGCAGCGGCGAGATAGAGCAGGGCGGCAGTGATCAGACGCATGAAAGCCTCTCCAAAATGACCGACACCGCAAACAAGATGTGGGGCGGGCGTTTCGCCGCCGGACCCGATGCGATCATGGAGGCGATTAATGCCTCGATCGGGTTCGATCAGCGGCTCGCCGCGCAGGACATCGCAGGCTCACGGGCCCACGCGGCCATGTTGGCGGCGACAGGCATCGTGGAACCTAAAGACGCAGAGGCGATCGGGACAGGGCTTCTCACAGTCTTGTCAGAGATTGAAACGGGCGAATTCGAGTTCTCCGCGGCTCTGGAAGATATTCATATGAATGTGGAGGCACGCCTGACAGAGCTCATCGGGGCGCCAGCCGGGCGGCTCCACACGGCGCGCTCTCGCAATGATCAGGTCGCGCTCGATTTCAGGATGTGGGTGCGCGACCAATGCGATGCACTCGATGCAGGGCTTCTGGCGCTGATACGCGCCCTCGTGGCACAGGCCGAGGCGGGCGCGGATTGGGTGATGCCCGGCTTCACGCATCTCCAGACAGCCCAGCCCGTCACCTGGGGCCATCACATGCTGGCCTATGTGGAGATGCTCTCGCGCGATCTCTCTCGGTGCCGGGACGCGCGGGCGCGCATGAACGAATGCCCACTGGGCGCGGCGGCGCTCGCGGGGACGTCCTTCCCCATCGACAGGGAGATGACAGCGCGGACCCTCGCGTTTGACCGGCCCACGGCGAATTCCCTCGATTCCGTGGCCGACAGGGACTTTGCGCTGGAATTCCTGTCGACCGCCAGCATTTGCGCCATGCATCTGTCGCGGCTCGCCGAGGAGCTCGTCATCTGGTCCTCCGCGCAGTTTCGCTTCGTGCAGCTGTCGGATCGCTTTTCCACCGGTTCCTCGATCATGCCGCAGAAGAAGAACCCGGACGCAGCCGAGCTCATCCGTGCCAAGATCGGACGCATCTTCGGGGCAAACGTGGCGCTCATGACGGTGATGAAGGGCCTCGCACTGACCTATTCAAAGGACATGCAAGAGGACAAGGAACAGGTTTTTGACGCGGCCGACAACCTCATGCTCGCGCTGGCGGCGATGGAGGGGATGGTGCGCGACATGGCTCCGCAGAAGGAGAACCTGCGCGCGGCAGCGGCGAGCGGGTTCTCCACCGCCACCGACCTCGCCGATTGGCTCGTGCGCGTCCTCGGTATGCCCTTCCGGGAGGCGCATCACGTCACCGGGTCGCTCGTGGCGAAGGCGGAGGCGGCGGGCATCGACCTGCCCGAGCTCAGCCTCGCACAAATGCAGGAGGTCCATGGCGCGATCACGGAGGACGTCTATACTGTTCTTACGGTCGAGGCGTCCGTGGCCTCGCGGATGTCCTACGGCGGGACAGCGCCCGAGCAGGTGCGCGCGCAGATCGACCTTTGGAAGAATCGCTTGGAACAGGAAACATGATGCGCATCATTACAGTGCTGGCTCTTGTCGCTGTCGCCTCGTGCGGCGCAGATGGTGAGCCTGTATCGCCCTTCGGAAATGCCGGGGTCAGCATCGGGTCTGGCGGCGTCTCGACGCATGGGGCCGTTGGTGCGACCGCCGGGCCCGTGACCATTGCCGTGGGCTTCTGATGCGCTGGGTTTTTCTCGCCCTGGCTATCTGGGGCACGATCCACCCGATGAGCTATTTCATTTCCTGGTTTCAGGAGAACAGCTGGTCTCTCATGGCCATGGTTGATGCGTGGCATGTGAACGATGCCACCTCGGGCCTTGTCTGGGATCTCACCGTCGCCGCCGTCGCGTTGACCGTATGGGTGATCTTCGAGGCCGTGACGCGGCGGGACTGGCTCTCACTCGTCGCCATCCCCGCCACGTTCGGCATCGGCGTCAGCTGCGGTCTGCCGCTCTACATTTTCCTGCGCATGCGCCGGGACTGATCACGCGGCGCCCAGATCGTTGCGCTATTTCAACGGCACGCAGATGTCGGTCAGCAGCTCGTCCGGGGCGGTGTCCATGGGGCTGTTCAGGTAGCGCTCGAACGAGACGACGTCGTTGTTGGGCTCCTTTCCGTTCTCCGGGAGCCACTTCCCGTAAAGGAAATCATAGGCCTGAGGCAGCCCGCCATAGGGGCCCTTGAAATGCAGCGTCGCGATGGGCCCGGCGGGGATACGGATCTCCGTCAGCCCGCTCGGGACCTCCATGGCATCGTCCACCACGGCACCGGCCAGGCTGCGCAGCTCTTCTTTCGGGGTCTCCATCGGGTCATCGTAGTACGCGCCGAGCATTCCGCGGGTATGCGGCCAAAGCCCCCGTGCGGTCATGACCGCGCCGAACTGCTCGAAAGCCCGCGCAATGTTTGTGTAGTCGCCCTTGTGCGGCTGGGCCGCGATGCGGAGGGCGGGGGTGTTTTCCAAGGTCACGTTGAACATGCTGAACTCCTTTGACTGTCGCATGACGAGGAGAGCGCGCTCCGCGCTCTGGCCTCTGAACTGACCGGGAGGGATGCCGTAGGCCTCCGTGAAGACGCGGGTGAAGGCCGCCCGCCCACCAAGGCCACAGCTTCGCGCGACCTCGTCGATTGGCATGCCCTGCGTGAGGAGAAAGCCGGCCCGCTGCAGCCGCACGCGGCGCACGGCCTGTGCGCAGGTTTCGCCGGTCATGGCGCGGAAGACGCGGTGCCAGTGAAACCGGCTCATCGCGGCCACGTCGGCGAGGGTGTCGAGCGACAGGTCCTCTCCGGCATGGTCGTAGATGTAGTCGATCACCCGGCGCAGGCGATCTTCGTAACTGGCAGGCATGCTTGGCCCTCCATCGGTCCAGAGCTTGTGTTGCATGGGCCGGTTTTGCAAATCTTGCGGAGTTGCATCGCGCCGCACGCAGCGCCATACGAGGCGGCGCAAGGACGGGAGCCTCCATGACGAACTACCTCGATTTCGAAAAGCCCCTCGCAGAGATCGAAGGCAAGGCCAACGAACTGCGCGCGCTCGGGCGCGACAACGCCGAGATGGATGTCGAGAAGGAGGCCGCCGCGCTTGACGCGAAGGCGCGGCAGATGCTTCAGGATCTCTACAAGAGCCTGACACCCTGGCGAAAGTGCCAGGTCGCGCGTCATGCCGAGCGTCCTCACTGCAAGGATTACATCGACGCGCTCTTTACCGAGTACACGCCGCTCGCGGGCGACAGGAATTTCGCGGACGATCACGCTGTCATGGGCGGCCTCGCGCGGTTCGAGGATCGGCCCGTGATGGTCATCGGACATGAGAAGGGCAACGACACGAAGAGCCGCATCGCGCGGAACTTCGGGATGGCGCGGCCTGAAGGCTACCGCAAGGCGATCCGCTTGATGGAGATGGCCAACCGGTTTGGCCTGCCGGTCATCACGCTGGTGGACACGCCAGGGGCCTATCCCGGGAAGGGTGCCGAGGAGCGTGGACAATCAGAGGCCATCGCTCGGGCGACGGAGAAGTGCCTCCAGCTCCGAGTGCCGCTCGTGTCCGTGATCATCGGCGAAGGGGGCTCTGGCGGCGCCGTGGCCTTTGCCACGGCCAATCGTGTTGCCATGCTCGAGCACTCGATCTACTCGGTCATCTCTCCCGAAGGCTGCGCGTCCATCCTCTGGAAAGATGCCGAGAAGATGCGGGAAGCCGCAGAGGCGCTCCGCCTGACGGCGCAGGACCTGCGTGAGCTCGGGGTGTGCGATCAAATCATCCCGGAGCCCCTCGGGGGCGCGCACAGGGACCGGCCCACGGCGATCAAGGATGTCGGCGCTGCAGTCTCCAAGCTCCTCGGCGAGCTCGAACCCCAGAGCCCTGACGATCTCGTCACGAACCGCCGGAAGAAATACCTCGCCATCGGCTCCACCGGTCTCGCGGCCTAGGCCCCGCTCGTCCACATCGTCTTGGCGGCGCGGGCTTCCCACTCCGCATCGTAGGCTTTCCCGTCCACCTTGCCGGAGGTTTGCGCGCGCAGGATGTCGCCCATGGACGGCAGCGGAAGCGCCGCATCGTCTCGCGTCCAGAGATCGGAGCGGAGGAGGGCGCGGGCGCATTGGCTGTAGACCTCGCCGACCGCGATGCGGATGACCAGCCGGGGCGCGCGGTTCTTGACCTGAAAGCGGGCCATCAGCTCCGGATCCTGGCTCAGCACGGCCGTTCCTTTGACCCGGATGACGTTCGTCTTGCCCGGCACCATGAACATGAGCGACACGCGGCCGTCTTCCACGATGTTGCGCAGGCTGTCGGCGCGGTTGTTGCCGTGCCAGTCGGGCATGAGAAGCGTCTTGGGGTCCGCGATCGCGACGACCGGCCCGTCATCGCCGCGCGGGCTGCCATCGGTGCCCTCGGGCCCCACGGTCGACAGGACGGCGAAGCGCGAGGCTTCGATCCAGGCGGCGTATTCCGGAGTGATCTCCTGGGCCACCTTGGCCAGTGAATTGGGATTGGGCGCGCCGTAGATCGCCTCGAGCTGTGCGATGGTGGTGATGTCCGTCATCGCTTGAACCCAGCCTCCTCCATGAGCGCGTTCGAGGCCGCTTCGATGCGGGTCTCCATATCCGCCATGAACACTTCCTGCGGCACGTGGGGCGGTATCGGATCGAGGAACTCCACCACGGCATGGCCCGGCGACTTCGCCATACCGGAGCGCGGCCAGAAGAGCCCCGCATTAGTGGCGGCGAGAACGCAGGGCTGTTCCAGCTCGCGGTAGAGCGCGTAGGTGCCGATCTTGTAGGGGGCCACGACCCCCGGACGGATGCGCGTGCCCTGGGGGTAAATACACAATTGCCCCGGAGTGGAGCGGCCCGCCTTCACGTCCTGCACCATCTGCTTGATCGCTTCCGCCCGTCGCCCGCGACGCACGGGCACGCAGCCCAGGCGATAGGCGTATTGCCCGATGACAGGCGTGTAGAGCAGCTCGCGCTTCATGATGAACTTCGGCTGCGGGACGGCGTTGAAGATCATGATGATGTCGAGAAAGCTCTGGTGCTTCGAGGCGATCAGGACTTCCTCGGTGGGAGGTGTGCCGCGGATCTCGGTGGTGATGCCCAGCATCCAGCGCGCGGAGAACATCACGTATCGGGCGTAGGTCCGGCAGGCCAACACTGCGCCCTTGGGCGTGAGCAGCGCGTAGGGGAGGAAGACGATCCCCATCACCAGCATCATAGGATAGATATTGAGCGTGAATAGAAAGCCGCGAAGCCAGTGGATCAATCCGCCGGTCATGCCATCGTCCTGAGTGTTCTGAGCGCCGCAAAGCGCGTGGCCGCGAACGCCACGGCCGCCGCGAGAAAGGGAATGGTGGCTGGCAGCAGCCAACCGAAGCCACGGAATCCGAGATCGGTAAGCAGCCCGCCCTGATCGCCGGTATCCGGCAAAAGCGCGATCCCGATCATGCCGATGGTTGCGCCCGCGGCCGCCCCTGTCAGCGCGCGAAGCGTGAACCTGCGCACAAAGGCCTTCGCGATGTAGCTGTCCCTCGCCCCCACCTGCCGGAGCACCTCGATGACAGGGCGATTGGCGGCAAGCGCCGCGTTGGCGGCGAGGGTCACCATGGCCGCCATGGTGCCGGCGATCAGGATGAGCGAGAGCCATCCTAGGGCCCGGATCCGGTTTGCCGCGTCCACCAGCGGACGGCGGAAGCGGGCATGGTCATCCACCACGGCGCCCGGTGCCTCGGCCTGAAGCCTGAGGCGAAGCCCGCTGACATCGAGCTCCGCGCCGGCTGCTTCCCGGACATCTATGAGCTGCGGCACGGGAAGCTCTTCGATGGGAAGCTCCGACCCGAACCAGGGCGACAGGAGCGTGCGCTGTTCCTCTGCGCTCAGCGCCCGCGCCTCTGCAATGCCCGGGGTCGTGGCAAGCACGTTGAGTGCCGCGTCCGTTTGCACATCGAGCTGCGCTGCGGGGGCCGAAATGCGCACCGTGAGGGATTGCGCGAGCTCGCTTGACCAGCGGTCCGCCAGGCGCCCCGTAGACACGGAGAGACCCAGGGCAAAACACGCAAGAAAAGCCATGGCCGCGGCGGAAAACGAGGTGAGCTGTGCTGTGAAGCCCGAAGGCGGCACGACGCGGTCAGCCTCGGGATCTCCCACGAGCAGCGCAAAAACCATGGAAAGCTTCACAGGTCGGCCCCCGCCAACTGGAGCCGGCGATCCACGATGCGGAGCACGCGTGACTGCACCTGGCTCTTGGCGGCCCGGATGAGGGCCATGTCATGGGTCGCGATCATGACCGTCTTTCCCATGCGGTTGAGCTCGACGAGGAGGCGCAGGATCTTCTGGCTCATGTCCCAGTCGACATTGCCCGTGGGCTCGTCTGCGAGGATCATATCGGGCGACGTGATGACCGCGCGCGCCAGCGCCACACGTTGCCTTTCGCCTCCGGAAAGCTCCGGCGGCCGCGCTTCACGATGTGAGGACAGCCCGACCCAGTTCAGGAGTTCGGTCAGATCGGTCTCGGCTTCGCTGGCGTCACGCCCCGACACCACGAGGGGCAGCGCCACGTTCTCGGCCACGCGCAGATGATCGAGGAAGACCGCATTCTGGGGGACCACGCCGATCCGCCGCCGCACCAGCGCGATCTCGTCGCGGGACATGGTCCGCGTGTCCTTGCCCGCGATGCGCACCTGCCCCGACGTGGCAAGTAGATCGCCGAAGATGAGGCGCAGGAAGGTTGTCTTGCCTGCGCCCGATGGACCGGTGAGAAAATGGAAAGAGCCCGGTCTTAACGCCAATGAGATGTCGGACAGGAGCTCCCCGCCGCCATAGGAATAGGCCACCTTGTCTAGTTCGATCACGCGCCCTGTACCCGCCTTGCTCGGCGCGACACTGCCGCATGGGAGCCACGGTTGCAATCGCAGCACGGGCTCTGGTGAGGGAAAGCTTGTTTTTCAGCATCTTCCGTAGGACAACGTGTCAAAAGGGCCGAGAGAACGGCTTCAGGCAGATATTTGAGCAAGGCAAAGGTGGGAGCGCATGCGGCTGATATGCCCGAATTGCGACGCGACCTACGAGGTACCCGATAGCGTAATCCCGGCCGAAGGCCGCGAAGTGCAGTGCTCGAATTGCGGCAACGCATGGTTTTTCAATCCCAATTTCGCGTCGCATGAACCAGAGGTCGAGCCCGCACCGGAGCCTCCCACGGTGCCCGTACCATCGCCGGAGCCGAGCCCGGCCACGATGGCCGAGCCGGAGCGTGCGGAGGCCTCCGACGACCTTCCGGATCGCGCGGATGCCGCGGTGGATGAAGATGCCGAAGAGGCAGGGACCGACGCGCCGGTGACCGCCCCGCGCCGGCGCCCGCTTGAAAGCACCGTCGCCGATGTGCTCCGCGAGGAGGCCGAGTTCGAGGCCAAGGCCCGCGCGGAAGAAGAGGCGCTCGAATACCAAGACGACCTGCCGCTCGCCACGCCGCCATCCACGCCGCCCGCGACGATCGACAAGGAAGCGGTCGCCGCCGCCGTGGCGGGATCCCGCAGGGATCTTCTCCCGGATATCGACGAGATCAATTCCACGCTCCGCGCAACGTCCGAGCGCAAGGAAACGGACGCGCCTCCGCTCGACGAGGCCGTGCAAGCGCAGCGGCATCGCCGCGGTTTCCGGGTGGGCTTCGGGTTGGCTTGCATTCTCTTGGCCCTGATGGCGGGTCTTTACTCCTATGCCGACATGGTCGCCGCGCAGGTGCCTGCGCTCGAGGGCGTGCTGGCGGGCTACGTGGACGTGCTTACGGGCTGGAGGCTTTGGCTGCAGGACTCCGTGGCGCGCCTCGCCGAGCGGATCGAGACCTAGGGCTTCACTGCTAGAAACGGTCGAGAAGCCGGCGGAGGTAATCCAGTTCCGTTTCTGGGCGCTCGGCTTCTGACGACCGGCGCCGCAGTTCATCGAGAAGCTCCTCGGCGCGGCGGTTCTCGTTCAATTCACCAAGCAACTGTTCGTCGGAGCCAAGCTCACCGCGCTGGCCCGGTTCCCGGCCGAGCGGATCGCGCTGCTGGGGGTTGGCATTGCCGGCCTGCTGGTTCTGCTGGCCTTGCCCCGGCTGCTGTTCGCCCTGTTGCTGCTGCATCTGTTCGGCAAGGTTCTGCATCCCGTCGCGGAGGGCATCCATGGCCTCGGCCTGATCATCGATGGCCTCGGCAAGGTCATCGCGGCGCAGCGCATCTTCGGCGTCGTCCATCGCCCGTCCCGCCCGATCGAGGGCTTCACGCGTCGCGTCGCCTTCGGGCGTGCCTGCGCCGGGCAGGCTCCCCCGTTGACGGTCGAGTTCCTGGCGGAGGGCCTGCTGGCGATCCGCGAGTCCCTGGCGCAGATCACCCGGCTCCTGGCCTTGTCCGCCTTGACCTTGCTGGTTCTGCGCCTGGCCTTGGCCCTGCTGCTGCTGCCCTTGCTGACCACCGGGCTGTTGGCCCTGCTGCTGTCCGGGTTGCTGCCCAGGCTGCTGGCCTTGTTGCTGGCCCTGCTGTTGGCCCTGCTGCTGACCCTGTTGTTGCCCCTGCTGCTGGCCTTGCTGACCGTCCTGATTGAACTGTTCCTGGAGGTCGCGGAAGGCTTCATCGGAGAGCCCCTGCTGCTCGCGCAGCATGTCGGCCATGCCTTCCATGGCCTGTTGGCCCTCGGATTGCTGGCCTTCGCCCTGCTGGCCCTGGGTGACCTGCATGTTCTCCATCATCTGTTGCAGTTGCTGGAGCAGCTCGTCGGCCTCGGCCATGCGGCCTTCTTCCATCAGGCGCTGGATCTCGTCGAGCATGTCCTGCAGGTCCTGCTGGGTCATCTCCTGCATGTTCTCGGGGTTCTGCGGCTGGCTTTGCTGCCCCTCGGGCTGGCTCTCTGCGAGCTGCTGCATGAAATCCTGCATGGCCTCGCGCAGCTCTTGCATGAGTTCCGCGATTTCCTCGTCGCTCGCGCCGTTCTCGATCGCCTCCTGCAGCCGCTCCTGCGCGCGTTCAAGCCGCTCGCGCGCGTCGTTTAGGTCTCCCTCCTCGAGCTGGATGGCGAGATCCCAGAGCACTTGGGCGATCTCGGCCTGCTGTTCGTCGGTAATGTCGTACTCGGAGAGCGTTTCGATCCGGCGCATGACCGCCTCGAGGCGCAGCCGCGTCGTCTCCTGCCGGAAGAGATCGTCTGCGTCATAGGTCAGCGTTCGGAGGATCTGCGCGATGCGGGCGGCGTTGTCGCGGTTCCACAGGAGATCGCGACGCTGTTCGATGACGGCCTTGGCCATGGGATCGAAGAACCGACGGCCGGGCAGGATCATGCGTCGGCTGTCGGAGCGGCCCACTTGTTCGAGCTCGTCGATGACCTCGAGGTTCAGGGAGACCGGCAGGTTCGCCCACGGGTGAAGTGAAAGGTCTTCGGTCAAAACCTCCGAGAAGGCGGAGCGGTCGCCCGCGATCGTCATGGGCAGCTGGAGAATGAGCATGTCCCGTGGCTCGGGTGCGATGCTGAGGCCGTGTCGCCGGTCCACGGCGTCGAGGCGCAACTCGAAGAAGGCCGAGCCCGCGACGACGGCGTAATCATCCCGGGCTTGGAAGCCCTGTTCGAACACCGCCCGGCGCTCGGACGCGTCCCGGTCGGACAGCCCCTCTGCGAAATCCACCGTTGGGGCGCGATCGGCGCGGATCGCGACGGTCCAGCTGCGGCCGCCATCGCCGGTCACGCTCAGTGTGCCTTCCTGATCGATGTCGAAGCTCTGGACAGGATCCGTGCCGAGGTCTGTCCCGCCAGTGTCGGTTTCGGTGTCGATCGGGCGGGCAGAGACGGTCTCTTCGACGCCGAGCGCGCCGACCTCGCCGTAAAGGCGCAGGGTGACGTTGGCGCCCTCGGGGACTTCGAGGGCCGGGTCGGTCACGTCGGGCAGATAGATCGTCGGGAGCCCTGTATAGCGCGGCGGCTCCACCCACCCCTCCCAGGAGGGGCCGAGAGATGCCTGGGCCGCGCCCGGTGCGAGGTCTCCCACGTCACCCAGCCGCAGGATCGACCCGAAAAGAAGACCGACGACGAGGATGAGGACCGCCACGTAGCGCAAGGCGTAGGGATCCCTGTTCGACACTTCCAGACCGGGCTTCACGGCCGTCGCTCGCGCGGCGCGGTCTGTCATCCGTTGACGGTGGGCAGCCCAGACGCCTTCGGCGGCATCGTCGCCGCCCCCGATGGCCAGCACATCCTTGAGCGTGCTGATGGGCCTGCCCGGGAGGGAAGCGTCGAGGCGCCTTTCCGCCTCCAATCGCCCGGGCCAGCGAAACCGCCGGAGACCCAAGAAGACCGATGCGAGGATCGCGAGAGCAGCCACGGCGATGACGGCCCATGCCACCTCGACCGCCCAATCCCACGGGAAGCCCAGCATGAGCGCACCCAACGCGACGAAGAGTATGGACCAGAGCGGCCAGAAGCACTGGGTCACACGTTCCGCCACCATGCCAATGCGGGTCCAGCCGATCGCTCGGCGTGCGCGGTGTGGCAGATCGGTGGGCTCGTTCATCGCGGGCTCTCCGCTCCGGTGCGGAGCAACGGCATCATAGCCAAGAGGGAATGGTATCGCGATTGATGATGTCGTCAAAGGTGGGACGCGGGCGAATAACCGCGAATTGATCCCCGCGGACGAGCACCTCCGGAATGAGCGGGCGGGTGTTGTACTCACTGGACATGACCGCCCCGTAGGCGCCGGCGGACCGGAACGCCACGAGCGCGCCGGGCGCCACGCGCGGCATGGCGCGGGCCTTTGCAAACGTATCCCCGGATTCGCAGACCGGCCCGACGATGTCATAGGTCGCGGGCTCGATCCCGGGGGCGGGCTCCGTGACGGGCACTATGTCGTGGTAGGCGCCGTACATGGCTGGACGGATCAGATCGTTCATGGCCGCATCGAGGATGAGAAACTGCCGGTCCTCGCCCTCTTTCACGTAGATCACTCCGGCCACCAGGATGCCTGCATTGCCGGAAATGAGCCGGCCGGGCTCGATCTCGATCTCGCACCCGAGATGGCCTACTTCCTCTTGGATCAGCTTTCCATATTCGAGCGGCACGGGCGGCGCGTCGTTGTCCCGAGCATAGGGAATGCCGAGACCACCGCCCAGATCGAGGCGCGTGATCTCGTGGCCATCGGCGCGCAGTGTCTCGGTGAGGTCGGCCACCTTCCTGTAGGCGGTGCGAAATGGCGCTAGCTCGGTGAGCTGGGAGCCGATATGCACGTCGATCCCGATCACCTTGATGCCGGGGAGCTTGGCGGCCGCCGCATAGACCTCGCGGGCCCGCGCGATGGGGATGCCGAACTTGTCCTCCTTGCGGCCAGTGGCGATCTTGTCGTTGGTCTTGGCGTCCACGTCCGGATTCACCCGAATGGTGATCGGCGCGGTCTGCCCAAGGCTTTCAGCCACTTCCGAGAGCGCGGTGAGTTCGGGCTCGCTCTCCACGTTGAATTGCCGGACGCCGCCCTCCAGCGCCAGGTGCATCTCGTCCCGTGTCTTGCCCACGCCGGAGAACACGATCCGATCCCCCGGAATGCCAGCGGCGCGGGCGCGCGCGTACTCGCCGCCCGAGACCACATCCATGCCGGCCCCGGCATCGCCAAGAAGCTTGAGGATCGCCTGGTTTGACGCGCTTTTCATGGCAAAGCAGACAAGATGCCCGGGCGTCGACCAGCTCAGCGCGTCATTGAAGAGGTGGTAGTGCCTCAGGAGCGTGGCGCTTGAATAGACGTAAAACGGCGTCCCGACCTCGGCGGCGATGTCGGCTATGGGCACCTCCTCGGCGAAGAGGGCGCCATCTCTATAGAGAAAATGATCCATCAGGGGCGCTTATGGCAGAGCCGCGCCACGGGCAAGATTTGGGCCGCCCTTTTTGACAGCGGCCCACCCGCCCACCCCCGCCGCCAAAAAGGGCGGGTCCCCCCAGCGCGCTTTGCTTTCCCGCATCTAGCTGCTAATGAGCTCGGCTTGTTTCACGATGACCTCGGCCTGTTTGATCGAGGCGATATCGACGAGACGCCCCTTGTAGACCGTCGCGCCCGCGCCGGAGGCCTTGGCGTCCTCCATGGCGGCGAGGATTTCTTTGGCTTCCGTGATGGCGGCCTCGGACGGGGTGAAGACCTCGTTGGCGAGCGCCACCTGCTTGGGGTGAATGGCCCACTTGCCCACCATCCCGAGCGTCGCCGAGCGCAGCGCCTGCGCGCGGAAGCCGTCTTCGTCGGAAAAATCTCCGAAGGGCCCATCGACCGGGAGCACGCCATGGGTCCGGCAGGCGGCGACGATGGCGGCCTGTGCCCAATGCCATGGGTCGGACCAGTGCTTTTGGCCGTCGTGGAGCATGTAGTAGTTTTCCTGCGTGCCGCCGATGCCTGTCGTGGCCATGCCCATGGATGCCGCGAAATCGGCCGCGCCGAGGCTCATGGCCTCGAGGCGAGGGGAGGCTGCGGCGATCTCTTCGACATGCGCGATGCCCGCGGCGCTTTCGATGATGACCTCGAAGGCGAGCCGTTTTCCGCGCCCCTTGGCGGCTTCGACCGCGCTCACGAGCGCATCGACGGCGTAGAGATCTGCGCCGTTGCCCACTTTCGGGATCATGATGCGGTCCAGCCGCTCGGAGGCCTGTTCGAGCAGGTCCACCACGTCGCGATACCAGAAGGGCGAGTCGAGGCTGTTGATGCGCACGCTGAGCGTCTTTTTTCCCCAGTCGATGTCGCCGATGGCGGCGATGACGTTCGAGCGGGCGGTTCCCTTGTCATCGGGGGCGACGCTGTCTTCCAGGTCCAGGTTGATGACGTCCGCCGCGCTCCCTGCCATCTTCTCGAAAATGGCGGGCCTCGAGCCGGGGCCGAAGAGCTGGCAGCGGTTTGGTTGCGCCGGGGGGGCGGGTTGCAGGCGGAAAGACATGGGCGGCCTCGCAATATCGTGTCGTAGATCTTGCTCTGCGCGATATGATCTTGCGGACAGTCTTGCAAGGCACATTCTGCATTGCAGCGTCCGCGATCAAGGCCAGCCGCGAGCAGGGGAATTGCCCGCCAATTCCTCGTTCACGGAATCGATCACGCTTTGCATGTTCCGGATCATGGCTGTGAAGTGTCGGAAAAGGCGCGCGTTTCTCGGAGGCCCGTCATAAGCTCCGTGCAAGACTGGAGCCCGCGATGATTCCCACGCCATATCTACTCTTCCTCGGTGATGCGCCCGATCAGCTCGCGGCAAAGGTCGCCCAGGGCATCAAGGATTGGCGTCAAGAACACTGCGTGGGGCAGCTTCGCATGGCCGGGTGCAAAGCCGATGTCGGGCTCCGCGACGTGACCCTCGAGGAGGCGTATGAGGCCGGCGCGCGGACTCTTGTGATCGGAGTGGCCAACAGGGGCGGCGTCATCTCCGAAGCATGGAAGGGCGTCATCCTACGGGCCATCACGCTGGGCTATGACGTGGCATCCGGCCTCCACAATCTTCTGCGCGACGAGGGCGATCTCGTGGCCGCGGCGGCCAAGGCGGGGCGACAGCTTCATGACGTGCGGATCCCATCCGTCGCCTATCCCATTGCCAACGGGGAGAAGCGCCGGGGCAAACGTATGCTCGCAGTGGGCACCGATTGCTCGGTGGGCAAAATGTATACCGGCCTCGCCGTGGACCGAGAGATGCGCGCGCGCGGGCTCAAAAGCACTTTCGCGCCCACGGGCCAGACCGGCATCCTGATCACCGGGCGCGGCGTGCCGCTTGATGCGGTGATCGCGGACTTCATGGCGGGCGCCATCGAGTGGCTGACCCCCGACAGCGCACCAGACCACTGGGATCTCATCGAGGGGCAGGGATCGCTTTTCCACGTGTCCTATTCCGGGGTGACGATGGCGCTGATCCATGGAGGGCAGCCCGACGCGCTCGTGCTTTGCCACGAGCCCACGCGGGCCCATATGCGCGGCCTGCCGGGATACGGAGTGCCGAGCCTCGAGGCCTTGCGAGACACGGCGCTGCCCCTCGCCCGGGTGGCAAATCCGGGCTGCGAGGTCATCGGGATCTCCATCAACACGCAGCATATGGGCGACGATGAGGCATCGACCTACTGCCGGGACGTCGAAGCGCGCATGGGATTGCCCACCGTGGACCCGTTCCGCCACGGGAGCGGGCGTCTCGTCGATGCTCTGGAAGCGATTTGACCGCCGCGCGCCGCTCGGAGGGATCTTCCCGGGATCGTTCGAATGATTGAAATCTTGAGGGAGAGTTTCCCGCTCGCAGAGGTCTTCACGATCTCCCGTGGCTCGAAGACTGCAGCGGACGTGATCACCGTGAGGATCACGCGCGAGGGCAATACAGGCCGGGGCGAAAGCGTGCCTTACGCGCGCTATGGCGAAACGCTGAATAGCGTGGCCGAGCAGATCGCTGCATTGCCAAGGGACATCACGCGAGCAACGCTCCAGGAGGAAATGGCCCCCGGGGCCGCGCGCAACGCCGTTGATTGCGCGCTTTGGGACCTCGAGGCGAAGATGGCTCACGCGCGCGCATGGGATCTCGCGGGCCTCGCGCCGCCCCGCCCGGTCCAAACCGCTTTCACGCTGTCGCTCGGCGACGCGGAAGAGATGGAGGCCGCGGCCCAGAAGGCGGCGCACCGCCCCTTGCTCAAGATCAAGCTCGGCACCGAAGATGACATGCCGCGCCTTGAAGCGGTGCGGCGCGGCGCACCGGAGGCGGCTATCATCGTCGACGCCAACGAAGGGTGGAGCGCGGAACTCTACGCCGAGCTCGCGCCGCACATGGTCCGGCTCGGGGTGAGGCTCGTGGAGCAGCCACTCCCAGCCGGCGAGGATGAGGCCCTGGCAGGCATGGCGCGACCGCTCCCGGTCTGCGCGGATGAGAGCTGCCATGATCGTGCGTCCCTCGCGGCGCTCGAGGGGCGCTATGACATGGTCAACATCAAGCTCGACAAGACCGGGGGCCTCACGGAAGCGCTTGCCTTGCGATCCGCGGCGCGGCGCGCTGGTTTCGACGTGATGGTCGGCTGCATGGTCGGGTCGTCGCTGGCGATGGCGCCAGCGGTGCTCTTGGCACAGGAGGCCGCCACCGTGGACCTCGATGGTCCGCTGCTCCTCGCGTCGGATCGAAAGGCGGCGCTTCTCTACGATCATGAGGGCGTGCATCCGCCTGCTCCTGCGCTGTGGGGGTAGCCTCCCCGCGCTTTGGGCGGCCCCGGGACAGAAAGGGTTTTCGAAAACCCTTGAGAAAATCCTTCGAAAGGATTTTGTCGCCTTGAGCCGCCGCCGCGACGCCATGGAGGCTTGAGGCCCGCTGGGAAATACCGCACCACGCCGTGGAGTGAATGAGGGGGATGCCCATGTCTCGCACGGTCTATGTCAACGGAGCCTTCTTGCCGGAAGAGGAGGCAACGGTATCGGTCTTCGATCGCGGGTTCCTCTTTGCGGACGGCGTCTACGAAGTGACCTCCGTGCTCGGGGGAAAGCTCATCGATTTCGAAGGGCATGCCCTGCGTCTCGCGCGATCCCTTGCAGAGCTCGGCATGGACATGCCGATGGATTCGGAGAAACTGC
This sequence comes from Pseudomonadota bacterium, assembly GCA_038525525.1. Taxonomy (GTDB): domain Bacteria; phylum Pseudomonadota; class Alphaproteobacteria; order Rhodobacterales; family Rhodobacteraceae; genus Shimia_B. Next base: position 739,175 of record JBCBHO010000002.1, on the reverse strand, counting down.
TCGACGTGCACCGAGAGCTCGTAAGCCGGAACGAGATCGATGAAGGCCTCGTCTATCTGCAGGTTACCCGGGGCGCCGCGGATCGCGACTTTGCCTATCCCCCGGCGGACACGCCGCAAACCGTGGTCCTCTTCACGCAGGCCAAGCCCGGGCTGGCCAAGGCACCGGCCGCCGAGACCGGCATCCGCGTCATCTCCATCGAGGATCAGCGCTGGGGCCGTCGCGATATCAAGACGGTGCAGCTCCTCTATCCCTCCATGGGCAAGATGATGGCCAAGGCCGCCGGCGCAGATGACGCCTGGATGGTGCAGGAGGGCGCTGTCACGGAAGGCACGTCCAACAACGCCTACATCGTCAAGGGCAACAAGATCATCACGCGCCACCTTTCCAACGACATCCTGCACGGGATCACGCGTGCAGCGGTGCTCAGGTTTGCGCGCGAGGCGCAGATGACCGTCGAGGAACGCGCCTTCACCATCGAAGAGGCGCAGGGCGCGGACGAGGCCTTCGTCACCTCGGCCTCCACCTTCGTCATGCCCGTCGTCGAGATCGACGGTGCACCCGTGGGTGAAGGGAAGCCAGGCCGGATCGCGCGCCGGTTGCGCGAGATCTATCTCGACGAGAGCCTCAAGGCGGCCGTCTGAAAAAACCCAAAGGTGCGCGAAAGCCACAGTCGCCGGGCCGCCATGGCCCGAGACTTGCTACACTGATGTCAGTGCAGCGAAGATACTCACGCTGCTTTATTGATGTTGAGGGTTACACGCGTGCGCAAGGCCTTGGGGGGCGTAGTGCTTCTGGCCGGCATTGCCGGATTGGGCTGGTGGGCCAGCAATAGTGCTGGTCCGCGCCTCGAGGCAGCAATTGATGCCTCGGCGAAAGCCGTCCTCATGCCGTCCATTCACGGTGCCAGCGTGCACGCATCGGGCCGGGATGTGATCCTTTCCGGACTTGTGGATAGCCAGGCCGAACGCGAGGCGCTTCTGGAGAGCCTCGAGGCAACACAGGGATACCGCGCGATCCAAGATGACACGACACTCCTGCCGGTGGCTTCGCCATTCGAATTCAGGTCGGTCCATGCGGGCGGCAGGGTTGTGAGCGTGTCCGGTCATGTACCGACGGAGCAGGCGCGGCGGCGGCTGGAGCCCGTGCTCGGCGACGCGGCGGACGCGCTGTTGCTCGCGTCCGGCGCACCGGATGGATGGCTCGCGGCCGTCAATGCGAGCCTGAAGGCCTCCCGATCGCTCAAGGAGACGCAGACTCATCTTTCTGACAACGAGCTCGCGCTCCAGGGATTGGCGGCCCGCCCCGGCAACCATCGCGCCGCGATGGCCGCGCTTGCAAAGGTGCCGGAGAATTACACGCAGGATGTGGCAATAGACCTCGAAGACGATGGCACGCCCTTCACCCTCACGGTGACCTACGAGCGCGGCGTGACCGCACGCTCGGCAGGCAAGCTGCCGGCCTCGATGTCGCGGCGTGCCCTTGCGCCCCTGGGCCCCGATCTCTTGGCAGATGCGCTCTTCACGGCGCGCATCAATAGCGAAAGCGGCCTCTGGCGGGACGCGGCGCAGGCGGCCATCGCAGCGCTTGCAGCGCTGGAGACCGGGGAACTCCGCATCATCGCGCGCGCGGTGACGATCGTCGGCGCGGGGACACGGGCAGATCTCGTGGCCGCGGAGAGTGCACTTGCCGATCTTCCGAGTGGCTTTGCCATCTCCATGGAACTGAGCCTCGTCGACGACGGCCGCCCGATCGCTCTTTCGGGCTCCAAGGATGGCGATGGCCTGAGGCTGTCCGGGAAGCTGCCTTTCGGCGCGACGGCATCCGGGCTCGGCCTTCCTGTTCTGCCCCCGGGCGTAGATGTCGCCGAGATCGACGCCACAGACGATGCGTTCCTCGCGCTTGCGGCCGTCGGGATCGCGGCGCTCGCAGAGCTTGAGACGGGCTCACTGATCATGAAGGACGGCGTCTCCGCACGTCTGGCCCTCGAGGGAGAGGTGCGCGTGCCGGGGGAGGCTGAGGCCATCGCCGAGCGTCTCGCAGGCGCCGCCGGCGAGGTGTCCCTCAATCTCAGGCCGCGAGATGACGGGCGTCCGCTTTCGCTCGAGGCCACGCGTACGGCTGACGGCACGGAGCTGCGCGGCAAGCTGCCCGCCGACACGGTGCTTGATCTCGGGCCCGGGGTGTCGATCGCGGGCATCGAGCTCGGCCCCCGGAATTTCGATGAGGCGGCCGAGGCCGGCCTTGCAGCACTCGCGCTTCTCGATGACGGAAACCTGAGCCTCGATGGCACGCGTCTCACGCTGCGCGGCCAAGCCACGCGCAGCCGCATCCGGGCCGCGCTCGCAGCTCTGGAGGCCCTGCCAGAGGAGTTCGAAGCATCCACTGAGCTTTCCCCTCGGGATGACGGTCTGCCCTTAGGCTTCACCGCTGAAAAGGCGGGAGACACCGTCACGCTCATCGGGAAGATGCCTTTCGGGACGGAGCCTTCCGCGCTTGGCCTCGATGCGTTCGAGGAGGCCATGATCGTTTCCGAGGTCGATGCGAATGCACCGTCCTTCCTCGGTGTATCGCAAGCGGGCCTGCGAGCGCTCGCGGCCCTGCGCAACGGGCGGCTGGTCGTGGCCGACGCAGACGAGGAGGGGGCCCCGGCGCGGCTTCGCATCGAAGGCGCGGTGACCCGGTCCGAGCTTGATGCCGTCAACGCGGCGCTGGGCGAGCTTCCCACCGGCGTGGCGCCGGTCATCGACGTGGTCTTCGCCGATGACGGGACGCCGCTCAGGGTCCTCGCCGTGTTCGATGGAAACGAGCTCTCCGTCGCGGGCAAGCTGCCCTTCGGGACGGAGCCCGACGACCTCGGTCTCGAAACCTTCGGCGCGGAGGTGGAGGTGGCCGAGATCCCTGCACTCGCGTCCGATTTCCGGTCCACGGTGGTGCGCGGGCTCGCGGCGCTCGCGCTTCTGGAGCGTGGGGAGCTCGAAGTGATGGACGCCGCCGAGGTGGAAGGGCGGGCGTCTCTTGTGCTTCGAGGGGCGGCGTTGACACCGGGCAGGTTGGACGCGGCGCTCGACGCCGCCGAGCTCGAAGCCGCCGACATCACCGTGCTCGATGATGGAACGCCCCCGTCTTTCACGCTCAGCTACACCGCTGCGGATGGCGCGTCGCTTGCGGGTAAGCTCCCGAGGGGGCTCCCTGCGCGCAACGTGGCCGAGGCACTCGGGCTGCCGACACTTGTGAGCGAGGCGGTCGAAGGTTTTGTCGGCGATGCGAGCGTCTTTGATGTTGGCAGCGTGCGGCGCTGGCTTCCGGCTTTGACGACGCTCGAGCTTCGCGTGGGGGCTGACGGCCTAGACAGCATCGAAATCACGCCCGAACCAGGCGTGGACGCCGAGCTCCTCCTGCAAGGCATGGGAGACGCGTTCGCCGTACCCATACGCCTTGCGACCTCCGAGATGCCGATGCCGAACTCCGAGAGGACGCACGCGATCAGCGGCCGCATCGAGCGGTTCAGCGGCGGAGCGTGGCTCCCGCTTCAGGCCTTCGAACCCTCTTTCGAGAGATGTGATGCAGAGAGCGCGGAGCGGCTTGCCGAGGCGGAGCTCGAATTCCTCGAGGATTCCGCGCGGCTTTCGTTGCGTGCCGCGCGCGAGCTGAATGCCCTCGCCGGAATAATCGCCCATTGCCACGCAGCGCTCCCTGAGCTGCGCATCGCCGTGGCGGCACCCTATGCCGGGCGCGAAGTATCCGCGGAGACCGCCGATCTTTCGCAAGCACGCGCCGAGGCGCTGATCGCTGCGCTCATTCTCAGAGGTGTTGCGGAGGATGCGCTGAGCACGCAATCGGCGAGCAAACTCGCCCAGAACGCCATAGCCGACGAAGGGGGGCCGCGGGATCGCGTCACCCTCACCTGGTCGCAGCCATAGAAAGGAAAGAGCATGTTTCAGAACTGGGGATTTCTCTTGGCCGAGATGTGGTTCCTCCTCGCGCTGGCCTCCCTCCTGGGTGTCACGGCGGGCTGGTTGATCTTTGGCCCGGCTGAACCCTCCGGTGAGACACGCTCGGAGGAGGTCAATGCGCTCATCGCGGACCTGGACAGGTCCCGCGCGATGCACAGTGACAAGGATGACCGGATCCGCGCCCTCGGCGCGGAGATCGACGCGCTGAGGGCCTCCGCGGCGCCGGCCGAGTTGCGGACGGCAACGTCTTCGGAGCCCGATCTCTTGACCGCCCCGCGCGCCGAAGGGCCCGATGATCTCACCCGGATCCGCGGAGTGGGCCCCAAGCTCGCGGAGGCCTGCAACGAGCTCGGTGTGTATCACCTCGATCAGATTGCATCCTGGACGGAGGCGGAGATGGCCTGGATCGAAGACCGACTGGATAGGGTCAATGGGCGCGTCATTCGAGACGCATGGGTCGCGCAGGCGCGCGACCTCCTGAAAGCAAAGGCGGCCTGATCGCGGCGTGCGGGACGCAAGGCCCCGCGAGCGCTAGACCCGTACTGACGCCGCTGACAACTGTGCCGGCGTCACCCCCGCGACCCGCGCGATGGTGATCGGCGTGTCCTCCGCGTTGGTGAGCTGCACGAGCGTAGCGTCGCCTTCGGCGACGAAGCTCAGGGTCCCTGGCGAGCTTGGCGCGACGAGATCTTCCACCACGAGCGTATCGTCCACGGGATCGAAATCCGAGATGAAGACGACCGCAGCCGGATTGGTGAGCGTGTCGACGCGGATATACACCTCGTCCTCGCCCGTGCCCGTGGTGACCTGGTCACCGAAATCGACCGTGATGAAATCGTCGCCAGCGCCGCCGAAGATCGTGTCCGGTTCGCGGTCGGTCTCCGGGTCGATATCGGAGAATGCGAAGGGATCGCCCGCGGCATAGATCTCGTCGTTGCCAAACCCGCCATCGATGAAGTCCGAGCCGATGGCATCGACGATCGTGTCAGCACCCTGCCGCCCGAAAATCCGATCATCCCCGCCGTCGAATTCTGGATCGCCGGAAATGTAGAAGTCGTTGCCGCCCCCGAGGTCCACACGGTCGTTGAAAAGACCACCGACCACGCTGTCGCTTCCCTCGCCGGTTGAGATCGAGTTTCCGAGCCCTTCATTGTCGACGAAATCGTCGCCGTCGCCCGTGATGATCGGGCCGAAGAGGAATTCCTCGATGTCGAAGTCATCGTCGACTTCCTCGACGAGGACCGCGCCGAGATCGATACTTGTGCTGCCCTCGATCCGGGCCACTTCAGCGTCGCCGACAAAGATCGAGAGCGTGTCAGCATCGCTGTCATAGGATTGGTCGAGGGGGCCGTTGAGCGACTCGGTGACAGTGATTAACAGCTCTTCGACAGGCTCGGTGATCAGGACGGGCTCAGCCCCTTCCTGCGAGTAGAGGATGCCGAAGAGGTCATCTCCTTCGCCGCCATCCAGGGTATCGCCGTCATCTCCAAGGATGGAATCGTTGCCAAAACCACCCGCGAGGCGATCAGGCTCACCGAGCACCGCGTCCGTGCCGACGATGAAGTCGTTTCCGGTGTCACCCGCAAGAAAGTTCGAGCCACTGAAATCCACGAGTAGGTCGTCGCCGGCCTGGCCGCGAATGGTATCGTCCCCGGCATCGTCAACGGGGGTGAAGCCGCGAGTTACATCGTCGCCATCACCGAGGGCGCGGAACGAGCCGCTGTCTTCTTCCGTCTCGTCGTTGTCGTCATCGTCACCGCCGCCGAAAGCAAGAGCAGACAAGCCGCCGAGCAAAAGCAAAGAAATCAGAAAGGTTTCCGGACCCATAACGCCCCCCTACACACACACCCTGCGCGAGCTATGCAGCGCGAGGAGGGCGTGTCAAATGCCTTGAAATTGTCACATCACGATCGGAAACGATGAGCGGTTGCGCGCGGCATTGTTGCGTGAATTGCCGATGTTGCGCGCAGGTTGCCCGCGAACGCTTCGGATGACGCCACGCGGGCCGAGTCCAGCGCGCCCGGATAGAAGTAGTATCGGTCGAGACGCGCCCTAGAGGCTTTCGCCGCGCCGCGAGCTGTCGCTGCCACCGATGGGCAAAAGCAGAGCCGCCGCACCAACGAAGACGATCAGGAGACCGATGCCCACATGCTTGGCAGCATAGAGCAGCGTGCCACTCGGGATCGCATCGGCAAAGCTCGGAGCCGCATCTGAGACGGAAACCTCCAGCCGTGCGCCCGTCGGCGTCTCGTGAAACATGTCGTAGCCGACCGGGGCCAGCGCCGTGCGCAGCTCCCCGTCGCGCATGTAGCTGACGTTGAGATGGTAGGAGTTGAAGTAGGTGCGGACCGACCGCACGCGCGTCCCGTTTACGCTCACGCTTTCGGCGCGCGCGCCCGTGCGGCGTGTCGGGCGCTCGATCTCTTTTCCGGTGACCTCCGCGATGACCTGGATGTCACTCGACCGGATCGCCAGCCCGTCGGAAGCGGGCCCGATCTGCTCGGCGATATGGATGCCACCGACAAATGCGAGGAGGAGGCAGAAACCCACGGACAGGATGTTGTGATCGCGCATGCAGACCCCCGTTTCGGGGATCGCCTACACGACGAACATGGCCGAATTCTTGCCGCCCCGTGGCCGTTTCTGGCCCGGAGAGAGGTGCCTAACCGGCCTTGTGGCTCTCGTCGAAGGCGGCCTTCGCCTCCGCGCTCGCGTCGGTCTGGAAGCGGGCCTTCCACTCGGAGAAGGGCATCCCGTAAAACGCCTCGCGCCCCTCGTCCTTCGACATCTCGATCCCGCGCTCGTTCGCGGCCTCTTGATACCAGCGCGAGAGGCAGTTCCGGCAGAAGCCGGCGAGGTTCATCATGTCGATGTTCTGCACATCCCGGCGCTCCTCCATGAGGTGCTGGCGGAGGCGGCGGAAGGCGGCGGCTTCGAGCTCGATACGGGTCTGGTCATCCATGGCTGGGATGTTGGGGATCGCGGGCGCCGGGTCAAGGCATGGCGCGCTAGGCGGGCAGCGTGCCGAGCGCGGTCCGCAGCGCGTGGGCGAGCTTCTCTGCCCAACTTCGCTGTCCCCGCGGCGTGGCGATGACGTCGTTTCTCAGCTCGATGAGCGCGTTTAGCCGCCCATGCCGGAGCGCGTGCGTGTCGACGGTGTCTCCCGGCAGGTCCCCGCCATAGGGCTCGTTGATGCCCACGGGCGCCTTGGTCTGCCCCTCGAGCGCGGCGATGAGCGGGTCGCTCAGGCGACGGTCATGGGCGAAGAGGACCCCCACTTCCCACGGGCGCATGGGCCTGCCGCGCAGCTGGGGCGTGAAGGAATGGAGAGAGACCAGGATGGCGTCCGAGCGGGCGCCGAGGACGTCCGCAAGGGCGCTGTGATAGGGCCGATGGAACGCGCTCAGACGGGCCTCGCGATCTGCCTTGGAGAGACGCCGATTTCCCGGAATGATCGAGCCATCGTAGAGCTGCATAACGAGCGTCGGGTCGTCTGCGCCTCTGTTTGGATCGATGACGAGGCGCGAGAAGTTCGAGCTCACGACGGGGGCGTCGAGCGCCGCCCCGAGCGCGAGGGACGTGCCGAGGGCGCCGGGGTCGTAGGCGATATGGCGCGCCATGTCCTCGTCGGGGAGCCCGAGCGGCCCCACCTCCGGCGGAACGCGGTTCGTGGCGTGGTCGCACGCGATCACCCAACGTCCCCTGCGCTCGGCTCCGGCGATGAAAAACGGGGCGTCGTCTGGGCTGGGGCTACTCATCCCCCCGCTCTTAGGGCACAGTCGCGACAAAGGGAAACCGTCTCCGGACAGACCCTTGCACGGGGGCTTGCGTTAGCGGTAACGCACCCCAGACACATCCGGCTTGGCCGGCACGCACGTATCTGAAGGACTAAAGCATGAGACGCCTGCGCAACGTCAAGATCGTGGCCACACTGGGCCCGGCCTCCAGCGATTACGAGACCATCCGCGCGCTCCATGAAATCGGCGCCGATGTCTTCCGTCTCAACATGAGCCATGGCAGCCATGACGAGATCGCCGAGCGCCACAGCATCATCCGCAAGATCGAGAAGGACGTGGGCAAGCCCATCGCGATCCTCGCCGATCTGCAGGGGCCGAAGTTGCGCGTGGGCGTGTTCAAGAAGGGCGAGGAGGAGCTCTTGGAGGGCAACACCTTCCGCATGGATCTCGACCCCGCGGAGGGCGACGTGAACCGTGTGGAACTGCCCCATCCCGAGATCTTCCAGGCGCTTGAAGCGGGCAAGACCCTGCTCGTGAATGACGGCAAGATCCGCCTCAAGGTGGATGCCTGCGGCGCGGATTTCGCCGATTGCACGGTGGTCACTGGGGGCACGATTTCCAATCGCAAAGGGGTGAACGTGCCCGATGTGGTGCTGCCGCTGAAGGCCCTGAGCGAGAAGGACCGTGCCGATCTGGAGTTCGTCTGCCAGCTTGGCGTCGACTGGCTCGCGCTCAGTTTCGTGCAGCGCCCGGAGGACGTCTACGAGGCCAAGGCGCTTGCCAACGGGCGCGCCAAGGTCCTGTCAAAGATCGAAAAACCCTCCGCCGTCGACTCCTTCGACGACATCCTGAAAGTGTCCGACGGGATCATGGTGGCGCGCGGGGATCTGGGGGTGGAACTGCCCGTACAGGCCGTCCCGCCAATCCAGAAAAGGCTGACGAGGAAGTGCCGCGCTGTGGCCAAACCTGTCATCGTGGCCACGCAGATGCTCGAATCGATGATCGAGAGCCCGATGCCCACCCGCGCGGAGGTCTCTGACGTGGCCGCGGCGATCTACGAGGGCGCCGACGCTGTGATGCTTTCGGCAGAGAGCGCGGCGGGCGCCTATCCGCGCGAGGCGGTGCGCACGATGAACAACGTGGCCGAAGAGGTGGAGCGCGACCCCACCTATGCCGAGATCATGGCCGCATCCCGCACGGTCAGCCGCGATTCCATCGCCGACGGGATCACCGTGGCGGCCCGTGAGATCGCGGAGGCGACCGAGATCAAGGCGATTTGCTGCTTTACGCAATCGGGTACGACCGCCTCGCTGGCCGCGCGGGAGCGGCCCATGGTGCCGATCATCGCGCTCACGAGCGTGCTCGAAACCGCGCGCATGCTCTCCCTCACATGGGGCACGTATTGCGTCGTCGTGGACGAGGTGGAGCGCTTCAAGGGGGCCGTCGTGGCCGCCGTCCGCGCCGCGCGCTCGGGCGGGTTCGCGGAGGCTTCCGACCAGATCGTCGTGACCGCGGGCGTCCCCTTCAACCAGGCGGGCACCACCAACATCCTGCGCGTGGCGCCTTGCGAGGAGCGTCTCATCTTCCGCTCAGAGCCCGAATAGCCAGACCGGCTCCGACCGGGCCGCGCTGGCGCGTACTTCTCCGGCTACGCTGCTGAGCCGACCCGGCAGGGGTCTGCCGCAATCCGAGTAGCGGGCGTTCAGGCGCGGCTTCCGCACGATGAAATGCCTAAGGAGGGTAATCTGTGCGCGCAACGCGCCAGCCGTGCGCCTCGCGCTATGTCTCGAGTAATGCATCAGGACGCATTGAAGGGCCGTCTTCCATGTCGATCGCCACCATCCTCGGCAATCGCAATTTCGCGGGGCTCATCGCCGCCAACACGGTGCTGGGCGCAGCCTTCCCGATCCAGCTCGTGCTTGGTGGCCTTGCTGGGCTTCTCCTCGCGCCCGATCCCCTGCTCGCCACGTTGCCTGCTTCCCTGCAGACGCTGGCCGGCCTTCTCGCCGCCGCGCCCATCTCGCTGCTCATGGGGCGGCTGGGGCGGCGGGCCGGGTTCTCGCTGGGCGCGGGGCTCACGTTCATCGGGGCGGTGGTGGCGCTACAGGCGCTCTATGCAGGGAGCTTCGTCCTCCTTTGCGCCGCGCATCTCTCTTTCGGCGCGGGCTGGGCCGCGTTCCAGTTCTTCCGTTTCGCGGCCGCGGAGGTCGTGGCGCAGGAATGGCGGCCGGTGGCGATTTCGCTCATGTTGAGCTCGCTCCTCGTGGCCGCGCTCGTGGGGCCCCAGATCTTCATCGGCGCGCGTGATCTACTCGCCCCGATCCCCTTTGCCGGGGCCTACGTGGCGGTGGGGGTCATCGCACTCCTGGGCGTTCTGCCGCTCGCGCTCGTCAACATGCCGCGCCCGCCGCGCCCGGCCCGCACGGGCGGCCGCTTTGCCGCCCTCACCGCGCTGCGCCGGCCCCCGGTCCGTCGCGCGGTCTCCGTTGCGGCGCTCTCGCAGGGGGCCATGGTCTTTCTTATGGTGCCCACCCCCATCGCCATCCTCGCCTGCGGCTTCGGCGAGGACATGGCCAGCGATGTTATCCGCTGGCACATCGTGGCGATGTTCGCGCCGAGCTTCTTCACCGGCTTTCTCATCAAGCGCTATGGCGCCGAGCGGATCGCGGCGGCAGGGCTCGTGCTGCTCATCGCCGCGGCGGGCGGCGCGGCGCACGGGATCACGGCGCTCCATTTCTACGGCGCGCTCATCGTCCTCGGCGTGGGCTGGAATTTCGGCTTCATCTCCGCGACCTCCCTGCTCGAGGCCGCCATCACCGAGGAGGAGAAGGCCGCCGTGCAGGGGGCCAATGACACCGTGATCGCGCTCGTGGCCACGCTCGCGGCCTTTGCCTCGGGCCTCGTGCTCTCGAGCTTTGGCTGGGCCGTGCTGGCGCTCCTGTCCGTCGGGATCGTGATCCTTGCGCTTGCGGTCCTCCTGACCCGGCGCGCAGGGACCGCGCGGGCCTGAGAGGGCGCGCTGCTCAAAGGCCTTGCGTCATTCCGTGCGCCCGCCTATACGCCCACTTCGTCAGCGCGGATGGCCCGATGGCATTGCCTTCCCGCGTGGTTCTCGAACGATAGGAGATGAAAATGCCTAAGATGAAGACGAAGTCTTCCGCCAAGAAGCGATTCAAGGTCACGGGCACCGGCAAGGTCGTCGCCGCCCAGGCCGGCAAGCGCCACGGCATGATCAAGCGCACCAACAAGTTCATCCGGACAGCCCGCGGCACCACCGTGCTCAGCGACCCGGATCAGAAGATCGTCAAGGGCTACATGCCCTACGACCGCTAAGAGAGGAGCTTGAGACATGTCCCGCGTTAAAGGTGGTACGACCACGCACGCCCGTCACAAGAAGGTCGTTAAGGCGGCCAAAGGCTATTACTCGCGCCGCAAGAACGTCTTCAAGACGGCCAAGCAGGCGGTCGACAAGGCCAATCAGTACGCGACCCGCGACCGCAAGAACCGCAAGCGCCAGTTCCGCGCGCTCTGGATCCAGCGGATCAACGCCGCTGTCCGCAGCCACGACGAGAGCCTGACCTATTCGCGCTTCATCAACGGCCTCTCGAAGGCCGGGATCGAGGTGGACCGCAAGGTGCTCGCCGACCTCGCCGTGCATGAGCCCGAGGCGTTCGGCGCCATCGTGGACCACGCAAAGGGCGCGCTCGCCGCTTAAGGCCTGCACCCCATTGCAAATGATCGAAGCCGCGTCTCCGGGCGCGGCTTTTTTCGTGTCAGGGGGTGAGGTCGGCGATGATTTGCGCGAGGAGCATCCCGATAAGGCGCGACCCCTCCGGCGAGGGGTGCACCCGGTCGGGGTCGTAATGGGCCGGGTCGCCCGCATCGATGACATCGCCCATATCCGCCAGTACGAGATCGTCCTCCCGGTCGGCCAGCATATCGAGGCGCGCGTCGAGGACGGCGAATTCGTCAGCACAGGCCGCGAAGGGCCCGCCGCCCACCGGCACGTCGTAGTAGCGCGCCCAGAGGAGCCAGGCCCCGCGGCCGCGCACTTCTTCCAGGAAGTCCGGGATCGCGCCGAGCCGCGCTTCGGGCCCGATGAGGGCGTCGAGCGTATCCTCGCACGCGGCGCAGTCGCAGCGCGCGGCGAGGTCGTTGGCGCCACCGGTAACCACGACCCAGTCATGGCGGCCCCCGGGCAGCTGCGCGCGGATATCCATGGGCCCCACCAGAAGCCTGAGCCTATGGGCGAATTGCGCGCCGCTCACGGAGGCGTCGGTCACGGGCTGACCCAGCACCTCCTCCATGACCCGGGCCACCGAGCCTGCCCCGTTCCAGGCCATGACGCTGTCACCGAGCACGGTGATCCGCGCCTCTTCGGCGGCCGCGCCAGACCCCAAGAGCGCCAAAAGCGTGAGCGGTATCCATCGCATGGCCCGAAAGTGCTGCACTGCCCCCGCGTGAGCAAGTCCCCATGCTTCTTTGTGCATCGTACCTCGGGGGGAGCGCAGCGGGGGGCTGGCCCCCCTCCCTTGTCAGCCCAGCCGCGCCGCGCTATCGCAGCGCGCGATCCCAAGGAGTGTCCCATGGAAGACCTGCGCGCCAAGTATATCGATCTCATCAAGGACGTGGCCGACGAGGCCGCGCTCGAGGAGTTGCGCGTCCGGGCCGTGGGCAAGAAGGGCGAGATCAGCCTGAAGATGCGCGAGCTGGGCAAGATGACGCCCGAAGAGCGGCAGGTGGCGGGCCCCGCGCTCAATGCCCTGAAGGACGAGATCAACTCTGCCTTGTCCGCGCGCAAGGCCGCGCTCGCCGATGCCGCGCTCGAAGAGCGGCTGGCGGGCGAATGGCTCGACGTGACGCTGCCCGGCCGCCGTCGCCCGGCGGGCACGATCCACCCGGTCAGCCAGGTCTGGGAGGAGCTCACCGCGATCTTCGCATCGCTCGGTTTCTCGGTAGCCGAGGGCCCACAGATCGAGAGTGACTGGTACAACTTCGACGCGCTCAACATCCCCGGCCACCACCCCGCACGGGCGGAGATGGATACCTTCTACATGGCGCGCGAGCCGGGCGACAATCGCCCGCCCCATGTGCTGCGCACCCATACTTCGCCCGTCCAGATCCGCTCCATGGAGGCGCAGGGCGCGCCGATCCGCATCATTGCGCCGGGGCGCGTCTACCGCTCGGATTACGACCAGACACACACGCCCATGTTCCACCAGGTCGAAGGGCTCGCGATCGACCGCGACATCTCCATGGCGCATCTCAAGTGGACCCTGGAGGAATTCTGCCGGACCTTCTTCGAGGTGGGTGACGTGGAGCTGCGCTTCCGCGCCTCGCATTTCCCCTTCACCGAGCCCTCGGCAGAGGTCGATATCCGCTGCTCGTGGCAGGACGGGACGCTCAAGATCGGCGAGGGCGATGATTGGCTGGAAATCCTGGGCTCCGGCATGGTGCACCCGAAGGTGCTGGAAAACGGCGGGATCGACCCGGCCGAGTGGCAGGGCTTTGCTTTCGGCATGGGGATCGACCGGATCGCAATGCTCAAATACGGCATCCCGGACCTGCGCGCCTTCTTCGACAGCGATCTGCGCTGGCTCCGGCATTACGGCTTTGCCGCGCTTGACCAGCCCAACCTCGCCGCTGGGCTCAGCCGCTAGTGCCGCTCTGGCGGCGGGTTCTGCCCTTTCTCGCGGTGGCTGTGGCGGTCTTTGTCATAGGCGGGCACATCCTGCTTTGGCTCTCGGAGGCTCCGCGGGAGGTGAAGTTGCGCCTCACGCTTCTCAACGCGGCGGGCTGGGCGGTGGTGATCCTGCCCGCCTTCGGCGTGTCACTCTGGCTCAAGGGGAAGACGCGCGAGAGCGAGCGCGATTAACCGCGGCTTAATGCGGCGCGGGCTATGGCTCGGACAGATCGCAAGGGGCCCCGAGTGTACATCGAAGACGAGCGCGACACCGCCATCAAGCAGCTCCGCCGCGGCCGCGGGCTCGCCGTGAATGCCGGGGCCATCGGCATCACGCTGGCGACCGCCACCGACCCCGCCGAGCGCAAGGAAATGGCGGCCTATCTAACGGATTTCACCGCGCGTTTCACGGAGGTGATCTCCGCCATCAAGGACATGCCGCTCGTACGCGAGGCCGCCAAAGCAGACCCGGCCAAGGACGCCGCGCTCGAAGAGATCGAGGGCTTCGCGCGGGAGATCGCGTCCGTCGATCCCGCGGAAACCTACGGCGCGCTGTCGCGCGATGCCGCGAGCCTCCTGACGACGCGGGCGCGCACGGCCACGCTTCCGGCTTTCTATTTGTTCATCCGGGCCTTCGAGGCCGCCCGGGAGGAGGCGGGCCGGGAGCGCGCGCGGCATCTCGAGGCGCAGACCGCGCAATTGGAAAAGATGTTCGCGGAGGTGGAGGATATCGGGCGCATGATCCACCTCATCTCACTCAATGCGAGCGTGGAGGCGGCGCGTGCGGGCGGCGAAAGCGGGCGGAGCTTCAAGGTCATCGCCGACGAGATCCGGAGCCTCGCGGCCAAGAGCGCGGGGCTCATCGACACAACCCGCGCAGCGCTGAGCGATCCGGCCGGGGCCGTCCGCGTGGGCGCAGTGCGCGCGGGCGGACATGGCGCAGGCCGTATTGGCGCAGGCGGCTTCGGGGCGGGCCGCTACGGCGCAGGGCACATGGGGGCAGGTGCCGGGACGGAGAGGCGCACGGGAAATAGCGGCGCGCGCCAGGGTTGACGCCGCGGGTCCAGAGCGAAGGGCAGGCCTCCTCCCGTGCGTCGAGCGGCGCAGGGGCGGTCCAGCCGCTCTGCGCGCCCTTTCCCCCCGCGCCCAAATGCGCTAGCTCGCGCCCGGCAAACACCAGAGGCAGCGACCCATGAAATTCACCCTCTCCTGGCTGAAGGACCACCTGGAGACCGAGGCAAGCGTGGCGGAGATCGCCTACGCGCTCACCGATCTCGGGCTCGAGGTGGAAGGCATCGAAAACCCCGCGGAGCGGCTTTCGGCCTTTACCATCGGCAAGGTGGTGAGCGCGGAGCCGCACCCCGATGCCGACCGGCTGCGTGTGTGCCAGGTGGAGACGGGGCTTGAGGAAGAGAAGGGCGCCACGACGCAGATCATCTGCGGCGCGCCCAATGCGCGGGCGGGCATCACGGTCGTCATCGCCTCCCCGGGCACCTACGTGCCAGGGATCGACACGACGATCGGCGTGGGCAAGATCCGCGGCGTGGAGAGCTACGGCATGATGTGCTCGGAGCGGGAGATGGAGCTCTCCGACGAGCATGACGGGATCATCGAGCTGCCGTCCGGCGAGGTGGGCCAGCTTTTCGTGGACTGGTTGGCCGAGAACGATCCTGCGAAGGTCGATCCCGTCATCGAGATCGCCATCACCCCGAACCGCCCCGACGCGCTGGGCGTGCGCGGCATCGCGCGCGATCTCGCGGCCCGCGGGCTCGGGACGATGAAGGCGCGGGAGCTTTCCGCGCCCGTCGAGGGCAGCTTACCGTGCCAGGTGAGCGTGACCATCGACGCCGATACGCTGGCGCAGGCGCCGGTTTTCTACGGGCGTCTCGTGCGTGGCGTGAAGAATGGGCCGTCGCCCGACTGGCTCCAGCAGGCGCTACGGGCCATCGGGCTCCGGCCCATCAGCTTCCTCGTGGATGTGACGAACTTCTTCACCTACGACCGGAACCGCCCCCTCCACGTCTTCGATGCGGACAAGATCGCGGGCAGCGCGCTCCGGCTCTATCGCGCCAAAGGCGGGGAGGAGATCACCGGCCTCGACGAGAAGGATTACACCTTCCCCGAGGGTGCGACGATCATCGCCGATGACGAAGGCCCCGAGAGCATTGCGGGTGTCATGGGCGGGCTGCGCTCCGGCGTGACGGAGGAGACGGTGAACGTCTTCATCGAGGCGGCGTATTTCGACCCGGTGCGCACCGCCTATACGGGCCGCGCGATGAAGATCAACTCGGACGCGCGCTACCGTTTCGAGCGGGGGATCGACCCGGCCTGGACGCCCGTGGGCCTCGACCACGCCACGCGCATGATCATGGATCACGCGGGCGGCGAGGCCTCCGAGGTCGTGGTGGCAGGCGCCATTCCCGACACGGGCCGCGCTTACCGGCTCGACACCGCGCGGGTCGAAAGCCTCGTGGGCATGGAAATCCCCGCCGAGACGCAGCGCGCGACGCTCGAGGCGCTGGGCTTCACGCTCGAGGGCGACATGGCCCATGTCCCCTCCTGGCGGCCGGATGTGCTGGGGGAGGCGGACCTCGTGGAGGAGGTGGCGCGGGTGGCGTCGCTGACAAAGCTCGAGGGCAAGCCGCTCCCGCCTGTGGGCGGGCGCATGGGCGCGGGCCGCCCGATCCTCACGGCGGGCCAGCGGCGCGAGCAGACCGCGCGGCGCACGGCGGCGGGCCTCGGCTACAACGAATGCGTCACCTACAGCTTCATCGACCAGCCCGCGGCGGAGGTCTTCGGCGGCGGCACCACGGCCACGGCGCTGGAAAACCCGATCTCGAGCGACATGAGCCACATGCGGCCCTCGCTCCTGCCGGGTCTCCTGCAGGCGGCGGCGCGTAATCAAGCGCGCGGCATGGCCGATCTCGCGCTCTTCGAAGTGGGGGCCACTTGGGCAGGTGGCGAGCCCGAGGACCAGGGCGCCTCGCTCAGCGCGGTGCTCGTGGGCCAGACCGGGCCTAAGGACGTGCACAAAGCGCGGCGCGCTGTGGATGTGTATGACGCGAAGGCCGACGTGGAGGCGCTGCTCTCCGCCCTCGGCGCGCCAGCGCGCGCGCAGATCCGGCGCGAGGCAAGCCCGTGGTTCCATCCCGGGCGCTCGGGCGTGATCGCGCTGGGCAAGACCGTGCTCGCCGAATTCGGCGAACTTCACCCGAAGGCCCTCGCGGCGCTCGACGTGAAGGGGCCCGCCGTGGCCTTCACCCTCTGGCCCGGCGCGATCCCGGCGAAACGTGCGACCGGCGCGGCGCGGTCGGCGCTGGGTGTGAGCGACCTGCAGGCCGTAGAGCGAGATTTCGCTTTCGTCGTGGGCGCGGACGTGGAGGCGCTGACGCTGGTGAATGCCGCCATGGGCGTGGACAAGACCCTGATCGAAGAGGTGCGGGTCTTCGACGAATTCATCGGCGGGAGCTTGGGCGAGGGGCAGAAATCGCTTGCGGTCACAGTGCGGCTTCAACCACGCGAGGCGACGCTCAAAGAGGCCGAGATCGAGGCGGTGAGCGCCAAGATCGTGGAGAAGGTCGTGAAGGCCACGGGCGGCGCATTGCGCGGGTGAAGACCTGCTCGTCCCGGACGTGATCCGGGACCTCGTGGTCTGTGAGGCGGAGGCCCCGGGTCAGGCCCGGGGCGGGACGTGCGGCGGGCCCGGGGCGGGATGTGCGGCGGGTCAGGGGGCGGGAATTGCGGAGGCTGATTTGGAGGATGGAATGCAACTCAATGTCTACCTGAGCGGCGAGATTCACACCGATTGGCGCGAGGAGATCATCGCGGCCTGCAATGGGCTTGCCGTGAGCTTCTCCGCGCCGGTCACCGACCATGCCGCCAGTGACGATTGCGGCGTGGCGATCATGGGGGCGGAGGACCAGAAATTCTGGCACGACCACAAGGGCGCCAAGCTCAACGCCATGCGTACGCGCACGGCGATCGAGGCGGCGGACGTCGTCGTTGTCCGCTTCGGCGAGAAGTACAAGCAATGGAACGCGGCCTTCGACGCGGGCTACGCGGCCGCCCTCGGCAAGAGCCTCATCGTGATCCACGGCGCCGACCACCAGCACGCGCTCAAGGAGGTGGACGCCGCCGCGCTCGCCGTGACCGACGACCCGAAGAAGGTCGCCGATATGCTGCGCTACGTCCTCGAGGGTACGCTCCCCGCCTGAGGCACACGAATTTTTGCAAAAATTCGTAGCGCGCGCGGGGAGGCCGGTAGAGGGCGTCTAGTCCCGTGCGGGGATGTGGAGGCCCTTCTGGACGGCGGGGCGCTCCATGAACCGGTCGAAATAGCGGGTGACGTTCTTGAAGTCGTCCCAGCCGAGTGTGTCCCTCGTCCCGTAGAAATTGAGCGCGTTGAGCCAGGGCACGATGGCGATATCGGCGATGGAATAGTCGCCTGCGACCCAGTCGCGGCCGGCCATGTGGCCGTCGAGCACGGCAAGCAGGCGCTTGCCTTCGGCGATATAGCGCTCGCGCGGCCGCGGGTCTTCGATGTCGGCTCCGGCGAACTTGGTGAAGAACCCGAGCTGGCCGAACATGGGGCCGAGCCCCCCCATCTGCCACATGAGCCATTGCGTGACCTTGGCGCGTTCCGCTGCGCCTTTCCCGCCGAGCTGGCCCGTCTTGTCGGCGAGGTAGAGCAGGATCGCGCCACTTTCCCAGAGCCCGATGGGCTCCCCGCCCGGCCCGTGCGGGTCGATGATGGCGGGGATCTTGTTGTTTGGGTTAAGCGACAGGAATTCCGGCGATTTCACATCCACGTCCGAGAGCGTCACCTTGTGCGCCTCGTAATCGAGCCCGAGCTCCTCGAGCGCGATGGCCGCTTTCACGCCGTTTGGCGTGGGAAACGAATAGAGCTGGAGGATGGAAGGATCCTGCGGGACCCATTTCGAAGTGATTGGAAAGGCGGAGAGGTCGGCCATGGGGCGCTCCTTGGTTGTGCGCTTTAGAGCCTAGGAGGAACGGGCCGACGAAAAAGCCATGAAACTGTGCGCCAAGGCAGGTATGCCTCTGCCCGTGCGGCCACAAAGAGCCGCGTGACCCGTGCCAGCAGATCAAGGGGCTTTTCAATGATCAATGAATTCAGGGATTTCATCGCCAAGGGCAATGTCATGGACATGGCCGTGGGCATCATCATCGGGGCGGCCTTCACGGCCATCGTGACCTCGCTCGTGGGGGATCTCATCAATCCCATCATCGCGCTTTTCACGGGCGGGATCGATTTTTCGGGATGGTTCTACGTGCTGGGCGAGGGGACATGCGCCTCCGTGGCGGCTTGCGAAGAGGCGGGTATCGCCGTCTTCGCCATCGGCAATTTCCTGATGGCGATCCTCAATTTTCTCATTATCGCCTTCGTCGTCTTCCTGCTCGTGAAGATGGTGAACCGCATCAAGGACGCCGCCGAGAAGGAGAAAGCCCCCGCCGAGGAGGCGCCCAAGGGCCCGACGCAGGAAGAGCTCCTGATCGAGATCCGCGACGCGCTGCGCCAGCAGAACGCCTGAGGCCGCGCAGCGCCCGCGCAAAGAAAAACCCCGCGGCCGGATCGGCTGCGGGGCGACTTTTTCAATGCTGAAGGGGGGCTTAGAGCAACCCTTCGCGCTGTGCCTTCTTGCGTGCGAGCTTGCGCGCCCGGCGGATCGCTTCCGCCTTTTCCCGGGCTTTCTTCTCCGACGGCTTTTCGAAGTGCTGCTTGAGCTTCATCTCGCGGAAGACGCCCTCACGCTGCAGCTTCTTCTTCAGGGCACGGAGCGCCTGGTCGACATTGTTGTCGCGAACACTGACCTGCATGTGGTTTTCACCACCTTTCTAATCTGGTTGCAGTTAAGCAGGAGGTGGCGGGGTAACAGGGAACGCCCTAGTTGTCCAGCGTCCCTTGGTAAGGAGTGTGACATGAGCGATCCGAAGGCGGAACTGGTGGAAGCGGCTCTGGGCCACGTCGTGTTCGACGGTTGGTCAGAGGTGACCTTCAAGGCCGCCGTGGCCGACAGCGGGGTCGAGCCGGAGCTGGCCCGCGCGATCTGTCCACGTGGGGCGCTCGACCTCGCCGTGGCCTTCCACAAGTTGGGCGACGCGGAGATGACCGCGCGAATCGCCGCCGAGGATATGGGCGCGCTGCGCTATTCCGAGAAGGTGGCGCGCTGCGTGCAGATCCGGTTCGAGGTCATCCCCGACAAGGAGGCCGTGCGCCGGGGCACCACGCTCTTTGCGCTGCCGCAGCACGCCGCCGAGGGCACGCGCCTCATCTGGGGCACGGCGGACGCCATCTGGGAGGCGTTGGGGGACACCTCCGAGGATTACAACTGGTACACCAAGCGCGCGACGCTCGCAGGCGTCTATTCGTCCACGCTGCTCTACTGGTTAGGCGATGACAGCCTTGAAGGCGTGGCCACGTGGGAGTTCCTCGACCGCCGAATTGGGGACGTCATGACCTTCGAGAAAGTGAAGGGTCAGGTGAACGAGAACCCGGTCCTGCGCACGGTCTTCGCGGGACCGCTCTGGCTCGCCTCCATGGTGCGCGCGCCGGCCAAGGCAGACCTCCCTGGCGGCGGCTAGGCGGCGCGCAGGAGCACCCACCAGAGCGTGACGAGGTGCAGGGCGGTGATCGCCGTATTCGCCACGACGACAGGGTTGCCCATGCCAACCAACGGGATCGTCAGGAGCTTATAGGCGCATTGGAGCACAAGCAGTGTGACGAGCGCCGTGGACCACCACGGAGGGGCGGAGAAAAGCGAGGCGAGGAGCCCGACGCTCGCCAATAGGATCGCCAGGTAGACACCTGTGAGGATACCGCGGGCAGGGCTCGGGGGGCCGTAGGCCGCGTCCATCCCGGCGTTACCGGAGATGAGCGCAGCGCATAGCGGGGCGAGCACAGCGACGTTCATCGCCAGCGAGAGGATCGGCAGGGCGTTCGACATCGGTCCGGCTCCGGTTGCATCGACGGTCCTGCTTGGTACGCATGGCGGGTCAAAGAGGATGACCGCCCATGCCCGACACGATGCGCGCAATCGAAATCTCGGCCCCCGGCGGGCCCGATGTCTTGAGGGAGACGACGCGGCCCCGGCCCGTGGCAGGACACGGCCAGGTGGTGATCCGCGTTGCCTATGCGGGCGTGAACCGGCCCGACGCGCTGCAACGGGCGGGCGCCTACAACCCGCCGCCCGGTGCATCGGACCTCCCGGGCCTCGAGGCTGCCGGCGAGGTGGTGGAGGTGGGTCCGGGGGCCGAGGGCGTCGCGCAGGGCGACCAGGTCTGCGCGCTCCTGCCGGGGGGAGGCTATGCCGAGTACGTGGCCACGCCCGCCGCCCATTGCCTGCCCGTGCCCGAGGGAATGGCGCTCTTCGACGCGGCCTGCCTGCCGGAGACGTTCTTCACCGTCTGGTCCAATGTCTTCATGCGCGGCGGGCTCCGCGCGGGGGAGCGTTTCCTGGTCCACGGCGGCTCCTCAGGCATCGGGACGACCGCGATCCAGCTCGCCGCGCATTTCGGCGCGCGCGTCTTCGCCACCGCAGGCTCGCCTGAGAAATGCGCGGCCTGCGTGACGCTCGGCGCGGAGAAGGCGATCAACTACCGCGAGGAGGATTTCGTCGAGGTGCTGCGCGCCGAGGGCGGTGCGGACCTAGCTTTGTGCATGGTCGGCGGGCCCTACATCCCGCGGAACCTCAAGGCGCTGGCCGACGACGGCCGCCTCGTCCAGATCGCGTTCCTGCAAGGCCCGAAGGCGGAGGTGAATTTCACACAGCTCATGACCCGCCGCCTCACCATGACAGGCTCCACCCTCCGCCCACAATCGGACCTCGCCAAAGCCCGCATCGCCGCAGAACTCCGCGAGCACGTCTGGCCCCTGCTGGATGCAGGCCGCATCGCCCCCGTCATGGACAGCGAATTCCCCCTGAGTGCGGCCAGCGAGGCCCATGCGAAGATGGAAGCCAGCACCCATATCGGGAAGATCGTGCTGAAGGTGAGCTAGGCGCCAAAGCGTTTTGCGTACCTCTTGATATACGTCCAAGGGCCTTTTGCACCGCGGCGGGGTACGCGTTATCTCACCGGGTCGAAAAGCGCATCGGAAGCGGTGCAGTCGCGGATGACGTCGCTGCCGCAGGGGCGGGGGACGAGGCCGCGGGTCAAGCAGATGCGGGCTTCCTGGATGTAGCTGTCTCGGCAGGTGATGGTGATCATGTCTTCGGTGAGGTCGGGGTTCGACTGGAGGAAGGCGTCTTCGATGACTTTCGCGCTGATCTGGAACTGACGGTCGAGGCGGCGGAGCACCTCGGGGCGCACGACCTGCTCATAGGCGAAGCGGGATTGGGAGAAGTATTCAGTGGCCGACACGCCTGCGCAGGTGCCGTGCTTTCTCCATTGATGCCAGGCCAAGCCGCCGGAGCCCATGATATCGGCCATCTCGCCCGTCATGCGGCGCGAGGGTGCGCGTGCCGTCGTGGGGCAATAGGAGGGCCAGCCGCGCTCATATTGCGGCCAAAGGCCGTGGAGCGACCAGCCCAGATCGCGCGTGCATTGCTCCGCGCCCCGCGCGTCGCCTTCCAGCGCGCACCAGTTGGGCGACCAGCTCAACGCCAGCACGTAGTAGTCGAAATCTCCCGGGCGCTCGCCCTCGGCCCGCAACGGGGCGGCGGCGAGCAGGAGGAGCACAAGGATCAGTCGCATATCGGGGCTTTCCCTTTCAGGTCCTCCCGCTTATATCGCTGCCAAGTTTCCCCACAAGGTAACCCGTCCCGGCGCCCGGGACCGCCGCGAGGCAGCGGGGAAAGTGCATTCGAATGGAGGCAAGGATGGCCGACGGAAAACCGATCATGGCAAAGGCCACCGCCGTTTGGCTGGTGGACAACACGACGATCAGCTTCAAGCAGATCGCCGATTTCGTGGGCCTCCACGAGCTCGAGGTGCAGGGCATCGCCGACGGCGACGTGGCCGCGGGCGTCAAGGGCTTCGATCCCGTCGCCAACAACCAGCTCGACCAGGACCAGATCGACGAGGCCGAGAAGAACCCGGCCCACAAGCTCAAGCTGAAGTACTACGCCGCTGCCCAGGGCGAGGAGAAGCGCCGCGGCCCGCGTTACACGCCGCTCTCCAAGCGCCAGGACCGGCCCGCCTCGATCCTCTGGCTCGTGAAATTTCACCCGGAGCTCTCGGACGGCCAGATCGGCAAGCTCGTGGGCACCACGAAGCCCACGATCCAATCGATCCGCGACCGCACGCACTGGAACATCTCAAATATCGAGCCGATCGATCCAGTGGCGCTCGGGCTCTGCAAGCAGTCCGAGCTCGACGCCGCCGTACAGAAGGCCAATGCCAAGAAGGCCGCCGAGGGCACCGCGATGTCCGATGACGAGCGCCGCAAGCTCGTCTCCACCGAGCAGAGCCTCGAGATGGACGCCGCCGAGCCGAAGATTCCCACGGCGATCAGCGGGCTCGAGACGTTCTCGCTCAGCGGTGGGAGCGACGAGGACGAAAAGGAAGCGGCCCTGCCGGACGCCGACAGCTTCTTCAACCTACCCGACGACAAGAAGGGCGACGACGAGGATTAATCGGCCGTGATCCGCGCCACGAGGCCCCGGGCGACCGGGGCCACGACAAGCACCACCGGGAAGGCAATGGCCCAGGACACGCTCCAATTACCCATCCAGATGCCGAAGACGCCCTCGACGAAACCTACTGCGCGGACGGTCGAAAGCCCTGAAACGATGAACGACATGAGCCCGCTCAGGATGAAGCCGAAGGCGATGGGGGCATAGCGGGCTGGGATCATGGCGGGAGCTTATCGCGCCCGCCGGTCCGTGGGCAGCGCTATTTCTGTGCGCTGGCGCAGTGACCTCCGTCAGCTCGCAAGGTTTTCGAAGATCAGCCAAGTGAAGCGCACGCCGCTGGCGGCTGATGAGGGCTGCAACGCGCCGCGGCGCTCCATGTCCACGTTGCGCCACTGCGCCTGGAGTGTGAGAGCCGCGTCGCGATAGGCGCGGGCGATCTCAGCGTATCCAGTCAAGGCCTTCCACGGTCGTCCGCGCGGGCTTGTACTCCCCGCTGACCCAGCCTCGGTAGCCCGCGGCATCGAGCATCTCGAAGAAGGCGTGGTGATCGAAGGGGGCGCCGCCCGGCTCGTGGCGGTCATCCACATTGCCCACTTGGACGTGGTCCGCGCGGGCGCCATGCGCCTCCCAGGCGGCCGTCACGTCCCCGGTGATCTGGTAGGCATGGAAGGTGTCGAATTGCAGCGCCACGTTGGGCGCGGCCACCGCGTCGAGGATGCGGGCGGCCTGGTCGTAATCGTGCAGGAAATAGCCGGGCATCGTGCGCCGGTTGATCACCTCGAGGGTGAGCTTCTGCTTCGGCGCTTCGGCGGCGGCCCAGCGGATATTGTCGATTAAGCAGGCCTCGGCCTCCGGGCCGTCGGCCACGCCCGACATGATGTGCACGAATTCGGGCCTGAGCACGCCCGCGTAGCGCATCGTCCGTGCGAAATCCCGGCGAAAGCGCGGGACGAGCTCCGGCACGGCGGCCCAGCCCTGCTGGCCCCCGGTGTAGTTGGGCGGTGGGCAGTTGATGAGGACGACCTTCACGTTCGACATCACGCAGGCATCGCGCAGCTCTTGCGCGTTGACGTCGTAGGGCGAAAGGATCTCCACGCCGCCGAAGCCCGCCTCGGAGGCCGCGCGCACCCGCTCGATGAGCGGCAGTTCTGTGAAGAGCCATGTCAGGTTGGCGCAGTACCTGGGCATTCAGAACCGCTCCACGGCAGGGCGCAGTGTGAGCTCGTTGGACCAGGCGGAGGGCGGCTGATCGATGAGGTGGAGGTAGCTGTCGGCGATGGCGTCCGGGCTCAGCTGCGCGTCGTTACCCGGCTCCGTGGCGATTGCGCCGTCGATGTTGATCCAGACGACGTGAATGCCCTTGGGATGAAGCTCGCGCGCCATGCTCTGGGCGAGCCCGCGCTGGGCGAATTTGCCCATCGCGAAGGGCGCGGAGTTGGGAAAGCCCTTCACGCCCGCGGAAGCCCCGGTGAAGAGGATGGTGCCCTTGCCCCGGCGGGACATCTTCTGCGCGGCGGCCTGGCCCATGAGAAACGCGCCGAAGGCCGTGACCTCGATGGCGCGGCGGACCTCCGCGGGGTCGAGCTCTGCCACCGGGCCGCGCACCCGGGCTGACGGGTTGTAGATGGCCACGTCGAGCTCTTCGAGGCCTGCGATGATGCCCTTGATGGCTGCGGCATCGGTGGCGTCGGCGCGGTGCGTGACCGCGCCCGTCTCCTCGGCCACGGCATCCATGCGGTCGCCGCGCGCCACGAGATGGACCGGCCCCCGCGGTGCCAGTTTGCGCGCCAACGCAGCCGACAGGCCCGCGCCTGCGCCGATGATGAGGCTCGTCATGTCCTGGTCTCCGCGGATGCGTCGGGCTCGTCGGCCGTGGCCTCGCGCAGATCCGCGGCGGGAATGATCGGAAAGAAGGTGCCGGAGGACCAAACGCCGAACCACCCGTCATGCTCGCTGCCGAGATCCACGAGGCGGTAGAAGCTCTTTCGATCGATGAGAGCTTCGAGATTGGCGCGCATGAGCACGTAGGGCGCGGGCTCGCCTGTTTCCGGGTTCCGCTCCAGGCGGATGGGGTGCGCGGGCCCGGCCACGGCCTCGTCCTCCACGTGCGTGATGAAAGTGAGAACCTGCGCCTCGCCCTCGCCCTCTACGCTGAAATCCTGCGCCACGAAGGGGGCGTCTTCCACGCGGATGCCGACCTTCTCCACCGGGGTGACGAGGAAGTAGTCCTCCCCGTCCTTGCGCAGGATCGAGGAGAAGAGCTTCACGAGGCCCGGCCGCCCGATGGGCGTGCCCATGTAGAACCACGTACCGTCGCGGCGGATTTCCATGTCGAGATCGCCGCAGAAGGGCGGGTTCCAGTCATGAACCGGCGGATGCCCCTTTTTCTTGCGTGCTGCCTGCGCGGAGGCGGCGATGCTTTCAGCCGAGGGTTTCACGATATTTTCAGCAGACATGGTTTTTGCCATTCCCTCTTCTGACGTTAGGTTCTGACATAGACCGGCGCGAGGAGAGAGACCATGACCGACGAGACCGACCTTGTTGCCGAGATCGAGAAGCTAGGAGAGAAGCTCCAGCGCGCGAGGGAGAGTATCGGGGCGCGCTTCATCGGTCAGGACCGGGTGGTGGAGCTGGTGCTCGCGGCGCTCGTCTCCGGCGGTCACGCGCTTCTCATTGGCCTGCCGGGGCTGGGTAAGACCCGCCTCGTGGACACGTTGGGCACGGTCATGGGCCTCGACGACCAGCGCGTTCAGTTCACGCCGGACCTGATGCCTGCCGATATTCTCGGCTCCGAGGTGCTGGAGACCGCGGCCGATGGCACGCGCAACTTCCGGTTCCTCGAGGGCCCTGTCTTCTGCCAGCTTCTCATGGCCGACGAGATCAACCGCGCCAGCCCGCGGACGCAATCGGCGCTCCTCCAGGCCATGCAGGAAAAGGCCGTGACCGTGGGCGGCGTCTCGCGCCCCTTGGGCAAGCCCTTCCACGTGCTCGCAACGCAGAACCCGATCGAGCAGGAGGGTACCTATCCCTTGCCCGAGGCGCAGCTCGACCGCTTCCTCGTGGAGGTGAATGTTCCCTATCCCGACCGGCAGACGGAGAAAGACATCCTCATCGCCACCACCGGCGTGTCGGATGCGCAATCCACCAATGTCTTCACGACCGAACAGCTCATGGGCGCGCAGACGCTCGTGCGCCGGATGCCGGTGGGCGATGCCATCGTGGAGACGATCCTCGATCTCGTGCGTGCCTGCCGCCCGGCTGAGCCCACCGCCCCGCAGATCGTGCGGGACAACGTCTCCTGGGGCCCGGGGCCGCGCGCTGCGCAGGCGCTTATGCTCACGGTGCGGGCCGACGCGCTTCTCGGCGGGCGGCTCGCGCCCTCCATCGAGGATGTCATCTCCATGGCACGCCCGGTGCTGCGGCACCGTATGGCGCTCAGCTTCTCGGCGCGCGCGCGGGGGGAGAGCATCGACAACGTCATCGACACTGTCGTCGCGCAAGTCACGCGGACGGAGGCCGCTGCGTGACCGAGCCGCTGGTCCTGCGCGCGGCGGCTGAAGAGCTAGCCGCGCCGTTTCCCGCGCTTCTGGCCGGGGCCGAGCATCTCGCCGCGACCGTCCTACTCGGGGCCCATGGCCGCCGACGCGCGGGCACGGGAGATGATTTTTGGCAGTACCGCCCCGTGCAACAGGGCGATGCGGCGCGCATGATCGACTGGCGCCGCTCGGCCATGGCCGACACTGAATTCGTGCGCGAGCGCGAATGGCAGATCGCGCAATCCGTCATCCTCTGGGTGGATTACGCGGCCTCGATGAACTTCGCCTCCGCCGCGAACCAATCCAAGGCGGCGCGGGCGCGGCTCCTGGCGCTGGCCGTCTCGATCCTGCTCCTGCGGGGCGGGGAGCGCGTTGGCTTCACCGGCTTCGAGCTGCCGCCCCGGGCCGGCGAGCACCAGATCGAGCGCCTCGCGACGGCGCTCAGCATCCCCGCCGAAGGCGCGGATTTCGGCGTGCCGGAGGCGCGGGGCATGCTGCCCCATTCCCGCGCGCTTTTCATTTCCGATTTCCTTGGGGATCCGCGCCCCGTGGAAGACGCGCTCCGGAAGGCCGCCGATCGTGGCGTGGGCGGCGCGCTCCTCATGGTCCTCGACCCCGAGGAGGAGGCCTTCCCCTATGATGGCCGCACGATCTTCCAGTCCATGGGCGGCGGTGTGCTGCACGAGACGCTGAAGGCAGGCGAACTGAAGGCGCGCTATCTCGATCGCCTCGCTGAGCGGAAGGATCTACTCGCTGGGTGGGCGCGCGCAGCGGGCTGGCAATTCAGCGTGCATCACACCGACACCTCCGCGCAGCCGGCTCTCCTCTGGCTTTATGGCGCGCTGGAGCGGCATCACTGATGTGGACGCTGGGGCCCATAGGCTTTGCCGCGCCGCTGCTTCTGACCGCGCTCGTGGCGCTCCCGGTGCTCTGGCTCATCCTGCGCGCCGTGCCGCCCGCGCCGATCCGTCGGCGCTTTCCCGGCGTCGCGCTCCTGCTCGGGCTCGATGACGACGACGCGACCACCGACAAGACCCCGCTTTGGCTTCTCCTCCTGAGGATGCTTGCCGTAGCCGCGGCGATCCTCGGCTTCGCGGGCCCCGTGCTCAAC
Source organism: Pseudomonadota bacterium (assembly GCA_038525525.1). GTDB lineage: Bacteria > Pseudomonadota > Alphaproteobacteria > Rhodobacterales > Rhodobacteraceae > Shimia_B. The sequence continues at coordinate 711,562 of JBCBHO010000002.1, read as the reverse complement.
CCCGAGACCGACGAGGCGGGAGACGGGCCCATCCTCGTCCTCCTCGATGGCGGCTGGGCCGAGGCGCCCACGTGGACCGCGCGGATGGAGCGGGTGGAGGCGCTTCTTGCCGATGCCGCGCGGGATGCCCGCCCGGTGGCCATCACCCAGCTCACCGACCAGGACGACGTGATCTTCCAAGGGGCGGAAAACTGGCCCTCGCGCCTTGCGGGCTTCGAGCCCGCGCCGTGGCTGCCCGACGAGGCGGCGCATGGGGAATTCGCCGACCGCATCGCCGATCTCGACGGTTTCGAAACGTTCTGGATGTCCGATAGCCTCGCTCGCCCGGGGCGGGAAGACCTCCTTGCCGCGCTCGAGGCGAAGGGCCCCGTTCGTGCCTTCGAAAGCCCGCGGCCCGTCTTCGCGCTCGAACCCGTGCGTTTCGAGGATGGCGAGATCCGCGTCACCGGGCACCGCCTCCGCGGCGCGGGCGAACTCACGGCCACGATCCTGGCCTTCGGGCGGGACCCGTCCGGCGTCGAACGCATCCTCTCGACCGGCACGCTCGACTTCCCCGAGGGCGCGGCGCAGGCGGGCACGGCGCTCATCCTGCCGCCCGAGCTCCGCAACCGCATCACGCGCTTTGCCGTGGCTGGCAGCCGCTCCACCGGTGCCGTGGCGCTCACCGACGATGGTCTCCGCCGCCGGGAAGTTGCGCTCATGGCGGGACGGGAGGATCGCGAGGGGCTCCAGCTCCTGTCACCGCTGCACTATCTCGAACAGGCGCTTGTGCCCACGGCGGACCTCATCGACGGGGCCATGTCGGACATCCTGCTGGCGAACCCGGACGTGATCGTGCTCGCCGACGTGGCGCAGGTCTCGGACGCGCCGGACGTGCTGGACTGGGTGGAGCGGGGCGGGGTGCTTCTTCGCTTCGCGGGCCCGCGCCTCGCTGCCGCCGACCTCGGCCGCGACAGCGAGGACCCGCTTTTGCCCGTGCGCCTTCGCGCCGGGGGCCGCTCCGTGGGCGGGGCCATGAGCTGGGGCGAGCCCAAGACGCTGCGCGAATTCGCGCCGGCCTCGCCCTTTTTCGGCCTTGCCGTGCCAGAGGATGTGAACGTTACCGCGCAGGTCCTCGCGCAGCCAGATCCTGAGCTCGCCGAGCGCACCATCGCCACGCTCACCGACGGCACGCCGCTGGTGACGCGGAAGCGCGTGGGCGACGGTCAGGTGATCCTCGTCCATGTAACGGCCAATGCGGAATGGTCCTCCCTGCCGCTCTCGGGCCTTTTCGTGGAGATGCTCGAGCGTCTCGCGATCTCCTCGCGCCCGCCGGTGCCCGCCGCCGAGGACCTCGCCGGCACGATCTGGCAGCCCGAGAGCCGCCTGACCGGCTTCGGCGAGATTGAGCCTGCCGGCGTGACGGCTGGCATCGAGGGCGAACTTCTGGCCACCGCCACTCCCGGGCCGGACCTGCCACCGGGCCTCTACAGCGGCGAGGACAGGACCATAGCCGTAAATGCCGTGCCGCGGGAGGCGTCGTTTTCCATCTTCGCCTGGCCCGCGCGCATCGGCGTCGAAGGGCTCGACGTGGTCCGCGAGACGCCGCTCAAGGGCTTTGTCCTCATGGCCGGGCTCGCGCTGCTGCTCGTGGACCTTCTCGCCTCGCTCTGGCTCTCGGGCCGTCTCACCGGGCCCCGCGCCGCGGCGGCCTCGCTCTTTCTCGCGGTCTTCGCGATGCCCGCCGACGCGCAGGACGGCTTCGCGCTCGACGCCACCTCCGAGGTGGTGCTGGGCTACATCATCACAGGGGATTCCGCGCTCGATCAGACTTCTCTTGAGGGTCTGCGCGGCATCTCCCGCACCGTCTTCCAACGGACCTCTGTGGAGCCGGAGGACCCCATCGGCGTCAATATCGAGGTCGATGAGCTGGCGTTTTTCCCGTTTCTCTACTGGCCGGTGACGCCCGCCCAGCCCACGCCGAGCGCCGAGGCCTATGCGCGGCTCAATCGCTACTTGCGGGGCGGGGGCATGATCCTCTTCGACACGCGGGACGGCGATGCGGCGCGCTTCGGCGCCACCTCTCCGGCCGCGCGGAAGCTTCAGGAGCTCGCTCGCCCGCTCGATATCCCTCCCCTCGAGCCCATCCCGGACGACCACGTGCTGACCCGGGCCTTCTACCTTCTGCAGGATTTTCCGGGCCGTTCGATCGGCGCACCGGTCTGGGTGGAGGCCGCGCCTGCCGACGCAGAACAGGTGGAGGGGATGCCCTTCCGCAATCTCAATGACGGCGTGACGCCCGTCGTCGTCGGCGGTAATGACTGGGCCTCGGCCTGGGCCATCGATCGCGGTGGCAATTGGCGCTTTCGCGTGGGATCGGGCTTCGCCGGGGAACGGCAGCGGGAGATCTCGCTGCGCTTCGGGGTTAATTTGATCATGCATGTGCTCAGCGGCAATTACAAAAGCGACCAGGTCCACGTGCCCGCGCTCCTTGACAGGCTGGGCCAGTGATGAACGGGCAGATGATCTTCGACCCGCTTCTGCCCATGGTGGCGGTCTATGTCGCGCTCGGCTTGGCCCTCGCGCTCGTGGCCTTCGGGGCCTGGCGCGGGCTCGCGGGCTGGTGGCTCCGTGGGCTTGCGGTGCTGGCGCTCTGCGGGGCGGTGGCGGACCCTTCCCTCCAGCAGGAAGAGCGCAACCCGCTCTCCGACATCGTGCTGGCCATCGTGGATGACACGGCCTCCCAGGGTCTATCGGATCGCACGGCCCAGACAGCGGCAGCGCTCGCCGATCTCGAGCGCGAGGTGGCCGCGCGTGGCAATACCGAGCTCCGCGTGACGCGGGTCCCCGACGGGCCGGGTGATACCGGTACGGCGCTGATGGCGGCGGTTTCCGAGGCGCTGGCCGAAGCGCCGCAGGCGCGGATCTCGGGCATTGTCGTTATTTCCGACGGGCGCACGCACGACATCGAAGCCGCGCCCGACCTGCCCGCGCCGCTGCATCTCCTGCGCACGGGCCGGAGTGAGGATTGGGATCGCCGCCTCGTCGTGACCGGCGCGCCAGCCTTCGCGATCCTGGGAGAGCCGGTGACGCTGACGCTGCGCATCGACGACCTGGGTGCGGCGCCCGAGAGCGGGCTCGTACCGGTGCTCGTGAGCGTGGACGGTGACACGCCACAGGAATTCCAGGTGCCTGCAGGCCAGGACCTCGACGTGCCGCTTACGCTGCCCCATGGCGGCATGAACGTGGTGCAGTTCAGCACGCCGGAGGCCGAGGGCGAGCTCACCGACCGCAACAACTCCGCCATCGTGCAGATCAACGGCGTGCGCGACCGGCTCAGGGTGCTTCTCGTCTCGGGCGAGCCCCATCCGGGCCAGCGCACCTGGCGCAACCTCCTGAAATCGGACGCGAGCGTGGATCTCGTGCATTTCACCATTCTGCGCCCCCCGGAGAAGCAGGACGGCGTGCCGGTGACGGAGCTCAGCCTCATCGCCTTTCCCACGCGCGAGCTCTTTCAGGAGAAGATCGACGAATTCGATCTCATCATCTTCGACCGCTACAAGCGGCGCGGCATCCTGCCTGCGATCTATCTCGATAATATCCGTCGCTACATCGAGGGGGGTGGCGCGGTCTTGCTGGCCGCGGGACCGGACTTCGCCTCCGCCGAGTCTCTCTACCGCTCGCCCCTCGGGGATGCGCTCCCTGCCACGCCCACGGCGCGGGTGGTGGAGGAGGGCTTCGCCCCGGCGCTCACCGATGTGGGCCGCAAGCATCCGGTGACTGAGGGCCTCGATGCCCTTGCGCCCGAGGGCGGCTGGGGGCGCTGGTTCCGGCTGGTGGAGCTCACGCCGAAGCGCGGCAATGTCGTCATGAGCGGGGAGGGGGAGCGCCCGCTCCTCGTGCTCGACCGGGTAGGCGAGGGGCGCGTCGCGCTTCTCGCCTCCGACCAGGCCTGGCTTTGGGATCGCGGGTACGAGGGCGGCGGCCCGCAACTCGAGCTGCTGCGCAGGCTGGCACACTGGATGATGAAGGAGCCCGAGCTCGAGGAAGAGCAGCTCACGGCTTCGGCCGAGGGGCAAGTGATGACGATCCTGCGCCGCACGCTGGGCGATACAGTGGGCCCGGTGACCGTCACGCGGCCTGACGGCGAGACGGTGACGCTCGATCTCGAGGAGGTCTCACCGGGCCGCTTCGAGGCGACCTATGAGGGGCCGCTTCTGGGCCTCTACCGCCTGAGCGAGGGCGAGGAGACGACGGTGATCGCGCTCGGCCCCGCGGCGCCGCGCGAATTCATCGACACGCTCGCCACCGGTGATGTCATGGCGCCTTTGATCGCGCCGCTCCGCGGCGGCGTGGTGGCGCTGGAAGACGGGTCGCCGGATCTGCGCAACGTGCGCGCGGGGCGGCCCGCGGCCGGGCGCGGCTGGATCGGGCTCACCCCGCGAGAGGCCTTCGTGACGTCTGATATCCGCGTGACGACCCTTATCCCGGCCTGGGCGTTCCTGCTCCTTGCCGCGGGTCTGATCCTCGCGGCGTGGCTTCGGGAAGGGCGGCGGTAAAGGCTGTTCGAACGGCCTTTCTCACGCGCGGCGGGAGGCCGTTGCCCAAGCCGCTTCGGCGCGGTCTTTCCTCAGCTCGACGGCAGGGAAAACGGATAGGCCCGCGTGCCCCAGCCGCCGACGCTTTCGCTCACGAAAAGCTCGACCTCCGTCACCTCCGCAGGGATGTCGATGGTATGCGAACGGGTGAAGGGCTGCTCGTTGACGTGGGGGTGGGCCAGGACGCGGGTGCCGAGCACTGTGCCGTCGGGCAGGCGCACCTCCCAGCCATCGGCGTAATCATCCCACCCGGTATCGCCATGGGCCACCGTCACCGAAAAGCGCCAGGCATCGCCCGAGGGGAAGGCCTCGATGCCGGTGATTTCGGCCGGGTCGGCGAGGGCGGGGCCCGCCATCAAGGGCAGGGCGAAGCAGAGCATGCGCATGGGCAAACCGTATCACGATCCACGAGCCAAAACCCCATCACCGCTCCGCGAGGTGCCCCAATTTCGCCATCCTTGCGCACTACCCCGCTGGCATGGCGAAACACTTCGGATATCGGCTGTTGCGCGCGGGAATCGCGGCGCTCGTGCTGCTCATCTGTGCGGGCCATGGGGCGCGGGCCAACGACACGCCGCTCGAGACGCTCGAGACAGGCGACGCCGTCCGACAATGGGAGGCCGTGGGCCGTCTCGATATCGGTGGGCGGGGCTTCTGCACCGGCGCGCTCATCTCCGACACCCTCGTGCTCACCGCCGCGCACTGCCTCTTCAACCGCGCCACCGGGGAGCGGATCGACCCAGCGACGATCGAATTCCGCGCTGGCTGGCGCAATGGCCGCGCGGAGGCCTACCGCATGGTGCGCCGCGGGGTCATCCATCCCGATTATGCCTATGACAGCCAGGTCACCACCGCGCGCGTCAAGAATGACGTGGCCCTGCTGGAGCTCGCACGGCCCATCCGCCAGGGTCGTATCGAGCCCTTCGCTATCGCCTCCCGCCCGCGCAAGGGCGAACGCGTGGGTGTCGTGAGCTACGCCGCCGACCGGTCCGAGGCGCCGTCTCTGCAGGAGGCATGCCGCGTTATGGCACGCCAGTTCGGAATGCTGGTGCTGAGCTGCGACGTGGATTTCGGCAGCTCCGGCGCACCGGTCTTCACCTTCTCCGGCGAGCGCCCCGAGATCGCCTCGGTCATCTCGGCGAAGGCCGAGGTCAATGGCGAGCGCGTCGCGCTGGGCACGGGGCTCACCCGCCAGATCGCCACGCTCCACGACGCGCTCGCGGCGGGTCAGGGCGTCTTTCAAGACGCGCCGCCGCAGATCCGCCGGATCGGGCAGTCGAACCCCGGCATGAGCGCGAAAACCATCCGGCCCTAAGGGCAATATTCTGTAAATAAACGATTAAATCCTGCGCGCGGGCCCTTGAACCCCGGCGCTGCGTTTCCCATATATCGATCATCAGAGGCCGAAAAGGCTCTGACCATAATCGCCCTGGGCCCGAGATGGGGCAGGGCATCGCACCCATCGCTTTGAAAAGGATGACACCATGCGTACCCTTGATTTTGCACCGCTTTATCGTGCCACCGTGGGCTTCGACCAAATGGCCGACCTGATGGACCGGGTCCTCACCAACGACGCCGGCGCGCAGAGCTACCCCCCTTACAACATCGAGAAGACGGCCGACGATGCCTATCGTATCTCTATCGCTGTCGCCGGCTTCACCGCCGATGAGCTCGACGTCGAGGTGAAGGAGCACGCGCTCCACGTCTCCGCCAAGAAGGCCGAGGACACCGAAGCGCGCAAGTTCCTGCACCGTGGCATCGCCACCCGCGCCTTCTCGCGCCGCTTCCATCTCGCTGACCACGTGAAGGTGACCGGCGCAGCCCATGAGAACGGCATGCTCCACATCGACCTCGTGCGCGAAGTGCCCGAGGCGCTGAAGCCGCGGAAGATCGAGATCGGCCAGTCCCGCGCGATCGAGGCTGACGTCGTCGAGGCCTAATCGCTCGAGATGCACTCTGACGAGATCTGATTGGGGGCCGTCCCCCGGGGCGGCCCTTTTCTTTTGCGCCTGATGGGATCCTGCTGCGAGCCTCTCTGGATGCGGACGTGGGGGCCAGCCCCCGCACCCCCGAGGTACGGGGCACAAAGAAACCGGGGGATGCGCCTCGTTGCTCTGTACCGTCCTCCGGCGGGATCGGAGAGATCCGGGGGACAGAGCAGGGCCGCCGGAAGCAAGCCCGCCCTCAGACGCTCATGCAGAGATACTTCATCTCGAGGAACTCATCGATCCCATGGCGCGAGCCTTCGCGACCGAGCCCGGACTGCTTCACGCCGCCGAAGGGCGCGACCTCGGTGGAGATGATGCCAGTGTTAATACCGACGATGCCGAATTCCAGCGCCTCGGCGACCTTGTAGACCCGGCCGAGATCGCGCGCGTAGAAGTAGGCGGCGAGGCCGTAGATCGTGTCATTGGCCATCTCGATGACGTCGTCTTCGCTCTCGAAGCGGAAGAGCGGGGCCATTGGGCCGAAGGTCTCTTCCCGGCTCACCTTCATGTCCTGCGTGACGCCCGTGAGGATCGTGGGTTCGAAGAACTGCCCGCCGAGCGCGTGCGGCGTGCCGCCGAGGATCACCTCGGCCCCCTTGGAGGTGGCGTCTGCGATGTGGTCCTTCACCTTCTCGACCGCGGGGCCAGAGATGAGCGGGCCGAAATCGGCGCCTTCGAAGCCGTCGCCGACGGCCATCTTTCTCACGGCCTCCATGAGTCTTTCCGAGAACGCGTCGTAGATTCCCGCTTGCACGTAGATGCGGTTCGCGCAGACGCAGGTCTGGCCGTTGTTGCGGAACTTGCAGGCGATGGCGCCGGTGACGGCGGCGTCGAGGTCGGCATCGTCGAAGACGATGAAGGGTGCGTTGCCGCCGAGCTCCATGGAGACGCGTTTGACCTGCGGCGCGGCCTGTTCGAGTAGGATGCGGCCCACGCGGGTGGAGCCGGTGAAGGTGATCTTGCGCACCGTCTCGTTCTCGCAGAACTCCTTTCCGATGGCGGAAGCGTCATTCGAGGGCACGATCTGGAGGAGGCCCGCCGGCAGCCCTGCGCGGTTTGCCAGCACGCCGAGCGCTAGAGCCGAGAGCGGGGTGAGCTCCGAGGGCCGCGCGACGAAGGCGCAGCCCGCCGCGAGCGCCGGGCCGGCCTTCCGCGTGATCATGGCATTCGGGAAGTTCCACGGTGTGATCGAGGCGGCAACGCCGATGGGCTGCTTGATCACGGTGATGCGCTTGTCAGCCGCGTGGCCGGGCACAGTCTCGCCGTAGATGCGCTTGGCCTCCTCGGCAAAGAACTCGATGAAGGAGGCGCCGTAGGCGATCTCGCCCTTCGCTTCCGCGAGGGGCTTGCCCATCTCGGCGGTCAGGATCGTGGCGAGGTCGTCCTGGGCCGCCATGATGAGCCCGTACCAGCGGCGCAGGATGTTGGCGCGTTCCTTGGCCGGGCGCTTGGCCCAGGCCGTTTGCGCCACGCGTGCTCCCTCGATGGCGCAGGCCACATCGCGGCGATCGAGGTCGGCGACCTCGGCGATCACGTCTCCCCGCGCGGGGTTCGTGACAGGGAAGATCGCGCCCGAGGTAGCGTCGTGCCAGCCTCCGTCCATGTAGGCCTGGGTGGCGAGAAGCTCGGGATCGTCGAGCATGGCGGCGAGGTTTGTGGCTGTGTCGAGCATGGGGGCCTCCGTCGGTTTGGGACTCAGATAGGGCGCGCGGGCGCGCCGCCACCTCCAGCCGCGCACGGAGCGTGCCTCGGGACGGTGTGGGCGTTGTCAGAACGGGTCAGGTGGGCTCCTCGCTCACGCGCTTGAGATAAGCGCCGTAGCTGTTTTTGTTGAGCGCCTCCGCCTGCGCAAGGAGCGCCTCGCGGCTGATCCAGCCATGCTGGAAGGCGATCTCTTCCGGGCAGCCAACCTGCTGCCCCTGCCGCTCGGAGAGCGTGCGCACGAAGTTGCCCGCGTCGAGGAGCGAGGCATGGGTGCCGGTATCGAGCCAGGCATACCCGCGCCCCATGCGCTGCACGTCGAGGGTCCCGTCGGCGAGGTAGCTTTCGAGAAGCGAGGTGATCTCGAGTTCGCCGCGCGCGGAGGGCTTCACCTGCGCGGCGCGGGCGGGGGCCGTCCCGTCGAGGAAGTAGAGCCCCGTCACCGCATAGTTCGAGGGCGGCTGCGCGGGTTTCTCAATGATCCGGTCCACGTTGCCGCCGGGCGTGAACCCCACGACGCCGTATCTCTCCGGATCCGAGACGTGGTAGCCAAAGACGGTGCCCCCTTCGGAGCGTTTGTCGGCGGCGTCGAGGAGCTCCGGCAGGCCATGTCCGAAGAAGACGTTGTCGCCGAGGACCATGGCCGACGGCGCGCCATCGAGAAAATCCTCGGCCAGGAGGTAAGCCTGTGCCAGCCCGTCGGGCGACGGCTGCACGATCCATGTGAAGCGCACGCCCCATTGGCTGCCATCGCCGAGGGCGCGTTGAAACTGCTCCTGGTCATGGGGAGTGGTGATGACGGCGATTTCGCGGATACCCGCCAGCATCAGGACGCTGAGCGGGTAGTAGATCATGGGCTTGTCGTAGATGGGCAGGAGCTGCTTGGAGAGTCCCAGCGTGATGGGGTGCAGCCGCGTCCCGGATCCGCCCGCGAGAATGATGCCTTTGCGCGATGCCAAGCGGATGTTCCTTCTCAAGTCTTGGGCCAGAAGCGGCCGGTATTGGTTTGGCCTGCTGGACAGCGTTCGAACCGACGGTGCAAGTGCAAGGCATCGTAACACCTAGGTATGACGCGCAACCGGCCCGGTGTCATGCCCCGCAAGGGGCCAAGACGTGACGATCGCCCCGCCGGGCGGTCAGCGGCGCGGAGATCGTCCCCTGCGTAGGCAAGCCCAGGCGCGGGGTGGTTTGCCGAGGCGGGCCTCACCGGGAAGACCCCACGGCCTTGTCTGCCCCGAGCTCGCGAAGGATATCCGCTAGGCTCCGCCGCCAATCCGGGCGCTTGAGGCCGAACGCGGCCTCCGTCGCGCTGCAGTCAAGGCGGGAGTTGAGCGGGCGTGGTGCGGGGGTCGGATAGTCGCGGCTCGGGATATCCTTCACGGCACATGGCAGGCCCGACTGCGCGAAGATCTCGCGGGCGAAGGCGGCCCAGCTCACGTCTGGAGCGCCGGCGAAGTGATAGGTGCCCGTTTTCGATGGATCGCGGGATAGCGCCTTGGCGATCTCGATGCAGGCTCCGGCGATTTCGGCCGCGCCGGTGGGTCCACCGACCTGGTCGGCGACCACGTTGAGCTGCGCGCGCTCCGCCCCGAGCCGCAGCATCGTCTTCACGAAGTTCGCGCCGTGGGCGGAAACCACCCAGGACGTGCGCAGGATGGCATGGGGGCCGCCCGCGGCGCGCACGGCCTCCTCGCCCGCGTGCTTCGTGCGCCCGTAGGCGCTGAGCGACGCGGCCTCGTCCTCGGGGCGCCAGGGGCGGGTGCCGGTGCCGGAAAACACGTAGTCTGTGGAGATGTGTACGAACGGCACGCCGTGCCGGGCGGCCACGCGCGCCAACACGCCCGGAGCGACGCCGTTCACTTGCGCGGCGAGGCTCTCCTCGGTCTCTGCGCGGTCCACGGCTGTGTAGGCGGCCGCGTTGATGACCGCGGTCGCGGGGCCCGCGGACAGGCGCGCCTCGAGGGCCGCGCCAGCGGCCTCGGGCTCGGACAGATCCGCCTCCTCCCGGCCGAGGCAGATCGCCTTCGGCGCGTGGCGCGCGAGTTCCGTGGCGACCTGCCCGGTTTTCCCGATTACGATCATCGTCATCTCAAAGCCTCTGCAGGGCACGTCTCCGACCTGCCACGATGCTTACGCAGAAATTCCGTCCATGCCCAGCGCGCTGCACCGTGCGGTGCGGGAAGGGGCCGTTAACGCTTGCTCGCCATAACCCCCGGCCAAGTATTCACGCGCTGCGCCACCGTTGACGGGCGCGGCCCCCTGCGGAGCCCGCGATGTCTGACCTCTCCACGCCGATCCTGTCGCTGCCTTTCATTGCCGCTGCCCAGGCGCAAAAGCACGTCACCCACAATGAGGCGCTTGAGCGGCTGGATGTGCTGGTGCAGCTCGCCGTCGGGAGCTTCGGCGCCGAGACGCCGCCCGCAAGCCCCATGGAGGGCGAGGTCTACGCGCTTGGCGCCAGCGCAACGGGCGTCTGGGCAGGGCAGGCCGCGGGGACGATCGCGGCCTTCAGTGGTGGTGCGTGGAGTTTCCATCCCCCGCGCGACGGCTGGATCGCGGGCGATGCGGAGACCGGCGAGATAAGGGTCTGGAGTGGCGGGGTCTGGAGCCTCCTCTCCACTCCGGAGAGCGTTCCGTTCCTCGGTATCAACGCCAGCGCGGACACGACGAACCGGCTAAGCGTCAACGCGCCCGCTACGCTGCTCAACAATGCCGGCGCCGGACACCAGCTCAAGCTAAACAAGGCCGCAAGCGGCGACACCGCCAGCCTCCTTTTCCAGAGCGGGTTCACGGGCCATGCGGAGATGGGGCTCGCAGGGACGACCGATTTCTCCGTGAAGGTCAGCGCCGATGGCGGCACGTGGTTCACCGCGCTCTCGGCGCAAGGCAGTGATGGCAGCGTCAGCGTCTCGCGACTGGGCGTGGGCACTTCGAGCCCCACGGCGGACCTGCATGTCACCGGGCCCGCCCGCGTGGGCAGCTACGCCGTCGCCGGGCTTCCAAGCGCCTCGGCCACCGGCGCGGGCGCAATGGTCTTTGTCTCCGACGAGGCGGGAGGGGCGGTGATGGCCTTTTCCGATGGCAGTGACTGGCGGCGCATGACCGACCGCGCCATCGTCTCCTAGGAGGCCCGTCCGAGCCGCTCGCCCACGCCCTGCCGGGCCTGGAGCGGCCGCCACCAGGCCTCGTTGTCGAGATACCAGCGCACAGTGCGCCGGAGCCCTTCCTCCAAGGTCACCGAGGGGCGCCAGCCGAGCTCTTCTCGGATCCGGGCAGGGTCGATGGCGTAGCGCGCGTCGTGTCCGGGGCGGTCAGCGACGAAGGTGATCTGCTCCGCGTAGGATCCTTTGGCCTTGGGGGCCATCTCGTCGAGTAGGCTGCAAATCGTCTCCACGAGCGCGAGATTGCTGCGTTCGTTTTCGCCGCCGATATTGTAGCTGCGCCCGACCGCACCTGCTTCCAGCACGAGGAGGAGCGCCTCCGCATGGTCTTCGACGTAAAGCCAGTCGCGCACGTTGGAGCCATCGCCGTAGATCGGCAAGGGCTGTCCGGCCAGCGCGTTCAGGATCACAACGGGGATGAGCTTCTCGGGGAAGTGGAAGGGGCCGTAGTTGTTGGAGCAGTTCGTCATCACCAAGGGCAACCCGTAGGTCTCGTGCCAGGCGCGCACGAGATGGTCGCTCGCGGCCTTCGACGCTGCGTAGGGCGAGCGCGGGTCGTAGGGGGTGATCTCGGTGAACTTGACAGCGGGATCGTCCGGGAGTGAGCCGAAGACCTCGTCGGTGGAGATATGATGGAAGCGGAAGCCTGCGGGCTTGCCCTGCGCGGTCCAGTGCTTTCTGGCGGCCTCCAGCATGTTGAAGGTGCCGGTGATGTTGGTGTCGATGAAGTCGCCCGGCCCGTCGATAGAGCGGTCCACGTGGGATTCGGCGGCGAGGTGCATCACGGCGTCGGGCGAATGGGCGGCGAAGGTCGCGTCGAGAGCGGCGCGGTCCCGGATATCTGCTTTCACGAAGGCGTAGCCCGGCGCTTCTGCTACAGAGGCCAAGTTCTCGAGGCAGGCCGCGTAGGTGAGCGCATCGAGATTGACGATCTCGTGGCCCGCCGCGATGGCCCGCCGCACGACGGCAGACCCGATGAAACCGGCCCCGCCTGTCACGAGGATCTTCATGGCGCATCTCCGTAGGTGAACGGGCTCTCGAAGGCGTCGAAAGGCGGCGCGGCGGCGTCCTTCTCGCTCAGCACCGGGGCGGCGGTCTCGCCCCATGCGATGCCGCAGCTCGCCCAGTGCACGGCGCCGTCGGCCTCGGGCGCGTAGTAGTCGGAACACTTGTAGATGATCTCGGTGTCTGGGGCGCGCGTGATGAACCCGTGGAGAAATCCCTCTGGAATGAGCAGTTGCCGCCCGTTTTCCGCGCTGAGCTCGACGCCCACCCACTGCCCGTACCGGGGCGAGCCGCGGCGGGCATCGATGGCCACGTCGAAGAGCACGCCGCGCCCGCAGCGCACGAGCTTGGCCTGCGCATGGGGCGGGGACTGGTAATGCAGGCCCCTGACCGTGCCAGCGTCGCGGGACAGCGAATGGTTGTCCTGTACAAAATCGACCGTGATGCCCTGCTCCGCCAGCGTCCGCCTGTTCCAACTTTCCGAGAAGTATCCCCGGGCATCCCCGAAGCGCCGCGGCTCGAGAAGCAACACTCCGGGCAGCGCCGTTTCCGTGATCTGCATGGCGGGGTCTCTCCCAAGGGACTGCGCGAGGCATAGCAAAGCACCAAATGGAACGCCACCGGAGGCCGTGCGGCCATCGCCGGGACATTGAGCGGGTCTAGGGGCGGGCGTAGACATCCTCGTAGCGGGTGATGTCGTCCTCCCCGAGATAGGCACCGGTCTGCACCTCGATGAGCACCATGGGAACCTTGCCGGGGTTTTCCATGCGGTGGACGGCCCCGAGCGGAACGTAAACGGACTGGTTCTCGCTCACGAGCGTGACCTGCCCGTCGACGGTGACTTTCGCGGTCCCCTCCACCACGATCCAATGCTCGGAGCGGTGGTGATGGCTCTGCAGCGACAGCGCGCCGCCGGGATGAACGTGGATGCGTTTGACCTGAAAGCGTTTGCCGATGACAAGGCTCTCGAACCAGCCCCAGGGCCGGTGATCCTTCGGGAAGGTGTCGGCCTGGCGCACGCCTTTTTGCCGGAGGCGCGAGACGACATCCTTCACCTCCTGCCCGCGGGCTTTGTCTGCGACGAGCACCGCGTCGCCCATGGCCACGGCCACGATCCCCTCGAGCCCGAGCCCCACGAGCTCGAGATCCGCGCTTTCCGAGCGCAGGAGCGTGTCTTTGCAGCCGAGCGCCGTGGCTGCGCCCGAGGTGACGACGCCGTCCGCGTCGGGATGTCCCTCGCGCCAGACCGCGTCCCATCCGCCGAGGTCGGACCAGCCTCCGTCGAAGGGCACGACCGATAGGTTTCTCGCGGCCTCCATGACGGCGTAGTCGAGCGAGATCTTTGCCACCCGCCCCCAAGAGTCTGGCGCGAGCCTCAGGAAGCCGAGATCCGTCTCCGCTTGCTCGAGGGCGGCGGTGACCGGGCCCACGAGACCGGGGGCACTGGCCTCGAAGCCCGCGAGGATGTCGCGCGCGCGAAAGAGGAAGATGCCGCTGTTCCACAGGTGGACGCCACCGTCGATCATTGCCTGCGCCGTCGCGGGGTCGGGCTTTTCCACGAAGGCCTTCAGCGGCACGGCTTCGCGTCCCGACAGCGGCGCGTCGAGCTCGAGATAGCCGTAGCCCGTCTCCGGTCGGGTTGGCGAGATGCCGAAGGTAACGAGCTGGCCCCCATGGGCCGCTTTCAGGCCCTCCTGAACAGCCGCGTGGAAAGCTACCGCATCGGGGATGGCGTGGTCCGACGGAGCCACGAGCAAAACAGCGTCGGGGTCGTGGCGCGAGGCGTGGAGCGCGGCGGCCAGAACGGCGGGCGCGGTGTCCCGCCCCTCCGGCTCGATCAGTACCGCGCCGGGATCGATGCCCGCCGCCTGAAGCTGCTCGGTGACGATGAAGCGGAAATCCGAGGCGGTGACGACGACGGGCGCTGCGAAGTCCGGCCCGCTCAGCCGCAAGGCCGATTGCTGAAAGAGCGTCTGATCGCCGGCGAGGGCCGCGAATTGCTTGGGGTAGCTCTTGCGCGAGAGGGGCCAGAGCCGCGTGCCGGATCCGCCGCAAAGAAGAATCGGGACGATTTTTGTCATGGGCCTTCTCCTGCACGATCCGCCGCGATGTGCACCATGGGCCGAGTTAATGCACATGGCCACCGCTCGCGTGAAAGCTCCGCGTCGATACCGGCGCGGGGAGTGCGCAGGCCGGGCATCGGTTGCGCGCCGCTCAGAAACCGCCTCCCGCGTGCCAGCGATGCGCATCCCGGAGCATGGTGGCCATGTCCGAGCGTTTGGGCTCCCAGCCGAGCTCGGTTTTCGCGCGGGTGGAGCCGCAGACAAGGCGCACGGCGTCCCCGGCCCGCCTGGGGCCTTCCTCGATGGGGACATCCCGGTTGGTGACCGCGCGCGCGGCGGCCACAACCTCGCGCACGGAAAAGCCGGTACCAGTTCCGAGGCAGTAGACCCGGCTCTCCCCGCCATCGAGGAGCCGCCGGAGCCCGGCCACGTGGGCGTCGGCCAGATCGCTGACATGGACATAGTCGCGGATCGGGGTGCCGTCGGGGGTGTCGTAGTCGGTACCGTGAAGGGTCAGCGCCGCGCGCTTGCCCTCGATCGCCTCGAGCATGAGTGGCACGAGATGGGTCTCGTGCTCGTGCGCCTCGCCGACTTCTGCCTCCGGGTCCGCGCCCGCCACGTTGAAATACCTGAAGATCGTGTGGCGCAGGTCCGAGATCTCGGCGAAATCCGCAAGCATTTGTTCGATGGCGAGCTTCGAGCCGCCATAGGCATTGATCGGGCGCTGGGGCGTGTCCTCGTCCAGGACGATCCCGTCGTGGTCGCCATAAGTCGCGCAGGTGGATGAGAAGACAAAGCTCCGGACGCCGGCGGCCACCGTGGCCTCGATCAGGTTGAGCGCGCCCAGCACGTTTTCGCGCCAGTATCGCGCGGGGTCGGAGATCGCTTCCCCCACGAGCGAGAGCGCCGCGAAATGCAGCACCGCCACCGGGCGGTGGGCCGCGAAGGCCGCGTCGATCGAGGCGCGGTCGCGGAGGTCACCCTCCACCAGCGGGCCGAATTTCACGGCCGCCGCATGGCCGGTGGAAAGATTGTCGAAGACCACCGGCAAGAAACCCGCCCCGCGCAGGGCCTTGCAGGCATGGGCTCCGATATAGCCCGCCCCACCGGTCACCAGCACACTCGGGATGTCTGACGGCATGGCATGTCCTCCCTTTGCTTCTGGCGGGGTGGCATCCGTCCGAGCACAGCACAAGCCCCTTGCGCCCATCCTCGCGCGGACCGGCGCGGAGCGTGATCCCCCGGCCAGGCCCAAGGGGCCATTCCCAGCGGCGCGTGCGCGGGCTATCGAAGAGCCAATGACCCTGCGCAGGAAAGCACCGCATGCCCCAGGACGACAGGCTCCCGACCAGATGACGGACCCGCTCGCGCTGCTTGACCGGTTCGACCTGCCGCCCGTGGCCGTGCTTGGCGCCTCCGGTCGGCTCGGCTCCATGCTGCGCGCGTGCTGGCCGCCGGGGCCGGTGCTATGGCTGACGCGCCGCCCGCTGCGGGCGCGGGAGGGGCAGCTGATCGCTAAGTACGATCCCCTCGGCGACCCTGGTCACCTGAGCAACGTCCTTGACGGCTCGGGGGCGCAGGCCGTGCTTTCGCTCGCGGGAGCGGTCTCGAACGAGGCCGAGGACCTCGCCGCCCATGCCGCCCTGGCGGAGGTGCTGCTTGATGCGACGGACCTGCCCGTATTGCTCTCCTCGTCCGCCGCCGTCTATGGCGCACCGTCGGATGACGCGCCGCTGCGGGACGACGCGCCGCTGCCCACGGGAGGGGCCATGAGCGACTATGGCGAGGCGAAGCGCGCCTTGGAGGCCTGTGCCGCGGGCCATTCGCACGCCACCGTGCTCAGGATCGGCAATGTCGCGGGCTTTGACGCCGCGCTGGGCGGCTGGCGAGCGGGCTTCCAGCTCGACCGCTTCGCGGATGGGAGCGGGCCGCGGCGGAGCTATGTCGGCCCCGGGCAGCTCGCACTCATTCTCGCGGCGCTCCTCGGCCGGGCCGTGGAGGGCCCGGATGCGATGCCGCCGGCCCTCAACGTGGCCGCGCCCGGGACGGTGGATATGGGCGCGCTCCTCGATGCTGCCGGGCGCCCTTATACGAATGTCCCGGCGCCCCCGACGGCGATCCCCAAGGTGGAGCTCGACGTCAGCACGCTGCAGGGACTTTTGCCGCGCGACGTGGCCGATGCGCTCGCGCCCGCGACCGCCGCTGGCCTCGTCGCCGATTGGCGCGCGGTGACGCAATTCTAGGCGCTTTGCACGCCGCACTACCGGCGCCTTTGCCGAAATCCCGGCGGGCGCAGACGCATTAACCAATTGCAAACCATCTGCTGTCACCCCGGTCAGGATCACGGTGGTGGATCGTTCTGGAGCCTCGAGACCGGGCCGCCATGCGGCAGGTCTCGCGCCATCCGCGCCGCGTAAAATTTGAGGTGGCCCGAGCCTGATGCTGACACTCGTCCAATCCCTCTCGCGGCGGCAGAAGCGCTGGGTGCTGCTCCTTGCGGATTGCGTCGTCATGCTCTGCGCGCTGGGCCTTGCCATGGCGCTCGCAGGGCCGGTGCACAGCGCGGCATTCCTCGGCGTCGCGGCGGCCATGGCGGCGATATCCGTGGGGGCCTCCTACGCCTTGGGCCTCGCCCGCATCCGGCTCAAGGACTTCGCTGGCGCGGCGGTGCTGCGCTACATCCTCCTTTCGGCGCTTATGAGTGCCGCGCTCGTGCCGCTGGCCTTGGGCGCGGGGCTTGAGCTCGTGGCATCGGGGCTCGCCGTCTTTGGCTTTGGGCTCCTGTCCGCGGGTCTCACGCTCAGGTTCGGGATGCGGGAGCTCCTCGTGGAGCTCTACCGCCGTGCCCTACTCGCGCGGCGGGTCGTCATCTACGGCGCCGGTGCCACGGGGGCGGAGCTCGCCGCGGCGCTGCGCGGCAATGCTGCTCTGCGTCCCCTTGCCTTCGTCGATGACAACGTCTCCATCCATGGCCTGAGCATCGCGGGGCTCGATGTGATCGCGCCTACGCAGCTGTCGGCCTTCGCGCAGGAGCGGGCAGTGGACGGCGTCCTGCTCGCGCTGCCCTCGCTGGCGATCCCGAAGCAGATGCAGATCGCACGACGGATGCAGGATATGGGCCTCGAAGTGCGCCTGCTCCCGGCCTTCAGTCAGCTTCTCGGAGAAGAGCCGTTGCTCGAGCGCCTCGCGCCGGTGCCGCGCGTCGATCTCTTCGGGCGCGACGCAGGCGACAGCGCCGTCGGGGCTGGCGCGCATTGCTACCGGGGGCGCACCGTCCTGATCTCGGGCGCGGGCGGGTCCATCGGGTCCGAACTCTGCCGGCAGGTGCGCGCGTGCGCGCCCGCCCGCATCATCCTCTTCGAACTCAGCGAAGGCGCGCTCTATGCGATCGACATGGAGCTGCGGCAGCTTCGAGGCAGCGCGGCGGTGGAGATCGTGCCGGTCCTCGGGTCCGTGGCCGATTCGGCCCTCGTGCGCGAGGTCCTCGCCGCCCACGCGGTGGATGTCGTGCTGCACGCAGCGGCCTACAAGCACGTGCCGCTGGTGGAGGCGAACCCGGTCGCCGGGATCGCCAACAACGTGCTGGGCACACAGGTACTCGCGCGCGAAGCGTTGCAGGCTGGGATCGCGCGCTTCATCCTCATCTCCACCGACAAGGCCGTGCGGCCCGCCAATGTCATGGGGGCCTCCAAGCGCTTCGGTGAGATGCTGGTGAAGGACCTCGCGAGCCGCGTGTCGCCCGGCTCCGGCCCACGCTTTTCCATCGTGCGGCTGGGCAACGTGCTGGGCTCGTCGGGCTCGGTCATCCCCCTCTTCCAGGATCAGATCCGCCGCGGAGGGCCTGTCACGGTCACGCACCCGGAGGTCACGCGCTACTTCATGACTGTCAGGGAGGCCACGCAGCTCGTGCTCCATGCCGGGGCGGTGGCCGAGGGCGGGGAGGTTCATGTCCTCGATATGGGACGCCCCATGCGCATCCTCGACCTTGCCCGGCAGACGATCGAGGCCAGCGGTAATACCGTCCGCGACGCGGCGCGGCCTGACGGGGATATAGCCATCGAGATCGTGGGGCTGCGACCGGGCGACAAGCTCCATGAAGAGCTCACCTCTGCGGCCGCGCTCACGCGCACGGGCCATGGCAAGATCCTGCGCGCGCACGAGGCCTTTCCCTCCGAGGTCGAGATCGCGCGCGCCCTGCGCACCATTCGAGAGGCCGTGGCACAGCGCGACGCGTCAGCGGCCTGCGAGGCCCTCGCGCGGGTCGTCAACCTGCCTTCCGGGGCGGGCCAGGGTGCAGCCGAGGGCCTGGAAGCCACAATCGAACGGCTGGAAGAGCGCACCGCATGATGCAGGCGGCCCGCGGGCGCTAGCCCGCCTCGATCCGGGCGCGGAGGGCGGCGACCTTCTCGGCGAGGAGGGCGGCGTCACCACGGGTTTCGACATTGAGCCGCAGGAGCGGCTCGGTGTTCGATCTGCGCAGGTTGAAGCGCCAGTCGGCATAGGACACGGAGAGGCCGTCGAGCTTGTCGATCTCGGCCTCGGGCGTCTGCTCGCCCTCGATGGCGTCCATGAGCGTCCCGGCATCCGACACGCGGAAATTCAGCTCGCCCGACGACGGGAACGCGGTGCGCATCTCGTCCACCAGCGCCTTCAACGGCTGCCCGGTCCGCGACATCCACGCCACCACTAGCAGCCACGGGATCATCCCGCTGTCGCAATACATGAAGTCGCGAAAGTAGTGATGCGCCGACATCTCGCCGCCATAGGCTCCGTCCACCTCACGCATCTTCGCCTTGATGAGCGCGTGCCCCGTGCGGGAGACGACCGCCTCGCCCCCGGCCTCGGCCACGCACGCCTGCGTGTTCCATTGGACGCGGGGATCGTGGACGATCCGCGCGCCGGGCGTGACGGCGAGCGTGGCGAGCGCGAGCAGACCCACGACGTACTCGCCGGCCACGAAGCCGCCGGTGCCGTCGAAGAAAAAGCAGCGGTCGAAATCACCGTCCCACGCGATGCCCAGATCCGCGCCCTCCGCGCGCACGACATCGGCGGTGGCAGCGTGGTTCTCGGGGAGAAGCGGGTTCGGGATGCCATGGGGAAAGGTCGCATCCGGGGCATGATGCACGCGCGTGACCTTCAGCTCTGCGCCTGTGGCTTCGAGCGCGGCCATGATGGCGTCGAAGGTGGGCCCCGCCGCGCCGTTTCCGGCATTCGCGACGATGTGGAGCGGCCTGAGCTGCGCGGTATCGACGAAGCCGAGCACCCGCACGACATAGGCCACGCGGGGATCGGCCGCGCGGATCGCGCCCGGCTGCGCGGCGTCGATGAACCCGCCCTCGGCGACGCGCTGCCCGATGGCAGAAAAGACCGCGTCACCGAGCGGCGCAGCGCCAGGGCCCACAAGCTTCATGCCGTTGTAATCGATGGGATTGTGGGAGGCCGTGACCATGATCCCGAGATCGGCGCCGAGATGGTCGGTGGCGAAGTAGACCTCTTCCGTGCCGCAGAGGCCGATGTCGGAGACCGCCGCACCGGCGGCAGAGAGCCCGCGCGCAAGCGCGGCCTTGAGCGCGGGGGAGGTCTCCCGCGCATCACCGCCCACCGTCACGTGCCGCGCGCCCGTCTCGGCCACCGCGGCGCGGCCCAGCGCCTCGGCGAAATCCGTGTCGATCTCGATCCCGATGCGGCCGCGGATGTCGTAGGCCTTGAAGGCGGGCGGCAGGGATGTGGTCACGGATGTGGCCTCCTTAGTCGCGTTTGCCGAACCAGGCCGGTGTGAAGCGCCGCGCTGTTTGCCAGATGAGCGCCACGTCATAGCAGAAGGATGCGTGGCGCTGGTAGATGAGGTCGAGCCGCGCCTTTGCTGGCACGCAGGTCCGCCGGTAGATCGCGTCGGTCTCCTCGCGGGTCCGGGCGCGGGCGAGCAGGCGCTCCTCGTGGGTCGCGTAGGTGAGCGAGGCGAGGCCCGTGATGCCGGGCTTCGAGCGAAGCACGCGGGCATAGAGCGCGGGGAAGGCCTCCACGTATTGCCGGAGTGGCGGGCGCGGGCCCACGAAGGAAATGTCGCCCCGGAGCACGTTCCAGAGTTGTGGGATCTCATCGGCCCTGTAGCGGCGCATCGTGGCGCCTTGCGCCGTGATCCGCGCGGCCTTGTCGCCGCCGGAGACGCCGCTGTCGCCTGCCTCTGCCGTCATCGTGCGGAATTTCCAGAGCGTGAAGCCCTCTCCCGGGGCCTTCATCCGCTCCGCGCCGTAGAGGAACGGTCGACCTTGGCCGAAGGCGAGCCACACGAGCATCCCGAGCACAGGCAGTGCGAGGATCGCTCCGAGAACGAGCGCGAGCACGACATCGAGACTACGCTTTGC
The DNA here is from genome assembly GCA_038525525.1 of Pseudomonadota bacterium. GTDB lineage: Bacteria > Pseudomonadota > Alphaproteobacteria > Rhodobacterales > Rhodobacteraceae > Shimia_B. The sequence continues at coordinate 690,702 of JBCBHO010000002.1, read as the reverse complement.
CATGGGGCAGGTGTGGCGCGTCCGGCGCGCCTTGTCAGGCCAAAAATGACGGCTGCGCTAGGCCTCTGCCACGGCCTTTTTGTCCGCGCTTGCCGCCTCGGCCTCCTCCGGCTTCTGCACCATGCCGAGGCGCCCCACGGCCTCGTAGGCCGTGAAGCCCGCGCGGCGGGCGTCCTTTGCCGAGTATATGTTGCGCAGGTCCGCCATGCGGGGCGTGGCCATCTTCCGCGCGAGCCGCTTGAGATCGAGGGCGCGAAACTCGTTCCACTCGGTGAGGATGACGAGGAGGTCTGATTTCGCGGCCGCCTTGTAGGGATCGTCGTCCCAGCGGACGCCCGGCAGCATCGTGTGGCCTTCCCGGTAACCCTGCGGATCCACCACGCGGACCTTCGCGCCGCCGCCCACGAGAGCGGGCACGATGGTCAGCGCGGGCGCCTCGCGCATGTCGTCGGTGTTGGGCTTGAACGTCACGCCAAGCACGGTGATGGTCTTGCCGTTGAAGGAGCCGTCGCAAAGATCGCGCAGCTTCTCGACCATGCGCTGCTTAACCGCGTCATTGACGGCCATGACCGTCTCGGTGATGCGCATGGGCGTGGCGAAGTCCTGCCCGATGCGCGCGAGGGCGGCGGTGTCCTTGGGAAAGCAGGAGCCCCCATAGCCCGGCCCGGCGTGGAGGAACTTGTTCCCGATGCGGCCGTCGAGGCCCATGCCCTTGGCCACTTCCTTGATGTCGCCGCCCGCGCGCTCGCACAGCGCCGCGATCTCGTTGATGAAGGTGATCTTGGTGGCGAGGAAGGCGTTGGCGGCGTACTTGATCATTTCAGCACTCTCGAGATCGGTGGTGATGATCGGGAAATCGCGGAGAAAGAGCGGGCGGTAGATCTCTTCCATGACCTTGGCGGCCTCGTCGGACTGCACGCCGACAACGACCCGGTCCGGCCGCATGAAATCGTCGATCGCCGCGCCCTCGCGCAGGAATTCCGGGTTCGAGGCGACGTCGAAGGGCACGTCGGAGCCCGCCGCGGCGAGGGCCTTGGCCACCACCTGCTTCACCTGCCGGTTGGTGCCCACGGGCACGGTCGATTTCGTCACGATCACGGCGTAGCCGGTGAGCGCGCGGGCCACTTCCTCGGCTGCCGACATCACGTAGGTGAGGTCTGCGTGGCCGTCACCGCGCCGCGTGGGCGTGCCCACGGCGATGAAGACGGCATCGGCGCCCGCCACAGCGGCGGCGAGATCGGTCGTGAAGGAGAGCCGCCCCGCCTCCACGTTTTTTTCCATCAGCTGATCGAGGCCCGGCTCATAGATCGGCACTTCGCCGCGCGTGAGCATGGCGATCTTGGCCTCGGCCTTGTCCACGCAGACGACGTCGTGCCCGAAATCCGAGAAACAGACCCCGGAGACAAGACCCACATAGCCCGTGCCGATCATGGCGATCTTCATCGCGCGCTTCCTTTCACTGCCATTTGGCGACAGCTTCTAGGGGCAAATCGAGAGCCACGAAAGCAGAGATGCGCTTCAATTGCATGCAGTGGCGGGCCATGGCCGCCTCAGGCGCGGATGCGCGTGCCGGTGAAGCGCCCAAGCGGGAAGAGGCGAGGAGAGGCGGGCACGGGCCCGGCCTCGGGGAAGGCAAGGACGACCGTCGTGTGCAGGCCCAGCGTGTCGACGATGAGCTCCACCTGCTCGGGCGCGAAATAGTGCGAGAGCCGCAGAGCAGGGTCTTCCTTGCAGATCACCTCCACCTCGCCGAGATCGAGCTCCGGCCCGATGTCATAGAGATGCGCGAAGGCCACGGGCTGGCTCTCGAATGTGCCGGCGAAAAGCATGATCTCCACGGGGACGCGCGGCATCAGATGCAGCGCCCGCCGTCGACCTCTAGGGCGACGCCGGTGATCATGGAGGCCTCGTCAGAGCAGAGAAAGGCCGCCGCCGCGCCCATGTCCTCGGGCCGCGAAAAACGGCCCAGGGGGATCGTCGAGAGGAACTTTTCGCGCGTCTCGGGTGTGTCGCCCCCCATGAAGGAGGCCAAAAGCGGCGTTTCACCCGCCACGGGATTGAGCGCGTTCACGCGGATGCCGTGGGGCGCAAGCTCGACGGCCATGGCCTTGGTGGCCGTGATCATCCAGCCCTTGGAGGCGTTGTACCAATTGAGCCTCGGGCGCGGGGAGACACCGGCCGTGGAGGCGACATTGAGGATTACGCCCGCCTTGCGCGCCTTCATGGCGGGCACCAGCGCGCGGGCGAAGAGGTAGACGCTCTTGGCGTTGACGGCGAGGACGCGGTCGAAATCCGCCTCGCTTACATCCTCCATGGCGGTGGGCATGTGGGTGGTGCCGGCATTGTTGACGAGAATGTCGGCGGCAGACCAATCCGAGCAAAGCGCTGCGACGGATGCCCCTTTCGAGACATCGACCTGCGCCGCTGCGCCGCCGACCTCCGCGGCGACGGCCTCAGCGCCCTCGATGTTTATGTCGGCCACGACGACACGCGCGCCCTCGGAAGCAAACTTCCGCGCGATGCCCGCGCCGAAGCCCGAGGCGCCGCCCGTGACGATGGCTGTTTTTCCCTGAAGTCTCATGGTCCGACCCTCGCCCGCCCGGACCCGAATGAAAAGGGCCAAGGGCGGGGCCACGGGCTGGACCACGGGCAGGACGGGGCGGCCACTCCCCCCCGTGCCGCGGGCGCTGGTCTCTCGCCGGGGGCCTCTATATGTGCGCAAGGCTCGCGAGACACCCAAGCCGTACTGGGCCCCGGGGATGCAGAAGAGGAGAGCGCCGTTGGCAGATAGAAAGAACGGGCAGGGCGCTTTCGGGCCCGTGGGCCGCTGGTCGATCGTGATCCTTGCGGGTCTCGTGCTCTACTTCGCGGCGGAATATGCGGCGGACGCCGCGGGCTGGGAGGAAACCGCGGGGCGCACCGTCGCCATCGGGGCCATGGTCGGCCTCGTCGTGGGCGGGCTGGCCGGGCGCTTCGGCCTCATTGGCGGCGATGATGACGGCGACGATAGCGACGGCAGCGCTGGCGGGGGCGAGAACAAGAGACCCTGATACAGTGCGCGACCGGTGTTGCCGCGCTTGCGCGGCGGCGGAGACAGCGCGTAACAGATTAACGTCGGGTCTCGGGATATGGCCCGGCCTGAACCACCTGCGGAGCGCGTCCTTGATCCTCGTTGCAACCTTCATCCTCCCCGCGGTCATCACCATCCTCGTGGGACTGCGCGGATTTCGCGATCGCCCGCGCACGGCGGGAGAATTCGCCATGGGCGCGGTCTGGGCGTTTCTCTTCGGGTTGGCGGCGGTGCTTGGCTGGCATGTAGTCTGGCTCGGCGCGGCCTCCATCGCGGCGGGAGCGGGCAGCGGCCTCGCTGGCGGCGTGGCCTTCAACACGGCCGTCTCCGCGATCATCTGGTTTCCCTGCCTGATGATCTCCTACACCTTCAACGCCCAGCGCGGCCTCCTCGATGACCGTTGAGGACGCGACGCTCTATTCCGTCGCGCTGATCCTGCCGGGGGTGGTGCTCGCTGTGGCGGCGTGGGTTATCCCCACCTGGCTGGGCCGTCGTCTCCCCGAGAGCATGCTGGCACTGGGCGCAAACCTCGCGGTCTCGGCGCTTGCGCTTTGGGTGCTGTCGGCCTTGGCCTTCGCGGGGAGCTATGCGCTGCAGGGCGTGCCGGCGGCGGCTCTCGTCGACGGGGCGTTGCACTTCGCGGGGCTCGGGCGGCTCGCGGGGCTTCTCTGGGGACCGGTCCTCCTCCTCGCGCTCGCCGTGCAGCCGCAGACCTGGCGCCCGGAACTCTAGGGCGGAGGCGCTGCGGGCGCCCCGCGACGCGCGATGTCCGAGCTGCCTTGGCCCCCCGCCGCGCGCGCGTTAGGGTCGCGCCGTAGCGCCCCTGCCGGGCGGCCGGGTCTGGAGGGAGTTGGAATGGTCATCATCCGTTTGTTCGTCATCCTGATGGTGATCTCGACGATCCTCTACATCGCGATCTCCATCTACAGCCGTTCCGTGCGCCGCGAGAAGCTCAAGGAGCAGTGGCGCGTGGAAGGGCTCCAGGGAAGCCGCGACGCCTGGCTCAGGCTCGAGCTCGACAAATACGATCGGTCGCTCCGGCGGCGGCTGATCCTCCTCGTCTATGGCTTGCCTCTGGCCTTCCTCGCCTTCATCAGCATCATGCTCTACGCGCAAAACTACATGTGAGGAGCGCTTCATGTATTACGTCCGCTGGACGATCCGCATCGTCTTTTTCCTGATCGTGGGCGCTTTCCTGCACTACACGCTGCCCGACCGCGACATCGTGCGCGTGAACGGCACCGAAATCCTGCGGCAGGATTTCACGGGCTGGAACCGGATCTTCTACGCGCAGGCAGATAGCGGGAACGACAACGCTGTCTTGAACCGCGACCTGCGGCTCATCAACACGCAGCGCGCCAACGGGCGCTCCTATGTCTACCGCAACGAGGATACGGGCTTTGGCTGGCCGCCCTATTTCAAGCTCGACAGTTCAAACCTGCAATCGGATGCCCAGGCCGCGGCGCGGGCGGACGCGGAGCAGTGGTACGTCGTGCGGCATTACGGCTGGCGGAGCGAGTTCCTGACGATCTACCCCAACGCGATTTCCATTCGCCCGATCGCGGGCCCGGACGTACGGCTCATCCCGTATTTCAATATCGCCGTGGTCGTCTTTCTCTTCGCGCTCTACTGGGCGATCTCGGTCCGGCTCCGGCGGTTCTGGGACCGGCGGATCGGCGCGATCTTCGACGGCGAGTAGCGCGCGCGTTTCGGGCGAAGGGCCCGCCCGCCTCCCCCTCACGCTGGCGCGTTCGGCCTTCGGTGGCCTCGCTTCGCTCGGTGGCGCGCTGCCGAGGGATCAGGGTCGGGGGCACCATGGGATCGCCTCCGGCGGAGGTACGGGGCACAAAGAAGCCGGGGCCGCGCGCCGGATTAAAGGGCGGTCGGGCTTCGAGTTGAGCGCGGGGCGTGGCAGAGAACTGCCTCCGGTTTTCAGCCTTCGCCGTAGGGGACCCAGATCGTCTTGACCTCGGTCGCGTGCTCCAGCGCCTCGCGGATATCGCGGGCGTCCCAGGCGCGGTCCGTTTCGCTGATCCAGGTGCGTTTGAGATTGCCGGCGGAGGCGGCTTCGATGCCCTGGGCAAGGCCCCGCGGCGCGAAGGACCAAAGGGCATCCAGCGCGAGGTGTTCGGCCAGCGTCTTCGACAGCGCTTCGGGCTCGCCGGTGAGAATGTTGAGCGCGCCTGCCGGGAGGTCCGAGGTCTCGAGGACCTGCACGAACTCCAGCGCCGCCAGCGGGAATGGGTGCGACGCGAGGGCTATCACGCTGTTGCCCATGGCAAGGGCGGCGGCGGCGGGGGCCACGAGGCCGAGCAGCGGCAGCGCATCCGGGGCGATGAGGCCCACGCTTCCCACGGCCTCGCGCATGGCGAGCGCCACGCCGCGCAGGGGCACGGGCTTTGCGGTGCCGTCGAGCTTGTCAGCCCATGCGGCGGCGGTGAAGAGGGCCTGCACGCTGGCATCGACCTCGGCCGCGCCGCTGCGCTTGCCCGTCTGGGCGTCGATCACGCGGGAGAAATCCTCGGCGCGGGCGGCGAGGTTCTCGGCCATGAAGTAGAGCACCTGCGCGCGCCCATGGCAGGTGGTCTTCTTCCAGGGGCTTGCGGCGGCGGCCTCCGCCGCGTTGCGGATATCCTTGCGATTGGCCTCCGGAACCTGGCCGAGGAGCGCGCCGCGGGGATTGTAGACCGCGCGGGAATAGCCACCGTCGGGACGCGCCTGCTTGCCGCCGATATAGAGCTTCGGCGTCCGGTCGATGCCTGCGCCGGGCGCGCCATCGCCCGCATGGGGCGCAATGGGCTTGGCGGCCTTCCCCGCCGCTTTCGGCTTCGTGTAGGCCAGAAGGCCCTCCCAGCCGCCCTCGCGGCCAAAGCCGCTTTCGCGCACGCCGCCGAAGCCTGCGGCTGCGTCGAAGAGATTGGTCGCGTTGACCCAGACGACGCCCGCGGCGAGCTTGGGCGCAATATCGAGGGCGAGGTTCACGTTCTCCGTCCAGAGCGTGGCGGCGAGGCCGTAGCGCGTGTTGTTGGCGATCTGCACCGCCTCGGCGGGCGTGCGGAAGGTCGTGCCCACGAGGACGGGACCGAAGATCTCTTCCTGCATGAGCGGCGAGGCGGTGGAGAGGCCCGTGATCAGCGTCGGCGGATAATAGCAGCCCTCGGCCGGGAGCGGCCCCGGGGCGTGGAAGGTCTCTCCCTCGACGTTGGCGTCCACGAGGCTCTTGATCGTCTGGAGCTGCACCGGGTCCACGACGGCCCCGATATCGATGCTCTTGTCCAGCGGGTCGCCCATGCGCAGCGTGCCCATGCGGGCGCGGAGCTTGGCGTAGAACGGCTCCGCGATGCCTTCCTGCACGAGGAGGCGGGAGCCGGCGCAGCAGACCTGGCCCTGATTGAACCAGATCGCGTCCACGAGGCCCTCGATGGCGCTGTCGATATCGGCGTCGTCGAAGACGATGTAGGGGCTTTTGCCGCCGAGCTCGAGCGTGAGCGGGATGGCGCGCCCGGCGGTGGCCTTTCGGATCGCGCGGCCCACGGCGGTGGAGCCGGTGAAGGCGATCTTGTCAAAATGGCGGGCCGTGAGCTTTTCCCCCACCGCGCCGTCGCCGGTGAGGATGTTGACCACGCCCTTCGGCACGCCGGCTTGGCGGCAGATATCGGCGAAAAGGAGCGCGGTGAGCGAGGTGTATTCGGCGGGCTTCAGCACCACGGTGTTGCCCATGGCGAGCGCGGGCGCGACCTTCCAGGCGAGCATCAGGAGCGGGAAATTCCACGGGATGATCTGGCCGCAGACGCCGAGCGCCGCACGATCAGGCAGCTCGGTGTCCTTGAGCTGCGCCATGCCCGCGTGATAGTAGAAATGCCGCGCGACGAGCGGGATATCGATGTCCCGGCTCTCGCGGATGGGCTTGCCGTTGTCGAGGGTTTCGAGGACGGCGAAGAGACGCGCGTTCTTCTGCACGAGCCGCGCCAGTGCGTAGAGCACGCGCGCGCGGGCATGGGCGTCCTTTGCCCAGGCGCCTTGCGCGCGTTTGGCGGCCGCGTGGGCTGCGGCGATGTCGTCGTCCTTGGCCTGGCTCAGCGTGGCGAGCACGGAGCCGTTGGCGGGGTTTTTCGTTTCGAAGTCGTCGGTGGGCGCAGTGAACGCCCCGTCGATGAACTGCCCGAAGCGGGAGCCCTGATCCACCAGCCAGGCCAGCGCTTCGGAGGCGCTTTCCGGGGCGGGGCCGTAATCCATGGTGTCGAAGATCTCTTTGATGGTCATGGGGACGTCTTTCCGAACAGCATGAGCGCGAGGGTCAGGGCGAACGCGGTGCCGAGAAGCGCGTGGCCGAGGCGGCGCGTGGCTGGCCCGCGAGGGGGATGTGGCCGCACCACACGGATCGGGTCGACAAGCGTCCAAATCCAGAGCGCGGCAATGAGGACAAGGATCGTCTCCGGCCCGAGAGTCGCCGCGATGAGGAAGGCCACGAGGATGAAGATCTGCTCCACGCCGCTATCCTATCGGATGCCGGTAGCCCGCGGAATAGGCGCCGGTGACGTGGTGCTCGATCTGGCGTTCGATATCGCCGAGGAGGGAGGAGGCCCCGAAGCGGAAGAGATCGGGCGCGAGCCAGCGGTCGCCCAGCTCCTCCTTGATCAGTGCGAGGTAGACCAGCGCGTCCTTGGCCTTCGAGATGCCGCCGGCGGGCTTGTAGCCCACCCGAAAGCCCGTGCGCTCATGGTAGTCGCGGATGGCGCGGATCATCACGAGCGAGACCGGGAGCGTGGCGTTCACGCTTTCCTTGCCGGTGGAGGTCTTGATGAAATCGGCCCCTGCCATCATGCAGACCATGGAGGCATGGGCGACGTTGCGGAGCGTCATCAGCTCGCCCGTGGCGAGGATCGCCTTCATGTGCGCGTCGCCGCAGGCCTCGCGCATGGCGCGGGTCTCGTCGTAGAGCGCTTGCCAGTTCCGCTGCAGGACGTGGCGGCGGGAGATGACGATGTCGATCTCCTCGGCCCCGGCCTTCACGCTTTCCTCGATTTCCTGAAGCCTGAGATGGAGCGGGGAAAGCCCCGCCGGAAAGCCGGTGGAGACGGCGGCGACGGGGATGCCGGAGCCCTGCAGCGCCGCGACCGCCGCGGGCACCATGTCATGATAGACGCAGACCGCGCCGGTCTTGAGATCGGGCAGGCCGATAGCTTCGAGGAGGTCCGGGCGCATGGGCTGTCGGGCCTTGGCACAGAGGCGGCGAACGCGGCCCTCAGTGTCGTCGCCAGACAGCGTGGTGAGGTCGATCATGGTGACAGCCTTGGCGAGCCAGGCCGCTTGGTGTGCTTTCTTGACGGTGCGCCGCCCGGGCAGCGTGGCCGCGCGGCGCTCGATCGCGGACGTATTGGCCTGGATCCCGAGCGCCCAGTCGAGATCCAGCGGCTGGCCGGGGTTCCGCGGCTCGGCGTGGTCGATGGCGGTGGGCAGATGGGTGGGCGTGAGCGTTTCCATGCCTCTTGGAAACCATGAGCCACGCGTGCAGGCAAGGACAACCCGCCCCGGACGTGATCCGGGGCCTCCACGTCACCCGCGCGCGTAGAGGTCCCGGGTCAGGCCCGGGATGTGTTTTTCTTGTGGAGCCGGCGGCGCCTCGCTACGGACGCGGCAACAACACGGAGACACGCCAATGACCTTCGACCGCGCGCTGAAGATCGCCCCGTCCATCCTCGCTGCTGATTTCGCGGCCTTCGGGGCCGAGATCGAGGCCGTGGAAGCACAGGGGGCGGATTGGATCCACGTGGACGTGATGGACGGGCACTTTGTGCCCAACATCTCTTTCGGAGCCGCGACCTGCGCGGCGATCCGGCCTCACATCAAGACGGTCATGGACGTTCACCTGATGATCGCGCCCGTCGATCCCTACATCGCGGCCTTCGCCGAGGCGGGCGCGGATATTCTCACCGCCCATGTGGAGGCGGGGCCGCACATTCACCGGACGCTGCAGGCCATCCGTGGGGCGGGAATGCGGCCCGGCGTGGCACTCAATCCGGGGACCCCGATCGAGGCGGTGACGCCGCTCCTCGACATGGTGGATCTTGTCTGCGTGATGAGCGTGAACCCGGGCTTTGGCGGGCAAAGCTTCATCGAGAGCGCCGTGCCGCGGGTGGCCGCGCTGCGCGCCGCGATCGGGGACCGGCCGGTGCATATCGAGGTCGATGGCGGCGTGGGCCCCGTGACGGCGCCGCGTCTGGCGGCTGCGGGGGCGGATGTACTCGTGGCCGGATCGGCGGTCTTCAAGGGCGGCTCGCCCAGCGATCCGGCGCCCTATGGCGCAAATATCGAGGCGATTCGCGCCGCCTGCGCCCCGGCGTGAGGCGGAGCGTCAAAGCGCCCTCGGGGGCGTTTAAGCCGTTTCGAAACGGCTCGGGTCCTTGCCGCTGGCGATGCGCTTGGCGTCCGCCGCGAGGTGCGCGATGGCGGCCCGCATGACATCGGCGCCGAGCGGGTTGGAGGCGGTGCCGTCGAGGCCGCGCCGCAACACGCCCTGCAGGATCGCGAGAAAGCGGAAGGTGACGAAGGTCAGGTAGTAGCTCCAGTGCGCCGCGGCTTCGAAGCCGCTTCTGGCGCTGTAATTGGCGATGTAGTCTTCGTCCGACGGCAGGCCCAGGGCAGCGCGGTCGAGGCCGCCCAGCCCCTTGAACTGACCCCCATTGGGCAGCCGCCACACCATGACCTGATAGGCGAGGTCGGCCATGGGATGCCCCAGCGTGCTCAGCTCCCAGTCGAGAAGTGCGCGCAGCCTGTGATCGGCATCGAAGATCATGTTGTCGATGCGGTAATCGCCGTGGACGATGGCCACCCGCCCGTCATCCTCGGGCATGGCCTCTTCGAGCCATGACATCACCCAATCCACCTCCGGCAGGGGCTCCGTCTCCGCCGCGCGGTACTGTTTTGACCAGCGCGCAAGCTGGCGGGCGAAGTAGTCCCCCTCCTTGCCGAAATCGCCCAGCCCGACCTCGGACGGCGTCACGGCGTGGAGCCGCGCGAGCGCGGCGTTCATCTCGTCATAGATCCGCGCGCGATCTTCGGGCGCGAGCGCAGGCAGCGCGGGATCCCAATGGACCGCGCCCTCCACCCGCTCCATCACGAAGAACTGCCGCCCGAGGCCGCTCTTTTCCGTGCTCAGGTAGTGCATTTCGGGCACGGGCACGTGGCCCCGCAGGGCAGACATCACGCGAAACTCGCGGTCCACCTGGTGCGCGGAAGGCAGGAGCTGCCCCGGCGGCTTCGCGCGCAGCACGTAGCGCCGGTCGCCTGAGCTGAGCGCATAGGTCGGGTTCGACTGTCCGCCGGAGAATTTCTCAAGCCCGTCCAGCGTCGTGAAGCCCTCCACGTGCGCTGCGAGCTCGCGCTCGAGGGCGGCATGATCGTAGATCAGCATGTTTCGCTTTTCTCCCGGGCTGATAGTGTCGCGCCGTGGCGCGGCAGGGCAAGGGAGAATGCGCATGGATCTCGGATTGTCACCGGCGCGGGCCGCGCTCCTCGGCGAGGTGCGGCGCTTCCTGTCCGAGCGTGTCATGCCCCTCGAAGACGCCTACGCCGCCGAGATCGGGAAGGGCGACCGCTGGACCTATACCGTGCGGCAGGCCGAGATCCTGGAAGGGCTCAAGGCCCAGGCCCGCGCCGCCGGGCTCTGGAATTTCTGGTGGTCGGGGGCCGAGCACGCGCTCACCACCGTGGAATACGCCTATTTCGCCGAGGAGATGGGCAAGACGCCGCTCGGTGCAGAGGTCTTCAACTGCAACGCGCCCGATACCGGCAACATGGAGGTCTTCCTCAAATACGGCACCGAGGCCATGAAGGAGGCCTGGCTCGCACCGCTCATGGTGGGCGAGATCCGCTCCGCCTACGCCATGACCGAGCCGGACGTGGCCTCCTCGGACGCCACCAACATCTCGCTCTCCTGCGTGCGCGACGGCGAACATTACGTTCTTAGCGGCGAAAAGTGGTGGATCAGCGGGGCAGGCGATCCGCGCTGCAAGGTCTACATCGTCATGGTACGCACCGGCGGCGAGGACGTGCCGAAGCACCAGCGCCACTCTATGATCGTCGTTCCCGCCGACACTGCCGGCATCGAGATCCTGCGCCCCATGCAGGTCTACGGCCACGACGATGCGCCCCACGGCCACATGCACATGCGCTTCACCGATGTGCGCGTGCCCGCCGAAAACATGCTTCTGGGCGAGGGCCGTGGCTTCGAGATCGCCCAGGGGCGGCTCGGGCCGGGCCGCATTCACCATTGCATGCGCGCCATCGGGCAGGCGGAGCGGGCGCTGGAGCTCATGTGCACACGGGCCACGCGGCGCACGGCCTTCGGCAAGCCGCTGGCGGAGCTCGGCGCGAATTACGACATCATCGCCGAGGCGCGCATGAAGATCGAGCAGGCGCGGCTCCTCTGCCTCAAGGCCGCGTGGATGATGGACCAGGGCGACGCGCGGGCCGCCGCGCCCTGGATCAGCCAGATCAAGGTGGTCGCGCCCCGGATCGCGCTCGAGATCATCGACGAGGCGGTGCAGATGCATGGCGGGCAGGGGATCAGCCAGGACACGCCCCTCGCGCAGGCCTGGACCCACGTCCGAACGCTCCGCCTCGCGGACGGGCCTGACGCCGTCCACCGCAGGCAGGTCGCGCGGGCGGAGCTGAAGCGCTATACCAATTCCGGCTGAGACGGCTCTTCGGGCGGTGCGGACGGCGTGATCGACTGCGCGAAGCCGTTGGGGCAGAGCCTGAGCCGCGGCGAGGCTGGATCGAAGACATGCCCTTCGGCCAGCCGCGCGGCCCAGCCGGGGAGGCCCGCCATGGCCAAGGCGATGTCGTCAGAGCGGTGGTGCTTCTTGCCCATGCCTGGTCCCTCCTGCGGTCGGGTCTCGTTGCACGGAATACATACCTGCGAATTTAGGGCGGGCCGAGCAAACAATCGCTAAAGATTTAGCGACCCCGGGCGGCGGCTATGCCAGCGAGGGCAGCCAGAGGACGATCCCGGGGAAGGCCACGAGCATCGCGATCGTGGCCGCATCGGCGAGGAAGAAGGGCGTCACGCCCTTGAAGACGTCCTGCACGGAGAGGTCGTCGCGCACGCCTGCCACGACGAAGCAGTTGAGCCCGATGGGCGGGGTGATGAGACAGAACTCCGCCATCTTGACGACCAATATGCCGAACCAGATCGCGCACATCGTGCCTGACATGCCGAAGGCCGCGTCCTCGGCGGCGACGGTGAGCCCGCCGTTTAGCGCCATGACGGCGGGAAAGACGACAGGCAGCGTCAGAAGCAGCATTCCGATCGCATCCATGAACATGCCCAGCACGGCGTAGGCCAGGAGGATCATGACGAGCGTGATCCAGGGGCTTTGTTCCAGCGAGGTGATCCAGGCGGAGAACTCGCCCGGCAGGTCCGCGAAGCCCAGGAAGCGGACATAGATCAAGACGCCCCAGATGATCGTGAAGATCATTATGGTGAGCTTGGCCGTCTCGATGAGCGCGTCCTTGAGCTGCGGCCAGCGCATGCCGCGGGCGAGCGCCCAGACGAAGACAATGAAGGCGCCCACCGCGCCCCCTTCGGTGGGCGTGCCCCAGGCATCTCCGAAGGGGTTGTAGACGAACATGATGATCATCATCACCACGAGCACGATGGGCAGCGCGGGCAGGAGCGAGGCGAACCGCTCGCCCCAGCTGAAGCCGGTGACGGGCGGGCCCACGCTTTTGAAGACGACGGCGATGGAGATGATGAGCGTGGCGTAGACGAAGGCCGAGAAGATGCCGGGGATGAAACCCGCAAGCAGAAGCGAGCCCACGTCTTGCTCCACGATGATCGCGTAGATGACGAGGATGGCCGAGGGCGGGATGAGCGAGGCGAGCGTGCCGCCTGCGGCCACGACGCCCGCCGCGAATTGCTTGTTGTAGCCCACCTTGAGCATCTCGGGGATCGCGATGCGGGCGAAAACGGCCGCCGTGGCGACGCTCGCGCCCGAGACGGCGGCGAAGCCCGCCGTGGCGAAGACGGTGGAGACGGCAAGGCCGCCCGGCACCCACGCGATCCATTTCTTTGCCGCGTCGAATAGGCCCTGCGTGAGCTTGGCGTAGTAGGCGAGAAAGCCGATGAGGATGAAGGTCGGAATAAGCGAAAGCGTATGGGCGGAGACCTTCGAATGCGGCACCTGGCCCGCGATCTTCACGGAGATATCGAGGGCGCGCCAGAAGCGCTCCGGATCGTAATCGAACCCGTTCCAGCGGATCCAGAAAAGGCCGAGGAAGCCCGCGAGCCCTGCCGCGAAGGCCACGCGCATGCCGAGGACGACGAGAACGAGCATGCCGCCCGTCGTCCAGAGCCCGATTTCCACATTGCTCATCGGTCGCCTTCCATGGCGGCGGCTTCGGCCTGCGCCTGGTCGGCGGCGGAGAGGGGCAGCGGAACGGCCACGGGGCGCTCGAGCCCGAGGACGAGCGCGCGGCCATAGCCCCAAGCCTGCAGCGCGAGGCGCAGGAGAAGGACGGCGAAAGCGATGGGCACGATGATCTTCGAGGGCCAGAGCGGCAGCGAGATGTCGATCGTCGAATCCCGCGAGCAGAAGGGCCGCGCGCAGTCGAAGGAGCGGTCGAAATGCGCCCAGCTCCCCCAGAGGAGCGCGAGGACAAGCCCGAAAATGAGCAGGGTCATCAGGAGCTCGATGGCCCAGAGGAGCCGGCCCGAGAGCTGCCCGATGAGGATGTCCATGCGGATGTGGATGCCATCCCGCTGCACGTAGGAGATGCCCAGGATCGCGATGAAGGGCATGAGGCTCTCGATCAGGTCCACGTAGCCGAGGAGCGGGCTTTCGAAGATTTCCCGTCCGCCGACGGAGTAGACCGCGAGAAACATGAGCGAGAAGGCCGCGATGCCCGACACGAAGGCGAGCGCCCGCTCGAAGGGAAGGAGCGCGCGGTCAAGCCGGCTCAGGAGCGAGCTGTCGGCGAGGACGGGGGAGGCGGATGCCATCAGTGATGCGCGTCACGTCCCGGGCTCGCCCCGGGACCTCCACCCGCGGGGGCAGAGGCCCCGGGTCGAGCCCGGGGCGTGAGAGACCGATTACATGTTGTTGGCGCGGAAATCCTCGAGCGTCGCCTGCACGAGGTCGTAGAGCTCCTGACCGGGCAGGCCCTGCGCTTCCATGTCCGCGATCCAAGCCTCGCGCACGGGGTCGGCGGCGGCGGCGCGGAACTCGGCGATCACGCTGTCGTCGATCTCGACCTTGGTGACGTTCTTCTCCGCCAGCACGCTGTCCCAGCGCTCCAGAAGCTCGGCGTAATTCGCGAGGTAGTGGTCGAGCGCCTCGGGCACGGAGCTGTCGAGGGCCGCACGGTGCTCGTCCGAAAGGCTCTCATAGGCGTCGATATTGACCACGACCGGGCAGTTCACGGTGCCGGGATTGAGGTTCGCGGTCCACCAGTCGGCCTGGTTGATCGTGCCGAAGCTCAGATGCGCGTGCTGGGCGAAGGCCACGGCGTCCACGACGCCCGATTCCATCGCTTGGAAGGCCTCCGTGGCCGTCACGGAGGTGGGCACGGCGCCCACCTGGCTGAACGCGTTGCCGATGCCGCCCGTGGCGCGCACGCGGAGACCGTCGAATTCATCGAGGCTGTCGCGTGGCTCGCCCGTGCCCACGATGTTGTACTGCGGCATGGGTGAGGTCATCAGCAGCCGCGCGTTCCACTGTGCCATCTCCTCGGTGGCGGCGGGGTGGCTGTAGACGGCCGAGGAGACCGCCACCTCCTCCTCAAGATTGGCGACACCGAGGAAGGGCAGCTCGAGCACGGTGATCACGCGGTTCTTGTCGCGGTGATAGCCCGCGCAGAATTGCGCCATCTCGAATGCGCCGATCTCGATCCCGTCGAGGTTCTCACGGTTGTTGGAGAGGCCGCCGTAGGAGATGTTCATGGTGAACTCTCCGCCGGTCTTCTCGGAGACGAGCTCGGCGAGCTTTTCCACGTGCTCTGTAAAGGCGCGGCGCTGGCCCCAGAGCGAGACGTTCCATTCGGTGGCGAGCGCCTCGGAGCCGAAAGCAGTGATGAGGGCCGCGACGCAGGCGCGGCTCAGGGTCTTCTTCATGATGTCCTCCCAAAACTCAGCGGTGTGTCCCGCTGTCGCACACGAGATTAGCTGGGATTCTCGCCGTGGCTACCCGTTTTCAGGGGATGGCGCCCGGGCCGCTTTACGCAGAGGTCAAAAATGCGGCAGAGGGCGCGATCGCACGGGCATCTATGCGGCAGTGCAGCAATGCTGCCCGATATTCGCGGGGTTGCGCCGCAAATCACTCGTCTCGGGGCGTGCGCCGGGCGTCTATAGCTCCACGACGTGAGAACGCATCGGACGGCCACGGGCCCCCGCGTTCACCGCCCGGGGTCGTGTACTCCTCCCAATCTCACAGCCTCGGGCGGGCGCGTCGCACAGCACGCATGACGCCGGACCGATCGCCTCCACGCAGGATGGCTGGTACCAAAAGGCGCGCCATCGTTGCGTGTCGGACAAGCAGGAAATGCAGGGGGTTTGGTGGAGCCTAGGGGAGTCGAACCCCTGACCTCTTGCATGCCATGCAAGCGCTCTCCCAACTGAGCTAAGGCCCCATTTGCTCGGCTCATTTACGCGGCGGGCCGAGGCTAATCAAGCGAAATCAGTCCTCGCTTTCCTCGGACGCCACATCCGCGAGATCGTCGAGGGAGACCTTGTCATCCTCGTCGTCGTCATCGAGCACGTCATCGCCGAGATCGACTTCGCTGTCTTCTTCTTCGTCGTCGTCGAGCACCAGATCCTCGTCTTCGCTCGCCTCCGCCTTTTCCTTGAGCTTCTTGGTCTGCGCGTCCTCGGCATCGGCCACCATGGTCCGGCCCTTGCCGGTATCAATGGTGACGACCTCGCCCGTGTATGGGCTCACGATGGGGTCGCGGTTCATGTCGTAAAAGCGTTTGCCGGTGGTGGGGCACAGGCGCTTTACGCCCCATTCTTCCTTGGGCATGGGTTTCCCTTCCTCAACCGGAATCCTTGGATGGCGCGCACTGCCATAGGGCACGGAGGGTGTCAAATGGCACGGCGTCGAGCGCTGGATATGGCGCGGGTCGGCAGGTGTTGCAAGGCCGCAGGGCCTCTTGAGCTCTTCCGGGCCGGGCCTGTGCGGGCCATACTGGACAAAAGAGCAGGACAGTCATGAGCGAGCGGCATATTCTTGACGGTGAGCCTCCCATCGAGGTGGAGATCAGGCGCCATGCCCGGGCGCGCCGGCTCACGCTGCGCGTGGGCGCGCGGGACGGGCGCGTGACGTTGACCGTCCCCCGGGGCGTCGACGCGGGCGAGGCGCTCGATTTCGCGCGTCAGAAGCGCGGCTGGCTCCTGCGTCATGTGGGCGAGGCGGGTGAGCAAGGCCCGCTGGCGCTGGGTGACGAGGTGCCTGTCTTCGGGCGGGCCCGGCGCGTGGAGGCCGCCGCGACGCGGGCGCCCCGGGTCGAGGATGATGCGCTGGTCGTTCCCCAGCGGGCCGCGGAGGCCCCGGGGCGGGCCGTGGCAGCCTACCTGAAGCTCGAGGCCCGGGCGCGGCTTGCCGAGGCATCGGACCGATACGCCGCCGCGCTGGGCGTCCGTTACACCCGGCTGACGTTGCGCGATACCCGCTCGCGGTGGGGCTCCTGCTCCGCCGCGGGGGCGCTCATGTATTCCTGGCGGCTGGCCATGGCGCCGCCCGAGGTGCTCGATTACGTGGCAGCGCACGAGGTCTCCCACCTCAGGGAGATGAACCATTCGCCCGCGTTCTGGGGCACGGTGGCGCGGCTCATGCCCGACTACGCTCTCCACAAGAGCTGGCTGAAACGCCATGGCGGGGCGCTGCAGAGGATCGTGCTGGACTGACGCGGACCGATCTGCGCTTGATACGGCCCATGTTGATCTCACCTCGCCCCGAGCTGCCGGGCACGGCCGCCCACGACAAGGTCTACCGCGCGCTTCGGACGCGGATCATGCACGGCGAACTGGCCCCGGGAGAGGCGCTGACCTTGCGCGGGATCGCGAAGGAATTCGACGTCTCGATGACACCCGCGCGCGAGGCGCTGCGGCGGCTGACGGCGGAGGGCGCTCTGGTGCTCTCGGCTTCCGGTCGCGTATCGACGCCGGAGCTCTCGAACGAGCGGATTGAGGAGCTCGCGTCGCTGCGCGCCCTCATCGAGACGGAACTGTCGAGCCGGGCCCTGCCGCGGGCGCATCTCGCGCTGGTGGAGCGGCTGCAGACGATCAACGCCTCCGTGGGGCAGGCCATCGCCCGCAAGGACGCGGTGGGCTACATCCGCACCAATCTCGAGTTTCACCGGACGCTCTACCTGCGCGCGCAGGCTCCCGCGATGCTGGCCATGGCTGAGACGGTCTGGCTCCAGCTCGGGCCCACGATGCGCGCGCTCTACGGAAAGCTGAAGCGGACCGAAGGCCCGGTACAGCACCGCATCATCCTCGCCGCGCTCAAGGCCGGGGATGAGCCGGGTCTGCGCCTCGCCGTCCGCACCGATGTCACCCAGGGCCTCCGGATGTTGGCCACCTGAGGGCTGCCACGAATTTCTTCGGAAATTCGTGGCGGCCGGGACGGATCACATGTGAATGGGGCCGTCTCCACAAGCCAGCGCCGCCTCGCGGACGGCTTCTGAATAGGTCGGGTGAGCGTGGCAGGTCCGCGCGAGGTCCTCTGCCGCGGCGCCGAATTCCATGGCCACACAGATCTCGTGGATGAGATCTCCGGCCATGGGGCCCACGATGTGAGCGCCTAGGATGCGGTCGGTCTCGGCGTCGGCGAGGATCTTGACGAAGCCGTCCGCGGCGAAGTTCGCCTTGGCGCGGCCGTTGCCCATGAAGGAGAATTTACCCGCCTTGTAGGCGTGGCCCGCCTCTTTCAGGCTCTCCTCGGTGTGGCCCACATTGGCCACTTCGGGGTGGGTGTAGATCACGCCCGGGATGACCCCGTAATTCACGTGCCCGTGCTGCCCGGCAATGACCTCCGCGGCGGCCATGCCCTCGTCCTCGGCCTTGTGCGCGAGCATTGGGCCCTTGATGGCGTCCCCGATGGCGAAGATGCCGTCCACGTTCGTGCGCCATTGGTCGTCGGTCTCGATCTGGCCGCGCTCCGACATCTTCACGCCGAGCGCGTCGAGGCCGAGGCCGTCGGTATAGGGTTTGCGCCCCGTGGCCACGAGCACGACGTCGGCGTCGACCGTGTGTTCGCTCTCATCCTTGCGCAGCTTGTAGGTCACTTTCGCCTTGGTTTTCGTCGCTTCGACCTTCTTAACCGCGGCGCCGAGGGTGAAGCTCAGACCCTGCTTCGTCAGCAGTTTCTGAAAGGTCTTCGAGACCTCCGCATCCATGCCGGGGGTGATGTGGTCGAGGAATTCGATCACGTGGACCTCGCTCCCGAGCCGCGTGTAAACCGAGCCGAGCTCGAGCCCGATCACGCCCGCGCCGATCACCACCATCTTCTTGGGGACCTTGGGCAGCTCGAGCGCGCCTGTGGACGTCACCACCACCTTCTCGTCGATCTCGACGCCGGGCAGCGAGGCTGCCTCCGAGCCCGTGGCGACGACGATGTGCTTGGCCTCGTGGACCTCGTCACCCACCTTCACCTTGCCCGCCTCGGGGATGGAGCCCCAGCCCTTGATCCAGTCTATCTTGTTCTTCTTGAACAGGAATTCGATGCCCTGGGTGTTCTGCCCGATGGTCTTCGACTTGTAGGAGAGCATCTGCTTCCAATCCACCGAAGGGCTTTTGCCCTTGAGCCCCATCTCGGCGAAATTGTGCTCCGCCTCGTGGAGCTGGTGGGTGGCGTGGAGCAAGGCCTTCGAGGGGATGCAGCCGACGTTGAGGCAGGTGCCGCCCAGCGTTTCGCGGCCCTCGACACAGGCCGTCTTGAGGCCGAGCTGCGCGCAGCGGATGGCGCAGACATAGCCACCGGGGCCGGAGCCGATTACGATCACATCATAGGATGCCATGGGAAACCTCTTGCGGTTGAGGGCGGTCAGACAGGCCGAAATCGCGATATAAGGAGCGTACAAGTCGCGTACGCATCTCTAGCACCGGGCGTTTGGCCGTTTTGCGGGAAAGAGCGCTCATATCAGCGCCGAGAGTAGCATGAGCACGGTGGCCGTGAACCCGGCGAACCAGATGATCGACCGCCAGGGGGCCAGGCCGAAATAGTAGGCGGGGATATAGGCCACGCGGGCCGCGAGATAGGCGTAGGCGCAGACGGCGGTGAAGCCGCCGCTCTGCCCCGAGACATGGATCACCACGCAGGCGATCGAAAAGAGGATCAGCCCCTCGAAGTGGTTGTTGAACGCCCGGAAGAGCCGGGCGGGCTTGTCCGACAGCTGGGTCTCCAGCGATCCGCCGAGGCGGGAGGCGTCCCGCGGCGACATCGTCTTGCCCGGGCCGAGGTCCCGGTTGGCGGCCACGCTCATGAGCGCGAATTGCGCCACCTGCAGGAGCGCGGCGAGGACGAGCGCTGTCAGTTCCGGAGTCATGCGGCCTCTCTGAAGTGATAGGCCACCTCTTCGAAGCGGTCGGCCGGGAAGGTGAAGAGAAAGCGGAGCGGGGCGTCGCTGGCGGCCTTCCAGCCGTGGGTCACGCCCGCTGGGACAAAGCCGGTGTCGCCCTTCGAGAGCATCAGCATCTTGTCGCCCACCTGCGCCGTGCCCGCGCCGTCGAGGACAAAGATCGTCTCGGCGATCTCGTGGTGATGGGGCTTTTCCTCGTCGCCGGGCTCGATGTGGGCCACGCCCTGCACGACGGCTTCGGTGGGGCCGTAATCGGCGTCGATGACGGTGAAGAAGCGCACGTCGCCGCGCGCGGGGTCATGCCATTCTTTCGCGGTCGGGGCGTCGGCTTTCACGTGGGTCGGCAATGTGTCGGTCATGGGGTCGGGCTCCAGTTCGTGTGGACCCTCCCAACGCATGGACCTCAGGGATCGTTGCGCCAGACCTGCCGGGCCCTGAGCGTGGCCTTGGCGAGGGGAAAGGCCAGCGATCCAGCCGCCAGCGCGACCCAGATGCCCCACCGGGCCATGGCTGGAAGCGCGGGAGGCAGCACGATCATCACGAGCATGACGCCCGAGTAAAGCGCGGCCCAGCGCGCGAAGGCGGGCAGGTTGCGCGGGAAGCCGTAGCGCTGCGAGAAGGCGATGAAATAGCTGCGCATGGGCAGCGCGCGCTCGGCACATGCGGCTGCCAGCGGGAGGGCGAGGAGGAGAGCCCAGAACGAAACCGTCACCGCCGCGAGCGCGGCGGAGGCGAGCGGCAGCAGAAAGAGCGCCTGCACGAGCCGGGCGGGATCGGCCCGCATGGCCTCCGCGACTTCCGCCTTGGCCGCCGTCAGGCCCATCTCCGTGGCCCGCGATTGTGCTTCCGAGAGGCTGGGTGTCATGCCTTGCCTTCATGCTGCGCTCAGGGCCTCCGCGATGCGCTCGGCCCGGGCCTCGAAAGATAGGCCGCGTGCTGAGGGGTGGCATGTGGCGATGTGCGGCACGTCGAAATGGCGAAGCACGCGTGCGCTGTCATTGCCCGCGGCCACGGGGCGGCGGCCGTTGAGCTCGAGGCGCGTCACGGCCTCGAAGCTCGCCCGCGCATCGGCCGCGGGCAGCGGATGCGAGCGCCGCGGCGGCAGGAGGCAGAAGATGGGGGCGATGTAGATATCTGACCGCTTCAGCCCGATGAGCGCGAGCGCCTTGTCGATGACCCGGTTGAAGGGGATGTGCGGCAGGTATCCCGTGCGGGAGAGCTTGGCGTGGTTGGCCATGGCCGAAGGCGCGTCGAGCCAGTCCTTCGACATGAGCATGGGGCCCTCTGGATTGCCGGAGGTGAGCTGGATCGGGGAGACGTAATCTCCATCAAACCCCGCCTCGGCGAGGGTCGTGTAGCCAGGCAGCCTGAAGGCGCGGCGGGCGGTGATGGCGGTGGAGAACATAGCGTCGTGCTCGGTGGGCTGAAGCCCACCCTAAGGGCATAGGGTGGGGGTCGTAGGGTGAGTTTCACCTCACCAATCAAAGATCCATAAGCAGCCGCCGCGGGTCCTCGAGCGCCTCTTTCACGCGGACGAGGAACGTCACGGCGCCTTTGCCGTCGACGATGCGGTGGTCGTAGCTGAGCGCGAGGTACATCATCGGGCGGATCTTCATCTCACCATTGATGACCATCACGCGGTCCTGGATCTTGTGCATCCCGAGGATGCCGGATTGCGGCGGGTTGAGGATCGGCGAGGACATGAGCGAGCCGTAGACGCCGCCATTGGAGATCGTGAACGTGCCGCCCTGCATCTCGGCCATTGAGAGCTTGCCGTCGCGGGCGCGGGCGCCTTTCTCGGCGATGGCCTTCTCGATCTGGGCGAAGCTCATGGAGTCCGCGTCCCGGATCACGGGCACGACGAGGCCCTGGGGCGTGCCCGCGGCGATGCCCATGTGGACGAAGTTCTTGTAGAGGATATCCGTCCCGTCGATCTCCGCGTTGACCTCGGGCACCTCTTTGAGCGCGTGGCAGCAGGCCTTCGTAAAGAAGGACATGAAGCCGAGGCGGACGCCGTGCTTCTTCTCGAAGAGGTCCTTGTACTCCTTCCGAAGCGCCATCGTCTCCGTCATGTCCACCTCGTTGTAGGTGGTGAGCATGGCGGCGGTGTTCTGGCTGTCCTTCAGACGCTTGGCGATGGTCTGGCGGAGCTTCGTCATCTTGACGCGCTCTTCGCGGGCGGCGTCATCCGCCGGCACGGGCGCGCGCGGCATGGGCGCGGGCGCAGGGGCCTCGGCCTTGGCGGCGGGCCGTGCCTCGGCGCGCATGACGTCCTCTTTCATGATGCGCCCGTCGCGGCCCGTCCCCGTGACGTCGGAGGCGGAGAGGCCCTTCTCGGCCATCATCTTCTGCGCGGAGGGCGCGTGTTCGACATCCGTGCGACCGGCGCCGTTGGCGGCTGCCGGTGCGGGCGCTTGCGCCGCGGGTTTTGCGGGAGCCACCGCGCTGCTCGAGGCAGCGGCGCCTGCGCCGTCGCCCGAGGACATGGTCCCCAGCTTGGCATCCGCCTGCACCGTCGCGCCTTCCTCGGCGAGGATTTCGCCCAGCACGCCAGAGGCGGGTGCGGGCACTTCGACGCTCACTTTGTCGGTCTCGAGCTCGAGGAGCATTTCGTCGGCTTCCACGGCATCGCCCGGCTTCTTGTACCAGGTGCTCACGGTGGCTTCGGTGACGCTCTCGCCCAGAGTGGGCACCATGATGTCGATCGTTGCGCCGCCGCCGCTGGAGCTGCCGGCCTGGGCCTTCGGGGCGGCGTCGGCCTTTGGTGCCCCCTTGGAAGGCGCGGCCTCGCCGCCATCGGAGATCTGAGCGAGGAGCGCGTCGACGCCCACCGTCTCGCCCTCTCCGGCCACGATCTCCCCCAGCGTGCCCGCCGCGGGTGAGGGCACTTCCACCGTCACCTTGTCGGTTTCGAGCTCGCAGAGCATTTCGTCCACGGCGACGGCATCGCCCGGCTTCTTGAACCACGTGGCGACGGTGGCTTCGGTGACGCTTTCGCCCAGGGTGGGCACTCGAACTTCGGTAGACATGGCTTCTCTAGTCCTTGAGGGTCAGAGCTTCGTCGACGAGGTCGGCTTGCTGTTTCTTGTGGGTGGAGGCGAGGCCGGTGGCAGGCGACGCCGAGGTGGCGCGCCCGACATAGCGCACGCGGGGATGCTTGGCCTTGATGCGCCCGAGCACCCATTCGAGATTGGGGTCGATGAAGCTGTAGCCGCCCTGGTTCTTGGGCTCTTCCTGGCACCAGATCATCTCGGCCGACTTGAAGCGCTCGAGCTCCTTGACCACGGACTGCGCCGGGAACGGATAGAACTGCTCGAAGCGCATCAGGTAGATGTCATCGATGCCGCGGGCATCGCGCTCTTCGAGGAGGTCGTAGTAGACCTTGCCCGAGCACATCACCACGCGCTTGATCTTGTCATCGGCCACGAGCTTGGTGTCGCTGTGGCCGTACTGCGCATCGTCCCAGAGGACGCGGTGGAAAGAGGAGCCTTCGATGAAGTCTTCCTTCTTCGACACGGCAAGCTTGTGACGCAGCAGCGATTTCGGCGTCATCAGGATGAGCGGCTTGCGGAAATCGCGGTGCAGCTGTCGCCGCAGGATGTGGAAGTAGTTCGCGGGCGTCGTGCAATTGGCCACGATCATGTTGTCCTGGCCGCACATCTGCAGGAAGCGCTCGAGACGGGCGGAGGAGTGCTCCGGGCCCTGGCCCTCGTAGCCATGGGGCAGGAGGCAGACGAGCCCGGACATGCGCAGCCATTTCGACTCACCCGAGGAGATGAACTGGTCGAACATGATCTGGGCGCCATTGGCGAAATCGCCGAACTGCGCCTCCCAGAGCGCGAGCGCGTTGGGTTCGGCGAGGGAGTAGCCGTATTCGAAGCCCAGAACCGCGTATTCTGAGAGCATCGAGTCGATGACCTCGTAATGCGCCTGGCCCTCTCGGATGTGGGCGAGCGGGTAATAGCGCTCCTCGGTGTCCTGGTTCACGAGGCCGGAATGGCGCTGCGAGAAGGTCCCGCGGGTGCTGTCCTGGCCCGCGAGGCGAACCGGGAAGCCTTCGGTCATGAGCGAGCCGAAGGCGAGCGCCTCGCCCGTGGCCCAGTCGATCCCCTCACCGGCCTCGAGGATCTTGGCCTTGGTGTCGAGCATCCGCTGCACGGTCTTGTGGACGGTGAAGCCCTCGGGCAGGCGCGTGAGCGCCCCCGCGACCTCGTCGAAGGTCGCTTCCTTGATGGCGGTCTTGCCGCGCTGGTACTTGCCCTGCTTCTGACGGTCGATGTGTGACCAGCGCCCGTCGAGCCAGTCGGCCTTGTTGGGCTTGTAGTCCTTGCCGGATTCGAACTCCTCGTTGAGCTCGGCCTGGAAGGCGGTCTTCATGTCCTCGATCTCGCCCTCGGGGATGAGCCCGTCGCGCACGAGGCGCTCGGTGTAGAGGGTGAGGGTCGTCTTCTGCTGCTTGATCTTCTTGTACATGAGGGGGTTGGTGAACATCGGCTCATCCCCCTCGTTGTGGCCGAAGCGGCGGTAGCAGATGATGTCGATGACGACGTCCTTGTGGAATTTCTGCCGAAACTCGGTCGCCACCTTGGCGGCGTGGGTCACGGCCTCGGGGTCGTCGCCATTCACGTGGAAGATCGGGGCCTCCACCATGAGCGCGATGTCGGTGCAGTAGGGCGAAGACCGCGAGAAATGCGGTGCGGTCGTGAAGCCGATTTGGTTGTTGACGACGATGTGCATCGTGCCGCCCGTGCGGTGACCCTTGATGCCGCCCATCTGGAAGCACTCGGCCACGACGCCCTGGCCCGCGAAGGCCGCGTCGCCGTGCAGCAGGACCGGCAGGCAGGAGTTGCGCGTCGTGTCTTGATTCTGATCCTGCTTGGCGCGGGACTTGCCGAGAACGACCGGGTTCACCGCCTCGAGGTGCGAGGGGTTCGCCGTGAGCGACAGGTGGACGGTGTTGCCGTCGAACTCGCGGTCCGACGACGCGCCGAGGTGGTATTTGACGTCGCCCGAACCGTCGACATCCTCGGGCTTGAAGGAGCCGCCCTGGAACTCGTTGAAGATGGCGCGGTAGGGCTTGCCCATGACGTTGGCGAGCACGTTGAGACGCCCGCGGTGGGGCATGCCGATGACGATGTCCTTAACGCCAAGCGCGCCGCCGCGCTTGATCACCTGCTCCATGGCGGGGATGAGCGCCTCGCCCCCGTCGAGGCCGAAGCGCTTGGTGCCCATGTATTTGACGTGGAGGAACTTCTCGAAGCCTTCGGCCTGGACCATCTTGTTCAGGATGGCCTTGCGGCCCTCGCGGGTGAACTGGACCTCCTTGCCCAGTCCCTCGATCCGCTCCTTGAGCCACTGCGCCTCTTCGGGATTGGAGATGTGCATGTACTGGAGCGCGAAGGTGCCGCAGTAGGTGCGCTTCACGATCTCCATGATCTGGCGCATGGAGGCGGTCATGAGACCGAGCACGTTGTCGAGGAAGATGGGCCGGTCCATGTCGGCGTCGGTGAAGCCATAATTGGCAGGCTCCAGCTCGGGATGGGGCTCCTCGGCGCGCATGCCCAGCGGATCGAGATCGGCGGCGAGGTGCCCCCGGATGCGGTAGGCGCGGATGATCATGAGCGCGCGCATGCTGTCGAGTACGGCCCGCTTGATCTGGTCGTCGGAGACCTCGATCTTGCTCTCCTTGGCCTTCGCGGAGATCTTCCGTGCCACGGCGGAGCCTTCGGCGGAGGCGGGATATTCACCGGTGAGCGCGCCGGTGAGATCGTCGTCGGGCACCGGTGGCCAGTCGCGCCGTGCCCAGGAAGGACCCTCCGCTTCACGCTTCACATCGAGCTCGCCATCGCCCATGCCCGCGAAGAACTCCGCCCAGGCCACGTCCACCGCCGCGGGGTCGGCGGCGTATTGCGCGTAAAGCTGTTCGAGATAGGCCGCGTTGTGCCCCTGCATGAAGGAGGAGGCGTGGAACTGGTCGTTGGGGGAGTGTTCGGTCATCGTATCTCTCCGGTTCGAGGTCGCATGTCACGGCTGGCGGAAAGGCGTTTCGAAACGCCTTGGAAAACGCGCTTGCACGCGCATTGGCAAGCGCCTTCGAAGGCGCTTCGGGAAAGCCGCGTCAAACCGGCTCTGATCCCGGTGCCAACCATCAGGTCACCCGATCGCCTCGAGCACGGCTTCGCCGAGGCCCGCAGGGCTTTCGGCGACGACGATGCCCGCGGATTGCATGGCTTCGATCTTGTCCTCGGCGCCGCCCTTGCCGCCGGCGACGATGGCACCGGCATGGCCCATGCGGCGGCCCGGAGGCGCGGTGCGGCCGGCGATGAAGCCAGCGGTAGGCTTCGAGCGCCCGCGCTTGGCCTCGTCCTTGAGGAATTGGGCTGCCTCCTCCTCGGCGGAGCCGCCGATCTCGCCGATCATGATGATCGACTGCGTCTCATCATCGGCGAGGAACCATTCCAGGACGTCGATGTGCTCGGTCCCCTTGATCGGGTCGCCGCCGATGCCCACGCAGGTGCTCTGCCCGAGACCCACGTCGGTCGTCTGCTTCACCGCCTCGTAGGTCAGCGTGCCCGAGCGCGAGACCACGCCCACGGAGCCGCGCTTGTGGATATGGCCCGGCATGATCCCGATCTTGCAGGCATCGGGCGTGATGACGCCTGGGCAATTCGGGCCCACCAGCGTCGAGGCGCTGTCCATGAGCGCGCGCTTTACGCGCATCATGTCGAGGACGGGGATGCCCTCGGTGATGCAGACGATGAGCTCCATCTCCGCGTCGATCGCCTCGAGGATCGAGTCCGCGGCGAAGGGCGGAGGCACGTAGATCACGCTCGCATTGGCTTCCGTGGCGTGCTTGGCCTCGTGGACGCTGTCGAAGACCGGCAGGCCCAGATGCTCCATCCCGCCTTTGCCCGGGGTCACCCCACCGACCATTTGCGTGCCATAGGCGATGGCCTGCTCGGTGTGGAAGGTGCCCTGGGAGCCGGTGAGCCCCTGGCAGATCACCTTCGTGTGCTTGTCGATGAGTACGGACATCTTGTTTCCTTGGCTTTGGTCTTCGGTCAGGGCAGCGGGTCGAGCCGCTCCACGTTGAGAAAAGTTTCGGGGCCGTTGGGCCCGGGACGCGTGCCCACCTGCACGACTGCGATGCGGCGCGGGTTGAGCTGCCGCGCGGCGGCGAATTCGGTGCCCGCTATCAGTGGGAAGCCCGCGGGGACGGCGGCTTCGGTGGCGATGCCTTCGCGGGCGAGCGCCTCGGCCACGGCGGCCATCCCGGCCTCCACGTCGCGGCCGTCAAAGGCCACTTCGCAGCGGCGGTCGGTGCCTGGCGTTGCCGCGCGGCCCTCGGGCGGGGAGACGGGATTGGAGGGGCGGAAGGGGCGCAGGTCGTAGAAATCGTGCCGCTCTGGCAGGACCGCGTCGGCCCGCGCTGCGGTCATGAAGGGCGAGAAGCAGTTCTCTGAGAACGCGCGCAAGGCCGCGTCCGACGCCAGCGCCCCCGGGGCGCTGAGCGTAAGTGCGGCGATGGCCAGCCTTCGAAGCATCACTCTTCACCTTCCACGAGGCGCGTGCCGGGCGCGCGCCCGGCCACCGCGCCTACCCTTTCACCGCTTTCACTATCTTTTCGGCGCCGTCCCTGAGATTGTCGGCGGCGATGACATCGAGCCCGGAGGAATTGATGATCTCCTTGCCCTTCTCGACATTCGTACCCTCGAGGCGGACGACGAG
Organism: Pseudomonadota bacterium; assembly: GCA_038525525.1. GTDB lineage: Bacteria > Pseudomonadota > Alphaproteobacteria > Rhodobacterales > Rhodobacteraceae > Shimia_B. The sequence continues at coordinate 663,326 of JBCBHO010000002.1, read as the reverse complement.
CGGGACTTGCAGACCCACCTCCTTCACCGCCGCGACCACGCCTTCGGCGATGACGTCGCAGCGCATGATGCCGCCGAAGATGTTGACGAGGATGCCCTTAACGTTGGGGTCCGACGTGATGATCTTGAAGGCCTCGGTGACCTTCTCCTTCGTGGCGCCGCCGCCCACGTCGAGGAAGTTCGCGGGTTCTGCGCCGTAGAGCTTGATGATGTCCATCGTTGCCATGGCGAGCCCCGCGCCGTTGACCATGCAGCCGATCTCGCCGTCGAGGGCGATGTAGTTGAGATCGTACTTGGAGGCCTCGAGCTCCTTCGGGTCCTCTTCGGTGGTGTCGCGCAGTTCGGAGATGTCGGCGTGGCGGTAAACGGCGTTGCCGTCGAAGCCGAGCTTGGCGTCGAGCACCTTGAGCGAGCCGTTTTCCATGACGATGAGCGGGTTGATCTCGAGCATCTCCATGTCCTTCTCGATGAAGGCCTTGTAGAGGATGCCCATGAGCTTCACGCACTCCTTCTGACCCTGCTTGTCGAGGCCGAGGGCGAAGGCGATACGGCGGCCGTGGTAGGGCTGGTAGCCCGTGGCCGGATCGACGGAGAAGCTCAGGATCTTGTCGGGCGTCGACGCCGCGACCTCCTCGATATCCATGCCGCCCTCGGTGGAGCAGACGAAGGAGATGCGCGAGGTCTGCCGATCGACGAGGAGCGCGAGGTAGAGCTCGCGGGAAATGTCGGAGCCATCCTCGATGTAGATGCGGTTGACCTGCTTGCCCGCGGGGCCGGTCTGGTGGGTCACGAGGGTGCGGCCCAGCATCTTCTTGGCTTCCTCCGCGGCCTCTTCCACCGAGCGCGCGAGGCGCACGCCGCCCTTGTCGCCGGCATCGGCCTCCTTGAAGGTGCCCTTGCCGCGACCGCCCGCGTGGATCTGCGCCTTCACCACCCAGAGCGGGCCGTCGAGCTCGCCTGCCGCGGTCTTGGCTTCTTCCGCCCTGAGGACCACGCGTCCGTCCGAGACAGGCGCCCCGTAGCTGCGCAGGAGAGCCTTGGCTTGATACTCGTGGATGTTCATCGGATGCGGTCCTTGACGTGTCGTTTCATCCGTTGATGCATGGCAAGCGCGTCATTTTAAGGGGGAAATCGTCGCATCACTGGAAAACCCGACATTTGTGATCACACTTTTTTAGCTGTGATCACAAAACTGGCTACGTGATATGCAAAAGCCACGGCTGCGCGGTGTACCATCGTACTCCGCGCCGGGCGGGTCAGGATCGAGTCGCGCGTGGCCTCAGCTTTCCCGCGTCTCGGTCTCATGATCGGGCGCGAGAGAGAGCGCATCGAGAAACGCGCGGTCGCGGTGCGCGATCTGCGCGTCGAACTGGGCCACCGAAAAATCCACCTCGGCACCGGGGGCGATCTCCTGCAGAGCCGCCGCGGGAGAGAAGTCCGGCACAGCCTCGAGAAGCCGCAGGGCGGTGAGGCGGGCGATGTCATCTTCCGGAAGCGTCGTGAGGAGCCGCTGGAACGCCTCCGCCTCCGCCAATGAGGCGCAGTTGCTCAGCTCCTCCATCTGGGCCCAGCGGGTGTTTTTACCGTCCATGCGTTTCTCGGCATGGGGCAGGGCCGCGTATTTCAGGCGCTTGATGAGCCAGTGGAACGGCGTGAGCCCGTCGAAATGCAAGAGCCGTGCGCATTGCGTCTTCATGAGCGACAGCGATTTGTGCTCCACCGGCTTGTGGATGCCCATGCCGATCTCGCGACCGGTGCGCACGAGCGTCTTGCCGGCGGTGTGGGAGGCGAAACCCTGGAAGAGGAAGCGCGCGGCCTTGCCGTTGAAATGCCGATTGAGCGTGTGGCGGCCGGGGATCGGCACGCGGAAATAGCCGTCGAAGAGCGTCTTGGGCGGCTGCGCTGCCTCCCAGACACGCTCCATGACGGGGAGCGTCGTCCCTGCGATGACCTCCGGTATGGCGGCGAGTTCTGCGGCAAAGCCCGGCTCGGGCATGATGAACTCGTCGGCGTCGATATGGGCGAGCCAGTCGACGGCGCTCGCACGGTAGGCGAGGTTGGCTACGATCTCCTGCCGGCGGGTCTGTAGGAAGGGGCGATCGCCCTGCGCGGCCCAGAAAGCCGCGTCACATGGCGTGACGACGACGCCCGGCATGGCCGCGAGGACCTCGGCGGCAGGCTGGATCGGGCGGTCGAGATAGATGTGGATTTCCGCCGCCCCCACCTTCCGGTGCCAGGCGGCGAAGGCCACGAGCAGCTCCAGCGGCTCGTCGGCGAGTGTGACGGTGCCCCAACTCATCGTGGGGCACCGATGGGGCTATGCGAGGCTGCCGTCAATCCCCTTGCAGGCCTCCACGAGGCCTTTCACGGCCTCCACGGAATTGTCGAACATCGCCTTCTCGGCCTTGTCGAGCTTGATGTCGACGATGCGCTCGATCCCGCCTGCGCCGATGATGGTGGGCACGCCCACATACATGCCGTCGAGGCCGTATTCGCCGTTGCACTCCGCCGCGCAGGGCAGGAGGCGCTTCTGGTCCTTGAGGTAGGCCTCGGCCATTTCGATGGCGGAGGTGGCCGGAGCGTAGAAGGCAGAGCCCGTTTTCAGGAGGCCCACGATCTCGGCGCCGCCATCGCGGGTGCGCTGCACGATCTCATCGAGCTTTTCCTGCGTCGTCCAGCCCATCTGCACGAGATCGGGGAGTGGGATGCCCGCCACCGTGGAGTATCGTGTCAGCGGGACCATCGTGTCGCCGTGGCCGCCGAGGACGAAGGCGGTGACGTCGCGCATGGAGACGTCGAATTCGAGCGACAGGAAATGGCGGAAGCGGGCCGAGTCGAGCACGCCGGCCATGCCGCACACCTTGTTGGCCGGGAGGCCGGAGAATTTCTGCAGCGCCCAGACCATGGCGTCGAGCGGGTTGGTGATGCAGATGACGAAGGCGTCGGGGGCATGCTTTGCGATGCCTTCGCCCACCGATTTCATGACCTTGAGGTTGATGCCGAGGAGGTCGTCGCGGCTCATGCCGGGCTTGCGCGCTACGCCCGCGGTGACGATGCAGACATCGGCGCCCGCGATATCGGCGTAGTCCTGAGTGCCGGACATCGCGGCGTCGAAGCCTTCGGAGGGGCCGCTTTCGGCGATGTCGAGCGCTTTGCCCTCGGGGAGCCCCTCTGCGATGTCGAAGAGGACGACGTCCCCCAGTTCCTTCAGCGCGGCAAGGTGGGCGAGTGTGCCACCGATATTGCCTGCGCCGATGAGGGCGATCTTGGATCGAGCCATAAGTGCGGTCTCCGGCTGTTGTCTTGCGTCGCGGGGTGTAGGCTATGGTATGCGGGGCGCGCAAGTGCGCTGCGCCGCGGCATGATTTGCCGGGTGTTTCAAAGGGGTTAGTGCCGTTTCGTGATTGAGCTCAGCTGGACCTTTTTCGCGCTGGCCGTGCCCGCCGTGATCTTTGCGGGCGTCTCAAAAGGCGGATTCGGATCGGGGGCATCCTTTGCCTCGGCGGCGGTCATGGCGCTCATTCTGCCGCCGGATCTGGCGCTCGGGCTCATGCTGCCGCTGCTCATGCTCATCGATGTTGGCAGCCTGCCGACCTACTGGGGAAAGTGGAGCCGACGGGATGTCATCCGCATCCTCTGGGGCGCGCTGCCGGGGGTGGCGCTGGGCGTGGCGGTCTTCCGGTTCGCTGATCCGGACGTGATCCGGTTTCTCATCGGCGCGGTGGCGCTCGCCTTCGTCGCCTGGCAGATCGCGAAGTCCCGCGGCCTCGTGCCCACGCCGGCGCGCGCGCTCGGTGCGGGCGTGGGGCTCCTGACGGGGGCGGTGGCGGGCTTTACCTCTTTTGTGAGTCATGCCGGCGGGCCGCCGGTGGCCGTCTACCTGCTGAGCCAGAGACTCGACAAGCTGACCTACCAGGCCTCGACGGTGCTCATTTTCTGGGTGGTGAACATCCTGAAATTCATCCCCTACGCGGCACTCGGCGCCTTCACGGCCGAGACGTGGCGCGCAGTGCTCCTGCTCGCGCCCGTGGCGCTTTTCGGGACGTGGCTCGGGGTGGTGGCGCACCGGATCGTGCCGGAGCGGCTCTTTTTTGCGATCACCTACGTGCTGCTCGTGCTCACGGGCACGCGGCTTATTTGGCAGGCGCTGTCCGCGGGCTAGAGCCGCTGGCCCATGGCGGCCGGGGCGACGGACGCCATGCTCTCGAAAGATTGGCCGGTGGCCACGAGGCAGGTCGCGCCGTTGGGCAGCGTGACGGTGAGCGTCCAGGTGCCGGTGTCCTCGTTGGCGTACATTTCCACGAGCGTGCGGTTCGCGGCGAGACCGGAAGACTGGCGCGTTTCGCCGAAGCCCGAGGTCAGGCGCTCGAGCACCATGGCCCGGGGTGCGCAGTTCTGCTGGCTCTTGGCGGCGGTGGCGAGGGTGAGGGCGGCGATGCCCACGGTAAGGGCGAGGAGGTGCTGTTTCATGGCTGCATCCTTTCGCGATGCGCGGTGAAGGGTGCCCGGGAGCCTCTTCCCCGCGGATGGAGATAACGTAAACGCGGCGGTCGCTCGGCCAGCACGCGCTGCGCTGCAGAAAACGCCTTGAAGTTTTTGCAAGCCCCATGCCATGTGCGCGCAACAATATTGCGTGGTGATCATGGCCCAGCGACCCTTCCGCTCCGTCCTCTACATTCCCGGCTCAAAGGCGCGCGCGCTCGAGAAGGCAAAGACCTTGCCGGTGGACGCGATCATCTTCGACCTCGAGGACGCGGTGGCGCTGAGCGAGAAGGCCAATGCCCGGGCGTTGCTCGCCGAGACGCTGGCGGAGGGTGGCTATGGCCCGCGCGCGCAGATCGTGCGGATCAACGGGATGGACACGGAGTGGGGCGAGGACGATCTGGCGACGATCGCGGCGATCGGGCCGGAGGCGATCCTCCTGCCCAAGGTGAACTCCGCCGCGGATATCCTCGCGCTGGCGGCTCGGCTCGACACGATCCCCGAGGCCGTGCAGACGCGGATCTGGGCCATGATGGAAACACCCCAGGGCGTCCTCAACGCCGCCGAGATCGCGCGCGCGCCGCGCATGGCGGGAATGGTCATGGGCACGAATGACCTCGCAAAGGATCTCGGCACCCGCAGCACGCCCGACCGCGCGCCGCTTCTTGCAGCGCTCGGCCAGTGCATCCTCGCCGCCCGCGCGGCCGGGATCGTGATCGTGGACGGCGTCTACAATGCATTCAAGGACGAGAACGGGCTCCGCGCGGAATGCGAGCAGGGACGGGATTTTGGCTTTGATGGAAAGACACTGATCCATCCCGCGCAGGTGGCCATCACCAACGCGGCGTTTGCACCCACAGAAGCCGAGATCGACCTCGCCACGCGCCAGATCGCCGCCTTCGAGGAGGCCCTGGCCGCCGGGCAGGGCGTCGCCGTGGTGGACGGGCGCATCGTGGAAAACCTGCATATCGAGACAGCCCGCGCGACGCTGGCCAAGGTCCAGGCGATCTATGCGCTCGAGGCGCCATGATCCTCCTCCTGGCGGGTCTTGCGCTCTGGTGGGGGGCGCATCTCTTCAAACGGGTGGCGCCCGGGCCAAGGGCGCGGCTGGGCGAGCCCGGCAAGGCGCTCGCGGCCGTGCTGATCCTCGGATCGGTGGTGCTCATGGTGCTGGGCTACCGACAGGCGGCGTTCATTCCCGTCTGGTCCCCGCCGCACTGGGCAACCCATCTCAACAACCTGCTCATGTTCGCAGCTTTCTATACCTATGGCGCGGGTGCGGCGAAGGGCGGGAAGGCGTGGTTCGGCACGAAGCTGCGTCACCCGCAGCAGACGGGCTTCGGCATCTGGACGGTCGCGCATCTCCTCGTGAACGGTCACCTCGCGGCGATCGTCCTCTTCGGCGGGCTCCTTGCCTGGGCCGTCGCGCAGGCGCGGGTGATCAACGCGCAGGAGGGGCCTTGGGAGGCGCCGCCACGCGGGGACCTCAGGACCGAGCTGCGCCTCGTGGCGGTGGCCGTCGTTCTCTACGGGCTCGTCACGAGCCTCCACATCTGGCTGGGAGTTTGGCCCTTTGGATAAAACGATGCGCGCCTACCGCTTTCTCACCGCCGACGACACGTCCGCCTTCTGCCACAAGGTCACCGCCGCGCTTGCGCAGGGCTGGGAGCTCTACGGCGATCCAACATATGCCTATGATGCCACGGCGGGCGTGATGCGCTGCGGGCAGGCGGTCATCAAGGACGTGCCGGGCAGCTACGATCCGGACATGAAGCTCGGGAGCCTGTGACGATGAAGACCAATCCCGGCCGCTTCTTCGAGGATTACCATGTGGGGCAGGTGCTACGGCACGCGGTGCCGCGCACGATCTCGGGCGGTGAGCGCGCGCTCTATCACGCGCTCTACCCGGCGCGGCACGCCCTCTATTCCTCGGATGCCTTTGCGCAGAGCTGCGGCCTGTCGGCCTCGCCGCTCGATGACATGGCCGCCTTCCACGTGGTCTTCGGCAAGACGGTGCCGGATGTGTCGCTCAATGCGGTGGCCAATCTGGGTTACGCGGAAGGGCGGTTCCTCAGGCCCGTCTATCCCGGGGACACGCTGCGCGCCGAAAGCGAGGTGATCGGGCTCAAACAGAACTCCAACGGGAAGACCGGAGTGGTCTGGGTGCGCACGCGGGGCCTCGACGCGGCGGGGTCCGATGTCATGAGCTACGTGCGCTGGGTGATGGTGCGCAAGCGCGATGCCGCGTCCCCCGCGCCGGAAACGGTGGTGCCGGAGCTCGCTTCGACTGTCGCCCCCGAGGCTCTGCGCGTGCCCGAGGGGCTGAGCTTTGCCGACTATGACTTCTCCCTCGCGGGCGAGCCGCACCGCTGGGGCGATTATGCTATGGGCGAGATCATCGACCATGTGGACGGTGTCACCATCGAAGAGGCTGAACACATGATGGCCACGCGCCTCTGGCAGAACACCGCCAAGGTGCATTTCGACACGACCGTGCGGCCCGACGGGACGCGGCTCATCTATGGCGGACACGTCATCTCAATGGCGCGGGCATTGAGCTTCAACGGCTTGGCAAATGCGCAGATGGTCGTGGCGATCAACGGCGGGGCCCATGCCAATCCATGCACCGCGGGCATGACCATCCGTGCGTGGTCCGAGGTGCTCGATCGCGCGGAGCTCGCGGCGCCGGGCGTGGGCGCGCTCCGGCTCAGGCTCGTGGCCACGACCGGAGCGGCTGGCGCGCTGCGCGATACGCAAGGAAAGTACCTGCCGGAGGTGCTCCTCGATCTCGACTACTGGGCGCTCGTGCCGCTTTAGCACGTTTGTGAGATGCGTTTGGCCCCGGCGCTGCTAGCGTGGGGCCATGCGCTTCGTGCTCGCACTCTTCCTGACCCTCTGTCCCCTGCGAGCGGCGTCCTGCGAGCTTGCCCTGATCTTCGCGGTCGACGTCTCCGGCTCCGTGGACCATGCCGAGTTCGCCATCCAGATGGAGGGGCTCGCCCACGCGCTGGGCGATGACCAGGTCTCCGAGGCCCTCGTGGCCGGAAGTGCCGCGCTGGCGGTCGTGCAATGGACGGGCGCCTCGCGCCAGAGGCTCACCGTCCCCTGGACGCAGGTCACGAGCTTCGAGGCGCTGGATGCTTTTCGCGCGGAGGTGGCCGCGGATGTGCGGGTCTGGCGCAATTTCTCAACCGCCATCGGCGAGGCGCTCCACGTCTCCGCCGGGCTCTTCGCGGACGCGCCCGCCTGTGCCCGGCGGGTCATCGACATCTCGGGAGACGGGGTCTCCAACGAAGGGGTCACACCCGCCAACACCCACGCCATCATGCAGGCGCGGGGCATCACGGTGAACGCGCTCGTCATCGAGGACGCCACGGCAGGCGATCTGACCGGCTACTTCTATGAGAATGTCATAACGGGCCCCGGTGCCTTTCTCGTGACCGCCGGTGGATATCGCGATTATCCGCGCCAAATGCGCCGCAAGCTACTACGCGAGGTGGTGCAGACGGTGGGCGCGGTGACGCGATAGTTCCATCACATCGAGCCCCGTCTCCTCACATGGGTGCGAGGTGGACAGAATGTCGCGCATCCCATCATCGCCCCTCTGCGTAGTACCAACATCCTAGCCAGGTTCGCACCCACGCTGACTTCTTATCCCCCGAGAAGGAGGGCAACTAAAATGAGTACGACGACAACGAATATCTTCCCCAGTTCGCTGGTGGAAAAGGGCTATGTCCCGCAGGTGAATTGGCCTGCCGCGCACTGGTTTATCCGCGTGCCGCTCGCGCTGATCATCTTCAACCAGGGTTACCTGAAGTTCATTGACCTTGCAGGCGGCGCGGATGCCTACGGCTTCCCCGTCTGGATGTGGGCCTTCGCCGCCCTAGCCGAGGTGCTCGCCGCTGCCGGTCTGATCATTGGTGGCGCCGTGCGCACGTTCAATCCGTCGAATGGCCTGCTGCGCCTCTTCGGTGACGTGGTCACGCGCCTGAGCGGCTTCGCCATCACGGCGGTCGTGGCCGCGGTGATCTTCATCGTTTACTGGGGCCCGTGGCAGGGGATGCAGTTCCACCTGATGCTTCTGGCCGGTGGTCTCTTCTTCATGCTGCGCGGCAACCACACCTGAACAATATCTTCGCCCCCGCCGATCCTGTCGGTGGGGGCTTTTTTGTGATCACGCCGGAAATTCCAGTGATCACAAACCGCCTTTTTCGGCCCCTCTGCGCTGAATTACCGCGAATTTCTCATGCCTTGGGACGTGACCCACGCCATCCCGCGCGATAGGAACTTGTTGACTGCAAGTAAGGAGCCAGCACCCATGGCCGACGTGAACCGGGGCGACCGTCCGCTCTCGCCCCACATCATGATTTACAAACCGCAACTGACGTCGATGTCGTCGATCATGGTGCGGATCACCGGCATAGCGCTGCTCTTCCTCTCTGTTATCATCGTAGCGTGGCTCGTGGCCGCCGCTGCATCCGAGACCGCCTTCGCCGCGATCAACGGCGTGCTGCAGAGCTGGTTCGGCGACCTCGTGCTGCTCGCCGGCCTTTGGGCACTTTGCTACCATCTGCTTGGCCGTCTGCGGCACGTGATCTGGGATTTCGGCTACGGCTGGAAGGTCGAACAGGCAGAGGCCATGGCGCTTGTCATGTTTGCCCTGCCCACCGTGATCACGGTGCTCACCTTCTTCGTCTTCCTGATCGGCTGAGGAGAGAGACATGCAGCGCTACCTGACAGACCGCAAGCGTGCATCCGGGCTCGGCGCGAGCCACAACGGCACCCAGCATCATTGGAACATGATGGTGAGCTCCATGGCCGTGGTGGTCGTGGCGCCCATTTTCCTGATCACCTTCGCCCTAGGCTTCCAGGGCAGCTACGATGAGATCATCGCCTATTTCAGCTCGCCCCTCGTGGCGATCATCATGGCGGTGTCGCTCATCGTCCTGATCCGACACTTCATGAACGAGGCCATCGAGGCCGCGGAAGACTACGTGCACGGCGTTGCAGGTCAGCTCACCATCGTGGGCATCACCTGGGCCTCGTACCTTCTGATCGGCATCGGCCTATTTGCCATCGCGCGCATGGCACTCTGAGGAGATACCCAAAATGGCAGCATACGATTACGAGACGCATGAATACGACGTGGTGGTCATCGGCGCCGGCGGCGCGGGTCTCCGCGCGACGCTCGGTATGGCCGAGCAGGGCTTCAAGACCGCGTGCATCTCGAAGGTCTTCCCGACGCGCTCCCACACCGTGGCGGCGCAGGGCGGGATCGCTGCATCGCTGTCCAACATGGGGCCGGACCACTGGCAGTGGCACATGTACGATACTGTGAAGGGCTCGGACTGGCTGGGCGACACAGACGCCATGGAATACCTCGCGCGCGAAGCACCGAAGGCCGTCTACGAGCTCGAGCATTACGGCGTGCCCTTCTCGCGCACTGAGAAAGGCGAGATCTACCAGCGCCCGTTCGGCGGCCACACCACCGAATTCGGCGAGGGCCCGCCCGTGCAACGCACCTGTGCCGCCGCCGACCGCACCGGTCACGCCATCCTGCACACGCTTTACGGCCAATCGCTCAAGCAGAAGGCCGAGTTCTACATCGAGTATTTCGCGATCGACCTCATCATGTCCGATGACGGCGTCTGCCAGGGCGTGCTCTGCTGGAAGCTCGATGATGGCACGATGCACCTCTTCGCCGCGAAGATGGTGGTGCTGGCCACCGGTGGCTACGGCCGCGCCTATTTCTCCGCCACCTCCGCGCATACCTGCACGGGCGATGGCGGCGGCATGACGGCCCGTGCGGGCCTGCCGCTCCAGGACATGGAATTCGTGCAGTTCCACCCGACGGGCATCTACGGCTCCGGCTGCCTCATCACCGAGGGCGCGCGGGGCGAGGGTGGCTACCTCACCAACTCCGAGGGCGAGCGCTTCATGGAGCGCTACGCGCCCACCTACAAGGATCTCGCCTCCCGCGACGTGGTCAGCCGCTGCATGACGATGGAAATCCGCGAAGGGCGCGGCGTGGGCGAGGAAGGGGATCACATCCACCTGCACCTCAACCACCTGCCGCCGGAAACGCTCGCCGAGCGCCTGCCGGGCATCTCGGAATCCGCGCGCGTCTTCGCCGGAGTCGACGTCACGAAAGAGCCGATCCCCGTGCTGCCCACCGTGCACTACAACATGGGCGGTATCCCGACGAATTACTGGGGCGAGGTGCTCGCGCCCACGAAGTCGAACCCCGACAACGTCGCGCAGGGCCTCATGGCCGTGGGCGAGGCGGGCTGCGCCTCCGTACATGGCGCGAACAGGCTTGGTTCCAACTCACTCATCGACCTCGTGGTCTTTGGCCGGGCCGCCGCGATCCGCGCTGGCACCACGGTCGACCGCGACGCGGCCATCCCCACGCCGAACAAGCGCTCGGTGGAGGCGGCCTTCTCTCGCTTCGACGGCCTGCGCCATGCCAATGGGCACACGCCCACCGCGGAGCTACGCCTCGAGATGCAGAAGACCATGCAGCAGGATGCGGCGGTCTTCCGCACCGACAAGACGCTCGCTGAGGGCGTGGAGAAGATGGAGAACGTCGCAGCCAAGCTCGACGACCTGCACGTCACCGACCGGACGCTCGTCTGGAACTCCGACCTCATGGAGACCCTCGAGCTCACGAACCTCATGCCCAATGCCGTGGCGACGGTCGTCTCGGCAGCCGCGCGCAAGGAGAGCCGCGGCGCCCATGCGCACGAGGATTACCCGGATCGCGACGACAAGAATTGGCGCAAGCACTCGCTGGTGTGGTTTAAGGGCAACGAGGCGACAATGGGCTATCGCGGGGTGGTGACGCAGCCGCTCACTTCGCACAACGATGGTGGCATCGACCTCAAGAAGATTGCACCAAAGGCCCGGGTATATTGATCAAGACAAAATTGCTGGTTCCGATGCTGATCGGCACACTGACCCTCACCGCCTGCACGACCGACCCGCTGCAAGCCTATCCTGAAGCGGATTCGGTGTCGGACTGCGAGGTTCTCGCGAAGGCGGATGCGAACCAGCGGGAGCGGAACATGCGAGCGCAGCGTGGCTCCGGCAACTTCCTGATCGATGCAGTGGTAGGTGGCCTCGCCTCCGGCGCGGCCGAGGCTGATGTCAATCAGAGACTGTCCGGTTGCATCACGCGTGTCACGGGCGCACCGCCCGCCCCGGGTCAGCTGCCCGCGCCGGGTCAGAGCTACACAAACGCGAGCGGGGCTGCAACGAGCCCGCGGGCCGTACGAACCACGACCGTCACGCCGCCCATCCCGACCTTTGGCTGCGTACCGGGCATGGGCCCGATGCAAAGGGGCACGCTGGTATGCCCCGGCTTCTGATCGCGGGCCTTTTGCTGGCGGGCACTCCACTCGCCGCTCAAGAGCTCAACGCTGATCAGCGCGCCGCCTATGACGCAATACTGCCGGCAATCGAGGCCTCCCTCGTGGAGCAGGGCGGAGACGCCTTCCGCGACATGGCGCCCATGCTGGCGGGCTGCGTCGCCTCCGAGGCAGCGCAGAGAGACCTCCGCGTGCTAAGCGAGACGACCGAAGAGACTCCGAACACCGCGCTTCTGAACGAGCTTCTAGGGGCGCTCGAAGTCCAGGGCTGCGTTGCACGCGTAATCGCCGGGGGATAACGCCCCTGGACGCCATCGTACAGCGCCAGATCGGCCCCCTCGGAAAAAAAGGACAGAGTGGGCGCACGAATGTGACCACGGTCCGTAGGCTCGTGATCACAAATCGTCGGACGCGGTGAAAAAGCCGCGGCCTTTGGTCCGATATAGCCGGAAAACGGTTCGAAATCAGCGCCCTCTATATTAGGTGAGAGGGATCACGAGACGTACGAGGCCGCCATGGTTCAACTGACCCTTCCCAAGAACTCCCGCATCTCCGTGGGCAAGACGTGGCCCAAGCCCGAGGGCGCGACGAATGTGCGTGAATTCCAGGTGTATCGCTGGAGCCCCGACGACGGGGAAAACCCGCGCGTCGACACCTACTTCGTCGACATGGATACATGCGGACCAATGATGCTCGACGTGCTCATCAAAATCAAGAACGAGATCGACCCGACGCTGACCTTCCGTCGTTCTTGCCGCGAGGGGATCTGCGGCTCCTGCGCGATGAATATCGGCGGGATCAATACGCTGGCCTGCATCTACGGCCATGACGAGGTGAAGGGCGTGGTGAAGATCTACCCGCTGCCGCACATGCCGGTGGTGAAGGACCTCATCCCCGATCTCACGCATTTCTATGCCCAGCACGCGTCCATCATGCCGTGGCTGGAGACAAAGACGAACCGCCCGGCGAAGGAGTGGAAGCAGTCCATCGAGGACCGCAAGAAGCTCGACGGACTCTATGAATGCGTGATGTGCGCGTCCTGCTCCACGTCCTGCCCGTCCTACTGGTGGAACGGAGACAAATACCTGGGGCCGGCGGCGTTGCTGCATGCCTATCGTTGGATCATCGACAGCCGGGATGAGGCGACGGGCGAGCGGCTCGACGAGCTTGAGGATCCCTTCAAGCTCTATCGCTGCAATACCATCATGAACTGCGCCAAGACCTGTCCGAAGGGGCTCAATCCGGCGAAGGCCATCGGCGCGATCAAGCAGATGATGGTCGAGCGCCAAGTCTGATGGTGCGGCGGGCCGAGGTCCCGCGGGAGAGCCTTCTCGCGCGGTACATCGAAGACCCGGCCTCTCATGTGGACGCTTACGTGACGGCGGGCGAGGCATCGCTCGCCGATTTCATTTCCGCCTTCTTTTCTTCGCCGCTCTTCCGGCTGGAACGCAGAATTCTTGCGCTGGGCGGTGCGGCGTCGAGCGACCCGCAAATCGCCTTGCTTGCGGCGGGCGAAGGCGCACACATGGCCGCGTGGGAGGTGGTCGAGCGGAATGCGCACGAGCTTCTCCTGACTGTGCCCAATACGCCCATCCGCACATGGCTCGCCGTCGCGCCGGGCGAGCTCTGGTTCGGCTCGGCGATCGTAGCCTCCGATGGCCAAATCCCCATCGCGGCGCGCGCGCTCATGCCTTTCCATGCGCTCTATTCTCGCAGCCTCCTCGCGCTTGCCGCGCGACGGGTTTGAGGGTGTCAGCTAAACGCCGCCTCTAGCGCGATCTCGACCATGTCGCCGAAGGAGCGTTCGCGATCCTCCGAGGGAAGTGCCTCGTGGGTCTTCAGGTGGTCGGAGACGGTGAGCACCGCGAGCGCCCGGCAGCCATGGCGCGCGGCCAGCGTATAGAGCTCGGCGGCTTCCATCTCCACGCCGAGGATGCCGTGCCGCTCCATCTGTTCGGTGAGGTCGGGCCGTTCGTCGTAGAAGACATCCGAGGAGTAGATGCCGCCCACATGGACCTTCGAGCCCTTCGATTGCGCCGCCTGATGGGCCGCGTGGAGCAGGGACCAGTCCGCGCAGGGGGCATAGTTCAGCTCCCGCATGATGCCCCGGGAGGGGGTCGAGAGCGTCGTTGATGTCATCGCGAGGATCACGTCGCGGATGGCGACGGCATCCTGCATCGCGCCGCAGGAGCCGATCCGGATCAGCGTCTTCGCCCCATAGGTGGAGATGAGTTCGTTGGCGTAGATAGAGAGCGACGGCATCCCCATGCCGGAGCCATGGATGGTGACTTTGTGTCCCTTCCACGCGCCGGTGAAGCCCAGCATCCCGCGGACCTCGTTCACGAGGACCGGATTTTCCAGGAATGTCTCCGCGGCCCATTTCGCGCGCCGAGGGTCGCCGGGGAGGAGCACCGTTTCGGCGATGTCGCCGGGCTTGGCTGAAATGTGTGGGGTCATGGGGTCAAGCTCTTCTTTCTGGTGACAGGCGGGGCGCGCTCGCCTTTAAGCGTCGGGGACATTGCTCGATAGCATTAGGAGATATGCGCGTGAAAGACACCGGCTTCCTTCGGAGAATGTGCGCCTTGTGCATAGTGGCGGGGCTGGCGGCCTGTGCCGCGCCCGGAGATATCTCGCGCGACAACCCGGATTTCTTCCTCGTGCGCGCGGACCGGGAGAACGGTCAACTCTCGGGCGGTTTCAACCCTGCCGGCTTCACGCCGGGCGAGGTCGCGCGGCTAGTGGGCGAGATCTGCACGGGCGGCGGGCTTGCAAGCTTCGGGACGGGCGCGGGGGGAGAGCTTGTCTCCTTCGCGGCGACCTGCGCAGGCGGCGTGGCCGATGGCGCGCGCGTGGGGGAGATTGAAAGGGCAGGGCCCGGCACCGTCGTGATCAAAATTCTCGGCAGCGACGGGCGCGGCAACGTTCGCACGCGCCGCACGGTTGTCGCGCTCTGACGCGTCAGGCGTTGTGGGCGCCGTCGGCGAGGGACTTCACGAAAGCGAGGATGTCCGCAGGGCTCTCTCCCTTGCCGATGCGCTCCACGATGGCCGATCCCACCACGGCCCCGTCGGCGACGGAGGCGATGCGCTGGCTTGCCTCGGGCGTCTTGATGCCGAAGCCCACGATCACGGGCAGGTCCGTAGCGGCCTTGATCCGCGAGACTTCGGGGCCCACGTCGCCCGCCTCGGCGGCGGCTGCCCCGGTGATGCCGGTGATGGAGACGTAGTAGACGAAGCCTGAAGTGTTCTGCAGGACCTTGGGCAGGCGCCTGTCATCGGTGGTGGGCGTGGCGAGACGGATGAAGTTGAGGCCCGCTTTCTGGGCAGGGATGCAGAGCTCTTCGTCTTCCTCGGGCGGCAGGTCCACGACGATAAGACCGTCCACCCCGGCTTCCTCCGCATCGGCGAGAAAGCGATCCACGCCGTGGGAGAAGATCGGATTGTAGTAGCCCATCAGGACGATGGGTGTGGTGTCGTCCTCGGCGCGGAGCGCGCGGGCGGTGTCGAGCGTCTTTTCTAGGGTCATGCCGCCTTCGAGCGCGCGCTGCCCGGCCAGCTGGATCGTGGGCCCGTCGGCCATGGGATCGGTGAAGGGCAGGCCCAGCTCGATGATGTCCACGCCCGCGGCGGGCAGCCCTTTGACCACCTCGAGCGCGGTCTCGTAATCCGGATCACCGGCCATGACATAGGCCACGAAAGCCTTCTTCCCGGCGGCTTTCAGCTCTGCGAACTTGGAGTCGATGCGGCTCATGGCGTCCTTCTCTGCGGGCCTCTGTCGCGCTCTCTTGCGGGAGCGCGCGGGGCGGGTCAAGCGGGGTCGGCCGTGTCGATCATCCAGTGTGTGCCGAAGCGGTCGGTGAGGGTGCCGAAGCCGGGAGACCAGAAGGTCTTGGCGAAGGCCATCCGCACCGTACCGCCTTCTGCGAGCTTGTCGAAGGCGGCCACCGCTTCGGGCCTTGCGCCGAACGACATCATGACCGAGCAGCCGTCCATGGGACCGGTCCCGCCCATGAGATCGTCGGAGGCGAGGAGCTCCCCGTTGCTGAGCTTGAGGCCGCAATGGGCGATCCAGTCCTTCTTGTCGTCAGGCACCGGGAAGTCCGGCATCTCGGCGGCTGTCATCATCATCTCGATCTCGCCGCCAAAGACCTCGGCATAGAAGGTCATCGCCTCGCGGCAGGTCCCTTGGAAGCTGAGATAGGGTGTGGGGTTCATGGCGCGGCCCTCCTTGTTTCCGGCCGAGTTTCTCCGTAGGGAGCGCGCCAGGCAAGCCGCGGAGAAACGGGGGAGCGCGCCATGGGTTTCAAGATGGGTATCGTCGGGCTTCCCAACGTGGGAAAATCCACCCTTTTCAACGCTTTGACCAAGACCGCCGCGGCGCAGGCCGCGAACTTCCCGTTTTGCACCATCGAGCCCAACGTGGGCGACGTGGCGGTCCCGGATACCCGGCTCGACCGGCTCGCGGAGATCAACGCCTCCCGGCAGGTGATCCCGGCGCGAATGACCTTCGTGGACATCGCGGGCCTCGTGAAGGGGGCCTCCAAAGGGGAGGGGCTGGGCAACCAGTTCCTCGCCAACATCCGGGAGGTGGACGCCATCGCTCATGTGCTGCGCTGCTTTGAGGACGGCGACGTCACCCACGTGGAAGGGCGCGTCGACCCGGTAGAGGATGCCGACGTCATCGAGACGGAGCTGATGCTCGCCGATCTTGAGTCGATCGAGAAACGTCGCGCCAATTTGGTGAGGAAGCTCAAGGGCAACGACAAGGAGGCCGCCCAGCAGGAGCGGCTGCTCGCCGCCGCTCAGGAGGCGCTCGAGGCCGGGCGTCCGGCGCGGACGGTCGAGGTCGACGCCGAGGATGCCAAGGCGTGGCGGATGCTGCAGTTGCTGACGACGAAGCCCGTGCTTTACGTGTGCAATGTCGATGAGGGATCGGCGGCCGACGGTAACGATTTCTCCGCCAAGGTGGCCGCCATGGCCGCAGAGCAGGGCGCGGGACACGTGATCATCTCGGCCCAGATCGAGGAAGAAATCAGCCAGCTCGATGCCGAGGAGGCCGCTGAATTCCTTGAGGAAATGGGGCTCGAGGAGGCAGGTCTGGACCGGCTGATCCGCGCAGGCTACGACCTTCTGAACCTCCAGACCTACTTCACCGCGGGCCCCAAGGAGAGCCGCGCCTGGACCATCCCGGAAGGCACGCGGGCCCCGCAGGCTGCAGGGGTCATCCACGGTGACTTCGAGAAGGGGTTTATCCGCGCCGAAACCATCGCTTACGACGACTACGTATCGCTCGGCGGGGAGAACAAGGCCAAGGAGGCGGGCAAGATGCGCGCCGAAGGCAAGGCTTACGAGGTGAAAGACGGGGACGTCCTGCATTTCCTCTTCAACACCTGAACCAGAGCCGACCACCCCGCTGCCGTTGCAGTGGTCGGTGCGTTTCCCCTTTCTCCGGCGAGGTAGACGCGCAGCGCAAGGCCAGTGAACTGGGCGTTCACACTCCCATCGAGAGTAACCATCAGCCCCGGCGGCTGTGTTTCGACCATTGAGGGGCATGAGCGGCCGCTCAGGCCACCCTGACCAGCACAGGCGGGTGTGGTGCGACGTCCCCACACCGGTACCATTTCTGCGCCCGCCGCAATCGGGTGTGGGGGCAGAGCCCCCGCTGCGGTATCTTGCCCACAACAAACAAAAAACGAGGCAGGATATGAGACGGGCGGTTCTTGGTATTCTTTGCGGTGGGGTGGCGCTGCCGCTCTTCGTGTCCGCGCAGGGCTCCGAGGAGCTCACGCCGGCGGGCATCTTGAAATTTCCCGGCTTTCAGCTCGGCACGGTGATCCCCGAGGGCTCCTTCTCCATGCGTGTGGGCTCCACCTTCAGCACCGAGGGCGATGGCACGGGTACGCAATCCTACAGCGGCGGCCTCACATGGCGTCCCGCCGGCTGGCAGGCGACCTATGGCTTTGAGATACAGGCCTTCGACGATCCGCCCCGGATGCCCGTGAACGGCACCACCGGGAACCTCACCTTCGCCGGTCTCGCCTTCAACTCCTCCTTCGCGCTGCGGGAGGGGCCCATCTGGGACGCAGCACTCCACGGCAGCGTCGGCGGCTTCCGCTACAGTCAGGAGATCATCGACGAGGACGAAGATTTCGTCCTCGCGCGGGCCGCGCTCCCTGTGACCTACGCGCTGAGCGACCAGCTCACGCTCACCGGCGCCGTCTCGGCCACGGTGGGGCCCGAAGAGTTCGGCACCGTGAGCGGCGTGGGGCAGCGCTATGCGGTGGGCCTCGGGGCGACCTTCCGGCCTACAAATCGGCTGGAATTCTACGGCGCGGCCAAGGCACTCTTTCGCGAGGGCGATCAGTTCGACGACGACGGGGGCGATGAAATATACACCTTCGGCGGGCGCTATGCGCTCACAGCCGACCTCGCGCTGGACGTCTTCGCCACCAACGCCTTCTCCAACACGCGCATCCTGAGCGACATGGTCTTTCCCGGGGAGGGCGGCGATGCCGTCATCGGGGTAAACCTCGACTACCGCCCGAGCCGCCAGGGCCAGAGCGCGCCGCGCTTCCGCCACGGGGCGGGGCCGCAGCCGCGGACGCTGGCCTTCGGCGACGGGTTCAGCGTCCTGAGCCCGGAGACCGTGGGCACCGATCGCCTGCGCCTCGTGGGAGGCGGCCATAGCGGTGGGCAGGCCCTGGCGGGCTTCGTCATCTCCGCGGACCCGCATTGGCAGTACGAGACCTATTTCGAGCAGTATGACCTCGAGGATGCAAATCCCTTCCGCGCCGGAGACGACGAGGGTGTCCGCTTCCTCATCGGCGGGCGCTGGCAGCCCCTGAGCGAGGCCGACGGGGACCCCCTCTCTCTCGGGCTTCACACGCTCGTGGGGCGCGACACGGGAAAACCCACCGTGGGCGTAGCCTATGCGAGCCTCCTCGCCGGTCGCCAGATCGCGCCAGCGCTCTATGGCCGGGTGAACCTCGCCACCGGGCTCTTCGGCGATGACGAGATCACCGGGCTCGGCAGCGGCCTCACGCTCGACCTGACCGAGCGCATGCAGGGCATCTTCGAATACACTTACGTGGACGGGGCCGACGAGGTCATCAGCGCGGGCGCCCGCTATATCCTGCCCGGAGACGGGATGGCGATCGATGTCTATGCAACCAACGCGGCGGGCCTGCGTGGCATAGGCGGGCTTTTGGCGCAGGATGACTACTCCGTCGGGGTCTCGGTCTCCTTCGACACGGATTTCGAGCTCTTCTGACGCGAGGCGCGTCCCATGCGTGCGCGGGGGCACAGCCCTCCCGCGCGCCTTGTCTTCCCGGCGCCCGCCCCATCTTTGAGGGCAACCGCCACAAGGAAGACGCCATGACCTACGAGCCCCCCAAAGTCTGGACCTGGGACGCCGCCAGCGGCGGAAATTCGCCAGCATCAACCGCCCCGTCGCAGGCAAGACCCATGACAAGGACCTGCCCGTGGGGGAGCATCCCTACCAGCTCTACTCGCTGGCCACGCCCAACGGCGTGAAGGTGACCGTGCTCTTTGAGGAGCTGATCGAGGCGGGGCATGACGCGGAATACGACGCTTGGCTCATCGATATCGGCGAGGGCGACCAGTTCGGCTCGGGCTTCGTGGAGGTGAACCCGAATTCGAAGATCCCCGCCATGACCGGGCCCGAGGGCCGCGTCTTCGAGAGCGCGGCGATCATGCTGCATCTCGCCGAACGCTTCGACGCCTTCCTCGGGAGCCCACGCACGGAGATGCTGAGCTGGCTCTTTTGGCAGATGGGATCTGCGCCCTTTCTCGGCGGCGGCTTCGGCCATTTCTACGCCTACGCGCCGGAGAAGTTCGAATACCCGATCAATCGCTACGCGATGGAGACGAAGCGCCAGCTCGACGTGCTCGACAGGCACCTGGGCGAGACCGAGTGGATGGCGGGGAGCTATTCCATCGCCGACATTGCGATCTGGTCCTGGTACGGGCAGCTCGTGCTGGGGCGGCTATATGGCGCGGCGGAGTTCCTCGACGTGGAAAGCTACGCCCACGTGATGCGCTGGGCCAAGGCCATCGACGCGCGCCCGGCCGTGCAGCGCGGGCGGCGGGTGAATCGGGTCTTCGGCGAGGATCTCAAGCACATGAAAGAGCGCCACTCGCCGGCCGATTTCGACTGAGCCCGCGTACGGCGGCGGCCGGTTGGGCAGGCTCTTCAGTGCATTGACGGCTCGCTGATCTCCCTTCCGATCCTGCCCTGCAAAACGCTTGCAGGGTCGAGGTCAAACCCATAGGACGGTCGACGGAGACGTGGCCGAGTGGTCGAAGGCGCTCCCCTGCTAAGGGAGTAGGCGGGAAACCGTCTCGAGGGTTCGAATCCCTTCGTCTCCGCCACTTTTCACGAAGCATGTTTTTTTACTGGTGAAACTTTACGTGGGCCTTGCCCCTCGTGCTTCCATCTTCGCAGCTTGAGCTCTGCCGAGTATTGCCTCAAAGCAAATGACCGTCTCACATTACAGAGATTCACGCCCCAAAGTTGCCGCTCACCGCATCACCCATTGTCTGCAGTGCGGCGCGTCGGCTCGTAAAAACGATCTGGATGTCGTTCCTGTGCACATTGCACGAAAACCGGCGGTCGCCCGATCTAGACCTCGCCCATCGAGAAGGGCAGGCGACCTGCGACGCGTCGTTTGTTGACCTTTCGCATGCGCGCAAAGACGTCGACTCCGAGTTGGCGATAGATATCTAGCATGTCGACCATCACCCAGTTCTCACGAATTTTTCCGTCTTCGATGCGCCAGAAGTCCAGAGATCGACTGGTAAATCTCTGACCGCTCGGCGCGATGCCCAACCAACCGTCCTGGGCTAAGGTCTGGATCATGTTCGGCCAGCCGGTCACTGCCGCGTAATCCCCGTCACCAAAGACATGGTAGATGATTTCATCAACGTATGTGCGGCGGTCAGCCATTCCGTTCAGCAAGGGGATCTGGTGCCAGTTGCGAAACCCCGCAATGCCGCGCCCTGTGCCAATACCGGCAGGGCCGTACCAGTTCATACGCTCGTGCCAGAAACGGTCCATCTCCATGATTTCGGGGCCGCCCTGGCTCGGGTAGCGCTTCATGTGGGTGAGCATATCGATGATGTGGCGTTGGGAGGACGTCGCCTTCTCGCTCTCCCAGGGTCCCGGCACGATGCCGTCCTGGGTCGCGGGGCCGGGAATGCAGAATTCGAGGCCGAGTGACGCCGCCAAGGGCCACGCCTGCGCCTGCATCATCACTTCGGCGATGTCCCAAAGCGTCTGAATGCTCACGATGCGTCCGCACTCGAAGCGATTGAATTCGTGGAACCGCCTATGTGTGAGATGGCCGGGTGGCGGGATATCGAGCCAAGAGCCCACAAAAATTCCGACATAGTGCCCGCCGCAGCCGACCCAATCGCCCTCATGCTCATCGGGCCCGCCCATGACGATCCAGTCGCGCCGTCCGAGATCTGCCATGGCCGCGAAGAGGGAGGTCGTAGCGGGTCTCGTAGAGCGCGTCTGCCCCTTTCATGTCTCCCAGAGGATGGGGCATGTGGACGACGGCGCTGGGGGAGATGAGCGCGCCCAGAGCCGTGCGCACGCCCGCTTCGTCAAAGTCGACCATCGCTGCACGAAGAGGCGCGAGAGCGGTCTTGTTCCGGGTATGCGGGTCGCTCATCGCTGGGTCTTCATGCGGGTCCGCGCGAAGACGCCTATGCCAAGCTGACGGTAGAGGTCTAGCATGTCGACGATGACCCAGCAGTCCTTCACGAAGCCGCGCTCCACGCGACAGAAATCGAGGCTAAGCCGAGTGATGCGCCGGCCCGTGGGCGCGAGCCCCAAGAACCCGTCGCCGGAGTGGATGGCGGTGCCAGAGGGCCACCCGGTGAAGGCGACGGAATCGTGGTCACCGAAAAAGACGCCTTCTTTGATCTGGCGGATGTTGTCGGAGACCCGATCGCGGAATTGCTTGAAGATGAGGCCCGCTATGGCCGCGTGCCCCCGCGCTGTGCCGAGACCCGTGGGTCCGCACCAGACGGCAATGGGATGCCAGAATTCACCGTGGCCACGCTCAGAGGTGGCCGCAGTGCCCGGCTTGAGGTCATGGAGCATGTCCTAGACGAGTTGAACCGAGGCATCGGCCTTGTGGGCATCATGTGCGACGGTGATGACCCCCGTGCCATGAGCCGGACCGGGGCAAAGCCAGTCCAACCCCAGCTGCGGCGCCATGGGCCAGGCGCCCGCCTGAAGCATCAATTGCGGGATGTCCCAGAGTCCCTCCATCTCCACCACGCGTCCACCCTCGATGCGTAGGTATTTGAGGTAGCGCAGGAAGGTCGCGCGCCTGGTCGCTGGAATGCCCAGCCAAGGCGCGCGGTGGGTCCCGAAGATGTTGTCGCCAAGGCCGACCCAATCACCGGCCTCGCGACCGCCCCGACGGGGGCCTACCATGACCATGAAATCCGCACGCTCCATGTCAGGCATGGCTGCGAAGAGAGGGGCGTAGACCTGTGACCACAACTCATCGGGGCCCGTCAGCTCGCCAAAGGGATGGCCCAGCCGGATGACGGCATCAGGCGCGAATATGTCAAGCAGAGCATATCTGACGCGCCCCAGATCGGACGACCGCAGTGCCTGACGAAGAGGCTCGATCCGGCGCTTGTTGGCATCATGGACGCTCTCGCGGCTGCGCGCAGGCGCCCTCACATCAAGGCTCATCCTTTCACGGCCCCTGCCGTCAGGCCGCTCACGATCTGGCGCTGGAAGAACATCGCGAGGATCACAAGCGGCACGGTCGCCGAGACCACTGCCGCCAACGCGAACATCACATTGCCCTGCACCCGGGTGGAGCCGAGGAAGGACGCGATCTTGGGGATGATCGTCTTGTTCTCCTGGGAAAGCAGCATCCGCGTGACGGTGAAGTCGTTGTAGGCGAGGAGGAGGGAAAAGAGCCCCGTCGTGATCACTCCGGGCCACATGACAGGGATGATCACTCGCCGGAACGCTTCGAGCCGAGTGCAGCCGTCGACCATGGCGATTTCATCCAACTCATTGATAATATTTATGAAAAACGAATGCAGATCCACAGCGTAAACGGCTGGTTTTTCGCCACGAGCACGATGATCGTCGTCGGCAGGATACCCCAGATATTCCATTCGAAGAACGGCAGGAGGTCGCCGGAGACGAGCGTGATGTGCGGCATCGCGCGTAAGACAAGCGCGGCCATCAGGATCCAGAACGCATATTTGAAACCCGACCGCGCGAGGGCGTATCCGCCGAGCGTTCCAAACGTGAGGGAGATTGCGACAGTAAAGAACACGACGATCCCCGTGTTCAGGACAGAGCGCCAGAATTATTCCTAAATCCAGGCGCCCTCATAGCCGTTCAGCATGAAGGCAGCACCGGTCTCGATCTGGGTGCGGGTGCCGGTGAGGGCGTAGGTCCAATCGGCCTTCGGGAAGAAATCGCTCTGCACTTTGAAGGAGCCCAAGATCGTCCAGAGGAACGGGAAGGCCGCCATGATGAGCCAGAGGGCCACGAGCGCCATCGCGATGACGTTGCCAGTGGAGATGCGTGCGTTTGATCTGTCCGCCATCAGAGCCCCCTAGGGAAGCTTGCCGTTGAAATCTCGCCACGTGCGGATGAGGACCGGCGTCAGAAGGATCGCGACCCCGAGGATCGTGAGGATCGAGGTCGCCCCGGCCGAGCCATAGAGCGGGTTCCCGGCGGCGATGAGATCGCTGTAGATGATCCAAGAGAGCGACCGCGCGTGGCTTTCCGCCTGAGAGCTGATGATCGGCTCGAAGACCCGGAAATTGTCCATGAGCTGGATGAGCGTGATGAAGACAACAAGCGGCATGAGGTGCGGGACGACAATGAAGCGCATACTCTACCACTTCGTGGCCCCGTCGATCTGCGCAGCTTCGAGTTGGTCCGAGGGCGCGGTTTGGAGCCCTGCGCAGAGCACGATGAAGCTGAACGGTAGGGACGACTACATCCCGTAGAAAATGAGCATCGTCCAAACAAGTGGCGTCGAGGCTTTCATGCTGGGGTTTGGACCGTTGAAAAGCCACTGGATCGCGGTGCCAAGGATGCCGTCGACAGCAACCATCCAGAAGAGGATGAGCGCGCCCACAAGCGGCGTCACAATCATCGGCAGCAGCGAGATGACGATCGTGGGGCCCTTGAGCATCTTCGGGACGCGGTTGACGCCTACCGCAATGGCGAGGCCGAGCAGGATGACGGGTGCGATGTGCCCCGTCAAAGACGCACGCGAACCCACTTTGGAGCAATCTTTCACGTTCCGATGGAGAACGCCCGACGACCAGCGTGCCGTCGGACACGCGTCATCAGCGTCGCGACCAAACACTGAGACGCATGCTAGCCCAGCATGAAATTTCGCTTCCGTGAATTCATTCTGTGAATGATATGAACGGGAATGATATCAGGCGCGTCGACGCGACCATCTTGATGGTGTTTCTTGGTTGCATGCGCCATCGCAAGGCCACGACGGTCGCGAAGCAAATGGGGCTGACCCAACCCGCGGTCAGCCATGCGCTGAAGCGCTCGCGCACGCTGTATAATGATCCATTGTATTTACGTCGCGCACACGGGCTTGAGCCCACCGAGTTCGCGCGGGTTCTGGAGCCAAAGATACGCAACATCGTCAGCCTGATTTCCAATACACCTGAAGGCCAGGGCGAGTTCGAACCGGAACGATCTGTTCGGACCTTGAAGATCGGCACCTTCGACTGCGAGCTGACGACACTCCTTCCCGAGTTCGTCCAAAAACTCAGAATTCTAATTCCCGGTATTGGCATTCACACCTACCGGCTCAAGGACCTAGATGCCTTGGTCGACGGTCGGATCGACGTCGCCATCGGGTATTTCGATTTTCCTGCGAATGCCGGCGAAGCGTTTGTCATCGAGCAACTGTGCAGCGAATGCTATGTCACGGCTGCACGCGCGCATCACCCGATCATGCAGGGACCCGTGTCGGTCGAGGCATTATCACAGGCCGAGCATTTGCTTGTTTCACCTTACCGCCTCTTTCAAGACATGGTTGACCATGCGATTCAGCAAGGTGGCCACAAAATCAACATCCGCACAATCATACCGTCGCTCTTTGCCGCGCTATCCATCGTGGAAAAGACCGACCTGGTGGTTACACTGCCGAAACGGGTCGCCATCACGAATGCCGAACGCTTCAACCTGACCTATGCACCGCTTCCCTTTCAGGTGGGGCAATTCAATCTCCACGAAGTGCGGCACAAGAGAGATGCCAATAGCGCCGTCCAGACCTGGCTCATCGACCAAATCAAATCGCTCATCGATGCGCCTCAGGTCTAGATCCAGCGCGCCTTGGTTGTGGCTAATTGGAGAGCCTAGGTCCGGGATGCAGGTCCTGATGGAAGCCTTCGGTAGTCCCGCGGCATGAAAAACAAGGCGAGTATTCGTCGGTCCATGCCACTGAACGACCAAACCAGTCTGGACGGTACGGCGACTTCCGGCTCCCGCTCTCATTCTCAAAAGGCATCGTTGCCGTAGCGGTACTTATGATGTCCGCTTCGAGCCCGAGGGCCCATTTTTGGCCTCGGGCCGCCTACGAGGGCAATCATTCCGACCAGATCTCGCCAGCTTCGAAATGGCCAGTGCGTTCTGAAGCGGAAACGAACCTCTTGATTGGCCGCCCATGCACAGCGCGTATCAGAATGATACCACTCCTTCACTCTCGGCCGACGATCTCGTGGCGAGGGGCAGTTCAAGTGCTACCACGAAAAGCTCTTCGGTTCGTTCGAACCACATCCTGCCGCCGTGGTTTTGAACAACCGCGTCTGCAATCGGGATCCCAAGACCAGATCCCAGGCTGGGGCTGACCTGGCTGAAACGTGCCCGTGCCTTGTCGAAGTCTTTGGGTTCGATGCCCTTGCCGTTGTCTTCAACCCGCACCTGAAGGCACGTTGCCTGACAGGTCGCGTCCAGTCGAAGGACAGACAAACGGCTTCCGCCGTGCACGAGAGCGTTGTTCAGCAAATTCAGAACTGCCTGCTCGAACATGACGGCGTCCCCTTCTAGGAAACAAAGCCCGTCGGTAAATCTGGCCTCGAAATGAACCCCCTTGGTCTCAGCCGCGGCCATTATCGAGCTGACCACGCCACTAAGCACGGCGATTGCATCAAACGGGGTGCGCTCAGCCTTGGAAGGGCTTGCCCTGAGGCGCTCGAGGGTCAGAAGGCTGTTTGCAAGATGCCCTACATCCCGAGCCGCGGCGCGCAGGTCCGCGAGCCGATGTTTGGCCTGGTCGGTGTCCCTCGCGCTGGCCACTGCGTCCGTCAATGCAATCACACCCGCGATGGGATTGCGGAGTTGGTGGGCTGCATCTGAGATAAACGCGTCTTTCGCGGCGAACGAGGCCGAAAGCTCTGCCAGTAGATTGTTGAACCGCCCGACGATGCCCGACACCTCCTGCGGAATCCGGCGCTTGATGGGAGAGAGGTCTTCGACCGACCGGCGCGCGATGGCATCTTCGAGGCTCGTGAGCGGGGCGAGACCCCAAGACACGCCGAACCACACGATGAACGCCACCGCGCCGATCATCGACGCGATGATCGCGAAGACCGGCGTTGTTCTGGACCGGACAAACCCATTCAGCACGGCTTTCTCTTGCCAGACGGTGAATGTGAAGAGGCCGGACAGCCCGTCGATGGACGCTTGCTGAGCGAAGCGCAGCGCGCGGATCGGCGTGCTCCGATAGTTGGCATCGTAGTAAATCTGCGCGCTAAGGAGATCGAGATCGCGGGGCGGCACCGGGGGCGTGGCGAAGCCGGTCACGAAGACACCGTCCGGCGCATAGACATGGTAAAAAACCGCGCCGCCCGAGGTGTCGCGCAAGAGATCGCGGGTCTCCTCGCTCAGCGCGTCGCCGCCATTCACCGCGATATCACGGGAGATCGCGAGCGCTGTCGACAGAAGCGAGCGGTCGAAACGCTCCGCGGCGGTGTCCTGCGCGTCGATATACGCCCAGCCTCCGACGATTGCCGCGATGCAGATCAGGGGCGTCAGGATAAGGAGGGTCAGTCGCGCGCGCAGCGACATGCCCAGCGTCACGTGGGAGCCTGCATGGCATAGCCCAACCCACGTTTGACCTTGATCTCGATCCCGAAAGCATGGAGCCGCTTGCGCAGGCGGGAGACATAGACCTCCACCACCGGTTCATCCACGTCAGAGCCCGTGCCATAGAGGCTGTCGAGAAGGGCCTGCTTCGAAACGAGCCGCCCGTCGGCGCGCAGAAGGCTTTCGAACAGCGCCAGTTCGCGGCGCGGGATATCTAGATTCCCATCGGGCCCAAGCACCGTGCGGCTTCCCAGATCGAAGGTGAGAGCGCCGATGGTCATCAGGCGCCGCGGCTTCTCCGTGAGGCGACGCGCGAGCGCACGAATACGCGCGCCAAACTCGTCCATGTCGAAAGGTTTGCTTAGATAGTCATCCGCGCCTGCATCGAGCCCTGTAATCCGATCCGACACCTCCGACTGCGCCGTCAGAAGAAGCACCGGCCGCGTGTCCCCCCGGGCCCGCATCGCCCGCAGGAGCATGAGGCCGTCCATCCCGGGAAGCTGAATGTCGAGCACGACCATGTCTGCGTCGTCGCTTTTCAGAAAATGTTCCGCATCTCCGCCATCGTGGAACAGGTCGACCGAGTGCCCCGCATCTTCGAGCGCGTAGCGCAGGCCCTTGGCGACCGAGATGTTGTCTTCGACGACGACGATGCGCACGCAGCTGGCCTCAAAAAAGTTGACGAATGCAAGGCTGGTGCAAGGATGGCACTGCAAAGAGAAGCCATCAAGGCGGCGCCTGAAGCCGTCTGATGCATTGGGTCGGGCCGCATCGGTCCGACATTTGGGAGGAAAACATGCTTAAGAAAACGCTCGGCGCGCTCGCGCTGACGACTGCTATGGTTGCGACTCAGTCCGTTGCAGGCGGCCATGGGATCGATCTTTCCGGCAAGACCGTCGAATGGATCATCCCGTTCTCTGAGACGGGTGGTTCGGCCAAGTGGGCCAACTTCTACGCGCCGCTCTTGTCCGAGGCGCTGCCCGGCAATCCGACTGTCGTGGTGACGTTCAACCCGGGTGCGGGCTCCACGAAGGGTGCTAACGCGTTCCAAGAGATGGAATACGAGGACGGCACAACGATCTTCGGGTCCTCGGGGTCCACGCAGTTCCCGTACCTGCTGAACGATCCGCGCGTTCGTTACGAGTATGGCGACTGGAACGTCGTTCTCGCATCTGGCACGGGCGGTGTGGCCTACCTGCCGCCCGCGCTGCACGGTGAGCTGGGCGAAGGCGGTGACGCGACCGCACTCGCAGGCGAAGACTTCATCTATGGCTCCCAAGGCGCGACGCGCCTCGACCTCGTGCCACTTCTGGCATGGGAAATGCTGGGCCTTCAGGTCGAGCCGGTCTTTGGCATAGAAGGCCGCGGTGACGGCCGCCTGATGTTCGAGCGTGGCGAAGCCAACATCGACTACCAGACGTCGTCTTCCTTCCTCAGCGGTGTGACACCGCTGGTCGAGGCAGGCACGGCCACGCCCTGGTTCTCCTTCGGCGCGCTTGACGACGACGGCAACATCGTCCGTGATCCGACCTTCCCGGACATGCCGACGTTCAAAGAAGTCTGCGACGCAACCCCCGCTTGCGCGACAGAAGGCGAGCAATGGGAGGCATGGAAAGCCTTCTTCATCGCAGGCTTCCCGGCCCAAAAGATGGTCTTCCTGCCCGCGGGCGCGCCCGAGGCTGCCGTGGCGACCTTCACGGAGGCCTTCGCGGCGATCCAACAGCGCGACGATTTCGCTGAAGTCTCCCGCGCGCGCCTCGGCGTTTACCCGCAGCTCACGGGTGCCGCCGCGCAGACCGCGCTCGAAAGCGCGACGGTTGTGCCTCAGGAAGCGCGTGACTTCGTGACGGGCTGGCTGAGCGACCGCTACGGCGTCGTCCTCAACTGATTTGCCTGCGCCCCACCCGTGGCACGCCGCGGGTGGGGCGGTTTCTTCTTCACTTTGACTGCGAAGGGGGCCGGTGATGGAGGTCTTTGCGACAGCGTTGCCTGCGCTCAACGATGCGTTTGCTATGATCCTGCAGCCGCATGTGATCGGATTTCTGGTCCTCGGCGTGGCAATGGGGCTGTGTATTGGGGTCTTTCCGGGACTGGGCGGGATCGCCGGTCTCTCCCTTCTTCTTCCTTTCATGTTCGGGATGGAGCCTGTCACCGGCCTCGCTCTAATGATCGGCATGGTGGCCGTTGTGCCCACCTCCGACACATTCGCTTCGGTCCTCATGGGGATACCCGGCTCCTCGGCCTCGCAGGCAACAGTCCTCGATGGCTTCCCCATGGCTAAGAAGGGGCTAGCCGCCCGCGCGCTTTCGGCCGCCTTCGCCTCCTCGCTCTTCGGGGGGCTTGTAGGCGCGGCGTTCCTCACGGTTTTCATCCTCGCCGCGCGGCCCATCGTGCTCCTTTTCCAGACGCCCGAGCTTCTGATGATTACCATCTTCGGGCTCTCGATGGTAGGCATCCTCGCCGGCCGCATCGCGCTCAAGGGCCTTGTGGCGGCGTGCCTAGGCATCCTCATCGGGACCATCGGCGAGGGCGCAAGCTCTGGCGCGCTCAGGATGTCGACCTATGACATGCCTTACCTCGTCGACGGCCTGCGCCTCGTGATCGTGGGTCTCGCCATCTTCGCCATCCCGGAGATCGTCGCGCTGCTCCGCCAGGACCGTGCCATCTCCGACCGGGCACCGCTGGGCGGCGGCTGGCTGGTCGGCGTGAAGGACTGGTGGGCGAACAAGTGGCTCTCCGTCCGCTGCTCGCTCATCGGCGTCGTGGTGGGCGTGATCCCGGGCCTCGGCGGGTCCGTCGTGGACTGGATCGCCTATGGCCACACGGTGCAGACCGCCAAGGACAAGTCCGGCTTCGGATCCGGCGACGTGCGTGGCGTGATCGGGCCTGAAAGCTCCAACAACGCCAAGGAGGGCGGCGGGCTCGTGCCTACGCTCCTTTTCGGCATCCCGGGCTCCGGCTCCATGGCGATCTTCATCTCCGCGGTGGCGCTGCTCGGCACCGGCTCCATCGAGGTTGGGCCCTCGATGCTCAAGAATAACCTCGATTTCACCTACGCAATCGTGTGGCTTCTCGCGCTGGCGAACGTGGTGGGTACGGTGATCTGCATCGCGGCCTCGGGCGGGATCGCCAAGCTCACGGAGATCCGGTTCGCCCTGCTGGCGCCGTTTCTTTTCATGATCATCGCCTTCGCCGCGTTCCAGTCGCGGCAGGAGATCTGGGATCTCGTCGCGCTTTTTGGAATTGGCCTTCTGGGCATCCTCATGCGCCGCTTCGACTGGTCGCGGCCCGCGTTCCTCATCGGCTTCGTGCTGGCCGCGCCAGCGGAACGCTACACCAACCAGGCCTACCAGATCGCCGCCTCCCGCTTCCGGCGCGGGTTCGAGGAGGGGTTGGAATACGTCTTCAGCCCCATCGTGATCGTGCTCATCATCATCACGATCCTTTCCGTTGTGATCGGCCTGAGGCAGGCCAAAACAATCCAGGCCGAAGGCGCTGTCGTCGCTGGAACGAAGCGCGCCCCGATGATCTTTCTCTTCGCGATCACCGCATACATCGCGCTCGCTTACTGGAATGCCGCCGCCATTCCGGACTTCGCGCGGATGGACCGCGTTTTCCCCGTCTTCGTGGCCACCGTGGCGCTGATCGGCTGCGCCCTCCTCCTCGTCCAAATGATGCGGGCGGATGAGACCAATGCCATCTTCGCGGATCGCGAAGCAGAGGTGGATATCGGAAACACCCACGGCCTCTGGGCCACGCTCGCGTGGTTCGCGGCGCTGCTCGTGCTCTCAGCGCTAATCGGCTTCATCCTCGCCCTAGCGGCATTCCTGCTCCTCTTCATCCGCATCCGAGCTGGGAAAGGCTGGGGCTACTCTGTCGCCTACACTGCCGCCGGCATCGCGTTCATCTGCGCCATGGCCTGGACGCTAAACCGCGACTTTCCGCCGGGCCTCCTGCAAACCTACGTCGATCTTCCGTGGCCGCTGACATGACCCAAACCGCGATCCCGTTCCTATTCATGCGCGGCGGCACCTCGCGCGGGCCGTACCTCAATCGCGCGGATCTGCCCGAGGACCTCGAGACGCTCGCCCGCGTGCTTGTAGCGATGGTGGGCTCGGGCCATCCGCTCAACATCGACGGGATCGGCGGCGGCAACGCGGTCACGACGAAAGTCGCGATGCTCTCGGCCTCCGACGATGACTGGGCCGATATCGACTACTTCTTCGCGCAGGTGAGCGTCGAAGATGGACAGGTCGATTTCAAACCCACCTGCGGGAACATCCTTTCTGGCGTTGGGCCTGCCGCCCTCGAGATGGGTCTGATGCCAACGCAAGACGGCGAGACGACCGTTCATATCCGCGCGGTCAACACCGGGGCGCGCGTGACCGCCACGGTGCAGACACCGGGCGGCGCGGTCACGTATGCCGGAGACGCCGCAATCGACGGCGTGCCGGGCACAGCCGCCCCCGTCGCACTCCAATTCATGGACACAATCGGCGGTGCCACGGGGGCTTTCCTGCCAACGGGCAACCTCATCGACACATTTAACGGCGTCGATGTTACCTGCATGGACGTCGCCATGCCGATGGTCATCGCCAAGGCGGAGAGCTTTGGCCTCACCGGCTATGAGAGTGCCACAGAGCTGAACGACAACGCTGAGTTCTTTGCCGCCATGGAGAGTGTCCGCATCCAGGCGGGCGAGGCCATGGGGATCGAGAACGTAGCGAAGTCGGTGACGCCGAAATTCGGCGTGCTCGCCCCCGCCCGCGACGGCGGTACTATCGCTGCCCGCTATTTCATGCCCTCGAAAACGCACCCGACGATGGCCGTCACCGGCGCGCAATGCCTTGCCTCGTGCGTGCTGACGCCGGGCACGGTGGCCGACGGTATGGCCGCCCGGTCGAACGACCGCCCCGCCACCGTAACGCTCGAACACGCCAGCGGGATGATCGATGTGCTGGTGGATTACGACCTGACGGCAAACGGGTTCGACCTGCACTCCGCCGGCCTTGTCCGCACGGCACGCCTGCTCGCAAAGGGCGAAGTCATGGTGCCCCGCGCGGTGTGGTCCCGATGAAGGTCCATATCCTCGACGATTGGTTCGACACGCTCCGCGGTCTGCCGTGCTTCGAAAAGCTCGCGGGCCACGAGGTCACCGTCTGGACGGATCACGAGCCAGACCCCGCAAAGCTGGCCGCGCGCGTGCAGGACGCCGAAGCGCTTGTCCTATTCCGAGAGCGGACGAAGATCACCGCCGAGCTTTTGCGCCGTTTGCCCAACCTGCGCCTGATTTCCCAGCGCAGCGTTTATCCGCATATCGACGTGCCGGCCTGTACAGCGAACGGCGTCATGCTGTGCTCCAACATGCACAGCGGCACGCCGTCCTATGCCGCGGCGGAGATGACGCTGGCGCTCATCCTCGCCAGCTACCGCCAAATCCCGCAGCAGGTCGCCTCGATCCGCACAGGGCAGTGGCAGATGGGCGTCGGGCGCACGCTGCGCGGGCGGACGCTCGGGCTCTATGGCTATGGGCGCATTGCAAAAGCCGTCGCGGGATATGCCGAGGCCATCGGGATGCGTGTGCAATGGTGGGCGTCCGAGGATGGCCGTGCGCGCGCCTTGGCCGAAGGGCAGGACGTTGCCGAGAGCCGTGAGGCATTCTTCGCGACGTCGGATGTTGTCAGCTTGCATGTGCGTCTGAAGCCCGAAACGCGCGGGATCATCACGGGCGAAGACCTCTCTGCGATGGCGCCGCGCAGCCTTCTGGTGAATACGTCGCGCTCAGGCCTTATCGCGCCGGGGGTGATGGAGGCAGAGATCGCCCGGGGCCGCATCCACGCCGCCGTCGACGTGTTCGACACCGAACCGCTGCGTGACACCTCGCACCCGCTGTTGACCCATCCAAACGTTCTGCCAACGCCCCATATCGGCTACGTCACCGAGGACGAGTTCGACCTGCAATTCGGCGACATCTTCGACCAGGTTAACGCCTTTTCCGAGAGCGCCCCGATCCATGTCATCAACCCTGAGGTCGCGGGCTAAGAAACCGTTCGGCAATGGGTGCGCCGAGGATGACGATCACGATCCGCAGCACATGATGGGCGATGACGAACGCGATATCCGCTCCGGCGATGAGCGCGAGCACGGTCATTTCCGCCTGCCCGCCCGGCGCGAAGGCGAGAAGGGCCTCGAGTGGTGGCGCGAGTGAAAAGAGGAAGATCAACTCCACGAAGGCCGTCGTGAGGATCATCAGGATCACGCAGAAGCCCGCCGCTGCCGCCACATCTTTCCGTAGCTCTTGCGCCGTAATTCCCACATATTTCGTCCCGACCGTCATGCCGATGAAGAACTGTGCGGCCCAGATCGCCTCTGCCGGCGGGCGATGTTCCAGAATGCCCAGAAGGGACAGCGTCCCGGCAAGGATCATGGGGCCAAGTATCGAGGCCCCGAAGAGCCCCACGCGCTTGGCAACTTGCCATCCCGCCAGACCCGCCACAACCATCATCGCCAGTTGCTCCCATGGGAGCGTTGCTGCGGGGGCGCCGGGCGGATTGCTTAGATCAACGCCCCAATAGCCCTTGAGGATGAAGGGCAACGCCACGACGATCACCATCACCCGCGTTGCATGGATGAGCGATAGCGCGCGTACGTCGCCGCCGGCCTCCTCGCCAAAAAGCAGCATGTCCTGCAGGCCGCCCGGCATGGCCGAGTAGTAGCTCGTTGCGAAATCAAAGCCCCAGAGACGCTGGAAATAGGGGACCCCGACGAGGCCGATCATCAGCACCATCACGGGGACGAGCGCGAGCGTCGTCCATATCTCTGCCATGCTCAAAACAAGAGCGACGGTGAACGTGGCGCCGACGGCCACGCCGAGGATCGAGCGCATCGCGTTGTTGACGAAGGGCAGCCCCTTCAACGGCACGCCGGCCAACGCAGCGACAAGACATGCCATGATCGGGCCAAGAAGCCAGGGCAGCGGCAGCGATAGGGTATGAAAGACCGCGACTCCGACTCCGGCGACACCATGCGTGACCAGGAGCCGCATCATCCGCGCATGACCTTGAGCCGGTAGCGGAGCGACGTTTGCAGATGCGCCTCGGCGGCGGCCCCCGCAGCCTCCATATCGCCCGCCTCGATAGCCTCAATGATCGCCGTGTGCTGTCGCACGACCGTCTCCACGCGGCTGCTATCGGCGAGCGTCGTGGGCCCAAGAAGCAGGAGTGCGTTGTTCATGGCTCGCGCGGCATCGAGCAGAAACCGGTTCCGCCCTGCCAGATAGATGGCCCGGTGAAAGCTCTGATTGATTGCCGCCGCGCGCGGGCCGCTCTCCGTGCCTGCAATGGTGTCGTTCAGCTCTGAGAGCGCATTTACTTCTGCCGCTGCTGCATGTTTCGCCGCCATTTCAGCGGCGGTGCGTTCAAGAACCAACCGCATCTCGTAGAGCTCGACAACCTCCGTCTGACCGAGCGTGCGGATCACGGCCCCGACGCGGGGACGGTGCTCAATGATGTTCTCTGCCTCGAGCCGCCGCAGCGCTTCACGGACCGGCGTGCGGGACAGCGCGAGCCTGCCCGCCACTTCAGTCTCGCGTAGTCGGTCGCCGGGAAGATAAACCCCGGCCTCTATGGCCTCCATCAGCTTCGCAAAGGCCACTTCACCCTGGCTAAGCTCGGTCTGGTCGCCGGGCATGATTTGGCTCCCTTGCAAATTGTATCCAGTTGGATACAAAACTTGTAATCAGGAGGAGCACCCATGTCAAAGAAGGTCGTCATCGTCGGTTCGGGAAACGCCGCGCTCTGCGCAGGGATCGCCGCCTTGGAGGCGGGCGCAAACGTCCTAATGCTGGAAAAGGCGGATGAAGCACTCGCGGGAGGGAACACGAAGTACACCGCCGGCGCTATGCGCTTTGCCTATGATGGAGCCGAGGACCTCTTGCCGCTCCTGAAGGATCCGAATGATCCGCGTCTCGCGATCACGGATTTCGGCGGTTACAGCACAGCCAAGTTCGCCGAAGACCTTTTGATGTTCAATGGCGGGCGGCCACTCTCCGAGGAGCAAGAGCGGCTCATCGGCTCGTCCCTTGCGGCCATGCAATGGCTCGGCTCCCATGGCGTGAAGTTCGAGCCAATCTACAGCCGCCAGAGCTTCGAGAAGGACGGGCGGCATGTCTTCTGGGGTGGTTTGACACTGGCTGCGGAGAACGAAGGTGTGGGCCTCTTCGACATGGAAATCACCGCCTTTCAGCGCATGGGCGGGGTCATCCGCTACAACGCGGGCGTCACTGGCCTCATCGTCGACGAAGGTCGCGTCGCGGGCGTCCGTGTCGAAGATGAAGCGATCGAAGCGGATGCCGTCGTTCTGGCCTGCGGCGGCTTTGAGGCTAACAAAGAGCTACGGCGCACCTGGATGGGCGGCAACTGGGACAAGGCCAAGGTCCGCGGCACGCCGATGAACACCGGCGACGGGTTCGTCATGGCGCGCGATCTGGGCGCACAGAGATATGGCCTGATCGACAGCTGCCACGCAACGCCGATGGACCTGCACATGGCTGACTATGGCGGCCTCGACCTGCCCGCCGGGGACCGCAAGAATTATCGCAAGATCTGCTATTTCCTCGGGATCATGGTGAACGCCGACGGGAACCGGTTCGTCGACGAAGGCGAGAACTTCCGTAACTACACCTATGCCCAATTCGGCAAAGCCGTGCTCGACCAGCCCGGCCACTTCGCGTGGCAGATCTTCGACGCCAAGGTGGAAGACCTCCTCTACGCGGAATACCGTTTCCATGACGCCCATTTCGTGGAGGCCGACACACTCGAAGAACTCATCGGCAAACTCGACGGCGTGGACCCTGCCGGCGTCCGCCAGACCCTCGCCGCTTATAACGAGGCCATCGACGACGAGACGCCGTTCGACCCCACCGCGCTCGACGGCAAGGGCACCCAAGGCCTTGCGCTCCCGAAATCAAACTGGGCGCAGAAAATCGACACCGCCCCGTTCCGCGCCTATCCTGTCACTGGCGGCATCACGTTCACCTATGGCGGCCTTAAGGTCGACGATGCGGGGCGTGTCCTGTCCCGGACCCAAGCCCCCATCCCCGGCCTCTTCGCCGCAGGAGAAATGGTCGGCGGTGTCTTCTTCGAGGGCTACCCGGGCGGCTCCGGTCTTACCTCTGGCGCGGTCTTCGGCCGGCTCGCGGGATCAGCCGCAGGCGCAAGTGAAGTCTGACCGCCGGTTCAACCAGAGCCCCGCAAGGTGACCGAAAATACGATTAAGCTCCCCGCGCGAGGTGTCTGCGTAACCTGCCGTTGCGTGCGCTAAACTCTTGAATAAACAACCAACTCTTCAACGCACTCGTTGGCGTGTTTTCCGTTCGCGGGCATCTGAGTGATTTGCCCAAAGTATTGCTGCGCGGCTGCCGCCTAAGACAGCAAATCCCGGCGGACCCTAAGTTCGATAACGCCTCACCTGTGCCTTCGCAGCAAATGGCCGGTGTACGGGCAACGCCGCAGCATCTCACGCCACCGTTCAAGGTCGACTTGCCCGCAGAGCGGACGTTCACAGCGAGCGTACACTCCGAGAAAGGCTTTGCTCACGGGACTGCGGACGTCTCAACCTCCGCTTTGCTCCGGACGCAGTGATCTCGGGCAGGGACCGGCCGGACCTTAGATTTGACATGATCTGGTGCGAGGGACCGAGGGCTTAGCGGTGCTGGAGCATATGCCAGCCCACTGAGCCGTCGGCGAAACGGAGAGTGTTGAGCAAAGAGCAGATGATCACAGTCACGAATTTCACCAAGCAGTACAAAGGCTTCACGGCCGTCAAAAACCTCAGCTTCTCGGTCGAACCGGGGCAAATCTTAGGATTGCTCGGGCCCAATGGGGCTGGCAAGACGACGACCCTTCGGACGTTGTCCGGCATCATCCCGCCCAGCTCGGGGCAACTCTTGGTTGCTGGCCACGACGTGGCCCTTGCGCCCATCGAGGCCAAGAAAAACCTGGGCTACATTCCGGATGATCCACGGCTCTTCGACACCATGACGGTTTGGGAGCACCTGGCATTCACGGCGGCAGCTTACAAGCTCCCAGACTTTGAAGCGGACGCCGAAGCGCTCCTCGCGTCGTTTGAGCTCACGCATAAGCGCGATACGCTCGTCCATAATCTGTCACGGGGTATGCGCCAGAAGGTGGCGATCGCCAGTGCCTTCCTGCACGACCCGAAAGTGATCCTCTTCGATGAACCGCTGACAGGCCTTGATCCTCAAGGGATCCGGGGGATCCAGGAGGCCATCCGCGACCGCGCGCGGGCTGGCGCTTCCATCATTATCAGCTCGCACCTTTTGAGCCTGTTCGAGAATTTGTGCACCCATATCATGGTGCTGAACCTTGGCGAGTGCCGCCGATTTGGCACGATGGAAGACCTGCTGGCCGAAGTTGGCCATACCGACAGCACGTCTGCTCTTGAAGAAGTGTATTTCTCAATCACGCAAGCGTCCGCGCAAAGCCAAAAGACAGCGGTGCTCTAGGTCATGGATGCTGCACTCTCCCAACTTCTGATGTTGCGCCTGCGGGGCGGCCTGCGCCAGCGCGTCCTCCAGCTCGCAAGTCTGCGCGGCCTGCTGTTTTCTCTCGCATTCGGGGGGATCATCTGGTTCTTGATCGCCTCAAACAGTGCCTCGGATGCGGGGCTCTTCGGAACAGGGGCGCTGGACCGGCAAGCCATGGGCGCGCAGATCCTGACCTTCATGCCGCTCACCATGCTTGGCCTCTCGCTTCTCACCGTGGTTATGACGACCGGCCCGACGTTTCATTTCTCGCCGAACGAGATCAACTTTCTCTTTACCGGGCCGTTTCGCCGACGGGACCTGATCCTTTACAAGTTCGCGGCCTATGTCGCGGGCGTGGCCTTGAGCAGCGTGTTCGTGACCGTCCTTGTGCAGCCGGAGCCAGCGGCGATCCTGCCCGTGTTTATTGCCACGCTTCTGACGCTTGTATTCGTTCAGTTGAACAGCGCCGTCATCAGCATGGTCGGGCATGCGTTCGATGGCAGCCCTTACGCAAAAATGAAGTGGCCCGTCCTGGCGGGTCTTTGCGTCATCGTGGCCGCGGCCATGCTGTATGCTTGGGTCTCAGCCGACCTCGGGGTTCTCGATCTTCTCGCCGAGTTCAGGCATTCGTGGATCGGAACCATAATCCTGATCCCCTACATCGTATTCGCCGAGCTTTTCGTGGCATCTTCGCTGTCAGGAATGGCCCTTTGGGCGCTCGCCGCGATCGTCATCAATGCGGCGCTCTTGCGGGCTGTCATCGTGCTCGACGCGCGCACGACCGATCGCTCCCTTGCCGAGAATGCCCGTCTCAGCAGCCGATGGGAACGCATCAAGCAAGGCGGGTCCTTCTGGGCGACGGAGCGGGCCGAGGTCCGCTCGGTGCGCTATGCGCCCTTGCTCGGCGGCATGGGGCCCATCGCCATGCGGCAAGCACTCAACGCCCTGCGGAACGCGCTCAAGCCCATCCTTGTCTTTGCTGGTCTTGCTGCCTCCATTGCTCCGGTCTCTGCGGTCTTCGGCACGCCGGTGACGCAAGAACAGACGATGATGATTATCTATATCTTCATCGCCTTCATCCTGCCGCGCAATCTGGTCTGTGATTTTCGCGGCGACCTCAGCCGGATGGAAATCTACAAGACACTGCCCATCGCACCCTGGCGCATCTGCGCCGGCCAGCTTGTTGTCCAGACGCTGCTGGCCTATGGCATCACACTGGTGCTGATCGCGAGTGCGATGGTCTTCGAGGCGAGCATCACCCCAGGCGTTGCACTGGTCTTGGCGGCGTTCGCGCTTCCGTTAACGTTTCTCATACAAGCGGTCGAGAACACGGTGCATCTTCTGTTCCCGACAAAGCTCGTTGCGATGGGGCGGGCTGACTTTGAATTCCTTGGTCGATCAATTGTCGAGTTCATCGCGAAAACCGTCTTCGTCTTCGCCGCGATCGTGGCATCCCTTGCCGTGGGGCTCGTGGTGTTCAGAATGATAGGAGCCACATTGGTGCTGCCTGGCTTGGCCAGTTGGCTGACATTGACGGTGATCGGTCTTCTGACACTGGTCGCAATGCAATTTGCCTTCCGGCGTTTCGCGGTCGCAGAAACCATAGACTAACCAACAATGAGCAAATACCGCTGCGACGATAAGGCGGAACGAGGAAGCCAATGCCCGACATCAAGCCTGAAGGGCGTTGGCCTGATATCTGGAGGGATGGAGGCGAAATGTAGAGAGGCGGGTCAGGCGAAAGCCCAGAGTTCATCGCCACATTCCTCGACCCACCAGCTCTCTGCCGCATCATGAGACAGCCCATGCCCGCCCTAGGCACCTATTGCCATGCTGCGGTCCGGGCCGTCGAACCAGCCGTTCGCGGCAAGTGCAAATTCCATTAATCCGCCTGGCTTAGGCTAGGCTAGGTTAGATCGGAACGGTTCAGCTTTTGGTCTTCTTTTGGCCGGTTGGCCTCTTCCTACGAGGTCAGAGCCAAACCATGATTGTCGAATTCGTACTGCGGTGTCACAGGGATGGCCGCATCGTTCAGGATGAGTTTCTGGTACCCAGACACGGCGACGAGGCCGCGGCTCAGACCAGCGCCTGAGGCACCGTTTGCAGCCACGGTCCTGACCACCTCTCCATTCTCGACGACCAGGGCCTGACCGGACTTCTTGGACGTCACGATTGCAGTCCGACCATGGGCGCTGACCGACGACGTGTAGCCTTGCAATTGCCCGTGCGTCTCAATCTGCGTCGTCCCATTCGGCGTCAAAACCCACAGAACATCCCGAGTGTGCGGGGCACCGGTGACGACCTGCCCGCCGACAACGAGGTTTCCGTGTCCGTCTGCTGCCAGATGGCGCAAGGAAACACCACGCGCTGTGTCCCATACGCCGAGCGGCGACACCGAGGCCGATGACAGATCGAGCCTGAGGATCTGACTGCGAAAGTCATCCAGGTTGAGCGGCGTGCGCCCGTAGGCTGGATGCGTCTCCAACCCGCCAAGCGCGATGTAGAAACTGTCCCGATCTGCTGCGCGGATGATCTCATGAGGGCCTGCACCCGGTAACGCGAGGGAGCCTATCCGAACGGGCTGCGCGCCAATGTCGTAGAGCCCAATGTGCCCCTGCAGTGTGCCGAGATCGTTTTCCGCGACAAGCAAGGTCCGACCATCCAGTGTCAGCGCGCCGTGGCCATAGAAGTGGCGTTGGGTGGGCGCAGATACCACGGCGCGCACCTCTAAACTGGACAGGTCCACCACCGCGAACCGATTGCCGGGACGCCGGGGGAATACCACCAAGATGTGCCCGTGCTGAGCGAGCCCGTGTGCCCGAAAATCCAATGTAACCTGTCCTGTCCGGCGGCCCGAGCCCGCGAAAAAGGACGCCTGGCTAAGGCCCGTCGCAGCCGAAGTCTCTACTCCCACATAGACGGCGTCTTCGGCAGGCTGTGCGATGGCGCCGCGGCATGCCGACAGGGCCAAGCTCACCGCAAGCCCTTGGACAACCTCGCGCCTAGTCGCCATCGGCCGCCGTAAACCCGGCGACGAGACCGAGTGCGCTCAGGAAACCTGATTTCAGGTAAACCTCGTGAAAAAGGACAAGGTCAGCGTACCGCCGGATTTCGTTTGCGGATGCGCCATCTTCCTCGACAATCTGAGTTAGAGGAGCCTCGTAGAGTGTCAGGCTGTCCGCGACGCTGCGGGCCGTGTCTGTCAGAACGAGATATTCCATCGACCCGCCGATATCCGGCGCGGTGTCGAAGATGCCGAAAGCAACGTCATAGAAATCTGCCAGCGCCCGAAAGCTCACCTCGATGCTCTGCAGGCCAGCGCCGGCCAGCTTGGCTTCCGTCCGCTCTGCCCGTGCCTCGCCGGGGGCCGTACCGAGGGCCCGAACGAGTTTGAATTTTCGCAGCCTATCTGTGTAGACCACGGCCCCCGCCAAGAGCTCACGCAGCAGCGCATCCACCGACGGATAGAGCTCGTTGCCCACGTAGGCTGTGTCATAGGCTTTCCGAAACGCGCTGCCAGGGATCCAAGCCGAGGCAAAGTTTTCCGCCAAATCAGCCTGGTACGATGCGACAGCCACAGCCAGATTGCAGGAATAGCTCCCGGCTGCGAGCTCATCGAAAAGCAGTAGTTCGAGCGCGCCGAGGTTCGTGAGCGCAATCGACCGTCCTTCGAGCGCCCCGTGCGCGAGCAGCGCCTCATCCGCCTCTCGAATGGCGGACCTTAAGGCGCGGGCGCTAAACCCTTTGGGATCGGGCCACAGCTGCACGCGCAGCGGGCCCTCGGCTTCGCCGACTGGCCCAACCTGAATGATGCTGGCCCGCTGCCAAGCTAGAAACGCGTCGACATAGGCGTCTTGCGCCGCCGCAATTGGGCCCTCGGCAGCGCAATAATCCGACAGCGTCGCATCCAGCGTCCCCATCGCCGCGGCATAGGACGCGAAGGCTGGCAGGATGAACTCATCTGCCGTGACGGACAGGCCCTCCTGCAGGCGACGGGCCTCGTCCTCTGTCAGCGGGGAAACGGCCAGCGCGGACGTGGGGAACGCGAGCGCGACAGCGCAAAGAAGGACGCGGATCATAGGCTCTCCAAAAAGGCGATTAGGGCGGCGCGGTCTTCCGCGGTAGCGGCGGCAAAAGCATCGCGGGCGGCCTCGGCCTCTCCACCGTGCCACAGCACGGCCTCTTCCAGCGAACGAGCGCGGCCATCGTGCAGGAAGTAGGTGTGGCCGCTGACGGTCTCGGTCAATCCGATCCCCCAAAGTGGTGGCGTGCGCCACTCAGCCCCCGCGACGTCCCCCGTCGGGTTTGCATCCGCGAGGCCGGGTCCCATGTCATGGAGCAGGAAGTCACTGTAGGGCCAGATCAATTGGTTGCGCAGGGGCTCTGCCGCATCGGCCGCTGTCGCAAACTTTGGCACGTGGCAGGACACGCATTGCGCCGCATAGAACAGGGCTTTGCCGCGCAGCACCTCCGGGTCGTCAATATCTCGGCGCGCGGGCACAGCAAGATGCGCTGAGTAAAACGCCGCGAGATCAAGAAGATCATCGGCGATCTCGAAGGTGCCGGCCTCGTTTCCATGAACTGCCGTGCGGCACTCGGCTTGATCGGCGGTGCAATCGCCCCAAGGCATGGTCCGCAGCCTCGTGGATAAGCCCATATCGTTTGAAAACGCCGTCGCCGTTTGCGCAACAAGCGTGGGCTCCATCGCCTTCCACCCAAATCGCCCGACGCCAGCGTCTACCCGCGACAGCCGGCCCGAGATGCCGTCACCATCCGTGTCGTCGGGATCGGCATGGGCGGCGAGGTCTGCCTCCGCGATGGCCTCGATCAAGCCAAGGCCAATCATCTGCGGCGCGACGCGGGGATTCAGAGAGATGCCGTCCGTTAGTGCTGCGTCGGTCGTATAGATCGGTTTGCGCAGGTCGACGGTCTGACCATCTGGATAGGTGAAGGTCTGTGTTTCGTAGCTGACGGTCACGCGGCCTTCGCTCAGGAAACCCGCAATGGCCTGATCCTGAAACTGGTGGCCGAAGACCGGATCCGGCCCGCCCATCGGGCTACTGAGCGCAAAAAGCATCGACACCATGTTGGTGTCACCCGGTTCCGGCGGGTGGCCGCGCCCATCCTTGATATGGCACCCTTGGCAAGACCGCGCATTGTAAAAGGGCCCAAGTCCATCTGAGGCCAACGTTGACGATGGCGCAGGCACCCAAGGACGATCAAAGACGCCGTTGCCGATGAAAAAATCCGACCGTTCCTCGAAGCTCAACGTGCCCGAAGGGAGCGAGAAGGCGTTGCCATCGAAGCGCTCTGTGTTGGTGCCCGACCCGCCTTGGTAAAGCTCAAACTGCTCAGAGCGCGTGAAGTCCGCCGTGGGCGCGAGAATGCGCGCCTTTCGGTCGGCCTTGGTTTCCGCAAGCACAAGAGGCGCGGCCAAGGCCGCACTACAGAGCAGGACAAGTCCATACACGGATTTCGACGTCATGGAGACCTCGGGCCGACGCGGTGAGAGGGCTGGCGCGCGCGATGTTGCAAGTGGGGAATTCCGGGAATTATTGGAACACCGCTGTCGGGTTGTCGAGGCTATCGGACCCTTCGACCGCGATATCTGCCGCACCAAGAACCGCCACCAGCGTCTCGATGCTGCGTGTCTGGTCGACCAGCGCGTCGATGCCCGCCTGCACGACAGCGTTGCCCTCGTCGTTGCCGAAACCGATCATCTGGTCATAGGCCTCGATCCCGTTGTCGGCGCGGTCTTTCATGATCTGCATGGCGTCCATCGTCGCCTCGAACTTGGCAATCATGTCGGCGTGGGCCTCGGCATTGAGCCCCTCGGCCAAGCTTGCCAGCGATGGCACCTGCGTCACCGTTCCGTCGGTGCTCACGTAGCGGCCCAGATACACGTTCTGCATCCCGAGCGCGTCGTAGAAGTGCGAATTGTGCGTATTGTCGGCAAAGCAATCATGCTCCTCCTCGGGGTCGTGGAGGATGAGGCCAAGCTTCATCCGCTCCCCCGCAAGCTCGCCGTAGCTCAGCGAACCCAGGCCCGTCAGGATGGACGAAATGCCTTGTGCGTCGGATTGCCCGGCCAGATCCATGCGCGCCGCGCCGCCTTCGCCCCAGGCTGCGACGATCTCCTCTAGATCCATTAGCAAAAGATCCGTGGCCGCGACCAAGTATTCTGCGCGGCGGTCGCAGTTGCCGTTGGTGCAGTTCGCCGTGTCAAAATCCGTGTGCGACCGTG
The DNA here is from genome assembly GCA_038525525.1 of Pseudomonadota bacterium. GTDB lineage: Bacteria > Pseudomonadota > Alphaproteobacteria > Rhodobacterales > Rhodobacteraceae > Shimia_B. The sequence goes on along the minus strand of JBCBHO010000002.1, from coordinate 619,559 downwards.
CGCCCGCCCCCGGGCCGCTTCCGTTCAGGTCTTGGCCCCAGAGCAGGAATTCGATGGCGTGGTAGCCGGTCGCAACGTTGGCTTCGACACCGTCAACCTCGTGCAGCTCTTGCAGAAGCGCGGGCGTGATGGCGCTGGCGTCTAGCGTCTGGCCGCCCACCATGACCGCGGGGCTGGCCACGACATTGGCGCGGAAGAAGGCGTTTTCCTCGTTCTCGTCGCCGTAATAACCCGTGTCGACATAGTCGATTAGCCCTTCGTCCAGTGGCCATGCATTCACTTTGCCTTCCCATGCGTCAACGACAGCGTTGCCGAACCGATAGGCTTCCGTCTGCTGGTAGGGCACGCGGGCGGCGAGCCAGGCGTCTTTCGCCGCTTGATGCGTCTCGGCGGAAGGGGCTTCTACGAAGGCTGCAACGGCGGCGCGCAGAGTCTCCGCCGCCGACAGGCTGTCGCCGTATTTTACGAGGGCGAGGTCGGCATAGCCGTCGATCACCGCACGTGGCGTGTTAGCCGAAACAGCACCGGCCCAGCACAGAGCCCCACAGAGGGCGGTCGAAAAAGCAAGGCGTGTCATATGGCTGTCCTACGGCTGGTTTATCCACGGTCAGAATCAAGCGAAGACTGGCAAGTCTTCTTGTCAGCTATGTAAAACATCCGCCGGGATCGCGCCGCGATCCGCAGAAATCAAGCCGCCGAAACAGGGACCCGTCATGCGTCGCTCAATCCTCGCTCTTGTACTCTCTACCGCCCTCACCCCCGCCATGGCCGAGACGCCCGGCGTCGCCGCTCCGGCCCCGGGCATTGCCAACTATGATCCGACGCTCAGCGCGAAGGAGGCCGTTCTGGCGAACTGGGAGCTGGCATCGGCGGGCCTGCGCGCCGGTCGCGTGATGGCAGAAAAGGTCGTTGAGCTGGCCGAGAACGATGCGCCATACCCGGCCCTTGCCCGCCAGGCCCAGTTCGCACAGAAGACAATGGTACAGCGCTACAACGCCGCACAGTGGGTCTATGCCGATCCGTCCGTCGCCGCGCCCACAGACGCAGAACGCGCGCTGGCCGGTGCCGTGGGCGCAGCCTTCACGCCCTGTGAGACGGGCGATTGCACCGCAGAGCGCGACGCGCTGGAAGCCGCCTTCGTTCACGCCACCGAAGAGCTGAATGCCGCAGCGCTCGCCGCACGTGCAGCCCTGACAGCGCGTGAGGATCGGGCCGATACCGTGCTGATGTCCGAGCAATTGATGCTGATCGCGACCTATCTGGAAAGCGGCGATTGGGGCAGCGACTTCGCGCTCACGGATTTCGAGCGGGATGCCGAAGAGATGGCCGCGCGTATCGTGGGCACCATGTCGCTCTGGCGGAATGTGGAGCCCTATGTCGGCCTTGCCGCGCCCGAGATCGACGCGGCGATCAATGCCGCGTCCCAGGACCTGCTGCGCACCCTGCGCCGCGAAACGCGCAATGTGGGCACACTCGCGCCTGACAGCGAAATTCTCGTGCAGCTGACCGGGAAGGCGCAGGTTCTCGCGGCTGAATTCCGGCGCGCCGCCGCGCTCTTCACCGCCTAGATGACGCGCCTCGGGGCGGCTTTGGCTTTCACCCTGACCGTTTCGACGGCAGGGGCAGACCCCGTTGCGCAGTGCCTGTCGTGCCATGTCACAGATGATGGCACGCTCGACATCGTGGGTCTCAAGGCGCTGTCAGCGCTGCCTGAAGAATGGCAGTTTGTGTTCGAAGACGCGTTTGATCTCGACGCGGATGGCATCGCGGGACGCATGCGGTTTGTGAGTGGGGCTGACGGGCCTCAGGCCGCCAAGTTCGGTCAGTCACTTGCCGCGGGCCGGTTCGAGGATTTTGCAGCCCTCGCCGGGGCCGCACATGATGTCGATCTTAGCGAGCCAGGTACCACTGCGAAGGTGCGAGCGGCATTCGAAGCCCTGTCTCCTGCTCCTGTCAGCCCGTTCGCCAACCAAGCCGACCAAGCTGCCTTCGAAGCCCGCGGATGCGCGGACTGCCACACCACACAGAGCTTCGACTTCGAGGGGCAGGATGTCATGCCGCTCAGTGACTTCCTCTTGCATGAAACTGACGAAGGCCCCCGGCGGACGGCACCCCTGTGGGGCTGTCGATCCTGTCTGCTGGAAGAAACGCACGACTGGTTGGTGACGATCCCCAACTGAACGTTCGGCCTGCGGCAGGCCCAACGCTTCCCAAATCCTCTACGAACGAAAACGGCCGCAGCGATGTGCTGCGGCCGAGTTCTGTTTCTTGCGATGCGCTTACTGCATCATGGACAGGTCATAGGCCTGCTCGGGCAGGTCCAGCTGGAACATGAAGATCTGGCCACCACGGTCGGCTTCCACTTCGGAGACCTGACCGCCGGATTTGGTGCGATGCTGCACCACGCCCAGAAGCAGCTGTTCGTTCATCGGGATAGATCCGATGATCTCCTGCTGACCGGTCCCGGCGATCTCTTCCATCGTGTAGAAGCTGCCGTCGTCCTTTTGTGCCAGAAGCGCCGTCAGCGGCCACGTGCCGGAGAATTCCGACGTGCGCGGCTGATCGATGGCACCGGCGAGAGCAGTTGCCCCTGCCTGAGCGCGCGGGCTTTCTGTACCGCCCGCCATGGCGAGGAAGTAGCCCTTGCCCGGCTCTGCGAGCTGGAGCGTCTCGGGGTCGAGCACGATGGCGTACTTCCGCTCGCCGAAGGCGTTGCCGCTATCCTCGTCGGCGATGAGCACGTCACCGTCGGCGCCCTTGATCCAGATCAGGCCGTCAGGTGCGTTGGCCTTGGCAAGGTCATTCTCGTCGGTGGCGTGGGTGCCCATGCCGCCGTGCTTGATGCCCTTGTCACCGACTTCCACCGTGAAGGAACCGTCGAAGTTGGGCAGCGTCCGGATAGCCATGCCGCTCAGCGAGGAGGGCAGATCACCGTTCGCGGCGTCGAGCTCGGCCAGAAGGTCCGTCAGCTCGAAGGAGAGATAGCCGCCATCCTGGGACATCGACTGAACCCAGCGGGTCTTCGTGATGTCGGGATCGACAGCGGGGTGCTCCGTCTTCGAGTCGCCGACGAAGAACATGTGACCGCGCGGCTGTTCATCTTCTTCGCCCCAGAGGAACATCTCGGTCTCGCCGACGGCCACCGGGTTGTCCCAGCCACTCCACTGGTAGGAGGTCGGCGCGAAGATCACGTCGAAGGTTTCGGCCGCGTCGGGATTGGCCATGTAGGCTTCCATCATCTTGTCGCCTACGGAAGGCGCGTCGATGCCGATTTCGGCGAAGGTGTCCATGGCGACGGCGGCACCGTAGAGCTTGCCGTAGAGCAGGCCGTTGCGTGCGAGGAACTGGTCACGCTCCGGCGCGTCTTCGGCGATCGGGTTGCCGTTCCAGTCGAGGCCCTTGATCCCCACGTAGATCTTGAGCGGCGCGGGCTCGAAGCCGTGGTTGTAGCCGGCGGCCACGATCACGACGTAGTCTTCGTGCTGCGGGTTGATCGGCATCAGCTTCTCATACCCGGTCTGACCCAGCGCAGGCACCGTGTAGGCGACTTCGTTTTCGAGGTCGGTCACGAGCGAGGCGAGGCCCATGCTCTTGTTGGTGTCGAAGCGCTGGTTCGGCTCGTCACGCGTGCCGGCATTCCACATGCGCTCGATGTTCCACTCTTCGGCGTTCATCCAGACATCGTCCGCGAGGCCGATGCCATCGCCATATTTGTTGGCGGGCTCGTAATATGCGCCGCAGAAGGACTGGAAGAAGAAGTCGCCGTTGGAGAGCTCGAACTGCGGGATGAACTCGACGAAGGTCTGATCGGGGAGCGACTGGTTGCCCCAGATGCCGCCTTCCGAGCGGGGCAGAACCTCGTCACCGAACACGTTGTAGACGGTGGAGAAGAGGTGGCCCGAGCCCTGCAGGATCTCGGAGGCCGCGCTTTCGTTGTTGAGGAAATCCGCGAGGCCCGCGCGATCGTAGTCAAGCGTGTGGATGTGGGAGCCGGTGAACTTCACGCCGCTCTCCATCTCCCAGCCGTAGGTCTCGGTGGACATGGTGGCATAGGATTCGGACTGGTAGGCCACACGCACGGTGTCTTCGTCCTGAAGCCACGCCGCGTTGCCATCGGGCCAACCGGTCAATGCCATGCCGGTGTCGGCATCAACTTCACCAACGGTGGCCAGGGCTTTCATATTTGCGACGAACGGGAAGTCGGTGTCGGCAGACTCACCATCCACGATTTCAAAACCGTCACCTGCGGTGCTGGCTTCGGCAACAAGAGCGGTGGTTTCACCAATTTTAACCTTGTCAGCGTGACCGCCAGCGAAGCTGGTGAGCGCAGACGAGGCAAGTAGTGCTGCAGACAGCGGCAGCACAAACGGTCTATTGGACCAAGACATAGCGATTTCCTCGAAGGTTTCAGAGCCTTCTGGGTATGCGAGTCTTGTTGCAGTTTCTTGACATCGCACATTAAACAGAGGCTGCGCATCAATTTCTTCTGCCTCTTGGAAGTCGTCAGAGTGCTTGTCCCCAATCACTTCTAAGTATGCGTGGTTGAGCGGCGAAACGACCGTCCGATCCATGACCGGCCGATGACGAGCTTTGCATGGGCAGCCGTGAAGCAGGATTCAGTGGCGGCCCTCAAGCGTCCATGCGTTGGACACAAGACCTTGCCGAGGAAGTCTTCGCTGAGGGAAGACGACGCCGGTGGCCTACCGCTCGGGCCAAACCGGATTGGTCCAAGCGCGTTTGCCGGTGGCATCCACGACAGTGAGACGCATCCAATCACTGCCTTGCACCCGCCCATAGGGGAGCTCCACACAGCCCAAGCCATTGCCGTGCACCGCTACCGTCGCCGATCCCTGTCCTTGAACAATCACGCCGTTCGCCGGCGAGCAGCGGACCGAGACGGATTTCTCGCCCCACACGACGTCGTGGATGAGGGGGCCGGTCGAGGCATACATATGTCCGGCCTTGAGCGCTGCGAGCAGCGCCTCGGGCGTATTTTCTTCGGCCTTCACCATCGTCCAGCCGCCAAAATGATCGGGCTCCGTGAAATGCGCGTCGTCTGTCGCGCAAATCGCGAGGCGACGGCCTTCTTCCAGCAGACGGTCGAGGTGCCAGAACCCCTCGGCCCGGTCCGCGCCGACCTGGCAGCCATGGTTGTAGACTTCGACCGCGTGCGCGGCCTCCAGGGCGCGCGCATCGGTGAGGCTGAGACCGCCCCATTCCGGATGAGCGATGGCGACGAACGCGCCTGCGTCCCGGCAGCGCTGTGCCAGTTCCGGCCCGGTCTCCATGTCCTCCACGGGCAAAAAGTGCGGCGAGTTTGACGGCGCGAAATCGGGCGGCAGGCCTACGGCGAGGATGTGCCAAAGCTCGCCATTCTCCATCGCGCCGGAATGGACCTCCGCGCCGAGGATCGTGGTGAAGGCATCGGTGCGGAAGCCCGTCGTGTCCACGATCGGGTAGTCGTAGAGGCCGATGAAGTGGTCTGTCAGCGCGATGAAGTCATAGCCCTCTTCACGGTAACGGTGACAGACCTCTTCAGGCGTCAGTGCACCATCGGAGCGGTTCGAATGCGTGTGGAGATTGCCTTTCCAAAAGCGGCCTGGGGCGGTGAAGGTGGGGTCTTGCATCGCAGAGGCTCCGCTAGCTGAGGGTCTTTGTCATGTGAACGCGCAGCAGGTCGTCGCGCCCGTGGGGTGGAGGGCCCACCTTCCAGACTCGGAAGCCGTGGCGGGAGTAGAATGCGACAAGGTGGTTGCGCCGCGTCTGTGTGTAGAGCGTGATGAAACGCGCCTCATGCGCGTGTGCATGGGCCTCGATGACGGCGAGTGCGGCGGTGCCGTGACCGGCCTTCTGATGGGACGGGTCAATAGCCAGCATCTCGAGGCCGAGCCCGCCGCCTTTGAAGGCCAGCCAGGTCGCGCCGACTGTCTCGCTCTGCACGTCGAGCCAGAATATCTCTCCGGCGGAGAGAGCAGCGGGCAGCCAAGGATAGCGGCCGGGCGCGCGGCCTGTTGCGCGGGTGTATTCCCGGAAGGCTTCCTTGAAGATGGCCACGACGGCGTCGTGGTCCTCCGGCGTGGCAGGCCGGAGCTTCATGACTTCCGGAACACCATGACGAGGCCGCGATCGGCGGCGTGGGGATGGTCCTTGCCCTCGTAGATCGGGATGTCGCGGAAGCTGAGATCGCCGATCAGTCCCCTCGCATTCAGGATCGCGAGAGTGGAGCCGAAGCCCATCTGGTCGAAGACAGGCGGGATGCAGCCACAGACGAAAAGCGCGCCGGAGCGGCAGACACGCAGGAGTTCGGGGAGGCACGACGGGCCGACATGGCCGTGGGTGAAGGTGCCCGAGGAGATCACACCGCCGTAGGTGCCGTCCGCCATGGCGAGCGGTTCGAGGAGGTTGCCGAGAATGCGATTGCGGTAGAGCCCCTTGGCCCCCGCCAGATCGAGCATCTCTTGCGTGATGTCGATCCCGTCGACCGTGAGGCTTTCAAGGTGTTCGGCGACGAGGCCCGTGCCCGCGCCGATGTCGAGCACGGGCTCGTCACCGTCGCTCAGCGCCTTGTAGATACCCGCGATCTTGCGCGGCGCGATGTAGCCCCAGCCGTCCCCAAAGCTTGTGTCGTAGGTGGCTGCCCAACGACCATAGAGGTCACGCGCGCTCTCGGGGCCGTCGATCGTGTAAGCGTTATCGAGGTCGTAATCCGCCATCTAGCTGTCCTGAAGCACGCGGACCCTGCTCCGCTGATCGGGGTCGAGTGACGGTATCGCGGCGAGCAAGGATTTCGTGTAGGCGTGCCGAGGATCTGCAAAGATATCCCGTGTAGGGCCTTCTTCGACGATCTCGCCCAGATACATCACCGCCACGTAATCGCAGACATGCGCCACCACGCTGAGATCGTGGGAGATGAAAAGGTAGGTGAGGTCGAGGTCGCGCTGGAGCTGCTTGAGCAGGTTCAGGATATCCGCCTGGATCGACACATCGAGCGCGGCGACGCATTCATCGGCCACCACGAATTTCGGGCCGGAGGCAAGCGTGCGTGCGATGGAGATGCGCTGACGCTGCCCGCCTGAGAAGGCATGCGGGTAGCGGCGGAGATGTTCGAGGTTGATCCGGCACTTGGCGGCGATGTCGCGGACACGGGCATCGGTCTCCTCGCGCGTCTCGGTGAGGCCCAGAACCTCCAGCGGCTCCGCGATGATGTCGCGCACGGTCATGCGCGGGGAAAGCGCGGCATAAGGGTCCTGGAAGATCATCTGCGCCTCGGCGCGGAAGGCGCGTTCCTCTGTGCGGGACATGGTCGCGATGTCATAGGCCCGCGTTCCGTCGTCATAGATGATGCGGCCCTTGGTGATCGGAGCAGCCTTGAGCATCGCGCGTCCCAGCGTGGATTTACCGGAGCCACTCTCGCCCACGAGGCCCACGAAGCTGCCCTTGGGGATGCTGAGCGTGACGTTCCTCACGGCCTTGAGCATGGGCGGCGTGCCAATCAGGCGGCGGCCCAGCGGATAAGCGACGGTGAGGTTTTCTACGGAGACGAGCGGGGTCATGCCACATCCTCTGGAAAGAGCGCCGCAAAGTGGCCGGGGCGGACTTCCGTCATGGGTGGCACCTCCCGCTCGTAGCGCGATCCGGGCTTCAGCTCGGGATTGCGAGTGTGAAACACACAGCCCGAAGGGCGCTCCAGCGGCGAGGGGATATCGCCCGGAATGGGCGTCAAAGGCGCGTCGAGGTTCGACAGGTCCGGCAGCGCGTTGAGCAGCCCGCGCGTATAGGCGTGGGCCGGCGTCCGCAGCACGTCGCGCACCGGCCCGCTCTCGAGGATGCGCCCCAGATACATAACCGCCACCCGGTCCGCCGTTTGCGCGATCACGCCGAGGTCGTGGGTGATGAAGAGGATCGACATGCCGAAATCCGCGACGAGCTCCTTCATGAGGTCGATGACCTGCCGCTGGATCGTGACGTCCAGAGCGGTGGTGGGCTCGTCCGCGATGAGGAGGCGCGGCTTCGTCGTGAGCGCCATGGCGATCATCGCCCGCTGGCGCATCCCGCCTGAATATTCGAACACGTATTGATCGAACCTGCGCGCGGGCTCGGTGATGCCCACGCGGTCGAGCATCTCAATGGAAAGCTCCCGCGCCTGGCGCTTGGACATGCCGGTGTGAATCTGCAATTGCTCCACCATCTGCGCACCGACGGAGATCGCGGGGGCGAAGCTCGCCATGGGCTCCTGGAAGATCATCGAGACCCGCCCGCCCCGGATCGGCAGCATGTCACGCTCGCGGCGAAGCGAGAGCACGTCGATATCCGGGTCCCCGTGGAGCGTGATGCGGGACGTCGGGTCATAGACCGTATTGCGCCCGTTGAGCTGCATCAGCGCCTTCGCCGTCACGGACTTGCCCGACCCGCTTTCGCCCACGAGGCCCAACACCTCTCCCTTCCCCACCTGGAAGGACACGTTCTCGACGGCGGTAATGAGCCCTTCGTCGGTCTTGAAGCGGATAGTGAGGTTGTCGACGCTCAGCAGGCTCATTTCGCGTCCCCATAGGGATCGGCGGCATCGCGCAGCCCGTCGCCCACGAAGACAAATGCCATCACGAGCGCCACGAAGAAGAAGACGGGGATGAAGTACCATTGGTAGTTCAGAAGCACGTCCGCCTGCGTCGTGTTCTGGAGGAGCACGCCGAGCGAGGTGACCGGGTCCTTCAGCCCAAGCCCGATGAAGGACAGCGCGGTCTCCGAGAGCACCATGTAGGGAAAGGAAATCACCAGATCGACGATGATATAGCTCGTGAAGGACGGCAGCAGATGCCGGCGGATGATATGGCCCGACCCGGCGCCAGAGAGCCGAGCGGCCAGCACGTAGTCCTGATTGCGCTCCACGAGGAGGTGCGTGCGCACGCGCCGCGCGAGCGTGGGCCAGCCGATGAGGCCCAGGATGATGGAGATGAAGAAGAACCGTGTCTCCGCGCTCCAGGTATCCGGCACGAAGGCCGCGATCGCCATGAAGAGCGGGATCGCGGGGACAGTCCGGATGGCGTCGGTGATCATCTGGAGGACGCCGTCCACGATGCCGCCGTAATACCCTGCGACCCCCCCGATCGCGAGCGCCATGACGAAGGAAATGAGCACGCCCAGCGTGCCCACAGCGAGAGAGGTCTTGATGGCGTGGAAGGTGCGGCTGAAGATGTCCTTACCGGTATTGTCGGTGCCGAAGATGTGGATCTTGCCTTCATCGACGCCGAAGAGCTTCCAGTCGAGCGTGACGCCGAACCACCGGTATTCATCGCCCCGCACGAAGAACTGCACGTAGCGGCGATCCTCGGTGTCGATGGTCGTCACCCAGCGGAAATTGGTGGCGAGCGATCGCTCTCGCTTGACGCCGTAAATGAACGGCCGCGCCGAGCAGCCCGCCTCGTCGCAGAAACGCGGGATTTGGGGCGCGCCGTTGGTGTACTCCTTGTTGGCCCCCGCGATGGTGGGATCATAGGGGCCGATGAAATCCGCCAGAAGGCCGCTAATGACCATCACACAGAGGACGATCGCTGCCACCATGGCCGCGCGCTGCTTGCGAAAGCGCGCCCAGATGAGCTGACCTTGCGAGGCGGTAAAATACGCCTCTGCCGCGCGGCGGCGGGCGGCGTCTTCCGTCTCCACAATGACCGTCTCGGAGCCCTTCACTGTGTCGGGTAGGTCTTTCGGCGCGTCGGTCATGCCTTGCTTCCCATGACGGAGTTGCGCATGCGCGGGTCGAGAGCGGCGAGGGCCACATCCGTGATGAAGTTCAGCCCCACGATGGTCGCCGTCAGCAGGAAAATGATCGCGCCCGCGAGCTGCTGATCATTGGAGCGCGCAAGGGCCTCAAGGAGGAGCGCGCCCGCCTCGGTCAGAGTCAAGATCACCGCCACGATGGGCAGCTCATTGAAGATGCGGTTGAGATCGAACCCCAGCGAATTCACAATGGGCCCGAGCGCATGCCGCGCCGGGTAACGCCACAGAAGCCTGCGACCATAGAGCCCCCGCGCGCGGGCCGCCGTGACATAAAGCTTGGATTGTTCATCCAGCATCAGCGCCCGCACCGTCTGCAACGCAAAGGCCGTGGCCGACCAGCCGAGGATGAAGATCGGCAGCCAGGCCCGGCTCATGAAATCCCAGAACTTGGCCATGGACCAAGGCGCATCGCGGAATTCCTTGCTGAAGAGCCCGCTGAGCGAGTCGCCGAAATAGACGGTCGAGACCAGCATGATGATGAGCGCGAGGAGGAAGTTCGGCAGCGCGAGGCCTAGGTAAGAGACGAAGCGCAGGATATTGTTGACGACCGGGTTGCGCGACGCGGCGGCGTAGATGCCCACTGGCACCGCGATCAGGTAGGCCACGAAAAGCGCGGCAAAGCAGATGCCTGCGGAGATGAGGAATTTCGAGCCCAGAAGCTGACTGATCTCCACCCGCAGGATGCAGCTCGTCCCGAAATCGCCCGTGAATGCACCGCCGACCCACGACACCCACCGCACGAGGAATGGCTGGTCGAGGCCCAGACGCGCACGTTCAGCGTCGATATCCTCCAGCGTGAGCGCCTGGCCTTGGGTGTTCTTGTAGGCCAGATACCGTTCCGCGCAGTCGCCCGGCACGAATTCCATGAGCGTGAACACGATGAAGGACACGATGAGAAGCGTAACCACCGCGAGGATGGCACGGATGCCGATGAAGCGCACAAGATTGGCCATTTGTGTCCCCCGCCCTCGAGTTCACAGCCCGAAGATCGATGTGGCAAGAGCCGAGCATCGAAAAATGCCCGGCTCCCGCGCTTGGCTAGAGCGTCAGATCAGTTGTCTTCGGTGAAGAACCACTGGGTCGCCCGGTAGGGGTAGGTCCGGTAGTACTCGTATGACGACGTCTGGAACTCGGTGACGTTGGCGAGCCCGTTGCGCACCACGATGGGCGAGGGCGCGATCACGGTGCCGATGAAGAGCATGTTGTCCGTGAAGGCCTGCGCGATGGCTTCGCCCGCCGCGGAGGCTTCCGTAGAGCCCGGTGCCGCGGATTGCAGCGTGGCCACATCCTCGATCAGGGTGTCGACCCAGGCCGGGGGCGCGATGCCCGCAGCGCCGCCCGAGGCGATGTACTCCGCCCAGCCCATGCCCGTGCGGTGCCCGAAGAAGGAGCCGAAAGGCGGCACGAGGCCTTCATTGGTGCCGAGCGCGATGGCCAGCGGCTCACCCTTCCACCAGGCCATGACGTCGAGCTCGCCGGCGGATTGTGCCGCGCGGTACTCGTCCGGCGTCACTTCGCGGATGGTGGTGGAGACGCCCGCATCCGTCCACTGTTGCGCAATGAGCTCCAGCAGATCGCCGGAGATACCCTGCGTGGCGAACTGGATGTTGAGGACGATGTCCTCGCCATTCGGCAGTTCGCGCGCGCCGTCACCGTCAGTGTCGACCATGCCGAGCGCGTCAAGCGTGGAGGCTGCCATCTCCGGATCGAACTCCGTGCCGACCTTGCCGTAGGCTTCTGCGAAATCGGGCAGCGGGGAGAAGCCGGTATAGGCCATGGGCTCCCCTTGGCCGAAGAACACAACCTCATTGAGCTCGTCACGGTTGATCGCCGCCGACATCGCCTTGCGGAAGTCGGGGTTGGCAAAAAGCTCCCGCTTGGCTTCGTCGTCGGAAGTGACGTTGAAGGACAACGTCGGGATCGCCACTGTGGGCTTGAGTTGGACGCTGTAGGCGCCGCCATCCTGGTTCTCCAGCAGGATCGGCGCGTCGGGCAGCTGGAGCGATTGCGCCTTGTAGTCCACCTCGCCGTTGACGAGCGACAGGATCCGCACCTCGGCGTCATTCTTGTAGAGCTCGTCCTGGCGGCTGATGTATGGGAGCTGCTGGCCCGTCGTATCCACCTGGTGGAAGTACGGGTTTGCGACGAGCCTGCGGCCCTCGGTCGTGTCGGCCACGTAGATGTGGCTCTCGAGTGTGGGTTGCGTTGCGTAGGGCAGCGTCGCGGCGCGCTCAGCATCGCGCAGCATGGGCGAGGGCGTATCCGTCCAGTCGGAGGCGCCGAAGTAGTAATTGATCGCCTCGTAGCCGTTCTCGAACCCGAACTCGGCGGCGCGGGCATCGGCGTCATCGTTCAGTGCCGGGTGGAACTGACCGAGAAAATGCGCGGGCTGGAAAGGCTGTGCGTAGGACGTCGCGAAATGCACGAGAAGGCCGGGTTTTGGCGCGGAGAGCACGAACTTGAAGGTCGTCTCGTTCATGATCTCGATCTGGATCGGCTCGCCGCCTGCCAGCACGTAATCCGCCGCGTTTTCACGGATATTGGCATCGAGGCTCAGGTTCTCGAGCCAGAAGCGGACATCCTCGGAGGTGAAGGGCGCGCCGTCGGACCACTTGTGGCCCTCGCGGAGCGTCATTGTCAGCTCGGTGAAATCGTCGTTCCACTCCCAGGACTTCGCGACATTGGGCACGATCGTGGTGAGGTCGTCGGAATAGCGCACGAGGTTCACGTGACGGATCGACAGGAAGTCCGACGTGCCCGCCTCGGTGGCGTTCGACAGCGCATCGAACGTGCCGCCATAGGTACCGATCATGTCGTAGGGTGCGACGACGAGCGGCTCGGAGGGCAGGCGCTCCGCCAGCGGCGGCAGCTCGGGATTGCCCTGGATCTCGGCGTTCAGCTCGGCGATTTCCGGGTTGGTGGTGAATTCCATGGTGCAGCCAGCGGCTGCCTCAAATTCAGCGAGCTCATACTGCTGAGGATATGCGCCGGCAGCCACGCCCATCGGGTCGGCGACGGTCACGGCTGGGCAATTGGCATAGGCAGCGGAGCCGATCACGGCCAAAGCCGTGCCAGCAAGCAAACGCAGTTTCATGGTGTCCCCCTTCGGTTTCTTTCTGCCGGGGGGACGCTAGGGAGGGATTGAAATAGAAATGTGACGTAGCATCCGTTCGCCAGTCGAGGTCGGGCATGCCCAAGCCATGGCGTGTGAGGAAATGGCAAAAGATCTCAAGCAACTTGCACGATCGCCTCCCGCGAGAGCATCGGGGGTATTACTGGTCTGCTGATCCCTTGTGGCGGTGCGGGTGGCTGACCGGCCCGCAGTCGCAGGGCTGGTGCGCTCCGGTCGGCGGCCGCGACAAAAAATGGGGCGGATTACTCCGCCCCAAGGTCACGCGGGAATTCGTGTGGTTAATTGAACGAATACACGAAGGAGACACCGAAGGTGTTGTCGGTATTCTTCGCGGGCGCGCTGACGTCCGAGGTGTACTCGGTCAGCAGGCTCGTGCGCAGTGCGAGGGTCTCGGTCATGGAGGCGTTGATCGCGAGATCATTGATCAGCTGTTCGTTCGATTCAGACGAGATGAAGTCTGTGTCATTGGTGAGGAACACCGTGTCATTCAGCGTTTGTGCAAAGTCCGACGAAACGCCGAAGGCACCCTCGCTCACGTCTGCCGAGCCGATGTCATTGAAATCGGCGAACCGGTAGCCGGGACCAGCCTGAAGCGACCACTGGCGATCGGCTTCGTTGAAGATGCGGTAGCCCGCGCCGAACGACAGGTACGTGTCGGTCTGGAATTCCGCGTCGGTGGCGTCGTCAAAGGAGCCCTGGAGCTTTGCAAAGCCGAAGGCCACCGGGCTTAAGTCGCGGGAGTATTCGAGATTGTAGAACAGGCTCTCATCGGCCTCCGAGTCATCGTCGTCCGAATAGGCATAGTTGAGCTGAAGCTCGATGCCATTGGGGCCGGAGATTAAGTGCAGGTCCGTGCCGACGCCGATATTCACGCTTTCGGTGTTGCCGCTTTCGGCGATACCGCGCAGCGCTAAGGAGCCGGAGAAGCCCTACGGACGGCCCTCGTTGCCGAAGCGGTCAAGCTCGCGCTCCGCGTCGTCTACGATGGCTTCCACGAAGTCTTCGTTCCGTTCACTTGCCACGGAGTCGCGGCCCGTGAGCGTTTGAGCCGTCGCGGATGCAGCCGACAGTGCCGAAATAAGAGCAAGTATGCCCACACCGAGTTTGAGTTCTTTTTTCATGGGACTTTCCTTTCCCTAAGAGGTCTGACCCGTCCTCTGAGGGCGGGAGCATTTCTGCTGAACCGGGATTTAGGAAAGGCGAACGATCAAGGGAAATTCGCAATAATCAGGTATGAAGCGAATTATTTTCATGTCATTTGGGTTGGCCAACGTTTCCAAGAATTTCCACGAGGTTGCCCGCGCTGATTTCGGCCAGGTCGGCGATTACCGCGCTTTGCTCGGCGTCGATCTGTGATTGGATTGCCACAAGGGACGCCTCTGCCGTCGCCCGCACGTCCGCGCCGAGGGCGCCGAGCGAGAGCGTCAGCCCCGGGGTCGTGAGTTCTGGCAAGGCGAGCGCATGGGCGTGCACGAATTCCGGCCCCCAATCGACGAAGACATAATGCTCGGCAATCCCCGCGAGATCCGCCTCGAAGGACGCCGCGAGGACGAGCTCCTCGTCGAGCACCTTGCGCGCGCTCAGGCCCCGACGCAGCTGCGGGCTGTAGAGCAAGCCGATCTGCACAATGCCCTTCACCAGGAAACGCGTCACGCGATCAGGCATGCCGAGCTCGGCGCGTATATTGAGCTTGGGCATGGCACTCTGCATCTCATCGATCCATCTGAATCCGAGGCGCGGCCAGAGCGAGTATTGGGCCCCGATGGTCAGCGACTTCGTATAGCCTTCTGGAACACCGATCTGTTGCCTGGCTCCTTCCCAGATCTTCACGAGGGAAAGCGCGTAGCGCTCGAATTCCCGGCCGGCCGGCGTCAGATCCGCGCCCGCTTTCGAGCGCATGAAGAGCTGCTTGCCGAGAGCATCCTCCAGCCGCTGCACCCTGAGACTGATGGCCGATTGGGTCACGAAGAGCCGTTCGCTCGCATTGACGAACGAGCCGGTGGCGGCGACTTCCAGAAAGGTTCGGATCAGGACGATATCCATGCCGTGCTCCCATGGGCGCTACTGCATTTGAGTGCTTTTGATATGCGCACTGCCGTCGAAAAGAAATCGCACGCCGTCTTTCCGTCGGCCAAAGAAGCTACTTCCTTCGCGAATTCGGATTTGGGGGGCTGGTAAGTGGGCGGATTGGGGCGGTGGCGCTGCTCGGGTCGACGCCACTTCCGAAAGCTCGCGGGTCTGGCAGAATCGGGGCCATTTCTTCGCGTTAAACGTGTGCGCCCCTCGTTCGGTTGGCGCGGTATGCCATTGTATGCGACAACTTGCCTCACGGCGCATTTTCGGGCGACGCGCCCAATCTGCATGCACTTGTATACCAAATTGACGCCACGGCACCTGCTAAGTGTCTAGAAAACCGGCGCGTTTGCAGTTTGTAAATCTTGAAATGTGGATTTGTAAATTTCCTTTCCGAACATGATCTAGATCAAGTCGGACGACGTCGAAAACGCCGATACCTCTGTATGCTTGGCCAAGGTCGCAAGTGGGCGGATGACCCATAACGCCCGCCGACCGCGTAGGAGGAAACCCGATGGCACCCAAAGATATCAGCGCCCGCACCCCCCATGTGGGCCCCGCCGAATACACCCATAAGTATGCCTTGTCCGTCTCCGATCCCGATCGCTTTTGGGCCGAGGAGGCGCAGCGGATCGACTGGATCAAGCCCTTCTCCAAGGTGAAAAACGCGTCCTTCGAGCCCGGCAACGTCGATATCCGCTGGTTCGAGGACGGCACGCTCAACGTCGCCGCGAATTGCATCGACCGCCATCTCGAGACCCGCGGCGATCAGACGGCCATCATCTGGGAGCCCGACGACCCTACGACGGACGCGCCGCTCCACATCACCTACCGTGACCTCCACGCCTCTGTCTGCCGCATGGCAAACGTGCTCAAGGGATTGGGTGTCTCGAAGGGCGACCGGGTCATCCTCTACCTCCCGATGATCCCGGAAGCCGCCTATGCGATGCTCGCCTGCGCGCGCATCGGCGCAATCCATTCCATTGTGTTTGCTGGTTTCTCCCCGGACGCCCTCGCGGCGCGGGTCCAAGGCTGTGACGCCAAGCTGGTCATCACCGCGGATTTCGCGCCGCGGGGCGGACGAGAAACGCCGCTCAAGGCCAATGCTGACAAGGCGCTCGCCGCCTGCGGCGGCGATGTCCAGTGCCTCGTGGTCAAACGCACGGGGGGCGAGATCGTCTGGAACGACCGCGATCGCGACTACACCGCGCGCGCGGAGGACGCCTCCGCCGAAAGCGAGCCTGAGGAGATGAACGCGGAGGACCCGCTCTTCATCCTTTACACGTCGGGCTCCACGGGTCAGCCGAAGGGCGTGGTGCATACGGCTGGGGGGTATCTCGTCTATGCCTCGCTCACGCACGAGGTCGTCTTCGACTACCAGGATGGCGATGTCTTCTGGTGCACCGCCGATGTCGGCTGGGTCACGGGCCACAGCTACATCGTCTATGGCCCGCTCGCGAATGGCGCGACGACCGTGATGTTCGAGGGCGTGCCGACCTACCCGGATGCGGGCCGCTTCTGGGAGGTCTGCGCCAAGCACCAGGTCAACCAGTTCTATACTGCGCCCACGGCAATCCGCGCGCTCATGGGCCAGGGGACGGAGTGGGTCGAGAAGCATGATCTTTCCTCGCTCCGCGTGCTGGGCTCGGTGGGCGAGCCCATCAATCCGGAGGCGTGGAACTGGTACAACGATGTCGTGGGCCAAGGCCGCTGCCCCATCGTCGATACGTTCTGGCAGACGGAGACAGGCGGGCACATGCTCACGCCGCTCCCCTATGCCACGACACTCAAGCCCGGCGCGGCGCAGCAGCCCTTCTTCGGCGTGCAGCCTGTCGTGCTCGAGCCGACCTCCGGCGAGGTGATCGAGGGCAACGGCGTCGAAGGCGTCCTTTGCATGAAGGACAGCTGGCCCGGGCAGATGCGCACCGTCTGGGGCGATCACGCGCGCTTCGAAAAGACGTATTTCAGCGACTACAAAGGCTACTACTTCTCGGGCGACGGCTGCCGCCGCGACGAGGATGGCGATTACTGGATCACGGGCCGGGTCGATGACGTCATCAACGTCTCCGGCCACCGCATGGGCACCGCGGAGGTCGAAAGCGCCCTCGTGGCCCACGCCAAGGTCGCCGAGGCCGCCGTCGTCGGCTACCCCCATGACGTGAAGGGGCAGGGCATCTACGCCTATGTCACCCTCATGGGTGGGGAGGAGCCGTCTGACGCGCTCCGCAAGGAACTCGAGACCTTGGTCCGCGCCGAGATCGGCCCGATCGCCAAGCCCGATCTCATCCAGTGGGCGCCGGGCCTACCAAAAACGCGCTCCGGCAAGATCATGCGCCGCATCCTGCGCAAGATCGCCGAGGACGATTTCGGCGCGCTGGGCGATACGTCCACGCTCGCCGATCCGTCGGTCGTCGACGATCTCATCGCCAACCGCATGAACCGGGGGTAGGGCCATGGACGGAATGATCCCCCCTTCGCGCACCGTCAACCTCATCCTTCTGGGGCCTCCGGGCGCCGGGAAGGGGACGCAGGCCGAGCGCCTCGTGGCGGCCCACGGCATGGTGCAGCTTTCAACCGGCGAAATGCTTCGCGAGGCCAAGGCCTCGGGCACGGAGATGGGCCGCAAGGTGGCGGAGGTCATGGATTCAGGCGGGCTCGTCACCGACGAGATCGTCATCGGCCTCATCGAGGAGAAGCTCACGACCGTAGAGGCCAAAGGCTTCATCTTCGACGGCTTCCCGCGCACGCTCGCCCAGGCCGATGCGCTCGGCGCGCTTCTCGAACGCACCGGTCAGACACTCGATGCCGTCATCGAACTTCAGGTCGACGATGACGCCCTCGTGGGCCGCATCGTGGGCCGTGCCGAGGAGGCGCGCGCGGCGGGCAAGCCCGTGCGCGCGGACGACAACGAGGAGAGCCTGAAGCTCCGCCTCATGGAGTACTACAAGAAGACCGCGCCCCTCATCGGCTACTACCACGCCAAGGGGCTCCTGCGCGGGGTCGACGGTATGGGCGCCATCGACGAGATCGCCCGCGCGCTTTCCGAAATCACGACATCCGTCGCGGCCTGATCCGGGCCGCGACACCCCGAATGGCGCCCCCGCGCGCCCGACAAGACAACTTAGGAGGATCGCCCCATGGCGGAACAGTCAACATCAACAACTGATGTGGGACAGGAGGCCCGGGGATACTGGGCCACGAACCTGCGCATCATCACAGTGTGCCTGGTGATCTGGGCACTTGTTTCGTTCGGGTTCGGCATCGTGCTGCGCCCGCTTCTGGCGGGCATCCCCGTGGGGGGCACGGATCTCGGCTTCTGGTTCGCCCAGCAAGGCTCGATCCTCGTCTTCCTGGCGCTGATCTTCTTCTATGCCTGGCGGATGAACCGGCTCGACCGTGAACACGGCGTGGACGAGGAGTAATCGCCATGGATCAGTTTACACTCAACCTTCTCTTTGTGGGCGCGTCGTTCGGGCTCTACATCGGGATCGCCGTCTGGGCCCGCGCGGGCTCGACGTCGGAATTCTATGCTGCGGGCCGGGGCGTTCACCCCGTCACCAACGGCATGGCGACCGCAGCGGACTGGATGTCCGCGGCGTCTTTCATCTCCATGGCGGGCCTCATCGCCTTCACGGGCTATGATAACTCGTCCTTCCTCATGGGCTGGACGGGCGGCTACGTGCTGCTGGCGCTCCTGCTCGCGCCCTACCTGCGCAAGTTCGGCAAGTTCACCGTGTCCGAGTTCATCGGCGACCGGTTCTATTCCAAGACCGCGCGCATGGTGGCGGTGATCTGCCTTCTGGTGGCTTCCATCACCTACGTGATCGGCCAGATGCAGGGCGTGGGCATCGCCTTCGGCCGCTTCCTCGAGATCGACGCCTTCTGGGGCCTGATGATCGGGGCGGTGGTGGTTTTCGCCTACGCTGTTTTCGGCGGCATGAAGGGCGTGACCTACACGCAGGTCGCGCAGTACTGCGTCCTGATCACGGCCTACACGATCCCGGCCGTCTTCATCTCGCTACAGCTCACGGGCAACCCGATCCCGGCGCTCGGCCTCTTCGGCACGACCGAAGGCGGGGAGCCGCTTCTGGCCACGCTCGACCAGATCGTCACCGATTTGGGCTTCCGCGAGTACACAGCCGCGCATGGCTCCACGATCAACATGGTGCTCTTCACGCTGTCGCTCATGATCGGCACGGCGGGTCTGCCCCACGTGATCATGCGCTTCTTCACGGTGCCCAAGGTGTCCGACGCGCGCTGGTCTGCGGGCTGGACGCTCGTCTTCATCGCGCTCCTCTACCTGACGGCGCCTGCCGTGGGTGCGATGGCACGCCTCAACATCTCCGAGCTGATGTGGCCCAATGGCACGGATGCCGCGGCGGTGAGCGTCGAGCAGATCGAGACCGATCCGGAATACGCGTGGATGGCCACGTGGCAGAAGACCGGGCTTCTCGACTGGGAAGACAAGAACGGCGACGGCCTCATCCAGTACTACAACGACGGCAATGCCGATCTTCAGGCGCGGGCCGAGGCGAACGGTTGGGCGGGCAACGAGCTCACCAACTTCAACCGTGACATCCTCGTGCTGGCCAACCCGGAGATCGCCAACCTGCCGGGCTGGGTGATCGGCCTCGTGGCAGCGGGCGGCCTTGCGGCAGCTCTCTCCACTGCGGCTGGCCTCCTGCTCGCCATCTCCTCGGCGGTGTCCCATGACCTTCTCAAGGGTCAGTTGACGCCGAACATGTCCGAGAAGAACGAGCTTCTGGCGGCACGCATCTCGATGGCTGCGGCGATCGTGGTGGCGGTCCTTCTGGGCCTCAACCCGCCGGGCTTCGCAGCGCAGACCGTGGCACTTGCCTTCGGCCTCGCGGCGGCGTCCATCTTTCCGGCGCTGATGATGGGGATCTTCTCGACCCGCATCAACAATACCGGGGCGGTTGCGGGCATGCTCGCGGGCCTCACGGTGACGCTCGTCTACATCTTCCTGCACAAGGGCTGGTTCTTCATCCCGGACACCAACATGTTCACGGATGCCGATCCGCTTCTCGGGCCGGTCAAGTCCACCTCCTTCGGTGCCATCGGCGCGCTGGTCAACTTCTCGGTGGCCTACATCGTCGCCGGCATGACCAAGGAGACCCCGCAGGAGATCAAGGATCTCGTCGAGAGCGTGCGTATCCCGCGCGGTGCCGGCGCGGCCGTGGACGGCCACTAATCGGCCGATGCGGCCCTGAGGCTGCATATCGACACTGTCCTGCCCGGGTTTCCCTCGGGCAGGACGTTTCAATTCAAGGGGCCCGCGCCATGGCGCTATCCGCCGACCTCACCCATTTCCTCGCCTCCGTGCATCCCTATGACAGCTTGCCCGAGGCGGCGCTGAAATCGCTCTCCGAGATCTGCGAGGCGCGCGATTTCGCGGCGGGGGAGGCGGTCTTCTCCCTGGGCGACGATGTGCCCGGGCTCTTTGTCATCGCCGAGGGCGAAGTCGAGGTCACCGACGAGGCGGATATCCAGCTGTCGCTCCTCGGCCCCCGGAATTCCTTTGGCGAGCGCGCGCTTCTGCGCGGCGATGCCGCCACCCGCACCGCGACGGCCACGCGGCCCGCGCGGACGATCATGGTCCCCTCCGCGGCCTTCTTCGCGCTCATTGAGGACCACGGGCAGGTCCGCAAGTTCTTCAACCGCCGCCGCCCAAAGCGCGCAGAGGCCACTGATCTGGGCACGATGCCCGTGGAGCGGCTCATGACGCGGGAGGTCATAGCTTGCACGCCTGAGACGCCCATCCGGGAGGCCGCGCAGCTCATGCATGAGCGCCGGATCTCCGCGATTTGCGTGCAGGATGCGGCGGGCTTTTCGGGGATCATGACGCTACGCGATCTCAACAGCCGCGTCGTCGTGGCCGGGCAGAGCCCGGAGGCGCCGGTGTCCTCGATCATGACGGAAAACCCTCTCGCGCTCGGGCCGAACGCGCTCGTGACCGACGTGCTGCACCTCATGGTAGAAAAGCGCATCGGGCATATCCCGATCGTGGACGGCGGGAAGCTCCTCGGCATCGTCACGCAGACGGATCTGACGCGCGCGCAGGCGCTCTCCTCCGCCGATCTGGTGGGCCGCATCGCGAAAGCCTCGGATGCGGGCGAAATGGCGCTGGCCACTGCCGAGATCTCGCAGCTTCTCGTGCAACTCGTGGAAGCGGGCAACCGGCACGAGGTCGTCACCCGCCTCATCACCGACATCGCCGATACCGCCACGCGGCGCCTTCTGGCGCTGGCGGAAGAGACGCTCGGCCCACCGCCCTGCGCCTATCTCTGGCTCGCCTGCGGCTCCCAAGGTCGGCAGGAGCAGACGGGCATCTCGGACCAGGACAATTGCCTGATCCTGAGCGACGACGTGCAGCCCGAGAACATGGACTATTTCAAGCGCCTCGCCGAATTCGTCTCGAAAGGGCTCGACCGCTGCGGGTATTTCTTCTGCCCGGGCGACATGATGGCCACGAACCCGCGCTGGTGCCAGCCTTTGCGCGTGTGGCGGGAGTATTTCATGGGCTGGATCGCCAAGCCCAACCCGGAGGCGCAGATGCTCGCCTCCGTCATGTTCGATCTGCGCCCCATCGGCGGAGAGGAGAGCCTTTTCGACGGGCTCCGTAAGGCGACGCTGGAGGCCGCTTCGAAAAACTCAATCTTCACCGCCCACATGGTCGCCAACTCGCTCAAGCACCAGCCGCCGCTGGGGCTCCTGCGCGGGCTGGCCACCATCCGTTCGGGCGAGCACCGCAATGCGCTCGATCTCAAGCACAGCGGGGTTGTCCCCGTCGTGGATCTCGGCCGCATCTATGCGCTTCAGGGGCAACTGACGGCGGCGAATACACGCGCGCGGCTCGACGCGGCCATCGCGGCGGGGACGGTTTCGAAATCCGGCGGGGCGGACCTCCTCGACGCTTATGACCATATCGCCACCACCCGCCTCGAACATCAGGCGGCGCAGGTGAAAGCGGGCGGAAAGCCCACGAACTATCTCGATCCATCCGCGCTGTCGGACTTCGAACGCAGCCACCTGCGTGACGCCTTCGTCGTTGTCAAAACCATGCAGAACGCGGCAGGCTCGGGCAAAGGGACGCTAGGATAAGCCATGTTCATCGAACTCATCGCCACGATCTTTGCAGGCATCGCCTGCGCCGGGATTGCCATGGTCCTCAACATCCTGACGGGCAAGCGCCTGCCGCGCTGGATCATGCCCGTCGCCGCCGGGGCAGGGATGCTCGGGATGACGATCTCGAACGAATACACGTGGTACGAGCGCACCGCGGCGCAGCTTCCCGAGGGCGTGAGCGTCGCACAGACGGTTGAGGAGCAGAGCTGGATCCGTCCATGGACGCAGATCTGGCCCTACACGAAGCGTTTCGTGGCCGTCGACGTGGGCACGCGGCGCACCAATGAGAACCTGCCCGATCAGGCGCTCGCCGATCTCTACTTCTTCGGGCGCTGGTCGCCCGTGAACCAAGCGCCGATGCTTTTCGACTGCGCAGCGGGGCGCTCGGCCCTTCTCATCGATGGGGCGACATTCTCGGATACAGGCGAGATCACCGATGCCACCTGGCAGGACCTGCCCGCAGGCGATCCGATCCTGAATTTGGCTTGCGAGGCATGACATGGCCGAGCGTCTCGGCCTCCGAATAAGGGTCTTCCTCTTATTCGCGCTCCTCGCCGGGGGTGCGGCAGCCCTTGCGGCGGGTGCGCTCGCCTTCGGCTGGTCGCGCGCGGGGCCGGAGGCTGCCTCCGATCCTTTCGTCACCGCCTTTCTGCTTTTCGCATTCCTGAATACCGGGCTCATCGTCGGTATCTGGCTGCTCTTCGACGAGAACGTCGCCAAGCCCATCAACAAGCTTTCCGCCAAGCTCCGCCTCCGCGCGTTATCGGGCGAAAGCGCGGAAATCGGCGCCGGTGACGCGCCCTATCTCGGCGATCTCGCTCCGGCGGCAGGGGCGCTTTCTGAGAATGCTCAGAGCTCTCTCGAAGACACCGCGCGGCGCGTGGCCCGCGAGACGGAGAAACTCACCTCCGAGAGCGAACGGCTCACGGCTCTTCTCACCGAAATCCCCATCGCGACGATCCTCCTAAATCCCGCGCGGGAGATCGTCCTCTACGACGGCCAGGCTGCGGAGGTTTTGTCCGCGATCGGCACCCCAAGGCTCAAGGCGCCGATCCACGATTATTTCGATCCGGAGAGCCTCGATGAGGCGATCGCCGCACTGTCCGACGAGGTTTCAGAAGTCCCTCTCGAGCTGAAGGCGGAGACCACGTCCCTAAAGGCGCGGCTCAAGGCGCTCGGCGCCGACGGGCACCTGATCTTCATCGATACCCCGCCGGAGCCCACGGCCGCCATCGAGGCACGGCCCCTCGTCTTCGACTTCGATCTCATGAATACGACGGCGGCGCCACTCGCCATGCAGGACCGCCACCTTCGCGATCTCTGTTTCGTCGTCGTCGATCTGGAGACGACGGGGCTTTCCGTGAAGGACGATGCCATCATTCAGATGGCCGCGGTGCGCATCGTGGGTGGAGAGATCGTTCCGGGCGAGGAATTCGCCACCTATGTCGATCCGGGGCGCCCGATCCCGCCCGCCTCCACGCGCATTCACAAGATCTCGGACAGGGACGTCGAAGGCGCGCCGAAGATTTGGGAGGCCGGGCGTAGGCTGCATCATTTCGCCCGGGACGCCGTCTTCGTGGCCCACAATGCGCCTTTCGATCTTGGCCTTCTGAAGCGGCACGAAGCGGAGATCGGGGCGTGCTGGGACCATCCCGTGCTCGATACCGTGCTCCTCTCGGCCGTGGCGTTCGGCACGACGGAGGATCATTCTCTCGATGGCCTCTGCGACCGGCTCGCGATCACCATTCCGCCTCAGGACCGGCACAGTGCGCTGGGGGATGCGAAGGCCACGGCGCACGCGTTCGTCAAACTGCTTCAGATCATCGATGCGCGGGGGCTCTCTGACTTCGCCCGCCTGCAGCCCGAGATCGACCGACAGGCGCGGCGCTTTTACAACAGCGCCGAGACCGTGACCGGCTGACGTCGCCTTCAGTCGCGCCGCCGAATGATGGTCTTTCGATCATGCTCCGCTCGGACCCGCGCCGCATAGCGCCTGTCGCGCTGGGCCTGGCCCACGACGATCCAAGCAATGAAGAGCATGAAGTTGACGATGGACAAAACCGTGATGAGGAAATCCATAACCCTGCCTCCGTTGTGCCGGCCACGGGGTGGAGATAGCGCGACGAGGGTTTATGGCCCGTTGATTTTGAGTGCCGGGCGCGGGGCGATGCAGCTTCTCCATTCAGACGGGCCATGGAGGCGCGCGATGACGGACCGCCAGCGTTTCGGTTTCCCATCGTGATATCAGCGCCTTGTGCGCGGCGTGCGGATTGCGCAGGCCGAGGGCGCAGCCGCAAGCGCCCCGTAGCGGCTCTAGATCGGACCTGCGATGCGTGAGCTCGATGACAATAACGCCTTATACCCCGTGGGGCGGACGGTGCTGACAGACGCAGACGTTCGGCCTACCGCTCTTGCAACGCGAGCCGAACACCAAGTGCGCAGTATATGCTTCCAACGACCTTGCCCTGCCATTTCAGAACAATCGGATTGCGGCGCAGGAAGTTGCCCAAGCCCCCCGCCGCGATGGAATAGACGACCGTGCTGAAGAAGCCGATCAACGCGAAAACGATCCCCAGAACGGTGAGCTGCGCGACGACTAAACCTCTTTCCGGGGCCACGAACTGCGGCAGAAACGCGAGGAAGAAAAGCGCAGTCTTGGGATTGAGTACTTCGGCAAGGATCGCCTGCCTGAAAGCTTGAGGTGCCGAGATGGGAACGCGACCTTGGCCAAGATCGATTGATGATCTCTCAAAGATCGCCTTCAACCCGAGATAAACAAGATACGCCGCCCCGAGGTATTTCACGACGGTGAACAGGGTGGCTGATGCGGCGATGATCGCCGAGATACCGACCACCGCCATGATCGTGTGAAGGAAGTCGCCCGCTGTGATACCCGCGCCCGTCGCAATGCCGACCTTCGTTCCCGACGTTGTGGCCCGCGCAACCGTCAGTAGGGTCGCCGGGCCGGGAATGAAGACAAAACCAAGAACAATCAACGCGTAGGTCAGTAGCACGGCGGGATCTGTCATTATGTTTTCACCACAAGTTCCAAGGGTTGCAGCAGTCCACAGACGGCAACGCTTGGCAAGCCCGGAGAGTGGAAGCTGGCTGCACCCTGACGAATTGAAAGGTCGGGCAGCATCCTGCGGCCTGGGCCTTTGTCAGGTCTTCTCCGCGAAGGCGGTGCGGTCGCTGGTGCGTTGACCTGCCGAGATGACCGCGTCGCGCCTCGGGAGCCGGGCGCGCCGGGGAAAGGCGGGCAGTGTACCATTCCGATCAGCGCCTGCTTGCGCCCGAAGATCGCTTCGATCACGTTCTGCGGACGGTTGGATACCCGTGGAATTCGAGCACTACGTGATCGGCATCAACCGGGCCAAACGTCTCAAACGCGCTGCCTTTGGCCGCTCGCGTTGCTCAGGAGCATGGCGCGCGCGCAAGGCAGAGAAGGCCGTCAGGGACCTCACTCATCCGAAGGGAAGAAGACGACCTGCACGGTCTTGCAGTCGAAGCTACCGGCCACGCCATCGGAGATCGCGGATTGCGGGTAGTATTCCGGCAGACTGTCATCGGAGCATCCCGCGCGGAAGCTCGTGAGCATCTCGTCGGCGATGGCGGGGTCGAGCGGCCCGTGATTGTGCACCGGCAGGTGGTACTCTGCGATCTCGGGGCTGTGGAAGGTCGTCTCGAAGAAATTGCCCTCGACCTCGCCCTTCGGCAGATAGCTGGCCAGCGAGATCGTCCCGTCCTCGGCCACGACACCGCCTGCTGCCAGCGTCACGACGGCATCGCTTGCCGCGCCGTCGGACATCGTCTCCACCGGCGTGCAGGGGCTTTCGGCGCAGACGGACGGGTTCTGGATCACCACCCACCACACCGTCACGACCTCTCCGGGCGTGAGCCCTGAGGATTTGAGCGCCATGGCCGCGCCGAACGCACCCTTTTCGAGGACGACCGAGGTCCCCTCGATGGGGCCGGGCGTGAGACCGCTCCCCGGGGTCCAGTTCATGGGCTTGGTGATGGCCTCGCCCGAGGCGGACACGGCACAGATGCTGAGGACCGCAGCACAGAGGGCGCTGGCACAGAGGAAACGGGGCAAGGGCAGGATCATGGGCATCTCTCCTTGACGCGGGGCGGCGCAGACTTCGGCGACCTTCCCTAAATCTGCCAGCCGGTTAGTCTGACTGTGGGCTTTGCCGCCGCGGGCGTCCTGAAAAACGGATGAAATCTTATGAAATCTCGAGATCTTCAGCTGGGGACGCTCCGTATAAACCCTACCACAGGGGCGTTGAACGACAAAGACGGGCAGCCGCTCGGGCTTCGGAATAAGTCTAAAGCGGTGTTGACCTTCCTGCTCGAGCGCCCGAACCGGACCGTGGCCAAGACGGAGATCCTCGATGCAGTCTGGACGGATGTGCTGGCCTCCGACGAGAGCCTCGTCCAGTGCATCGCCGACATTCGCAGGCTCCTGGGGCCCGACGCCCGGAGGATCCTCGAGACGATCCCTCGGGAGGGCTACAGGCTCAATCTCCCGCCCGTTGCCCCAACTCCAGCGCCGAGACCATGGCGCGGGGCCGCAATTTTGGCCGTGTCCGCCGTCGCAGCGGCTGGCCTCTTCGGGATCGCAGTCAGCCTCGGCCTCTTCTCACCTGCCTCTTGGCCCGGTCCCGTGTCGCATGTGGGGTCGAACGCTGGGTCGGCGCCGGTGATCTCGAGCGCCCCGCCGGGGACGCAAAGCACCGAGGCCTATCTCGAGGTGCTGCAAGGCCGGGTCTCGGCAAGCCGATACGGGCGCGACGAGAGCCTTGCTGCAGAGCGTCATTTCCGCCGTGCCATCGCCCTTGACCCGAACTACGCCCGCGCCCATGCCGAGCTTGGCACGGTGCTGGCCGTACGCTTCGAGAACGACTGGAACGTCCTCGACGATGCCGACCGGGACAAGGCCCTGTTTTACGCGGAGCGGGCGCTGGAACTCGATCCCGATCTCTGGCTGGCACATTACGCGCTCGGGCGGCTCCACAGCCTATTGGAGGATTTCGAGACCGCCGAGGCGCATCTGAACACGGCCATGTCGCTCCAGCCGGAAAACGAGGATGCGCGGGCTTATCTCGCCGTCGTGCAGATCTTTCGGGGCCAGCCGGAGGCGGCCATCGAGATCCTCGAGGCGGTGATCCCGGCCCATCCCGATCCACCGTTCTGGTATCACTTTTCACTCGGGCATGCGCTCTACAATGCAGGGCGCTACGAGGAGGCCGAGGGGCCGCTCCTTGCCTGCCTCGAGGAGGCGGGGACCTCCCCCTACTGCCTGAGATACCTGATCGCCACCTATGGGCAGCTCGACCGTCCCGGGCAGGCGATGGAGGCGCGCCGCGCCTATGCGGCCCTCGGGCTCGAGAGCGGCATTGGGCCGATGCTTTCGCTCGTGCAGTTTCACCATCCCGAGGATCTTGCGCGCCTGAGAGACGGCCTGCGCCGGGCCGGCGTGCCCGAGTAGCGCGGCCTTTCGCGCGGCGGTCGCTCTAGGGACGGGGCCGCTTTCACGGGATTTCACCTTTCTTCATTCCGCGAAATCAGGGTGACTGCGCTTCACTCCTCTCCATCGCAACGGTCGGCTGCGCAGCTGTGGACCGGCCCTCAAGGAGAGTGAACGCAATGAAAAGACTTGCAAGACTGACCGCCATCGCCGCGCTCGCGGCATCGACCAACGCCGTGGCGGAGACGCGGTCCATGCCCCTGTCCTGGACACCGCCGAGCGGAGAGACGCCGGGGCCCGTGGCGGGCTCGCGGGCGCTGCTCGTGACGGGGCCGGGCGGGGCATCCATGCACCTGACCTCGCGCGGGCTCACGCCGGGCAACGCGGTTACCATCTGGTTCGTGGCCCTGCAGAACCCGCATCTGTGCCAGAAAAATCCCTGCACGCCGTTCGAGGCCATGGGCATGGCGGAGATGGAAACCGTGGCCGTGAATGGCGGCGGCACGGTGGTGGCCGCCGATGGCACCGTGGAGGTCTCCGCGCATCTTCCCGCGGGGGACGTGCCCACGAACCTCTTCGACACCGACCTCGTCACGCCGGAAAGCGCGGAGTACCACCTCGTCATCCATGACCACGGTCCGCTCATCCCGGAGCTCGCAGCTGACATGCTCTCGAGCTTCCGCGGCGGCTGCACCCTGGAAAGCGTGCCCCCGCATTATCCGGACAGCGCGCGGAGCGACGGGGCAGGTGGCCCCAACGCCTGCGTCTCGCGACAGGTGGCGCTCTTCGTGCCAGGGACGCTCTCGAACTGAGGCAGGACCCGGGCCGGGCGCGCGCATCGCGGTCGGCCCGGCGTGAGCGCGGCGTGCGCGGGGCCGCAGATGGGCGGCAGTCGCGCAGGCAGATCGCGCCCGAGAGCATCGCCGCAAGGCATCTTTTCTCTCGGATGGGGTTGCGCCGCGGGCCAGAGCGACGGTTCATTGCAGCACCGATTGATCTGGGAGGACTGCAATGACCATCAAGACGACACTTTCGACCCTCGCCCTGGCCGCCGCCACGGCAGGCGCCGCCCATGCCAATTGTTCGGAGGTCGTCTTCTCCGACGTGGGCTGGACCGACATCACCGCCACGACCGCCGCCACCACGGCCGTGCTCGAGGCCATCGGCTACGAGACCGATACCAAGGTCCTCTCGGTCCCGGTGACCTACGTGTCGCTGTCCTCCGGCGATGTGGATGTCTTCCTCGGCAACTGGATGCCCACGATGGAAGCCGACATCGCCCCCTACCGCGAGGACGGCTCCGTGGAGACGGTGCGCGCCAATCTCGAGGGGGCCAAGTACACGCTCGCCACCAACGCCGCCGGTGCCGCGCTCGGGATCACGAGCTTCGCGGCGATCGCCGAGAACGTCGAGGCGCTCGAGGGCGAGATCTATGGCATCGAGCCAGGCAATGACGGCAACCGCTTGATCCAGGACATGATCGACAGCGACGCCTTCGGGCTCAGCGGCTTCGAGGTCGTGGAAAGCTCCGAGCAGGGGATGCTGGCGCAGGTGGCGCGCGCCTCACGCTCCGATGAGCCGATCGTCTTCCTTGGCTGGGAGCCGCATCCGATGAACGCAAATTTCGAGATGACGTACCTCACCGGCGGAGATGACTACTTCGGCCCGGATCTGGGCGGTGCGACGGTCTTCACCAACACGCGGGCGGGCCTCGGCGCCGATTGCCCGAACCTCGGTACGTTCTTCGGCAATCTGGAGTTCACGCTGGCCATGGAAAACGAGATCATGGGCGCGATCCTCAATGATGGAGCGGACCCGCGCGACGCGGCAGAGGCGTGGATCACGGCCAATGCGGGCGCGCTCGATACATGGCTCGCCGGTGTGACGACCGCCGACGGCGCCGAGGCGCTGCCGGCCGCGCGGGCGGCCCTCGACCTCTGATCACGCGCTTCGAGCGAATACGGAAAGGGGCGGCCACTGCCGCCCTTTCATTTCGGCCTTCCTCACCGAAGTGCTGACACGAAGGGGGTGGGATGGACTGGTTGACCGAGAACAAGATCCCTGTGGGGCGCTGGGCAGGCGATTTCTTCGACTGGCTGCAGGATGATTTCGCCTGGGCCTTCAACATGCTCGCCGACGCGATGGAGGTGCTGATCGACGCGATCCTCTGGGCGCTCGAAACCCCGCACCCCCTCATCATCGTGGCCCTGCTCACTGCGCTCACCTATGCGTTGCAGCGCAGCTGGAAGGCCGCCGCCATCACGCTCCTCGGCCTCCTCTTCATCCTCAACCAGGACTACTGGGAGGAAACTCTCGAAAGCCTCACGCTCGTGCTCTCGGCCTGCGTGGTCTGCATGGGGATCGGGATGCCGCTTGGTATTCTCGCCGCCCACAGGCCGCGGGTGTACACGGTGATGCGGCCAGTGCTCGACCTCATGCAGACACTGCCGCCCTTCGTCTACCTCATCCCGGCCATAGTCTTCTTCGGGATCGGGATGGTGCCGGGGCTGATCGCGACGGTGATCTTCGTCGTCCCCGCGCCGATCCGGCTCACCCATCTGGGGATATCATCGACGCCCGCGCCGCTCATCGAGGCGGCCACCGCGTTCGGCGCTACGCCGCGGCAGATCCTCTGGAAAATCGAGCTGCCCTCCGCCCTGCCGCAGATCATGGCCGGACTGAACCAAACGATCATGCTCTCGCTCTCCATGGTGGTGATCGCGGCGCTCGTGGGCGCGGACGGGCTCGGCGTCCCGGTGGTCCGCGCGCTCAATCAGGTCAACACATCGCTCGGTTTCGAAAGCGGATTCATCATCGTCGTGGTGGCCATCATTCTCGACCGGATGCTCCGCGTGGAGCGCAAGGCATGAGCGAGATCGCCGTCGAGATCGAGGATGTCTCCATCGTTTTCGGTGGGAAGCCAGAGGCCGCGCTCCCGCTCATGGACCAGGGCCTCTCGCGCAGCGCCATCCAGGAGGAGACCGGGCAGGTGCTCGGCGTCCATGATTGCAGGCTTGAGGTGCGGCGCGGCGAGATCGTGGTGCTGATGGGGCTTTCGGGCTCCGGGAAATCGACATTGCTGCGCGCGGTCAACGGGCTCAACCCGGTCGCGCGCGGACGTGTGCGCGTCCACAGCGGGGACTGGTCCTGCGAGGTGGGCAGCGCGACGCGCGCGGCGCTGCGGCGGCTGCGCAGCGAATGCGTGGCGATGGTCTTTCAGCAGTTCGCGCTTTTGCCGTGGCGTACCGTGCGGGAGAATGTGGGTCTGGGCCTCGAGCTCGCTGGACAGGGCCGGGCTGAGCGGCGCGCGCAGGTGGACCGGCAACTGGAGCTGGTGGGCCTCGCGGATTGGGCCGAGCGGAAGGTGGGCGAGCTTTCAGGCGGCATGCAACAGCGCGTGGGCCTCGCGCGTGCCTTCGCGACCGAGGCGCCGATCCTCCTGATGGACGAGCCTTTTTCGGCCCTCGATCCGCTGATCCGCACCCGGCTTCAGGATGAGCTACTCGCGCTTCAGCACCGTCTGCAGCGCACGATCATTTTCGTCAGTCACGATCTCGACGAGGCCTTCAAGATCGGGGACCGCATCGCGATCATGGAGGGGGGGCGGATCGTCCAATGCGGCACGCCGCAGGAGATCTACAGCGAGCCCGCCAACGGCTACGTGGCCGATTTCGTGGCCAACATGAACCCGCTGGGTGTGTTGCGCGCGCAGGACGTCATGGTCGAGGGCGCGGGAGAGGCTTTGGAGCAGGTTGTCCCCGCCGATGCCGACATCCGCGCGGTCATGGAGCAGGTGGGTGCGAGCGATGCCCCGATCGGCGTGGAACGCGAGGGGCGCATCATCGGCCAGATCACCCGCGGGGGCGTCTTGCGCCGCCTGGCCGATCCGGGCGGCGGGGCGAAGTAGACGTCCTTGAAAGGGCTTCCCAGTTAGACATCAGAAAACTCGGCACTGTATCCCGTAGATCAATTGATCTCTTACCGCGCAGTGTATGCCTCGCGGCCCCTACCAATCGACGTCGAACGCCCGCACCACATGGGCGATCTGCGCGCTGTCGAGCGCGCGGGTCTCGACGCCGCGCAGGAGGAGGGCGAGTCGCGCGGTCGCCTCGAGCTCCTCGATGGCATTGCAGGCCGACTCCACCGACTTCCCCGCCACAACCGGCCCGTGATTGGCGAGCATGACGGCGGAGCGTTTTCCCGCGAGCCCTCGGATCGCGTCCCCCATGGCCGGATCTCCCGGCAGGAAGAAAGGCAAAAGCTTCACCCGCCCGAGCTGCATGATCGCGTAGGGGGTGAGCGGCGGCAGGAAATTATCCTCGTCGGCGCCGGGGATCAGCGAGAGGGCCACCGCGTGGCATGAATGCAGATGCACCACGGCCCCTGCCGCGGCCCGGGTCTCGTAGAAAGCCGCGTGAAGTGGCATCTCTTTGGTGGGCTTGTCGCCCCCGATGAGCCGTCCTTCTGCGTCGAAGTGGCTGAGCCGGGCAGGATCGAGCCGCCCGAAGCTCGTCCCCGTAGGCGAAACGAGGAGGCCGCCGTCTTCCGTGCGGGCGGAAATGTTGCCGGTGGAGCCATGGGTCAGCCCCCGGTCGAAGAGCGAGGCGGCCAGGGTGCAGATGCTTTCGCGGAGTTTCGTGTCGCTCATCCGCCCAGAATCCCGGCTGCTTTCTCGAAAAAGTCCTCGCCGCCGAAATTGCCTGACTTCAGCGCGACGACAAGATGTTCGCCTGCCCGGAGCGCGGGCACGCCGGGGTCGATTTCCGGGCCGATGGAGAGGCTTTCGAGGGCCAGCGCCTCCACGATGGCGCCCGAGGTCTCGCCTCCCGCGGTGATGAGACGCGTGAAGCCCTCGGCAACCGCTTGCTGGGCGAGTTCGGAGAAGAAGCCCTCGATGGCCGCGGCTGAGCTGTCCCGCCCATAGCGCCCTTGCACCTCGGCGACGACGGCCGGATCCGCGGAGCTGTAGACGAGCGGGAGCGGGCCTGATCCTTTAGCCCAGGCTAGAATGTCCGAGGCTGAGATGCGTGCCTCGAGGATCTCCTCGGCTCTCACCTCGCGCGTGGCGAAGCGGCTCCGATGATACGCCACCTGCGCACGCGTCGCCCGCGAGCATGAACCGGAGATCAGGAGCGCTGGGCCAACCTGCGCGCGCCATTCGGGCGTGCCCGGCACACAGGAGAAATTGGCTGGCAATCCGAGCGCCACGCCGGAGCCGCCGGTCACGAGCTTGAGGCCCGCCGCCGCGGCACCGATGGCCATGAGATCTGCGTCTCGGATCGCGTCCACCACGATGTGCGTGCGTCCCGCGGCGTGCTCGGCATCGAGCGCGTCCCGGATCGCCGCTGCACCCTGGAAGACGGTGCCTGCCGGGACATGCCCCACGTCATGGCGCGTCTGTCGCGCGAGCCAGCGGCGCAGGTCCGGATCCGTCATCGGCGTGAGGGGATGGTTCTGCATGCCGCTCTCGTTCAGCAACGCGTCGTTCACAAAGAGATGGCCCTGGTAGACGGAGCGGCCCGTGCCGGGGAAGGCCGGGCAGACGATGACACGGTCCGCCGACAGGGCCTCTGCGAGGGCATCCGCCACGGGGCCGATATTGCCCTCCGGCGTGGAGTCGAAGGTCGAGCAGTACTTGAAGAAGAACTGCGTGCATCCTTGCGCTCGGAGCCACTCGAGCGCCGCCAGTGACTGGGCCACCGCGTCGTCCGGCGCGATCGACCGCGACTTCAGCGAGATGACGCCCGCCTCGACCGAGGGATCCGCATCTGAGGCGGGGATGCCGGAATACTGCACCACGGCCATGCCTTGCTTGGCGAGGGTATTTGCCAGATCGCTCGACCCGGTGAAGTCGTCGCCGATGCAGCCGAGGTTCATGTCTCGGCGTCCGGCAGCACGAGGCCCGCGTCGCGCGCATAGACCTTGGCCACCGCAGCATCGTCTGCGCCACCGAGCCCCATCTCCACCGCCTCTGCGTAGCGCGACAGCGCCGCCTCTGTGATTGGCGCGTGAAAGCCTGCCGCCTGCGCGGCTTCGAGGACGATCCCAAGATCCTTTGGCCAGATGTTGACCTGGCTCAGGGGCGTGTAGTCCCCGGCCACGATATGCGGCGCGCGGTTTTCAAGCATCCAGGAGGTGCCGGCGCATTTCGAAATGACATCGAGGAAGGTGGCAGGCGCGATCCCCTGCGTCATGCCGAAGGTCAGAGCCTCGGCCATCGCGGCGATGTGGACCCCGGCAAGGAGCTGGTTGACCGCCTTCATCGCCGAGCCCGCACCTGCCGTGTCACCGAGGCGGAAGACGGTCTCCGCCGTCGCGTCAAGAACAGGCGCAGCGGCCTCGAAGGCCGCCGATGTGCCCGAGGCCATGATGCCCAGCGCGCCCTTCGCGGCCTTGGCCGCGCCGCCCGATATCGGGGCATCGAGGTAAAGCACGCCGTGCTCCGCGCATCTCGCTTCCATCACCTTCGCAAAGTGCGGCGCGACGGTGGCGCAGGCCATGACGACCGCGCCCGGGCGGAGCCGAGGGACGATGCCATCCGCGCCGAAAAGGACCGCCTCCACCTGCGCGGCATTCAGGACGACGAGGACAACGGCATCGAGTTCGGGGGCGAGGTCGTGGACCTCGCCCTCCGCGCCGCCTTCGGCCACGAAGCGCGCCGCGCGCTCGGGGTCCACGTCGACACCAAGGACGGTGAGCCCGGCGCGCAGGCACGAAAGCGCCATGCCATGCCCCATGGAGCCCAGACCAAAGAGAGCGAGCCTCGTCCCCATCACGCCGTCCTTTCCCTGCTGCCATGCGGCCGGGCACGTGTGCCCCTAACCGCACCCCACGCGGTACACCTTGTCTGCCGACGTGACAAACGTCCTGGCATGACTGTCTGAGCCCCCCGTCCCAAATTCGGTCAATATCTTTACCTAGTCTCGCGTCATGAGCTTTTTCGCCGTCAACATGACCCTCCTCTACGTGACTGCGGGCGCGTTGCTGGTGCTCGTCTATATCGCTTTCAGCTTGGGGGTATTTCCGCCCGAGCAGGCAGCGCGTCGCGCGTCGCAGGGCTTTCGGATGACTTTGATGGGCGCGGCTGCCGTGTTCTTTGTGTTTGTCGCTGCGCGGGAGACGGTCCGCGCGCCCGCGGCTGGTATCGTGGTCCTTGGTGTCATGTATCTAGGGATTGGTTTGGCCATCGCTGGGTTCGGCCTCTTGCTGGGCGGTCTCGCCGCCGGGAGCAGACCGCCGTTACGTAGGGTCCTTGCCATCTTGCCTCTCGGCATCGCGGCGGCGGTCGTGTGGCAGGTGCAGACGTCGATCCGCGCGGAGCAAGATGCATTGGCATCTGCGCGGAGTGCCTTCCTCGATGGTACGATAGAAGCCACGTTGGCCGGCCGCGCGGTCACTATCCCGGTCGCACCGCATCTAGAGATCACGCACGCCTGCGCCACACGGTCTGGCAGGGTCTGCCGCTCGAATTTTCTGACAGGCACCACATTAAACGACGCGCCGTCAGCGCCGTTTGACGTCTTCTCCCTGCGTCTCACGCGCGATTTCACAAACGTCGCCGCGGCGGCGGAGGCTTGGTGCGCGGCGCGCCCGGCGATCGCCGGGGCCATCTGGTGCGCGGATTTGGAGGACTATACTCTCGTCATCCGGCGCGCCGAAGGGACGGACAGGGAGCGTCTACGGGATAAGCGGATGGCGATCGAGGACGCGTCGGAGAGCCCCACCCTCAGGTGCCAAGATCACTTCGCCGGTCCCCATTGTCGGCTTCTGATCGGCGTCGCGACGGGTGTGATCGCCGAGTTGACGTTTACGGGCGAAACAGAGGATGCGGTGTTGGCCCAGGTCGAGGAGGGGCGTTCCCGCGCAGAGAGGATCTGGGCAGCGATTGCGTCGCCTTGATCATGAAACCGTGCCTGCCCGGTTGAGCCGTGTCTGCAACGACGACGCTTTGGTGTCCTAATCCTTTCCCATCGGACGGGGCCGTGGTGCCGAAGGCTATGCGGGTTTTTCCCCTAAGGGAGAATGGCCTGGCCCACGAGCGCAAGATACTGATCCTCGTCGACCATCACCTTGGTCTGCTCGGCCTTCCCGTCGAGCCGGAGGAAGGAATGGCCGTGCACCGCGCACCAGAGCGCGTAGGCGCGGTCCGCCACCTCGGGATCCTCCATGTCGCGCCCGAGATGCTCGGCGACGACACGGATGACGATCCCGAATGTCTCCCGTCCCTCGGCTGACATTTCCTCGTCGGAGGAATGCTCCGCCGCGAGGCCAAATGTGAGCTGAAAGAGGCCCGGCTCGTCCTGTGCAAAGCTCGTGTAGGCCTTGCCCAAGGCGATGACCCGGCGCGGATCCCCGGCCGGGTAGGCATCGGCGGCGGCCTGCATGGCCGTGCCCATCCGCTCCATCCCCGCAAGGATCACCCCCCTCAGGATGTCCTGACGATCCTTGAAGTGCTTGTAGGGTGCGGCGGTGCTGACACCGGCGAGCCGGCAGGCCTCGGCAATGGAGAATCCCTCCGGCCCGTGCTGCTCGACGAGCTGGCGCACAGCCTCCAGAAGCTGACCCTTCAGGTCGCCGTGGTGATAGTTTTTCTTGCTTTTTATCAGAGATTTAGAGTCTGACATACTGCTTCGCGTCTCATTTTTTGTTTGACCAAGTTAGCGATGCTCACATATGTGAACAACACTAACTTCACAACAGAGAGCGAGGATTGCCCGATGCCAAAGACTGCCTCCGACCCAACCTCGACATCTCTCTGGCGCGGCGCCGTGGCCGTCACGGTGCGCGGGGTCGTCACGCTCGGCTTCTTCGGTTTGGCCGTTGCCGCCGGGGTGACGGCCTACGGCGCCCTGACCGCGCGGGCGGCGCTGAGTGAGGCTCCCGAAGCCGCGCCCCCGACAACGGTCCGCCCCATCGCGCTCACCCTCGTCGATAGCGTGACAATCGAGCGTCGCTTCGCC
The DNA here is from genome assembly GCA_038525525.1 of Pseudomonadota bacterium. Taxonomy (GTDB): domain Bacteria; phylum Pseudomonadota; class Alphaproteobacteria; order Rhodobacterales; family Rhodobacteraceae; genus Shimia_B. The sequence continues at coordinate 583,003 of JBCBHO010000002.1, read as the reverse complement.
GGTCAGTTCGAGGCACCTCAAGAAACGGTGCTGGGTTTCGAAGAGCCCGGGACGATCGCCGAGGTCCTTGTCCGCGAGGGAGACGTGCTCGAGGCGGGCGCGGTGATCGCGCGGCTGGATACGCGCCTCCTCGACGCGGAGCGCACGCGGCTCGCGGCGTCTGATGCGGCGCTGGCGGCGCAGGCGGAGCTGGCGCGGCGCACCAATGCCCGGCAAGAAGCGCTGCTGGCGGGCGGGCATGTGTCGGCCCAACGGGTGGATGAGACATCCCTTCTCCTGACGCAGCTCGAGGCGTCTCGCGCCGAGATCGCCGCCGCTGTGGCGGCGCTGGAGGTGCGGCGCGACAAATCCGTGCTGCGCGCGCCGTTTGCCGGGCGCGTGGCGGCCCGCGCACTCGATACCGGCGCGATCGTCGGGCCCGGGACGGCCGTCATCACGCTCCTCGAGACCGGGCCGGCGCGGTTCCGGGCCGGCCTCGATCCCGCGCTGGCGGCGGGCCTTGCGCCGGGAACGCGCGTTGAAATCTCTGCCGGAGCCGAGACCTATCCTGCGATCCTGGGGGAGCTCGCGCCGGGCCTCGATGCGGCAACCCGGAGCCGCATCGCGTTCTTCGATCTCCCGGATGGCGCCGCGCCGCCGTCTGGGGCCGCCGGCGAGGTCCGGCTCGAGGAACGTGTGGAGGGCAATGCGGCCAAGGGCGCCTGGGTGCCGGTTTCGGCCCTGCGCCAAGGTCCCCGCGGGACATGGCAGCTCCTGACCGTGGCGCAGGGCGAGACACCGGTGATCGGCACGGAGGCGGCTGAAATCCTTCATCTCGATGCCGACCGCGCCTTCATCCGCGGCAGCTTTACCGACGGAACGCTCGTCCTGCCCGCGGGCACCCACCGCGTGGTGCCGGGCGAGCGCGTGCGCATCGCGCCGGACATGTCGTCATGAGCGGGGAGCTCACGACCCTCACTTGGCGGCAGCCGCGTGTCGTCGCGCTGCTTCTCATGGTGATCCTCGCGGCGGGCGTCTCGTCGCTCCTGTCCATCGGGCGACAGGAAGATCCCACGATCACCAACCTCTTTGCCAGCGTCACCACGGCCTATCCCGGGGCGGAGCCCGCGCGGGTGGAGGCGCTGGTGACGGCCGAGATTGAGGAAGCCCTGCGCGAGATTGCCGAGGTCGATGTCATACAGTCGACATCGTCGACCGGGGTCTCGATCGTGCAGATCGACTTGATCGAGACCATCGCGGACGCGCGGATCGAGCAGGTCTGGTCCGAGATCCGAGACGCCCTGAGTGACGCTTCCCAGAACTTTCCAGCCGGGGTCGCCGAGCCGGAGCTCAATACCGACGGGGCAGGGGCCTACGGGGCGATTATCGCCCTGACGCCGACCCATGCGAATGTCCCGCTGACCCTCACCGGGCGCTACGGCGAAGCTTTGGCCGATGCCCTACGCAACGTGCCGGGCACCAAGATCGTCGATCTCTTCGGGCTGCCCGACGAAGAGATCACCGTGACGCTCGACGCGCCCCGCGCGGCGGCGCTCGGGCTCACGGCGGATCAGGTCGCCGCGGCCATCGCGCAGGCCGACGCAAAGGTGCGTGCCGGGGAAGTCACCGGCCCTGCCGACGAAATCGTCGTCGAAGTGTCCGGCGAGATCGAGACGCTCGCCCGGCTGCGCGATATCGTGCTGCGCGAAGGGGCTCTGGGGACCGCCCTGCGCCTGGGCGACATCGCGCGCATCGACCGTGGGCCGAGCCAGCCCGCCGCCGAGGTCGCCTTGCAGGACGGGCGTCCCGCGATCCTCGTCGCGGCCAAGCTCGAAGACGGTCTGCAGGTCGATCTCTGGGCCAGCGACATTCGCGCCGAGCTCGCGGACTTCGCAGGGCGGCTCCCCGGGGGAATGACGGCCTCCCTCGTCTTTGATCAATCCACCTACACGTTTGATCGCCTCGCCGAGGTCGGCAACAACATGGCGATCGGGGTCGCGCTCGTCGTCGGGGTGCTCCTGATCACGCTCGGCCTGCGGGCGGCTTTGATCGTGGCGATCATCCTGCCCATCGTGACGCTCGCGAGCGTGGCCACGATGAATGCCATCGCGCTGCCTATTCACCAGATGAGCGTGACCGGCCTCATCGTGGCCCTCGGGCTCCTCGTGGATGCCGGTATTGTCATGACCGATGAGATCGCGCGCAGGATCCGGGCGGGCACCTCCCGGATGGCCGCAGTGGGGGCTTCCGTGAACCGATTGACGATGCCCCTCTTCGCCTCGACGGCGACGACGGCGCTCAGCTTCACGCCCATGATCCTCCTGCCCGGACCCGCGGGCGACTTCGTGGGCTCCATCGCGCTCGCCGTGGTGATCATGCTGGCATGGTCGTTTGTCGTGGCGATCACCATCACCCCCGCGCTTGCTGGCTGGATCTTGCCCGACCGTGAGGCCGGGGGTCTTTCCGGCGGGATCCCCTCGGGCTGGGTCGGGAGCGCGTTCCGCTGGAGCCTGGCTTGGTCGGTCCGGAACCCGGTGCGCTCCATCGCCGTTGCCCTCGTCCTTCCCGTTCTCGGCTTTGCCAGCCTCCCGCTCCTGACCGCGCAGTTCTTCCCCGGGGTGGATCGCGACCAGTTTCACATCGAAGTGGACCTGCCGCCGGGCACGGCCCTTGCCCGCACCAGCGAGGTCGTGGCCCGGCTCGACGCGGTGCTGCGCGCCGAGCCCGAGATCGAAAGCGTGACATGGACGCTGGGCACCTCCGCACCTGCTTTCTATTACAACATCACCGGCGGGCGCGACGCGGCCCCGGGCTATGCTCAGGCCCTCGTGCGAACGGCGTCGCCTGCTGCGACGGAGGATGTCGTCCCCCGGCTGCAGCGCGAGCTTCCGGCTCGCGCGACGGAGGCGCAGGTGCTTGTGCGCGGCCTGGTGCAGGGCCCACCGGTCAACGCTCCTGTGGAGTTGCGCATCGTCGGCCCCGACATCGACGTGCTCCGCGCGGAGGGTGCGGCCCTGCGCCGGCTGGTCACGGGTGAAGCGGCGGTTACGCTGGCCCGCGCTTCCATCACCGAGGGCGCACCCAAGCTCGCCATCGACGTCGACGAGGCCGAGGCGCGCCGCCTCGGGCTCAGCCTCAGCGATGTCGCGCGACAGATGGAGGGCGCTCTCGCCGGCATGACAGGAGGCTCCCTCGTGGAAGGAACTGAGGATCTGCCTGTCCGTGTTCGCCTCGGGGATGCGCTCCGCGCGGATCCGGCGGCCATCCGGGACATGGCGATCCTGCCGAGCGGGGCGGGGATCACCGCCGCCACCGGTGCGCATCCCGCCGTCCCCCTCTCGTCGATTGCAGACATCTCGCTCGTGCCGGGCGAAGGGACCATCACGCGACGGAACGGCGAGCGCGCAAACACCGTGCAGGCGTTTCTCCTTCGCGGTATTCTGCCGGAAGAGGCCTTGTCCGAGATCAGGGCCACCATTGCGGCGGAAGGCTACGCGCTGCCGCCGGGCTACAGGCTCGAAATCGGGGGAGACAGCGACGCGCGGTCTTCCACCCTAAACAATCTCCTCGCGCCGCTCGGCCTCATCGTGACACTGTCGATCGCCGTCATCGTGCTCACCTTCGGCTCCTTCCGCCTCGCGGCCATCGCGCTTGTCGTGAGCGGGCTGTCGGCCGGACTTTCGATGCTGGCCTTGGCGATCTTTGACTACCCGTTCGGGATCAACGCGATTATCGGCCTCATCGGCTCCATTGGCGTCAGCATCAACGCGGCGCTGATCATCATGACGGCCTTGCAACAAGACGAGAATGCCGCCGCCGGTGAGCTCGGCGCGATGGTCGAGGTTGTGATGAACTCCTCGCGACACATCGTGTCGACCACGATCACGACGGTTGGAGGCTTCCTGCCGCTTATCCTCGCCGGTGGCGGGTTCTGGCCGCCCTTCGCCATGGCCGTGGCGGGGGGCGTCCTGCTCTCGATGGTGGTCAGCTTTTACTTCACGCCCGCGGCGTTCCGGCTCGTCTCTCCTCGCAAAGTGCGTGCGGCAGCCGAGCCAATCGCCTCGGATCTCTCGCCCTCGCTCCTGCATGCGGCGGAGTGATCCCGCCCCGAGGCGAGGTCAGCGAGCGCCCGCGGCCGATCACCAAGATGTAGAGCGGCATCTGCTTGCACTCGCCCCTGAAGTCGGAGAGGCTCCGCGCCGATCCTCTTGACAGGGACGGGCGCAGGTAAATGGCACGCATCGCGACAGTTGCAGTCTTGCTTTGCGGTGCCGCGGTGGCGGTGGCCGCAGCCCTACTATGGCCTGGTCGTGGCGCTGTCTCGGAGACCGACACCTTCGCCGCGCCCGGAATAGAGCCGCTCACCATCGCAGAGGCGCAGAACGAATTCTGGCGGCTGACACCGGCGCTTCTCCTCGTCGTCTACGAGGCCTTTGGCGAAACACAGGAAGACGCGATCTACGACACCCTCGCCGATGTCACCCACGGTGACGCGCTCGAGTATCTCTACCTCGAGCGGGTGGGTGCCATGGCAGGTGGCGGGCTCGATGAGGCGGACCAGACCATCCACGAGATCAAGCTTTTGAACACGCAAGTGTCGCGCGCCAGCGCGGCGCTGGAGATCGATGCCTCATGGCAGGTCATCGGGACCGTGGGCCATGCCGAGCACCTTCATGTTCGCGGCAATACCTACAGCGCCGATCTCACCGTGGCCCCGGTGGACGGGGCGTGGCGGATCACGGATTTCGAGCTCCTAGACGTGGATCGTGATGCCGCGGGAGAGACCTTCCTCGCGCCCGAGACCAATTGATGATCGAGATCGAGGATCTCGCATTCGGCTATGCGGGCGGAGGGTTCCGCCTCCGCGTGCCGTCCTTCTCCCTTGCCGCGGGTGAAAGGCTGGCCGTGGTGGGCCCGAGCGGGAGCGGGAAGACCACGCTTCTCAACCTCGTCGCAGGCATTCTCACGCCCGAGGCAGGCCGCATCCAAGTGGCGGGAACGGAGGTCAGCGCGCTGTCCGAGACCGGCCGCAGGCAGTTCCGTGCGAGCAAGATCGGCTTTGTCTTTCAGGACTTCGCGCTTCTCGATTACCTCTCGGCGCGGCAGAATATTCTCTACCCGTTTCGCATCACGCCGGCGCTCACCCTCGATGGGGAGGCCCGCGCGCGGGCCGAGGCGCTGGCCGTCGCGTGCGGGATCGGGGACAAGCTTGACCGTCATCCGACCGCGCTGAGCCAAGGGGAGCAGCAGCGCGTGGCGATTTGCCGGGCGCTCGTGGCGCAGCCGCGGCTCATCCTCTCCGATGAGGCCACCGGCAACCTCGACCCCGCGAGCAAGGCGCGCATTCTCGACCTGCTCTTTGAGCAAGCGGAGGAGGCGGGCGCGGCTGTCCTCGCGGTGACCCATGATCACGAGCTTCTGCCGCGCTTCGAGAGGGTGCTTGATTTCGCCGAGTTCAGGGAAGAGGCCGCCGCATGAACGCGCTCTTCCTCGCTTTTGCCTACCTGCGATATCACTGGGCGCGCAGCCTCGTGCTCGTCCTCGTCGCCGCGCTGATCATGTTCGTGCCGGTGGCCACGCAGACCCTCCTGTCCACGAGCGAGCGCGCGCTGCTGGCGCGGGGGGAGGCCACGCCGCTCCTCCTCGGAGCGCGGGGCTCGCAGCTCGATCTGACGATGGCCGCGCTCTACTTCTCCGAGGAACGGCCTGAGCCCGTGCCCATGCGGGAGGTCGAGACCGTCTGGGAGAGTGGCCTCGCCACGCCCATTCCCGTCCATACCGCCTTTTCCTCCGGCGGCTTCCGGATCGTCGGCACCACCCTAGACTATTTCGATTTTCGGGATCTCACACTGGGGAGCGGTCGCGGCCTCTCGATCCTGGGCGATGCCGTCATTGGCGCCGATGTGGCCCGGGAGCTCGACGCGGCGGCGGGCGATACGCTGGTCTCGGCCCCCGAGAACCTCTTCGATCTCGACGGGGTCTACCCGCTCGAGATGCCGATTGTCGGCGTGCTTGCGCGCACGAACACGCCCGATGACAGCGCGATCTTCGTCGACATCAAGACGGCTTGGGTCATCCAGGGCATCGGCCACGGGCACGAAGACGTCGTCACTGCAGCAGACATCGCCGCGGGCACCGGCGCTCTCGCCAACGCGGCAGTCGTCCAATACCAGCGCATCACGCCGGACAATATCGAGAGCTTCCACTTTCACGGAAGTCAGGATGACTTCCCGGCCTCTGCGGTGATTGTCGTGCCCAACGACACCCGCGCGGGGACGATCCTCAAGGGCCGATATCTCGATGGCGCGCTGCCCACGCAGCTCATCGAGCCGAGGGACGTCATCCAGAGCCTCGTGGACCGCATCTTCCGAATCAAGACGCTGCTCGACGTGGTGACGGCGATCATCGCCGTGGCGGCCTTGGCCGCGATTGGCCTCGCGGTCTTCCTCAGCTACCGCCTCCGTGCCCGCGAAATCGCCACGGCGGTGAAGCTCGGGGCCCGAAGAGGGATGGTTTTGCGGCTGTTGTCGGCCGAAACGCTAACTTTACTTTTATTGTCGGGCGGCTTGGCTACGCTGGGCGCCATGGCCGTCTCGCGCAACGCGGAGGCTTGGGTCGGTTGGCTTCTGGCGCTCGGCGCCTAGACACACGTGCACAATCAACTGGGGTAAACATGAAACGTCATCTTCTTTCTGCATCGCTCGCCACGCTCATCGGCGCGGCTCCTGCCGTCGCGCATTACGGGATGATCATTCCCGACGATCCGATGGTGAGCCAGGAGGACGGGCGCAGCGTGGCGCTGACGATGTCGTTCTCGCATCCGTTCGAGCTCGATGGCATGATGCTTGAGCGTCCCGTGTCGTTTTCGGTGACCCATGAGGGCGAGACGACCGACCTTCTCGGTGGGCTCGCGGATGCGACGGTGATGGAAGAGCAGGGCTACACGCTCGACTTCGGTCTGGAGCGGCCCGGTACCTACATCTTCGCCATGGAGCCGCAGCCCTATTGGGAGCCTGCGGAGGATGCTTTCATCATTCACTACACGAAGACCTACGTGACAGCCTTCGGCGATGACGAGGGCTGGGATACAGAACTCGGGCTCAAGACCGAGATCGTCCCCCTTTCGAAGCCGTTCGGGCTTTGGGAGCACAACGTGTTCCAAGGCATCGTGAAGCTCGACGGCGAAGCAGTTCCCTATGCCGAGGTCGAGGTGGAATTCTACAATGAAGGGCTCGGTGCCACTGTGCCCGACGAGCTGATGATCACGCAGACCGTCAAGGCCGACGCCGACGGCGTCTTCACCTACGCACCGCCGACCGATGGCTGGTGGGGCTTTGCCGCGCTTAACACTGCCGATTACACGCTCACCGAGGCGAGCTCCGGCGAGGAAAAGGCCGTGGAACTCGGCGCCGTGATCTGGGTCCATTTCGAAGAGTGGACCGGACAGTGATCCGCGCGCTGGCGCCCCTCGCGCTGGCTGCCGCCGCACCCTCCGGTGCGGCGGCTCACCAGCTCGTCGTCTTTGCCTCGGTGGATTGCGAGGTCGTGACCGTGGAGGCGAAATTCTCCAATGGCCGCGTGGCGCAAGCCGGGGACGTGCGCGTGCTCGACGGCGACAACGAGCTTCAGACGACGCTCGAGCTCCAGAGCGACGGGACCGCGAGCGTCCCCCTGGCGGATGTGGATCACGCGGGCGGCCTCCTCATCGAGGTCGATACCGGCGGGCACGATAACTACTGGATCGTCACCCCAGAGGACATCGCGCGCAAATGCGGAAGTTAAGCTTCGTCCTATGGCCCCGCGCCGTTGTTGCGGGCCTTTTGCTCGCGGTCCTGAGCCACGGCGCGCTCGCCGAGGAGCGTCCTCGGGTTGTCGCTGTGAACCACGCGCTCCAATACTTCGCGGAGCGGCTCGGCGGCGAGGATGTGGACGTCATCTTTCCGGTGCCCGAGGGCACCGATCCGTCCTTCTGGCGCCCCTCCATATCCGATATCAGCGGCATCCAGTCGGCTGACCTGATCCTGCTCAACGGGGCGGGCTTCGCCACGTGGATCGACCGCGTGTCACTGCCGCGTTCGCGCGTGTTCAACACGTCGCGGGCGATCGAAGATCGATTTATCGTCACCGAGAGCATCACCCACAGCCACGGCGACGGGGGAGAGCACTCCCATGAAGGGCTGGCCTCCTACACGTGGCTCGACCCGACGCTTGCGGGCGCACAGGCCGGCGCCATTGCCGGGGCGCTTGCCGCGCGTGACCTCGCGCCTGCGGACGAGGTCTTTGCAAATCTCGCTGCGCTTGAGGCCGATCTCGAGGCGCTCGACAACGCCGCGCAAGCGGGGCTCGCTACGGTCTCGGAGACGCCGATGATCGCCACGCATCCGCGCTATCAGTATCTCGCGGCGCGCTACGGGCTCTCGATCACGTCGCTGGAATGGGAGGCGGGTGTGGCCCCCACCGCTGACGAGATGGCCGAGCTCGAGGCACTCATGACCGAGACGGGCGCGAGGGTCCTCATCTGGGAAGCGGCGCCACCGGACGGTGCCATGGCGGCGACCGATGCGCTGGGCCTGACCAGCGTGGTCTTCGAGCCCATGGCACATGCACCTCAGGGAGGAGACTTCGTGGAGGGCTTCAACGCGGCCATCGCCGAGCTTGCCGCCGCGGCCACGACGCCCCCCGGAAACTAGCCGGCTCCGGGCTGTCCCCGCCCAGGCCCTGGCAGCGCATGATCGCCCCACGGGCGGGCTGGGTCTTGCGAAGACGCGGTATGCACCGTCGAGGGGCAGGCGTGATTTCCGCTTTACTGTCCAGCCGTTCCCGGGGACCTTGCGAGGCAAGATCAAGAGGTCGCGTCGCGGTGCTACGGATGCCGCGCGGTGCGTCGTGAGGGAGGCCATGTCATGCAGTTCTTTCCCGCAGTAGCACGCCAGGGCAGCCCAAACGTCGCTGCCTTCTACGAAGAGGTCACGGGCTCCTGGCAGTACGTCGCCTGGTGTCCCGAGACCCGGAAGGCTGCCATCATCGACCCGGTGCTCGACTTCGATCCTGCTGCGGGCGCGACCTGGACCTACAGTGCCGACGAGATGCTTGAATACACGAGGCAAGAAGGCCTCGAGGTCGCCTGGGTGCTCGATACGCATCCGCACGCGGATCATCTGTCCGCAGCCCACTACATCAAGGAGACCCTGGGCGGCGCGCCAAAACAGGCGATCGGTGCGCGCGTGCTCCGCGTGCAAGAGATCTGGTCGGATTTCTATGCCGATGACACCATGGCCGGACGCGCCGAGTATTGGGATCGGCTCTTCGAGCCCGGTGACAGCTTCGAGCTCGGCGCCTGCCGCGTGGAAGTGTCGCTCTCGACGGGACACACTCTGGCCTCGGTGAGCTATAGAATCGGCGACGCGATCTTTGCCCATGACACGCTCATGGTGCCGGATAGCGGCACCGCGCGCTGCGATTTCCCCGGCGGTTCATCGGCGGAGCTCTGGGACAGCATCCGGGCGATCCTTGCCCTCCCGGATGAGACGCGCGTCTTCATCGGTCATGACTACTGCAAGGATGGCCGCGATGCGGCTTGCATGGCAACGGTCGCCGAGCAGAAAGCGGGAAACATCCATGTCCGGGAGGGCGTGAGCCGCGCGGATTTCATCGCGACCCGGGACGCGCGGGATGCAACCTTGCCCCTGCCGGACCGGATGCTGCTTGCGCTGCAGGTCAATATTCGCGGAGGGCGCCTGCCGGAGCCAGATACCAAAGGGCGCGTGGTGCTCTCCTTGCCCATGAACCGCTTCACGTCGAAGAAGGCGCGGGCCCTCGCGTCAAAGGCGGACTGACCCCCGGCGGGGGCGGGGCGAGAGGCATGCGGGCTGGGCTATCACCCGGCAAGGGAAGCCCAGAATTCCATCACCTCCTCCGTGGCATCCCGGTGGATGACGAGGGCTGTGAGATCGGCATCGTTCCGATGAAAACACGCGACAAAATCGGGGAGGGTGTCCGGATAGATCGCGAGAAGGTGCTCGGCGTCCATGGGGAAATCGGGAGCACTGAACGCCTCGAAGAGCTCCGCCACCACGCCGCGGGCCTGATGAACGGACTCAAAGCTCGCATCAAGGATCTCCTCTCCCCCGTCGCCTCGAAGGATCGCGAGCGTCACGTCCCGGGCGGCCTCGATCAAAACGCTTAGGCGGTCTGCGACGGCGAGCGGCGGCTGCGCCTGGCCGAAGGCCGCAAGAAGGACATCGCCCGGGATACCCACCTGCGACGTGCTCGGCCGGATGCTCGTGGGGGCCGCGGTGACCGACACGACCCCGCCCTCCCCAAAGGCGCGCCTGAGGAGCCCTGACAGGCTCTCGAGGTCTTCCGGGCGCAGGGGTCGCATACTGGCTCCGGCCGCCGCCTCGCCGACGGACAAAAGCGCACCGCCCTTGGCATTCGCCCGGACCCGTAGCAGGCCGTCGCAGAAGAACGAGAGGGTGCGCGGCAGGATGGTGCCGCGGACGGTCTCCGCAAAAAAGCGCGCGCCGTCGTCTGGATGGGCACAGGGCGCCTGCCGCACGGTCGGGACACCGGCAGCGGCGGCGCGCGCAAGGAGGGCCGCGAGCTGAGGGGGCGGGGGCAAGCTAGACATGCCGGCCCGCGAAGCTCTCGTCCCTCAGAAAGCTGCGCACCCGCGCGTCCAGGTCCTCCGGCAGGGGGTGTGGCCCGAAGAGGAGGCAAAGCGCCTCCGGCTGATCCGCGGCGGCGCGCGCAAAGACCTTGATCCCGAGCGGCCCGGATAGGATGCAGGCGCCAAAGCCCGTGGCGCCCTCAAGCTGGAGAAAGTAGGCGCCTTCGGTGCAGAGCCGCTCGAGCCCGTCCTGATTGGTCTGTAGCGCGCCCGCCGAGAGCAGGCAGGTCCGCGTGGGCAGATCGATCAGAAGCGCGACCTCGCATCCCGCAAGGCTTTCGCGCAGTCGGGACAGGGCAGGCAGCGACACGGGCGGAGATCTCCTTTCGCACCGTATCGCGCCCGCGGATTAACATTGATCTAACGCAGACCTGCCTCAGGCCGTGGGGCGCGCCGCCAACTGCCGGTTCTTGCGCACGATGCGCCGCGGGACGATGAGGCCGGGCGGCACCGCGGTGGGCGGTGTTGGGACGGGCGTGACCTCCGCGAGGGGCGGCGGTGCCGCGCCTGCCTCGACATGGGGCACGAAGGGCCCTCGAGAGGTATCTCCCACACGCTCGAGCATCTGGATGAGAAAACGGACCATATCCGCCACGCCGCTGCGCTCCAGTGCGGTCTCGTCGTGGGGGGCTGCAAGGGCCTCCGTCAGCGAGGCCGCGCTCACTTGGGCAAAGAGATGCCCCGCCTCGTTCGTCGCGCGCCGGAGGATGCGACTGCGGTCGTCTTCGGACAGGATCTTGTCGATCCGCGTGATGAGCAGGAGGCTCCGCTCCCTCAGCTCCTCTGGCACCGTCTCCCACAGCGCGGCCTCTGACTGTCGCCAGGCCTGATGTGCGGGCGTGCACCAGATCACGAGATCGACCTGGGTGATCAGCGTCTCCCAATATTGGGCGGGCAGGTTGGGGTCGCAGGTGCCGGGCACATCGATGAGGTCGGCTGCCTCGAGGACGTCGGCCTCGAGCTGGACTTCGATGAGCTGCGCCTCCCCGAGACACACATCGCGCCAATGCGGCTTCTGGACGGGTTGGCGCGCGCCTTCCAGTGTCACCTGCTGCGGCGGGCTATCCCCGAAGCTGTACCAGACCGGCGGCAGCTGCGTGGCCGTGACCTGAACGGGGGAGTGCTCCTGCTCGAGGAGCAGGTTGGCGAGCGTGCTCTTCCCCGCGCTGAACTCTCCCATCAAGGCGATGCGAGGCTTGGCGGGGCGGGGAAAGTCGTTTGACTGAATGGTCATGTTCATCATCCCATTTTCAAAAGCAGTGCTATGTTCGAGGGCCCGGTGCTTAGCTCAAGGCAGCGCTGCCGAAGATATCGCGCTGGTCGGCGAGGAATTCCGCGAGGGCCCGGCGGAGCGTTTCGGCATAGGCGTCCACGCAGTCTTCGCGCAGGCTCAGGAGCATGTTGGCCGTCTCTTCCTCGATGAGCTTTGCGAAATCATCGGCGAAAGCCTCGTAGCCGCGCCGCTTGCGCCAGAAGCGCGTCCACCAGCTGCCCTTGAGATCCAGTGCAATTGTCTGCGCGAGCGTCACCGGCGCCTCGGCAGGGGGGACGGGAGGCGCGAACACTTGAGCAACGCTGTCATCGGCGCTGCCGCTCTCCTGCAAGAGAGCCGAGATTTCCTGGGCGGCAATATCGAGCTCGTCCTTGGCCGCTTTCGCCGCGGCCGCAACGAAAACCTTGTAGGCCGTACGCAGCAGCATGCGCAGACCGGAGGGATCGTAGGACCAGACCTCGCCGTCGCCGTGCTTCGCAAGGTGCTTGAGGAGCTCTGCCGTAGCTCGATCAAGGAATGTTCCGTAGGACTTCCGGGTCCGGTCATCGAAGGCGGCCGTGACGGCGGCGAGGCGTACGGAGAGGTTTTCCGCGCACCTGCGCTCAATTTCCGCGAAGGCGGCGGTGGCATCGCCGCTGACGGCGAGGGTCGTGTGACCCGCGCCTGTGCGAACCGGGGCGAGGGGCCGCCGACGCGCCGCGGCCTTCAGGTTCATCAGCTCGGCCTGAACCTTTTCGACGAGGACCTTGGCCGCACCGCCCGCGATCCGATTGGAGATTGCGCGCCCGAGGGCAGGGGCCCCCGAAAGACGCCAGATCAGCTCTTCCAGCGGTGCCTTGGCGAGGTCATCGTCGATCTGGTTTTCCGCCCAGTTGAGGAGGCTTTGCGAGCTGTCCACGCCGAGGGCGTCCATCGTGCCGGCGACCATGTGCTCCGCCCAGTAGGCACTGCCGAAAACGATGCCGGCATCCTCGGGGCCGTTGAATTGCGCCAGCGTCGCGAGAATGCTCTCCCGGATTTTCGGGACGTCGCGCGCCGGGTTCTCGAGCTCGTCGATTCTGTTCACGAAGATCACCACGTCCCGCGACTTGATGTTCGAGATGAGCCGGATCAGCCCGAGATCCACGGAAGAAAGCGCCTGCTGGGCCGACAGGACCATGACGCAGAGCTTCGAGCCCCGCAGCCCGCGCAGCGTGATTTGCTCGCGGATCATGAACGTGTCGTTCACGCCGGGCGTGTCCTGAATGCACAGGCCGAGCGGCAGGTCCGGACCGGGGAACCACAGGTCCGCGGATTTCGTGATGTCTGCGAACTGTCCGTCGAGACGCCGGGCGCCTGCGTCTTCCCAGAAGTTGTCGCCGAGGGACACGTAGCGCTTCACGAGATCCGCGGTCAGCGTGTCGTAGGTATGGGTCTGGCCCAGCAGCATCTCGAAGCGCCGTCCGAGGCGCTGGCGGGATTTTTCGCGCAGCGTGTCGAGCTGTTCCCGCACCTTGGAGACTTCGTCCGCGGCCCCCGCGCGGCTGGCTATCTCGCCGAGGCGCCCGCCATGGTGAATGAGGTTGTCCCATTCCTCGTTGGAGAAGAAGCGGAAGGCGGCGTGGTTGAAGCCCTTCCACTGCGGTGGCGTGAGATGCACAGAGGTCACGACGGAGGTCCACGGGTTCACGTCTGCGGGCAATAGCCCGGGCCAGCCCGTCATCGCGTTTACGAGCGTGGTCTTGCCCGCTTTGACCTGCCCGATGAAGGTCACGCCCGGCTCGAAGTCGTGGATCAGGTCGCGGAGCTTGCGCGCCTTCCGCGCGAGGGCCGGATGGGGCGCGGACATGAGGCTCTCTGCCTCCTGTTCCAGCGCCCGCAGCTTTTCGGCCACGGGGAGAAGCCCGCCGAAGGCGGAATAGGCGCGCCTCGTCTCGAAGGCGTCTTCGGGGGTGTGGTCTTCGGCAAGCATCATCTCGGTTCCTCTGGGTGGCGGGCGACCGGGGCCGTCAGGCCGCCAGCCTTGCTTCCATGTCCCATCTGAGTTGCAACAGCATGCGGGCTGCGTCCTCGGCCTGGTCGTCCCCGCCTTCCATCTTCAGCAGGACGCAGAGATCGCGTGCCTCGGAAATGGCCTCGTCGACCTCGGGCCATGTCTCGCCAAAGGCATGCAGATCCATCGCTTGGTCCGCGAGCTCCTCGAACACCTTTTCAAGCGCGCCGAGGGTATGGGCGCAGCTTCCTCCGGTGGCGCGCAGGCTTTCGGCGGAGCCGCGCAGATGGCGAAAGAGAAAGGTGAGTTGCGCCACGGCCGCCTCGTCCACCTCGCGCGGGGCCGGGCGCGTGTCGGGGGCGGCGGGAGCGGGGGCCGGCTCTTCCGCGAGAAAGCCCCCGTAGCGATGAAGCAAGGCCTCCGCCGCCAGGATGTCGGCGCGCCGGGCCTCTTCGATGACGGCGCGCACATGATCGGCGAGGGCCGCGCATGAGCTGGCCGCGTCGTCGGACGGGTCCATCCGAAACGCGGTGTCAAAGCCCTCGGGCACCGCCACGTCAGCCGCGAAAGGCGAAGCGAGGCAGAAGATCGCGTGGTCCTTCAAATGGTCCGGAACCTGCGCGTAGACGCGGCGCTCGAGCCGCGTCCAATGCTCCGTGCACCAGATTGCGAGATCGATGCGCGTCGCAGCCCACGAGAGGCCTGCGGACAGATCCTCGAACGTGTCGTCGCAGACCGTGAGAAGAAAGGATTGCCGAAGGTCGTGACAGTCCGGACTCGTCACGGAGAGAAACATGGGCTCGAGCGCAAGCAATTCCTCATCCGGGAAGCCCGGCATCTCGAGCGTTGCGCCATCTGCCAGCATGGCCGTCGTTTTTTCCTCACGGCCCGGCTGCACTTCGAGGGTAGGCAGCGACGCGTTTTCCATCGCCACGCACGCGCCGAGCAGCGCGTTGAGAATGCGCTTCTTTCCGGAGCCGTTCAGCCCTAAGATGCCGATCCGCAACGGAGCATCGAATTTTTCGGCGAGCTCCTGGCAGCTGCGACGGGCTCCGCTGGGCAAGCCGTCAGCGCTGGCCAGCACCTTCAATCCCCCGAGACCGTGCATATCCTGCATCGCTGGGCCGGTCATGCGCGCGCGCCCCGGTCTCGTCCCCAGCGCGGCCAATAGCTTGCGAGCGGCGAGGCGTGCGGGGCGACTTCGGGCGCCGGGCTCTCCTCGGGGCCAGAGATCTCGATGGCGATGACGGACGTGTTGTCCTGGTCTTCGGCGCCCGTCGTCTTGATGGCCTCGATCACGCCCGCGGCCAGGTCTGCGCCCGCCTCCCTGAGCTGTGCGATGAGTTTTTCCAGCCGCCGCTGTTTCAGCGCCTCGATCCCATCGCTGGCCAGCAGAATGACGTCGCCCGCCTCGAGCGCGAGCGCTTGATCGGGGCAGTCCACCTTCGGGATCGGTCCTCCGGTGACGGCAGACGTCAGGCAGTTGCGGTCCGGGTGGTCCTTGGCGTCCTCGGCGGGCAATTCGTCAGCGGCGGCCATCCTGTCGAGCTGCGCGCCGAGCGAGTGGATGTCGTTGAGAAGGCGCAGCTGCCCCTCGCGGAAGAGATAGAGCATGCTGTCGCCCACCGAGAGCCAGCGCAGCTCCCCGTTGTGAACACTCGTGCAGATGAGCGTGCCACCTGTCTCCTTGGAGATGAGGCTTTCCTCGATGCTCTCTTTCAGCCGCTGGTTGGCCGCGTTGAGCGCCGCGTCGAAGATGATGCCACTGCTCCGTGCAAAGGCCTTCGGGCGCGCGGCGGCGAGGTAGAGCTCGCCGAAGACCTCACCCGTGATGATCCGGCTGGCAAGATCCCCGTCGGCGTGGCCTCCCATGCCGTCCGAGAGCACGGCGAGGGTCGGCTCGCCGCCCTCCGCGACGTGGAAGGCGACCGCATCCTCCTGGCGAGGGCGGTCGCCGATATGCTGGGCCTTCGCGATCCGCGCCGAGAGCTCACTCATCTGCATCCCCCGTCTGTTCATCCCACGAGAACGACGCATCGCAGAGCGCGATGAAGCGAAGCGTCGACTTGCCGATCTTGATCTCGTCCCGATCGCCGAGCGCCTCGGTCGTGAGCAGCGGCTTGCCGTTGAGCCTCACGATGTTCTGCTTGCCGCCATGGCCGATGAAGGTGCGGTTCTCTTCGCTGTCATAGGCGATGGCGATGTGCTGGCTCCGCGAGATGGCCGCGTCGCCGAAATCGAGTGAGATCGTCTGATCTGGATCCCGGCCCACCGTCGAGAGCCCGGCATGGAGCGTGAAGGACGCGCCTCGCCCGGGACCGTCGACGAGGACAAGCCAGCCGATGGGAAACGATCCGGTGCCCGCCGCTCCCGGGGCTGCGTCGCCGGCGAAGATGTCCTTGGCCGGTTCACCGGCGTGGAACCCGAGGAGCCGGGTCTTGGCGCGGCTCGATTGCGGTCGCTTCGAGGTAGGCGGCGCCGGGGGCAGATCTTGTGCTGCTGCGTTGGTCGGCGCCATTGATGTTCGCCGGGACTGGAGTTTTCCCGTAGAGGATTCTGGCTGGGGGTCCTGCGGCGCCGGTGGGTCCACATCCCAGATCTTGCGCGCACGCACGGGCTGCGACACTGGCCTTTCCTCCGGCGCGCTTTCGGTCGCCGGACGCGTGATGCGCCGACTCGAAAGCACCTTGTAGCCCTGCTGCACCGGGATCTCCGAGGAGGGGATGTGGTCCCGCGCGTCGATGGCCCGTGCGAGGAAATCGGCTTTCTCAAAGAGGGAATTGGCCTGCATGTCCGCCGGTTTCGGCGGCTCCACGGTTTGGGGGCGTAGTTCGGCCCGCGTGGGACCCTCGCCTAAACCCGCGTCTTCGCGAACTGCCGCGCGCTCCCTCGTGTCCGGCAGGGCGGCCTCCTCGCCCCCTGACGCGGTGGGGCGGCGGCGCGCGATGAGATTCCTGATACCCTGCATTACGCTCTCCTATGAAGCTCCGGACATGGGGGCGGTCTGGAAGGCGCGGTGTTTGCGCGCGCGTTCGACGCCCGGTGTGGTCAGCGCTTTCTGCTGGCGCTCGGCTTCCTCCCGACGCTTTCGCTCCTCCTCCCGCCGCGCCTTCTCTTCGGCGTCCCGCGCCGCTTTTTCCGCGCGTTCGATCGCCTCCCGTTCGCGTCGTACCTCCGCGGCGATCTCCTCGGGGTCCTCGTTGAGGATGGCCCAGTAGGCACGCTGGGCGGCGCGGCGCTCTTCCTCGGGGTCGATCTTCTTCTTTTCTTCGACAGGAGCCTTGGCGCGGCGTTCGGCTTCCCGCGCGAGGGCCTCATTGTTCAGCGCGACGAGCTCCGAAATCCGTTGCATCAGCTCGGGATTGGTGACTGGCGGCGGCTTACCTGCGAGTGCGACCGTCCCCGTGCCCGATATGGCATCTCGCCACTCCACCGCCGTTTGCAAGCGATCTCGCGCGAAGAGGCTCATGCACTGGTCCACGGCGGCGAGGAACTCCGGCCGGTAGCCTTCGATCCGGCCAGAAAGCGGCTGGAAGAGGTCGGGCTTTTTCTCGGAGATGGCCCCGAGCCGCACGGAGCTGTTGGGCGGTGCCTTCCCGGTGATCAAGTGTACGACGGTCGCGGCGAGCGCGTAGAGATCGGAGGCCTGCGATTGGCCCTTGCCCTCGAAGTAGAACTCGTGGGGCGAGTAGCCGTCCTTCACGGTGTAGACCCGAGAGACGATCTTGCTGTGCTGACGCGAGCCCTGCCGAGCGGCACCGAAATCGATGAGCACGGGCGAGCCGTTGGCGTCGAGCAGGATATTATCCGGCGAGATATCGCGGTGGAGAATGCCGTGCTCGTGGACGTAGCTCAGCGCGTTGAGCAGCGTGGAGACGATGCCCTCGATCACGTCCGGCGTCAGGTATCCGGGATGGCGCGCCATCAGCTCGAAGAGGTCCATGCCGTTGACGAAATCGAGCGCCATGTAGGCCGTGTCATTGGCCTCGAAGATGCCGTGAACCCCGACGATGCTGGGATGTTGCAGCCGTGCGAGGGCACGCGCCTCCTTCTGGAAGAGATCCACAGCCCGCGTGAACTCTTCCTCGAAGGTATTGGAACGCAGTCGAACCGATGCCCCGACCCGGCAGCACATCGCGTTGGGGAAGCACTCCTTGATGACGACTTTCCGGTCCAGGCTGTCCCGCGCGAGGTAAGTGACGCCGAACCCGCCCGCGTTGAGGAACGTCTCGATCACGTACTGCCCGCCGCAGAGCTCGGTCCCCGGCGGCAGCTCGTCACCGACCGCGCTCGTGCCCTCTGGTTCAGATATCGAAGCCTGAAAAGTCACCCGTTGCCTCCAACAGCCCGGCGCTCACAAGCGTTGAGCCTCACGCCTCTTAATGAAGGGCGCGAGGGGGCCGAATGCTGGCTTGATTGTGACGAGAAGGTGGTGAGCTTCGCGGAATTAGCTCAACCTCCGCGAGAATTTTAACGCTGATCTTAAGCCGCCATTGAGAATTGCCGCGGCGCAGGGAGGCTGCTCTGTTCTCCCGTCAGGCGTGTCATCCGCGATTGCCTTGCGGAAAATGAGGCGATTTCGCGAAAGGCGCTGCCTTATTATCTGCTCTGCGCGCTTCGCGTCGAGGGACGCGCCTCAGGGGATGCGGGCGCGGCTGATGAACTGGCGCAACCCGAACCGCGAGCGCACGACGCGCAGCCCGGGCAGGCGCATGAGTTTTGTCTGCAGGAAGCTCTCGAATTCCTCCAGGCTCTCGACGGCGACCTCGAGGAGAAAGTCATTGGCGCCCGTCATGAGGGTGCCGGTGACGACCTCGTCGAAGAGCGCGACCTGACGCTGGAACTCGGCGACCTTCTCGGCGTCCTGCCGCTCGAGCTCCACGGAGACGAACGCGGTGATGGGAAAGCCCGCCGCCTTTCGGTCGATGCGGGCCGTGTAGCCCGCGATCACGCCTGATGCCTCGAGCCGGGCCAACCGGCGTTTGCAGGGCGTGGGCGACAGGCCCACGCACTCCGAGAGCTGTACGAGGGCCATACGGCCATCCTCCTGCAGGGCGCGGATGATGGCGCGGTCAATCTTATCTGTGGTGAATCCCACTATGACTTACCTATTCTGTAGTGATTTCCGCTACTACGTGACCGAATACCAGACGACATCGAACTTATCTAGCTCCTCGCTTGGCAGTATCCTCGGTCGGGACTCGCGCACGTGCCGAAAGGAGCAGAGTGTGACCCTCGCCCTCACTGAAGAGACCCCGCCCGCTGGCTACGAGCGCCTGATCTTTGCCCAAGACGACGAGAGCGGGCTGGCCGCCTACATCTGTCTGCATTCCACTGTTTGCGGACCCGCCGCAGGGGGATGCCGCATGTGGGCCTATGGCTCCCGCGCGGAGGCGAGGCGGGATGTGTGCCGCCTCGCCAAGGGCATGACGGCAAAGAACGCGTTGGCTGGCCTCGGCCTCGGGGGCGGAAAATCGGTCATCATCGGCGACGCAGGGAGGGACAAGTCTCCCGCATTGCTGCGCGCCTTCGGCCGGGCCGTCCAAAGCCTCGGAGGGCAATACTATACCGCCGAGGACGTGGGCATATCGCCCGCGGACATTGCCATAGTGGCGCAAGAGACGTCCTACGCCGTGGGGCTGGAGATCGGTGGCCATGGCAGCGGCGATCCCTCGCCGTTTACCGCCGAGGGGGTCTTTCAATGCCAGAAGGTGGGCGCGCGGGAGGTGTTCGGCACCGCAGACCTCACAGGGCGCCGGGTCCTCGTGCAGGGCCTCGGCCATGTGGGCATGGCGCTGGCCCAGAAGCTCCACGCCGCCGGGGCACATCTCATTGTCTCCGATATCAATCACGGGGCACTGCGCGACGCGCGGGAGCGTTTCGACGCGGAGATCTGCGACCCGGATGCCGTCTTCGACGCCGAGATGGACATTTTCGCACCCTGCGCGCTGGGCGGCGTTCTAACGCGAGACAGCGTGGAGAGGCTGTCTGCGCGGCTCATCTGTGGCGCGGCGAACAACCAACTGGCCGATGACTCTATCGCCGAGGTGCTCCACGCGCGGGGGATCAGCTACCTGCCGGATTACGTCGTGAATGCCGGCGGCATCATCAGCGTGGCGAGTGAAATCCACAAAGCGGGTGACTGCTACCGCCGGGCCCGGCTCAAGGACATCTCTGCGCGCGCTCGGGAAATCCTCGAGATGTCACAAGCCACGGGGCGCACGACGACCGCGGTGGCGGATGGGCTTGTCGCGCGCATTCTCGCCGAAACACGGATCAACGGACGTGAGGTCACAGCATGAACACGCCCCTGCAGCCCCTCTCGCTCAACATTCCGGAGCCGGGCTGCAGGCCGGGTGACACGCCTGACTTCTCGGACTTCGAGATCCCCAAGGCGGGGGCGGTGCCCCGGCCGCCGGTGGACGTCGCCGCCGATGACATCCGCGACATGGCGTTTTCCATCGTCCGGGTCTTGAACAAGGAGGGCAAGGCCACCGGAGAATGGGCGGGCGCGCTCACACCGGAGGCCCTGCGCGACGGTCTGCGCCACATGATGACGCTGCGCGCGTTTGATGCCCGCATGCTCACGGCCCAGCGGCAGGGCAAGACGAGCTTTTACATGCAGCATCTGGGGGAGGAGGCGGTGAGCTGCGCCTTCGCCCGCGCGCTCGAACCGGGCGACATGAACTTCCCCACCTACCGGCAGGCGGGGCTTCTCATCGCGGCCGACTACCCGATGCTGACGATGATGAACCAGATCTACTCCAATGCCGACGATCCGCTGCACGGGCGGCAATTGCCGATCCTCTACACATCGAAAGCGCATGGCTTCTTCTCGATCTCCGGCAACCTCGGCACGCAGTTCGTGCAATCGGTGGGCTGGGCCATGGCATCGGCCATTTCGGGCGATACCAAGATCGCCGCTGGCTGGATCGGCGATGGCTCCACAGCGGAGAGCGATTTCCACGCCGCAATGGTGTTTGCGTCCACCTACCGCGCGCCGGTCGTGCTCAACATCGTCAACAACCAGTGGGCCATCTCCACCTTTCAGGGCATTGCCCGCGGCGGGGTGGGGACCTTCGCCGCGCGGGGCCACGGCTTCGGGATCGCGTCGATCCGCGTGGATGGCAACGATTACCTCGCTGTGCACGCCGTGGCCAAATGGGCAGCCGAACGCGCGCGCATGGGCCATGGTCCGACCCTGATCGAGCATGTCACCTATCGCGCGGGCGGACAATCCTCGTCTGACGATCCATCCGCCTACCGCTCGGGCGAAGAGGCCGCGGCTTGGCCCCTCGGAGACCCGATCGAGCGCCTCAAGACGCACCTTATCACGCTCGGCGCCTGGTCGGAGGAGCGTCATACACAGGCCGAGGCAGAGATCATGGACGGGGTGATCGCCGTGCAGAAGGAGGCCGAGGCCGTGGGGACCCTCGGCGACGGCAAGGCGCCCTCACCGCGAGACATGTTCGAAGGGGTCTACAAGACGATGCCCGCCCATCTCGTGCGGCAGCGCCAGCAGGCGGGATACTGACCATGCCCCAGATGACGATGATCGAAGCGATCCGCGAGGCCCATGATGTCGCCATGGCCTCGGACCCGTCCGTGGTGGTCTATGGCGAGGATGTGGGTTTTTTCGGCGGGGTCTTCCGCTGTACCGCGGGTCTCCAGCAGAAATACGGGAAATCCCGCTGCTTTGACGCGCCCATCAACGAGAGCGGGATCGTCGGCACGGCGATCGGCATGGCGGCCTACGGCCTCAAACCCGTGATCGAAATCCAGTTTGCCGACTACGTGTACCCCGCCTTTGACCAGATCGTCTCGGAGGCCGCGCGTCTGCGCCATCGCTCCAACGGTGATTTCACCTGCCCCATCGTGATCCGGATGCCAACGGGCGGCGGCATCTTCGGGGGCCAAACCCATAGCCAGAGTCCCGAGGCGATCTTCACGCACGTGTCGGGGTTGAAGGTGGCGCTGCCCTCGAACCCTGCGGATGCCAAGGGGCTTCTGCTGGCGGCGATCGACGATCCGGATCCGGTGATCTTTCTGGAGCCGAAGCGGCTCTACAATGGCCCCTTCGACGGCCACCATGACCGGCCCCTGACGACCTGGAAGAAGCATGCGCGCGGCGAGGTGCCCGAGGGGCACGAGATCGTCCCGCTCGGCAAGGCCAATATCACGCGCGCGGGCGCGGACGTCACCGTCCTGGCTTACGGGACGATGGTCTACGTGGCCGAAGCCGCCGCCGAGGAAACCGGGATCGACGCCGAGGTGATCGACCTGCGTTCGCTTCTGCCCCTTGATGTCGAGACGATCACCGCATCGGTGCGCAAGACCGGGCGTTGCGTCATCGTCCACGAGGCCACGCGCACCTGTGGCTACGGGGCAGAGCTTTCGAGCCTCGTGCAGGAGGAGTGCTTCTACAGCCTGGAGGCTCCGATTATCCGCGTGACCGGCTGGGATACGCCTTATCCGCACGCGCAGGAATGGCAGTATTTCCCTGGTCCCGACAGGGTCGGCGCGGCCCTCCGGCAAGTGATGGAGGACTAAGCGATGGGCATGCATGTGATCCGCCTGCCTGACATCGGAGAGGGCATCGCCGAGGCCGAATTAACCGAGTGGCACGTGGCGCCCGGGGACGTGGTCAAGGAGGACGACATCCTCGCCACGGTCATGACCGACAAGGCCGCCGTCGAGGTGCCGTGCTCCGTGAATGGCACGGTGACCGAGCTTGGGGGCGAGATCGGAGAGCTCCTCGCCGTCGGCGCGACGCTTCTGCGCATCGAGGTCGATGGCGCCGGGAATGAGGCTCCGGGTACGGAGCCGACCCGCCCCGACGTCGCACCAGAGACACCTGAGCCCGAGGACGCACCCGTGCCGGAAAGCGAGGCCGCGCCGCCCTCGACAGCGGGCACCTCAAAGGCACCCGCCCCCAAAGCCCCCCGCGCCGCGGGCACAAAGCCGCTGGCGGCGCCTTCGGTGCGGGCGCGCGCCCGGCAGGAGGGTATCGACCTGCGCCAGGTGCCCGGCTCTGGGCCCGCCGGGCGCATCAGCCATGCCGATCTCGACGCATGGCTCGCCACGGGCGGGATTGAGCAGGGGCGCGTCATGCGCGGGCGCAATACGGGCGTCGAAGAGATCCGGGTGATCGGCATGCGCCGCCGCATCGCCGACAAGATGCAGATCGCAAAGCGGCAGATACCCCACATCACCATCGTCGAAGAGGTCGAGATGGAGGCGCTGGAAAGCCTTCGAGCTGCACTCAACGAAAAGCACGGGGAGACCCGTGCCAAGCTCACGCTCCTGCCTTTCCTCATGCGTGCCATCGTGGAGGCCGTCCGCGAACAGCCCGACCTGAATGCGCGCTACGACGATGAGGCGGGGGTGATCCATCGCCACGGCGGCGTCCATGTCGGCATCGCCACGCAGACCCCGGGGGGGCTCAGCGTTCCGGTGATCCGGCATGCGGAGGCGGGCAGCCTCTGGGACAATGCCGCCGAGCTGAAGCGGCTCTCGACTGCGGCCCGAGAGGGCACCATCGGCCGGGAGGAGTTGCAAGACAGCACGATCACCATCACCTCGCTCGGGCCACTGGGCGCGATCGCCACCACGCCCATCATCAATCACCCGGAGGTGGCCATCGTCGGCGTCAACAAGATGCAGATCCGCCCTGTCTGGGACGGCCAGCAGTTCCGCCCGCGGAGGATGATGAACCTCTCGTGCAGCTTCGATCATCGCGTGATCGACGGTTGGGATGCGGCGGTCTTCGTCCAAAAGCTCAAATCGCTGCTGGAGACCCCGGCCATGCTCTTCGTGGAGGGTTG
The DNA here is from genome assembly GCA_038525525.1 of Pseudomonadota bacterium. Classification (GTDB taxonomy): domain Bacteria; phylum Pseudomonadota; class Alphaproteobacteria; order Rhodobacterales; family Rhodobacteraceae; genus Shimia_B. Next base: position 559,286 of record JBCBHO010000002.1, on the reverse strand, counting down.
AATGGCTGATCTGACATGCAAGTTGCTCATCGTCGGTGCCGGGCCCGGTGGCTATGTCTGCGCCATCCGCGCGGGCCAGCTCGGGATCGATACGATCATCGTCGATGAAGGCAAGCCGGGCGGCACCTGCCTCAACGTGGGCTGCATTCCCTCGAAGGCCTTGATCCATGCTGCCGACGAATTTCACCGCATCGCCGCCATCGGGCAGAGCCCCCTCGGGATCAAGTCGGCCGCGCCGGAGATCGATCTCGGCCAGACGGTGGCGTGGAAGGATGGCATCGTCGTGCGCCTCAATGCCGGGGTGTCGGGCCTCCTGCGGAAGGCCGGTGTCCGTTCTTTGACCGGGCGCGCGCGCTTCGTTGATGGCAAGACAGTGCGCGTGAGCAACGAAGACAGAACGCAAAGCGAGATCCGCGCAGAGCACATTGTCATCGCGACGGGCTCGGCCCCCGTGGCGCTCCCCTCCCTGCCATTCGGGGGTGATGTGATCTCCTCGACGGAGGCACTTTCGCTCACGGAGGTGCCGGCAAGCCTCGCTATCGTCGGAGGGGGCTATATCGGCCTCGAGCTCGGCACGGCCTTCGCCAAGCTCGGCGCGCAGGTCACCGTCGTGGAGGCGGGTGCCCGCATCTTGCCGAGCTATGACGAGGCCCTGACCCGCCCGGTGTCGGAGAGGTTGGAGGCGTTGGGCGTCACCGTTCTCACTGAGACCCGTGCGGAAGGCCATGCAGACGGCATGCTTTCGACAGACGGGGGCGACATCAGCGCCGAGAAAGTCCTCGTGACGGTGGGCCGCCGCCCCCGCACCAAGGGCATCAGCCTCGAGGAACTCTCGCTGACCATGGACGGGCCTTTCATCCGGATCGACCAGCACTGCAAGACGTCGATGCGTGGCATCTATGCCATCGGCGACGTGACAGGAGACCCGATGCTCGCCCATCGCGCGATGGCGCAGGGAGAGATGGTGGCCGAGCATGTCGCGGGACACGCGGTGGCATGGGACAAGCGCGCCATCCCGGCCGTGTGTTTCACCGATCCGGAGATCGTCGCATGCGGGGCGCTGCCGGGCGAGATCGAAGGCACCTCGGAAAGCGTCTTTCCCCTCGCGGCCAATGGCCGGGCGATGACCTGCGATGCCGAAGAGGGGTTCATCCGCGTCGTCTGGCGCGAGAGCGATGAGGCGATCGTCGGTCTCCAGGGCGTGGGCGCGCACCTCTCGGAGCTGTCGGCGGCGTTCTCGCTCGCCATCGAGATGAGCGCGCGGCTCGATGACATCGCCGCCACGATCCACGCCCACCCCACACAATCGGAGGCCCTTCAGGAAGCCTGCCTCCGCGCGAAGGGACGCGCGCTCCACGTCTGAGGTGGCCGCGTCAGAGAATTCTGAAGCGTGCCCTGATGTCCGCGTCCTGGCCCGGCGAGAGGTAGTCGGGATGATGGGTGGCGAGGATCGAGGCCGCCTTCTCCCGTGCCCTGTCCCAGGCCTGCTGCGCCCCGCCGTCTCCCCAGACCGAGGGCGCATCCCGGTCGGCAAGCTTCGGATAGACGAAATCCCGCTCCATGGCCGCGTGGGTCTGCGCGTGGCCGAGGAAGTGCCCTTCGCCGAGCACCGTCTCGCGAATGGCGTCGAAGCCGAGCGTGTCCTCGTTCACCTCGATGCCCCGGAGCGCGCGGAAGATCGAGCTGTGCATCTCGTTGTCGAGCACGAAGCCTTCGAAACTCGCGCCCAGAAGTGAGGCCGTCATGCCGGAGCTCTCATAGATCAGGTTTCCCCCGGCGAGCGCAGCGGCGAGGGCCGTGATGCCTTTCTCTGCGCCGTATTGTGCATCGATCGCCTTGGCATCCGTCATGGAGGCCGCGACACCGGATGCCAGTCCGAGCCAGTTCGAGATCTGTGCCGAGGCACCATTCAGGACCGCGGTTTCCCCGCCGCCGCCCGCGAAGGCACCGGTTCGCAGGTCGATCACGAAGGGCCAATTGGCGAAGACCATGGGAAATCCGGGTCGAATGACGTGCACCATCGCGAGGCTGGCGAGCGTCTCCGCGAGCGATTGCGCGAGAAAACCAGCCATGGTCGCGGGCGCGGTGGCCCCCGATTGTGCGGCGGTGATGCAGGACATCGGTATGCCGTGTTCGATGCAGCCATAGGCCACGTCCACCGCGTCTTCCCCAAACCGCAGGGGCGAAATGACCGGGCTGATATGAGCCTTGAGGAAAGGCCGCTCGGAAAAGGCCCCGCGCCCGCCCGCCACGATGTCGAGCATCTCCACGATGGGCGGGATATGCTCGGCGAGGGTGAAGGAGGTGGCCACGGGCTTCGTCGTGTTGCGCACGAGGGCGTAGACGGTGTTGACGTCGAGATCATAGTTATCGGGGACATCGGTTGCCACGCAGCAGCGGGTGAACCAGGCGACGTTCTCCAGCACGTCTTGCAGGCGCGTGAAATCGTGTAGATCGGCGAGGGTGGAGGGCCGGTAGAGACCGGTGTCGAGATCGAGCGTATGGACGGCGGCGCCGCCTGTCCCGAAGAATACCCGGTCGCCCCCGACCTCGATCGAGCGCGCCGGATCGCGCCCGTGGAGCACGAAGCGCTTCGGGGAAGCGGCGACGGCCTCCTTCACGAGGGCTTCGGGCAAAAGCACCCTGTCATGGCGGTCGAGGCGCGCCCCGGCCTTCAGGAAGTCAGCTTGCAGCCGCAACGGCACCTCGCCCATGCCGACCTCCGAGAGGAGCCTGAGCGCGGTGTCGTAGATGGCGCGTATGGCGGCCTCGGTGAGAGGGCGATACTGCCCGCCTACTTGGCCCGGCGGTGCGGGATTGGCCGGGCCCGCGGCGCGCTTCTTCACGCGATTTCTCCGGCCTCCAGAGCGCCTAGTGGCGCCTGCTATCCTGCCCTCGCTGCCCATGGTTTCAGAAAATCCGATGCGCGGGCATCTGGCAACCGCGATGCGCCGCTCGGTGTGCCGCGGCGGGCAGCGCAAGAAAGTGCTTGATCGGGGTCGCGTCCATCCGCTCACATGGGCCGAGGGATCGGGAGACATTCCATGAAATCAAGCGCCAGGGCCGTGGTCATCGGCGGCGGCATCGCGGGCTGTTCGACGCTCTACCATCTCACGCAAGAAGGCTGGAGCGATGTCATGCTCCTCGAGCGTGACGAGCTGACCTCCGGCACCACGTGGCATTCCGCGGCGCAGGTCACGAATTTCGGGATGACGCAAACGATGGTGGGCCTGAAAAGCCATTCCATCGCGCTCTACCGGGAGCTGGCGGCAGATCCAGACTACCCCATCAATTACCACTACGGCGATGGCGGCATCCGGCTTGCCAACACGCCCGAGCAGATGGACGGCTATCGGCATTTCGCCTCCATGGCCCGGGGCATGGGGGTCGACTTCGAGGTGATCGACGCGGAGGAATGCGCGCGGCGGCATCCGCTCATCTCGACGGAAAATCTCCTAGGCGGCCTCTGGGATCCAAGCGACGGCGACATCGACCCCGCCCAGCTTTGCCAGGCGCTGGCGCGGCGGGCGCGGAAGGCCGGCGCCGAGGTCCATCGGCATACGCCGGTCACAGGGCTCACGCAGCAAAAGGATCATTCGTGGCTCGTGGAGACGCCGAAGGGCACCGTCCATGCCGAGATCGTGGTGAACGCATGCGGCTATCGGGTGAACGAGGTGGGCGCGATGATGGGGGTCCACCATCCCGTGGCCTCCATGGAGCACCAGTATTTCGTGACGGAGGAGATCCCCGCGATCCGCGAAGCGGGGCATAGGATGCCCCTCCTGAGCTGCCCGATCAGCGATTATTACTGCAGACAGGAGAAGACCGGGCTGCTCGTCGGCTTCTACGAGCAGGATTGCAAGCCGTGGGGCATGGACGGCATCGATCCGCACTTCACCAACGCGCTCTGCCCAGACGATCTCGACAGGGTGACGGACGTCCTCGAAGGGGCCTTTGCGCGCATGCCCGCGCTGATGGATGTGGGCATCCACACGATCGTCAACGGGCCGATCACCTACACGATCGATGGTGCGCCCTTGGTCGGTCCGATCCCTGGCAAGCGCAACGCCTTCTGCATCATCGGTCTCCGGGCCGGGCTCGGGGAAGGCGGCGGGCATGGCTGGCTTCTCGCGCAGCAGATCGTGCACGGCGAGGCCTGCTATGACACGTGGGGCCTCGACCCGCGTCGCTTCGGAGCTCATGCAAATGTGGAGCTGACGTCGCTGAAGGCCGTCGAGGACTACCAGAACGAGTTCCGCTTTCATTTCCCCCATGAGCATCGCCCGGCCGGACGCCCGGCCCGGACGACACCGCTGACACCGATCCTCGCGGCCGAGGGCGCGGAGTTCACGGTCGTCAACGGTTGGGAGCGCGTGGACTACATCAAGCCCGCGCCTGATTACCTTGAGCCGAAAAGCTTCCGCTTCACGGATGTCGAGGACATCGTGGCCCGGGAGGTCGCATCGCTGCACCAGGGTGTTGGCCTTGCGGAGGTCTGCGGGTTCAACCGGATCGAGATCACCGGCGCGGACCGGCTCACCTTCCTCGACCGCATGATCTGTGGACGCCTCCCGCGGCGGGACGGGCAGGTGGGCCTGGGATACCTCCTCAATGACCACGGCATGCTGAAGGCAGAGGCGACGATCGCCAACCTACCTGCGAGCGACCGTGGCCCGGCGCGAACATGGTACGGGGCGGCGGCAGCCTCGGAATTCCACGACATGGACTGGCTCCGGGCCCATATCGCGCCCGGTGAGGACGTCACGCTTCGTTCGCTCGTCGAAACCCACACGATCTTGCTGCTGGCAGGGCCGAAGGCGCGCGACGTGCTCTCTGCCGCGGCACGCGGAGATTGGTCCGCGGCGGCCTTTCCCTGGCTTTCGGCGCGCGAGTGTTTTGTCGGGATCGCGCCGGCGACCGTTCTGTCCGTGAGCTATTCCGGCGAGTTGGCCTATGAAATTCACGTGCCAAGCGCGCAACTCCATGCTGCCTATCTGGCCTTGCGTGCCGCTGGCCAAGAGCACGGGCTGTCGCTCTTTGGGTCTCGCGCTATCGAGTCCATGCGCATGGAAAAAGGGTATCTGCATTGGAAGGCGGACATCCTTACGGAGTTCGACCCGTTCGAAACCGGCCTCGACCGTTTCGTGCAGATGCAAAAGCCCGCCTTCGTCGGGCGTGCAGCGCTCGACAAGCGGCACAATCTCGGACCCCGCAAACGCCTCGTCACGCTCGCGGTGGACGCGCAGGATCGTGCGGCCCACGCGGGTGCGTCGATCATGGATGGCGGCACCGTCGCGGGGACGGTCACCTCCGGGGCGTGGGGGCACCGGACCGGGCTCAACCTCGCCTATGCCTTTGTCGAGCCAGAGCTGGCGCGCCAAGGGGCGGAGCTCGCGCTCGATCTCCTCGGTGATCTTGTGCCCGCGAAGGTCATCCCGTCAGGGCCCTTCGACCCGGAGATGCGGCGCGTGCGCGCCTGAGCGCCAAACCCGCCCCGATGCAGCAATCGATCACTTCCTCACTATTTCGCCGCCCGGCCGCGCGAGCCCTTGCCTCAGCGCGGCAAATCGCTCAGCGTTCAACGAAATAAAAATCTACGCGGCGCAGAAAGCGCCTGACACAGCAGTAACACTCCAAGTGCGCCAGAGAGGCCGATGGTCACCCGCCCTCCAGAAATAGGGTCCGTTCGCGACATTCCCGGCAAGGATGCCTTCTTCCTGCAGGCCGGGCGCGTCGATGCTTGGTTCGAGCGGCGCTCGGACATTCTCATCGTGACCTTTTTCAACCTGGCGACGCTGGGCGAGCATGAGATCCCGCAGCCGTGGTTTTACGGAAACGTCGCCAAGCAGGGCTATTCCATCCTCGGTCTGATCACCAAGCGCAGGGATTGGTATCGTAACCCCGACACGCCCCGCCTGATCGAGGAGCTGCGCGAGGCGGGTCTTTTCGAGGGCTTCTCGCGGGTGCTCTTCATCGGGGCCTCCATGGGAGGCTATGCCGCGCTGACCTATGCCAGGCTGGTGCCGGGATCAGGGGTCCTCGCCTTCAGCCCGCAAAGCTCTCTGGCCCCTGATCTCGTGCCTTTCGAGGGCCGCTATGCCCGCCCGCAAAAGAAGTTCGACTGGGCCGGTGATTACCGGGACGCTGCGGAGGGCATTCCGGATATCGCCGACGTCACCATCGCGTTCGACCCATTTGTGCCGGAAGACAAGGCCCATGCGGCTCGCCTCGCGGCGCCCCATGTCTCATTCCTCCATGTCGGTCACTTCGGCCACCAGGCGATCCGGGTCCTGAAGCACGTGGGTGTCCTGTCAGAGCTTTTCGCGCAGGTCGCGGAGCAGCGCTTCGATCGCGCGGGCTTTTATGCGGCCGTGCGGGAACGCCGCCACCAGACGCGCTGGCTTCGGGAGCTCTTTCGAGAGGCCGAGGCACGCGGGCACAATGCGCTCGCGATCAACGCGGCAAAGACGCGGCGCGCGCGCGACGGGCGCATGAACCGCTATCTGGACCGCGTGGTGAAGCGTCAGACCGCAATCATCGCCGCGCTCGAAGACCATATCATCACCATCGCGAGCCCTGCCCCCGCCGCGCCCTATGCCGGACAGATCGCCTCTCTGTCCGGCGCGTTCGTCGTGCCCGCACTGCAGAAGAGCGCGCCCACGGCCTTCGGCGTCCTCCATGCGAACCGGAGCTGGTGCGAGACGTCGCAATGCTGGATGGATGCGCGCCTCAAGTCCAAGGCGCCCGTGTTGGCGAAGACCGCGGAGACGGTCGAGCTCGGGGGCACCCATCTCTTCGGGGGCTATTACCGGGGCCATTTTGGGCATTTCCTCGTGGAGGCGCTCAGCCGGCTTTGGGCGCTCGATCACGTGCCGCTGCAACCCAAGAGCCTGATCTACGTGGCGCACGGATCCGCGCAGCGCCAAAAGCTCCAGAAATACAGCGACCTTTACCGCGTCCTCGGCGTGACAATCCCGGTGGTCGCCCATGATCAGGTCGCGCGGATCGAGCATCTTTACGTGCCGGAGCTGGGCTTTGGCTGGGGCGGCAGGTTTGACGGCTCGCCCGCCTTTCGCGCCTTCGTCCGCGGGAGGCTCGCAGCGTCCGTAGAGGCTGATGGCGGGGATAATCTCTACATCTCGAGATCCCGGCTTTGGGGCCAGATGGGGCAGGTCATCGGAGAGGAGGTCCTCGAGCACAATCTTGCGCGGCTCGGCTACGAGATATTCCATCCGCAGGAGCATCCGATCGACGTCCAGCTCGCCAAGTACAGGGCCGCGCGGCGCATCGTGGGCCTCGACGGATCCGCCTTCCATCTCGTGCCATCCATCATGGCCGAGGGGGGACGGGTTGCGCTGATAAAGCGTCGTTCATCGGCCAATGTCGGCGACTACCAAACGCAATTCCGGGCCTTCTGCGGCGTGGACGTGGATGTCATCGATACGCTGGAAAAGGACTGGTCATTCAATCCCAAGGGCCGCGTCGATTTCCGTGCCGTGGGCGAGCTCGACTTTGCCGCGACCTTCGCGGCCCTTTCGGCGCAGGGATACATTCCAGCTAGCTTCGCGCCCGACCTCCCGACAGAGAAAGAACTCGCGGCCTACCGCGAGGCCGCCATCCAACAGCGGGACGGCGCGCTCCCCGCGCTCAACGAGCGGGCAGGGTAAGGCGAGATGTCGGAGAAGCGACTGATCCTTCACCTCGGCACCCCGAAGACGGGCACCACATCGCTTCAGAATGTGCTCGTCGCCGAGGAAGACGCGCTGGCGGGCGCGGGGCTGCGCTACGTCAAGACCTGCCGGGCCGCGATCAACCACAACCGTCTCGTCATGCAGCTCTCAAAGGGGGGAAGCACCGCGGATCGCGTGACGCGCAGATTGCACCGTGAAATCGCGGGAGCCCAAGAGCCCAGCATTCTGATCTCCACCGAGATCGGCTACGGCATACGCCCGACGCAGATGCTCTTCACCGCGCTGGGCGACTGGGCGGGGTCCGCGGAGATCATCGTTTACGTTCGTCGTCAGGACCTCCTCCTCGAGGCCATGGCCAAGCAGAAGCTTAAGAGCGGGCACTACCGTGGCAGCCTCGAGGCGTTCATCGCCACGCGGCGGCGGGGCGGCAACTACATGACCTACATCCGCGAGGTGCAGCGCCGGATCCCGGGTGTCCGCATCACCTGCCGACCCTATGATCGCGGCACGCTTCTCGATGGTGATGTGATCACAGATTTCTGGCAGTTCCTCGGCCTCGGCGAACTGCCGCGCGCGAAGGGGCTGAGCGACCCGGTGAATGTCACGCCATGCCGCGAACTCGCGATCGCGCTCTCCGAACAGGATTTCGCTACGCCGCAGCACCGGCGCAAGGTGATCTCCGCAATACAAGCCGCGCGGCCCGATCTCTTCAAATCCAAGGACATCCTGACCGCGCAAGAGCGGCGCGCGCTGCAGGAAGGCTACCGCGAAGAGAACAGGGCGCTCGGCGCCTTTTGTTGCCACGACCTCGAGGCGCTCTTCAACGACGACGTCGACTACGAAGCGGAGAGCAGGCCGATCAAGGATCCGGCCGAGCGGGAGGCGGTGTTGCAGGCTGCCAAGGCGGCTGTGCACGACATGGCGGAGCGGCTTCGTCCCGAGGCTGCAGAGGCTGCCGTGGCTCCGGCAGATGATCAGACCGAGGTCAGAGACGAGGACGAGACGGCATGATGCCAGACCAGCACGAAATCATCGCGGAGCTCGAGGGCTTCAAGGTCCCGGATTCCCCATTTGCCCAACGCACCGGTGCGTCGCGCTTCCAGGATGGGAAGTACGAGCGCAAGGAGCTCGAGATCGGGATGGCCCTGCTCAAACCCGAAGACCGCATCCTCGAGATGGGCGCCGGCCTCGGCTTTGTGGGCGGATACCTCGCCTTCAAGACACCGGGGGTGGAGCTTTGGTCCTTCGAGGCGAACCCGAACCTCGTGCCGCATGTCGAAAGGCTCTACGATCTCAACGGTCTCGGCGAGCGCGCGCGGGTGAGCAACAACGTCGTGCTCACCGGGGATGATCAGCCCGAGCATGTCCGCTTTCACATCTACAATTGCTACCTTGGCTCGTCGCTCTTTGACCGGCCCGACAAGCCGCGCCCGGCTGTCGACGTCCCGACGTTGGACTGGGCGCATATCAAGGAGAGCTTCCAGCCGACCTTCCTGATGATGGATATCGAGGGCGGTGAGCTCGAGTTCCTCGAAGGTGCAGCGCTCGAGGGGATCGAGACCGTCGTCATGGAGTTTCACCCGGACCGCTACGGGATTGACGGGATGAAGCGCTGCAAGCGCTTGCTCCGCGCGGCTGGCTTTGAGCCTGATGCCGAGCGATCCTCGCGGACGGTGTGGGGCTGCACGCGAAAGGCCGCGGCCTAGAACACATTTTTGAAGCGGTCAGGAAGCTTGTAGAGCGCGTCGAAGGTTCCTCGGCCCGGCACGTATTGGTTGGCGTAGCGTTCGAACTGCTTCCCGAGGGCCGCACGCTCTGCGGCGAGCGTCACATCCTCGCCGCGGACGTCCAGCCCCGCGAAACCTTGATATTCCCGCATGGTGCTGTCCCACACATGGGCCTTCTCGTACTGCGCATTCTCGGCCTGCGCGCGGTCGAGCATGGCCCGGCGCTTTTCGATCCGCGCTTCGAGCATGCCGAAATCGACAAATCTCAGGTGAAGCAGGAAGAGGTCGTCGCTCAGGTGCCTTGGCCCGCCATTGTTGCGATGCCCGCCCGGTGCAAAGATCGCGGGCTGCCCGACGAGGCATGGCTTCGAATAGGACCGGCTCACCTTGAAATGCTGGCGCCGGGACAGGATCGTCGCCGCGTCCTCGAGGGGAAGCGGCTCCTTTTCCGGGAGATGGATGATCTCGATCCCTAGTGGTGAGATGTTCAGGGGCGCGGCGCTCTTGTCGGGAAAGGTCCCAGCGAGATAGGCGCAGAGGCCTTCGGCCCGGGTGGGATCAACGATGACGATCTCGTCCACGTCTCCCACGATCATCCAATTGTAGAAGTCCAGAAGCCCAGACGCGGCGTAGCCCTGCATCCGCCAGCGCCGCCGCTCGAGCTTCACCATGCCGGGGTCGCGGGGGACATTGATCACGTTGGCCTCTGGCGCGATCTCCTTGTGTTTCGGATCGCCGCCATGGCTGTAGATGAAGAGGTTTTGCGGGCCGACCTGCGCGCCGTAATAGCGATACCAGCGCTCCAGGAAGAAGTAGTCCTGGTAGACCATGGTCATCACGCCGAGCGTCTCTTTGAAGGGGTCCACGCGTCAGTATCCTTTGCGCCCGTGCCGTCTCATGCGGCGTCCGGCCATGGGAAGGCATGCGCCTCGCAGGAGGCTTTCAGGGCCGCCATCATGGGCGCGTGCGCCGGGTGCGCCGCGCCGAGGTCACGGAGCTGCCAAAAGTCCTCCTCCAGATCGAAGAGTTGCGTCGTGCCGTCTCCATAGAGGATGAGGCGGTGCGCGCCCTGCCGGATGGAGGCGCTTGCGCGGTGGAAGGTGGGGACGACGCGCGCCGCGTCCCGGGCCCCTTCGAGCAGGGGGACAAGCGACCGCCCCGATGCGGGCGTCTCGACGGGCGGAAGCCCCGCGAGGTCGAGCACGGTGGGGCCGACGTCGAGAAGGGCCACCGGATCGGAGATGTCCTGCGCTGCGCCGCGCGCGGGATCGAACACGATCAGCGGGACGCGCGCCACCTGCTCCCAGAGCGTCGTCTTCCGGTAGAGATTTCGGTTGCCGAGATGGAAGCCATGGTCGGAAAGAATGATGACCACCGTATTGTCGGCGTGCCGTGACGCGCGCAATGCATCCCAGACCCGCCCAAACTGGTAGTCTCCGTGGCTGAGCGCCGAGAAATAGTTTCGGACACTCTTGCGCCACCAGGACCTGTCGCCCTTCCGGAGAAACTCGTTCTGCTCCATGTGCTCGTTGCTGAACGCGTTCTCGTCAAATCCCTCGTCCCAGTCCGGCGGCGGCTGGAAATTGTCTTCGTCGTACATCTCCTTGAAGCGTGCCGGGGTCACGTGCGGCCCGTGCGGGCTGAAGAAGCCGATTTCGCGATAAAATGGCGCGTCCGCGTCATAGCCTTCGAGAAACTCGATCGCCGAGGTCGCGGCTTCGTGGTCGTAGAAGGTCACGTCGTCCTTTGGATCGGTCGTGGCCCACCCCTTGCGATTTCCGCCGTAGCTCTTCAGCTCGAGCTCCTTGGGGATGCGCATGTCTCCGCTGAAGCGTTTTCGACGGTCCGAGTAAAGCTGCCGGTGCAGCGGCCCGGGCAACATGCCGTTACCTGTGTGATAGACCTTTCCCCCGGAAGAACAGAAATAGCCCGCGGCCTTGAATGAGCTTGGCCAGATGTCGGCAGGCGCGAGCCGGTCGAAAAGCGTGACGGCGTTGTCGTGGATGCCCAGCTGATGGGGCGTGCGCCCGGACATGAAGCTGGCCCGGGAGGGGCCGCAGATCGGGGCTTGGCAATAGGCGGCGTGGAAGACGGAGGATTGCGCGCAGATCCGGTCGAGGTTTGGCGTCTGGAGCGGCTCGTTGAAGGCGGTCTTGTAGGGCCAATAGGAAATGCAGTCGTCGAAACTGACGAGGAGCACGTTTCGCCTTTGATCAGCCACCCTGCATCTTCCCCAACGCCGCGCTCCTTCGCTCTTTTTGGCTGGATACCCTCGCGTTGGCACGGTTTTGTCACGGCAAGCCCCCTGCGGTCGAGGGATAAATCACCCGGGGCTGACCTGTGGGCGAGGTCCTTGCCGATCGCGCGCCCGCCATGGTACGTGTCTCACGGGCAAGGCGTGGCAAAGCGCACAATTTTTGCAGGCAAAACAGAAGCTTATGTCAAAAGACGGCGAAGCCTCATGCACGGGCGACTATTCCGAGATTTTCGGGACGGTTCCGTTTCCGCTGAAGCAGCACGCGTCTCCCCATGGCCGCGTGACGGCGGTGTCGATGATGAAGGACGAGGGGCCCTTCGTGCTGGAATGGGTGGCGCACCACCTGGCGGTCGGGTTCACCGACATCGTCGTCTTCACCAATGATTGCTCGGACGGCACCGATGACATGCTCATCCGTCTGGAAGAGCTTGGCCTCGTGCATCACCGCCGCAACGACATCCCCGAAGGGCGCCGGCCCCAGCCCTCGGCGCTCAAATACGCGCAGGAGGAGCCCGTCGTCACCGGCAGCGACTGGGTCCTCGTGTTCGATGCGGACGAATTTCTGTGCATCAAGCATGGCGACGGATCTCTCGATGGCATGATCTCGGAGGCCAAGGCCCTCGGGGCCAACGGGATTGTCGTCACATGGCGCATCTTCGGCTCCGGCGGCGTGCATGACTGGTCGCGCGCGCCCGTGACAGAGCAATACACCTACGCCGCGCCGCCGATGTGGAACAAGGGCTGGGGCGTGAAGACGCTTTTCGCGTTCGACCCGGAATACTGGGTCCTCGGCATCCACCGCCCGCGGATCAAGAAGAAGCATCTGGAAACGGATTTCCCCGATACGGTGCGCTGGCTAAATGGCTCCGGTCGCCCGATGGAGGACTACTTCAAATTTCGCGGATGGCGCTCGATCGTCCGCACGGTGGGCTACGACTGGACGCAGATGAACCACTACGCCGTCAAATCCATCGACAGCTACGCGATCCGGAAGTTCCGCGGCAACGTGAACCTCAAGAAAGACAAGTACAACTCGGATTACTGGTCCTTGCAGGACCGCAACGAGGTCTTTGATGACAGCGCCCTGCGGCACGCGGAGCGGCGCAAGGAGATCTTCGATCTTCTGCTCACCGATCCGGTGCTGAACAATCTGCACAGCACGGCAATCGAAAACGTCGAAGCACGGCTCGAGAGCTTCAAGTCCACGCAGGCTTACGCCGACATGGTGGCCGATCTCAAAGAAGCCTCGAAGGTCCCGATTACGGAGGTGGTCGCAAAGCCGCCCCAGGCCCGCGACCCCGAGAAAATCGCGGCGCTCATGTCGGACGTGGAGAAGAAGCGCAACGAGAAGACCAAGGCGGACCGACGCAACAAGGCGCATCCCGAATGGGGGCGCAACGGCGACCCCTACGTGCAGGGGCATATTGATCTCTCCGGGTCGCCTGCCATTGCCGTCATCGAGAACCGCGGGATCAAGGTGCCGGCGGATCCCCGGGTCTTCGCGCCGCTGGCGCTCCAAACGATCCAGGATGGGAAATTCGAGCGCAACCTTGGGCGGCACCTGGCGCGGCTGGTGGGCGATGCCGGGCGCTACCTCGAGATCGGGGCAGGGGCGGGCTTCCTCCCGCTTCTCGTCGCGCGCGAATGCGCCAAGTCGCAGGTGGTCGCGCAGGAGGAAAAGGACGTGCTCCGCGCCTTTTGCAAGATCACATGGGGCCTGAATGCCCCGCTCCCCGAAGACCGGCTCAAGCTGTCGGACACGCCGCTCTTCAATGCCGAGGACCCTCGACAGAGGTCGTCCGGTCTCAACGCGATGCTGAGCGCCTGCCGGCCGGATGTCCTGCATGTGAACGACCCGCGCGTGAGCGCGGAGATGCTTGCCGGTGCGGTCGAAGTGGGCGAGGCGCGACCGAGCCACATCCTGCTCGGCATCCGTGCCCTGCTTGACCAGATGGAGGCGGGGAAGGCGCGAGAGCTGCTGACGCCCCTCGGCTACGCGCAACCGGAGGAGAGCCCCTTCGCAGGCGTCGTGCACCTCCAACGCTGAGCCCCTCAAGAGGGCGGCGCGGGCTAGGCCTTCTCTGCCGTGTCGGGAGCCAGGCGCCGGACGAATTTCACGCCGGTCTGGCTCTTGAGGTAGCTGCGCGCGGTGTCGAGCTGGCCCACCTCGCGCAGGTTGTTCGTGTTGCGGTAGTGGATCGTGTAGATGTCGCGGTCTTTCGGCAGCGGTTCGCCCCGAAGCTTGCCACCAAGGATGTAGTGCTGCTCCTCGGGGAGGATGTTCCAGTCGAGCCCGCTCCGCCGGATGGCCGCGGGCAGGGTCATCTGGTCAAGATAGGGGCGGCGCTTTTCGAGCGTCTCCACCCGGTCCACCTTGCTGGCCGTGTCGTACCAGACATCCGCGAAGCGCCCTTGGCCCTGGTCGTGTTCGGGAAAGCAAACGAGGCCCGAGCTGAAATAGGGGATCACCTTCCCCGGGCTGCGGCGCATCAGCTTGTAGCGCTCCGGCGGGATTTCCATGTCGAGCGCGCCGTAGATGTCATCCCAGATCGATTGTTCCGCCCAGAGCATGGAGGCAGCCATCGAGCAGGAGACGCGCCCGGGAGACGTCAGGTTCTCCGGATTGTTCGACCTCAGAAAGAGGACGTCGGAATCCACGAACATCGAATACGCCGTGTCGCGTTTCTCCACGCAGGCGAGGATCTTGTTTCCGTGCGGGTAGGCGGGCGTGAACATGCCATCCGTCTTGAAGGTCCGGATCTCGGCATTCATGAGCTCGTGGGCCTTGAAGACCGCCGGATGGACGTCCCCGATCCGGTGCTCGGGGCAGTATCCGACCGCTTTGACGTGGGCGGGGAAATGCTCGCGGATGGAGGCGAGGAGGAAGCAGGCGAGGATCTCGTATTCAGGCGGTTCGACGATGTAGAAAATCGTCAGGTCGCTCCGCTCCTGCGCGGCCACGTCTGCACCGGCACTCATCCCAGCGCTTGTGCCGGATCAATCCCGACTTCCTTGCACATCCTGTCCGCGTAGGATCCCTCGAGCGGCGCGTTCTTGCGCCACCAGGGCTTCGTGCCATTGGTGTAGAGGTGCACGGAGAGGGTGGCGTCGGTGAAGTGCCCTTCGACCCGCCCATAGGGGTCATAGAAGATGTCGTTGAGCTGGAACGGCACGGGGTAGAGGTAGTCGGAGCTCAGCGCCTTCTCATAGTCCCCTGTCTGCTGGGCAAAGTAGGTGAAGGCCTGTGGTCCGAACGCTGTCCGTTCGGCCTTGTAGATCCGCACCGCGTGCGGCTCCCCGGAGAATTTCTCGAGCTTGCGTCGCTGGTTCTTGTTGAACCACGGCGGGGCCTCGGGGAGGTTCTCGTAGTAATCGAGGAGCAGGTCGATGAGCGGGGCGTCCGGCGGGATGTAGACCACCCCGCAATTGAGCGCGCCGCGGAACCCGTGGCCGGCATAGATGTGGCGCATCTCGTCGGGAAAGGGCTTGTGGCAGAACGCGTCGCAATCGATCCAGATCGCATCCGTCTTGCGGATCATCTTGTAGCGAAAGACGTTGGACAGAAACGACGCGCTGGTCTGTTCGACGATGGACATGTCGATGTCCATGATCTCGCTGGCCGGGCGCACCTCGACGCCGTCGGGCGCGTTCTGGACGTCATCCGTGCAATAGAGCGTCGTCGGGTGCCCCGCGAGGAGATGGGACTTCAGGCAAAGCTGGTTGAGGTAGTGCAGGCGGTCGCCGATCCAGAGCGACGCCACGGGGCGCCTGTTCAATTCCGTCATCACTGTCTCCGCTCGGTTCTGCCGCGTTGATCCGCGAACTTGGCCTCGTCTTTGGCTCTGGGCGAAAGGTGCCTTTTTCGCTGCCGAGTGTCCAGCTTGGCCGCCGCGCCTGCCCGCGCGCAAAGGCACCTCAATCGGGGAAGCTCAAAGCATCGAGCGCCCTCTGACATCGCATGTTCCTCAAGCGGCACGCGCCCCGCGATAGGCTCGTTGCCCGGTCAGATACTCGTAGCCTTCCCGTGCCAGTTCCTCGTGGTTCTCCGGACGCGGCGGATAGATCTGCAAGCGTGACTTCGTAGAGCCGTAGAGCTGCTCGCAATAGACGGGGCCGTCGCCCTTGTATTTTACCCCGGTGCGGAAGGTCGGGATGAAGTAGTACGACGGGAAGACGGTGTAGTCCTCTGCCGGGTATCGCTTAAGCCGCCGCGCGAGAAAGGCGTTGCCGACGCATTTCCAGGCAGCGCGGATCGTGTCCGGGGTCCAACGTCGACCGATGTGAGCGATCACGTCGTCAAGGTAAGGGTGTCCCGGCACGGACGCGAGGAATGGTGAGATGAAGCCGGGCACTTCCTCTTCGTTCTCGTAGACAGCATAGAGATGGGGCTTGTCCCAAAGGTCGTCCGTGGCGCGAAGGCACCGTGAGTCCGCCTCCGGGATGAAGCCGCCCATCTCGTGCAGGATCTCGTAGCGCATGAGATCGGACACGCCGGAATATCGCCCGACCCGATAGTACTCGGCGATCAGTGCCTGGTTTCTCCAGGTCCGCGAGAAAAGGTAGTCGTTGTCGTAGAGGCGGTATTCCCAGTCCGGGTGGAATTCACGCCAGCTGTCCAGCAATTCGGTCGGCGCCGCGCGCGTGCCAACCCAAATATGCCCGAGAATCTTCGGGATCTTCACCTGCATGCCTGCTCCTCGCTTTTATTGATCACGGCCCGCCTAGCGAACCCCGACGAGGGCTTTGTGAATCACGGGAGACTCGGCAGGCAAGGAAAGATGCCGCGGCCGCCGCCTCGGACGCGACCTCTGTTGCAAAGAAACGCTAGCGGGCCCGGTGCGGCGCTAGGCCTGCGCGGCGGCCATACGCGCCAACGCATCGGCTGTCATGAGGCCCGTATGGGCATCCGGATGACTGACGACGGAGGAAGAGTTGCACGCGGCGAGCCGGAGCGCATCCGTGACGCTCTCCCGGCGCACAAGGGCG
Source organism: Pseudomonadota bacterium (assembly GCA_038525525.1). Lineage (GTDB taxonomy): Bacteria > Pseudomonadota > Alphaproteobacteria > Rhodobacterales > Rhodobacteraceae > Shimia_B. The sequence continues at coordinate 542,625 of JBCBHO010000002.1, read as the reverse complement.
CCCGAAAGCGTGGCGGCGAAACTATCGCCCGCGCCGGTCGTGCCGCGCACGTCGGTATTCACAACGGGCTGGAAGTGGATTGCGCCGTTGAGCGAAAGATGCGCGCCGTGGGCGCCGTCGGTGATGCCGACATGGGAAGGGCCCAAGCTGTGGATCCGGTCGAAGTAGTCATCGTAGCCCAGCCGGAAGCCGCCGATCTCAAGTGCCGTGGCCTCGTCCTTTATCTTGGGGGTCTTGCCGCCATCCCAGCCGGTGCGTTCTACGAGCTTTGGGATGAGCGCGCGCGCCTCGGGTTTGTTGCATATGAAAAGATCGACGTATTCGAGACTGTCGAAGAAGGCCTTCGTCTTGCTCGTCAGTTGCCGGATGCCCGGATTGATCGCCACGAAGGCACCGGCATCATGGGCGTGGCGCACGATATCGGGAAAGAGGTCCGCGGAGGCATTGCTGAGCCCCGCCACGTAGACAAGATCCGCGCCCTCGAATGCACCCCGCGGAATGTCGTCCTCGGTCATGAACTCATTGGCGCCCCGGTGCGTGAAGATCGCGGCGTCATGGTCGTGTGACGCGATGAGGAGCGAGACAGCGGTCGCGTGGACAGGATCGCGGCTGACGAAGGTCTGATCGATGCCTTCGCTCTCGAGCTTGGCGAGGATGCTTTGCGCATTCACGTCCTGCCCGATCTTGACGAGCGCGGCTGTCGAAAAGCCCTGCCTTCTCAGGCAGATGGAGGCGTTCACACCGCCGCCGCCGAGATAGGTCTTGATGTCGTCGGCGTCGACCTTCCTCCCGGGCTCCATCAGTAGGAAGGAGGCGGTCTGGTTCGTGAGCTTCATCTGCTCGATATCGTCATTCGCGATCGTGGCGATGATATCTATGGTGGCCGAGCCCACCGTCACTGCGTGCACCATCTTGTCAGACACCATCCGTTGTTCCGGCGACTATCGCAGGTCGACCATCTGGCGTGTTCTGAAAGATATGCGGATCGACTGCAAGAAAACCCGGGAGAAATGCGGCCCCGCCAGCGCGAATGACGCTTGGGCATCCGCGTCCGAGTTGGCGTAGGCCGCGCCTTGCCAGTCGGGTCGCGCTCAGACGAGCGAGATGTGCAGGTTGATGGCGATTGCGATCAGGACGGTGCCACCGCCCCATGCCATCCACTTTCGCATGTCCCGCTGCCGGTTCATGAAGCGCGCCATGCTGCCGCCGGTATAGGCCACGACGAGGTCCATGGGGATCGCGGTCAAGGGGACGAGAATGCCCAGGATCAGGAGCTGGAGCTGCAGGTGGCTGTCGCCGGTGGCATCGCCCACCGTGATGAACGGGGGCACGAAGAGCGCGAAGAAAAGAACGGTCTTCGGGTTGAGCACTTCCACCAGCACCCCTTGCCACATGATAGAGGCCATGGAGCGCTGCTTGACCTGTTCGACTTCGTAGGTCACCTCGGCCGCGGCCTTCGCGCCTCGGATCATGTCGACGCCGAGCCAAATGAGGTAGAGCGACCCGGCGAAGCGGAGCGCAGTCACGAGCCAGTCGGAGCGTTCGAGGAGCTGGGCGAGGCCGAGCGCAGTCGCCACCGCAAGCACGACCCCCCCGAAACAGAGGCCCACCGCCGAGGCGAGACCCGCCCCGCGGCTCTGCCCCACGGACCGAGAAAGCACGTAGAGCATAGACGGGCCCGGCGTGACGGAGAGGGCGAGACCCGCCAGCGCCACCGCGAGCATGGCTTCCACGCTTGGCATCTCTAATTCGCCTCCCCATTCATGCGGTCCTCGAAGGGATTGGTGATGTTAATCTGGCCGCGAACATCTCCCTGCGCCTTGTCCGCGAGATATGGAAAATCACGAACCAGCATGCGCTCTAGGTGATTTCCTGCCTTGAATGGCGCGTAGCGCGGCTTCGTGCCGTCCCGGAGCATCTCGGGAAACGGGCAGATCGTCGTGTCGAAATTCGCTGCCACGAAATAGGGCAGCGAGAAGCGCTCGTCGCTCAGGTTGAGCACCCGGTGAGGGGTGGAGCGCAGATGTCCATTGGTCCAGGCCTCGAGCATGTCGCCAATATTGACCACAAAGGCGCGGGGCTCCACCGGCACATCGATCCATGTCCCTGCCGAAGTCATGACCTGCAGGCCCGGATTGCGGGTATGAAGCAGGGTCAGGCACTCGTAATCCGTATGCGCACCCATGTTGACCGATTTCGTGTCCACCCGCGCGCTTTCCCGCACGTAGTGGAGCAGCCTGAGCTGCGAGATGGGCTTCGTCATCTGGCCGGTGATCCTGCCCTCCGGCAAATCTAGATACCGCTCGAGCGCCGCACAGATGCGGAGCCCGAGGGCCGAGATCTGCCCGTAATACTCCGAGATGGTCGCTTTGAAGCCCTCGACCTCGGGCCAGACGTTGGGCCCTAGGAGCCTGTTGCCCGCGAGGAAGTCGGGATCCGTGGCAGGGAGATCGAGCGCGAGGTCGAAGGCCTCGTAATTCCTGCTTTTCTCGTCTGCGTAGTCGCCCTTTTCCGTGAAGGGGACGTAGCCGCGGTGATTGCTGCTCTTTCCGATATAGTACTGGCGTTTCTCCGCCTCGGGCAGCGCGAAGAAGCGTTCGGCCATGCCGTAGGTCCGCGCGATGAGGTCGAGATCGATCCCATGGTTGATGATCTTGAAGAAGCCAATCTCGCGGGCCGCGCGCCCGATGGCTTCGCCAACGTCGTCACGCGCCTGGCGATCCTCGCTTAAGAGAGCGCCCACATCCAGCAGGGGGGGCTCCCCGGGAGGCGCAATTCGGCTGCATGTTGCCGCAGTCACGTCGTTCATTTGAACCACCTGTCTAGGGGATTTTCGGGAAACGGGTCGCTTGTTCGGGCGTGGCAGCCGGGAAATAGAGCTCGAAAGTTGAGCCTTTGCCGGGGGCACTGCGCACGGCCACGGCGCCGCCGGATTGGCGCATGACGCCGAGCACGACAGAGAGACCCAGCCCGGTGCCCTCTCCAACGTCCTTGGTTGTGAAAAACGGATTGAAGATCTGACTTTGGTATTTTTCGGGGATGCCCGCACCCTCGTCGGTGACGCTCAGCCGGACATAGCGCCCGGGCGTGAGGTCGGAGGGAAAGCGGCGGTCCTCTGCGAGGGTGTTAAACACGTTCTCGGTGGCGACATGGACGGCGCCGCCATCCTCGTTCGCCTCGAACCCGTTCCGGGCGAGGCGATGCACGATGTTCTGGATTGCGACGGGATCGACGGCGACTGGCCAGAGATCGGAGTCCACGCTCTGCGTCAGTCGCGGCTGCAGCGCAGCGTCGAAGCTCGCGCAGACGGTCGATACGAGCGTGTTGAGGCTGAGCGTCTCCGGCTTGAGACGTGTCTGCTGCGCAAAGGCGAGCATGTCCTTGATGAGCTCGGCACCGCGCGCTGACGCCGCGGTGACGTTGCCACGCAGCTCCGCGGCATCGTCAGGCGAGGTGCTCAGCTCGAGGAGCTCCATGTTGCCCGCAATGACGGTCAAGAGGCCATTGAACTCGTGCGCAAAGCGGCCCGTGAGCCGACCGATGGCCTCGAGTTGCCGCGCTTCGAAGAGCTCGGCTTCGAGCGTTTTGCGGTTGTTGGTCTCCCGCGTGAGCTCGGCATGGGCCTCCATGAGGTCCTCGTAGCGCCGCTGCGAGGTGCGGGTCTCGGCAAGGAGGTCGATCTTCGCGCTGGTCATGGCCGCGACGGTGCTCAGGATTTCCAGCTCGCCTTCGCCGAAGGCCGCGAAATCGGGATGCTCGCTGTCGATGACCCCCAGCACGCGGTCGCCGGAAATCAGGGGCACGCAGATCTCGGAGCGCGCGATCTGGGTGTCGGCGATGTAGTTCGTCTCGGTGAGAAGATCATCGACGATGACGGATTTGCGGGTCTTGGCCACCTCGCCGGTGATGCCACTGCCGAAGGGGATGACGAGCGGGTTGAGGATCTGCCTGCCGAAGGGGTTCTTCTCGCCCCAGGCCGCGGCCTGCGTCAGTTCGGTCTCTTCGTCATTCGACAAATAGATTACGCAATCCACGAAGCCGAGACGGCCCACGACATTCTGCGCGACATACCAAAGGAGGTCTTCGACGTTGCGGATAGACATCAAGTCCACCGCGAAGGTGTTGAGCGTCCGAAGTGTATCGGCGTTGTTTACGACGCTCGTCTGATTGAAATCTGTGCGCATGGACGACAACACCAAAATACACCTCCCTCAAATACTGAACCACCGTAGGTTGCATTTGTTTCCGGGTATAGGCTTTTTGGTAGAAATACTGCCGCTTTCAGGCTCATGCGCGGGTGCGCCCTCAATCTCAGGTTGGTCGTGCCATGAGTTAGCTGCTTCCCAGCGGCTCTAGCTCACCAGAGCACGCTCCACGGAGCGTGAGAGCTTATGGACCAGCTCGTCGATCTGGCCGTCCTCGATGATGAAGGGCGGCGCGATGAGGACGTGATCGCCGGATTTGCCGTCCACCGTTCCACCGGCCGGATAGACGACGAGCCCCTCCTCCATGGCCGCCGACTTGATCTTGGCGTGAAGTTTTCGCGCCGGATCGAAGGGGCGCTTGGACGCGCGGTCCTCCACGAGCTCGATGGCGCGGAAAAGCCCGCGCCCGCGGATGTCGCCCACATGGGCGTGCTGTCCGAAAGTCGCGTGCAAGGCCGCGTCGAGCCGTGCGCCTTGTGTCTTCACGCGCTCCAGAAGGCCGCGTCCGAGTATCGCGTCGATCACGGCAGATCCGGCTGCGGCAGCGAGCGGGTGCGCATGGTAGGTATGCCCGTGCTGGAAGCTGCCCGAGCCCTCGGCGATGGCGTCGTAGATCTTGCCCGAGCAGAGCATCGCGCCGATGGGCATGTAGCCCGCGCCGAGCCCCTTCGCGATGGTCACAATATCGGGGGCCACGCCGTCCTGCTCGCAAGCGAAGAAGCTGCCCGTGCGTCCCATGCCGCACATCACCTCGTCGAGGATAAGCAGGATACCGTGACGGTCGCAGATCTCCCGGACGCGTTTGAAGTAGCCCGGGACGGCGGGCACGGCGCCGGCCGTGGCGCCCACCACGGGCTCGGCCACGAAGGCGAGCACGGTTTCCGGCCCGAGCGTCTCGATGGCGGTTTCGAGCTCGTTGGCCACGCGCAAGCCATAGGCCTCGGGCGTCTCGTCATCCGCGCGGCCGCGGTACTCGAAGCAGGGGGCGATGTGATGCGTCTCCACGAGCAGGGGCGCGTATTTCTCCCGCCGCCATGCATTGCCCCCTGTAGCCAGCGCGCCCAGCGTATTGCCGTGATAGCTCTGGCGGCGCGCAATCAGGCGGTGGCGCCCGGGTTGTCCGATTTCGAGCATGTATTGCCGCGCGAGCTTGATCGCGGCCTCCACGGCCTCGGACCCTCCGGACAAAAGATACACCCTATCGATGCCCGGCGGGGCATGGGCGATGAGCTGGTCAGCGAGGCGCTCCGCCGGTGCCGATGTGAAAAAGCCGGTATGGGCGAAAGCCACTTCATCGAGCTGCGCGTGGATCGCGGCGCGTACGTCCGGGTCCGAATGCCCGAGACAGGAAACGGCAGCGCCTCCGGAACCGTCGAGATAGGCCTTGCCATCGCTGTCATAGAGGTAGCAGCCATCGCCCCGGGCTACCCAGGGCAATGCCTTGGCCACACGGCCGAAAACGTGGCTCTGGCGGCTCATTTCCCGCGCACGACGAAGACGGATTGCTTGGCATGCCGGACCACACGCGCTGCATTGGGTCCGAGGAGGTAATCCGTGAGCCCGGGCCGGTGGGAGGCGACGACGATGGCATCCACGTCGAGCTTGTCGGCGGCGTTCATGATCTCCTCGTAGACGCGCCCATGCAAAACATGGGGATGCACCTCGGTCTCCTCGGGCACATGCTTGCGTACCCAGTCGCTCAGCTTTTCCCCGATGTCGTGGAGCGCGCGCTCCTCGAAGCCCTCCTTGAAGAAGGTTCCCACCATGGCCATGCCGAAATCCGGCAGGACCGTCATCACATGGAGCACACCCCCGGGTCCGCAGAGCGAGCGGGCCGCGGGCAGCGCTTTTGTCCAGCTCGAGGCGTCGTCGAGATCGATGGGTAGCAGGACGGTCTTGAACATCAGGTGTCCTCCTCAGAAAGCCGGCTGGGTCTGGCGGCGGCGTTGCAGAACGATCACGAGACCGAGCAGTAGGAGCGCCGGGAGATAGAATATCTGTTCCGGCATCCGGTCTTGCGGGACTTGCACCGAGGCGATGACGACCGGCTCATCGGTGAAGAAATCGAAGTCGATCAGAGCCTCCTCGGCATCGGTGCCGAAGGCGGGGACGTCGATCTGGCCCGGCGCACCCCCCGGCATCAGGGGCAGGTCCGAATTGGCGAGCCGTTCCTCGGGCGTGGCGCCGGCCACGTCGACCATGAGGGTCGTCTCGGCCACATCCCCGGTCTCGAAGTTCGGCCCAGAGATCAGGACACGGATCTGCTCGCCCTCCGGCAGATCACCGAGGACGCTTTCGAACTGTGCGCCGTCGACGGACCGGAAGGGGGACTGCACCATGTCGAGCCAGACATTCGGCACGAAGAGCGTGAACGCCACGAGGAGCAGCGCCAGTGTTTCGTGGATCTTCGAGCGCGCCAGGAAGTAGCCCTGCGTGGCCGCCGCGAAGAGCAGCATCGCGAAGGTGGCCACGATGAAGACGAAGACCGCCTGAAGCACCCCGGCCCAGGTCCCGAGGTCCACGCCGTAAAGGATGAGCGTGGGGTTGAAGATGAAGAGGAAGGGCAGCGCCACCGTGCGCAGCGAGTAGAAGAACGCCGTGAAGCCCGTCTTGATCGGGTCTCCACCCGACACGGCGGCGGCGGCAAAGCTCGCGAGGCCCACGGGCGGCGTCACATCGGCCATGATCCCGAAGTAAAAGACGAAGAGATGCGCGGCGATGAGCGGAACGATCAGACCCTCCTGCGCGCCGAGCGAGACGACCACGGACGCCATGAGCGAGGAGACCACGATGTAATTCGCCGTGGTCGGCAGCCCCATCCCGAGGATCAGCGAGAAGAGCCCGATGAGCACGAGCATCACGAAGAGGATGCCGCCCGAGAGCTGCTCGACGAGGCCCGCGAGCTCGGTCCCGATTGGGGTCAGCGTCACGATGGCCACGATGATGCCCGCGGCAGCCGTGGCCACCCCGATGCCGATCATGTTGCGCGCGCCCGCAATGAGGCCCGCGACGAGATCGTCGAACCCGGCGCGCAGTTCGGACATGAAGATGTCCATCTGGCCGCGGAACATCGCTTTGAGCGGGCGCTGCGTGAGGATGATGACGATCATGAGCGAGGTGGCGAAGAAAGCCGAGCGCGCCGGTGATTGCCGCTCGACCATGAGGAACCAGACGAGGACGACGATGGGAAGTACGTAGTGGAGCCCCGTGGCATAGATGTCCTTCACTTCGGGAAGCTGCACTTCCTTGGCGTTGGGATCATCCACTTCGAGATCGGGGCGGCGTGCGGCCACGGCCACCAGCCAGACATAGACCGCCGCCAAGAGCACCATCATGATCGGTCCCGTCAGGGAGGGCGTTGCGGCGCGGAGGGCATCGACCCCGTAGATGAGCGCCGTGAAGCCCACGCCGGCCACGGCGAAGCCGAGGAAGAACTTGATCAACATCCCCGAGAAGCTCTTGGCCTCGCCCAGGGCGGGCATGTTCTTCTTCAGCGCCTCGAGATGCACGATGTAGACGAGGGCGATGTAGCTGATCACCGCCGGGATGAAGGCGTGCGTGATGACCTGCACGTAGGAGATCCCGATGAACTCCACCATGAGAAAGGCCGCGGCGCCCATGACGGGCGGCATGATCTGGCCGTTCACGGACGAGGCGACCTCGACGGAGCCCGCCTGTTCGGAGGTGAAGCCCACCCGCTTCATGAGCGGGATCGTGAAGGTGCCGGTGGTCACGACGTTGGCGATGGAGGAGCCGGAAATGAGGCCGGTCATGGCCGAGCCCACGACTGCAGCCTTGGCGGGTCCGCCGCGGAGGTGCCCGAGCCCTGCGAAGGCCAGCTTGATGAAGTAATTGCCCGCGCCTGCCTTATCGAGAAGCGAGCCGAAAAGGACGAAAAGGAAGACGAACGCCGTCGAGACGCCGAGAGGTATTCCGAAGACCCCGCTCGTATCGAGCCAGAGCGCGTTGAGGAGGCGGTTCGCGGAGAGCCCTTCGTGCTCGATGAGCTCCGGGATCAGCCAGCCCGAGCCCATGTAGCCGTAGAGGATGAAGAGTGAGCCCACGATGGTGAGCGCGGGGCCGAGCGCGCGGCGTGACGCCTCAAGCAGGATCACGAGCCCCACGGCGCCGACATAGACCTGAAAGTCCGTGGGAAGGCCGGAGCGCGCCGTGAGGGCGAGCGTGTCAGCGGCCCAGAAAATGTAGAAGGTGCAGAACCCTCCGATGGCCAAAAGGACCCAATCGGCGAGCGGGACGCGATCCCGCGGGGATCTCTTGAAGGCCGGGTAGGCGAGGAAGGCCAGAACGATCGCAAAGAAAAGATGTAGCGGCCGCGTCTGCGACGAGTTCATCACCGAGAAATACTCACCGAACCAGAGCATCGGCTGCGCGATCCAGAGCTGGAAGAGCGACCAGACGAGGGCAATTCCGGCGATGAGGAGCGCTATGGCGCGGCTCTTGGGCTCCCGTCCGCCGCTGTCGGTGCTCGCGACGAGATCCTGAAGCTCATCGTCGGAGAACTGGCGGCTGTCCTGGCTGTTCTGATCGGCCAATGCGGTATCCCCCTGCGCGGCAACTGTGTTTGTGGGCTACGGGCGGCAGAACGCGCCGCCCGGAACCAGTGTCATGCGCTGGAAGCGGACCGGTTACTCGATCAGGCCGGCCTCACGGTAATAACGCTCCGCACCGGGGTGCAGCGGCGCGGACAGGCTGTCGGTGGCCATTTGCTGCGGATCGAGGTTCGTGAAGGCCGGGTGCAGGCCCTTGAACTGGTCGATGTTCTCGAAGACCGCTTTCACGACCTCGTAGACCACGTCTTCGGAGACGTCGGTGGAGCTGACAAAGGTCGCGCCCACGCCGAAGGTCTGCACATCGCTGTCGCTGCCGCGGTACATGCCGCCCGGGATCGTTGCCGTCCGGTAGAAGCTGTTGTCGGCCACGAGCTGTGCCACGGCGTCGTTATCGACTGTCACAAGCACGGAGTCGCAGGCCGTCGTCGCTTCCTGGATTGAGCCCGACGGGTGGCCCACGGTGTAGATCATCGCGTCGATGTTGTTGTCGCACAGCGCCTGCGATTGCTCTGCCGCCTGCAGCTCGGAGGCCACTGCGAAGTCGTCCATCGTCCAGCCCATGGCGGCCATGAGCACTTCCATCGTGCCGCGCTGGCCCGAGCCCGGGTTGCCCACGTTCACGCGCTTGCCCTTGAGGTCCTCGAAGGTCGAGATGCCCGCGTCGGCACGTGCCACGACTGTGAAGGGCTCAGGGTGCACCGAAAAGACGGCGCGCAGCTCTTCAAACGGGCCTTGCTCCTCGAAACGGGAGGTGCCGTTGAAGGCGTGGAACTGCCAGTCGGACTGGGCGACGCCGAACTCGAGCTCGCCGCCCCGGATCGCGTTGATATTGAAGACCGAGCCGCCGGTGGACTCGGCGCCGCAGCGGATGCCGTGATCCGCCCGGCCCGGGCGCAGCATCCGGCAGATCGCTCCGCCGGTGGGATAATAGACCCCGGTCACGCCGCCGGTGCCGATGGTGATGAATGTCTCTTGGGCAGACGCGACGCCCGCACCAAAGAAGGTGGCGGCAGCGACGAGCGCTCCGGTGAGATGCTTGTTCATTGGTTTCTCCCTAGTGAACTTGTGTCACGGATGTGACGAGCGTGACGCAGAATCCCGTCGAACGTCAACCAGCGCGCCTCGGGGCCAGGGCAAGCAGGGGGGCAAACACTTGTAAAATCGGGCACTTGCGCGGAAAGCGTGCAGCAGCCGGGCGCGGTTCGCGTCGCTCGTGCTTCTCAGGTGCCGGGGTCTTGGCCCAGTCCACGTGTCCAAAGGTCTCCTCGCGCAGCCAGCTCACGGGGCCCCGCGGGTCTCCGGCCCAGCGCACGACAATTCGGTCTGGAGGGCTCGACCGGGGCAGCGTGAGGCTCATGCGTGACTGCCCCTTCAAACATCTTTCATTGCGTCATTGCCGTCTGGGTGCCACGCATGATCCTGACCCCCCGCCGCGTGTGTTCCCGAGGGTCGGAAATGTGGCCATGACCCAGTTTATCGATGCATTTGCCCTGGCCGGCACGGTCGGCGTCTCGTTTTACCTCAGCAGCTATTTCTTGCTGCAGGCCGGCTACATCCGCGGCTCCGGCTTCGCCTATGCCTGGATGAATCTCGCCGCTGCCTCGTTCGTCCTCGTTTCCCTCTTCGCGAATTTCAATCTCTACTCCGCAATCATCCAGGTGAGCTGGATCCTCATTTCGGTCTTTGGCCTCACGCGGCTCTTCCTGAGGTCGCGTGCGGTGAAGTTCTCACCCGAGGAAGCCGATTTCGTGCAAGACAAGCTCGCCCATATGCCGCGCATCAACGCGCGCCAATTCCTGAACGCCGGGCATTGGCTGGACGTGGCCGAAGAGACCGTCCTCATCGAGGAGGGCGCGCCATCGACGGCGCTTTTTTATCTCAAGAGCGGCGCGGCCCGCGCAGAAACCGAGGGCCGCGTGCTTGCCCATGTGGCGGCCGGAAGCCTGCTGGGCGAAATCACCGTGTTGAGCGACGAGCCCGCCACCGCCCGCGTGGTCGCCTGCCCGGGTACGCGGCTTTTCCGGATGAGCCGGACGGCCTTGCGTGCCCTTGTCGACAAGGACCCCGAACTGCGCGATCAGGTCCACGTGGCGCTGACCCTCGACACGCGCAGCAAGATGATGGCCGTGAACCAAGCCACCAAGGACGAGCAGCGCCGCAGCGAGCTGGTCCTGGGTGAGCCCAGCCGAAACGCAACGCCCGAGGCGTGAGCCTTCTGGCCCTTTTCCAAAGCCGCGCAAGGGGGGGCTAGGTGGCTGTTGGGAAGTGAAACGGGCGTCTCTTTCCCATTCGCCCAACGGACCTTAGTCGGGCGCTGAGGTTTTCGCTGCCGCCACCTGTTTCATGAGCAGCCGAGCATCGTTTGCAGTGGGCGGCGTGCTGTCCCCGGCGAGCTTCAATCGGAAGGCAAGGCGTGCCGCCTCGACGTCTGACGCGAGCGCCCGGGCCCGCGCGTCATGGGCCGCGCGACACGCCGCATGGGCCTTCGCCACGCCCGGCAGCGCCATCAGCGCGTCATAGGTCGCGCGGGTCGCAGGGAGCATCGCGGCGATAGTGCGCTCTTCCACAATGTTCCAGTTGCGCTCGAGCCAGTAGGTCACGCCGATCTCGCGTGCCTCGTGGTTGGGCAGCCCCCGGCTCCGTTTGACCATGAACTCATCCCGGGACCTGAGCGAGTAATGGTTGAGCCACGCCTGCCGTTTGCCGCGTACGAGCCCGTAAAGAGAAATGGCATTCTGCGCCGTGTCGAAGCCGCGGGGCAGGGGGGCACCGTCGGGCCCCGTCCAGACGGTCGCTTCGCCCTTCCGGCCACGCGGGCGGTGCACGCCGGGCTTCTGAAAGGCTACCGGCCGATGCAGCGTCTTGAAGAGATGCGCGAGGGGGAAGTGCAGATCCTCCGCCGCTGCGCGCAGAAAGCGCTCCGGCGTGAGCTCTTCGCGCCACGTCTCCTGCCCGCCTGATCCGAAAAGCCGCCAGGGGAGGGCAATGGCATCGCCGCCGAAAGCCTCGATCAGCGCCGCGATGTCCGCCGACCCGTCGAGGCACAGGAATTCGTCCACATCGAAGAAGAGCGCCCAGTCGGCGGACTGGTACTCCGCGTGCCGCGCCGCATGGGCCAGCGCCTGCCACTGGACAGCCTTGCCCTCAGTCCGATCGAAAGGGACATGGGCGATCCGCGGATCGGCCGTGAGCGCATCCATCAGCGCATCGGAGCCATCCGTGCAATCGTGGGTCAGGACGAGCATCTTGCCAAAGCCCGCCGCGAGGTGATGCGCCAGCCATTCCACGAGGTAGGGGCCGTCATCCTTCAGGCAGGTGAAGCCTAGCGTCTTCACGGCGCGCTCCTTGATTGCATCCTTGCTGCCACTGACTATGCCCTGCGCGCCCCGAGTGCGCGCACCCCGTCGCGCTGCGCCTCGCGCTGTGGCTTTTTTGTTGCGCCCGCGTGCCGTGCGGGCCGGTGACTGGGTGGCGTGGCGCGGTGCGGAAAACTACGGCGAGATTGACAGAGTGCTGCCTCTCGCGACACATCTGCCTCCGGCGACCGCCCTAACGAGACCAACGAGGCCCCGCATTTTCGCTCGAGTACAGGCACTCCTTCCGGGGATCATCCTCGCCGCCGTCGTTGCGGGGGCGGCGGCGTTCGTCTCCGCCAATGTGGGCGGCCCGGTCATGCTCTTGGCCTTGCTCATCGGCATGGCGCTGGCCCCGGCAATCGAAAAAGGCACGAAACCGAGCGCCGGGGTCCTCTTCGCGTCAAAGCGCATCCTGCGCGTGGGCATCGCCCTCCTGGGCGCGCGTGTCGTCCTCGGGGACGTGGTCGCGCTGGGCTGGAGCGTGGCAGTGCTCGTCATCGGCGGCATGGTCTGCGCGATCGCGATGGGCGTCTTCGCGGCGCGGGCGCTCGGGCATACGCGCCAGTTCGGTGTGCTCCTCGGCGGTGCCACGGCCATCTGCGGCGCATCGGCCGCGCTCGCCATCTCCGCGGTCCTGCCCCGGGGGCCAGAACTCGAGCGTCAGACCGCGTTCACCGTGATCATCGTCACGTCGCTTTCCACGGCTGCAATGGTCATCTACCCCTCGCTTTTCCAGCTCTTCGGGCTCGAGGACCGCGCCATCGGGATCCTTCTGGGCGCAACGATCCACGATGTCGCGCAGGTCGTGGGGGCGGGCTTTGCCGTCTCCACAGAGGCCGGCGAGACGGCGACGATCGTGAAGCTTTTCCGCGTCGCGCTGCTCCTGCCGGTCATCTTCATCATTGGGCTCGTCTATGCCGCTTCGCGCGACGGCCCGGCGGGGGACAAGCCGCAGCTCGTGCCGGTCTTTCTTCTCGGCTTTGCCGCGCTCGTCGTCGCGAACTCCATCGGGCTCGTACCCGCCTCCTTCGAGACGGCGCTGCGCACCCTGTCCCAAGCCTGTCTTGTGACGGCCATCGCGGCGGTGGGCCTCGCGACGCCGATCAAGGACGTTACAGAGGTGGGCTGGGCGCCTCTCGGCGCCGCCGTGGCCACCACCGTGGCCCTCCTCGTCTTCTGCCTCGCCGGACTGCTCTTTTTTCTGCCCAGCTAGGGTCGCCGACGCTCCTCCCCGCGGCTCGAGACCGCGCGCGCGATGATGTGGCGCGCCGCGCCTGCAAGGCTGGCCGCACCTGCCAGCGCGAGGAGCGCGTTGCGGGGCCACGCCTCCAGCGTCGCGTTGCCGAGGAGCCAGAGCCCCACGCCGAGAAAGCAGAGAGTGGAGATCATGTCTCCCGTGGAGGGGCGGTGGGATGGGTCTGACACGGGGGGCAGCTCCCTTGCTGATTACCGGGACGGTCGGGACGGTCGGGACGGTCGGGACGCAGGGCGCCCGAATTCATCGAAGAGCAACTCCTCGGGCAGGCTCACGGCCGGAAGCGGGCCCGCCATCCCGCGATCGAGGCGCCAGACATGGGCGAGAACGACGGCGACCGCCGCGTAGAGCGCTTCAGGAATCTCTTTCCCGAGGGTCCCGTGGAAGAAGAGCGCCCGAGACAGCGGCGGGACGCGCAGCGTCTTGACCGTCGCGAGCCGCCCCCGGCGGATGAGTTCCCGCGCGAGGTCGCCCTTGCCCATGGCCACGATGATCGGCGCCTTACCGGAGGCCGGATCATAGCGCAGCGCGACGGCGAAATGCGTGGGGTTCGTGATGATGGCGTTGGCACTCGGCACGTCATCGAGGGCCTTGCGCTCCGCGGCTCGGCGCGAGGCGTCGCGCTGCCGCCGACGCTGCTCGGCCTTCTGCTCAGGGGCGCCCTCGGCTTCCTTCACCTCGTCCTTGATCTCTTGCCGCGACATCCGGAGCTGCAGCGTATTTTGATGGATCTGCCAGACGAGGTCGATGGCCGCGATGAGCAGGAGCCCCACGAGCACACCGCCGAGAAGCCGCAGCATGGCCGTCCCGAGCAGGGCAATGGCATCGCCCGTCGATTGCGAGGCGGCGGTCTCGAAGGCCGGGTAGAGCGGCCAGACCGCGATAAGCCCCGCACCCAGAAGCAAGAGCACCTTAAGCGTTGCCTTGGAGAGCTCCACCAGCGCGCGCATGGAGAACATGCGCTGGAAGCCCTTGAGGGGGTCGATCTTCTCGGGCTTGAAGCCGATGGCCTTCGTCGCGAAGTTGAGCCCGCCCACGCCGGCCTGCGCCGCGAGGATCACGGCGATGAGCGGCAGGCCGATCGCGGCCGCGGCGGCCGTCCATGCGAGAAGGTGGCCGGTGCGGGCGATCAAGAGGCCGTCGAGCGCCGTGCCCGGCGAGATCACGAAGCCCTGCGCCCAGAGCCCGGCGAGGCCGGGGAGCCGGGCTCTGCCCACGAGGTAGATGAGCGTGGCCGTCGCCAGCGTCACGAGAACGAAGACCTCCGTCGAGGTCACGACCTGCCCGTCCTTGCGCGCGTCGGCCCGCCGCTTCTCGGTTGGTTCCTCGGTCTTCTCCTGTCCGTCCTGAGCCTCAGCCATCCGCGGCCCCAACAAAGAGGGCGGCGAGGCGGGCGAGCGCGTCGTCCGTCAAGGCGGCGAAGGCCGCGCCGAGGCCCGTGGCCGTGAGCAGCAGCAGCACGAGGGTGGCGCTCATGGTGAGCGGAAAGCCGAAGGCGAAGATGTTGAGCTGCGGCGCCGAGCGCGTGATGACACCGATGACGACGTTGAGCACGAGGAGGATGCCCACCACGGGCATCATCACGCGTGCCGCCCCGGCAAACATTTCGCGCGCTGCGTCAAGGCCCGCGCCCGTCAGTTCGGCGCCGTTGATCGGCGCGGCGATGGGGATGAGGCGGTAGCTCTCCAGCACGAGCCCTATGGCCGCCAGATGTCCGTCCTGGCTGAGGAAGATCGCCAGCAGAAAAAGCGAGAAGAATTGCCCGATGACCGGGGACTGCGTGCCGGTATTGGGGTCCACCTGCGCCGCGAGGCCCAGACCCGCCGTGTTGGCGATACGGTCCCCGGCGATAACGGCGATGGCGAAAAGGATGCTGAGCACGAGGCCCGCGCTCAGCCCAAGCGCCATCTCGCGCAGGGCCCAGACCACTGCGCGCGTGCTCGCGAGCGTCTCGGGATCGGGGAGCGGGACGCGCCCCATGAGAGGGAGCGCGAGACAGACCGTCAGAACGATGCGCACCTGCAGCGGAATGAAGCGCGCTGCAAAGAGCGGCGCGGCGAGAACGAACGCCCCGATGCGCAGCATCGCGAAGAAGAATTGCAGCAGAACGCCAGACACCTCGCTCAGGGCAAGGCCGGGAAGGCCGGAGGCACTTGGCGTGAGATCCAGCATCCGCCTCACCGGATCGACGCGATAGTGTCGAATATATGCGAGAAGTAGTCGCTCAGAGTTCCGAGAGTGAAGCTCGACATGAGCGCCATGGTCAGGATCACCACTCCCATCTTCGGCACGAAGGAAAGCGTCGCCTCGTTGATCGACGTGGCCGCCTGCAGGATCCCGATCAGGAGGCCCACCCCCAGCGCCACCAGCAAGACCGGCCCGGCCGTCAGCAGGATGTTCCAATAGGCCAGCTGCAGATGCTCGATATTGGCGTCGAACTCCAAGGCTCAAAGCACCCCTTGAAAGGACGATGCGAGCGAGCCCATCGTGAGCGCCCAGCCATCAACGAGCACGAAGAGGAGGAGCTTGAACGGCAGCGACACGATCATGGGCGACAGCATCATCATGCCGAGCGCCATGAGGATCGAGGCGATGACCATGTCGATCACGAGAAACGGCAGGAAGAGCAGGAAGCCGATCTGGAAGGCCGTCTTGAGTTCGGAGGTTATATGCGCGGGCAAGAGCACCGAGACAGGTACCTGCGTCGTATCGGCGAAGGGGCCCGCCTCGCTGAGCTCGGAGAACATGAGCAGATCGTTCTGCCGCGTATTGGCGAGCATGTAGCCGCGCAGGTGGCCCCAGGCCGTCTCGATGGCCACGTCGGCGGGCATCGCGCCGTCGAGATAGGGCGAGACCGCGCCGGAGTAGATGGCGCTGAGCACGGGCTGCATGATGAAGAAGGTGAGAAAGAGCGCGATCGCGATCAACACCTGGTTCGGCGGCGTCTGCATCGTGCCCAGCGCCTGCCGCAGGATCGAGAGCACGATGATGACACGGGTGAAGGCCGTCATGCCGAGCACGAGGCCGGGGAGGACCGTGAGTGCCGTCATCAGCGCCAAGAGCTGGAGCGAGAGCGAATAGGTGGTTCCGCCCTCGCCATCGAGCGAGAGCACGGGCAGGCCGGCTTGCGCGGCGGCAAAACCGGGCAGCGATGCGATCAGGGCCGCGCCCACCAGCGGGAAGAGACGCCGTACGATCATGGCGCGCGCTCCGCCAGTCCATCCTCGCAAAGCGCCGGGGCATTGGCTCCGTCGAGTGCGTGGATCGCCGTGCCCGAACGCGGCCCGGTCACGATGAGGAGCCGCGCGCCATCCACATTGAGGAGGACGGCCCGAGCGTGGCTTCCGAGGCTTTGTACCTCCGCCACCTCGAGCCTCCGGCGCTGCTTCAGGCGCTGGGCGATCGGTGTCCGGTTGAGCCGCACATAGAGCCATACGCCCAGCAGCACGGCCAGGAAGGCAGCTATCGTCAAAAGGCGGTCGGGGTTCAGAACGTCCACGGTGCGGCGGCTCTCTGCAGGGGCGGGTCGATGGCAAGCCTGCACACTCCGTGCCATTTGGCGGCAGTTTTAGAGATTTTCGAGGCGTTCTCTCGCTTCCACGATCTCGCCGAAGCGGATGCCGAATTTCTCGCCGACCACGACCACTTCGCCGCGGGCGATCTTGGTCCCGTTGGCGAGGATATCGAGCGGGTCGCCGGCCATTCGGTCGAGCTCGACCACCGCCCCCTCGTTGAGGCGCACGAGGTCCTGCAGGCTCATCTGTGCCTGCCCCACCTCCACGGTGACATTGACCTTCACGCGGGCGAGGAGGCCGATGTCAGGGAAGCGCGGCTTCTGGTCCGGCATGACCTCGCCGTCCTGCAGATCGTTGGGAGCGTCGGGGCTATCGGTCATTCGGGATCCTCCTCGGGGCGTGGGGCATGGCACTTGTGAAGCAGGGAGACGGCCGCCCGGCCGCCCTTCTCGCCGGGCTCCACGTCAAAGAAGGGCATCCCCTCGACGAGGAGCTGCGGGCGCAGGTGAAGATCGATGGGGATGACGAGCCCGGGCGCGATCTCCATGAGCTGCTCGAGCTGGATTTCCGGAGTCGCCAGCCGCGCCGTGACCGTGAGCGGGACCTGCATCACCGCCTGCGTGAGCCGGGACTGCCAGAGGAGATCGGCCGTTGCAGGGTCGGTCTGCATCGGCGACCGCAGCTTCGCGGCGAGCGGCTTGAGCGCCTGCACCGGGTAGATCATGTCGAGCGTGGCGGGCTCGACGCCGGGGAGCTGCACGTTGAACGAGGTCACGACGACCTGCTCATCCGGCTCCACGAAGCTCGTGAACTGCGCGTTGTCCTCGTGAACCGGACGGGAAAACGTGAGGCGGTAGAGGTCAGACCACGCGCTTTCGAGCGCGCGGTGAAGCGCTTCCGTGCAAAGCCGGACGACCCTGTTCTCGCTTGCAGTGAATTCCGAGCGGCGATTGCCGAGATAGGCGATATCCCCGCCGTAGTAGCCGTTGGTCATCAGAGAGACGAAGTCGGGCTGCAGCACGGTGAGCTGGCTGTTGCGCAATTCGTCCATGCGGGCGGTTGTCAGGCTCACGAAGCTGCCAAGACCGCGCGAATAGTCGTCGAAGGTCCGGACTTCGGGGGCGGAGGCCGTGATCCGCGGCTGGGTCCGCAGGAACGGGACGAACACGGAGCGCGCGAGGCGGCAGAAGCGCTCGTTGACCATTCGCAGGCCCTGATAGTTGCCCATGACGGCGAGGTCGTCGCTGCCAAAGGTGAAGAGCTCCACGCGCTCGTGCCCCATGGGCTCGGCGCGCTCGGGCGGAGCCTCCTTGCTGCGCAGCTCGTCCACGAGCGCATCGAGCTGATCCGTACGCAGGCCCTGCGTCGCGCCACGCGCGGTCTCCTTTTCCTCATCGGCCATGGCGGCTACTGCATCACGAAGCTCGGGAAATAGACGCCCTCCACGCCACCAAAGCCCTCCAGTGCCTCGAGGCGGTCATTCATGGCGTCGCGCAGCGCTTCGGCGAGCGTGTCGCGCCCGTTCTGCCCGGTGACATCGTCCTCGGTAAAGCCACTCATCACCGCGAGCATGTCAGACTTCAGCGCGAGCTCGTGGGTCTCGATGTGGGAAATGACGGTATCATCGTATTGCGTGGAGATACCCACCCCGATTTGCAGGAAGCGACGCGAGCCGCGCAGGTTCGTTGTCAGGGGCTCGGCGAATTCATGGTAGCGGGTCTCGAAGGCGGACCGGTCAGGAAGCGCGCGCGGGACCCGCTTCGCGCCATCCGCCCCCACCCCGCCTTCGCTTTCGATCAGTTTGAGGATGTCACCGGAGGCAGGCTCCTGCTGCCCCGCATAGAAGATGCCGCCCGCGAAGCCGCCGCCGCCGAAGAGGAGGCCCACAACGAGCACGATGAGAAGCGTCTTGAGGAGCCCGCCCTTCTTCTTTGGCGGCGCGTCGGCGGTAGTATCGGTCATGGTGATCCTCAGGCCAGAAGATTGACGCTGGCTGTGTGCCTTGATGATGCAGTCGCCGCCGCGGAGGGCCCGCCCGGTTGCAGCCGTTCTTCGGTAGCCGTCGCGCCCTCGGGCAGGGCATCTGGGCTTGTGTTTTCGTCGTGGGTGCCGTGATCGCTGCCAGATCCCCCGTCGGCTTGACCATGGTTCTCGCTGGCGCTGCCGTCGTGGCGCGCCTCGTGGTGGCCCAGGGCGAGCCCCGCCTGTTCCAGGGCCTGCGCGAGGCGCGGTTCGGCCTGCTGGAGCGTTGCTGCGGCTTCCGCCGTTTGCGCGAGGATGAAGAGCTGGGCCTGCCCGTTTTCCACCGCGAGCCGGACCTGAAGTGTACCGAGCCGCTCGGGCGTGAGCGTGAGTGTCAGCGTGTCCCCGTCTGGGGCAAGATGCGGCGCCAGGTCCTGCACGATCGCCTCCGGCCAGTTGGGCGCGGTCAGGTCGAGCGGAAGCGTGGTGGTCAAGGTCGGCGCGGTGCCCTGCGGCACCGGCAGCCCGTCTCCTGCGCCTGCCGGGGCAGCCACCTGCGGTTGCGTCATGTGGAGCGGAGCGTTGGAAGGTTCAGGGTCGTCGCCGGAGCCGATGAGTGCCCCAAGATTGACTCCCTCCGCGTCTCGCGGCGCGACCTGCGGTGCACCATCCGGCGTGACCACCGCATCGCCACCGTTGCGCCCCCTGCTCTCCGGCGCAACAGCCCATGCTGCCTCGCCCGCGTCCAAGGCTGCGAGGCGTCCGGCCCTGAGGGGCTCTGATCCCGCCGCGCGGCCTTGGTCGCTCTGCTCGATGGTCGGTGGTCCGCCCGTCGCGAATTCCGAAGGAAGATGCTCCGCCAGGTGCACGCTCGGCCCGGGAGCGTGCGCCGTGCCCTCGGCAAGGGGGCCGTCAATCGGTGGCGCCCCTGCTGGTGCCGCAGCGGTCTCCCGAGGCGGGAGCGAGGACAAAGACCCTGCCGTGTGTGAGGGCAGCGCATCCGCCAAGACGGTATCGTCGGCCCCTCTGGGAAGCTCGGGACCGCTTGCGGCATGAGCCGTCATTGCGGCGGGTACGATCAGCGCGCCCTCAGTGCCGGGCGATACCAAGGTCGCTGCGGCTTCCTCATGCACCGCAGGAGCTTGAGCGACCTCTTCGGTCAGGCCGCCGAGGATGGCCAGGAAGGACGTCTCTACCGCCCCGTCCTCTCCCGAGGCTGCAGCGGGAGGCGCCGTGGAAGGTCCGCCGGAGGGGCTCAAGAGGTTCGAAGGGATCATGGATGCGGCCGCCGAATGGAACTCGTGTCTCCGTGCTCCTGCAAATGCGATGCCAGCCCGCTTTGGGCCATGGGCGCGTCGCCATGGTCGGCGGCGTGATGGTGGGCGACGCGGAGCGCCTCCGCGCGCTTTTCCTCGAGGGATGTCGCGCGCTGGGCCACGCGGGCGAGCTCTGCCTCCCGCTCGGTGCGCTCGATCCTGATGCCCGCGAGATCTTCGCGCGTGGCGCGAACCTGTGCGCGCAGCACATGCGCCATGGCCTGGGCAGAGGCCAACGCGCCGGGTGTCAGCGCACTGGCTTCTCCGCGCGCGATCTCTGCAAGTAGCAGGTCGAGCTGGTCCGCCTTCTCGAAGGTCCGCAGCTCCTGTCGCCGCAGCGCCTCAACCGTGCCCGTACAGCGCCGGAGCTCCGTTTGTGTCTTCAGGTGCAGGAGACGGAGGAGGTGGGCCTGGCGGCGGCTCATACCTGTTTCCCCGCGCCGGGCCCCGCAACCGCCTCGAGCGCCGAGTAGCTCTCCTCCAGCGAGACGCGCTCCCCGTGGGCCTGCGCGAAGAATGCCTCGATGCGGGGCCAGGCCTGCACCGCCTCGTCGAGCGCCGCGTCATGCCCGGGCGCGTAGGCGCCCATGAGCATCATGTCCCGGTTCTCGAGGTAGAGCGCGACGAGGCGGCGAAGGCGCGCGGCTTGCGCGTTTACGTCGGCTGGCACGATGTCCTTCATGACCCGGCTCACCGAGGCGGTGAGATCGATGGCGGGATAGATGCCCATCTGCGCCTGTTTCCGCGAAAGCACGATGTGCCCGTCGAGGATCGCGCGCGCCGTATCGACGACGGGATCGTTGGTCGTGTCATCGCCGTCGGCGAGGATCGTATAGATCGCAGTGATGCTGCCCTCTCCTGCGAGGCCGGGCCCGGCCCGTTCAATGAGCGTCGGGATCATGGAGACGACCGATGGCGGGTATCCCTTCGCCGTGGGCTGTTCGCCGAGCGCCAACCCGATCTCGCGGCGCGCATGGGCCACGCGTGTGAGACTGTCCATGATGAGCAGCACGTCGCGCCCCGCCTCGCGAAAGTGCTCCGCGATGGCGGTCATGCGCTGGGCGGCGCGTAACCGCAGGAGCGGGGAGCGATCGGCCGGCACGGCCACGACGCAAGTGCGCGCCTGCGCCGGGCCGGACATGACCCGGCTGACGAACTCGCCCACCTCCCGCGCGCGCTCCCCGATCAGGCCCACGATGATCACATCGGCCTCTGTGGATCGCGCGATCATCTCGATCAGGACGGACTTGCCCACGCCTGATCCTGCCACGATGCCCACGCGCTGGCCGCGCCCGAGCGTGAGCGCAGCATTGATGAGCCGCACCCCGCAATCGAGGGGCGTCGTCACCGGCTGCCGGGCCATGGGGTTGAGGACCGCGCCACCGATCTTTCGGTGCGCGGTGCAGGCCGGGGGCGGCTTTGCGTCTAGGGGCGCGCCATCGGCATCGATCACCCGCCCGAGCAGCGCTTCACCCACGGGAATATCGTCGCTTTCCGGCAGCCGGTGGACCGCGCAGTTCGTCACGACGCGCGCGCCCGCTTCGTCGAGAAAGAGGAGGTTACGGCCATGGGCAAAGCCCACGATCTCGCCCGTCACCGTGCCGCCATCCTCCGTTTCCACCGCGCAGCGCGTGCCCGGCGCTGCGGAGAACCCGGCGCATTCGGCGATGAGCCCGTCATAGCGCAGGACCCGGCCGCTGAGCGCTGGGCGCGGCGGATGGGAGAGTCGCTCCACATGGTGTGACAGGCGCGACAAGAGGCTCGGGGACGCGGTCACGGGGCCTGCCTCGCGAGCGTGTCCACGCAGATGACATCGCCGAGGATCAAGCGCAGGTCGCCCCGCGCGAGGGTCTCATCGGCCTCGAAACCTGCTTCGCCCAGCCCCTTGGCCGTTTCGAGATGGGGCGCGATGGCTGCGAGATCATGGGGATTGAGCGCGATCCGGGCCTCGGACGCGGCATTGGCCAGATCACGGCAGAGCTTCGCGATACGCACGAGGAACGCATCGGGCAGCGCGTCGATCGCCTGTCCCGCCCGGTCGCTGGCGAGGCGGAGGACGGCCTCCTCGATCCGGGCAGCAAGCGCGGTCTCAGCCTCGTGGATCGAAAGCGTGAAGCTCTCCTTGAGCGCGGTAAAGGCATCCCGCGCTGCCTCCAGGCGGGCCTCCGCCTCGGCCTCGGCGGCGGCGCGGGCTTCTGCGGCGGCGACGCGCGTTGCGGTGTCGATCTCCGTGAGCGCCAGCGTTCGGCCCTCCTCCCGCGCCGCTGCCTTGATGGCTTCGAGATCGAGCGTCGCCGCGGCGGGCTTGGCCTTGAAGTCGGGCGCGCCTTCTTCGGGGTCAGGCGCGCGGGGCGGGGCTGCGCCCGTCTTTGAGGTCGGCGTTGAAGTCTCGAACGTCAGTGGTGTGAAGCGGTGGGCAGGTAGCGGCGGCAGGGTGGGGCCACCCCTCGCAGGCGTATCGGGGAAGAAATCGGCCTTGTTGCGCTTCAGAAGCGCCCGGATGTCGCGCGTGGAAAGGAGCTCCGGCCCTGAGCTGTCCTCTCCGGTGGCCGCGTCCTCGTCCGCGTTCTGCGCGTCTGCCTCCGTCGACATGGCCCCGCGCGCCCTAGATAAGCTTTTCGCCGCCGCGACCGGCGAGCGTGATGGTGCCTGCATCCGACAGGCGCCGCGCGATGGTGATGACCTGCTTCTGGGCCTCCATGACCTCGCTGAGGCGGACCGGGCCCATGGCTTCCATCTCGTCGCGCATGTTGGCCGCCGCGCGCTGGGAGATGCAGCCGAGCAGCTTCACTCGCAGCGCGGGCGCGGCACCCTTGAGCGCGAGCACGAGGACGTCGTTCTCCACTTCGCGCAGCACGGTCTGGAGCGCGCGCTCCTCCGACTTGATGAGGTAGTCGAAGACGAAGAGATTGTCCTGAAGGTCGTTCGAGAGGCCTTTGTCCTGCTTGCGCACGTCCTTCATGATGCGCTCTTCCATGTCCTGGCGAGTAAAGTTCATGATCCGTGCGGCGGCCTTCACACCGCCCATCTGGGAGGCCCGCAAAGTGGTGTTGTCGTTGAACTTGGCGCGCATCACCTCTTCGAGCGAAGCGAGCGCTTCGGGCTGCACGGTGTGGAGCGTGGCGATGCGCTGGATGATGTCAGGCTGGCTTTCATCGGGCAAAAGCGTGAGCACCGCTGCCGCCTGCGCATAGTCGAGGGAGGCCACGACGAGCGCGGTGATCTGCGGGTGCTCGTCCACGATAAGCTCGGCCACGGCGGCGGGATCCATCCAGTCCAAGATCTCGATGGGCCGCTCGCTGTTGCGCGGCACGATCCGGGAGAGCACCGATTGCGCCTTATGGCTGCCGAGGGCGGTGTCGAGGACGCGCCGGACATAGGTCCCGGTGCCGACGCCGAGGCCGCTTTGGCCGCCCACGTAGGAGAGGAATTCGTCGAGCACGGCATTCACCGTCTCATGGCCGGCGCCCTCGACGGTGTACATCGCCTCGCCGAGAAGCTGCACCTCGTTGGGCGAGAGCGTGCGCAAGATTTGCGCGGCCGTCTCTTCGCCCACCACCATCATGACGATGGCGGCTTTCTGGACGGCGGAGAGCTCTTCCCCGCCGCGTCCCGTGGGCGCGGGAAGGGCGGCTGTCATCGCGCGGCTTCCTCCTTGGGCGTCAGCATGCCCTTGAAGACGCCCGCGATCCGGTTGGTGTCGTCATCGGTGAGCTGGCGCACGACATCGATTTTCTCTTCGTAGCTGAGCGCGCCGTCGAGATCCTCCACCGTGGGCGTCGCCGTTTCGATCCGGCGACGCAGCGCGCTGAAGCTCTCTCCCCGCTGAACCTCGATGGCGTCGCCATAGGCCATGTCCTCGCGCCCGGGTGCGGGCGGCGGCGGCAGGAGCCGCGTCATGAGCGGGCGGATGATGCCGAGAACGACGATGCCGATGATTGCGATCTGCGCAAGGGCACGGCCCAGGGCCGGCAGCCAGGCCGCCTCGTACCAGCGCGCGCCCGCGACGAGCGGAGGCGGAACGACGAAGGGCGCGGAGGCCACGGTGACCACATCCCCGCGCGCCTGGTCAAAGCCGATGGCGCTTTTCGTCAGCGCTTCTATGTCGGCGCGTGCATCCGCGGGCGTGGTGTCAGTGCGCTCCGTTCCCGCGGTCGCCTCAGAGGGTGCTTCATGGAGCAGCACGGCTGCGTGGACCCGCGTGACACGTGCCACCTGGGGCTGGCGGGTTTCCACGCGGCGGCTCACTTCGAAGTTTCGCGTGGTGGAACTCGTCGTATTCATCGCCTGGCGCGCTTCGCCTTGCTCGGCGGCCTCCACAAGCTCGGGTTCGGGCGGCGGTGTGTTGGCGACAGCCCCCGGGATGCCGACGGCGCCGGGATTGGAGCTCGACTGCTGGGAGGCCTGCTCGCTGCGCAGCGCCGTGTCGGGCGAGAATTCCTCGCTCGTGATCTCGGAGCGCGTGAAATCCATGTCGAGCGTGATCTCCACGGCGGCATTCCCGGCCCCGACGATGGGCGTCAGGAGCGCCAAGACACGCTCCCGGTAGAGGCGTTCCATGCGTTGCCGGTGTGCGAGCTGGCGATCGGCGGCGGCCTGGAGGGGATCGGCTTCCTCGGTCGTCAGGAGCGTGCCGGCCTGGTCGACGACGGAGACATTGCCCCGCGGCATATCGGGCACTGCGGTCGACACCATGCTGACGATGGCCTGCACCTGGCCCTGGTCGAGGGCAAGACCCGAGGCAAGCTCGAGCACCACCGATGCGCGGGGCGGCTCGGTATCACGCACAAACGCCGTCCGTTCGGGCAGCGCAAGGTGCACCCGTGCGGCACGGACGGGGCGCAGCTCTGCGATGGTCCGCGCGAGATCGAGCTCCTGCATGCGTCGCAGGCGCGCGGCTTCCACCTGCCGTGACGTGCCCATGGGCATGTTTTCGATGGCCTGAAGCCCGTCGGCATTGCCCTGGGGCAGACCCTCCGTGGCCAGCAGCATGCGGGCCTGATGAAAGCTCGTGGCTGGGACCGTCAGCGCGCCCGACGCCGGGTCGAGCCGCGCTGAAATCCCCGCAGCCACGAGCGCATCGAGCGCGCGGGCTTTCTCCGCGACTGGCAGGCCCGCCTGCACCTGCACGCGCTCCGGCGGCGCCAGAAGGAGCCACGCCGCAAGGGCGAGCACGGCGGCCCCCAAGACAAGGATCGCGGGCAAGGCGCGGCGCAGCGCGGGCTGCGTGATGAGGGCGTCAAGCCGTCGGAGCACCGCCGGAGCCCCGGGACCGAGGAGAGCCGGTGCAGCCGGGGGAACCGCGGCAGGCGGTGTGGGGGATGCGTCCATGGACATGGCGTCTCCGGAAAAGATCGTGCGTTGTGACAGCGGCGCGGGGCGCTCAGACCGGCATGTTCATGATGTCGCGATAGGCCGAGAGCGCGCGGTTGCGGACCTGCTTGGTCATCTCGAAGCCCAAGGACGAAATCTGCTGCTCGACCATCACCGAGACGAGGTCGTCCGTGCGCCCGGTCTCGAAATCGCGGGCCGCGGCGCTGGCGCGGAGTTGCTGCGTGTTCACGCTTTCGAAGGCCTGTCCCATCCGCGCGCTGAAGCTTGGGCCTTCAGGGGTGTTGGGCGCGGCTGGGGCCGGCCGGTCGACGGCGTGCAGCGCAGAGATCGCGGGGGAGACACCAGTGAGCGCCATCGGGGCCTCATGCGGCTTCTGCGAGGGCGCGGGCTGCCCCCGATGCCGTCAGCATGATGTGACGGGCTTCAATCGGCGCTCCATCTGACAAGACGAGCGCGCGCTGGATGACATTCTCGAGCTCGCGCACGTTGCCCGGCCAGTCATGGGCGGCAAGCGCGTCGAGGGCAGATGCCGTGAGCAGCGGCGCTGGACCGGGTCCGTGACGCCGGACAAATGCTTGGGCGAGAGCCGGTATATCCGCCTGCCGCACCGAGAGCGGGAGGCTCTCGAGTGGAAAGACGTTGAGCCGGAAAAAGAGATCCTCCCTAAAGCGCCCGGCGACGATTTCCTGCGCCATGTCCCGGTTCGACGTGGCGAGGATGCGGATGTCCACTCCGATCTCTTTCTGGGTGCCGAGCGGGGTAACGACCTTTTCCTGGAGGACGCGGAGCAGCTTCGCTTGCAGCCCGAGCGGCATCTCGGAAATCTCGTCGAGGAGGAGCGTGCCGCCATCCGCAGCGCGCAGGTAGCCTTTGTTGGCCCCGGCCGCGCCCGTGAACGCGCCCTTCTCGTGCCCGAAGAGCATGGCTTCGAGCATATTTTCCGGGATCGCCGCGCAGTTCAGCGCCACGAAGGGCGCCTCGGACCGCTTGGAGCAGTGATGAATGTACTTCGAGAGCACCTCTTTTCCGCTGCCCGTGGGCCCGTTGATGAAAACGCTCACGTCATGGAGCGCCACCCGTTTTGCGAGGCCTTTCAGAGCCCGCGCCGTCGGATCGGCGGCCACGACCGGCGAAAGCGGCGCTGCCAGGAGATCGACGAAGGCGAGCTGGGCGGCGGCGTCCTGCCCGGGCAGATGCACGCGTAGCAGCCGGCCACCGAGCTCCTCGCTCAGCGTCCAGCGTCCCACGCCGGTGCCGAGGGCAATGATCCGTCGAGCGCCGAGCGCCTTGGCCTGTGCGATGAGCTGCGCGGGCTCTGCGTCGCCCGGCGCGACGAACGTGTGGCAGGGTGCGTGGCATGCAGAGCCGGGTCCGGTGTCACCCTCCTGCATGCGGGCATTGGTCAGCCCGCGCGCGTTGAGGGCTGTGAAGACAGGCGCGAGCTCCGCTGCCTTCTCTTCGGCCAGATCGCGATCGAAAATGAAATCGGTCAAGACGTCCTCCCACCAAGGTCACTGGAAACTGGAAGCAGGGTTCGTGCCAACTTCCCGCAACTTCCGTCGCATCTCCCAAAGCCTGATTTTTCGAGGCGGACACGGCCGCACACCCAGCGTGGGCGTCGAGATCTCGGCGTGGAGTGTCGAGGTTTCGACGCTCGCGACGTGATCTCGACACCCAAGATGAAACAGCCCGGCCTCCCCTGCGAAAAGCGCGGCCCCGCCTAAAAGTTTCTCCGGATCGCCCGTTGCCACTATCAGCCCGTGCGCGACACGGAGGAGCCGATGAAGGAAGCAGCGATGAGCTTTGCCCGCACCTTTTACCAAGCCGCCGACCAGACCCTCGCAGAGCCCGCACCGCATCCACACCAGATCGTTCTGGTGACACTTCGCGAACTGACCCGAGCCCTTGATGTGCTGGCCACTGCGCAGGTGCAGGGCCGGACTTTCCCTCCTGCGCCGCTCAATCGCGCGCTCACGGCGATCTACATCCTTCAGTCGAGCCTCGATTTCGAGGCGGGCGGTCAGATCGCCGATGATCTCTTCCAGCTCTACGAATTCACGCGCTTTCACTTGCTCAAGGCCTGGCGCGGAGAGGCGGAGGCGCGGCTCCCTGAGGCCCGTGATGCGATGGACAATATCCTCTCGGCCTGGGGCGACATCGCGCCGGATGCCGACAAGGTGCCGGCATGAGACCCGCGGTCGTCGAGCGTATGCTGGCGGCGTCCTGGGAGGCGCGGATGGATCGTCTGCTAGAGGAAATCGATGCTGCGCGCGCGGCCGGGGATGCCGAGCGTGTGGCGCGGCTCGATGCGCTGCTGCGGGCCGAGGCGCGTGCGGGTGGGCGCACGCTCGAACCGCGCCAGCGCGACGCCGTCTTTGCCCATCTCATCGAGGCCCTGAAGGCATTGGCGGATGCGACCTTGTCGGAGCGTGAGGGCCGGCGGGCGCAAGAGGAAGGGGCCTTGGCCTATATCCGTGTCGATCGGCGCGGCCGGTAACGCGACGCGATGGTGGCAGACTGCCAGACATGCGCCCGGCTGCGGCTCTTTCTGCCTGCCTCGCTCGCGCTTATCGCTGCGATCTATGTGCAACCGGATTGGGCCACCGCGCTCGCCGTGCTGATGCCGCCGCCGCTCGTCATCGGTCTATTTTTGATGGCCGCGAACGTGGCCGGTGTCGCATGGGGGCTTTGGCGGGCGCGGGCGCAAGCCTCAGCGGGCGCGGCCGAGGCGACGCGCTGTGCCGCCCTCGCCGGGGGAGCCGAAGGCGATGGGACCGCGCGCGAGGAGCCGCGCAACAGGAGTGCAGGAGATCTCGGGCAGGCCGCCTTCCGCGTCAAATCGTGTGACGCGAATGGCGGGCAGCGCGGAGGTATCGCGCAGCGCGCCGCGTAGGGCGCTTTGACCGACGCCCTGCGCCTCGGAGGTCGCGCGCGTGCTCACAGCGTATCGAGCGGCGTCGAGGATCGCGCATCCCCGCGCGCATGCCCCCAATCCATGATGAGCACTTCGAGGATCTCCCGCGGCGGCTCCAGCAATCCAAGCTGGCGGTTCATCTCCACCCGCAGCGCGCGGGGCAGTTCCTGGCGGTAGAGCGTCAGGTCCGGGTCGAGCCCGGGACCGGCGTCGCGGCGTTCCGCCACTCGAAGCGCCACCTCGGCAAATCCGCGCTGCGCAGCTTCGAGCCGGGCGGTCCAGTTCTCATCGGAGGTGGCCGGATCGCTGGCATCGATGGCCACGGCCAGATTCACACGGACCCTCCCCAAGTCGCGCGGGAGCGTGACGTCGAGTGGGATGCGCAGCGGGACGTATTCGATGGGGCGTCCGATCACGGCCTCTTCCACCGCTGCGGCTATGCCGGGTGCCGCGTCCGCCCCGGGATCGGCCGCCAGCAAAGCCGCGGGCGCAGGCGCGCGCAGCGCGAGCTTGCTGCCCACGCCCACGAGAAGCGGCAGGAGAAGGGCTGGTGCAGCGAAGAAAGCGATGGCGCGCAAGTTCATACCCGCGCTCGAGCAAAAAGCACGCCAAGTCCCTAAAACGCGGTGCGCCGGGGCCGTTTTCTCCCTTGAGATGCGAACGGGTGAGGATCGTGGCTGAGCAGACAGAGCAGACGCTACCGGCCGACAGGACGGTGGCCGAAGAGGAGGCTTGGCCATGTTGAGAGGGCTCACGCGGGGGAGCGCGCCGCAGGACGGCGCGGCTCACCCGGGGCACAACCGGCGCAGGGACGACTTCGCATTAGTCCGCCGGGTCACGCGGCTCGAGGATGTGCCGGAGGTGGAACGCCACCTGCCGGACATCCTCGGCCGCGCCATGGCGCGGAGCTGGATCGACGCCGCCTTCGCAAAGGAACTCGCGCGCGATCCGGCGGGGCTTCTCGCCCGCTACAGCGTGCATTTGCCCGAGAGTGTGGCCCTCAGCGTGGAGCATTCAGCCGCGGAGCGCCCCCGGATCGTGGTGACCGAGATCCTACCCGGCGGCCAGAGGCGCCGCCTCATGTACCTACAGCTTGTGATGATGGCCGGGCGGTAATGGTGGCCCCTGGCAGGACGGCCCGCCGCGCGCTGACGGCCTTCATGCTCGGGATGAGCCCCGCGCCCGCGGTCTCCGCGCGCGATCTTGAAACGGCCCTCGATCATGTCCGTGCCGGCGAGGCGGCGGAGGCCGTGGCCATCTTTCGGGATCTCGCCCTGGCCGGGGACAGCGCCGCGCAGGTCAATCTCGCGGTGATGCATGCACGCGGTGAAGGTGTTCCTCTCGATATCGAAGAGGCCAGTTACTGGGCCTGGCGCGCGCGGCTGATGGGCGAGGCCCGGGCCGCGGGGCCGAGCGAAGCACTCATCGCGCGGCTCCCAGAGCGGCAGCGCGGCACACTCGCGACCCGGCTGGCGGCAGACCTTGAGATGCTGGCCGAGGAAGGGAGGTTTCGTGCCTTCGTTGGGCTGGGCCTTGTGGAGCTCGAGGTCCGCATGCCCGAGGACCCACGGCGCGCGGCGCTGTGGTTCACGCTCGCCGCGGCCTTCGAGGAGCCCCACGCGATCCGCCTGCGCGGATACGCCCTTGCAGAGGTCGCGGAGCCCGATCGGCTCGCCATTCAGGCCGAGGCCCGTACTCTTTTTGCAGAATGGTGCGAGCGGTTGCCCCGCGAGAGCGTCCCCCCGAGCTGCCCGGTGATGATGGCGCGGAACGAACCCTAGGTTTCGTCCCCTGCGCTGGCGGAGCCCTCCGGCGCGGGCAGCATTATGGTGCCTGACTGAAACGACGCCTTCGCGCGCGGCGCCTCGCGCTTCGATAGGCCGTCTTGCTCTTGCTCTTGTTCTGAACCCTCTCCATCCGCATGGGCCGCGTCTGGCGGTGTGTTGCGGTCGGCGGCTTTTGCGGCCTCCTTTTTCGCACTCTTGCGGGGCGGGGGCTTCAGACCTTCCTCTATCATCTTCAGCCGCAGCTTGAGCGCGAGGTGCCGCGCGGCGCCGCTGGGCTGCGCGTCGTAGGCCTCTTTCAGCGTGTGGAGCGCCTCCTCCCGCGGCATCCCCTTCAGACGCCTTACCAGCGTGCGAAACGACTGGGGCAGCTCGATTTTCCGGCGCTGGCGCGTGGCTGCCTTGCCAGTCTTTGCCCCGGCCTCTGTCTGGGTCATCTGAGCGCTCCTCGTGTCACTTGGCACCGCCTTTGCAGACTGCCCTCGGAGACAGCCTGCCTGTGCGCTTCCGTGCAAGTCGCGCGCCAAGGCAGCCGAGATGAACGAGGGACCCGCCATAGATGGAAGCCACCTTTCGAAATCACCTGAGCGTCTTCGCCGAGGCGCTCTCGCTGCGCGAAACCCGCGGCCATATGCTTGCCTCCAACATCGCCAACGCGGCGACACCGGGTTTCAAGGCGCGCGATATCGACTTCAAGACCGAGCTTGCCGCCCGGACCGGTGACGGTGATCTACGCGTCAGCCACGACCGGCATTTCGCCACCGCGCAGCCGGCCGCCTTGGGCGCCGCGTATCGCAAGCCGGTGAGTGCCTCGCTCGACGGCAACACAGTCGAAATCGCCGTCGAACAGATGGAATTCGCCGAGAATGCCCTGCGCTACCAGACGTCCCTGACGCTGCTCAACAGGCGCATCTCCGGCGCGCTCAATGCCATGAGAGGGGAGTGACCCATGGAAATCGAAACGATCTTTGACGTGGCGCGCCATGCCATGTCCGCCCAGATGGTGCGCCTCAATACGGTATCCTCCAACATCGCCAATGCCGGTTCTGTCAGCACGACGGAGGAGGGCGCCTACCAGCCCATGCGCCCGGTTTTCGAGACGATCTACGCCGACCAGCGCGGCCAGTCCGGCCTGTCGACGACGCGCGCGCGGGAGGTGGTGACGCTCGACCGTTCCCCCAACCGGCAGTTCCGCCCCGACCATCCAATGGCCGATGAGGAGGGGTACATCTTCCTGCCGCAGGTCAACCCGGACGAGGAGATGGTCGAAATGCTGGAGGCCAGCCGCCAGTACCAGAACGTGCTCGAGACGGTCTCGACGATGCGCACGCTGATGGCGCGCACGGTCAAGATGGGTCAGGGCTAGGAGGGCCAGAGATGACTGACGTGACAGTGCTTGGCACGGCGCCCGCCGCGCGCCCGGAGCCACGCCCGGTGGAAGCCCCCGATCTGGGGCAGGCGGATTTCCTGAAACTCATGACCGCGCAGCTGGAAAACCAGGACCCGTTCAAGCCCATGGAAAACGGGGAATTCCTCGGACAGATGGCGCAATTCTCGACCGTCTCGGGCATCGAGCAGCTCAACGCGACGATGGAAGACATCGGCGCCGCGTTGGGCGCGGGCCGCGTGAGCGACAGCGCGAGCATGATCGGGCGCGAGGTCCTCGTACCGGGGACCGTGGCCCGCGCGGGCGCAGACGGCACGCTGCGGGGCTCAATCGTGCTCGATGCTCCGGCGGAGGCGGTCACTGTCCGATGGAGCGATGCGCAGAGCTTTGAGACGCTCGCGGAGACGACGCTCGGGCCGCAGCCCGCCGGGCGCCTCGACCTGGCCTGGAGCGATCCGCCTGCCGACATCGTCGATGCGCGCCGGGGGGTCCGCATCACCGTGGAGGCCGTGGGCGCAGAAACGCGCGAGCCCAGCGTCTTTGCGCGCGTCGATGCCGTGAACTTGCCCGCCTTCGAGGGCGCGCCGCTGTCCTTCGACGTGGAGGATTACGGCCTCCTGAACGAGCCGGACATCGCGTCTATTCGCTGATCCGGCCACGACACACTCATCTGGAAAGGGAGACATCCCATGAGCTTCTTCACCGCACTCTCGGGCCTCAACGCCGCCCAGCAAGACATCTCCGCCACCTCCAACAACATCGCGAACGTGGCGACGCTCGGCTTCCATGGCAGCCGTCCCGAATTCGTCGATATCTTCTATTCGAGCCCGCAGAGCCAGCCCGCCCGGCAGGTGGGCGCGGGCGTCAATATCAGCCGGATGACCCGGGATTTCGGCGCCGGGGCGACGATCTCCACGGGCAATGTGTTCGACCTTTCTCTGCGCGGGCAGGGCTTTTTCCTGACCCAGATCGGCAGCGATGACGGGGCCGAGATCGGGTATACCCGCGCAGGTGCGTTCAACATGCTGGCCGATGGCCGCGTCTCGAACGCCACGGGCAACCTGCTTCACGTCTTCCCGACGGCCGAGAACGGCGAACCGCTCAGTACCCGCATCACGGAGCCATTGCAGATCCCGCAGACCTTCGGGGTCCCGGAGGCGACGACGGGCGTCGACATCGCGGTGCAAGTGTCGCTCACGGACAATGGCGGCCTCGGCACGCAGGCCGCGCTGCCCGCCGCCGCCTTCGATCCCGCCGATCCCACGACCTACGCGTTTTCCACCGAGGTCCCCGTCCTCGACGATACCGGCGTGTCTGTCCCGGCGCAGGCCTTCCTCGTCCTCGAGACCGCGCCCACTCCCGCGGATGCCAGCATCGCCTACAGCATCCAGCTCGTCCGCAACGGTGAGGTCCTCGCTCCGCCCGCCCCGGCGGAGACGCTCTCCTTCGATGCGGCGGGCCTGCAGACCGGCGCGCTCACGCCGCAGGCCTTCACCGATGCAGGCGGCGACACGCTGAGCTTGAATTTCGCCAATTCCACCGTGACGCGTGATGACTTCGCGGTCACCGATATCTCGGGCGATGGTGCTCGGGAGATGCGCCTCTCCTCGGTCGACGTCAGCGATGACGGCACGGTCTTCGCCAATTTCGGCGCGGAGGCGAGCTTTGCCGTGGGCAAGATCGCCGTCGCCACGTTCACGAACCTGCAGGCGCTCAACAGCATCGGCAGCTCCACGTATCTTGCGACGCTGGATGCCGGCGAGGTGCGGCTGGGCATCGGCGGCACCACGGGCTTCGGTGCGGTCCAGTCTGGCTCGGTCGAGCAGTCCAATGTCGACCTCACCGAAGAGCTCGTGCATCTCATCATGGCCCAGCGCAATTACCAGGCCTCTGCAAAGGCGCTGGAGACGAACGGCACGCTGGCCGAGACCGTCATGAACATCCGGACCTGAGGCAGCATCGGGAGCGGGCCATGGACCGGATGATCTATACCGCGCTCAATGCGCTCGCCGTGGCGCGCAACGAGCAGGTCAAGGGCGCCCAGAACCTCGCCAACCAGAACGTGCCGGGCTTCCGGCGCGACCTGCCCGACGATGGCGGCTCGCGGTTTCTGTCGCAGCTGGAGGGCCTGACCACGCGCGCCTTCCAGCTGGAGGCGGGCCCCGCCCGCTTCTCGGATGCCACGGGGTTTCTCGAGGCCACCGGACAGGAACTCGACGTGGCCATCGCAGACCGGGGCTATTTCTATGTCGAGGCCGAGGACGGCACGCCCGCGCTGAGCCGCCGGGGAGATCTACGTCGGGAGGTGGACGGCGTTTTGCGCAACGGGGCCGGGGAGGCCATGCTCGGCCCCGATCTCGCGCCGGTGGTGATCCCTGAATTCGTGTCGCTGCGGATCAGCGATATCGGGGAGATCTTCGCGGATCCGGTGGACGAACCCGGCACGGCGCAGCGCCTTGTGGGCCTTCTTGCCACCACCATTCCTGATCCCGAGCTCGTGCTGACCAAGGGTGTCGACGGGCAGATCCGCGACGTCGAGGGGCAGGTGCCGCCCCCCAATCAGCAGGCCCGCGTGCTGGCCGGCACCCTCGAGGGGTCCAACGTGAACCCCGTGGAAGAGCTGCTCAGCACCATGGAGATCCAGCGCAGCTTCGAGCGGGGCCTGCGCCTCGTGATGACAGCGCGCGAGATCGATGAAAACGGCGCGCGCATCCTGCAGGCTCCGGAAGGCTAGACGCGCGCCGCGCCAGTGCTCTGGCATGGGCATTGCAGGGATGTCCAAGACACACCGATTTTGAAAGGGGCCTTCCGCATGTCCTCGAACGTGATGCATGTCGCCAAGACCGGCTTGAACGCGCAGCAGATGCGCATCCAGGTGATCTCCAACAACCTGGCCAACGTGAACAGCACGGGCTTCAAGCGCGACCGGGCCAATTTCGAGTCGCTCCTCTACCAGACCTACCGGCCTGCTGGCGCGCAGACCTCTGAAGCCACGGCCTCGACGTCGCCCAACAATCTCGGCACTGGCGTGCGCCTCGTCAGCACGGAGAAGATCCACAGCCAGGGCACCGTGACCACGAGCGAGAACGCGCTCGACCTCGCCATCGAAGGGAATGGCTTTTTCCAGGTGCTGCTGCCCGACGGGCGGATTGGCTATACGCGCAACGGCACGTTCTCGCAGAATGCAGAGGGCACCGTCACCACGACGAGCGGCTACGTGCTGCAGCCCGAAATCCAGATCCCCCGGGGCGCGCTGTCGATCTCCATCTCGCGCGATGGCATCGTGAGCGTGGTGGAGCCTGGCGGCGTCGGCGCCCGCGAGGTGGGGCAGATCACGCTGGCCGCTTTCACCAATCCGCGCGGCCTCGCACCCGTGGGAGAGACCTTTCTCGTCGAGACCCCGGCGAGCGGCGCGCCGGCGGTGGGTGCCCCCCTCGATGACGGGCTGGGCGACCTTATGCAGGGCGCGCTCGAGACCTCCAACGTCAACGTCGTGCAGGAATTGGTGGAGATGATCGAGGCCCAGAGGGCCTACGAGATCAATTCGCGCTCGATCTCCGCCTCCGACGAGATGATGAGCTACTTGGCGAACAAGCTGTGAGGCGGATGACGAGGCATTGCACGCTGCTTCTCGGCGCCCTGGCGTTGGCCGGATGCTCGACGCAGATCGAGGAGGCGGAGAGCGAGTTCTTCGCGCCGGTCTTCCCGGTCGCGCCGGCCGCCCTCGACCAGGGTCTGCCCACGGGGGCCATCTACGGCTCGGGTGCCAAGGGTCTCTTTGCCGCCGATCGCCGCGCCAGCGCCGTGGGCGATATCCTTACGGTGGACTTCCAGGAGGCCTTTGCCGCGTCCAAGAACCAGGCCGCCGGATCGAACAAGACCGACAGCTTCGCCGTGGACATCCCCGACATCCTGCCGCTGCCCTTCGATGACGAGGATCTCACAGGCTCCACCACGCGGACATTCTCCGGCGATGGCAGCGCCACGCAGTCGAACTCGCTCACCGGGCGGGTCTCGGTCTCCGTGGTGCGCGTCCTGCCGGGGGGCAACCTGGAGATCTGGGGCCAGAAGAAGCTCACGCTCAATAACGGGCAAGAATACGTGCGCCTGCGGGGCATCGTGCGGCCCTCGGATATCTCCGCTGACAACGTCGTGCCCTCCGATCGTATCGCGAATGCGGAGATCAAGTATGTCGGCGCGGGCGACGTGGCCGACAGCGCGCGCAAGGGCTGGCTGCGCCGGGGCCTCGACGCGGTGTCCCCGCTGTGAGGCGCGTGGACATACCCTTGCGTGTCCTCGGTCTCTGCCTGTCGCTCCTCGCGACCGGGGTGCAGGCCGACAGGCTCAAGGACCTCGCTGACGTTGCTGGGGTCCGGCCCAACCCGCTGGTGGGCTACGGCCTTGTCGTGGGCCTCGTGGGCACGGGGGACGGCAATTCCGACCTCACCCGCCAATCGATCCGTTCCATCGTGTCCCGTCTGGGCCTCGAGACGGATCCCGACAGCTTGGACGCACGCAACACCGCTGCCGTCATCGTCACGGCGGAGCTCGGACCCTTCCTGAAGCCAGGCCAGCCCGTCGATGTGACGGTGTCCACCGTCGGGCGCGCGCGCTCGCTGCAGGGCGGGCTCCTCCTCATGACGCCGCTTCTCGGGGCCGATGGCGAGGTCTACGCCATCGCGCAGGGCAATCTCGTCGTGGGCGGTCTCGGGGTGGCCGGGGGCGACGGGTCCTCCGTCATCGTCAACGTACCCACCGTGGGCCGCATTCCCGGCGGTGGCACGGTGGAGCGCCTCGTGGAGACCGCCTTCCTCGAAACCGATTTCTTCCTGCTCAATCTCCGCCGCCCGGATTTTTCGACGGCGAGCGCGGTGGCGGAGGCGATTAACGAGACCTTTGGTGCCGGGGTGGCGATGCCCCTCGATGCGAGCTCCGTGCGCGTGCGCGCGCCTGATGAGCCGGGCGCGCGGGTCCCGTTTCTCGGCCTACTCGAGCAGATCGAAATCGAGCCCGCCACGCCCCGCGCGCAGGTCATCGTGAACGCGCGCACGGGGACGGTCGTGATCGGGGGTGAGGTGCGCGTCACCCCTGCCGCGGTGTCCCATGGCTCGCTGACAGTGCGCGTAAACGAGGACTTCAACGTCGACCAGGGCACCACCGTCGTCACCGGCCCAGATGGCAATGTCGCGGTGCCGGGCGATGTCGTGGTCACGCCTGACACCGAGATCGAGGTGGAACAGGAGAACAATCCCGCCTTCGTCTTCGATCCGGGCGTTTCGCTCTCCTCGCTGGTGGACGCCATCAACGGAGTGGGCGCCAGCGCGGCGGATCTCGTGGCGATCCTCGAGGCGCTGCACCGCGCGGGCGCGCTCCGCGCAGAGCTCATCGTCATCTGAAGGAGATCGCCATGATCGATCCCGCCTTGTCCGGTCTGCACGTCCACAGGCCCCCCGAGGCCGCCACGCGCGCAACGCAGGCGTTGCAGCCGGACCTGCTCGAAGCCGCGCGCGGCTTCGAAGCGCTCTTTCTCACGCAGGTGCTAAAAACGGCGCGCGCTGCGTCGTTGGGGGAGGCATTGGGAGAAGGTCAGGGGATGGACACCACACGCACACTCTTGGATCAGGCGCTGGCCGATGCGGGCGCGCAGCGGGCGGGGCTTGGCCTCGCCGAGGCGATCCACCGGCAATTCGCCGGGCGCGGGTAGGGCGGGCAGGTGTCGGACATCATCAATATCGGGCGAAGCGGCCTGCTCGCCGCGCGCACTGGTCTCGCCGTCACAGGGGAGAACATCGCGAACGTGGAGACCCCGGGCTATGCGCGGCGCGACATGCTCACGCGCGCGCAGCCCGCGGGTGGCGGTGTCGAGGTGCAAGATATCCGCCGTGCGTTCGACGGGCTCCTCGCGGACCGGCAGCGTGACGCGGTCTCCACGCAGGGCGCAGCCCGGGCCTACCAGTACCATGTTTCGAGCCTTGAGGGCCGCTTGCTGCCCGGGCCGGGCGGCATTCCGGATACGCTCGACAGCGTCTTCGACGCGCTCGATGCCCTGGCCCAGAGCCCGCAGGACGAGGGCCTGCGCCTCGCCTTCATCGGCGCGGGGGAGGCGCTTGCCACCCAGGTGAATGATCTCGACGCCGGGCTTCAGGCGCAGTCGCGCGGGATCGAGGCCGAGCGAGGCCTCGCGGTAAACGAGGTCAACGAGCTGCTCGACGGGCTCGCAGTGCTCGAGGCGGAGATCGAGCGGACGCCGGAGCCCGCTGATCGCAATCCGCTTCTTGACCTGCGCGAGGCGAAGTTTGCCGAGCTGGCCGACCTCCTTCCCGTGAGCGTCGAGACCGACGACAGGGATCTCGCCACCATCCGGATGGGCCCCGGGGGGCCGCTTCTCCTGTCCGATGGCCGCGCGGCGCGGCTCACGCTCGCCGAGGAGGGCCGCGTGACCGTGATCGCGGCCGAAGAGGACGCGGCGCCCGTGTCCCTGCGGCCTGCCAACGGGCGCCTCGCGGGCCTTGCCGACGCGGCCGATGTCGCGGCCGAGGCGCGGCGTGACTTCGGGTCATGGGCAGCCGAGCTGGCCGATGAGGTCAATGCCATCCACGCCACGGGGCTTAAGCCGGACGGCACCGCCGGCGGTCCGCTCTTTCTCGCGCGAGGATGGGATGCCACGCTCGGCGCACTCACGCGCGGGGATCCGGTGGCGGACGTGCGCGTCCTCGACGAAGCGCTGATGCCCGACGGCCCGGTGACGCTCATCTACGATGATGTGTCGGCCGCCTGGCAGGCCGTGGATGCTAGCGGCACCCTGCTGGGCGAGGGGACGGACCGCATTCTCTTGCCGGGGCTCGAGATTGCGCTGTCGGGCGCGCCGCTCAACGGGGACCGCATCACGCTCAGCCAGGATGCCAATGCAGGCTTCTTCCGCATGGCCCTCGCCGACCCTGACGAGATCGCGGCGGGAGCGCCCTGGATTACCGGCGCCAATGCCGGCAATGCCGGGACTGCGCGGCTTTCCGCGGCCACGATAGAGGCACCGCCCGGCGCGGCAGCCCTCGCCGACCTGGCGGCAGAGCTCGAGGCAGGCGCGGTGAGCTTCGTGAGCGACGGGCCCGTCGGCGTCATTCCCCGCGGCATCGGCGCGGCGGAGCTCAGCGCACAGGCACGCCCCGCCACCATGGAGTTCGCTCCCCTTGCTGGCGCGGATCTCACCGCGCTGTCCGTCAGCATCGGTCCCGACACGTTCACGTTCACGCCGCCGGGCCCGCTCTCGCCCAGTGAACTCGTGGCGGCCCTCAACAGCGGCGCGTTGCGGAGCAGCACTGACGAGGCTTTGGGCGATCTGGGCTTCGTGGCAGCCTTCGACGGGGCGGACGCCGTCACGCTCCTCTCCCGCACGGGCGCCTCGCCGGACAGCGCTGACCTGACGACGACAGCAAGCACGCTCCCGGGCGTTGAGATCGCCACCGCCGCTGACGCCGCTGAAATCGCGCTTTTCACGCGGGACGGGCGCCAGATTTCTGGCGCGCCGCTCTCGCAAGCGGAGGCCGCCGCGCTGCTGCGTCCTGAAAACGGCTTCGCGGAGGATGCCGTCTACGTCCCGCCCGGGGCAGGGGCGGCGGGGCTCAACCGCGCCAGTGGCCCGGGGGATTTTGCGCTCCGTGTGCCGGAGGCGGGCAATGGCATCGCAACCTGGCCTGCCGGTACCGCCCGCCCAGAGACTCCCGCGCGCAGATTTACGCTCGATGACGGCCTCGCCAGCACGGCGATCGACGCTCCGCCCGGTGCCAGCGCAGCGTGGCTTGCGGATCTCCTGAGCGCCAGCGGCGCGGTGACGGCCCGCGCAGAGACGCGGGTCGCGCTCGATCTTCCGCCGGCGGGATTGCTCGATTTTGCCTTGGCTGGCCTGAACGGGACGGGCGTGCCTCTGAGCGTCGATCTCTCCGGCGGTCCTGGCGCGCTGGCGGCGGCCGTGAATGGGCAGACGGGCACCACGGGCATCCGGGCCGAGCTTTCCCGTGACGGGGCGCGCGTGGAGCTCGTCCAGGCTGGCGGCGCGGACTTACGCCTCGAGGGGCTCACCCATTCGGCAGGCGATCCTGTCACGTTCACGCGGCGCGCGGCGGATGGCGCGATGCTCGGAAGCTCGACAATCTCCGCCACGGGGGCGGAAAGCGTCGTCATAGCCGGGTCCGTCACGCTCAGCCGGGGATCCGGCTTCTCTCTCGGCGAGGGCGGCACCGTCACGGCGGCGGCGCGGGATGCGTCCATCGGTGGCCTCGTCGACGTGTCGCGGCGCGCCGCCGGGAGCGAGGCCACGCTCACTCTCGCGCCCGCGCTCAGCGATGATATCGCGCTCCGCGAGGTCGTGATCACCGGGGCGGATGGACGCCTGCGCACGGCCTCCGGCGATCCAGCCTCCGGCACCACGCTCGCCGCGAGCCTTGCCGCCGACCTCCGCGAGACCTCGCCAGCCAGCCGCATCGAGGGCGCCGCCCTCGGCGCTCCGCCGGAAGACGGGGCGCGCATGGTGGTGGGCCTCGGCTCCCAGAGCTACCAGATCACCATGCGCGACGGCGCGCCCGTGGTAGAGGGCCCCGAGCCCGACCGCATCAGCGCTCGCTTCGACACGTCCGGACGCTTCGTCATCGAGACGGTGGGTGGCCACCTCGACGGCGCGGCCCTCAGCCTCACGGATGCCGCGGGCGAGGCCGCGCGCTTTGGCATGGGGCCGGCGGACGCCCCGCAGACCACGGTCATCGGGCAACCGTTCGACGCCGCCAACCTTCCGGCAAGCTTCGAAGTCGTCCTCGCGGGCACGAGCTACACCGTGAGCGTATCGGCGGGCGCGGTCGTGCTGCCGCCCACCTTCCCCGGCACGGGCTACATCAACACCGGTTTCGGACGCGTGGAGATCGCCTTCGATGCCCGGGAGGGGGCATTCCGCGTCCCGGCTGACCCCGCGGGGGTCGATGCCGGATTTGACACGCTGGGTGCGGAGGCGTCTGTCACCGAGGCAGCTCTGGACCTCGTGGCGACCGACGGGCGCGCCCTTGAGATCGCGCCGCAGGCCTCGGGGACAGGCACATCGCTCCGTCTCACGGCGCTCCCCGACGAGGATGTGATTGTCGTTCTCGACGGGGCCGCCAACCCGCGCCTTGCGGGGTCCTTCATCGAAGGCCCGCCCAGCGCGCCGGAGCGCGAGCTCCGTGTGCTCGACGCCGAAGCGGGCCTCGTCGAGCTCTTCGATACGCAATCCGGAGAGAGCCTCGGCACCCGGACGCTTGACGCGGCCGGCCGCGCGAGCTTCGGCGCACTCGAGGTCACGCTCGATGGGGCGGCGGAAACAGGGGATGCCTTTTCCATCCTGCCCGGCGATGGCCGCCCGGGCGATGGGCGCACCATCGGCGCGCTCGCGGCGTTGCGGCTCGAGGACACAGCCACCGTAGCGGGGGGTTACGGCGCGGGCTTTGCTGCGCTCCAGCAGGATGTCGGCGCGCGCGTGGCGACGGGCGAGATCCGCATGGCCAGCGCGGAGAACGCGCTCGAGGCAGCGGATCGTGCGGTCTCCTCCCTCAGCGGGGTCGATCTCGACGAGGAAGCGGCGCGCATGATCCAGCAGCAACAGGCCTACCAAGCCAATGCGCAGGTCATCGGCGTCGCGCGCGACATCTTCAACACGCTCCTGCAGGCCCTGTGAGGAGGCACCTAGACCATGACCATCGGCACCTCCCTCTTTCATAGCATCTCCCGGGCGGACATGACCCGCCTGAGCGCCGAAATCTCCGAGATGCAGGCGCAGATCTCCTCG
Source organism: Pseudomonadota bacterium (assembly GCA_038525525.1). Taxonomy (GTDB): domain Bacteria; phylum Pseudomonadota; class Alphaproteobacteria; order Rhodobacterales; family Rhodobacteraceae; genus Shimia_B. Next base: position 501,221 of record JBCBHO010000002.1, on the reverse strand, counting down.
GGAAAGAAGGATCCGCGCCCGTCCTCCGATCTCGTCTCGGCACTCCGACTCTCCGCCGCCAAGACACGGGAGGACGCGCTCGACAGCTACGCCTCCAACGTCGATCGCGCCAAGTCGCGGCTTGACCAGACGGATATCGTGCTCGGAGAGGCCACCAACATCCTGCGCCGCATCAGCGAGCTCGCCATTGGCGCGTTGAGCGACACGGCCTCGCCCGGCCAGCGGGCCAGCGTCGTGGCCGAGGTGGAGACCCTGCGCGGCGCCCTGCTCGGGGCCGCCAATGCGCGTGACGAGACCGGGCGCGCGCTCTTCGGCGGCTTCTCGGATGCACAGGATCCCTACGTGGAGCAGCGCGGCGTCGTGACCTTCGCCAGCGACGCGGGGCAGGCCATGCTGCCGGTTTCGGAATCGCTACGGCTCGCCACGGGCGTGAACGGTCAGGATGTCTTTGCCAGCGGCGAGGCGCGGGGGGCCTTCGAGGCCGTGGACGCCTTCCTCACGCTCCTGAAAACCGGTGTCGATGCACCGTCGGAGATCACCGTGGCGGGGCCCGCCACCCTCGATTTCCGGTCCGGCACGGCGCCGGAGGCTTGGCAACTCACCCTCGAAGGGCCGGCTGGCACGGCCCGGATCGGGGCCACCATCGCGGAGGGCGCGCAGGGGGGCATCGTGGCCGCGATCAATGCGGAAAGCGCGGCCACCGGGATTTCCGCGAGCCTCGACCCGGTTTCGGGGGCCGTCGTGCTCAACGCTGCGGGCGAGATCCGGATTTCTGACATCCAGCGGCCTGACGAGGTCCGCGGCACGCGCCTCACCATCACCGATGGCGCTGGCGCGCGGGAGGCCTTGGTGGCCGAGGCCGACACCCGCGAAAGCGTGCTCACCCGCCTCGCCGCCGGGACGGAAACCATCATCGACCAGCGCACCCGCGTTGGGGCGCTTTCCGCCGATGCCGGGCGGCAGCGCGAGATCATCACCGCGCGCCAGACGGAGATGGAGGCCGCGATATCGGGCCTCGAGGATCTGGATCTCGCTGCCGCGCTCACTCGGCTCCAGGAAGCCTTGCTCACGCGGCAGGCCTCGCAGCAGACCTACGCCCAGATCACGCAGCAGAGCCTGTTCGACTTCATCCGGTAGGCACATTCTTAAGTCTTTGCGCGTACCGCCTCGAACAAGCGGCCAGGAGAAACGCCCATGCGTGATGTGCAGACCGGGGATATGAGCCGACACCTGATCGGAGAAAGCCCGCCAATGGCCGCGTTGAAAGCGCGCATCGCAGCGGTGGCACCGTCTCACGCGCCGGTGCTGGTCACAGGCCCCACCGGAGCGGGGAAGGAGCGGGTGGCCGAGGCGGTGCATGCCGCATCCGGGCGCGGCGGCGCTCACGTGGCCATCAATTGCGGCGCCCTGCCGCCCGACCTGCTCGAGGCAGAGCTCTTCGGCCACGAACGCGGCGCCTTTACCGGCGCCGTGGCGCAGCGGATCGGCCTCATCGAGCAGGCGGACGGAGGGACGCTCTTTCTCGACGAGGTGGGAGAGATGCCCGCCGCGCTGCAGGTGCGGCTTCTGCGCGTGCTTGAGACGAAGACCTTTACTCGTGTGGGTGGCCGCGTGACCCTGGCCTCGGATTTCCGGCTCCTCGCTGCCACGCATCGTGACCTCCGCGCTGCGGTGGTCGAGGGCCGTTTTCGCGAAGACCTGCTCTACCGGATCGACGTGCTGCGCCTCGAGGTCCCGTGCCTTGCAGCCCGCAGCTCGGACATCCCGGACCTCCTCGCGCATTTGGCCGCCGAGGCCGGGCTTCCCCTTCTTCGCATCACGGCGGCGGGGCTCGAAACGCTGCAGCGCCATGCCTGGCCCGGCAACGTGCGCGAGCTGAGAAACGTCCACGACCGAGCGCAGGTCCATTACCGGGGCCAGGACATTGGGGCGGTGGAAGTCTCCGAGGCGCTGGGTACTGAGCATGCGGCACCGATGGCGGCAGTGCAGGAGCGGGCGCAGACGGATCTGCGATCCGTCCTGGCGGAGACGGAGGCCACGCTGATCAGGCGAGCGCTCGAGGAAGCAGACGGCACGATCGCCGGTGCCGCGCGCCGCTTGGGCCTCAAGCGCACGACGCTCCTCGGGCGCATGGCACGGCTCGGGATAGAGGCGCCCGCGCGCCCCTGATGCGCTCCCCTGAGCCGCGTCGCGAAACGTCGCTGGGCACCGTGGCATGGATCGTGCAGGCCCCCTCACGACGCGGCGCACCCTGCGCCCATGAGAAGGACGCCGCCCATGGCAAAGAATTCGCCGGACATCGCAGAGAGCATCCAGCTCGCCATCGATGCCGCCTCGGCCGCCAATGACAGCGCCGCGGAGCTCGACGGCGTGCGGGGTCAGACGGTGGCCGCCGCCGACAGGCTCGACGCGCTCGGCAAGAGCCTGAAGCCACTGATGCTCGGCACGGTCGCGGGTGCCATCGTGGCCATCGGCATCGGCGGCGCGGTCTACCTCCACGCCCTCTCGAGGTTGGGCGCGGCCGCCGCCACGCAGGAGGCCACGGCGCAGACCATGGCGGAGTCCATCGCGTCTCTCTCCGCGCGGCTCGATAGCTTCGAGGGGCTGGATGCACAGCTTACCGCGCTCACCGAGGCCCGCAGCATCGACGAAGCGCTGATCCGTGGCGCCGTCGCTGCCGAGCTGCAGATCGTGAAGGAGTCTGAGGCCGCGGAGATGGCCGCGACGCTGCCTTCGGTGCTGTCGCAGGTCACGCAGGCCACTGAGGAGGAGCACGCCGATACGCGGGACCTCGTTGTTTCGAGCATGTCCGATCTCCAGCTCGCGCTCACCCGCATCATCGCCGAAGGGCCCGCGCCCGTGGCGGGTGCGGGTGCGCCGGCGGTCGCGCCTGTCGCGGCCACGCCCACGGTGCCGCAGGCGGCGCCTGCGCAGCGCCGGCCCGCCGCCGTGCGCCGCGCGGAGCCAAACCCGTTTTCCTATCCCTGAAGGGCGCTCGCGGCGTGTCAGACGATCCCGAACACCCTTACGCGGCGCTGCGGCTCGAGAGCGTGCGCCCCGCCGGGCGCTCACTGGGCCTTCAGGCCGGTGACACTCTCGTGCGTATCGACGGTGCATGCTTCGACGGAAGCCGTGCGACGCTGAAGGCGCGGGTGGCCATGGCGGGCTCGCGGGGCTGCATGCTGAGCTTCAGCCGGGCGGGGCTGCTGTGGCAGGTGGCCATTGACACGGCCCGGCTGGGCCGGTGGCGCCATGTGCCGCTGCCCGAGGGCATAGACATCGCACCGCAGGAGGTTTCCGGCGAGCAGAACTGGGACGTCTGGGTGGACCCCGATGGTGCCTACGATGCGCTCCCGGCCAAGCGCGACGGGTTCGCGCTCCTCGTACCGCTCAACCTGATCCGGCTCCGGCTTTGGTCTGCGCTTGCGCTCTGGGGTGCGCTGCTTGTCGTGTCCGTCATGCTCGGCCCTTGGGTCGGCACGGCGGTGCAGGTGGTCGTGTGGATCTATTTCTGGCGCATCACGCCAGCGCTCGTGCGGCAGGACTGGGTGGCGCGCGGCTTCAGGCTCTGGAAGGTCATGGCGGCACGGTCCGAAACCGCGCTCCATGCCGAGCTTGCCGCGCGCGTTCCGCAGATCCGTTTCGTCCACGCGCGTCCCGGGCGCTGAGGCGGCTTACGCCGCCCGGAGACGCGCCCGGCGCCTGCGCTCGAATGAGGATGGGATGCCGAGCATCGTGCGGTATTTCGCGACCGTGCGGCGCGCCAGGATGGGCCCGCCATCGTTGAGCATGCCCGCCAGCGCGTCATCGCTGAGCGGGCGGGCAGGATCCTCCGCGCGCACCAGCGCCTCGAGGCGGTAGCGCACCGCAGCCGCCGAGGTGGCATCGCTGGTCCCGCCGGAGGCCTGTGCCAGCGCCGTGCTAAAGAAGCGCTTGAGGGGCATCGTCCCGTGCGGGGTCACCATGAGCACGCCGGTGGTCACCCGGCTCACCGTGCTCTCGTGAACCCCGACGGTTTCGGCCACATCCGCCAGGGTCAGCGGCGCTATGCGCGCGGGCCCGTGATCGAGGAAGGCCTTCTGCCGCCGCACGATCTCGGCGGCCACGGCAAGGGTCGTCTTGTTGCGATGCTCCACCGCGCGGCGCAGCCAGCGCGCCGTGCGCAGACGCTCGCCCGCGAAATCCGCGGCGGCCTCGTGCCGGCGCATCACGTCGGCGCCCGCCTCGTCGATCATGACGGCGGGCAGCGTGGAGCGGTTGAGCTCCACCTGCCAGTCGCCCCCCGCGCGCGAGAGGATGAGATCAGGCTCCCGCTCGGAGAGGTCGACCTCCGCGAAGCGCGCTCCGGGTTTCGGCTCCAGCGTCTTGAGCGAACGGAGCGCGCCGCTGAGCTCCGCCATGGAGCAGCTGCAGGCCCGGCAGAGCCCCTCGAGATCCGCCGCCGCCACGCGTGGCAGCTCCCCGAGCAGCCGCGCAAGAAGCGGGCTGAGGAGGCCTCGCTCGAGGGCCTGAAGGCGCAGGCACTCGGAGAGATCGCGGGCAAAGAGCCCCGTGGGCTCCACACCCTGCACCTCCGCCAGCATCTCTTCTGCGTCCGCAAGGGACAGCCCTGCCGCAACGGCGATCTCCTCTAGCGGATCGTCGAGCCACCCATTGCTGTCGAGCGCCGTGAGAAAGTGATCCGCCGCCGCGCGCCGCGCAGGATCCGGAAAGAGGCTGTCGAACTGTCGCGAGACATGGACCACGAGAGAGGCGGCATGGTCCGGCACCTGGCCTAGGAACTCATCCGTCCCGCCGCCGCCGCCGGAAAACGGTAGGGCCGGCCCCGGGCGGTCCGTCTCGATAAAAGGGTTCTCCTCGGCTTCGCGCTCGATGTAGCGCTGGAGATCGAGATTGGAGAACTGCAAGAGGGAGATGGCCTGCTGCATCTGGCCCGTCATGGTCAGGCCGTGGCTCATGCGCTGCGAAATCTGAAGGTTCATTATTTTTCTCCGGCTTGGCTCTAAAAGCCTTGAGCCGGGCGCCGTTAAAAATCCGTGTAGTGAAGCCGGCCCTCCTGAACATGAGGGTGGTTTTTGTCTCCTGATTCGCTTTGAATTTGAGAAAAACGGAAAGGGCCCCGGCGCGATGCCGAGGCCCAACCCATTGATTGCGTTTGAGTTAACGCAGCAGGCTAAGGAGATTCTCGTTGGAGCTGTTGGCCTGGGCGAGCATGGAGGTGCTCGCCTGGGACAGGATGTTCGCTTTCGCGAGCTCCGAGGATTCCTTGGCGAAGTCAGCATCCATCACGCCCGAGCGCGCGGCCTCCACGTTGACCGAGATGTTGGTCAGGTTGGAGATCGTGCTGTCGAGGCGGTTGGACACGGCACCGAGATCGGAGCGGGCTTGGGAGATCTTGTCCAGCGCCACGTCGATCACCTTGAGTGCGTCAGCCGCGCCCTGCTGCGTGGACAGGTCGATCTCGGCCACGGAATCGAGCGTGGAGGTGTTCGCCGCCGTCTCGAAGAAGACTGTGCCCGCAACCACCACATCGGTGCCCACGGCGAATTGCTGCGCCGAGCTGATCTCGATCTGGCCAGACACGGCCACGTCGTTGTCGGTGTCATCGAGCGTGGCGGTGTGCACGCCGGCGGTGGCGCCCGCGGGTGTCTCATCGGCATTGAGCGCCGTGGCGTCGAGCGTGGTGGTGCCCGCGCCGGAGGCGAAGTCCTCGATGATGATGTCGGCGCCGGACGCGTCGGTCAGGATGATGGAGGAGTTGTCGTCGCCCATCGTCGCGGAGACCCCGGTGCGGCCCGTCTCGTTGTTGATGGCGCTCGCGATGCTGCTCAGATCCGTTGGGTCGGACACGGCCGCCGCGCCGATCGTCACCCCGTTGAGATCAAAGCTCACCGTGTCAGCCGCCGACAGCCCGGAAAGCTCGACCTTGGTGACGGCGGTCGCGTTCACGCCAGTGGAGGCGGAAACGTCGTTGATCGCCAGCGCGAGCTCTTCGGCCGACTGTCCCGCCGTCGTGGTAAGCTCGGAACTGCCCGCATAGCCCGTGATGTTGATCGTCGTGCCCGCGGCGATCCCGGTATCGGCCACGGCGGCACCGGCGGCGAGGGAGACGTTGGAGGTGATCGTGTTGGCGCCGATATCGGTGGCGGCCGCGCTGTCGACATTCACGTTCAGGACCTGGCCGGCATCGGCGCCGATCTGGAACTGCTTGCCCGTGAAGGTGCCGTCGAGGACGTTCATGCCGTTGAAGGTCGTGTCCTGCGCGACGCGATTGATCTCGGTGATGAGCTGGTTGGTCTCGGCGTTCAGGTTCGAACGGTCCGATGCGGTGTTGGTGTCGTTCGACGACTGCACCGCGAGCTCCCGCAGTCGCTGAAGCATGTTGGAGATCTCGACATGGGCGCCCTCTGTGGTGTCGATGAGGTTCTTGCCGTCGGTGGCGTTCCGCACCGCCTGGTTGAGGCCCATGATCTGCGAGGTCATTTTCTCGGCGATGGCCATGCCGGCCGCGTCGTCGGAGGCGGCGTTGATCCGCAGGCCCGAGGACAGGCGGTTCATGGCCTGGTTCATGTCTTCGTTGACACGGGACATATTCGCTTGCGCGGTAATCGCCCCGATATTGGTGTTGATGACGTTCATGGTGGTCCTCTCTCTTTGCACTACCCGCGCCGTTCAGCGCCTGAGCAAGGAAACGACCCACCCCGAAATTCTTTAGGCGTCTCCGTTGATTTGATCCTAAGCCCCTGTCTTCAGAAGGTATTTTCGAGAGCTCATTTGGTACGGTTCTTGCGTCTTTCTCCCTGAGGCGCCCCGGCTCGGGCGCGAGAGGAGGGATGAAGCATGGATCTCGCGTCGCTGTTTGGGCTCATCGGTGCCGTGGGCATGGTCGCGGGCGCGATGATCACCGCCGGCGGCCTCGGCCCCTTCATCGACGTGGCTTCGATCCTCATCGTGCTGGGCGGCTCGTTCTTCGCCGTCATGCTGAAGTCGAAGATGCCGATCTTCCTCGGCAGCTTCAAAGGCATGAGCAAGGCCTTCCTCGGGAAGCCGCCCGACACCGAGGCGCTGATCACCCGCATGGTGGAGCTGTCGGACGTCTCCCGCAAAAGCGGGCTCATGGCGCTCGAAGGGCAGGAGGTCCCCGACGCATTCTTCTCCAAGGGCCTGCAGCTTCTCGTGGACGGCGCCGACGAGATGAAGCTCGTCGATCAGCTCAAGCAGGAGATCAAGGGCATGAAGGTGCGCCACAACGACATCCACGAGGTCCTGCGCGGATGGGTGGATATCGCGCCCGCCATGGGCATGATCGGGACCCTCATCGGCCTCGTGCAGATGCTGGGCAACATGGCCGATCCCAAGGCTATTGGTCCGGCCATGGCCGTGGCCCTCCTGACGACGCTCTACGGTGCCTTCCTCGCCAACGTAATCTTCGGCCCCTTGCTGGCCAAGCTCGAAAGCGCCTCGGCCAACGAGGTGCTTTACCGCGAGATGGTGATCTCGGGCCTGCGCAACATCAGCCAGGGCGCGTCCGGGCGCCAGATTCAGGAAAAGATGGTGGCCTCCATGCCGCCGAAGATGCAGACGAAGCTGATGGCGGCCTAGGGCGCGCACGATGGCCTCGAAACCCATCCCCATGCCGGTGCCCCTCGAGGAGCCGCCGGAGGACCGGCAGAAGTGCCCGCCCAAGGGCGCGCCGGCATGGATGTCGACCTTCGCCGACATCGCGATCCTGCTAATGGCATTCTTCGTGCTCATCCTCTCCTTCGCGGAATTCAACCAGCCGAAGTTCAAGCTCGTGTCAGGCTCCCTGCAGCAGGCATTCGGCATCCAGCGTGAAGTGCCCGTGGCCGAGCAGCCCAAGGGCACCACCATCCTCGAGCTCAATTTCAGCCCCTCGCCCGAGATCGCGATCACCGAGGAAAACCGGCAGGATACCACCGACGTGACGCAGCCCGAGGTCCTGTCGCGCAACGAAGCGAACGATGACGGGACCGGCCGCGATGGCAGCGCCGAGGGAGAGGGCGGCGGCAGCCCCGCGCCGAGCGAGGCCGTGCAAGAGGCGGCGCGCGCCATTGCGCAGGCCCTCGAGACCGCCCTCGCGCAATCTGACATGCAGGTGGAGGCCGGGCCGGGAGGCGTGCAGGTCAATTTCGAGGACGTGGATCCCGAAGACGTGCCCGACCGCCTCGCCGAGCTCGCCGATGCGCTCGACGAAATCGCCGCCGAACAGGTGCCGCCGGAGGCGGAGCCCGAGCTGCAACTCGAAGGCCTGACCGAGGACTTGCGCGATCTGGCGCGCGCGGCGCAGGAAGATGCCGAGGAGGCGGAGGCACTCGAAACCGCCGCGCGCCGCGCGGCCATCGCCGAAGCCGAGCTGCGCGTGGCGCTGCGCGAGCAGCTGGGCGAAGGGCTCGTGACCGTGGCGCAGGAGGATGACAAGGTCATCGTCACCGTCGGGGCCGGGGGCGCATTTCCCTCGGGCGATGCCGATCTGACTTTCGAGGCCCGAGAGATCATCTCGCGCATCGCCTTCGCCGCTCTGGACGATGCCAGCGACATCGTCGTGACCGGCCACACCGACTCCGTGCCGCTCGCCCCGTCCTCCCCGTTCCGCGACAACTGGGGCCTCGCGGCGGCGCGCGCCTCTTCGGTCGTGCGCGAGCTGCAATCGGCCAACGGTATCGCCGGGGCCCGCATGAGCGCGCTGAGCCGGGGCGAGTCCATGCCTGTCGCCGACAACGCCACCGCCGCCGGGCGCGAGCGTAACAGGCGCATCGAGATCGAGTTCCAGTACTGAGGCCCGCGCGGCGGTGGCTAAAGAAACGCGAGACGCGACCGTTCTCGTGGGAGAACGAGGGAGGGACCATTGCCCACAGATTTTCTCACGGCCCTGAATTCCGGCGGCAGCGGGATTAACATCCGCGAGCTCGCCGAGACCCTCACCGAGGCCGAGATCGCCCCACGGCGCACGCTCGTCACCGATCGGATTGACCGCGCTGAGCTCCAGCTCACGGGCTATGCCCAGCTGCGAGGCCAGGCGGAACAGGTCTCCGAGGCACTCCGCCTCATCAGCAGCCTTGCGCCCTTCGCAGTCTCAAGCGGCAGCGATGACGTAGGTGTGACCGTGCTCGATGCCGCGGCCGTGGCCGAGGGCGCCACATCCATCGAAGTGACGCAGCTCGCGACGGCCCAAGTGCTGAATTTCGGCGGCTTCTCCGATCCGACCGCCCCCCTCGGCGCCGGTGCGCTCACGGTCGATTTCGGCGCGTGGTCTGCAGATGTGCCACCCGTGTTCACCGCCGATGTGACCCGCGGCCAGACCCTCGATCTGACAGCCGAGGCTACCCTAGACGATCTCGCCAGCGCGCTCTCGTCGCTCAGCGGTGTCTCCGCGCAGGTGATCGACGTGGGCGACGGCACCTTCACGCTGGGCGTCATATCAGAGACCGGCGCGGAGAATGCGTTGCGTATCAGTGTAGACCCCGCCGCCGACCCCGCGTTGCAGGCCTTCGATTTCAGCGCCGATCCTGCCCCGGTTCAGGCTCAGGCGGCAGGCAACGCGGAACTTTCGCTCAACGGGATCGCGGTGACGCGCGCGAGCAACCAGGTCGATGATCTCCTTCCCGGTGTCAGCCTTGATCTCAACGCGGTCACCGAAGCGCCGGTATCCATCACGGCAGAGGCCAACATCGAAGGCGCAGTGGAGGTGATGCAGGGCTTCGTGGAGATCCTCAACGCCACCGAGCGCCTCGTCACTTCGCTGACGGCGCGGGGCTTCACGGGCGAGGAAGAGGCGGGCGCACTGGCCGGAGACCAGGTCGCCGACCGCTTCATTCGGCAATTCAACGCGGCCCTCGCCCAAGGTTTCGGCAGCAGCGAGGGGAGCTCCGGAACATTCCTCGCCGATCTCGGCATCCGCACGGAGCGCGACGGCACCTTCACGCTTGATGACCGGCAGCTCACCGCCGCGCTCACCCGGGACCCGGCAGCCCTGGCTCCGCTCCTCACCGACACCGTCACCGGGGACGGGGCCACCGTGAGTGGCACGCCACTCGATGCCGCCGCGGCCGGCCGCTACGCCTTCGTGCGCGACCCCGATACCGGCAGCGCCCGGCTCGGCACGACGGAGGTCTTCGGATCCGAGCAGGACGACGGCACCTGGCTCTACACGGTCTCGAGCGGCCCTCTGCGCGGCATTTCGATCAGCGTGGAGGCCGATACCCGCCTCGCGCAGGTGGATTACGGCCCCAGCATGATCAGCGCCCTCGAAACAGAGCTCTCGAGCCTTCTGGAGAGCAACGGTGCCCTGTCGCTGCGCAACGATGCCCTCAACGCCTCGATCAGCGAGGAGGAGGAGGCGCTCGACGCGCTCACCCGCCGCGCCGAAGAGGTCGAGGCGCGCTACCTGACGCGCTTCACGCAGATGGAGCAGATCATCACGCAGCTCAATGCCACCGGGGAATACCTCGAGGATCTCATGGCCGCCTACAACAGGGACCGGCCCTAGGCCTCTCCCAGCCGCGCCGTCATGGTCTTTCTCAGCCGTTCGATTGCGGCTTTCTTGAGCTGCGAGACGCGGCCCGGTGTGACATCGAGCACCGCCCCCATCTCGTAGACGTTGAGTTCCTCGACATAGCAGAGCTGAAGCACGAGCGCCTCCCGCTCGGGCAGGGCTTCGATGGCGTCCCGGAGGAGGCTCTTGAGCTCTGACAGCTCGGTCTGGCGCTCGGCGCTGGCTCCCATGTCGCCGAAGAGAAGCGACTGGTCGGTGTAGATCTCATCGAGCGATTGCAGCTGGTTCACCTGGAACCGCGCCTCCCAGTCCTGCAGCTCCGGCACAGTGATCTCGAGATCGGCGGCAAGCTCGGCCATGTCCGGCTCCCGGCCCAGCCGCTGGGTGAGCTTGCCGCGGGCCTTGGCCACTGTCTGGCGCATGAGCACGGTCTTGCGGCAGAGGTTGGAATTGCGCCGAAGGGCATCGAGGATCGCGCCCCGCACGCGGATCGCGGCGTAGGCCCCAAAGGTCACCCCTTCCTGAACAGTGTAGCGGGAGGTGGCCTCCACCAGCCCGACATATCCCGCCTGGATCAGGTCATCGACCTCCACGAAGCGGCCCACACGCCCGCGGAAATGCCACGCCAGCCGATGGACGAGCGGCATATGCTCGGCCACGAGCCGCTCGGGCTCCGGGCGCTGCTCTCGGTAGCCATGGGGTGCGATCATGGCGCGTCGCGGTTCGTGGGGGCGTCGGCGCGGACGCTTCGGAAGAAGGCGGCATCGCGGTCAAAAGGACTGGGGCGTGCGGGGTCGAGGAAGCCCGGGCGATGCGAGGCCGGTGTTGGCCCGGGCACAGGCGCGGGCGCCGCGCGGGGGAGAGGCGGCGCCGCGGCCTTCACCTCCTCAAGGGAAAGGTCGGTGGCGCGCACCTCCACGCGGTCATCGCTCCATTCCACGGAGAGGATGAGTGCGTCTTCCCCGAAGGTCTTCTCGACGAGTTCGAGCGCCGTGATCGTGTCGGAGGCGAAAAAGCTCTGCGTTCCCATGGCGCTCTACTCCTGCACGCTCGGCGCCGGCGCCGGCGCATCGGCGGATGACGCCACGCCTGCGCCCACGCGCGCTATGATCTCGACCTTGCGCGTTTCGGGCAGCTCGTGGACGCCGAGCACGATTGTGTCGCTGCCGTGGCTGCGCAGGAAACCCGAGAAGGCGCGGCGCAGCCCGGCGGCCACGACGATGACCGCCCGATTGCCCTTGGCGGCGGCGGTCTCTTGGGCGGAGATGATGTCGGCCAGCACGCGCCGCGCGAGGGTCTGATCGACGACGAGCCCCACCGTTTCATGCTGCGAACGGGTGAGGAGCTCCTCGAGATTCGGGGCCAGCGTGATCACCGAGATCGGTGATTTCAGCGGCGCGATCTGCTCGAGAAGCTGCGGCGCGAGGGCCGGGCGGAGGTGCTCGGCGAGGAGCGCGGGCTCCGCATCGCGGTGGGCGAGTGCCGCAAGGTCTTCGAGGATGCGCGGCAGGTCAGCGATGGGGATCCGCTCCCGGAGGAGTGCGCGTAGCACCGCGGTGAGCGTGTGGAGCGGCACGAGGTTCGGTACGACGGAGGAGAGCAGCGTCGGCGCGCTGCGCTCCAGGTTGTCGAGCAGGTCCTGCACGTCGTCGGAGCCCAGCAGGTCCGCGGCATGGGCGTAGAGCACCTGGCTCACATGGGTGGCGATGACGGAATCGGGCTCCACCACCACGTATTCATCGGCCTCGGCATCGGTCCGCTGGTGCGGCTGGATCCAGACAGCATCCATCCCGAAAGAGGGGTCCTTCACCTCGATCCCGCGCAGCCTGCGCGTGGTCGTGGCGCCGGGCAGCGCGAGCTTGCGGTCGGGATAGGCCGTGTCCTCGGCCACGGCCGCCTGCCGGACGCGGATACGGTAGCCATTGGTGGGCAGCCCCATGTCGTCGCGGATGCGCACGCCGGGAATGACGAAGCCCATGGCCTTCGACGCGTCGCGCCGGATGCCGGTGATGCGCGAGACGAGGCCGCTGGTGCCCCCGCCCTCGATGAGAGGGATGAGACCGATGCCGATCTGGAGCGTGATGGGCGCGTAGTCGGTGACGTCCTCGGGCGTGATGCCGGTCTCCTCAGGCGCATCGCTGCCCGCGGCGGCGGCGTCGGGGGCGGGCAGCGCCGCTCTCTGCACCGGGCTCCCAGCGGGGCCGGAGCGACCCGAGCCACCCACCGACGCAGCGACAGGACCGGCCTCGGCGAGCTGGTCCCGCGTCATCCACGCCACGCCCGCCGCCAGCGCTGCCGCACCGAGGAAGAGCACGTTGGGCATGCCCGGGATTAGCCCCATGATGGCGAGCACCACGGCCACCGGCACCCAGGCGCGGTGCAGCCCGATCTGGGAGCCGATGTGATCGGCCATGTCATTGGTGGACGCCACCCGTGTGACGATCACGGCGGTCGCGATCGACAGGAGCAGCGAGGGGATCTGCGCCACGAGCCCGTCCCCGATCGACAGGAGAACGTATGTCTCCGCCGCGGCCCCGAGGCTCAGCCCGTGCTGCGAGGTGCCGATGGCGATGCCGCCGATGATGTTGGCCAGAAGGATGAGGATGCCCGCGATGGCATCGCCCTTCACGAATTTCGATGCGCCGTCCATGGCGCCGTAGAAATCCGCCTCTTCGCTGACCTCCGCGCGGCGCTCCCGCGCCTGCTCCGGCGTCAGAAGGCCGGCATTGAGATCCGCGTCGATGGCCATCTGCTTGCCCGGCATGGCGTCGAGCGTGAAGCGCGCCGAGACCTCCGAGACCCGGCCCGCACCCTTGGTGATCACCACGAGGTTGATGATCACGAGGATCACGAAGACGACGAGCCCCACCGCGAAATTGCCGGCGATGACGAAATTACCGAAGGCTTCGATCACCTTGCCCGCCGCCGCGCTTCCCTCGTGCCCCGAGGTCAGCACGATGCGGGTGGAGGCCACGTTGAGCGCGAGGCGCAGGACGGTGGCGATGAGGAGCACCGAGGGGAAGGAAGAGAAATCGAGCGGCCGGTAGCTGTAGAATGCCACCATCAGCACGAGGAGCGAGAGCAGGATATTGACCACGAAGAAGGTGTCGAGGAGCGCGAGCGGCAGCGGCAGCACCATCATGGCCACGACCGCGAGGATGCCCACGGGCAGAAGGCTTGATCCCAGGTAGGCGCCCGACCGAGATGTCAGGACGCTGGGCGTCAACGTGGCCATGCGGCGGGTCCCCTCCAAATGCCTCGAGGCGAGAGCAGCAAGCACCGTGCCATGTATGGGGTGATGGACTGACCGCCGCGCCCCGCGGGCCCAGACACGGCAGCCACGTGGCATGGGCCTTGCACCGAGCACCTCGATCCAATGGACCCGAGAGGCTGCCATGCGCCCATCCCGCCTATCTCTGCCCATCGCCTTCCTGGCAGTGTCCCTCGCGGCCGGGTGCTCGGCGCCGATGAGGGCCTGGGACGCGCTGCCGTCCCTCGTGACCGGACGCACCGCCGCGCTTGCCTCCATGAAGGACGACATCGACTCGGTGTCCGAGCCCCGCCCGGCTGCGCCCGGCGCTCTCCCGTCGACCCTGTCCCTGTCCGGGCCGCTCTCGGCGTCCTCCTCCGGCGCGCTCGGTGTCGCGCTGCCCTCCATCGAGGGGCGCGGCCTGTCGCAGGTCTCCAAGCAGCCGGGTGCCTCCACCAACCAGCGCAGGCTCCTGGCCATCCGCGCCGCGCGGCTCGAGGCGCTGCGAGATCTCACTGAACAGGTCCATGGCATCTCCATCGACAGCGAGACGACCGTGGCCAAGGCCATGGTCTCTGCCGACCGCCTCCGCGGGATCGTCTCGGGCGAAATCCGCGGCGCGCGTACCGTGCGCATCACGCCCAAGGGCTCGGATGGCTACGAGGTCGTCATGAGCCTCGACCCGGATGTCGTGGCCTACATCGTGCGCGCCGCGCGCCTCGGGGTCTGAGAGCGATGCGGTGGTTACTCGCTCTCTGGATGCTCTGGGCGGTGCCGGCCTGCGCCAGCGAGGGCTTCTGGGTGGAGACGGAAGGGCTCGCCGCGATCCATTCCAGCGCCGATCAGGACAGTGCCCGCCGCCGCGCGCTGGGCGAGGCGCTCGTCTCGGCGGCGCTCGCTGGTGGCGCCTCGCTCGATGGGCACACCGTCATGCACAATGCGCGCGTCCTTTCCGACGTGGCGATCCTGCGGCCCCTCGGGCGTGTTCTGCGCTACGATCTGGTGTCGGCGGAGCAGGCCGGCGGGCATTGGCGGGTGCGGGTGCGCGCCCTTGTCGGGCCGCGCCAGTCCACCGTCTGCGTCACGCGCCGCCGCTTCACCGTCGATATCCTCCCGCCCGAGATCTTCGTGCCGCCGCAGGCGCAGGCCTGGACCGCGCCCATCGCGCAGGAGGTGGCCAATCGCACGCTCGATGTCCTGCGGGATCATCCCGCGCTCGATGTCCAGAGTTTTGCTGCGCCCCAGCGGCCCCGCGTGGACGCGGCCCTCGACTACCGATCGCTCTTCGAGGGGATCCAGCCCTCGCGCGGGCAGGGCAACCAGACCGTCAATATTCGTGTGGCCATCGATGGCCGCGGCGCGCGGACGACCCTTCTCCTCGCGCTGCGCCTGACGGGGCCGGACGGGCGCGCGACCGAGCGGCGTTTCACGCGCAGTGCGCGCGCCTCGTCAGACGGGCTCACCGCGCTCGTCAGCCATGCGCGGCGGCCCCGCGCGGAGGCGGCGCTCCTGCGCAGCCTTTCGCAGGAGGTGCGCGGTTTCATCGACGAGCTGTCCTGCCGCCCCGCGGAGGCGCGCCTGACGCTCAGCGGGGCGCATTTGAGCGTCGATCTGGGGCATGTGCACGGTCTGCGGCGATCGACGATCGCGTTTCTCGATGACCCGCGCAACACATTCGGCCTGCTCGAGATCGTCTCGGTCGATGCGCGCCGGGCGGTGCTGCGCCCCCTCGATCCGACGCAATCCGCGGCCGCGCTTGCCGGGCGCCGCGTGCAGTTCCTCGGCGCGCCGGGATGAGGTGTCGCCTGGCCATCGCGTGCTTTTGCCTCGGCCTCGCGACCGTCGCGGCGGTGCCCGGGGCGGCGTCGGATATTCGCGCGCAGATCGAGGCCGCCATCGCGCGGGCCGGGCAGGGGGGCGTGCCCATGATCTCGCCGGTCCGCGGTTTTCCAGCCTGTGCGAACCCCGTATCCGTCTCCGCGGCGGATGCCGCGTGGTCGGCCGTCGAGGTCAGTTGCGCTGCGCCAACTTGGCGTCGCACGGTGCGCCTTGGGCCTGCCCTTCCCGGTCGAGATCCGCAACCTGGTACGGCCGAGGCCCTCAACGCCGCGCCGCGCCTCGTGCTGCGGGAGAGCCTCGCGCGCGGGTCGATCATTCGCGCGCGTGATCTGGTGGTCTCGCCCCATGGCGCGCGCCGGGTGAGCGGCGCGATCGCCGACCCTGCCGACGCCGTGGGCCGCCGGTTGCGCGCCAATCTCGGCGCGGGGCAGATCCTCCTCGCGCGGCATCTCGATCCCGCCTGGGGCATCGAGGCGGGCGCGCCAGTCACGCTCCTCATGGACATGGGCAGCGTCGTCATCGAGACCGCCGGGATCGCCGAAACCTCTGCGCAGGTGGGCGAGATCATCGGTGTGCGCAACGCCCGCAGCGGGCGGCGCGTCTTCGGTCAGGTGATCGAACGCAACAAGATCCGCATCCACCCTAACATGCGTGCATCGGATGCCGTTTTATCATGCAGTGGCACTCCTCAGCGGTGCAGGAAGGATTAGACCTTGGTCGACCCAATCAACTCAGGCAACATTTCTCGACTTCGGCCTGGAGACGCGCCAGCGCGCAACGGTCAGGCCTTCACCCCCACGCCCGCCGCGGGCAAGGCCGCCGGTGCCAACGATGCCGCGTCGCTGAGCGATGCGGCGACAAAGGCCGTGAGCACGCTCGCCGCCGCGCCGCCGCCCTTCGATGCCTCCCACGTCGCGCGCATCAAGGCCGCCATCGAGAGCGGCGATTACCCGGTGAACGCCGAGCGTATCGCTGACAGCTTCTTCCGCGATTTCGCGGCTTTGACCGAGTAGTGACGCGTGAACACGGTATCCCTCTTCCTTCTCGGCCTCGTCATCGCGGCCGCAAGCACCGCCCTCGGCTGGGCCGCGGCTCGGGTGCTCACGCCCCCGCGGCGTGACGCGACGCTCGCCGCCCCCCTCGACGCGCGCCTTCGGGCCATCGAAGAACATGTGGAGTGGATCGCCACCGACCGCATGATCGGCGTCTGCTCCGAGATCGCGGGGACCGAGAAAGGCGCGCGACTGAAGCTTGGGCCCACGGGCCTCAGCCACCCCGCGCCAGCTGCGCGCGAGTTGAACTGAGCGACTGGTCCGCCCGGAGCACGCTTCGTTCGTCCTCCTACGCGGGCTGCGCGGTGCCATCCCCGGCGGGCCCCGGCGATCCTGCATCCGCCGCCACCGACCTGAAGAAAATCCGATAGAAGACCGGCGCCGCCACCAGCGTCAGCAGGGAGGCGAAAGCCAGCCCGCCCATGATCGTTACCGCCATGGAGGCGAAGAACGCGTCCGTCAGGAGCGGGATCATCCCGAGGATCGTCGTGGCCGCCGCCAGAAGCACTGGACGAAGCCGCGACACGGAGGCTTCCGTGATCGCGTCGTCGAGCCGCTTGCCCGGCTTGGCGGCCCGGGTGAGGTCGATCTCCTCCACCAGCACGATGCCGTTCTTGATGAGCATCCCGGAAAGAGACAGAAGCCCCAAGAGCGCCGTGAACGTGAAAGGCAAACCCGTCCCCACGAGCCCGAGCGCTGCGCCGTTCACAGACATCGGCACCAGGAGCCAGATGATGGCCGTCTGCCGAATGCCGTTGAAGAGCAGCACCGTGATGAGGAGCATGCTCAGGATCGCCATGGGAAGCTGCGTGGCCAGGGATGCCTGCGCATCGGCGGAGTTCTTGCGCTCCCCGCCCCACTCGAGCCGGTAACCGGGTGGTAGCTCCATCTCCTCGATCGGCGCGTTCACATCCACCTGGACCTCGGCCGCCGTGAACCCCCTCGGAATATCGGCCCCCACGGTGATCACGTTCTCCCGGTCCTTGCGCTCGATCAGCGTGTCCTGCACGTCGAAAAAGAGCCCGTCGATCACTTGCTCCATGGGCACGAAGGTGCTGCCGGCGTCCGAGTAGAGCAGGTAATCCGTCAGGCCGAGCCCGCTATCGCGGGGCGCGCGCAGGATGAGGGGGATCTGGCGGTCCTCCTCGCGGTAGGTGCCCGTGCGGCTGCCCGTGGTGGCGAACTGAAGGATTTGGGTGATGTCGGTGCGCGAAATGCCAGCCTCCTGCGCCCGCGCCTCCGCGTAGCGGGGGCGCAGGACGAGCTCCTGCTCGGCCCAGTCGACACGCGTGTTGAGGATGTTTTCGCTGGCAGCATCCATGCGCCTCTGGGCCTCGACGGCGAGCGTTCGCAGCACCTCCCGGTCGGGGCCAAAGAAGCGGGCCTCGATGGGCGCGCCTCCACCCGGCCCGAAGGCGAGCCGCCGCGTGCGGAATTGCCCAGAGGGGAGCGCGCCGGTGGCGAAGTCCTCGAGCGCCGACATCTCGGCCTCGATCAGATCGAGGGAGGCCACGCGCACGATCATGTGCCCGTAGCTCGGATTGTCGTCCCCGGCCTGGTAGGTTAGCATAAAGCGCGCGGCTCCGCCGCCCGCGAAGCTGGTGACGTCGGTGACCCCGGGCCGCTCGGCCAGCCATGCCTCCACGAGGCTCAGATCATCGGCCACCTGCGCGACCGAAGCGCCCTGTGGGAGCTTGTAATGCACGAAAAAGAGCGGCGTGCTGCTGTCGGGAAAGAACTGCTGCCGCACCTGCCCGAAGAGCGCGAAACAGGCCACCGTGACCGCGAGGAGCGCTACCGCCACCGCCCAACGTAGCCGGAGCATGGCCCTCAGGAACCGCCCATAGCCGCGGTAGACGGCGCCGCCATAGGGGTCCTTTCCCTCCCCGCCTTCGGACTTGAAGAGGTAGTGACCGAGCAGGGGTGTCACCGTGATCGCGAGGACCCAGGAGAGGAGAAGCGAAATCCCGATGACCGCGAAGAGCGAGAACATGAACTCGCCGGTGGAATCGTTACTGAGCCCGATCCCGGAGAAAGCCATGATGCCGATGACGGTCGCCCCGAGCAGCGGAATCTGGGTCTTGTTGGCGGCCTCGGAGGCAGCCTCCCGCGAGCTCTTCCCGCGTGCCATGGCCTGCTGCATGCCCTCGGCCACGACGATGGCATTGTCGACGAGCATGCCCATGGCGATGATGAGCGCGCCCAGCGAGATACGCTCCATCTCGATGGAGCCGATGGCCATGAAAAGGAGCGTGCCCACCACGGTGAGAAGCAGCGTGATGCCGACGACAAGCGCGGCGCGGATCCCCATGAAGAGGGCGAGCACGATGATCACGATGCTCACCGACATGGCGAGATTGACGAGGAAATCATTCACGCTCTCGTCCACCACGACATGCTGCTGGTAGATCGGCGAGACGGACACGCCGAGGGGCAGCTCCGCCTCGAGCTCCGCGAGCCGGGCTTCCACGCGTTCCCCGATATCGACGATGTTCTGATCCGGGAGCCCCGCCACGCCAAGGGTGAAGGCCTCCTGCCCGTTGTGGCGGATAATGATATCCGGGTCGCTCACCCGCTCGCGTGTGATGGAGGCAAAGTCGTTGAGGCGGAGCACCTCGCCGCCCACGCCGATGGAGAGGGTGGAGATCTCGGTGACGGTGTCGCTCCCGCCGGGCCTCTGGATGAGCTGGCGCCCGTCCGCGCTGATGATGCTCCCGCCCGCGGCGATCTCGTCGGCTTCGGCCAGCGCCCCGGCGATGGCGGCGGGCGGCACCCCGAGGGCCGTGGTGAGCGCCAGATCGGGCTCCACGAAGATCGCCTCCTCGGGCAGGCCGGCGAGCGTGACGTCCTTCACGCCCGAGATGGTGAGCATCTGTCGCCTGAGAAACGAGGAGAGCCGGTGGATCGCGGCATCCGAGTATCCCGGCGCGGAGACCGCGTAGAAAAGGCCGTAGACATCGCCGAACGCATCGTTGACCTGCGGCGGCCGGGCTCCGTCCGGCAGGTCGGCAGCATTCACGCGATTGCGCAGCTTGGTCCAGAGCTCGGGCAGGGCGTCACCATCATAGGTGTCCTGCATGGTGACGTTGATGATCGAGAGCCCGGGTTGGTTGAGCGTGTCGATCTGGTCCACCTCGCCCATCTTCTGAATCTCGGATTCGAGCGGTTCGGAAACCTCGAGCGCGACCTCCTCGGCTGACGCGCCGGGATAAGGCGTGGCGACCACGGCGATCTTGATCGTGAAGGCGGGGTCCTCGAGACGGCCCAGCGTGTTGAAGCCCCAGAGACCGCCGAAAAGGCAGATCAGGATGAGGAGCCAGGTGTAGATCGGCCGGTTGATGGCGCCTTCCGCGATGCCCATGGTCTATTGCCCGAAGCCGGCAAACCGCGTGACCGCGTCGCCGTCCGAAAGAAGCGCTGCGCCGGCGGCGACGATCTCTTCGCCGCCAGCAAGGCCCGCCGTGACCTCCACCGCGCCCGCGCGCGTGGCCCCGATCTCCACCGGCTGCCGCCGCACCTCGCCGCTTTCCGCTCCCGCGGGCTCGAAGACGAAGACCGACGCCGCTCCACCGGGATCGAAGACGAGCGCGGCGGCGGGGATCACGAGGGATCTCTCTTCCCCCAGCATGCGCGCAAAGACGGTGGCTGAAGCCCCGGGGAGCAGGAAGAGATCTTCTGGCGGCGTCATCCCGAGGGTCAGCCGGAAGGACTGCCCGATCTGCGTCGTCTCGGCGACGACTTCCCGGAACGCCAGTGGATAGCGCCGGTCGCTGGCCGCGAATGCCACCTCGAGCGCCACGTCAGGATTGCGCCCCGCCTGTTGAAAGAGCACCTCGGGCACCTCGATCTCCACCCGCAGGTCGGACATGTCATGGAGGCGCACGACCGGTGATCCCGCCGCGGTCGTTGTGAAATTCGGGACGTTGCGCCGCGCCACGATCCCGTCGAACGGCGCGCGCAGC
The DNA here is from genome assembly GCA_038525525.1 of Pseudomonadota bacterium. GTDB lineage: Bacteria > Pseudomonadota > Alphaproteobacteria > Rhodobacterales > Rhodobacteraceae > Shimia_B. The sequence goes on along the minus strand of JBCBHO010000002.1, from coordinate 480,605 downwards.
GTGGCCAGGGAAAGCGCCCGTTCGGCATCGCGCACGGCGATGGCGTTGAGCTCCACGGCGGTCTCGGCATCGTCGATCGTCACTTGGCTGACGGTGGAGCCGCTCAGCCGACTCAGACGGTTGAAATCGTCTTGTGCCTGATCGAGCTGTGCCCGCGCCCGGGCGAGGCTGAGCTCGAACGGCTCGAGATCGAGCTGGGCCACGAGCGCCCCCGCCGCGATGGGCTGCCCCTCATCGACGGGAAACCGTAGGATCTGGCCGCCCACCTGGAAGGCGAGGTCCACGGTCTGCCGTGCCTTCACGCGCCCGAAGAACACCCGTTCGGAGGCCTCCGAGACGGCCTGCACCTCGGTGAGCACGACCGGGCGGGCCTGCGCGTCGGCCGGTGTGGCATGCGCCCCGAGGAGCAGGATCAGGGCAAGGATGGGGCCAAGGCTGAGTGTTGGGGCAGGGATGCGCATTCTCTCTCCAGCAAGCGATCAGGTCTGACCGAGCCCGTTGCCCTGTGCCCGGAAGCGCGGCAGAAGACTCGCGCCACAGCTTCGCGAATGGTCGCTCAATCGCAAAGAGATTTTCGCCACATCCCTCTGATGCCCTGCCGCGCGGCACGGTCAGGGGTCAAAAGTTGACCGAAATCGACGAAGTTCCTCGGATTGGATTTTTTTGCAGCGCGCGCCTGTTTGGCGGGAGCGCCGGCTGTGTGCACCTAGGCGGCGTCCGCCGCCTCGCGGGCCTCGCGGCTCCTATGGGGTCCGAAGAGGCAGGCGAGGCCTAGGATCGCGCCCGAGACCGCGGCAATCATGCCTGCCGCACTCACGGCGTCTTCCGCGCCGAGCCAGAGCGGGCCATAGCCCGCGAGGACATAGCCCAACACTGCCGAGAGCGTGGCAAAGCCCACCGACCACCAGGCCTGATGCGAAAGGCTGTTGGTCATCAGCCGTGCCGCTGCGGGCGGGCAGATGAACATGGCGATGACGATGATCGATCCCACCGCGTCGAAGGCAGCGACTGCGGCGATGGCGGCCATGATGACGAGGCCCACGCCGAGCGCCGCCGCGGGGATGCCGAGGCTCTGGGCAAAGCCCTCGTCGAAGGTCGCGATCTTGAGCCAGCGCCAGAAAACGAGCGTGAGTGCCACCACAAACGCGCAGACGAGCGCGATGCGTCCAAGCTCCTCGGGTAGCGCCGCGAGAGCCGCCGGATCCCAGAGAGAGGACCACCCCTCCGCCCGAAACCAGATCAACGACTCGAGGTTGCCCATGAGCGCGTGCTCCACGTCGAGATGCACGGCGCTCGTATCCGTCTGCTCGAGGAGGAGGACGCCGCCGGCGAACATCGTGGTAAAGACCACGCCCATGGCCGCGCCGGGCTCGATCTTGCCCAAGCGTCGGACGCCTTCGATGAGAAGGACGGCAAGGAGGCTCGCGGCGGCCGCGCCGAGCAGCATGGGGATCGCCGTCACCACGCCGGTGATGACGAAGGCAACCACGATCCCGGGCAAGACAACATGGCTGATCGCGTCGCCGATGAGCGCCTGCCGCCGCAGGATCAGGAAATTGCCGGGCAGCGCGCAGGCGATCGCCGACAGAACGCCGATGAGGATCGGCGTGAGCGAGAATTGTACGAACTCTGCGCCCATCACGTGGCTCCCTGTGCCTGCGGAGGGCCAAGGCGTCGGTCGAACTCCGCGATCTCGTCGGCGGTGAAGACGTCCTCGATGGGGGTGAGCCCGTCATAGCGCCCGGTCATACCGGTATCCTGGTGAATTTCCCGCGCGATATCCCAGCGGCGCTCGTCCCGGGCGACCTTGGCGGCCCGGGCGCGGCCTGCATCGGTGGGAACGCCGTCGCGCCGCACGAGTCCGGCGCGCGCGAGGAGGCGGAGGGTGTAGACCTCCCGGATGGGATGCTGCGCGGCCAGCGCGAGGAGGCCCTGCCGCAGATGCACGCGCGCCTGGAAGCGCCGGTGCCTGACGACGGCCGCCAGCACCCCGCGACTCGGCGCGAAGAGGAGCGAGACGACGAAGAGCCCGGCGGCCACCAGAACGATGATCGGGCCTGTGGGCAGCGCGGGTGCGGAGGCCGAAAGCACCGCGCCGAGATAGCCCGAGACCGCGCCCACACCGCCCGCGATCCAGACGACCTCGCCGGAGCGCTCGGTCCAGAAGCGGGCGGTCACCGCCGGGATGATGAGCATGGCGACGATCAGTATCAGCCCGACGAGCTTGAGCCCGATGACAGTCACCGCGAGCACGAGCCCCATCATGAGAAGGTCGATCCGCCGGACATCGTAGCCGAGCGAGGCGGCATAGCCACTGTCGAAGGCCACGAGCGTCAGCGGGCGCCTGAGGAGCCAGGTGGCCAGCACCGCCAGCGAGCCGCCGACGGCGATGACAACGGCATCCTCGAAGAGCATCCCTGCGGTCGAGCCCAGAAGAAAGCTTTCGAGCCCCGCCTGCCGGCCCGCACTCATTGTCTGAATGACGGTGAGGAGCACCACGCCCACGCCGAAGAAGACGCCGAGCACCGCGCCGATGGCCGTGTCCTCTGAGAGACGCGTGCGGCGCGTGATCCAGCCGATGGTCAGGAGCCCGATCCAGGCGGTCACGGCCGAGCCGAGGAGGAGGCCGAGCGCACTGCGCCCGTCGCCGCCGAGGCTCACCATGATGATGAAGGCAAGCGCCACCCCGGGCAGGGTCGCGTGAGCGACGGCGTCCGAGATGAGGGCCCGCTTGCGCAGGAAGAGAAACGTGCCGGATGCCCCTGCCGCAAATCCAAGGAGCGCCGCGCCGATGGAGACGAGGGCCGCGTTGTAGCCCGCCTGCAGGAGGAGAGCGTCGAAAAACGGCCCCATCAGGCTCCGACCGTGAGCGCCAACTCGTCGAGATGCGTCGCGCCGAGGCGCCCGCCATAGGCCGCTTGCAGGCTCTCCATCGTGAAGGCGGAGGCGACGCTGCCCTCCGCGATGCGGCGCACGTTCATCAGGAGCACGTTGTCGAAAGTGGCGCGCACTGTGGAGAGGTCGTGGTGCACGGCCACAACGGCCTTGCCCTCGGCGCGGAGCGCTTTCAGGACGTCCACGATGGCGCGCTCGGTGGCCGCGTCGACCCCCGCGAAGGGCTCGTCGAGGAGGTAGAGGTCGGCATCCTGCGCGAGCGCGCGCGCGAGAAAGACGCGCTGCTGCTGTCCGCCGGAGAGCTGCCCGATCTGGCGCGGCGCGAAATCACCCATGCCCACGCGCTCGAGGCAATCGAGCGCCTTTGTCCGGAGCGCGCCGGAAAGCCGCCCGAGCAGGCCTACCTTGCGGTAGAGCCCCATCTGGACCACGTCGATCACTGTGGTCGGGAAATCCCAGTCCACGCTGGCGCGCTGCGGGACATAGGCCACGCGGGAGAGCGCCTCGTCCATGGGCGCGCCGAAGACATGCACCTCGCCAGACACGCGCGGAAGGAGGCCGAGCGCGGCCTTCAGGAGCGTGGATTTGCCAGCACCGTTAGGCCCGATGATCGCCGTGAGCGCCCCGGCCTCGAAGGTCGCGTCCATGGAGAAGACCGCTGGCTTCTCGCCGTAGGACACGGTGAGGCCGCGCACCGCGAGCGCGGCCTTGGAGGCCGCATCATCGCGGAGCACGCGGGCGCCGTTTTCGGCGGCGACGAAGGGCCCGGGGAAGGGGGACGTATCGAGCGACATCAGTTCAGCAACCCTTGCATGCCATTCTGCGGGGCCTGCCCGCCGAGGGCGGACGCAATCGTGGTGGCATTGGAATCGATCATGCCGACATAGGTCCCCTGGTAGGTGCCCGGCGCGCCCATCGCGTCGGAGAAGAGCTCCCCGCCGATGACGACCTCGTGCCCGCGGGCAGCGGCCCCCTCGATCAGCGCGCGGATGTTGCGGTCGGAGACTGAGGTCTCGACGAAGACGGCGCGGATGTCGCGCTCCACGAGCAGGTCGACGAGCGCGCCGATGCGCTGGAGGCCTGCCTCGGACTCGGTGGAGATGCCCTGAATGCCCAGCACCTCGAAACCATAGGCATTGCCGAAATAATTGAACGCGTCATGGGCAGAGAGCACGACCCGGCTCTCCGGCGGCACCGATGACAGGACCTCGGTCGTGTAGCGTGAGAGCTCCGCGAGCTCGGCCAGGTATGCATCGGCATTGGCCGTGAAGGTCTCCGCACCCTCGGGGTGCACGTCGATCAGCGCATCCCGCACATTGAGCACCACGCGCGCCCAGAGGTTGGGGTTCATCCAGAGATGCGGGTCGAAGCGGCCCTCGTAGTCTTCGGAGGCGAGCAGCAGGTTTTCCGGAACCGTCTCCGCCACGGCGACAACAGCATTCGTTTCGCCGAGTTCGCGCAGGAAGTCTTCCATCTGCGCCTCGAGGAAGAGCCCGTTCCAGAGCACAAGGTCAGCCTGCGCCATGGCGGTGATGTCGGTCCGGGTCTGGCGGTAGGCATGGGGGTCCACGCCGGGGCCCATCATCGCATCCACCGTCACGAGCGCGCCGCCCACTTCCATGGCCGCGTCCGCGATCATCCCGGTCGTCGCCACGACGTCGAGACGTTCCTCAGCCGAGGCCGGGCCCGACAGGGACGTCAGGGCAAAGGCTGCGGCAACCGCGAAGAAGGACCGTTTGGTGAGCGACATCAAGTTTCTCCCTTGGTTGATCGGGTGCTGACCGTCACGAGAGCAAGTTAGTGCGAAGCATTCGCAACTTCAATGCACTTGCGAAGCATTCGCAAAAACTTGCAGCTGAGGCGGTCGTTTTCTTGGCCACCCGCGGGAGAATGCCCGTTTTTCGGGCAGAACGAGCGGTCGCGAGTGGGCAACTGCGTCCAACGGACTGCTCTGCTCGGGGCCCGCGGAGACGGGCCCCGTCGCTACTCGGCGGGCGTGACCTCGGAGACGGGCTTTCCCTTCTCTGCTGCCGCATAGGCGCGCGCTTCGGTGCTCGTCATCTGCGGCGGGCTGAAGATCGCGCCGAAGACGGCCTTCACGGCGCCGGAGACGTAATGCACCAGCATGAAGACTGCCGGGATCGCGAAGATGATCACGCCTGTCCCGATCAGGACCCCGTAACCAATGGAGACCGCCAGCGGCACGAGGAACTGCGCCTGCAGCGAGGTCTCCATGATGAGCGGATAGACCCCGAGGAAGGTGGTGATCGAGGTGAGCACGATGGGCCGGAAGCGATCCTTGGTGCCTTCGACCACCGCCTCCTGCACGGAATATCCGTTGTCGAGATACTCGTTGTAGACATCGATCATCACGAGCGAGTTGTTGATGACGACGCCCGCGAGCCCGATGATCCCGAAGAGGCTCAAGAGCCCCAGGGGAATGCCCACGATCACGTGCCCCGTCACGGCCCCGATGAGGCCGAGCGGGATCGCCACCATCACGACGATGGGCTGCACGAAGCTCCGGAAGATGAGCGCGAGGAGCGCGAAGATCACGAAGAGCGCGATGGCGAGCGCCTGGCTCAGCGCCGCCTGCGCATCGCCCTGCGTCTCCTGCTCGCCGCCAAAGGAGGCGTTGAGCCCCGGATAGGCCTCGAGAAGAGGCGGCAGAAGCTCTTCGCGCAGGATGCGGTTGGCCTCGCCATTGGTGATGACGCTTTCATCGACGTCCGCCGTTACCGTGGTAATACGCCTCCCGTTCTGGCGCTGGATTTCCGATGGCGCGAGCGCCTCGGACAGCTCGGCCACCGCAGAGAGCGGGATGAGGTCGCCTGCGGGCGTGGCGATGCGCGTGTCGAGGAGATCGGCGAGGCTGTCGCGGTCCTCGGACGGGAAGCGCACCATGACATCCACGCTGTCCTGCCCGCGTTGCACGGTGGTGGCCTCGATCCCGAAGAAGCCGTTGCGCGTCTGCGTGGCGAGGTCTTGCAGCGTGAGCCCGTAAAGCCGCGCTTCGGGGCGCAATGCCAGCGTGTATTCGAGTTTGCCGGTGGAGTTGTCATCGAGGATCTGGAAGACCCCTGGCACGCCGCCCAGCCCATCGCGCAGCTCGGTGACGACAGGCGTGATATCCTGGCCCTCGGGCAGCGAGAGCTCGACGGCGATGGCATCGCCCGCATCCACGATGGAAGAGGAGATGGTAAGCGTGTTCACGCCCGCGATCTGCCCCACTTCCTCGCGCCAGAGCGTTTCGAAGTCGGAGGTCTGCCAGTCGCGCGCGGAGGCCTCGGTCACCTCGACCACGACCTGCGCCACGGTGGGAGAGACGGGCGGAGCGCCACCTTCGGGGCCGCCACCGCCGGCACCGATGCCCACGACGACGTATTGCCCGATGAGCACGGCGGGCGCATCCGCGGGCAGCTGCTCCTGCAGCCGTTCGCCCGCGCGGATCGACGCCTCGCGCATGGTCTCGGCCACGGCCTCGGTGCGCTCGAAGGTAGTGCCGTCCGTCATTTCCACGGAGGCCGTCACGAATTCCCCCTGGATCTCCGGGAAGAACGAGAAGCGGACATAGCCGTGCGCCAGAAGGCCCACGGTAATCACCATGAGCGCGATGACGGAGGCGATGGGCACGAGGAAGCGGCGCACACAAAAGCGCAGCATCGCATCGAGCGGGTAGCGCACGAACCACTTCAGCCCGCGATCGATCACGCCGCGCACGGCGCCGAGGAGACGGAAAACGATGTTGGGGCGGTAGTTCGGCCCGATCTCGAGATTCGAGAGGTTCCTTGGCAGGATGAGCAGCGCCTGGAGCAACGAAAGCGACAGAACGATCATCACGACCGTGGGGATATCGCCTAGGAAGCTGCCGAGGGGCGCGGGCATCTGCAAGAGCGGCCAGAACGCCACGATGGTGGTGAGCGTGGAAAAGACGACGGGCACGGCGATCCGCTGAGTGCCTTTCACGGCGGCCTCGAGCGGCGCAAGCCCGCGCTCACCGTTCTTGTAGATGTTCTCGGAGACGACGATGGCATTGTCGACCACGATCCCGATGGCGAGGATGAAGCCGAAGAGGGAGATCATGTTGATCGACATGCCGATGGCACCCATCACGATGAAGGTCGCCGCGAAGCTCACCCCGATCCCCACGGCCGACCAGAAGGCAAGCCGGATATCGAGGAAGAGCGCGAGACAGAGCACGACGAGGGAGAGGCCGATGACGGCGTTCTTCGTCAGAAGGTCGATCCGGGACTGAAGCTGCGTGGCTTCGTTCTGCCAAACGGTGGCGCTGATCCCCTCTTCCAGCGAGGGCCGGTAGGAGGTGCGCAGGTGGTCCTGCGCGAGGTCCACGATATTGAGGATCTGCTCGTCACCCACGCGGTAGACGTTGACCGACACGGACGGGTCGCCGTTGAAGCTGGAGGACAAATCGCTGTCCTCGAAGCCGTCATTGACCCGTGCGATATCCCGCAAGAGCACTTGCGCGCCGCTCTCGTTCGACCGGATCACGATGTTTTCGAAATCCGAGCGCGTGTAGTTCCGCCCGATCGTGCGGATCGGGATCGCCACGCTCTCAGTGTCGATGGAGCCGCCGGGCAGCTCGAGCGAGTTCACACCCACGACCTGCGCCACTTCCGCGAGCGTGAGCCCATAGGCGCGCAGCGTGTCGCGGTCCACCTCGATAGAAATCTCGTAGGCGCGGACATTGGCAACCTCGGCGAAGGAGATCCCGTTAATCGCGATGAGCTCGTCCTTGAGACGCCGCGCCTCTTCTTTCAGGACGCTTTCGGAGGCATTGCCATGGATGGCGATCTCGAGCACGCGCGTGGAATTGTCCCCGCGCACGACGACGGGGTCTTCTGCGTCATCGGGAAAGACGGTGATGCCCTCGACCTCGGTCTTCACCTCTTCGAGCTTTGTCTCAATATCCTCGCCGTCGAGGAAGGTGACGGTGACGCCACCGCGGCCTTCGCTGATGGAGGCGGTGACGTCGTCGATCCCGTCCACGCCGCTCAGCTCGTCCTCGATGGGGCGCACGATGCTGTCTTGAATCTCCGTGGGCGACGCGCCGGGATAGCTGACCGAGATCGACACGCTGTCGAGCGCGAATTCCGGGAAGGTCTTCTGCGGCAGAGTGCTCGCGGTAAAGCCGCCGAGCCCGACAAGAAGCGCCATGGCCAGCCAGGCCGCGACGGGGTGTTCCGTCATCCATTTGATGGCAGCGTACATGGCTGATCTCCTTGATCAGGGTCTCCGGGAGGGATGCGCAGGGCAAGGGACCCGGCGCGCGGGCGTGCTAGTCCATGACCTGGCTGGTGCGGACATCCGTCTGGGTGTCCTGCAAGGCCTCGCCGGGCTGAGGCGCGCTGAGCGTCGTCAGGATCAGGCGATCCTCCGGCTCGAGATTCGTGATCCGAACGTAGGAGGTCTCGCCATCCACGTGAACGAGCGCGGCGGGATGCATGGCAAGACGGCCGTCGCGGTAGAGCCAGACGCTCTGGCCGTCATTGCGCAGTGCCGTTGAGGGGATGGCGTAGGTCTCAATGGGTTCGATGCCGTCGACGACGACCTTCGCGAAGGCGTTGATGAGCGCGGGCGGCGGTCCGGCGGCAAAAGTCTCCTCCGCCTCCATGCGCTCGAGAAGCGCAACCGTGACGGTCAGCGTCCGGGTGAATTGATCGAGCGAGGGATCCACGCGGACGACCTCGGCCGACCATTCCTTTTCCACCCCGGCGAAGGTGATGCTCACCGTCGCGGGCGCGCGGCGCTCCTCGAAGAGCCCGGGAATCAGTGCGGCATCGGTCTCGCGAATGGGGATGGCGACTTCCATCCGGTCATCGGTATAAATCTGCGCGATGACGGCCCCGCCGCCGACCACGTTGCCGATCTCGGCGTTCTTGGTGAGCACCTTGCCGTCGAACGGCGCGCGCACGACCTTGTTCTCGAGCGCGACTTCCGCGGTCTGCAGGCTCGCGCGCTGTCCCTCGAGATTGGCCTCGACCTCGTTGCGCTGACCCAGCAGATCATCGACCGTCGATTGCGGTGCAGCGCCGCGCTCACGGAGGTTCTGCGCGCGCGTGAGTTGCGTCGTCAGCAGCTCGAGCCGCGCCTCGGTGGCCGCGATGGAGGCCCGCGCCTGCGCGATTTGCGCGCGCTCGTTGCTGGCGTCGATCTCCACGAGCACGTCGCCTTCCGAGAAACCATTGAGCTCGGTGATGGAGGGGTGAAGCGTCACGATCCGTCCACCGCTCGGCGCGGAGACGTCCACGGTGCGGAAGGGCTCCACGAAGCCTTCGCCCCGGATCGGAAGGGGGCTTTCGGTGGGGACGAACTCGGCTGTGTCGACGAGCGTCACCGGGCGCTCTGCCGCTGCGGCCTCCACCTCTTCCCGATTCTCGCCCAGATATTGGAAGCCGACGAATCCGCCGACAACGATGGCGCCCGCGATGGCGATCCAGAAGAATTCCCGCAGGGCCGTCGCGATGAACTTGAGTGTCTTTCGCATTCTCGTTCCTCCATGACCTCACGCAAGGAACAGGCGTGATCACTGGCTAATTAATTGTGTTCATTACGGAGCTTTCCCAGTGGCGGATCGTTTTTCTACGGCTGGGGCGCGCACAGATTTCGTGCATTCTTGCTGGGGTCGGACGCGCCCGCCGCATCATGCGCCTGAGGCAGGAAGGGAGGGAAGGCGAGCCAGAAGCGCCGCGCGCGGACGCTAATCCAATGTAAAACCGTCATTATTTCCGCAGCGCAGCATGCCGGCGGCGCGCCGGGAGCTTATGCGCCGCGAATGGTGATCCCCCATTCCTTGACACCGGCGTGCACTGATCGATCCTTTGATCAAACAGGAGGTTGTCATGAAACTCACTCCCGCGCTCTTGGCCGTGGGTCTCGCGCTGCCTGCGGCGGCTGAGGTCACCATCAGCCATGGATACTCCGCCTTCGGCGATCTGAAATATCCCGCCGACTTCGCCCATTTCGACTACGCCAATCCGAACGCGCCCGAAGGCGGCACCATGAGCCAGCGGCAGCTCTACGGCACGCCCACCTTCGACAGCCTCAACGCCTTCATCATCAAGGGCGACAGCGCGCCCGAGGTGACCGTGCACATGTATGACAGCCTCATGGTGCGCGCCTATGACGAGCCCACGGCGCTCTACGGTCTCGTGGCCGAGACGATCGAGTACCCGGAAGATCTAAGCTACGTCGCCTTCAACCTGCGGCCCGAGGCGCGCTTCCACGATGGGGAGCCGCTGGAGGCCTCCGACATCGTCTTCACCATCGAGATGCTTAGGACAGAGGGGCACCCCTTCTACCGCAACCTCCTGTCGGATGTGGACAGCGTACAGGCGCAGGGTCCGCACCGCGTCCGCTTCGAACTGGCCGAGGGGGTGGGCACCGCCTTCCCGGGGAGCCTCGCGGGGCTGCCCATCCTACCCGAGCATTTCTATGACGAGGAGACGCCCTTCGACGAGACCTGGATGGAGGCGCCGCTGGGCTCCGGGCCCTACCTGCTCGACCGGGCCGATCCCGGGCGCACGATCCGCTTCTGCCGGGATGAGGAATACTGGGCCGCCGACCTGCCGGTGAACGTGGGCCGCAACAATTTCGACTGTTTCTCCTACGAATACTTCGCCGACGACAGCGTGGGCCTCGAAGCCTTCGCCGCGGGCGAATACCTGATGCGTGTGGAGTTTCGGTCGGCGAACTGGGCCAATGGGTACGGCTTCCCCGCCGCGGAGCGTGGCGAGGTGCAGCAGATGCTTCTCCCCGATGCGCGACCCTCCAACGCCCAGGGCATCTGGTACAACATGCGCCGCCCCGCGCTGCAGGACATTCGGGTCCGGCAGGCGATCGAATACGCGTTCAACTTCGAATGGACGAACGAGACGGTGTTCTACAACACCTACCGTCGCACGGATTCTTTCTTCGAGAACACCGACATGCAGGCCGTGGGCCTGCCCGAGGGCGCCGAGCTCGCGCTGCTCGAGCGGTTCCGCGATGCGTTGCCCGCGACGATCTTCACCGAGCCCGCCTACGAGCCCTACAATGGTGGGCCCACTCTGCGGGACCGCCGCGCGATCCGCGCCGCCTCCGCGCTGCTCGACGCGGCGGGCTGGACCGTGGGCGAGGACGGGATGCGCCGCAACGCGTCGGGCGAGCTCTTGAGCCTCGCGCTCGTCGACGACAATCGCTCGCTCGAGCCGATCCTCGACCCCTTCGTGCAGAACCTGCGCGGGCTGGGCATCGACGCCACCTTCGACTTCGTCGATCCCGCCACCTGGAGCGAGCGGCGTCAGGGCTTCGACTTCGACATGGCCTTCGTGGCCTGGCAGACCGCCGTGACCCCGGGTGCGAACCTGCGCCCCTTCTATGGCTCGGCAGCGGCGAGCGCCGAAGGATCGAACAATCTCACGGGCCTCGCCGATCCGGTCGTTGATGCCCTCATCGAGGAGGCCGTGCAGGCCGAGAGCCGCGAGGAGCTCGTCATCGCCGTGCGCGCCCTCGACCGCGTGCTGCGCGCCAAGCATATCTGGATCGGTGCGTGGTTCCTCGGCTCGCACCGGGTGGCCGTGTGGGACGTGTTCGGCATGCCCGAGACGCCCGCGCCCTACGATTTCAACCGCAACGTGGAATTCTGGTGGCTCGACCAAGCGCGTTTCGACGCGCTGCGCGCCGCCGGTACGCTCTAGGCGCCGAGCCCGCGCGCGCCCTCTATATAGGCCTCGAAATAGTCGCTGAACGTCGCCACGAGCGGCGGCAGCGTCTCATAGGGCGGGTAAAAGAGCGTGAGCCAGAGCTGCGGCAGCGTCCAGTCCGGGAGGAGCACTTCGAGCTCCCCCGCTGCCAGGCCCCGCGCCACGAGGAATTCCGGCAAGACGCAGACGCCTTGCCCCGCCGTCGCAAGTCCGGCGAGGAGATCGCCGTTATTCGTGGTCACCCAGGTGCCCGCGCGATGCTGGCGCACGGTCGTGCCCCGCGAGAATTCCCAGGTCTCCGACCCGCCATCTGCGCTGTAGGACATGGTGTGCTCCGCCGAGAGATCCCCCGGCTCCTCGGGTCGCGCCATCCGCTGAAGAAGGGCGGGCGCGGCCACTGCGTGGCGTGGCACGTCGCAGAGCTTGCGCCAGATCGTCGATTTGTCGGTGGGCGGGCGTGAGATCCGGATCGCGAGATCGCAATCGGCGTCGATGACGTCGATCAGCGCATCGGTGAGCTGGATCTCGAGCTGAATCCGCGGATAGGCGAGGCGAAACCCCGCCACCACCTCTGGCAGGATGCGCAGCCCGAGCGAGAGCGGCGCGTTCACCCGCAGCCTCCCGGCATCGCGGCGCTGCGTGAGCTCGCGCCCGATGGCATCGAATTCCTCGATCACCGGACGGTAGCGCGCGGCGATGATGGCGCCTTCGGCCGTGAGCGAAACCTGCCGCGTCGTCCGCAGGAGGAGCTGTTTGCCCAGATCCTTCTCCAGCGCGGCCACGATGCGGGTCACGCTTGCCGGGGTCATCCCGAGGCTCCGCGCCGCGCCCGAAAAGCTCTGCTGGCGGGCGACTTCGAGGAAGGTGCGGATCGGCTTCAACTGCTCCATTATGTCGACGTATCGAAATAGTTAATGAAACACCATTACTATTCACTGAAATAGAGCGCTGTCCTACCTTCAGCCTCAGCAAAAGGAGACACGCCATGATCACCGACATCAAAGGCCTGCATCACGTCACCTCGATGGCGGCGGATGCAAGCGAGAACAACGCCTTCTTCACCGACACGCTCGGCCTCCGCCGGGTCAAGAAGACGGTGAATTTCGACGCGCCAGACGTCTATCACCTCTATTACGGCGACGAGGTCGGCACGCCCGGCTCCGTCATGACCTATTTCCCCTTCGGCCGCATGCCCCGTGGCAAGCGCGGCGTGGGCGAGGTGGGCGTCACCGAGTTCGCGGTGCCCAAGGGCGCGCTCGGCTTCTGGAAAGAGCGCCTCGGCACCTTCGGCGTGACCGGTCTGAAGGAAGAGACGGTCTTCGGCGAGAAGCGCCTCGGCTTCGACGGCCCGGACGGCGACGCCTTCGCCCTCGTGGAGAGCGAAGAGCAGGGCCGTGAGGCCTGGACTGGCGCGGGCGTGGGCTCGGGCGAGGGCATCCTCGGCTTCCGAGGCGCGCGCTTCTCGCTGCAGGACGCCGACGCCACGGGCGAGCTCCTCACCTACATGGGCTACCAGAAGGCGGAGACCGAGGGCGCGGTGACGCGCTACGTGATCGAAGGCGGCAACGCCGCCGACACGATCGATCTGGAGCAGCTGCCCCGCGCGCCGGTGGCCCGTCAGGGCGCAGGCTCCGTCCATCACATTGCCTTTGCGGTCGAGGATCGCGCGGCCCAGCTTCGCGTCCGCGAAGCGCTCATGCAGACGGGCTATCAGGTCACGCCGGTGATCGACCGGGATTACTTCTGGGCGATCTACTTCCGGACCCCGGGCGGCGTGCTCTTTGAGGTGGCCACGAACGAGCCCGGCTTTGACCGCGACGAGGACACGGCGCATCTGGGCGAGGCGCTCAAGCTGCCCACGCAGCACGAGCACCTGCGCGCCCAGATCGAGGCCCATCTGCCGAAGATCGCGGCATGACCTACGAAGCGCTCAGGACGGAAGGAGAGCGTGGTGCGCCCACGCTCTTCACCTTCCACGGCACCGGCGGGGACGAGACGCAGTTCTTCGACCTAGCGCAAGAGCTCGCGCCCGGCGCCCGCGTCGTCTCTCCCCGGGGGGATGTGAGCGAGTACGGCGCGGCGCGCTTCTTCAAGCGCACGGGGGAGGGGGTCTACGACATGGACGACCTCGCCCGCGCGGTAGAGAAGATGGCCGCTTTCGTCGAAGCGGAGGTCGGCGATGGCCCGGTCTACGGCTTCGGCTACTCGAACGGGGCCAACATCCTTGCCGCCACGATCCTAGAGCATCCGGGCCTCTTTGACCGGGCGGGGCTCTTGCATCCGCTCATCCCGTGGAGCCCTGCGCCCGTCGATCTCACCGGGCGCAAGATCCTGATCACCGCAGGCCGGCAGGACCCGATCACGCCCTGGGCCGAGAGCCAGAAGCTCCTCAGCTACTTTGACGAGATGGGTGCTGATGTGGGGCAGGTCGTCCATGACGGCGGACACGAGCTGCGCCGCGAGGAGATCATCGCGCTCCACGGGCTCCTGTCCGCGAAGGTGGCGGCCTGAGGACGTCTATGGCGGCCCCATGAGGCGCCGAAGAACGAAAGAAGCGGGCGCGATGGTTGGCCATCGCGCCCGCTTCTTTTTAGGCCCCCGATGCTCCGGAAAGAGGGGCCGCTGGCCCTTCGCTCCTACGCATTCACAGGTCTCATGAGCCAGTCCCGGCGCGCGGCATTATCACCCTTCGCCAGCGTTTATTGCCCCTCCGGCGGCGGGCTCACGCGCCGCGCGGAGTGGGCTGATGTCAGTAGACGTCGCGGACGTAGCGCTTCTCCCGCTTGAGCGCGTTGACGTAGTCGATCGCCTGTTCGTCGCTAATCGCGCCGTGCTCCGCCACGATCCGATGGAGCGCGGCATCCACGTCCTTGGCCATCCGCGTGGCATCCCCGCAGACATAGAAGTGGCCGCCGTCCTCAAGCATCGCGAAGAGGTCCTTGCCGTTCTCTTCCATGCGGTGCTGGACGTATATTTTTTCCTTTTGATCCCGGGAGAAAGCGAGATCGAGGCGCGTCAGGAGACCGTCGGCAGACATCTTCGAAAGCTCGTCTTCGTAGATGAAATCCGTCTCGCGGTGCTGGTCTCCGAAGAAGAGCCAGTTGGTGCCCTGTGCACCACGTTCGCGGCGGGCTTGCAGGAAGGCGCGGAACGGCGCGATGCCGGTGCCGGGGCCCACCATGACCATCGGGACGCTGTCATCGGTGGGGATGCGGAAGCTCTTGTTCGGGCTCATGAAAATGCCCACTTCGCTGCCCTCGGGCGCCATGTCGGCCATGAAGGTCGAGGCCACTCCCTTGTGCACACGCCCCTCCGCCAGCCAGCGCACGGCGGCCACGGTGGTGTGCACCTCGCCCGGGTTCGCCACGGGGCACGAGGAGATGGAATAGGCGCGGTGCTGAAGCGGTTTCAGCCAGCTCACGACCTCGTCTGCGGAGACCTTCAGCGTCGGGTTGAGGTTCATCAGATCAAGCGCGTCCTTGCCCCAGAGAAACGCCTCTAGCGCCTCCTTGTCCCCGTTCGATTGAACATGGGTGAGCTCTTCGTGGCCTGCGCGTTTCTCGATCTCGCGGATGAACTCGCGGCCCGGCGTCATGATCTCGAAGCGCTTCGCGAGAAGCTCGCCTAGCGGCGCGTCATGTCCCGCAACAGCATCGTCAGCCTTCGCTCCAAGGCGCATGAGCCACGCATCCACCAGATCGGGCGCGTTGATCGGCATCACGCCCAGCGCGTCACCGGCCTCGTAGGTCAGCCCGCTATCGCCGAGGGCGAAACTCATGTGCCTGATTTCCTTGCCGGAATTCTTGCCGGAAAGGAGCGTGTTGCCCACGACCTTCGCGGCGTAGGGGTTCTTTCGATTGTAGCCGTCCTTCTTGGCGACCACGACGGGTTCATCGCTCACATTGGCGACGGTTGCGTCGGCTGTGGGCACGGTTTCCATAAGCCATGCGGTCGCCGCGTCCTCGAAGTCCACGTCGCAGTCGATCCGCGGCCCGAGGCGCTTGGCGCCAAGTTGCTCAAGGCGGGTGTCGATGACCTTCCCGGCCTGGCAAAACTCGTCGTAGGACGTGTCGCCCAACGCCAGCACGGCGTAGTTGAGGCTCTCCATGCGCGGGGCGGTAGACGCGCTAAGCGCCTCCCAGAACATGTGCGCATTGTCGGGCATTTCGCCCTCGCCGTAGGTGGAGACGACGATGATCACGTTCTCCATCTCCGAGAGTGCGCCCATCTCGATGGCGTCCATCTCGTTCACGCGCGGCTGGAACCCGCGGGTCTTGGCGATCGCGGCTGCCTCTTCCGCCAGACTCTCGGCATTGCCCGTTTGCGTACCGAAGAGGATGTCGAGCGGTTTGGCCTTTACCTGCTCATTGCCCGGGGCCACGGCCTGCGCACCGCCACCCATGAACGTGCGCGAATGGAGACCGGCGAGGAAGCCGCCGAGCCACGCCCGCTGATCGCCGGAGAAGGGCGCATCATTAGGGATGTAGGGAATCTGGTTGTTCTGCTGCATCTGTTTACTCCGCTGCGCTGCGTGCCAGGAGGTCTGGCAGGGCGGTCTGAGAGAAGAGTTCGTCAAAGCTCGGGATCTCGCCCAGCGCGGCGCGGTTCTTGGCCGACTGGTGCAGGATCCACGAATAGGTGCCGGGGCTGTCCATGCTCAGGATGTTGCGCATGGAAAGCGCCGTCTTGAAGTCGCTGAGCCGCTTGTGCGCCACGAGCGCCGCAAGTTCCTGATCCGAGTAGTCGGCCACGGCCTGGCGGGCATGTTTGGCGAGCGCGGACATGAGGGAGAAATCCTCGGTCAAGATGAGGTTCTTGACGGCCTTGTCCTTGGCAAGCTGGTGGGCGTTCGCGCCGAGGCGCTTCTCTGCCACGACCTGCGCCATCTCGAGCACGGTGTAGGCATTGAGCAGGCGGAACATCTCGCCCGTGTCCATCTCGCCATAAGCGGGCATGGCACCATGGAGCACCGGGCGCCCGTTCTTGTAGGCGCGCTTTAACTCCATGATCTGGTGCATGGAAAGCGCCGTGGCGAGCTCTTCCACGAGGTCCTTGCGGCTGCGGGCGGCGAGGATGGCGTCCTGATCTTGGTACTGAAGCAGCGCCTTGGGCATGACCCACGCCATGTGATGCTGCGTGGTCGACCAGTCCGCGAGGAGCTGTTCAGCCTTCTTCGAGCCCGTGGCCTCGAGGTGCCAGGTCAGCATCTGGAAGACTGCGTCCTTGTGGATCTCGCCCTCCGCGCTGCCGTCGGTCAGCGTGCCCATGAAGACGGAGTCGTGGCTGATCGCGCCCTTGAGCTCACCCAGCGGATCGTACTGGTAGGCGAAACCACCGGACATGCCGTTTCCGTAGCCCTTGGAGAAGCCGCCGAGGTTCAGGATCGCGCCGTTCGTCATGTATTCTGCGCAGAAGTCGCCCACGCCTTCGACGACGGCCGTCGCGCCGGAGTTGCGGACGGCGAAGCGATCGCCCGCCTGGCCTTCGATGAAGGTCCGCCCGCCGGTTGCCCCGAAGAGAGCGAAGTTCCCGATGAGGACGTTCTCGCGTCCGGCGCTTCCGCCGGGCGATTTCACGATGATCTCGCCACCGCTCGCGCCTTTGCCCACGCCGTCATTGCAGGTGCCGGTGTGGTCCATGACCATGCCGTCATTGCAGAATGCGCCGAAGGACTGGCCGGCGGAGCCGTTGGTGACAACGCGCACGGAACGCGGATCAAGGTAGCGACGTCCGCGTCCGTCCTGATGCGCGGCCGTCGGCAGGCGCAGGATCTCGTGGTTGAGCATCCGTTCGATATCGATGCCGAGCTGGCCACCGACCGTCTTGTTGCGGTTGTTGAGCGGTGCGTTCGGGCGCAGCTCGATCTGCGTCTCGCCGCCGTCGATGATGCGGGATTTGACCTGCTCCAGGAGGGCATCATCCACAGCGAAGTCACGCTCGAGATAGACCGGGTTTTCCACCTTGATCTCGGGCACATGGGTCAGCATCTGCCGCAGGTTGAGCTTGCCCACGGCGGCATCGTGATCGAGCAGGTGCAGGAGGTCGGCACGGCCGCGGGCCTCGTCGAGCGACTTGAACCCGAGCGTTGCGAGGATCTCGCGCACTTCGTGGGCGATATTGAGAAGGTACTGCGCAAGCGCACGGGGGTCGCCGTCGAAGACCTCGGGGTTCGTCGTCAGGCCCGCCGGGCACTTTACGTTGCAGTTCTTGGCCATGACGCATTTGAGCATCATGAGCGCGGTCGTCCCGAACTCGAATGAGTCGCCGCCAAGGAGCGAGGCCTTCACGACGTCGGAGCCCGTCTGCATGGCACCCGAGCAACGCAGCATGACCTTTTGCCTGATGCCATTGGCGCAGAGCGCCTGATGCACCTCGGCGATGCCGATCTCGGCCGCACGGCCGGTATATTTAAGCGAGGTCACAGACGCCGCCCCCGTGCCTCCGGTGTTTCCGGCGACGTTGATGACGTCCGCGCCAGCCTTTGCCACGCCGACGGCGATCGTTCCGATCCCCTCGGAGCTCACGAGCTTGACGATCACGCGCACGCGCGCGGCCTTTGCATCATGGATGAGCTGGCCGAGGTCCTCGATGGAATAAGTGTCGTGGTGGGGCGGGGGAGAGATCAGCTCTACCCCCGGCGTGCCGCCGCGCGCGGCAGCGATCTCGACCGTGACCTTTGGCGCGGGCAGCTGACCACCCTCGCCGGGCTTTGCGCCCTGGCCGATCTTGATCTCGATTTCTTCCAGGTTCGGGTCTGCGAGGTATCCCGCCCAGACCCCGAAGCGACCGGAGGCGAACTGCTTGATCCGAGACGCGCGGATCGTGCCGTAGCGCGACAGATGCTCGCCACCTTCGCCCGAGTTCGACATGCCGCCGGCCATGTTGGTGCCGTGGGCGACCGCCTCGTGCGCGGAGGCTACGAGCGCGCCGTGGGACATGGCCCCAGACGCCAGTCGCGCGGTGATTTCATGCGCCGGTTGCACATTCTCGATTTCGATGCGGTCATTGGCCCGGCGGATGCGGGACAGATAATCGAGCGCCCAGCCCTTCACGGCGATCTTTAGGCAGCCGCGCGTGATGTGGTGGCCTTCGACATCCTCGCCAAAGCGCTGGACAAGACTTTCGCCCAGGGCATCCAGGCGCCCGATATCGGTGGCTTTCGGGCCGGTCAGGCGCAGCAGGTACTCGCCGGCGCCGAGCTCTTCCACCTCGAGGCCGCGGATGATGAAGTCGTTGTTCCCGGCGCGGTTGAAGAGCATCATCTCTTTCTTGATGTCTTCGACCTTGTCCATGAACGTGATGTCCGCCGGGAAGCCCAGCACATCGCGGAGGGCGGCAGGACGGCGACCGCGCTCCTCTGCCATGATCTCGCTGAAGCGGCGGTAACCAGGCGTGATCTCGAAATTATCGATCTGGTCTGTCGTCAGCTTCTCGAAGGAGGTGTTGACGTAGCCCTTGTCGTCGATGCCGAAGGCGTCGTCCATCTGCCGGAGCGTCAGCAGACGCAGGGGATCGGTCTCCCCATCGAGGGCGTTGTTTGCGACGGGCCGGTCGAATGAAATCGGTTCTTCCGTCAGGTCCACGAAGCCGCGGACGGCGGTGGTGCCGTAGGAATGGCCTGCCCCTTCCGCGCGCTCCTTGAAGAGCCCGAGGATCGGAATATCGGCATCCGACGTGACCGTGAGCGCACGGGCATGCCAATCCGCCACAGATTGTGCAACCCGGTCAAAGCGCACGCCGCCCACGGGCGTCCGCATATTCGGGAAGTACCGCGCGAAGATGGGGTCGTTCGTGTCGAGGAAGTTCGGCTCGAAGAACTCGCCGCCCGAATAGGACTCGACCGTGCAAAGACCGACCTTGCCCATCGTCTTCATGAGGGCCTTCTCGCAGGCCTTCTGGAACTTGGCGTAGTGATCATAGGCCTTGTCGTGGCCGAAGAGCTCCTCGGCGCGCAGGCGCACGGCGAGCGGGTAGACCGCGGACGCCCCGAAGCCGAGGGCGCAGGCCACGTGATGCGATGAGGAAAGCTGACCGGACTCGACGACGAGCGACACCTTGAACCGGAGGCCTTCTTCGATGAGCCGCTGGTTGATCGCAGAGATGGCGAGCGACATCGGGAGCGGCGCAAGGGTCGTCGAGACATGGCGGTCGGTCAGGATGGCGATGCCACCCTTTTCGCGGGCGAAGGTCACCACGTCGTTGGCGACCTGATCGACGGCCTCAGTGAGGGCGCGCTCATTGGCGGCGGCATCGTTGAAAGCTGGACCGTAGAGGATATCGAACCTGTCCCAGGGCGTGTGCTCTTGCTTCTTGATCTTCAGCATGTCCGACATGCGCAGGATCGGCGTGTTCACCACGATCTGGCGCGAGCGGGATTTGCCCATGTGCGGCTTTTCCCCGAGGGCCACGCGGAGCGTCATGCCGTCCGCCTCGCGGATCGAGTCGAGCGGCGGGTTCGTCACCTGTGCGAACCGCTGCGAGAAGTACTTGGCGACGCCGCCTTCCTGATCGGAGAGCGCGTTGATGGCGTTGCCGTAGCCCATCGCCGAGACCTTCTCGACGCCGTTCTGCAGCATCGGGTCCATCAGGAATTTGAAGCTTTCCTGGTTGTGCGTGTAGGCCACATACCGCGCGGGCGTGGTGAGATCGCCGAGATAGCGGGTGGCCGCGAGGCCCGGATCGTCATCGGCGCTGGGCAGATCGTCGATATTGATGGCGGCCGCTTCGAGAAGCGCGGGATAATCCTCCGCCTCCGCGAGCATCTCGAGCGCGTCTTCCGTCTCGTAGATGCGGCCTTCTTCGTGGTTGAAATAGATCATGCCACCGGCGGCCACGCGACCACGGCGGATCACGCTTTCCGGCGGAAAGGAAATCTGGCCTGCCTCGGACATGACAGCGAGATAGTCCTCCGTCTCCACCGTGCGCAGCGGCCGCAGTCCGAGCCTGTCCAAACGGGCTCCGATGATGTTGCCGTCCCCGAAGATCAGCGCTGCCGGGCCGTCATTCTTCTCCTCGAAGAGAGAGAAGTACTCCAACATGGCCTTCACGTCAGGATCGATGTCCTTGTCGTTTTCCCAGGCGGGCGGCATCATGGCCACGACGGCGGTGACGAGGTCCACGCCCTCTTCGTAGACCCGACTGTTGAGCGTCTGGTCGAGGCGGCAGCTGTCGGATTGGCCTTTCGGGCGCACGATCGCCTTGTTGCGTGCAAGCGCCACGGCCGCTTCGGACAGGCGGTTCTTCTTATCGGTGTTCAGTTCGCCATTATGCGCCATCAGGCGGAAGGGCTGCGCCATGGTGGGGTGCGGGTCCGTGTTGGTGGAGAACCGCGTGTGGAAATACATCGTGTGCACTTCATGGTCCTCGTCCCAGAGGTCCTTGAAGTACGGCATAATTTCCCAGCTGTTCAGCCGCCCTTTGAAGACCTGCATCCGCGCGCTGAGCGACAACGGGTAGAGACCATCGAGCTCGGGCTGCGTGTAGGCCACGGCCTCGATCTCGAGAAGCGTCGTGTGGATCCGGCTATCGAGCGCCGCGCCACGCAGGCCCTCGGGCGCCTCGAAGATCCACTGGCGGATCGGGAGCTGCCATTTGGCCGCGCGCGCGCTGATGGCTTCGCTGTTGGTTTCAACCTCACGGGTCACCAGAATGGTAAATCCCCATTCCTTGAGCGTGCTCTCGATGAGCGTCACGGCATGCTCATGTTGTGAGGCATCGGCAGGCATGAAGAAGTTGCCCACCCCAAAGGTGCCTTTTTCGAGCGTTTTGCCCACGAGCTTTGAGAAGAACTTCAGCGACAGATCCACAGAGATGCCTGCGCCGTCCCCCACGCCTTCCGACGACATGCCGCCGCGATGGGGCACGGAGCACAGGGCCTCGTGACCCTTCTCGAGAAGATCATGTGTCTGTTCGCTGGATTTTCGCGTGAGAAAGCCCACCCCGCAGGAGCTTTTCTCCAGGGTCGGATCGTAGAGGCTGTAGGGCGCAGTCAGATCAGTCACGGGCGATGTCCTTTGGCAGCGTTGAAGCCTGTCAAAGCCATGCGGGCGTTAGCAGTGGCGGTTACGAAGTGGTCCCGAGCGCGAGAGATTCCCCGCGCTCATGCAGCTGTGGACTGCGAGATACTCGTTTCGGCCCCCCTCTGGCAAGGGTTTCGCCTCAAAAAAGGTAAGTATTAGTGACATTATTTCGCGCTTGCATACGTGACGCCCTGCAAAATCCGGGTAAGCCCCTGAGAAAACGTGAAATTTAGGGGGTCAGTCGCCGGTGGAGCCGAGTTTGTACCTCACTCTTCATTTGGCGAGATCAGGAGTTTTTTCGAGGAATGCGAACCCGTTAGCCGGCAGGAGCAGTGTCGTCCCATCCACCTGCGCAGCATGGGGGCCAACAAGTGTGATCGGCTCCGCGAAGCCGAGAGACCGCTCCTCGGAAGACAGGTTGAAGACGCAAGTGAGCGCCGCGCCGCGCCGAAACGAAAGCAACGGCTCGGGAAGGTCATGGAAGGCCGTCCGACCGGTTTTGAGAGCCTCTGACTGCGCGCGGAACGCGAGCATCTCGCGATAGAAGGCGAGTGTGCTCTCGTTCGATGATTGTTGAAGGCTGACCGCCCGATCTGCCTGAGGCGCTTTCACCGGAAGCCAGGGTGTTGCGTCGGAAAACCCAGCATGCGGCGCGTCGTTCTCCCATGCCATGGGTGTGCGGCAGCCATCTCGGCCCTTCACGTCGGGCCAAAAGCGTAGGCCTGGCGGGTCCGTGATTTCTTCATAGGCCAGCTCGGTCTCAAGCTGACCGAGCTCCTCTCCCTGATAAAGGCCGATGTTGCCCTCCAGTGAGGCCAGGAGGGCGATGCACTGGCGGGCGAGGGCGTCCGGCTCGTTTGCGTGCTCTGCCCAGCGGCTCACATGCCGGACGCAGTCATGGTTTGAAAACGACCAGCACGGCCAGCCATCCGGGGCGCTTTCGAAAAAGCGCTCCACATTGCGGCGGAAATGCATGGCAGAGAATTTCGGGCCAAGCAGCTCAAAGGAGTAGGCCATGTGCAGGCGTTTCTCTCCGGCCGTGTAGGCCGCCATGAGATCAAGCGCCTTGTCGCCGTCTTCGCTCACTTCGCCGACGATCATGCGGCCGGGATAGCGATCCGTGAGCGCGCGGAGCTTCTCGAGGAAGCCCAGCGTCTCCGGTCTGTTCTTGTCGAATACGTGGTCTTGGTGGCCGTAGGTTTCGCGCGCGTGGGCGCGCTGTTCGGCGGGGGCAGGGGGATTGTCGGTGAGGTCCCGGTCATGAAAGTAGAAGTTCGCAACATCGAGGCGGAAGCCATCTACGCCGCGGTCCAACCAGAAGCCTACTTCGGCGAGCAGCGCGTCTTGGACGTCCGGGTTCCAGAGGTTGAGGTCGGGCTGCTCGGTCAGGAAGTTGTGCAGGTAGTATTGATGCCTGCGTGGCTCCCATTCCCATGCGGGGCCGCCAAAGACCGACAGCCAGTTGTTGGGCGGGGTGCCATCTTCGCTGGGGTCAGCCCAGACATACCAGTCGGCGCGCGGGTTGGACCGCGACACGCGGCTCTCCTCGAACCAGGCATGCTTGTCGGAAGAATGGGAAAGCACCTGGTCAATGATGACCTTGAGGCCAAGGTCATGCGCGCGCGCAAGGAGCGCGTCAAAGTCATCCATGGTGCCGAAGAGAGGGTCGACGCCGCGATAATCGGCGACGTCATAGCCCATGTCCTTCATCGGCGATGGGAAAAACGGAGAGAGCCAAATGGCATCCACGCTGAGCGAAGCCACGTGGTCGAGCCTACGCGTTATGCCCGCGAGATCGCCGACGCCATCGCCGTTGTCGTCCTGAAACGAGCGCGGATAGATCTGGTAAATGCTGGCACCGCGCCACCAATCCTCGGCCATGGATCAAACTCCCCATCGTCAGAGCGCCTTTTGGCGTCTTATGGCTCAAGTGGCTAGGCCCGGCATGCTTGAGGGACAGACGCGCGGGCGGCGGCAATGCGAAACTGGAGGTGCGTTCTCGAGACGGGAAGTCGCGCCAAGCCCGTGTCTTTTCCATAGAGCCGAGGCGGGGGAGCTAGGACGTTTCCTTTCGTCGGACTTGCGCTCACCGACACCCGCTGCCGGGTATAGCTACGAAGGCGCGAAGGTCTCTCAAAAGCTGCTTCACGACTTGGGTCTGCCGCCCTGGCAGGCACAAGATCCACCGCGCTCGTCGCCGATGTCTGCGACCGAGCAGATTAATGCTACCCGACGATCATCTGCTTCAGCTGAAGGGCTTCGTGCTCTACCTCCGAGAGGCGGAATTGGACGACGTCGCCGATGGTTACCATGCCGCAAAGGTCCGCACCCTGCACGACGGGCATGTGGCGGAAGCGGCCTTCCATCATGCGCTGCAAGACCACAACGAGGGAGTCGTCGGGCTCACATGTCACGACTTTCGACGTCATGTTCTCCGAAACCGTCTGGGGAAGGGTCTGGCCGGGCGTCTCCGCGAGCTTCCGGACAATGTCGCGTTCGGAGAGGATGCCCTTCAACGCGCCGTTCTCGTCAGTGACCACGAGCGCGCCGATGCGCTTTTCCTTCAGGATGCCAACAGCTTTCGAGATCGTGTCATGCGGCCGGATCGCAATCACGCTGTTGCCCTTGGTGGAGAGAAGGTTGGCGACCGTCCCGTTCCCGCCAGCGGTATTCGACGAGATTGATTGGCTATGCGTCTTGGCCGGCGTGCCGCGAGACGGAGCTTGATAAGAAGTAGGCATGGCCAAGGACCTCCCTAATTGTGTGTTGTCCCCTGCTGTGATCCACAGCCTAGACACGCAACTTGATTCAGGGAAGGGCGCTGTTTCGATGGCAGATCTGATGTTGAGCCCGCTGGCGGCCACGTTGATCTTCGTGGCAGCGTGCCTGTGCGGCATGCGCTATCGCAGCGTGTGGAAGGCAGAAGGCCCGACGTGGCAATTGTGGCTTTTTGGGCTCGGCGCGGCGTTCGGCCTTGGCCTGTTGGCGTTCGTGCCGCTCGCGGGCGGCACATAGCTGTCGCGCTATGCGCCTTCCGCTTCCATCTTGGCAAGCATCTGCTTGGCCTTCGGGCAACCCCGAAGCCTCTCCTTGAGCGGCGAGTCGGGATCGACCTCTTTCTTACAGACGAGGCAATGATCGGCGTCGGAAATGGCATTGAGGCCACCGCATGATCCCTTGATCCGCTTGTTCATGAAGATGACGCCCAGCGCCATGCCGAGCATCACCAGAAGCAAGAGAACGAATGCGAGAAGGAAGGTTTCCATCTCAAGGGCTCCTTTGGCCGTGGGTCAGGCCGCGAGCGTTTGGAAGGGGGCCGATGCCGCTGTTGAGAAGCCGTCGCCATCACGATCGATGAATAGCACGGGCATGTTCAGCGCATTGGCCAGCTCGAGGCCGGTTTCAGACCCCAAGATAAGCATTGCCGTGGCCCATGCATCGGCCAGCATCGCATTTTCGGTCACAACCGTGGCACTGGCCGTGGTGTGCGTGATCGGACGCCCGGTCGACGCGTCGAGGATGTGGCTGTAGCGCTGACCGTCCCTCTCGAAGTAGTTTCGGTAGTCGCCCGAGGTGGCGAGGCCCATGCCCGTTACACCAACAACCTGCTGAACGCCTGAAAGCGCTTCAGGCGTCTCGATGCCAATCTGCCATGGGTTTCCGTCGGGGTTGACGCCGGCGGTCAGGAGATCGCCTCCGATCTCCACCATGAAGTCTTCGACGCCCAAGCCGGCAAGCGCTTCGCCGATGGCATCCACGCCGTATCCCTTGCCGATGGCGGAGAGATACACTTCGGCGGCTGGATCGGATTTCGTGAGCGAGCCTGTAGCAACCGTGATGGTACGCGCCTGGCCGGTCGCTTCGCGCGCTGCGGCGATGGCAGCATCGGTCGGGACGCGCGAGGATACATCTTTCGCGCCAAAGCCCCAAAGGTCGATGAGCGGGCCGGTGGTTACGTCAAACCGCCCGTCGGAAAGAGTGTGCACCTCTTCCGCTGCGGCCATGACGGTTACGAACTCAGGCGACACAGGCATGGGCGCCGTCGAGCGCATCGCATTGAAGCGCGACACCTCGGAGTTGGCATCCCAGTTCGACATGCTGGCGTTGATCGATGCCAGCACGGCGTCGACTTCACCCTGCAGCTTCGTGCGGGAAAGAGCGCCAGACTTGTCGACGGCGACTATGGAATAAGACGTGCCCATCGTGCTTCCAACGAGCTCGATGATGTTTGTCCGGTCCTTGCAGGCGGCAAGGGCGAGGGGGACGAAGAACAATGTGCGACGGGAGATGATCGTTGGGTCTACCACGGTATGCCTCTTTCTGGATCGCTCTTCCTTTATCAGAATGGACGGAGCCGTCTCGCGACAAAGTAGCCCAAAACGGCATTTTAAGACACAACTGATCGCGATCCGCGACATAGTCGCCCGAGCTGTCAGAAAGGCGGTGGCTGCGACCCCGCGCCTCTTTCGAGAGGTGTGTGATCCTTGTATTCACCGGCATGCAAAGACCAGCAAACAACAGAAGCGAGTCGCGCGTGCAGCATTTTTCGCTCAAAAAAGGCCTGAATTTGCCCGTCGAGGGCGCTCCGGAAAGGGGCATCACTGATGGGCCGGCCGTTCAGCGAGTTGCGCTCTTAGGAGCAGACTATGTGGGGCTGAAGCCCCGCCTTCAGGTAGAAGAAGGCGACGCCGTCGCCGCCGGAAGCCCGATATTCGCCCACAAGGATACGCCCGACGTGTTCGTCACCTCGCCGGTCTCCGGGCGCGTGAAGGCCATCAATCGTGGTGCCCGCCGCGTGCTGATCAGCGTCGAGATCGAGATTGCGGCCGGGCAGGACCCAGTCGATTTCTCCGGCGTGGGCGGCGCTGACTCAAGCGACGCGATTGCAGAGAGGCTGGCCGCCTCTGGCCTGTGGACGTCTTTCCGTACCCGCCCCTACTCGAAGGTGCCGCCCTCCGACGCGCGGCCTGCCGCGATTTTCGTGACCGCCATGGACACGGAGCCGCTCGCTGGCGACGCCGCAGAGATCATCGATGATGATCGCGAGAGCTTCGTGCGGGGACTGGAGGTCGTTGCCAAGCTCACCGAGGGCAAAACGTACCTGTGCCATTCACAGGGCGCCGATGTGCCCGGCGGGGATGTCGAGGGTGTGGAGCCGGTGACGTTTTCGGGGCCGCATCCTGCGGGGCTACCGGGCACGCATATTCACTTCCTCGAGCAGGTGACCTCGGACCGGCAGGTCTGGACCATCGGCTACCAGGACGTCACGGCGATCGGCCGCCTTTTTGAAACGGGCAAGCTTGATGGCTCCCGCATCGTCGCTCTGACGGGGCCGAAGGTGAAGAACCCTCGCCTCGTCCGCACGGTCTCGGGCGCGTCCATGGTCGATCTCACCCGCGGTGGCATCCACGAGGATGCGCCTTTGCGCATGATTTCGGGCTCCATTCTGTCGGGTCGGTCAGGCGAGGCGGAGAGCGCGTATGTCGGGCGCTACGCACGCCAGATCACGATCATCGAAGAAGACAAGCGGCAGCATTCGTTCGGTTGGATACGTCCCATGCGCGAGAAATACGCCATGCAGCCGGTGCTCGGATCGGCGTTCGCGCGGAAGACCTACGCGCTGACATCCAACCTCAACGGGGGCCGTCGCGCGATGGTGCCCTACGGCACGTTCGAAGAGCTGATGCCGCAGGACTACCTGCCGACGCAGCTCCTCCGGGCGATGCTCGTGATGGACACCGACCAGGCTCAGGCGCTCGGCGTACTAGAGCTTGATGAAGAAGACATGGGCCTCGTGGGTTTTGCCTGCCCGGCCAAGTACGAATACGGCGAGGCGCTTCGTGACTGCCTCACCAAGATCGAGAAGGAGGGTTAAGCCCATGGGTGCCCGCGACTTTTTCGACCGTATTGAGCCGCAGTTCGAGAAGGGTGGTAAGTACGAAAAGTACTTCCCCATCTACGAAATGGTGGAGAGTTTCCTCTTCACGCCGAAAACGGTCACGACCGCTGCGCCGCACGCACGGTCCTACATCGATATGAAGCGGATCATGATCTACGTGGTGCTCGCCACGTTTCCCGCGATCCTGCTCGGGCTCTGGAATGTCGGTCTGCAGGCCAACGAGGCTCTCGCCGTCTCTGGCATTGATCCGACCGGATGGCGGGCCTGGGTGCTGAGCGCCACGGGCATCGGCTTCAATCCGGCGAACCACTTCGCAAACTTCATACACGGATTTTTGTACTTCCTGCCCATCTACGTCGTCACCGTGGTGGCGGGCGGTATCTGCGAAGTGATCTTTTCCGTGGTGCGCGGGCATGAGGTCAACGAGGGCTTTCTCGTCACCTCCATGCTCTATGCCCTGATCTTGCCCGCCACAGTGCCGCTCTGGCAGGTCGCGCTCGGCATCATCTTCGGCGTGATCATCGGCAAAGAGGTCTTCGGCGGCACGGGGAAGAACTTCCTCAACCCTGCACTGACCGCTCGAGCCTTCCTCTACTTCGCGTATCCCGCGCAGATGTCTGGTGACAGCGTCTGGATCGCCGTCGATGGCTACACGGGGGCCACGTCTCTCGCGATTGCTGCATCCGATGGTTTCCAAGAGCTGGCCGGTACGACCGGGACATGGTGGGATCACTTCTGGGGCTTCATCCCGGGCTCCATGGGAGAGACGTCGACAGCGGCGATCCTGCTAGGCCTCGTTTTCCTATTGGCCACAAAGATCGTGAACTGGCGCATCCCGGCAGGGGTGATGCTGGGGACAATCGCGTTCACGTTGCTCTTGAACCTCATTGGCTCGGACACGAACCCGATGTTCGCCATGCCCTGGCACTGGCATCTCGTGATGGGTGGATTCGCCTTCGGCATGGTCTTCATGGCGACGGAGCCGGTCTCCGCCTCGCATACCAACGCGGGCCGTTGGATCTACGGCGCGCTCATCGGTTTCATGGTCGTGATGATCCGTGTCATCAACCCGGCATTCCCTGAAGGTATGATGCTGGCCATCTTGTTCGGGAACGTATTCGCACCGCTGATCGACTATTTCGTGGTGCAGGCAAACATCCGTAGGAGGGCGCGTCGACATGCCGTCTGACATGCCAAACGAAGAGAAACCCAAAGGTTTCATCGGCCGCTTCTTGGCGGCTCCACCCGATAGCGTGGGCAAGACAATCGTCGTCGCAGTCTCGCTCTGTCTCGTGGCGTCCCTTGTGGTATCCGCGGCAGCGGTCTCGCTGCGCCCCACTCAGGAGGTCAATGAGGTCCGCAACATGCGCCTCAACGTGCTCCAGGTGGCTGGTGTGTACGACGAAAGCGTGCCGGTGGCAGAGGCCTTCGAGGCGTTCGAGCCGCAGGTTCTCAATCTGACGACCGGTGAGTTCTCGCCTGAGTTCGACGCGGTAAGCTTCGATGATGCCGCCGCGGCGGAGGATCCGGAACTGAGCCGCGCGCTCAGCGATGATCCGGCCGGGATTGGTCGTCAGGCGCTCTATCGTACCGTCTACATTCTCCGGGATGATGCTGGCGGGGTCGACAAGGTCATTTTGCCGATCCACGGCTACGGTCTCTGGTCGACGCTCTACGGCTTCATCGCCATCGAGGAGAACGGCAACGATATCTTCGGGCTGCAGTTCTATCAGCACGCCGAGACACCCGGCTTGGGCGCCGAAGTGGACAACCCGCGTTGGCGTGCCCAGTGGAACGGAAAGCAGATCCGCGATGCCGAGGGAGACCTCGAGATCACAGTGGCCAAGACCGTGCCTGCGGCGGGCGAGGACTATCACATTGACGCGCTTGCAGGTGCGACGCTGACCTCGGTCGGCGTGGACAACCTGGTGCGTTTCTGGCTCGGTGAAGAAGGCTACGCGCCATTCCTCGCCAGGCTTAGCGAAGGAGGGGTTTCTTAATGGCCCAGACGAAACGCGAAATGCTCGTCGACCCCATGGTCGACAACAACCCGATCACCCTTCAGGTGCTTGGCATTTGCTCGGCGCTCGCGGTAACATCCTCGCTGCAGGTCGCAGCGGTGATGAGCCTCGCGGTGATCTTCGTGACCGCCTTTGCGTCGATGTTCATCTCTATGCTGCGCAACCAGATCCCGGGCTCCATTCGGATCATCGTGCAGATGGTGATCATCGCCTCGCTCGTGATCATCGTGGACCAGTTCCTGCGCGCCTACGCCTTCGAGATCAGCCAAACCCTCTCGGTCTTCGTCGGCCTCATCATTACGAACTGTATCGTGATGGGCCGCGCCGAGGCTTTCGCCATGAAGAATGCGCCGATCCCGTCCTTCATCGACGGTGTGGGCAACGGGCTGGGCTACGGCCTCATCCTCATGATGGTGGGCTTCGTGCGGGAGCTATTCGGCTCTGGCTCGCTGTTCGGCTTCACTGTCTTCGAGACGGTAAACAACGGTGGCTGGTACGTGCCGAATGGCCTGCTGCTCCTCCCGCCCTCGGCGTTCTTCGTGATCGGTCTGATCATCTGGGCCTTCCGCACCTGGAAGCCCGAGCAGGTCGAAGAGCGTGAATTCAAGATCCAGACGGTGGAGGCACACTGATGGAAGGCCTTCTCTCCCTGGCCGTAAAGGCCATCTTCGTCGAGAACCTCGCGCTCTCCTTCTTCCTCGGGATGTGTACGTTCATCGCCGTTTCGAAGAAGATCGCGACGGCCATCGGCCTCGGGATCTCTGTCATGATCGTCCAATCGATCACGGTGCCAGCCAACAACCTCATCCTGAATTACCTGCTGGCGCCCGGGGCGCTGAGCTGGGCGGGCTTCAGCGAGGTGGATCTCACCTTTCTCGGTCTGATCTCCTACATCGGGGTCATCGCCGCCCTCGTGCAGATCCTCGAGATGGTTCTCGATAAGTATTTTCCGCCGCTCTACAACGCGCTCGGTGTCTTCCTGCCGCTTATCACGGTGAACTGCGCCATCCTCGGCGGCTCCCTCTTCATGGTGGAGCGCTCCTACGACTTCGCGGAATCTGTCACCTACGGCATCAGCTCCGGCTTTGGCTGGGCGCTCGCCATCACGGCCATGGCGGGCGTGCGCGAGAAGCTGAAATACTCCGACATTCCCGACGGGCTGCAGGGGCTCGGGATCACCTTTATCACCGCTGGATTGATGGCCATGGCATTCATGTCCTTCTCCGGCGTCAAACTCTAGGAGACGCTTTCCATGGCAACTCTCGGACTTGGCATTGCTCTCTTCACCCTCATCGTGCTCGCACTGGTGATGGTGATCCTCGGCGCCCGTTCCAGACTGGTGTCGACCGGCAATGTGAATATTGAAATCAACGGGGAAAAGACGATCTCCGTTCCGGCGGGTGGCAAGCTTCTGCAAACGCTGGCAGAGCAGAAGCTTTTCGTCCCCTCCGCCTGCGGTGGCGGTGGTACCTGCGCGCAGTGCCGCGTGAAAATCCACGAGGGCGGTGGCTCCATCCTCCCGACGGAAGAGAGCCACATCACCAAGCGTGAGGCTCAGGGCGGGGATCGTCTGTCCTGCCAGGTGGCCGTCAAGCAGGACATGAAGATCGAGGTCCCCGAAGAAGTCTTCGGCGTCAAGAAGTGGCAGTGCACCGTTCGCTCGAACGAGAACGTCGCCACCTTCATCAAGAACCTCGTGTTGGAGCTGCCGGAGGGGGAGGACGTCGCTTTCCGCGCGGGCGGCTACATCCAGATCGAGGCTCCGGCGCACCACGTGAAATTCAAGGATTTCGACGTGCAGGAGGAGTATCGGGAGGACTGGGACAAGTTCAACATCTGGCAGTACGAGTCCAAGGTGAACGAGCCCATCGAACGCGCCTATTCCATGGCGAACTATCCCGATGAAAAAGGCCTCATCATGCTCAACGTGCGGATCGCGACGCCGCCGCCGCGCACGGAAGGTATCCCGCCGGGCAAGATGTCGTCCTACATCTTCAACCTGAAGCCGGGTGACAAGGTCACGATCTCCGGCCCGTTCGGCGAGTTCTTCGCGCGCGACACCCAGAAAGAGATGGTCTTCATCGGCGGTGGTGCGGGCATGGCGCCCATGCGCTCCCACATTTTCGACCAGCTCAAGCGACTCGAGAACCGCGATCGCAAGATCACCTTCTGGTACGGGGCCCGCTCCAAGCGCGAGATGTTCTTCGTCGAGGATTTCGATGAGCTTGCCGAGCAGTTCGACAATTTCGAATGGCACGTGGCTCTTTCTGATGCGCTGCCGGACGACAATTGGGATGGCTACACGGGCTTCATTCACAATGTCCTCTTCGACGAGTACCTGAAGAACCACCCCGCTCCGGAAGACTGCGAGTTTTACATGTGTGGTCCACCGATCATGAACCAGTCGGTCATCAACATGCTCCTTGATCTGGGCGTGGACCGCGAAGACATCATGCTCGACGATTTCGGCGGCTGATGCTGTAAGTCTTGGAAAAAAGGCGGCTCCATGAGCCGCCTTTTTTCGTTAGCCGCGTTGATAGGGCAGCGGTTTGCCGAGATAGAAGCCCTGCGCGTACTCGGCCCCAAGGCTGCGAACGAGTTCGAAGTTCTCTTTTTCCTCGATGCCTTCGACGACAATGGCTGCCCCCGCCTTGTGTGCGAGGTCGATCATGCCGGACAGGAGATCTCGGCTCTTCTGGCTGCCGGACGAAGATCTCACGAACCTGCGGTCGATCTTGACCATGTCCACCGGCATGGATTCGAGACGCTCGAGGTTCGATGCGCCGACGCCGAAGTCGTCCAACGCGATCCGGATGCCCGAGCCGCGGAGATTGTCGAGGACCTCGCTCACGGCCTCGACGTCGCTTTGGATGGCAGCCTCGGTGATCTCGAAAATGATCTTGTCCCGCGGGGAGGCGCCGATGATGTCGTTGACCCATTCAATCTCGCCGCCCGCGATGCGTTCGAGAAACGCCATGGAAATATTGAAGCAGCAGAAATTGCCTTGGCTCAGCGTCACCCATTCAGTTGCGGCGCGGGCAAATTCGAGCGGTGGCCGCGCGCGCGCGCTGTAGGCCTCGGTCATCGTGCTGAGGAACTGCGCGGGGGCGAGCACTTGCCCATTCGGCCGCTCCCACCCCAAGAGCGCCTCGTAGCCGCGAACCTCCCGCTTCTGGCAGCAGTAGATTGGTTGGAGGTAGTAACCGATCTCCGAGCGCTCCAGCGCGAGACGCAGCTCATCGACGCTCGGGCTGAGTTCCATGGCCTCGGCATCGTGCATGTTGAGGTGGTGCGCGCGGCCCTTGCCGAGGTTCTTGGCACAGCGCATGGCCGTGTCTCCGAGGTCAATCGCCTCGTGCGTGGCCAAGGCGGGCACAAGGCGGACGCACCCGATGGAGGCAGCGCGTTTGATCGTCAGTTCGCCGACACTGATTTCGGAATGGAGGACGGAAGCACCAAGCCGCCTGGCGAGTTGGTCCACGGCCGCGGGCTGGGACTGGAAGGACAGCGCCACGAACTCGTCGCCGCCGAGCCGCGCTACGAAACCCTCTTCCGCGAGAACACCGGAAAGCGATGACGCGATGAGCTGAAGCAGTCGATCGCCCATCTTGTGGCCGTAGTGATCGTTCACGCTCTTGAAGTTGTCGAGATCGATGAAGAAAAGCGTGCCGTTCGCAGCGGCAAATCGCGGATAGTGCTCGAGAAAGTAGTCTCTCGAGCGTGCGCCAGTGAGGCTGTCCGTCGCGAGGCGTCGTTCGAGATCCGCTACGCGCTCTGCGAGCCGCGCGTCTGACTGCACTCCGCGCACGGACTTTTCATCCAAACCATCGATGACCTGTCTCCCGCTTCCACGCACAGCCTACACGTTACTCTTCATGGGACCAGACAACTTTTGAGAAAGTATAACTTGGAAACGCAGTGTTTTTGCTAGCGAAACTTTCAGGGAAACTCGCCCGGCTTTTTTCCGAGCCTCACTGGCCACCTACCCGCAGCCGCTTAGCTAGAGGCGTCCCAGCAGGAGAACATCTTGGCAAGCTCGCTCATCGTCTTTCCCAACCAGCTTTTCGAGGATCATCCGGGCCTCGATCACGATCCAAGCACCGTTCTGTTGGTGGAAGAGCCGCTTTTCTTCGGCGACCCGGCCTATCCAGCCGTCTTTCACAAGCAGAAGCTCTGGTTCCATCGTGCGACCATGGCGCGGTACCAGTCACTGCTGGAGGAGAAGGGTTTCTCCGTCTCAATCGTACGGTACGAGGCGGATAAGGAGATGCTTGCAAAGGCCATCGGAAGCCTCGAGCCCGACACGCTGGTGGTCTGCGATGTCGTGGATCACACGCTCGAGAAGAGGCTCCGCGCGGCTGCCAAAGCTCACGACAAGCGGCTGGAGCTCCTTCCGACGCCGCTTTTCATCAACAGCTACGAGGACAACGCACACTACAAGAGCGGCAAGAAATCCTGGTTCATGGCCGACTATTACAAGGCCCAGAGACGCAGGTTGGATGTGCTGATGGAGGAGGGTCAACCTGTCGGCGGGCAATGGTCCTTTGACGAGGACAACCGCAAGAAGGTGCCGGCGAAGATGATGGGGGAGATCCCATCCCTGCCATCTCTCAATCGCGCGCCAGAGGATCTCGAGGCGCGCACGTCCGTTCTCGAGGAGTTTCCCCAGAATTACGGGCGCTTGGAAACGCTGATCTATCCGACAAGTCATGACGAGGCGGCCGACTGGCTCGACACTTTCCTCAAAGAGCGCTTCACGCTCTTCGGTGACTATGAAGACGCCATCGTCAAAGGAGAGACATGGCTCTGGCACGGTGTGCTCACACCGATGCTCAATACCGGTCTGCTTACGCCGCAACAGGTTTTGGACACAACGCTTGCCCACGCGGAAAAGCACGATGTGCCCCTGAACTCCCTGGAGGGGTTCATTCGGCAAATAATCGGTTGGCGGGAGTTCATGCGGGCGACTTACGAAGACCTTCATGTGCGCATGCGTACGACCAACCATTGGAAGCACACGCGCGCCATGCCGCCGAGCTTCTACGACGGAACGACCGGCATCGATCCCATCGACGACACCATCACGCGAATTCTCGAGACCGGATACTGCCACCATATCGAGCGGCTCATGGTCCTCGGCGGCTTCATGTTCCTGTGCGAGATCGATCCCGACGATGTCTACAAATGGTTCATGGAGATGTTCGTCGACAGCTACGATTGGGTCATGGTGCCAAACACCTACGCCATGAGCCAGCACGCCGACGGGGGGCTGATCACCACCAAGCCCTATTTCTCGGGGTCGAACTACATCAAGAAGATGTCGAACTGGGGGAAGGGTGACTGGACCGCGACATGGGACGGCCTCTACTGGCGTTTCATTTGGGAGCACCGGGAAGAGCTCGGAGGCAATCCGAGGTGGGCCATGATGTGTCGCACGGTCGAGAAAATGGACGATGACAAGCGCGAGGGCCACCTCGCAGCAGCAGACGCATTTCTTGCAAAGCTTGGCTGAGCGGGGGACGCGAGCCATCGACATACGTGGTCCTTGCGACTGCAAAGACGCGGTTGCTTTTCTCCGGCTTCGATGGTCATGACCTCTCACGCCTGCGTCGTTTTGGCGTGCGAATTTCTAAGTCCGCTTGACCCGAAAGACCGTACCACTCACAACCCAAAGCGCGGCACAGTATGTAAATAAATCTGGACACATAGTGTCAGATAAAGTTTACATAAAGTGCCGGGCTGTCCGCAATCTGTCCGCCGCCTGGGAGACATCGATGAAGCAACATATCCAAGAGCTCACCCCTATTCCCACACAGTGGGTCGGGCCGATCGCCATCACGGGCAATGTGATGAACGAACAGGTGAGCGTCCCGATGGCGACCTATGAGACGCCGCTTTGGCCGTCGACGGGCCGAGGCGCGCGGGTAAGCCGCAAATGCGGAGGCATTCAGTGCACGCTCGTAGACGAGCGCATGACACGTTCGATCATTCTGCGCGCCAAGGATGCCGCCGCGGCCTTCGCCGCCTGGCAGTCTATCGAAGCGCGTCACGACGAGCTTCAGGATGTCATTGCGACGACCTCGCGCTTTGCAAAACTGATCGAGATGAACCGTCAGGTCGTGGGCAACCTGCTCTTCATTCGTTTCGAATGTCGGACCGGCGATGCGTCGGGGCACAACATGGTCACGGGCGCTGCAGACGCCGTGATGGGCTGGCTCCTGCAGGAATACCCGGAGCTCGAGTACTCCTCCATTTCCGGCAACTTCTGCACGGACAAGAAGGTCAGCGCGGTGAACGGCCTTCACGGACGCGGGAAATACGTCGTGGCAGAGATTGAGATCCCGCGCGACGTTTGCGAGGGCACGCTCCGCACGACCCCCGAAAAGATGGCGCAGCTGAACACCGAGAAAAACCTGATCGGCGGCGTGATCGCGGGCTCGCTCCGATCCGCCAATGCGCACTTCGCCAACATGCTGCTCGCCTATTACCTGGCGACGGGGCAGGATGCCGCGAACATCATCGAGGGCTCCCAAGGCATCGTCCACGTCGAGGCGCGCCCTGACAGCCTTTATTTCTCCTGCACATTGCCGAACCTCATCATGGGATCCGTCGGATCCGGAAAAGGCAACGAGACGGTAGAAGCAAATCTGACGCGCATGGGGTGCAAGGAAGATCGCGCGCCCGGCGAGAACGCGCAGCGTCTCGCGGTCATGTGCGCAGCGACCGTACTTTGCGGCGAGCTTTCGCTTCTTGCGGCACAAACGAACCCAGGCGAGCTCATGCGCACCCATTTCAAGATGGAGCGCGGCTAGGCGAGGAGGCCACCATGACAGCCATCGGCATCGATAAGCTCAGCTTCTATGTCCCCCAACACTACATGGCCCTCGAGACCCTCGCGGAGCGGCAGGGCATAGACCCCGCGAAGTTCGCGAAGGGGATCGGACAGAACAAGATCGCGCTTCCGGCCCACGACGAGGATGTCGTGACGATGGCCGCCGAGGCCGCGCGTTCGATCGTGACCGCCGAAGATGCCGAGAAGATCGACACCGTGCTCTTCGCGACCGAGACGGGCATCGATCAGTCGAAAGCCGCCGGGGTCTATGTGCACCGGCTGCTGGATCTGCCCTCAAATGTGCGCGTCGTGGAGCTGAAGCACGCCTGTTACTCCGGCACTGCCGGCCTGCAGCTTGCCGCGGGCCATGTCGCGCGGAAGCCGGACCGCAAGGTGCTCGTGATCGCATCGGATGTCTCGCGCTATGACGTGGACAGCCCGGCAGAGGCGACACAGGGCTGCGGGGCCGTGGCCATGCTCGTGAGCGCGAATCCGCGCGTCCTCGAGCTCGACCCGGAAACGGGGTGCCACTCGGAAGATATCATGGATTTTTGGCGTCCGAATTACCGCAAGACGCCGCTTGTCGACGGTAAGTATTCAACGGTCAAATACCTCCACTCACTGGCACACGCTTGGGAAGATTACGTCGCCCAAGGTGGGCGCGCGTTTAACGAGATGGCGCAGTTTTGCTATCACATCCCATTCACCCGCATGGGGGCAAAGGCCCACGCGCATCTGAGCAAGATGAACGAGGCCCAGAATGACGTGAACCTGATTGAAGCGGGGATGGTCTACAATCGCGAGGTCGGCAATTGCTATGCCGCTTCGCTTTATCTGTCCCTCATCTCGATGCTGGAGAATACCGAGGCAGACCTGACGGGTCGTCCTGTCGGCATGTTCTCCTACGGCTCCGGGGCCGTGGCTGAGTTCTTCTCGGCTGTGGTGCAGCCGGGATACCGGGATCTTCTGAAGAAGGCGCATCACGGCAAGCTTCTCGAGGATCGCGTCCCCTTGAGCTACGATGAATACCTCGCCTTCCGCCATGCGCCCGACCCTGTCGACGGCTCAGAGGCGGTGATGGCGCAGCAGGCGCGGGGGCGGTATCGTCTCGCTCGGATCCATGAGCACAAACGGCATTACGAATCTGTCTGACGCCACTACCGCGAGCAAGCCAGGCCAGAGCGCACGTTCTCCCGGAAAGCTGATCCTTTCCGGGGAGCACTCTGTCGTCTACGGCGCGCCGGCGCTTGCCGTGGCTGTCCAGCATTTTACCGAAGTCACTTTCACGCCGCTTCACAAGACGGGTGGCCTCTTCACGGCGTTCGAGTCCTTGAGCCCTTCTGCCTTCTACCCGTTCGAGGCACTGCGCGGCTTCAAGGAGGGGCTGGACAGGCGCTTTGAGGAGTTCATGCGCGGCGACATGCCCGTGCAAAAGATCCTCCAAAGGCCCGATGACCTCGCGGTCTATACGCTCACGTCGCTGCTTCCCATGATCCCCGTGCCGGGAGCCACCTCGAAGCGGAGGTTGCCCGTGCCCGGGCAGCTTTCCTCAAAGACGGATATGCCGCTCGGCGCGGGGATGGGCTCTTCGGCGGCGGTCGTGGCGGCGACCGTCGTGCTCTATGAACATCTCCTCGGACGACCACAGAGCGTTGAGGAGCGCTTCGAAAAGGTTCGATTCTGCGAGCGGCTCCAACATGGCAAGGGGTCCGCGATCGATGCGTCTGCCGTCGTCTATGGCGGTCTGAACAGGGTGGAGGGCGATACCGTCCGGCCTATTCATATCGGCCCAGATCATTCGCTGAGCCGTGCCGATGGTTGGTACTGGGTGCAGCTGGGCACTCCGCTGTCCAAGACCGGGGAGTGCGTTGCGCGCGTGCGAGAGCGTCACGGCAGCGACACTGCGCTGTGGCGGGAATTCGGGGAGGTGACCGCTCGCCTGGAAGGCATCATCGCGGAAGATGGCGATCCGACGGACGCTCTGCGTCAGAACCATCGCTTGCTCCAGAGGATCGGCGTGGTCCCGCAGCCAGCGGCCCGCTTTGCCACAGCGGTAGAAGCGCTTGGAGGCGCCGCTAAGATCTCGGGTGCCGGCGCGGTCCGCGGAGAGGCCGCCGGTGTCATGTTGGTGTATCTCGAGGATGAGGCCGCCATGGCCAAACTCATGGAGGCCTATCCGGAGCGCCGATGGGAGCCTCTGCGCGTCTCCTTGGAGGGGGCGCACCTGAGCGGCGAGGCGCGGGTGGCGCTCTCTGCGGAATGATGGCCACTGTCTCCGCAAGCGCACCGGGCTCCATCATGGTTACCGGAGAGCACGCGGTCGTCCATGGCCATCCGGCGCTCGTTGCCGCCGTGAAACAGCGCGCCGCCGTCACAGTGGAGGCACGCAAGGACGACAAGGTCGAGATCGCTTCCGCCGTTGGTTCGCATGAATCATCGCTCCATGAGCTGACGCCGGAGGGCCCCTTGCGCTTCGTGATCGCAGCGATCAAGGCCCTCGATCCGCCCCATGGTCTTCGCGTGCAGACAAGGTCCGGCATCAACCCAGAGCTGGGCCTGGGATCATCGGCGGCCATCACCGTGGCGACCCTCGGTGCACTTGCGCGCTTACTGGATCGCGAGGTGGACATCCTGGCGACCGGGCTCGCCATCGTTCGAGCAATCCAGGGGCGAGGCAGTGGCGCCGACCTCGCGGCCTCACTTCACGGGGGGATGATCTCCTACGCTCTCGATACGCGCCCTGAGAAAATGCCCCTGCCGCCGACGCTTTCGCTGAAATATGTCGGCTACAAGGTGCCGACGGGAGAGGTGTTGGAACAGGTGGCTCGAGAGTGGCAGGGCAAAGACGTCGGCGCGCTCTATGCGAGCATGGGCAATGCCTCGAAAGCGGCGATCCTCGCCGCATCAGCGAGGGATTGGTCGTCCATGGCCAGCGCGCTCGACCTGTATCAGGGCCTTATGGTCGATCTTGGCGTCTCAAATCCTAATCTGAACGACCTGGTTCTGGCTGGACGAAAGGAAGCCATGGCGGCGAAGATCTCTGGCTCGGGCCTGGGAGACTGCGTGCTCGCGTTCGGCGGTGTGCCCAAAGGCTGGGAGCGCGCGAAAATCGATGAAAAGGGCCTCGTGATCCATGGCTGACCCTTTTGGCAGCGTTCTTCCAAGCGTGCTTCCGGAGCCGATTGCCGGAGAGGCCTATGCGCCCTCGAACATCGCGCTCTCCAAATACTGGGGCAAAAGAGACGACGCTCTGAACCTCCCGCTCAATTCATCTCTTTCCATCTCGCTCGGAGCCTGGGGAACACATACGCGTGTCTCGCCAAGTGACGCGGACTTGGTGGTCTTCAATGGAGCCGAGCTCAGCCTCGATGACCCTTTCGCGGCAAAGGTGCTGCGCTTCGTGGAGAGGTTTCGCCGTGGGCAAGACTTGCCTCTGCAGATCGAGACGCGGAACTCCATCCCGACGGCTGCGGGCCTCGCTTCGTCGGCATCGGGGTTTGCTGCGCTCACCATGGCCCTCGCCGCTGCATTCAAACTCGAGCTGTCCAAATCTACCCTCTCCATGCTCGCGCGGTTCGGGTCGGGCTCCGCGACAAGATCGCTCTGGCATGGATTTGTGCACTGGGACCGGGGCGAACGCGACGATGGAAGCGACAGCAGAGCGGCGCCGCTCGACGTCTCTTGGCCCGAGTTCCGGATCGCCATCGTTCCTGTCGATACCGGGCCGAAGTCACAGTCTTCGCGGCAGGGGATGGGGCACACGTCAGCCACGTCACCTCTCTTTGCCGCGTGGCCCGGGCAGGCAGAAGCGGACTGCGCCGCCATTGAAGCCGCCATCCATGCGCGAGATTTCCAAGCGCTCGGCTCACGAGCGGAGGCGAATGCACTGGCGATGCACGCAACCATGCTCGCCGCACGCCCCGCGCTGATTTACTTGAAAGCCGAGAGTTGGGCGGTTCTGGAGACGCTGCGACATGCCCGCGATGAGGGGCTCATGGCCTTCGCGACGATGGATGCCGGCGCGAACGTGAAGCTGATCTTCGAGAGCAATAGCCAGGACGATGTTCGGACGACGTTCCCAAGCGCCGAGATCATCGAACCCTTCGCTCACTCCTCGTAGATCAAACGCGGCCCGCGCCTCTTGGCTCGAACGCGGTCCCAGATGACCCAGACCATGGCTACACCGAAAAGCAATGCCATGGCATACCACGTCAAAGCATAGCTCAGATGGTTGTTGCGGAATTCGACAATCGTCAGGCCGCCTCTTGGGAAGGTGCCTTGCGCGGTCAGGTGGTCGGCATCGATGAAATAGCTCTCCGCTGTAAGGCCAGCAGCGGCCGAAAGTGCGACGACGTCGCGTGCGACCCAGCGCTCGTTCTCAGGATCATTGCGTTCAAGAAGCGTGCCTTCGGGCTCGGTGATCCGCAAAAGCCCTGTGATGCGTTGCTCGCCTTCAGGCCGTTCCAGAGCCCCGTCATAGCCCTGCGGGATGAAGCCTCGGTTTACCCAGATGGTGCGCTCGCCGGTCTCGAAGGGCGTCACAAGCCAGTTGCCGAGCCCCAGATCGGTCACGGCCTTCACGCGCCGGGTTTCCGAGTAATCGAACGTGCCCACTGCCTCGACGCGGAGGTACTCGTCGTCTTCTTCTGAAACAGGCCTTGAGGGGGCTGGCACCTCCTCCGCATAGGCGCGCGTTTCTACTGACTCGATGAGGTCAAGCTTCCAGCCAAGCCGCTGGATTTGCCAGTTCCCCAGACCGAGCATCGTCAAGAAAACGACGAACGCTGCCGCGAGGATAGATGCGTCGACCCAGAAGGGGCGCATTAGGGGAGCTGCTCCACCCGCTCAATCAGCTCATGGGCGGGCATCATGTTTTCCTCGAGGTGGAACATCACCCAGATGGATCCCGCGAGGATGATCACGAGCAGAACGCCGGTGAAGCCAAGGGACATGACCTGCCAGCCGTCCTCGTTCCCTAGCGTGACGTGCAGGAAGTAGTAGACATGGACCAGGATCTGGATCCCGCCGGCGATGAAGATCGCTGCGATGGCCCAGCCGATATATTCGTCCAGTGCACCGGTGAGCACGATGCTGAAGGGGATGAGCGTCAGAACGACCGACAGCGCAAAACCGATCAGATAATTGCGATAAGTGCTTTCGTGCGCAGCGGAACTCATAGCAGGACTCCCGTGAGGTAGACGAAGCTGAACACAGCGATCCAGATCAGATCGAGGAAGTGCCAGAAGAGGGAAAGGCATGCCACGCGGCGTGTATTTGCCTCGATCAGCCCCTTTTGCTGTACCTGTGCGAGCAGCACGATGAGCCAGATGATGCCAGCGCCCACGTGGAGCGCGTGCGTGCCCACGAGGAGGTAGAACGAGCTCAGAAACGCCGATGCCATGGGCGTCGCGCCGATGTGCCAGAGGTGATTGAACTCGTAGATCGAGATGCCGAGGAAGACGGCACCGAAAATGCCCGTGATCCCAAGCCAGAGCAGCGTCCCATTCTTCGAGCCCTGCTGCATCTGGATCATGGCGAAGCCGTACGTGATGGACGAAAACAGCAGCATGAACGTGCTGATGAGAATGAGCTCCACCTCGAAGAGATCGGCTGGGGAGGGGCCCGCCGCATAGTTTTGGCCAAGCACCGCGTGAACCGCGAACAGGATCCCGAAAAGGAGGCAATCCGACATGAGGTAGAGCCAGAAGCCCAGCATCGTGCCGGTCTCGTGGTGCTCGTGGGCGTGCTCATCCTCCACGACGTGGAAGTCGTAGGTCGGGGCGGTCCCGGCGGACGCCAAACGGGGCCCGCCGAAATCAGAGGTGGCGTCTGTCATTGTGCTGCCTGCGTGTTGGCAAAGGCGATCTCGCGTTCGGTGCGTGCGCCTTCGGTTTGTGCGACCTCGTCGACCGGGATGTTGTAGTCGCGGTCATAGTTGAACGTGTGCGCGATCCCGTACGCGAGGCTGGCCACGCCCATCGTGATGGCGAGCCACCAGACGTGCCAGACGAGCGCGAAACCCATCACCGTCCACAGTCCCGAGATCACGATGCCGGTCGCAGTGTATTTCGGCATGTGGATCGGCTGG
Source organism: Pseudomonadota bacterium (assembly GCA_038525525.1). Lineage (GTDB taxonomy): Bacteria > Pseudomonadota > Alphaproteobacteria > Rhodobacterales > Rhodobacteraceae > Shimia_B. The sequence goes on along the minus strand of JBCBHO010000002.1, from coordinate 438,149 downwards.
AAACCATCCAGCTTCCGCTCGTACCCGTTGGCCTTCATGTGCTCCCAGGCATCGCGACGGTAGACGCGCGGGGTGAACGCAAAGTTATACGCGGGTGGCGGCGACGAAGTGGCCCATTCGAGGGTACGCCCATCCCACGGATCGCCCGTCTCGTCGCGGAGCTGGTCGCGGTTCTTGATGGACACGTAGAACTGCACGAACATCGCTACGACACCCACCGCGATCAAGGCCACGCCGATGGCCGCGGTGAAGAAGTAGATCGCGTAGATCGTATCCTCGAATTGGCTCAGGCGGCGCGTGACGCCCATCAGGCCCAGCACGTAGAGCGGCATGAAGGCCACGTAGAAGCCGACAACCCATGTCCAGAAGCTCACAAGGCCCCAAGTCCGATCGAGGTGGAAGCCGAACGCCTTCGGCCACCAGTAATTGATGCCTGCGAAGATCCCGAAGAGCACACCGCCGATGATGACGTTGTGGAAGTGCGCCACGAGGAAAAGCGAGTTGTGCAGCACGTAGTCTGCCGGCGGAATGGCGAGCAGGACACCCGTCATGCCGCCGATCACGAAGGTGAGCATGAAGGCGACGACCCACATCATCGGAAGCTCGAACCGGATACGACCTTTGTACATCGTGAAGAGCCAGTTGAAGATCTTCGCGCCCGTGGGGATCGAGATGATCATGGTCGTGATCCCGAAGAACGAGTTCACATCTGCGCCCGCGCCCATGGTGAAGAAGTGGTGGAGCCACACGATGTAGCTCAGGATCATGATGACAGCCGTGGCGTAGACCATGGAGGTGTAGCCGAAGAGGCGCTTGCCGGAGAAGACAGGCACGATCTCGGAGAAGATGCCGAAGATGGGCAGAATGAGGATGTAGACCTCCGGGTGGCCCCAAATCCAGATGAGGTTCACGTACATCATCGGGTTGCCGCCGAGCTCGGACGTGAAGAACGCGGTGCCAAGGTACCGGTCAGCGGTAAGCAGTGCGAGCGTGGCTGTGAGCACGGGGAAGGTGGCCACGATGAGAATGTTCGTGATCAGCGTCGTCCACGTGAAGATGGGCATCCGCATCCAGGTCATCCCGGGGGCGCGCATCTTAACGATGGTGACGATGAGGTTCACGCCCGACAGCGTCGTGCCGATGCCCGCGATGTTGAGAGCCCAAAGGTAGTAGTCCATGCCGACGCCGGGGCTGAATGTGAGCCCAGACAGCGGTGGATAGGCCAGCCAGCCGGTGGCGGCGAACTCTCCGACGAACAGCGACACCATGATCAGGATCGCGCCCGACGTGGTCAGCCAGAAGCTGAAATTGTTCAAGAAGGGAAAGGCGACGTCGCGTGCCCCGATCTGGAGCGGCATCACGTAGTTCATGAAGCCCGTGATGAAGGGCATCGCCACGAAGAAGATCATGATCACGCCGTGCGCGGTGAAGACCTGATCGTAGTGGTATGCAGGCAGGTAGCCGACATAACCCGCCGACGCGAGAGATTGGTGGCCGCGCATCAACACGGCATCCGAGAAGCCGCGAACGAACATGATCGTGGCCAGCACCATGTACATAATGCCGATTTTCTTGTGATCGACGCTCGTGAACCACTCGTTCCAGAGATAGCCCCAGAGCCTGTAGTAGGTGAGCGCGGCGACGGCGGTGATGCCACCGATCACCACGACGATGAACGTGCCCAGAAGGATGGGATCATAGAACGGGAAGATGTCCCAAGTGAGCTTGCCCCAGAACGGGTGGGCAGTTTCGGCACCTTGGGTGCCGCGAATGAATTGGCCGGCAAAGTCGGGTACGGCTGGATTGGCCACGGTTAGTTGCTCCGTGCTGGTGTCGCGTCGGCCGGGTATTCCGGGGGCAGGAGGACAGCGGCGTAGCGCTCCTCGTCAGCCCGCAGTTCCGGCTTGAGAAGGGCGAGCAGGGCTCGCGGGTCATCCGCGTCGCAGAGACCGGCGAACACTTCTCGATTGAAGAGACCGTCAAGACCGCCGCCGCCGAGAGCGTCGACCATCATTTGGTCATCGAGGCAGAGTGCGCCTTCGGTGGTGCACATGTTCAGGATGCGGTCGTAAACGCCATCTTCGAGGCTGTCGTAGGTCACGACCCGATCAAATGTCGACGGGAGCGCAAGCGCATTGAACGTCTCGTCGGAGAGCTGTCCGGAAGAGATTGCGCGCATATCGTCAGTCCAGCTTGCGAATTCCTCTTCGGAGTCGAAGCTTTTCACGTCGAAACGCATCTGGCTGAAGCCCGTACCGTTGTAATTTGCGGCAAACCCCTCGAATTCCCCGGGGGAATTAAGCACGGCGTTCAGCTCGGTCTGCATGCCTGCCATGGCATAGATCATGCCGGCCATGTCGGGGATGTAGAAAGCGTTCATGACCGTGTTGGATGTCAGGTGAAATTCCACAGGCCGGTCCTTAACGACTGCCATCTCACCGACGGTCGCAAGCTGCTCCTCGGGGTAGATGAACAGCCATTTCCAATCGAGAGCCACCACCTGCACCTGCATTGGCTCGACGCTCTCGTCGATCGGCTGCGTTTCGGAGATGCGCCGAAGATCGGCATAGGGATCCAAGCGGTGTGTCGCGACCCAGGTCAGACCTGCCAGAACCACGATGATCGCCAAAGGCACGGCCCAGATGACGATTTCGAGGGAGATCGAGTGTCCCCATTCGGGCTCATATCGCGCACGTTTGTTGGATGCGCGGTATTGCCAAGCGAAGAATGCGGTGAGCGCCATCACCGGGCCGATGACGAGCATCATCATGATCGTCGCATAGATAATGAGATCGCCCTGTTGGGAGGCGACGTCTCCAGCCGGATTGAGCAGCACCAAGTTACAACCGCTCAACGCTCCGAACGCCATGAGCAGCAGAATGGGACGAAGCTTACGAAATCTGGACAGCATGGAGTGAAACACCTGTGTCGGTTAGTTGCTAACTTCTCGCGACCACCCGCATGACGCGCAGGCCAACCGCCGTTGCCATGTACATAGGCGTATGGGCTCTCGCTGCAGTGCAACAAAACTACGCACCCTGCCGGAGGTGGCGTTTTCGCCTAGCAGCCTATGTAAGTAGCGCAGGCAACGCAGACGAACAGGGAAGGCATGGCCGAGATGTCCGATACCCATGCGACACACGAACACACCGCGTCTATAGATGAGGTCATCACGACCGTGATCATGTCACGCGTCACTGACTTCTTCGGCTTCTTCGTCTACGGAATTGCCTGCGTGCTGGTCTTTCCCCAGCTCTTCTTCCCGACGTTCGGCGCGATCGAGGGGACCATGCTCGCCTTCGCAACGTTTGCGCTGGCGTTTGTCGTCCGCCCTTTCGCGCAGCTTGGCGGCCGCGCACTTCAGCGGCGCATCGGCAAAATTGCCAAGATCACCATCGCGCTCTTTATCTTGGGCACTGCGACAGTGGCGATCGGGCTGCTGCCCGGCTACGAGACAGCGGGCTGGGTCGCCCCGGCTGCACTCGTGGCCCTGCGCATCGCCCAGGGCATCGGTCTTGGCCTCGCGTGGGACGGGATCACGCTTCAGCTCCGCAATGCCGCGCCGGAGGGTTACGAGGCGCGGTATGCCATGGTCGCGCAGCTCGGCGGCCCTTTCGGCTTTGCTGTGGCGGCCTCGCTCTTTTATGTTCTGACCGGGTTCCTCACGCTGGAGGAATTCTACCAGTACGGCTGGCGTTTTGCGTTCTTTGCGGTGATGGCCGTGAATGTGGTGAGCCTGTTTGCGCGCATCCGGCTCTTGCAGACCGACTTCGGCGGCAATGAAGAAAGCTTTCAGATGGCGCCCTTTGGCGAGCTCATTCGCACGCAGTGGCGCCCTATTTTGCTCTCCACTGCGCTGCCCATTGCTTCCTACGCACTCTTCCACATGGTCACGATCTTCCCGCTCGCGTGGCAGATCCTTTACGGAGCGGTCTACATCGAGCAGCTTCTCCTTTGGCAGCTGATCGGCGCTGGCTTTGGCATCGCCTCCGTGATCGCATCCGGCTACATGGCGGACAAACTTGGCCAGCGTGCCGTGCATTGGGCTGTGACCCTGTCCATCGTGCTGCTCTGCCTGACGATCACGACCCTCGAGACCAATCCGGCGATCTACATGATCCTTGGCTTCATCCTCCTCGGCTTCTCCTACGGTCAGGCAAGCTCCATCGTTCCTGGCCGCTTCCCGCCGCGCTTCCGGTATTCCGGGACGGCCCTCGCGACCAATCTGAGCTGGATCGTGGGCGCTGCCTTCGCTCCGCTTGCCGGCCTCGGACTGACATGGGCGTTCGGTCTTTGGGCGGCCTCGCTTTACCTGCTGTCCGGGGTGATCGTCACGGCAGTGACCCTCTATCTTCTTGGTCGCCAGGAGGCGGCGCAACTAGACCACGGCTGAAGGCTATTGAAGCGTCAGGAGCGCCTGCATGTTCATGACGGGCGCGTCAAAGCCTCTTGATGCTCGCAAAGCCAGCGGCAATGCTGCGGTGATACTCCTGTGACTGCTCGATCCCGCCCACTTGTGCCCGGCGGGTAGGCGCCATAAGAAAGCTTCTTCCTGCAATGTCATCTCGCAGCGACCCCCAAGACGACCTATCCGGTCTGATCGCCTGTCCGCACTGCGACGCGCTCTACCGGATCGGGGAAGTCCAGAAAGGCGACCGCATCGCCTGCACGAGATGTCACGCACCGCTGGCCTCGCGGCGCCACAATGCGGGGCTGATGATCATTGCCCTCTCGCTTGCCTCGGCCATCTTGGCAATCGCCGCGTTGTTTCTCCCCTTTCTTGAAATACGGCGGCTGGGCTTCGCGAACGCAGCGTCCATCATCGACACGGCGCTGGCCTTTTCCGGTGGGCCAATGTTCCTTCTGTCTCTTGGCGTCGTCGGCCTCATCGTCGGGCTGCCACTCCTGCGGCTCGGCCTCACTCTTTACACAATCGTCCCGTTGGTCGCGGACCGAAGGCCGTGGCCCGGCGCGCGTCGCGCCTTCCGCTTGAGCGAAGACCTCAAGCCCTGGTCGATGGCCGAGATTTTCGTCATCGGGTGTGCGGTATCTCTGATCAAGCTCACCGACCTCGCGCGCGTGGAGATCGGCGTCGCATTCTGGATGTTCGTGGTTCTCGTGATCTTTCTGGCCGTGCAGGACGCCCTCATGGATCGCCACTCTGTTTGGACGGCGCTGGAACGATGACGATCACGGCGCGAGAAAAGGGTCTTGTGGGCTGCCGCACCTGTCTGCGCGTGCACAAGCGCGGCACTGAGACCTGTGAGCGCTGCGGTGCGCCTCTTGTCTCAAGAGATCGGGCAAGTCTGCAGCGTGTGTGGGCCTGGTGGATCGCAGGCGTGCTCGCTTACATTCCGGCCAACACGTTTCCCATGCTGGAGACGCGCACGCTCTTTCATACACAATCCGACACGATCATCGCTGGCGCGCTCGATCTTTTGTCTCACGGAGCGGTCTTCATTGCTCTCGTGATCCTTGTCGCTTCCGTCGTGATCCCGCTCGCGAAGTTCTTTGCCATTGCTTACCTCGCGCTTTCGGTGAAGCGCGGGGCAAATTGGGGGCCAGGCCGACGCTTTCTGGTCTACGAGATCGTCGAGTATATCGGGCGCTGGTCCATGATCGATGTGTTCGTCGTGGCGATCCTGTCTGCCTTGGTCCAACTCAGCAGTGCCGCATCTGTGAATGCGGGCATCGCCACCCTTGCCTTTGCGCTGTCCGTCATATTCACCATGCTCGCGGCACAGAGCTTCGATTCAAGGCTGATATGGGACCAAATCGGGGATATTGACGACGAAGAGACCGCAGAGGCGAACGTTTGAGTTCAGAAGACATCCCAGAGGCCCATCGAACGGAACGCAAGCGGCCAGGCCTTTCCGCGGTGTCTTTCGTTTGGCTGGTGCCGATTGCGGCACTCCTCATCGCGGTCTCCGTCGCCGTGAGCACTTACACGAACCGTGGGCCCCTCATTCAGATCGCATTCGAGGATGCGGCAGGCATTCTCGCCGATGAGACAGAGCTCAGGTTTCGCAATGTGTCCGTTGGCGTCGTCGAACGGGTCACGTTCAACGATGACCTCACGCAGGTCCTCATCGACGTGCGGATGGACCCGGAGGTGGCGCCGTTCCTAGATCAAGGGGCGCAATTCTGGATCGTTCAGCCTGAAGTGACGACTTCTGGTGTGACCGGGCTCGATACGGTGCTCTCAGGGGTCTACATCGAGGGCACATGGGACAGCGTGGCGGGAGAGCTCGTGTACGAGTACCAGGGCCTTACGGAGCCGCCGCTCATCAGGAGCTATCGCCGCGGCGTCGAAATCGAGCTCCGCTCGTCACGCCCGTCCGGGCTCTCTGAGAATACCCCCATTCTCTTCAAGGGCATCGAGGTCGGGCGCTTGGGGCCAGCGCGGATCAGCCGCGACGGCGGAAGCGTCTTTGCGAATGCGGTCATTTACGAGGAGCATCAGCGTCTCGTCACGACTGCGACCCGGTTTTGGGACACATCGGGCTTCTCGGTCTCCATCGGCCCGAACGGCGCGGAGCTGGACTTCTCGTCGCTTGCCTCGCTGATTTCCGGGGGGATCACCTTCGATACGCTCGTGTCCGGCGGTCAGCCGGTCCGCCCGGGCCTCGTGTTTGAGGTTTTCCCGGATCGTGGAAGCGCACGGAACTCGATCTTCGAGGAGAACGACGGCACGACCGTCAATCTGACGATGGTCTTCAACGAAAACGTCGGTGGCCTCGCGGCCGAAGCCGCGGTGGAATGGCGCGGCGTGCGGATAGGTCAGGTCGTGAATGTGACCGGCGTCGTGGATGAAGATCTGTTTGGCGATACCCGTGTGCGCCTGCTTGGAACGGTCGAGATCACGCCGTCGCGCTTCGGTCTCGGTGGACAGATCACCGAGCAGGAGGCCCTGGAGTATCTTGCGGAGCGTGTCGATGAGGGGCTCAGGGCGCGCCTTGCTTCGGCTTCCATTCTGACCGGTGGTCTGAAGATCGAGCTGATCTCCGTCGACGACCCGCCCCCGGCGGAGCTGCGGCTCGATGCCGATCCCTTCCCGATCTTTCCGGTGACCAAGAGCGATATTGCGGACGTTTCGGCAACTGCGGAGGGCGTATTCGAGCGCGTGAACGCCCTTCCAATCGAGGAGCTGCTCTCGAGCGCCATCAACTTCCTCGACAACGCGACGGCCTTCGTGGCGAGCGACGATCTTCGCGAGACGCCCGGCGAACTGCGCGGCCTTCTCTCGGACGCCCGCGGCGTCATCGGATCGGAAGAAATCCAGGCGATGCCGGCTGAAGTGAATGCGTTGCTGCGAGACCTGCAGAGCGCGAGCGGTGACTTGCGCCTGATACTGGCCGAGCTGAGAGACGCCGGGGCGGTGGAGCGGCTACTGGCCGCGGTGGATCAGGTCGGTGCTGCGGCGGAAGCTGCGAATGCTGGTCTGCGGGGACTGCCGGATCTCATAGAGAGGGTTGGTCTTCTTGTGGACAATGCCACCGCGCTTCCGCTGGAGGATCTTGTGACCGAGGCCACGGGCCTCGCCGCAGAGGCACGGCGCTTCGCGGCCTCGGAAGGCATTCAAGCACTTCCCGCGGCGGCCAGTGCGGCCGTGGATGATCTCGCATTGCTTCTCAATAACCTCACCGAGGCGAACACAGCCGAAACGCTGAATGCGGCCCTTGCGGATGCCTCGGACGCTGCGGACGCGGTGGAGGCCTCGGTTGCGGGCGTGCCTGACCTGGTCGCCCGCCTCGATGCCATCGCAGCCAACGCCCAAGCCGTGCAACTCGACCAACTGGCTGTGGAGCTTGAAGGCGTCTTGGCCTCCGCGAGCCAGCTCTTTGGGGATGCCAGCGAGGCAGACCTTCCCGGGGCATTATCGGGCGCACTCGGGGAAGCAGAGGCAGCACTGGCAGAGCTGCGCGCAGGTGGCTTGGTGGAGAATGCAAACGCCACTCTCGCCTCCGCCTCGGACGCGGCCGCAGCGATCGAGACCGCTGCGCAAGATCTGCCGGCGCTCGTGGAGCGATTGAACGCCACCCTCGGCCAAGCGCAATCCACATTGTCCGACTTCGACGGCAACAGCACCTTTGCGCGAGAGACGTCTTCCGCCTTGCGCGAGATCGAACGGGCCGCCGAAGCGCTGACCGATCTGGCCCGTGCCATTGAGCGGCGGCCAAACTCCTTAATTCTGGGGCGCTAAACGATGCGTATTCTCTTTGTTTCATTTGCTTTGCTTCTGGCCGCGTGCTCCGAGGATCAATTCGTTCAAGCGCCACAGGTGGAAGCGACGGAGCGCATTCGCACCTCCTTTTCCTCGATCGAGGTGCGAGAAGTCTCTCTCCCGTCCTACGCGTCTGGCGAAGAAATCGCGGTTTCGAGCGGCGGTGCGATCGTTTTCTCAGAGGCCCTTTGGGCGGACGATCCGACGCGGGCCGTGACGCTCGCGCTCGCGCGCAATCTCAAAGAGATCACGGGCGCGCGCGTGGCCTCCGAGCCTTGGCCTTTTGACTCATTTCCGGCGGCACGCGTGGATGTCCGGGTGGAAGAGTTCATCATCAGCAATGGCGTCGTCCGGCTGGCGGGGCAGTACTTCGTGGCCGACCAAGAAGGACGTGGGCGCGATCACGCGCACCTGTTTGACCTGAGCCGCCCCATAGCAGGGGCGTCCGCAGCCGCGGCCGGAGCAGGCCGGTCTGCTCTCATCGCAGACCTTGCACGGGAAATCGCGCGGGACGCGCTCTAAAGCCAGCGCTCGCGTTCCCCCGGACCTGTACGGATAAAACTCGGTAGTAGGTGCTCATCGAACCTCTCTCGCGCGCCCTCAATGCGCGGCGTGGTCACGGTCGTGAGGCGAGATGTCACCTTCACTGCCGTTGCACGCGGCGCAATTGTCGTATACCGCCGTATACAGACCCCGTGTTTTTCCTTTTTTGAAGGTCCGCCATGAGCCTCTACGCAGATTACCTCGCCGAGATCGAAGCACGCAAAGCTGATGGGCTGCATCCGAAGCCCATTGATGATGGAGATCTGACGGCCGAGATCATCGGGCAAATCAAAGATCGGGACCATCCGCAGAGAGACGCGTCGCTCAACTTCTTCATCTACAACACGCTTCCCGGAACGACCGCCGCAGGACGAGTGAAAGCGCAATTCCTCAAAGCTGTGGCTCTGGGCTCAGAGCAGGTCCCGGAGATCACGCCGGAGTTTGCGTTCGAGCTTTTGAGCCACATGAAGGGTGGGCCATCGGTGGAAGTCTTGCTCGACATCGCGTTGGGCGATGCAGCTGAGCGGGCGGCGCAGGCTGCCGACGTGCTAAAGACGCAAGTGTTTCTCTATGACGCGGACATGCAGCGGCTCGGAGACGCCCTGAAAGAAGGGAATGCCGTCGCTAAGGACATCCTCGAAAGCTATGCCAAGGCAGAGTTCTTCACCAAGCTCGACGATGTCGAAGATGAGATCGATGTCGTCACTTACATCGCCGCGGAAGGCGACATCTCCACGGATCTCCTTTCCCCCGGCAATCAGGCACACTCACGCGCCGACCGCGAGCTGCATGGCAAGTGCCTGATCTCGGCGGAAGCGCAGGACGAGATCGAAGCGCTCAAGAAAGCGCATCCCGGCAAGCGCGTGATGCTCGTCGCGGAGAAGGGTACGATGGGCGTGGGATCTTCGCGCATGTCCGGTGTGAACAACGTGGCGCTGTGGACAGGCAAGCAGGCCTCTCCCTATGTGCCGTTTGTCAACATCGCTCCGATCGTGGCCGGCACGAACGGCATTTCACCCATCTTTCTCACAACGGTGGGCGTTACCGGCGGGATAGGTGTCGATCTCAAGAACTGGGTCAAGAAAGTCGACGAGAACGGCAAGCCGATCCTCGGGAATGATGGCAACGCAATCCTCGAGCAGCGGTATTCCGTCGCCACCGGCACCGTTCTGAAGATCAACACGAAAGACAAGAAGCTTTACTCCGAAGACGGGGAGGAGCTTGTCGACATGTCCTCGTCCTTCACGCCTCAGAAGATGGAGTTCATGAAGGCCGGTGGCTCCTACGCCATCGTGTTCGGCAAGAAGCTACAGACATTCGCGGCAGAGGCCCTGGGGCAGGAGCTGAAATCGGCATTCGCGGCCTCAAAAGAGATCAGTCACGCCGGGCAAGGCCTCACGGCGGTCGAGAAGATCTTCAACGCCAATGCGCAGGGCATCACGCCGGGCAAAGTCCTTCATGCCGGATCGGACGTGCGGGTGAAGGTCAACATCGTGGGGTCGCAGGACACGACCGGGCTCATGACCATGCAGGAACTCGAGGCCATGGCTGCCACCGTGGTCTCTCCTCTTGTGGACGGTGCGTACCAGTCCGGCTGCCACACGGCCTCGGTCTGGGACCTCAAGGCGCAGGCCAACACGCCGCGGCTGATGAAATTCATGAACGATTTCGGCCTCGTCACCGGCCGGGACCCGAAAGGCGTCTATCACGCGATGACAGACGTGATCCACAAGGTGCTCAATGACATCACGGTCGACGATTGGGCGATCATCATAGGCGGCGACAGCCACACGCGCATGTCGAAAGGCGTGGCGTTTGGCGCGGATTCCGGGACCGTGGCGCTCGCGCTCGCGACCGGGGAGGCTTCCATGCCGATCCCGGAATCCGTGAAGGTTACCTTCACCGGGCAAATGGCCGATCACATGGATTTCCGGGATGTGGTTCATGCCACGCAGGCGCAGATGCTCGAACAGCATGGCGACAACGTCTTCCAAGGCCGCGTCATCGAGGTCCATATCGGGACGTTGCTTGCCGATCAGGCCTTCACTTTCACCGACTGGACGGCCGAGATGAAAGCGAAGGCTTCGGTTTGCATCTCAAACGACGAGACACTCATTGGTTCGCTCGAACTCGCCAAGTCCCGCATCCAGATCATGATCGACAAGGGCATGGAGCATGAAAGCGGCATGCTGGCGAAGTTGATTGGCATTGCCGATGCCCGCATCGCGCAGATCAAATCGGGCGAGAAGCCCGCACTTCGCCCCGACGAGGATGCAAAGTACTTCGCCGAAGTCGTGGTGGATCTCGACAAGATCGACGAGCCCATGATTGCAGATCCCGATGTGCAGAACGCCGATGTCTCCAAGCGCTACACCCACGATACGATCCGCCCCATCAGCTTCTATCGCGACAAGAAAGTGGACCTCGGCTTTGTTGGCTCCTGCATGGTCCACAAGGGCGACGTGAAGATCGTGGCACAGATGCTGCGCAACCTTGAGACGGCCTATGGGGACGTAAAATTCGAGGCGCCTTTGGTGGTCGCCGCGCCGACCTACAACATCATCGACGAGCTGAAGGCAGAGGGCGATTGGGAGATCCTGCAGAAATATGCGGGCTTCGAATTCGACGATGCCGCGCCCAAGCAAAAGGCGCGCACAGAGTACGAGAACATCCTCTACCTGGAGCGGCCCGGCTGTAACCTGTGCATGGGCAACCAGGAGAAGGCAGGGAAGGGCGACACGGTGCTCGCGACGTCCACACGCCTCTTCAAAGGGCGCGTCGTGGAAGACTCTGCCGATAAACTCGGGGAGTCTCTCCTGGCTTCAACGCCTGTTGTGGTCCTCGCGGCCATCTTGGGGCGGACGCCGACGGTCGATGAGTATAAGACAGCAGTCGAGGGCATCGACCTCACCAAGTTTGCCCCACCGCAGAAGACACCGATGGACGCACTCTCTGTGCACTACTGACGTTGTTAGAGCCCGTCCTCGCGGCGGGCTCCTTCTTCTGCCCCCCTTGATGTGCACCTCGCCTTGTGCCCCTACTTCGAAGCAATGATTGGGGGGTAGCATGCACGTTCAGGTCTCTTCGGAAGCGTCCTTCGTCGAAGTGGCTCAGGCCTTCTTAGAGTCAGGGGCTCTCTGATGCTTAGGGTTGGGCTTTTGGGCGCAGGCCGGATCGGCGCGGTACATGCGGCTGCGATCACGAGGCATGTCGGGTCGGAACTCGTGGCGATTTCTGATTTTCATCCTGAAGTCGCGGATAGACTGGCGTCGGAGCATCAAGCCGCTTCCCGGTCGACTGAAGAAATCATCAGCGACCCGGATATCGACGCCGTTCTGATCGCCACGTCGACCGACACGCATTCCGACCTCATCGAAGCGGCGACGGCCGCTGGCAAGGCGGTGTTGTGTGAGAAGCCCGTGGATCTCAGCCTCGCGCGGGCTCGAGCCTGCGAGGAGGCCATCGCGGGCTCGGGGCAGCCCGTCATGATCGGCTTCAACCGACGCTTCGATGTCAACTTCGCGCAGCTGAAATCAGCGCTCGAGGCGGGGGAGATCGGCAAACCGGAATTGCTCTCGATCACCTCCTTCGATCCAGCGCCACCGCCGGTATCCTACATCAAGGTATCAGGGGGGCTCTTCCGAGACATGATGATCCATGACTTCGACATGTCTCAATTCCTCATGGGCGAGGCGCCGGTCACCGTGATGGCGACGGCGAGTTCCCTCGTGGACCGAGAGATCGGCGACGCAGGAGATGTGGATACCGCCGTCGTCACCCTGAGCTATGACGACGGGCGTATCGCGGTGATCAGGAATTCCCGGCGCGCCGCGTATGGATATGATCAGCGCGTGGAACTGCTGGGCTCGGAAGGGCTCCTCGAGGTTGAGAATGTGCAGGAGAACCGCCTGGTGAAGTCCACGTCCGAGGGGATCATGAGTGCGAAGCCCACCTACTTCTTCCTGGAACGCTACATGGCCTCTTACGCTGCGGAGTGGTCAGCCTTCGTGGCAGCGGTCACCGACGGCACCACCGTGCCTGTGACGCTTCAAGAAGGCATCTCGGCGCTGGCCATGGCCGAAGCAGCAACGATGTCCATCCGTTCCGGGAAGCCCGTGGCGCTCGCCGAAATCTAGGAGACGATCCCCATGGCCAATCTGCTTCGAAAGCCGTTCGGCACGAGCGGCGAGGTGCACCGCATCACGCCGGAAAGTGCAGGTTGGCGCTATGTCGGGTTCTCCTTGCATCGCCTGCGGGAAGGGGACAGCGCGTCGGATACGACGGGCGGGCGGGAAGTCATCATCGTGCTCGTGGAGGGCAAGGCGCACCTTCAAGGCGCGGGACAGGATTGGGGTGTGCTGGGCGACCGGATGGACGTCTTCGAGAAGTCTCCGCCTCATAGTCTTTATTTGCCGAATGGCACGGACTGGACCGCGCGTGCAGAGACGGATTGCACGATTGCCGTGTGCTCTGCGCCGGGTCACGGGGGGCACGACGCCCAGCGGATAGGCCCGTCCGGCATCAGCCTCACAGAGCGCGGCAAGGGGACGAACACACGCTACATCAACAACATCGCCATGGAAGCCGAGGACGTGGCGGATAGCCTGCTGGTGACAGAAGTATTCACCCCAGCGGGCCATTGGTCATCTTATCCCTCCCATCGCCACGACGAGGATGACTACCCGCGCATTACCTACCTCGAAGAGACCTATTACCACAGGCTCAATCCCAATACCGGTTTCGGGATCCAGCGGGTCTACACCGATGACGGCACCTTGGATGAAACGATGGCCGTGAAGGATGGCGACGTGGTTCTCGTGCCACGCGGCCACCACCCCTGTGGTGCGCCCTACGGCTTTGAAATGTACTACCTGAACGTCATGGCTGGGCCGCTTCGAAAATGGCGCTTTGTCGCGGCGCCCGAGGTGCAATGGATCATGGATCGAGACGCGACTTGAGAGACGTTCGCATCTTCGTCACCGGCGGCACAATCGACAAGATCCACGACACGCGGACCGAAGCGCTTGGCTTTTCGCCCGATGGGGCGACGCACATTCCCGAGATGCTGCGCGTCGGACGCTGCCACTTCCCCGTCGTGGAGGTGCTGATGCTGAAAGACAGCCTGCATTTCGAGGATGCGGATCGCGCCACGATCTCGAACGCGGTGCAGGCCTGCACCGAGGACAGTGTCGTCATCACCCATGGAACAGGGACAATGGAGGACACAGCTCGGTATCTCGAAGGGCAGGGGACCGGCGAAAAAACCATCGTGCTCACAGGAGCCATGAGGCCGTTCTCGCTCTTCTCCTCGGATGGCGAGTTCAACCTCGGCGGCGCTGTCGTCGCCGCCCAGATTCTCCCTGCCGGCGTGTGGGGTGTCATGAACGGTCGCGTCTTCCCGGCGGCGCACTTGCACAAGAACGTGGAGCAGGGGCGCTTCGACGGCTGACGATCGTCATCTATATGCCGCGCATGAAGGTTCTGCTCAGTCGGCCCCTCGCACGCGGATAGGTGCAGTAGGATCGGGGCGGAACACACGCTGTATGGCCAGCATCGCCGCGGCGGTTCCAACTCCGATCAGATCCGTGACGAGGCCGCCCTCGATCATGAAGAGCGCAGCAACGATAACGCCCAGTCGAATGAACCATGCCGAGCGTCCGCCGAAGAACCACCCTTGGACGCCGGAGCTGAGGAAGAACACCCCGATGATCGCAGTCACGGCAGCGCGCAGGATTTCCACTGTTTGGCCGTCCATGAGAAGGGCGCCGTTGTAGAAGAACATGAAGGGGACGATGAAGGCCGCAATGCCGATCTTGAATGAGGTCACCGACGTCTCCATCGGGTTTGCGCCGGAGATGCCTGCCGCGGCATAGCTCGCAAGAGCCACGGGCGGTGTGATGGCCGATAGCACCGCGAAGTAGAAGACGAAGAAATGCGCGGTGAGTTGGGGGATGCCGAGCTGTACGAGGCCCGGTGCGACAACCGACGCAGCCACAGCATAGGCAGCTGTCGTGGGCATCCCCATGCCGAGAAGGATCGCGATGCACATGGCAAAGAAGAGCGCCAGAAGCTGCGACGTGGCCGCCAGATCGAGCAGTACGGCGGAGAACCGTGCGCCCACGCCTGTGAGGGAGATGACGCCGACGATGATGCCAGCGCAGGCGCAGACCGCGATGATCTGGATCGACATGACGCCAGCGAGTTCGAACGCCTTCAGTATGGATTTCAGTCCCATGCGATGGGGCGTGAGCCAGCTGACAACAGCCGCAGCCACGGTTGCCAACGTGCCAGCACGAATGACCGAGTAGCCCAGAAAAAGCGCGTAGATCAGGATGATGATTGGCACGAAGAGGTAGACCTGCCGCAGCATCTTGTTGAGCTTCGGCAGCTCGTCCTCGCGCATACCGCGCATGCCGAGCTTGGCGGCCTCGAAGTCGACCATGAAGTAGACGGAGACGAAGTAGAGCACGGCCGGGATGATCGCCGCGATCGCGATCTCCTGGTAGGGAATGCCGGTGATCTCGGCCATGATGAAGGCGCCCGCGCCCATGATCGGCGGCATGATCTGGCCACCAGTGGAGGCGGCGGCTTCCACGGCGCCGGCGGTCTTCTTGTGATAGCCCACCTTTTTCATGAGCGGGATGGTGAGCGAGCCGGTGGCCACGACGTTGCCTGCGGACGTTCCGTTGATCATGCCCATGAGGCCCGAGGCAAAGATCGCCACCTTGGCCGGGCCGCCGCGCGCGCGTCCTGCCGCGGCGAAGGCGAAGTTGACGAAGTAGTCACCCACCTTCGAGGCCTGCAGAAACGCGGCGAAGATAATGAACAAGATGATGTAGGTGGAGGACACCGCCGTCGTCGGCCCGAGGATGCCCGCGTCGGAATACACGTGCCCAAAGAAGCGCTGCCAGCTGTAGGGGCTTTGGACCGCCAGAATGCCGGGAAGCAGGTGCGCGGTGAAGGTGTAGAGGAGAAAGACCGCTGTGATGATGACGAGGGCAAGGCCTGCGACTCTGCGTGTCAGCTCGAGGATCAAGGCGGACCCTGCGGTGGCGGCGAACGCGATGCCGATTGGCACGAAAGGTGTGCCCACCGCGTTGCGCGCGGCGGTTCCGTAGATCGCGACGAGGTAGAGAGCCACCACGATTCCGCACAAGGCAAGGACCGCATCAGACGCCGCAAACTGGCTGCGCTCCCGTCGTTCGAACCAGCCGAGGACCAACGCGCCGAAAGTGGCAATCAGGAGCGGGATGCCGAACCATCTGACTTCGGTCTGATAGATCTCGGTGCCGGGAAAAGCGGCCCACGTCGTCAGCCCGCCCATCTCGGGGAGCGTTCCGGATGCGATCGTGTTGGCAAAGCCGATGGCCGTGACACCCGCGACGACAGCGGGAATGACGCAAAGCGCAGAGGCATAGGTCACGAAGCTTGGAGAGGGTTTTGCCTCGTCGCCGAACCGGCGTGCCGAGAATATCAAAAATCCGAGCGCCAGGGCCCCGGCCACGTGGATGATGCGGAAATTCCAGGTTTCCAGTGGGAACTGAGGCAAGAAGCCGATCTCGACACCCGTGAGGTTCGAAATCGATACGCCGTTGAGCGCGAGCATGTGGAAGGCCGCGTAGATGGTCGCGAGGCTGGTGACGAGAATAAGGGAGGTGCCATCGAAGAGCCGTCGATTGCCTTCGACAGGCTCTTCATCCACGCCATCCGCGATAAGCGCCTCTTCCTCATCGAGATCGTTCAACTGAGCGCTTTTGTCGGCCATATGTCCCCCCTGCGCGCTATCGTTCAGCGCCCTTTCGGTCATCTCGCGCGGGTTTCTCCCGCGTCGAATGAAAAGTCCGCGCTCCCGAGGAAGCGCGGACCCATGTTTAACCCTTCAACTGGAAAGAGCCAGTCTTAGCCGCCGAAGATCATGCTTGCATCGATCGTCGCACCGGCATTTTCGGTGAACCACTTGGCGGCACCGGGGTGCCACATGAGGACGCCGTTCTTGTCCCAGTTCTCGGGCAGGGTGGAGCGCGCGGCCTTGTGAATGTTCACCATGCGCTCGTTATCGGACATCACCGTATCCACGACTGCCTCAACGAAGCTTTCGGGCAGGTCGCAGTTCGCGATGGCAAAGTTCCACATGGAGACCGAACGGGCGTCGCTCTCGAGGGTCGTGTACGTGTCCGCGGCGATATTGAACTGCGACACCGGGAATGCGCCAAGGATCGTCGCCTGCTCGTCCTCGGTGAACTCGATGATGTTCACATCGGTTTGCACTTCGAGCTGGCTCACGGCCGGAACCGGAACACCGGCGGCAAACGCGATCACATCGAGCAGACCGTCCTGCAGCTGTCCGCCGAGGTCTGTCCAGCCACCGTTGCGGCGGTCAAAGTTGACGCCGAGCTCTTCCATCATGCGCGGGAAGTAGGTGTCGGAGGTGGAGCCCGCCGGACCGAAGCCGATGCGCGCGCCGTCCGGGATGTCGGCGATAGAGGTGATGCCCGAAGATGAGAGAGCCGTCACCGAGAAGGGTGTCTGGTACATCGGGAACATCGCGCAGGCGTTGTTCATCTGCAGGCCTGGGGCGATCGGGTTGGTGCCCTGAAGGGACTCTGCCGCGGGGCCCATCGTCGTCATGCCGAACTGTGCTTCGCCCGTGTGGACGAGCGCCATGTTCTGCATCGGGCCCCCGGTGACCTCGCCGCCGCCAGAAAGTCCAAGCTCTTCTGCCACGAGATTTGCCCAGCCGGAGCCGTAAGCGAAATAAGTGCCGCCTTGCGAGGCGGTCCCGACGGTGAAGCTTTCAGGCCAGCCGGTGCGATCCACGTGACCATCGGCGAATGCCGCCGTGGCGGTGAGTGCAGCTGTGAGCGTGGCAGCAGTCGCCTTGATATGTCCGAACATTCTTCGTCCTCCCTAACGTTCGTCGTCTTTGAAGCGGTACAGGGCCTGCACCTTCTTCTGCCGCGGGACCCTAGGGCTTTCCATCGGCGTCGCAAGCGGAAACCCGGAGCAGCGAGGTGGCCGAGATGACGGCAAGGCGCAGGTTTGCTTTGTTGAACATGCCCCGTTTTCATCGCTACGCGCGCGGAGAGACGAAAGAAAAGCGGAGTGTTCCACTGGCATTCGAAAAATGTAATGGTATAACATCCGATGTCACCTTGAAGGCGGAACGACATGGGTAAACGTGGAGAGGCTCTGCAGGCAGAGGTCTTGAACGCGCTCCGCAGCGCGGATGGCCCGCTGTCGGCCTACGACATCCTTGCAGAATTGCGGTCAACGACGCCGAAAATGGCGCCGACAACCGTTTATCGGGTGCTCGCCGCTCTCACCGAGAAGTCCCTGATCCACCGCCTCGAGTCCTTGAATGCCTACATTCCCTGTCAATGCGAAGAGGCCGGGCACGAGGCCATCATTTCCATCTGTGATGATTGTGGCTCAGTGGAAGAAACCGTGGCTCCTGAGTTGCTAGCTACTATGGCGGAAGCAATTGGAAGCAAAGGGTTTTCTGCAAAGCGGCACGTGGTGGAAGTCCACGGTACTTGCGCGGATTGCTCCCCGGAGGACGCCACGCAATGAAGGGTTCCCATCGGTGGCCGGGCCTTCTCCTCGCCGGAGCGGGCAGTAGACTTGCCGTGGCAGGGGCCGTGATCCTTCTGCTTTGGGCCGGATTTTTCTGGGCCACCGGGATGCCGGGCCCTGTCGCGGAGCTGTTCCAATGACCGCGCTTGCGTTCGACGACCTGACACTCGGCTATAACCGCCACCCGGCTGTGCATCATCTCGATGCAGAGATCAAAGACGGCAGCCTCACCGCGATCGTGGGGCCGAATGGCGCGGGAAAGTCTACCCTTCTCAAGGGTTTGACCGGAGCGCTGGTCCCGCTCGAAGGGCGGGTCAGCTTTCGTGGGATCAAACGCGATGAGGTGGCGTATCTCCCGCAGCAATCCGAGATCGACCGGAGCTTTCCTCTGTCCGTCATGGACCTCGTGGCGATGGGCCTCTGGCACGAGGTCGGGGCGTTCGGCTGGCTCACTCGCCGCCATAGAGCAAAGATAGAAGAAGCCGTGGCAGTCGTGGGGCTAACGGGCTTGGAGGGCCGGTCAATCGATACCCTCTCCGGAGGGCAAATGCAGCGCGCGCTCTTCGCCCGCTTACTTCTGCAAGACGCGAAGCTCGTGCTCCTCGACGAGCCCTTTTCCGCGATCGACGCCCGGACCATGACAGATCTCATTTCGGTCGTCCGCGGCTGGCACGGGGAGGGACGCACCGTCATGGCCGTGCTCCATGACCATGAGATCGTTCGCTCACACTTCCCGGAAACGATGCTTCTCGCGCGAGAACTGGTCGCGCATGGACCGACACGCGATGTCATGACCGTTGAGAACCATCGCCGCGCGCGCGTGCTTTGCGAGGCTGTGGACGACCGCCCCGAGATCTGCACGAAGACCGCGGCGTGATCTACGATGCGATCATAGCGCCGTTCGCGGAGTTCGGGTTCATGCGCCGCGCGTTGCTGGGCTGCATCGCGATTTCGGTCGGGGCGACCCCCGTTGGCGTCTTTCTCATGCTCAGACGCATGAGCTTGACGGGGGACGCCATGGCGCACGCCATCCTGCCCGGCGCGGCGGTCGGCTTTCTGATTTCCGGATTGTCCCTTGGAGCCATGACGATTGGCGGGCTCATCGCCGGTATGCTTGTCGCGATTGCATCCGGGGTCGTGAGCCGCATGACCGCGATCAAGGAAGATGCCAGCCTAGCGGCCTTCTACCTCATTTCTCTCGCGATAGGTGTTCTCATCGTTTCGACGCGCGGCAGTAATGTTGACCTCATGCATGTGCTCTTCGGCACCGTGCTCGCGCTCGACGATGCGGCCCTGATCTTGCTGTGCAGCATCGCAAGCATCTCATTGCTGATGCTTGCGGTTATCTTTCGCCCGCTTGTCCTGGAATGTGCGGACCCGCAGTTCCTTCGCTCGGTGAGTGGCATGAGCGCAGTGACCCACTTCATCTTCCTGACCCTCGTCGTGATGAACCTCGTCGGCGGTTTCCATGCCCTGGGGACACTCATGGCCGTGGGCATCCTGATCCTACCAGCCGCCGCCGCACGCTTCTGGACACCCAGCATCGGGGGCCTCATGGGGGTCTCGGTTCTGGTCGCTATCCTTTCCAGCGCCACAGGTCTTCTCTTGTCTTACCACTACAGCCTCCCTTCCGGCCCCGCGATCATTCTCGTCGCGGGGGTCATCTATGGGGTCTCGCTTTTTGTGGGTCCCGTGGGGGGCGTCATCCCCCGGCTTCTTCCGCGCCGTCACTACGAAACCTGAGGAGAATTCATGTCCACTCGTCGCTCGCTTCTGAAATCCGCAACCGCCCTCGTGGCGGCATCACTTCTCGCGCCGAGCGTTGCATCGGCAGACGAACCGATCCCGGTCATTGCAACCTTCTCCATTCTTGGGGACATGGTCGCGCGCATCGGTGGTGAGCACATCGCATTGACCACGCTCGTCGGGCCGGATGGAGATGCCCACGTCTACCAGCCGACGCCGCAAGCAGCCTCTGCTGTGGCTGGCGCCGATGTTCTCTTCATGAACGGGCTTGAGTTCGAAGGATGGTTGGAGCGTCTGGCAGAGGCAGCATCCTTCGATGGCGACCTCGTCGTGGCAACCGTTGGCATCGACGCGATCGAGTTCTCCGACGAACATGATGATCACGGCGATCATGAAGAGCATGCCTCCGATGAAGATCATGACCATGACCACGATCACGACCACGGAGAAGAAACCGCATCTGCCGAGGACCATGATCATGATCACGACCATGGTGAAGAGACCGCGTCTGCCGAGGATCATGACCATGATCACGGGGACGATCACGACCATGATCATGAAGGCGAGCAGGCTTCCATGGAGGAGCATGACGATCACGACCATGACCATGCCGGTCATGACCATGGCGCCTTTGATCCCCATGCCTGGCTGACAATCGACAATGCGATCGTCTACGTCGACAATATCACCGCCGGCCTTGCGCAGGCCGACCCAGAGAACGCGGCCAGCTACTATCAAAACCGCGCATCTTATGTGGCGGAGCTCGAAGCGCTCGAGGCCGAGATCGATGTGATGATGGCATCCATCCCGGAAAGCCGCCGGACAGTTGTCACCTCCCACGATGCGTTTGGCTATCTGGCAGCTCACTATGGCATGACATTCGAAGCGCCACAGGGCTTGAGCACGGAGAGCGAAGCATCCGCCGCCGATGTTGCAGAGCTCATCACTCAGATCCGGGAGGAGGGGATTTCGGCCGTCTTCGTCGAAACGATCACGGACAACCGGCTCATCGAGCAGATCGCCAACGAGACCGGCGCTAGCATCGGCGGGACGCTTTATTCCGATGCTCTCTCTGACACGGATGGCCCAGCCGGGACCTATGTCGACATGATGCGCCACAACGCCATGACGCTGTCCCAAGCTTTGGGATCCTAATCCCCTAGAAGATGGTCCCCCTGCCAGCCCTTGGCAGGCGGGGGGCACAGCCGACGCCCAGCATGGCCATGGCACCCACGAGCGCGCCATGGCATTCCGAGACTGCCCTTGATGCGTTAACTCTGCTCAAAACCAGTTTTTTCGGGTGGCTTCACGTGACCAACAGCCTCTACGACGCGCTTTTCGCCCCTCATGAAAGGAGCGAACGTCCGTTCCTGACGCTCGATAACGGGCATTCTATCTCCTACGGCGACTTCGTCGCGCGCGGAGCGCAGATGGCGCAGGTTTTGGTCTCCTGCGGCGTTGGCCCGGGCGACCGGGTTCTGGTCCATGCCCCGAAGCTCGCCGACACGCTCGCGCTCTACGCGGGGACCGTTCAGGCGGGCGCTGTCTATCTCCCGTTGAACTCTGCCTATACCGAGGCAGAGCTGGCGTATTTCGTTGAGAACGCAGAGCCAAAGCTCATCGTGTGTGACGCGGCTCAAGAGACGGAGTGGCAAAGCCTCTCTCGCGGGACGCAGGCGAGTGTACTCACGCTGTCCGAGGCCGGCGGCACATTGAGCGATTGGGCCGATGCGATGCCCCGGAGCTTCGCGACACTCCCGCGGGAGGACGCGGATCTCGCGGCCCTGCTCTATACGTCTGGCACGACAGGGCGGTCGAAGGGCGCAATGCTCTCCCATCGGAACCTTCTTTCAAATGCGCGGACGTTGACCGAGCTCTGGCACATCACCGATGCCGACCGTCTCCTTCACGCACTGCCCATATTCCATACGCACGGCCTGTTCGTCGCCCTGAACACGGCGCTGTTGGCTGGTGCCGAGGTCCGTCTCATGAAGCAGTTCGATGTGGATCTCTTGCTCGAAGAGCTTCCCGGAGGAACCCTGCTCATGGGCGTCCCCACCTTCTACACGCGCCTTCTCGCGGACCCGCGTTTCACCCGCGACCTCACATCTGCGATGCGCTTGTTCATTTCGGGCTCCGCACCTCTGCTTGCCGAAACCCACGCGGAATTCGAAGCGCGGACCGGTCACCGCATCCTCGAGCGGTACGGCATGACCGAGACCAACATGATCACCTCCAATCCCTATCAAGGCGATCGCCGCGCCGGGACCGTTGGCTATCCTCTGCCGAACGTTGAGGTGCGCATCACTGATCTGGAAGAAAAGAAGGAGGTCTCGGCAGGCGAGATCGGGGTGATCGAAGTCCGCGGAGACAACGTGTTCCAAGGCTATTGGAAGATGCCGGAGAAGACCGCGGAAGAGCTGCGACAAGACGGGTTCTTCATCACAGGTGATCTGGCAACGTCCGAGCCCGATGGACGGATCAGCATCGTCGGGCGCGCCAAGGACCTCATCATCGCCGGTGGCTTCAACATCTATCCCAAGGAAGTCGAAGATGTCCTCAACGGAATCGATGGGATTTCGGAAAGCGCGGTTTACGGCGTGGCGCATCCCGATTTTGGCGAGAGTGTCGTCGCGGCGCTGGTGCCCGAGGCTGACAAGGTCCCAGACCTCGATGAGGTAGAAGCAATCGCGCGAGAAAAGCTGGCAAGGTTCAAACATCCCCGCGCGTACCGCGTGCTGACTGAACTTCCGCGCAACGCGATGGGAAAAGTCCAAAAGAACCTGCTGCGTGATCAGGACCCCGGTTTGAAGTGACGCGCATCTCCTGGAGCTTGGTCGCGCACGATCCGTCAGGGCCGTGAGGTTTATGCTGAAGCTATGAGCGTCCCTCGGGGCGAGCAGGGGGGATTGTCTACCGGCCCATGGCTAGCCAGCGCGCTGCCGGCTTAGCAGCCAGACGAAGAAAATACCGCCCACAAGACCTGTGACGATACCGATGGGCATGTCTTCCGGCGCCATGACGGTACGCGCGCAGATATCTGCCCAGAGAAGGAAAACGGCGCCCAGCAGCGCTGAGGCCGGCAGAACGCGTCGGTAGTCTCCCCCCACGATCATGCGGGCCACATGGGGAACCATGAGCCCGACAAACCCGATGATGCCGGAGAACGCGACCATGACACCTGTTATCAGCGCCCCTGCCACGAACACGGAGAGCCGAAAACGCGCGACGGGGATCCCAAGCGTCGACGCAGTCTCATCACCGACTGTCATTGCGTTGAGTTCTGCCGACTTCGCCAAGAGCCAAGCGGCGCAGACGCCAAGGACGACCAGCGGGTAAATGAACTGACTCCATTGCGCTAGACCAAGCCCGCCGAGCATCCAGAAAACGACGACGTGTGTTGCACGAGGATCGCCGAGAAAGATCAGCACGTTGGCCGCTGCCATGATGATGAAGGATACCGCGACGCCAGCGAGAACGAGCCGATCCGCGCTCGTCGCGTTCGCCAATCGTGAAACGCCCAGGACAATCGCCGTCGCGCCCAGCGCCCCGACAAAGGCCAGGAGGGGAACGGTCAGAAGCCCAAGGAAAAGACCGGTGTGAAGAAGCGCGAGGATCGCGCCGAATGCCCCGCCCGAAGAGATCCCGAGGAGATGAGGATCGGCGAGCGGGTTGCGCGTGACGGCTTGGAGGCTCGCTCCGACCATCGCGAGACCCGCGCCAACCATCATGGCCAAAAGTCCGCGCGGAAACCTGATCTCCCAAACAATGGCTTCGCGTCCCTGCGACCATGTTTGTTCGATGGTGCCGGGTGCGACCTTGTTCAGGAAAACGCCCCAGACCGTCCCGAGAGGAACCGGAACAGCCCCGACCGAAATGGCAAGGGAGAGCGAGACCACGAGCAGTGCCACACCGCCCAGGGTGTAGGCATGAACGCCAGACAGGCGACGTGCGGTCGATGGGGATGTCGTGGTCTCGCTCATGGTCTCACTCGGACCAGAACGCGTCCGCGAGCGTCTTGATCGCTTGAATGTTCCGCGGCCCGGGTGTGGCTTCCACGTATTCAAGGGTCACGAAACGATCGTTCTTCACCGCGTCGAGCTCTGCGAAAGCGGGATTTGACATCATGAACTCGCGCTTTTGCGCGGCGGTCACATCGCCGTAGTTCACGATCATGACGACCTCCGGATTGCGCTCTACGACTTCTTCCCAAGTGACCGTCGCCCAGCTCTTGTCGAAGTCATCCATGATGTTGACCCCGCCCGCTGCCTCGATGAGCGCTGTCGGCATCGCATAGCGACCTGCAGTGAAGGGTGTGTCCTCCCCGCTGTCGTAGACGAACACGCGGAGCGGTTCACCGGTCTCGAGACCTTCTTTGAACGCGGCGAGTTCGGCCTTGTAGCCGGCGACGAGATCTTCAGCCCGGTCTTCGACGCCGAAGATGCGGCCGAGGTTCATCAGGTCGGCATACATGTCGTCCATGCTGGCCTTGTCCTTCTCCATGATATGGGTGCAGGACTCCGTCAGTTCGTAGACGTCGATGCCGAACGGCGCCAAGGTCTCCGGCGTGACCTCGCCGCCCACCTTCATTCCGTAGTTCCAGCCGGCAAAGAAGAAGTCCGCGTCGGCCCCGACGAGCACTTCCTTGGACGGGTACTTGGCAGAAAGCTCGGGGAGCTCTTCGACGCCCGCGCGCATTTCTTCGTCGAGGGTCTTCCAGCCAGAGATGCCCGTGTAGCCCACCATTCGATCCGCCAGGCCCAGGACGAGCATCATCTCGGTGAGGTTCACATCATTGGAGATTGCGCGCTCAGGCGGCGCGTCGAACGTGACAGCGCGATTGCAGCTCTGCACGGTTGTGCCTGCGGAAACCGCGCTGGCGGCCATTGCGAGGGAAAAGGATGTAAGGATAGTCTTCTTCATCGGTGCGTTCCTTTTGGGTGAAGATGAAAAGTGAGATGATCAGCCTGGCTTCGCGAAAGCTGTTCGCGCTGGGCGATCACATTGAATGCGCCGGAGACGGCATGTTCGGTGAGGACATCGGCGGGCGGACCAAAGGCGATAGACCTTCCGGACTGCAGCAAGAGCACGACGTCGCAGATGCCGGCTGCGAGGTTAAGGTCATGGAGCGACGTCACGATGGTGATGGGAAGATCCTTGATCAGTTCGAGGACCTCGAGCTGGTGGCGAATGTCGAGATGATTGGTGGGCTCATCGAGGATGAGCAGCCGAGGCTCTTGCGCCAGTGCCCGGGCCACCATGACCCGCTGACGCTCGCCGCCGGAGAGGCTTCCCAAATGGCGATCGGCGAGCCCGCGGAGGTCCATCTGCTCGAGAACGCGATCGATGATCTCGAGATCGTTCGAGCCCGTGGTGCCGGCAAACCCCCTGCGATGGGGCGTCCGCCCCAAGGCTACGATTTCTCCGACGGTGAGGGCGAAGTCGCTCGGCTGTTCCTGGAGGACGGCGGCCACCCGTTGCGCGGCCATTCTCGCGGACATCGACCAGATGTCGTTGCCCCCGATGAGGACGTGTCCGGTCGTGGGGCGGTGAAAGCGATAGAGGAGCCGCAGAAGGGTGGTTTTGCCGGCCCCGTTAGGCCCCACAACCGCAAGAACGCGTCCTGCGGGAAGGTCAAAGCTCATCGGCTGAAGAAGCGCCGGGGATCCGCGCCGAGGTGACCAGCTGAGGTCACGGGCAGAGAGCGCCTCGGCTGTCACGACGCCTGCGCTTCCGTGTCGTCGAGTGCCCAGATCGCGGCTGGGACACGGGCCAGCGTGGTCTTCCTGAGCTTTCCCGGACGGTCGACAGACGAGCACCACCCATCGTGGAGATAGGCGTACTGTTCAGCAAAGCTGACAAGGTCTTCGATATCCGTGGCCGGGTCGATGTCCCCGAAAAGGTAGGTGGCCTTCTTTGTCCCGTGAAAGGC
The DNA here is from genome assembly GCA_038525525.1 of Pseudomonadota bacterium. Lineage (GTDB taxonomy): Bacteria > Pseudomonadota > Alphaproteobacteria > Rhodobacterales > Rhodobacteraceae > Shimia_B. The sequence goes on along the minus strand of JBCBHO010000002.1, from coordinate 412,131 downwards.
GACCGTGCACGGGCGATCACAGCCAGCCATGCAGGCCACGCCAGACACCTCGAAGTCGTGAGGAAGCGCATGGCCCGCTGCGTCAAGCGCGGCCTTCAGGCGCGTGATCAGCTCAAAGCCAGGGCGGCAGGGCGTCCCCTTGTGTCGGCATGACGTGCAGATTGAAATTCGATGTCCCATTTGGCCCTCCGCCACCGAGGCGGGCGCGCAAAACAGAACTGTGGTGTCGCGGGAAAAGCCGCTTTGCCATCTTTCTCTCCTTGTCAGGCGCCCCGCCTGCATCGAGTTGAAATGCCCGCGCGCATTAAGGCGCAGGTGATGGCAGGTCTCCTGACTTGCGGGTCCTTGTTTCCTCGAGCCTTCCCAGATTTTACTCCAGTGGCGCTTGTCGAGGTCACTCACCGCTCACAGTTGCGGGGGCAGTCACGGATTTGGTGCCTACTGGCTACGCCTCACCGTGTTCCCTTTTCATCTCACGGGCCTTTGGCCCAAGAGAACCATCAGGCCGGAGCAAAGAGCACTTTCATTACGTGGTCAATGAGCGACGTGGGAGAAACCCAGCTTTCTCGATCTTGCACGGCGCGAGGGACCAGCCCTAGCCCTGCTCGGATTGCCAGCAGCTTACCGCCTCGATGATCGCGTCGAGGCCGTCTGTCAAAGCCGCCGGGCCGGGCTGAAGGATGAGGGGAGACTTGATCTCGTGGATGCGTCCGTGGCGGACGGCTGGTATCGCGTCCCATCCACTACGCGCCGCTATCTTCTCTGGTCTCACCTTTTTCCCGCACCAGGATGCAAAAATAACGTCAGGCGCCGCGGCGATGACTTCTGCCTCCGTGACAACCCGGTCGAGCGCGCCTGGCTTTTGCGCGGCGTCAGGGAAAACCTCTTCACCGCCCGCTATCGCGACGAGTTCGCTGACCCAGCGGATGCCCGAGATCAGGGGCTCATCCCATTCCTCGAAGTAGACGCGCGGTTTTGGTCTCCCAGCGGAAAGCGCCGCAACCCGCGCAAGGCGTGCCTCGTAGCTCATGGCCAGTTCATCGGCCTTCTCTTTCTGGCCAACGGTCGCGCCGAGGTGCCGGATCATCGTGAGAATTCCGGCGATGTCTCTCTGATTATAGGCCATCACAGAGATGCCGGAGCGGATGAGCTCCGCGGCGATGTCCGCTTGCAGATCTGAGAATGTGAGGACGAGGTCCGGCGACAGGGCGAGGATTTTCGGGATGTCCGCCGAGGTGAATGCCGACACTCTCGGCTTCTCCTTGCGCACGCGCTTGGGCCGCACCGCGTAGCACGTGACCCCGACGATCCGATCCTCTTCTCCCAGAAGATACAGCGTCTCCACGGTTTCTTCGGTCAGGCAGACAATTCGTTCCGGAGGATAGGTGCGCATGGAGAACCTGTGGGTATGCCGGTGAGGACCCGAGCTCCCTACACAGCCGGCGGCCTGCGTGCATGCCGAAAAATGAGCTGACTTACGGGTGATTGCCTCGTGTCACGCGGGAAGCTGTTGGCCACCACCCGGCGCTGCGCTCCCAAGGTCTTTTGAGCCTTCCGTGCTCTGAGTTTTCTTCCGGAGACGTCCGCAGCGACATGGCCCTTGGCCCGCAGATACGAAGAGACCCCAGTGGATGTAAGCGGCCCGGTGTCCGCAAAGTTGCCGCGATCCTCGCCGTCTCCGAAGAGATCATCTGAGCTGTGCACAACCCAAGATTGCTGGTGTTTCATCCTGCGAATAAGGCGCGCCGTGCCCGCGCTCCCGTAAAAGATGAGTGATTTCAGAGGTCTAAAAGATCGGATTTTCCTCAAATCGGTCTGATTAAAGCCACATTCCGGCGATTGATTGACTGCAAACCAGAAACAATAGCGTCGCCTAGACTGCGAGTGGGTAGCACAATGAGAATTCTGTCCGTCGATGATGACCCGATTTTCCTCGATGTGATCGCGGCCGAGCTTGGGGCCCTTGGCTACCATGACGTCACGCAAGTCTCGTCTGCTGCGGACGCGATGACGCTTGTGCAAGGCGGTGAAGCGCCGTTTGACTGCTTTTTGCTCGACATCGACATGCCGGAAACGGACGGGGTCGCGCTCTGCAACATGCTTCGCCAAAATCCGGCGAGCGCTCATACGCCGATCATCATGATCACCGTTCGCGCCGACATGGGCAGCATTGATCGTGCCTTCAGCGTCGGCGCGACGGACTATCTGACAAAGCCCATTGATCGCCGCACGTTGCGCGGCCGCATGCAGATGGTCGATCAACTCACCGCGAAGAGCACTGAGCGCCAGTTTGGCGCGCCGGCGGCCTTCGACATTTCTGTGCCACTCCCACTCACGGAAGCCCCGCGCACGATCACGTATCTGGCCATGCAGAACTATCTGCTCAAGCTCAACGCGGCTCACCTCATGGCATGGTCCGCGATCGGTATTCGTGTCGACAATGCCGAGGACATCCACGCCAATCGCGGCCCGGAAGCCTACCCTGATATGCTGCTGGATGTGGCGGAGATCATCGCGGAGACGTTCAAGAACGAGCAGACGCTCATTGCCCATGCGGGCTACGGTGACTTCGTCGTCTTCACCCGCGGGTGCCGCTACACCGGTGTGGAGGAGCTCGCAGACCGCCTCGATCCTCCTCTTTCGACGCTCGCGGATTGGTACCGCTCCGTTGGAGACGTGGCGCCGCGACTTCGGGTCGGTGCACCTGTGCGCCGCGGGTTGTTCTCTTTCAGCAGTGCCGATGAACTCCTCGACGAGGCAATCGAAAATGCAGCAGTTGAGGGGAAGCTGGTTGGCTTGCCTGCGAAAGACATGCCAGCGGTTGCTTCGAACGGGCTTCGTATCGCATGAGACATCATTTCCCCGCCGCATCATCGAAGGCTCCAAATCGCGCCGATCTCGACGCGATGCTGGCGCCCATTCGCCAGCGCTTCTTCAGCAACCTCGAGGTCAGAATTCTCAGGTTGGAAACGGCGGCGGTGGAGCTGCAGAGCAACCCTGAGGCGCCTGACGCCCTCGAGATCGTGCAGCGCGATTGCCACAAGCTCGCTGGCGTGGCGCCAACTCTGGGCTTCTCGAACATTGGTGCACTCGCACTGGACATTGAAACGGAAGTTAAGTGTGGGCGTCGCATGACGCCTCCCGTTGCCGAAGCGCTCGAACATCTCCTCACGGAGTTGGAGCGAGAACTTGAGACCCAAGGATAGGCTCTATGCCAACACATTCAGGGCAGTAAACTGGAGCGGGGGCCCCAATGAAAAAGCTAAGCAATAGGAAGTGGGCACACCGACCGCCCCTCCATCACCAGCTTCGGTTGGCGATGGTCTATCTTTTCATTCTTGCAGTCGGCGGCCTGACAGTCCTGATGCTTGAGTCGGTGACGCTTCGCTCCGCGCAGCTCAACGAGGTCGATCGTTACCGTGACAGTGTGGAGGACATCGTCGACCACGCCGAAACGCGCCTGCGCGCTTACGAAACCCTCACCCAAAATCTCGCGGTTTTCATGGGGGTTGGTCCTGGCGATGAAACCGAGAACTTTGAAACCCTGGCCGGCGTTCTCAGCAAGACCAACACGAGCATAGTCAATGTCGCGATGTCTGACCCCTACATCGTGACCCAAGTCTATCCGCTGGAGCCAAATCGGGCCGCGCTGGGCCTTGATTTCACGACGAGGCCGGATCTCCTGAAATGGGTTGAAGCGGCGTTGGCCTCCGACGAGGTGATCGTTCAGGGCCCGGTGAACTTGGTTCAGGGCGGCGTCGGCCTCATCCTGCGCGCAGCCGACGCGACCTACGGCCCCGAGGTCTATTCAGTCGTCATCGATATCGAAGCATTCTTGGACGAAGCGGGCATAAACGACGGCTCAATTCAGACGGAGATCAGCGCGCGATCTTTCACGACGGAACCGGGCGACGTGCTCTTCGGAAACGCTGACATCTGGCAAAAGGAGCCGCTGATCGGCCGTATCCGTTTGAACGATACGGCATTCATTGAGATAGGGGCGGCGCCGGCCACTGGCTGGACCACGGTTTCTCCGCAAAGAAGCGCGATCCTCACCATTGTGATCTGCCTGATGGTCATTGGCTACACGGGCGTGAACTACGCCCGTCGCCTGATCGTGGATCGCGCAAATGCCCGGCGGCAGCTCGTGGCAGCGATCGAGTCCCTCGAAGATGGCTTTGTGGTCTATGACGAAGACGACAGGCTGCTTCTCTGCAATGAGAAATACCGCCAGTACTATGCGCATTCCTCGGATCTCTTTGTGCCTGGCAATACGTTTGAGCACATCATTCGAGAAGGCGTTGCGCGCGGCCAGTATCTCGATGCGATCGGCAACGAGGAGGCATGGATCGCAGAGCGGCTCGCGCTTCACGCGGACCCCAAAGAGCCGACCGAGCAGCGTCTGCCCGATGGACGTTGGCTCAAGGTCTCTGAATCCAAAACGAGCGATGGATTTACTGTTGGCTTCCGCGTGGATGTTTCGGAATTGAAGACGGCGATCTTTGCAGCAGAACAGGCATCGGAGGCGAAAACCGATTTCCTCAACAATATGAGCCACGAATTGAGAACGCCTCTCTCGATCATTCTTGGCTATGTTGCGTTTCTGAGAAACGTCACGCTGCTTCCAAGCTACGGAAAGGTGCGGCAAGCCATCGGCGCGAATGCCGATGCACTGGAGAAGTTCGAGGCATTCGCCAGCGACATCAAGCGTCAGGCCGAGAAGTCCGATCACTCTGGCCAGCATCTGCTTTCACTTATCAATTCGGTCCTCGACTGGTCCAAGCTCAGCACAAACAAGGTCGAGCTTCACAAAACCACCGTCGATCTCGATGCTCTGATCCAGCGTCTGACCGCTGAAATGCAGGAGAAGGCTCGAGGAAAGGGCCTGACCCTCACATATTCTGGTGCACCTTGCCTTATCTCGGCGGATGAATTGCGCGTGCGTCAGATCATGATCAATCTCGTTTCAAACGCGCTCAAATTCACAGACGAAGGCTCCGTGAAAGTGAGCCTTGCGCAGTCCCTTGGGAGCGTCCGCCTCAGCGTGCAGGATACCGGGCCGGGCGTGCCGACTGATCGGATGAAGTCGATATTCGAGCGTTTTGAACAGGTTGATGCGTCCACAACCCGAAAATACGGCGGCACGGGTCTCGGTCTCGCGATCTGCAAAAGCCTCGTCGACCTGCACGGGGGCACGATCACGGCCGAAAGCGAAATCGACGTTGGAAGTACATTCGTGGTGACGCTGCCAGGCGTCGTGGATTGTGGTAAAGCGGTCGCAGCCTAATTTCTTGGCGAAGTCGCAGATACAATTTGACGTCACGCAGAAAATTTCTAGTAGGGTGTGGAACAACAACCGAAGCGTGTAAGTTGCACTCCAAAAGATACAAATAGTTGGGGCGGTAGCATGAAAGAACTCAAATCGATTTTGCACGTAGACGACGACGAAGACATCTTGGACATTACGAAGATGTCACTCGAGTTGGTTGGAGGATTTGAGGTCCTCCAGAGCCGTTCAGCAGATCACGCATTTGCGACCCTGGACCAGGTCTCGCCAGATTTAATTCTGTTAGACGTCATGATGCCTCATGTGGATGGGCCGACATTCTTGAAGCGGGTCAGAAGTATCGCGCGCTTCGAGAGCCTCCCCGTCATTTACATGACGGCCAAATCCGAAACCGATCTGCAGGAGCGCCTTCTCCAAGATGGGGTACTGGGGGTTGTGACGAAACCGTTCGACCCCATGACACTTCCGACGCAGCTGATTGAGCTATGGAACGGCGCCGCGGGCGTAGAGGCGGCCTAATCCGAGAACGCCTTGCAAGGCGAGGGCGCCAAGGTTGGCGCCGCACACATTGTGAAAAGACAGCTCGTTCATGTGCGTCCTTCAAACTCAAGCGACCCCAATGATGTCTGACACCTCTGACACGAGCTGAGACAGGTCGCACTGCGAACCACGCGCTTCGATGTTGAGCCGGAGCAGAGGCTCGGTGTTGGAGCAGCGCAGGTTCAGGCGCCAAGCGCTTGTTTCGAAGCTCAGGCCATCCAGCGTGTCGCTTGCAATGGTTTTGGTCTCATAGGTTTTCCGAATGCGCTCCGTGACCTCTGCGGGGTCGTCGACGCGAAAATTGATTTCGCCGGAGCTTTGGAAGCGCGCGCGCATGTCAGCCACAAGATCGCGGAGCGACTGTCCGGTTTTCGAGATGTAAGCTGCCACGAGAAGCCACGGGATCATCCCGCTATCGCAATACATGAAGTCGCGGAAATAGTGATGCGCTGACATTTCGCCACCGTAGATGGCGCCGGTTTCCCGCATCTTGGCTTTGATGAGCGCGTGACCGGTTTTAGAGACGACTGCCCTGCCACCGGTCCGGCCGACGATTTCGCAGGTGTTCCAGAAGACGCGTGGATCATGAACGATCTGTTCGCCAGGGTATCTCTCAAGCATTGATGCGGCGAGCAGGCCCACGAGATATTCGCCCGGAATGAATTCGCCTGTGTGGTCGAAGAAGAAGCAGCGATCGAAATCGCCATCCCACGCGATCCCGAAATCAGCGGCTGACGTGACAACGGCCTCAGCCGTCGCAGGCTGGTTTTCCGGGAGAAGCGGGTTGGGTATCCCATTCGGGAAGGACGCATCAGGCGCGTGGTGCATTCTCACGGCGTCAATGGCAGCATTGCGGGAAGACAGCCCCTTGAGCACAGCGTCCAGGGTCGGGCCGGCTGCGCCATTGCCAGAGTTTGCGAGGATCCTCAGAGGCATCAGAGCTTCGGGATCAATGAACGAAAGAACGCGCTCGACATAAGCATCCCGGCAATTCGCGAAGGCGTGTTTCCCTTTTTGCGCCACCGTCGAATAAAGTCCGTGGGCCGTGGCAGCCTCAATTGCGCGGAACCGCTCATCGGAAAGCGGAGAGGCACCGGCCCCCACAATCTTGAAGCCGTTATATTCGATTGGGTTGTGCGACGCCGTGACCATCACGCCCGCCGAGGCATTGAAGTGCGCTGTCGCGAAATACACCTCTTCGGTGCCACAGAGCCCGAGGTCGAGGACATCGACGCCGTGGGACGTCAGCCCTTCCGCCAGTGCATCGACGAGCCATGGTGAGCTTTCGCGCGCGTCGCGTCCTACGACGACCGTGTTTGCTTCGAGCTCGGCCGCCACGGCGCGTCCCAGGCGCCGAGCGAGGTCTTCATCCAGGTCCACGCCGACGCGTCCGCGGATGTCGTAGGCTTTAAAGCAAGAGAGATGTTTCACGGTGCTTCTCCTAATCTGGGTTACCGGCCTTCTACGTCTCGGCGGGAGATAAAGTAAGCAAAAACAGCATGTTATATCCTTATTGGTCGCGCCTATACTTTCGAGACGATGCCTATACGCCTGCGGGCGTATCGGCGTCTCCGCATGGATGTAGGAAGGCGCGAAACCACTGGAGATCGGTTCGTGAAGATCCGCCATGAGCGTCCTATGTCCGACCTGTCGTTTCAGGTCCGCGCGCCCCTGGGCTTAGAGCTCAGTACGGGCGAGCGGCTGACGATCACGGATTGGTCGCTTCAGGGTTTCGAATTCCCGAATGAGAGCGATGTGCTTCCAAAGGAAGCGATCCTCTCTATCCCGTTTCAGGGCGTGGATATTCGATTTCCCATCAAGCTGAAGCGAGATGGTCGTGATCGCTTCCTTGCCTTTGACGGGCTGACCGGGCGCCAGCGCGAAACTCTGGCCGTTTTCTACCGGTCGATCCTTTCCGGGAAGATGGCGTCAACAGAGGAAGTCATCACCAGTCTCGACACACCAGTCGATCTCGTTCCCATGGAGGAGACCGAGGAAGAAAAAGCCGTGGCGACCGCGGGCAAATCTCCGCGGAGCCTTCGCGCGGTCTTCTCCATCATCCTTTACCTCTGCATGGGCGCGCTCGTCTTCTACACCTTGGGCTCCGGCATTTGGGGAAAGCTGGCAACTGTTCAGATCGAGAATGCGCGGATCGAAGCTGAGATGCTCCCGCACGGTGCCGCGGACCGCGGCTTCGTAAAAGAGGTGCTCGTTGTCCCGGGGTCCCAGGTCGAGCAGGGTGACATGCTCATTCGGCTGACGGATCCCGAAGGTGAGGCAGCGCTCGAGGAAGTGCGAAGCCGGATCGAGCTCATCGAGACGCGTCTTGAAAAGGCGATGGAGACGGAAGCCCGCTTGGCAGCCCGATTGGATGGTATCCGCACTCAGATCGTAGCGGCGCTTCAGCCCTCCTTTCCGTCAGTTGGACGCCTCCTTGAAGCATTCGACGCGCGCTTTGCACCAGCATATCGGGACCTGTTCGAGGCGCATGAGGCGGCGCTTCTGCAAGTGGACACGCTGGATGATGAGCTCCGACGCCTCCGGCGGGAGAGGGGTCAGCTTCGCGTCGCTTCCGATGCGCTTCATGTGGTGGCGCAAAGGAATGGGACAGTCACGGAGCTGCACGTTCTTGAGGGGCAGCTCCTCGGCCAAGGCGAGATTGCCCTTGTTCTCGAGACCGACGAGGCGCGCACGGCGCGGGGTTGGCTTGATCCTGCGATGGCGGTGGCAGTCTATCCAGGTATGGTCGTGACCGCGGAAGTCGCGAGCCGCGATGGCCCGAAGACCATCCGCGGCGAGGTCAGCGAGATCGCCGCGGGGATCGACCCGGACCTGTCTCCCGCCTTTGGCATGCTGGTGAGCGTGCGCTTTCTCGATCTGACGCGCGCGCAGACGCGTGAAAGCCTTCCACATCTGGCGCCCGTTGCACTCAACGCGCAGCGTGGCTGGGCACAGACACTGGCACTGCGGGCCGAAGAGCTTCGTGCGCGCGTGGTCCGATGATGCACGCACCGGAGTCCGAATACGCCTTTGATAAGGATCTGACGACCAGGCTGCGTGCCCTTCGCGCGCCTGTGAAACGGGGCATCCGCAAATGGAGCGCGACCCAGCTCATTGTGCTCGCACTGATCGCTGGTGTTCTGCTGTGGCTTCTCACCCATACGCAAAACCGGTTCTTTCAACCGGATACGCTCCATGTGACGCTGGTGCTCGGGTCGCTCGGGATCTGGCGTTTTGGCTGGTGGTTCACCCATGCTGTTCGTGCCGAGATTTACCGACGCATGAGGTGGCCCCGCATGCGCGCGGCCGCAGGCGCCGTTTGGCAAAGCGGCTGGCGGCCCAGACGCCTGCACATCCAGATGACGACGTACTACGAAGAGCCCGCGATCACGAAGCGCGTCATCGGCTCTATTCTCGCTCAGATCCGGCGGGAGAAGATCCCGACGACGATCTATATCGGCACGGGCTCGAGCTACGACGAGCTCATCATCCGGTCCTTTGTGGAGACCCACGCCCAAGACATCCCCGATGATCTCGCTGAATTGGTATTCTTGCGACAGAACCAGCCGGGTAAGCGGATGGCCATCGGGATGATCCTCCGGGCGATCAACCGGAACGGTGTCGACAAGGATGATCTTGTCATCTTCATGGATGGGGACGCGCTCTATGGAAACGACGTCCTCGAGAAAACGCTTTCCATGTTCGGCGCCGATCCCGAGCTCCAAGCGCTGACGACCGATGAAGAGGTGATCTGCTACGGGCCCAGATGGATCGCGAACTGGCTCGACATGCGCTTCGCGCAACGGCGGCTGGCCATGCAGTCCCACGCAATGTCGGGCAAAGTGCTCACGCTCACGGGGCGCATGTCGGTCTTTCGCGCGCAGCACATGCTGTCTGAGCGCTTCATCCGCACGATCGAGGCCGACCATCTCGACCACTGGCTCTGGGGCCGCTTCCGGTTCCTGTCGGGCGACGACAAGAGCACCTGGTACTACATGCTCACCAAGGGCGCGAAGATGACTTACGTGCCAGACGCCACCGTCTACACGATCGAGGTAATCAAGGAGAACGGGCTGGAGCGGATGGTGCAGAACTTCCGGCGCTGGTCGGGGAACATGCTGCGCAATGGATCTCGTGCCATCGCCCTTGGTCCCCGGCAGGTGAAGCCTTTCATCTGGTGGTGTGTCGTCGATCAGCGCATCGCCATGTGGACGATGATGGTCTCGCCGACGCTTGCGCTCCTCGCCGCGATGGTGGACCCGCTTTATCTTTGGTCCTGCCTCATCTGGGTGCTTTTCAGCCGCGTCGTCCTCTGCACATTTCTCTACAGCTATTCCCGTCGGGTGGACCTCAGCTGGCCGTTCATTCTCTACCTCAACCAGGTCATCAACGCGTCGGTGAAGATCTTCATGATCTTTCACCTCTCGAAGCAGAAATGGTCCAACCGGGGCAACCAGTCTTCCGGCGGCGGGGCCGGTTGGAAAGCAAACCTCCAGAACGGTACCGCCAAGGCGCAGCTTGCAGTGGCCGTCGGAGCGTTCATTGCGGTCCTTTCCGTCTACATCGGAGCGATTCCCTCGCCGTTCTGACGCGTGGCGCGGCACTATCCTTTTGAGCAGACACCCACGCTTTTGGGCGTCCGTCCTCTCCTCCCGGCCAGAAGATCGAACGCCCAGAACCGCTTACCAAAGCTTCAAAGCACATCACTTGGAGCAAGACACATGATCATCCCCGTTATCCTCGCCGGCGGTTCCGGCACGCGCCTATGGCCTGCCTCGCGCAAGTCCTTTCCCAAGCAGTTCACCGATATCGTTGGGGGCGAGAGCCTCTTTCAATCGACGCTCCGGCGATTTTCCGGCGAGAGCTTCGCAGCACCGACGATCGTGACTGGAACGGATTACCGCTTCATCACGGCCGAGCAGATGGAGGGCGCTGGTATCGACGCCGGTGCGATCCTTCTCGAGCCCATGGGGCGCAACACGGCCCCCGCCATCCTCGCGGCGGCGCTCCATCATGAGGCGACACCGGACGCTATTCTTCTCGTGGCTCCGTCGGATCACCGGATCACGGACGAAGCCGCATTTGCTGCAGCCATGGAGCAGGGTGCGGCGGCGGCCGCGCAGGGCGAGCTCGTGACCTTCGGTATCACGCCCACGTCCGCGGAGACGGGCTACGGGTACCTCGAGACATCGAAAGAGCCAGAGGCGGCCGCGCCGCAACGCCTCAAGAGCTTCGTGGAAAAACCCGCGAAAGAGTGCGCAGAAGAGATGCTCGAGGAGGGCAAGTTCCTCTGGAATGCCGGGATCTTCATGTTCCGCGTGGGATCCATCATCGAAGCGTTCGAGGTCCTCGCACCGCGCTTGGTGATGCCCTGCCGGGCAGCACTGGCGACAGGCGCCGAGGATCTGTGCTTCTTCCGTCTCGGAGAGGATGCCTATGGCCGCTGTGAAGACATCTCCATCGACTATGCGATCATGGAAGCGGCGGACTGTCTGACCGTCGTGCCCGTCGACTGCGGCTGGTCTGATCTCGGTTCCTGGCGCGCCGTTCTCGGTGCTGACGACCAGGACGAAGATGGAAACGCCCTGAGCGGTTCGGCCATGCAGATCGGATGCAAAGGCTCGCTCTTGCGCTCTGATCGCGAAGGGACACGCATCGTCGGCCTCGGGCTCGAGAACATCGCGGCAATCGCCACGGGCGATGCGATCCTCGTCGCCAATCTGGATGAGAGCGAACGCGTCAAAGACGTGGTGGCTGAACTCAAGATCCAGAATGCTCCGCAAGCCACCGGCTTCCAGCAGTGCCACCGCCCTTGGGGGCACTATGAGACCCTCTCGCTCGGTGACCGCTTCCAGGTGAAGCGTATTATGGTGAAGCCGGGCGGGCAGCTTTCGCTGCAGTCGCACCTCCACCGCTCCGAGCACTGGGTCGTGGTCGAGGGAACGGCCACCGTCACCGTCGACACCGACGTCCGCAACCTCGCAGAGAACCAATCCGTCTACATCCCACTTGGCGCAATCCACCGCCTCGAGAACAAGGGCAAAGTCCCTCTTACGCTCATCGAAGTTCAGAGCGGTCCCTATCTCGGGGAGGATGACATCATCCGGTACGAAGATGTCTATGCTCGCGCCCCTGAAGGAGCTGCTCAGGCGGCCTAGGCCTCCACTCGAAAACCGCTTGAAGGTTCTCTTCGACCCCGCGCTCGTCGCGGGGTCTTTTCATTTCGGGCCACCAGGGTCTTTGCCCGACTATCCTTTGGTATTGCAGAATTCTCGTCCGAGCGATCGCTTAGCCTTTCGCACGATAAAATAAGTGATTTCAGTGCCGTAGACAGCCTCCAGCGAAGTCAAACCCTGCTGGAAGGACTGAAACCATGCTCGATCTGAGCCCCATCAATACGGCCACGGCACTGCCCGCCGGCCTCTTCAATTCCATCGAAAAGCCCGCCATCTCCATCGTTGGTCTTGGCTATGTCGGGGCCGTCTCCACCGCGTGCCTTGCAAGCCTCGGTCACCGCGTCGTAGGCGTGGATATCGACCGCGAGAAAGTGGCTGACATTGCGGCGGGACGGTCCCCGATCCATGAGAAGGATCTCGGTCGGCTCCTTGCAGAAGGCGTCGAAGCGGACCTCGTCACGGCCACCGACGACCTCGCCCAAGCTGTCCGCGACACGGACGTGACCTTTGTCTCCGTTGGGACGCCCACCGCTGCCGATGGCGGTTGCGACTACCGTTTCATCGAAGCCGCCGCGCGCAGCATGGCCGAGGGGCTCGCGCAGAAATGCGACTTCCACGTCTTCGTCATGCGCTGCTCCATTCCGCCGGGCACGACCATGCGCGTCATGACCCCCATCCTCGAAGAGGTGAGCGGCAAAACGCTCGGTCTCGATTTCGGCGTGGCGTTCAATCCCGAGTTTCTGCGCGAAGGCGTGGCCGTCGAAGACTTCTACGCGCCGCCCAAGACCGTCATCGGTGCAACCTGTGAGCGCACCGGCGCAATCATGCGCGACATCTACGCGCCCGTGGACGCGGCTCCGATCGTCACGTCGATCGAGACCGCGGAGATGGTGAAGTACGTCGACAACGTCTGGCACGCGACGAAGGTGTGCTTTGCCAACGAAGTGGGGCGACTTGCCAAGAGCCAGGGCGTCGACAGCCACGAGGTGATGGAGGTCTTCTGCCAAGATCAGAAGCTCAACCTCTCTCCGTACTATCTGAAACCGGGCTTCGCCTACGGTGGCTCATGCCTGCCGAAAGAGGTTCGCGCTTTCGCGCATATCGCTGACAAGGCAGGCGTTTCACTGCCGATGATCGAGCATCTCGGGGTCTCGAACCGGGTGCAGATCGAAGAGGCGGTGCGCCTCGTGAAGGAGCGCGGTGCAAAGCGCGTTGCGGTGCTTGGACTAGCGTTCAAGCCTGGCACCGACGATCTCCGCGAAAGCCCGGCACTCGAGCTCATCGCCGCGCTGCGCGACGAGGGTGTCGAGGTCAAAGCCCATGATCCGGCGGTGACGCGCCGTACGAATATCGAAGGCCAACTTGGTTATGTGAAGCACGGTGCGCCCGGCCTCGCGGCCCTCGCGCAGGATCTCGGCAAACTGATCGCAGACGATGGGTGGGGTGCCTGCCTCGGCGTCGATGCCGTCATCGTGACCCAGGCCAACACGACCTACGCAAACATCGCGCGTGCTGCACTCGATGCTGGAACGCCCGTGATCGACGTCGTCCGCGCCTTCCCGGAATTGCCAGCCTCGGCCGACTACCACGGCATCGGCTGGTGATGTGACCCACGGTTAGGAGCACCTTTATGGACAGGATCACAGGTACCGATCTCAGCGAAGAGATCACGGGCCTCCCCGGCGACGACTTGATTGTCGGTCGGGGCGGCGACGACAACATTGAAGGCACAGCCGGCAAAGACGTCATCTTTGGTGACTACGCCTACAACCTTCTCGCGGAGACGGAAGGGAAGATGAGCTTCGCGGGCTACGCCGACACGAGCCAGTGGCAGGTCAGCGAGCTGCCCGGCGGCCACAACGAGATGTCGCAAGTCGTGACGACGACAATGGGGGCCGAATACCAACTCACCTTCGAGGTCGCGGCCAATCTCGGCGCCGGTGTCGTTCAAGGCGGTGTCGAAATTCTCTGGAATGGCGAAAGCCTCGGTCACTACGAGGCCGAGAGCGGTCTGTTCGAGCCGATCATTGTGAGCTTCACCGGCACCGGAGAAGCAGGCGCGCTCACATTCCGGTCTGTCGAGCCGCAAGGCACAAGCGAGATCGATACGAGCGGACCCATCTTCTCCTACGAAAAGACCGTGGAGATCGGCGGAAAGGAGGTCTCCGTCGCGGCTTTCGCGGAGGGGCAGCCCAACCTCTATCAGGTGCTGAACGGCACGCTCGTGGTCTTCGACCCCGAGACGCAGAGCTACGAACAGGCCGGTGCCAAGGCGACGGTCACTGTCAATGCGATCGGCTTCAACGTGGAAGATGACCTTATCTACGGCATCGCCGTGAAGAAGGGGTTTGATGCGCTGGGCAACGCGATCGCCGAGCGTGATCTCGTCATGATCGACGCCGACGGATTGAGCTACCGCATGGGCGAGACCCCGTACCGCTCATGGACGGGCGATTTCGACGACAAAGGGAACCTCTGGGCCTTCGAAGCCGACATGGATTACTTCATGCGCGTTGACGTTTCCGAGCGAGACGAAGACGGGAACCCGGTCGTCGAACGCTTCAATCTGCCCGACGAGCTCATCTCCGCACGCGTGTGGGACATGGCGTATGACGCTGCCACCCAGACGTTCAGCGGAGTGGTCCGTCCGCAAAAAGAGGGCGGCGAAGGGACGTTCATCACCGTGGATATATCCGGGGACGCGCCTGAGTTTTCCCTCGTGCCGGTCATGGGAACAGTCATCGACGGCGTATTGCACGATGGCTTGCCCGCCGTCACATTCGGTGCGGCGATCATCGATGCCAATGGCACGCTCTATGTCGGGGGCAATTCCGGCGACCATGACATGGACGACAGCACCGGGTCATCCGGCGGCTTTTATCGGGTCGATACCGATCCGGTGACGGGTGAGACGTTCCTCGTTCTCGTGGCAGATGCCCCGCGGGCCTCTTCGAATGACGGCGCTGCGGACCCGCGTGCCCTCGATCCGTTTCAGGCGCTCGACCTCGATTCCAGTATCCTCATTCGTGGGATCGAAATGATCGAGGATCCCTCGGGTGCGTCGAGCTTTGATGACACGGTCGATGGCAACGCCGGAACCGACGAGATCCTCGGAAACCAAGGCAACGATCAACTCAACGGCAGCTCCGCCGGAGATACCATCGACGGTGGCACCGGAGATGACGTCATCAATGGCGGCGCGGCACCCGGCCACGCGAGGCCCGACATCATCTCGTCCTATGACGATGACGGGCTGAGGTTCGACCAGCACGGCACCCTCCTTGAAGAAGATGACGACGTTCTTCTCGGCGGCGCAGGCGATGACGTCATGTCGGGGTCAGCAGGCCATGATCGCTTGGATGGCGGGCAGGGCGACGACCAACTGAAAGGTGGGTCCGGCTCCGACAGCCTCGATGGCGGGACAGGAAATGACCTTCTGAAAGGTGGCAGCGGGGCCGACAAGCTCTTTGGCAGCGACGGCGAGGACAGTCTCAACGGCGGCTCCGGCGATGACGCGCTTTCAGGAGGAAACGGTGCTGACAGTCTTCGCGGCCAGCGTGGTGACGATAATCTGCAAGGCGGCGAGGGGGACGACAAGCTTCAGGGTGGATCGGGGAACGACAACCTCGCCGGTGGCGAGGGGGCCGACCTCCTCAAAGGTCAAAGTGGAGACGACGCGCTCGCCGGCGGAGCCGGTGAAGATGTGCTACGCGGCGACAAGGGACGCGATACGCTCGACGGCGGGGCGGGGAACGATACGCTCAACGGAGGCTCCAACGACGACGAGCTTTCCGGCGGCGATGGCAAGGACTTCCTCAACGGTGCCTCTGGCAATGACCTGCTCGATGGCGGCGCAGGCAACGACCGCCTCTACCTCGGTGCGGGTGATGACATCGCCCGCGGCGGCCAAGGAAGCGACCGCTTCGTCTTCCGCAAGGAAGACATGGACGAAGGCAGTGACCTCATCCTCGACTTCCGCAACGATGCCACCGAGGCCGACACAATCGACCTCCGCGCCTTGCAAGTCCTGGAGGGGACCACCGCTGACGCTTGGCTCAAGCAATACGTCACTCTGCAGACCGACGGCTCAGTGACAGTTGATCTCGGAGGCTGTGAGCTGGGCTTTGCCAACCGCGGCGAAGACGACGGGCAGGCCTTCTACGCGGAGATCTGTGACGGGTTCCTGTTCTGAGACCAGCGTGAAACATTCCGGCGCTGACGCTGAGATCGACCAAGGGAGGCGGGCTTAGAAAAGGCCCGCCTCTTTCCCGATCATGGCTGCGTGCGTCCGGTTCTTGGCGTCGAGTTTCCGGCACAGCGTTTTCACGTGGAGCTTGATCGTTACTTCCTGCAGATCGAGCTCCCGCGCGAGTTCCTTGTTCGATAGGCCTCGGCAGAGCCCTCCCAGGACCTGCTGCTCTCTCTCCGAAAGGAGTTTTGCGAGCGGCGGTTTTTCGGGCGTGGCCTCTTCCGCGTTCAGAAAATCCAAGGGGACGTAGGTCTCGCCCATGGCCATGAAGCGCACCGCATTCACCAACGATTTCGCAGCCATGGTTTTCGGCAAGAAGCCGATCGCACCCTTGTCGATTGCGTCTTGCGCGACGGCCTTGGTCGCCGTTCCCGACATGATCGCCACCGGTCTCCCGAAGGACGCCTGAATTGCCTTCTCAAGCCCCGCGAGGCCGTCCATGCCGGGCATGGAGTAGTCGAGAAGAACGAGATCATAGGCGGTATCATTGCCGATCTTTTCACAGGCTTCTTCGAGCGAGCCGCAGGTCTCGACCTCGAATTCACCCTGCGCGGTCAAGAACGCGCCTAGCGTTTCGAGAACGAGGTCGTGGTCATCGGCAAGGAGCAATCTCATGGATACAATCCTAACGGGTGGCAGGAAGCACCGCTAGGGCCTGCGAAAGCTGGATGAGGTCGATGGGCTTGGCGAAAACACCGTTGACCTGGTCAGGTCCGAGGCGCGGGTCCGAGAGCCTCTTGGCCAGGGCGGTCACGACAAACACGGGAAGATCGGGGGCAGCGGGACGAAGCTTCGCAACGAGCGCGCCGCCGTTCATGTGAGGCATGTCGTAGTCGGTGATCATCGCCGACCAGCTTTGAGGATCCTCCGCCACGGCTTCGGCGGCATCTCGCGGATCCTCGCAACAGGCGACCTCTGCTCCAAGGGCTTCAAGGAAGGAGCTCAACACTGCGCTCACGGTCGGATCATCGTCGACGACGAGGACCGTCATCCCGCTCAGGTCCGCCGCCTCCGCGCCCGTGAGATCGGGCGCCTCCATGCCGATTTTGGCTTGCGGCCAATACAGCGTGACGCGTGTGCCTTCTCCGAAGGCCGTTTCGACGTCGATCCCGCCGCCCAATGAGCGGACCCGGAGCGCTGCCGTCGCCAAGCCGAGACCCGTACCCTGCCGCCCCTTCGTGGTGAAATACGGATTGAAGACGCTCGCTGCGGTCTCGGCAGTCATCCCGCTTCCGTCATCGCTGACCGTCAGTTTCACGTAGTCCCGCCCGGCTTTCATGCCGCCCACTTGGAGCGCTTCGTCCGCGAGACAGCTGATCGTATCCGCGCTGAGCCTGATCGCGCCCGAGCCTCCCTCAAAGGCATCGCGCGCGTTCAAGATGAGATTGATCAGGATTTGGCTCAGCGTGCCCGGATCGCCGCGCATCGCCACGGCTTGCACGTCGTCTGAAATCGTCAGATTCACCGAAGATGGAAGGCTCGCCCCGACCAGCGACGGGAGATCTGACAGGACAGATGCAAGTTCGAATGCGCCTTCGGCGCCGCTGTCGGCTCCCACGTCGAGCAGCTTCGAGACAAGCTTCGTGGATTGCGCGCCCGCGGTGGTGATCCTCTCCAGATGCGGCAGGACGTTTTCGGGGAGGTCGTCGGACATCCCGATCAGGGTCGCCGAGCCGTTGATGGCCGAAAGCAGGTTGTTGAAATCGTGGGCCACGCCCGCGGTGAGCTGCGCGATGGCCTCCTGGCGCTGGAGCCGGAAGAGCTCCCGGGTGAGTTCTTCCTCGCGCGCTTCGATTTCCAGCGTTTCGGTCACGTCGCGAATGACGACGACATTCCCGCCCTGCTCCAAGGGAGAGCCGATGATCTCATGGGTCTTTTCCTGCGCTCCGTCGCGTCTTGTGAGCGTCACGTCGAAATCCGTGCGCGGCGCCGTCTGCGGTGCATCGGTGTATCGGTCGCGCCAGTTCTGCCCCAGCGCCTCGTCGGCGGACGCAAACGAAAGATGCGCCAGGCCCACTGAGTTCAGATACGTCAGCTTTCCGTCTGGGTCCTCGATCGCGATGCCGTCCGGCGCGGCCTCGATGGCCGCAAGGCGTTGCGACAGAAGGCTTTGCGCGGCCTTGATCTCCGTAACGTCAGTTGCCGAGAGCACCATTCCGCCATCGCCCAACTGACCGGCACGGATGAGGACCCGGCGGCCGGTCGGCAAGTGGACTTCCTGTCCGGTCCTCGCCTTGCTGAGCCGCTGGATATCTCCCCCGCGCACCATCTCGGTGACGCGCTCTTGCTGCCCCTCACTTCCCGTAACGAAGGCCTTCCAATTCTCTTCAAAGGACGTGCCTGCGTGCCATGAAATGCCCGGCGCGGGAAAGAAGATGTCCACTGCGCGATTTGCAAAGGAAACGCTGCCATCCGCATCCAGCACCAGAAAGGCATCCGCCGTTTCGGCGAGAGCGCTTTCCATTCTGTCGCGCACTTGGTCGCGCTCCGCCGCTGCTTCCACGCGCTCCGTCACGTCGGCTTGCGTGGCCACCAGATTCTTCACGTGGCCAGCCTCGTCGAAGACAGGCGAAAGGGTGAGCTCGTTCCAGAACAAATCGCCTGACTTGCGGCGATTGCGCAGAAGGAATTTTCCCCCTGTCTTCGTCCGCACGGCCTCTCTGAGCCTTACGCGTTCAGGCGATCCTTCGGGTTCGGCAGACAGAAATCTGCAATTCTCGCCGAGGGCTTCAGCCGCGCTGTAGCCAGAAAGCCGCTCGAAGGCGTCGTTGACGTAGATGAGCGGTTGTCGCGGGTCGGTGGCGTCCGAAATGGCGAAGCCGGATGATGAGCCCGCGATCGTCGCTGCCAGCAGCTCGTTTTCCGCGGCAATCTCTCTGTTGCGAAGGGCTTGAGCAGCAAGGCCCGAGAGGCGCTCGACAAGGCTCAGATCGTCTTTTCGAAAGTTCGACGGCGCGTCGCGAAACGTCATGAGTGCGGTCGCGTCCGATGTCGGTGTGACGATCAAACCTTTGAACCCCGTTGGGGAAAACCCCTCTCCCCAAGGTCCGAGCATGGACAGGTCGGAGATGTTACGTGGCCTTCTGAACGGATCGAATGGCGGCGAAATCTCTACCCCGAGATACTCTGGAGCGTCGCTCGCGACGATGGCGAGCCCCTCTCCCGCCTTTTGGGACACGATGAAGGTGAGCGCTGCGCCGAGTTTCTGACTGAGGGAGACGAAGATCGACGCCAGTGCGTCGCCAGCATTCGGCGCGTTCGTGAAGGCTTCGAGGCATTCCAGAAGGGTCCGCGTTTCTGCAAGGGTACGCGCCTCTCGGTCGCGTAGGAACTGCAGTTCCAACAGGGCTTCGCGCAGACGTTCATCTTCGGCCATGGCAAGCCTTCGAAGTTGTTCAGCCGAAGACTATGCAGGAAATCATGAGGTTTCCATGGCGGTTTCCAGCCCGGAGTAGGGTGCCTTGTTCGCCGAATGTGAAGGCGCCGAGGAAAGGCGCACCGTCAAGCGCGGTATTCACACCTGAGACGACGTCCCCGATCTCATCCTGAACGGAGAGCATGCAGCCACCACAGTAGATCATCAGCGCACCAGCTATGGGCTTTTCCGAGAGGCGGCCGGTCTCCCGCGCAAGGGCGGCCACGCGCCCCGCGCGCTCGACGAGGCTCTTCTTGGTGCCATTCATGCAGGTGAGTTCTTCACCTTCGTCGACGGTGGCAAAGAGCTCGATCTCCCCGGTGTCGTGGGCCACGGCAGGGTGAGCAAGCAAGTAGAACGGCACCTGGCCGACTTGATTGATTTCCCGTCCCAGAGGCCAGAGCGTACTTGCGCCGAGGATAGCCTCCGCCGGTGCGCCTTTTTCGACCGTGGTGACATCCTGACCGGTCCATTCGGCGTAGACATCCATGGCCGGTTGGCCGTCGATCTCCTTCAGGACACGCCCGTCTGCCTTCGTCACGCGCCCCGTATGTGATGTGGGCGAATAGCCGCTCTGGTAGGCGAACGAGATGGGGCGGGAGGGGAAAAGCACCGAGACGATGACCCCGTCAGTAACCTTCGTGAGACCGTCGAAGACGAACCAGTCACCGCTGACAGAATTGTCCGCCGCGCTGCCGCCGATGATGGCGATGTCCGCGCCAACGATATCTTCGATGCCTTGGACGACAGCCTCCTCCGCGCCGGGCGTCGCAGCGACCCATACGAGTTCCGGCCTCTCTCCGACGCGATCGGCCATGGCGAGCGCGCTGCGCGTCGCTTCGGCTGCGGCCTGTCTGGGCCCCGCCTCAAAGCTCGATATGCCGGTGCCATAGGCGCCGTCAGCATCCGAGATTGCGAAAATTGCCACGCCATCGGTTTTGCCGGCATGTGTCATGGCGCCGAGGCAGGATGTGGCGCCATGGACGCGCTCCGGGCGGGCAGGACCGTCCGGTATCTTGATCTCAGCCGTGCAATTCGCATGAACGCTCACAAAGTGGAGCGGGCCCTCTCCGAGGCCTCGCCACGCTTCGGACAGAGTCCCTCCGCTCGTCACGTGAATGTCCATTGAGGCCTCCATCGCCTGTGTATGGCCAGTGATCTACGCCGAGAAGCTCCGCTCAGCGACAGTGCTTCGGCATAGCTGACTGTACGAAAGGATAGGCCCGTCTTTGCATAGGAAGTTCGGCCCCGGCGCTGACTATTCGCGGTCGCGCGAGGCGAACGAACGCACGGGGGCGCACAGCCATTTCGCTAGGCGCTGTTAACGACGGAAACGATGGGAAGTGCTGGCTGGGGTGGTAGGATTCGAACCTACGGTACACGGTACCAAAAACCGCTGCCTTACCGCTTGGCTACACCCCAACAGCGACGGCGGAGATACGGGGAAGAGCTTTGGGTTTCAAGCCCTCTGTTGGGTGGCACTGGCAAAAAGAGACCTCATTCTTTGGCAGCGTCGGGGCTCAAGAGGTTGGGCGCTTCCTCGTCCTGCTGTTCGGACGCAACGAGCTCTGCCAGTGCGGTCGGTGTTGGCTCCGCGATGTCATCTTCCTCGCTTACCGAAGGGGGGCTTTCGGAAGCGCGATCAGGCAAAGCACCAACGGATTTGGCCGGTTCTTTCAGTGTCACCGTGTAGGTCGTGTCCGGGACTTCGACGCCGGTCGCCTCGATCGCCGTCTTCACGCGGCGCAAGGCTTCCGACCTCGCGAGAAGCAGATTGGTTTCCCGTTGATCGATCCATCCCGTGACAGTGAGGAATATCGCGCCGTCCCCGATCCTGTCGGTCCATGCGAGCGGCGCTGGATCGGCGAGAGAGAACGGCAGGGCGGCGACGACGTCTTCCGCCAAATGACGCATCGCGGCGAGATCTGCATCCGGTGCGACCCCGATCTCGAAGAGAAACCGCCGCTCCGGATTGGTGGAATAGTTCACGATGCGGCTCTTGAAGACTGTCGCGTTCGGAATGCGAATGTGATTGCCGTCAAAACTCAGAAGAATGGTCGCCCGCGACGTAAGCCGGATGACGAGCCCTTCATCGCCGTTGATCTCCACGGCATCGTTGGGCCGAAAGGGCTGCCGGATCGAAAGCATGATCGATGCGATGAAGTTCTCCACGGTGTCTCGTACCGCGAAGCCAACAGCGAGACCGATGATGCCCGCGGCGCCGAGGATCGTGGAGAGAAGCGCCGTCGCGCCGAGAATATCGAGCGCGACAACGAGCCCGGCGATCACGAAAGCAAGCCGCACCAGCATGCGATAGATGTCGGCGATGAACGCGTTGGGTGCGAGGCGCGCAATGAACTTTCTGCTGGCGAAAAAGAAGCCGAGAAGAACGATCACAGCGAAAGACAGGACTGCGATCCCGAGAAGCGGGGCGAGGGTGGTGAGCTGGACGAGGCGCGCAGAGAGGCGTTCGAGGACAGGGTTCAAGCGACGGGCGACATCGGCTGTCTCCGCAACCGCGTTTTCGATCGCAACGACGCCTTCGACCCGCCCGGCAATTGCATCGAGGCGGTCGATGTCCTCGCCGGTCAGGGCCTCGCCTTGAAAGCTTACGATGCCGCTCGAGACATCGACGGTGACATCCTCATAGCCTCCAAGCTCTGCAAGGATCTCTCGCAGGCGTGCCGCGATATCGGCGTCCGTGGCGCCTTCACCAGTCGCTAGGATCGTTCCGGTCGGTTCTGCCTCTTGGGCAAGGGCGGGAACGGCAAGAAGGAGAGAAAGGCAGCAGAAGAGGACACGCATCGACCGCACCATGGCCTCCCGCGCCCGGCAGGGTCAAAGCCTGATTGGGTCTGCCTTGGCCACGCGATCGAGATCCATGAGGACTGCCAGAAGGGCGGGCATCTCTTCGAGGGGGATCATGTTGGGCCCATCAGAAGGAGCATTGTCAGGATCCTGGTGGGTCTCGATGAAAACTCCTGCGATGCCGAGAGCGACTGCCGATCTCGCCATCACGGGCGCAAATCTTCGGTCGCCTCCGGAAGACCCTCCGAGCCCGCCGGGCTGTTGGACGGAATGCGTGGCGTCCATGATGACGGGATAGCCCGTCGCGGCCATCGTCGGCAGGCTCCGCATGTCGGCCACCAAGGCATTGTATCCAAAGCTGGCGCCCCGCTCTGTCAGTAGGATCTTCTCGTTTCCCGTGCTCTCGAGCTTGGCGATGACGTTGGGCATGTCCCACGGGGCCATGAACTGCCCCTTCTTGACGTTGACCACGGCCCCGCTGTCCCCCGCAGCGAGAAGCAGGTCCGTCTGGCGCGACAGAAAGGCAGGGATCTGGATCACATCGCAGACCTCTGCAGCCTGCGCGCATTGCTCGGGGCTGTGAATGTCGGTCAACACGGGCATGCCCATGCTCTTCACCGCTTCCAGCACCTTGAGGCCCTCATCTATGCCAAGCCCACGCTTTCCCGAGAGCGATGTCCTGTTGGCCTTGTCGTAGCTTGCCTTGAAGACATATCCGGCGCCCACGGCGCCGCACGCCTCCGACATTCGACCCGCGATCATTTGTGCGTGGTCCAGGCTTTCGAGCTGACATGGGCCGGCAATGACCGTCAGCCGCGCATCGTTTGAGGCCGAGACTGGGCCAATGCTGACGGTTTTCATCAGCTCGACACCTGCTCGCGAAGGATCGACGCGGTCAGCGACACCATGAGGTAGATGCCCGCGAAAATAAGGAAGGCGAGCGCGGTGTTCTCGAAGACTTTCGGGTAGGTCGGCACATCCGGCGCCGTGGGGGGTGTCGAAATAGCAATGTACCGCACCTGTCGATCGGCCGAGACGCGCGCTGATTCCAGCGCTTGCAATGCTTGTTGGAGCATCGCGTCACGGGTGGTGAAGTCGATCTGCGCAATCTGGATTTGTGCTTGGATGGAAGCGAGGGATTCTCCCCCTTCGCCCGCCTGCGTCAGCCGTGCTCTTTGGGAGGCGATGCTTTCCTCCAGAAACCGGATGTCGGCTTGCAGGCCCTCCACGCGGGCCTGATTTGGCCGCCGATTGGCGAGCTGCGCCTGAAGCTCGATGCGCTTGTCTTCAAGCTCGGTTTCAAAGGTCGCGATCCTCGCCTGTGCCGCGCCAATAACGCCCGTGGCATCCACGGTCTGGAGCTCGGTCTGAAGCGCAACGAGGCGCTCGGCAGCCTCCTGTCGCTTCAGCTCTGCATCGGCGAAGCTCTCCCGAGCCCCGCGCATCTGATCGTTGCGAAGGCGCAGGGAGAGGTCAGAGACCTGGCCTTCGGCGTAGGAGATGAGGGCGTTGGAGAATGTCTGGCTCGCCTCCGGCGTGGCGGCGACCACCTCCATGTTGATGATGCCCTCCGTCGGGTCGTAGCCGATCTTCACGTTGCGCTGGTAGATCTTGTAGGCGTCTTCGTTGGTGGCATCGGGCGGAAGCCGGGTGATGCCATCGAGCGTCGGCTCCTGAAAATGGGCCTTGAAGCCGTGTTCCTCGTTCAGCCGCAGCATGGCCTCCCGGGAGGTGAGATAGCCTTGCACGGCGATCGAGTCCTGCACGGTCGCGAGCTGATTGGAGCCGAACATGCTCCCGAGGCCAGAGCCGGCCCCCGTGCTGCTTTCGTTCTGCTGAATGAGAAAGGCGCTGTTGGTCGCGTACATGGGCGTTGCCATGAAGGCGAAGTAATATCCGAAGGCGAAGGTCGGCAGTCCCACGAAGATCGCAAGCCGCGCGAACAGCAGGAGCATGTTGCGTTGGCGGCGCTTGGCGATATCCCGCTGGATCGCGCGGATTTCTCGCCCGCGGATCTCTGCCGGATTGGGGCTTGTGGGGACGTTGCGGCCTTGGTTCGGCACGGTTTGGGGGAGCTGCACGCGGTCGACGAGGGAAGTGTCTTCGTCCGCGGTGTTCGGGATCACGAGCTCGAGCGCGCCCGCCGTCTTGAACGGATCGATGCCCTTCTCCCTCAGGAGCTTCACCGCTTCAAAGTCCGAGGTCGCGGCGATGCCGTTCTTCTGCGCCACACGGCGCGCCATGCGGAGCTGTCTGCCCGTGAGGCCCTCTTTGCGAATGGCATCAATGCTCGTTTCGCCGCTCGTCTGTGCGGGGCTCTCCACCTGACCTGTCTTGCCACCATCAGTGCCACGCGACGCACGGATCTTCTCACGGATGCGTGCCTCGGCCTCTTCGCTCGACCCGCTCGCGGCGGCACCCGCGTTGCGGACGCCTCCCATGGAAAGGGACACGGACCGGCGCACGATGCGCTCGTCGCGCGGACTGCCGGTCACATCAGTGCCGCCGCCCTCTGCTTCAGCTGCGGACGATTGCGGCCGGGACGGGCCAGCGTTGCGCTTGATGCGGAATTTACTCGCCCTGGGTTTGGTAGTCATAGAGCTGTCTCGCTTCTTCCAGGGTATCAAACATCACAAATTGCCCGTCGATAAGCACTGCGGCAGATCGAGCGAATTTTTCCAGCGTGGCTGGCTGATGGGACACGATGATCACAGTTGTCGTCTCGAGCCGCTCCTTCAGGATGGCGGCCGCCTTCTGATTGAACGAGACGTCCGTCGTCTGCGGCATCCCCTCATCGATCAAATACATGTCGAAATCGAGCGCGAGGAGCAGCGAAAAGACAAATCGCGCGCGCATGCCTGAGGAATACGTGCCGATGGGCTGGTCGAAGTACTCTTCGATCCCGCACATCCACCGGCAGAACGCCTCGACGTAGTCCGGGTCCAGTCCGTAGAGCCGCGCGATATAGCGGCAGTTCTCGACGGCGGTGTGCCGCGTCACGACCCCGCCCATGAAGCCCAGGGGAAACGAGATCTTGCACTTGCGGTGGATGGCGCCTTCATCCGGCTTCTCGAGGCCTGCCATCATATTGATGACCGTTGTTTTGCCCGTGCCGTTCGGGGCGAGAATGCCGAGGGAATTGCCGAGTTCCACGCGAAACGATGCGCGATCAAGGATGACCTTGCGCTGCTGGCCCGTCCAAAAGGACTTGGACACGTTCACGAACTCGAGCATTGGTGCTCCCCGGCTTGCCCCTGCGCCGACAATCGACCGCCTTGTACCGACGGTGTCTTAAGACAGCCTCAAGGACCATCCGTTTCCGAACGTGTACCCGGAATCTTGGCGTAAATTAAGGCAAAAGTGGGAAGTCTGACCCGGGGGGAGAGATCGGTTGGCCCGGCGGCGTAGTTCACTGTCGCGGGACCCGCCTGAAGAGCCTTCTGGCTCCTCAAGCGGGCCTCATCGATATCACTCGGCAGGCGTTGCGTGGGGGCTCGCGATGGAGCCTTCGAGACCCTGCTTCTGGACGCGCAACACCTTGCCCGCGATGATCGCGATCACAGCGGCGGCGAAGGAGAAGAGCGCTCCCATCTTGGCTGCGTCTTGGACCGGCCCCGCGTCGAAGGCCACGGCGGCGACGAACAGCGAAACAGTGAAGCCGATTGCGGCGACGAAGCCGATCACGATCAGGTCGACAATGCGCATGCCTTCCGGAATGCCGAGCCCCATGGGCCGCGCGGCGATCCAGCCGAAGAGGAGGATGCCCACAGGTTTGCCGACGATCAGGCCGGCAAGCACGAGCCATGTCGCATCGCCCATGGAAGAGAACTGTACCCCGGCGTTGCAGAGGCCGAAGAAGAAGAGGACCACCTCGACCGGCGCCTTGAGCGCATGCTCGATCTGGTTGAGCAGGTCAGTCATGTGCGCCTCAGCGGCGGCGAACATGCCGAAATCACGATCTGCGTGGGGGATAGTCGGAACGATCGGGAGAAGCCCGAGCGCGGGGTGAAGGCCCGACATCATGAAGCCGTACCAGCTTGCCGCCGCAGCCAGGAGGTAGGGCCAGAAGCCGAGCGTCTTCCGCACCCAAGTCGAATTCGGCCGTGCCTGATTGCCCCGGTCGAGGCGCCGCGGCAGCCAGTTGGCGAGGACAAAGACACCCACCGCAGCGACCACAGAGAGCAAAAGCCAGACAGGCGCAAGGTCACCGGACGGATAGAAGACCGCGAGGATGATCAAGCCTGCCGCATCATCGGCAATGGCGAGCAGAAGCAGAAAACGGACAGCCGGGTGGCCTGCACCGAAGACAAGGCGCCCGACGAGATAGGAGAATGCGATGTCGGTCGCCGTCGGCACGGCCCAGCCGTTGGCCACCGCGTCATAGGTGTCCGAGCCAAGAAGGGCCGCGAGGCCGAGGTAGACGGCGATAGGGCCAAACATTCCGCCGGCCGTTGCAAAGAGCGGCGTGGCCGCCTTCTTGCCGCGAAGCGATCCGTTCCTGAGAATGACCGCTTCCCATACTTCCTTGGCCGCGATGGCGAAGAAGAATGCCATCAGGATGTCGTTGACGAGGTAGTGCAGCGTCAGCGTCCGGTGGCCGTCGTGGAGGTGCCCGATGGGCGCGTGGTCCCAGATCTTGAACTCGACGAAGTGGTGGTAGCTGTCGAAATCAAGGTTCGCCCAGACCAGCGCGATCAGGGCGCCGGCGATCAGGAGAAGCGAGTAATTGGAGACGAAATTCCAGACGCGGGTCATCGAGAGCATCCTTTAGCGGGGATAGCGGTGTCCTAAGGGATGACTCTCGTTCGCGCAATGAAATGAATACAATCGTATGCGACATCTCCGCGCGCCGGCGGAACCGATGCGCAGAAGCTAAAAGATCGCATTCACGGCGAGACCCGCCATCATTGCGCCGCTCACACCGAAGCCCAGATAGGCTGCGAAGACGCGCGGTTTCACGAGCGCCCAAACTGCGATTGCGGCAGGGATAGAACTGACACCACCGGCCACGATGAAGGACATGGCAGCCCCCGGCGCCATGCCTTGCTCCATCAGCTCGCCCACCAGCGGAACAGCCGCGTAGCCATTCATGTAGGCTGGCGCGCCAACGAGCGCTCCGATCACCACGGGGAGTGCGCCCTGTCCGCCGAGCACCTGTGCGATCATGTCCGCCGGGACGTAAGCGATCATCAGGCTTTCAAGGAGATAGGCGAGGGTGAGCCACTTCAGCAGGAAGAGTGCGTTGTCGGTCGCCGTTTCACGGAATGTCACCCGCCGTGCGGTCTCGCGCCAAAAGCGCCAGAGCGGCGTGCCCGAGAAGGGAGACGGGCCGCAGCCACAGCCGCGCTGTGCAGGCCGTTCCCGAAGCGGATCTGAGAATACGGGCGTCCGCATGAGGGCAATTGTTACGAAGCCACCAAAGAGGCCGAGCCCCACCGCCACCACGGTCTTAGCCAAGGCGAACTCCCAGGAAATCGCCCCCGCGGTGATCGTGAACATCGCCGGATCCATGAGCGGAGACGCCAGCCAAAATGCCATGACCGCAGGCAGGGGTGCACCGACAGCGAGGAGGCCCGCGATAAAGGGGATCACCTCGCAGGAGCAGAATGGAGAAAGACCGCCAAGGAGCGCGGCCAAGCTTACCATGCGGATCTGGTTGCCTTTGAACGCTTGCGCGAGCAGCGCCTCTGCGCCGGAGGCCTTTACATACGCCACGGCCAGCACGGCAAAGAGGATGAAGGGCGCGGTATTCAGAAGTGCCTCGGCCGTGAAGACGACAGACTGAGGCGCCTGGGGCAGGTCAAGGAGAGCGATGAGCGCGAGAATGACGACGCTCGCGATCCAGCCCCGCGGGATGTCGCGCAATTTCGGCAAGTTTTGCGTTAGCTCAACCATCGTTGTCCTTTCCGGCGATGTCCGCGCAGCATTGTGAAAGCAGGAAGTCTGACAGGGCGCGCACTTCATCGTAGGCGACGGCCGCACATATGATCGAGCGGCCCTGCTTCTTTTGCGTCACGAGCCCCGCTTGGGTGAGGATCTTCATGTGATGCGTGAGCGTGGACCCGGTGATCCCCGTCCGCTCGCCAAGGGCCCCGATGCTGAGACCGGGGTCACCGGCCCGAACGAGCGCATGCAAGACCGACAGTCGTTGCTCAGAGCCGAGCGCGGCAAAGGTGGAAGCCACTTCGGCAAGGCGGGCGTCTTGGACGGGTACATGATTCATATTTCTACTATTATAGAAATATAGAAACGATGCAAGTCCTCACTTGCCGCTGCCGCATGGAGCGGCACATACCCCCGGTATGGAAGACATTGCCACCGACATCCGGGCTTGCCGCCTTTGCGCGGATCGATTTGCGCAGACGACCACGGGCCATGCGCCACGCCCGGTGACATGGTTCGCCCCGGGGGCCCGCATTCTTGTCGCGGGTCAGGCGCCAGGTCTTCGCGTGCACAAATCCGGAAAACCCTTCACCGATCCCTCAGGAGATCGACTGCGCACATGGATGGGCGTCGACGAGGCGACGTTCTACGACACGGGTCGTCTCGCGATCGTGCCGATGGCGTTCTGCTTTCCGGGATATGACGCGAAAGGCGCTGATCTTCCGCCTCCGATCTTATGTGCAGAGACGTGGCGCGCCCGGGTCCTTTCCGTGCTGGGGCAGGTCGAGCTTACGCTGCTCGTTGGCGGCGCTGCGCAGGCATGGCATTTGGGCAAGGGCACCGTCGCGGACCGTGTGGCTCAATGGCGGCATCACGCGCCCGAGGTCTTTCCCCTGCCGCACCCCTCCTGGCGCAACAATGCGTGGCTGCGAACGCGCCCATGGTTCGAGAGCGAGCTTTTGCCCGCGCTGCGCCGCCGAGTGAAAGACGTGCTATGACCAGTTCGACGGCAATCGATCCCACGCCAATCGATATGGCCTTTGCCGCCATGGAAGCGACGGGCAGTGACGCGGACCGCCTGCGCTTCTACGAGCGCGTGGCCGACGCAGAGCTCTTTCTCCTCGTCGAAGAAGAACCGGTGGGGGATGACGTGAATCCACAACTCTTTGACCTTGAGGAAGAGGGGCGCGTCGTCGTCGCCTTCGACCGCGCGGAGCGTTTGGCGGCCTTCGTGGGTGGCCCTTCGCCCTTCGTGGCACTGTCTGGCCGCGCGCTTGTGCGGCTTCTCGCCGAAGAGAAGCTGGGCCTTGGCCTCAACCTCGAGGTCGCGCCATCTTCCTATCTGCTGCCCGCCGATGCCGTCGCTTGGCTTGCGGATACTCTCACGCATGCACCGGATGCGGCGGACCTCAAGGTGGACGAGGTCACGGCCCCGGGAGAGCTTCCAGAGCGGCTTTTGACGGCGCTTGACGCCAAGCTCGCGCTCATGGGCGCGGCCGCTGAGACCGCATTTCTCGCCATGGCAGCTTACGAAGATGGCAGTCGGGGGCATATCTTGGCCTTCGTGGATGCCGCACCGGGCGCCGAGGGCGCGCTCAGCCAAGCGGCCAGCGAAGCATTGACGTTTTCGGGACTGGAAGCCGGGCAACTGGACGTGACCTTCATCCGCGCGACAGATGCCGTCGCAGGCCAGCTCGCGCGAGTGGCACTCCGCTTTGATCTGCCGAAGACGCGGGCCGAAGCCGTGGCCCCCGAGGCACCCGGTACGGATCCGGCAAAGCCTCCGAAGCTGCGCTAGCTCAATAGCCTGCCTGCCTGTCCACCACGTCAAGCATGGGAGCGCCCGCCTCGTTCAGCCGGATATTCTCCACGATCCGCTGTGACGCCAGGTCTGGCCTCGTGGTCGAGGCAATATGCGGTGTCACCGTCACCCGGGGGTGGGTCCAATAGGCGTGGTCCTCGGGCAGAGGTTCCTGGCGGAACACGTCCAGCGTCGCATGTCCCACGTGACCGCGATCCAAGGCCTTGATCAGTGCCTCATCGTCGATGAGCTCCCCTCGACCGGGATTGATGATCATCGCCCCCTTCGGAAGACGTGCAATCGTCTCGGGGTTGAGGGTGTTCTCCGTCTCAGGCGTGCGGGGCATCAGCAGGACGAGGATCTCGGAGTGTTGCAAAACCTCCTTGAGGCCATCGGGCCCGAACCGCGTCTGCACTGCGCTCATGGTCTTCGGTCGTCGGCTCCAGCCCCAGACCTCAAACCCCATGACCGCGAGCCGTTCCGCGCAAGCGCCGCCAAGGGCGCCAAGCCCGAGCAGGCCCACCTTTCTGTGGCGTGCCAGGGGCGGCGGCGTGTCGTTCCAGACGCGCGCCGGATTGACCACATGCGCGTCGAGACCAACGTGATAGCGCAGGACATGGGCCGTCACATAATCGACCATGCCCTCCGACATGCCCTCATCCGTCATGCGGGCGAGGGGCACCTTCAGTGTCGGGTTTCCAACCACTCCCTCAACGCCGGCCCATAGGTTGAGCACTGCTTTCAGTCGCGTGAAGGGCGAGAAGTCCTGCACGGGGGAGTTCGGAGCGTAGATGATGTAATCCACATCCTCCGGAGGCATGTCAGGCGCGAGGCGGGCTTCGATGCCCGCAGCCTCGAGAGCCGCTGTCAAAGGCGCATCATAGGCTTCCCACTTTTCCGATCTCGCGGCGAAGAGGATGCCGAGCATCAGCGGGGCCGGTGCACGTGGGCCGATTGAACGAGGCCAAACGCGCAAAGGAGAACGAGCATCGCGGACCCCCCGTAGCTCACCAGCGGCAGTGGCACACCCACCACGGGCGCAAGCCCCATCACCATCGCCATGTTCACGGCGAAGAAGAAGAAGAATGTCGCAGCGATCCCGAACGTGAGCAGCGAGGCGAAGCGATCCTTCATGGTCAACGCCGACGCAATACAGAACCCGATGACAAGCGCGTAGAGCACAAGCAG
The DNA here is from genome assembly GCA_038525525.1 of Pseudomonadota bacterium. Lineage (GTDB taxonomy): Bacteria > Pseudomonadota > Alphaproteobacteria > Rhodobacterales > Rhodobacteraceae > Shimia_B. The sequence continues at coordinate 380,784 of JBCBHO010000002.1, read as the reverse complement.
GGAAAATGCGCCGAGGAAGCCGAATTCCTCCGCCAGGGTCGTGAAGATGAAATCGGTGTGCTTCTCGGGCAGGAAGTTCAGACGCGACTGCGTGCCTTCCATGAAGCCTCGACCCGTCCAGCCACCGCTACCCAGCGCGATCTTCGCCTGCGTGATGTGGTAACCCGCGCCAAGAGGATCCTTGGACGGATCGAGGAACGTATCGATCCGCCGATACTGATAGTCTTGCAGGAGCTGCCAGTCTGTCCCGCGGGATTGGAACACGGCGAAAATCAATCCGACTGCACCGCTGATCACCGTCGCAAAGTAGGCCCAGTGTACCCCTGCGATGAACATGATCGTCCCGCCCCCGGCCATGAGGAGGATGGAGGTTCCGAGGTCGGGCTGACGAAGAACAAGAAACACGGGCAAAAGGATCAGCGCCACGGGCAGGATGACCCAGAGTGGCCGCGAGGTTTTCTCGATCGGAAGCCAGTCGTAGTACGCCGCGAGAAACATCACGAGCGTGATCTTCATGAGTTCTGACGGCTGCAATCGCATGAAGCCAAGGTCGATCCATCGCTGCGCGCCCATACCGGTCACACCGGCGACTTCCACGACCACGAGAAGAACCAGCGAGAGGAGATAGGCGAGCGCGGACATGTTGCGCCAGAACCAGATCGGAACCATGGCGATTATGAACATCCCCACCATCCCCATGGCAAAGCGCTGCATCTGAGGCTCTGCCCAACGGCTCAAAGAACCGCCCGCGACGGAATAGAGCATCAGAAAGCCGACGCTCGCGATGGCGGTGACGAGCAGGATGATCGGCCAATTGAGTGCAAGCACCTTGCGGAAGCCGGACGGAACCGTCTGAAGGCGATATTCGAGATAACTCATGCCTGCTCCCTCGGGGGCAGGCGGTCTTCCACGCCGTCCCAGAGCTCCAGCTCTTCTTGCTGCGTCGTGATGCGCTCACGGTCCTTGGCCGGGTATGCGTCCACGGGCGGCGTCCCGTCGTAAAGGGCCTGCAGCATGATATCGCGCGCCAGAGGCGCCGCGGCACGGGATCCCGAACCACCGTGCTCCACCACGACGGCCACTGCGAAGCGCGGGTTTTCATAGGGTGCAAAGCTCACGTACAGGGCGTGATCTCGATGCTCCCAGATCCTGTCTTCATTCTTGGTGATGCCGCGCGCCCGCTCCTCGGGCGAGATCCGCTTGACCTGTGTCGTCCCGGTCTTGCCCGCCATGCGGAAATCCTCGGCGATGATCCGGGAGCCATAGGCGGTTCCCTTTCTATCGTTGGCGACCTCGTACATCGCCTTGCGGATGGCAGCGAGCGCCGTGACGCTCACGTCCAGCGGCTCGCCTGCGCCTGATGGTTCTGCGATCCCGTTTCTCGACGCAATGAGGCGCGGCGTGACCGCGCGCCCGGTGGCGATGCGTGCCGTCATGATCGCCAGCTGCAGGGGCGACGCGAGAACGTAGCCCTGCCCGATGGACGCATTGACGGTGTCGCCCACGCGCCATTCGGCATCGCGAACCCGCCGCTTCCACTCCTTGTCTGGCGCGAGACCTTCAGCCACGGCCGACATGGGGATGTCATGGCGCACGCCGATGCCGAAGGTGCGGGCCATCTCGGCCATCTTGTCGATCCCGACCCTCTGAGCGATGTCGTAGTAGTAGAGGTCGCAGCTCTCACGCAGGCTCTTCATGAGGTCCACGCGTCCGTGGCCGCCGCGCTTCCAACAGTGGAAGCGTTGGCCGCCCACGTTTGTCGCCCCTCCGCAGAAAACTGTCTCGCTTTGACCGACGACGCCCGCTTCGAGTGCGGCGAGTGCCGTGATCATCTTGAAAGTGGAGCCGGGCGGGTAGGTGCCTTGCACGGACTTGTTTGCGAGCGGACGGTACTTGTTCTCGGTGAGTGCCGAGTAATCCGAGACCGAGATCCCGCGCACGAAGAGGTTCGGGTCGAAGGCCGGGGCGGACCCAATGGCCAAAAGATCGCCCTTTTCGCAATCGATGACGACGGCAGAGGCGGACTCGTTTCCGAGGCGCGCCTGCACGTAGTTTTGAAGGCGACTGTCGATGGTGAGCTGGATGTCAGCGCCGGGTGTGCCTTCCTCTCGCTCAAGCTCGCGCATGATCCGGCCGGCCGCATTCACCTCGATGCGGCGAGCCCCCGCGCGCCCGCGGAGCTCTCGCTCCAACTTGTTTTCAACGCCCGTCTTGCCGATCTGGAATTTCGGGATCTGAAGCAGAGGATCCTGGTCATCAATGCGCGCGAGGTCGAAGTCTGAAACAGGCCCGACGTAGCCGAGGACATGCGCGAGATCTGCGCCACGCGGATAGTGCCGCGAGAGGCCGAAGTCTGCGTGGATGCCGGGAAGGCGCGGCATGTTGGCCGAGACACGGGCCACGGCTTCCCAAGTCAGGCGATCCGCGATCGTGACGGGGACGAAGGGCGGGCGCTCGAAGATGTCCTCGCGTGCGCGCGCAACGTCATCGGGGCCGAGCTCGATGAGGCGCGCAACCTCGCCGAGGACACTGTCTACGTCGCCGGCGTCCTCGCGGGTGATCACGATGCGATAGTTCTGCTCATTCTCGGCAAGGATGCGCCCGTTGCGATCAAAGACCATGCCCCGCGCAGGGGGGAGGAGGCGCATGTTGATGCGGTTTTCCTCCGCCAGAAGGCGAAACTGATCGGCTTGCTCGACCTGCAACTGCCGCATACGCCAGCCAAGCGCGCCCATCAGCGCAAGCTGCGCGCCACCGAAAACAAGCCCACGCCGCGAGATGCGGCGGTGTGAAATCTCAATGTCCTTGGGTGAGGCTTTCACAGGCTCCTCCCAAGACTGTCGGTCTGACCGGGCTGGGCCTTGGTCACTCCGAACACGGCGACGGAAATTCCGGTCATGAGCGGGTAGGCGAGGAGGGTGAGAAGCATCTGCAGGACGAACAGCGGGACGGAGATCTCGTAAGGCACGAGAAGCATCCACAGCGCCAGAAAACAAACCGTGAAGACGCCAAGAATGACGGTCACGATCCCCCACTCGGCCGCGAAAATCATGTCGCGCAAATCATGGGAGCGCGCGCGCAGTGCCTCCGTCGCCAGAAGTGCCATGGCCGCCCAAAGGCCGGGTGGTCTCTGAAGCAGAAGGTCGGCGATGAAGAACACGAGGGCGACCAGAGCCACAGGCGCATAGGCCGGACGCCGGGCAACCCAGACGAGTGCGAGCGCAAAGAGAAGATCCGGCCCAACCCAGCCGATCGGCGCGAGCCCTAAAGGCAGCAGCTGCACGACAAGAATAAGAAGCGAAACCGCGACGAACGCCGCTCGCATCAGCCACAAATGACCTCCGCTCACCGGAGCGGTTGAGACTGCCTGACTAGCCATCGGTAGGCTCCTCGATCAGAGCCGCTTGTGGCAGCGGAGGGGCGATGAGCTCGCCCGGGTCGGTGATGGCATCGAGCTCGCGCGAACGGATCACGCGCAGAAATTCGAGCCGCTCGTAATCCGCCACAAGCCCCACCCGCAGGCGTCGATCAGAGGTCTGCACGACTTCCCCGACAAGCAGGCCCGCCGGAAAGACATCACCGTCGCCAGAGGAAAACACGCGATCCCCCGGGCGCAGCGCGTCCACGTTCTCGATGAGCTCGAGGAGCGGTCGCGCCGTATTTTCCCCGGCAAGGATCGCCCGCACGCCCGATGGCTGGATCGTGACCGGCACGCGAGAGGATGCATCCGTGAGCAGGATCACCCGGCTCGTCGTGGACCCGACACCGGAAATCCGGCCAACGAGCCCGAGACCGTCCATCGTAGCCCAGCCGTCCCTGATGCCGTCGCGCGCTCCGACGTTGATGAGCACAGACTGCCGAAAGGGCGAACCGCTGTCGGCCATGACAACGCCGGTCACATGCGTGAACTTGGGATCGAGCCGCACCTTGTTGAGATCGAGAAGCCGTGCATTCTCCTGCTCGAGCTGCAGCGCCGCTTCTCTCCAGGCGCGCATCTGCTGAAGCTCGCGCTTCAACTCCTGGTTCTGATCGAAGATGCGCTGATAGGAGCGGAAGTCTGACGCGAGATGCGCTAGGCCTGTGGCAGGCGCCATGGCCCAGTCAAGCGACGGCACGAGAGTATCGGTGACCTGTACCCGCAGCTTTTCCACGCGTGGGCTGTCGACCCGCCAAAGGATGAAGACCGCGGTGAGCAGAAGGCACAGGACAGCTGTCACCAGCCGTCGCACCGGCCGGGCGAAATCCTCTGCGCTGTGACGTTCCTTGGCCAAAGCGATCTCCGCTCAGGGTCCGTCTGCCTGTATTGTCAGCTCAGCTGTCGTAATCGATGACGTGCAAGAGCTGCTTTTCGTATTCGAGTGTCTTGCCTGTGCCGATCGCCACGCAATTCAGGCTCTCGTCGGCAACACTTACCGCCAATCCTGTCTGTTCTCGCAGGGCCAGGTCAAGCTCTCCGAGAAGAGCGCCGCCACCCGTGAGCATCACGCCACGGTCCACGATGTCGGCGGCGAGGTCTGGCGGCGTGGCTTCGAGCGCTGTCATCACCGCCTCGCAGATCTGCTGGACGGGCTCGGAAAGCGCTTCTGCGACCATCGCCTGGGTGATCTCTGCCTCTTTCGGGACGCCATTCAGGAGGTCGCGACCTCGGATCGGCATGGACGACCCGCGGCCATCATCCGGCATGCGTGCCGTGCCCAGCGAGGTCTTTATGCGTTCAGCGGTGGCCTCGCCGATGAGAAGGTTATGCTGGCGTCTGAGATAGGAGATGATGGCCTCATCCATCCGGTCTCCACCCACGCGAACGGAGCGTGCATAGACGATGTCGGCCAGGGCAAGCACGGCCACTTCCGTGGTTCCGCCGCCGATGTCGACGACCATGGAGCCGGTCGGGTCGGTGATCGGCATGCCCGCGCCGATGGCGGCGGCGATGGGTTCGGCTATGAGCCCTGCGCGGCGCGCACCGGCAGAGAGCACAGATTGACGGATCGCCCGTTTCTCGACGGGGGTCGCACCGTGGGGGACGCATACGATGATCTTGGGTTTCGTGAACGTCGTGCGGCGGTGCACCTTGCGAATGAAGTGCTTGATCATCTCTTCGGCCACGTCGAAGTCTGCGATCACGCCATCGCGCATGGGACGGATGGCCTGGATCGAGCCCGGCGTGCGGCCGAGCATGAGCTTGGCATCTTCGCCGAACGCGAGCGGCTTCTTCACACCGTCTTTGACCTGGTATGCCACCACCGAGGGCTCGTTCAGAATGACGCCCTTGCCCTTGACGTAAACAAGTGTGTTCGCTGTTCCGAGGTCGATGGCCATGTCTGCCGAAAAGAGGCTGCCGAACCCTGCCATAAATGCTGATCCCCAATGTTTTTGCGTCGCGACTCCCCAAGTCACGCGTTGCGCGCTTATAGGGCTCGCCCGGCAAAGGTAAAAGGGTCACGTTCATTGACTGCGGCACTCTGAGCAAGCCCGCGCGCATGGTTAAGGCCACTTCGTTGGAATTGACTTAACGGCGACGTGGCGTAGCGTTCGGCCATGCTTGATGATTACGCGCTCACACAACGTACCTCCGAAGCGGCGGAAGCGGCGGGGCTCAAGTCACCGCGATGGTATCGCACGACAGTGGACCCCCAGCGCCTTCAGCCGCTCACCCGGAAATCCGATCTGCGCGCCGGGCGGGATGCCGCGCTATGGCTCGGGCTCATGGGGGTCTTTGCGGGTGCCGCGATCTGGCTGATGCCCTCCTGGTGGTCTGTTCCATTCTGGCTGGCCTACGGCGTGCTTTACGGCTCAGGTTCGGATGCGCGTTGGCACGAATGCGGGCATCGGACCGCTTTCAAGACCGCTTGGATAAACCAGATTATCTACCACATCGCGAGCTTCATGCTCATCCGGAACCCGGTCGTTTGGCGATTTTCTCATGTCCGTCATCATACCGATACGATCGTCGTGGGCCGTGATCCGGAGATCCAGCAGATGCGGCCGCCCGATCTCGGCAGGCTTCTACTGAACCTCGTCGGGCTGCCTTATCTCGTGGATCATGTTAAGCGGCTCATCCTGCATGCGTCGGGACGCCTGCACCCCGAGGAGGAGACCTACGTGAAGCCCGAAGAGCGTGCGGCGGTGGCCCGTGTCGCGCGGATTTGGATCGCGATCTTTTTGGGGGCAGGGCTCTCGGCCTTGCTCCTGCAGAGCTGGATACCGCTGCTTCTCATCGGCGGGCCGCGCATCTACGGCGCATGGCACATGGTGATGACGGGGACGCTGCAGCATCTGGGGCTCGCGGAGAACGTCACCGACCATCGGCTCAACACACGCACCGTCATGATGAACCCGGTCAATCGCTTTCTCTATCTCAACATGAACTACCACCTCGAGCACCACATGTTCACCATGGTGCCCTACTACCACCTGCCCGCGCTCCATGAGCTCGTGAAGCACGACCATCCGGCGCCGGACCCATCAATCTGGGCGGCCTATCGTCGCCTTCTGCCGGTCCTGTGGCGGCAACTCCGATACAAGGACGCAGTCATCGTCCCGGAATTGCCGCCGAGCGCGCAGCCCTACCGCCCGGAGGTCGAGAAACTGCGCCCTCACGCGGTGTAAGGACAGGCCCTCAGGCCCTTCGACGGCGCTTTGCCGCTCCTGTCAGCCGGCGTCCTTGTAGCTCACCATCTTGATGTCCGAGCCCTCGCGCTCGCGGCGGGCGATCAGGCGATTGAGGGCGTTCACATAGGCCTTTGCGGAGGCCACCACGGTATCGGTATCCGCTGACTGCCCCGTGGCGACACGACCCTCGTCGTCGATCATGCGCACGCTCACGGTGGCCTGGGCGTCCGTACCCTGGGTCACCGCATGCACTTGATAAAGGTCGAGCCGCGCGCCGTGGGAAAAGAGCTCCTTGACGGCATTGAAGGTCGCGTCCACTGGGCCGTCTCCCGTGGCCTGCGCCTCGCGCTCGGTGCCGTCGATGACCATGGTCAGATCGGCCTTTTGGGGCCCGGCGGTCCCGCAGACGACCTTGAGCGCCTTGATTTGCATGTACTCGTTCTGGTCTTCGGCTAACTCGTCACGCATGAGTGCGATGAGGTCGTCGTCCTCCACCTCCTTCTTGCGGTCGGCGAGGTCCTTGAACCGCACGAAGAGGTCAGCGAGCTGGTTGGCCTCCATCGGGTAGCCCAGCTTTTCCATCTTGTCGCGGAGCGCCGCGCGCCCCGAATGCTTGCCGAGGGGCAGGGAGGTGCCGGACAAGCCGATGTCCTCGGGACGCATGATTTCGAAGTTCTCGCGGTTCTTCAGCATCCCGTCCTGGTGGATGCCGCTCTCATGGGCGAAAGCATTCTTGCCGACGATGGCCTTGTTGAACTGGACTGGGAAGCCTGCGGCGGAGGCCACGCGTCGCGAGACGGCCATGATCTTTGTCGTGTCGATGCCCGTGTGAAACGGCATGATGTCCCCGCGGGTCTTGAGCGCCATCACGACCTCTTCCAGCGCTGTGTTACCCGCACGTTCACCCAAGCCATTGATCGTGCATTCGATCTGCCGCGCGCCCCCTTCGACCGCGGCGAGGCTGTTGGCTGTCGCCATGCCGAGGTCGTTGTGACAATGGGTTGCGAAGATGACGTCCGGCCCGCCCTCGCATTCGGCGATGAGGCGGCGGATCAAATCTGCACTCTCCACCGGGGCCGTGTAGCCCACCGTGTCGGGAATGTTGATGGTCGTGGCGCCGGCCGCGATGGCAATTTCTACCACGCGCTTGAGATAGTCCCATTCCGTGCGCGTCGCATCCATCGGCGACCACTGGACGTTGTCGCAGAGATTTCGCGCATGGGTGACCGTTTCGTGGATCCGCTCGGCCATCTCGTCCATCGTGAGGTTCGGGATCGCGCGATGGAGAGGGGACGTGCCGATAAAGGTATGAATTCGCGGGGATTTCGCGTGTTTCACGGCCTCCCAACACCGATCGATGTCCTTGTAGTTCGCGCGTGCGAGGCCACAGATCGTGGCCTGCTTCGACCGCTCGGCAATCTCGCTCACCGCGGCGAAATCGCCCTCGGAGGCGATGGGAAAGCCCGCCTCGATGATGTCCACGCCCATCTCGTCAAGCATCTCTGCGATCTCGAGCTTTTCATCGTGGGTCATGGTGGCGCCGGGGGATTGCTCTCCGTCGCGCAGGGTGGTGTCGAATATGACTACTCTGTCGGTCATGTCGGTCGTCCTAGATGTGGTCCTTCGGCGCGGGCGGCGCGCCGCTGTCGCCGGTATTGGCTTCGCCTTTCGGCTCGATCAGCAAGACCTTCACTTCGTTCACCGCCCGAGGGCGGTGCACCACGCCCGCGGGCACGACGATCAGCTCGCCGGCACCCACGCGAACGGGCGGACCATCCTCGCGCTCCATCTCCATCTCGCCTTCAAGCACGAGGAAGAAATCATCCGTGTCGTCATGCTTGTGAAACGGGAACGCGCCCTTGAACTTCACGACCATGACGTCGTTGCCGTTGTATCCGGCAACCACCTTGGGATCCCAATGGGTGTCGAAAAGCGCGAGCTTCTCTGCGAGGTTGATGGCTTTCATCGGTGTGGTCTTTTGCTGGGGTCTTCTTGGCCGGCGCTGGTCTCTCCTGAGCGGTCGCGCCGAATGGCACGCTCAGGAGCGGCTAAGGAGAAGGCCCAGAAGGGCGGCGCTATGCGTCGCGATCAGCATGGCTTGCACCATACACTCGCGGAGCGACGTGTGAAGGGGGTTTCTCAGAAGAGCGCGCAGGCGTCCGAGGTGGCGTTCGGAGCGTCTTCGCGCAGTGTCGGCACGTAGTCGAAGGTTGCAAGTGCCCCGCCGTCGTCAAAGCCGATCCACATCGTTCCGGTATCGGCCTGGATCGCGATGCCTTCGGGGTCGCGGCCCCACTCCGCAAGGGAATGCATGGCAAGGAAGGTCCCGTCAGGCGCGAATTCGAAGAGGCTGTTGGAGCCTTCCTGGTCGTCCACGACGTAAAGAGCTCCGGTGCGTCTGTCGAATGCGATGCCTTGCGGCTCCACCATGGGAGGGGACATCTCGAACCCTTCGATGGCCCAGAGTTCCCGGCCCGCTGCGTCTATCTCCCAGACGCGCGCATCCGCATCCTGGGTGATGACGAGCCCGCCACCGGGACGCGCGATGATCCCTTCGACGTCCCAGATCGCGCCCGGGATGCGATAGGGTTCTCGTAGCTGTTCTCCGTCCTTGCTCAGGAGTTCGAAGCGGCCGGTGCCATCGGAGACGAGAAGACCCTCCGTCGTCACGGTGAGCGATTTGGCGGTGAAGAGAGCGGTCTCGAAGCCCCGCGTGATCTCTCCAGAGGGCCCCATGAACGCCACCTCGCGCCCCTCATTGGCGATCCAGACGCCGCAGAGGAGGGGATCGAATTCAAGCGAGGACGGACCACGGAGCGAGATCGTCTCGCGATGCGTCAGCTCCAGCGCCGCGGCGGGAAGCGGCAAGGCAAGGAGAAGCAGGACGAGGCAACGCATGGGAAAGAAGTGGCCCACGGCCCAAACAGGGCAAGAGATTTCCCGGACAAGGCCTCGCTTCTTTGTGCCCCGTACCTCTGTGAGCTCGAGGGGCTGGCCCCTCGACCCCGTCAGGCTATGTGCGCGGCCATGGAAAAAGCACTGGTACTCGGCGCCTCTGGCGGAATTGGAAAAGCGCTGTCCGCGGAACTCGAAGGGCGCGGGCTTCGCGTCACGAGGCTCTCCCGCAGCGAGGACGGTTTCGACGTGACCAACCCTGACGCGGTGGACGCAGCGCTCAGCGGGCTCGGCGCGTTCGACATCGTCATGGTGGCCACGGGCAAGCTCGATGGTGCGGGGCAGGGGCCCGAGAAATCGCTCAAGGCATTGACGGCTGACGCGATGGAGGACCAATTCCGCACGAACACGATCGGGCCAGCGCTTATCCTACGGCATCTCCCACAGCTTCTCCCGCGGGAAGGGGCTGCCTTCTGCGGGGTGCTTTCTGCGCGCGTTGGCTCCATCGGGGACAACAAGCTCGGTGGCTGGTATTCGTATCGGGCCGCAAAGGCCGCTTTGAACCAGATCATCCACGGCGCAGCCGTGGAACTCGGCAGGTCCCACAAAGAGGCCCGGCTCCTGGCGCTTCATCCCGGCACGGTTGCGACCTCATTCACCGAAGGCTTCAGTGGCCATGACAAGCTGTCTCCGGACGAGAGCGCGCGCCACCTTGTAGACGTTCTCCTTAAGCGAACGCCGGCAGAGAGCGGTACTTTTTATGATTGGAAAGGAGAGGCTGTCCCCTGGTAGTGCCCGCCAGCGGTGACAGTCACCTGTGACCGTCAGCCGTCCGTCGGTTCGGCCGCTTCCTCGGGCTCATCGGCCTCGATGATGATCTCGCGCGCCTCGCTGAGGGCGCCGTCTTCCCAGGTGCCGCTTGCCGAGTCCCCGTTCGCATAGCGCATCGTGCCCTCGCCCTGACGGCGACCGTTTCTGAAGGTCCCCTCGTACACGTCGCCATTGGCGTAGGTGGCGACACCCGCACCGTCGATCTCACCACGCGCCCACGCGCCTTCGTAGCGGAAGCCGTCCGGCATGACGATGCTGCCCTGCCCGTGACGCTGCCCGGCGAGGAAGCTGCCTTCGTAGACGGTGCCGTCAGCGTAGGTGGCGATACCTTCACCCTCGCGCTGCCCATCAATCCATGCGCCCTCGTACCGATAGCCGTCAGCATAGGTCATGACGCCTTGGCCATGGTTGAGTGCATTGCGGAAGCCGCCCTCGTAGACCACGCCATTGGCATAGGTCGCGATGCCTTGGCCTTCGATGACGCCGTCCACCCACGCTCCCTCGTAGGAGGAGCCGTCCGGATAGACGATCTTGCCGAAACCGTTGGCGACATCGTTGGCGAACTCGCCGGTGTAAACGGATCCGTCGGGGTAGGTGACCTCGCCGACCCCCTCGACACGACCGTCGATCCAGCTGCCGACGTAGATATAGCCGTCCGTGCCGCGAAAGGTGCCTTGCCCATGGCGGAGGTCATTGGCGAACGCGCCTTCGTAGGTGTCCCCGTTGGCGTAGGTCACACGGCCTTGCCCCTCGCGCCGACCGGCGGCGAGGGTGCCCTCGTAGACGTCGCCGTTGGGCTGCGTGAGGCGGCCGGTGCCGTTGATCTCGCCGTTCTCCCAGAGGCCTTCGTAGATGAGGCCATCGGGCATCGTGAGCTTGCCCACCCCGTCACGCACGCCACGGAGCATGTCACCTTCGTAGATCGCGCCGTCCGGGTAGGTGATGCGGCCCTCGCCTTCCTTGACGCCGTTCACCCAGTTACCGACGTAGACGTAGCCCTCGGGCGTCGTCATCGTCCCGTCGCCGTGGTGCATGGCCTCGCGAAACCCGCCCTCGTAGCGGACGCCATTCGCGTAGATCGCGGTCCCTGCACCGGTGATCTTGCCGTCGGTCCATGTTCCCTCATAGGTCCCGCCATCGGCAAAGGTGATGCGTCCTTCACCGCTGGGTTTGCCGCGGGCGAACTCTCCCACGTAGACGGAGCCATTCGGGAAGCGCGCTGTCCCTTGCCCGCGGATTTCTCCGTCCACCCATTCGCCGGTATATTCGTACCCGCTCGGAAGCCGGTAGGTGCCTTGGCCATGTTGCAGACCGTTGCGGAACTCGCCTTCGTAGACGCCGCCATCATCGAACTGCTTCGTTGCAGTGGCTTGCGCATATGCCGCGCCTGTTGAAAGGCTCAGCGCCATCGCGCCCGCTGCGAACCAGGCAAACTGCATAGTAATGACCCCACTCCTCGGCCCACGATGTCCGCAGCTGGCGCGCGGCCCCTGCGGCCCTTGTGGGCGACGTGCGACCAAACGCTAAATGAGGTGGGCTGCGCAGACAACACCCATATCTCTATCGTGAACATGGCGCGCGGGCTTCCGCAGGATCGCGTCGCACGATAGGCACGGCGCGCGAGCTGCGGACCACCCCGCAAAGGAGGCATCTATGCCACGCACATTCCGCCTGACGCTGGCGCAGCTGAACCCCACGGTCGGGGATCTGAAAGGCAATGCGAAAAAGGCCCGGGACGCCTGGACAGAGGCCAAGGCCGCCGGTGCGGACATGCTCGCCCTGCCAGAGATGTTCATCACAGGATATCAGACCCAAGATCTCATCATGAAGCCCGCTTTCGCCGCGGCGGCCCTGGCGGAAATCGACGCACTCGCCGCGGCCTGCGCGGATGGGCCGGCGATCGGGATCGGCGGGCCGGTCCGGCAAGGCGGATTGCTCTACAATGGATATTTCATCCTCGAGGGCGGCCAGATCGCACATCGCGTGCTCAAACGAGAACGCCCGAATGACGGCATCTTCGACGAGGTGAGGCTCTATGCCCCGGGTCCCGTGCAGGGGCCCTACGAGGTGAATGGCATCCGCATCGGCACGCCCATCTGCGAGGATGCATGGCACCCGGAAGTGTCGGAGGCCTTGGCCGAGACCGGGGCGGAGGTCCTGATCGTGCCGAACGGGTCACCTTACCACAGGGAGAAATTCGACGTGCGCCTGAACCACATGGTGGCGCGCGTCACGGAGACGGGGCTTCCCATTGTCTATCTCAATATGGTCGGCGCCCAGGATGACCAGTGCTTTGACGGCGGGTCCTTCGTGCTCAACGCCGGCGGTGCCCTGGCTGCGCGGATGCCTGTCTTTGACGAGGCCATCGAGACGATCGAGCTCACGCAGACGAACACGGGCTGGGTGATCGCCGACGGCCCACGGGCACCGCATCCCGATGCGTGGGAGCAGGATTACCGCGTCATGGTGGAGACGCTCCGCGACTATCTGGGCAAGACAGGCTTTTCGAAGGTGCTGCTCGGTCTCTCGGGCGGCGTGGACAGCGCGATCGTGGCCACCATCGCAGTCGATGCGCTTGGCGCCGAGAATGTGCGCTGCGTGATGCTGCCCTCCGAGTATACGTCCGGCGGGTCACTTTCGGACGCCGAGGACATCGCAAAGCGGCTCGGCGTGCATTACGACACGGTGCCCATCTCGGGCCCGCGCGCGGCGGTGACGGAAACGCTCGCGCCGATCTTCAATGGTCGTGACGCGGATGTCACCGAGGAGAACATCCAGTCCCGGCTCCGCGGGCTTCTGCTCATGGCGATGTCGAACAAGTTCGGTGAGATGCTGCTGACGACCGGTAACAAGTCCGAGGTAGCGGTGGGCTATGCCACGATCTACGGCGACATGTCGGGCGGCTACAATCCGATCAAGGACCTCTACAAGACACGGGTCTTCGAGCAATGCCGCTGGCGAAACGCAAATCACAGGAACTGGATGAAAGGCCCCGAGGGCGAGGTGATCCCGGTTTCGATCATCGACAAACCGCCCTCGGCGGAGCTGCGTGCCGATCAAAAGGACGAGGACAGCCTGCCGCCCTACGACGTCCTCGATGGCATCCTCACCTTGCTGGTGGACGAGGAGGCGAGTGTCTCGGATTGCGTGGCCGCGGGATACGATCGCGAAACCGTCAAGAAGATCGAGCACTTGCTCTACATCTCCGAGTACAAGCGCTTCCAGTCCGCCCCCGGGGCGCGTCTCACGCACCGCGCCTTCTGGCTGGATCGGCGCTACCCGATCGTGAGCCGCTGGCGCGACCCGAGCTGAGGGTGCGCCCGCCGCGGATGCTGACACCGCGCCTGCTTCTGCGGCGCTGGGTGCCGGAAGACGCGGCTCGACTGCGAGCAATTCTCGGCGATGCCGAGGTGATGGCGTTCAGCGATCACGGCCCGCTCGACATGGCCTCACAGGCAAAATGGCACACCGATGCCATGAGCGGAGCGGGAGAGGAGAGCCCCGGGCGCGGCGTCTGGGCTATCGAAGAGCGCGCGTCAGGCGCGGTGATCGGATATGTCAGCCTCAAGGCCGCGCCTGAGCGGCTGGGCCCGGATGAATGCGAGCTTGGCTTTCGCTTTGCGCGGCGCTCGTGGGGGCGGGGTCTTGCGACCGAAGCCGTACGTGGCGTTATCGAGGCTGCGGGCGATACGGAGGTGGTCGCAATTGTTGATCCCGGCAACACAGCCTCGGTGGCCCTGCTCAAGAAGCTCGGCGGCATTATGCAGCGCGACGTGATGCTTGAGGGCTATGACCACCCCGATCACCTCTACGCGCTGCGCCGTGGTCTGCCTTAAGCGGCGGGGAGGACGGTCTGTGTCTGCTGGCCGAGGCCGTCGATGCCCAGCGTCACGGTTTCTCCGCCCTTCAGGTAGCGCGGGGGCTTGAAGCCCATCCCGACACCCGGCGGCGTGCCGGTGGAGATGATGTCTCCCGGTTGCAAGCTCATGAAGTGAGAGCAGTAGGAGATGAGGTGCGGCACCTTGAAGATCAGCGTGGCGGTGGAGCCTGTCTGCATGCGCTCACCGTCCACGTCGAGCCACATGCCGAGCGCGTCGATATCTCCGACCTCGTCCGGGGTGACAAGCCACGGGCCGGTTGGGCCGAAGGTGTCGCAGCCCTTGCCCTTGTCCCAAGTGCCTGCGCGGTCGAGCTGGAATTCGCGCTCGGAGACGTCGTTGACGACGCAATACCCGGCCACGTGATCCAGCGCGTTTGCTTCGTCGATGTAGCTCCCGCCGCGCCCGATGACGACGCCGAGCTCCACTTCCCAATCGGTCCGTGTGCTGTCGCGGGGGATCTGGATCGCGTCATCGGGGCCCACGACAGCGGAGGTCCACTTATTGAAGATGATGGGCTCTGCGGGGATAGGCATCCCGGCCTCCTCTGCATGGTCCGCGTAGTTCAGGCCAATGCAGATGAATTTTCCTATGGAGCCCACGCAGGGCCCAAGGCGCAGGTCTTGCTGAGGCGTGCCCTCGACCATGGGCAGGGCAGCCATGTCGAGCTTCGCGATTGCAGCAAGCCCCTCCGGCGTGAGCGCATCGCCAGCGATGTCTGAGACATGGGCCGAGAGATCCCTGACCCGGCCATCCTGATCAAGCAAGCCCGGTTTCTCGGCACCTGCGGCACCGTAGCGCAAGAGTTTCATGAACGCTCCTTGGTTCGTAGTTCGTGTCGGTTCAAGCGGCGCGATCGCCGGTGAGCCCGGAAATGGCCTGGATGAGATTATCCTCGGTCACTTCCTCGGACGTGAAGGTGCGCATGACGCGCCCGGAATACATTGCCACGATCCGGTCTGAGACGTGAAGCACCTCCGGCATCTCGGAGCTGATGACGATCACGGCATAGCCTTGCGCGGCCAGTCCACGCAGCAGCTTGTGGATCTCGGATTTGGAGCCCACGTCGATGCCACGCGTGGGTTCGTCGACGATGAGCACGTTAGGCTGCATCGAGAGCCATTTGCCGATGACGATCTTTTGCTGGTTGCCCCCGGAGAGGTTTCCGGCCTGCGCCTTCCAGCCGGGCGCTCGGATATCGAGCTTTTCTCGATAGAGATCGTAGATCGCGACCTCTGCACCTTCTGCCACGAAGGGCCCGGCGCGGAGGTCATCCACCTGGGGCAGGGTCATGTTGTCCCTCAGGTTCATGCCGAGAACGAGGCCCTGGCCCTTGCGGTCTTCGGGCACCAGCGAGATGCCCTTGGCAATAGCATCTTGCGGGGAAGAAATCCGCACGGATTGACCGTCGAGCAGGATCTCCCCAGCCGAAGGATCGCGAAGGCCAAAGAGCGTTTCCGCGATCTCGGTGCGGCCGGCGCCCACGAGCCCGTAGAAGCCCAGCACTTCGCCACGCCGGACCTCGAAGCTCACGTCCTCGAAGAGCTTGCCGCAGCTCAGCCCGCGCACCTCGAGCGCGACGTCGCCGAGCTCGTGGTGCGAGGTGTTGCGGCTCAGATCGAGACTGCGCCCGATCATCATGTTCGTGACGCTCTCCTCGTTCGAGGCTGCGGTTTCCACGGTGCCGACATATTGCCCGTCGCGCAGGACGGTGACGCGGTCGGTGATCTTGAAGATCTCCTCCATGCGGTGAGAAATGTAGACGATGCCCACGCCTTCCTTCTGCAGGTCAGCGATGACGTCGAAGAGGACGACCTTCTCCGCGTCGGTGAGCGAGGCGGTCGGTTCGTCGAAGATGACGGCCTTGGCGTCCACGGTAAGCGCGCGGGCGATCTCCACCATCTGTTGATTGGCAATCGAGAGGTCTCCGACCCGTGTGCGCGCGTTGAAGCCGACCTTCAGCTTTTTCAGGATGGCGTCGGTCTTGGTATAAAGCGTGGCCCAGTCCACGCGGCCAAATCCGCGCCGTGGGAGCTCCCCGAGATAGATGTTCTCTGCCACCGTCAGCTCAGAGGCCAGCGAGAGCTCTTGGTGAATGAAGACGATGCCTTTGGCCTTGGCATCGAGCGGTCCGTGCATGACGACCTGCTCTTCTTCGACAAAGATGGCGCCCTCGTCCGGCTGATAGATCCCGCCAAGGACCTTCATCGACGTTGATTTTCCGGCTCCGTTTTCGCCCATGAGGGCGTGCACTTCTCCGGGCAGGACCGAGAATGAAACGTCGTCGAGCGCTTTGACGCCGGGAAACGTCTTGGTGATGTGTTCGAGGCGGAGGACGGGGTCTGTCATACCTTCAGGGCCTCCTTGCCCTTCACGTTGAGCTGTCGGTCGAGGAAGAGCACGGCGATGAGGATGCAGCCGATGACGAGGTTCACGGTGGACGTGTCCGCGCCGATATGGCCAAGGCCCTTGCGCAGGAGCTGGATCGCGATGACGCCGCCGAACGTGCCGATGACGTTGCCCGCCCCGCCGGTGATCTTGGTGCCGCCAAGGACGACGGCGGTAATGACCCAAAGCTCGTAAAGCTGGCCGTCATTGGGGTTCACGGAGCCCGACTCGGAGTAGAACACCACCGCCGAGAGCGCGGCGAGGAAGCCGATGATCGCGAAGTTGATCATCATGTGCGGGCCCACGCGTATGCCGGCATTGATCGCCGCCTCGCGATTGTCGCCGATGGCGTAGGCGTTTCGACCGTGGACTGTGCGGGTCATGACAAACCACATGACCAGCGTCACGCCGAGGAGGAACCACGTGGCAGTGTGGAGCCCGAGAAACTGCGCCTCCGCGAAGTCCACGAGCGTCCAGTTGAGGTGGCTTGTCGGGTTCTCGCCGTTGAACATGAAGACGATGCCGCGATAGCCGAGCATCGCGCCGAGCGTCACGATGAAGGCGTCGACCCCCGTTTTCCAGACGATGAAGCCATTAAGTGCGCCGAGGATCGTGCCCACGGCGAGCGCCAGCAGCCATGCCACGGGGATCACCCAGTCGCCAAGGCCCGCGAAGATGGGCCATGTCATCGAATCGAGCAGGATGATCGCGGCGATTGCGAAGGTTGCGCCCACGGAAAGGTCGATATTGCCGTTCACCATCACGATGGTCATGCCCATTGCGATGATGCCGATGGGGGCCGACTGCTTCAAAAGCAGCAGCATGTTCTCGTAATCCATGAAGGCGGTGTCTGTCAGGGCGAGGTATTCGCCCGCCACGCTGAAGAAGATCAGTTGGAGCACGATGAAGCCCCAGATCGCGCCGCCCTTCAGCGCCTTCGAAAGCGCGCCGGGTTGTGAGAATGCGGTTGCCATGGCGTGCCCTCCCTCAGGCGATCGGCGACAGGAGCTTGCCGCGCTTGGCCGCGATATCGAGCCAGACCGCAAGGATGATGATGACGAAGGTCACGACGAACTGGACGTAGAACTGGAGCCCCATGAGGAGCAGGCCGTTCTGGATGAAGCCCAGGATGAGGACGCCGATGACCGTCTTGAAGATCGTGCCAGACCCGCCGAGAAGGGACGCGCCGCCGAGAATAACCGCGGCGAGCACTTCGAGCTCCAGCCCTTGGCCCACGGTGTTCTGCGAACCGAGCGACCGTGAGGCCTGGATCAGGCCCGCCGTCGCCACACAGGCCGCCGAGATCAGGTAGCAGTAGAAGACGGTTCGCGCGCGCGGGATGCCGGAGAAGGTGGCTGCCGTGCCGTTGCCCCCCACAGCGTAGACCTTGCGGCCGAAGGGTGTGCGGGAGAGCACCATGCCGAGCAGGGCGGCCACCGCGATGAAGATAAGGATGGGGACGGGGATACCGGCGATTTCGCCCTGACCGAAGATGGCAAACCAAGTGCCGTCCTTATCCGCGATATCCATGTTCTTGCCGCCCGAATAAGTGAGCGTCAGACCATGGATGGCCGACAACATCCCCAGGGTCACGATGAGTGAGTTGAGCTTCAGATAGCCAACGAGGAACCCGATGATCGCGCCGAGGCAGAGCGTCATTGCGAACATGGCCGGTATTGCGAGCGCAGGGCCGATCTTGTCGTGAAGATCAAGGACCACGATCGTCGAGAAGGACATCATGGAGCCGACGGACAGATCCAGATTGCCAGAGATCACGACGAAGGTGACGCCGAGCGCCATGACGCCCAGGATCGCCGATGACCGCACCACGGAGAATACGTTGTCCGGCGATAGGAACCGCGCGTTCGCCAGGGTGAACACAATGATGAAGAGCGCAAACGCGATCAGGATGCCGTTCTTTGCAAGAAGGCTCGCCACTTGCTGCTTTGTAAGTCCTGAAGGTTCGGTCATTTTGCCCTTCCCTGAGGCGCTGGCGCGCTCCGGTACATCGGTCATGTTTGTCTCCCAATGGCTGCGGCGGCACCTCTTTTCGGGTGCCTCCCGCGTCAGACGAGGGTCATGCCCCCGTCGATCATCACGATCTGGCCCGTCATGTAATCGCTATCGCGAGAGGCCAGAAATGTCGTCGTTCCGGTGATATCGGCCGGCGTCGCCACGCGACCGCGAATGATGTCAGCCGAGAAATTTTCCATGGCTTCGCCGGGCCGTTTGGCCGCACCGATTTCCATGAGGTCCTTGTCCACCTGCTCCCACATCTCCGTGGCCACGACACCGGGTGCAAAGCCCGTGACGGTGATGTTGTGCTTGCCGAGATCGCGTGCCGCGGATTGCGTCAGCGAAACGACGGCCCACTTTGACGCGCAATAGGGTGCGACATTGTCAAAGCCCTGTCGGCTGGCGATGGATGCGGTATTGACGATCTTGCCGCCCGTGCCTTGCGCTATCATTTGTCGCGCGGCCTCTTGCATCCCGATCATGCATCCCATCCCGTTGATATCCATGATGAAATGCCAATTTTCTTCGGTGACGTCCATGAAGTTCATGGGGCGGTTGACCCCGGCATTGTTGAACTTGACATCGAGCCGGCCAAAGCGCTCCACGGTGTGGGCGATCATGGCGCTTACCGCTGCGCGGTCGGTCACATCCACCTGCTTGGACATGACGTTGCCGGCGCGGCCGTTCATGCGGCTTTTGTTGGCATCGGCCACTGTGGCGGCCTGATCCCCGTTGATATCTGCGAAACAGACCATTGCGCCTTCGTCGAGGAGCGCTTCTCCGATGGCCCGCCCGATCCCTCGGGCCGCTCCTGTGACGATGCAGACACGGTCTTTCACCCGGTCCATGCCAATCCTCCCTTCCCTTAACGTATGGACGAGGCACCAGGCATCACGCCCGGCGCCCCGCCGCTGGGAGAACGCTTTAGAAGACCGGCTTGGTGAACTCGGTCATGTTGTCCTGGGTGATCTTCGGCGTGTCGAAGTAGTTGAGGAAGGGCACTTCCTCGCCTGCCAGGACGTCGAGCGCGGTCTGGAGAGCTGCCTCTGCATCATCGACCGGAGACTGGTAGATCGAGCCCCAGTAGTCGCCAGCCGCCATGGCGTCGTAGCCCACGGCAAAGTTGGTGGCGCCGACGAAGACGATCTCGCCCGCACGATCCGCGGCCCGGGCTGCGTTCAGGGCACCCACGCCCATGTTGTCGTCACCGGAGTAGACCCCATCAATGTCGTCATACTTCACGAGGAAGGCTTCCATGACCTGCTGGGATTTCTCACGGTTCCAGTCGCCGGGCTGCGTCTCCACGAGGGTGACGTTCGGGCAGACTTCGGGGAGGCGATCCTCGAAGCCCTTCGCGCGCTCGATGGCTGTCGTGTAGCCCGGCTGTCCGGAAATCTGGACGACGCGTGCTTCGTTCTCGATGCCGAGGGCGGTGAAGCGCTCGCACATGATCTCTGCCGACCGCGCGCCTTGCGTGATGTTGTCGGGCCCAGAGAAGGACGCGACGAAGTCGAAGCCCTGCTCGGCGATGTTGGAGTTGGTCACGATGACGGGGATGCCGGCCTGGCTTGCCTTGCGCACGGCGGGGATGACGGCCTCGCCATTGGTCGGCCAGATGATGATCGCATCCATTTCCTGCTGAATGAGGTCCTCCATCTGTGCGATCTGGCGGGCGACGTCGCCACCGGCGTCGAGCACGACGGTCTCGACGTCTGGGTTGGCGTCGGCTGCGGCGATAAACGCCTGCTCATACGTCGTTTGATAGCTGTCGACACCCACGTTGTTCTGCGTGATGCCGATTTTGAATGTCTCGGCTGCGGCAGCCGTGCCCAACAGGGCGAGGGCGGTGCTGGCGGCGAGAGTGGTCGTGGTCTTCATGCTGAGTTCCTCCCAAGAACTTTCAGTTTGATTCTTTTTGACCAGAGCGAGGCCGATTCCGTCCACCCCGCGGTCACTACATCAGCGTGCAGCCTTTAAGCGCCCCGGCAGTGAGTGATTACTCTCAATATGGATATAAAAAAGTTCATTTTGAACTTAATCTCGATACGGACTGATCAGCATTTTGATGAATGTGGAGACATATCACATGAGCCCAAAAGCGCTCGCGGAAAAAACATCCAAAGTGGATCGTTCTTCTCTGCTGCCGAAACCGCCCGAAGGACAAGCACCCAGTTCAAGCATGGACGTCGCCACCGGACATAGCAGGGTCGCCATCGCAGCGTCGGGGGCAGGATCACAAGCCCACACCCTCGAGATGCTGAGCTTCCTCGATGCGCTGTCCGATGAGCTTGACGACGTGTTCGACCTGAGCCCGCCCAACGCCCATCTTCGAATGGCCCTGCATCTCCTGCGGGGGCATTTCGAAGGCAAGATCATCACGCCGACGGCGCTCATCGGCGCGAGCCACGTGCCCTACGCCACCGCAAATCGCCGCCTCAAGGACATGATCGAGGCCGGGCTCATTGAGCAGCGTCCGCGCACGAAAACGGGCAAGACGTTCTCGATGCACCCGAGCGATGCGATGCTGTCCCAGTGGACTCAGCTGGGAAGCCGCGTGCGGCGCATCGCTGAGCAGCATTTCTGGCAGGGGCAAGAGGCGACCGAGGCGCAGGACTACTACTTCGGCGGCAGCTATGCGCGCGCGCAATCCATCCCGCCCCTGAGTGTCCGCCCCGAACCGCTGCGCCTCGCGGGCGGCGTGCGCGTTCTTGTTCATGGCGATCCCACCTTCATGGTCATGGATCAGCTCAAGCGGCAGTTCGAGCAATCCGTGGGCACGACGATCCACCAGCGCGCCTTTTCCATTGACCGGCTGCGCGAAGAGGCGAAGCGCAACGCGGCGCGCCCCACCAGCCGCTACGACATCATCGCCGTCGATCTCCCGTGGATCGGCGAGTTTGCGGAGGCGGGGATCCTGACCCCGCTCGAGGACGTGATGGATATAGAGCGCCTCGATCCAGCCGATTTCCACACGGCGGGCTGGCAAGGGGCCCATTGGGGCGGGCGGCCCTATGGTGTGCCAGCCCAGACGACGCCGGAACTCCTCTTTTACCGGCGCGATCTTTTTGCCTCCGCCGGCATCGAGCCGCCGGCCACGACGGATGCTCTGCTCCACGCGGCGAGGACCTTCCACGAGCCGCGCCGCGGCCAGTTCGGGATTGCGTGGAATGCCGCGCGCGGGACCGCGCTCGGGCACACAGTCATGATGGTCATGGCGGATCATGGACAGCCGATCCTCGACCTCGATGAAATCGCCGGCGGGTTCGATACCGAACGCCTTGCAGCGGGCGACTATCGCGTGACGCTCAACACGGAGAGCGGTCGGCGCGCTGCGGAGTTTCTTCTGGAGCTGCTGAAATACTCCCCGCCGGATATTCTCTCGATGTCCTGGTACGAGCGGGTTCGGCCCTATGCGGCGGGTTCCGTGGCCATGGCCTACGGCTACACCCTGCTCGCACCTTATTTCGAGCTCGACGAAAGCTCGCCCGCCGCGGGTCAGACGGGCTATCTCCCGCATCCGGCGGCGCCGGGCGTGCCGCAGGTCGCCCCCGTGGGCGGCTATGTGCTCGGCATCCCGGCCAATCTCGCCCCAGAGCGCGTGGCGGATGCGGTCGAAGCGCTGACGATGTTCACCTCGCGCGAAGCACAGAAGCTTTACGTCCAGAACGGGAGCCGTACCAATGCGCGCTACTCGGTGGCCGCGGACCCGGAAGTGCGGCGTGCCTCGCCGATCTTCGACGCGGTCGATGGCATGTCATGGCGTGACGAGCTGCAATTCTGGCCGCGCCCACCCGTGCCCGAGATCGCAGAGATCGCGCAGGTCTTCGGCGAGGAATTTCACGACATGCTGCGCGGGATCATCCCGCCGCAAGAAGCGCTCGAGCGGGCCGAGGCCCGTGCTCAGGCGCTCATCGATAACAGGGCGAAAGGCCCGTGAGACCAACTCGGAGGAAAGACAATGGACACCACGCGACTGAGCGGAAAGAACATCCTGATCACGGGCGCCGCCCGCGGGATGGGCGCAGCCAATGCGGAGCATTTCGCGGCGCAGGGAGCCAATGTCTGCCTCGGTGACCTCAACCTCGAAGAGGCACAGGAGGTCGCGGATCGCATCAACAAGGCCGGCGGCGGAAAGGCCGTAGCCGTGAAGATGGATGTCACCAAGCGCGAGGACAACGCCGCAGCCGTGGCTGCAACGGTCGAAGCCTTTGGCGAGATCAATGTCGGCCTCTTCAATGCTGGCCTCAACAAGCCGCGCTTCTTCATGGATATCGATGAGGACAACTGGGACCTCATCATGAACGTCAACACCAAGGCGATGTGGCTCGGCATGCAGGAGACCGCCCGCCAGATGATCGCTCAGGGCAAGCGGGACTATCCCTACAAGCTCATCAACGTGGGCTCGATCGCCTCCCGGAAGCCGCTGGTGGATGTCACCGTCTACTGCACGTCGAAATACGGGTGCCTCGCGCTCACTGAATGCGGCGCGCTGGGCCTCGCCGAGCACAACATCACCGTCAACGGCTACGCGCCCGGCGTCGTCATCACCCCGCTCTGGGAGCAGCTCGACAAGGACCTGATCGAGATCGGCTTCAAGGAGCGCGAGGGGCAGGCCTACGACGACATCGTGGAGAACAACCTCGTCATCAAGAGGGTGTCCTACCCCAAGGACATCACCGGGACCGCTGCCTTCCTCGTCTCGTCTGACAGCGATTACATGACCGGCCAGATGATCTCCGTCGATGGCGGATGGGTCACGAAGTAGGCCCCGTCCCCCTCTTTCCCCCTTACCCCGGGCGCGCCTCATCGCGCCTGAAAGGAGAGCACCATGAACCTTGCACTCAAACCCAATATGCTCACGCCCCAGGATCTCGAGCCGAACTGGGAGTGGCGCGACAAGCTCCCGGCCTGGGGCCACACCTCTGTCGATTTCGAGCGTCGGATCGATCACGACCGCTTGCGCCGCTACCGTCTTGCGCGCACGCGGCAGTCGCTTGCGGCGTCAAATGCCGGGTCGCTGCTCCTCTTTGACGTCAATAACATCCGCTATGTCTCCGCCACGAAGATCGGGGAGTGGGAGCGGGACAAGATGTGCCGCTTCTGCCTGCTGACCGGCGATGACAGCCCCTATGTCTGGGATTTTGGCTCGGCGGCGGTGCATCATCAGCGCTACTCCGACTGGCTCGAGCCAGATCACTGCCTCGCGGGCGTCGTGGGGATGCGCGGGACGATCCCGCCGGAATTCGGCCTCATGCGCAAATACGCCAAGATGATCGCCGAGCTCATCAAGGATGCGGGCATGGCCGACATGCCCGTGGGTGTGGACTATGCCGAGACGGCGATGTTCCATGCACTGCGCGAGGAGGGGATCAACGTCGTCGATGGGCAGCAGATCATGCTGGCCGCGCGCGAGATAAAGAATTGGGACGAGATCCAGCTTCTGACGCAGGCGGCCTCCATGGTCGATGGCGTCTACCACATGATATACGAGGAGCTGAAACCGGGTGTGCGCGAGAACGATATCGTCGCGCTTTCGAACAAGCTGCTCTACGAGATGGGCTCCGACGATGTCGAGGCGATCAACGCGATCTCGGGCGAGCGGTGCAATCCGCACCCGCACAACTTCACGGACCGGCTCATTCGCCCGGGCGATCAGTGCTTCTTCGATATTCTGCAATCATACCAAGGGTATAGGACCTGCTACTACCGCACTTTCAATGTGGGCCGCGCGACGCCCTCGCAAAACGATGCCTACGTGAAAGCGCGCGAGTGGATCGACGCCTCCATCGCCATGATCAAGCCCGGCGTGACCACTGACAAGGTGGCCGAGGTCTGGCCAACGGCGGAGTCGCTCGGTTTCCCCAATGAGGACGCGGCCTTTGGTTTGCAGTTCGGGCATGGCCTGGGCCTCGCGCTCCACGAGCGGCCGATCATCAGCCGCGCGATCTCCCTCGATCACCCGATGGAGATCAAGACCGGGATGGTCTTCGCGCTGGAGACCTATTGCCCTGCCACCGATGGCTATTCCGCCGCGCGGATCGAAGAGGAGGTCGTGGTGACGGAGACGGGCTGCGAGGTCATCTCGCTCTTCCCCGCGGAGGACCTGCCCATCGCCAACCGGTACTGAGATGGCAGGACCATTCGACCTGACGGGCAAACGCGCGCTCGTCACCGGCGGCGCGACGGGGATCGGTGAGGGCATCGCCCTCGGCCTCGCCGCCGCGGGGGCCGATGTTGCCCTGACCTACAGAAGCCACGCGCCCGAAGCGGTGCTCGACAAGATCTCCTCGCAGGGGTCGGAGGCTGCGGCGGTTCAGGCCGACTTCGATGGCATGGACGCGGCTGCGGCAGCGAAGGTCGTGGACTTCGCGAGGGACGCGCTGGGCGGGCTCGACATCCTCGTGAACAACGCGGGCATCATCCATCGCGCGCCCTCGGTGGACTTTGGCGAGGACGACTGGCGCCGGGTGATATCGGTCAATCTGGATTCCGTCTGGCTCCTGAGCCAGGCCGCCGGTCGGCACATGGTGGCCGAGGGCGGCGGCAAGATCGTGATCGTGTCCTCCGTCCTGAGTGCCCAGGGGGGGCTCATGGTTCCAGCCTATGCAGCGTCCAAACACGCGGTGATCGGACTGACGCGGGCGCTCTGCAATGAATGGGCGGGGCAGGGTGTCAATGTGAACGCGATCGCGCCGGGCTACACCGCCACCGACAACACGCAGGCGCTGCGCGACGATCCCGAGCGCTCCAAGGCGCTCCTTGACCGGATCCCGGCGGGACGCTTTGCAGAGCCCGGGGAGATGGCGGGCGCCGCCGTGTTCCTCGCGTCGGATGCGGCGCGCTACTGCCATGGAAGCGTCCTGGCCGTCGATGGCGGCTGGCTCGCACGATGAAGGACTGAAGATGAGCCAAGACTTGAACGGAAAGACGGCGCTGGTGACGGCGGCGGGGGCGGGCATCGGGCGCGCCTCGGCAGAGACGCTCGCGGCCCGCGGCGCGACCGTGATCGCCACGGATATCGACGCGGACGCGGTCGAAAGCCTCGCCTCCCAGCAGGGTGGGATCACGGCGCGGAAGCTCGATGTGACCGACGCGAAGGCCGTGTCGGCCCTCGTGGCAGAGCACGGGCCTATCGATGTCCTCGTCAATTGCGCGGGCTGGGTCCATGACGGCACGATCCTCGATTGCGATGACGCGGTCTGGGACCGGTCCTTCGACCTCAACGCGAAGGCGATGTTTCGCCTCATCAAGGCCGTCCTGCCCGGGATGCAGGCGGCGGGCGGCGGCTCCATCGTCAACATCGCCTCGGTCGTCTCGAGCGTGAAGGGCGCGCCGCGCCGCTTTGCCTACGGCGCCTCCAAGGCTGCCATCATCGGCATGACAAAGGGCATCGCGGCCGACTTCGTCGGCGAGGGCATCCGTTGCAATGCGATCTGCCCGGGCACGGTCGAGAGCCCCTCGCTGCAGGAGCGGTTGCGCGCCACGGGCGATTACGACGCCGCGCACAAGGCCTTCACCGCGCGCCAGCCCATGGGCCGCTTCGGCACGCCCGAGGAGATCGCGGAAATGGTGGCCTATCTTGCCAGTCCCATGGCCGCCTTCACGACCGGCCAGGCGATCAACGTCGACGGCGGCTGGTCGAACTGATGGGGCTCGATCGCGCCGCTTCCATCGACGACCTGCGGGCGCGGGCCAAGGCGCGGATTCCGCGCTTTGCCTTTGATCTCGTGGATGGCGGCGCGGAGAGCGAGCGCAACCTGCGCCGCAATTCCGAGGCCTTCGAGGAGGTCGAGCTCACGCCACGCTACATGCAGGACGTGGGCCAGATCGACATGAGCGCCGAGGTGCTCGGGATGCGCTTCGACGCGCCTTTCGGCATGGCGCCCATTGGCATGCTCAACGCCTTCTGGCCCGATGCAGACAGGATGTTGGCACGGCTTTGCGCGCGCCAGAACGTCCCCTATTGCGCGAGTTCGGCGGCCTCCACCACGCTGGAGGAGCTGGCCGAGGCGGCAGACGGTCACGGGTGGTTTCAGCTCTACGTGTCAGGCGATGCGAACGTCACCGAGGGCCTCGTGAGCCGCGCGGAGGCCGCGGGCTACGACGTCATGATCGTGACAGCGGACGTGCCGGCGGCGGGAAAGCGAGATCGCGACATCCGCAATCAGCTGAGCGTGCCCTTCAAGTTCACTCCCGACGTGCTGATGCAGCTCGCGGGGAAACCCTATTGGTCACTCCGCAGTCTGCTTCACGGGAAGCCCAATATTGCCAATTATGCCGACCTGCTGAAGGCGGCCACGTCATATGCAGACGTGCAGAAGACGCTGATCACGCCCTCCTTCAAGTGGGACGATCTCGCCAAGTTGCGGTCGCGATGGAAGGGAAAGCTCCTCGTGAAGGGCATTCTTCATCCGGACGACGCGGTCCGCTGCGCCGAGTTGGGCTGCGACGGGATCATCGTGTCCAATCACGGCGGGCGGCAGGTGGCGTTCGGGCCGCCCACGATCGAGGCGCTCCCCGCGATTTCTGCGGCCGTGGGAGGGCGCATGACCGTTCTTCTGGACAGTGGCATCCGGCGCGGGGCCGATATCCTGCGTGCGAAGGCGCGCGGCGCGGATTTCGTGCTGGCCGGTCGCGCTCTGGCCTATGGCGTTGGGGCCGGCGGCGCCGCGGGCGCAGCGCGGGCGTGGGACATTCTCACGCTCGAGTTGGAACGCGCCTTGGGCCAACTCGGAGTGCCACGCTTTGAGGATGTTGATGCCCGCACCCTGACGAAACAAGCCGAGGGGGCGGCGCCAAACAGCGCCGCCGCCAAGGTGCACGTGCTTTAAGCCGGCGTCATCTGGTAGGTGACAGGTGTCCAGCGGAAGCCGTCACCATCGGTCTCCACGTATCCCACCGCCGGGAACGGCATGTGATAGCCGGCCATCGGGATGCGATCGGCGGCCAGCATTCCCAGCACCCTGCGCCGCGTGGCGGCCGCGGCGTCCTTGTCCCCGTCAAAGCGCACTTCCCAATCCGGATTGGCCAGCGACCAGACGTGGTGATTGGCCATGTCCGCGGTGATCAGGAGCTGATCGTTGCCGGAGGAGATCATGTAGGCCATGTGCCCCGGCGTGTGACCGAAGGCCGCCATCGCCGTGATGCCGCCGCGCACATCCTGCCCGTCCTCCAGGAAGGTCATCCGCTCGGCGAAGGGCGTGACCTTGGTGGCCATGGCCTGCCCGATGCGGTTGTCGCTGCCATTCCAGAAATCGTACTCCACGCGGCCGGTGACATAAGCGGCGTTGGAATAGACCTCCCCCGCGTCATTCGTCATGCCGCCGATATGGTCGGGATGCATGTGGGTGAGGACGACATGGGTGATGTCCGCCGGTGCGAGGCCCATGCTGGCCAGCGCGCTGGGCACCCCGTCGCCGGGCAGGCCGGTATCGAAGAGGATCGTCTCCGCGCCCGTTTGCACGACAACGGGCGTGAAGGAGCCCACGTAGCTGTCGGACGAGATAAAGTTCGCAGCGGAGACCTCGGCGAATTCCTCGGCGCTGACATTCATTCCAAACGTGCCCTGGGGCTCGTCGCGGACACCGGAGCCCGCGAGGAGCGTGGTCACCGTGAAGTCGCCCACCGCGAACGTCCGGGAGACACTCTGCGGTGCGGTCGCAGCGTGGCCGCCGGCGGTGGCCGTGGCGGCGAGCGGTAGGAACGGCGCGGCGGCGGCGGAGGCGAGGAGGGAGCGACGGGAAAGAGCCATGGATGAGATCCTTGCTGAACTATGGTAGCCTGGAGGTAGAGCGGCGTCCCGCCGCGTCCTGTGCGCCCCTGCAGAGGAGACCCCCGTGGCAGATAACAAAACTGCGATGACCGATGCCTCGCCCGAGGCATTCATCGCCGCCGTTGAGCACCCCACCCGCCGCGCCGATGCCGAGGTGCTGCACGCCATGTTCACCCGCGTGACTGGCTGGCAGGCGCGCATGTGGGGGCCCTCGCAGATCGGCTACGGGAGCTACCACTACCGCTACGCAAGCGGGCGGGAGGGAGACATGCTTGCCACCGGCTTCTCGCCCCGCAAGGCCAACCAATCGATCTACATCATGCCGGGCTACCAGGATTACGCCTCGATCCTCGCGCGGCTCGGCAAGCACAAGACCGGGGCGGCCTGCCTTTACGTGACGAAGCTCGCCGATATCGACCTCGACGTGCTCGAGGAGCTGGTGCGCACGGGGTTAAAGGACCTGTCCGGGAAGTATCCAGTCGTGCCGACCTGATACTGGACACCGCCTGCCCAAAGTGAGACATCGCAGCGCTCAAGGAGGCCCTCCCATGACCACCACGCGCTTTGCACCCTCGCCCACGGGCTACCTGCATATCGGCAATCTCAGGCCCGCGCTCATGAATTACCTCATCGCGCGCCGCGCCGGGGGCACCTTCATCCTGCGCATCGACGACACCGATCCAGAGCGGTCCAAGCAGGAATACGTGGATGCGATCCAGCGCGATCTGGAATGGCTGGGGATCGGATGGGACCGGATCGAATACCAGTCCAAACGGCTCGACCGCTACGCCGAGGCCGCCAACAAGATGCGCGGGATGGCGCGGCTCTACGAGGCCTTCGAGACGCCCACAGAGCTCGATCTCAAGCGCAAGAAACAGCTCAACATGGGCAAGCCGCCTGTATACGACCGCTCGGCACTGGCACTTAGCGACGCAGAGAAGGACGCGCTGCGCGCAGAGCGGAGCGGGCATTGGCGCTTCAAACTCGATTGGGAGCGCATCACGTGGACCGACGGGATCCTCGGTGATCTCTCCATCGATGCGGCCTCGGTCTCGGACCCGGTGCTCATCCGCGGCGACGGGCAGGTGCTCTATACGCTGGCCTCCGTGGTGGACGACACAGAGATGGGGATCACCCATGTCGTCCGCGGCTCCGACCATGTGACGAACACGGCCACGCAGATCCAGATGATCCGCGCGCTGGGCTTCGAGCCACCGGCATTCGCGCACCATTCGCTCCTGACCGGGGCGCAGGGCGAGGCGCTCTCAAAGCGGCTCGGCACACTGGCGCTGCGCGATCTGCGCGAGGCCGGGGTGGAGCCGCCGGCGCTCCTGTCGCTGATGGCGCGGCTTGGCTCGTCGGACCCGGTGGAGCTGCACGCCTCGCTCGATGACCTCGCGGCGGGCTTCGACCTTTCCAAGTTTGGGAGCGCGCCGACCAAGTTCGACGCGGATGATCTCTATCCGCTCACGGCCCGTTACCTCCACGGCCAGCCCTTCGAGGCGGTGGCCCCGGCCATCGCGCGTGCGGGCGTGCCCACGGACAAGGCGGAGCCCTTCTGGTCGGCCATTCGCGAGAACATCACCACGCTCAAAGATCTGGAGGCCTGGTGGGCCCTCCTGCGCGACGGCGCCGAGCCGCTCATCGAAGAGGAGGATCGCGCGTTCATCGTCGAGGCCATGGCCCTGCTCCCCGAAGAGCGCGGCCCTGAGACCTGGGGCGCATGGACCGCCGAGGTGAAGGAAAAGACGGGTCGGAAGGGCAAGGGCCTTTTCCAGCCGCTCAGAAAAGCTTTGACAGGGCAAAGTCATGGCCCTGACATGGCGGCGGTCCTGCCACTCATGCAGGTGATCCGCGCAAAAGGTTGATCCCATGGCAGAGGCTTCCGCGAAATTCCTGACCGGTAGCCTTTTCCGCCACATCTCGGTGATGTCGTTCACGGCCTCGATCGGGCTCATGGCGATCTTTCTCGTCGATTTCGTGGACATGCTCTTCATCTCCATGCTGGGGAAGGAGGAGCTCGCAGCGGCCATTGGCTATGCTGGCGCGATCCTCTTTTTCACCTCCTCGTTCGGGATCGGCATGGCGATCGCCTGCGGCGCGCTCGTGGCACGCGCGAACGGTGCGGGCGATGACGAACTCGCCAAGCAGAAGGCAACCTCGTCGCTCATCTGGGGCGTTGTCTTTGCCTCCGTCTTCGCGGCGCTCGTCTGGATCAACGTGCCGACGCTTGCGCGCCTCGTCGGCGCCTCGGGCGCGACCCTCGAGCTTGCAACCAGCTATCTCAGGATCATCGTGCCGTCCCTCCCGCTCCTGATGATCGGGATGATGGGCGGCGCGATCCTGCGGGCCTACGGGGATGCGCGGCGCTCCATGATGGCCACCATAGTGGCGGGCGCCGTCAACGCGGTGCTCGATCCGATCCTGATCTTCGGGCTCGATCTCGAGCTAACCGGAGCCGCCATCGCTTCGGTCTGTTCTCGCGTGGCTCTCGCCGCGGTGGCGCTAAGGCCCGTTATCCTTTTTCACCAAGGCCTCGCAAAGCCCACCACGGCATGCCTCGCGCGCGATCTCAGCCCGCTGGCCATCATCGCCTTTCCGGCCATTCTCACGCAGCTCGCGACCCCCGTGGGGCAAGCCTATGTCACCCGCGCCATGGCCGAGTTCGGGGAAGATGCGGTGGCTGGCATGGCGATCATCTCCCGGCTCGTGCCGGTCTCATTCGGCATTCTCTTCGCGCTGTCCGGCGCCATCGGTCCGATCATCGGGCAGAATTACGGGGCCAAGCAATTCGACCGGGTGGAGCGCGCGCTGAAGGAGGGGCTGCTGTTTGCCGCGCTCGTGGTGGTCGTGGTCGCGGGGCTGCTCTTTCTCGCGCGCGGGCCCATTGCGGATCTTTTTTCCGCGACCGGCGTGGCGCGGGATCTGCTTTTCCTCTTCTGCGGGCCGCTCGCGCTCATGTGGTATTTCAACGGGGTGATTTTCGTCACGAACGCCTCCTTCAACAACCTTGGACACCCGTTCTACTCGACATGGGTGAACTGGGGGCGGCATACGCTCGGCACCATCCCCTTCGTCATTCTTGGCGCGGCATGGCTCGGGGCGGAGGGTGTCTTGATCGGGCAGGCGGTGGGCGGCGCGATCTTTGCCGCGGTGGCCGTGGGTCTCACGCTCGTCGTTCAGCGGCGGGCGCGGGCGGAGGCGGTGGATACTTCGCCTCCCGTGGAGCGCCAGATGCGGCTCCTACGTCTTTTCAACCACAGGTATTGAGGCGAGGAGCGCGTCAAAGCGGGCGGTTTCGGCCTCTGTCAGCAGCTGCGCGCGCGGATAAATCGGCGCGGCGCGGTCGTCGAGGATGCCCCGCTCCCAAGACGCGGTGGTGGCCATGAAGCGATCTATGCCCGCCGCGCCGAACTCGGTGAAATAGCCCTGCAGCACGACGTCCAGATAGCTGCGGAGGATCGGAGCCTGCCCCTCGGTCTTGTTCCGCGCGGGGACGGAATAGACCACGCCGCCCGCGCGCGGCAGCCGGTCATACTGCGCCTCGCGAACGTCGAGCCCGGGGAGATCCACCTCGGGCACCGGGAAACTCAGCCCCTCGATCTCCGCGTCAAAGGGCTCGACGGAGAGGAAGGCCGCGGGGCGCGCGGCGGTCGTCACCCAGACGCGCCGCCAGCCCGAGAGCGTGAGCCGCGTGCCGCCGAAATCCTGCGTGCGGCGGTTCACGAGCGACCCGTAACCGAAGACTTCCATTATGCGGGGATCACTCGCGCGCCCGGAGGACTTGCGCTGGTCGCGCGGCGAGCGGGCCGAGGGCGAAGGCGAGGCCGGCCACGAGCGTCGTGACGATGCCTGCCGCGATGATGGCGAGCGCGTTGTCCCAGATCAGGACGTAGTCCGTCTCGAAGATGTAGTGGCTGACGGCCCAGCCGCCGAGTGCGCCCGCGATGAGCGCCACGATGCCCGCGCCGAGGCCGAGGATGGTGGAGCGCCAGGCGAAGCTCCTGAGGATCGCGGCGCGGGATGCGCCCAGCGTCTTCAGGATCGCGGCCTCGTAGGTGCGCGCGCGCTGACCTGCGGCAGCCGCCCCGATGAGGACGAGAAAGCCCGTGAGCAGCGTCGCCGACGCGCCGTAGGACGTGGCCGCCGCCAGCCCGCCGAGGAGGTCCGCCACGCGGTCGATGGCGTCGCGCACGCGGATCGCCGTGATGTTGGGGTACTGGCTCGCGAGATCGCGCAGGATCGGTGCCTCGGCGGCCTCGCTCGCATAGACCGTGGCGATGTGGGTGTGGGGCGCGCCGGCCAGCGCGCCTGGGTTCATCGAGAGAATGAAGCCGATGCCCGCATTGGAGAAATCCACCTCCCGGAAAGACGTGATGGTGCCCGTGATATCGCGCCCGAGTATGTTGATCGTCATCTCGTCGCCAAGCTCGAGCCCCATCTCGGCAGCTTCTTCGGCGGCAAAGGAGATCTGGGGCGGCCCGCTGTAATCGGGTTCCCACCACTCGCCCGCCGTCACGCGGGTGTTGCCGGGGACGTCCGTGGAATAGGTCACGCCGCGATCGCCTTCGAGCACCCAATGGTTGCCGGCCACCTCCGTGGCGGGCTGCCCGTTGATGCGGGTGATGATCCCGCGGAGCATGGGCGCGCTGTCCACCCGGCTCACCTCGGGGTCATTATCGAGCCGTTCGCGGAAGCCCTCGAGCTGATCGTTCTGGATGTCGACGAAAAAGTAGGACGGCGCCACATCCGGCAGCTCCCCCGTGATGGCGCCGCGCAGATTGCCGTCGATCTGGCCCACCGCAGCGAGGACAGAGAGGCCGAGCCCGAGGGAGAGGACGACGGAGGCCGCTTCTTCCCGCGGGCCGCCGATGGCCCCGAGCGCGAGGCGGAGCGCCGTGCGCCCGCGCGCGGCGCGGGTGGCCGCCATGCGCTTGGCGGCAAACCGGATCAGGATCGACGAGAGCGCGAGCACGACGAGCGCACCCAGAATGCCCCCCGCGGTCCAGAGCGTCAGCCAGACCGTCTCGGAGAAGAAGGCCGCCGTGCCCACGAGCGCAGTGGCGAGGAGGGCCGTCGCCAAGAGGTAGCGGATGCCCGGAAGGACCGAGCCGCTCGAAAGCGCATCGCGGAAGAGCGCGGCGGGGCGGATCTCTTCCGCGCGCGCCAGCGGCCAGAGCGTGAAGATCAGCGCGGCGAGAAGGCCGTAGACCGCAGCCTCGAGGAGGGGGCCCGGATAGATGCCGAAGCTCGCAGGCACCGGCAGCCGGGCCTCGATTATGGGCGCAAAGAGCAGTGGGAGCATCGCGCCGAGCGCGAGCCCGATGGCAAGGCCGATGACGGTGAGGATGCCGATCTGGATGAAATAGGTCTGGAAGATCACCCGCCGCGATGCGCCGAGCGTCCTGAGCGTGGCGATGACGGAGGTCTTCGTGGCGAGGTAGGCCCGGACCGCCGCGGAGACGCCCACGCCCCCCACGGCGAGGCCGGAAAGGCCCACAAGGATGAGAAACGCGCCGAGGCGGTCCACGAATTCCGATATGCCGGGCGCGCCGTTGCGCGCGTCCGTCCAGCGCAGGCCGCTCTCGGAAAAGCGGGCCTCGGCCTCGTCCTCCAGCGCAGCGAGGTCCGCGCCGTCGGGCAGGTCAAGGCGGTATTTCGAGGAGAAGAGCGTGCCCGGCTCGAGGAGGCTCGAATTGGCGAGATCGGCGCGCAGCACGAGCGTCCGTGGTCCGAGGCCGAAGCCCCCGGCGGAACTGTCGGGCTCGTTGAGGATGATGCCCGCAAGCGTGAATTCCTGCGTGCCGAGGGCGAATGTATCTCCCACGGCGAGCCCCATGCGATCTGCCAGCACCCGCTCCATGACCGCGCCCTGATCTGCAAGCGCTGCATCGAGGGGCTGCGATGGCTCAAGCTCCACCGTGCCGATGAGGGGGTAGGCGCTGTCGACGGCCTTCACCTGCGTGAGGCCCCGCTCTGTCACGCCGTCCACCTCGGCCACGGCGAGGGAGCGGAAATCCACGATCTCGGAGACGGCCAGCGCGCGCTCCTCCATCCAGGCGCGCTCTTCTTCGGTGGCGAAGCGGTAGGTGAATTCGATCTCCGCATCCCCGCCCAGAAGCGCGGAGCCCTCCCGCGCGAGCCCAGCCTCGATGGAGGCGCGCACGGAGCCCACGGCGGAGATGGCCGCGACGCCTAGGGCGAGACAGGCCAGAAAGATGCCGAAGCCGCGCAGCCCGGTGCGCAGCTCGCGGCGCGCAAAGGTCAGCGCGAGATTCATTGCGCCGCTTCCAGCGCCTGCTCCGCATCCTCGATGCGCCCGTCGCGGAGCTGGACCACGCGGGAACATTTCTCCGCGAGGTCCGGCGAATGCGTCACGAGGACGAGAGTCGCGCCGTGCCGTTCCTGCAGCCCGAAGAGAAGGTCGGTGATTGCCGTCCCGTTGGCGCCATCGAGATTGCCCGTGGGCTCATCGGCGAGCAGGATCTCCGGGCGCGGGGCGGCGGCGCGGGCGAGCGCCACGCGCTGCTGCTCCCCGCCTGACATCTGCGCCGGGAAGTGGCCCATCCGGTGTCCGAGGCCCACGGCCGCGAGCTCCGCCTCCGCGCGGTCGAAGGCATCGGCAGCGCCCGCGAGCTCCAGCGGCACCGCGACGTTTTCCAGCGCCGTCATCGTGGGGATCAGGTGGAAGGACTGGAAGACCACCCCCATATGCTCCCTGCGGAAGCGGGCGAGCGCGTCCTCGTTCATCGGGCTCAGATCCTGGCCAAGTGCCTTGATCTGGCCCCCGGTGGCGCGTTCGAGCCCGCCCATGACCATGAGGAGCGAAGACTTGCCCGAGCCCGACGGCCCCACCAGCGCCAGCGTCTCCCCCCGGCTCACATCGAGCGTGATGCCATGGAGGATATCGACCATCCCGGCATTGCCCTTGAGCGAAAGCGAGACGTCGGTGAGCGACAGTACGGGGTCGGACATGGGAGGCTCCTCTACTACGCGCCGATATGGGGTGAATGTGATGATGCGCAACTTTCTGACGGCGGCGTTTCTGTGCATCGGCACAGGGGCAGCCGCGCAATCGGTGACGATCGCGGCCCTGGGGGACAGTCTCACCCAGGGCTTCGGGCTCCCGGAGCAGGAGGGCTTCGTGCCGCAGATGGAGGCCTGGCTCGCCGCAAAGGGCGCAGACGTGGAGCTGATCAACGCGGGCGTTTCCGGCGACACGACGCAAGGTGGGCTCTCCCGCGTGGGCTGGACACTGACGCCCGAGGTCGACGCGATGATCGTGGCGCTGGGCGGCAATGACCTGCTGCGCGGTATCCCCCCCGAGCTGAGCCGGGAAAACATCGAGGGGATCCTGCGGGCCGCAGAGGCGGCCGAGGTCGAAGTGCTGCTCGTGGGCATTGAGGCGCCGGGGAATTATGGCCCGGATTACAAGGCGGCGTTCGACGCGCTCTATCCCGAGCTGGCGGAGGCCTATGGCACCGTCTTCTACCCGAGCTTCTTCGCCGCCTTCGACGGGCAGGCGGACGTGCCCGCCGAGCTGGGAGAGTTCATCCAGGCCGACGGCATCCATCCCTCCGCCGCTGGCGTGACAGAGATCGTGGCGGATATGGGCCCCGCGGTGCTCGAGCTTATCGCGACCGTGGAGTAAGCCTTTGCCAGGGCGCCTTTTCCTCACCACGCCCGCCGCCGAGATCGCGCGATGGGCGGGAGTGGACAGCGCGCCTGAGCAGCCGCCGCGGCGCAACGTGGCGCCGGGCCAGGAAGTGCTGACGCTCACGGCAGAGGGGGCCCGCATGATGCGCTGGGGCCTGATCCCGCAGGGCCGCAAGAACGCGCGTGGGCGGCCGGTGATGGAGGTTCTCGTGAACGCGCGCTCCGAGACCGTCTTCGACAAGAGCGCCTACGAGGGCGTGCACCGCGCGCTGGTGCCTGCGGATGGCTGGTACGAATGGACCGGCGAGGCGCGCAAGAAGCAGGCCTGGCGCATCCGCGCCGCACAAGGCACGCCCCTCGCCTTCGCGGCGATCTACGATGTGTGGGCGGCGCCGGGCGGGCTCAGCGTGCCCCAGGTGGCGACGATCACCTGTCCCCCGAGCGGCGATGTCCGCGACATTCACTACCGGATGGGAGTGATCCTCTTCCCGCACCAATTCGCGTCCTGGCTCGGCGCCGATCAGGATGCGGCGGCCGCGCTCATGGCGCCGCTGCCAGACGGATCATTGCACGTCGAAGCTGCCGACGATGTCGATTGGGATGCGCCTTAGGCGCTCCGGCCCAGCGACGACAGACGGCGCGTCTACCGGGTCTTACCGCTCGCGCAGCCCGGTGGCGCGCTGAAAGGCGCGGTGGGCCCAGGCACGCACAATGAGCTGCGCGATGCAGAGGAAGGTCAGGGTCAAAACACTCACACCGACGGTTACCATGGCACAGGCCTTTCTCGAACCAGCCCCCAAGCCTGTGGATAAGTCTCCTAGATGTTTGTTTCAATTTCATGAATCTGCTGCGCCGCGCCCCAAGGCTCTCCGCGGGGCTCGCTCAGTGGTTCTCGTAGGCCAGGAGGTCCGCGTAGGTGTAGGAGGCCGCCACGGGCCCCGCATCGCCGGGCAGGAAGCGCGGGTCCTGCGGGAGGCATCCGAGCCCGCAGAGCTGGCGCACTTCCATGTCGGTCGTATCGACGTACCAGAGCCGCCCGCCGGGGGTGGCCACGAAGCCGTCGATGCCCTCGTCTTCGTCTGCCTCGATATCGGAAACCGATGGAACTTCAGCGGCATAGGCGGTGTCAAAGCGGCCGTGGGTGTGGTAGCTCAGAACCATCACGTAGCCGTCCTCGGGTCCGTCATAAAGGCAGGTATCCCGCTCGCCCGTTGTGGCCGGTGTTGCCACGAGCGCACCGCTTTCGTCATAGGCGAAATAGCCGCAAAACTCGCGATCCTGATCGAAGGAGGGGCCCTGCAGCGCGCTCAGCGCCGCGGTGGCGAGGTCGATCTCCTCGGCCGATTGCCCCTGCGCAGAGGCGGCGGCCAGAAGGGCGGCCAGGGTCAAGCCGCTGGTCAGGGTCGTGGTCAGGGCTGGGCGCATGGCGGGTCTCCCACTCTGGGCGGGGTGGCTGGCCCGCGTCACTCGTTGCCAAGGGTGTATCGCCGGAGGCGCCCGCCGCCTTCAAGCCCAAAGCGCCCCGCTACCCGATGACCTCGAGATCGGTGCAGTTGAGCACGGGCACCGGCGTGCCGAACGCCGCCGCCATCCGCGCGTCCGTCTCGGCGAACAGATCGGGCGGCACCGCCTTCCACTGCTCCCGCGTCTCCCACCGGATGATGAGATGCACCCGCGTGTCATCCCCCGCCTCGATCCACGTCTCCTTCCCAACGTAGCCCGGCTGCTCGGAGAGAGTCGCCGTCCAGATCGCAGCATCATGCTCCAAAAAGCTCCGATAGCTGCCAGCCGGAATTCCAACGGTGAGGTGCTCAATGATCATGAAAGCGGCATAGCCAATGTGCGAGCTCTAGGCCAGTCTCCAAATGCGGCCTAAGGCAACGGCTTTCTAGTAGCTTTCCATTCCACCGTCTTGAAAGATCTACGCCTTTGATTATTCTGGCTTCATTCCCTTTGGGTGAGGTTTAGAATTGTTTAGGTCTTTGGCATTGGTTCTCTTCGGCTGTTTTGGAATTGCCATTTCGATACTTGAGGGGGTTCGGCCCTTTCTCAATGTTTCTCGCTTCGTTAGTTGGCTGACGAATTACTTCCGCGTTCATATTCCCGAAGATATTATTCTCTTATTGGCGAAATTCGAAGTTGATCTGTCTCGATTTCAAATCGAAGTATTTTGGGCTTCGCTTTGCTGGTTTTCTGCCGTGATAGGCTTTCGGATTAAATCGCCTCATTACTTCAGGGCCTACGCACCAATTCAAGCGTGGTTGAATTCCCGGGCGTCTTTTATGTCAAATTTGGCGGCCTTCTTTACATGGGTGCTTTTGCCCTCGATACTCGTCTTCGCCTTGTTTTTTGCTGTGCCCACTTTTGCTCTTACGTTCTATTCAATCACTCTTTCATTTGGAGCTGCTTGTGTGATCTTTCGAGCACTTTTCCGAATTCGTTTGGACGCAATAGTTCTTGGCGAAATACCTGAAGACTACACTAGAGATTTTTCTGACGCGGGGCCTGGCTCGCAGGCGTTTCACATTTACACGTTAATGGTATCGATGGCGGTCTCGATCTTGATCGTAATTAATGAGATCGGTGTTCAAGCCGATAATATCGAAGCCGCTTGGAGCGCTTTACTGTGTTCGGCTGGCATCGAGTGCTAAGGGGCATTCTAACTACCTTACAAATTTCTTATGCTTGATCCGCTTCGGCTCCAGCGCGTCGGCCCCTAGTCGCCGTTTCTTGTCTTCTTCGTAGTCGGCGAAGTTGCCTTCGAACCATTCGACGTGGGCGTCGCCTTCGAAGGCTAGGATATGCGTGCAGATGCGGTCGAGGAAGAAGCGGTCGTGGCTGATGACGACGGCGCAGCCGGCGAAGTCGACGAGGGCGTCTTCGAGGGCGCGGAGGGTTTCGACGTCGAGGTCGTTGGTGGGCTCGTCGAGGAGGAGCACGTTGCCGCCCGAGCGCAGCAATTTGGCCATGTGGACGCGGTTGCGTTCGCCGCCGGACAGCATGCCGACCTTTTTCTGCTGGTCGCCGCCCTTGAAGTTGAAGGCCGAGCAATAGGCGCGGGAGTTCATTTCGGCGTCGCCCAGCTGGATGACGTCGAGGCCGTCGGCGATCTCCTCCCAGACGGATTTGCCGGCGTCGAGGGCGTCGCGGGACTGGTCGACATAGGCGAGGTCCACCGTGTCGCCGTAGGTGACGGCGCCCGCGTCGGGCGCTTCCTGGCCGGTGAGCATCTTGAAGAGCGTGGATTTGCCCGCCCCGTTCGGGCCGATGACGCCGACGATGCCGCCCGGGGGGAGTGCGAAGGTCAGGTCCTCGATGAGGAGCTTGTTGCCCATGGCCTTCTTCAGCCCCTCCACCTCGATCACCTTGCCGCCGAGGCGCGGCCCGTTCGGGATGATGATCTGCGCGCGGGAGAGTTTTTCACGCTCCGACTGGTTGGCAAGTTCGTTATAGCGGTCGATCCGGGCCTTTTGCTTGGATTGCCGGGCCTTCTGCCCCTGGCGCATCCATTCGAGTTCGCGCTCGAGCGTCTTCTGCTTCGAGCGATCCTCCTTGGCCTCCTGCTCGAGGCGCTTGGCCTTCTGCTCCAGCCAGGCGGAGTAATTGCCCTCGTAGGGGATGCCGCGGCCGCGGTCGAGCTCGAGGATCCAGCCGGTGATGTCGTCGAGGAAGTAGCGGTCGTGGGTGACGACGAGGATCGTGCCGGGATAGGCGATGAGGTGCTGCTGGAGCCAGGCGATCGTCTCGGCGTCGAGGTGGTTGGTGGGCTCGTCCAGCAGCAGCATCTCGGGCGCCTCGAGGAGGAGCTTGCAGAGGGCGACACGGCGCGCCTCGCCGCCCGAGAGGTGCTCGGGCATGGCGTCGTCGGGCGGGCAGCGGAGCGCTTCCATGGAGATGTCGATCTGGGCGTCGAGGTCCCAGAGGTTCTGGCTGTCGATCTCGTCCTGGAGCTGGGCCATCTCGTCGGCGGTCTCGTCGGAGTAGTTCATCGCGAGCTCGTTGAAGCGGTCGAGCTTTGCCTTCTTTTCGGCCACGCCTTCCATGACGTTCTCGCGGACCGTCTTCGCCGGGTCGAGCTGCGGCTCCTGGGGCAGGTAGCCCACGCGCGCGCCCTCGGCGGCCCAGGCCTCGCCGGAGAAGTCCTTGTCGAGGCCCGCCATGATCTTGAGGAGCGTCGATTTACCCGCACCGTTCACGCCCACGACGCCGATCTTGACGCCCGGCAGGAAGCTCAGGCGGATATTCTCGAACGTCTTCTTGCCGCCCGGATAGGTCTTCGAGACGCCGTCCATGTGGTAGACGTACTGATAGGCTGCCATGGGTTTCTCCTGCGGTCCGCGTGCCGCCCGTGATCTAGCCAGAAGGGCCGGGGAGGGCAATGCGAGGTGGGCCGCCGCGGGCCGCTGGCTTCATTGTGATTTTGGCGCCGGGGCAGGGCGGCATAGCGTGACGCCATGCGTGCCTCGCCTCTCGCCCTCGCCGCTCTGCTACTGGCCGCGCCGCTCGCGGCGGAGGAGTATACCGCGCCGCGGGATCTCGGCTGCGTGCCCCACGCCGAGCTCGACACCGAGATCACCCCGCCGGAGCTGGCGCGGGTGGTGCGGGCCTGCATCCATGCCGGGGTCTACGAGAATGCCTTCGCGGTGTGGCTGAGCTTCAATTCCTACGCCCTCTACGACCAGCAACGGGTGAAGGATGAAAGCGCGCACATGGTCCTGCAGGATCTCTATTCGTGGACCTTCGCGGGCTATTCGCGGGACATCATGGACGAGGTCAAGGCCGCCGCCGATCTCTTCCGCGACCCCCAGGGCCGCCACTTTTTGGAGGCCTGCGCGGCCATGGTGGAAACGGGGCAGCCGACCTACCGGCCCACCTACATGATCGCCACGGGGATGTGGCCGCTCAAGAATCCGGAGGACTGGCGCACAGTGCCCTTCGACGGCGATGCGGCATGGCGCAAGGCGCTGAGCGAGATCAACGGCTGCCCAACGTTCTGAGCCATGGCGAGAGGACTGCCCCCGGCCCGCGGCGTCACGCGCCCGGCTCGAGCCAGATCTCCAGCGTCCCCGGTCGCGCGCTCAGCCCCAGCGCCGAAAAATCGCGCACGGGGACCTCGCTTCGCTGCAGAAGGCGCGCGAGATCTGCGGCGAGGGCCGTGGCGAGGCTCGCATCGCCCTCGTGGTAGTAGCGGACCTGCGTTTCGCTCACCCGGACATCGACCACCTCGACATTGTTCACGGCATTGGGCCAGCCGCCCGCCTGCAGCCCCTCGGCCAAGGAGGCGCCGCCGCGAGAGGCCGCGTCACCGGCGAAGACA
The DNA here is from genome assembly GCA_038525525.1 of Pseudomonadota bacterium. Lineage (GTDB taxonomy): Bacteria > Pseudomonadota > Alphaproteobacteria > Rhodobacterales > Rhodobacteraceae > Shimia_B. The sequence goes on along the minus strand of JBCBHO010000002.1, from coordinate 339,422 downwards.
TGGGTGAAGACCCGGGCGGGGGAGCGGTCCACGTCGCTGAGAAGAACGCGCTCCGTGCCGGTCGCAGAAAGCCGCACGGCCACGCTGTCGGGGAGCGGCACTGGCCGGATCTCGCGCGCGGGGGGCTCCGACACGATGATCGGCGCTTCCACAAAATCCTCCTGGGACGAGGGCGGTTGCACGGCCTCGCTACCGGCCGTACCGGCAACAGAGGATGGCGCGCGCACGGGGCGCTGCGCGGGGGCCGAGACGGAGGGACGCGGGCGTGGAGGCACCGCGCTCGACGGGCTTCTTGGCACGGGCGTCGGGCGCACGACGGCCACGCGGGTCGTCGAGGTGAGCCGCGCCTCGCATTGCTCGCGGGTCTCCGAGAACATGGTCGACCAGCAGGGCAGCGGCGGTGCGATGCCTGTGCCCTTGCGGCCGAGCATGGCATCGAGGCCGAGACCGAGGACGACCACGACCCCGGCGATCACGAGCCAAGCGAGAAAGGTCTGCATCGTGTCATTGCGGAAGATCGCGGCAATGAGGGTCGTGGCGACGCCGAGGGCCACGATGGTCATGCCGAGCGGCACGAGGTTGCCGACATTGCCCCAGCTGAGCGCGATGGCGGCGGCGGCAAGTATGCCAAGCCCGGCGAGGACGATGTTTCCCAGCGCCGGGTTGACGTGCAAAAGCTTCGAAAAGGCCTGGAACGGCGACATGGGGGACCTGCTGAATGACATTCTGAAATACCGGCAATGTGCCATCCAATGAGATTCGTTGGAACCCTTTGAGCCGCCCTGCGGTTGCAACACATGGCCAAGGATACAGCTATCACGGTAGATCAGCACCCCGCCGGGGGCCCCGCAAAGTCCGATGTCGAGGAGGCCTCCAGCCTCGCGCCCAAGCTCATTTACGAGGTGATCCGGCGCGACGGGGAGGAGGAGCTTCAGCGCCCCAACCGCTCGCTCATGTGGTCCGGCATCGCCGCGGGTATCATGATTTCCTTCTCCGTGGTGGGGGAGGCGGTGCTGCGGGCATCGCTCCCGGACGCGCCCTGGCGTTACCTCGTGGAGAACCTCGGCTATTCGCTGGGCTTCATGCTCGTCATCCTCGGGCGCATGCAGCTATTCACCGAGAATACGATCACGACAGTGCTCCCGGTTTTGCAGAAGCGCACGCTGGGCTGCTTTCTCCAGATGATGCGGCTTTGGGTCATCGTGCTCGGCGCCAACGTCGTGGGCGCGTTCCTCATCGCGACGTTTTATGCCTACACCGTGGCGCTGCCCGCCGATGTCGTCGCCGTCATGGGCGATCTCTCGCGGCACGCCATGGGCATCAACGGCTGGGACGGTTTCGTGCGCGCGATCCCGGCGGGCATCCTCGTGGCCGCGCTGGTCTGGATGCTGCCGCAGGCGCGATTTTCCTCTTTCTTCGTGATCCTCGTCTTCACGTGGCTCATCGCGGCGGGCGACTTTGCCCATATCGTTGCGGGGTCGGTGGAAATGGCCTTTCTCGCGGTGCAGGGAGAGCTCGGCCTCGGCGGCGCTTTGAGCTTTTTCGGACCCGTCTTTGCGGGCAATGTCGTGGGTGGGACGGTGATCTTCGCGCTGATGGCCTGGGGCCAGGTGATGGACGAGGTCGAACCGTCCGAGAGCTGACGGCAAGCGGGGAGCGGCGGGGGCCATGGTCGAGCTGCGCGAGATGATGGCGCGCCATGGCGGCGCGGGCAAAGTGGCTTGGATCGGCCTGCGCCCCGCTCGGCGCGCGGACATGGAGATCGTAACCGAGGCGGAAATCGACGCGGACGGTCTCCTCGGAGACCGCGCCAAGTCGGGCAAGCGCGCCGTCACCCTCATCCAGGCCGAGCACCTGCCCGTGATCGCGGCCCTCGCGCGGCGCGCGGTGTCCCCGGAGATGCTGCGCCGCAACATCGTCGTCTCCGGCATCAATCTCGCCGCGCTTCGGAAGGGGCAGGTGCGGCTCGGGACGGCGGTGCTCGAAGTGTCCGGGCCATGCCCGCCCTGCTCACGCATGGAAGAGACCCTCGGCCATGGCGGCTACAGCGCCGTGCGCGGCCACGGTGGCATGTATGCCAGCGTGCTCGCTCCGGGGATCGTCAGCCTCGGCGACGCGGTCACACCCGCCTGAGGCGCGCTGCCGTAAGCAATTTCCCGCTGAGATTGAAATTTGGGCAGTGTTTTCCCCTGTTTCGCTTTTAGCCTTCCTTCGCGATTTCAACGACCCGCGGCCGCGCGCGATGCGGCGGGCTTCGGGTGGATTAGAGCGAAAGGAGTTTCAGATGGCGTTTTTCGGATTGCTCTGCCTCGGCCTCTTCGTCGGCGGCATTATAGGCATGGGCTTCGTGGAGGACAGCGCGTCGCCGGTCACCGACGCAGACGGCAAGATCGTGGATCCGGGCGGGCTGCGCCCGCAGGGCTTGGCCTCCTCCGGTAAGGCGGTGAAGAGCCTGCTCGGGGCCGCCATCGGCGGAGGCCTCGGCGCGTTCATCCAGTTGGTGGAGGCTCCCGTCGGCGAGGCGGTCTTCGCTTACCCGGTGGGGCTGCTCCTCGGCTTCATCTGGCCCTTCGTGAAGGGCTCCTGGTGCCTCGTGCGCGATGCCGGCGGCCTAAAGGGCATCAAGGCTCATCCGGTGGCCGCGCTGCATGTGGGCACAATCCTCTTCGTCTCTGCGGCGACGCTCCTGCTCGTCATCGTCCCCAACGTGCGGGAGCTCATCATGGGCACGCCCGCCTTGGGTTGAAACCAAGGCGAGTGCGGACTCAGCGAGCCGGGAGGGCGCTTGTGGTCCCGCGCCGGGGCGGATTAGGTGCGCTCCATGACGTTTCGATCACATGGGCGGCCCACGGCGCGTGCGGGGCAGTGCATCGGTCTCCTCGGCGGGTCCTTCGACCCAGCCCATGGCGGCCACGTGCACATCACCAAGCAAGCGCTGCGGCGCTTCGGGCTCGACGCGGTCTGGTGGCTCGTGACCCCCGGCAATCCCCTAAAAGCCCGCGGGCCCGCAAAGCTTGCGGCGCGGATGGCCGAAGCGCAGCGCCTGATGGATCATCCCCGCGTAACCGTCACGGGCATCGAGGCCGACCTTGGCACTCGTTACACCGCCGAGACGCTCGACGCGCTGCTCAGGCTCTATCCGGGTGTCCGTTTCACCTGGCTCATGGGGGCTGACAACCTCGCGCAGTTTCACCGCTGGCAGGATTGGGAGGCGATCCTAAACACCGTGCGCGTCGGCGTCATCGCCCGCCCGGGGGAACGCACCGGCGCGCGTGTCTCGCCCGCGGCGCGGCTCTACCGTCGCGCCCGGCTGCCGGGGCGTTACGCGCAGCTCCTCGCGCGCTCGGAGGCACCGGCCTGGTGCTTCATCAATGTGCCCATGGACGCCGCTTCATCGAGCGCCATCCGGGCCGCCGGCGACTGGGGCCGCGGCAGCGGGGCGCAGGAGGAGCGTGGCGAAGCCTGAGGCCACGACGATGGCCATGCCCGCGAGCGCCAGCGCATCGGGCAGCGTCCCGAAGACGGCCCAGCCGAGCACCGTGGCCGCCACGATCTGGAAATAGACGAAAGGCGCGAGGCGCGTGGAATGCGCGAGGCTAAAGGCCACGATGAGGAGGAGATTGCCCAGCATCGAGCCGAGCGAGGAGCCCGTTGTCATCGCCAGCGTCCAGCCGTCCAGCGGAGGCATGTTGGCGAGGCCGAGCGGCGCGGTGAGTACGGCGGCGATGGCCAACTGGGAGAAGAGGAGCGTTAGTGGCGGGGCCGCGTCCACGAGCCATTTCGAGGCGGTCAGGAAGCTTCCGTAGAACGTCCCCGCGAGCAGCGCGAAGAGGAGCCCCGCCCGCATGTCGGGGCCGGGCTGCACGACCATCAGCACGCCCACGAACCCGACGAGCAGCAGGAGCGTGCGCGGCAGGCTCGCAGGCTCCTTCAAAAGCCATGCCGACAGCGTGTAGGCCACGATGGGCCCGATGAAGAAAGCGCCGAAGACGTTGGCCAGTGGTTCGGTCGCGAGCGCGTTGAGGATCGAGCTGATCGCGCAAGCGATGAGCGTGGCGCGGAACCAGATGCGCCAGTCCCTGAACACCGCGTAGTCGCGCCGGGGGATGAAGGGCACGAGGATCAGCGCCGCGATGGCAAACCGCGTGAAGGCTACGAAGGGGGGCGCGACGCCCTCCTCGGTCAGCAATTTCCCGAACGTGTCGCCCAAGGGGATCAGCGCCATCCCCACGAGCATGATGATCACCGCGCGTGCCATGGAAGGGCGGCTAGCAGCTTTGCAACAGGAGCGGAAGTTCGCCGGGAATTTACTGGTTTGAGAGGTCTGCTTTGCTAGGCTCCGCGCCATGACACATCGCTTCACACGACGCGCGGCCCTAGCGGGGCTTTTGGGCGGGCTCGCGGCCCCCGCGCTCGCCACGGCCCCGCTCACTTCCGCACGCCCCATCGCGCGCCCGGGCACCCGCCCGCCACCGGCGGCCGCGGAAATTGTGGCCCGCGCCAATCTCGGCGGGCTCACGAGCTTTCATGCCGCGCGCGCCGATGGCACGCCGCTCGAGGACATGTGGGGCGACAGGGCCATGCCGCCTGCCTCCGTGGCCAAGGCGATCACCGCGCTTTACGCGCTCGATGCGCTGGGCCCGTCCTACCGCTTTGCCACCGTCCTCATGGGCACCGGGCCCATCGTGGAGGGCGTGCTGCAGGGCGATCTCATCCTGAAAGGCACGGGAGACCCGATCTTTGACAGTGACGCTCTGGGCACCCTCGCGGGGACCTTGCGGGACGCGGGCGTCACGGCGATCACCGGGGGCTTTTTCGTCGATGACCGGGGGCTGCCTACGGTGCTGCAGGTCGATCCCGGCCAGCCGACGCAGGCGGGCTACAACCCCGCGATCTCGGGGCTCAATCTCAATTACAACCGCGTCCATTTCCAGTGGAAGAAGGACGGCAGCGACTACGAGCTCACCATGGATGCCCGCGCGGGCCGCTTCGTGCCCGAGGTCCGCATGGCGCGGATGCGCGCGGTGGCCGATGCCTACCCGGTCTATACCCACGAGCTGGGCGAGGAGGCCGAGGAGTGGACGGTGGCGCGGCGAGCGCTCGGCAATGGCGGCGCGCGCTGGCTGCCGGTGCGGCGCCCGGCGGTCTATGCAGGCGATGTCTTCCGCACTATCGCCGAGTTCATGGGGATCACGCTGCCGGAGGCACAGCCCGAGACGCAGCCGCTCCGCGGCACGGTGCTCGCCTCCCATACCTCGCCCAACCTCAAGGGGCTCTGCGGCGGGATGCTGAAATACTCCACGAATCTCACCGCCGAGGTGCTCGGGCTGCGGGCGTCTCAAGCGCTGGGCGCGGCGCCCGGCGGGCTCGCGGCCTCTGCCGCGCGGATGAATGACTGGGCCGCCGCGCGCTACGGCACGCCCATGGGCCTCGTAGATCATTCGGGGCTCGGCGACGCCTCCCGCGTGAGCTGCCGCGCGCTCACCGGGATGCTGGGGCAGGCCGACGGGCTCGCACCGATCCTGAAATCGATCAACGTCAAGAACAGCCGGGGCGAGACCGTTCCCGCGCCCGCCTACGGCATCAAGGCCAAGACCGGCACGCTGAACTTCGTGAGCGCGCTCGCGGGTTACGTGTTGGCGCCGGGGCGGGAGCCCATCACCTTCGCCATCGTCTCCGCCGATCTGGAGCGCCGCGCGGCGATCCCGCCGCAGGACCGCGACCGGCCGCAGGGCTCGCGCAGCTACGCGCGGCGCGCGCGGCTCATGCAGCAGGGGCTCGTGGCGCGCTGGGCGTCGCTCGCGGCCGAGGCCTGACGCCTCAGGCGGTGGCGGTTTTCAGCGTGCGAAAGCGCGCCCGGGCGCCCCGCTCGATGGCCGCTGCATCGAGCCTGTCGAGCTCGAACTGGTCGCGCACCTCCTGCAGGAAGGCGAGTTCGGACTGGCCGAGCATCCCGTCGGCGGCGGCCACATCGCAGGAAAGCGCGTAGGCGGTGTCGTAGAACCGCTCCGGCAGGTTGTCCTTCACGAGGCCGAAGAAGGCGTCGAGCCCGTCCTCCTCCTGCAGGAAGTCGAAGACGAGCTGCGCGATCTGGTTGATGCGGTCGGTGTCGTAATTGCCGAAGATGGGCAGGTGGTTCACGATCATTTGGATCGTGACGAGCTCTGACGTGCGCACCTCCTCGTCGGAGGCCGAGGTGGCGATCATCGTGGCCACGAGGCAGTCCTGCGGCGTGAGCGGAGTGGGGGTGTCGGACATGGACCTGCCTTTTCTGGGTCTTGAGCTTCGAGGCGATTTATGGCCCATACGCGCGCGCAGCAAAAGGCTGCCTGAGAGAGGTTTGGGCGATGGCCGGTTTGAGAGACGCAGCGATGACATCGAAGGCGTGGCCTTTCGAGGAGGCGCGGCGGATTCTGAAGCGCTACGAGGCGGCGCCGCCCGAGAAGGGCTACGTGCTTTTTGAGACGGGCTACGGCCCCTCGGGCCTGCCCCATATCGGCACTTTCGGAGAAGTGGCGCGGACGACGATGATCCGCCGCGCCTTCGAGGTGATCTCGGACATTCCGACGAAGCTCATCTGCTTCTCCGATGATCTCGACGGGATGCGGAAGGTGCCGGGCAACGTGCCCGATCCCGAGGCATTGAAGCCCGCGCTGCAGTTGCCGCTGACCAAGGTGCCGGACCCGTTCGGGACGCACGAGAGCTTCGGCCACCACAACAACGCCATGCTGCGCCGCTTCCTCGACACGTTCGGGTTCGAATACGAATTCTACTCGGCGACCGAGTTTTACGGCTCAGGCCAATTCGACGAGGTGCTGCTGCGCGCCTGCGAGCGCTACGATGACATCATGAAGGTGATGCTCAAAAGCCTCCGCGAGGAGCGGCAGCAGACCTATTCCATCTTCCTGCCCATGCACCCGGAGACGGGCCGCGTGCTCTACGTGCCGATGAAGCACGTGGATGCGCGCGAGGGGACGGTGACGTTCGACGACGAAGAGGGCCGCGAATGGACCGTGCCGGTGACGGGCGGCAACGTGAAATTCCAGTGGAAGCCCGATTTCGGCGCGCGCTGGGCCGCCCTCGGCGTCGATTTCGAGATGTACGGCAAGGATCACAGCACCAACACGCCGATCTATGACCGAATTTGTGAAATTCTTGGCGGCAAGAAGCCGGAGCATTTCACCTACGAGCTCTTCCTCGACGATAAGGGGCAGAAGATCTCGAAGTCCTCCGGGAACGGCATCTCGATAGACGAGTGGCTGACCTACGCCGCCGACACCTCGCTCAGCTACTTCATGTACCAGAAGCCCAAGACGGCGAAGCGGCTCTATTTCGACGTGATCCCGCGCGCGGTGGACGAGTATCATCAGCAGTTGCGCGCCTATGCCGATCAGGACGCGGCGGCGCGGATGAACAATCCGGTCTTTCACATCCATGGGCACAACGTGCCGGCCTCCACGATGGTGGTGCCGTTTGGGATGCTTTTGAATGTGGCGAGCGTCTCAAACGCCGAGGACGCCGAGACCATGTGGGGCTTCATCCGCCAATACGCGCCGGATGCCTCGCCCGAGGCGAACCCCGACCTCGATCAGGCGGCGGGCTTCGCCGTGCGCTATTTCCATGATTTCGTGAAGCCGACACAGGTCTGCCGCGCGCCGACAGCGGAGGAGGCGGAGGCGCTTCACCAGCTCTCGGCAGCCTACCAGGACAGCGCGCGGGCGCTCGAGCTCATTGCGAAGAAGCAGGAGATCAAGGGCCAGGACGAGCCGATGCCTGAGGCCGATTTCACCGATGGCGAGTTCCTGCAATCGGTGGCCATCGCCGTGGGCACCGTGCAGGGCTACGGCAACCTGCGCGACTGGTTCAAGGTGCTTTACGAGGTGCTGCTGGGCACCAGCCAGGGCCCGCGCATCGGCTCCTTTGCCAAGCTCTACGGGCTCGAGAACACCGTGGCCCTCATCGAGAAGGGCGCGGCGGGCGCACTGGCTGAAACTTCCTGATGCGTTGACCCGTGACTTTCCCGGATTAGGCTCTTTGGCCTTGAGAGGAGTTTCGCGATGGCACGCATCTTTGGAATAATCTTGCTGGTGGTGGGGCTCGCCGGCCCGGTGACGGCGCAGAATGACGGTATTCGCGCCACGATCGACGGCCAGATGGAGGCCTTCCGCGCCGACGATTTCGCGCAGGCGTTCAGCTTCGCCGCGCCCAATATCAAGCGGATGTTCGGGGATAGCGAGCGCTTCGGAATGATGGTGCGCAATGGCTATCCGATGGTCTGGAAGAACACCGACGTGCGGTACCTTGAGCTGCGCGAGATCGGTGGGAACCTCTGGCAGATGGTGCAGATCGAGGATGACCAGGGCCAGTTCCACTACCTCGATTATCTCATGATCGAGACGGCGGCGGGCTGGCAGATCGGGGCCGTTCAGTTCCTGCCGGAGCCCGGCATCGGGGCATAGGTCGCGGACGGAAACTCACCCTAGAGGCGGGCGCGCACCTTCTCGCTCGTGAGTTCCCTGAGGCACTTGCGGCCGACCTTTTGCACCTGCTTGTCCGTTGATTTCGAGAGCTTTTCGGAGAGGGCGACGGCGGATTTGTGCAACGCGGCGTTCTTCTTGCCGATGGCACGGAGGGCCATGTCCGCGGCTTTGGACACGAGCGGGCGAGAGTCTGCCGCGGCGGCCTCGATGAGCGGGAAGGTGCCGGTGAAGGCTGCGTCGGGCGCGCTCTTGTCGTGCTTGGTCATGGACCAGATGAGCGCGAAGGCGGTGCGCTTGACGAATTCCTCCTCCTGCGCGGCGTAGGCCGGGACCCGCTCCCACCGCGGCGGGGCCTTGGCGAAGAGCGTGAAGCAGCAGGTGTCGCAGATCGCCCAATTGTCGAAATCCGCCGTCCACGCATCCATGAGCGCGGCATCGGTCATCGCGGGATCTGCGACGTGGGCCGCGATGATGCGCGCCTCGTAGGTCCTTTCCGGCCAGAGCGCACGGGCGAGGCGGTGATCGCGGCCCCAGATCTTGGCCTGCCTCTTGAGCGCACCCATGGGAATGCCAAGGGCATGCTCGGTGGGGATATTGTAGCGCGCGAGGCTGCCGCGGTGGTCCTCGGAGGCCTCCGCGCGCAGCCAGCGCATGACATCCTCGGGCGTCGTCACTTCGCTTGCATGCGATCGACCATCCTGAGCACCGCGCGGCGGGGCAGAAGGGGCACGATCCAGCCCAGCATGAAACCCAGCATCTTCTCGTTGATGGAGACGAGCTCGCCCGCGCGCATGGCGTTGTAGCCGATGCGGGCCACGTTCTGGGGCGTGTCGCCCTTCTGCTTGACGAGGTTCGTGCCCTCGAGATCGGCGACCTTCGCGAATTCTGTTTCCACGTAGCCCGGCGCGAGTACGGTGCAGGTCACGCCCTTGGGGCGGAGCTCTTGGTCCACGGCCTGGGAGAAGCTGTTCACGAAGGCCTTGGTGGCGAAGTAGACCGCCTGGCGGGGGCCGGGCATGAAGCCTGCCGTGGAGCCCACGTTGAGGATCTTCCCGCGCCCGCGCGCGGCCATCTGGCCCCCGAAATGGTGGGTCAGCGCCACGAGGCTCTGCACGTTGAGCTCGATCATGGCGCGCTCGGCGCTGGCCTCGCGCTCCACGTGGAGGCCAGAGCCGCCGAGGCCCGCATTGTTGATGAGGATGTCGATCTCCACGCCGAGCTTGTCGACATCGGCCATGAGCTTCTCGGTGCCCTTTTGCGTGGCGAGATCGGCCGTGAGCACGTGCACGCTCACGCCGTGGGCCTCCTCGAGCTCTGATTTCAGCGCCTCGAGCGCCTCGGTGCGGCGGGCCACGATGACGAGGTCGCCACCTTTGCGTGCGTGCAGGCGCGCGAATTCCGCGCCGATCCCCACGGAGGCTCCGGTGATGAGGGCTGTGTTGGGCATGACGTGGGCCTTTCCTGGCTTTGGGAGAGTTCGAGGCCAAGTCTACCCTCCGCGCGAGCGCGGGTCACGCGGCGAGCGGGCATTGGGCAAGACCCCACCGTCACGGTGCCCCAAGCGCGCGTTAACCCCGTCGACCTACCCCTTTGCCCGCTGCGGCACCGCGCTGGCGCCCGGTACATTCTGACACGCGAAAATCGAGAGCCCGAGCCGCACCGCGCGGCCCCGGCGCGAAAGGGGCATCCATGAACAAGGCGATCACCGAGGGTATCATCTTCCAGCCGCCGGCATTTGCAGACGGGCTCGACGTGTGGTCGAGCGGGGACGGCACACCGGGCTCCGACACCTATGACAACGCCGCGAACGCGGCCTTCGTGCCGGCCGACCAGGATTTCGGCGGCGCGCTGGAGATCCTGAAGAACGCTGGCACCACCAAGATCCGCTACACCGGCGAAACGCCGATCCTTCCGGGCTGCTACCTGAAGATCCGCGCGCGGGTGAAATGCATCTCGGGCTCCTTCCCCTCGGTGCGGATCGCCGCCTTCGCTGGCGCGGCGGGGGGCGCGAACCTCGCGGGCGTCGTAGAGACCGGGCCCGCCACCACGCTCGGCGCCTATGGGGAAGTCGTGGAGGTGAGTGCCATCGTGGGCACCGGCGCAAGGGGCGGCGTCGACATGCCCTGGGGGCGCGAGGCGCTCTACGCCCATGTTGGCCTCGATTTCACCGGCGCCAATGGCGGCGTCCTGCGCGTGGACGACATCGAGGTGGAGGATGTCACGGGCGTCTTCGCGGCGGAGAACCTCGGCGCCGTGAATGTCGTCGATTTCGGCGCCGTGGGTGACGCCACGACCGACAACGTCGCCGCCTTCGAGGCTGCCGATGCCGCGGCGCAGGGCCGCGAGGTCTTCGTGCCCGCGGGCATCTATCGCCTCGGCGGGGACATGACCTTCGAAAACCGCGTGCGCTTCGAGGGGACGGTGACGATGCCCGATGAGGCCAAGTTCCTCCTCCTGAAGAATTACGACCTCGCCAATTACCAGGACGCTTTTGGCGACGAGGTTCTTGCGTTCAAGAAGGCCTTCCAGGTGCTCATGGATTTCTCCGACCACGAGAGCCTCGACATGAACGGGCGCCGCATCCGGCTCACCGAGCCGCTCGACATGCAGGCCGCCGTGGCCAACCGCACGAGCTTCGAGTCCCGGCGGCTGGTGCGCAACGGGCAGATCCAGCTCGATCCCTCTCCCGCCTGGGAGCCCGACGTCGTGGTGGCGCAGGCAAGCTACAGCACCGCGAACCCGATGACGCTCACCAACGTGGCCAACGTGGCCAACATCGCCGTGGGCTCCCTCGTCGAGGGGGTGGGCGTGGGCCGCGAGATCTACGTGACCGCGCGCAACGTCGCCGCGCAGACGCTCACGCTCACCCAGGCGCTCTATGGCGGCGCGGGTACGCAGAACTTCACCTTTACGCGGTTCAAGTACGCCTTCGATTTCAGCGGCTTTGACCGGCTTTCCCAGTTCACGCTCGATTCCATCGATTTCCAGTGCGGCGGCTTTGCGAGCGCGATCATGCTGGCCCGCGACGGCTCGATCTTCCACGTGAAGGACTGCTTCATCACGCGGCCCAAGCAGCGCGGGATCACGAGCCCCGGGCGCGGCTGCCAGGGCATGATGATCGACCGCTGCAACTGGTTTTCCGAGGATGCGCCGCTGCCGACGAGCGCGCGGACGACCGTGGGCTTCAATGCCAATGCCAACGACGTCAAGGTCCGCGATAACCGCGTGGTGCGCTTCAAGCACTTCGCCATCATCGGGGGCGGGGGCTCGGCCTTCACCGGCAACCACTGGTTCCAGGATGACGCGGTCACCGACGGCGTGCGCAGCGCGGGCGTGATCTTCGCCCATACCAACGTGAAGGCGTTCATCACCGGCAACTACCTCGACAACAGTTTCGTGGAATGGACGAACGAGTACGAGGCGGACCCTGATTTCGCCAACCAGCTCCCCTTCGGCGGCCTCACCATCACTGGCAACATCTTCACCGCCAACGACGTGGCGCCGTGGTTCAACTTCATCGTCATGAAGCCCTTCGGCGAGGGCTTCTACATCAAGGGGCTGTCGGTCATCGGCAATGTCTTCAAGGCGCTCAACGGGGCCATCGACAGGATCGACGGCGTCGATACCTCCTTTGCCGATCTCGATTACGGGATCATGCGCAACATCACCTTCGAGGCCAACAGCTTCGACGGGATCAACACGATCACGATGAACCCGCTCAAGAAGACCTTCGATCAGAACACGCCCGAAGTGTTCTGGAACGTGGAATGCGCGCCCAACCTGCCCTTTGGCGGACGGGTGCGCCACGTGGAGGGGATCGTGCCGGTGGGCTCGATCAACAATGCTGCGGGTATCCGCGTGACGGACTTCCCCTTCGTCTCGCTCCAGCAGGGGCCCAATGGCAGCCAGGCCCGGATCACCTGGCCCGAGGCCGCCGAAGGCCGCATCCTGATCACCGCGCGGATGGATCGACCGGACTAACGGTCTCCGCTGGCAGGTGAGGCGCCGCTGGGAGCTTTTCCCGGCGGCGCTTTATTCTTTGGGGAGGTCGGTCGGCGCGATCTTGTAGGCCTTGCCGAAGCCGCCATTGAGAAGCCCGCCCGTCACCTCGAACGCGTAGAGCCCGAAATCGGTGAAGTCGTAATAGAGCTTCGTCTTGGGCCGCGCGGCGATGTAGCGCTCCCGCCAGGCGGCCTTGTCGCGGAGGACCGCGCGGGCATCGAGCGAGAGCCTCGGATGCGTGAGCGGGTCGCCTTTCTCGCCCGGAGTGCCCACCATGAGCCCGCAGGCCGGATTGGCGGCGAGGGCCGCGGTGTGCGTCGAGAGCGTGGAGATGATCGTGAGCGCCCCGCCCTCGAGCCATGTGAAGCCGATCCGCGTCACCTGTGGCGTGCCGGTCTCGGGGTCGATAACCGCGAGCGCGGCGTGCTCGGCTTGTAGGAGAGCCGCCATCATCTCTCTCGCGTCGTCATCGAGCGGGCGGAACGGATTTATCTTCTCAGCCATGGCAGGAGGGTGCCCCTGGGCGCTTCGGTGTCAAGCGATGGCGCGGCATGGCCTGTCTTACACAGCCGGAGCCGGCTGGCATGCCTCGAGCGCGCGCGCGGGCTCCGCCGCCCCCGCGAGCGAGAAGCGCTCCTCGACATCGCCCAGCCGCGCGATCGCACCGGGTGCTCCGGCCATGCCGTCGATCACGTTGCCAAAGCCCCGGTCGGCCACGGTGAGCGCGCGGCCTTCCTCGCTCAGGATCTGCCGGTTGGTGGAGATCGTCATGCCGCCCTCGAAGGTGATCGAGAAAATGCCGCCCACGGGCCACGGTTCCGCACGGCGCAACGTGATCGTGAAAAGGGGCGCGGCGGGATCGTGGGTCAGCACCACTTCGAGCGGGGGCTCGGCATGGGTCAGCGTGCACGGCGCGCCTGCGGTGAAATCCCAGGCGGCGGCGGGCAGGGCGGAGGCGAGAAGCAGAAGGACGGGACGCATGGGCTGACAAATAGGGCGCTTGGTCTACCTGCCACCCATGCTGATCGAAGAAGATGTCCAATCCTACCCGCGCCCACCGCTCCTCGAGCCCGCGCCCTACCGGATCCGCGCGGAGGCCTCGGGGGAGGTCGTCGTCGACAGCGTGGATGCCTGGCGCGTCTGCGAGACCCATCACGCCCCGACCTACTACTTCCCGCCCGAGGCTATTCGGGTGCCGCTCCTGCCCGCGACGGGCCAGAGCCTGTGCGAGTGGAAGGGGCAGGCGCGCTACTGGAGCCTGAAGGTGGGCGAGACGATCCTGCCGCGCGTGGCGTGGAGCTATCCGCGGCCCACACGCGCATTCGCGGCGATCAAGGACTTTGTATCGATCTATCCCGGCGCGCTCGATGCCGCGAGTGTGGACGGGCTCACTGTCACAGCGCAGCCCGGCGATTTCTACGGCGGTTGGGTCACCGAGAATCTGCGTGGCATCGTGAAAGGAGCGCCGGGCACGCGGCATTGGTGAGGTTAATCGCATTTTAACCAAATGCCCGGCATGCTCCGCCCATGCACCCAGCCGACGAATACGCCCGACTGAAAGCGTTGATCCGATCGCTTGAGTTGCGCGCGGGCGAGCTGCGCGAGGATTTTCTCGCCGGGCGGGCACCGCGACGCTCCGAGGACGTGCAGGTGCTCGTCCAGCTCAGCGAAAGGAAGGTGTTCCTGAAAGATCGTCTGCCGCGGACGATCCTCGATGATCCCCGCTACTGGGAGGCGCGTCGGGCCGAGATCGTGCGCGTGCGACCGCTGGTGGCTCCGCCTGCCGCAGCTGCGCAGGTGCCCGAGGAAGACGCGATGGAGGTGCTCGACACGTGGTAATCCGCCGCGGGGCAGGGCAGGGCCCTTGACCCGGGCTTCCCCTGCGTCACTCTTCCCGGGGTAAGCAACAGGAGAAGACCAATGAAGACATTGAAGTTCGTGGCCTTTGCCCTCGTGTTCGCCGCGCCCCTCTCGGCCCAGGCCATGTGCGGCGGTGGGATGCACACCCAGACGACCGCGCAGATCTGCGAAGCCGGGCAGGTCTGGGACGAGACCAGCGAAAGCTGCGTCGCAACGGTCGGCTAAGGCCATCACGGGCGCCTTTGGGCGCCCGTTCTACGCCGAGGCGGCGTGCCACGCGCCTTCCTCTCGCCGCGCCGACCTGAAAAGCCGAGGCACTTTCAGGCGAGCGCTCCCCTCCCCAAGACATGAGACCAGTTCAAGCCCCGACCTGAGCGGTTCGAGGCAACGGGCAAGCGAGGTGCAGCAAGTTTCGGCGGGCGACGCGCTGCTGGCTAAAAGCCTCGATAACCATTGGATGCCGAAGGCTTGTGTGGTTCCCGAGACGGCTTACCTCTGAGACAGCAGAGAGGAACCCAGCCATGCAGTGCCCCGTCGATGGAAGCGCCCTCGTGATGACCGACCGCTCCGGCGTCGAGATCGACTAATGCCCCAGCTGCCGGGGCGTGTGGCTCGACCGCGGCGAGCTCGACAAGATCATCGAGCGCAGCACGCAGATGACCCCGCCGCCGCCGCCCCCACCCACGCAAGCGCAACGCCCGGAGCCGCGCGGCGAACGCTACCACCAAGAGCATGACCAGCGCGCACCAAAGCGCCGCAAAAAAGAAGGGTTCGGCGACTTTCTGGGCGACATCTTTGATTTCTGAACGGATCACAGCGTCGGCCTCCTAGGCTCCGCTACAGAGGTCGAGAACGCTGCGCCACCACAGGCAGGGCCGCTAATGGGCCGAACGATGATCGTTCGCTTCAGGCGTCGGTAGCGGCATTGACGCCTTGGATTTGCGCGGGCAGCCGATCCAAGCCGTATCCAACTACCCGCCCCGCTTCTTGCGCCGCTGCACGTTGCCGCCGCGCTGACCCGCGCGGCCTGCCGTGGACCTCCCGGAGGCCTTTTGCGCATCGTCTACGGCCTTCTCCACCGCCTGCTGGCGGGCGAGGGGGTCGTCGGCGACGACGAGGTCCACAGTCTCCAGCCGCTTGACTTCGTCGCGAAGGCGGGCGGCTTCCTCGAATTCGAGGTTCTCGGCGGCCTTGCGCATGTCCTCACGCAGCCCGTCGAGCACGGCCTGCAGGTTCCCCCCGGCGGGCTGGTGATCGACCTTTGCCGTCACGCGGTTCATGTCCACGTCACCTTTGTAGAGCCCGGCCAGCACGTCCTCGACGTTCTTCTTCACGGTGGCGGGTGTGATGCCGTGGGCCTCGTTATAGGCGATCTGCTTGGCGCGCCTGCGGTTCGTCTCCGCCATGGCGCGCTCCATGGAGCCGGTGATCTTGTCGGCATACATGATCACGCGGCCATCGGCATTCCGCGCGGCGCGGCCGATGGTCTGGATGAGCGAGGTCTCCGAGCGCAGGAAGCCCTCCTTGTCGGCGTCGAGGATCGCCACGAGCCCGCATTCGGGGATGTCGAGGCCCTCGCGCAGGAGGTTGATGCCCACGAGCACGTCGAAGGCGCCGAGGCGCAGATCGCGCAGGATTTCGATCCGCTCGATCGTGTCGATGTCGGAGTGCATGTAACGGACGCGGATGCCCTGTTCGTGCAGGTATTCGGTGAGGTCCTCGGCCATCCGTTTCGTCAGCGTGGTGGCCAGCACGCGCATGCCTTTCTCGGCCACCTTGCGGATCTCGTCGAGGAGGTCGTCCACCTGCATGTCGATGGGCCGGATTTCGACCTCCGGGTCCAGAAGGCCAGTGGGGCGGATGACCTGTTCGGTGAAAACGCCGCCTGCCTGCTCGAGCTCCCACGCCGCGGGCGTGGCGGAGACGAAGACGGATTGGGGGCGCATGGCGTCCCATTCCTCGAACTTCAGCGGGCGGTTATCCATGCAGCTGGGCAGGCGGAAGCCGTGCTCAGCCAGCGTGAACTTCCGCCGGTAGTCGCCGCGATACATGCCGCCGATCTGGGGCACGCTGACGTGGCTTTCGTCGGCGAAGACGATGGCATTGTCGGGGATGAACTCGAAGAGCGTGGGGGGCGGCTCCCCCGGCGCGCGGCCGGTGAGATAGCGGGAATAGTTCTCGATCCCGTTGCAGACGCCCGTGGCCTCCAGCATTTCGATGTCGAAATTCGTCCGCTGCTCGAGGCGCTGAGCCTCCAGGAGCTTACCCTCGTTCACCAGCTGGTCGAGGCGCTGCTTCAGCTCCTTTTTGATGTTGATCACTGCCTGCTGCATGGTCGGGCGCGGCGTCACGTAGTGCGAATTCGCGTAGACGCGGATGCGCTCGAACGTGTCGACCTTCTCGCCGGTGAGCGGGTCGAATTCGGTGATCCCCTCGAGCTCTTCCCCGAAGAACGAGAGCTTCCAGGCGCGGTCCTCGAGGTGCGCGGGCCAGATCTCGAGGCTGTCGCCCCGCACGCGGAAGGAGCCACGCTGGAAGGCGGCGTCGTTGCGGCGGTATTGCTGGGCCACCAGATCGGCCATGATCTTGCGCTGGTCATACTCGCGGCCGGCATAGAGATCCTGCGTCATCGCCCCGTAGGTCTCCACGGAGCCGATACCGTAGATGCAGGAGACGGAGGCCACGATGATAACGTCGTCTCGCTCGAGGAGCGCCCGGGTGGCCGAGTGGCGCATCCGGTCGATCTGCTCGTTAATCTGGCTTTCCTTCTCGATGTAGGTGTCCGACCGCGGCACGTAGGCCTCGGGCTGATAGTAGTCGTAGTAGCTCACGAAGTACTCGACCGCGTTCTCCGGGAAGAAGCCCTTGAACTCGCCATAGAGCTGGGCGGCGAGCGTCTTGTTGGGCGCGAGGATGATCGCGGGGCGCTGCGTCTCCTCGATGATCTTGGCCATGGTGAAGGTCTTGCCGGTGCCCGTGGCGCCCAGCAGGACCTGATCGCGCTCGCCGTTGCGCACGCCTTCGCTCAGCTCGGTGATGGCGGTGGGCTGATCCCCGGCGGCGTTGAATTCGGTGTGCATCTCGAAGCGCTTGCCGCCCTCGAGCTTTTCACGCGCGCGCACGTCTCCCGTGGGCGCGTGGGTCAGGGCAGGCATGGATTCGGGGGAGTTGTTGTGCATCGGGATCTCACCTCTCGTCACGATAGGTGCGGTCTTTTGGGCGGCATTCAAGGCCAACTTTCTTATCCCCATATCCGGCGAGGCACGCGTGGGAGGGCCGTGGTGCAAGGCGATGATTTCATGGCAGAAATCCGCCGCTGTCGCGGCCATGGGCGGGATCATGCAACCTATGGGCGATTTTCTCTCTTGCAATTCAACGTGTCAGCCTCCTACGGTGAAGGGGCAAGCAGCACAGGTGCCTGGGCCTCGCCCCACTCACCCACCCCTCGCTCAGCGTGGCTCGGGCACCTGCTATAACGCGCCTCTTCCCAAGGTGCATGACCACTGGTCTCCTTTGGCCCCGCACGTTCTGCGTGCGGGGCTTACTTTTTCTCCGCGGGAGCCCGGGGCAGCCCGAGGGGCAGATCGGGAGAACGCCGGGGCGCAGCTCCCACACCGGCCGGGAAAGGGCCTTGATCGGGTGTTGAAAAGCGCCGAGAAGGTCACGCGTGTGGTCCCTTAGCTCAACTGGATAGAGCAGCTGACTTCTAATCAGCAGGTTCGGGGTTCGAGTCCTCGAGGGATCGCCATGCCGGCACCGGACGCGGTCAGCTGGCCGAGACATGGGATCGCTTTGAGTGTCCGTCGCGCACGGCACAGACGGCGCACCGTCTTGATCATCGGCGCGGGGCGCGCCACACCCGGCTCCCATGGATGGCGCGCTTTTCCCCTCCCTTCTCGAGATCACCCTTCGCTCGCTCTTGGTGTCCGTGGGCGCCGTGATCTTCGCGTCGCTTGTTGCGATTCCCTTTGGCATCTGGCTGGCCCTATCGCGGTTTCGCGGAAAGGGGGCCGTGGTGGCCGTGCTCAATGCTTTCATGGGGTTGCCGCCGGTGGTCGTGGGGCTCGTGCTCTACCTGCTTCTGTCGCGCGCGGGGCCCTTTGGCGTGCTCGATCTCCTCTTCACGCCGTGGGCCATGATCCTGGCGCAGCTGATCATTGTGCTGCCGCTAATCGCCTCCATCACTCACCAGGCCATGGAGGCTCTCTGGGAAGAGTATCGCGAGCTGCTGACCTCCCTCGGCGTCAGGCGACGGTCCTGCATCGCGATCCTCGCGCGGGACGGGCGCCGGGCGCTCCTGACCGCGGCGCTCGCGGGCTTTGGCCGCGCCACGGGAGAGGTGGGGGCTGTCCTGATCGTGGGCGGCAACATCGATCACCTGACCCGCGTCCTAACCACGGCGATCACGCTCGAGACCTCGAAGGGCAATCTCGCCTTCGCGGTGGCGCTCGGCGCGGTGCTCGTCTCGATCTCGCTCGTTGTCAGCATCGCGCTTCACCTCCTCGCGCGGCGGGAGCCGGCCAGGGCATGGTGAAGGCGGGCATAGTGAAGGCGGGCATGGTGCGACTCGAGGGTGTGCGCGTGGCGCATGCGGGGCTCGGGCCCCTTGATCTCGCGCTCGGCGCGGCGGGGGTGACGGCGGTCATCGGCGCGAACGGGGCGGGCAAAACGACGCTGATGAAAGTGCTCCACGGGCTCGTTGCGCCGGAGGACGGCTGCGTCACGTGGGACAGCCCGCACCGCCGCCAGGCCTACGTGTTTCAGCGGCCCGTCATGCTGCGCAGGACCGTGCGGGACAATCTCGCCCTCGCGGCGCGCGATGCCCAGCCCGGGGAGACCCGCGCCATGGCGGAGGCGCTCGATATCGCGCATCTCCTCGCCCGGCCCGCGCGGCAGCTCTCGGGCGGGGAGGCTCAGCGGGTCTCGCTCGCGCGCGCGCTCCTGACCGCGCCGGACCTGCTCTTCCTCGATGAGCCCACCGCAAATCTCGACGGGCCCCATATCGGCCTCGTGGAAGAGCTGCTCGTGTCGCGGGCCGCCTCGGGCCTGCGGATCGTCATGGCCACCCACAGCATGGCGCAAGCGCGGCGCATGGCGGCGGAGGTGGTCTGGCTATCCGGCGGCAGGGCGGAGGGGCCGATCCCGATCGACGCCTTCTTCGCGACGCCGCCCGCCTCCGCCGTGCCCTTTCTCGCCTGGACATCGGCATGATCCGGGCGCTTCTGGTCTGTGCGCTCGTCCTGCAGGGGGCTTCCGTCGCGGCTGACACTTTGCGCCTCGCGGTCACGACGTCCTTCGAGAATTCGGGGCTCGCGGCGGTGCTGATCCCGGCCTACGAGGCGGCGATTGGTGACACGGTCGATCTCGTCGTCGCCGGGACGGGCCGGGCGCTGCGCCTCGGCGCGGCGGGCGACGTGGACGCTGCCCTCACCCATGCGCCCGAGGCCGAGGCCGCCGCCGTCGCCAGCGGCGCCTATCGCTACCGCCGCGAGGTGATGTTCAATGATTTCGTGATCCTCGGCGTGGCAAGCGACCCCGCCGGGGTCGCGCGCGCCGCTACCGCCGCCGAGGCGCTCGGCCTTATCGCGCAGAGTGAGGAGCGCTTCGTGAGCCGGGGCGACGAAAGCGGCACCCACAAGGCCGAGCTCGCGCTCTGGGCCGAGACGGGGATGGACGTCGCGGCGGCATCGGGCCGCTGGTACCTCGAGACCGGGACGGGGATGGGTGCCACGCTCAACATCGCCGTGGCCCTCGGGGCCTACACGCTGAGCGACCGCGCCAGCTGGCTCACCTTCGGCAACAAGCGCGACATGGGGATCGTCTTCGAAGGCGATCCGGCGCTCTTCAACCAGTATGCGCTCCTCCCGGCCACGCGCACGGGGCAGCCCGAAGCGGTCGCGCGCTTCGAGGCCTGGCTCACCGGGCCGGGGCAGGCCGTGATCGCGTCCTACAGGCTGGACGGAGAGGCCCTCTTCACCCCGAACGCGGAGTGAGGCGTGGGAAGGCCCCACGAAGGGCCTTCCAACAGCAGTTCATCGGTCGAGAGATCAGGCGGAGATCAGCCCCATCTCCTGCAGCTTCAAGAGCACCTGCTGGGCGCAGTAATCGACATCCGTGCCCTCGGTGTCGAGCCGCAGCTCGGGCTGCTCGGGCACATCATAGGGATCCGAAATTCCGGTGAATTCCTTGATCTTGCCCGCGCGCGCGAGCTTGTAGAGGCCCTTGCGGTCCCGCCGCTCGCATTCCTCGATGGAGGTCGCCACGTGCACCTCGCAGAAGGCGCCGTATTGCTCGATCTCCTCGCGCACGGCCCCGCGGGTCGTGGCGTAGGGCGCGATGGGCGCGCAGATGGCGATGCCGCCGTTCTTCGTGATCTCGGAGGCCACGTAGCCGATGCGGCGGATGTTGAGATCGCGGTGTTCTTTGGAGAAGCCCAGCTCGCTCGAGAGGTTCTTGCGCACGATGTCGCCGTCGAGGAGCGTCGTGGGCCGCCCGCCCATCTCCATGAGCTTGACCATGAGCGCATTGGCGATCGTCGATTTGCCGGAGCCGGAGAAGCCGGTGAAGAAGACGGTGAAGCCTTGTTGGGAACGCGGCGGCTTCGACTTGCGCAGCTCGTTCACCACGGCGGGGAAGGAGAACCATTCCGGGATCTCGAGCCCCTCCTGCAGACGGCGGCGCAGCTCTGTGCCGGAGATGTTGAGGATCGTGACGTTCTCGCGATCCTCGATCTCGTCGGCGGGCTCGTATTGCGCACGCTCCTGCACGTAGACCATGTGTTTGAAGTCCACCATCTCGATGCCGATCTCGGCCTCGTGCTCGCGGAAGAGGTCTTGGGCGTCGTAGGGCCCGTAGAAATCCTCGCCCGCGGAGTTCTTGCCCGGGCCCGCATGGTCGCGGCCCACGATCATGTGGGTGCAGCCGTGGTTCTTGCGGATGAGCCCGTGCCAGACGGCCTCGCGCGGCCCGGCCATGCGCATGGCGAGGTTGAGGAGGCTCATGGTCGTCGTCGATTGCGGATACTGATCAAGCACCGCCTCGTAGCAGCGCACGCGCGTGAAATGGTCGATATCGCCGGGCTTCGTGAGACCCACGACAGGGTGGATGAGGAGGTTGGCCTCCGCCTCCTTGGCCGCGCGGAAGGTCAGCTCCTGGTGCGCGCGGTGGAGCGGGTTGCGCGTCTGGAAGGCCACGATGCGGCGCCAGCCGAGCTTCCTGAAATAGGCGCGGAGCTCGTTCGGCGTGTCGCGGCGGGCGCGAAAATCGTAGTGGATCGGCTGCTGGATGCCCGTGACGGGCCCGCCCAGATAGACCTTGCCCGCCTTGGTGTGCAGGTAGTTGACCGCCGGATGGGCCATGTCATCGGCGCCAAAGACGGCCTCAGCCTCGCGGGCCTTGTCGGGCGTCCAGCGGTCGGTGACGGTCATGGTGCCGAGGATCACGCCCTCGGGGTCGCGCAGCGCGATGTCCTGGCCGATCTCGAGACCCTCGGCGAAGGTCTCGGAGACGTCGAGGGTGATTGGCATGGGCCAGAGCGTGCCGTCGGCGAGGCGCATGTCCTCGACGACGCCGTTGTAATCGACCTCGGATAGGAAGCCCTTGAGCGGGTTGAAGCCGCCATTCATCAGAAGCTCGAGGTCGCAGATCTGCCGCGCGGTGAGGTCCCAGCTCGTCAGCTCGGCGGCCTCCATCTTCATCTTCTGCGCGCTGTCATAGGAGACGTAGAGCTCCGGGATCGGGGCGAGGTTGTTCTGCATCAGTCTGCTTCCGTGTTTGGCAGGGGAAAGGCCGGAGGTCGTCCCCGTGAGTTCTGCGTGGAGCGCGTCGTACTCGGCGAACTTGCGCTTGAGAAAGGTGTCGGTGAGGCGGTTCTTCTCGCCCGCCCCGCGGGGCGTGAGGGCATAGGCCACGCGCTGGCGCTTGTCGCGGCTGGCGCTCTCGGTGATCTTGACGAGCCCTGCGTCGGTGGCCTCTTTCAAAAGGCCGTTGAGCCGCCCGAGCGAGACACCGATCGCCGCCGCCAACGCGCGCTGGGAGGCCCCGGGCGCGGTGTCGAGCTGTCGAAGCAGCTTGAAGAGCTGGTCTTCATGGAGAGGCGAGATGGTGGCCATGGCACTCGGTTACGTTCACGGCTGAACGTATGAGTTGAAAAGTTTGTTCACGCAAGAACAAACTTCGGGCGATTTCGAGGCGTGGCGGATTTACTCCGCGGCGGGCGCCTCCGCGCCGTAGCCCAAGGGCTCCGTGACGACCTCGCGCTCCGCTTCGCCGTGCTCGGCGAGGAAGCGTTCTGCTTCGAGCGCGGCCTGGCAGCCCATGCCCGCGCTGGTGATCGCCTGCCGGTACTGCCAATCGGTGATGTCGCCGGCTGCGAAGACGCCGGGGATGGAAGTGGCCGTGCTGTCGGGTTCGGTGACGACGTAGCCGCCCTTGTGTGTCTCCAGCACGTCCTTCACGAGCTCGTTTGACGGGGCGTGGCCGATGGCCACGAAGAAGCCCTTGCAGGGAATATCGGTGATCTCGCCGGTCTTCACGTTCTTGGCCTTTACACCCTCGACGCCCAGCGGTTGATCATTGCCGTAGACCTCCACGACCTCGTGGAACCAGAGCGGCTCGATCTTGGGGTTCTTGAAGAGGCGGTCCTGCAGGATCTTTTCGGCGCGCAGCTCGTCGCGGCGGTGGATGAGCGTCACTTTCGAGGCGAAATTCGTCAGGAAGAGCGCCTCCTCCACGGCGGTGTTGCCGCCACCCACGACCACGATCTCCTGCCCACGGTAGAAGAAGCCGTCGCAGGTCGCGCAGGCGGAGACGCCGAAACCCTTGTACTTCTCCTCGCTCTCGAGCCCCAGCCATTTGGCGCGCGCGCCGGTGGCAAGGATGACCGCGTCGGCCACATATTCGGTGCCGCTGTCGGATCGGCAGACAAAGGGCCGCTTCGAGAAGTCGATGGAGGAGATGATGTCGTGGACGACATCGCAGCCCATAGCGCGGGCATGCTTTTCCATCCGCACCATGAGATCGGGGCCCTGCACCTCCGTGTCGCCGGGCCAATTCTCCACCTCGGTGGTGGTGGTGAGCTGCCCGCCGGGCTCGATGCCCTGCACCAGCACGGGCTCCAGCATCGCGCGGGCGGCATAGACGCCGGCGGTATATCCGGCTGGGCCGGATCCGACGATGAGGACTTTCGTTCTGCGCTGCTCGGTCATGGGCTGACTCCTCTTTGAGGGTGCAGATATACGTGCCAAGCGGCTGAGTCGAAAGACCCGGGCGATTTCAGATTGTTGCGCGACCTTGAAACAATCTTGCGCGCCGCGCGTTCTCAGCATAAGAATCCGCCAAAAGGACCGTAGGATGCCCGCACATCGCCTCGACGAAATTGACCGTATGATCCTGTCCGAGCTGCAGGCCGACGGTCGCATGACCAACGTGGAGCTCGCGCGCCGCGTGGGCATCTCCGCACCGCCCTGCCTGCGCCGGGTCCGCACGCTCGAAGAGGCGGGCTTCATCCGCGGCTATCATGCCGAGGTCGATGCCCGCGCGCTGGGGTTCGAGGTGAAGGTTTTTGCCCATGTCGGGCTCAATTCCCAGGCCGAGGCCGATCTCAGCGCCTTCGAGGCGCGCTGCCGCGACTGGCCGCTCGTGCGCGAGTGCCACATGCTCAATGGCGAGGTGGATTTCATCCTGAAATGCGTGGCGCCCGACCTCAGCACCTTTCAGAGCTTCCTGACCGAGGATCTCCTCACCGCGCCCAACGTGGCCCAGGTGAAGACCTCGCTCGTGATCCGCGGGGCGAAGGACGAGCCGGGTGTCCCCTTCGACGTGCTCGAGGCACGGCTGGCGCAGGACGCGTAAGCTAGCCCAGGTAGCCGCGCGCGCTCACGCCAAACACCTCATCCTCCACGGCGCGCGCGAAGTGCAGCGGGCCGAAATCGTCGAGGCTCTCCACATGCGGGAAGAGCGAGAGATAGAGCTGGCGGGTTTCCGGCTGCCGGAAGGTGCGCGCGGCCGGGCCGGGATGGAACGTCTCCACCTCAAGGCCGTTGGCCCGCACCGCGCCGTGCTCCTCCAGCGCGATGTGAAAGCACTCCACCTGGCTCGGCGGACGCACCGCGAAGGCGGTCTCGCCGTCGATGACCGTGGGGGCCGGGACCATCTGGCCCCGCTGCAGGAGGCGTGCGCCGAAGCCCAAAAGAAGATCGTGCGACGGGCGTGCATGGCCCATGGCCTCGGCGGGGATGCGGGTGAGCTGGCCCGTTTCCTCCGATTGCCCGCGCGCACCGGGGACGATGCGCGTGCAGCCTTTCCAGAGCACGCGGCGCTCGCGACCATCGGACAGGGCGAGCACCATCCCGGGCGTGATGTCCTCGATGGCGATGGGGCCATCGCGGCCGCTCAGCAGCGTGCCGCGGGCCAGCGCCATGAACGCCGTCTCGTAGAGCGCCGTCGCCGGTGCGAGCCGCGTGGTGCGCTGCACGGTGTTTTCAGGAGTGAGGAAGGCGACCTCATACTTGCGCATGAGAGGCCTCGCTGCATGAGGCCGCCGGTCCACTGGTACGGTCGATGGGGGAAAGCTCTGGGTCGAGCGAAAACGCGAGACATCGCCACGCGCACCCGGCTTGGGCGCAGACGTCTCAGGAGAGCGAGCCGAGGGATCGGCTTCGAGGGGACGGTACATCACTTACCCAATCGACAGGGTGAGCCCGGCCCCCACGGCAGCCTCACGTTACGGCAACAAAGCTGCGTATCGCGGGGCGTTGAGTCAAAAAAATGGGGCGATTGGCCTGGGGATGTGGCCAATCGCCCCCTAGAACGGGAATTGTCTCCCCGCATGCCACCGCGGCTGCCTTATTCGCGGCGACAGTCTCGTGCGTCCTACCCGGCGCTGCGCAACACAGCTTTCCTTGGCAGGAGAATGTCCTTGGGGGCGAGGCGGCGCTCGGCGCGCACCTGGCGCGCAAAAGGCATCCGCTTTGCGGTCTCGTCGCCGGAGGCCTTGGCCTCTTCGATTACCGCGCGCATCCAGCGTCTTTGTCCCATGATCCGGCCCCCGGAGAATGTTTCGATGGAACCGGTGTGGCGGCGCATTGCGGCTGCCATTGGGCGGCAATTGTGAAAAATCAGGGAAGATTGGCGCGGGATTGTGGCAAGATTGGAAACGTCTAAAGACGGATCGTGGAAATCAACCGCCCGTAATCGGCTTCCTTGAGGTGCACCGAGCGCCGGTAGGAATAAAAGCGCTCGGGGTCCGAATAGGTGCAGTGGCGCGTCCAGGCGGCCTCGCCCACGCCGGCCTCGCGCAGGCGGTGGAGGCCATAGGCGGGCAGGTCGAAATGTAGGCGATCCCCCGTGCCACCGGCAAAGAAGCGCTGGTTCTCCGTGTCCTCCTCGAGGAAACGGTCGAGGAATTCGGGGCCCACCTCGTAATTGCGCTGCGAGATCGTGGGGCCGATGGCGGCGCGGATGCGCGCGCGGACGGCGCCGAGGGCGACCATGGCATCGACAGTGGCCTCGAGCACCCCGGCCATCGCGCCTTTCCACCCGGCATGGGCCGCGCCGATCACGCCCGCCTCGGGCTCCGAGAAGAGCACCGGCTGGCAATCGGCGGCCAGCACACCCAGCACGAGGCCCCGCTCCCGCGTGACCATGGCGTCGGCCGTCTCTTGGGCGTCGTGCGCGCTCGTGACGGTCACGACATCGGTGGAATGGACCTGGTACTGCGTCACCAGTGCCTTCGGTTCCACCTCCATGGCGTCGGCCACGCGCGCGCGGTTCAACTGGACGATCTCGGCTTGGTCAGACGAGCCCGCGCCGCAATTGAGGCCGGCAAAAACACCCGAGGAGGCACCGCCCTTGCGGGTGAAGAAGCCGTGTTTGGTACCGGCGAGGAGGTCGGATGTGAGCGCTTCGATCGTCATGGCACGGGGTGACGGTGGCGCGTCCTGACGGGCGGGTCAAGCAGATGGCTGTGGATGCCGGCGCAGCACCGCGCGCGCGATGAAGACGAGGCCGAGGATCAGCATGGGCAGCGAGAGAAGCTGGCCCATGGTGAGCCCCACCGGGCCGAGGCTAACGACCCAACCCACGGGATTGTCGGGGGTGATGAACTGCGGGTCGGCCTGCCGGAAGGCCTCTACGAAGACCCGCGCCCCACCGTAGCCCGCGAGGAAGACGCCGAGGGCGAGGCCCGGCCGGGCAAAGGCCCCGCGGCGATGGACGAGCCAGACGAGAACGAGGCAGAGCACCACGCCCTCGAGCGCGGCCTCGTAGAGCTGCGAGGGATGCCGCGCGCAAAGCCCATCGGCCCCGATACCCACCGGGCCCGGACAATCCTGCGCCGCAGCGCCCGGGAAGATCACCCCCCATGGCACATCGGTGGGGCGGCCCCAGAGCTCGGCATTGATGAAATTCGAGACGCGCCCGAGCGCGAGGGCGGGTGGGGTGGCATAGGCCATGAGATCAGCGAGCGGCAGGAGCGGGACGCCCTGGGACCGCAGGCAAAGGAATGCAGCCACCGCCACGCCGAGAAAGCCGCCATGGAAGGACATGCCGCCCTGCCAGATGGCCGGGATCTCCAGCGGGTTGGCGAGATAGTAGGCCGGCTCGTAGAAGAGCACGAAGCCCAGCCGGCCGCCCGCGATGATGCCGATGATCACCCAGGTGATGAGGTCGGCGATCTGCTCGGACGAGGCCGGCGCCGGGCCGGTCCAGAGCCGCGCGGTGCGCACGGCCCGTGCGGCCATCCACCACGCAATGAGAATTCCGGCGATATAGGCCATGGCATACCAGCGGAGCGCAAAGCTCCGGCCGAAGAGCTCGAGCGAAAAGATCTCCGGGCCGATCTCCGGGAAGGGCAAGGCAAAGACCATGGGTTCCTTGTGCGTGCCGTGCGCGGCAAGTCAACCATTGAGCCCCCCGCAGACGCGGCCCATATAGAAGGCAAGCAACGGAGGCATGACATGCAGACCCGCAACAAGGTGATGGACGATCTCAGCCAGCTCATGACGAATGCCATGGGCGTGGCCCAAGGCGCGCGCGAGGAGGCGGAGACGGCGATGAAGAGCTGGGTCGACCGGTTTCTCGCGGACCGGGACCTCGTGACCCGCGAAGAATTCGACGCGGTGCGCGCGATGGCGCAGAAGGCGCGCGAGGAGAATGAGGCGCTCAAGGCCCGCATCGAGGCGCTCGAGGCCAAGTAAGGCCCGACGCTCTTTCAAATAGTCTTGGCAAAATCCCGGTGAGGGATTTCTGGCGCGCGGCGGACCGGCCCGCGCCATTTGCTTGCGCGTTTCCCGTGGTTGCGGCGGCCTGCAAATGATTTTGCGCGGGACTGGGAATGAGATTGCAGGACATTTTGAGGCTCAATCCCACTCATCCACAACTTATTGCGTATAATCGCGAGATTTAGCTTTACACAGTCGATTGCCCCGCCCACCATATTCGGTATGGGGGATGGGGTCTCCCACACC
The DNA here is from genome assembly GCA_038525525.1 of Pseudomonadota bacterium. Taxonomy (GTDB): domain Bacteria; phylum Pseudomonadota; class Alphaproteobacteria; order Rhodobacterales; family Rhodobacteraceae; genus Shimia_B. Next base: position 311,614 of record JBCBHO010000002.1, on the reverse strand, counting down.
CCCTAGAGCAGCCACCAAGCGGTGGGGCGCTGTCACGCTCCGCCTCTACAGACCCGAGAAGGGGGCACGCCATGGCAATTTCCGAGACCTTCCACGAGATTGAAGACCTCCACCCGATCGACATCGTCGAGCACATCGCCGAGCACCAGGACTGGGAATTTGACCGCATCTCTGACGAGCAGATCGCCATGGCCGTCGAGGGGCAGTGGCGCACCTATTCCATCACGCTGGCCTGGTCGGCCTATGACCAGACCCTGCGGCTCATCTGCACCTTCGACATGGAGCCGCCCGAGGACCGCATCGATGCCCTCAACGCCGCGCTGAACAGGGTCAATGACAATTGCTGGGCCGGTGCCTTCACCTACTGGCAGCAGCAGAAGCTCATGGTCTACCGCTACGGGCTCATTCTCTCCGGCGGCCAGATGGCCACGCCGGACCAGATCGACACGATGATCTCCGCCGCGGTCCTTTCGGCCGAGCGCTACTACCCCGCCTTCCAGCTCGTCACATGGGGCGAGCGCGACCTCGACGAAGCCATGCAAGTCGCTATTGCGGAGGCCTATGGCCGGGCCTAACGTCCACCTCCACTAGGGAGGGCGCATGGACATTTCAGAGATCGAGACCCGTGGCCTCGTCATGCTGGGCTGCGGGAAGATGGGCTCGGCCATGCTCGCGGGCTGGTTGAAGGGCGGGCTCTCTGCCGACTCCATCTGGGTGCATGATCCCGCGCCGTCGGACTGGGTGCTGGGCACCGGGGTCCACGTGAACGCGCCGCTCCCGGAGGCCCCGGCCGTCGTCATCATCGCCGTGAAGCCGCAGATGATGGAGAAAGCGCTGCCCGCGCTCGCGGACCACGCTGGTGGCGACACGCTCTTTCTCTCCGTGGCCGCCGGCACCTCGCTCGAGACCTATGCCCGCCTCTTGAGCGCCGAGGCGCCCGTGATCCGCGCCATGCCCAACACGCCAGCGGCGATCGGGCAGGGGATCACGGCGCTCGTGGGCTCGCGGACCAGCACCGCGGCCCATATGGACCTCGCCGAGGCGCTCCTGTCGGCCATCGGCAAGACCGTGCGTCTCGATCACGAAGGGCAGATGGATGCAGTCACCGGCCTGTCTGGCTCGGGCCCGGCCTATGTCTTTCACATGATCGAATGCATGGCCGCGGCAGGCCAGTCGCAGGGCCTTGCACCCGAGCTCGCCATGGAGCTCGCTACCGCCACAGTGGCGGGCGCGGGACAATTGGCACTGGGCGATGAGACGCCCGAGCAGCTGCGGATCAACGTGACGAGCCCGAACGGGACGACGCAAGCCGGGCTCGAGGTGCTCATGGGCGAGTTGCCCGCGCTTATCCGCGGGACGGTGCGCGCTGCGACGGAGCGCTCGAGGGAGCTCAGCCGTGACTGAGGAGATCAGCTTCGAGGATTTCGCCAAGGTCGACATCCGCGTGGGCCGCGTCGTCCGCGCCGAGCCGTTCCCGGAGGCCCGGAAGCCCGCCATCAAGGTGTGGGTGGATTTCGGGCCCGAGATCGGGGAGCGGAAATCCTCGGCCCAGCTCACGCGGCACTACACGCCTGAGGCGCTGCTAGGGCGCCGCGTTGTGGCGGTGGTGAACTTCCCGCCGCGCCAGATCGGCAAATTCATGTCCGAGATCCTCGTGCTGGGCGTGCCGGACGCGGATGGCGAGGTGGTCCTGCTGGCCCCTGATCAAGACGTGCCGCTCGGCGGGCGCATGTACTGATGGCCAAGATCCTCATCACGCGGCCCATGCCCGCGGGTGTTCTCGCCGCGGCGGAGGCCCTTGGCGAGGTGGAAATGCGGGAGACGAACGCGCCCATGAGCGCGCGGGAGCTGCGCGCGGCGATGTGGATGTATGACGCGATCATCCCCACGCTGGGCGACGCGTGCAGCGCGGCCATGATGGAAGGGCGGGGCAAGCTTCTGGCGAATTTCGGCGTGGGCTATAACCATATCGACGTGGCCGCCGCCAAGGCCGCGGGCATCGCCGTCACCAACACGCCCGGCGCGGTGACGGAGGCCACCGCTGATATCGCGCTCATGCTGATGCTGATGACCTGCCGCCGTGCGGGCGAGGGAGAGCGGCTGGTGCGCGCCGGGCGTTGGGTCGGCTGGCACCCCACGCAGATGCTCGGGCTTCACATGTCCGGCAAGACGGTGGGCATCGTGGGGATGGGGCGGATCGGTCAGGCGATCGCCAAGCGCTGCCACGCGGGCTTCGGCATGGATGTCGTCTTCTACAACCGCTCGCCCAAGGAGACCGAGGTGCCGGCCCGGCAGATGGAGACGCTCTCGGCCTGCCTCGCGGCGGCGGACGTCGTGGTGCTGGCGGTGCCGGGGGGCGCGGAGACACGGCACCTCATCGACGCGAGCGCGCTCGCGGCCATGAGACCCCATGCCCACCTCGTGAACATCGCGCGGGGTGACGTGGTCGACGAGGCCGCGCTGATCGAGGCGCTGGAAGCGGGCCGCATCGCCGGCGCCGGGCTCGATGTCTACGAGCATGAGCCGAAGGTGCCGGACGCCCTCGCGGCCCTCGAGACGGTCGTGCTTCTGCCCCATCTCGGCACAGCGGCGCTCGAGGTGCGGCTCTCCATGGGGCTGATGGCGGTGGAGAACGTGCGCGCCTTCCTCGCCGGAGAGGCGCTCCCCAACCCGGTGTGACACGCGCCTGCGAACGCGCTCTGTTCGAGCCCCGCAGGTGCGGCTTTTCCGCGATCTGCAAACGGCGGGGCCAAGCCCCTGCGACCGGCCTTACTCCCCCATCGCCTCGCGAAAATGGCGGCGGCAGAGGCTGATATAGGTCTCGTTGCCGCCCACCTGCACCTGTGGCCCGTCCTTGAGCGCCTTGCCGTCCGGGCCGAGGCGCACCACCATCGTGGCCTTCTTCCCGCAATGGCAGATCGTGCGCACCTCGCGCATCTCGTCCGCGATGGCCAGAAGCGCCGCGGAGCCCGGGAAGAGCTCGCCCCGGAAATCGACGCGGAGCCCGTAGCACATGATCGGCACGCCGAGATCGTCCACCGCCCGCGCGAGCTGCCAGACCTGGTCACGCGAGAGCCATTGCGCCTCGTCGACGAAGATGCAGTGGCAGGGCCCCTGGGCCAGCCGGGCGGCGATCTTGGCGAAGAGATCTTCGTCGCGTGTATAGATATCCGCCTCTGCGCCGATCCCGATGCGGCTCCCGATATGGCCCGCGCCCGCGCGGTCATCGAAATTGGCCGTGAGCAGGTAGGTCGCCATGCCCCGCTCCACGTAATTGTGGGAGGCCTGCAGGAGCAGCGTGGATTTCCCCGCGTTCATCGTCGAGTAGTGGAAGTAGAGCTTCGCCATGGGCGCGGGACATGCCCTGCGCGGCAGAGGGCTGCAAGGGGCGCGGGCGCTTTCTCCATGACATCGCCCGGCGCCGCCGCTAAGCGGGCCGAAGACACAGGGGGAGACGGGCAACATGGACATCTCTGACATGCCGAACCTCGCGGAGGGCCAGCTGCGCCCGCTCGACATCGGCGCGCTCGCAGGGCCTGGCGATGACGGGCAGCCGCCACGTATCCTTCTCCTCTACGGCTCCCTTCGCGCGCAAAGCTATTCGCGCGGGACGGCCGAGGAAGGTGCGCGCGTCCTGCGCGCTCTGGGCTGCGAGACACGCTTTTTCAATCCGACCGGCCTGCCGCTCCCCGGCGATCCGGCGAACCCGCTCGAGGAAAAGCACGAGAAGGTGGCAGAGCTTCGTGAGCTCGCGCTCTGGTCCGAAGGGATGGTGTGGTCCTCCCCCGAGCGCCACGGCGCGATGACGGGGATCATGAAAACGCAGATCGACTGGATCCCGCTTTCGGCGATCGGGGGCATCCGCCCCACGCAGGGCAAGACGCTGGCCCTCATGCAGGTCTCAGGCGGCTCCCAGAGCTTCAACGCGGTGAACCAGATGCGCATCCTCGGGCGCTGGATGCGGATGATCACGATCCCGAACCAGAGCTCCGTCCCGAAGGCCTGGCTCGAATTCGAGAACGGCCGCATGAAGCCCGGGCCGCTCTACAACCGGATCGTGGACGTGATGGAGGAATTGGCGCGGTTCACGGTAATGACGCGGGGGCGGAGCGAGATGCTCACGGACCGCTATTCCGAGCGCGTGGAAAGCGCGGCGGAGGTCCACGCGCGGGTATCGAAGGCGACCTCCTGAGGAGCGCCTGCGCCCCGGTCAGCGCATGGGCCCACCCGCCTCCCTTCTGCGCCCTGCGGGCTTGAACCTTCGGTGGCCTCGCTGCGCTCGGGGCGCTCTATTTCAGGGGGTAGTGTGCGGGGCGGGTGCGGGAGCCTCCGGCGGAGGTACGGGGCACAAAGAAGCCGGGTGCGTGCCCTGCCGCCAGGTGTCAGGCGCGTTGCAGGATCGCGGAGCCCACGGAGTAGCCTGCGCCGAAGGAGCACAGAAGACCGGTATCGCCCGGGGCGAGGTCGCTTGAGTACTTCGCGAAGGCGATGACGGAGCCCGCCGAGGACGTGTTGGCGTAGTCCTGCAGGATGTTGGGCTGCTCGCCGGGCTCCGGGTCGCGGCCGAGCACGCGCTTTCCGATGTAATCGTTCATGGTTTTGTTGGCTTGGTGGAGCCAGAGGCGCTTTAGCGCCGTGTTTTCAACGCCTTCGTCGGCGAGGTGGTCGGCGATGTGCTTGGAGACGAGGGGCAGGACCTCCTTGAAGACCTTTCGCCCGTTCTGCATGAATTGCATGTCGCGCCGGTCTTCCATCTGGCCGTGGGCGCGACGCAGGTAGCCTGCATTGTTGCGGATGTTGTTGGAGAACTGCGTCGCGCAGCGCGTCGATTTCACGAGGAATTTCGGGCGGTCAGCGGCGTCGTCCGCGCGCTCGAGGACGAGGGCCGTTGCGACGTCGCCGAAGATGAAGTGACAATCGCGGTCGCGCCATTCGAGATGGGCGGAGCAGATCTCGGGGCAGATCACGAGGGCCTTGCGGACGGAGCCCGTGCGGATCATGTCAGCCGCCGATTGGAGCCCGAACGTGGCCGAGGAACAGGCGACATTCATGTCGTAGGCGAAGCCGCCCGCGCCCAGAAGCTCCTGAATTTCCACGGCAATCGCGGGGTAGGCGCGTTCGTGGTTGGAGGCCGCGCAGAGGATGCAGTCGATCTCCTCCGGGGCGACGTGGGCCTGACCCAGCGCTTGCCGCGCCGCATCCACGCCCATCTCCGCCATCTGCGAGGGCGCCTCGTCGGGGCGCGGCGGCAGCACGGGATGCATGACGTCTGGATCGAGAATACCAGATTTATCAAGAACATAGCGGTTCTCGATCCCGCTCGCGGCGGTGATGAACTCGGCGGAGGAATGGGGCACCGGCTCCACCTCTCCGGCCGCGATCGCGGCGGCATTCAGCGCGTTCTCCTTGTCGGCATAGGCGTTGAAGGCCGCGACCAATTCGTCGTTCGTGATGACGTTTTCGGGGGTGAACACCCCCGATCCGGTGATGGCTGGCTGATGCATGTGCGCTCCCTGCGTGCGCCTCGTTTACCCCTCCCGATTGGGGGCGTCCAGCGGGGGCACAGCCCGTACACAGCCCCTACATGCGCGCGCAGGGCTCGGGCGCCGTTAACGATTGGCGCCTAGCGTGGCGCATGCCCCGAGGGACACCGGCGCGGAGACCCGCACACCCATCAAGGAGACGCCCATGGCCCACGAGCCCCCCAACGCCACGATGCTCGGCCAGCATCCCCGCGACATGACCACCAAGGAGCGCATCGCCTGGATGCGGTCCATCGATGGCATGCGACAGCTGGAATACGACCTCTACGACACCTTCAACCTCAACGAGACCTTCCCGCGCGCGTGGAACCAGATCTGGCGGGGCAAGGACCGCGATACCAAGACGGTGCGGCTCACCATCCGCCTCGACGCTGACGTGGTGCGGTTCTTCAAATCCATGGGCCCGGGCTACCAGCCCCGGATCAACAAGGTGCTGCGAAGCTTCATGCAGGCCCGGCTCGCGCGGGTTGTAGGGGGCGCTGAGGGGGAGGTGGGGTGACTTAAAGCTTTGAGGAGGCAACTTGGGGCGGAGGTCGCCTTCCTCCGCTAAAAGATAAAAGTAACCCCAGCAAACGTTATCGCACCGAGGGCGGCGAGCAACAGGATGGTCATTGCGAAAATTGCAATCCAGCCTTTCGCTTCAAATTCGAGCGTGCCGCCTTCGTCCTTCTTCGCGATTCGAAAGAGCGAAGTGGAACGCTTCGGCGGCGTGGTTTTTGGAATGGTCATGGAGGTCTCCATCAAGGTGAACTGTCGATGACCGCAGATTACCCACCCTACACTTGAACTGAAAGAATTCTCATAAATTTCATAGGGTTATAATGCAGTACGCGTTGCTAGGCGTTGGAGCATTCTACCAATCTGCAGCAACGTGAGCAGTTTCGTGAGTTCTTCCAGGTCCAACAGACCGCCATCGATAAGCAGCACATAGCGGAGATTACCAGTGGTAAGCACCTATCAAATGCGCTAGCACAACAAGAAGTTGTTGACTTTTCAGGCGAGGGGCATGCCGTTTAACGATCACCGCGAGTTTGTCGCCCAGCGGCTACTGGGTGACTTCCCAAGCCTGGAAGAAGTCGGGGAGGCGTGGCAGCGCAGCCATTTTTTTGTGCTAGGCTTCCAAGGCTTGAAAGGCTCTGGGGAGCTTGAGAGCTTACTTAGATCGCACTTTAGCGGCTCACGACGCCCACCCAAGAACTCAATTAAGCTTGCCGCAGCGCGTCGACCTATGACGCTTCGAAGTGCCGTCAGGGTGATAAGATCGTTGTTGGATTTCGACTCCGACGAGTTCGAGTCCACGCAAGCCATAACAGCGATTCTTAACGAGAAGGATTTCGACCGCCTCGCGCTAAATCAACGTTGCCTGGTCGAATCTGTCTATTATGTAAACCCAGTTTGGGTGAAAGCAGCTCGCGAGACCCAGGGCTTTAATCAGGCGCAGGCTGCGGAAAAGGCATTAGGAAAGAAATACCATCGATCAGTTCATCGCGACCTCTTCAAGTATTTAGAGGATCTTCATCATGATGACAGCCCCACTGACGGGACCAAATCAAGGTATCGGATCACTAAGTTCCTTGCGAAAGCCGTATTTGATGGACTCCATGAAGGGTTCGCGAGCGCATTGGGCGATACCGAATTAGAGTGGTCAGACGTTTTCAAGGCTGATGTCGAATTAGGCAAGAAGAAAGGCCACGGTACCGAGGTGCTTCCAGTAAAAGTCGGAAATTCAATTGCACCTATCAGCGATGATCAGGTCCGCTATTTTAGTCGTCAGACGCCCACTGCCAGAGGGGAAGTTGGCGGTACTCGTCCAATATGATAATGTTACTGTTGTTATGATGGACCTCAAGTAACTCTAAAATAATAGCAGACCTTCGCTGTCCGACCCCGCTGATTGTCATAAGATCACGGGGTGATCTTTCAGCTAAATCATTCACGGTTTTAATGCCTACTCGTTGGATCGTCCACGCAACCTTGAAGCCAAGTCTTGGTCCAAGAAAGCTCAACACCGTTTCCTGCCCATTAGCGCACAACGCTGCCATCTTGTGTGGCTCCTCTAAGCTTATGCCAGGTGTTGTGAAGATAGCTACATCTTGCTGCCTGTAAATGATTCATTCTGCAACCGCTCCACCCCCAGATCCCCCTCGCGGCCAGCCTCCATCGCCTTCGCTGCCGCGTGGGCGCCGGCTAGGGTTGTGTAGTAGGGGATACGATCCATGAGGGCGACGTTGCGCATGGAGCGGCTGTCTTCGACGGCTTGGGCGCCTTCGGTGGTGTTCATGACGAGGACGATGGCGCCGTCTTTCATGTGGTCGACGATGTTGGGGCGGCCTTCATAGGCTTTCTTGACGATGTCGCTGTCGATGCCGGCCTGGGCGAGGAAGGCTGCGGTGCCCGAGGTGGAGATGAGGGTGAAGCCCAGGCCCGTGAGGGTGCGGGCGGTGTCGAGGAGGGTGTCGGTCTTGTCGGCGTCCTTGATGGAGAGGAAGACCTTGCCGGATGTGGGCAGCGTGACGCCGGCGCCCATTTGCGCCTTGAGAAACGCGCGGTGGAAGCTGGGGTCGGCGCCCATGACCTCGCCGGTGGAGCGCATTTCGGGGCCGAGCAGCGTGTCGACGCCCGGGAAACGGGCAAAGGGGAGGACGGCTTCTTTCACCGCGAAGCTCGGGATGTTGGGGTCCACCAGGTCGAAGGTGCTGAGCTTCTCGCCCGCCATGATCCGCGCGGCGATGGCGGCGATGGGGGAGCCCACGGCCTTGGCCACGAAGGGCACGGTGCGGGAAGCGCGGGGATTGACCTCGATGAGGTAGATCTCGCCGTCTTTCACCGCGAATTGCACGTTCATGAGGCCGCGGACGTTGAGGGCCACGGCGAGCGAACAGGCCTGGCGCTCGACCTCCTCGATGATGTCCTGCGGGAGCGAGTAGGGCGGGAGCGAGCAGGCGCTGTCACCGGAATGGACGCCCGCCTCCTCGATATGCTGCATGATGCCTGCGATATGGACGTCCTCGCCGTCGGAGAGCGCGTCGACGTCGAGCTCGATGGCGCCGTCGAGATAGCTGTCGAGGAGGACGGGGCTGTCCCCGCTCACGACGACGGCCTCGGAGATATAGCGCTCGAGCCCGGCCTGATCTCGGACGATCTCCATGGCCCGCCCGCCCAGTACGTAGGAGGGGCGGATGACGAGGGGGAAGCCGATCTCGGCCGCGATCTCGAGGGCCTCGGCATCCGTGTGGGCGATGCCGTTCTTCGGTTGCTTGAGGTCGAGCTTCGTCACCAGCGCCTGGAAGCGCTCGCGATCCTCGGCGAGGTCGATGGCGTCGGGCGTGGTGCCGAGGATGGGGATGCCGGCGGCCTCGAGCGCATTGGCGAGCTTCAGGGGCGTCTGCCCGCCGAACTGGACGATGACGCCGTGGAGCGTGCCGGCCTCCTGCTCGACGCGCAGGATCTCCATGACGTGCTCGAAGGTGAGCGGCTCGAAATAGAGGCGGTCGGAGGTGTCGTAGTCCGTCGACACGGTCTCCGGATTGCAGTTGACCATGATGGTCTCGTAGCCCTGTTCGGTCAGCGCGAAGCAGGCGTGACAGCAGCAATAGTCGAACTCGATGCCCTGGCCGATGCGATTGGGGCCGCCGCCGAGAATGACGACCTTCTTGGCCTCCGAGGGCCGCGCTTCGCATTCCACCTCGCCCATGACGGGGGTCTCGTAGGTGGAATACATGTAAGGGGTCTGCGCCTCGAACTCCGCCGCGCAGGTGTCGATCCGCTTGAAGACAGCCGTGACGCCCTGACCGATCCGCGCGTTGCGCACGCCTGCCTCCGTTTCGCCCGTGAGCGTGGCGAGGCGGGCATCGGAAAAGCCCATCATCTTGAGCCGGCGCAGGCCCGTGGCGTCCACGGGCAGGCCCGCGTCGATGATCTCCCCCTCGGCGGCCACGATCTCGCGGATGCGGGCGAGGAACCACGGGTCGAAGCTCGTGATGTCCTGGATCTCCTCGTCGGAGAAGCCGAAACGCATGGCCTGCGCGATGAGGCGCAGCCGGTCGGGCGTCTGCAGCGCGAGGTCACGGGTGATGACCTTGTCGATCGTCTGCTGAACTTCCGGGCTCTCGCCGTAAAGCACGCCGTCGCGGCGCACGAGCCGGTCGGCGGGGATCTCGGCGGGGATGTAATCGTCAAAGCCCGTGAGGCCGGATTCCATGGAGGCCAGCGCCTTTTGCACGCTCTCGTGGAATGTGCGCCCGATGGACATGGCCTCGCCCACGCTTTTCATCGCGGTGGAGAGGAGCGGCTCCGCGCCCGGGAACTTCTCGAAGGCGAATTTCGGGATCTTCGTCACCACGTAGTCGATGGTGGGCTCGAAGCTCGCGGGCGTGACCTTCGTGATGTCGTTGTCGAGCTCGTCGAGCGTGTAGCCCACGGCGAGCTTCGCCGCGATCTTGGCAATGGGGAAGCCGGTGGCCTTGGAGGCCAGCGCCGAGGACCGCGACACGCGGGGGTTCATCTCGATGACGACCATGCGCCCGTCGGCGGGGTTCACCGCCCATTGCACGTTACTGCCGCCCGTCTCCACGCCGATCTCGCGCAGCACGGCGATCGAGCCGTTGCGCATGATCTGGTATTCCTTGTCCGTCAGCGTGAGCGCGGGGGCCACGGTGATCGAGTCCCCGGTATGGACGCCCATCGGGTCCACATTCTCGATGGAGCAGACGATGATGGCGTTGTCAGCGCGGTCGCGCACCACCTCCATCTCGTATTCCTTCCAGCCCAAGAGGCTCTCGTCGATGAGGATCTGGTTCACCGGGGAGGCGTCGAGGCCGGAGCGGCAGTAATATTCGTAGTCTTCACGGTTGTAGGCCACGCCGCCGCCGGTGCCGCCGAGGGTGAAGGCCGGGCGGATGATGGCGGGGAGGCCAATATCCTCCAGCGCGGCCATGCATTCCTCTATCGTGTTGGCGATGGTGGCGCGCGGATTTTCGAGGCCGATCCGGTCCATCGCCTCGCGGAAGAGCTTCCTGTCCTCGGCCATTTCGATGGCGGGGCGCTTGGCGCCGATCATCTCCACGCCGAACTTGTCGAGCACGCCCATCTCCTCGAGCGCGAGCGAGGTGTTGAGGCCGGTTTGCCCGCCCATGGTGGGGAGGAGCGCGTCGGGGCGTTCCTTCTCGATGATCTTGGCGACGACCTCGGGCGTGATGGGCTCGATATAGGTGGCGTCGGCCAGCCCCGGGTCCGTCATGATCGTGGCCGGGTTCGAATTGACGAGGATGACGCGGTAGCCCTCCTCGCGCAGGGCCTTGCAGGCCTGGGCGCCGGAATAGTCGAACTCGCAGGCCTGGCCGATGACGATGGGGCCCGCGCCGATGATCATGATGGACTGGATATCGGTCCGTTTCGGCATCGTGAGGCTCCCCCGGCAAGCAAATTGTCGGCGTTATAGGGATGGGCACCGGCGGCGCAAGGCGCTTTCGCCCAGCTTTTCACGGGTGCGGAGTGGCTTTGCTGCGCGCGCACACTACTCTTGCGTGCACGGGAGCGGCGCTCCCGGCTCAAACGCCCGGTCCGCACCACTTTGGGAGATGCTTCATGCCCCACACCGCGCTTTTTCTCGGCTCTATCGGAGTTCTTTCGGAAACCTCTGATTTGCAACGGCAAGCCTTCAACCGGGCCTTTGCCGAGGGCGGGCTCGACTGGGTGCTGACGCCTGAGCACTACGCCGACCTGCTGCTTCAGCAGGGCGGGCGGGCGCGGATCGCCCGGGTGGCGGAGGCCAAGGGCGCGCGCGATGACGTGGATATCGACGCGCTCTACGCCGCCAAGCAGGCGCAATTCCAGGCGTTGCTCAACGACCACGGGACGCCCGCGCGCCCCGGTGTGCGCGAACTTCTGGCAGCGGCGGGCCAGCGCGGCATGCTGCGGGCCTTCGTGACCTCCACGAGCGGGATCCAGGTCCAGACGGTGCTCATGGGGCTGCGCGGCGCGGTGCGGTCCTCGGATTTCGACTATATCGGCGAGCGCCGCTTCATCGAGAACCCGAAGCCCGCGCCCGACATCTACCAGCACGCCATGGAGACGCTGGGCGTCGATCCCGGCGATGTGCTGTGCATCGAGGACACGCCCGAGAGCGCCGAGGCCGCGCAGGCGGCGGGTCTCACGGTCATCGGCTTCCCCGGCGCGCCGGCGCGCACGCGGCGCTTCCCGGACGGGGTGGCGACGGTGGAGTTCCTGAGCCCCTCGCTGCTTGATCTCGAACCGGTGCGCATCGCGGCCGAATAACCGACCGCGCGGGGCGCGCTGCGTCCCGCTCGCCTCTCTTTCACGGAAAGCGCGCGCGCAGGGCCAATTCGGCCTGCGCCGGGTTGACTTCGCGGCCCCTGTCCAGTGTATCGGCGCGACGTTTTCCCGAGGAGAGACCCCCCATGCACGCCTATCGCAGCCATACCTGTGCCGACCTTCGCGGCTCTGATGTGGGCACCGAGATCCGGCTTTCGGGCTGGGTCAACCGGCGGCGCGACCATGGCGGCGTGATCTTTATCGACCTGCGCGACCATTACGGGGTGACGCAGGTACTCTGCGATCCCGACAGCCCGGTCTTCGCCGAGGTGGAAAAGCTGCGCGCGGAATGGTGCATCCGGATCGACGGGACGGTGAAGGCCCGCGACCCCGAGCTCGTGAACGCGAAGCTGCCCACCGGCGAGGTGGAGGTCTTTATCCGCGACATGGAAGTGCTGGGCGGGATCGAGGGCGAGCTGCCTTTGCAGGTCTTCGGGGATCAGGAATACCCGGAAGAAACGCGGTTGCGGTACCGCTACCTCGATCTGCGCCGCGAGCAGATGCAGAAGAACATGGTGCTGCGCTCGGACGTGGTGACCTCGATCCGCAAGCGCATGTGGGATATCGGCTTCCGCGAGTACCAGACGCCGATCATAACGGCCTCCTCGCCGGAGGGCGCGCGGGACTTCCTCGTGCCGTCGCGGCTCCATCCGGGCAAGTTCTACGCGCTGCCGCAGGCCCCGCAGCAATTCAAGCAGCTGATCATGGTGTCGGGCTTCGACAAGTACTTTCAGATCGCGCCGTGCTTCCGCGACGAGGACCCGCGCGCCGACCGCTCGCCCACGGATTTCTACCAGCTCGACATGGAGATGAGCTTTGTAGAGCAACAGGACGTGTTCGACACCGTCTCGCCCGTGATCGCGGGCGTCTTCGAGGAGTTCGGCGGCGGTCGCAAGGTCGATGCGCCGGAGACGTGGGAGCAGATCTCCTACCGCGACGCGGCGCTCTGGTACGGGACCGACAAGCCCGACTTGCGCAACCCGATCAAGATGCAGGTCGTGAGCGAGCACTTCGCAGGCTCGGGCTTTGCCATCTTTGCCAAGCTCCTGGAGCAGGACGGCACCCAGATCCGCGCCATCCCGGCGCCCGGCGGCGGCTCCCGCAAGTTCTGCGACCGCATGAACGCCTTTGCCCAGAAGGAAGGGCTGCCGGGGATGGGCTACATCTTCTGGCGTGACCAGGGGGAAGGGATGGAGGCCGCGGGGCCACTGGCGAAGAACATCGGCCCGGAGCGGACAGAGGCCATCCGCCAGCAGCTCGGCCTCGGCGTGGGCGACGCGGCGTTCTTCCTCGGCGGCAAGCCCGCGAGCTTCGAGCGGGTCGCAGGCAAGGCGCGCACCGTCATCGGCGATGAGCTGGGCCTCACGGATCAGGACCGTTTCGCCTTCGCGTGGATCGTCGACTTCCCGATCTACGAGCGGGACGAGGAGACCGGCGAACTCGATTTCGAGCACAACCCCTTCTCCATGCCTCAAGGCGGGATGGACGCGCTGAACGGCGACCCGCTCGAGGTCAAAGGCTTCCAGTACGATCTCGCCTGCAATGGCTACGAGCTCGTCTCCGGTGCGATCCGGAACCACAAGCCCGAGATCATGTTCAAGGCCTTCGAGCTGGCGGGCTACGGCCCCGAGGAGGTGAAGAAGCGCTTCGGCGGCATGGTCAACGCGTTCCAATACGGCGCGCCGCCCCATGGCGGCTGCGCGGCGGGGATCGACCGGATCGTGATGCTCCTCGCCGACCAGGAGAATATCCGCGAGGTCATCATGTTCCCCATGAACCAGCGCGCGGAAGATCTGATGATGGATGCACCGTCCGATCCCACGAACGAGCAGCTTCGCGAGCTCTCGCTGCGCGTGGTGGAGCAGGACTAGAGCCGAGCCCTCAGAGGGAGGAGCGCGTCACCCCGGGCCGTTCGGCCTGGGCGGTGTCGGGAGACGTGACCGGGGCGGAGACGACGCTGCCGACGATCGCGACCGCGAGCATGAGCGCGCCCACCGAGAGCACGGCCCAATCCACCGCGCGCGACACGCGGGCATTGCTGAGCCGGATCGAGATGTTGGCGAGCATGGCGCACCCCTGCAAGAAACGCCCCAGCGCTAGCCTCGGATTGTGGCGGCTTTGTGGGGTGGCGGGGGAATAAAGTTGCCCGCCGCGCGTGACGCGCGACACCCGACGACCGCCACACCACGGAGCGCCTACAATCAGACGCCCGCCCGCGCCCCGACGTGCCGGCACGAAACCCGAAGCCCGAGGCCCGAAGTTCAGACCGCCACACGCGCGCCCATGCGCTGGGCCAGCATGCATTCGAGCCGGGCCGCGATCTGCGCGTTGTCCGGCGCGGCCGAGAGCCGCTGCGCGAGGATTTCGAGCTCGCTGTCTCCCACCTGCCGCGCCACGCCCGCGAGGAACTGCCCCACATAGCCCGCCTCCCCGGCAGAGAGCGCGTCGAGCGCGTGATCGAGATCGTCGTAATAGGCGATGGTGTCCGCGGTGACAGGGTCATCATTGATCGCGCGCGGGCCGCGCGGCTGCGCCTCGGGCGGCAGATGCGCGAGCACGGCGGCCTGGAAGACCCCGATCGAGGCCACGGGCTTGGCAAGGAAGGCATCGGCCCCCGCGGCGACCGCGGCCTCGGACTGGGTGTCATCGCCGGACGTGGCCAGCAGCACCGGCACCCGTGGCACAGCGCGCGCCACCTCCTCGATCAGCTCGGCGCCGGAGCCGTCCGGCAGGCCGATATCCACGATCACGACGCTGGGGCGGTAGACACTCAGGTGCCGGCGCGCGGCGCTCAGGCTGTCGGCCCGCCGGATCCGCGCCCCCGACCGCAGGCAGACAAGCCGGATCGCCTCGCAGGCAAAGCGGCTGTCTTCCACGGCGAGCACGGTCTGCCCGAGAAGCGGGCGCAGCGCCGTGGGCTCCTGCGCTTTCATGTAGCGGTCCATCTCTTCCATCTGTTCCTCCGTCGCACAGCCGCCTATGACCGACATGTTTCGGCCAAGAGGCCTAACGGCGCCTTAACGACGGCGCCCATCGCGGAAGAAAGGGAATGAGAGACATGATCGGACGCCTCAACCACGTGGCCATCGCCGTCCCGGATCTCGCGGCCGCCTCGGCGCAGTACCGTACGATGCTCGGCGCCCAGGTCGGCGCGCCGCAGGACGAGCCGGATCACGGTGTCACGGTGGTCTTCATCGAGCTGCCCAACACCAAGATCGAGCTGCTCTACCCCCTGGGCGAGGGCTCCCCGATCCAGGGCTTCCTCGACAAGAACCCGTCCGGCGGCATTCACCATGTCTGCTACGAGGTCGACGACATCCTCGCCGCCCGCGACCACCTGAAGGCCGAAGGCGCCCGCGTCCTCGGCGACGGGGAGCCCAAGATCGGCGCCCACGGCAAGCCCGTCCTCTTCCTCCACCCCAAGGACTTCCAGGGTACGCTCGTCGAACTCGAACAGGTCTGACCACCGGGTCGCATTGCCTGTCTTCTTTGTGCCCCGTACCTCCCCCGGAGGGCCGCCGGAGGCATCCCGCCCTCGCACCACGTGAAAGGACCGCCGCTCATGGGCATCACATCCGCCATCGTGCTCTACGCCGTCATCTGGTTCCTGACGCTGCTCTGCGTGCTGCCGATCCGGCTCGAAACGCAGGGCGACGTGGGCGAGATCGTCCCCGGCACCCATGCCGGCAGCCCCACGAACCCGCAGCTCAAGAAGCGCTTTCTGATCACGACGGGCGTGGCCTTCGTGCTCTGGGCGATCATCGCGGGCATCATCGTCTCCGGCATCATCACCATCGAGGACATCGACTGGTTCAACCGCATGTCGACGCCCGATCTCTGAAGCCGGGATCTCGGCTGCAGGCCCCCAGGGCCTAGCGGGCGAGGCGGTGGTAGATGTGGGTGAAGGTGGCCGCGCCGAGGATGGGGATCACGAGGTTCACCAGCGGGAAGGTGAGCGGCAGCGCCATGAGGCAGCCCGCCACCCAGACCGTGCCGGCATGTTCGCGCCGGAGTGCCTGTGCGCCTGCGCGGCCCAGGTGCCGCATGGCGGCCACGGTGAAGTATTCCCGGCCCAAGAGGTAGCCGTTGAGCGCGATGAACATGAAGGGCGCGCCGGGCGGGAAGAGCGCGTAGGCGATGAGGGCGGCGAGGTTGAGCCCGATGAGGACCCCGAGGAAGCTCAACGTGTCGCGCACCCCGTCCCAGAACGGCGTGCGGGGCGGGATTCCCATCTCGGGGTAGTGCTTCTCCTCCACCGCGATGGCCACCTCGTCGAGAAACATCGAGGTGATGGCCGAAGCCACGGGGATCATCAAGAAGACCGAGACGACGAGCATTACGAGGAGCGAGCCCCAGCTCAGGAGATCGCCGACCCAGGTCACCTCGCCCACGAGGGGGAGCGTCACCGGCCCGCCCAAGAGCCACTGGATGAGCCCGAGGAGGAGCGCGTAGGCGCCCACGAAGAGCGCCGCCGTGAGCCCGATCCCGCGCCAGAGGACCCCGCGAAAGCGCGGGTCGCCGATCTGGTTGAGCGATTTGACGAAGGCGTCGAGGATCATCGCGAGATCCAGGTGGTCTTGGCGGAGAGATCCGGGCGGGGGCGCTCGGGCGGGGTCTCCGCGCAGCGCCCGATATGGATGATGCCCGCCACGCGCTCGTGGGCCTCAGTGCCGAAGGCCTCGGCGGCGAAATGGGGGTCGTGGGAGAGCGCACCGGAGAGCCAGACCGCGCCCCAGCCACCGGCGAGGGCCGCGTTGACGAGGGAAAGGCAGACCGCCCCGGCGGAATAGGTCTGCTCCACGGCGGGGATCTTCTCGCTTTCCTTCGGGCTCTCCAAGACGACGACAGCGAAGGGGCTGTCGGCGTATTGGCTCGCGGCGAGCGAGGGGGCGCCGATGCGCTCGATATGGGGCGGGGCGGCCTCGGCGATGCGGCGCAGGGCCTTCTCCTCGAGCACCACGAAGCGCCAGGGCTCGAGCTTGCCGTGGTCGGGCACGCGGGAGGCGATGCGCAGTAGCACGTCGAGCTCGCGCTTTTTCGGGGCCGGGCCCGAGAGCATGCGTAGCGAGCGCGAGCGGCGGGTCAGCATGAAGGTCTGGGCGGGGGAGAGCTCGGACATGGGGAGGGTCTCTTCCTGTGGGGCCCCCGTTGCGGGGGCGGCGTCGGGTCTGGCGCGCGCTGGGCTTGCTTTGCGCCAGAGGTAAGCGCGCGGACGGCGATTGGAAAGGCTCAGGCGGTCCCGTGGTGGCGGGCGAGGTCGCCGATCCAGTTGGAGGCGAAGGCCGCGAAGCGGGGGCCGGGCTGGCGCGTGGCGAAGGTCTCGGCGAACGGGTCCTGCGCAGTCGGCGCGGCGGGCTCCAGCACCTCGAGCACGGCATGGCCGCAAAACGGCACGTAGACCTCCGAATACCCGCCCTCGTGAACGAGGACGAGGCGTCCCTCGCAATGGGTGTCGGCCAGGGCGCGGGCCATCTCGGTGAGCGCGCGGAAGGTCTCGGCGGTGGCCAGCATCCGCGAGAGCGGGTCGATTGCGGCGGCATCATAGCCGTTGGCGATGATGAGGATGTCGGGGCGGAAGCCGTCGATCGCCGGGATCACGATGCGCTCCATGGCCTCGAGATAACTGGCATGGCCCGCGCCAGGCGGCAGGGGAACGTTGATATTGGCGCGGGCATCGGTGTCGGCGTCGCCGGTGTCGAGCGGGTAGTTTCGCTCCTGGTGGAGCGAGATGGTGAGCGTCGCGTCGTCATCCGCGTAGATCGCTTCGGTCCCGTTGCCGTGATGGACATCCCAGTCGAGGATCGCGGCGCGGAGGCCGGGCTGCGTCGCGCGCGCCGCCTCGAGCGCGATGGCGATATTGGCCAGGAGGCAAAACCCGTTGGGAAAATCCGGCAGGCAGTGATGCCCCGGCGGGCGCGAGAGCGCGTAGGCGCGGCGCACGCGCCCGGCCATGACATCGGCCACGGCCCGCTTCGCGAGCCCCGCCGAGAGCGCGGCCTGCTCGAAACCGCCCGCGCCGAAGGGCGTGCGCAGCCCGAGCTCGCCGCCGCCCGCTGCGGAGGCGGCCCGGAACGCCTCGAGATAGGAGGCCGGGTGAATGCGGCGCAGGTCCTCCTCGGTGGCCGCCTCTGCGGAGGAGAGGCGGAGCGCCGCGCTCATGCCGGTCACATCCATGAGGTTCTTCAGCCGCCGCTTCGTCTCCGGGTTTTCCGGCAGGCCCCCGGCGGCAAGGGGCTGCACGAGGCCGCCCACGGGCATCGTGAACGCGTAATTGCCGCCCGAGAACCAGAAGCAGCGCTCGTCCCAGTAAAAGCCGGTCTCGCTCACCCGTCGCGCCGCCACATCCCCTCGGGCGAGTCGAGGGCGGCCGCGAGATCGCGCACCTGCGCGAGCGAGAGCGTGATCTTCTGCACCCGCTCGGTGCGCGGATCGAGCTGCTCGATCGTTACGCAATCCTCGAAGGCCTGCAGCGTCACGTCTTCCTTCAGGTGGCTGCTGCCCTCGTCCACGAGGGTGACCACGGTGGCGTCGAAATCATGCTCTACGGTGTACATGGGGCGAGATTACCGGGCACCCGCGGCACCGCAAGCGGGAATGCGCCGCTCACATTGCCGTGGCCACGGCGCAGGGGGCTGGCTCTTTCGAACGGCGCCCGTATTCTACGGCCATGCAAAGACTTTTCATTCGCCTGTCCGCCCTTCTGGGCCTCGCGGCGCTCGCGGCCTGCGACGCGCCGCAGCCCATCGTGTCGGCGCCACCCCCCGCGCAGGTCGCAGCGGCGAGCACGGGGTCGCTGCCCGAGATCAGGCAGGGGCCGGTCCAGCCGCAGAACGTGGCGAGCTTCCGCCAGATCGTGCGC
This sequence comes from Pseudomonadota bacterium, assembly GCA_038525525.1. Classification (GTDB taxonomy): domain Bacteria; phylum Pseudomonadota; class Alphaproteobacteria; order Rhodobacterales; family Rhodobacteraceae; genus Shimia_B. Next base: position 292,879 of record JBCBHO010000002.1, on the reverse strand, counting down.
CAGATGGAGCCGGTGCTCGAGCGGGAATGCCGCACCCGCGCGCCGCGGCTCAACTGCGACTTCGCGATCCAGCTCTACGGGGATCCGCGCCTGCCGCCCAATGCCTTCCAGACGCTCGACGATAACGGGCGCCCTGTCCTCGGCTTCACCGAGACGCTGGTGCGGGATGTGCGCAATGCCGATGAGCTGGCCTTCGTACTGGGTCACGAGGCAGCGCACCACATCGCGGGCCATATCGAGCGCACGCAAGCCAATGCCACGCTTGGCGCGGCCTCCTTCGGCGTGCTCGCTGCCGCGCTCGGGCGCGATGCAGGCTCCGTGCGACAGGCTCAGCAGCTTGGCGCGGCGGTGGCGGCGCGGAGCTATTCGAAGAGTTTCGAGCTCGAGGCGGACCGTCTCGGCACGATCCTGACGGCGCGGGCAGGCTACGATCCGCTCGTGGGGGCCGCGTATTTCACGCGGATCCCTGATCCCGGCAACCGGTTCCTGGGGACGCATCCGCCCAATGCGGAGCGGATCCAAGCGGTGCGGCGCGCGGCAGCGGGGCTCTGAGGCAGACACAAGGCTGTCTGCAGGCTGACATTCTTTGAATTGTGGTGATAGCGGACGGGGCTGCGCGGGCGGCTTAGATGCCGCGCGCCACCAGTGCGAGCACGATGGCCGAGAAGAAGAGCGCCGAGCCCGCCAGCACGAAGCAGTGCCAGATCGCGACATTGAAGGGCAGCGCGTCCCAATGGTTGAAGGGCGACCCCACCGTGTAGACGATGCCGCCGATCACCATGAGCCAGAGCGCCGTGGGCGGCAGTGTTTGCATCAGCGGCCAGATGAGCACGATGCTCGCCCAGCCAAGGGCCACGTAAAGCAGGGTGGAGGCGACGCCGGGCTTCAATAGCTCGGTCATCTTGCCCACCGCGCCGACGACGGCCACGGCCCAGACGGCGGCGAGCACGATGTAGCCAAAGAGATTGCCGAGGAGCACCACGGGCACCGTGTAGGTCCCGGCGATCTTGAGGTAGATCACCGCATGGTCAATACGCTGGAGAAGGGGCCGGGCCCTGACCCAGGGCGTCATGTGATAGAGCGCGGAGGCCACGAAGCACGCCGTCGCCACGCTGCCATAGATGCTCACGGCCGCCACATCGAGGCCGCTTTGCGTCTTGGCGGCGTAGACGATCAAGAGCGCCGTGGCCGTGATCGACGCAGCAATGCCCAGGATATGGACAGCGCCATCGGCGACCCGTTCCGGCAGAGAATACATATACGCCATGAGGTTATGGTAACACGGGATCCGTTAACGTCCCGTGGAATGATGTCACAATACCGTTTCCACGGCAGTCTTTTGGGGGGCTTGCGCTAGGCGCGGCGGGCCTTGCGGCGCAGGTGCCAGCGGTAGATGACCGGGGCGAGCACGTAATCGTAAGCGAAGGACGCCACCTGCTTGATGCCGGGCAGGGCCACGAGCCGGGCGAGCCAGCGATAGCGCGGCATCTCGTTCCACAGCACGATGAAGGCGGGAATGCCGCTCAGAAGGGCGCCGTCATGCTCCACGTAGAGCCGGCGCGCGGCGGTGTCCTCGTCGATCCCCCAAGCGGCCCGGGCGGGGCCATTGAGATCGTCGAACTGGATCGGCAGGCCCGCCTTGCGGGCATACTCGGCGTAGTGGTTGATCTCGAAAGAGCATACCGGACACTGGTCGTTGAAGAGCACTTTGGTCATGCCCGTGACATATGCCGGACAACGCGCCGAACCACCGGTCAGCGCGTCGCAGGCCTGTGCCTAGCGGCCCGCGCCCAGCACGAGGGCGGCGGGGCGTTCGCAGCGGCGCTCGGCGAAAAGGTTGGCGTCCTTTCGGCTGAGCGCCTCGACGGCGGCGGCACGGCGGGCACGGGCGATTTGGGTCATGGTCTGCATGGTCTGTCTCCTTTGGTGTTCTGGATGGGGTGGCGGGCGCGTTACGGGCGCGTGCAGCGGCGCTCGATGAAGAGATTGTTCTGCGTGCGGGTCAGCGCCTCGACGGCAGCGGCGCGGCGGGCGCGGGCGATTTGGGAATAGTCTTGCATGGGGGTGTCTCCGTGTTGGCTTTCGTAGCGATCAGGCGGCGGCGCAGAGCGGGTTGCGGCCGAGCTCCTGGGAGAAAAGCGTCTCCATCTCCTGGCGCGTGAGCACGGCGCGGGCGCGCTTTTCAGTGGTGCCGGCGCCGGTGGCGGGCTGGGTTTTCTTCGGGGCGAACCAGGGGCTAAGGGGCATGGTGGTATCCTTTCCGTTTGGCTTTGGTCTGTTGTTACGGTCCTCAAGACGACGCCATTTCCGGATAAGTTTCACCCGCCCCGAAAATTTTTCGAAAAAAGTTTCCCGCCCCCGCAAGGCCCGCGCCAGCGCATAAAATTTGATGCAAAAACAGCATCCTGACAAAACCCTTCCCGTGGCAAAGAGCGGTCACAATTGCTTCCCATGTTAAGGGTCGAGTGAGAATTTCAGGTGATGAAAGCCCCATGAGCAAGGTTGATCCAGAGGAGTTAGCACGCCTCATCGCGACGGTGTCGCTGGGCGATCGCCGCGCGTTTTCCGATCTCTATGATCTGGCCTCGCCGCAGGTCTTCGGCGTGGCGATGCGCATGATGAAGGACCGCGCGGCGGCCGAGGACGTGTTGCAGGAGGCGTTCATGAAGATCTGGCGCCATGCCGGGCAGTTCAGCGCCGGGGGCATGCACCCGATGTCGTGGATGCTCACGATTGCGCGCAACACCGCCATCGACAAGCTGCGCCGCGTGCGACAGGCCGACGACCTCGCCGATTGGGACGACCGGCTCTCCGATAACAGCCCCACGCCTGAGCAGGCAGTGCTGGCCAATGCGGAGCGGGAGCGGATCTTCCTGTGCATGGGCGAGCTGAAGAGCGAGCGCGCGAAGGCGGTCCAATGGGCCTATCTCGACGGCTTCAGCTACGCCGAACTCGCCGAAAAGCTCGACGTCCCCCTCAACACCGTGCGCACGTGGCTGCGCCGGTCCCTCATTTCCCTGCAGGAGTGCATGGCCCGATGACCACCCAGACCGCCGAACCCGACTGGAACCTTCTTTCAGCAGAATACGTGCTGCGCCTCCTGCCCGAGAGGGAGGAGCGGGCCTTCGAGGCCGCGCTCGCCAAGACGCCGCGCCTCCACCGGCTGGTGGCGCACTGGATCGAGCAGTTCGAAGGGCTCGACACGGCCTTCGGCAGCGAGAAGCCCCGGGGCCGTGCGAAAAAGGAACTCTTCGACCGGCTCTTCGGCGAAGCGCCGCAGGGCGCGCGGGCAGGGGCCTCCTTGGGCTCCTCCGCGGGCGCAACATCCGGCGTGTTCGGGAAGTTCGTGAAGGGCCTCTTCGGCGGGGGCAACAGCGCGGGCTTCGCGGCGGGCGCCGCCGTGGCCGTGGCGGGCTTCGTCGTCGTCAATGTCATGACCGGGCCCGCCGAGCGCGCAGTGCCTGATGCGCCGGTTCTGGCGGAGGCTCCGGTTGCCCCGGCATCGCCAGCGGTGAGCTTCGTGGCCGAGATCGCCGCGGAGGATGAGAGCCTCCGCATCCTCGCCGCTTACTCGCCTGCCACGGGGCAGGTGCAACTCACGCGGACCGCGGGCGCGGCGCGCGCAGGGCGCGCGCTGGAGCTCTGGGCCATCGCCGGGGAGGCCGCACCCGTCTCGCTCGGCGTGCTGCCCACCGACGCATTGACCACCGTGGCGCTCCCCGAGGCGCTGCGGGAGGTCGAGGGGCTCATCCTCGCGGTCTCCGACGAGCCGCCGGGCGGGTCCACCACCGGCGCGCCCACGGGCGATGTGCTCGCGCTCGGCCAGACGGTCGGCATCTGAGCCCAAGCGTCACACGACATCGGATAAAAAGATGCCCGGGGCCGTGCGGCGCCGGGCATTTTTCTTGGGATAGACCGTTCCGTTGCGCTGCGCTGCGGGTGCTTTGGAAACCATCTGGCCCCCTTGCGCGGCCCGTGCCTAGCGGCGGCGGTCCCGGCGCGAGGACATGGGCTGGAACGCCACGCCCACATGGGCCTCGCAATAGGGCTTGCCCTGCTGGACAGGCAGCCCGCAGAACCAGAAATCCTCCGTCGCCGGGTCGCCCACGGGCCATTTGCAGGTCCGCTCGGTGAGCTCCATGAGCGAGATCTTCTTCGAGGATTTTTCCACCTCGTTGACCTTGGCGAGCGCCTCGGGGCTGATCTCGTTGGCCGACGGCTGCGGGGGCAGGGGCTGGCCTGCCGGAATGATCTTGCGCGCGGCAGGCGAGAGCGCGCGCTCGGGCGCTGCGCTTTCGGTCTTGGGCTCAGGCTTCGCTTCCGCGGCCACGGCCTCCTTCTCGGGGGCCTTGGCGGATTTCTTCTCAGGGGCGGGTTTCGCCGCCGCCGAGGTCGCGCCTGCGCGGTTCGAGAGGCCGAGGCGGTGCACCTTGCCGATGACAGCATTGCGCGTCACGCCGCCGAGCTCCTTGGCGATGACGGAGGCGGATTGGCCTTCGCCCCACATTTTTTTTAGGATTTCAACGCGTTCGTCAGTCCAGGACATGCTCTGCCTCGATCTTTGCTGTGCGCCTCGCGCGCTTCGGGCACGCGGGACGCTGGTTGACGGCGGGCCGATCCCGGCCCATCTCGCCCGTTCGAGCATCACTGTATATGCCTATGCCGGGCGAAGAACAACGGGGCGCGTCAATCTATGACTGAAACGAATTACGCATCGCGCGATCACGGGCGCGGCGGGGACATGGGCACGCGGCGCTTTGGCCGGGTCAACTGGATGGGCCTCTACACGCTCTGCGAGCGGGAGTGCCGCCGCTTCCTCGCGATCCCCACGCAGACGATCCTCGCGCCGCTCGTGACGGCGGGTCTTTTCCTGCTCATTTTCTCCATCGCGTTCGGCGATGCGCGGGGCGAGGTGATGGGCCAGCCCTTCCTCGTCTTTCTCGCGCCGGGGCTCATGGCGATGAGCGTCATCCAGAACGCCTTCGCCAATACCTCGTCCTCGCTCATCTCTGCCAAGGTCATGGGCAACATCGTCGACACGCTCATGCCGCCGCTCTCCGGCGGGGAGCTCACGGTGGGCTTTCTCGTAGGCGGGATCGGGCGCGGGCTTCTCATCGCGGTGGTGCTCATGGCCGCGCTCTGGCTTGTGCTCGGCATCGGCGTGGCGCATCCCATCGCAATGCTGGGCTTCATCGTGCTGGGCTCGGCCTTCATGGGCGCGCTGGGGCTTCTCGCAGCCATGCAGGCCCAGAAATTCGACCAGATGGCCGCGCTCACGAATTTCGTCGTCACCCCGCTCGCCTTCCTGTCGGGCACGTTCTACTCGGTGACGGCGCTGCCGCCCGGGCTCGAGGCGATCACGCGCGTGAACCCGATCTTTTACGCCATCGACGGCATGCGTTGGTCCGTGCTGGGTGTCTCCGACAGCTCGCCCGTGCTGGCGATCACGGTGCTCGGTGCTTCGACATTCGCGCTCTGCTTGCTCACGTGGTGGGGTTTTCGGACGGGCTATCGCCTCAAGCCGTGACGGGCGGTGCGCGGCGCGCACCCTACGGACATCGCGGCATGTCTCCTTCACGGCAAGGGCAGGCCGGCCTCAAATCGCTTTACACAGCGTCACCCGCCCGCTACCTCCGCGGCATGGCATTGATCCGTACCTCTCTCCGACGTCGCTGATCCCGTTTCGCGGGGGGCGCCCGCGTGCCATCTCAAAGCCGCCCACACATCCCAAAATCATTGACACCGCGCCCGTGCCTCTGCACGCAAGGGCTTTCATCGAAGAGGCCGTTCCATGATCCCCTCGATCCTGCCGACATATAACCGCGCAAAGCTGAACTTCGTGAAGGGCGAGGGCAGCTGGCTCATCGAGGCGGACGGGCGACGCTTCCTCGATCTAGGCGCGGGCATCGCGGTCAACGCGCTGGGCCATGCTGCGCCGGAGCTTGTCGAGGCGCTCACCGAGCAAGCGGGCCAGCTCTGGCACACGTCCAACCTCTACGGCATCCCGCAGCAGCAGCGCCTCGCCGATCTCCTCGTGGAGCACACCTTCGCCGATACCTGCTTTTTCACGAATTCGGGCACGGAGAGCTGCGAGCTCGCCGTGAAGATGGCGCGGAAGTACCATTTCGAGAAGGGCCACCCGGAGAAGGTCGACATCATCTGCTTCGAGGGGAGCTTTCACGGACGCTCTTCTGCAGCTATCGCCGCGGCGGGCTCGGAGAAGATGACGCGCGGCTTCGGCCCGCTCCTGCCGGGCTTCGTCCATCTCGCGTTCGGCGATCACGACGCCATCGCGCCCGCCATCACGGAGCGGACGGCTGCGATCATGGTGGAGCCCGTACAGGGGGAGGGCGGTATCCGTCCGCTGCCCGATGCCTGCCTCAAGGGGCTGCGGGACCTCTGCGACGAACGCGGCATCCTCCTCATCCTCGACGAGGTGCAATGCGGCGTGGGCCGGACGGGCAAGCTCTTCGCCCATGAATGGGCGGGCATCGCGCCTGACATCATGATGGTGGCCAAGGGCATCGGCGGCGGTTTCCCGTTGGGCGCGGTGCTGGCCACCGAAGGCGCGGCCTCCGGTATGACGGCGGGAACGCATGGCTCCACCTATGGCGGCAACCCGCTGGGCTGCGCGGTGGGCGCGCGGGTGATGGAGATCGTGGCCGATCCCGGCTTCCTCGCCGACGTCAATCGCAAGGCCGGTCGCCTCCGGCAGGGGCTCGAGGCGCTCGTGGCCTCCCACCCGGAGGTCTTCGACAACGTGCGGGGCCAGGGGCTGATGCTCGGGCTCGTCTGCCGCGCGCCCAACACGGAAGTCGTCGCCGCGGCCATGGCCGAGGAACTCCTCACCGTGGGCGCGGCCGACAACACCGTGCGCCTTCTGCCCGCGCTCAACATCCCCGACGCCGACATCGACGAGGCGCTGCGCCGCCTCGACCGTGCCGCGGCCTCGCTCACGCCCTGACTTCATCTTTCCCGACATACCTTCCGGGGGCCGCCATCGACACGCCATGGGTCCGAGCGACACTGGCGACGGGGGTCAAACTCCCGGTCCCGACCTCTCAAAACGAGCCAACCGATGAAACACTTCCTCGACATCCACAAAACCGACCCGGCTGACCTCCGCGACATGATCGATGCGGCCCGCGCCATGAAGGACGCACGCGCGGGCCAGCCCAAGGGGAGGCCCGACGCCGAGACCCCGCTCGCGGGCCACATGGTCGCGCTCATCTTCGAGAAGCCCTCGACGCGCACGCGGGTCAGCTTCGACGTGGGCGTGCGCCAGATGGGCGGGGAGACGATGGTCCTTTCGGGCGGGGACATGCAGCTCGGCCATGGCGAGACGATCGCAGACACCGCCCGCGTGCTCTCCCGCTACGTGGACCTCATCATGATCCGCACCTTCGAGGAGACGACCCTCCTCGAGATGGCCGAACACGCCACCGTGCCCGTCATCAACGGGCTCACCAACCGCACACATCCCTGCCAGATCATGGCCGACGTGATGACCTACGAAGAGCATCGCGGCCCCATCGCGGGGCGCCGCGTGGCCTGGATGGGCGACGGCAACAATGTCTGCGCGTCCTTCCTCCATGCTGCCGGGCAATTCGGCTTCGACATGGTGGTCTCCGGCCCCGAGACCCTCGACCCCGAGGCGGTCTTCGTCGAAGGCGCGCGCAAGGCCGGGGCGCGCGTCGAGCTCATCCGCGACCCGGAGGCCGCCGTGTCGGGGGCCGATCTCGTGGTGGCTGACACCTGGGTCTCCATGCATGACAGCCAGACCACGAAGGAGCGGCGGCACAACCAGCTCCGCCCCTACCAGGTGAACGAGCGGCTGATGGGCAAAGCCAAGGACGACGCGCTCTTCATGCACTGCCTGCCTGCCCACCGCGAGGAGGAGGCCACGAGCGCGGTCATGGACGGGCCTCATTCGGTGATTTTCGACGAGGCCGAGAACCGGCTTCACGCCCAAAAGGCGATCATGCGCTGGTGCCTCGGGGTCTGAGCACCGCTTCTCGGCCCGCAAAATTCTTACGAAGAATTTTCGGAAGCGCGGCGGTGGCCGCTGCGCGGGGCAAAATTCTTGTGAAGAATTTTGGCGCCCGGGGCGGGGAACGGTCAGGGATGCCGGCGGTGTGCTTGCCGATGGAACTTGCGCGCGCGCCATGGTTTACCTCTCGTGACACGCAAGGCGGAGGCGCGCGATGGCAACGGCAAGCATGGGACTGATCGGGGTGGGCACGATGGGATCGGCGCTCGCGCTCAACATGGCCGAGAAGGGCCATGACGTAGCACTCTTCAACCTCGACGCCTCCACCATCGACGCGCTGATCGACCGCGCGGGCGACCTCGCCCCGAAGCTCACGAAATGCGAGAGCCTCGAGGCGCTGGTGGCGGCGATGCCCACGCCCCGCGCGATCATGATGATGGTGCCCGCGGGCACCCCCGTGGAGGAGACGATCGACGCGCTCCTGCCGCACCTTGCCGAGGGCGACACGCTCATCGACGGCGGCAACAGCGATTTTCGCGACACCATGGAGCGCACCAAGCGGGTGGAGCAAAAGGGCTTCCGATATCTTGGCATCGGCGTCTCCGGTGGCGAGGACGGCGCGCGCAACGGCCCCTCCATGATGGTGGGCGGCACGCCGTCGGCCTGGGAGCCGGTGCAGCCCATCTACGAGGCCATCGCCGCGAAATACGAGGGCGACCCTTGCGTGGCCCATCTCGGCCCCGACGGGGCGGGGCATTTCGTGAAAACCGTTCATAACGGCATCGAATACGCGGACATGCAGCTCATCGCGGAGGTCTACGGCCTCCTGCGCGACGGGGAGGAGCGCAGCCCGGGCGAAATCGCCCCGCTCTTTCACCGCTGGAACGAAGGGGCGCTGCAGAGCTACCTCGTGGAGATCGCGGGCCATGTGCTCGACGCGGTGGACCGCGAAACGGGCAATCCCGTCGTCGACATCATCGTCGACCAGGCCGGGCAGAAGGGCACCGGCCGCTGGACGGTCATCGAGGCGATCCGCATGGGGCAATCGGCCTCCATAATCGAGGCGGCGGTGGGCGCGCGCGTGCTGAGCTCGGAGCGCGAGACCCGGAAGGTGGCGGCGCCGATCCTCGCGCCCCATGCGGGCGAGGCCCACGGCACCTTTGACGAGGCCGAGCTTGAAAGCGCGCTCCTCGTGGGCCGCGTGCTGGCCTATGCGCAGGGCTTCCGCATCCTGAAAGCGGCCTCGGACGAATTCGGATGGGATCTCGACTATGCCCGCATCGCGGAAATCTGGCGGGCGGGCTGCATCATCCGATCCGCGCTCCTCGACGACATCGCCACGGCCTTCCGCGGGGATCTGCCGGACGGGCGGTTGATCCTGTCGGACCATTTCGCGCCGCTTCTCAAAAACCACATCGCCTGCCTCCGACGGGTGGTGGCGCAGGCGACGCTCATGGGGCTGCCCGTGCAGGCGCTGGCCTCGGCGGTGAGCTGGTTCGACGAGATCCGGCAGGCGCGCGGGACGGCGGACCTGCTGCAGGGGCTGCGGGACTATTTCGGGGCGCATTCCTTTGAGCGGCTCGACAAGGACGGCAGCTTCCACGGGCCGTGGCACGATTGAGTCCCGCGGGCGTCTGAGCTCGGGGAGCGTCCGGGCCAGCCCGCGCGATGCGCCCTGATCGAGGGACCGCGCGCGCGGCAGGCGGCGGGACCGGCCTCCGGCGAAGGTACGGGGCACAAAGAAGCGAAGATCCTGACATTGATTGCGGACAGTTGCGCCCTCGGCCACGGCGCGTGGGCCTTGGCCGAGGGCGGCTTCTTCGTGCGCAGCCATCGCTCCTCAGCTGTACTGCGCCACCACTATGGCGCGAGTTGGTTAATGGAAGGTTACCACCAGAACGCGTGCCTTTCCCTAGCCTCCGCGGCGCTTGGCGCGGAGCGTGGGCGCGGCCTCCGTCGGGTCCTCGGGCCAGGGATGGCGGGGGTAGCGGGCGCGCATGTCCTTGCGGACATCCGCATAGGAGCCCGCCCAGAAGCCGGGCAGGTCCTGGGTCGTCTGGACGGGGCGGCCTGCGGGCGACAGGAGCGTGATGAGGAGCGGCGTCTCCCCGACCATGGGGTGGCGCGTTTCGCCGAAGAGCTCCTGCAGTCGCAGCGAAATCGCGGGCGCCGCGCCGCCGTACTCGATGGGGATCCGGCGGCCGAGCGGGGTCTCGTAGGCCGGGGGGGCGGCGCGATCGAGGGCACGGCTCTCCTCGTAGCTCAGCATCCCCGCGAGGGCGGGAAGCGGGTCGAAGGCTCGCCAGGCCTCGGCCGTGGTGATGCCGGCGAGATGGGGCGCGAGCCAGCTTTCGAGCGTCTCGAGCAGGGCCGCGTCCTCGAATCGCGCATCGCCTGCGGCGCGCGCGCGGGCCTGGAAGAGAGCGGCCTTGCCCCGCAGCGCGAGGCCGAGCTGGCGGATCCCGTCGCACATGGCCGCGGCGCTCGCCTCCTGCGGCGCGTCGCTCCAGGGGATATCGGAGAGGGCGAGGGCGCCAAGGCGCTCCTGCCGCCGGGCGCGGACGCGCCCTTCGCGCTTTGACCAGGTGCAGAGCGTCTCTTCCCGGATGCGCGCCGCGAAGGTCTCGCGGATCTCTCCCTCGGTGAGGGGCAGGGCCAGCCTGATGCGGGCGTCGCGGGGCGCGCCGTCGGTCTCCACCGCGACGAGCCAGGGCGCCGCGGCGAGGCTGTCCTCGGCGGCGAGCTCCGCGCCCTTGCCACCGGAGAGGAGGTAGCGTGGCGCATCGCCGGGCCTGCGCCCGCCGACGCGGTCGGGGAAGGCGAGGGCGGCTGCCACCGCATCGCCGGGGTAGGGCCGCGCGGGCGCTAGGCGGGCGAGGCGCTTGGCCTCGGCCTTGATGTCCCTGAGGGCGCCGTCCCGGAGGCGCAGCGCGCGGTCGCGGCGGAAGCGGCCGGTGTCGCGCAGGGCCTCGAGCCGGAGTGTGAGGCTGCTGTCGCGGCTTTCCACGGGGTCGCGCGCGCCCAGGAGGGCCGCAAGCGGCGCGGCCTCTGCACCGGCTTCGAGAAGCATGTGGGCGAGGCGCGGATGGGTGGGCATGGCGGCCATGGCGCGGCCATGGGTGGTGAGCGCGCCGCCCTCGAGCGCGCCCAGATCCTCGAGCAAGGTGCGGGCCTCGGCCATGGCCGGGGCCGGGGGCGGGGTCAGGAAGGCGAGCTCCGTCTCCGGCGCGCCCCAAGCGGCGAGCTCGAGGGCCATCGGGGCCAGATCCGCCGCCTCGATCTCGGCCGGTGGATAGGCCGCGAGCGCGCCCTCCTCGCCCTTCGTCCAGAGCCGGAGACAGGTGCCTGCGCGCACGCGGCCCGCGCGGCCGGCGCGCTGCTCGGCCTCGGCGCAGGTGACGCGCTCTGTCACGAGGCGCGAGAAGCCCGATCCCGGATCGTGCCGCGCGCGACGCGCGAGGCCCGCATCGACCACGTGGCTCACATCCTCGATCGTGAGCGAGGTCTCGGCGATGGACGTGACGAGAACGATCCGGGGGCCGCCCGTGGGGCGCTGCGCCTCCTGCTGCGCCTTGAAGGGCAGCGCCCCGTAGAGCTCGAAAACGGGGACCGAGACCTCGAGCGCCGCCTTCACGCGCGCGATCTCGCCCTGGCCCGGCAGGAAACAGAGGAGCGCGCCGGTGACCTCGGGGAGGAGGGCCTTGATCTCGCGCGCCACCAGCGGCTCGAGGCGCATGTCCTTCGGGCGCGGCGCGTCCAGATATCGGATCGTGACGGGGAAGCTGCGGCCCTCGGCGGTGAGCACGGGGGCCTGCCCCAGCATCTCGGCCACGGGCGCGGCATCGAGCGTCGCCGACATCACCAGGAGCTTCAGGTCCGGGCGGAGCGCCTGCCGCACCTCCCAGGCGAGCGCGAGGCCGAGATCGGCCTGCAGCGAGCGCTCGTGGAATTCGTCGAAGATGATGCAGCCCACGCCCGCAAGCTCGGGGTCCGATTGCAGCATGCGCGTGAGGATGCCCTCGGTGACGACCTCGATGCGCGTGCCCGGCACGCTCTCGCCGCGGATCCGGAAGCCCACGCGGGCCCCGGGCGCCTCGCCGAGCTCGGCGGCGATGCGGGTGGCCGCGCCTCGCGCGGCGAGGCGCCGTGGCTCGAGCATGAGGATCTTGCCGGCCACCACCTCGAAAAGCGCGGGGGGGACCCGCGTCGTCTTGCCCGCCCCGGGCGGAGCCTGCAGGACCGCGCGCCCTTCGCGGGCGAGCGTCGTGGCGAGCTCCGGCAGGAGCGGATCGATGGGCAGGGCGCGCATGGGCCGATAGCTAGGCCAGCGCGGACGCGAGCGGAAGGGCTCTGGACGCCTCCGCGCGCGCGCGCCATGAATGGCGCCATGGACGATCTGGCCGCCAAAGTCGCCGAAGGGAACCGCCGCGCGCTGGCCCGGGCGATCACGCTCATCGAGAGCGGGCGCGCGGATCATCGCGCGCAGGCGGCCGCCCTCTTGGGCGCGCTGCCCACGGACCGGGCCGCGCTGCGCATCGGTCTCTCGGGCACGCCGGGCGTGGGCAAATCGACCTTCATCGAGGGCTTCGGCCTCATGCTCGCCGAGGCGGGCAAGAAGGTCGCCGTGCTCGCCGTCGATCCTTCTTCTGCGCGCACCGGGGGCTCGATCCTCGGCGACAAGACCCGCATGGAGCAGCTTTCGCGCCACCCGCTCGCCTATATCCGCCCTTCGCCCTCCCAGACCCATCTGGGCGGCGTGGCGCGGCGCACGCGGGAGGCGGTGAGCCTTTGCGAAGGGGCGGGGTTCGACGTGGTGCTGATCGAGACGGTGGGCGTGGGCCAATCGGAGACCGCCGTGGCGGAGATGTGCGATGTCTTCGTGCTTCTCCTCGCGCCTGCGGGGGGTGACGAGCTCCAGGGCGTGAAGCGCGGGATCATGGAGATCGCGGACCTCGTCGTCGTCAACAAGGCCGATGGGGCGCTGAAATCCACCGCGACCCGCACCTGTGCGGATTATGCCGGGGCGCTCCGGCTCCTGAGGAAGCGCCCGCAGGACCCCGACGATATCCCGAAGGCGCTCATGGTCTCGGCGGTGGAGGGTACGGGCCTGCCCCAGCTCTGGTCGGAGATCGAGGCGCTGGCGATGTGGCGCATGGAAAAAGGCGTCTGGGCGGCGCGGCGCGCGGCGCAGGCGGCCTACTGGTTTCGCGAGGAGCTCCGGCAGGGGATGGAGGCGCGGCTCAGGGCCCGTAAGGATCTCGCGGCGCTCGAGACGGAGGTCCGCGAGGGGCGGCTCACGGCGGCGATGGCCGCTGAAAAGGTGCTCTCGGAGCTGCTCTGAAGGCCCGACCGGGGGAATCGGTGCGAAAATCGCGCCTCTATGCTAGGCTCGCGCCATGAAGACCGCCGCTTTCTCCACCTCGCTCGCCGTCAAGGACCTCGCCACCTCCCGCGCCTTCTACGAGGAGCTGGGCTTTGACACGATGGGGGGCGACCCGGACCAGGGCTGGCTCATCCTGAAGGCCGGGCCCACGATCATCGGCCTCTTCCAGGGCATGTTCGAGGGCAACCGGCTCACCTTCAATCCCGGCTGGGACCAGAACGCCCAGCCGCAGGACCCCTTCGAGGACGTGCGCGCGCTGGCCACGCGGCTCAAGGGGGCGGGGCTCGAACTGGGGGAGGCCAACCTGCCCGAGGACGGGCCGGGCTCCTTCACCGTCATGGACCCGGACGGCAACATCATCCTTGTGGATCAACACCGGTAGGGACGCACGCGCGGTGACGCGGCGCGCCGTACGCGGACGTCGTGCGGGGAGGTGTTGACGGGGCAGGGGGCCTTGCGTATAGCCCGCGGACGAAATTCGAGGCCGACGCTGGCCTCCGCCACCTATGAGATGTCGCCCGTTGGCATGGCCCGGGCCCGAGACGAGGATGAACCGATGTCGCGCGTTTGCGAACTGACCGGCAAGGGCCCGATGAGCGGCCACAACGTGTCCCACGCCAACAACAAGACGAAGCGCCGCTTCCTGCCGAACCTGAACGAGCAGACGCTGCGCTCCGACATCCTGGACCGCTCCTTCAAGCTGCGCATTTCGGCGGCGGCGCTGCGCACGGTGGATCACCGCGGCGGGCTCGACGGCTTCCTCGCCAAGGCAAAGGACGCGGAGCTTTCGCCCAACGCGCTCAAGATCAAGAAAGACATCGCGAAAGCACAGGCGTAAACGCCACGCTTTCCTCGGCAAGGCCCCGCCATGGCGGGGCTTTTTGCGTTCTATGCCGCGGGGAGATCGGCTTGCCTGCGGTGGGGGCGCGCCTTACCTTTTGGCCATGAAGACGCTGCTCTTTTCCCTCTTGGCCTGCCTGACGCTCGTGACGAGCGTCGCCGTGGGCCATGCCCGGGGAGCGGTGCCTGCGTCTGACGCCGTCGTGATCTGCCACGGTCTTTCGACGACCGTGATCTGGCTCGACGGCGCGGGCAACGAGGTGGAGCGCGCGGGCATCTGCCCCGAGGCCGCGTTGAGCCTCTTCGGACAGGAAGCCGCGCCATCGCCGGCCCTGGCCCTCGACGGGCCTTCGCTGCGCACCGCCGCGACCTTCGCTCGCAATCATGCCCCCGGTCGCGCCCCTGCCGCCACGCAAGCCAGGGGCCCGCCTTTCATCGTCTGACCACTCATCGCTCAGACACTGAAAGGACAGTTACATGCTAAAGCACCTCACGATGACCGCCGCGCTCCTCGCGGCCACGACGGCACTCGCGGGCGATACCTCCATGTCCATGTCCATGGCCGACAAGGACGGCGACATGGCGATGATGATGGAGGGCGATGCCCCCGTGATCCACGACGCCTACGCCCGCGCCGCGACCCCCAATGCCCGCGCAGGGGCAGCGTTCATGGTGATCATGAACCCCACCGATACCGATGACCGGCTCATCGAAGCACGCTCCGATGTCTCGGCCCGCGTGGAGCTGCACACCCATGTCGAGGGAGAGAACGGCATGATGATGATGCGCGAGGTCGAAGACGGGCTCGTGATCCCCGCGGGCGGGAGCGCCACGCTCGCGCGCGGCGGGGACCACGTCATGTTCATGGGGCTCCGCGAGAGCTTTGAGCAGGGCAAGGAAATCCCCGTGACCCTCGTCTTCGAGAAGGCCGGCGAGATTGCGGTCACGATCCAAGTGGACCTCGAGCGCGAGGATGGTCACGGGATGATGGATCACGGCGGCAACGGCCACAGCCACGGCGAGGATAGCTGACCCGGATCGCCCCGCCCGCAAGCCGGGCCCCATTAGGCAGGGTCACGGGCGTCAGTCCTTTGTAAATCCGAGCTCCTCGTGCCGCGCGAGGAGCTCGAGCTTCATCTCCTCGAGCATGCCCCGCGTGGGATCGGTGTGATCCTCGATGATGGCCTTGTCGATGGCGCTGGAGACGCGGTCTTCGAGGAGCTTCAGGCTGGCAGGCAGCTTGCCCGTGAGCGCCGCCTCCGCGGCCGCGGCCTGCACGCCGACCCAGCCCGCGATCGTGCCGTCGAGGCGCTTGTCATCGTCGAAATTGACGACGCGCCCGGCGATTTCGCGCATCTTTTCGGCGCGCGCGGAATGGAAGCTGGCCATGGTCTCCACCTTCGCCTTCAGACTGCCCTCCATGGCGCCGGCGAGCCCGCGATAGGCGGCCTCGGCGTCCCGGCTGCGATCGTAGAGCGCGGCGAAGGCGGGGCGGCTGTCGCTGATCTTGTCGGTGCGGTGGATGGGGCGGCTCATGGCTTTCTCCTTTGCAGTCTTGCCAAGGAAAACAAGCGCCCCGGCGCTGGGTTCCGCGCGAGGCGCGGGAAAGCCCTGGGAAGACATGGGGAAAACGCGGGGGAAACCTTGCCCCGCCTCGCTGCGTTGATGAGGCATGAAACTGAAATCCGATCACCCGCTCATGAGCCCCGTTGTCCCCGGCTGGATGTATAAAGGCGTCCTCGGTGCGGGGGCGCTCTCCGTCGTCCTCATCATCCTCGCCGCGTCGAACGGCAAGGATTACGTCGACGCGCAGAACAGCACCTATCGCACCATCCCGACCGACCAACTGCACCAGGCGAACTAGACGCCGAAGCGTGCTGCCATTTCCGCGCACCAGCCGGGGACGGTCTTCGTGGCCTTCCCCGCGCGCGTCTCGTCGAAGAGCGGGTTGCCGGAGGGCGCGAGGGTGAGTTCCCATGTCTCCGCGCCGCGCCCCGCTGCAATTTCGACGAACCCGGCCGCCGGGTAAACCTGCCCGGAGGTGCCGATGGCGGCGAAGACGGACGCGGCCTCGAGCGCGTCATAGATGCGGCCCATGTGTCGGGGCATCTCGCCGAACCACACGATATCGGGCCGTGTGGCCTGCGCCCCGCAGGAGGGGCAGGGGTTACGCACGTCCATGATGCGAGGGGCGGCCCACCTTGCACCGCAGGCCGCGCAGGTGGCGCCATCCAGCGCGCCGTGCATGTGCAGCACGTCCCCGTGCCCCGCGGCCTTATGCAGCCCGTCCACGTTCTGCGTCACGAGGAGCATCCGCGCCCCGAGCCGGGCCTGAAGATCGGCGAGCGCGGCATGGGCGGCGTTGGGCCGTGCGGCCCGGGCAGCCGCGCGCCGGGCATTGTAGAAGCGCTGCACCATCTCGGGGTCCCGCGCGAAGGCCTCGGGCGTCGCCACGTCCTCGGGGCGGTGACCCTCCCAGAGGCCGCCCGCGTCGCGGAAGGTGGCGAGACCGCTTTCCGCCGAGACGCCCGCGCCGGTGAGAATGACGAGATCCATGCCGCATCATTGTGGCCCCGCTGCGCCCGTGCAAGCATGGGCCATGCGCATCCTCTTCGTCTGCCTGGGAAATATCTGCCGCTCGCCCGCCGCCGAGGCCGTGGCCCGCGCGCGCGGGCTCGATTGCGACAGCGCCGGAACGGGGGACTGGCACGTGGGCGATCCGCCCTACGGCCCCATGCAGGATGCGGCCCGCGCCTGGGGCTACGACATGGCCCCCCTCCGCGCGCGCCAGCTCGCGGCGGCGGATTTCGACGCGTTCGACCTCCTCGTCGTCATGGATGATCAGAACGCTCGGGATGCCGAGCGCCTCCGCCCGCCGGGGAACCGGACCCCGCTCCGCAAGCTCACCGATTACGCCGCTCGGGACGAAGGTGGCTCAGCCCCGGATCACGTGCCCGACCCCTACTACACCCGCGATTTCGACGGCGCGCTCCGCCTCATCGAGGCCTGCATTGACGGTCTGGCGCGCGAGGTGTCCCAGAGCCAAAAGCCCAAGGCCTAAAGCACAGCCCGGCAGACATCCTCGGCCCGCGCGGCATAGGTCGTCCACCGCTCCCAGAAGGCATCGGCCCCCGGGCTGTCATTGAGGCGCACGTCCTGGCCGCGCTCGGGGTCGTCGAAGAAGCTCGCGCCGAGGCGCTGGTCCCCGCGGCTGAGCTTGTCATCGGCGACCCCCTGGATGCACTGGCACGAGGCACGATTGGCGTTCTGCCGGCCCGCGGCGAGGCAGGCCTCGCTGATGGGCCCGGCGGCGAAGGAGATGCCCGCCGGCGCGCGGGCGGTGTGCCCGCCACAGGCGGCCAGCGCGCACATCAAAAGAAGGGCGATGAATATCCGCATTAAATTGCCTCTGCTCGTTGCGTCCGTCGACGTCTTCACGCTCTCTGGCGCGTTGCACGCAGCATGCCACAACGCCGCCCAGCCGACAATCACGACGCCGTGTGCCCCTGCGCGCGTGCGATAAGGCCAATGTGACCGGCTGAGGGTCGCATTCATTCCTTGCGTTGGGCTCTGGAAGGCCGCGCTTTGGGCGGTGCCTCCCTGGGCATCACGCGGCCACCTTTGCCGCTAACTGTGCTGCGCCCGCGACAAGAAAACCACCCGTCCCCGCGCCGCATTGACCAGCCCTCGGATGCGCCGCATATCCCTCCCATGACCCCGCTGAAAAACATTCGCAATTTCTCCATCGTCGCCCATATCGACCACGGGAAATCGACGCTCGCCGACCGGCTCATCCAGTCGACGAACACCGTGGCCGACCGCGATATGAAGGAGCAGCTTCTCGACGCGATGGATATCGAGCGCGAGCGAGGCATCACGATCAAGGCCAACACCGTGCGCATCGAGTACGTCGCGCGCGACGGCGAGCGCTACGTGCTCAATCTCATCGACACGCCC
This sequence comes from Pseudomonadota bacterium, assembly GCA_038525525.1. Classification (GTDB taxonomy): domain Bacteria; phylum Pseudomonadota; class Alphaproteobacteria; order Rhodobacterales; family Rhodobacteraceae; genus Shimia_B. Next base: position 274,709 of record JBCBHO010000002.1, on the reverse strand, counting down.
GGCCACGTGGATTTCTCCTACGAGGTGTCCCGCTCCATGCGCGCGGTGGAAGGCTCCCTCCTCGTGGTGGATAGCACGCAGGGCGTTGAGGCGCAGACGCTGGCCAATGTCTATCAGGCCATCGACGCCGATCACGAGATCGTCCCCGTGCTCAACAAGATCGACCTGCCGGCCTCCGAGCCCGAGCGCGTGAGCGAGCAGATCGAGGACGTCATCGGCATCGATGCCACCGACGCGCTCCACGTGAGCGCCAAGACGGGGCTCGGGATCGAGGACACGCTCGAGGCCATCGTTCACCGCCTCCCGCCCCCGACGGACGGTGACCCCGACGCGCCGCTCAAGGCCATGCTGGTGGACTCGAAATACGACCAGTATCTCGGCGTCATCTGTATCGTCCGCATCATCGAGGGCACGCTCAAGAAGGGCGACAAGATCCGCATGATGAAGACGGGCGGCACCTACGACGTGGACGATGTGGGCGTCTACCGCCCCGCCATGACCGCGGTGGAAAGCCTTGGGCCCGGCGAAATCGGCTACCTCAACGCCTCCATCAAGCAGGTCCGCGACACGCGCGTGGGCGACACGATCACCCATGAACGCCGCCCCTGCGCGGAGCCGCTCCCGGGCTTCAAACCCTCGCAGCCGGTCGTCTTCTGCGGGCTCTTCCCGGTGGACAGCGCGCAGTTCGAGGATCTGCGGGACGCCATCGACAAGCTCGCTCTGAATGACGCCTCCTTCAGTCACGAGATGGAGACCTCCGCCGCGCTGGGCTTCGGCTTCCGCTGCGGCTTCCTCGGGCTCCTCCACCTCGAGGTCATCCGCGACCGGATCGAGCGCGAATACGATATCGAGCTCATCACCACCGCGCCCTCCGTCGTCTACCACGTCTATGACAAGACGGGCGAGATGACCGAGCTCCACAACCCCGCCGACATGCCCGACCCCTCGCTCATCGACCACATCGAGGAGCCGCGCATCAAGGCCACGATCCTCGTGCCCGACGAGTACCTGGGCGACGTGCTCAAGCTCTGCCAGGAGCGCCGCGGCATCCAGCTCGACCTCACCTATGCAGGGACGCGGGCGATGACGGTCTACGACCTGCCGCTCAACGAGGTGGTCTTCGACTTCTACGACCGGCTCAAAAGCGTCACCAAGGGCTACGCCTCCTTCGACTACCAGATGGAGGGCTACCGCGCCGACAACCTCGTGAAGATGAGCCTGCTCGTGAACGAGGAGCCGGTGGACGCCCTCTCCATGATGGTCCACCGCGACCGGGCGGAGATGCGCGGGCGGGCCATGTGCGAGAAACTCAAGGACCTCATCCCCCGCCACATGTTCAAGATCCCGATCCAGGCGGCCATCGGCGGCAAGGTGATCGCGCGGGAGACGCTGTCAGCGCTGCGCAAGGACGTGACCGCGAAGTGCTACGGCGGCGACGCCTCCCGCAAGAAAAAGCTGCTGGAGAAGCAGAAGGCCGGCAAGAAGAAGATGCGCCAGTTCGGGAAAGTAGACATCCCGCAGGAAGCCTTCATCAGCGCACTCAAAATGGACGGCTAGCCGTCCATTTTGCGCGCTGATGATGGCGGTGGGCGAAAGCAACTTTTGGAACAAAAGTCTGCGGGCCCACACCTCTCAGTGCAGAGTAACTCCAACAAGAGGCGTTTATCTCGGCGCTGAAGATGGATAGTTGCGTGGCGTAGGAAGCCGGAAATCATCCCGCTTTCGGGCGCAGGAGGTGGTTCTCGAGTTTGTAACTCAGGACCCGGGTGCCGTAAGAACTCAGCGAAGCTAGACTGGAGGAGTTATACTGTACGTCTTTGACTTCGGTGTTTGAAATTTCGTTAAGGTATATGAGCCCACCGTACTTGAATTCGCTATTTGGGATGCGTGGAAGGTAGAGCACTCGGTAAACAAGATCCTTCACGATGCTGACTGCTGCGCTCCGTGCTGCCTGTGCCCCGCGAAGATTTTTTTCAAGTTCGTACCACTTAGAGAAGTCAATTATTGGAGCGACCAATAGCTTGTCGTTGAAATTTCGCACATTATTGCGATCAATATCGCATTCATGTGTAAGTATGCACGCCAGTCCTCGTCCGGTTTTAAAGGACGAGGAAGCCGTATCCCAAAATGGAATTCGGCAGTTCTTGATGACGAGCCCTATACCCAAGGCATGCGCAGGCGCAGTGTAAAATGCCCCTTGGTTAGCGACGTACTCATGTTGCGCCACTATCCCGGATAACTCGGCGTCAAACTGATATTGTGGTTGCCTACTCAAATTCGAGAGAAAGTCCTAGAGCGGCTGTCAGTGTCTTTTGTGCATCAAGCGACAAATGAATGGGTCTGTTCAAATGGCTCAAGTCTACTTCTTCGCTGAACGCTATGTGGTTGAAAATAGTGTGCCATCCAGCCGGAATTGGCTGCTCGTTAGTCCTAAGAGGTCTAGCAACGCTTGCCCCAGTTCTTTCAATCAATATCTCGTTCACGACCATTCCTTGACTATATCAGTTAGAACCGCTTCTGGGATCAGCGAAAAGAAAATCTCTTTCTCTTGAATATGAGCTTTTTCAGCCCAGTTCAGAATGCTTGACGGCGTTTCGATGTCCTTTGGATCTACAGACCAAGAATCAATGTCAATAAGTGCAACTCCACTTTCGGGATTCATGGCTTTTACAAACGCTTTTGACGCAATTCTCACAGTGTGAGTCGTGCTGCCAATATCGCGTTTGAAGTTTATATTGAGCTCGTCTTCCAGCTTTGTGCCGCCCACTTGCAGTTCAAAGTTCAGAGAATGCACATCGTCAATAAAATGGATGTCCGGCACAAGAACATTTATGTAGCGCATTCCAACTCTAACAACCCTAAAGTCTTCTAGTGCTTTGAATGAGTGTTCAAGCATCTCAGAGATATCGCGCACCATAGTGCCCCATCCAGGGTATTCACCTTGCCTGGAGGTTGACGCCACCGCTTCCCCGAGTTTAATCGATTGATTGCTTTCTGGGTCTGCGAGTTCAAGCGTCGCTTGATGGCGGAGGTTGGGATCGGACATACGAAATTGATCGGGAATGTCTGAAACAGGCAACTTCGCTTTGACCCGTGACTTCCAGTCAGAGTTGCCTGCCAGATAACCTACGATCAAGTTGGGCGCGGTAACTTGCTCACTACTCTCAAATCGCACCTCGAACACAGCATCAACGATTGAGTCATTAATTAGCTTCTTTGGTATTTTTCCCATGACCAACACATACATCTTGTGTTCACTGTATCAAGACAAAGTTCCGCTGCTGCGCCTTGCTCTTTGCATCCGTAGTGGCCACCACCACGGCTTCTCCGGCTTCTCGTCCTCCAGCGTGATCTCGATCTCTCCGCCCGGGACGGGCTCTAGGCCGTGGTTGGCGAGGATGCTGCGTTCTTGGGCGCGGGTGAGTTGGATGCGGCGGAGTTCTTCGGCGCTTTCGCGGCTCGAGCCGCGGAGGTGGAGGTGAAAGAACGTGCCCGGGAGCCCGCGCGGGTCGCCGGCGCGGATCTGCTCCATCGTGCGTTCCATCTCCTCCTCCGACCAGATGCGCTGCAGGTCGTAGATCGAAACGAGCGCGCCCACGCGGCGGCCGTGGCGCGTGAGCAGGACGAGCCCGTTCGGGCGCTGCACCCAGTCGAGGAGGGCGGGCAGCATCTTGCGCGCCTGCGTGGTGGAGCGCGTGATCATGTGGCCGCGGTCGGGCGTCGTTTGCATGGTCGAATTCCCGTCTCATCCCGGTGTACAAAATGCGTCTCCGCCCCTGAGATTTTGTACAAAACGGTGCAAAGCCGGTGTTTCGACCGCGCGGTGGGCTCCTTAACTCGCATTAACCTGTGGCGCGTTCGGTGGGGGTTTACGCCGCCTTAATGGCCCTGCGGTGGAGGGAGCTGTAGGGCCAGTCCTCCGCGCGGTCGCAGAGTTCCCAGGTCACCGGCATCGCCTCGCAGGCCCGGCAGGCCGCGGCGAGCCCGCCATCGGGGATACGGGCGTGGGCCGGGGCCACGAGGCGGATCGCGCCCCCGCTATGGGCGCGGAGCGAGGCCGAGAGGCGGGTGAGGCGGTGGCAGATATCGTCGTCCTCACGGGTGCCCAGCACAAAATGGAGGCCGTTGGGGAGGATGCAGGCGGCGTGCGTCTCCAGCGCCCCCCGCGCGCTTTCGGCGGCGAAGGCGCTGCGGACGAGGGCGATGTGATCGGTGACGGCGGTGCTCGCCCGGTCCTCGTGGAGAAGGGCGCAGCGGTGCGTGAGGCGGGTAGGGGCGAGGTCAAGCATGCGTTAACCATGCCTGCCGGCTCTTAAGGAAGCCTTAAAACGCCACGCCCGCCTTCAGGACGATATTGGCATAGGGCGTGGCCTCGCCCGTGCGCACGACGAACCGAGCCGCCGCCGACATCCTCTTAAGCTCTTCATGTGAAACGGTTTTTACGGGCAGGCGGCGCTCGAAATCCGCCATGATCGCCGCGGCTTCCTCGGCCACGAAGGCCTCCTCCACGACCATCTCCGCGCGGACCGCATCGAGCACCGGCCAGAAGGGCGGCAGGCCCGCCACGACCGCAAGGTCCACCAGCTCGACCCCGCGGGGGACCGGCAGCCCTGCATCGGCGATGACGAGCGTGTCAGTGTGCCCGAGCCCCGCGATGAGGCCCGCGAGGCGGGCGTTAAGAATTCCTGACGATTTCATGGGCTCTCCAGAAAGGTGGTGACGGCGGCTTCGAATTCCCGCGGCTTCTCGGCGTGGAGCCAGTGCCCCGCGCCGGGAATCTTGGCAAAGCGCGCGCCGGGGAAATGCGCCTTGATGGCGGGGCGCGCCTCGCGCGTGACGTAGTCGGAGAGCGCGCCGGAGAGGAAGAGGACGGGCCCGTCCCAGCGGGCGGCGGTCTCGGGGAAGCCGATGATGTCGTCCATGCGCGCGCGGAGGGCGGGGAGGTTGAGCTTCCACGCGCGGGCCTTGACGTCGAGCGATTGGAGGAGGAAGGCGCGGATCGGGGCCTCCGGGACGTCGGCGGCCAGCGCGGCGTCGGCCTCTGCGCGGGTGGAGACCCGCGTGAGATCGAGCCGCTCCATGGCGTCGATATAGGGCGTCTGGGTGTGGGTGTAGGTGACGGGCGCGATGTCGGCCACGACGAGGCGGCGGAGGGGGGCGCCTGCGAGCGCTGCCATCATGGCGGCCTTCCCGCCCATGGAATGGCCGAGGAGATCTACCTCTCCCAGCGGCGCCATGACCTCGGCGAGGTCGGCGGCCATGGCCGCGTAGCTCATGTCATCGGACCAGAAGCTGCCTGCGTGGTTTCGCATGTCCACGCAGATCACCGGACGCGTCGCGGCCATGCGCTTGGCGATGACGCCCCAGTTGCGCGCCGAGCCGAAGAGCCCGTGGGCGATGACGAGCGGGCGGCCACCGGTGCCGTAAGTGATTGAATTCAACATGGCCCTGCCTAGCCCGGAAGGCGTTGGCATGGCCAGTGCGGGCGCGCTAGGCTGGCCCATGGACCCTCAGGATGCCGCCGACCGTCTTGCCGCGTTGCGCGCCGATATCGCCACGAGCTACGGCGTGGGCGGGGACCTGCGGCGGCAGGTGCGCAAGATCCGGAGAACGCTGCCGCGCTACGAGCTGCGGCAAGCGGAGGATCTCGTGCGGGTGGAGGCGGAGCTCGCGGAGCGGGAGGCCGGGGCGGAGATCGATTCGGCTGCCTTCGAGCGGGCCGAGACGGCGCTTCAGATGCATCTCGAGGGTCTCGACACGCTGGCGCGCAGGCGGGGCTTTGCGCTCGATATCGCCACCTCAGTCATCGTGAACGTGGTGATCGGGGTCGGGGTGATCGCCGCGTTTTGGGCTCTTTTGAGCGCCGGGTGAGCAGCGCGCTGCGCGTGCCGCCATCCCCGCACCCGGGCGCGTTGACCGACACGGTGCAGCGTGGCCTACAGCAGGGTGGGCGACGGGTGGGGGCTCACCCCACCCGCGGCATCAGTAGAGCGGGAAGCGGGCGCAGAGCTCGGCAACCTCCGCGCGGACCTTCGCCTCCACGGCGCTGTTGCCCTCTTCGCCATGGGCGGCGAGACCATCGACGACCTCGTTGATCCAGTCGCCGATCTGGCGGAATTCGCCCTCGCCGAAGCCCCGGGTCGTCCCCGCGGGAGAGCCCAGGCGGATGCCCGAGGTGACCATGGGCTTTTCGGGATCGAAGGGGACGCCGTTCTTGTTGCAGGTGATGTGTGCGCGGCCGAGCGAGCGCTCGGTGGCGTTGCCTTTCACGCCTTTGGGGCGCAGATCCACCAGCATCACGTGCGTGTCGGTCCCGTTCGTCACGGTGGCGAGGCCGCCCTTGGCAAGCTGATCGGCGAGCGCCTGGGCGTTCTTGATGACCTGCTCCTGGTAGGTCTTGAACTCGGGGCGCAGCGCCTCGCCGAAGGCCACGGCCTTGGCCGCGATCACGTGCATGAGCGGACCGCCCTGGATGCCGGGGAAGATGGCGGAGTTGAACTTCTTCGCCATGGCCTCGTCGTTCGTCAGGATCATGCCGCCGCGCGGGCCGCGGAGGGTCTTGTGGGTCGTGGTGGTGGCCACGTCGACATGGGGGAACGGATTGGGATAGACGCCCGCGGCGATCAAGCCCGCGAAATGCGCCACGTCGGCGAGGAGGTAGGCGCCCACGCTATCGGCGATCTCCCGGAACTTGGCGAAATCGAGGTGGCGCGGAATGGCCGACCCACCGGCGATGATCATTTGCGGTTTGTGCTCAAGGGCGAGGCGCGCGAGCTCGTCGTAATCGATGAGGTTCGTCTCGCGGCTCACGCCGTACTGGACCGCGTTGAACCATTTGCCGGACTGGTTGGGCTTCGCACCATGGGTCAGGTGGCCGCCTGCATCGAGCGACATGCCGAGGATCGTATCGCCGGGCTGAAGGAGCGCCTGGAACACGCCCTGATTGGCCTGGGAGCCGGAGTTCGGCTGCACGTTCGCGAAGTCCACGCCGAAGAGCTTGCAGGCCCGTTCGATGGCGAGGTTTTCGGCCACGTCCACGAATTGGCACCCACCGTAGTAGCGGCGGCCCGGGTAGCCCTCGGCATACTTGTTGGTCATGACCGAGCCTTGCGCCTCGAGCACGGCCTTCGAGACGATGTTCTCGGAGGCGATCAGCTCGATCTCGTCGCGCTGGCGGCCCAGCTCTTGTTCGATGGCACCGAAAAGCTCGGCGTCGGTGTCGGCGAGGGATTTGGAAAAGAAGGCGGCTTCACGGTGCGGGGCGTTCATGGGGCTCTCTCCAGATGAGGTCGCGTCTCTCTAGCGCGCGGGGTCAGGAGGGAATACCTCAATCGCAGCCATTTGCAACGTTCCGGCGCCCCGGGCGGTGCCGATTGGTGACTTGCCTTTCGGATCGTCACCGGCGCAGTCTTTGGGAAACACGCCCACTGGACCGCGGGAGGCAGCAGGTGGCCCAAAAGCAGAAGATCGCCTTTGTGGCCAGCGACGTGGCGCTCGCGCAGGAGGCGCGCGACGTGCTGACCGAGCGGCACGGGCACGTGGAACCCACCGAGGCGGACGTGATCGTGGCGCTGGGGGGAGATGGTTTCATGCTCCAGACGCTGCACGCCACGGAGAGCTCGCCCGTGCCCGTCTACGGGATGAACCGGGGCACGGTGGGCTTTCTGATGAACGAATACCGGGAGGAGGATCTCCTCTTCCGGCTCGCCGCCGCGGAGGAGGCCGTGATCAACCCGCTGCGCATGCGCGCGACCTGCGTGGACGGCTCGGTGACAGAACGGCTGGCGATCAACGAGGTCTCGCTTCTCCGGCAGGGGCCGCAAGCGGCCAAGCTGCGGATCTATGTCGATGACAAGCTCCGCATGGCCGAGCTCGCCTGCGACGGCGCGCTCGTGGCCACGCCCGCGGGCTCCACGGCCTACAATTACAGCGCCCATGGGCCCATCGTGCCCATCGGCTCGGAGGTCCTGACGCTCACACCCGTGGCGGCCTACCGGCCCCGGCGCTGGCGCGGGGCGCTCCTGCCCAAGCGCGCGAAGGTGCGTTTCGAGGTCATCGGCGGCGAAAAGCGGCCCGTCATGGCCGATGCCGACGGGCGCAACGTCCGCGACGTGGTGCAGGTCGAGATCGAAAGCTGGGGCGCGGTGGAGCACCGCATCCTCTTCGATCCGGGACACGGGCTGGAAGAACGGCTCATCCGCGAGCAGTTCGAGTAGCCGCGGCTCAGGCAGCGCGCCCTGCGTTGCGCCCCGAGAAGATGCAGCCGCCGAGGAAGGTGCCTTCAAGCGCGTTGTAGCCGTGATACCCGCCGCCTCCGAAGCCCGCGACCTCGCCCGCCGCGAAGAGCCCCTCGATGGGGTTGCCATCGGCGCCGAGCATCTGTCCGTCGAGGTTAATCTCGAGGCCGCCCAGGGTCTTGCGGGTCAGGATGTGGAGACGCACGGCGATGAGCGGCGCGTTGGCGGGATCGAGGAACTTGTGCGGCTTGGCTGTGCGGATGAGCCTGTCGCCGCGGTAGTTCCGGGCGGCGTGGATCGCCATGATCTGCGCGTCTTTGGAGAAGGGGTTGTCGATCTGGGCGTCGCGGGCCTCGATCTGCGCCCGCAGGCGGGCCTCGTCGATGCGCTGTCCCCCGGCCACTTGGTTCATGCCTTGCACAAGCTGCGGCAGGTTTTGTGCCACCACGAAATCCTCGCCTCGCTCCTTGAAGGCCTCCACGGGCCCGGTGGCACGTTTGCCCGAGAGAATGCGTTCCCGGATCACGTGGAGCCAGCTGCCGGAGGTGAAATCCGGGTTCTGCTCGGAGCCCGAGAGCGCGAACTCCTTCTTGATGATCTGCTGGGTGAGAATGAACCAGCTGTAGCTTTCGCCGGTGGCGAGGATGCTTCTGAGCGTGCCCAAGCTGTCGAAGCCCGGCAGGGCGGGCGGGGCGAGGCGGTTGCCATCCGCGTCGAACCACATCGACGAGGGCCCGGGCAGGATGCGGATGCCGTGGGAGGGCCAGATCGGGTCCCAGTTCTTCACGCCCTCGGTGTAGTGCCACATGCGGTCGTTGTTGATCACGCGCCCACCGGCGGCCTCGGAAATCGAGAGCATGCGCCCGTCGACATGGGCCGGGACGCCGGCGACCATGTCCTCCGGGACGGGGCCGAGACGCCCGGTGGGCCAGTTCTTCTTGACCATCTCGAAGTTGCCGCCGATCCCGCCGGAGGTGACGATGACGGCCTCGGCTTCTGCGCGGAAGCTGCCCACTGCGTCGCGCGTGGTCTTGGCGCCGCGGGGCGCGTCATCCTCGGCGAGCACGGTGCCTGAGACACCTGTGGTCCTGCCGTCTTGCATCTCGATCCGGTCGACCTGGTGGCGGAAGGCGTAGTTGAGGCGGCCCGCTTTCTGGTGCGCGGCGCAACGGGCGATGAAAGGCGCGAGGACGCCGGGTCCGGTGCCCCATGTGAGGTGAAACCGCGGCACCGAATTGCCGTGGCCCGTGGCGAACCCGCCCCCGCGTTCGGCCCAGCCCACCACGGGAAACCAGCGATGGCCCATGGTATGGAGCCAGCTCCGCATCTCGCCCGCGGCGAAATCAAGGTAGTGCTCGGCCCAGCGCCGCGGCCAGTGATCCTCCGCGCGGTCGAAGCCCGCCGCCCCCTGCCAGTCTGCGCTGGCGAGCGCGCGGCTGTCGCGGATGCCCATGCGCCGCTGCTCGGGAGTGTCCACCATGAAAAGGCCGCCGAGGGACCAGAAGGCCTGCCCGCCGAGGTTCTGCGGGCCTTCTTGGTCGACGACAATCACCCGCTTGCCGCGGTCCCCGAGTTCTGCGGCCGCGGCGAGGCCCGCGAGACCCGCGCCGACGATGATGACGTCTGCTTTCATGCTCCACCTGTCGCGCGGCTCCGCGCTCCAGGCAAGCGTGACGGCGGGTCGGACGCTGTTTGCCTCGCGGCAAAGGCGCCCCGCCCGCCGTCCCTTCTGGCGCTCCGCCGAGACTTACGCGCCTCGCTGCGGCAAGGCGCGGTCCACGGCTTCTTTGTGCTTCGTACCTCCGCCGGAGGCATCCGATGCAACCAGCGCGCGCAGGTTTACGCGGCGAAGCCCAGTTTCGTCACGTGGATCTCGAAGGTCGGGTGCATCTCTGCGCCCACCACATCCGAGCGGTAGTGCCGGAAGATCGAGCGCCAGTAGGGCTGCACGACGACGCCTTCCTCCTGCATGATCGTCTGGATGCGGGCCATGACCTCGCGGCGCTGATCGGCGTCGGCGATGGCCGTGGCCTCCGCCAGGAGCGCGTCGAACTCCGCGTTCTCGAAGGCGCTTTCGTTCCACGCCTCGCCAGAGCGGTAGGCCAGCGCGAGGACCTGCACCCCCAGCGGACGCTGCGCCCAGTCGGTGGCCGAGAAGGGGTATTGCGCCCAGTCGTTCCAGAAGGTCGCGCCGGGGAGCACCGTGCGGCGCACGTTGATGCCGGCATCGCGGAGCATGGCGGCGGCGGCGTCGCAGGTCGCCCGGCGCCAATCGTCGTCGATGGAGATGAGCTCGTGCTCGAAATCGGCCATGCCGGCCTCTTCCACGAGCGCCAGCGCCGCGGCCGGGTCAGTTTGGATCGGCGGAAGCTCCGCGTATTCAGGGTGGATCGGCGAGACGTGGTGGTTCTCGGCAACCGTGCCATTGTCGGCGAAGCCCAGCGTCAGGCAGGTGGCGTTGTCGATCGCGAGCGCCATGGCCCGGCGCACGCGCGCATCGGCATAGGGCACCATGCCGCCCACTTCGGCTTTCTGGTTGCAGCGGATGCACACGGTGTTGGCCGTCGTGGCTTCCGAGCGCGTCCAGTCGATGGAATCAAAGAGCGGGATGAAGTCGCCCAGGCTCTCGTAGATCATGTCCACCTCTTCGGCCTCCACGGCGGCGAAGATCGCGGCCTGGTCGTCGCCGAAATCGACGTAGACGATGCGCTCGAGCGCGGCGCCTTCGCCCCACCAGTCATGGGCGTCGTTGCGGATGAGCTCGGCGGAAATGCCAACCGTATACTCGCCCGGCAGGTAGGGGCCGGTGCCGATGGGATTGGCGAGCGGGTCGTTGCCGTCGAAGGACGGATGCACGATGGCGGCGGGATAGTCCGAGAAGCCGGCGATGAGTGTGATATCGGCCGTGGCCGGGCGCAGGACGACTGTCATGTCATCGGCAACCTCTATGGCGCCTTCGCGGGCCACGTCGGTCTCGGGGTCGATGAGGGAGGCCATGCGCGCGGCCATGGAGTTGCCCTCCACGGCGCGTTCGCACCAGCGCGCGATGTTGAAAGCGACGTCCTGAGCAGTGAAGGCCTCGCCGTTGTTCCAGGTCACGCCCGGGCGGACCATCAGGCGGTACTCGGTGGCGTCGTCATTGACCTCCCAGCCCTCGAGCAGCATGGGCACGAAGGAGCCATCCGACTGATATTCCACGAGATACTCGAGCCACCCGCGGGTGTAGTTCGACATCTGCGGCCAGTCGTAGGTCCGCGGATCCTTCAGTGCGCGCACGGTGCTCTCGATCCGGAGCGTGCCGCCGTCGCGGGCATGGCCCGCGGATATTGCGGGCGTCGCGCCGATGAGCGCATAAGCGGCCGCGCTCGTGAGGCCCAGCGCCGTGGCCCGGGTCAGGAATTCACGGCGCGACAGGGTACCGGCTTCGACCTCGGCAGCATAAGCCCGCGCGGCGGGGTGGGTATTGGCATTTTTCATGGAAAGCGTCTCGACGGTTGCGCAGACGATGGGTCGCGGGGCGTGCGCCTCTGCAGCACAGCGCTCGCCCTCAGGGTGTAACGCTAGGTTAACGCCCAAGAGCCACGACGCAAGTGCGCTCGTGCCGCGGTGTGAATGCGCGTTTAGGCCGCCGCGTAGCCGAGGCTTTGGAGTGCGGTGCGGATCTCGTCGAGGATCGCTGGATCGTCGATCGTGGCGGGCATCTTGTAGGCCTCGTTGTCGGCGATCTTGACCATCGTGCCGCGCAGGATCTTGCCCGAGCGGGTCTTTGGCAGACGCGGCACGACCGCGGCGAGCTTGAAGGCCGCCACGGGCCCGATCTCGTCGCGCACCTTGGCGATGACCTCGGCCACGATCTCGGGCTCGGGTCGCTCCGTGCCGGAGTTGAGGCACAGGAAGCCGAGCGGAAGCTGACCCTTGAGCGCGTCGGTGACGCCGATGACGGCGCATTCGGCCACGTCGGGATGGCCAGCGAGCACCTCCTCCATCGCCCCGGTGGAGAGCCGGTGGCCCGCCACGTTGATGACGTCATCGGTGCGCGCCATGATGTAGAGGTATCCGTCCTCGTCGATCATGCCCGCATCGCCCGTCTCATAGTAACCCGGGAAGGCGTCGAGGTAGCTTTTCGTGAAGCGCTCTTCGGCGTTCCAAAGGGTTGGCAGCGTGCCGGGCGGCAGGGGAAGCTTCACGGCGATGGCGCCGAGCTCGCCCGGGGCGAGCGGGTGGCCTTCGTCGGAGAGGATCTGCACGTCGTAGCCGGGCATGGGCACCGAGGGGGAGCCGAGCTTCACCGGCAGCTTCTCGATCCCCATGGGATTGGCGGCGATGGCGTAGCCCGTCTCGGTCTGCCACCAGTGGTCGATGACAGGCACGCCGAGCTTTTCCTGCGCCCAGATGATGGTGTCGGGGTCCGCGCGCTCCCCGGCGAGGTAGAGGCATTCGAGGGACGACAGATCATAATCGCCGACCAGCGCGCCCTTGGGATCGTCCCGCTTGATGGCGCGGAAGGCGGTGGGCGCGGTGAAGAGCGCCTTGACCCTGTGGTCCTCGATGACCCGCCAGAACGTGCCGGCGTCTGGGGTCCCAACGGGTTTGCCCTCGAAGACGATGGTCGTGTTGCCGTGGATCAGCGGCGCATAGCAGATGTAGCTGTGGCCCACGACCCAGCCCACATCCGAGGCGGCCCAGAAGACCTCCGTGCCCTCCGCGGTGGGCGGATTGATGTCGTAGACGTTCTTCATGGTCCAATGGAGGGCTACGAGATGTCCCGCGGTGGGGCGCACGACGCCCTTGGGCTGGCCCGTGGTGCCGGAGGTGTAGAGGATATACGCGGGATGGGTGCCGGGCACGGGGACGCAGGCCGCTGGCGTCACGCCCTCCTGCGCGGCGTGCCAGTCCACGTCCGTGGGGCCCAGATCGCAGGGCCCTTCCTTGCGCTGGAGGATGATCTGGAAGTCGGGCTTGTGCCCCGCCATGGCGATCGCCTCGTCGAGGAGCGGCTTGTAGGGGACGATGCGGCCGGGCTCGCAGCCGCAGGAGGCGGCGATGATCGCCTTTGGCGTGGCGTCGTCGATGCGGACGGCGAGCTCATTGGAGGCAAATCCGCCGAAGACGACGGAATGGATCGCCCCGATGCGGGCGCAGGCGAGCATCGCGACGAGCGCCTCGGGCACCATGGGCATGTAGATGATGACGCGGTCGCCAACGTTGATGCCGCGCGCCGTGAGGGCGCCGGCCAGGGCTGCGACGCGGTCCTGGAGCTCGGCATAGGTGATGTGCGCGGAGGTGCCGGTGATGGGGCTGTCGTGGATGATGGCGATGTGCCCGCCACGGCCCGCCGCCACGTGGCGGTCCACGGCGTTCCAGCAGGTGTTGACGCGCGCATCGGGGAACCATTCGTAGAGCGGGGCGCGGGAGGCGTCGAGCGCTATAGTCGGGGCCTCATCCCAGTCGATGGCCTCCGCGGCCTCCATCCAGAAGCGCTCCGGATCGGCCTTCCAGCCTGCGTAGATGTCAGTGTATCCCATGGCTCTCTTCTCCCGTCCCGGCGGGTGTAGGCGAAGGGTGCGCCATGCGGCAAGAATGATTGCGCTCGCAGGGTGATGCGGGTGTGAATTCCTGCGCCGGGCGGCGTCCCGGGTTCAGCCGCGCGCTGCGCCTTCGCCGCCCCGGGGCTGGCCCACCAGCGCGTGCACCGCGAGGCCCACGACCAGGCCGATCGCGATGAAGATGGCCGAGTTCTGCGCCACAACGAGCCAGCCATAGGCCGTGAGGATGCCGTCGACCGAGCGGACGTAATCGCCACCGCCGATCTGCGAGTGAAAGCTGTCGTCCCGCGAGATACGCAGGCCGTTCAGGCGCCCGAGGAGGATCGAGATCGCGGCGAAGATCGCGGCGCAGGCCCCGCCCGCCAGCGCCGCCCGGCCGCGGCCCACGGGCCGGGCCATGACGCGCCAGAGCAGCGGCGCGCCGATGAGCCAGCAGAGCGCGAAGGCGATGGGCAGGCCGATCCCCGCCACCCATGGCAGGAGCGTGAAGTACTGGATCAGGCGCCCGGGCTCCTCGATCAGGATGCCCGCGGCGGAGACGAGGCACCATCCTACCCAGCCGAGAAGGGCCGAGAGATTCACCGCGCGCCGCCACTGCGCCCGGCTATAGGCCCTCTCAGCCATATTGCGCGACTGGCGTGCCCGCGAGCGCCGTCATGTTGAGCAGGCCCCGCGCGGTGATCGCCGGGGTCACGATATGGCAGCGATTGCCCATGCCCATGAGGATCGGCCCCACCTCGAGCCCGTTGGCCTTGTATTTCAGGATGTTGCGGACCCCGGAGGCCGCGTCCGAGATGCCGAAAATGAGCACGTTGGCCTGCCCCTCGAGGCGCGATCCCGGGAAGATGCGCTCCCTGTTCTCCGGGCTCAGCGCGGTGGCGGCATGCATCTCACCCTCGTAGACGAAATCGCGCGGCGCGGCGTCGAGGAGTGCCATGGCCTCGCGCATGGCGCGGCCGGTGCCGCAATCGGTATCGCCGAACTGAGAGCGCGACAGGAGCGCGATCTTTGGCTCCACGCCGAAGCGGCGCACGTGTCTCGCGGCTGCGATCGTCGTCTCCAGAAGCTGGGCGGGCGTTGGCTGGTCATGGACGTGGGTGTCGGCCAGAAAGAGCGGCCCGTCCTCGAGGATCATCATCGAGAGCGCCCCCACCGGGTGGAGCGCACCCGATCCGCCGCTCAGGACCTCGCTCACATATCGCAGATGCCACTGGTACTGCCCGAAGGTCCCGCAGATCAGGCTGTCTGCTTCCTCCCGCGCCACCATGACCGCCGCGATGGCGGTGGTGTTGGTGCGCATGACCGCGCGGGCGATGTCCGGCGTCACGCCGCGCCGTGCCATGAGGCTGTGATAGGTGCCCCAGTAGTCGCGGTAACGCGGGTCGTCGTTGGGGTTCACCACCTCGAAATCGCCGGGCCTGATCTTGAGGCCCGCGCGCTCGCAGCGCGCGGCGATGACATCGGGTCGGCCGATGAGGATCGGCGTCTCGGTGAGATCCTCGAGCGTCGCTTGGGCGCAGCGGAGCACCCGCTCGTCCTCTCCCTCGGCGAAGACGATCCGGCGCGAGGCGGTGGAGGCCGCCTCGAAGACCGGGCGCATGATGAGCGCGGAGCGGAAGACGGAGCCGTCGAGCTTGGCCTTATAGGCGGGTACGTCAAGGGGCCGCTTGGCCACGCCCGTCTCCATGGCCGCGCCCGCGACGGCGGAGGCCACCACGCCCATGAGGCGGGGGTCGAAGGGTTTCGGGATCAGGTAATCCGCGCCAAAGCTCATCTGCTCGCCCTTGTAGGCCGCCGCGGCTTCCGCGCTGGTCGTCGCCCGTGCCAGCGCTGCGATCCCCTCGATGCAGGCGATCTCCATGGCGTCGTTGATCTCTGTGGCGCCCACGTCGAGCGCGCCTCGGAAGATGAATGGAAAACACAGGACGTTGTTGACCTGATTGGGAAAATCGCTCCGCCCCGTGGCGATGATCGCCATAGGCGCCACCTTGCGCACCTCGTCTGGCAAGATCTCCGGCGTGGGATTGGCGAGGGCGAAGACGATGGGCCGCTCGGCCATCCTGGCGACCATCTCTGGCTTCAGGACGCCCGGCCCCGAGAGCCCGAGGAAGAGGTCGGCCCCGTCGATGACCTCGCCCAGCGTCGCGGGCGTGCTGCCCTGCGCGTAGGCGTCCTTCTGCGGGGTGGAGTTGCCGCGCCCCTCGTAAACCAGCCCGTCGATGTCGCAGAGCCAGACATTCTCGCGGCGCACACCGAGCTTGAGGAGCATGTCGAGGCAGGCGATGCCCGCCGCGCCGCCCCCGGTGGAGACGATCTTGATCTCCTCGAAGCTCTTGCCTGCCACGCGAAGCGCGTTCGTCGCCGCGGCGCCGACGACGATGGCCGTGCCGTGCTGGTCATCATGGAAGACCGGGATGTTCATCCGTTCGCGGCAGAGTTTTTCGACAATGAAGCAGTCGGGCGCCTTGATGTCCTCGAGGTTGATCGCGCCGAAGGTGGGCTCGAGCGCGCAGACGATGTCGGCGAGCTTTTCAGGGTCTGTCTCGTCGATTTCGATGTCAAAGCAGTCGATATTCGCGAATTTCTTGAAGAGGACGGCCTTGCCCTCCATCACTGGCTTCGACGCGAGCGCCCCGATATTGCCGAGGCCGAGCACGGCGGACCCGTTGGAGACGACGGCCACGAGGTTGCCGCGGGCGGTATAGTCGCGCGCGGCGTCCGGATCCGTCACGATGGCGCTCGAGGCCTCCGCCACGCCCGGCGAATAGGCCCGGGCCAGATCGCGGCCATTGGCGAGCGGCTTCGTGGCGCGGATCTCGAGCTTGCCGGGCTTCGGCAAGCGATGGTAGGCGAGGGCGGGGCTTTCGGCTGTGCTTGTGCTGTTGTCGTCTGCCATGCGGCCCTCCCAAGCGGTTTTTCTTTTGCTATGCGGCGGCTCGCGCGTTGTCCACGGCGGAGCGGCACCCGTCGCGGGCTTGACCCGGGACCTCCGCCCGTGGAGGTACCCATGGAGGGAGATGTCCCGGGCAGGGCCCGGCACGCAAGGGAGGGGCGGCGCATGCAGAACATCAGAGCAGAGGTCGTGCTGCCCGCCCGTGACGTGCGGGAGGATATCCCGTTCTTCACCAAGCGCCTCGGATTTCGCCTCGACGAGATTTACCCGGCCGATGACCCGTGCGTCGTGGTGCTGTCGGGCTTTGGTCTGAGGCTCAGGCTCGATGCGGGCCTCGCGGGGCCCCCGGGGCACCTGCGCATCCTCTGCGATGATCCCGTACTCATCGCGGGCGGCGAGACCGAGCTCACCGCGCCCTCGGGCACGCGCGTGGAAATCGCGCCTCTCGCGGCGCCGGTCGTGATGCCCGCGACGCAGCACGATTTCGTCGTCCGCCGCCTCGCCGATCAGGCGCCCTGGGTGATCGGGCGCGCGGGCATGCAGTACCGCGATCTCATCCCCTCGCGGCTCGGCGGCTCCATCATCGCCTCCCATATCCGGATTCCGGATGGCGGGCCCGTGCCTGACATGGTGCATTACCACTCCATCGGGTTTCAGCTCATCTTCTGCTACCGGGGCTGGGTCGATCTCGTCTACGAAGACCAGGGCGAGCCCTTCCGCCTCCATGCCGGGAATTGCGTGATCCAGCCGCCGGAGATTCGGCACCGCGTGCTCTATGCCTCCGACAATATCGAGGTGATCGAGATCGGCGTGCCTGCGGAACACGTGACCACGATCGACCACGAGATGGAGCTGCCCACCGCCGCGCTGCGCCCTGAGCGGGACTGGGACGGGCAGCGCTTTGTCCATCACCGGGCCGAGGGGGCCGCGTGGCAGCCCTTCCGGCTGCCGGGCTACGAGAGCCGGGACACCACGATCGCCGACCACACCGGCGGAGTGGCCCATGTCCACGTCGTCCGCCGCGGCGATGGCACGCCCGTCTGGGCGTCCCACGACGCCGACATCCATTTCAGCTTCGTGATGGCGGGCGAGGTGACGCTCGAGGGAGAGGGGCAGGCGCCGCAGGTGCTCGCCGCCGGGGATGCGTTCGTCATCCCGCCGGGGCTGTCCACGCGCCTCAGTGCGCCGAGCGCGGATGTCGAGATCCTCGAAGTGGCGCTGCCCGGCGCCTTCCGGACCGAGATCACGCCCTGAACGGAGCTGGGGCGGCGTCCTACGGATGCTGCGGCGATGCCAGAGAGAACCGGCGCTGACGTCGGAGGAGAGGCGCGGCCGCGGCCAAGAATCTTGTCCCGGCTCGGTTGCCATTTTCCGCCGCACTGGCCAGAACGGAGAGATGTCTGACGATCTCCTAGCCGCCGCGCGTGCCGTCCGGGAAAACGCCCACGCCCCCTATTCCGATTTCAAGGTGGGGGCGGCGATCCGGACCGCCTCGGGCGCGATCTACGCGGGCTGCAACGTGGAGAATGTCGCCTACCCGGAGGGCACCTGCGCGGAAGCGGGCGCCATCGCGGCCATGGCCGCGGCGGGGGAATACGAGATCACTGAGGTCGCCGTCATCGCCGACAGCCCGGAGCCCGTGCCGTGCTGCGGCGGGTGCCGCCAGAAGCTCGCGGAATTCGGCGCGGCGGGCGTGCCCGTGACGCTGGCGACCACCGGCGGGGCGACGCTCGTCACCAGCATCGGCGCACTGCTACCAGGCGCCTTCGGTGCCGCGCACATGGACAAAAGCTGAGCCCGTGGATGCGCGGCTCCTGATCGACGGTCTGCGGCAGGGCCACCGCCCCGCCGCCGAAGACCTCGCCGCCTTCGCGCGCGGTCTCGGGGACGGCACCGTGAGCGATGCGCAGGGCGGGGCCTTTGCCATGGCGGTCTGCCTGCAGGGGCTCGGGGAGGCGGGCCGCGTCGCGCTGACGACGGGGATGCGGGACTCGGGCGATGTGATGCGCTGGGATCTGCCGGGGCCCGTGCTCGACAAGCATTCCACCGGCGGGGTGGGCGATGCCGTCTCGCTTCTCCTGGCGCCCATGCTCGCGGCGCTCGGGGTCTTCGTGCCGATGATCTCCGGGCGGGGGCTCGGGCATACCGGCGGCACCCTCGACAAGCTTGAGGCGATCCCGGGCGTGAGCGTCGACGTGAGCACCGAGGAGCTGCGCGGCCTCGTGCGCGCGGCAGGGGCCGCCATCGTCGGGCCCACGGAGCGGATCGCCCCGGCGGATCGGCGGCTCTACCGGATCCGCGATGTTTCCGGCACGGTCCCGTCGCTCGATCTCATCACGGCCTCGATCCTCTCGAAAAAGCTCGCAGCCGGGCTCGAGGCGCTCGTGCTCGACGTGAAGGTGGGCTCTGGGGCCTTCATGAAGACCCCGGGCGAGGCGCGCGCGCTGGCCCAGAGCCTCGTGACCACGGCCAACGGGGCGGGATGCCCCACGGCGGCGCTCATCACCGACATGTCTCAGCCGCTGCTGCCGGCCTTGGGAAACGCGCTAGAGGTGGCGGCCGTGATCGACGTGCTCCGCGGCGAGGCGCGGGGGCCCGTGGTGGAGGTGGCGCTTGCCCTCGGGGCCGAGCTTCTCGTCCTTTCGGGCGTCTGCGAGACGGAAGCGGAGGCCAACCTCAAGCTCACCCGCGCGCTCGAGAAGGGGCAGGCGGCGGAGCGCTTCGCGCGGATGATCGCCGCCCAGGGCGGGCCGGAGAGCATCGTCGAGCGCCCCGGCGGACATCTCGCCCAGGCCCCTGTCCAGCGCCCGGTGGAGGCCCCGGAGGACGGGTTCGTCACCGGCTGGGACGGCACGGCGCTCGGCCACGCGGTGGTGGCGCTCGGCGGCGGGCGGCGGGTGGAGACCGACCGCATCGACCCGGCCGTGGGGCTCTCGCACGTGGCGCCTCTGGGCACCTCCGTGGAGGCCGGTGCGCCGCTGGCCTTTGTCCATGCGAAGAACGATGACGCCGCCGAGACTGCCATCGCAGCCGTGCGCGCAGCGGTGGAGGTCGTTGGTGAGCGCAAGGTCTCCCCGGACCTCATCCACGATCGGATCGGGCCATGAGCCGCGCCTTTCTCGTCGTCCTCGATTCCGTGGGCATCGGTGGCGCGCCCGACGCCGCCGATTTCGGAGACGAGGGTGCCAATACCGTGGGCCACATCGCGGAGACGGGCCTTGACGTTCCCAACCTGAGCGCGCTGGGGCTCGGCGCGGCGCTTGAGGCCGCCTCGGGCTTGGCGGCCCTCGGACCCTGGAAAGCCGGGCATTGGGGCGCGGCCACCGAGGTGTCACCCGGCAAGGATACGCCGTCGGGCCATTGGGAGCTTGCGGGCCTGCCTGTTCCGTGGGACTGGCACTTCTTCCCTCACGAAGTGCCGACCTTCCCGGGCGAGATCACCCGCGCCGCCGCGGAGGCCGCGGGCACCGACGGCATCCTCGGCAATTGCCACGCTTCCGGCACGGAGATCATCGCGCGCCTCGGGGAAGAGCACCTGAGGACGGGATGGCCCATCTGCTACACCTCCGCGGACAGCGTCTTCCAGATCGCGGCCCATGAGGAGGCGTTCGGCCTCGACCGGCTGCTCGACCTCTGCAAGGCGCTGGCGCCGCGGCTCCATGCCATGAAGGTGGGTCGGGTCATCGCGCGGCCCTTCGTGGGGGCGCCGGGCGCCTTCGAGCGCACCGGCAACCGCAAGGATTACGCGATCCAGCCGCCCGCCGACACGCTCTGCGACTGGGCGCAGAAGGCCGGTCGCGCAGTCCACGCCGTGGGCAAAATCGGCGATATCTTCTCCATGCGCGGGATCAGCGACGTCGTGAAGGGCTCGGACCGCGCCCTCTTCGAGCACCTCGCGCGGCTCGGGGAAGAGGCCGAGGACGGCAGCCTGACCTTCGCCAATTTCGTGGAATTCGACAGCCTTTACGGCCACCGGCGCGACATTTCGGGATACCGGGCGCATCTCGAATGGTTCGACGGCGCGCTGCCACGCCTTCTCGAAACCCTGCGCGCGGGCGACATGCTCGTCATCACCGCCGATCACGGGAACGATCCGAGCTGGCCGGGGACAGAACACACGCGGGAACGGGTGCCGGTCCTCATCCACCGGCCGGGCGATCCCGGCGGGGCGCTGCCGCCCATGGCCTTCGCCGATGTGGGTGCCACCGTGGCCGCCCATCTGGGGCTCGCCTCCGAAGGTCCGGGGAGGGCCGTGCTGTGAGCTTCAAGGACATGCCCAAGATCGAGCTTCATCTCCATCTCGAGGGGGCCGCGCCGCCGGATTTCATCCGCGGGCTTGCCGCCGAGCAGGGCAAGGACCTGAGCGCGATCTTCAAGCCGGATGGCGGCTATGCCTACCGCGATTTCGACCACTTCCTGAGCGTCTACGAGGCAGCCTGTTCCGTCCTGACGGGCCCCGACGCCTTCAAGCGGCTCACGCAGGCGGTGCTCGAGGAGCTGGCGGCGCAGGGCGTCGTCTACGCCGAGACCTTCGTAAGCCCCGATTTCTGCGGCGGCGGCGACGTGGGCGCGTGGCGCGAATATCTCGCCGCTATGGAGGAGGCGCATGTAGAAGGGGTGACGCTCAAGGGCATCGTCACGGCAATCCGCCATTTCGGACCCGAGCGCTCCAAGGCGCCCGCACTCTGCGCGGCGGAGACCTTCGGCAGCTTCGTGCGCGGCTTTGGCATCGCCGGGGCGGAGCTCATGGGCAAGCCGTCGGAGTTCACCTGGGCCTTCGATTGCGCCCGCGAAGCGGGGCTGAACCTCACCGGCCATGCCGGGGAATGGGGCGACGCGGCCAGCATCCGCGACGCCTGGCAGACATGGGAGCTCGCGCGGATCGGGCACGGCGTGCGCGCCGCCGAGGACCCCGCGCTGATGGACGATCTGGCGGAGGCGGGCGTGACGCTTGAATGCTGCCCGGGCTCGAACGTGTTTCTCGGGGTCTATCCGAGCCTCGACAGGCACCCGATCGAGACCCTCCGCTCGCGCGGCGTGAAGGTCACTGTTTCCACCGATGATCCGCCCTTCTTCGACACCACGATGACCCGCGAGTTTGACGGGCTCGCCCGCAACTTCGGCTGGGGCGAAGAAGACTTCGCGGAGATGAACGCCAACGCGCTCGCCGCGGCCTTCTGCGATGAAGAGACCCGCGCCGAGATCGCCAAAAGACTGGATCAGCCATGACCAAGCTCACCATCGTCACGCACCCGCTCGTGCAGCACAAACTGACGCTCATGCGGGAGCGGGACACGCCCACGGCGGTTTTCCGCCAGCTCCTGCGGGAGATCAGCCAGCTCCTCGCCTACGAGGTCACGCGGGCGCTGCCGCTCACAAAGAAGACGATCGACACGCCCATCGAGGAGATGGAGGCGCCGACGCTGGCGGGCAAGAAGCTGGCGCTGATCTCCATCCTGCGGGCGGGCAACGGGCTTCTCGACGGGGTACTGGAGCTCATCCCCTCGGCGCGGGTGGGCTTTATCGGGCTCTACCGCGACGAGGCGACGCTGGAGCCGGTGGAGTACTATTTCAAAGTCCCGGAAGCGCTGGGCGAACGGGTGGTGATCGCCGTCGATCCCATGCTGGCCACCGGCAACAGCTCCATTGCGGCCATCAACAAGCTCAAGGAAGCCGGCGCACGCGATATTCGCTTCCTGTGCCTTCTGGCGGCACCGGAGGGTGTCGCGGCCATGCAGGCGGCCCATCCGGACGTGGAGATCGTCACAGCGGCAGTGGACGCGCGCCTCAACGACAAAGGATATATTGTGCCAGGACTAGGGGATGCGGGAGATCGCATGTTCGGCACCAAATAAAGGGCCTGCGCGCTTTACTCAGTAGGGCATTTCGTGCATCTTACCCCAACATTTTGTGTTGGGGGATACATATGCGACTTTCATCCATGGCCGCTGCTGCCCTGATGGCGGGGCTGGGCTTCGCCTCCAGCGCCTCTGCCAAATCGCTCGCCGAAGGGTCGATCCCGGTGAACTTCCCCCCGGCCAGCTACGAGGGGCGGAGCTTCGTGGACAATGACGGATGCGTCTACCTGCGCGCCGGGGTGGACGGGAACGTGACCTGGGTCCCGCGGGTCTCGCGCACCCGGCGGGTCATCTGCGGGCAGACGCCGACCTTCGGCGCGCCGTCCCGCGTGGCCGCAGCCCCGGCCCAGAGCGCTGCACCCGTCCCGAGCGCCACTCCCGTACCGGCAGCCGCGCCCGCGCAGGCCCCGCGTCAGGCCCGCGCCGCCGCTGCGCAGCAACCCGCCGCCGCGCCGCAACCCACAGCCGCGCCGCGCACCGTGCGTCGCGTAGCGGCCGCGCCCGTGCTCGCCGCGCCCGCGCGCGCCGCACCGCAACCGACGCAGGCCGCGCCGACGACCCAGACCGCTCAGAGCCAGCGCCTCGGCCCTACCGGTGGACCGGGCAATTGCCCCAATGCCGACGCTGTCTCAAATGCATGGCACAACGCCACGGGCGTGCGCTGCGGACCGCAGGCCCAGAGCCCGTCCTCCGGCATCCGCGTGGTCTCCACGGGTGCGGGCGCCGCCGCCGTGGCCACGCGCGCCGCGCGCACGGTCTCCGTCCCCGCGATCCCGAAGGGCTATGAGGCGGCCTTCGACGATGGCCGGCTCAACCCGCAGCGTGGGCTTCCGGGCCGCGTGGACGTGGTCGCCGGTGTCACCGGCACTGCGCAGGGCTACGACCTCGCCTGGACCCGCTCAAAGCCGCACCGCCTCTATGACCGCCGCACGCGCCGGGTCGTGGGGCACGAATTCCCGGGACTGACCTATCCGAACACGGATGTCAGCAGCATCACCCGCCGCGATATCGCCGCCACCTACCGGGCGACGCCTGCGAACCGGGTGGGGGAGACCACGGCACAGGCGGCGGCAGGCCCAGCTGCAACGACACAGGCGACCGGGCAGAGCCCGGTGATCGCCACCCGCTCCGCGCCCGCCGTCACGGCGGCCCCCGCGCGCCCGTTGGCCAACCGCCACATACAGGTCGCGACGTTCGCGGATATGGAAGCCGCGAAGAGCGCGGCGCAGAAGCTGGCCAATGCCGGGATCCCCACGCGCATCGGCAAGTACACGCGGCAGGGACAGAAGCGGCAGGTCATCGTGCTCGGGCCCTTTGCCAACGCCGCCGATCTCGACCGCGCGCTGGGCATCACGCGGGCGCAGGGCTTCACGCGGGCCTTCGCGCGCAAGTAGGCCTCTGCGCCTCAGCCGGCGCAGATTTCCTGAAGAGCGAGCCAGTCGCCGTCCTCGATGGGCGGCTCTGGCGGCGCGAGCGCGAACGGGTCCGCCTCGATGAGGCCGAGGGTCGTCTCGCCAGTGATGTCCACCGCATAGGCGAACGGGGTCGCCGCGACCCCACGCTCGGCAAAGGCGCGCAAAAGCGGCTCCTCGGGCACGGCGCGCGGCGGCGCAAGCAGCACGGCCTCGGCATAGCTTTCATAGGTCCGCGCGGAGAGGGCGCCCGTGGTCAGAAGCTGCATCGCGCCGAATGCCCCCGTATGCTCGAGAAGCTTGCCCAAGGGATCATGGACCTCCGCCCGGGCGATCTGCGCCACGACATAGCCCGCCAGCACCGCGGGATCGTCGTGATCTTCGATCACCGCGCGCCCGATGAGGATCTGCCCGCCGGGCAGCGCCGCCGTGGAGCGCAGACCATCGCGCAGGACATGGAGCGTGGCCTCCGGCGCCACGCGCGCTTCGAGCCGTCGGAGCGCGGCCGTGCCAAATGGATCGGCGCAGGGTTGGCCCGCGATGCGCGCCGTCTCGGCTAAGAGCTGTCGCCCGATTTCCTCGCGCTTGACCTCGGGCAGCACGCGCAGCGTGTGCTCCTTCACCGCGCCGGGGAGCCAGAACACGCCGAGCCAGGCGAGGGTGGCCGTCGTGACGGCGAGGATCGCCCAGCGCAAGCGCCCGGGCTTCGGCCGCGCGCGCTGGATGGCGCGCTGCACCTGCCCGATGGCGTCGATCATGTGCGGATCTTCGATTTCGAGGGTCTCGGTCTCTTCCCCTACGGCCGGCGCGAACAGGGCGGGGAGGTCTTTCGGGTTCACGCGGTCCACCGCCGCCAGCGACCAATGCGTGAGCGGGCGACCGGCGGTGTCGGAGATCACCAGCGTCGCATCGCCGAAGGACACGACCACCTCGCGCAGCTGCGCCTCCGCGTCAGCGCGCCAGAGGCCGGATGTCTCGAGCCGGACATATTCCTTGAGGGCTGTCATGTGAGTGGCTGCTCTGCCTTGTTTCCAAGGAAGATAGCCGATGCGCGCGCGTCCGGCAAACGCCGTCCCACGGGCCTAGGCGAGGTCCGCGGCCACTTTCCTCAGCTCGAATTTCTGGATCTTGCCGGTGGAGGTCTTGGGCAGCTCCATGAATTCCACGCGCTTCGGAGTCTTGAAGCCCGCGAGCCGCTCGCGGGCGAAGGCGATGAGCTCCTCGGCGCTGGCCTCCTTGCCGTCCTTGAGTTCGACAAAGGCGCAGGGCACCTCGCCCCACTTCTCGTCGGGCTTCGCGACGACGGCACATAGGGAGACGTTGGGGTGATGCATGAGCACGCCCTCGACCTCCACGGAAGAGACATTCTCGCCGCCGGAGATGATGATGTCCTTGGCGCGGTCGGCGATCTGGACGTAGCCGTTGGGGTGCCTGAGGGCGATGTCGCCAGAATGGAAATGCCCCCCGGCAAAGGCCTCTTCCGTGGCCTCTGGGTTCTTCAAGTAGCCTTTCATGACTGCGTTGCCGCGGATCACGATCTCGCCTGTTGCTTCGCCGTCGCGTGGGATGGGGGTGCCGTCCGAGCTCACCACGTCGAGCCCCTCCATCATCGGGAAGGCCACGCCCTGCCGAGCCTTCATCGCGGCTTTTTCGGCCTGCGGGAGCGTGTCCCAGGCGGTGTCCCAGAGGCACTCGGTGACGTGGCCGTAGGTCTCGGTGAGCCCGTAGACCTGGGTCACGTTGAAGCCCAGATCGCCTATGGCGGCGAGGGTGGCGGCGGCGGGCGGCGCACCGGCTGTGAAGACTTCCACGGTGTGATCAAAGGGGCGGCGCGCGCTTTCGGGCGCGTTGACGATCATGTTGAGCACGATCGGGGCCCCGCCAAAATGCGTCACCCCGTGATCGGCGATGGCATCGTAGATCGCGCCCGGAGTGATATCACGGCAGCACACGACAGCCCCGCCAAGGACGGGCATCATCCACGAATGGTTCCAGCCATTGCAATGGAAGAGCGGGACGATGGCGAGGTAACGGGGGAGGAGGGTCATGCGCCATGAGATCACCGTGCCCATCGTCATCAGGTAGGCGCCGCGGTGATGGTAGACGACACCCTTGGGCCGCCCCGTCGTGCCCGAGGTGTAGTTGAGCGCGAGACTCTCCCATTCATCCTCCGGCATCACCCAGGCGAAGTCGGCGTCTCCCTCCGCGATGAGGTCCTCGTAGGTCGGGTGGCGGCCCGTGGCGGGATGGCCCGCCGCCGCGTCCGGCACTTCGATGATCTGGGGGGCCGCGCCCTCCATGGCCGCGCAGGCGGCCTCGGCGAGGTCCATGAACTGCGTGTCGACCAGCACGACCTTGGCCGCGCCGTGATCGAAGATGTAGGCCACGGTGGCCACGTCGAGGCGGATGTTGATCGTGTTGAGCACCGCGCCCGTGGCGGGGACGGCGAAATGCGCCTCCACTTGCGCGGGCACGTTGGGCAGGATCGTGGCCACCACGTCGCCCGGGTTCACGCCGCGCGCCGCGAGGGCCGAAGCGACGCGGCTCACGCGGTCATGGTACTCCGCGTAGGTCAGCGAAAGATCTCCGTAAATCAGCGCGGTACGCTCCGGAAAGACCTCGCGCGCACGGCGCAGATGGGAGAGCGGCGTCAGCGGCACGAAATTCGCCGCGCGCTTTTCCAAGCCTACTTCGTCCTGCATCCAGCCCATGTCGCTTCCTCCCGTTTGGGCTGTCGTTATGGGGCGTGCGCGGCTGATTGCAAAGGGGCAAGGGAGAGGCATGGCCAGTCTCGACGAGCTTCCGCGCCTAAGCGCGCCCGATGGGCTGAAGGCGGCGGGGCTCGCTGTCGCGGGGATGGCGCTCATCGGAGTGGGCGACAATGCGATGCCCGAGGTGGCCGCGCATATGGGGCTCGCGCAGTTTCAGGTGGTGCGCTCGGGCATGGCGCTGGCGCTCATGCCCCTCGTCCTGATCTGGACGCGGCAGCGCCTCTGGCCCGTCAATCCATGGGGCGTGCTGGGCCGGTCGGCCCTTCTGACGGTCGCCATGGGCTTTTACTTCGCGAGCGTGGGCTTTCTCTCCGTGGCGCAGTCGCTGGCGGGGGTCTTCACCGCGCCGCTCTGGGTGATGCTCATGACCCGAGCGCAGGGGCGAGCCGTGGATGGACCCACCGCGGCTTGGATCATCCTGGGATTTCTCGGCTGCCTCGCGGTGGTTCAGCCTGACCCGGGAGAGCTTGGCTGGCTGGCGTTGGGGCCGCTTCTCGCGGGATTTTTCTACGGCATGACGGGCAAGGTCACGCGGTCCTGGACGGGGCAGGAAAGCGCGTGGACGCTGGTCTCCGTTTATCTCGCGATGATCGGGCTGGCGGGGCTTCTGGCGCTGCCGTTTCTCGATCCCGAGAGCACGGATTACCTGAGCCGAGGGTGGGTGTCGGTGCCGCCTCATGTGCTCGCGCTCTGCTTTGCCCAGGCGCTCGTGGCGCTCGTCTCCGTGACGCTGCTCGCGCGGGCCTACCAGCTTGCCGCTCCAGCCTTCGTCGGGGCTTTTGAATACAGCGTGCTCCTCGTGGCCGCCGCCGTGGGCTTCGCCATCTGGGGGCACGAGATCGGGCCGCTCGGCCTCTCGGGGATCGCGCTTCTCCTTGTCTCGGGGGCGGCGCTCGCCTGGCGGGGAGACCGGGCGTGATCTACTCGCCCGAACGCGGATACCTCTTCGTCCACATCCCCAAGACGGGCGGCACCTCGCTTGCCATGGCATTGGAAGCAAGGGCAAAACCGGGCGACATCATGGCCGGGGACACACCCAAGGCCCGACGCAGGCGCCAGCGCCTGAAGGGATTGCCGGCCCGCGGGCGGGTCTGGAAGCACTCCATGCTCAGCGATCTCGACGGCTGGCTCGGGGCGGATGACCTCGACGCGTTGGTCGTCTTCACGCTGGTGCGGAACCCGTGGGATCGCATGGTGAGCTACTACCACTGGCTGCGGGCCCAGAGCTTCGAGCATGAAGCGGTGACGCTGGCGAAGTCGCTCGACTTCGGCGCCTTCCTCGCTCATCCGCACACTGCTGCCTCGCTCGCCGCTTCGGATTATGCGCGCTATGTCACTGACGCAGAAGGGCGCGAAAGGTGCAGTTTTTTCATACGGTTGGAGCATTTCGTGGAGGACGTTGCGCCGCTCGAGGCGCATCTGGGCTTCCGCGTGCACCTTCCCCACGAGAACCGCTCGGATCGCCCCGCGGACTACCGCACGGCCTATTCAGACGCCGAATCAGAGCGTGTCGCAGAGCTCTGCGCCACCGATATCGCGCGGTTCGGCTACCGCTTTGACGGGTAGATTGAGGCGCAGCTGGAAACAATCGCGCGGCCGCCACGCATTTGACGCTAACTTTTCTTAAAATGCCCCATTCTTGCCGCGCGCTGCCCCAAAGCTGGCCCCGGCGCGCCCGCATCCTGCCGGGGTGGTGCTTCGACTGCCCGTGGCGCCCGCTGCCAAGCACATGTTCATGGGGATGGACACATGTTCGATTTGAAAGAGGCCCTCGAGCCTTCCGGTCCGCCTGCGGACAGCCTTCCGATCAATCGCCGCTCGGGTCTTTTGCACAGCACCCGCGTGGCCACGCCCGGCGGCTGGCGCGTGGCCGAGAGCATCGCCGTGGGCGACGAGGTGCTGACATTCGACAATGGTTTTCAGCGGGTCACCGGGATCGAGCGCGTGCTCAACTGGCCCGATCATGCGAGCTGCCCCGACCACGCCGCGCCCTTCGAAGTGCCGGCTTACGCGCTGGGCAACAGCGAGCGTCTCCTGATGCTGCCCAATCAGCTTGTGCTCGTGGAGAGCGATCTCGCGGAGCAGATGACGGGCGATCCCTTCGCGCTTCTGACCGTGGAGATGCTCGCGGGCTGGAAGGGGATTTCGCGCGTCACGCCAAGGGCGCCGCATCTCGTGATCGTGCTGCATTTCGAGCAGGACGAGGTGATCTATGCCGGGGACGGGGCGCTGCTGCACTGCCAATCCGACGCCGGCATCCTCGATTACATCCATGGCGAGGTGGCCTATCTCCCGCTCGAGCGCGCGGAAGCGCGGGCCGTAGTGGAGGACTTGCACGCCCGGGAAGTGCTGGCGGCCTGAGCCCCCTGGGACGCCTCGCGCGGGGCGGTCATGATCTCTCGCGCTCGCTTGACGCCTCGTCGCCTCACACTCCGCTTCCGAGGAGGAACCGCTCCCGCTGTCATCCGTTGGGTGCCCACGGCCCGCGTCGCGGATCTTCGCGTCGGGCAGAGCACGAGACAAAAGGAGTGATCTCCATGACCGAACGCATCCTCTTCGTCCTCACGTCCTGCGGCGGCTTCGAGGCCGGCGGCGAGACGCGCGAGACCGGCTTTTACATGGATGAGATGGCGGCTCCCTACTGGGCGCTGCGCGACGCGGGCTACGCGGTGGACTTCGCCTCCATCGCGGGCGGCAAGGCCCCGGTGGACCCGAGCTCCATCGCCGAAGATGCCGCAGAGCGCCCCGCCGCTGTCACGCGCTTCATGGCCGACGATGGCGCCATGGCCGCGCTTCAAACCACGACGCCGGTCTCAGAGGCGAAGGCCGGGGATTACGCGGCCGTCTTCCTGCCGGGTGGCCACGGCACGATGTTCGATTTCCGCCAGAGCGCGGACCTCACGGCGCTGACATCCGCGGCCTGGCAGGGCGGCGCGGTACTGGGCGCGGTCTGCCACGGGCCTGCGGGGCTCATCGAGGCGGTGGATGGTGAGGGCAAGCCGGTTGTCGCCGGGCGGCGCGTGAACGGCTTCACCGATGCCGAGGAAGAGGCCGTGGGTCTCACCGAGGCGGTGCCCTACCTCCTCGAGACCGAGCTGCGCGCCAAGGGCGCTATCTTCGAGCATGGCGGTGTCTTTGAAGAGTTTGCCGTGCGCGACGGCCGCCTCGTGACCGGGCAGAACCCGCAATCGGCGGAGGCCGTGGCACGGCTCATGGTCGAGGCGCTGGGGACAGGGCGCGCGGAAGCCGCCTGAGCCCCCGCGAGAGCCAGACATGAAAAAGGCCCCGCCGGATCGCTCCGGCGGGGCCTCTTCTTTTGCGTCTGTCGCTTACTCGGCCGCGATGGCGGGCTGATAGCGGCCGTAGAACGTGTCGTTCTTGGCGGCGAGGTCCTTGAGGAGCGCGGGCGTCTCGAAGCGGGGCCCAAACTTGGCCGTGAGCTCTGCCGTCCGCTCGGAGGCGTAGGCCGCGCCGATCATGTCGAGCCAGGACAGCGGCCCGCCGGACCAGGGCGCGAAGCCCCAGGCCAAGATCGCGCCCACATCACCCTCGCGGATATCCATGAGCACGTCTTCCTCGAGCGCGCGCACGGCCTCGAGCGATTGGATCATGAGCAGGCGGTGCTGAACCTCCAGCAGGTCGGGCTGCTCCTCGGCGACCGGGTACTTGGCCGCGAGCCCGGACCAGAGGCCCGTGCGCTTGCCGCGCTCGTCGTACTCGTAGAAGCCCGCGTTGGACTTCTTGCCCAAGCGGCCTTCGTCGGCCATCCAGAAGAGGATCTCGTCCACGGCGTCGTCGTACTCCGCGCCCATGGCGGCCTTCGTGGCCTTGGCGATCTTGACGCCGAGGTCGATGGAGGTCTCGTCCACGAGCTGGAGCGGGCCGAGCGGCATCCCCACGAGGCGCGCGGCGTTCTCGATGAGCGCGGGCGCGACGCCCTCCATGACCATGCGCATGCCTTCGTTGATGTAGGGGATGATGCAGCGGTTGCAGTAGAAGAAGCGCGCGTCGTTGACGACGATGGGCGTCTTCTTGATCTGGCGCACGTAATCGAGAGCCTTGGCCACCGCCCGGTCGCCGGTCTCTTTCCCCTTGATGATCTCCACGAGCATCATCTTCTCCACGGGGGAGAAGAAGTGGATGCCGATGAAGTTCTCCGGCGTGTCGGAGGCCTTAGCGAGTTCGGTGATGGGCAGCGTGGAGGTGTTGGTGGCGAAGATGCAGTCGGGGCCGACCACCTTCAGTACGTTCTTCGTCACCTCCGCCTTCACGCCGGGATCCTCGAACACGGCCTCGATGATGAGGTCGGCCCCTTCGAGCGCGGCGTAATCGGTCGTGGCGGTGATGAGGCCCATGGCGGCGGTCTTCTTCTCCTCGGTGATTTTCTTCCGGCTCACGCCCTTGGAGAAGTAGTCCTCGACATAGGCTTTCCCCTTGTCGGCACTCTCCTGCTGCTGGTCGATCAGCACGACTTCCATGCCCGCCTGCGCGGAGACGAGCGCGATGCCTGCCCCCATCATGCCCGCGCCCATGACGCCGATCTTCTGCACCTTCTGGTCCGGCACGTCGGGGCGCACAGCGCCTTTCTCCAACGCTTCCTTGTTGATGAAGAGGGAGCGGATCATGGCGCCCGAGGACGGGTTCATGAGCACATTGGTGAACCAGCGCGCCTCGATCTTGAGCGCAGTGTCAAAGGGCACCATCGCGCCTTCGTAGACCGCGGACAGGAGCGCCTTGGCGGCGGGATAGACCCCGTTCGTGCTGGCGTTGACCATGGCCGAGGCGCCCACGAAGGTCATGAAGCCCGCCGGATGGTAGGGCGCGCCGCCGGGATACTTGTAGCCCTTCTCATCCCAGGGCTTCACGATCTTGGGCTCGGAAAGCACCCATTCGCGAGCCGCTTGCACCGGATCGTCGACCACCTCGTCGATGAGGCCCACGCCCTTGGCTTGCGCGGGTGCGTGCAGCTTGCCCTGAAGCAGGATCGGCGAGCCCGCCATGGGGCCGAGCTTCCAGCTCACCCGCGTGGTGCCGCCTGCGCCGGGGAAGATGCCCACCATGATCTCCGGGAGGCCGATCTTGGCCTTCGGGTTATCCGCGCAGAAGATGCGGTGCGTGGCCATGGGCAGCTCGAGCCCGATGCCGAGCGCCGTGCCCGGGAGCGCGGCCGCGATGGGCTTGCCGCCCTTGTTGGTCTTCGGCTCCATCCCCGCGCGCTCAATTTTCCGGAGCAGTCGGTGGATATCCATGATGCCGTTGAAGAGTCCCTCGGCGGGGTTGTCCCCGGCCATCTCCTTCATCTTGGCGATGATGTTGAGGTCCATGCCCCCGGCAAAGGTGCCTTCCTTGCCCGACGTGATGACCGCGCCCTTGATGGCGTCGTCGCCGAGCACGGTGTCGATCAGCGCCTCCAGATCGCGGAAGCCCTGCTCGTTCATGACGTTCATGGATTTGCCCTGGGTGTCCCAGGTGATGATGGCGACGCCGTCGTCGCCCACGTTCATGCTGAAATCAGACATTTCCTGTTCTCCCTGGGATCAGACGCGCTCGAGCACGGTGGCCGCGCCCATGCCGGAGGCGACGCAGAGCGTGGCCATGCCGATCTCTTTGTCCTGGCGCTCCAGCTCGTCGAGGAGCGTGCCGATGATGATCGCGCCCGTGGCGCCCAGCGGGTGGCCCATGGCGATGGCGCCGCCGTTGACGTTGATCTTGTCGTGGTCGGCCTCAAAAGCCTGCATGAAGCGAAGGACGACCGACGAGAAGGCCTCGTTCACCTCGATGAGGTCGAAGTCGGAAACCTTGAGCCCGGTCTCGGCCATCAGCTTCTCGGTGACGGGCACGGGGCCGGTGAGGTTGATCGTGGGGTCCGAGCCGATCTTGGCCGTGTAGCGGATGCGCGCGCGGGGCGTGAGGCCCCACTTCTCGCCGAACTCCTTGGAGCCGATGAGCACGGCCGCGGAACCGTCCACGATGCCCGAGGAGTTCCCGGCGTGGTGGATGTGGTTCACCCGCTCAAGATGGGGGTACTTGATGAGCGCGACCTTGTCGAAGCCGGGCATGACCTCGCCCTGCTCCTTGAACGCGGCCTTCAATGCGCCGAGCGACTGCATATCGGTGCCGCGGCGGATGTATTCGTCCTCCGCGAGGATCGGCAGGCCGTTCTGGTCGCGCACGGTGATGATGGATTTCTCGAAGCGGTTCTCGTCCCAGGCCTGCGCGGCGCGCTTCTGGCTTTCGACGGCGAAGGCATCCGCGTCGTCGCGGGAAAAGCCGTACTCGGTGGCGATGATGTCGGCCCCGATGCCCTGGGGCACGAAGTACTGCTCCATGGCGAGGCTGGGATCTGCTGCGATGGCGGCGCCGTCGGCGCCCATGGGCACGCGGCCCATCATCTCCACGCCGCCAGCGATATAGGCCTCGCCCGCCTCGGCGCGGACCTGGTTCGCGGCGAGGTTCACCGCCTCCATTCCGCTCGCGCAGAACCGGTTGATCGAGAGACCGGGGATCGATTCATCGAGGTCGGAGCCCAGCACCGCCGTGCGCGCAAGGCAGCCGCCCTGTTCCATGACCTGCGTGACGTTGCCCCAGATCACATCCTCGACGCAGTGGCCCTCGAGCCCGTTGCGCGCCTTGATGGCGTTGAGCATCTGGATCGACAGCCGCGCGGACGTGACTTCGTGCAGCGCGCCGTCCTTGCGGCCCTTGCCGCGCGGGGAGCGCACGGCGTCGTAGATATAGGCGTCGGTGGTCATGAACCTCTCCTTTGAGCACCGCGGGGGAGGGCCCGCCGCAGGCAGCGTGAATTGCGACCAACCTAAGGGCTTTCGCAGGGTGACGCGAACGTCACGTGGCGTTACGAAGCGCGGCTTTCGGCCGATTTGAGCCCCGCATGCGCTCAGGCGCGGTCGCTCGGATGCCCGGGCATGAGATCATAGGGGTGTTTCCAGCCCGGGAGCGCCGCGATGCGCGCGAGCCAGCGGTCGATATTTGCCCAGTCCGCGCGGTCAAAGCCGAAGGGCTCCGGGTAGAAGAGATATCCGCAGGCCGAGATGTCGGCATTTGTGAGCCCGTCGCCTACGATCCAGTCGCGCCCTGCAAGATGGGCCTCGAGCGTGGTGTAGGCGGCCCGGAGGCGGCCCTGGGTGAAGGCGATGACCTCCGCGGGCCGCTTTTCCTCGGGCAGGAAATTCATCAGGAAGCGCAGCATGCCCGCCTGCGAGGAGAGCTTGTGATTGTCCCAGAGCACCCAGCGGAGCACGTCGTATTTGTCGCCCACCGCGCCGCCGTGCTTGCCGGTCCGGTCGGTGACCCATTGCTGAAACGCGCCCGATTGCGTGAGACGGAATTCGCCATCCTCGAGGACGGGCGCCTCAGCCATGACATTGAAGTCGCGGTAGCCGTCGTCGCGGGTGGCGCCTCCGAAGAAATCCACCTTCACGGGTTCCCAGTCGAGCCCCGCGAGCTCGAGCGCGAGCGCCGCCTTGTAGGAGTTTCCGCTCTCGCCGAAGCAGTGGAGTCTGAGGGTCATGGATGCGCTCCTGATTTCACTTGAGGGACCGCGGGTTCCGCACCCCGTCGCCAGTGTTGCTTGAACCACGGGCGCACACAATGGCGACCCCCGTGGAGTATTTGAGGCCAAAGGAAGCGGGTAACGGTTCGTTAACCACGTTCAACGAGCATGTGTGCAGGGTACAGGCTGGAGAGTCGATGGCCCTGCCAGTGGAAGCTCCGCTGCCCCATGCGATGCACGAGAGTGCCCCAGCGTCTGGCAGCGGA
The DNA here is from genome assembly GCA_038525525.1 of Pseudomonadota bacterium. Lineage (GTDB taxonomy): Bacteria > Pseudomonadota > Alphaproteobacteria > Rhodobacterales > Rhodobacteraceae > Shimia_B. The sequence goes on along the minus strand of JBCBHO010000002.1, from coordinate 240,216 downwards.
GTGGACCTCTTTGTGCGGTCCCGCCCTTCCATTGGCCATAAAAACTCCCCCCGGAGGGTCCGTTGGTCGCCGCCCACACGAGAGGCGGCAGCAGCGCGCCCGACGGGCCGTTCGTGAAAGCGCGGCGCTTCCCCGGCGGAGCGCCGCGCCTAACTTTCCGAGAGAACCGATCCTTGGCCGGCGGAGGCCACTGGCAGCCACACGCGCCCCGCGCGCAGCGCGCCACCGAAGGTTCAAGCCAGCGTAAGCTGGCGCGGAAGGGAGGTGGGTGGGCCCGTTCTCGGAAAAAGCGCGGCGCCCATGTGGAGCGCGATCGGTGGCGAGGCGCGATCCGGCCTCCTAGAACAGAAAAGCGCGGCGCCCGTGGAGGAGCGCCGCGCCTTTCGTCCCGTGAGTGACCTTGTCCCTGCTTAGAAGTTCGCGGCCTTCAGTGCCATCACCGTGTCGCCGCCGGTCTGGATGCGTGCGAGGTGGGTGCCGGTCATCTTCAGCGGGCGCGCCATGTAGTAGCGGCCCGTGGCGAGCTTCGTCTCGTAGAATTCGGTGTCGGAGGCACCGCCCTCGAGCGCCTCGTGGGCGGCCTTGGCCATCCGCGCCCACATGAGGCCCAGCGCCACGTGACCGAAGAGGTGCATGAAGTCGTAGCTGCCCGAGAGCGCATTGTTGGGGTTCTTCATGCCTTCCTGCATGAAGTACATCCCCGCCGCCTGCAGGTCTTTCGAGGCCGCCTTGAGCGGGTCGAGGAAGTCACGCTTCAGCGCCTCATTGCCCTCGTTCTCTTTGATGAAGTCCTTGACCATGTCGAAGAAGGCCATGACCGTCTTGCCGCCGTTCATGCCGAGCTTGCGGCCCACGAGGTCGAGCGATTGCACGCCGTTCGTGCCCTCGTAGATCATCGTGATCCGTGCGTCGCGGACGAACTGCTCGAGGCCCCATTCCTGGGTGAAGCCCGAGCCGCCCAGCGTCTGCTGCGCGTTCACAGCCGTCTCGAAGCCCTTGTCGGTGAGGAAGCCTTTGATCACCGGCGTGAGCAGGCTCATCATGTCCTCGGCCTCTTTGTCCTCGAGCCTGTGGGCGCGGTCGAGCATGGTCGAGCCCCAGTATGTCAGCGCGCGGGCGCCTTCCACGAAGCTCTTCTGGTCCATCAGGTTCCGGCGCACATCGGGGTGCACGATGATCGGGTCTGCGGCCTTCTCGGGCGCCTCGGCGCCGGTGACGGCGCGGCCCTGGATGCGGTCCTGAGCGAAGCCCAGCGCGTTCTGGTAGGCGATCTCGCCCTGCGCGAAGCCCTGGAGGCCCACGCCGAGGCGTGCTTCGTTCATCATGATGAACATGGCGCGCATGCCCTTGTGCGCGTCGCCGATGAGGTAGCCCGTGGCCCCGTCATAGTTCATCACGCAGGTGGCGTTGCCGTGGATGCCCATCTTCTCTTCGAGGCCGCCGCAGGAGAGCGAGTTCCGCTCACCCAGCGAGCCGTCTTCGTTGACGAGGAATTTCGGCACGATGAAGAGGGAGATCCCCTTCACGCCCTCGGGGCCGCCGGGGATCTTGGCCAGCACGAGGTGGATGATGTTGTCGGCCATCTCGTGCTCACCGGCGGAGATCCAGATCTTCTGGCCGGAGATCTTGTAGGTGCCGTCGTCCTGGGGCTCGGCCTTCGTGCGCATGAGGCCGAGATCGGTGCCGCAATGGGGCTCCGTGAGGTTCATCGTGCCCGACCATTCGCCAGTGGACATCTTGGGCAGGTAGGTTTGCTTCTGCTCCTCGGTGCCGTTGGCGAGGATCGCGGCCATGTTCCCGTGGGAGAGCCCCGGATACATGTTGAAGGCCATGTTCGCCGACACCATGGGCTCCATGGCAGCAGTGTGCATGATGTAGGGCAGGCCCTGACCGCCGTATTCCTCGGGGATGTCCATGGCCATCCAGCCGCCCTCGGCCATCTGGTCATAGGCCTCCTTGAAGCCCGCGGGCACGCGGACGACGCCGTTTTCCAGCCGGCAGCCTTCCTTGTCGCCCGTGGCGTTGAGCGGATGAAGTACCTCCACGGCGAGCTTGCCTGCCTCGGTGAGGACGGCGTCGGTGAAGTCTCGGTCCAGATCGGCGTAGCCCGGCACGTCCTGCTCGGCGATCTTCAGGAGATCATGCAGGATGAACTGCTGGTCTTTCGTCGGGGCGGTGAAGGTCGGCATTGGGGTCTCCCTGAGTGCGTATTTTACTGCGCGGCTTCGGTCTGGGTCATGTCCGCGAGGACTTTGTCGGCCCAGTTCAGCTGCTCACGCAGGTCGTCGATGGCGGAGGTCAGCTCGTCGCGCTGGGCGACCATGCCCTCCAGGTGTTTTTGGGCCACCTCGCGGGTGGCGCGGATTTGCGTCGCCTGGCTGTCGCCGAGGTCATAGAGCGCCAGCAGCTGGCGGATCTCTTCGAGCGAAAACCCGAAGCGCTTGCCGCGCAGGATGAGCTTCAGCCGTGCGCGGTCGCGCTTGGTGAAGAGGCGGCGCGTGCCCTGGCGGATGGGCGACAGCAGTTCCTTGGCTTCGTAGAAACGGAGCGTGCGCGGGGTCACGTCGTAGGTGTCGCACATCTCCCGGATGGTCATGGTTGTCTCGGTCATGGTTCGGGTCTCTCAGCTCTCTCGCATCGCGGCATAGCTGAAGATTCGAAGGTCATGTTACAAGCAAAGGTGACGTGCGCGTAAACATGACGCCGCGTCAGAATTTCTGGGCGATAGCTTCGTACTTTTGCCGCCCCGTCTCGCGCAATTTTCTTCAAGCCAAAGCGGTTTGATCAGAGTTTCGAGGGTCGGGTTTTCCGCACCCTCTCAGGTGCCTACTGACGCCGGGTCATCGAGTCAGCTCTTTGCGAGGTCGGCCTCGATGCTCGACTTCAAGCCCTCAAGCTCGCCGATCACCTCGTCAAGTTCGACGCGCTTGGCCTGCAGCTCGCGCAGCTGGCGCTCGGCATATTCCACGAAGGTCGCGAGCTGTTTCTGGCTGCCCTCGTTTTCGTAGATCAGCAACCATTGCCGCAGGTCCTCGAGCGAAAAGCCCCAGCGCCGCCCACGGAGGATGAGGGTCATCCGCGCGATCTCGGTGGGTCCGTAGAAGCGCGACCGCCCCTCCCGCTCGGGCGAGAGGAGTTCGATGTATTCGTAGTAGCGGAGCGTGCGCGGCGTGACGTCGAACTTCGCGCACATCTCCTTGAACGACAGGCGTGTCTCGGCCATCGGTCTCCTCCCTCTCCGACGCTATCCCAAGGGCGCGTGATTTCCAACGCCCTCGAGGCTTGCAAAGCTGCGACCCAATGCGAATAGAGGACGCCGCAGCCCTACGGGAGTTCCCATGCCAGCCGATCCAGCCCAGATCGCCCGCCTCTTCATCGAGGCGATCCCCCATGCCAAGGCGCTGGGCATGGAAATCACGGAGATTTCCGGCGGCGTGGCGGAGATCACCATGCCCTATGACGCGCGCCTCGTGGGGGACCCGGCCACCGGCGTGATCGCCGGCGGGGCCGTTTCGGCGCTCATGGATACCTGCGGGGGCGCGGCGGTGATGTGCCACCCCGACCAGCCGGTGGGCACGGCCACGATCGACCTGCGCATCGATTACATGCGCTCGGCCACGCCCGGGCAGGCGATCACGGCGCGCGCCGAATGCTATCACATGACCCGCGCGGTGGCCTTCGTGCGTGCCTCGGCCTTCGACGACAATCGCGCCGAGCCCGTGGCGGCGGCCACCGGCGCCTTCACCGTGGAGCGCGGTACGTGATGCGCCCGCCCGAGAAGGTGCAGGTCGTCAAGCAGCGGCGCGACGCGCTCCTTGGGGCGCTCGTGGGCAACATTCCCTATCTCGAGTTCATGGGGATCGGCTTTGACCGGCGTGGCGACGAGCTCACCGGCGTGCTTGCCTACGACGACAAGCTCATCGGGAACCCGATGCTCCCCGCGCTCCATGGCGGGGTGACGGCGGCCTTCCTCGAGGCCACGGCGGTGGTGACGCTGAGCTGGGCCACTCTCTGGGACGATCTGGAGGCAGGCGTGATCGAAACGGATGACCCCGAGCGGATCACGCTGCCGCGGCTGCCCAAGACCATCGATCTCACGGTGGATTACCTGCGCTCCGGGCTGCCGCGCGACGCCTATGCCCGGGCACGGATCACGCGCCGGGGGCGGCGCTATGCGAGCGTTCAGGTGGAAGGCTGGCAGGACAACCGCGAGCGGCCCTTTGCCCACGCCACCTGCCATTTCGTGATGCCCCGCAAGGATGCATGAGACCGCCGCGCCGGAGGCCGTGACCCACGGCCGGGTGCTCAGGATCGCGGTGCCGGTTGTGCTCTCGAACGTCACGGTACCGCTCCTCGGCATCGTGGACACTGCCGTTGTGGGTCAGATCGAGGAGGCCGCGCCCATCGGCGCCGTGGGCCTCGGCGCGGCGATCCTGACGACGCTCTACTGGTTCTTCGGGTTCCTGAGGATGGGGACGACGGGCCTCGCGGGCCAGGCGCTGGGGCAGGGTGATGCGGGGGAGGTGGATGCGATCCTCTCCCGCGCGCTCCTCATCGCGCTGGGCGCGGGTCTTCTGCTGATCCTGCTTCAGGTCCCGCTCTTTGCGCTGGCGCTCCGCGTGGCGCCCGCCACGCCCGCCGTGGAGGCGATGGTGGCGAGTTATCTCGCGATCCGCATCGTGACGGCGCCGGCGGCCATCGCTGTGTTCGGCATCAACGGCTGGCTCATCGCGGCGGAGCGGACGCGGGGCGTGCTCGCGCTCCAGCTCGTCATGAACGGGCTCAACATCGGCTTGAGCGCGTGGTTCGTCCTCGGCCTCGGCTGGGGTGTGCCCGGCGTGGCCGCGGCCACGGCCATCGCGGAGGTCGCGGGTGCCGCGCTCGGGCTCTGGTTCTGCCGCGCGGTCTTTGCCCGGCCCCATTGGCGCGAACGCGCGCGACTCTTGGCGCCGGTCCGCCTCGCGCGGCTTCTGGTCGTGAGCACGGACATCACAATCCGCTCGGTCTTTCTCATGGCCGCCTTCACGAGCTTTATCTTCCTGTCGGCGCGGTTCGGGGAGGTGACGCTCGCGGCAAACCAGGTGCTGATCCAGTTCCTCTACGTGGCGAGCTACGGGCTTGACGGGTTTGCCTTCGCGGTGGAGGCGCTCGTGGCGCGTATGCTGGGCGCGGGCCGCGCGCGGGCCCTGCGGCAGGCGGTGGTGCTCTGCGGGATCTGGACCTTTGGCACGGCGGCGGTGCTGGCGCTGGGCTATGCCGCGTTCGGCGGGGCGATGATCGACACGATGACCACCGCGCCCAACGTGCGCGCGGCGGCGCGGGACTTCCTGCCCTGGCTCGTGGCGATGCCGCTCATCGCGGCGGGCTCCTTCCTCCTCGACGGGGTCTTCATCGGCGCCACGCGGACGCGGGAGATGCGCAACATGATGGCGCTCTCCTTCGCGGCCTACCTCGTCGCGGTTCTGGCGCTGCTCGAGCCATTGGGCAATCACGGGCTCTGGGCGGCGATCGTCGTGCTATTCGTGGCGCGGGCCCTGACGCTCATGCTGGTCTACGGCCGGGTGGAGGCATCGGCGGCCTCCGGCGGAGGGTATTGAGGACAGGCCAAGGCGGGCTCAGGCGAGCCAGCGGTCGCGGTCGGTGCCGATTGCGCTTTCAAGCGTGGCGTGCCCGTCGCGCGCCAGAAGCGCATCGAGGCCCTCAGTGATCTCGCCCACGAGCCCGAGGCCGCGGTAGATGAAGCCGGTATAAAGCTGCACCGCCGAGGCACCCGCTTTGATCTTGGCATAGGCGTCTTCCGCGCTCGAGATACCGCCCACACCGATGAGCGGGAGGTCGGTGAGCGTGGAGAGGCGGGCGAGGACGCGGGTACTTTTCTCGAAGAGCGGCGCGCCGGAGAGGCCGCCTTTCTCATGGGCGTGTTTCGAGGCGAGCCCCGCCCGGTCAAGCGTCGTGTTGGTGGCGATAATCCCGTCGAGACCGGCCTCCGCTGCGATGCGCGCGATATCCTCGAGCTCGGGCGCCGTGAGGTCCGGCGCGATCTTCAGAAGGACGGGGCAGGGGGTGACGGCGCGCGCGTCCATGACGCCCGCGAGAAGCGCGCGGAGTGCGTCGGCGCCCTGCAGGTCGCGCAGTCGCTCGGTGTTGGGCGAGGAGATGTTGACCGTGCAGAACGCCACATGCGGCGCGCAGCGATTGAAGACGGTGACGTAGTCCCGCGCGCGGTCCGCACTCTCCTTGTTGGCGCCTAGATTGAGCCCCACGGGCACCGCGCCGCCATAGGCCTCGAGCCGAGCGGCGATGGCCTCCATCCCGTCATTGTTGAAGCCGAAGCGGTTGATGGCCGCACGGTCCTCGGTGAGGCGAAAGAGGCGGGGCTTCGGATTGCCGGGCTGGGGCATGGGCGTGGCCGCGCCCACCTCGATGAAGCCCAGCCCCGCACGCGCCAGCGGTGCCATGGCTTCCGCGTTCTTGTCGAAGCCCGCTGCGACACCCACGGGATTGGAGAAGGAGAGGGGGCCTATCTGCGTGGCGAGGCGTGGGCTGCGCGCCGCCTTGGCCGGGGGGACGAGGCCCGCGCGCAGCGCCTTGAGCGCGAGATCATGGGCGCGCTCGGGCTCGAAGCGGTGAAGAGCCGCCAGAGCGACGCGGTCTAGGAGGCGCAAGGCTCAGGCCTCCTCGAGCGGCTCCGGGAAATCGGGGAAGATATGACCTGCGCCGTTGCGCTTGAGCGGGGCCGTCCAGACGACCTCCTCCAGCGCGAGCTCCCGATAAAGATGTGGAAAGAGCGCCTGCCCGCGCGCCACCTCCCACTTCAGATCCTGGCCTAGGCTCGAGGTATCGACCGCCGCGAGCACGAGATCGCCCGACGTGGCGAAGTGCTTTTCAGCGGTGCCGCGGACCTGCTCGGAGGTGGAAAAGTGGATGTATCCATCCGCCAGATCGACCGTCGCGCCGCGGGTCGCGCCCTCTGCCGAGAGCGCCGCCCACTCGTCCGGCTGGAAGATTTTGTAGATCAGCATGGCATGTCACATGCCAATCCAAGGCTGCCGTGGTCAAGGGGGTCGCTTCACAGAAGTGTTGCAATCCCGGGGCAGGCAAGCGCAGCATTGTTCCTGCACATCCAATGGAGTCTGCCCCCATGCGCCTTCTTTTCACTGCCTCTTCCCTCGCCCTCATGGGCTCCGTGGTGAGCGCCGATTACACGCTGCATATCATCCACATCAACGACCTGCACAGCCGCATCCAGCCCATCAATCGCTTTGATTCCACCTGTAACGCCGAGGACGACGCGGCCGGCGAGTGCTTTGGCGGGGTGGCGCGGGTCAAGACCGCCATCGACGCGCTGCGGGCCGATCTCGCGGGCGAGAACGTCATCGTCGTCGATGCAGGCGACCAGTTCCAGGGCTCACCCTTCTTCACGACCTATGGCGGCGCGGCGGCAGCCGAGTTCATGAACGCCATCGGTTTTGATGTGATGGCCTCGGGCAACCACGAATTCAACAACGGCCCCGAGGGGCTCGCCTCCTTCATCGGGATGGTGGATTTTCCGGTCATCTCGGGCAACCTCGACGTCTCCGCCTCGCCGGAGCTCAACGGTGTCCTCGAGGACAGCGTGATGCTCGAGGTGGGGGGCGAGACGATCGGGATCGTCTCCGCGCTCACGGGCGACACCGCCGAGATCTCCTCGCCGGGCCCGAACGTCGTCTTCATGGACGAGATCGAGGCGCTCCGCGAGGACGTGGCGGCCATGGAAGCTGCGGGCGTCGACAAGATCATCGCGCTTACCCATGTGGGCCTCGTGAAAGACCTCGAGATCGCGCAAGAGGTGGCGGGGCTCGACGCGGTCGTGGGCGGGCATTCGCACACGCTGCTTTCCAACACCGAGGAAGGCGCGGAGGCCTATCCGCTCCTGAACGCGTCGGGCGTCCCGGTGGTGCAGGCCTATGCCTATTCGAAATATGTCGGTCACCTGATCCTGAACTTCGACGATGACGGCAATGTCACCGCCTCGAACGGCGCAACGAAGGTGCTCGATGCCTCCGTGGAACCCGACGCGGCGATTGCGGCCCGCGTGGCCGAGCTCGGCGCGCCCATCGAGGCCATGCAGCAGGAGGTCATCGGGTTCTCCGACACAGCCGTGGAGGGCGACCGGTCCTTCTGCCGCGCGGAGGAGTGCCAGATGGGCAATCTCGTTTCCACCGCGATCCTCGAGCGGGTGCGGGACCAAGGCATCCAGATCGTCTTCCAGAACGGGGGCGGCCTGCGCGCCTCGCTCGATGCGGGTGACGTGACCATGGGCGAGGTGCTGACGGTGCTGCCCTTCCAGAACACGCTGGCGACCTTCCAGCTCTCGGGCGCGGGCGTGCTCGCGGCGCTGGAGAACGGCGTGTCGCGGCTCGAGGATGGCGGTGGCCGCTTCCCGCAGGTGGCGGGGATGAAGTACACCTTCGATCCCGCGGCCGAGGTGGGCGCGCGCATCTCCGACGTGATGGTGGAAGTGGACGGCGCGTTCGTGCCACTCGATCCGGCGGCGACCTACGGCGTGGCCTCGAACAACTTCATGCGCGGCGGTGGCGATGGCTATTCCGTCTTCGCGGAAGAGGGCATGAACGCCTACGATTTCGGCCCTGATCTCGCAGACGTGGTGGCCGAGTACATCGCCGAGAACGGCACGGGCGCGGCCATGCTCGACGGCCGCATCACGAAGGTCGAATAAACGAATGACCCTATGGACCAAGGCCGGGGCGCTTGCGTGCCCCGGCCTGCCTATCTAGCCTCGGGGCATGTGTGGACGGTTTGTCATCACCTTGCCCGACGACGAGATGGCGCGCCTCTTCGAGGCCACGCTCTCCAATGACTTGCCCGAGACACCTCGCTACAATGTCTGCCCGACGACGCAGGTGACCACTGTGGCCTCCGAGGACGGTGCGCGGCGGCTGCGGCCCATGCGCTGGGGCTTCCTGCCGCATTGGTACAAGACGACGAATGGCGGGCCGCTCCTCATCAATGCGCGGGCGGAGACGATCGTCGAAAAGCCCGCTTTCAAGCAGGCGGCGCGGGAGCGGCGATGCCTGATCCCGGCGACCGGCTTCTACGAATGGACGAAGACGCCCGAGGGCGCGCGCCTGCCCTGGTACATCTTTCGCCGCGATGGCGCGCCGCTCGTCTTCGCGGGCGTCTGGCAGGACTGGGAGCGCGACGGGGAGCGCCACAGCACCTGCGCCATCGTCACCTGCGCAGCCAACGCGCCCATGGCGCGCATCCACAAGCGAATGCCCGTGATCCTCGAGCCCGTGCGCTGGGGTCTCTGGCTCGGCGAGGAGGGCAAGGGGGCGGCGGCGCTGATGGTGCCGGCCGCCGAGGATGTGCTCGACACCTATCGCGTGGACCCCGCGGTGAATTCCAACCGTGCCACGGGTCCCGCTCTGACCCAACCGCTCGAAGGGGCGACCTGAACGCGGGAAGGCTTTTGCGAAAAGCCTTGGCAAATTCCTTGCGAAGGAATTTTTGGCGCGGGTCTTCCGTTCGCGCTTTGCCGCGTGGCAGGACGGCTGGTGCGTCCAGCGCCCAAGGCTTTTCGGAAAAGCCTTTGCAAATTTCTTCGAAGAAATTTGTGTCGCGTCAGTCCGTCTTGGTCTCCACGGGGCCGCCAGCCGCCACCCAGCCCTTGAAGCCCTCGCGCAGATGCGCCGCCTCGAAGCCCATCTCCTGCAACGTCAGCGTGCTCAGCGCCGAGCGCCACCCGGAGGCGCAGTGAAAGACGAAGCTCTTGCCCGCCGTGCTGAAGATCGGCTTGTGGTAGGGGCTCTGGGGATCCACCCAGAACTCGAGCATGCCGCGAGGCGCGTGGACGCTGCCCGGGATCCAGCCGTCGCGCTCGCGCTCGCGCGGGTCCCTGATATCCACGATGACGAGGCCCTCTTCGCCCAGCCGCGCCAGGAGGTCGGCGGTCTCGATCTCCACGATCTGGCTCCGCGCATCGGCCACCATCTCGGCGGCGGTCATTTTCAGCTGTGCCATGGCGGGCCTCTCTGGTCTTCGCCTCTTCCCCCTGTTTAGGTGCCCGAGGAGCGAAGGGAGGACAAGCATGGCTCAGACATTTGCACTCGTCACCGGGGGCGCGCAGGGGATCGGGCTTGCCTGCGCCGAGGCCCTCGCCGAGGACGGGCACACCGTTATCGTGGCCGATCTCAACGCGGAGGGTGCCGCTGCCGCGGGCAAGGCACTCGGCGGAGCGGGCTACGGCGTCGATATGGGTCAGCCGGATCAGATCGCGGCGCTCTTCGACCGCATCGAGGCGGAGCACGGCGCGGTCTCGGTGCTCGTTAACAATGCCGGGCTCGCGCTCCCGCAGGACTTCCTCGAAACCACGCTCGAAGGCTGGCAGCGCGTGATCGACGTCAATCTGAGCGGCGTGTTCCTCGCAACGCAGCGCGCGGCACGCGGCATGGTGGCGGCGGGGATCCAGGGCGCGATCGTCAACATGAGCTCGATCAATGCCCAGGTCGCTATCCCCTCCATCGCGGCCTATTGCGCCTCGAAGGGCGGGGTGATGCAGCTCACGAAATCAGCGGCGATCGCGCTCGCGCCCCATGGCATCCGGGTCAACGCCGTGGGCCCCGGCTCCATCGACACCGCCATGCTCGGCACCGTCAACGAGGATCCCGCCGCCAAGGCGCGCATCCTGTCCCGCACGCCCCTGGGCCGCATCGGAACCGCGCGCGAGATCGGCGATATCGTCGCCTTCCTTGCCTCGCCCAAAGCGAGCTATATCACCGGTGAGACGATCTATGCCGATGGCGGGCGGCTCGGGCTGAACTACACGGTTTGAGCGGCGCGCGGGCGTGAAGGGTGTTGACCGGGAAAGGCGGCTCAAGTAGCGCAGTAGCTCTGGGCGGGCATGGTGAAATGGTATCACACGAGCCTTCCAAGCTCTTGGTGCGGGTTCGATTCCCGCTGCCCGCTCCATCCCAGACCATGATCGCCAGATGAATTAAGCTGCCCGCGCGACGGTCCTGCCGCGCGGATCCGAGCACGAGGGGTATGGCATGGCCGAGACGGGACAGGCGGCAGCACCCGGCGCCGAGGGCGCAGGCAAAGACGAGCGCGCGCTGTCAAAGCGCGTGGGCGTGCTGCGGGCGATCCTGCCCTTTCTCGCGCCCTATGCTGGCTGGGTGGCGCTGGCTGTCGCGGCGCTCCTCCTGACGGCCTCTGTCTCGCTCCTGTTGCCCGTGGCCGCGCGGCGCGTCGTGGATGGCTTCGCCTCGTCGAATTTCGAGATCCTCGACACCTACTTTGCGGCCGCGCTCGGGCTCGCGGCCGTCTTCGCGCTGGGCTCGGCCTTCCGCTACTGGATGGTGACGCGGCTCGGCGAGCGGGTCGTGGCCGACATGCGCAAGCGGGTCTTCGATCGCATGATTTCAATGTCGCCGCGCTATTTCGAGACGCTGATGACCGGCGAGGTGCTGAGCCGGATCACCACCGACACCACGCTTCTTCTGAGCGTGATAGGCTCCTCTGTCTCGTGGTTCCTCCGGAATATCCTGCTCTTCGCGGGCGGCCTCGTGATGATGATCGTGACCTCGGTGAAGCTCACGGGGCTCGTGCTGCTCCTCGTGCCAATTGTGCTCCTGCCGATCCTCGCGCTGGGCCAGCGGCTCCGGCGGCTGAGCCGCGAAAACCAGGATTGGATCGCGGTCTCCTCCGGCAACGCTTCCGAGGCCCTGGGCGCGGTGCAGACGGTACAGGCCTTCACCGGCGAGGCCCGCGCCTCGCGCGCTTTCTCTGACGTGACCGAGACGTCCTATCGCTCGGCCAAGCAGCGCATCAACGTGCGCGCGCTCATCACGGCGATCATCATCTTCGTCGTCTTCTCCGGCATTCTGGGCGTGCTCTGGATTGGGGCCACGGACGTGCAATCGGGGACGATGAGCCCGGGCGAACTGGTGCAGTTCCTCATCTATGCGGGCATCGTGGCGTCCTCCGTGGCCGCTCTCACCGAGCTTTGGACGGAGCTTCAGCGCGCGGCGGGGGCCACAGAGCGGCTCATCGAACTCATGGAGGCGGTGGATCTCCTCGAGGATCCGGCGGCGCCCGTGGCGGCCGCGCCCGGCGTTCTCGCCTTCGAAGACGTGAGCTTCTCCTTCCCCTCGCGGCCCGGCGAACGGGCGCTGAAGGACGTGAGCTTCGAGGTCCGGCCCGGGGAGACTGTGGCCATCGTCGGGCCCTCGGGCGCGGGCAAGTCCACGATCATCCAGCTTCTCCTGCGCTTCTTCGATCCTGCCGAGGGGCGGATCACGCTGGCGGGCACACCGCTCACCGACATGGCGCGCGAGGATCTCCGCGGCCTCATGGCGCTCGTGCCGCAGGACCCGGTCATCTTCGCGAGCTCTGCCCGCGAGAACATCCTCTTCGGGCGCCCGGAGGCCAGCGCGGACGAGGTCATCGCGGCGGCAAAGGCCGCGGCGGCCCATGACTTCATCGAGGCACTACCGCAGGGCTACGAGACCTATGTGGGCGAGCGCGGCGTCATGCTCTCGGGCGGTCAGAAGCAGCGCATCGCCATTGCCCGCGCGATCCTGCGCGACGCGCCGATCCTGCTCCTCGACGAGGCGACCTCGGCGCTCGACGCCGAGAGCGAGGCCGCGGTGCAGGCGGCATTCGACGCGCTGGCCGAGGCGCGGACCACGATCGTGGTGGCTCACCGGCTCGCCACCGTGAAGAAGGCCGACCGGATCATCGTGCTGGAGAGGGGCGAGATCCAAGCCATGGGCACCCATGAGGAGCTCGTGGCCCAGGGCGGGCTCTACGCCCGCCTCGCGCGGCTCCAGTTCACCGCCGATCTCGCCGCCGAATAGCATGCGCATGGGCGCGGGCGGTCCGACCAGCGCGGTCGGCTGCCCCTTCGCCTACTGGCCCCGCTTGCCGCGCGGCACGCACCTCAACGCGGGGTAAACCTTGCGCCGCGCCTGCTTTCTTCCCATCGTTGCTTGCAAAGCCAAGACGAGAGGCCGGAACGGCCCGACGGGGAGACCACAGCCATGAAGTTTTCGTCCAAAGACGACGCGCGCCGCATCGAAGCCGAGATGCCCTGGGCCGACCGCGACCGGCCCGTCACGATGCTCGATTTCGTCGAGAGCGTGGCCGCCGAGCACGGCAGCCGCCCTGGCATCTCCTTCCAGATCACCTCGGGCCCCAAGGACAAGGCGGTGACGCTGAGCTGGCGCGAGGTGCGCGACGAGGTGGTGCGCGCCGCCAATCTCTTCCGCGGGCTCGGCGTGGGCCCGAATGATGCCGTGGCCTACATGCTGCCCATATGCCCCGAGGCCGCCGTGACGCTTCTGGGCGGGGCCATCGCGGGGATCGCCAACCCGGTGAACCCCCTCCTCGAGGCCGAGCAGATCGCCGCGATCCTGCGCGAGACGAATGCCAAGGTTCTCGTGACGCTGAAGGCCTTTCCTAAGACGGATGTGCCACAGAAGGCCGCCGAAGCAGCCCGGCTCGCGCCCAACGTCGAGCACGTGATCGAGGTCGATCTCCTGCCCTATCTCTCGCCGCCCAAGAGCTGGATCGCGGGCCTCATCCGCCCGAAGAACCCGGCCGCGCACAAGGCGCGGGTCCACGACTGGAGGAAGGCGCTCGGCGCGCAGTCCACCGCGCTCGCCTTCGACGATCCCAAGGAAGACCGCGTGGGCGCCTATTTCCACACCGGCGGCACCACGGGCATGCCCAAGGTCGCGCAGCACACCTACGAGGGCATGATTTACAATGGCTGGCTGGGGGCGAACCTGCTCTTTGACGCGGGCGACACGATCCTGTGCCCGCTGCCGCTCTTTCACGTCTTCGCCTGCCACCCGATCCTGATGTCGATGCTGGCCTCGGGCGCCCATGTCGTCTTTCCCACGCCCCAGGGCTACCGCGGCGAGGGCGTCTTCGACAATTTCTGGAAGCTCATCGAGCGCTGGAACGCGACCTTCATGATCACCGTGCCCACGGCGATCTCCGCGCTCATGCAGCGCCCGGTGGATGCCGATGTCTCCTCGCTGCGCACGGCCTTCTCCGGCTCCGCGCCTCTGCCGGTGGAGCTTTTCAAGCGCTTCGAGAAGGCCTCTGGCGTGGAGATCATCGAGGGCTACGGCCTCACGGAAGCCACCTGCCTCGTCTCCTGCAACCCGATCGGCGGGGACAAGAAGATCGGCTCCATCGGGATCACCTTCCCTTACACCGACGTCAAGATCGTCCATGACACGCCGGAGGGGCCAAAGGAGGCCGCCGTGGACGAGGTGGGGGAGATCTGCATCTCGAACCCGGGCGTCTATGCCGGCAAGACCTACACCGAAGAGGCCAAGAACAAGGACCTCTTCCACTGGGGCACGCATCTGAGGACCGGCGATCTCGGCCGCGTGGATGCGGATGGCTATGTCTGGATCACGGGGCGCGCGAAGGATCTCATTATCCGGGGCGGCCACAATATTGACCCCGCCGAGATCGAGGAGGCGCTCTCGGGCCACGAGCAGGTGGCCTTTGCCGGCGCCATCGGGCAGCCCGATGCCCATGCGGGCGAGTTGCCCTGCGCCTACGTGGAGCTCGTGGCCGGCGCGACGGTGACGGCCGAGGAGCTCAAGAGCTATTGCGAGAGCCACATCCACGAGCGCGCGGCGCATCCAAAGCACCTCGAGATCCTCGGCGAGCTGCCGAAGACGGCGGTGGGCAAGGTCTTCAAGCCCGATCTGAGGCGGATGGCGATCACACGCATCTACGATGCGGCGCTCGCGGAGGCAGGCGTGCCCGCGAAGGTGAGCGCGGTCATCGAGGACAAGAAGCGCGGGCTCGTGGCGCAGCTCGAGAAGACCGGCGCGACCGATGACGGGACCGTCACGGGGGTGCTCGGGAGCTATACGCGGCCTTGGGAATGGGCGGCCTAACCTGCGCCTGGTATGGACGGGGGTGACGCTGTTTGCCTGTCGGCAAAGGCGCCCCACCCACCGTCCCTTTTGCCCCGCACGCCGAGGGTGGCCCCGCGCCGGGCCTCTCCCCGCGCTTTGCGGCCCCATCAGCGCCGAGGTCTCGCGTCCCGCGCCCCGCCGCGCAGCGGCGCCACCGAAGGCCGAAGCCGTCCTGGCTGAGGGGGAGGCGGGCGGGACCGTCCTCGAAACGCGCGCGTTGCTTGAGGGATGCGGGGCGTTGAAAGCGGCGGGGATGCCCTAGCTCAGGACCTATGGCAGAGCTTAGACCTATCCCGCGCGTGCTCACCTCCCTGGGCTACGGCGCGCTCACCCACGTGGCCTTCGGCCTCGGCGTGGGCTCCATGGTGCTCTGCATGGGCTTTGGCATGCAGCTCGGCCAGGGCCCCTTCGCGGGCTGGCTCGCCTGGGCCGTCAACGCGCTCCTCCTCCTGCAATTCCCGCTCGGCCATTCCTTCTTTCTCACCGGCCCTGGCCGAGCCTGGCTGGCGCGGCTCTCGCCCGCTCCGGGCGACGATGCCAAGACGCTCGCCATCACCACCTACGCGCTCATCGCCTCGATCCAGCTCTTCGTCCTCTTCTGGGGTTGGTCGCCCACCGGCACGGTCTGGTGGCAGGCCTCGGGCGGCGCGCTTTACGCCATGCTCGCGCTCTACGCCGCAGCCTGGGGCTTTCTTGGCCTCGCGATCCTCAACGGCGGCATCGGCCTGCAATCGGGCTTCATCGGCTGGTGGGCGCTCCTGCGAGACCGCGCGCCCAACTTCCCGGACATGCCCACGCGCTATCTCTACGCGGTCACGCGCAATCCGATCTACCTCGCCTTCACCTGCACGCTCTGGACGGTGCCCACCTGGTCGCCCGACCAGCTTTTCGTGGCGCTCACCTGGACGCTCTACTGCGTGCTTGCCCCGCGCCTGAAGGAGAAGCGGTTCCTCAAGATGCACGGCGATCGCTTCGCCCGCTACCAGGCGCGCGTGCCCTATTTCCTGCCCTTTCCGAAAGCGCGCAAAGATGGCCAAAGACACCCTGCGGAATGATCTCGAGCTCTATGATCGCGTCGCCGATCAATGGTGGTCCGACGAGGTGCGCTGGATCCGGACGCTCAAGAACATGGTGCCCGGTCGGCTGAGCTATTTCGACACGCTCGTGAACTGGCAGGGGCGCGATGTGCTCGATCTGGGCTGCGCGGGCGGTTTCATGGCCGAGGCGCTCGCCGAGCGCGGGGCGCGGGTGACGGGGATCGACCCCGCCGCCGATGCCATCGCCGCCGCGGAGGCGCATGGGCTGGGCCAGGGAATCCGCTACGACGTGGGCGTGGGCGAGGCCCTGCCTTACGACGATGCGAGCTTCGATCACGTGGTCTGCGTGGATGTCCTCGAGCACGTGCAGGATCTTGGGCAGGTCTGCCGCGAAGTGGCGCGGGTGCTGCGGCCCGGGGGCACGTTTCTCTTCGACACGATCAACCGCAACATCGTGGCGCGGCTCGCGGTCATCACCGCCGCCGAGGATATCCTGCGCCTCCTGCCCAAGGGCACCCACGACCCGGCCATGTTCATCAAGCCGGGCGAGCTCAAGGACGCGCTCTCGGCAGCGGGGCTCGAGATGCAGAAGATCACGGGGCTCGGCCCCAGGGGCCTCACGCGGCGCGGCGATCCGCGCTTCGGGCGGCTGCCCTTCACCAGCATCCTCTACATGGGCCACGCCACGAAGGCGGCCTGAGCCAGACTGATTCCAAGAGGTGCGTTCAGCGCGGGGCCATGCGGATCGCGCCATCGAGGCGGATGACCTCGCCGTTGAGCATCGGGTTCTGCGTGATGTGGCTCACGAGCGCCGCGAATTCATCCGGTGCGCCCAGCCGGGAGGGGTAGGGGACCTGCGCGCCGAGCGAGGCCTGCACGTCCTCCGGCAACCCCTCGAGGAGCGGTGTCAGGAAGAGGCCCGGCGCAATGGAGGTCACGCGCACGCCCTTATCGGCGAGGTCCCGCGCCATGGGCAGCGTCATGCCCACCACGCCGCCCTTCGAGGCCGCGTAGGCCACCTGCCCCACTTGCCCGTCCGAGGCCGCCACGGAGGCGGTGTTGACGATGATGCCGCGCGCCCCGTCCGGGCCCATGGGCGCGGCCTCCACCATCTGCGCGGCGGCCTGGCTTGCGGCGTAGAAGCTCCCAAGGAGGTTGACCTTGATCACCGTCTCGAAGAGCGCGGGGTCGTGGGCTGCCCCGCGGGAGACGGTCTTGGCGGCCGGCGCGATGCCCGCGCAATTGACGAGGATGCGCGTGGGGCCGTGGGCTTCCGCGGCGGCGGCGAGGCCGCGGGCGATGGCGGCGGGGTCGGAGATATCGACCTCCTCGAAGCGCCCGCCGATGCACGCCGCGTGGGCCGCGCCCTTCGTGGCGTCGAGATCGAAGAGCGTGACGCGAAGCCCGTCCGCCGCGAGCCGTGCCGCCGCGGCCGCGCCGAGGCCCGACGCGCCGCCGGTGACCACCGCGGCCTCACCTGACCAATCCATGCTGCCCATAACTCTGCCTCCCCGGTGTTCCAGCGAAGCCCGAGGAATGAAGCATTTTCCGGGCGCGTCAAGCGTGCGGCAGTGGCTGGCGGGGGGCTGGTGCTGCTGGGGAGGATTGAACTCCCGACCTCACCCTTACCAAGGGTGCGCTCTACCACTGAGCTACAGCAGCGCCGTGGCGGGCGTGTAGACCAAAGATCGCAAGGCACGCAAGGGCAAATGGCGCGGCTGGACGGCGCGCCAGGGCTGCGGTAACTCCAAGAAATGGCAACGGGTGGCACAGGGCCGAAAGACGCTGGAAAAGGCGGCGCGGAAACGCGTGAAGACCGTCTTAAAAAGGCGCTGAAGGCCAATATGGCGCGCAGGAAATCGCAGGCACGGGCGCGCAGCGAGCGCGCTTCCACTGAGACTGGCGACGGGACGGGCGGCAGGCCCGCCGACGTGACAGCAAGCGACATGCCGGGCAGAGCCGCGAACGCCGCCGAACGAGAGGGCGAGTAGCATGGATTCCATCGTCGTGACCGGGGGCGGTGCGCTCCACGGCACCATTCCCATCGCGGGGGCGAAAAACGCCTGTCTCGCCTTGATGCCGGCCACGCTTCTGAGCGAGGAGCCAGTGACACTCACCAACGCGCCGCGCCTCAGCGATATCAAGACGATGACCCTCCTCCTCGAAAGCCTCGGCGCGGAGGTCTCGCCCATGGCCGACGGGCGCGTGCTTGCCATGTCGAGCCACGCCGCGATCAATCACGTGGCCGAGTATGACATCGTGCGGAAGATGCGCGCCTCGAACCTCGTGCTCGGTCCGCTTCTGGCGCGCGAGGGGCGGGCCGTGGTCTCGTTGCCGGGGGGCTGCGCCATCGGCGCGCGCCCCATGGACATCCACATCTCAGGCCTCGAGGCGCTCGGCGCCGAGATCGAGCTGCGCGACGGCTACCTCCATGCCAAGGCCCCCGCGGGCGGGCTTCGGGGCGCGCGGCTGCGCTTTTCCATGCCCTCGGTCGGGGCCACCGAGAACGTGCTGATGGCCGCCACCCTCGCCAAGGGCACAACCGTCATGGAGAACGCCGCGCGCGAGCCCGAGATCGAGGACCTCGCCACGTGCCTGCGCGCCATGGGCGCGGCCATCGAGGGCGACGGCACGGATACGATCACCATCGAGGGCAAGGACCGCCTGGGCGGCGCGACCCATGCCGTGGTGCCCGACCGGATCGAGCTTGGCACCTACATGCTCGCCCCCGCCATCGCGGGCGGCGAGGTGACGCTCGAGGGCGGGACGCGCGCGCTCATCGGTGCCTTCGCGGACAAGCTCGAGGCCGCGGGGATCGGCATCGAGGAGCACGCCGCGGGCCTCACCGTGTGCAGCAATGGTCGCGCGCGGGCCGTGGACGTCGTCACCGAGCCGTTCCCGGGCTTTCCCACCGATCTGCAGGCCCAGATGATGGCGCTCATGTGCACCGCCGAGGGCACAGCGCATCTCGAGGAGCGCATCTTCGAGAACCGCTTCATGCACGCACCGGAACTGGGGCGCATGGGCGCGCGGATCGAGGTCCATGGCGGCACCGCGACGGTCACGGGCGTCGAGCGGCTCAAGGGCGCGCCTGTCATGGCGACGGACCTGCGCGCCTCCGTCTCGCTCATCCTGGCCGGGCTCGCGGCGGAGGGGGAGACGATCGTCAACCGCGTCTATCACCTCGACCGCGGCTATGAGCGCCTCGAAGACAAGCTCGGCGCCTGCGGTGTCACCATCGAACGGGTGCCCGGGATATGAGCGACGCGCGATTTGAAGACGGCGCCGAGAAGCCGCTGCGCCTCGTGGCCTTCGAAGCGCCCGATCTGGAGGTGATCTCATCGCTCTGCCAGGACGCGGTCTTTCCGGCGACGGAGATGAGCTGGCGCCCGAAGGAGCGGCGCTTTGCCGTGCTGCTCAATCGCTTCCGCTGGGAGGACGAGGCCGGAGCCGCGCGGCGCGGGGCGGCCTATGAGCGGGTGCAATCGGTGCTCACGGTCGAGGGTGGGCTCCGGGTGCGGAGCCAGGGTGTGGACCGGCGCGACGCCGATCTCGTGCTCTCGCTCCTCTCGGTGAGCTTCACCGGCACGGATGGCGGCACGGGCGCGGTGCACCTGACGCTCGCAGGCGACGGCCTCATCGAGGTGGAGGTCGACGCGCTGGAGGTCACGCTGCGCGACGTCACGCGGCCCTATCTCGCGCCGTCGAAGGCCCAGCCGCGCCACCCGGACTAGCGCTGATGGGCTATGCTTGCCGGGTCCTTGGAGCTGACGACGCGGCCGATTTCCGCGCCTTGCGCCTTGATGCGCTGGAGCGCTACCCCACGGCGTTTCTGACGACGGCGGACGAATTCCGGGTGCGGCCGCTCTCGGCCCACGAAGAGGCCCTCGCGCAGGGCAAGAGCTGGGGTGTCTTCGACGGCGGGGCACTGGCGGGTATCGGCGCCCTTCTGCCGCTCCCCTACGCTGCCGCGGCGCACCGCGCGGAGATCGTCGCTTTCTACGTGTGTCCCTCGCACCAGGGCCGGGGCGCCGCCGATGCGCTGCTGCAGGCGATGGCTGCCGCGGCGCAGGCGCGCGGCATCTGGCAGCTCGAGCTCTTCGTCGCGGAGGACAATCCACGGGCGCGGGCATTCTATGCGCGGCACGGTTTTGCCGAGCTGGGCCTTTTGCCAAATGCGGCACTCATCGGGGATGTCATGACCTCCGACATCTTCATGGTGGCCGATCTGCGTTGAGGCTGGCCAAGCCCCGCGCTAGAGGGACGCCATGGAATTCCTGAACACCAAGCAGTCTGATTTCGAGGCCCGGTTCCGGGCGCTTCTCTCCGCCAAGCGGGAGGACGCGCCGGACGTGGATGAGGCCGTGGCCGCGATCATCGCCGAGGTTCGCGCCAAGGGGGATGCGGCGCTCCGGGCCTACACGGCGCAATTCGACCGGATAGAGCTCGACGCGCTGGCTTTCAGTCGCGAGGAGATCGACGCCTACTGCGCCAAGGTGCCGGAGGCGGAGGCCGAGGCCTTAAGCGTCGCGGCGGAGCGCATCCGCGCCTACCACGCGCGGCAGCTGCCCGAGGATGCCCGCTGGACCGACGCTGCCGGCGCGGAACTCGGCTGGCGCTGGACACCTGTCTCGGCGGCGGGGCTCTACGTGCCGGGCGGGCTCGCCTCCTATCCCTCGTCAGTGCTCATGAACGCCGTGCCCGCCAAGGTGGCGGGGGTGGAGCGGCTGGTCATCGTGACGCCCACGCCGGACGGCGTCGTCAATCCGCTCGTGCTCATGGCCGCGCGGATCGCGGGCGTGGACGAGATCTACCGCGTGGGCGGCGCGCAGGCCGTCGCGGCCCTGGCCTATGGCACAGAGACCATCGCGCCGGTGGACAAGATCACGGGGCCGGGCAACGCCTTCGTGGCAGCAGCCAAGCGGCGGGTTTTCGGCAAGGTCGGGATCGACATGATCGCCGGGCCCTCCGAGATCCTCGTCGTGGCCGATGCCGAGAACGATCCGGCCTGGATCGCCACCGATCTCCTCAGCCAGGCCGAGCACGACGAGAGCGCGCAATCGATCCTCATCACTACGGACGAGGCCTTCGGGCAGGCCGTGACGGCGGAGGTGGAGCGGCAGCTTCAGACGCTCCAGCGCCGCGCCATCGCGGGGCCGAGCTGGCGCGATTACGGCGCCGTCATCACGGTGCGCGATCTCGACGAGGCGGTGGCCCTCACCGACCGCATCGCGCCCGAGCATCTCGAGCTCTGCACCGCGGAGGCCGAAGACCTAGCCGAGCGCATCACCCATGCGGGCGCGATCTTCATCGGCGCGTGGACGCCCGAGGCCATTGGCGACTACGTGGGCGGGCCCAACCACGTCTTGCCCACGGCGCGCTCCGCGCGCTTCTCCTCCGGCCTCTCGGTGCTCGATTTCATGAAGCGCACGACGCTGGCGCGGATGACGCCGGAGGCGCTCAAGGCCATCGGTCCCGCTGCCGAGACGCTGGCGCAGTCCGAGAGTCTCGAGGCGCACGGGCTGAGCGTGCGTGCGCGGCTCGACCGTCTCAACGAGTGACCGCAAGCTCAGGGTGGTGATACGCCTCGGGGTAGGGCAGCGGCAGGAGCGGTCCGAGCGGCACCGTGCGGTTCCACGTCCGCCCGAAATAGCCCTGCCTGCAATGAAGGAGCGAGCCCGCCCCGGCCACGCCCGGCAGCGCGTAAACCCGGCAGAGCCAGCGCCAGAGATGGGGATAGTCGAGGATGCGCGCGCCATTGAGCTTCATGCGCACCGTGTAGACGGGATCGTGCCGGTAGAGCGTCGGGAAAAGCCGGAGATCGGCCTCCGTGAAGGCCGCGCCCGCGAGAAACGGGCGCCCGTCCGAGAGCCGCGCCTCGAGGCGCACAAGCATGTCGAAATAGGCGGTGAAGGCCGCGGCATAGACGGCCTGATCCGAGGAAAAGCCCGCCTTGTAGGCGCCATTGTTGATCGCGGTGTAGATATCGGCGTTGAGCGCGTCGATCTCCGCGCGCAGGGGCCCGGGGTAGAGATCCGCGCCGCTGCCGCCCAAGGCTGCGCGATGGGCTGAAAGCATGCGCAGGATCTCGGCACTTTCATTGGAGACGATGCGTCCGGCGATCTTGTCATAGAGGATGGGGAGGGAGCGCTCTTCCCCGCCCTCCCGCGCGTAGATGTCCACCGCGAGCCGGAGGCCCGCGCCCGTGCCCGTCTCGGGCGTGCATTCGGGCAGCGCCTCTCCCGTGAGCGAGGCCACGCGGGCGGGCGCGAACTCCCAGAAGCCTTCTCCAACCGGGTCGTCTTCGCCGGTGCGGTTGGGGAAGGCCACGTCCATCGTGATGCTCTCGGTGAGGCCCAGCACCGCGCGCGCCAGTGTCACCCGGTGGCACCACGGGCAGTTGAGCGCCACGAAGAGGTGATATCGCCCGGGCTCGGCGGGAAAGTCGGCCTCGCCGATGGCGTGGCGGAAGCCGCTCACGCCGCGCACGAACTCGCCCTTCGCGCGGCGTTCGGCAGCGCGGTCCTGGCTCTCTTCGGTGGATTTGTCGGTCATGGGTGCGAAGGTAACGCCGCATGCACGGGCAAGCTACGGCGGCCATGGGGGAGGCGCTGTGCGCGGGCGCAGCGCAGGGTGGTGCCGCCGCACGCCCCATGCTAGCCCGCCGGCATGACGCGCATCACCCATATCGAGCTCGACGATGCCGGGCTGCCCGCCCCCACGCCCGAGATCGAGCAGGAGCGGCGCGTGGCGATCTTCGATCTGATGGAAGACAATTCCTTTGCGCTGCCCGCCCGTGACGGTCGCGCGCCCGCGCCGGGGCCTTATCGCCTGAGACTGTCGATCCGGGAGAAGCGGCTTGTCTTCGATGTGGCCACGGAAGACGGCGCGCCGGCGGCGCAGTTCCTCTTCTCGCTCGGGCCCTTCCGGCAGGTGGTGAAGGATTACTTCTCGATCTGCAAAAGCTACTTCGAGGCGGTCAAGACGCTCCCGCCCAGCCAGATCGAGACGATCGACATGGCCCGGCGCGGCATCCACAACGAGGGGGCCGAGGTCCTCAAGGAGCGTCTGGCGGGCAAGGCGGAGGTGGATCACGACACTGCGCGCCGCCTCTTCACGCTGATCTGCGTCTTGCATTTCGGGGGCTGAGGTGGCGGAGGCATTGCCGCAATCGGTGCTCTTCTGCTGCGATCACAACGCGGTCCGCTCGCCCATGGCCGAAGGCCTCATGAAGAAGTTCTACGGCACGGAGGCCTATGTCCAATCGGCGGGGGTCTTCAACGATCTGGAGATCGACGGCTTTTCCATCGCCGTCTGCCAGGAGCTGGGGGTGGAGCTCTCGCGGCACCGCTCGCGCAGCTTCGACGAGATGGAGGAATGGGGCGACGACCTCAGCTCCTTCGACATCGTCATCGCGCTTTCGCCTGCGAGCCAGCGGCGGGCGCTGGAACTGACGCGCTTCTACCATCTGACGGTTGAATACTGGCCGATCCTCGATCCCACCGGGCTGGGCGAGGGGCGCGAGGCGAAGCTGGCGAGCTACCGGCAGGCGCGGGACCAGATCTCCGAGCGGCTCTTGGCGAAGTGGGGACCGCCCACGGAGAGCACGGGGTCTTGAGGCCGCGCGCCGGACCCCGCGCTAAGCCACGCTGTCGACTGCGTCGAGCTGATCGCGCGCGTCGCGATGGGCTGCGGCCGCAGCCACGAGCGCCCGGAAGAGGGCGCGGTGACGCCGGGCATAGAACAGATGCTCCGGATGCCATTGAACGCCCAGCATGAACGGGTCGCGCTCGCGCTCGATTGCTTGCGGCATGCCGCGCGGCCCACGGGCGGCGACACGGAGGCCCCGCCCGAGCCGCGCAACCGCCTGCGAATGGAGCGCATTGACCTGCATGGGCCGTGCGCCCGCGAGCGCGGCGAGCCGCGTGCCCGCCTCGATGGAGACGGTCTTGCGCGGCAGTATGGTCTTGATGTTCTCCGTGCCGAATGTGGCGTAGGCGTCCTGGTCGAGGGTGCCGCCGAGCGCCACGTTGATCATCTGGCTGCCCCGGCAGATGCCGAGGAGCGGCACGTTGCGCTCCCACGCCTCGGTGACGATCCCATGCTCCAGCGCGTCGCGCTCCGGGTCGAGCCGCGCCACGAGGCGCGGCGTGGCGCCGTAGAGCGCGGGGGCGATATCATCCCCGCCGCCGATGACGATGCCGTCGACCTCGCCGATGTCGGGCGTGGCCGGGGCCTGCCAGCGGATGGCGCGCCCACCGGCCAGCCAGATGTTGAATGCGATGAGCGGGAAGATGCGCCAACCCGAGCGCCGCGAGACGGTGACGCCGATGCGGGGTCGCGCGGTCATGCGCCCTCAGGCGCCGCCAGCTCAGGCGCGTGGCGCTTGACGAGGCGTTCGAAGGTCTGGGGCCAGTGCGTGCGGAGCTTGAACCACGCCGCGCGGTGCTGCCGCCAGGCGGTGCGCAGGGCGGCCATAAGCTTCGGGTGGTTGGCCACCCGTTCCACGATGACCCAGCGGTTCCATTCGACGGCGACGGACCATTTCTCGTCCCCGAGCCGCGCGTCGGGGATGCGCGTGTGGAAGGCCGGGCGGGGCTTCAGCTTCTCCCCGGGCACGAGCTCGTCGCAGTCGCTCAGCGCAGCGAGAGCGGGCAGCAGGTCGAGCGCGCGGTTGCGGGTGGCGGAATACGTGAGCACCGCGTCTCGGAGCGCCTCGAGACTGGGCTCCGGGTTCTCCACGAGCCAATCGATGAACTTGCGCGGAAAGGCGGAGACGAAGGGCGTTAGCCGCCGGGAGACATCCACTGCGCCCGCTGCACGCCAGCTATCGTCCATGAGCGCGAAGGCCGTTGCGATGCGCGCCATGTCGGCGGCGTCCTCGGAGGTGAGCGCGATGTTGAGGTGCAAGCCGTAGCCGAGGAAGACGCCCTCACGCGTGCCCGTGGCGCCGGCCCGCGAAAGCACATCGCATAGCTCGGCGAAGCGGCCCAGTTGGTCTTCGTGCAAAGGTTCGGTGACGAGTTCGATGGGCACGACGCCCGTCACGAGCGGCATGAGCCCGTAGGTTTCGAGCTTCGAGGCGAAAGCGCTGTCGGGGTAAATCTCGATCGTGCCAAGCTCGGTGTCGCGCAGCGTGACCTTCACGCCGCGGGTGTGGACCGTCCCACCCACGAGGGACTGCACCGCCGCCGCGGCCTCGTCCGCGTTCAAGCCGCCGAACTCGATCTCGAAACCGCAGGCGCGCATTTCGCCGTCGGGCAGCGGCAAGAACTGCGTGCGGGGAAGGTCTGTTAACACTGGCATGCGTCGAGAACGCGAAAGGGCGCAATAGGTTGCATCGCTTGATCGGGCATGGGTCAGAGAGTAGCAGCGGCCCATGGAGCGAGAGGCGATCCCAGCCGCCACGCGGGCGGATCTGCGCGTGGAAGAATTGCGCGGCGCGCGGCTCCTCGACGCGCTCGATGCGATCGCCGCGCTCCGCATCGCGGTCTTTCGCGACTGGCCCTATCTCTACGATGGCGACAGGGACTACGAGGCCCGGTACCTCGCAGCCTATGCCGCGCCGGGCGCGCTCTGCGTGGCGGTCTGGCATGGCACGGAGATGGTGGGGGCCTCCACCGGCGCACCCATGACCGATCACGCCGAGGACTTCGCCGCCGCCTTGCCGCCGGACTGGGCGGTGGAAGACGTCTTCTACTGCGCGGAATCCGTGCTCCTGCCGGGCTATCGCGGATTGGGGCTCGGTCACGCATTCTTCGATAGGCGCGAGGCGGCGGCGCGGGCCCAGGGGCTTCGTCGCGCGGTTTTTGCCAGCGTCCTGCGCCCTGCCGATCATCCTGCCCGTCCGGCCGACTACCGGCCGCTCGATCCGTTCTGGGTGGCGCGCGGCTATGCCAAGCTCCCTGGCGCGGTGGCCCGTTTCGCTTGGAAGGACGTGGGCGCGGCAGAAGAGAGCGAGAAGCCGCTCCAGCTCTGGGGGCGCGTGCTGTGAAGATTGCCGCGGCCGCATACCCGCTCGATGCGCTTCCAAGCTTCGAGGCCTATGCTGAGAAGCTCGAACGCTGGGTGGCGGAGGCCGCGGCGGACCTGATCGTGTTCCCCGAATACGGGGCCATGGAGCTCGCCGCGATCGTGGGCGCGGCGGGCGAGCTTCAGCGCTCCATCGACGCGGTAACGGAGCTCCTCTCCGAGGCCGATGCGCTCCACGCGGCACTCGCCGCGAAGTACGGGGCGCATATCCTCGCGGCTTCCGCGCCCGTGCGGGAGGCGGACGCCGCGGACCGAGGGGCTCACGGGCGCGCCGGCAGGTCGGGGCGCCGCGCCGTGAACCGCGCGCGCCTTTTCTCCCCCGGCGGCGCGGTGCTCGCACAGGACAAGCAGATCATGACCCGCTTCGAGCGCGAACACTGGGGCATGTCCCCCGGCGCGCCGCTCGCCGTGGCCGAGACCGCGCTCGGCCCCATCGCCACGCTCATCTGCTATGACGCGGAATTCCCGCTCCTGGCGCGCGCGGTCGTGGAGGCCGGCGCTGAGATCCTGCTCGTGCCGTCCTGCACCGACAGCCACCATGGCTGGAGTCGGGTACGCGTTGGCGCCATGGCGCGCGCCCTCGAGAACCAGTGCATCACCGTGCAAGCCCCCACCGTTGGTCCGGCGCCCTGGTGCCCGGCGGTGGACGAGAACTACGGCGCCGCCGCGCTCTACGCGCCGCCCGATGCGGGCTTTCCGGCGGACGGGGTCCTCGCCATGAGCGCCGCCGACCGCCCCGGCTGGGCCCGCGCCGTCATCGACCGCGCCGCCATCGCGCGCGTCCGCCGCGAAGGCGCGCAGGCCAACCACGCGCACTGGGGCGAGCAGGGCGCGCGCGGCCCGGCCCGCCGCGTCACGCTGCGCTGAATTCCCTTGAAAACCGGCCCGGGCCGCCGCATATCGTGGCACGCCTGCCTCTGGGGTGGGCTTCAGATTAGGAGAGACCATGGCCAAGGAAGAACCGCTCGAATTCCCCGGTGTCGTGAAGGAACTCCTGCCGAACGCGACATTCAGGGTCGAGCTGGAAAACGGCCATGAGATCGTCGCCACGATGGCAGGCAAGATGCGCAAGAACCGCATCCGCGTCCTCACCGGTGACAAGGTGCAGGTGGAAATGACGCCCTACGACCTGTCGAAGGGCCGCATCAACTACCGCTTCAAGTAACATGGGGCGTCGCGGCGCAATGGCTCGAGGCGCTCGGGCCCGCTCGGCATGAGCGCGCCGCGGCTCATCCTGGGCTCCGGCTCGCCCCGGAGGCGCGAGCTTCTTGGGGTGCTGGGCCTCGAGCCTGCCGAGATCCGCGCGCCCGACGTGGACGAGACGCCGCTCCTCTCAGAGCTGCCGCGGGCCTACTGCATCCGCGTCACCCGGCTCAAGGCCGATGCGCTTCCCGCCGCCGAGGGCGAGGTGATCCTGTGCGCTGACACCACCGTGGCGCTGGGGCGCCGCATCCTCGGAAAGGCGTCTGACGCAGCCGAGGCGCGGGCCTTTCTCGAAAAGCTCAGCGGGCGGCGGCACCAGGTCATCACCTCCGTCGCCGTGAAGACCCCCGCGCGGGTCTGGCAGCGCGATGTCGTGAGCCAGGTGCGCATGAGGCGCCTGAGCGCGCAGGAGATCGACGCCTACCTCGCCACCGGCGATTGGCAGGGCAAGGCCGGCGCCTACGGCATCCAGGGGCCTGCTGGCGCTTTCATTCCTTGGATATCTGGCTCCTACGCCGCGATCATGGGCCTCCCGCTCGTGGAGACAGCGCACCTCCTGCGCGCCGCGGGCCTCGGCGTCCTGGAGGGCGCATGAAGGGCCGTCTCGTCGCGCTCGATCACTGGGAAGGTCGCGAGGCTGCGGCTCTCATGGTCGATGGTCGTCTTGAGGATCTCATCGTCGATCCCGTGGGCGCGCCCCGCCTCGGCACGGTCATCGCCGCCCGCGTGGAGCGTCCCATGAAAGGGCAGGGTGGCGTCATCGTCTCTTGGGAGGGCGGAGAGGCATTCCTGCGCCGCGCCAAGGGCCTGACACCGGGGGCGCGCATCCTCGTGCAGGTCTCGGGCTTCGCCGAGCCTGGCAAGGCCCCGCCCGCCAGCGACCGTCTCCTTTTCAAGAGCCGCTATGCCATCGTCACGCCCGGGGCAGGGGGCCTCAACATCTCCCGCCAGGTCCGCGACGACGACCGCCGCGACGCGCTCAAGGGCCTCGCCGTGGCCGCCATGGAGGGCACGCCCGAGGAGATGGGCCTCATCCTGCGCAGCGCTGCCGCGAGCGCCGAAGACGACGAGATCCTCGAGGATATCGCCGCCATGCGCGCGGCCTGCGCGGAGGCGCTCGAGAGCACGGGTGACGGCCTCGTGCTCGAGGGCGACGGGCCCCATCTCGCCGCCTGGCGCGACTGGACCGCGCCCGCCCAGATCGAGACGCAGGAGGGCTCCTTCGCCGAGACGGGCATCCTCGAGGCCATCGACGCGCTCTTTTCGCCCGACGTCGCGCTCGGGCCGCACCGCATGACGATAGAGCCCACCCGCGCGCTCACGGCTGTCGATGTCGATACCGGCCGCGACCTGAGCCCCGCGGCCGCGCTCAAGGCCAATATGGCCGCCGTCAGGGAGCTGCCCCGCCAGCTCCGCCTGCGCGGGATCGGCGGGCAGGTGACGATGGATTTCGCTCCGCTGGCCAAGCGTGATCGCCGCCAGATCGAAACGACACTCCGCGCCGCCTTCCGTGCTGACAGCGTGGAGACCGAGGTGATCGGCTGGACGCCGCTCGGCCACATGGAGCTCAAGCGCAAACGCGAACGCCCGGCCCTTGCGCGCGGCTGACGCGCGACCGGGACGAGGCTGAGGAGAGGCCCATGGCACGCTGCCCGATCTGCAATGCCGAGACCGCGCCCGACTGGCGCCCGTTCTGCTCGCGGCGCTGCGCGGACGTGGATCTCGCCCGCTGGATGGGCGAACGCTACGTGCTCGAGGGCCGCGACGGTGAGGCCGACCCCGACGCAGCCGCCTCCATCAAGGACGCAGACGACACCCCTCCCAAGCGCCACTAGGCGCCGCGAGGAGACGGTGGCCCACGGCCAGCAAAACCCGAGTTTTGCCCCTAGACACCCAAGCCCACCTCTTCTAAGTGGACGCCACCCGACCGGCATGCCCCGGTCCCCGTGCCCGGGTAGCTCAGGGGTAGAGCAGTGGATTGAAAATCCTCGTGTCGGTGGTTCGATTCCGCCCCCGGGCACCATTTAACACCCTGAAAATAAGTGA
Organism: Pseudomonadota bacterium; assembly: GCA_038525525.1. Lineage (GTDB taxonomy): Bacteria > Pseudomonadota > Alphaproteobacteria > Rhodobacterales > Rhodobacteraceae > Shimia_B. The sequence continues at coordinate 210,950 of JBCBHO010000002.1, read as the reverse complement.
CTATTCTTGCACGTTACCGCTTGGTCATTCGTGCTCTCATCTTCTTGGGTGCCGTATGGGTGCCGTTTATGGGCCATTGATCCAATCGTAGTCAGTTGTGAACAACTCTCGCCCAAAAGTGCTAGCGAGCCTAAGCTTGCTTTGCCACGACAATGAACTCACCTTTAGGTGGCATTTGATAGTGAAACCCATCCAGCTTGCCGCTAGTATAAAAATGACAGGGTCTTAGTGACTTGCTGAAAACACATCTGATTTCAGCGAATTACAGAGAATGTTTTTTTGTTCTGGCGGCCACGGCAGTTGGTGCATTGCGAAGTAACTTGAACGAAATAGGATTCCAAACAGTGTTAAATAGGGTTTCTGAGTGGCGCAGGTGGGAACCACATATTCATGCTCCCGGAACGATCATGAACGATCAGTTCAAGGGGCCAAATGCGTGGGAGGATTACCTCAGTGCGCTTGAAAACGCGTCACCGAAAATCAAGGCATTGGGTGTGACTGATTACTACCTGACCCATACCTACGAGAAAGTACGGGAAGCAAAGCAAAGCGGACGGCTAAGCGAAATAGAACTGATCTTTCTGAATGTTGAGCTGCGCATCGGAATTGGCACAACCAAGGGTGGGTGGGTGAACATGCACCTCATGGTGAGTCCTGAAGACTCTGACCATCTTGAGAGAGCGAAGGCGTTTGTTCGAAACCTTAGGTTTCGTGCCCACGACGAAAGCTTCAACTGCACGAAGGAGGACCTAATCCGTTTAGGGCGTCTAACGGACGCCTCCAAAACTACTGACGAGCTTGCTCCGGAGCATGGTGCAACGCAGTTTAAGGTCGGCTTCGACCAGCTTCGAGATGAGTTTGACTAGTCAAAATGGGCGCAAGAAAATATCCTTGTGGCGGTTGCTGGCAGCAAGGACGACGGGACCTCTGGCGTAAAGGAAGCTGCGGATGCGACCCTAAGGCAAGAGATTGAGAAATTCGTCGACATCATATTTGCGAGTAGCGTTGCGCAACGTGAGTTTTGGCTGGGTCTTCGCGCTGCTTCCCCCGAGGAACTCATGTCAAGCTATGGGGGGCTGAAGCCGTGCATGCATGGAAGCGACAGTCACGAAACGCGGACTGTAGGGAGACCAGATGGAAACCGTTTTTCATGGATCAAGGGAGGGCTAGAGTTCGATGCGCTTCGGCAAGCCTGCATCGATCCTGCCGGACGGGCATTCGTTGGCGAGGCTCCACCATCATTTGGAACGCCTTCTCAGCTCATCGATGAAGTTGAGCTGGTAGACGCACCATGGGCGAAGACGCCTCAAATTGGCTTCAATCATGGTCTTGTTGCCGTTATTGGCGCTCGAGGTTCTGGGAAAACTGCACTGGCTGATATTGTCGCTTCAGTTTGCGATGCTACGCCCCAAACCACTGAGGGCGAGCACGCTTCCAAGCCAAGCCCGTCCTTCTTGAGCCGCGCAAACGACCTATTGGGGGACGCAAAGGTGAAGGCGATATGGCGTGCGGGCGAGCCGACCACAAGATACCTCGATGGCCGTGATCATCCAGACGTAATTAATCAGCGCGCGCGTTATCTTTCTCAGCAGTTTGTAGAGGACTTGTGCTCGGCAGATACGATGACCGACGGCCTCTTGCGCGAAATCGAACGCGTGATTTACGAGGCCCACACCCTGACGGATAGGGAGGGTGCACTTGACTTTCGAGAACTGCTTGAGCTGAAGTCGGCTCGGTTTCGTCACGCCAGAGAGCGCGAAGAAGAAACAATCGTTTCGTTGTCGGATCGGATTAGTACCGAGTACGAACAAGTTCGGACGGTGTCCAAATTATCTGCAGATATTGAGACTAAGAACAAGCTCATTAAGCAGCTGAACGAAGATCGTGGCAAACTGGTCGTTAAGGGTTCTGAAACCCGAATGGTACGCTTAAACGCGCTCTCAACGGCAGCCGAAACAGTTCGCGGTTACCTCCGGCATTTCAATCAGCAAAAGTCAGCGCTAGAGGGGCTTTCAGATGATGTGAAGGACCTAAGAACAGCGAAGGCCCCTGAACTTTTGCGAGCAACTCAGGAGCGTCGAAAGGCCAGTCAGATTAAAAATGGCGATTGGGATGCGTTTCGGATTGATTACACGGGTGATGTCGACGCCCAACTCGTTCAACTTCTTGAGAACTGCGAAAAATCCATAGACTCTTGGAAGGGTGTCACCCCCCCAGCGCCCGCAACTGCGGAGTCCTCTCTAATCCCCGAAGGTGCTGAGCTCAGCAAGCAACCTTTAGCGCTCCTACAGGCCGAAATCTCGCGACTTGAAAAGCTGGTTGCTGCCGATGAAGTGACCAAGAAGCAATTCTCTGCCCTCACATCGAAGATTTCAGCAGAAACTACATCTCTTACCATCTTGAATGAAAAACTCGAGGCCGCAAAAGGAGCTCGCGCACGTATCACAGAGTTGCAGGCCGAAAGAGACGAAGCCTATGCCCGAGTATTTAGCGCAGTTACCTCAGAACAGGCCGTTCTGACAGAACTCTATAAGCCTTTGCTTGATAGACTGTCCGGTTCTACCGGAAGCCTCAAAAAAATGTCGTTTACAGTATCACGTTCGGTCGACGTCGACAGATGGGCGGCCTTCGCAGAAAAGCACCTTATTGATCTACGCAGGGATACACCATTCAAAGGCGCTGGCACGTTCCTGTCGAAAGTCAACAATGACCTCAAAGCCATTTGGGAAACTGGCGATGCAGAAGCCGTAGGCAAAGCCATGGCAGCTTTTCGAGCCGAGCATATGTCTGCTTTACTCGAGCATGCCAATGTTACCAAATCGGATGAGATCGAGTATCGCAACTGGCTCAAACGCTTTGCCAAGTGGTTGTATTCGACGGATCATATCAGCCTTCAATACGGCATCGATTTTGATGGCGTCGATATTCGCAAGCTGTCGCCTGGCACACGCGGAATTGTTCTTCTGCTACTCTATTTGGCGCTGGACGATGCTGACACGCGCCCTTTGATTATCGATCAGCCAGAAGAAAATTTGGATCCAAAGTCGGTCAACGATGAGTTGGTCGACTTGTTCATCGCGGCTAAAGCAAAACGACAAGTGATAATGGTCACCCACAACGCCAATCTGGTGATCAATACAGACGCCGACCAAATCATCATCGCAAATGCTGAAAACCACACAAGGGGGGGAGCTGCCAAAAATAACCTACTTGTCTGGTGGTCTGGAAAACGCAGAAATCCGAAAATCGGTTTGCAACATCCTTGAGGGGGGTGAAGTCGCGTTCAAAGAACGTGCGCGTCGGCTTCGAGTAAGATTGAAAAGATGACACCTTTTAGATGGACGAATTGCTATGCCGATGTTCAGACATCTATTCACGACAAAACAATTCGGGCGTACTTCGATGATGTGATCGCGCCGTCAATTGACACCTTAGAACAGCGTGTCAGTGAGTTGAAAGAGAGCGACGACCCATTAGACATGTTCATCCAGTCGGATACCCTAGATGTTTTGCACGAAACGAAATTGGCTTTTGCGCTGTCAATTCAGTCAATTTGGGAGCGTCAGCTGAGAGCGTATTTAGCCGGTTGTGCCAAAGAGCTTCGTCCTAATGAGAACCTCAAAAACAAAATTGAGAAGGCAAATTGGGATGCACTACAAAGGATCTTTCAGGGCCTTCGTGGCCTCAGATTAGATAGCTTCCCAAGTTTCGCCTTGCTAGACAATCTTCAACACCTCGGAAATGCATGCCGACACGGCGACGGAAAATCGGCCATCCGGCTACATCAGCTTAGCCTCAATCTGTGGAAGCCCGTCCCATCAACGCCAGACGGTTTCGGGGTTGCAAGTAGTGAACCACCCTCGGTCAGTCTTTTGGATATTTCCTTAGAACACTTGCGCCAGTTCACTGAAGCCGTCGCGCAGTTTTGGGATGACACGACCTACATTTATAATGAGAGCATCGAACGCAAACACCCAAGCTTGGAGGCAAGGTTAGTTCTCGAACGGAAGACGAGGCATTGGATTCCTGTTGGCGTCTAACTTTTTTTAGTTGATTTCGCGCTGGACATTACGCCTCGCGCTTCTTTCTCAGCCGTCGATCCCTTGACCCATTGCCAAGGTGTGCGTGGCTTCCTTGCCTTCGCCAGTTCAGGGTTGGCTTTGGCGTCGCTGACGGCAGCGCGCAGGCGTTCGCGAGCTTCGCGCGGGTCAATCTTCAGTTCTTCGCACAGGGCTTTCAGTGTGATGATGTCGGACATGTCGATCTCCTAGGTTTCTGATGCAGATCGATAAGACGAGATGAGCAGCCATGTCAGGGACAACCCTAACCAAGCCCCGGCATATGCAGCGATAGGCGCGCGTGGCCGCGTTGTATTGAGCCAGAAGGACGTATGACCGGCTCGCGCGACATATCCAGCCCGACGCCACACCGAGCCTGACGCTGGCCCTTGTACGCCGCGCAGACGGGTTCCTCACTGGGAATTACCCTGACGACTGATGCTGCCCGATCTTATTGCGCTGTTGCGACTGCAATCAGTGAAAGGAGATCGCAATGGTTACTCGCGCGACTTGGAGCTTCAACGGACAGGAGAAAATTGTACTCGGCAATTGGCATCGCCTGTGGTGCCTGCTGTTCGGCCCATTCTACTATGCCTTCAAAGGCATGTGGTGGTGGGCAATCTTGTCCTTCTTCACCTTGAACGGCCTGTGGGTCGGCTTCCCGTTGTTCAATCGCAGCATTGTGCTGCGCCATTTCTATCGTAAGGGTTGGGTTCAAAACTGATGCGACCAGTCGCCAGCCCAGTCTGTCGAGCCACCCGAGAAACACCCAAAATGCCGTGGTCGCTTGCCGACGATGAGCGCCAGCGCAGCGTTAAGCTTTCTATTGAGGTAAAGGTTGTGCAAATGACAGTACGGACACTCCAGCCAATGAGTAAACCCACCCATGCGGCACCCGAAAGCACCCACTCAGACAAACCCGAATGCGGACCGATTGAAAAGACTCGGTGATTTGGGTCCGTCTCGCATCCAACAGCCTGATCAATAGTCCGCGTGTTGGTCTCAGGCGTATCTGGCCACACCAATCAAGGCGACGACAACAGGTGACCACAGGGGGATGGGGGGAGATGTTTTTTTGTCGGCGTGCGCCCTGTGGACGGACAAGGGGTCATGTATACTGCCGAGATTTCCAGCCCGTAGCCGATTTGCGTTTTTGCCGAGGGTCGATCACTTCGATCACATCATCACATTCGAGTTGCCAAAGTGATTTTGTGATCAAAGTGATCGCACTAGCGCAATTCACGGCAGTTCGTATTTGCCACGCGTTTGCTTCTTCACCTCCCCATCTGCCATCATGCTTGTGAGCAATTGGCGCACGCTATCCTGAGGCCTGTCTAACGCTTCCGCGATATCTTTAGGCCCGATTGGCTTATCTGCGCTTTTGAGCACATCGATGATCGCTCGTCGTTGGCTCGATATCTTCACGGCATCGCTGTCGCCTAGAATTCGCCAGGATCCATCGTCGAGTTCCACGGTGATGTCGATATCGTCCATTTCTCGCACTCGGCCATAGAGGGTTACTCCGTGGCTTCTGCGGTCAAGAATCAGGATGTTATCGACACCCCCTGACAATCCTGTGGTCCCCGACACCGTGTCCAAAGGGTCTTCACCACCCATCTTTCTCTGGTGATGAACGATGATTATTGCAATCCCGTACTCGCCTGCGAGTCTTTGAAGGGGCGCAAGGGTGGCATAGTCGGCTTCATACTCGGTTCTTCTCTTCGAAGCCGACCTGACACACACCAATGTATCGATGATGATCAAGCTAGGGCGATGGTCGAGAATCCAGTTTTCAAGCTGTTCGCTTCCCCTATCGTCTAGCTTTTTCATCTGGGTGGTGAAATGAAAATTGCTCGGCCATGTGGATTGATCACCGTAGACATGCACCATTCGCCGTCGCAAGCGCCTCGGATTGTCCTCAAGCGCGCAATATAGCGTCGTGCCCTTCTTGCACGCCCTGTCGCCAAGTGCTTCGCAGCCGATGGCCACCGACATCGCTATATCCAGCGCCATCCACGACTTGCCCATTTTGGGTTTGCCAGCCAGCAACGTTAGACCCTCGGTGATCAACCCCTCGACCAAAAACTCAAGGGGTGGGAAGTCCATCGCCTGTAGGTCATTGGCTGAAAAAGTTGTCAGCTCGTCCGAAGATGATGATCGGTTGGGTCTCTTCTTTGGAAGCCGCGCGACACGCGATTTTTTGGAGGTCTTACTGCTCATTTTGCGGCCTCCAGCTTCGAGACCACGCGCGCTACTTCTGCGTCCAGCCGATCAAGGTGATACCCGTGCTTTTCGATGAAATACGGATTGTGCCAAAGGACGCATCCGATCTCGTCAGGTGTCGCACCTACCTCGTGAAGGCATGCGATGATCAGATGGATGCAGGACGAGCGATCCTTCTCCTTCACCCGTGTGTGCCTGATCAGCGTCCGAGCTTTCGCGTGAAGTTGTTTCCGATACTTCTCAAAGACCTCTTTCGGATCATGTGCATCTGGGTTGATGAAATCGCCAGCCTCCATCGCGCGAACGATTTCGGGCAAAGGTGGGCGGTCGCTGATCCTATTCCAGTTGCGATGAACCAATCGGACAAAAGGCTCGTCATACTGGGGCTTGTGGTTCACAGAGCCGGGAATGCGAAGCATTTTGGTGATCGTCCAGCCACTGTCACCACAATGCCGGTCAGCAAGGGAGCGCGAGTATCCTTCGGCTTCTGTGGGGCTGTGCCAGCCGTCCCATAGCCAAAGACCCTGAAACCGCCCCGGCGAAGTTTCGGTAATGAGGCTGGCCTCGGGTCGAAAGGTGTAAGGATTGGCTTCATCAATGTCGCACCAACCAAGCCGTGTCGGGCGAGCGTACTTCGTCTTTCTGCGGTCTTTGGAGAACGGATTGGGACAGAAGTACAGGTTGTAGTCCCAGCGTGGGTGTTCTCGAAAAAACCTGTTCAGGCCAACAGTGATGTTGTCGCCGTGGACGACATGCTCTCGCCACTTCTTACCGAGAGGGTTGGTGGTCGCGAGAAAGAAGCAGCTATCGCAAGGCGCTCCCTTCCAGAGGCTTTCCAAGAAGCCCACCATGCTTTGGTGGATGACGCAGTCATCGTGATAGTCCTTGAAAGCGTGAGGATGTCCTTTGCGAGGACGAGCGGTATGGTTCATGCGATTTCGCATGTTGTTTCCTTTCGAATTGTACGGGGAGGACGGGCGCTAGTCGCCCAGCCTTTGATGTCAGTGTGGTCTGGGCTTCGGAGGTAGGCGCCAGCTGTAGAGCTCAAGCCAGTCCACGATCTCGTCAGCGCCCCAAACGAATGGGACAGGCTGCTTCGGGAACAAACCGCGCTCACCGAGATCAATCAGTTCGTGGTATTCGTAGTAGATGCCCATGCGAACGAGGTCTTCGTAGGTGTAGCCCCAGCGAAATTTGATCCCCATGCTTAGAACTCAGCATAGTGGTGACGGGACCGTTCTTCGGCGCGCTCAGCGAGCCACTGTTCGATCTCGTGCAAGAACCATGCGACGCTGGTGCCAGCAAGGCGTGCGCGGCGTGGGAAACGTCCACGGGCCTGCCAGCGCAAAAGCGTACTGTTGCTTACGGTGATGCCCAAGCGCTTGAGATCAGCGCGTGTGGCGAGGGCCTTGCGCCCGTTCGAGATATCCATCTTGTCTTTCCTTCTGCATGTTTGGGTTTGCGAAGGAGCGCTCCGACAAGACAGAGGATGGATGATGTCGATTCGATTTTCGAGCGAAGCTTCTGAAGCGCTCAGCTCAATTCGGTTTGGAAGTTTCAAGCGACTTTAGGGCTTCTTGAATTTGCCCGTCGAGCCTCTCAATCTGCCCTGTGGTTTCCTGAAAAACACGCCGGACATAATCAGGCACGGCGCCAACGGTTTTCTTGAGTTCGGGTATCCAAGTACCCCTTGAAATCGGATATTCGGGAAAACTCTCGTGAAGATCCCAAAGGGTTACTTGAACAACGTAATACCTTATCTCGTCGGTGTGGGTTATTCGGCCCCCATGATCACCCTTGATTTCAGCGTCGAGCCAATTTCGAAGGCTTTCTGCGTGTGCCTTGAGCTTCGCGAGCTCTTCAATGAGATTGGCATTTTCGAGTTTTGGGTTTTCGCCATAGTTTTCCCAATGCGCTAAGTAAGGGCGATTTTCGGTAGCGAGTGCCTTCTCCAAAACCTCAACAGGATTGATAATTTGTCTCTGCAACCACAGGACTCGCTTTGACAGCGAAACGTTGAACGGAGAAAGCCGATACCCAGTCGGCGACGTTTCGATCCCCCTACGAACGCTGAGTAAGTTGTCGCGTAGCTTATTCCAAAACGACGCGAAACGCTCATCGTCTGGCAAGCCAAGGATTACTCGGACTTCCTCCCGGCATTCGTCTCCGAACGCTCCATCGTGATCTTCGTCATTTCGTTCGCCCACGCGGCAAGCGCCTCACGCTTCTCGTTGAAATACGTGTAGCGATTGTAGGTTGCGCCGACGCCTGAGACGACCCCAGATTTATGATTGGTCACGGCGTCGATCACATGGGGCATCACGCCGAGCTTCGCCATGCCTGTCGAGGCCGTGCGCCGGAAATCGTGAAAGCGCCAGTCGGGCGTTCCGTCCGGCAGGGTCGTATCGACGCGTTCTTTCAGTCGCCCGAAACCCGAGATGGGCGAGCGCCCAGTCGTAGTGAACACGAAGTCGCTGTCGAGGAACCTGTGCAGCGAACGCAGGACGTCCACGGCCTGATCTGGCAACGGCACGATATGCAGGCGAGCGTTCTTCACGCGGTTGGCCGGAAGTTCCCAAATTCCCTCATCAAGATTGAGTTCAGACCAACGCATGTCAGACACTTCTGCCCGTCGCTGCCCTGTCATCATCAGTAGTTTGAGGAATGGGCCAAACGGGTATCCCTCGGCGTCACTCTGATGCCAAATCCTTCGAATTTCATCATCGGTCAACACGCGATCACGCTGAATTTCGCGCGAAGGCGGCCTGAGGAGAGCCACAGGCGAGGTTTCGATGTCGCCACGCATAACGCACCAGTTCATGAGCTTCTTGATCGCTGAGAGCGCCCGGTTTGCCCGTGTCGGTGTGCCGTTGGCGATGATGCCATCCAGCACCTTGCTCACGTCCTGTCGTTTGATCTGGTCGATGGGCCGATCCTTCAATCCATCGAACTTGTGCAGAACGTTTTCGGTGCGCTTCCAGTCCTTGGTGTTTGGCTTTGCATGAAGCTCGATGAACTTAGGGATCATTTCACCCAGCGTCTCAGCCGACGCCTCTGGAACCTCAGGGGGCTTGTCGAACTCCCCCAACTCGACATCACGGGCGATTTCCATCGCCCGGCGTCTAGCGTCGGCAAGGGAGACCACAGGGTAAGGGCCGATTTTGACGCGCCTGCGCGAGCCGTTCGGGCGGACCAAAGTTTAGAAAACCTTGGCACCTGTGGTCGACACACGCACATGCAGGCCGTTTACTTTCTGGTCGCGAACCTCGTACCGCTTGGTTGTCGCTGGAGGCATTGCGTCGAGTGATTTGGTTGTCAGCATCTGTTTCATGCAGACATCGTAAGACACCCAGAATCCGCGTGTCAGGGTATGGTTTGGAGAACTATGCAGCGCCCGGCGACGGTCTGACTGGAAATGAAGAACTTATGCAAAGCGCATTTCTCTAAAGGTGAGCGACAAACGCCGGGATCGAGGTTGTTTCTGCCCATTCACGATATCGCTTTTGCGTGCAGGAATGGCATGTGTCCAGATATGACGCGCCTCACCTGAAAGAACCAACAGGCTCCCCGGCTCAAGTGCCAGATCGACTTGCTGGCTGATCTTCCGGTTTTCCAACCGCATGACGCTGGATGAAAGCAGGCTTAACGACGCGATCACATCTCCAAAACACGGCCTGCAATCCACATGCGCCGATATTCCCTGACCGGGCATGTACTCATTCACTATGACCTGATCTGGAGCCGAACCAAAGTGACCAACATGGGTTAGACGCTCTGCCAGAACCTGTAAAAACGGAGGAAGCGGACCGAGATAGTCTTCCTTCCGAGCTTGCCTTGCTTTGTAATCATAGCGATAACCATAGTGCTGCACGCGCCGTTTCAGATCGCTGCGCCACGGCTGCGCATCGATTTTGTTTACCAGATAACCAGCTTCTTCACCTGAAACGAAATCAGGCAGGTACTTTAAGCCCGAAGGCAGATCAGGCTGAAAAAACGAAAGTTGCGAAAGCCGTATGCTCATTTATGGCTGACTCCTCATCAGCCGTGTTCTGGTGAGAATAGGCCGGATAGTCTTTGGGGTTGAAAGTATAAATGTCTGGCTCTGCGAAGCCAGCTTTCTTGGCAGCGTCATCCATCTTGAATGCGCCCTCATAGAATGGGCTATCCACTGTCGAGATGACGACAAGGCCATCGGATTTCAGGTGGGCGCGGCTGCTTTTCAGAAAGCGCGTGACGAGAACATGGTTTGGGTTTTGGCCGTAGAGCGCTTCGCGCGAGGCGACATTTGGGAACTGAAAGATGATGGTGCGAAAACGACGCTGCCCGATTGTCTTTGACAAACAGGTAGCATCAACGCCCGTTTTGACCTGCGCGCCAAGCTTGAGTAACTTCGCGGCGTTGTCATAGGCCGTATCGCCAAGATCAGCTTCTTCCTCGTATGCAGTGGCAAGAATGGATGTAGGCGTCACCCCCTTCAAACGCGCCAATGCCAATGCAAAGTTAAAGTTGCCTTCGCCAACAAACAATGCGCTGCCAAGGCGAGCCCGAGCAGAAAAGTCGAACTTTTCTCGGACTTTGTTGAGCTTCTTCAGTTCAACGGCGGGCGCGTTGCGACCTACGGCGTGCTGAACTGCATCAAACAACGAAGCCCCTCGGAACTCATACGTCACGGCCAACAACCCCTGAAAATTTAAGACAAATCGACCGTACCAAAGCCGGGTTAACAGTCGGTTCATCCGGCGTTCGCTCGTTGTGCTGGGTGCCACATGGGGGCCAAAATGTGTGAGCTTGATTGCGATGAACTGACGGAGAGCGCAACAGCTTGGCAAGTCCAAGTATTTGACTGCAGACCACATTCGGCACGGACTGGTGAGGAATGTGATGGTTTGGGTGGAGCCTGAGGAACATTGAAAATCCTCGTGTCGGTGGTTCGATTCCGCCCCCGGTACCATCAAATACTGATTTTATTGAAATAATGAGCATCGTCGCGTCAGCGCTGATCGCAGCGTAGGTTGTACGCAGCTGTACACTAAACATCCTACCCCACATCGATGACCGCCGAAGCCTCTCCAAACCCGAATTGCGTCCAATCCATCAAGCACTTTCGCGAGGGTTTAGCTGTCTACAATGCCGGTGGAAGCCCGTTGGCTGATCCGTTTGCGTGATCCGCACATCAAGAAATACGTTACGCGATCCTCTGGCGATACATCGCATGTTGAGGCGATTGCAGCGGAACTTGCTTTCGGCGTCCTACTTTCGCAACCTGAACACGGACATGGCAGTCTCGAAGACGATCAGTTTCGAATACTGAGCTACCCCCTGATCATTGGACAAAATCTGGCGCAACCAAAGCTACTCGTTGCGCCTGCTGATCGGGTTGATTGATATCATTTCTTTGCGAATAGACCAGCGCCGCTGGATTGCTGCCTTTGGGCAAGTGAGGGCGCTGGTGGTTGTAGAAGGTCATCCGTTTCCGGATGGCCGCCTTTGTATCCGAACCGGTCCCCCGGGCATACAGGTACACGCAATCGTATTTCAGAGTGCGCCACAGCCACTCAATGAAGATGTTGGCGAGGAATTTGCCTTTCCCATCCATCGAGTGGCGCATACCCGATCGGCGGAGCCGATCCGTCCAGGCAAAGGACGTGAACTGGGATCCTTGGTCGGTATTCATGATCTCAAGCGGGCCGAACTTGTGGATGGCCTCGTTTAGTGCGTCGACGCAGAAGTCCGCGCCCAGTGTGTTCGAGATCAGCCAGGACAGAACCTTGCGGGTATGCCAGTCCATGATCGCCACCAGGTAGAGGAACCCGCGCCTAAAGCGTAGATAGGTGACGTCTGAACACCAGACTTGGTTTGGACGTCCTACCCGCAGACCTCTGAGCAGGTAAGGATAGGTCTTGCGCCCCTTCGTCGGCTTGCTCGTGTTGGGCTTCTGGTAAATCGGCATCAATCCCATCAGGCGCATCAGACGCCGGATGCGCCTCACGTTCATCAGGTGGCCGTCGATGCGCAGGTGCCAAGTCATCTGCCGAGCGCCGAAGAACGGCGTCTTCAGGAGCTGCTCGTCGATCCGCCGCATCAGTGCGAGGTTCTGTTCAGTCTCGCCCTTTGGGCTGTGGTAGAAGACGAGCGCGCGATCGATAGCAGCTCGCACTGCTGGCCGATCGACAGATACGTACCCGGCTCGATTAGGCCGCGCCTCACTTCCCGCCCCAGGGCTTCAGCTTTCGTTCCAAAAAAAGAGTTAGCCACCGCCAGCTCCCGGATCTTGCCATCGAGCTCCTTCACCTGCTCCTCGTCAATCTCGGGTTTCTTGCGGCCCCCGCGCTCGAACACGCCGGACGCGCCTTCAAGCAAGGCTCACCACCCTTGATGGACCATCATCGGATGCACCCCGAACCGGCTTGCCAGCTCGGCCGCCGTCTCCTCACCTTTCAGAGCTTCCAGCGCGACCTTGGCCTTGAACCCAGACGCGTGCTGTTTCCCTTTCGACATCGCTGACCTCATTCTCGTCGAAGATCAGCAGACTGCAAATCGTAGCTCATGTTGGTGTCTGAATTTCGGGGGGTAGCTCAGATCATTGGCATTCTGGGGAAGCATCAGGCGAGCATGTCGGCTGGTGAACTGTGCCTCAAATGCGGGATGATCGATGCGATCTTTTACGCCTGGCGACGCAAGTACGGCGGCATGTTGGTCGCCGATACGAAGCGGCTGAAGGCCCTTAAGGCCGAGAATGCGAAGCTCAAGTAGATACTGGCCGAGCAGATGAGGGGTGTGGCGACGCTGAAAAAGGTTTTGGGAATTAACTTCAGAGGCCCGGTTCGAGGGGGAAAGCAGTGGACTGGTCTATTACTGAGAAAAGCTTAATGCAGTGAAGCCACTTTTCCTTGGCGTGTATCGGTCCGCGTGTCTTTGGCCGGTCGTCGAAGCGTCCGGTAAGCACCGGGCTGCGCGCCGGTATGAAAGAGCTGGCCTTTGAGCGGTGGCTGTTCGGCTATCGTTGGCTGCACATCCTGCTGAAGCGGGAGGGATGCGAGTTGAACGAGATGAAGCTGTATCGTCTATACCGCGAAGAAGTTTCAACGGTTCGTAAACTCCGGCGGACGCAAGCGCGCTATCGGCACAAGAGCCCCAATGGCGACCCTCAAGAGCCGAGCCAGCGATTGTCGTACGACTTCATGTCGGACTCACTCGCACACGGCCGCCGGGTCCACATCTTGAGCATCATCGACTGCTAAAGCGAGGAATGTCTGGCGGCGGTCTTGAGTACGTCGCTATCGGGCCTCCGGGTCACCCCAAGTTGGATCGCATCGCCGACATGCGCTGCTTACCCTGCGCGGTAGTCTCCGACAACCGCACCGGGATAGCATCGAACGCCATACTGAAATGGCAAGAGTATCGATGTGTGGAATGGCACTACATCGCGCTGGGCTACCCGATGCGGAATCAAAAGGAAGCAGGTCACTGACATGAGAGGAATACAGGCTTCATCCGGGGCAGACATTACACTAGAATATTTTCGCCGGTTAAACTAGGAAGATGTGTCTGCAAATAGAAGGTCAGATTGTCAGGATCCACTGGCTACATCAGTTGAATCTTGTATTGGCCGCAATTGAAACGAGCGCTTCATTGCAATAGATTGTTCAGCTATAGGGTTTCCACGTTGCTTAAGGTGCACATTGGACGCCATCATCTGATGGTTGAATTTGCCTGGTCTGTCGCTGGCGTAATAGCCACCTCAATTGCCGTGAGAAGGTCGTCAAGGGTTTCGCTTACAGCGGTCTTGGATCCCTCGTTATTCGGAAGATCCTTTGGCATTTGGCCGCGGCTCTGATGATACCACTTCTTCCAATCCTTCCCGCTTTGAGAAGTAAGACTTGTTGCCAAGATCCGTGATAATCTTCGAATGTCTTCTGCAGAGTCATTCCGCGCGTAGGCTAGAAGAGTGTTGGATTGCAAGCTATCCGTCGCATTGTCAGCGGAGGCTTCCAATGTATGAGCGAACAAGGGTTGCCCTCCAAGAAATTTGTCGACCTGATCGGCGTCTTCCTTGAAACGCATAGCAATGTCATGAGCCAACGCTTTACTAAGCTGCAGTTTCGCCCCCCCCATCGCACCCTTTTGAGCCAGCTGAGAACCCAAGAATTGGCCAACTGAGACTCGCATCTTTGGAAAAATGTCCTTCTCGCGCAGCACTGACTGCACTTCACGCACTGCAGCAAGTTGTTGGACGGTCAGTGCTTCATTGCTGCGCCCTTCTCCAGTGGCTTGGATCGATTTTCCTTCCGCAACGGTTGTCAAGAAATCCTGTACCACGTCGCCTACTTCGAGCTGGCTACGGATCATCGGGCGGACGGTCAGATGATCGCCGAATTGGGCCTTCCATGCCTGAATGCGAGGTGCAAATAAAAAGGATTTAGTTTTGAAGAAGAAGCTGCACATTTTGTCTAGGGATCGGACCGAAGATCCGCTCTTGGTCTGTTGTGCATAATGAGACAAGAGGCTGCCAGGATGCGGGCGCAAGTATGAAATATATCGTGCATCGACAGCATGCCTTGGAAAATATGACCCGACGGTTTGTGCCATGAGTTCTGGATCAACATGGCTGAAATGCTCTGCCGATATTACGGCCACGTCCGCCTGCAACGTTTCTTCGGACCTCAGAAACTCGACGATCTCGCTCCATTTCTGTTCTCGCTCGGAAAAGCGGGCGGGCTTATAGAGCGTCTTGGCCATTTGCGCGGCGCTCAAAAAGCTTGGATAGGCGATACTTATTTCAGAGCTAGTCCAATTTCTGTGCAGTAAAGTGCGCTGGATTGAAGATGACCCGGTTTTATGGTCGCCGATGTGGAAAACAAGTCGGGGCATTGGAGATAATCTTCCCTGGGCCCTGCGCTGGCATCGGCAGGATTTAAAACTATGAAAAACCAATAAATGCTGGCGCCCTTGGGCTTCCTCTTCTAAGTGCCTGTCTTGTTGGCATCATGCGCCCCAAACCAGGCTTCACTCTGTTTCGGTGGTTTGAAGAGCAGGTGCCCCTATTTTCGCATTCCCTGTCTCACTCGGTCGAAGTCTGAGTGGGCTGATTTTGAATAAGAGTATTTTTACGAGCCACTATTCGATAGGCCGAGGTTTTCAAAACTCTTGGCTTTACGTCGCAATAGCAACATAATAGAAGAGCCTATCATTCTTCTGGACTGTCGCTGTTCGCCTCAGATTCTCTAGTTTCCAAAGCGTCGAAATATGCCTTGGCAGCCGCCTGAGGGTTTTTGATTTGGCCAGATGCGATCTGCTTGAGCAAAGCCTGCGCTGTCTTGTTGCGTGCTTTTCGAGAGACTCTATTATCATTGCTGGACTCGGTGCGCTCAAGGCGGCTTTTGATGCGCTTTGGCGTTAGCTTCTTG
The DNA here is from genome assembly GCA_038525525.1 of Pseudomonadota bacterium. Taxonomy (GTDB): domain Bacteria; phylum Pseudomonadota; class Alphaproteobacteria; order Rhodobacterales; family Rhodobacteraceae; genus Shimia_B. Next base: position 195,262 of record JBCBHO010000002.1, on the reverse strand, counting down.
CGCGTGCCTGCGATCTCCTTTTCGTTGGTATCTGCCGCTTCAGCCATCTTTCATTCCCTCTTATCGTCGGTGTGTCCACCGCGCGTATGCAGACGTGTCCCATTGGGCAACTCGGCACGATTTTACTATTCGGAGATGCTTGTTGGCAATAACGGAGTGTTGTCGCTCAGCGCATAGTGCCTGCTCATCCGCAACGTGTGTCAGTGGAAGTGTGCTGTCCTATCAGGACAGCTTCGGCGCGGGGCGATGGCTCCTTGCTTGTGTACGCAGACAGTCTGTGGATATCGTAGGCATTCGCGGCTTCTTGCACTTCGTCACCAAGCTGCCAGCGTTGTGCTTTCAAGCTATACTCCTGTTTTGGGACTGCCCCACGCGCTATCAGGGTCTCTTTCTGCCATTGCTGACTTGGTTCACTGCTTCTTTCCTCACACGGTGGGCCACGCCCTGCGTCCCAGCGCTAAGGGAAGAGTAGTTTCATTTGCGGTCATAGAAGTCCGTTTACTCCGCGACACCGACTTTGGCTTTTGACTCGGTTTGTCAGGCATGCAGTGCGGCGCATAGGTAATTTTGAGATCCGAAGCGAGATTTGAGGGCGACGGTATTGCTGAACCGGTTCGTGCCGTCAATCGAGATGATGTCGTCGGACTTGCGAACGTTGCCGCTTCGGGGGCAGAACGTGAACTGCGCCAGTCCGCATGCCTACGAGAGGCGATGCACCGGCCTTCGATAAGCTCGAAGCGAGCTAGCATGCTTCGAGCTTGGCTGTTGAGCGATTGGCGGGGCGTTGCTCTTGTCTATAGGAATTGTGGTATTTCATTTTTTGCCGGAAATCGGATCATTCGAGCGCTTTAAATGAGAGGCCGAATGCCCATCGCGCCTATGCAGGGGGCGCGGCGCGGAAGGTGAGGATGGGCCAGGTCTCTTCACGCAAAGCGGTTCGGCGGAACCAGGCGTCCTGATCCCCAAAATTGGCGCGGCACCAGAGCCCGTCCGTGGCGGTCAGACATTCATCGACAACCACCGTCGAGCCCGTGGGGATGACACCGCTGACGGCGGCGTCGCCGCGCGGTTGGCTGCGGGCATTGAGGTTGACGACCGTCTCGATGCGGGCCTGGCCGTTGGCGTCGAAGACAGGCTGGCGGAGGTCCTCCTCCTCGGCGCATTCGGAGGTGAAGCCGAAGAAGAGGCAGCGATATTCCCCGACAGCTTCGCGGATGGCTGCCGTGTCGCCGCCGCCGGCGGCGCGTTCGAGGATGAGGGTCCGGTCCCCGTCGGCAAAAGCGCCCGAGATGCGAAACTGGGTGCCGCCGAGGGACACCACATCGCCCGCGCTTGCGGCAAGACGGATCTGGCCGTCTTCAATGCGCCAGGCGGTGACGGTGTCGAGGGGGGCGGCGCAGCCGGTCGCCTCTGCAGTCGCTTCTCCGGAGCCGATCGCCGTCTGCAGAGAGACGGCACATGTCGCGCCCCCCAGGCTCGAGGCGGGGTCGAAGCTGAACCAGTCTCCGGCGAAGGCGCTCACGAGCGCGGAGGGCATGGGGGCGGCCTCGGAAGGCTGCGCTGCCTCGCCGGTTTGAGCGAAAGCGGCCGAGACGGCGCAGCACAGCATGAGGGCCGCGGCGCCAGCACGTGGTCTTAGTGTCAAAGCTCTTCTCCACCCAAGATCAGGACTGTCTGCGCGATGATGCCTGTGTCGTTGCGCACCACGAGCCGCGCGGAGAGCCTCTGCCCATCCACCATGTTTAAGGCGACGCGCGCGATGTTGGCGCTCTCGTTCGGCGCGAGGTCGAGCGTACGGCCCTGGCTCGAATTGAGGGCGCCCGCGCTGCTGCGTCGCTCCACCGTCATCATTGCCGACACACCGCTCGCGGCGGTGAGCGCGGTCAGCTTGCCGACGAGTTCGATGGTTCCGTCGCTCTCGGCGACTTCGATGGATGGGACAACCGACGTTTCCGCCACGGTCAAGTTGGGCAGAAGGAAAAGCAGCGCGAGGAGGCGACCGAGGCGGGCCATGGCGCCTAGTTGGTCTGGGTCTGCGTGATGATCACGGTCCCGCCATTGGACACGACGCTGGGCCCGACATCGTTCGTGAGGTTGTTGCCGTCAACGATCAGCGTCACGGTCGCACCCTGAACGCTCAGCGTGCTGTCGTTGTTGTCGCCGCGTTGGCGCAGCGTTCCGCTGGCCCCTTGGCCTTCGACGGTGAGGTCGGCCAGGTTCCCGTTGCCGTCCTGCTCCACGAGACCTTGCGCTCCGAAGCCGTTGACGACGATGTTCGCAGCGTTGCCATTGCCGGTTTGCGTCAGGCCCACCAACGCGTCGATGCCTTGTCCGCTAAGCGCCGAAAGGTTGCCGTCGAGCGACGGTGCCAAGATCCCTTCGGCGAAAAGCGTCTCCGCGTTCGCGTCATTCTGGACGGTGATATCGGCCGAGTTACCCGAGCCGTCCTGCACCACAGGGGCTGACTGGAGGCCCACAGAAGAAGAGCTCGCCAGCTCTTGAGTGATGGAAATCGTATTCCCAGGCGCGCCGTCGGTCGGATTCGTCTGGAGCAGGAAGACGGAATTGTTCTCTGCCACCGCCAGGGACGCAGAAAAGATCAGCGCGGCAGAGGCAGGCAAAAGCGGAACGAATTTCGATACTTGTGACATAGGTCACTTTACCACGCGCTTTGAGAAATGCTCAATCGGTTTCTCAGGCCTATTTGCTGTGCTTTCGCGACATTGCCCGCGCCGCTTTGCAGGATGCTCGCCTGATTGAGCGTCCCGGACGTGAAAAGCGACGCGGTATTGTTGGACCCTGTCTGCGTGACGGCGAGGAGATTGCTGTCTCCCTGCACCGCGAGGACGGCCGTGTTGAGTGCGCCGTCTTGCATGACGCGCCCCGAGGCGAGTGGCGTGTCGGCCGCGAAGGCCGGCGTCAGCCAGCTGCCATCGCTGAGGCCGCCGTTGCGCGTGCCTGTCATCGTGATCTCGAGGCTGTTGTCGGAGCCTGCCTGAAGCGCGGCGAGGACGTTGCCCCCTCCGCTCAGGGTCTGGACGAGGATATTGCCGTTATTCGCAGCCAAGGGCGACGCGATGACGAGCGCGGCGCAGGCCGCGGCAATGCGAGGAAGTTTGAAGCTCTCGAACACGTGGTGACCTCCGATATGTTTCGGAGGTCATCGCGGATCACTGTGTTCTCGTGAGGATGAAAGGCCGGCTTTGGGCCGGCCTTTTCGCGTCAGGAATGAAATCGAATTGTGGCAATCAACCGACGATTTCGTCGCTGTCCGGCGTATTGGGCGGCGGGGCAGGGCGCCGGGCGCGCGGCAGTTGGCTCACGGCGGGTTCAGGCGTGGATGCCCGCGGCGTCACGGGCACGGTCCGCGGAATCGCGGTGTTCCCGGTGGCGGTTGCGGGCTGATTGCGCGCGCGCGCGGGCACGTCGCCGTCGAAGGTCTGGTTGTTGAAGCCGTCGATGAAGTTCGAGCCCTCCTCTGCACTGGCAAAGGACCAGAGCCCCACCTGTGCGCCTTCGGCGATGAGCGCCATCACGGCCTTTTCGACCGCCTGCTCGATCGCCACCTGCTTGGGCTCGTTGAAGGTCTGGCCGACCTCGGTCTCGAGAAGCTCATCGAGGGCGACGTAGGTGAAAATGCTGCCCCGCTTGGAGACGGAGGCCAGCGGCTTGCGCACGGTCACGGCCGCGAGCACTTCGCTGGTTTCCGTGGAGACGGCGCGCAGGCTCACGGTGACGGTGTCGAGCTTGTAGCGTGTATCGCCACCGATCCCGAGATAGCGGGCACCGGCGCCGCCGGTGACGGTGTTGGTGTCATAGCCCACGATCGCCCCTTCGACGAGGATGCCAGAATGGGCGAGGGGCCCAAGCACGCCGGGATTGATGTTTTGTTCGTTGCGGTAGATGCGGCGCATCTCGGTGATGATCTGCCGCTCGCGAATGACGTTTTCGAGGTTGGAGCGGTCGAGGATCGTGAACCAGCGCCGTTCGCCGGCGTCCCGCAATGCCTTGATGAGCACGGCCGCTCCGCCTTGGGTGACGGCCCGCGAGAGCGTTTGGCCGGTGTCGTCCTCTTTATACTGCCCCGTCAGATCGGGGAGGCCGTAGACCGAAACCGTCACCCGGTGGGCGGGGGCCGGAATGGCGCGCAGGGCGCGGTTCTGGGTGGTCATCATGCCCGTAGTGGGCACCATGCCATCGGGCTCGAAGGCCGCGGCGTAGGAATTCTCTTCGCACCCAGCGAGAAGCATGGGGAAGACGACGGCTGCAATGATTGCTTTTTTCATGGTCTGCGCTCTCTTCAGTCGCCGGTGATGAGCTGCGGGACGACGATTTCCGTCACCGTTCCGTCGAGCGCGTCTGTGATGATGAGCGTGATCGAGCCGACCGCGTTGATGAATTCAACCGACGTGGTTCCGAAAATGATCTCGCCCGAGTCCTGGGGGTTGTCGCCGAAGATGGCCTCGGTCACCTGGCCTGCGAGGGCGGACAGGAGCCGGCCTTCCAGCTGGCGGATGAAGAGATCTGCGTCGGACGTGCCGGTGCCACTGCCCGCATCTCCACCTGATCCGAAGAGGCTGTCCTCATTCGCATCCCGCGCTGTTGCTTCTCGCTGGGCATTTGCGATCCCGAGTAGGTGGGAAGAATTCAAAGCGTTTCCGCCGAAAGACGGATTAACCGGCGTGTAGACCAGGTCTTGCGCGCTCACAGCCGTTCCAAAAATTAATGAAATGCTAAAAGACGCGTATAATGCGAATTTCCGCTGCGTATTCATACTGACCACTCCTCAACCCCCGATGGTGCTTGCGTCGCATGACGAGCACAGCCCTTCGTTCCCGTGAGAGGCGTAGGCAGGCCGCTTGTGTTTTTGCAAGGCGCCCGCACTAAGCCCATCAAATGTAAAGATTATGCGTGGCGGATGCGCCACACGCGGATTCGGACGTCGCATGACGGGGGCCGGAAAGCAAGGGCAGGTATCTGGCCAAAAGGTGGCAAAGTGAATGCCGTATTTCGCGAGTTTTTTAGAAGAACTATTCCTATGGTTGTGCCGCGGGTCTGAAATGAACCTAGGTGTTGTGGACGATCTGCGATCTCTCGCGTGTTATGTTGAGCCATCGACGACAATGCGGCTCAAATGTGGCAATTTTGAAATCAGAATGCGGAAATAGCTTGCCGAAATCTGAGCAGGCGGTCAGGTTCCGGTCACTGCCTGTACCGTGCTGCTGTAATGCATCCCCACCGGCGTAATTTATCCGACCGCTTTCGGCGGACGGCCTCGTTTTGGAATTTGGTAAGTCTTGGAGGACTACATGAACATCCGCACTTTCGCGCTCGCAACAACTGCGCTCGTGCTTCCTCTCGCAGCCGCGGCAAGCGACAACGACGCATTCCTCGAGCAAGTCGGCACCAACAACCAGGCTCTGATCGAACAATCGGGTGCCAACAACGATGCGGGCTCCGCGGCGAACCCGATTCTGCAGACCGGTGAAAATTCCACCCTGGAAGGAAACAACAGCCTCGCTATCCTCCAGGAGACCGACGGCAATGTGATCGGCCTGACCAACGGCGGCGTCGTGCAATCGCAGCGCAACCAGTTCGGAATGACACCGCTCGCAAACAGCGCGTCGCTCACGCAGACTGGCGGCAACGGCAACGTGATCGGCGGGGTTTCGCAGCGTGAAAACGGCGGCCCGGGTAGCGCAAACGTGCCTAACACGCTCGTTGTGCTCCAGGACGGCACCTCCAACGAACTCGGCATGGTCGATCAGGTGGGCAAACCAAACGACGCCAACGTGGCAAACATCACTCAAACCGGCGCCAACAACGAGATCGAGCTTGCCGAGCAGATCGTCAACAACAGCGGCTCCGGCGTGAACAGCCTGACGCTCGCGCAGAATGGGAGCGGCAACTTCATCGGCCGGGCCAGCCAGCGTGGCACGCGCAACACGGCAACGGTGCGCCAGGACGGCGACAACAACAACGCAGCCGGCTTCCGCGTCCTCAGCTTCTCGTTTGCCACCGATTTCCTCGGCGGCGCAGCTTTTGGCGACGTGACGCAGATAGGTCGTAACAATAGCCTCGACTACATGGCCACGGGCAACTTCAATGCCATGGGCTTCCTGCAGGACGGCGCGTTCAACACCGTTGGCAACGTTACGGTCATCGGCAACAGAAACCAGACCGCAGCCACTCAGATCGGCGAAGGCAACACGATCACGATCGCGCCCGTCGTTGGCAGCTTCAACGATGTGGGCGTCGGCCAGGGCGGTGACGACAACACCGCAACGGTCACGATTTCCTCGGGTGGGTCGTTCAACAACTTCGGCGTGGGCCAGATCGGAAACACTAACACTGCAACCCTGACCGGGTCTGGTAACGGCAATATCGGCGCGGTCGTTCAGTTCGGCAACGACAACACCGCGACGGTCTCTGCCGACGGCAATCGCAACCTCGTCGCCGGTGCGTCCGTGGGCAGCGACAACACGATCACGGTAGCCGTCACCGGCAGCCGTAACCTTGCGGCCGTCGGCCAGCTGGGCAGCGTGAACACCGCCTCGCTCACCGTCATCGGCAATGACAACGGCGGCGGCGCCTTCTCCGGCAACGCATTCACCGCGGATGCCGCAGGCGCGTTCTTCGTCGATGTCGGTCTCGGCGGTCTCGTCTCCTCCGGGAGCGGTCTCGTCGGCCAGATCGGTTCGGATAACGACTTCATCGGCTCGATCGACGGCAACAACAACGAGTTCGGCGCTGTTCAGCTCGGCGACGACAACACGATCACGGCCACCGTCACCGGCAACATGAACCAGTTCGCGATTGCTCAGCTGAGCTCTTCGAACGTGGCGACGGTCACCCAGATGGGCAACGGCAACAACGCAGGCGTCCTCCAGTAAGGAAGGCCGCCTCGGCACAAGCGCCGCTGGAGGCGCCTCGCCAGCCGCGGAACCCCCGCGGCTGGCACAGTCTTTGAAGGACATCGCCTATGTATCGGTCCCTGCTTTTAGCGCTCCCGCTTGTCACGCTCGCCTCGCTGGCCTGTGCGCAAAATCTGCTAGGCGACAATGACGCCTTCATCGACCAGCTCGGCGATGACAATGCCGGCGCCATCACGCAGACCGGTGCGGGCAACCAGGCCGGGCTCGAGGCCGACGTGATGCTGCAGGACGGGCAGTTCAACGCGCTCGCCATCACGCAGACGGGGATCGGCAACGCGGTCGGCACGGAGGGCGAGGGGCTCTTCCAGCTCGGGCGTCAGAACACGCCAACCGTTTTCAACGAGATCACGATCACGCAGACGGGGAACCGCCAGCTCGTGGGCGAAGTGGATCAGCGCTCCTCAGGCTCCATCGCGAACGGTGCCAACGAGATGATCCTCCTGCAGGATGGCGGCGACGGAAACGTCATCTCCGCAGCGCGGCAGCTTCAAGCCTCCGGCATGGCGCGCAACATCATGGATATCACGCAGACGGGGGAAGCGAACCGCATCTCCCTCGCAACGCAGCTCGCCACGTCCGACGCGCTGAGCGGCGCGCCGAACACGATCCGCGTGCGGATCGTAGGCAGCCGCAACGGGCAGAGCGCCCTGCGCGCACCGGCCATTGTCCCCTTTGCCCGCGATTCCGCCTTCGTGCAGGAGGGCGGCTCCGCCGACAATCGCTCCAACGGCAACAGCATCGACGTACTGATCCTCGGCAATGACACGGCCTTCGGCATCCGCCAGGGCGGCCGGGACAACGATGTGGGCTTCATCACCATCGAAGGGGATTTCAACGATCTCGGTATCCGGCAGGACGGCGATCAGAACACGGTGACGATGACCACCGTCGAAGGCTCAGGCAACATCATGGGCATCGACCAACTTGGCACGAATACCACCCAGCTTTCGCTCATCGGCTTCTCGGACGACAACCTGGTCTCCGTCTTTCAGCAGGGCACCAACGACGCGTTCCTCGTCATCGAGGGCGATGCGAATAGCATCACGGTCGCACAGAACTTCCTCGACGCGCTCGGCGGTGACAATTCGGCCAGCATCGAGGTGCGCGGCACATCCAACGCCGTCGACCTGACGCAGGAAGGCCAGAACACAGCGGAGATCGTGATCGAGGGCAGCTCCAACAACGCGCCGCTTTTATCCCTGCCGAGGTCCACGTTCGAGGGGCTCGTGATCGGCAGCTATGCCCAACGTGGTTTCGACAACCGGCTCGATATCGGGGTGATCGGGGACAGTAACGTTTCCACCACCCTGCAGGCCGGCGATCTCAACAGCATCTTGCTGCGCGTGTCAGGGGACGACAACGAGGCGCTGCTCTTGCAGCGCGGCAACGCGAACACGGCCCATCTCACGCAGCGCGGGACGGGAAACACGGCGACCATTCGTCAGTAGGCCCATGGCCGCAGCATGGCGCATGCAATGAGCCGGCTCGAGCCCCTGTAAGGTCCACGTGTGGCGTATTGTGCCGCCAGGGAATGAGAGCCGCTACTCGCCCGCGCGGGCGGCGCGGTACCAGGCCACGATCATGGCGCGGTCCTCCTCCGTGATGGTCCAGGAGGCGGAGGGTGGGGGCATGGCGTGGCTCACGCCGGATTGCAGGTAAATCTCCCGCGCTTGCCGCGCGACGTCGGCCTCGGTTTCGAGCACCACGCCTTTCGGGGCCCAGAGCATGGTGGCGCTGTAGACGGGCTCCCGCGCGTGGCACATGGCGCAGTTTCCGAGCACGATGGAATAGGCATCTTCGAACCCCGCAGCCTCGGCAAAGCGCGCCTCGTGGGCTGTGAGCGGGCGTGCCTCTGCCTCTTCCCATGTCTCGCCGCCGCGCATCTGCGCCGTGGAAAGCCAGGCGATCAGCAGCATGAGCCCGGCCGTGACGGCCCATGTCCAGTGTGGCCCCCGCCCGGTGCGATGCATCGTGTTGAAGTAATGCCGGATGGTGACGCCGGTGAGGAAGATCAGGCTCGCGATGATCCAGGCATGTTCTGTCCCGAAGGCGAGGGGGTAGTGGTTGGAGAGCATGAGGAAGACGACCGGCAGCGTCAGGTAGTTGTTATGGGTCGATCTCAGTTTGGCGATCTTGCCGTATTTGGGATCGGGCGTGCGCCCGGCCTTGAGATCGGCCACGACGATCCGCTGGTTGGGCATGATGATGAAAAAGACGTTGGCCGTCATGATCGTGGCCGTGAAGGCGCCGAGATGGAGAAGGGCGGCGCGACCGGTGAAGACCTGGTGGAGCCCCCAGCTCATGGCCACGATGACGACGAAGAGCGCGAGCATCATGGCATTGGGGAAATCGCCCAGCCGGGATTTGCAGAGCCAATCGTAGATGAGCCAGCCCACGCCGATGGACGCCGCCGAGATCAGGATGCCCTGCCAGAGCGTGAGCTCCGCCTTCTGGGGATCCAGCAGGTAGATCTCGCCGCCCACCCAGTAGACGATCGCGAGAAGGGCCGCACCCGAGAGCCACGTCGTGTAGCTTTGCCATTTGTGCCAGGTCAAGTGCTCGGGCAGGCGCGCCGGGGCCACCATGTATTTCGTCGTATGGTAAAACCCGCCGCCATGGACCTCCCATTCCTCGCCGGAGGCGCCCTCTGGCATGTCGGGGGCGGGCTTCAGCATGAGGTCGAGCGCGATGAAGTAAAAGCTTGCACCGATCCATGCCATGCCTGCGATGACGTGGAGCCAGCGGACGGCGAAGCCGATCCAATCCCACAAAACCACAAGGTCGTACATGCGTGCCCTCTCGTCTCGCCGCGCTGCAGCCTATGCCACCCGGTGGCGGACTTGAACGGGTCATTTGGCGCAGCCGCTGATCGCGGTGACCCGGCAGAGCGCGCGGCTTCGGCGGGAGGCAGCCTATGCTGTGGCGCGGGCGCTACGCTGCAGTGCGGCACGACGTCGGGGCCATTGTGCAGGTGCAGAAACGCTCGTATCGGCGCGCCATCGGCAATCAACAGTCATTTCGGGATGAAAACCATGACGACCCCCATGCTCGACGACGCGCAGATCCGCGACGCGGCCTATTTTCTGTGGCTCGACGAGGGCCAGCCGGAGGGCCGCGACGAGGCTCACTGGCTCAAGGCCATCGACGCGCTGACCCCGGCCAAGCCCGCATCGAAGCCCCGCAAGGCCAAGGCGGCCGCGGCGAAGGCGCCGGCCAAGAAGGCGGCTGCGAAGGCCCCGGCCAAGGCATCCGCGAAAGCGGGCGCAAAGACCGCCGCCAAGAAGCCGCGCGCAAAGGCAAAAGACTGAGAGTGCAATGAGGCGCGGGGGACCCTCGCGCCTCAGCTGCCCCGGTAGGTCGAATAGCCGAACGGGGAAAGGAGGAGCGGCACGTGGTAGTGCGCATCCTCTGCCATGCCGAAGCGGATCGGCACTTCGTCGAGGAAGAGCAAGTCCCCCGTCTGTCCGTGCTTTCGAAGATACTCTCCCGCGAAGAAGACCAGCTCGTAGGTCCCCGTTTTGAACTCCGTCTCGGGCAGGATCGGCGCGTCGGTGCGCCCGTCCTCGTTGGTCGTGGTCTCTGCGATCTTGCGGTGGGACTGGCCCGACAGCCGGTAGAGTGCGATGCGCACGCCCGCCGCGGGCACGCCCCGCGCGGTGTCGAGGACATGGGTGGTGAGGAAGCCGGGCATGGCGGGCCTTTCATCTGGTCAGTCGCGGGAGCATCCCGCGCGGCTCCGGGCGTGGCAAGCCGGGAATCGCGGCATGGGCGCTTCAAATGCCGGGGCAAAGCGGGTTAGCTGCGAGGAAGCCGCGCCCGCCACGCGGCGCCACAGACGATGGAGCCCCGATGCAGCGCTATCCCCGCGACATGGCCGGCCACGGCGCCACGCCCCCTGATCCGGCCTGGCCCGGCGGCGCCAAGATCGCCGTGCAGATCGTGCTGAACTACGAAGAGGGCGGCGAGAACAATGTTCTCCACGGGGATCCGGCCTCCGAGGCGTTTCTCTCCGAGATCACCGGCGCACAGCCCTGGCCCGGGCAGCGCCACTGGAACATGGAGTCGCTCTACGAATACGGCGCGCGGGCGGGCTTCTGGCGGGTGCACCGCCTGCTCGGGCAGCTCCCGGTGACGGTCTACGGCGTGGCGACAGCACTGGCGCGGGCGCCCGAACAGGTGCGCGCAATGCAGACCTCCGGCTGGGAGATCGCGAGCCACGGTCTCAAATGGATCGAGCACCGGGACATGGGTGAGGAAGAAGAGCGCGCCCAGATTGCCGAGGCGATACGATTGCACGCGGAGGTCACCGGCGCGCCACCCCAAGGCTGGTATACCGGGCGCTGCTCCATGAACACCGAGCGCCTCGTGGCCGAGACGGGGCAGTTCGCCTATGTCGCGGACAGCTACGCCGACGATCTGCCCTACTGGGTGCGATACGGCGCACGTAATCAGCTCGTCGTGCCCTACACGATGGATGTCAACGACATGCGCTTTGCCATCCAAGCGGGCTACACCGAGGCGCGCCAGTTCGAGGCGACGATCCGGGATGCCTTCGATGTTCTTTATGCCGAAGGCACGGCAGGCGCGCCGAAGATGCTCTCCATCGGGCTCCACTGCCGCATCATCGGGAGACCCTCGCGGGCGGCGGCGCTCAAGCGTGCGATTGAATACATGGAGGGCCATGAAGGCGTGTGGTTCGCCACGCGGCTCGATATCGCGGAGCACTGGGCGCGGACGCATCCACCGGTGGCGCGCACGCGCCCGTCGGAGATGAGCCGCGAGGCCTTTGTCGAGGCCTTCGGCGGGATCTTCGAGCACAGTCCCTGGATCGCGGAACGCGCCCACCGCCTCGAGTTGGGGCCGGCCCATGACAGTGCCACGGGCGTGCATTCCGCCCTCGCGCGGGCGTTTCGCACGGCGGGCGGCGAAAAGCGCCTCGGCGTCCTCCGCGCGCATCCCGATCTCGCGGGCAAGCTCGCCGCCGCAGGCCGCCTCACCGCCGACAGCACTGCCGAGCAGGCGAGCGCGGGGCTCGACATGCTCACCGATACCGAGCGGGCCGCGTTCACCGGGCTCAATGCGGACTACGTGGAGAAGTTCGGCTTCCCGTTCATCATCGCCGTGAAGGACAACACCAAGGCCAGCATCCTCGATGCCTTCGAGCGGCGCCTCGCCAATGATGCGGAGACCGAATTCGCGGAGGCCTGCCGTCAGGTGGAGCGCATCGCCGAATTGCGTCTCATCGAGAAGCTAGGCCCGTGAGCGCGCCGGGGAGCACGATCGCGATCGAGCCGCTGACGGCGGAGGCCTTCGCCCCCTTCGGCGACGTGCTCGACACCTCGGGCGCGCCGGACAAGATCATTAACCAAGGTCTGTGCGGGCGCTTCCATGATCGCGCCGCGCTCGATTTCAGCGACGGGCGGGCCGGGGTGAGCCTCTTTCAGGCGGAGCCGCGCGCGGTGCCGCTCAAGCTCGAGATGGTGGAGCGGCACCCCGCGGGCAGCCAATGCTTCGTGCCGATGAGCATGGACGCGTTTCTCGTCGTCGTGGCCCCCGATGATGCGGGCCGACCCGGCGCGCCGCGCGCGTTCCGCACCGCGCCCGGGCAGGCGATCAATTTTCACCGCGGGACGTGGCACGGGGTCCTGACCCCGCTCGCGGCGCCGGGGCTTTTCGCGGTGATCGACCGGATCGGACCGGGTGCCAATCTCGAGGAGCACTGGTTCGAGACGCCTTACAAAGTGGCCTAGGGCCTCAGCCGCGGGTGACGGTTGACGTCCTTGTAGAGCAGATAGCGGAAATTCCCGGGACCCCCGGCATAGCAGGCCTGCGGGCAGAAGGCACGGAGCCAGAGGAAATCGCCTGCCTCCACCTCGACCCAATCCTGATTGAGCCGGTAGACGGCCTTGCCCTCGAGCACGTAGAGCCCGTGCTCCATCACGTGCGTCTCCGCGAAAGGGATCACGGCGCCCGGCGCGAAGGTGACGATATTGACGTGCATGTCATGGCGCAGGTCGCCCGGCTCCACGAAGCGGGAGGTGGCCCAGCGGCCCTCCGTCCCCGGCATGGGCGTGGGTGTGACGGCGGCGTCCGAGGTGACAAAGCCCTCGGGCGCGTCGATCCCGTCGACCGCCTCGTAGAGCTTGCGGATCCAGTGGAAGCTGAGCGCCGTGTCGCCCGTGTTCTGCAGCGCCCAGTCCGCGCCCGGCGGCAGGTAGGCGTAGCTGCCCGCGCCGAGCGCGTGGTCCGTGCCGTGGAGCGTCAGCTGGCCCTCGCCCCCGAGCACGAAGAGCACCGCCTCCGCGCCCGGATCGAGCTCGGGGCGCGCGGAGCCCCCGCCCGGCGCCACTTCGAGGATCGATTGCGAGAAGGTCTCGGCAAAGCCCGAGAGGGGCCGCGCCAGCACCCAGGCGCGCGTGGCCTCCCAATGGGGCAGGGCGCTCGTCACGATGTCCCGCATCGTCCCGCGCGGGATTACCGCGTAGGCTTCGGTGAAGACCGCGCGCCCGGTCAGCAGCTCTTCCTGCCCCGGATGCCCGCCCTGCGGCGCGTAGTAGTTGGCTGTCATCGCTGTCCTCTTTTTCCCTTCCACGCACCATGCCTCGCCCCGCGCAGGCGGGCCAGAGCGATTCCTCGGCGCTGACATGCGGGGGGCGCGCCGGGCGCGCTGCTCATTCCTTGGGCAGGACGAAGAAGCCTTGCGCGCGCTTGAGAATTGTTGAGCGCACACGTTTTGAGCGAATGCTAGGTTCCCGGCGAAAATTTGTGCGGATGGGCCGGCCTTTTCGCGAAACGCCGCTGAATTGACTTCAATCGACGCAATCGGGCTCGCAAACAAGGCGCGCGGCCCACGGGGGGAGACCCAAGCCGACAGACAATGAGCGTGCGAAGGCCTCGGCCTAGGAAACTGAACACCTTCGCACGACGCAACAATCTGCGTGAGCGGTATGTGGGCGATGACTGTTGATTGCTCAAGCCTCTCCACGCGCAAAGGAGAGAAATTCATGAACAAATCTCTTATGAGCACGACCGCTGCCGCGCTGCTTTTGAGCGCGGGCGCGGCCTATGCCTGCGATGACCCGGTTAAGGTGGGCGTGCTGCACTCGCTGTCCGGCACGATGGCGATCTCGGAGACGACGCTCAAGGACACGATGGAAATGCTCATCGAGATCCAGAACGAGCAGGGCGGCGTGCTCGACTGCCAGATCGAGGCGGTTGTTGTGGACCCGGCCTCTGACTGGCCGCTCTTCGCTGAAAAGGCGCGTGAGCTGCTCACGGTGCACGATGTCGACGTGATCTTCGGCAACTGGACTTCGGTGAGCCGGAAGTCCGTGCTGCCCGTGATCGAGGAACTCAACGGCCTCCTCTTCTACCCCGTGCAGTACGAGGGCGAGGAGAGCTCCAAGAACGTCTTCTACACCGGCGCGGCGCCCAACCAGCAGGCGATCCCGGCCACCGACTACTTCCTTGAAGAGCTCGAGGTGGAGAAGTTCGCACTGCTCGGCACCGACTACGTCTATCCGCGCACCACGAACAACATCCTCGAGGCCTATCTGCAGGACGCGGGCATCGCGAGCGAAGACATCTTCGTGAACTACACGCCCTTTGGGCATTCCGACTGGTCCTCCATCGTGGCCGACGTCGTGGCGCTGGGTGCGGACGGCAAGAAGGTGGGCGTGATCTCGACCATCAATGGCGACGCCAATATCGGCTTCTACAAGGAGCTGGCGGCCGCTGGCATCTCTGCCGACGACATCCCCGTCGTCGCGTTCTCGGTGGGTGAGGAAGAGCTTTCGGGCCTCGACACGACGAACCTCGTCGGTCACCTCGCCGCGTGGAACTACTTCCAGTCCGCCGACACCGAGGCCAACGAAGAGTGGGTCGCCTCTTGGAAGGCGCGCATGGGCGAAGAGCGGGTGACGAACGATCCAATGGAGGCCCACTATATCGGCTTCAACATGTGGGTGAACGCAGTCACCGAGGCGGGCACGACGGATGTCGATGCCGTGCGCGCTGCCATGTACGGGCAGGAGTTCCCGAACCTGACGGGCGGCACGGCCGTGATGCTGCCCAACCATCACCTCGCCAAGCCCGTGCTGATCGGCGAGATTCAGGAGGACGGCCAGTTCGACATCATCTCCGAGACCGATGTCGTCCCCGGCGATGCCTGGACGGATTACCTGCCCGAGAGCGCGGTTCTCGTCTCCGACTGGCAGGAGCTTGGTTGCGGGATGTTCAACACCGAGACCGAGACCTGCGTGCAGATCCAGTCCAACTACTGAGCTTGGTGGGGTCAGACCCCACCCAACGGTCGGGGCGCGTGCCGTCCCGACCTGACCTGTAGGGTGCGTGTGCACCGCACCGTGCTGCCGAGGATTCCATGCTGCGACGTTTCCTGATCATCGCCCTGCTCTGGGCCGGGGCAGCCCACGCGCAAGACATGGATGCGCCGATCCAGACCGTGCTCCAGGAGCATGGCGAGATCATCCAGAAGAGCTCCCGCCGCACGATCCAGCCCGCAATCGACGCGCTTGCCGAAAGCGGCCTCGCTGAGGCGCGCGTGGTGCTTGAGCGCTGGCAGGCGCGCGAGATGTGGTTTGAAGTGGAGACGGGCCTCTTCGTCTTCGCCGAGGAGGGGCCCGACCGGACGCTCGTGCTTTTCGACGTGGCCGGGGGCGCCGAGATCGGCACCGCCCCCAAGGGCGACTACAAGCAATTGAAGCCGAATTCGGGGATCCGCGGCCTGATCGGCGCGGCGCTCGTGCAATTCCAGCTGCGCGATCCGGAGATGGCCGCGCGCCGTGACGCGCTCGATGCGATCGAACGCAACGCGGAGGTCGCGCATCTGGGCGCACTTCGGGCCGTGAAAGACCGCGAGGAAGACCCGGCGCTTGCCGCGCGGATGGACCGGCTGGAACGGCTCCTCACCATCGCCTTCGACGAGGATGACACGGCCCGCATCGCGGCCATCGAAAGCTTTGCGGGCGATCTTGCCGTTGACGTGCGCGCCGCGCTCAACCCGCTCGTGGAGACGCGCATCGAGGTGGCCGAGAGCACGGACGCCACGCCACTCGTGCTCGGCCGCGACATCTCGGAAGCGGACGCCTATGCGCGCCTCGTGGCCGAGGGCCTCGCGCCCGCGCGCCCGGGGGCGGACGCGATCCGCGACGCGCTCATTGCCAATATCGACGGCGGCGCCGTGCAGGGCATCGCGGTCGCGAGCCTCGACACCGACGACGCCCGCGCCGCCACCTATGCGCGCCTCGTGGAGGCGGGTCTCGCAGACGCGCTCATCACCGACGCGGAGGCCGAGAGCCTCCTGCGCTCCTTCGTCTTCTACGAGAGCTTCATCGGCGCGCCGCTCGAGGTGGCCGAGGCCGCCGAGCGCGTCCTCGCGGGTATCGAGACGAAGGTGGCGCTCAACCAGGGGCTCGATCTCGGGCTCGACGCGCTCTCGCTCGCCTCGATCTATTTCCTCGCGGCCATCGGGCTCGCCATCACCTTCGGCGTCATGGGGGTCATCAACATGGCCCATGGCGAGTTCATCATGATGGGCGCCTATACGGGCTATGTCGTGCAGCTGTTCGTGCCCGACTACACGCTCTCCATCCTCGTCGCGATCCCGCTGGCCTTCGCCGTCACCTTCGGCGCGGGCGTGGCCATGGAGCGCCTCGTGATCCGCTGGCTCTACCACCGCCCGCTCGAGACGCTGCTCGCCACCTTCGGCATCTCCATCGCGCTGCAACAGTTGGCCAAGAACATCTTCGGCACGCAGGCGCGGCCGCTCACAGCGCCGGGATGGCTCGATGGGAGCTGGGTGCTCAACGATGTCGTCTCGATCAGCTACATCCGCATCGCGATCTTCGTCCTTGCGCTGCTGTTCCTCGCGCTCTTCCTCTTCGTGATGAACCGCACGCGGCTCGGCCTCGAGGTGCGCGCCGTCACGCAAAACCCGCGGATGGCCGCCTCCATGGGCATCAACCCGGACCGCATCAACATGCTCACCTTCGGCTTCGGCTCGGGCATCGCGGGCATCGCGGGCGTGGCCATCGGGCTCTATGCCAAGGTCACGTCGGAGATGGGGGCCGATTACATCGTCCAAAGCTTCATGACCGTCGTCGTGGGCGGCGTGGGCAACATCTGGGGCACGCTGCTGGGCGCCACCATGGTGGGCACGCTGCAGAAGGGCATCGAGTGGCTCAACCCGTCGAACACGCTCGCCGCACAGACCTACATGATCCTCTTCATCATCCTCTTCATCCAGTTCAGACCCCGCGGGATCATCGCGCTCAAGGGCCGGGCGGCAGAGGCATGAGGCTCGCCGCTGCTCCCAAATTCCTTGGAAAGGAATTTGCCAAGACTTTTGGGAAAAGTCTTCGCGCGGCGGTCGGGCAGGTGCGGTATGTCTGACGTCGCACTCGGGCTGCCGCGCCGGAGGCCCTTCGTGGCGCGCCATCCCTCCCTGCTGATTTTCCTGGCGCTTCTGGCTCTCTTCACGCTGGGTGTGACTCTGCTCTCCGAGGGGATGGGTCTTGGCCTCATCTCTACCTCCTTCGTGAAAACGCTGGGCAAGACGCTTTGCCTGTGTCTCGTGGCCCTCGCGATGGACCTCGTCTGGGGCTACACGGGCATCCTCTCGCTGGGGCACATGGCCTTCTTCGGGATCGGCGGCTACGCCATCGGCATGTGGCTCATGTATGCGCGCACGGAGATCATCGTGCGCGAAAGCCTCGCGGCCGCACCGCTCCCGCCGACACCGCAGGAGATATCGGACGGCATCGCCGCGCAGATCTTCGGGGTCGTGGGCGCCTCCGAATTCCCGCCGATCTGGGCCTTCGCCCATTCCTTCCCGCTGCAAGTGGCCTTCGTCGTCCTTGTCCCGGGCCTCCTCGCGCTTGTCTTCGGCTGGCTGGCCTTCCGGAGCCGGGTCACGGGCGTCTACCTCTCGATCCTCATGCAGGCGATGACGCTGGCGCTCTCGCTCTACCTCTTCCAGAATGACAGCGGCCTGCGCGGCAATAACGGCCTTTCGGGCCTGCAGAACCTGCCGGGGCTCGATCAGGTCCCACAGGCGACGGTGTCGATCTGGTTCTTCTGGGGCTCGGCGCTGGCACTGGGCGCGGGCTATCTCTTGAGCACCTGGATCGTCTCGGGGGCCTTCGGGTCCGTTCTGCGGGCGATCCGGGACGACGAAGCGCGCGTGCGCTTCCTCGGCTACTCGGTGGAAGGCTACAAGCTCTTCATCTTCACGGTCACTGCCATGCTCGCCGGCGTCGCCGGCGCGCTCTACTACCCGCAGGCCGGGATCATCAACCCGGCGGAGATCGCGCCCATCGCCTCGATCTACCTCGCGGTCTGGGTGGCCATCGGCGGCCGGGGTCGGCTCTACGGCGCGGTCATCGGTGCGGCCTTTGTCTCGCTTCTGTCCACGTGGTTCACGGGCGGGCAGGCGCCCGACATCGACCTCGGGTTCTACACCATAGAGTGGGTGAATTGGTGGACCGTGCTGCTGGGCCTCTCCTTCGTGGCGGTCACGCTCTTCGCGCCAAAGGGCATCGGCGGCCTCATCGACCTCCTTGCGGAGCGGAAGAGCCCAGACCGCCACGGCGCGGATCTCGGCCCCGACCAGGGCGCGCTCCGCGAGAAAGAGGCTGAGACATGACGCAGGCGCTTCACGCCCCGGGCCTGACCCGGGGCCCCATGGTCGAAGACAGAGGTCCCGGGTCAAGCCCGGGACGGGTCTGGTAGGATGAGCCAACTTCTCGAGGTCAACGGCGTTTCCGTCTCCTTCGACGGGTTCAAGGCCATCAACAACCTGTCTTTCAACATCGGCGCGGCGGAGCTGCGCGCGGTGATCGGGCCCAACGGGGCGGGCAAGACGACCTTCATGGATATCATCACCGGCAAGACGAGGCCCGACGCGGGCACGGTTCTCTACGGCGAAAAATCCCTGTCGCTCCTCAAGCTCTCCGAGAGCCGCATCGCGCAGGAGGGCGTGGGGCGCAAATTCCAGCGGCCCACCGTCTTCGAAGATCAGACCGTCTCCGCCAATCTCTTTCTCGCGCTGAAGAAGGCCCGTGGTCCGTTCGCGGTGCTCCGGTTCCGCCCGACTTCGGGCGATGAGGCGCGGGTGGCGGAGCTCGCCGAAGAGATCGGGCTCGCGCCCGCCATCCATCGCAAGGCGGGCGAGCTGTCCCACGGGCAAAAGCAGTGGCTGGAGATCGGGATGCTCCTCGCGCAGGACCCGAAGCTCCTCCTCGTGGACGAGCCCGCCGCGGGGATGACGCCCGCCGAGCGGGAGCACACGACAGAGCTTCTGGTGAATGCCGCCAAGACGCGCGCGGTCGTCGTCGTCGAGCATGACATGGAGTTCGTCCGGCGGCTGAACTGCAAGGTGACGGTGCTCCATGAAGGCGCTGTGCTCGCCGAGGGCTCGCTCGATCATGTGACGGCCAACGAGAAGGTCATAGAGGTGTATCTTGGACGGTAGCCTCAACACCGCCTTCGCCGAGGCCAGCGGCCTCACGCTCCATTACGGTGGCAGCCAGATCCTCAACGGTGTCTCGCTCGAGGCGCGGCTAGGGGAGGTGACCTGCGTGATGGGCACGAACGGCGTGGGCAAGACCTCGCTCCTCAAGGCCCTCTCCGGCAGTCACGCGCGCTCTGGCGGGTCGTATCGGCTGGGCGGCAAGGAGATCGGACGCGCCACGGCCCATGGGCTGGCCAAGGACGGCGTGGCCTATGTCCCGCAGGGGCGCGAGATCTTCCCGTTTCTCACTGTGCGCGAAAATCTCGAGACGGGCTTTGCCTGCCTGCCGCGATCCGAGCATCGCATCCCGGAGGCGATCTTCGAGCTCTTCCCGATCCTGAAGGACTTCCTCGGCCGCCGCGGCGGCGATCTCTCGGGCGGGCAGCAGCAGCAACTGGCTATCGCGCGCGCACTCATCACGCGGCCACGCCTTCTTCTGCTCGACGAGCCCACCGAGGGCATCCAGCCCAACATCATCGCGCAGATCGGCGAGGTCATCGCCACCCTGAGGGGGCGGGGCGACATGGCCATCATCCTCGTGGAGCAGTATTTCGATTTCGCTTACCGGCTGGGAGACCGCTTCGTCGTGCTGGAGCGGGGTGCGGTGAAGCTCGCGGGCAAGAAGGCGGAGATCGAACGCGCGGCGCTTCTCGCCGCCGTCTCCGTCTAGCAGCTTTACACCTGGGCGCGCGCGGAAGAACGTGCGCCCATGGACGTCCCCGCCACCATCCTCGCCGTCACCAGGGAGATCTGGGAGGACCGTGGCGTGGCCACGCTCACGCGCCACTACGCGCCGGATATCGTGGTGCGCTCTCCGGCCTCCATCGTTGTGGGCAACCAGGGCGTCATCGCGGCGACGCTCGCCACGCTCCACGAATTTCCGGACCGGCAACTCTACGGCGAGGACGTCATCTGGTGCGATGCTCCGCACGGGGCCGCGCTTTCGTCCCACAGGCTGGTCTGCACGGCCACCCACGCGCGGGAAGGGGCCTATGGCGCGCCCACGGGGCGGCAGCTCCGCTACCGGATCCTCGCCGATTGCCACCTGCGCGCCGACGGCCAGATCGACGATGAATGGCTCGTGCGGGACCAGGGCGCCATCGCCACGCAGCTCGGACTGTCGGCAGTGGATTATGCCCGCCAGCTCATTGCGCAGGAGGGGGGGCCGGAAAGCTGCGTGCCGCCCTTTACGCCCGCGCGCGACGTCGTGGGGCCCTATGCCGGGACAGGCAACGACGACCCCCTCGGCGCGGACCATGCAGGCCTTCTGACCGAGATCATGGCGGGGAACCTCGCCGTGATCCGCGACCGCTACGACCGCGCCTGCTGGATCGCGACGCCGGGCGGAGTGGAGGATGTGGGCATCGCAGCCGCCGATGCCTTCTGGCTCGGGCTGCGGAGCGCCTTCCCCGATGCAGCCTTCGAGATCCACCACGTTATCGGACGTGATGATCCCGGCATGCCGCCCCGGTCTGCCCTGCGCTGGAGCCTCACGGGGACCCATTCGGGCTGGGGGCGCTACGGGCGGCCGACGGGCGCGCCGGTCCACGTCATGGGGATCAGTCACGCCGAGTTTGGCGCGCTCAACGGCGACGAGATGCGCCTGCGCCGGGAATGGACGCTGGTGGACGACACCGCCATCTGGAAGCAGATCCTGCTTCACACGGGCGCGCTATGATGGACAGGCGGCGGCAACGCGGAACGCCGTTCCAGCCAGCGGACCGCCGGAAGACCCCCGTACCACGCTGACAGTCATTTGGGACGATGTTCCCTAATTTGCCCGCATTGCTTTCCGTTTCAGTCAGATTGTTCCACTTTCAGCCGCATCCTGAGCGGTTTGGAGCACGCCATGCGCCACTTCCCCATTTTCGTCGATACCCGGGATGCGCGCATCGTGGTGGTGGGCGGCGGTGCCTGCGCCGCCGCGAAGCTCCGCCTCCTGATGAAGACCGAGGCGGCGATCCATGTCTTCGCACCGGCGCCCGAGGCGCTTGTGGAGAGCTGGGCCGAGGCGGGCCGTCTGACGCTCTACGGTCGCTTGCCGGCGCTCGGCGAGGTACAGGGCGCCCTGCTGCTCTATGCCGCTCAGGACGATGAGTGGGCCGATCTCGAGACGGCCGAGCTCGGCCGCCGCGCGGGGGTCAAGACGCTCGTCGTGGACAATCTCGAAGCCTCCGACTTCATCACGCCCGCCATCGTCGACCGGGACCCGGTCACCGTGGCCGTGGGCACCGAGGGCGCGGCACCGGTGCTCGCCCGCAAGATCAAGGCCGAGTTGGAGGAGATGCTGCCCTCCGCCACGGGCCCGCTCGCCCGCGCGGGCCAGCATTTCCGCGACGCCGCCGAGATCATTCCTCAGGGGCCGCGCCGCCGGGCCTTCTGGTCGGAGTACTATTTTGACGTGGGGCCGCAAGCTGCGGCGCAGGGCTCCATCGAGGCGGCGCTGCATGATCTGCTCACCCGCCATGTCAACGAGGCGGAGGCGAAGGGCCATGTGACGTTCGTCGGCGCGGGCCCGGGTGATCCGGAGCTTTTGACGCTAAAGGCGCGCAAGGCGCTGCACGACGCAGATGTCGTCATCCATGACGGCCTCGTCTCACCGGAGATCCTCGAGCTTGCCCGGCGCGAGGCCGAGATCATTTCAGTGGCCAAGGAGGGCTTCGGCCCCGCTTGGGCACAGGACGACATCAACGCGCTACTCGCCCGGCACGGCGCCGCGGCGCGCGTCGTCCGGCTGAAATCCGGCGATGGCGGCATCTTCGGGCGGCTCGACGAAGAGATCGACGCCCTCGCTGCCCGCGATATCCCATTTGCCATTGTCCCTGGCATCACGAGCGCCGTGGCGGCGGCGGCGAGCATGGGCGTGAGCCTCACGCGGCGCGGGCGCAACTCGGCCATCCAGTTTCTCACCGGGCACGATCTCAAGGGCTTTGCCGATCACGACTGGGCGCGCCTCGCGGAGCCCGACGCCGTGGCCGCCATCTACATGGGCCGCCACGCCGCGCGCTTCATCCAGGGGCGGATGATGATGCACGGTGCACCGGGCACGCTTCCGGTGAGCATCGTCTTCAATGCGTCGCGCGCCGATCAGCGCATCGTGGCCACGACCCTCGCAGAGCTGCCCGAGCATACCGAGGCAAAGGCGCCCGCGATCCTCTTCACGGGCCTCGCGCCCCGCGCCGCCGCTGCGCGTATGCTCCCCCAGCCCGCCGCCACGAAGGAGGCCAGCCATGCGCGATAATCCGGACACGCCGCTGATCGTCGAGGGCCCGCTCGCCGACAACGAGCGCATGAAGGCCCAGTCGGATTACCTGCGGGGTACCATCGCGGAGGACCTTCAGGACCCGCTCACCGGCGGCTTCACGCCCGACAACTTCCAGCTCATCCGCTTTCACGGGATGTACCAGCAGGATGACCGCGATCTCCGCGCGGAGCGCGCGGCGCAGAAGCTCGAACCGCTTCACAACGTTATGCTTCGCGCGCGGATGCCGGGCGGGATCATCACGCCCCAGCAATGGCTGACGATCGAGCGCTTCGCCGAAGAACACACGATGTACGGCTCGGTGCGCCTCACGACGCGGCAAACCTTCCAGTTCCACGGGGTGCTGAAGCCGCACATCAAGGACATGCACAAAGTGATCGCGTCCGCCGGTATCGACTCGATCGCCACCGCCGGTGACGTGAACCGCAACGTGCTTTGCACGACGAACCCGGTGGAATCCGAACTCCACGCTGAGGCCTATGAATGGTCGAAACGGATCAGCGAGCACCTCCTGCCGAATACCCGCGCCTACGCGGAAATCTGGCTCGACGGCAAAAAGCAGAAAACGACCGAAGAGCCGATCCTGGGCGAGACCTACCTGCCGCGCAAATTCAAGACGACGGTGTCGATCCCGCCGAATAACGAGGTCGACATCCACGCCAATGACCTGAACTTCGTGGCCATCGCAGAGGGTGGGAAGCTCATCGGGTGGAACGTCCTCGTGGGCGGCGGGCTCGCGATGACCCACGGCGACGCGGGCACCTATCCGCGGAAGGCCGACGATTTCGGCTTTATCCCGTTCGAGCACACGCTGGCGGTGGCCGAGCATGTCGTCAGCGTCCAGCGCGACTGGGGCAACCGCGTGGACCGTAAGAACGCGAAGACGAAGTACACCCTCGACCGGGTGGGGACGGAAACCTTCAAGGCCGAGGTGGAAAAACGGGCCGGGGTGACATTCGCCCCCTCGCGCCCCTACGAGTTCACCTCCCGTGGCGACCGGTTCGGCTGGGTGGAGGGCGTGGACGGCCGGCACCACCTGACGCTCTATATCCTTTCCGGTCGCATCAAGGACCTGCCGCAGGCCAAGCTGAAGACGGGCCTCCGCAAGATCGCCGAGCATCTGCGGCGCGATCCTGTGGCGAGCTTCCGCATGACGGCGAACCAGAACCTCATCATCGCGGGCGTCGCCCCGGAGGATCGCGCGGAGATCGAGGCCCTCGCGCGGGAGCACGGGCTCATGAGCGATCTCGACACGCCCCAGCTGCGCCATTCCATGGCCTGCGTCGCGCTGCCCACGTGCCCGCTCGCCATGGCGGAGGCCGAGCGATTCCTGCCGGAGCTCGTGGCCGGTGTGGATGCGATCCTTGCCCGCCACGGGCTCGCGGACGATCCAATCGTGCTCCGCGTGGTGGGCTGCCCCAATGGCTGCGGACGCGCGATGCTCGCCGAGGCCGGCCTCGTCGGCAAGGGACCGGGCACCTACAACCTCTACCTTGGCGGCAATCGCGTGGGCACGCGGATCCCCAAGCTGCACCTGGAGAACAAGGATGCCGCGACCATCCTCGCCGAGCTCGACCGTCTCATCGGGCTCTGGAGCGTCGAGCGCATCGGGACGGAAGGCTTTGGCGACTTCGTCATCCGCGCCGGCATCGTGGCCGAGGTCAAAGTCTCCAAGACGGATTTCGACGCGTGAGGATCGATCCATGACCCAATCCGCCCTC
The DNA here is from genome assembly GCA_038525525.1 of Pseudomonadota bacterium. GTDB lineage: Bacteria > Pseudomonadota > Alphaproteobacteria > Rhodobacterales > Rhodobacteraceae > Shimia_B. The sequence goes on along the minus strand of JBCBHO010000002.1, from coordinate 170,815 downwards.
CTGACGCTCTCCGCCGGATCGCAGCGGCTCATTCTCCACGAGATGAACGAGTACCTGCGCCCGATGTCGGCGGAGGCGCGCGTGCGCTGGGCCCTCGGCACCTTGCCAGGTGCCCATGTCGTCTCGTCGAGCTTCGGCGTGCAGGCCGCGGTCATGCTGCACCTGATGACACGGGAGAGGCCCGATATCCCGGTGGTGCTCGTCGATACCGGCTATCTCTTCGCGGAGACCTACCAGTTCATCGATGCGCTCACGGAGCGCCTTTCGCTCAACCTCACAGTGACACGCGCGGCGGAAAGCCCGGCATGGCAGGAGGCGCGCCACGGCGAGCTCTGGACCAAGGGCGAGGCGGGGCTTCGGGCCTACAACCGGATGACGAAGGTTGAGCCCATGGAGCGCGCGCTGCAGGATCTGGGCGCGGCCACGTGGTATTCCGGCGTGCGCCGCCAGCAATCGAAGAGCCGTGCGCAGCGCGAGATCGTGGAGGTGAGCGGAGGGCGCGCCCGCGTCCATCCCATCGTCGACTGGTCCGCGCGCGACGTGCACCGCTACCTGACCGCCCACGGGCTCCCTTACCACCCGCTCTGGGAGGAAGGCTACGTGAGCATCGGCGACCGCCACACCACGAGACCCCTCACCGACGGCATGACCGAGGAGGCCACCCGTTTCGGCGGCGCGCTTCGGGAATGCGGCTTGCACCCGGAAGGCTGACCTCATGTTTCTGAAAGAAATCCCCGGTGCCATGGCCCCGCTCAGCGCCGATCAGATGACTGCGATGGAGGCGTTCGTGAAAGGCCTCGACCCGATGCAGCAGGCCTGGGTCTCGGGCTACATGGCCGCAACGGCCAGGGGGGCGTCTCCCGTGCTGCCGGTGGCCGCGGAACCCGCGACCCTCACGGTTCTTTACGGATCGCAGACGGGCAATGCCAAGCATGTGGCCACCGAGGTGGCCGAGGCTGCGAAGGCGCGCGGGCTCAACGCGGCGCTGGTGAACATGGCCGACTACAAGCCTGCGCGGCTCAAGGACGAGACCCATGTCGCCATCGTCGTCAGCACCTACGGCGAAGGGGAGCCCCCGGAAAGCGCGCAGAAGCTCTACGATTTCCTCGCCTCCCGGAAGGCCCCGAAGCTCGCGAGCACCCGGATCGCCGTCATGGGGCTGGGGGACACATCTTACGCGCAGTTCTGCCAGACGGCCGTGGATTTCGAGGAGCGTCTCGTGGCGCTGGGGGCCACCGTGGCCGTGGAGCGCGTGCTGCTCGACGTGGACTACGAGGAGCATACGGCGGCCTGGGTCACCGGAGCGCTCGACACGCTGGCATCCACCATGGAGACGGCCGCGCCCGCCCCGAACGTGGTGCCCCTCGTCGCGTCGCAAGCGACCTACTCCAAGAAATCGCCCTTCGAAGCGGAGGTGCTCACGGTCCAAAAGATCACGGGTCGGGACTCCACGAAGGATGTCCGCCACATCGAGTTTTCGCTTGAGGGCTCGGGCCTGACATACAAGCCCGGGGACGCGCTCGGCGTCTACTTCGAGAATGATCCCGCGGAGGTGGACGCGGTGCTGGAGCGTCTCGGGCTCGCCGACACTGCGCTGCGCAAGGCGCTCATCGAAGACTACGAGCTGACGCAGAGCTACCCTGGCTTCGTCACCGCCTATGCCGAGGCCACGGGCAATGCAGAGCTGGCGGCGCTCGCAGAAGACAAGGCCGCCCTGCGCGCCTATCTCGAGCCGCGCCAGATCTATGACATTCTCCACGAGCACCCGGCGGAGATCGACGCGCCCACGCTCACATCCTGCCTGCGCACGATGCAGCCCCGGCTCTATTCGATCGCCTCGTCTCAGGCGGACGTGGAGGACGAAGTGCACCTCACGCTGGCGGTCGTGGCCTACGAGGCCCATGGCCGCGACCATCTCGGCGGTGCGTCAGGCCATTTGGGGTGCCGCATCGAACCCGGGCAGCGGGTACGCATCTATGTCGAGGAGAACGAGGGCTTCCGCCTTCCGGCGGCCGACGTGCCGGTGATCATGATCGGGCCGGGCACGGGCATCGCGCCCTTTCGCGCATTCCTACAGGAGCGCGAGGCGACGGGGGCCACGGGCGAGAATTGGCTCTTCTTCGGCAACCCGCATTTCACGCAGGATTTCCTCTACCAGACAGAGTTCATGGGCTGGCTGAAAGACGGGCTCCTGACGCGGTTCGACGTGGCCTTTTCCCGCGATCAGGCGGAGAAGATCTACGTGCAGGACCGTATCCGCGAGCGGGGCGCGGAGATCGTGGATTGGCTCGCGCGCGGGGCGCATCTCTACGTCTGCGGCGACGCCGCGCGGATGGCGAGGGATGTCCATGCCGCGCTGGCTGAAGTGCTCCGCGAGGCTGGCGAAGATGCGGAGGCGTTTCTCGGCGCGTTGCGCGACGCGGGCCGTTACCAGCGCGACGTCTACTGAACCGCGGGTTCAGGTGCCCGGGCCAGGGTCGCGCGGGGCATTCTGGCCGAGCAGGTCCCGATTCTCCTCGGTGGGGGCGTCGGGCTGCGCGTGCGCCTTGTCCTCGCCCCACGGCGTGATGCCCAGCCGCAGCGCAGCGCGCCCGATCATGTGTGCCCCGATGGGGGCCGTGAGCAGCAGGAAAAAGACGATGAGCACCGCGCGGATGATGACGTCCGAGGTGCCGAAGAAGACTGCCGCCCCGGCCATGATGAAGCCCGAGCCCAGCGTGCCGACCTTCGTGGCCGCATGCATCCGCGTGAAGACGTCCGGCAACCGCAGGATCCCCACGCCCGCGAGGAGCGACAGGACCCCGCCGAGGAGCAGGAGGATGGCGACGATCGTCTCAGACATCGCGGTCGTCCCGTCCGGCGCGGCGCTCCACCGCGCGTTCCGCAAAGCGTGCGAGGGCCACCGTCGCGAGGAAGCCCACGAGCGCCAGCACAAGCGCCACGTCGAGAAAGGCCGCCTGGCCCGTACGGACGGCCGCGAGCCCGCAGAAGGCCACGATGGCGATGGTCATCATGTCGAGTGCCACGACCCGGTCGGGCAGGGTGGGCCCCTTGATGAGCCTGTAGAGCGCGAGCACAACGGCCGCGAAGATGAGCGCAAAGCCGATCATCACGACCGGGGCGAGAAATCCGGCAGCGGGCATCATGCGGGCGTATCCTCCATGGCGTCGATCACCCAGCGCTCCATGCCGGATTTGAGCTCGTGGCACACGGCGTCCGGGTCATCGGCGAACATCGCGTGGATGCGCAGTGTCTTGCGGTCCGAGCTCACATCGATGGAGAGCGTGCCGGGCGTGAGCGAGATCAGGTTGGTGACGAGGAGGATGCCGGTGTCGGATTTGACGTCGAGCGGCATGTCGATGATCGCAGGCCGCGCCTGCAGCGTGGGCGTGATGATGTCGTAGATGACGGCCAGCGAGGACACCAGAAGCTCGTAGAAGAACATCACGATGAGCTTGATCCAGAAATAAACGCGCTTGAAGTAGCTCGATTTCACGCCCGTGAGCGGCTGCAGGATCCAGAGGATACCGTAGCCGAGGACGAAGCCGAAGGTCATGGAGATCCAGGAAAACCCGCCAGAGAAGATCGCCCAGACGGCGGCGAAAAGGAGATTGGCGGCAAAATTGTTCATTGCTGCGCCCCCAGAACGGCGGTGATGTAGCCTGACGGATCGAGAAGCTCGGTGGATGCGTCATTGGCGAAGGCAATGAAGGGCTCCGGGAAGAACCCGATCACGCAGGTCAGTGCGGCCAGCGAGCCGATGGGCAGGAGGAGATGCCCGCGCGCCGTGGGCGTGAGCGCCGCCAGCGTCGGGTCGCGATCCTCGGGATGCGCTTTCCAGAAGGCCTCGGCCCAGATCTTCGTCATCGAGAAGATCGTGAGCAACCCCACGAGAAGCGCCACGCCCGCGATGACCCAGCCCTGATCTTCCAGCGCGGCCTGAACGAGGACGTACTTGGCCCAGAACCCCGAGAGCGGCGGAAAGCCCGCGAGCGAGAAGGCGGGCACGAAAAAGAGCACGGCCAGGAGCGGGGCTGTCTTGTAAAGCCCGCCGATCTTGCCGAGGTCGGTGGAGCCCGCCGTGCGCTCGGCCACGCCCGCGATGAGAAAGAGGTTTGCCTTCACGATGATGTGGTGGACGAGGTAGAAGACCGCCCCCGCGATCGCGAGCGGGGTCAGGATCGCCAGCCCCATGATCATGTAGCCGATCTGCGAGACGATGTGGAACGACAGGATCTTGCGCATGTCGTTCTGCGCGGCGGCCCCGAGGACGCCGGTGACCATGGTGAAGCCCGCGACCCAGAGGAGCACCTCGTGGGTGAAGGCGGTGTCCCCGTTGAAGACGAGCGTGAAGAGCCGGATGAGTGAGTAGACCCCGACCTTGGTCAAAAGCCCCGCGAAGACGGCCGAGACCGCGAAGGCGGGCGTATGATAGCTCGCCGGCAGCCAGAAGAAGAGCGGGAAGACCGCCGCCTTCACCCCGAACGCCACGAGGAACATCATCGCGATGACCGTCACGAGGCCCTGGTTTTCGAGCGTGGGCACGATGCGGGCGAGATCGGCCATGTTGAGCGTGCCGGTCATGCCGTAAAGGAGGCCGATGCCGCTCAGGAAAAGGATGGTCGAGATCAGGTTGAGCATGACATAGCGCACGCCGCCGTCGATCTGCTCGGGCTTGCCGCCGAGGATGAGCAGCCCGAAAGAAGAGATCAGCATGACCTCGAACCAGACGTAGAGGTTGAAGAGGTCGCCGGTGATGAAGGCGCCTGTCACGCCGCCGATGAGCACGTTGAAGAGCGCGTGGTAGCCAAGATATTCCTTGCGGCGATTGATGTCGGTGAGGGCGTAGACCGCCACCGCGAGCGCCGTGATGGCGGTGATGACCACCATGACCGCCGAGAGCCTGTCTGCCACGAGCGTGATGCCGAAGGGGGCAGGCCAGCTCCCCATCTGCCCCGCGATGATCCCGTCCTGCAGCACCCGCGCGACAAGGAGGAACGAGGCGATCAGAAAGAGGAAGTTGCCCGCCACGCTGACCCAGCGGCCAGAGGACCGCTCCCGCGTGAGGAAGGCGGCCACGGCGGTCAGGAAAGGCAAGACGAGGGGCGTGGCGAGGAGCCAGGTCATTTCTTCTCCTCGCGGGGCTCGGCGAGGGACATGCGATCGCTGTCGAGGGTGCCGAGCGACGTGTAGGCGCGGAACATGAGGATGAGCGCGAAGGCGAAAAGGCCAAAGCCGATGACGATGGCCGTGAGCACCAGCGCCTGGGGCAGGGCGTTCGCGGCATTCGCGACCGGGGCATCGGCGCCGTAGGAGATGAGCGGCGGGCGGCCCTCCGTCAGGCGGCCCGCGGTGAAGATCGTCAGGTTCGCCGCGTTCGAGATGAGCACGAGCCCGAAGATGAAGCGCAGCACATGCCGGCACAGCATTAGGTATGCCGCCGCTGCTACGAGCACGCCGATGGATATGGCCATGAGGGCTTCCATCAGATTTCCTCCTCCATGGCGAAGACGAGGGCGATGATGGAGCCGAAGACGACGAGGTAGACCCCGATGTCGAAGACGAGCACCGACGAGAGCGGGATGTAGTCCCCGCTTTCGCGATCCCCGATGAAGAGCCATTGCCCGGTGAAGAGCGCGTCCCCGAAGAGCGCGGCCATGAGCCCGGCGAGGAGCGCGATGCCGAGGCCCGCCATGGCGATGTTCTGCGGCGAGAGGCGCAACGCGCTCCGCGCGTCCTTCGTGCCGCAGGCAATGGCGTAGAGCACAAAGCCGGTGGACCCGATCAGCCCGCCGATGAAGCCGCCACCGGGCTCGTTGTGGCCGCGCAGGAGCATGTAGATCGAAAAGAGGAGGAGAAGGCCGGCGAGGTAGCGGGTGCCGGCGCGGAGGATGATCGATTTCACACGTCTTTCCTCTCGCTGGTTGTGCGCAAGAGTGCGTAGGCGGAGAGCGCGGCGATCACGACCACCGCGATCTCGCCGAAGGTGTCGAGCGCGCGGAAATCGACGAGAATGACGTTGACGATGTTGCGTCCGAAGGCGTCGGGCCAGCTCGTTGCCTCGAAGTATTCGGTCAACCGCAGGTCGAGGGGCGTCTCAAGCACGGCCAGCAGCACGAGGGTCACGGTGAGGCCGAGCGCCGCCGAGAGCGCGGCGTCGAGCGGGCGCCAGCTCGCGTCCCCTTCGAGGCGGAGCGTTGGGAGCCTGAGAAGGGCCACCGCCACCAGAACGATCACAAGCGTCTCCACGAGAAGCTGCGTGATGGCCACGTCGGGCGCGGAGAACGTGATGAATATGATGGCCACGCCGATGCCCACCACGCCGAGCGCCGCCATGGCCGTGATACGCGACCGCGTGAGGCAGGTGAGGACGGCGCCCACGATCAGGAGCGCCACGAGCGCCCAGTTCTTCCACGTGACGTCCGAGAGGTCCGGCATGGCGGGGACCGCGCCCTTGACGATCATCGTACCGCTGATGGCCACGAGCACGGTGGTGAAGGTCGAGAACACGTAGACGCGCAGGATGCCCGGCTGGATGACCCGCGTCTGCCACGCGGCAAAGCCCTTCAGCCCGTCGAGGAACTTGTCCCACATGCTGTCGAAGTTCGGCAGCGCCGGCGCCATGCCGTTGAGCGCCGCGCGGAAGGGGCGATGGACCACGTAGAGCAGGAAGCCCAGCACGAAGGTCGCAAGCGACAGGAAAAGCGGCACGTTCACCCCCGCCCAGAGCTTGAGCGTCTTGGGGTCTGCCGCCTCGCCCATGAAACCCATGACCGTGGGATTGACGAGCGTGCCTTGCAGCAGCCCGGGCGCAAGTCCGAAAACAAGGCCCAGCAAAGCGAGGAGAAGCGGGCCAAAGAGCATCGGCCAGGGCGCTTCCTTGGGTGTGCGCGGCGTCTCAGTCCCGCCCGCCGGTCGCCAGAAGGGCTTGAACGCCACGATGCCCGCCACCGCGAACATGAGCGCGTTGGCCGCGAGCGAGGCCCCGGCCACGAAGAGCACGGACGAGGGGACCTCGAGCGCGCCCGCATAGGCGAGCTCCTTGGCGATGAAGCCGATGAACGGGGGCAGTCCCGCCATGGAAAGCGCCGCGAGCCCGGCCGCGGCCGCCGTGATCGGCATCCGCCGCCCAAGGCCGCCGAGGACGTCCGCGTCCCGCGTGCCGGTGCCATAATCCACGCAGCCGATCATGAGAAAGAGCGAGGCCTTGTAGAGCGAGTGCGTCACGAGAAAGGTCACGAAGGCGGTCATCGAATACCCGCCCGACTGGCCAAGGATGAGCGTCAGCGTCCCGAGCGCCATGAGGGTCGTGTAGGCCAGCGTCTGCTTCAGGTCGGTCTGCTTGACGGCAAGAACGGAGGCGAAGACCGTCGTGAAGCCCCCCGCGATGGTCAGCGTCCAAATCCAGGCGTCCGTCCCCGAGAGGCCGGGATAGAGCCGCGCCATGAGGTAGACGCCAGCCTTCACCATGGTGGCTGAGTGCAGGAACGCGGAGACCGGCGTGGGTGCAGCCATGGCATTGGGCAGCCAGAAGTGAAACGGGAACTGGGCCGACTTCGTGAAGGCGCCCGCCAGCACGAGGACGAGGATCGGGATGTAGAGTTCACTCTCCTGCAGGCCGCCCTGGGCCAGGATCTCGGAGATCTCGAAGGTCCCCGCCTCGAGGCCCATGAGGATGAGACCAGCCAGGAGAGCCAGCGCCCCGGCGCCGGTGACAAAGAGCGCCTGGAGCGCGGAGCGGCGACCGTTGGTCGTCTCATGGCCGAAACCGATGAGGAGGTAGGAGGTGATCGTCGTCAGCTCCCAGAAGACGAAAAGCGCGATCAGGTTGTCGGCGAGCACCAGCCCGAGCATCGCCAGCATGAAGGCCGTGAGGAACCACATGAAGCGGCCGAAATGCTTGTACCCGGCGAGGTACGTGTTCGAGTAGAGGAAGACGAGCGCGCCGATCCCGCTGATGAGAAGCGCGAAGGTGAGCGAGAGCCCGTCGAAGACGAAGCTGAGCGCGATCCCCATGGACGGCACCCAGTCCCATGCAAGGCGCACGACCTCGCCCGCCGCCACCTCGGGCAGAAACGTCGCGAACCACGTGAAAAGGCCGGCGGCCAGCGCCGTGGGCACAAGCCCACCGATCGGTTTTCTTGCGGGGTCAGCGGGAGCGCTCATGCCTGTCGTGCCCTTCGCCCCTCAAGCTGCGCAAATGCGAAAAGACCAAGAGAAGCCTGCGTCATGTCGTCCCGTTCCAAAGTAGGCCTGTAAGTGGGGCGTCCGCCGCGCCCGTCAACTGCGCGGAGGGCCGGAATACGTCTTGCGACACAGGCGGGGCGAAACTTGCCAAAGGCGGGCTAACCTGTTTGGCTTACCGAAATCTTATGCAAGGGACGCAGCATGACCGAAGCCGCCGCCGATCAGGCAGACACCCCCACGCCACGACCGATCCTCGAGATCAAGAATCTTTCGATCGAATTGCCGAAGGGCTCTGACCGGAAATACGCGGTGAACGACGTGTCGCTGACGCTCAATCGCGGGGAGATCCTCTGCGTGGTCGGCGAGTCCGGGTCAGGCAAATCCGTAATGACCTCGGCCATCATGAACGATGTCCCCGGGCGGCTGACCATCTCCCAGGGCGACGTGATCTTCGACGGGATGGACATGCTGCGCATGCCCGACAAGCAGCTCAATGATATCCGCGGCGCGCGGATCTCGATGATCTATCAGGAGCCCATGGCGGCACTGAATCCTTCGATCAAGATCGGCGCGCAAGTCGATGAAGTCTTTGAACTTCACCGCCCCGAGATCAAGCCGGAGGACCGCAAGAAGGAGACGCTGAAGCTCCTCGAGCAGATGAAGCTGCCCACGCCACCGCGCATCTATGACAGCTACCCGCACCAGGTGTCAGGCGGCCAGTGCCAGCGGATCGTCATCGCCATGGCGCTCGCCTGCAAGCCCGACATCCTCATCGCCGACGAGCCCACGACGGCGCTCGATGTGACCACGCAGGCGGAGATCCTGCGGCTCATCAACGACCTCAAGGACGTCTACGACAACGCCACGATCTTCATCACCCACGATTTCGGCGTGGTGGCGGACGTGGCCGACCGCGTGGCGGTGATGTGCTGGGGCCGTCTCATCGAGGAGGGGATTAAAGAGAAGATCCTGCTCGATCCGCAGCAGCCCTACACGCAGCTCCTCGTGGACGCGATGCCGCTCCTCGAGACCGAGCGCACGCCCGACCTCGGGCGCAATGACGCGCCGCTCGTCGAAGTAAAGAACATGCACAAGATCTATGGCTCGGGGAGCAAGCAGGTCCATGCGCTCAACGATGCAAGCTTCGTGCTCCGCGCGGGAGAGACCCTGGGCGTGGTGGGGGAGTCGGGCTCCGGCAAGTCAACGCTCGCCAAGACGCTCATCCGGCTCCAGGAGCCGACGGACGGTGCCGTGATCATCAACGAAGAGGACTTCCTTGATAAGTCCGGCGACGAGCTCGTTCAGGCCCGCAAAAACATCCAGATGATCTTCCAGGATCCCTACGGTTCGCTCAACCCGAGCCAGACGGTGGGCTACATGATCACCAGGGGTCTCGAGCTCCAGGGTGTCACGAACGAGGAGGCGCGGCAACGTGCCGTAGAGCTGCTGGAGCAGGTGGGGCTCGGCGAGCCCGCATTGAAGCGCACGCCGCGCAACTTTTCCGGCGGTCAGCGGCAGCGCATCGGGATCGCGCGCGCGCTCGCCATGGGCCCCGATGTGGTGATCGCCGATGAATCCGTCTCTGCGCTCGATCTCTCCGTGCAGAAGCAGGTGCTGCGCCTGATGAACGACCTGCAAGAAGAGTACAAAATGGCGATCATCTTCATCACGCATGACCTGAGGGTCGCCGCGCAAATCTCTGATTACATTACGGTCATGGAGAAGGGCGTGATGGTGGAGATGGGGCCCGCGGACGAGGTCTTCAACAATCCGAAGCACCCCTACACCAAGAAGCTGCTCGAGGCGGCGCCGGGGCGCGATTGGCACCCGCCGCGCCTCACGCCAGAAGAGGCCGAGCGCATCGCGGCCTCCATCGAGCGGACCTGAGGCTCTTCCGGGCATGAGCGGAAATAAAGCCGCTTAAGACGTTTGGAAACGACCTTCGCCTGTGGCACCCATGTGCGAAGGGCCGCGCGATCATGCGCGTGGCGAGAGCGCTGGCGCCCTCAAGAGGGCGTCTAGCCCACCCGTGAAAGACCGCGCCATGCCGCCCAATATCGTGCTCATCATGGCCGATCAGCTCGCGCCGCAGTTCATGGCGACCTATGGCGGCGCGGCGATCACGCCGCACATGGATGCCCTCGCCGCCCGTGGGACGCGCTTTGATCGCGCCTATTGCAATTCGCCGCTCTGCGTCCCCTCCCGCGCCTCGTTCATGACGGGCCAGCACGTCACGGACATCGCCGCCTGGGACAACGCCGCCGAATTCCCCGCCTCGATCCCGACCTTCGCGCATTACCTCGGCGCGTTGGGCTACCGGACCTGCCTTTCGGGCAAGATGCACTTCGTAGGCCCCGATCAGAAGCACGGCTTCACCGACCGGGTGACCACGGATTACTACCCCTCTGATTTCGCGTGGACGCCGGATTGGACGCGGAACGATGATCGCATCGACATCTGGTATCACAACATGCGCACCGTCACGGAGGCGGGCAGCGCGATGGCGACGGACCAGGCGGATTTCGACGAGGAGGCCGATTTCGCCGCCCGCCGCTGGCTCATGGAGCGCGCGCGGGACAAGGCCGTGGGGCAGGGGCAGCCCTTCTGCCTCGTGCTGAGCCTTTTTCACCCCCACGACCCCTATATCGCGCTCCAGCCCTTCTGGGATCTCTACGAGGACGTGGACATCCCCATGCCGGAAACGGAGATGCCGCCCGACCGGCTCGACCCGTTCTCGCGGCGGGTGGCCGACGGGGTGGAGGCCTCCACGGATACCCTTTCCCCGGATGAGACACGCGCCGCCCGCCGCGCCTACCTCGCCAATGTCAGCTATTTCGATAGCAAGGTCGGCGCGCTCATGGCGCAGATCGAGGCCATGGGGGAGACGGAGAACACCGTCTTCATCGTCACCTCGGACCACGGCGACATGCTGGGCGAGCGCGGCATGTGGTTCAAGATGAGTTTTCTGGAGCATTCCGCGCGCGTGCCCCTGATCATGGCCGGGCCGGGCGTGGCACAGGGCGCGAGCGACACGCTGTGTTCCCTCATCGACCTCTTGCCCACGCTCACCGACATAGCGGGGGGCGATGAGAGCCTCCACGCACAGCCCATCTCGGGCCGGTCGCTCCTGCCTGCCGCACGCGGTGAGGCGCAGGAAGGCGAGGTCATTGGGCAATACTGCGCGGAATGCGCGGGAGCGCCCGTCTTCATGATCCGGCGCGGTGATCTGAAATACATCCATTGCGTCCTCGATCCGCCGGTCCTCTACGATCTCGCCGCCGACCCCCATGAGCTCACCAACCTCGCCCAAGACCCGGCCTATGCCGAGGCTGCCCACGCTTTTGCGCAAGAGGTCCGGGAGAGATGGGACAGCGCGGCCATTACCGCTCAGGTCATCCGAAGCCAGCAGACACGCCTAAAGCTCAACGAGATGATGGACACCACGGGCGACAACGCTTGGGACTATTCCCCGCCCCGTGATGCGTCCAACGAGTATGTCCGCAACCACCGCGATTGGGTCATGTCCGCGGCCCGGGCGCGATTTCCTCCCGTCGAAGACTAGCCGAACGGTCCGGTCTCCGCGCAGCTTAAAGGAGAGTGAAACTGCGCAGGAAAGCGCCGCTGACGCGACGCGAGGCCCCGCGCGCCGGTGATTGTCCTTCCCTTCTTCGACGCCTTGGCCCTACGCTGGTGGGAATTATCGATCAGACAGGGAGAGTTCACATGACACTGGTCCGCAAACCACTCATCTCAGGGTTGCTCGCAACGACCCTTCTCGCCACGCCGCTCTTGGCCCCGGCAGCCTTTGCCATGGGCAATGTGCCCGCGGGCGTCACGCTCGCCGAAGACCAGACCTTCACTTACCGCGTGCTCGACGAGCATTCCTCGGTCGACCCACAGGTGGTGGAAGACGTGTCCGGCTCCGAGATCGTGCGCGACCTCTTCGAGGGCCTCATGAGCCAGGATGCCGAGGGCAATCTCGTGCCGGGCGTGGCGACGGGGTTCTCAACGAACGAAGACAACACCGTCTACACCTTCACGCTGCGCGACGACGCGCGCTGGTCTGACGGGACGCGGGTGACGGCGAATGATTTCGTCTTTGCCTGGCAGCGTGCCGTCGATCCCGCGCTGGCCTCGCCCTACGCGTGGTACATGGAGATCACGGCCATCGAGAATGCCGCCGACATCATCGCCGGCGAGGCCGCGCCGGACACGCTCGGCGTCCGCGCGGTGGACGACCTGACGCTGGAGGTCACGCTCTCCTCGCCGCTGCCGTATTTCGCGCAGATGACGACCCATGCCACGCTCTTCCCCGCGCCGAGCTGGACGATCGAGGAGCACGGCGCAGAGTGGACACGCCCCGAGAACATCGTGTCCAACGGCGCATACGTCCTGACGGAGCACGCGCCCGCGGAGCGCTCGGTGCGCGAGCGGAATTCCATGTACTGGGACAACGAGAACACGGTCATCGAAAGGGTCGTGGCGCTCGTCATCAACGACGAGAACGTCGCGCTCACGCGCTACCTCGCAGGTGAGCTCGACCGGACCGAGGTCCCCGCGGGCCAGTTCCCGCGCCTGAGCCAGGAATACCCGGAGGAGGCGATCTCCTTCCCGCGGCTCTGCAACTACTATTATACCTTCAACCTGACGGAGAACGGCCCCGAGGCGTTTCAGGATGCCCGTGTCCGCAAGGCGCTCGCGCTGGCCGTGGATCGCAAGGTCATCGTGGAAAACGTGCTGGCCGGTGGCCAGACCGAGGCCTACACCTTCACGCCGGTCTCCGTGGCCGATTTCGAGCCGCCGCTTCCAGAATTCGCCGGCATGAGCCAGGCGGAGAAGGATCAGATGGCCAAGGACCTCCTCGCGGAGGCGGGCTATGGCCCGGACAATCCGCTTGAGTTCAACATGATCTACAACACGTCCGAGGCGCACAAGAAGATCGCCGTGGCGATGTCCCAGATGTGGAAGCAGAAGCTCGGCGTCGAAACCGAGCTCGGCAATATGGAATGGAAGGTCTTCCTCGAGGAGCGCGGTAACCAGAACTTCGAGCTGGCCCGCGGCGCATGGTGCGGCGACTACAACGAAGCCTCCACTTTCCTCGATCTCCTGACCTCGCCCTCGGGCTACAATGACGGCAAGTTCTCCAACGCGACAGTCGACGCGCTGATGCAACAGGCCCGCACGGCAGACGATGCCGGCGCGCTTTATGCGCAAGTCGAAGAGATCGTGGCCGAGGAAATGCCGATCATCCCGATCTACCATTATGCTGGCGTCTACATGATGGATTCCGATGTCGGGAACTGGCCGGTGAACAACGTGGAGCAGAACTGGTACTCCAAGAACCTCTACAAGATCGCCGAGTAACGCATTGAAACCGAAGGCCCCCGGCGCCGTGCCGGGGGTCTTTGCTATGGTGACACCATGCTAGCCTATTCGATCCGCCGCATATTGGGCGCCGTGCCCACGATCCTGCTTTTGATCATCGCCTCCTTCTTTCTGATGCAGGTCGCCCCCGGTGGCCCGTTCACGTCCGAGCGCCCCCTGCCGCCGCAGGTGCTGGCCAATCTGGAGGCCCGCTATGGCCTCGATCAGCCGCTCTGGAAGCAGCTCTGGGACTACCTGACCAACATCGTCCTCTATTTCGATTTCGGCCCGTCCTTCAAATTCAAGGACCGGGACGTCAACGACATCATCGCGAGCGGGCTGCCGATCTCGCTCACCTATGGCGCGCTGAGCTTTCTCGCGGCCACCACCGTGGGCGTGGCCCTCGGCATCGCCGCCGCGCTCAAGCATAACAGCTGGATCGATTATCTGGCCGTGTCGCTCGGCATCGCAGCGCAGGCGCTCCCGAATTTCATCATGGGCCCGATCCTGATCCTGACCTTCACGCTTTATCTCGGCTGGCTGCCGGGGGGCGGCTGGAACGGCGGGCAGTGGCAGTACCTCATCATGCCCATCATCGCGCTCTCGACCTCTTACATGGGCTCGATTGCGCGGATCACGCGGTCTTCCATGCTCGAAGTGCTGAATTCCAACTACATCCGCACTGCCCGCGCCAAGGGCCTGCCCGACGGGCTGGTCATATGGCGTCATGCGCTGAAACCCACGCTCCTGCCCGTGATCTCCTATCTCGGGCCGGTCTTCGTTTACGTGCTCACCGGGTCGGTCTTCGTGGATATCTACTTCTCCACCGGCGGGCTCGGGCAGAGCTATGTGAACTCCGCGCTTTCGCGTGACTACTCCGTTCTCCTCGGTGTCACGATCCTCTACGGCGTGCTCACCGTGGCCGTGAACCTCCTCACCGACCTCGCCTATGCGTGGTTCGACCCGAAAATCAGGTACTGACCCATGTTCGGAAAGTCAGAAGCTCAAGCCGCCCGCGCCGAAACCATCGGCGACGCCCAGATCGCGGAGGCGGTGCAGGGCCGCTCGCTCATGCGCGACGCCTACGAGCGCTTTGTCCAGAATAAGGCCGCCATGGCCTGTGTCTTCGTGCTGGGCCTCGTGGTGACCTTCGTCCTTTTCGGGCCGCTCTTCGCGCAATGGTCGAACGAGGAGATCGACTGGGCCGCCATGGGCGACGTGCGTGGCTTGGGCGGGCCGTCCATCGAGACGGGGCATTACTTTGGCACCGATGACCTCGGTCGCGATCTCTATTCCCGCACCATCCAGGCCACGCAGACCTCGCTCCTCGTGGGCCTCATCGGCGCGCTGATGGCGCTCGTCGTGGGCACGACCTACGGCATCATCGCGGGATATGTGGGCGGGCGGACGGACGCGATCATGATGCGCATTGTCGATATCCTGCTGTCGCTGCCCACCGTGCTCGTCATCATCCTGCTTCTCGTCATCGCGGGGCGCTCGTTCCTCATGCTCTTCGTGGCGCTGGGCGCGGTCTCGTGGCTCACCATGGCGCGGATCGTGCGGGGTCAGACCCTCAGCCTCAAGAACCGCGAGTTCGTTGAGGCGGCGCGCGCAAGCGGCGTCTCAGAGATCATTATCATGATCCGCCACATCCTGCCCAACCTCGCGGGCGTTATCATCGTCTATGCATCGCTGCTTGTCCCCGACATGATCCTCGCGGAAAGCTTCGTGAGCTTCCTCGGCTTGGGCATCTCCGAGCCCTATACCTCCCTCGGCGCGCTCATCGCCGAAGGGGCAGGGACCATGGCCTACGGCACGCTCTGGCAGCTCGCCTTCCCGCTCTTCTTCTACGTCGTCATCATCATCACGATGTTCTTCATCGGCGATGGCCTGCGCGACGCGCTCGATCCGAAGGACCGCTGAGATGGCGCTTTTCTCCATCCGCGACCTGCACGTGAGCTTCGACACGCTCGACGGCCAAGTCGAGGCCGTCAAAGGCGTGAGCTTCGACATCGCGCCCGGCGAATGCCTCGGCATCGTGGGAGAGTCCGGCTCCGGCAAGAGCCAGACCTTCATGGCCGCCATGGGCCTTCTCGCGACAAACGGCACCGCCACGGGCTCCGCGACCCTGCGCGGCGAAGAGATGCTCAACCGCTCGCCCCAGGCCCTCAACAAGATCCGCGGCTCTGCCGTCTCCATGATCTTCCAGGATCCGCTCACGGCGCTCACGCCGCATCTACGCGTGGGCCAGCAGATGAAAGAGGTGCTGCGCGCTCACAAGGGCCTCACCGGCTCGAAAGCCGACGCGCTCTGCCTCGACTGGCTCGAGCGCGTGAAGATCCCCGAGGCGCGCCTAAGGCTCGGCCAGTATCCGCACGAGCTTTCCGGCGGGATGCGCCAGCGCGTGATGATCGCCATGGCGATGCTCTGCGGGCCGGAGCTCCTCATCGCCGACGAGCCCACCACCGCGCTCGACGTGACCGTACAAGCCGACATCCTCGATCTCATGGCCACGCTCCAGCGCGAGGAAAACACGGCCATCGCGCTCATCACGCACGACATGGGCGTGGTGGCGCGCATGTGTGACCTCGTCCATGTCATGCGTCACGGCGCTTTCGTGGAGGGCGGGACCACGCGGGAGATCTTCCAGAGCCCGGCAGAGCCCTATACGCAGGATCTCCTCGCCGCGATGCCCCGTCTCGACGGCGCAGACATCCGGCCACCGATCCCCGACACCGCCGAGATCGTGCTCGATGCCCGCGACGTGGAGGTGACATTCCAGGTCGCCGGGGGGCATGGCCTCTTCAATCGCGTGCGCCCGCTCAACGCCGTGAAGGGGGTGAGCTTTGCGCTGGCGGAGGGGGAAACCCTCGGGATCGTCGGCGAAAGCGGGTGTGGAAAATCCACGCTGGCGCGCGCGGTGCTTCAGCTCATTCCGCCCTCGGGGGGCGAAATCCTCTGGCTCGGGCGCGATCTCGCTGCGCTCAAGCCTGCCGAGATGAAGCCTTACCGGCAGGACCTCCAGATCGTCTTCCAGGACCCGCTCGCCTCGCTCGACCCGCGCATGACGATCTCCGCCTCCATCGCGGAGCCGCTCCGGGTGGCCCAGCCGGGCCTCTCCAAGCAGGACGTCCGGGCGCGCGTCGTGGAGATGATGGAGCGCGTGGGGCTGCCGCAGACCATGATCAACCGCTACCCACACGAACTGTCGGGCGGCCAGAACCAGCGCGTGGGCATCGCGCGCGCCATGATCAACCGCCCGAAGCTCCTGATCTGCGACGAGGCCGTAAGCGCGCTCGACGTCTCCGTACAAGCGCAGGTGCTCACGCTCCTCAAAGAGCTTCAGGCCGACTTCGGGATGTCCATGCTCTTCATCTCCCACGACCTTTCCGTCGTCCGTAGTGTCTCGAACCGGATCATGGTCCTTTATCTCGGGCGCGTGGTGGAGATGGCCGACCGCGACACGATCTTCGACGAGCCGCTTCACCCTTATACGCAAAGCCTCATCTCCGCCGTCCCGATCCCGGACCCGGGCGTGGAGGCCTCTCGCACGCGTCTGAAGCTGCCCGGTGAGTTGCCGAGCCCCCTTGATCCCGTGGCGGGCCTGCGATTTCTGCCCTCAAAGGCCGGCCGCGTGGGATACGTGCCGCGGCTCGAACAGGTGGCGCCGGGGCATTGGGTGGAGGAGCATGACGAGCTCGAAGCCATCCTCGGCCACGCCGCGTCAGCTGCCTAAAAATCGGGCAGCCGCAACAAAGTGGCGATAAAACAGATTAAAGCCCTGTCACATCGCTTCACGCGAGGTAAACAGGACCATGGCAAAAGACACGCCGCATTTTGACGAGATGCTCGGCTCGGACGGGACCACGCGCGAACCCTACGCTGCCCTGGGCACCTGGATCGAAGCCTCCGACCCCGCCGATCTGCGCGCGAAGCAGCGCGAGGCCGAGGACCTCTTCCGCCTCACCGGTATTACCTTCAACGTCTATGGGCGCGAGGAAGCCGAGGAGAGGCTCATCCCCTTCGACATCGTGCCCCGGGTGATCTCTGGGAATGAATGGCGCAAGCTCACGCGCGGGATCGAGCAGCGCGTGCGCGCCATCAACATGTTCCTCCATGACATCTACCATCGTCAGGAGATCATAAAGGCCGGTCGCGTCCCCCAGGAGATGATCGCGCGGAACGAGGCCTTTCTGCCCCAGATGTGCGGCGTGCACGTGCCGGGCGGTGTCTATACCCACATCGTCGGCATCGATCTGGTGCGCACGGGGGAGGACGAATTCTACGTCCTCGAAGACAATGCCCGGACGCCCTCTGGCGTGAGCTACATGCTCGAGAACCGTGAGACGATGCTCCATATGTTTCCCGAGCTCTTTTCGGCGAACCGGGTGCGCACGGTGCAGAACTATCCCGCGGATCTCTGCGCGTCGCTGTCTGCGTCCACGCCGCCCGCCACGGGGCAGGAGACGCCAACCACGGCCGTTCTCACCCCGGGCATCTACAATTCCGCCTATTTCGAGCACGCCTTCCTGGCCGACCAGATGGGCGTCGAACTCGTGGAGGGCCATGATCTGCGCATCGTGGATGGCCGCGTGGCCATGCGCACGACGCGCGGCTACCAGCCCATCGACGTGATCTACCGCCGCGTCGATGACGACTTCCTCGATCCGCTGAATTTCAATCCCGACAGCCAGCTTGGTGTGCCGGGCATCTTCGATGTCTACCGCGCGGGCGGGATCACCATAGCCAACGCGCCGGGCACGGGCATCGCCGATGACAAGGCGATCTACAGCTACATGCCCGACATCGTGGAATTCTATACAGGCGAGCGGCCGCTCCTGGAAAACGTGCCCACCTGGCGCTGCAATGACCCCGAGGCGCTGGCCTACGTGCTCGACAATCTGCCCGATCTCGTCGTCAAGGAGGTGCACGGCTCGGGCGGCTACGGCATGCTCATTGGCCCCACGGCCTCGAAAAAGGAGATCGCGGCCTTCCGCGACAAGCTCAAGGCAAAGCCCGGGGCCTATATCGCCCAGCCCACGCTCTCGCTATCGACGGTGCCGATCTTTACGAAGGCGGGCCTTGCGCCGCGCCACGTGGACCTCCGCCCCTTCGTGCTCGTCTCGCCTGAGGGGATCCGCATCACGCCGGGCGGGCTCACGCGCGTGGCGCTGAAGAAGGGCAGTCTCGTCGTGAACTCCTCGCAAGGCGGCGGCACCAAGGACACCTGGGTGCTGGAAGACTGATGCTCGGAAGAACTGCCAACGGCCTCTACTGGATGTACCGCTATCTCGAGCGCGCGGAAAACACCTCGCGCCTCGTGGAAACGGGACAGCGCCTCGCGCTGACGCGCCTTGAATCATCCGATGACGAATGGCGCAGCGTGCTTCAGTCGGCGGGTGTGTGGGAGGCCTACCAGGCCCATAACGAGCACCTGACGAAGGACGCGGCCATCGACTGGATGCTCCGCTCTCCCAACAACGGATCGTCGGTGAAATGCTGTCTTGAGGCGGCGCGCTCCAACGCGCGATCGGTGCGCGTGGCGCTCACCGAGGAAAGCTGGGAGGCCGTGAACGGCGCCTACATGGAGCTGAAGGAGCTTTTGTCGCGCAAGCTGCGCGAGAGGGACCTGCCGCAGGCGCTCACCCGCATTCGCCGGCACACGGCCCTCGTGCGCGGCATGACCCACGGCACGATGCTTCGGAATGACATCTACGATTTCGTGCGGCTCGGCACCTTTCTCGAGCGGGCGGACAACACCGCCCGTATCCTCGACGTGAAATACTACGTCTTGCTGCCCTCCGCCTTCGGGGTCGGGTCGTCGATCGACAACGTGCAGTGGGAGACGATCCTGAGCTCGAATTCGGCCAGGGGCGGCTATCGCATGGCCTATGGCAATGCCGTGCGCCCGCGCGAAGTGGCGCATTTCCTCATCCTCGATCGGCGGATGCCGCGGAGCCTTGCCTTCTGCGTCTCCAAGATCCGGGACAACCTCGCCTATCTCGCCGAAGACTACGGCGGCCGCAGTCCCTCGCACGACCTTGCCGATGACCTCAACCGCGCCTGCGCGGTCCATGACATCGACGTCATCATCAATGAAGGCCTCCACGAGTATCTGCAGGACTTCCTCGGGCGCCTCGGAGCGCTGGGCCGCCAGATCGAGATCGACTACAGGTTCATCGAATGACGCGCCTCTTTATCCGACACGTGACCTCCTACCAGTTCGCGGGGGCAGGGACGCGAGGCCTCCAGCAGGTGCGCAAGCTGCCCAAAAGCGGCAACGGCCAACTCGTCCACCGCTGGGACACGATCATGGATGGCGGGCGTGTGGAGCTTGTCTTCGACGATGAACACCACAATCGCGTGGAGCTTTT
This sequence comes from Pseudomonadota bacterium, assembly GCA_038525525.1. GTDB lineage: Bacteria > Pseudomonadota > Alphaproteobacteria > Rhodobacterales > Rhodobacteraceae > Shimia_B. The sequence goes on along the minus strand of JBCBHO010000002.1, from coordinate 150,890 downwards.
GAGCTTCGACACGGAGGCTGACACCCTCACCATCACCTCCGAGGGCGAGGTGGAAGTGGCGGATCAGGCGGGCGTCGTCGGGCCCCACCGCGCGGCGGCCCCTCTGTGGCTCTACACGCGCCCGACGAAGATGACGCAAACCGGCGCGGGCATTCGCACGCTCCTCAAGGATATCAGCGGCGAGGAGCCGCTTGACCGCCTCCACGCGCTCAACAAGGCCACAGCAGAAGCGGTCACCTACGAGGTCGGGGCCTCCGAGCCCGACTGGGCCGCCGAGGACGCGCTCAAGGCCGGGAAGGGCGTCTGCCAGGACCACGCCCACGTCTTCATTGCCGCCGCGCGGGAGATGGGCCTGCCCGCGCGCTACGTGTCAGGATATCTCATGCTCGACGACCGCATCGAGCAGGACGCCATGCATGCCTGGGCCGAGGCCTATCTGGAGGGGCTCGGCTGGGTCGGCTTCGATCCCTCGAACGGTATATCCCCCGATCCACGCTACGTTCGCGTGGCGACCGGGCTTGATTACCGCGAGGCGGCCCCCATAAGAGGGGTGAGAAGCGGCGATGCGCGTGAAGCGCTGAGTGTCGCCATCGAAGTGGCAGAACAACCCCAGTAAAGATCCTCAGATGAGCTTCCGCCCGTGACCTACTGCGTCGGCATGGCCCTGAACAAAGGCCTCGTCTTCATGGCCGATACCCGCACCAACGCGGGGCTCGACAATATCTCCACCTATCGCAAGCTCTATGTCTGGGAGGAGCCGGGCGAGCGCGTGCTCACGCTCATGACCGCCGGCAACCTCGCCACGACCCAGAGCGTCATCAGCCTCCTTGAGGAGCGCACGAAGGCACCCGATGAGCGCCGGCCCTCGCTCCTTGCCGTCCCGTCCATGTTTCAGGCCGCGCGCCTCGTGGGTGACACGCTGCGCGAATGCATCGCGCGACAGGCGGACAGCGGACAATCGGGCGAAAGCTTCAACGCTACGATCATCCTCGGCGGCCAGATCGCCGGTGGGCCGCCGCGCCTCTTCCTGATCTATCCCGAGGGCAATTTCATCGAGGCCGGAGATGACACGCCGTTCTTCCAGACCGGCGAGATCAAGTATGGCCGCCCGATCCTCGTGCGGGCCTATGACCCGAAGCTCAGCTTCGAGGATGCGATCCGCCTCCTCCTCGTCAGTTTCGACTCGACGGTAAAGGCGAACCTGACGGTGGGCAGCCCCTTCGATTTTCACGTCTACGAGGAAGGCTCCCTCGTGCGCGGGCGCACTGGGCGGCTCCTCGGGGACGATCCCTACGTGCAGACCGTCTCGAAAGGCTGGGGTGACGCGCTCAAGGACGCGCTCGAAAGCCTGCCCCCCTTCGGCTTCGGCGACTAGCGCGCGCTCAACATCCGCCACCGCGTGGGGGCCAGCCCCCACACCCCCGAGGTACTGAGGCACAAAGAAGGGTGGGGGGCGCGTCTTCTTTGTGCTTTGTACCTCCGCCGGAGGCAATCCCGCCGCTGCGACCCGTACCCCTGTCAGAGGCAGGCGCTCATGCCGCCATCCACGTAGATCACCGTGCCGTTGACGTAGCTCGATGCGTCCGAGGCGAGGAAAATCGCGGCGCCCACGAGCTCGGGCAACTGGCCCCAGCGCCCGGCGGGCGTGCGCTTCTCGATCCAGGCGGTGAAGTCCCGGTCTTCCACGAGCGCCTTGTTGAGCGGCGTGTCGAAATAGCCCGGTGCGATGCCGTTGCATTGCAGCCCGTAGCGCGCCCAATCCGTGGCCATCCCCTTGGTCAGGTTTGCCACGGCACCCTTCGTGGCGGTGTAGGGCGCGATGGAGGTCCGTGCGAGCGCGGTCTGGATGGAACAGATGTTGATGATCTTGCCCTCGCCGCGCCCGATCATGTGCCGCGCCGCGGCCTGTCCCACGTGGAAGACGGAGGCGATATTGGTCTGGAGAAGCGCCTCGAAGCGGTCCGCCGGGAACTCCTCGAGGGGCGCGCGGTGCTGCATGCCGGCGTTGTTCACGAGGACGTCGATCGCGCCGAAGCGGTCCTCGTAGGTGTCGATGGCCTCGCGGACCGCGTCGTGGCGCGTGACGTCGAACTGGAGGATGTCCGCGCGCCCACCCTGCGCCTTGATCCGCTCTTTGGCGGCGCGAAGCTTGCCCGGATCGCGCCCGTTGAGCACGATCTCCGCGCCCGCGGCCGACATGCCCTTGGCCAGCGCGTGCCCGATCCCCTGAGAGGAGCCCGTGATGAGGGCGCGTTTGCCGCTCAGGTCGAATAGTCCGAGGCCCATGATCGTTCCTTTCCCGGGGCATGTGCCGCGACAGCACGCCCCCTGCATTCTTCCAGTCTGACGTGACATAGCATCGCCATGACGAATGACGCCCTCATTTCGACCTTTCGCGCCATCTGCGGCGCAAAGCACGTGCTGACCAACGCCAAGAGCACCGAACGCTTCCGTAAGGGCTACCGATCAGGGCAGGGGGAGGCGATCTGCGTCGTGAAACCGGGCACGCTGCTTGAGCAGTGGAAGGTTCTCGAGGCCGCCGTCTCCGCCGACAAGATCGTGGTCATGCAGGCCTCCAATACCGGTCTCACCGAGGGCTCGACGCCAAAGGGCAATTACGACCGCGACGTCGTGCTGCTCAATGCCAGCCGCATCGAGGGGCTTCACCTTCTGGATGGCGGCAAGCAGATCATCGGCCTGCCGGGGGCCACGCTCTTTGATCTCGAGCAGAAGCTGCGCCCGCTCGGTCGCAACCCGCATTCCGTCATCGGCTCTTCCAGCATCGGGGCCTCGATCGTCGGCGGGGTGTGCAACAATTCTGGCGGCTCGCTCTGCGAACGGGGACCGAGCTACACCGAGCTCGCGCTCTATGCCCAGGTCACCGCCAACGGCGATCTGAAGCTCGTGAACGAGCTGGGGATCGACCTGGGCGAGAGCCCGGAGGAGATCCTCACGCGCCTCGAGGCGGGTGAGTTCGACATGTCTGCCCCTGCGCCGGAGGGCAAGAACGCCTCGGACCCGGATTACACGCGAATCCTGCGAGACGTGGACAGCGACCGGCCCTCGCGCTTCAACAACGACAAGCGCCTGCTGCACGGGGTTTCGGGCTGTGCGGGCAAGCTCGCCGTCTTCGCCGTGCGCCTCGACACCTTCCCGAACTACGAACGCGAGAAGGTCTTCTATATCGGCGCGAACGATCCCGCCGTGTTCACCGAGCTCCGCCGCCGCATCCTCAAGGATTTCGAGACCCTGCCGGTCTCGGCTGAATACATGCACCGTGAGTGCTTCGACATCTCCGCGAGATACGGCAAGGACACGCTCGTGCTGATCGACAAGCTCGGCACCGACCGGCTGCCGATGTTCTTTGCCCTGAAGGGAGCGGTGGATGCGCGGCTCAACAAGCTTCGACTGACCCGCGGTTTCACGGACAAGTTCATGCAGCTTCTCTCGAAGCTCTGGCCCCAGCACCTGCCTGGCTTCCTGCTCGATTACCGTGATCGCTACGAGCATCACCTGATCCTGAAAATGCATGACGGCGGGATCGAGGAGGCGGAGGCCTTCCTGCCGGACTTCCTCGAGGCGCACGGCGCCGAGATGCGCATCTGCACAGCCCGGGAGGCCAAGATCGCCGGACTCCACCGCTTCGCGGCCGCTGGCGCGGCGGTCCGCTACGGGCATGTCCATGCAAACGAAGTTGAGGAGATCCTCGCCCTCGACATCGCGCTTCGGCGCAACGATCGCGACTGGTTCGAGGAGCTGCCCGAGGAGATCACGAAGGACCTCGTGGGTCGCGTCTACTACGGTCACATGATGTGCCACGTCATGCACCAGGATTACATCGTGAAGAGGGGCGTGGACCCGAAAGCGCTGAAGGCCAAGATGCTCGCCATCCTCGACGAGCGCGGCGCCGAATACCCGTCCGAGCACAATGTGGGGCACCTTTACGAGGCGAAGGAAGACCTCGCCGCGTTTTACAAATCCATCGACCCCACCAATTCCCTCAATCCGGGCCTCGGCAAGATGTCGAAGGCCAAGAACTACGCCTGAGGTCGCCGGGCGGCTCTGTTTCTCCGCGCGGGCCCGTGCCCGTGCTCGAAAGGCGCCCGCCCACCGACCCGCGCATCACGCCGCTCGTCAAGCGCTTAATGCCTGCGCGAGGGCGCTATCCCCGCTTCTTTGTGCCCCGTACCTCCGCCGGAGGCATCCGCACGCACCCCGCGCGCGAGGCCCTACATTTCCGCGAATTCTCGCTCTAGCTGGCCGATATCGGCGCCACCGGCCATGAGGCGGCGGATATCCTGCCCCGCGAGGCTCTCCTTCGTGCCCGCCCCGATCACCTGACCAAGGGCAAGGAAGGTGAAGCGGTCGCCCACGAGATTCGAATGGATCTCATTGTGGGTGATGAAGATGATGGCGATATCGCCTCGCGCGCGCACGCGCTTGATCGTCTTCAGGACCTCCATCTGCTGCTTTTGGCCGAGCGCGGAGGTGGGCTCGTCGAGGATGAGGACGCGCGCGCCGAAATAGATCGCGCGGGCGATGGCGAGCGTTTGCCGCTGGCCGCCCGACATCGTGCCCACGGCCTGCGTGGGATCGGAGAAATCGATGCCGATCTTGAGCATCTCGTCATGGGCGATCTTGTCCATCTCGTCCATCCGGAGGCGTCCGAAACTCCCCTTGAGTTCCCGGCCCATGAAGAAGTTGCGCGTCACGCTCATAAGCTGATTGAGGGCGAGGTCCTGATAGACGGTGCCGATCCCGGCGGCCGTCGCGTCGCGCGGCGAGCGGAAATTGACGGGCTTGCCCTCGATATAGATCTGGCCCTGCGTGGGCTGGTGGACGCCCGCCAGCGTCTTGATCAGCGTGGACTTGCCCGCACCATTATCGCCGAGAAGCGCGTGGACCTCGCCGGAATATACCTCGAGGTCGACGCCGTTGAGCGCCTTGAAGGGCCCGAACTGCTTTACCAGCCCTTCGACGCGGAGATAGGGATCGGCCATCTCAGATACCTCCCGTGATGCGTTTGCGGATGCGTTCGTTGGCGAATACGGCGGCCAAGAGGATCGCGCCGAGGAAGACGCGGAACCACGCGCCATCGATGGCCGGGATGAAGAAGACGGCGTTGGCCACGAGCCCAACCGTGATCGCCCCGAAGATAACGCCGAGGACCGAGCCGAAGCCGCCGGTCATGAGCGTGCCGCCCACGACGGCGATGGCGATGGCGAAGAGCTCCATCAGGTTGCCCTTGGCGGCGTCCGACGTGTTCGTCTCGTAGACCTGGCAGGCCGCGAAGACGGTGGCGCAGAAGGCGGTGAACATGAAAAGGCCGATCTTCACGCGGTTGACGGGCACGCCATTCGCGCGGGCGGCTTCCTTGTTGTCGCCCGTGGCGTAGATCCAGTTGCCGAGCTGCGTGCGCGAGAGCACGAAATAGGCCACCGCCGCGATGGCGATCCACCAGGCGAAGCGGGCGTCGAAGCCCTCCACCCATTGCTCACCACGGCGGTTGAGGTTCCCGCCGAGGAGGAACCACTGGTCCGGGCGTTCGTAGCCCAGCGTCTGGAAGTAGGCGCCGAGCCAGTACCAGCCGTCATAGAACCACCCGAAAACCTCGCCGCCGAAGGCATAGGCGACCCAGCTTTCCTCCTTGAAGTCGGGCAGGCCAGAGACCTGCGTGGATTGGTTGATGAGGCGGAAGGCCACTTCCGTCACGCCGCGCAGGAAGAAGAGGAAGGCGAGGGTGACGATGAAGCTCGAAAGCCCTGAGCGCACGACGATCACCCCGATGATCCAGCCCAGCGTGAGCGTCATGAGGAGGGTGACGGCGAAGGCGGCGAGCGGCGTCGCCTCGCCCAATCCGAAGGGCAGGCCCCATTTGAGCATGAGCGCCATGGACATGCCCGCGAAGCCGATCATGGAGCCGATGGAAAGATCGAACTCGCCGGCGATCATCAGGAGCGCGGCACCCGTGGCGATGATCCCGTATTGGGCGATGATCTGGAGGTTGTTCTTCAATCCCAGCGCGTTGAAAGCGCGCCCGTCCGAGGCCCAAAGCAGCGCCACGACGATGACGATCATCACGATGAAGGCGCCGATCTCCGGCCTCCGGATAAGCCGTTGCAGGCGCGTCTCTTCCACCAATCTGTCGGATTCGCTGCGGTCCGTCATGGGTCCCTCTTTCTGCTCCCTTTCAGACGAAACAGGCGGAGCATCGCCCCGCCTGTTCCCGTGTCATGGCTGTGGCTCGACCTTAGCGGTCGATGCCGGCAAGCTCCTTGACCGAAGCCGCGTTGGATTGATCCACGAAGCCCGGGCCGGAGTTGATGTTGTTGCCCGGCAGAAGGCCGGCATGGTTGTTGAAGAGGTGGAGCACGATGACCGGCATGTAGCCCTGCAGGCGCTGCTGCTGGTCGATCGTGAAGGCCACTTCGCCCGCATCGATGAGGTCCATCACGCCGGGGCTGAGGTCGAAGCAGGAGAGGTGCACTTCGGCGCCCACGGCCTCGATCGCGCGATGCGCGGCTTCGCAGACATGGGGGCCCACGGCGAGGACGCCGTCGATGCTCTCGTCAGCTTCGAGCGCGGCCGCGGTGCGGGTCTCGATCTGGGCGGGGTCGTTGGACACGTCGATCTGGTTGAGATCGGCACCCATGGCATCGAAGTAGCCGGTGCAGCGATCCACGAGGGCGGTGTTGAAGGCCTCCTGGTTCAGGCAGAGGCCCTTGGTGACACCTTCGGCCATCGCGCGCTGGCCTGCGGCGAGGCCTGCGTCACGCTCGGGCTGGCCCACATGCATGAGCGCACCGAGCTCGCGGGAGCTCTCGAGGCCGGAGTTCATGGTCACAACCGGGATACCATCGGCCACGGCGGCCTCGATCGCGGGCCCGAGGGCCGCAGCATCGGGCAGCGAGACGATGATGCCATCGGGCTCGGAGGCCGCGGCGGCCTCGATGAGGGCTGCCATCGCGGACATGTCGCCCGAGACGTCGAAGTTGTATTCAAGCGTGGCGCCGATGGCCGCAGCAGCATCACGGCCGCCCTTCTCAACGACGGGCCAGAACGGATCGGTGCCCTGCGTGTGCGTGATCATCACGTAGCGCTCGCCGTGGCCGTCGGCCATGACGCCGCCCGCCACAAGAGCCGCGGCGGAAGCCGCGATCAGAAGCTTTTTCATGGATGTCCTCCCAAGACTTTAATGTCGACGCCTCGGTTTATCCGAAGCTGTCCGCGGAAATGTTTGCGCTAGCGCTGTTTCTGTCAATGGAAACTTTCTCTTGGCGGGTCCGTGCGCAATTGAGTTGCAAGGCCGTCGAATTCCGGTCACCCAAACGCGGTCACTCCAGTGAAAGGCGCGCGCCATGGTCAAGATTGGCATTTCTCCCATCTGCTGGCAGAACGATGACCTGCCCGATCTCACCGCCGCGTTCACCATGGAGCAGGCGCTGCGCGAAGCGCGGGAGATCGGATATACGGGCGTGGAGCGCGGCCAGCGGATGCCCGGTGACACCGATGGCCTGCGGGCTTATCTCGATGCGGCTGACATCGCGCTTTGCGGTGGCTGGTGCTCGGGCAATCTTCTCGTCAACGACGTGCAATCCGAGATCACCGCGATTGCGGGGCAGGTGAAACAGTTCGTGGCGCTCGGCGCGCCCTGCATCGTCTACGCGGAGTGTTCGAATACGGTGCAGGGGCACGCGGGGACACCCGTGAATGCGCGCCCCAAGCTCGATCGGGATGCGCTTCATGCCTACGGCGCCAAGCTCACCGAGGTGGCGAAGTGGAGCGCGGATCAGGGCATGCCTCTGGCCTATCATCATCACATGGGCACCATCGTCGAAAGCGAGGCGGATGTGGACGCTCTCATGGAGGGCTCCGGCGAGGCGCTTGAGCTCACCTTCGACACGGGCCACCTCCTCTTTGGGGGCGGGGATGTCATGGCCACCATGAAGCGCTGGGCCCATCGCATCCGGCACGTGCATTTCAAGGATATCAGGCCCGATGTCGTCGCAGACGTGCGCGCGCGGGACCGTTCGTTTCTCGACGCCGTCGTCGCGGGCGCGTTTACCGTCCCGGGAGATGGATGCATCGACTTTCAGGACGTGGCCCATCAGCTTCGCGCGATGGCGTATGACGGATGGATTGTCGTGGAGGCCGAGCAGGACCCGGCGAAGGCGCCGCCCTACGAATACTCGAAGATGGGATACGCGCACATTCTCAAAGTCTGCGCGGAAGCCGGGCTCGAGATCACCGCCTAGGCGATCCAGGGCGCGAAGAGCGTGCGCAGATTGACCCGCGCGCGCAGCTTTGCAGCGAGAAGGAACATGCCCGCGAGCTTGCGTTGTACGTAGAGCGTATCCATGGGCGGGATGTGCAGGAAGGCCTGGTCCTCGGCGAGGTTCATGCCCGACTGCGCCAGTTCGCGGCGAAGCTTTTCCGCGCCGAAGTCGAACCAGCCATCGTCGTCGACACCGTCCATCCCCTTAAGGATGACATCGAGGATCGCCTGCTTGTGCACCTCCGACGTCTCCTCGGTGTAGACCCCGAGCGCCACGGAGGCCTTGTCCATCTCGGCCCGGTCCCGCGCCATGAGCGCAGTGAGCATCATGCGGTATCCCTCCGCCGTGGCTGGCGCGATTTCCCGCGCTGCGCCGAAATCGAGCAGCAGGATCTGGCCGGTTTCCGGGACCACGCGGTAGTTGGCGAAGTTCGGATCGGATTGCATGTGCCCCAGTTCGAAGAGCTCGCGCAGCGTGAGCTCCAGCAGCCGCCGCACGACCGTGTCCCGTGTGGCCTGATCCGCGGAGACAAGGCCCTCGATGGGCTGGCCGGCGAGGTAGTCCATGGCGAGCACACGCGACCCCGAAAACTCCGCGACGTAGCCTGGCACGGCATAGTCGCCCTCGGATGACAGCCACGCGCCAAACCTCTGAAGTTCCTCGGCTTCCCGCGCGTAGTCGGCCTCTTCATGCAGCTGCCGCTTGGCTTCCTCGAGGAGTGGCTTCATGTCGATGCCCGCAGGCACGATCCCCGACATGCGGACCAGCGCGCCAACATTCGAGACATCGCTGTCGATGCTCTCTTTCACGCCCGGATACTGCACCTTGACCGCCATGCGCCGCCCGTCATGGCCCGTTGCTTCGTGCACCTGCCCGATGGAGGCCGCCGCCATGGGCCGCACGTTGAAGCGCTTGAAGCGGCGCATCCAGCCCGTGCCCCACTGGGCATCGAGCACGTCGCGGAGCTGCTTCGGCGGCATGAAATCGGCATCCGCGCGCAGCCGCCCGATGATCTCGGCCAATTCCGGAGGGAGTACGTCGCCCGCATCCATGGAGATGAGCTGCCCCACCTTCATGGCCGCGCCGCGCATCCGTGCGAGCTCGCTCGTGAGGCGGCTGATATTGCCGGGGGTGAGCATGAGACCGCGCAACTCGGGCCGCCGACCGCTCAGGAGCTCGCGCGCGCCGCCGAGCGCCACGTTGGAGGCGATGGAAAGGCCCGCGCCCCCGATCCGCGCCGCGCGTGACGTGCGCCCCACGGGGACAGCGCGCGCCTGCGCCTTCGAGGGAGGTGTGCTCTCTTCAGTCATGGGCGAGAGCTAGCGCCCGCTCACTCCGCGGCGAGGTCGCCTGCGCTGGATGCGGCAAGGAGCTCCGCGTTGCCGCCCGAGGCCGTGGTGTCGATGCAGACGGTCTGCTCGAGCGTGAGCCAGCGCGCCAGATCCTTCGAGGTCACGAGCGGGACGATGGCGCCCTTCCGCGCCGCGCAGGCCTCCGCCCACTCCGCGCCGGGCGTCCCCCAGTGGACCACGGCGCTGATGTCATCTTCCGGAAGGTCCGCGGGCGTGGCTTCAGGGGCGGCACGCACATCGGTGCACCCGAGCGCCCTGGCCGCGGCGGCGGCGTCTGCGGCATCTGGGCCCACACAGAGCACACCGCGCCGCGGCAGAGTGCGGTAGCTGTTGGCCTCGCCGGTGGGACCGGGAAGCGCTGTGAATTCGGGCGAGATGTCTGCGATCGCACCTTTTACAAAGGCCCGGAGATACCTGGGTCCGCCCGCCTTGGGCCCCGTGCCCGAGAGCCCGTGCCCGCCGAAGGGCTGGGAGCCCACGATCGCGCCGATCTGGTTGCGATTGATGTAGAGGTTGCCGGCCTCCACGCGGTCGATGATGTGCTGCACGCGGCCGTCGATGCGGGTGTGAAGCCCGAAGGTGAGCCCGTAGCCCGTGGCGTTGATCGCGTCGATGACGCTGTCGAGGTCGCGCGCCTTGAAGGTGGCGATGTGGAGGACGGGGCCGAAGACCTCCTCCGGGACGTCCTCTATCCCTGTGACGCGGAGCACGGTGGGGGCCACGAAGGTGCCCTCCTTGGGGGCGGTGAGGCGCTTCAGGACGCGGTCCTTTCTGGCCTCGATGTATCCCTCGATCCGCTCCTTCGCGGCCACATCGATGACCGGCCCGATATCCGTGGCCGGGTCCGATGGATCGCCAAGGTTCAGCGCGTCCATCGCGCCGAAAAGCATCTTCTCGAGCGTGGGCGCGATATCCTCCTGGACGTAGAGCACGCGCAGTGCGGAACAGCGCTGCCCGGCGGACTGGAAGGCCGAAGCGACGATATCGGCGACGGCCTGCTCCGGGAGCGCGGTGGAATCCACGATCATCGCGTTGATCCCGCCCGTTTCGGCGATGAGCGGTACCCCCCGGGGGGCCACGCTGCGATTGATGGCCTGTGCCGTGGCGGTGGAGCCCGTGAAGCAGACCCCGTTCACCGAGGGGAGCTTTGTGAGCGCGGGGCCTACCTCGGCCCCGTATCCCGGCACGAGAGCGAGGGAGCGCGCGGGGATACCTGCCTCATGCAGGAGAGAGACCGCGCGCGCGGCGATCAGCGAGGTCGTTTCTGCCGGTTTCGCGATGACCCCGTTGCCCGTGGCAAGCGCGGCGGCGATCTGGCCGGTGAAGATCGCGAGCGGGAAGTTCCAGGGCGAGATGCAGAGCATCGTGCCCAGCGGCTCCTCCTTCATCGGATCTGCTTCGCTCGCATAATAGCGCAGGAAATCAACGGCTTCGCGCACCTCGCCGATGCAATCGAGGAGCGTCTTGCCCGCCTCGTCCTGCAGGAGCCCGTAAAGCTCTGCCGCGTGCTCTTCGAAGAGATCGGCCGCCTTGCGCAGGGCTGCTCCGCGTTCTGCGCTGTCGGCCCCCCATGGCGCGACCTGCCCGCCGATCTCGGCGGCCTCCGCGGCGCTCAGCATCTCGATTTGGCCGACGGTCCCGCCCGTCGCCGGGTTCAGCACCGCTTCGCCTGCGCCGGAGGAGCGTTGATGACGGGACGCCTCGATCCGGGCGACGAGTTCGCCCATCTCCACCGGGTCGCCGAGGAAATGCCCGCGGGAATTGATACGCGCACCGAAAAGATCGGACGGGGGGACGACCGAGGGATTGCCCCCCATGAGCTGGCTGAACGGATCCTTGGCGACGATCTCGGCGGGCACGTCTTCATCGACGATCTGGTTGACGAAGGACGAGTTCGCACCGTTTTCGAGGAGCCTCCGGACAAGGTAGGCCAGCAAGTCCTTGTGGGCGCCCACCGGCGCGTAGATCCGGCAGCGAGTTCCATGCGCGGCCATGACATTTGCATGGAGGCTCTCGCCCATCCCGTGGAGCCGCTGGAATTCGTAGGCCACACCCTCCGGCGCCATCTCGAGGATCGCGGCCACGGTGTGGGCGTTGTGGGTCGCGAATTGCGGATAGATGCGGTCGCCCATCCCCAGAAGCTTCCGCGCGCAGGCGATATAGCTCACATCGGTGGCGGCCTTCTGCGTGAAGACGGGGAAGCCGGGCCAGGCTTCCACCTGCGCGAGCTTGATCTCGCTGTCCCAGTAAGCGCCCTTCACGAGGCGGACCATGACGCGGCGCCCGAGCGCCTCGGCGCGCGCGTAGAGCCAGTCGATGACCGCCGGCGCGCGCTTGGAATAGGCCTGGATCACCACTCCGAACCCGTCCCAGCCCTTGAGCGCGGGGTCCGATAGCACCCGGTCGATGATGTCGAGCGACAAGTCGAGCCGCTCGGCTTCTTCCGCGTCGATGTTGAGCCCGATCCCGGCGGAGCGGGCGAGCGAGGCGAGCGACAGGACGCGCGGCGTGAGCTCTTCGAGGACGCGCTCGCGCTGGAGCGGCTCGTAGCGGGGGTGAAGCGCCGAAAGCTTGATCGAGATGCCGGGATTGTCCCGGATGTCATCGGCCTTCGCCGCCTCCGCGATCTCGGCGATCGCGTCGGCATAGGCCATGTGGTAGCGGCGCGCGTCTGCTTCCGTGCGCGCGGCCTCGCCCAGCATGTCATAGGAATAGGTGAAGCCCTTCGCCTCCATCTTCGCGGCGCGCTTCATGGCGGCCTCGATCGTCTCGCCCAGCACGAATTGGTTCCCCATCTCGCGCATGGCGCGGCCCACGGCTGTGCGGATGACGGGCTCGCCCAGGCGCTTCACGGCCCCGCGCAGCACCGCGGAAACGCCCTTGCCGCTGTCATCGAGCACGCGGCCCGTGAGCATCAGCGCCCAGGTGGAGGCGTTGATGAGCGGCGAATGCGAGTGGCCCAGATGCTGACCCCAGGCGGACGGCACGATCTTGTCCTCGATGAGGTCGTCGATGGTGGGCGCGTCGGGCACGCGGAGCAGCGCCTCGGCGAGACACATAAGCGCGATGCCCTCGTCGGTGGAGAGACCGTATTCCTCAAGGAAGAGCTCCATGAGAGAGGGGTCTGAGCCGTCGCGGATCTCGCGAACGAGGTCCGCGCCTCGTGCGGCGATGCGGGCGCGGTCGATTTCGGAGAGGGCGGCCATCTCGGTGAGGTGGCTCAAGACCTCGGTCTCGTCGGCGAAGGTGGCGGCGCGAACTGCGTCTCTCATCGTCGTCTCTCCCTTGTCGTCGTTTCCACCTCGGATCAGGCCTTGGCGCGCATGACCATCCCGAAGAGGTCGCGCGGGTCGTCCGGATCGGCGATCATGTCGAGTTCGGCGTAGTGCCCGGTATCCTGCAAACGCGCATGGACGTAGCGGAGTGCCGAGAAATCTTCGGTGGCAAAGCCCACGGAGTCAAAGAGGGTGATCTGGCGCCCATCTTTGCGCCCCTCTGCCTGCCCCGTGATCACTTGCCAAAGCTCAGTCACAGGGTGGTCGGGGTCGAGCTGCTGGATCTCGCCCTCGATCCGGGTCTGGGGCGGGTATTCGACGAAGATCGACGAGCGCAGCAGGATATCGCGGTGCAGCTCCGTCTTGCCCGGGCAGTCCCCGCCGATCGCGTTTATGTGGACGCCCGCGCCGACCATGTTGTCGGTGAGGATGGTGGCGAATTGCTTGTCGGCGGTGCAGGTGGTGATGATCTCGGCGCCTTCGACGGCGTCCTCTGCGGAGGCGCATGGGACGATTTCGAGGCCCGAGGGGGCGAGGTTTTTCGCGGCCTTTTCCGTGGCTTGGCCGTCGATGTCGTAGAGGCGCACGGTCTCGATCCCCAGACACCGCTGGAAGCCCAGGGCCTGGAACTCGCATTGCGCGCCGTTGCCGATGATGGCGAGCGTGCGCGCCTTTTTGGGGGCCAGATGGCGCGCGGCGACGACGGACATGGCCGCGGTGCGGAGCGCGGTGAGCACGGTCATTTCGCTCAAGAGGATCGGGTAGCCCGTATCCACCCGCGCGAGGAGCCCGAAGGCCGTCACCGTCTGGTAACCGCGGGCCATGTTGGCCGGGTGGCCGTTGACGTATTTGAAGCCGTAGGTGACGCCGTCGGAGGTGGGCATGAGCTCGATCACACCTTCCTCGGAATGGCTGGGGATGCGGGGCGTCTTGTCGAAATCGGGCCAGCGTTTGTAGTCGGCTTCGATCTCCGCGGCGATGCCGTCGATCATCTCGGCCACGCCGATGGTGTTCACCAGCGCCATCATGTCGGCCACGGAGACGAAGGGGACCATGGCGAGGGGGGAGGGCTTGAGCATCGAGGTCTCCTTTTGGTGCATCACGCCCCGGGCCTGACCCGGGGCCTCGTGGTTTGAGGGTGGAGGCCCCGGGTCAGGCCCGGGGCGTGGCTTGCTTTGTGCGGGCGCCCGGCCATCAGGCGGCTGTCGGGCGGTCAAGTATAGTACGGCCGAGGGCGGAGGCGGCGAGGTCCACCATGAGGCGGGCGGTCTTGCCGCGCTCGTCGAGGAAGGGGTTGAGTTCCACGAGATCCATGGAGGTGACGAGGCCGCTGTCGTGGAGCATCTCCATCACGAGATGCGCCTCCCGGAAGGTGGCGCCGCCGGGCACCGTGGTGCCCACGGCGGGGGCGATTCCGGGATCGAGAAAGTCGACGTCAAAGCTCACATGGAGCCGCCCGCGGGATGCCGCGACACGGTCGAGAAAGCGCATGAGCGGTGCGCGGATGCCATGCTCGTCGATGGCGCGCATGTCGTGGCTGTCGAGCCCGCGATCGCGGATGAGGGTCCGCTCGGCGGGATCGACGGAGCGCAGGCCCAGCGCGCAAAACTGAGCGTGGGGCACAGGGTGCTGCAGGGGCGGATAGTGGCCCTCGAAGCCGTCCTCACCGAGAAAGTAGGCCACCGGCGTGCCGTGCAGGTTGCCGCTCGTCGTCGTGTGGAGGCGGTGAAGATCGGGATGCGCGTCAAGCCAGAGGACGAAGAGCGGCTGCGCCATGTCGGCGGCATGGGTCGCAAGCGCAGGGACGGAGCCGGCGGAGATGGAATGATCCCCGCCGAGGATCACGGGCATGTTAGAGCTGCGGGCCGCGGCGAGAGTGGCGTCGTGGATCGCCTGCGTCCATGCCGCGACCTCGCCCAGCGTCGTGATCGCGCTGTTCTCATGGTTGCGGGGGTGGATCTCCGGCGTGGGGATGTTGCCCATGTCCGTCACGGTGTGGCCGAGCGCACGAAACGCGTCCGGGAGGCCCGCGCAGCGATAGGCATCCGGGCCCATGAGGCAGCCCTTCGTATGGGTGCCTGCCTGCACAGGCGCGCCGATGAGCGTGATGTGGGTCATGTCGTCCTCCTGCGTTAAAGCTAGGCGCGGCGCGGGCATGGGAGGAGTGCCCAAAGTGATCGTTTCGTGATATACGATTTACAAATTGGAAATAGAGTAGGCAAAACGCATGGATCGCACGGATCGCGCCCTCGTGACGCTCTTGCGCCAGGATGCCCGCGCATCCGTCACGGAGCTGGCCGCGCGCGCTGGCCTTTCGCGCGTGACGGTGGCCGCGCGGCTCAAGGCCCTGAAGGAGAGCGACACCATCCGCCGCTTCACGGTCGAGCTGTCGGAGCCCATGGAGGAGGACACGATCCGCGCCACCTCGCTCCTCGCGCTCGACCTCTCGAAGACAGACCGTGTCCACCGCGCGCTGCGCCGGATGCCGGAGATCACCGGGCTTTTCACGACCAACGGGACCTGGGCGCTCGTTGCCGTGCACGAGACGCGCAGCCTCGAGGCCTTCGACGCGCTCCTCAATTCCATGGGCAAGCTCGACGGGGTCACCAACGTGGAGACCTGCCTGCATCTCACCCGGCTTGTGTGAGCACTGCAGCAAGCGACGGGGTACGGCAGGGCGGTGACCCGGTGAAAATCGAAGCTTGTGCGAATGCGGTGTGCCGGGTTCAATGGAGCGCGGGCCGCACATGCCGCCCGAAGACACGCGCACGGGCGGCGAAGATCGCTCGGCACCATGGGAGGAAAACCGAATGACTTTCGAGATGGGCCGTCGCGCCCTGATGGCTGCCGTGGCAGCCTTCGCTTTCACCGGACCGGCCGCCGCGGGCGGGCACCAGGTGGTCGATGAAATCCACTTTCTCATTCCCGGCGGCGCCGGCGGCGGCTGGGACGGCACCGCGCGGGGCACGGGCGAGGCATTGACGAATGCCGGCCTCGTGGGCTCGGCCTCCTACGAGAACATGTCGGGCGGCGGCGGTGGCGTGGCCATCGCGCACCTGATCGAAAATGCCGAAAGCATGGACAACACCTTGATGGTGAACTCCACGCCCATCGTGATCCGCTCGCTCACGGGGGTCTTCCCGCAGAGCTTCCGCGATCTCACGCTCGTTGCAGGCACCATCGGGGATTACGCCGCGATCGTGGTGAACGCCGACAGCGACATCGGCTCCATGGACGAGCTTCTCGCGGCCTACCGCGCGGACGGCAACCGTTTTGCCATCGGCGGTGGCTCCGTGCCCGGCGGCATGGACCACCTCGTGGCCGCCATGGCGATGCAGGCGGCGGGCGAGGATCCCACCGCGTTCAACTACATCCCCTATGATGCGGGCGGCGAGGCCATGGCAGGGCTTCTCTCCGGCGAGATCCAGGCGCTCTCCACCGGCTTTTCCGAGGCCGTGGCGCTCGCGGAGCAAGGCGAAGTGCGCATCCTCGGCGTGACCTCCGATGAGCGGGTCCCGGCCTTTGCCGACGCGCCCACGATGATGGAGCAGGGCCTCGACACGACGTTCGTGAACTGGCGCGGTTTCTTCGCGGCGCCGGGCCTGCCGGAGGAGACGCTGGCGGCCTACCAGGACGCGATCACGAAGATGTACGAGACGCCCGAATGGGAAAAAGTCCGGGCCCGCAACGGCTGGGTCAACATCCACAACAACGGCGACGAGTTCCGCGTCTTCCTCGAGGACCAGGAGCAGGTGATCGGCGATCTCATGCGGACGCTGGGCTTCCTGTGATCTGACACGGGCGGTGCGCGGTGCACAGTCTACGGTTCTCCGTGGGCCGCGCCGCGCACCGTCCTTTGGGGAGATGCCCATGGCCCTCGACCGCTGGATCGCGCTTCTCTTCGTGGCGTTCTGCTGCGTCTACGGCTACGCGGCGTTCTTCACCATGGACGGGCTCCTGCCGCCCTTCATGCAGCGCAATCCCGTCTGGCCCTCCACCTTTCCAAAGATGCTGGCCGTAGCGGGCTGCCTCATCGGTCTCATCGTGCTGTTCGGGCTGGAAAAGCCGACGGAGGAGAAGACACCGGGCGCCACCGATTTCAACATTGCCCGGCTCGGCGAATACAAGGTGGGGCAGGCTGTGCTGCTCCTGTCACTCATGGTGGCTTATGCGCTCTTTCTCCGTCCGGCCGGGTTCCTGCTCGCCACGACCTCTTTCCTTGTCGCCGGGAGCTTCGTGCTCGGCGAGCGCAAATTCCACGTGATGATCCCCGTGGCGCTGCTCGCGACGGTCGGGGTCTGGTATCTGGTCCAGGAGGTGCTTGGCATCTTCCTGCGGCCCTTTCCGTTCTTCCTGGGGAACTGAGCCATGCTTGAAGGCATCCTGATCGGCCTCGAAGCGGCCTTTTCCATCCAGAATCTCCTGATGGTCATCGCGGGCTGCCTCATCGGGACGTTCATCGGCATGCTGCCGGGGCTTGGGCCGATGTCGATCATCGCGATCATGATCCCTGTGGCCATCGGTATCGGCGATCCCGCGGCGGCGCTGATCCTGCTTGCAGGCGTGTATTACGGCGCCATCTTCGGTGGCTCGACCTCCTCGATCCTGCTCAATGCGCCCGGTGTGGCCGGCACGGTGGCGACCTCCTTTGATGGCTATCCCATGGCGCGCAATGGCCAGGCCGGCAAGGCGCTCACGATTGCCGCGGTGGCGTCCTTCGCCGGCGGCACCATCGGCGCGATTCTCCTGATGATCTTTGCACCGGCCCTGTCCTCGGTGGCGCTGCTCTTCCACTCCGCCGAGTATTTCGCGCTCATGGTTGTGGGGCTGTCGGCCATCGCGGCCTTTGCGGGCACCGGGCAGGTGGCCAAGGCGCTGATGATGACGATCCTCGGGCTCATCCTCGCCACCGTCGGCGAAGGCGCGCTCTTCAACATGCCGCGCTTCACCATGGGGCTCATGGACCTGCAATCGGGCATCTCCTTCATCACGCTGGCGATGGCCATGTTCGCGCTGCCCGAGGCGCTTTTTCTCGTCCTCAATCCCGCGCGGGGCGCGGGGCAGGGCGGCAGTGGTAAGATCGAGAACCTGCGTTTCTCGCGTGCGGAGGGAAAGGCGATGGTGCCCGTGATCGGGCGGCAATCGCTACAGGGCTTCTTCATCGGTGTCCTGCCCGGCGCGGGCGCGACGATCGCCTCCTTTCTCGGCTACGCGGTGGAGCGCAATATCGCGAAGGGCGAAGAGCAGGCGGAATTCGGAAAAGGCTCCGTGAAGGGGCTCGCGGCCCCGGAGACGGCGAACAACGCGGCCTGCACGGGCTCTTTCGTGCCGCTCCTGACGCTGGGCATCCCCGGCTCGGGGACGACGGCGATCCTGCTGGGCGCGCTCATCGCATTGAACGTGACGCCGGGCCCGCGGCTGATGGTGGATACGCCGGAAATCTTCTGGGCGGTGATCATCTCCATGTTCATCGGCAATCTCGTGCTGCTCATCCTGAACCTGCCGCTCATCCCTTACATCGCGAAAATCCTCGCGATCCCGCGGAATTATCTCATTCCCTTCATCCTCTTTTTCACCCTGATGGGCGCCTATATCGGGCAGAATAACGCCACCGAGCTTCTTATCCTCGTCGGGCTCGGGGTAATGGCCACGGTCTTCCGCTTCGCGGACTATCCTCTCGCGCCGCTTCTGATCGGCTTCATCCTCGGCACCATGCTCGAGGACAATTTCGCGCGCTCCATGCAGCTTTATCGCGGGCTCGGCTTCATCCTCGAGCGCCCCATGACGCTGGCGCTTCTCGTGCTGGCGGCGATCCTCGTGCTTTTGCCCAGCTACCGCGCTCGGCGGGCAAGGCTCCGGGCGCAGGGCGTGGCGGACGGGGATTGATGCGCGCCGAGCACCCCTTGGCGGGCGTCCGGGTGCTCGATTTGACGAACGTGCTCGCGGGCCCCTTCGCGTGCCACCAGCTCGCGCATCTGGGTGCCGAGGTCATCAAGATCGAAACGGTGGAGCGCGGTGATCTCGCGCGCGGGTTAGGCGCGTCGGCGGACCTCTCCGCTCGTGGCATGGGGATCAGCTTTCTCGCCCAGAACGCCGGTAAGAAATCGGTGACCCTCAATCTCAAGACGGATGCGGGCAAGGACATCCTGAAGGCCCTCGTGCGCGCGGCCGATGTCCTCGTGGAGAACTTCCGGCCTGGCGTCATGGCGCGGCTTGGCCTGGGCTCCGAGGCCTTGCGCGCCGAGAACCCGCGTCTCGTCTACTGCGCGATATCCGGTTTCGGGCAAACCGGCCCCTGGGCCGCGCGCCCGGCCTATGACCAGATCATCCAGGGCGCCGCGGGAGTGATGGAGGCCACGGGCGCGCCGGATGGCGACCCAACTCGGGTGGGCTATCCCTTGGCCGACACGGTGGGTGGCCTCACGGCGGCCATGGCGATCAGCGCCGCGCTCAATGCCCGCCCGCGCGGCTGCGTCATCGACGTGGCCATGCTCGATGCCGTGCTCGCCACCATGGGCTGGGTCGTCTCCAACCACCTCATCGGCGGCGCGCATCCGGCACGGCACGGCAACGAAAACCCGACCTCGGCGCCCTCCGGCGCCTTTCAGTGCGCCGACGGACTTCTCAACATCGCCGCCAACAAGGACGAGCAGTGGACGCTTCTCGCGCAGCATCTCGGGCGGGAGGATCTGCTCTCCCATCCCGACTTCGCGACGCGGGAAGACAGGAAGGCCCATCGTCTCCGGCTCCGGGCCGAGCTTGAAACCGTCCTGACCACGCGCCCGGCCGCCGCATGGGAGGCCGAGCTCAATGCGCTCGGCGTCCCCGCCGGGGCGGTGCTCGACGTGGCAACGGTGCTCGCGCATCCCCAGATCCGGGACCGCGATTTTCTCGCGCGCTTTGCGGACGTGCCGGGCATCGAGGACGAGATTGAGCTCGTCCGGATCGGCGCGCTCATCGACGGGGCACGCCCGGCGGTCGACGCGCCGCCGCCGGTCCTCGGGCAGGACACCGACGCCGTCCTCGGCGACATTGGCTACGACGCCATCGCCCGGGCCGCGCTGCGCGAGGGCGGGGTGATATGACACGCGATGTCTCGGACTGGTGGTCCACCGCCATCATCGACATGGAGCCTGGGCGCATCGCTTTGCGCGGAGAACGGATCGAGGGGCTCATCGGGGCCATGGGCTTTGCCGAGATGATCTGGTTTCTCGTGCGCGGTGACAGGCCGTCGGCCCCGCAGCTCAGCCTCTTCGAGGCCGCGCTCGTCGCCGCGGTGGACCACGGCCCCCAGGCCCCTGCTATCGCCGCGGCGCGCATGGCCGTGACTTGCGGCCTGCCGCTGAACAACGCCATGGCGAGCGCCGTCAACATGCTGGGCGATGTGCATGGCGGGGCCGGGGAGCAGGCGGTGGAGCTTTTCCACCATCTGGACGCCGGGGGCACGCTCGACGCCTGGATCGAGGCGCACGGCGAGATCATCCCGGGCTACGGGCACAGGTTTCACAAGCCCGTCGACCCTCGCGCGCCGCGGCTCATGGCCTTGGTAGACGAGGCGGTGCGGGCTGGGGGATGCACCGGACGGTTCGCCGAGATCGCGCAGGCTTTGGAGGCCGAGCTTTCGGCGAAGAAAGGCGCGGCCCTTCCGATGAACATCGATGGGGCCACGGCCGTCATTTACGCTGAGCTTGGATTTGCGCCGCCGCTCGCACGCGGCCTCTTTTGCCTGTCGCGCTCCGTGGGGATCCTCGCCCATGCCTGGGAGCAAGTGGAGCAGGGGGGGCGCAACAAGGGACCGACCCCACCCGGTTACCGGTGGACCTACACTGGGCCCTGAGACCTACCTGCGCTTGCGCGCCTCCGTGCGCCGCTCATTCTCGGCTTCGAGCGTTGCGAGGTGCCGACGCTCCTGCCTCAAGAGGAGCGCGACGACGAGTGCCGTGCCCAAAAGGATGTTTGCAAGAAAGAGGACGAAGATGGCTGTTTGCATGATGTGGCTCTCGTCGGCTTGGGGAGGCCACAGCATGTAGAGCGACATGTCAAAATGTCGCACATTTGTCGAAGATCAGCCTTCGAGGCAGGCCCGCTCAGGCGGGATTGAGCCGCTGCCAGGCGTCACGGACAAAGAGCGCCCCGGCGACCGGGAAGGCCACGATGAGCGCATCCACGCCCAGCGGTGCCACGGACGTGGTCCATAGGCTGATGACGGCGGAGGTGGTGAAAGCCGTCCACAGGACGGCGAGAAACATGCGGAGCATCGGGCGGTTCCAAACGCGAGTGGATGACACGGTATACCGTTGCATGTGTTGTGCAGGCGAGAAAGACGGTGATACGTCGCCCGGACAATATGTCCGGTATTTGAGTGGAGGTGACGCATGACCGCGACGGACGCGCCGCGAATCTATCTCCACGGGGCAGGCCTGAGCGCCGCGAGCTGGGGTGACGTACCGGGCAGGGCGCTTGATCTGCCGGGCCATGGCGGGCGCGAGCGCGCCCCGCGCCCGACGGCGGAGGCCTTTGCCGCAGAGATCGCGGGCGATGTGCCCGAGGGGGCGGTGCTGATCGGCTATTCGCTTGGCGGTATGGTGGGCATGGCCTTCGCGTCCGCGTTTCCCGAGCGTCTTCGCGCCCTCGTGCTCGTGGATACGCCCATCCGTGCGCCGTTGAAGATCATAAGTTGGTACACGCCCTTCGTGGCACCCGTCGTAACCCGCGTGCCTGGCCTCAGGGCCATCGGCAAGGCCGTGGGCTCCCGCATCGAGAACCCGGATGGGCAGGCGCGGTTTCGCGCGCATATCGAGGCGGCGTCACCCTCGGGCATGGCCGATGCCCTCTGCGTCGCCGGCAGCTATGACGGGGAGCGGGACCTGCCCGCACTCACGCTGCCCATGCTCGTCCTGTGCGGGAAGCGCTCTCTCCTGACAGGAGAGGCCTACCGGAGGCTTGTGGCAGACAAGGCGCCCCATGCCGAGATCGTGGAGATGGATACCGGTCACCACATCCCGTTCGACGATACCCCGGCCATGGAGGCCGAGATATCGCGGTTTCTGAGTGCGTTGCCCTAAGCGCGCATGGCCGCGCCGTTGGGGTCATAGGGCGAGGGCGTGAGGACCTTGGCCGCGCGTTCGACGCCCACGACGTGAACGGAGAGCTCGGTCCCTGGCTCGGCATAGGCGCTGTCGACCATGGCCATGGCGATGGAGGTCCCCAGTGTGTGGCCGTAGGCGCCCGAGGTCGTGAAGCCCACGCGCGTGCCGTTCGACCAGACGGGCTCGTAGCCCGAGCAGTCCGCCTCGGGGCTCTCGAGACCGAGCGTCACAAGGCGTTGTGCGGGGCCGGTGCTGCGCTCTTTCTCGGCGGCGTCCTTGCCGATGAAGGCCGGTTTCGACCAGTCGATCCAGCGGTCCATGCCCGTCATCGCCGGCGTGCGATCCTGCGTGAACTCCGCCGACCAGATGCCGAAGCTCTTTTCGATGCGGGTGGAGAGGAGCGCGTTGAAGCCCACTTCCCGCAGGCCGTGATCCTTGCCAGCCTCGAGCAGCATCCGGCGCAGCGCGATGTGCTCGGCCGCGTGGCAGTGGATCTCGTAGCCGAGTTCGCCCGTTACCGAGAGGCGCGCGACTTCGCAGCGCAAAAGCCCCAAGTCATAGGTGCCGCAGCCCATGAATTTCAGGTCGATCTCGGGATTGATCGCTTGGACGATCTCCTTCGATTTCGGCCCCGACACCGAGAAGCCGCAGATATCGTCGGAAATGTCCGAGATGTTGACCTGCGCTCCTTTGCCAGGCCCTTTCAGATGGTCCTTGAACCAGCGCATGTGCCATTCGCGCAGGTAGTAGGACCCCATGATCCAGTATTCGCCATTGCCCCAGTTGAAGAGGGTCAGGTCACCCTTCAGGCGGCCCTCCTCAGAGAGCATCACGGCCAAGCGCGCGCGTCCGGGCGTGGGAAGTTTCGTCGCGAAGAGCTGGTCGAGCCACGCCTCCGCGCCCGGCCCGGTCACCTCGTAGCGGGAGAAGCCGGTGATATCGAGGAGGCCCGCGGCCTCCCGGATCGCCTTGTGTTCGGCCTCCACGAAGGGGGTGGCGTCGGTGCGGTCGAGGCTCGGCGTCTCCGTGAACTCCTTCGGCGCGAAGTAAAGCGGCGTCTCGAGGCCCCAGGAGCAGCCCCAGCGCGCCCCGGCCTCCGTCATGTCAGAGTAGGCGGGCGCCATGCGCAGGGGGCGGCCCGCAGGCAGCTGCTCGTTGGGGTAGCTCATCACGAAGCGGCGGGAGTAGAATTGGCCCGTGGTCTGCTTGATGTATTCCTTGTTGGAATGCTGCGGCCCGTAGCGCGCGATATCCATGGACCACGCATCGGTCTCCGGCTCGCCGTGGATCATCCATTCCGCCAGCGTCTTGCCCACGCCGCCGCCCTGAAGGAAGCCCGCCATCACGCCGCAAGCGAGCCAGTAGTTCGGCACGCTCGACACAGGGCCCACGAGCGGGTTGCCATCGGGCGAGAAGGTGAAGGCGCCGTTCACCCAGCTCTGGATGCCCACGTCATTGAGGCAAGGGTAGCGTTCGAAGGCGAGCATCAGCTCCTTTTCAATCCGGTCGGGGTCTTCCTGCAGAAGCTCGATGCCGTAGTTCCACGGCGCGCCGTCCATCATCCAGTGCTGGTGGTCGACCTCGTAGATGCCCACGAGGATGCCCTTCTTGTCCTGGCGCATGTAGGTGAAGCCCTCGAGGTCCACGGTCATGGGCATCTCGAAATCGAGCTTCTCGAGCTCGGGGACGGTCTCTGTCAGGAAGTAGTGGTGGGCGAGAGGGGATACCGGCAGGTCGAGCCCCACCATGCGCCCGCATTGCTTGGCCCAGAGGCCGCCGGCATTCACGACATGCTCGGCGCGGATCGTGCCCTTTTCAGTGACGACCTCCCAGTGGTCGCCCTTCCAGTTCAGTTCCTCGACCTTGTTGTGCTCGATGATGTCCGCGCCCCGGTTCTTGGCGGCGCGGGCATAGGCGTGGACGGTGCCGGTCGTGTCCACGTAGCCCTCGCGATCCGCCCAGAGGCCGCCGATGACGCCCTCGGTGGACATGATCGGGCAGCGCTCCTTGATCTCCTCGGGGGTCATCAGGTGGCAATCCTCGATCCCGATGGTCTGGAAGGTGCGGTAGGCTGATTGCAGCCACTGCCAGCGCTCCGGTGCGCAGGCGACGGTGACGCCGCCCGTGACATGGAAGCCGATATTGATGCCGCTCTCCTCCTCGATCTCGGAGAGCAGGTCGATCGTGTAGGCTTGCAGCGCGGCCATGTTGGGATCGGCATTGAGCGCGTGGACGCCGCCTGCCGCGTGCCAGGACGAGCCCGCGGTGAGCACGTTGCGCTCGAGAATGGCGATGTCGGTCCAGCCGAACTTCGTGAGGTGATAGGCGACCGAGGCGCCCACGACGCCGCCGCCGATGACGACCACCCTGTATTGATCTTTCATGACGCTCTCCCTGCGGATCTGCCCGAAGCTTACGGCAGCGCCGCGCCCTCACAAGCCGGGAGGGCCGGGTTCTGGCCTGTTTGCGACACGAGGCCGCTTCCTGCATCCCGAGCGCGGGCGATCAGCGATCATAAACGATGCGGAAACCCTGGTGCGTCGTCGTGGCGTCGGGCCCGTTCCCGATCCGCGCGGCGATGCGGTATCTGAAGCAGTACGAGGCATGGCAGAGAAAACTGCCGCCCTTGAGCGTCTTGTATCCCCGCATCTCCCGCTCCCTGGCTTTGGCAGCGCGCTTCAGGGATCGCAGGCGGAAGGGATCGGCCGTCCACTCCCAGACATTCCCGACCATGTTGTGGAGCCCGTACCCGTTTGGAGGAAAGCTGAGAGACGGTGCGGTGGCTGCGTGGCCGTCGGCGGCCGTGTTTCGGCCCGGGAACCGGCCTTGCCAGATATTGCAGGGGTAGCGTTCCATCTCGTCCTCCGGGGCAGCCTCGCCCCAGGGGAAGGTCACCGCGCCAAGCCCGCCCCGCGCCGCGTGCTCCCATTCGGCCTCCGTGGGCAGCCGCCCGCCGGCCCACGCGGCGTAGGCCCGTGCATCGGACCAGGCGACTTGGGTGACTGGGTGGTCTGGCTGGCGGGCAGCCTCGGTGCCCGGACCGTTGGGCGCCAGCCACGTGGCACCGGACACGCGCCGCCACCATTCCGCGCCGACGACGCCCTGCGTGGGCGGGTGATCTTCGGGCAGGTGCCCTGCGAAGACAAAGGACCAGCCCAGCGTCTCCGCCAGCGTCACGTGGCCGGTGTCGGCGACGAAGGCCGCGAATTGCGTGTTGGTGACCGTCCCGCGCTCCATGGCGAACGGCCTGATCCTGGTCTTTCGCAAGGGCGCTTCGCCATCTTGCGGGAGGATCGGGGCCTCGGTCCCGAGGAGGCCCTCGCCGCCGGGTATCTCCACCGCGTCTCTCGGGGGCGCGCCTGGATCATATCGCATCGAGGCATGGTGCATGTGAGCCGGGGCCGATTGCCCCGCGCGGCTCGGTGCGCAGCAAGTCCCGGTTCCAACATCCATGGCGGCGATGTGGCCCGTCGGACCGTGGCCACGCAAGCCCTTCTTCGCTCAAAGCGCCTGCACGCCCCTCGCTTTGCTTGCAACACGGGAGCCCGCGCGCGATGAAGCCAGCAAGCAAGAAAAGGGCGTGGGACGATGGGCAAATCACTCTTTGGCACCGACGGCATCCGAGGCGAGGCAAACACCTACCCCATGACGCCGGAGGCCGCGCTGCGCCTCGGCGCGGCGGCAGGCCATTATTTCCGCCGGGATGAGCGGGTGCATCAGGTCGTGATCGGCAAGGACACCCGACGCTCCGGCTACATGCTGGAGACCGCGCTGGCGGCGGGGTTCACATCCGCGGGCCTCGACGTGATCTTCGTGGGCCCCGTTCCGACGCCCGCGGTGGGGATGTTGACGGTGTCCATGCGGGCCGATGTCGGGGTGATGATATCGGCCTCGCACAACCCGCATCAGGACAACGGGATCAAGTTCTTCGGACCCGACGGCTTCAAGCTCTCCGACGACGCGCAAGCAGAAATCGAGGCGCTCTTCCACGCTGGCGTCCCGCTCTGCCCGCCGGCGAAGATCGGGCGCGCGAACCGGGTCGAAAGCGCCACGGGCCGCTACGTGGAGGTCGTGAAATCCACGCTGCCCCGGGGGCAGCGGCTCGGCGGGCTCAAGATCGTCGTCGATTGCGCAAATGGTGCAGCCTACAAGACCGCGCCGCAGGTGCTCTGGGAACTCGGGGCCGACGTGGTGACGCTCGGCGCGAGCCCCGATGGCTACAACATCAACAAGGGCTGCGGCTCCACGGCACCGCAAGCGCTCGCGGACCGCGTGGTGATCGAGGAGGCCCATATCGGCATCGCGCTCGACGGGGACGCCGACCGCATAATCGTCGTCGATGAAACGGGTGCCATAGTCGATGGGGATCAGCTGATGGCGCTCATCGCCGGGCGTTGGGCCAAGGAAGGCAGGCTCAAGCACAACACGCTGGCCGCCACGGTGATGTCCAATCTCGGGCTTGAGCAATGGCTCGCGGGGCAGGGGCTCACACTGCACCGCACCGCCGTGGGCGACCGCTACGTCGTGGAAGCCATGCGCGAGCACGGTTTCAACCTCGGTGGAGAACAATCCGGTCACATCGTCATGTCGGACTATGCCACGACAGGCGACGGTCTTCTGGCCGGGCTCCAGATCCTGAGCGCGATGGTGGAAACGGGCGATGCGGCGAGCGCGCTGACACGGGTCTTCGAGCGCTGCCCGCAAAAGCTTGAAAACGTTCGCTACGCAGCGGGGCGCGAGCCTCTTGAAGCAGACCACGTCAAGGCGACCATCCGCGAGGCCGAAGCCGCGCTCGATGGCAAGGGCAGGCTTCTCATCCGGAAATCCGGGACCGAGCCGCTGATCCGTGTCATGGCGGAGGCCAGCGATGAGGCGCTCCTCGCGCAGGTCGTGCGGGCCGTGGCGGACGCGGTCTCCGAAGCCGCCTGAATTTTTCGCCCGGGCTTAACCTGCGATTCATCCGCCAGGGCATACGGTTCTCGAAATATCGAGGGACGGAGGTCATGCAGGTGGATTTTCGGGGTCGGGAGCGAGCTCCCGGGGTGTTTTCAGATCGGCTTAACCCATGACGTTCGCAGCGAAAATCGCTGAGGTACGTCTCGGCGGGCGCGCTCGGGCTGGTCGAGGCGGTGCGCAATGAACGCTCCGCATGGCACCATCCTCGTCTTCGGGGCCACCAGCCAGATCGGCCGCGCCTTGTCCGGGGAGCCTGGGGTGACGGTGCTGTCGCGTCAGGAAGCTGATCTCACCGATGCGCGCCGCTGCGTGCAGCGCATGGAGGAGCACGCCCCGACCGCGGTCATCAACGCGGCCTGCCACGGCGACATTGACGGGGCCGAGACATCGCGCGGGCGCGCGTTTTTGGTCAACGGCCGGGCGCCCGGTACCCTCGCCCGCCATTGCGCATCGCGCGGGATCCCGTTCATCCACATGTCGAGCGAGTTCGTCTTTTCCGGGGACGGGTCCGCGCCGTGGACGCCGGAGAGCCCGACGGCACCGTGCCAGGCCTTCGGCAGATCTCGCCTGCGTGGAGAGCAGCAGGTGCGCGCCGCGGCTGGCGTGCATGCCATTCTGCGCACGTCTTGGCTTTTCAGCGCGCAGGGTCGCAATCTGCTGCGGTCCCTTTTGCGCGCCGCCGGTGCGAGAGACCGGCTGGCGGTGCGCGCCGACCTCGTCGCCCAGCCGACACCGGCGGCCGCTGCAGCCGCGGCGGCCGTGCAGATCGCCAAGACCCTTGCTGAAAGGCCGGACCTTTCCGGCACCTATCACTTCGCCGGGGATGCGCCCGCTTCGCTCGCCGATGTCGCGCGCGAGGCCGTGGCCGCCGCGGGGCTCGATGTGAAGATCACCTCGCAGCACCATGCGTCGGCGGTCCCTTGGCTTGCACCGCGCCCTGTGAACGGGCGGCTCGACACGCAGAGAACGAAGGACGTCTTCGGGATCGCCGCGCCAGACTGGCGCGCGGATCTGGCGCGCACCGCGCGACGCGTGCAGGACGCGCGTCGTGCCGCGGGGAAGGCGGCCTAGAGACATGAACAGAGCGCCCACATTCCAGAGATACATCGCCCGGCGAGGCCTTCTGTGGCTGCCCTCGGAGAAGATGGACCCCCTGCAGCAGGTCCAGAAGCAGAGCCTTCTCGACTACGGGCTCGCCCTGCTGATTTCACTCGGGGCAGAAGATGTATCGGTCGCGGTGCCAGAGGCGCGGCACGCCGCCGTCACGGCCGCCATACGCATGGGGCGGGATCTCGGGATCAACGTGCGTTTGATCGGCTCCGAGCCCGGATTGCCCGAAACCTTGCGCGCTGGAAGACAGGAGCTCCTCGGCAGCCCTCTCATGGCCGCGCCGCTCGGCCTTTTCCTGAGCGCCAAGAACCCGCTGGAGCTCGCATTGCAGGACACGCGGCAACGCGGCGCGACCGTCTTCGTCGCGCCGGCAACCGGGGGAGGGCGCGGGATCCACGTCACCGCGGACGCGCTCGGGCTCGTGAACGATATCTCGCCCTGTGCCGATATGGGCGCCATGTCGCGCGGTGCGGCGGCGCTGGGCCTGACATTCCTCGATCCCCGCGCCCTCGATTTTGCCTCCTGGCTGTCCGTGGCCTCCACCTCGGAGGAGGGGCAGGCCGCGTTGCTGCGCCTTTACGCGAGCGAGCGCGGGCTGCGCGCGGGCACGCTGCCCGCGGCGGCGGCCTGGCACCAGCTAGGGCCAGATACCGGCGTGACCGACGCGCATCGCTTCGTCGCGCGCCAGCGCAAGGCCGGCAGCGGCCTCTTCGGCCTGCCGGAAGTGGCCGCCTTCGAGCGCGGCCTCATCGGCGTGCCCGAGCTTCAGGACGCCGCCATCCATCACGCGGGCTCCCGGCTGGGCGAGGCTCTGGAGAGACGGCTTAACGAGGGCGTTCCGGACATCTTCGACCCGCGCATCATTCCGCTGCGGGCGATCTCTTCGGGCTAGGCGCGTGGCGGTGGCGCTCCCCCCGGCTTTGAGCATAGGGTGCGGCCATGGCGCGAGATCAGACACAGAGCGACGAGCGCGACGGCGCGACATCGCAGGGCGCAGCGACGCGGAGCGGCGGCGCCCTCTTGGTGGCTTGCATGGAGGCCCTTGGCGCAAGGCAGGCTTTCGGGGTTCCGGGCGAAAGCTATCTCGCAGTGCTCGATGCCCTGCATGACAGCCCGATCTCCCTGACACTGAGCCGGCACGAGGGCGGCGCGGCCTTCATGGCTTGCGCTTGGGGCCAGCTCACCGGGGAGCCGGGGATCTGCATGGTCACGCGAGGCCCGGGGGCCACAAACGCCTCCATCGGCGTGCATACGGCCATGCAAGGCTCCGTGCCCATGATCCTCTTCGTGGGCCAGGTGGCGCGCTGGATGCGCGGCAGGGAGGCCTTTCAGGAGCTGGATTATCGCGCGGTCTTCGGGACCATGGCGAAATGGGCGACCGAGATTGACGATCCGGCCCGCATCCCGGAGGTGCTCGCCCGTGCGTGGCGGGTGGCGACCACGGAGCGCCCCGGGCCCGTGGTGATCGCGCTCCCCGAGGACATGCTCGTCGAGCTTACAGACGCGGCACCGCTCGCCGCGCCGTCCTCGTTGAGCCTGGAGGCGTCGCCCGGCGATCTCGCCGCGGTCAAATCTCGGCTGGAAGGGGCGGAGCGACCGCTCGTGATCGTCGGCGGAGGCGGCTGGACGGACGCCGGTCGCGCAGCCCTCCATGACTGGCTCTCCGGCGCGGGCATCCCTGCGCTGGCCGCATTCCGGTTTCACGATCTCCTCGATCATCATGCGCCCTACTTTGCAGGGGGCGCAGGCGTGGGCATGACAGCGCAGGTCAAGGCGCTGATCCGCGACGCCGACGTGATCCTCGCGCTCAATATCCGTTTCGGGGAGATGACGACCGATGGCTACACCCTGTTCGATGCGCCGGTGCCGCGGCAGGCGATCATTCACAGCCACGCCGATGCAGGTGAGCTGTGCAAAATATACCAGCCGGACATCGCCATCCATGCAGGCCCCAACGAGATGGCGCGGGCGCTGAAGGGGGTGCGCCACCGCGGCCAGCCTGCCGCGCGCCTCGCCTACGAGGAGAGCCTTGCGGCACCCACGCAGCCCGGCGCTCTGGACATGCGTGAGGTGGTCGCGCGTCTCGAGGCACGCCTCGACGACGATGCCATCCTGACCAACGGGGCGGGCAATTTCGCCGTTTGGACCAACCGCTTTTTCCGGTTTGGCCGAGGTCAGAGGCTCCTTGCGCCGCAATCGGGGGCCATGGGGTATGGCATCCCGGCCGCCATCGCCGCCAAGATCGCGCATCCCGAGCGGCAGGTCGTGTGCATGGCAGGCGACGGGGATTTCCAGATGACGTGCAACGAGCTCGGCGCGGCGATGCAGGCCGGCGCATGTCCCGTGATCCTCGTGGTCAACAACGGCTCCTACGGGACGATCCGGATGCACCAAGAACGCACGTACCCGGCGCGGGTCTCGGGCACGGAGCTTGAGAACCCGGACTTCCCGGCGCTTGCAGAGGCTTACGGCTTTCTCGGGCTTCGCGTCACCGAAACGGAGGCTTTCGCCCCTGCGCTCGATGCAGGGCTTGCCGCGCCCGGCGGGGCGGTGATCGAGCTTGTTCTCGGGATCGAGGCGCTGACGCCAAGCGCGACGTTGAGCCAGATCAGGGGACAGTGATCACCTCTCGGTTGGTTTGCCATGTTGGGTGCGCTACCCTCCGCCACCAACCACCTGCCTGAAGGGTCCCTCGGGGTGTCAGAATTTCTGAAAGTCTGCGATCTCAAGGTGGTCGCGCGCTCCGGTCGCTTGATCCTCGACGTGCCGGAGCTCGGCCTCGCCGCAGGCGCCACGCTCGGGATCCAAGGAGCCTCGGGCGCGGGAAAGTCCACCTTGCTCAAGGCGCTGATGGGCCGGGCAGAGCGGACGGAGGGAGAGATCCACTGGGGCGACACGGACCTTCTGAGCCTCCGCGCGCCCGCACGCGCGCGCTTTCGCGCGGAACGGATCGGGGTAATCTTCCAGGACTATCTGCTTTTCGATGAGCTCTCGGCTCCATCGAATGCTGGGATCCAGGCGCTCTTTCGTCCACGTTCGGAGCGCCGCGAGATTGCCCGCGCGGCGCAGGGGCTCCTCGAGACGGTCGAGATCACGGAGGAGAAGCGACCGGTGGCGAGCTTTTCGGGCGGTGAACGGCAGCGCGTGGCGCTTGCCCGCGCTCTGGCCCACCGGCCTGACATCATTCTCGCCGATGAGCCGACTGCGAGCCTTCCCGCCGTGGCGGGGGCGGCTCTCATCGACACACTTCTTGGCGAAGTGCGCGCGCGCGACGCCACCCTCATCGTGGTCAGCCACGATTCGGCAGTGCTGACGCGAATGGAGAGCGTGGTCACCCTCGATCACGGAAGGCTGGCCACGTGAGCAACGCGTCGGTGCTTCTTGCCGTCCTCCTGCCCGGACTGGCCATCGGCGCCGTGCTCCTGCGCGGGTTCAGGCCATGGCCTCTCGTGGGCGCGCTTCTCACGCGGTACCGCTGGATCAACGTCGTCTTTGTCCTTTTGATTGCGGTCGCAACGTCCATGGGCATCGGAGTGACAGCCGTGGAACGGGCGGTGCGCGAGGGGACGGCGCGGGCCGCTGACAAGTTCGACCTCGTCATCGGCGCGCCCGGTAGCGAGCTGACGCTCCTCTTTGCATCCGTGTTCGCAGAGCCTTCGGATGTTGGGCTTGTGAGCGGGCAGGATTTCGTCGCCGTGGCGGAGAGCGCGGGCGTCGAATTCGCCGCACCGCTCGGATTTGGCGACAGCCATGAGGGCGCGCCCATTATCGGGACGACCATGGAACTCGTGGAGCACATGTCCGGCGGTGTCCTTTTGGAGGGGCGCGGCTTTGAGCAGCCTTTCGACGTCATCGCGGGGGCGCTCAATCCCATCGAGATCGGCGCGCGCTTCGAGCCCGCTCACGGGTTCGGCGAGAGCGCCGAGGAAGGGCTCCACGGGGACACCCTCACCGTGGTCGGCCGTCTGCCGGTGACGGGCGCACCGTGGGATCACGCGCTCCTGACCCCGATCGAAGGTGTCTGGCTCACCCATGGTCTCGCCGCGGGGCACGCACCGGGAAATGACTGGCTCGGCCCGCCCTTCGATGCGCGTTTCTTTCCCGGGACACCGGCCATCGTGGTGAAGCCGGAGAGCCTTTCGGCCGCCTATGCGCTCCGCGCGCGCTTCGACGCAGAGGACGCGCTGATGGCGATCTTTCCAGGGACGGAATTGGCAAATCTTTACAGCATCTTGGGGGATGCGCGCGCCGCCATGGGCGCGCTCGTGACGATCACGCAGGTCATCATCGCCATCGGTGTCCTCACCGCGCTTTTCGTGCTCACGAAGCTCTTCGCCCGCCAGATCGAGCTTCTATCCATCCTCGGGGCACCTTTCCGCTTCCAGCTTGCCGTGATCTGGGCCTACGCTGCTGCGCTCCTCACGGCAGGCACGGTGCTCGGCGTCGCGCTGGGCTACCTTGCCGCGCGGACATTCGGGGCCCTGGCCACCGCACAGACGAATACGCTCATCACTGCCCGCCTCGGCTGGGAGGAAGCCCATGCCGCTGGCATCTTTCTCTCCGTCGTGCTGCTGCTTTCTCTGGCGTCCAGCGCCATCGGCCTCCGCGCTGCGGCGCGCTAGACGAAGCGGCTGACGTAGTTTTCCAGCCTTTCCTGCCGCCCGGATCTTGGCTCAGGGGCGCGCGCCTCGAGCATGCGCGCGTGCAGGTCGTCAAAGCTCTCCTGTGTGGGATCAAAGCCCTTGTAGCCCGCGTATCGCGCGGCGCGCATCTCTTCGAGACCGCCATCCTCGAGCATCGCGGCGGCGGCCTTCAGCCCCCGCGCGCAGGTATCCATGGCGCCGACATGGGCGAGCAGCAGATCCTCGGGATCGAGTGACTGGCGCCGCAGCTTTGCATCGAAATTCGTGCCCCCGGTTGTGAAGCCACCCGCTTTCAGGATCTCGTAATAGGCCAAGGCGATCTCGCGCGGATTGTCGGGGAATTGGTCGGTGTCCCAGCCGGACTGGTAGTCGTTCCGGTTCATGTCCACCGAGCCGAGGATGCCGAGGGAAGCCGCGAGCGCGAGCTCGTGCTCGAAGGAATGCCCCGCGAGGATCGCGTGCCCTTGCTCGATGTTGACCTTCACTTCGCCCTCGAGGCCGAACTCCTTGAGGAAGCCGTAAACGGTCGCGACATCGTAGTCGTATTGGTGCTTCGTAGGCTCCTGGGGCTTCGGTTCGATCAGGATCGTCCCGGTGAACCCGATCTTGTGCTTGTACTCGATGACACGGCTCAGAAACGCCCCCGCCTGCGAACGCTCGCGGGCGAGGTCGGTGTTGAGGAGGGTCTCATACCCCTCGCGCCCGCCCCAGAGCACGTAGTTCTGCCCACCGAGTGCTTTCGTGGCGTCCATGCAGCTTTTCACGGTGGCCGCCGCATAGGCGTAGACCTCAGGATCGGGATTGGTGGCCGCGCCTGCCATGAAGCGGCGGTGCGAGAAAAGGTTCGCCGTGCCCCAGAGTAGCCTGACCCCGGTCTCCTCGATCTTGCCCGCGAAGACATCGGTCATCTCCTTCAGACGCGCCTCGCTCTCCGCGAAGGTCGCGCCTTCGGGGCGCACATCGGCGTCGTGAAAGCAAAAGTACGGAACGCCGAGGCGGGCGAACATGTCAAAGGCCACGTCTGCCTTGAGCTTCGCGTGGTCCATGGTGTCCCCGAACCAGGGGCGTTCGAAGGTCTGTCCGCCGAACGGGTCGCCGCCCGGCCAGGCAAAAGAGTGCCAATAGGCCACCGCGAAGCGCAGGTGCTCGGCCATGGATTTGCCCATGATCCGGGCCGACGCGTCATAATGACGAAAGGCGAACTCGTTCTCGGTGTCCGGCCCTTCGAAAGCGATCGGCGGGCAATGGGCGAAGAAATCTGACATGGCGGTCCTCCCTTGCGCGGACGGGAGCACGGGCAGGGGGCGCCTGTCCAGCGCCGCAGGGTCTAGGAGGTGGGGGATGGAGGCGTCACCCGGAATCGAACCGGGGTGCACGGATTTGCAATCCGCTGCGTAACCACTCCGCCATGACGCCGCGCTGTGCGAGGTAGTGGAATGGCCCCTCGAGCGCAAGCGAAAGCGGCGAGCCTCCGCGTCGGCCTGCCTGTTTGGCGGCGCTCAAGAAGTCTCCAAGTCACACTGGTACAGAAAGAGAGGTTTTATGGGCGCACCAGTGTTGCGGGGCGGTGGCCCCTGTGCCACGTTTTGCGCGCTGATGCGTGGCCTCAAAGCGTATCACGTCCGTATTGTTCATCTGGCGAGGAAACCAATGATCTCAATGGCTTTGCAGCGCGCGGCACGCCTGTGCCGACGCCCCACGCACCTTGCGGCATTGGTGGCTGGCCTCTCCGTTGCGGCTGTGGCTCCGGCGAGCGCGGAGACCATCACCCAAAGCCTCGCGGACACCTACCGGAATTCCGGCCTTCTCGAGCGTAACCGGGCGGTGCTGCGCGCCGCCGATGAAGACGTGGCCCAGGCCGTTTCGGCCTTGCGGCCGCAGATCAGCTACGCGCTGCAAACGACCTACACGAACCCGACGGTATTCCAGGACGAGGTCAACTCGACCTTTGCCTTGTCGCTTGATCTGACCCTCTTCGATTTTGGTCGGAATGCCCTCACCGTCGAGACGCAAAAAGAGCTTGTCCTTGCGACGCGCCAGTCGCTGCTTCGCGTGGAGAGCCAAGTTCTCTTCAACTCCGTGACCGCCTTCTTTGATGTGCGGGAAGGCTTCGAAACCGTGGCCCTGCGGGAAAACAACGTGCGCCTCATCACGCAGGAATTGCGCGCCGCTGAGGACCGGTTCGAGGTCGGTGAGGTCACCCGGACGGATGTGGCGATTGCCCAAAGCCGCTTGGCCGCCGCCCGCTCAAGTCTCGCGACGGCGCAGGGAGAGCTTTCCATCGCGGTCGCCCAGTTTCGCGAGGCCGTCGGGCGCGCTCCCGGCAATCTCTCCCAGCCGACACGGCTTCCGGTGATCCCGGCGACAGTCGCGGAGGCGAAGGCGATCGCGCGCCGGACGGCCCCCGATATCCTTCAGGCGCGCAACCAGATCACCGCGAACGAGCTCGGACTCGAGCGGGCGAAGCGGCTTTTGCAGCCAACGCTCGCGGGTGATCTTTCGCTCTCTTTCGACCTCGATGAGGGCGACAACTTCGATTCCACGACGCAGCTCGGCTTGGCGCTCAGAGGACCCATCTCCCAGGGCGGGCGGATCAATTCCTTGATGCGGCAGGCGCAAGCGTCGCTCGATCAGGCCCGCGCTGACCTGCATCAGGCGCACCTCCTGGTCGACCAAAACGTCGAGAGCGCCTATGCGCGTCTCGCGGTGGCGCGAGCGAGCCTCGTGGCCAGCGATGAGCAGATCCGCGCCGCGACCGTGGCATTCCGGGGCGTGCGTGAAGAAGCCACCCTTGGCGCCCGAACGACGCTGGATGTGCTCGACGCCGAGCAGGAGCTTCTTGATGCGCGCGCGGCGCGTGTCACCGCCGCCGCCGCAGAGTTTCGCGCGGCTTACGGTATCTTGCAGGCCATCGGTCGGCTGACGGCAAAGGACCTTGGACTGCCCGTGCAGCTTTACGATCCGGCGGCGTATTACGAGCTCGTGCGGACCGCACCACAATACGCCCCGGGCTCCGCCGTGGGCGAACGGCTGGACCGCGTGCTCGAAAGCCTCGGAAAAAACTAAGACTTTTCGTATCTGTTGTGCGGTATGGCGCTTTGGCGTAGCGTCTTGGCGAGGCAAAAAGTGGTGCGACGATGAGCGATCCCGTGACAAACGTGGACATTGAGGACGTGCTTTCGTCCATCAGGCGGCTTGTTTCCCAGGATAATGCGCCGCGGCAGGAGACGCCGCCCGCGCCCGATGCGCTCATTCTCACGGAGTCGCAACGCGTGGCCGAGCCCAAGGGGGACGCGGCTGGCGCGGTCGAGCCGGAAGAGGAGGAGACCCCCGAAGCCGAGCCGGACGAGCCCACCGAGACAGTGCTCCTGGATGATCAGGAAGCCGACGCGCATGACGACGCGGTTCAGGTCGAGCCGGTCGAGGACATGGTCGACGATCTGCCCCCAGAGGACGTGCCCGGAATGGATGCCGGGCAGGATGCACTCGTGTTTCGCACCAGCCACGTTGTCCGCACGGAGCTCGAGCGGGCGATCGAGGAGCTCGAGGCGTCGATGAGCGCCGCGCCCGAAGACGGGGACGGGGCGATGGATGACACCCTCGCCGGACTTCAGGATATCGACTGGGACGCCCGCGTTGTCGGGCGCGCTGCCGACGCCGAGCTTGAGGAGAGCGTCGCGGCAGAAGACGAACCCGAAGTCGCCGACGCCCCCGATGAGACGCACGCGGCTTGGGAAAACGAGGAGTCGGAGCAAGCGGATGCCGAACCTGCGCCTCCCGCAGCGCCACGCTCATCCCTCGAGGGCCTGCGGCTCGTGACGCGCGCCTCCGATGCAAGCGCCGAAGACTTCGATGGCGACTACGACACGGGTCTCGATACCCTGTCCCCGTCATTTGCACCTCAAGGGGACGAAGAGGTCTCCGGCGACGATGAGCAGGGTGACGTCCACGAAGCGGTCGCCGGCGTCCCTTGGGAAGACGTCTCGGACGAGGACGGCACAGACGCGGATGAGCCGGCCAGCGCGCCGATGGATTTCGAGCACGCCGAGGATGAGGACGAGGCGGAGGCCTTCCGCGCGCCGGAGCCGCCTTTCGACAGCGATCAAGACGACCATTTCACGGATTTCGAGGGCGTCGACGCCCCTGCTTCACAAGTCGCGCAGATCGACGAAGAGCAATTGCGCGAGATGGTGACCGAGATCGTCCGCACCGAGCTTCAGGGAGAGCTGGGCGAACGCATCACCCGCAATGTCCGCAAGCTGGTCAGGCGCGAGATCAACCGTGCCCTGGCGGGCCAGGACCTGATCTAGACGTCCGCCGCGAGCGCGAAGAGGGCGTCGAGATCGAGCGCTGCCTCGAGGTGGTCCGCGAGCGCATCGAGCGTGTCCTCCACGGTATCCTCGTAATTGGAAAGCGCCGACTGCCCGCCAATATCGGCCAACCATTCCGCGCGGAACGCGTCGCTCGTGAAAAGACCATGGATGTAGCAGCCGCGGATCCGCCCGCCCTTGGCGGAGGCACCCTCCGGGCGACCGTCCAGCTCCAGCCACGACGGTGCCCGGCCTCCGGTCTTGCCGAGGTGGATTTCATAGCCCGAGATCGCCGTGCCGTCCCGGGTCGATGCTTGTGAGAGTGCGAGGCGCTTCATGGGCTCCATGACCGTGTCCACATCGAGGAGACCGAGGCCGGAGACACTTTGCGGCGATCCTTCGAGGCCCGCCGGATCATGGATCGTGTTGCCCATCATCTGGTAGCCGCCACAGATGCCGAGGACATGGCCGCCCCGGCGGATATGGGCGGCGATGTCCACGTCCCACCCTTCGGCGCGCAGTGCCGCGAGGTCCGCGATCGTGGATTTCGAGCCTGGCAGGATGATCGCGGCGGCGTCTCCGGGCAGGGCCCGGCCTGGCTCCACGATGTCCACCTCGACGCCGGGCTCGGCGGAGAGCGGGTCCAGATCGTCGAAATTCGCGATGCGGGGCAGGCGAGGCACCGCGATCTTCACGCCCTCGCCGGAGGAGCTGGCGATATCGAGGATGTCTTCCGCGGGGAGCGTCGAAGCCATGCCGAACCAGGGAACAATGCCGAGCGGGGTCCAGCCGGTGGCCTCGGCGATCATGGTCATGCCGTCATGGAAAAGGCTGGTGTCTCCTCGAAACTTGTTGACCGTAAAGCCCTTGATCCGTGCAGCGTCCGGGCCGGGGAGCACGGCCTGCGTGCCCACGAGCTGGGCAATGACGCCGCCGCGGTCGATATCCCCGATGAGGATGACGGGCACCTCCGCGGCCTCCGCGAAGCCCATGTTCGCGATATCGCCCGGTCGCAGGTTCACCTCCGCGGGCGAGCCCGCTCCTTCGACGATGATCCAGTCAAAACCCGCCGCGAGCCGATGAAAGCTCTCTAGCACCCGGGGCAGGAGCGTCGGCTTCAGCTTCGCGTAATCCCGCGCCTTTGCCGTCGTGAGGCGCTGACCCTGCACGATGACCTGCGCGCCGATCTCGCTCTCGGGTTTCAGGAGGACGGGGTTCATGTCTACCAGCGGGAGAATGCCGCCCGCACGCGCCTGGAGCGCCTGCGCGCGCCCGATCTCGCCGCCATCTTCCGTCACGGCTGCATTGTTGGACATGTTCTGCGGCTTGAAGGGGGCCACCTGTTGACCCCGGCGGTGGAGCACCCGCACCAGTCCGGCCACGAGCACGGACTTGCCGACATTTGATCCGGCTCCCTGGATCATCAGCGCCTTGGCCATGCTCGCACTCTCCCCTAGGCTCCGCGCCATGAACACGCCCGCGCATCTCATCATGGGGGCCGCAGCCTTTGGCAAGCCCCTGGAGGCCCGGGTGACATGGGCCGCGCTTCTTGGCGCCACGCTCCCCGATCTCTCGCTCTACCTTCTGGCCGGATGGCACCTCCTCGTGCTCGGAACGTCGCCCGACATCGTTTTTGGTCAGCTCTATTTTTCGGAGGCGTGGCAGAGGGTCTTTGCCGTCGACAACTCGTTCGTGCTCTGGGGGATCGCATTGGGGCTCGCCGTCTGGCTACGCTCCGGTTGGGCCATCGCACTCAGTGGCGCGGCGCTCCTTCACATCGCCTTCGACTTCCCGCTCCACAACGAAGATGCGCGCATGCATTTCTGGCCGCTGACGGACTGGAAGTTCTTCTCGCCGATTTCCTACTGGGACAGTGCCAGCGGTGCGCAAGTCGTGGGCGTGATCGAGCTCGGGCTCGTCCTCGCGCTTACGGCGTACCTCCTCTGGCGTTATCGCTCTTGGCTGTGGCGGGCGGGCTTCCTCTTGCTTGCAAGTCTGCAGGTGGTGCCATTCTTTGCGTGGTACGTTTTCTTCTGAAACGAAAAACGCGCCCGCGGGGAGCCCGGGGCGCGCTTCTCTTAACCGAAGTGTCTGCGTGTTACGCGGCTTCCGCCTGCGCTGCAGCGCGACGCTCGCTTTCCTCGCGGCTGAGCGCGACGGAGGTGCGCACGCCTTTGGACACGAATTCCATCAGACCATCTACAACACGCTCATTGGGGTCGATCCCCGCACAGGAAAGCACTTCGCGCCCGTCGCGCGAACGCGCCCAGCGAGCAATTTGCTCGGGACCATTCCCATACTTCTTGTCATCTGCGATGGCATCGTCCAAAGCAGCAAGGACCACGGCGGCGAACAGCTTGCGCGCGCGGTTACCTTGTTCGTTGTTAAAAGCAGTCCCGTCGACGAAATCGATCATCGTGCGTCCTTCATTATTGCTCTTGCGGTCTGGCAGCGTCCGCCCTGTATGCCGGATTGCTCCCGATTCGGGGGAGTGTTTATTGCATGCCAGCCATGCGCATTGCGCATGACTTCCCATTTTCGCATGCAAATAGGAGCGCTTGTCTCCGGCACTGGCCGAAGATATAGGCACGCTCACAATTCCTTCAACCTTTCGCCGCGGTTTTGACACATGCCGAAAATCAACGGAAATGAGATCCGTCCTGGAAACGTGCTCGAGCACAATGATGGGCTTTGGTCCGCCGTGAAGGTCGACCATGTGAAGCCCGGCAAGGGCGGCGCCTTCGCGCAGGTCGAGCTGCGCAACCTGCGCAACGGCTCAAAGCTCAATGAACGGTTCAGAAGCGCCGACAAGGTGGAACGCGTTCGCCTCGAGCAGAAGGACCAGCAATTCCTCTACGAAACCGACGGGATGCTCGTCTTCATGGACATGGAAAGCTACGAGCAGATCGAGCTTCCGGCCGAGATCCTCGGCGATCGTCGCCCGTTCCTGCAGGACGGCATGACAGTGCAGATCGAATACTATGAAAGCGAAGCGCTCAACGCGACGGTGCCCCAGAAGGTCACCTGCCAGGTGGTGGAGACCGAACCCGTCGTGAAAGGGCAGACGGCTGCGAATTCGTTCAAGCCCGCGATCCTCGACAATGGTGTGAAAGTGATGGTGCCGCCCTTCGTGGGGCAGGACGAGATGATCGTCGTGAACACCGAGACGATGGAATACTCCGAACGTGCCTGAATGCGCTGGCCTCCGCGCTTCTTGCGCGAGCGGATGCCTCCGGCGGAGGTACGGGGCACAAAGAAGCCTGGCCTTGCGCTCCTATTTTTGCGGCCCTCTTAGAGGCGCGTGACGCTTGCGTCGCCTGCCGACATCTCATCTGAAACGCGCTTGAACCGGAGAAAGGCGATGGCCTCGTCGCCCACCCGCGTGTGAAGCGTCCCCGCGGGCTTGCCTTCGGAGGTGATCTCCGTGCCCGGCGCGGCGGGGCCGCTCACGCGAACGCGGGCAAAGCCCTTCTGCAGCTCGGTCTTGTGCTTCATGCGCGCTGTGACCTCCTGGCCCACATAGCAGCCCTTGCGAAAGTCCACGCCGGAGAGGCGCTCGAAGCCCGCTTCGAGGATGAAAGTGTCAGCGGTGAGCTCCGCGCCCCATTCGGGAATGCAGGCCGCCACGCGGCGGGCGTCCCAGTCTTCGAGCGTTGCAGGCGTTGCCCCGTATCGGCGCCAGCCGAGGGTGGCGTGGCGCGGATCGGGAAAGGCGCCTTCGGGCATTGGGCCCGCCCCCTGCGCGACCTCGCGGGGATCCCAATCGAGGGAGATGTCTGCCCGGAGCTTGTACATGCTTAGCCGCTGCGCCAGAGCCTGCGCGGCGCGGCTGTCCACGTCGATGAGGATCGCAGCGTCATCGGGTACGAGGAAGAAATCCGCGATGAGCTTCCCCTGGGGCGTGAGCAGGGCGGAGTAGACAAGCCCGTCCTCGTGGCCGGTCACGTGGTTCGTCACGAGGTTCTCCAGGAAATCGACCCGGTCTGCCCCGCTTATGCGGATGAGCTTGCGCGTCACGCCCCTTCCTCCCGAAATTGGAGCGCGTGGAGGCGGGCATAGGCCCCGCCCAGGGCGAGCAGCTCTTCGTGCGTGCCCTCTTCGACGGCGCGTCCGCGGTCCATCACCACGATGCGGTCGGCATCCCGGATGGTTGAGAGGCGGTGCGCGATGACGAGCGTCGTCCGCCCGGTACTGAGCCGGGACAGCGCCTCCTGCACCTTGAGCTCGCTCTCGGCGTCGAGGGCTGAGGTGGCCTCGTCGAGGAGGAGGATCGGCGCATCCTTGAGGAGGGCGCGGGCAATCGAGACGCGTTGACGCTGACCGCCGGAGAGGTTCGAGCCGCGCGGCCCGGCGGGGCTTTCAAGGCCCGCGGGCAGCTTTGGCAGGAAATCTGCCACGTGGGCCGCTTCGAGCGCCTGCTCGAGCTGATCGTCTTCAATCGGCAGGCCGAAGGTGATGTTCTCCCGCAGCGTATCGTCGAAAAGCAACGCGTCCTGGCTCACGACCGAGATGAGCCCTCGGAGGTCCGAGGGCAGAACCTCGGTGATGTCGGTGCCATTGACGCTCACCCGGCCGCTGGCGAGCGGGGAGAGGCGAGTGAGGGCGTTGAAGACCGTGCTCTTGCCCGCGCCCGAGGCCCCGACGAGCGCGGTCACCTTTCCCTCTGCAGCCCTGAGGCTCAAACCGTCGAGCGCATGCGTTTCGCCGTAGGCCACGTGCACGTCCTCGAAGCGGATCTCGCCTGCTTGGGCGGGCTTCGGGTTGGCCGGAATGGTCAGGGTCGGTCTGGTCGAGAAGATCGTTTGGATCCGCTCGAGGCTCGCGGCCAGCGTCTTCGACGCGCCCGAAAGGTTGCCCAAGCGGCGCACCGGCTCGAAGGCGAGAGCGATGGCGGTGAAAAAGGACATGAACTGGCCAACGGTCTTCTCGCCGCTCACGATCTCGCCGCCGCCATAGGCCAGGACCCCGAGGATGCCTATGCCCGTGAGCACGTCGATCAGGCCGGGGATCATGGCGCGCCCGAGCTCGCTCTCGGTCTCAGAGCGGTTGAACGTGTCGGTGGCGCCCTGGTAGCGGTCAGACTGGTATCGCTCGAGCCGGGAAAGCTTGACCGTATTGATGCCGTGAAAGACCTCGTCGAGCCGCAAGGCCATGCGCGCGGCGGCCTCCCTTGCGCGCGTGGAGCGGTCTCGGATGAACTTCTGGATCGCGATTGCGGGAGCAAAGAGCAGGGGAATGCCGATGAGCGCCACGGCCGTCCAGACCGGGTCCACGCTGATGGCGACGCCGAAGAGGACGATGAGCGAGATGATGTCACGCCCGACGCCCGTCACGATGGACTTGCCGTTCGCGACGACGACGCCGGTATCTCCGTTCACGCGCTCGATCATGTAGCCGGGGGGATGGGTCGAGTGAAAATCTCCGTCGAGCCCCATGGTGTGGTTGAGGAGGTCGAGCCGGATCGAGGCCGAGATGCGGAGCCCGATGACCGTCATCAGCACGCGTTGGGCCGAGGATGTGAGCGCGCGCAGCGTAAAGAGCGCGAAAAATCCGCCCCCCACGAAGATGAGCGCGGAGGTCGAGCCCTCCACGAAAACGCGATCGAACATGGGCTCCATCAAGAGGCTCACAGCCCCGAGGATCGAGCCCTCGATAGACATGAGAAAGATCGCGAGGAGGAGCAGCGGCAGGTGCCGACGGCCATAGCTGCGCCAAAGCCAGCTCAAGCGGGCAGTGTCGCTCATCTCACTTTCTAGGCCAGGGCTTGCCATGACGGCGTCCTTCTTGGAATTCCTTGGTCAGCCGCGCGCGATCATACCTCGTTTCGAGCCACGTCCTGATGTCCATCGGCTCCTCTTCGAGCGTCTCTTCATACTGGTCCAGCAGGACATCAAGGACGCCGGTGAGCGTGCTTTTGAGGTGAACATAGCGCCAGGAGAGCTGCTTGCGCGCCTCTGAAAGCGGCCGCCCGATGGAGAGCAGATAGAGCGCGGAGGCAAGGCCCGCCCGGTCCGCGCCGGATTTGCAGTGCATGAGCCACGGGCCCTCGATCTCCTCGAACGTCCTGAGGAGCGCGAGGAGGGCGCCGGCGCGATCGGCCTTGCGCGCATGGATGCCGAGAACGTGGAGCTTGATGCCATGTCGCGCGGCGGCCTCCTGCTCCAACTGAAAGTGGGCCTTCTCACCGCTGCCACGCAGGATAAGGACGCTCTTGATCCCCATGCGGGCGTATTGCGCCATCCGCTGCGGTCCGGGCTGGTTCGAGCGCCACACGCCCGGCGCGATTTCCTCGAGGTTGGTCCACCAGATCCGGAGAAAGCCGTGGTCGAACAGATTGTAGCAGACGTAAGCCCACACGCGCCCTAGCCGCGTCGAGAGGGTCTCGGGCGTGATGCGGGCCAAGCCCTTTATGCTCTGTCGGAGGGAGGTCATGTCGGTCTGCTCGAGTGCCCATGATTTGAGCTGCGCCACCTCTAGGCGCAAGGCCCGAGCCAAGCAAGGTTTGACGGGGCGTGGGCCTCGGCATACCTCGCAAGCATGAACAATCAAACGCGTGCCATTCGACAATCTCTCGCAGCAGGTCGCCCC
The DNA here is from genome assembly GCA_038525525.1 of Pseudomonadota bacterium. Lineage (GTDB taxonomy): Bacteria > Pseudomonadota > Alphaproteobacteria > Rhodobacterales > Rhodobacteraceae > Shimia_B. Next base: position 107,291 of record JBCBHO010000002.1, on the reverse strand, counting down.
ATGCTGGCGATCCCCGGGCCTTCCGTCATCCCCGACCGGGTGCTTCAGGCGATGCATCGCCCCGCGCCCAACATCTATGCGGGCCAGCTCGTGGAAATGACGGCGTCCATCATCCCCGATCTCAAGGCCGTGGCGCGATCCTCGGGACACGTGGCAATGTACATTGCCAATGGGCACGGAGCATGGGAGGCGGCGCTCGCGAATACGCTCTCTCCGGGCGACAAGGTCCTGGTGCTGGCAACGGGCTTTTTCGCCCATGGTTGGTCCAACATGGCCGGGTATCTCGGGATCGAGAGCGAGTTCATCGACTTCGGGAAGCGGTCCGCCATGGACTACACACAGGTCGAAGACGCGCTGCGTGCCGACAAGGACCACCAGATCAAGGCGATCCTGTGTGTTCAGGTGGACACCTCCACCTCCGTGAAGAGCGATATCGGCGCCCTCCGGGCCGCCCTGGACGCAGCCGGGCACCCGGCGATGCTCATGGTGGACTGTATCGCCTGCCTCGGCTGCGACGATTTTCGGATGGATGACTGGGGCGTCGATGTCATGGTGGCGGGCTGCCAGAAGGGCCTGATGACCCCGCCGGGCATGGGCTTCGTCTTCTTTTCGGACAAGGCCGATGCGGCGCGCGAGGAAGCCGCCTGCGTCACCCATTACTGGGACTGGCGTCCGCGCGCCAATCCAGAGCAATACTACCAGCTTTTCGACGGGACGGCGCCCACGCACCATCTTTACGGGCTGCGCACTGCGCTCGACATGATCGTCCACGAAGAAGGGCTCGACGCCGTGATTGACCGGCACGCCACGCTGGCGCGCGCCGTCTGGGCGGCATTCGAGGCCTGGGGCAAGGAGGGACCATTGGAACTCAACGTCCCCGATCCGTCACACCGCTCCAACGCTGTCACGTCGCTCAGGATCGGGGCGCCACATGGGACCGCTCTCCGCGAATGGATGGATCAGGTGGCCGGCGTGACGCTTGGCATCGGCCTCGGCATGGCGCCGAGTGACGATCCGGCATGGCACGGTTTCTTCCGCGTCGGGCATATGGGGCACGTGAACGCGCATTCGATCCTGGGCACGCTCGGATCCATCGAAGCGGGGCTCACCGCGCTGGGCATCCCCCACGGAGAGGGCGGGACGCGTGCCGCGGCAGAGGTGATTTCAGGAGCGGCTGCCGGTGTACCGACGGTAGGCGACCTCGGCCCCCATGGCTGAAAGTATGACCCAGGCAAAGCCGAAAAGGCCCGCGATGATCCACAGCGCGAAGAACGCGATGGGGAGCATGATAGCCAGAAACGCGTTGGTGTAGTTCGGCGCTTCCTTAGGGGTGAAATTCTCGTCGCTCATATGGCCTCCAGTGGCAACGGTAGCGGCAGATTTGCCCAAGAAAAGCGAAAGTTTCGTTACCGCCCGGCGCGGTGCGCGACCGAGCAAGAAACGCGCAGCTTTTCAGCCGCTTGCCTCTTCGAGGGCTTCAGGCAAGGCCTTGCTGAAGGCGGCCATATCCTCCGGGCGCCCGCAGCTCACGCGGATGCAGCGGTCGAGCGGTGGCACCATGGGCTTGCGCACGAAGATGCCGCGCTTGAGCAGGCCTTCGAGAACGAGCACGGCGTGGGAGCCATCTCGACCGCAGTCGATGGTGACGAAGTTTGTGGCCGAGGGCAGGGCCGTCAGCTTGTTCTCCCGGGCGATCCGCGTGAGTTCGCTCCGCGAGGCCTGGATGGCGCGCAGGGTCTCGGCGAGGTGGTCCTGGTCGCTCAACGCGGCGATGGCAGCGGCTTGGCTCACGCGGCTCATGCCGAAGTGGTTGCGGACGCGGTCGAACGCGGAAATGAGCGCAGCCGGCCCGATCGCGTAGCCCACGCGCGCGCCTGCGAGCCCGTAAGCCTTTGAAAACGTGCGCATCCGGATGACCCGCGCATCCGCCGGGTCGAGCGCAGGGGCAGTGCCCGCAGGGGCTGTGTCGATATAGGCTTCGTCAAGGACGAGGAGCGCGCCCGGGGGTACATGGCTGATCGCGCGGGAGACCACGCCCGCGGGGTGCCACGTCCCCATGGGGTTGTCCGGGTTCGACCAGTAGATCAGCTTGGCCTTGACCTCCGTGGCCTTGGACAGAAGGGCTGCGGGATCCTCGGCGTCATTGCGGTAGGGGACGCGGATGATCTCTCCGCCGAAGCCCGCGACGTGGTAGTCGAAGGTCGGGTAGGCACCGGCGGACGTGACGACGCGGTCGCCCGGGCTCACGATGAGGCGCGCCACAAGGCCGAGGAGGCCGTCTATGCCCTCTCCGACGATGATGTGCTTGGCGTCGATTTCATGATGCGCAGCAAGGGCTTGGCGGAGATCGATCATCTCCGGATCGCCGTATTTCCAGGCCTCTGACGCCGCCTCGGCCATCGCCTCGACGGCCCGCGGCGAGGGGCCGAATACACTCTCGTTGGCCCCGAGGCGGGATTGGAACGCCGCGCCGCGCGCGCGCTCCATGGCCTCGGGACCCACGAACGGGACCGAGGCTGGCAGAGATTTTGCGAGCTCTGTCAGTCGCTTATCGGTCATGGCTTATGCCATTTCCTCCAGTCGCTCGACGGCAGCCGACAGCGTGTCCCTCTCTTCCTTGCGGGCGGCGAGATTGGCGCGGGCCTCTTCGACGACATCGTCAGGGGCGGAGGCGACGAATTTCGGGTTGTTCACGCGACCCTCCAAGCCCTTGATCTCCTTGTCGAGTTTGCCAACGCTCTTCGTCAGTCGCGCGCGCTCGGCGTCGACGTCGATGAGATCGGCGACGGGAAGGCCGAGGGTGCATCCGGGCGCGGAGATGACGAGCGCGCCCTTGGGCATTTCGCCAGTGTTTTCAGGGCCTTCGACCCGGGCGAGGCGCTCGATGAGGGGCCATTGCGCGGCGAGCGCGGCGGCGCCGGCTGCGTTCATGTCGACGGCGACGAGGGGGACGCGGGCGGACGCGGGGACGTTCATCTGTGCCCGCGCGGAACGGATGTTCTCGATGAGGGTGATGACCCAGTTGATCTCCTGATCCGCCGATTTATCAACGATATCAGCGCCATAGGACGGCCATTCCGTGACCGCGAGCATCCCCTCCCGGGAGGTCTGAGCCCAGAGTTCCTCGGTGATGAAGGGCATGATCGGATGGAGCAGGATGCAGCATTGCTCCAGCACCCAGGTCATGACCTCACGCGTCTCTTGCGCGGTTTCCTCGTTTGAAAGCAAGGGCTTGGCAAACTCGACATACCAGTCGCACACCTTGCCCCAGACGAAGGCGTAGAGCGCGGAGGCGGCATCGTTGAAGCGGTAGGCGGCGAGGGCCTCGTCGACCGTCTCCCGGACCTTCGCCGTTTCGCCGATAATCCAGAGATTTGTACTGTTTTGTACATTTCCAGAGCCGGTGTTGAGCGTTTTGTACACGTCTCCCCGGGCCGCGAGCGCGCCGTTCATCTCCGCAAAGCGCGCCGCGTTCCAGAGCTTCGTGCCGAAGTTCCGGTAGCCCTTGATGCGTTCCATATCGAGCTTGAGCACCCCGCCGAGGGCCGCCATGGCGGCGGAGGAGAAGCGCAGCGCGTCGGCGCCGTATTCGTCCACGATGTCGAGCGGGTCCACGACGTTGCCGGTGGACTTCGACATCTTCTTGCCCTTGGCGTCGCGGACGAGGCCGTGGAGGTAGACGTTCTTGAAGGGGATGTCGTCGACTACGGCGAGCTGCATCATCATCATCCGCGCGACCCAGAAGAAGAGGATGTCCTGCCCGGTGATCAGGTCAGAGGTTGGGAAGTAGCGTTTGAGTTCGTCCGTGTCGTCGGGCCAGCCGAGCGTGCCGATGGGCCAGAGGCCCGACGAGAACCAGGTGTCGAGGACGTCCGCGTCGCGCCACACGGGAAAGGTGAGATCGGTTGGGTTCTGGCTTACCGTGTAAGCGGCGAGACTTTCGGCCAGCGCCTGTTCGGCTGCGTCTTTGTCGGCAACCTCGATAATGCGAGCGTGGTCGAGCGGGGTGGGCAGATCGGCGAGGACATCGCCGAACTGGCTTGCGACGCCTTCGAAGTCGGGCGCGCAATGGTGACGCAGACCTCCATCCGCGAGGGCCTGCTGGAAGAGCAAGCGAGTGATCTCAACCTGGTCGAGCTGTCCGTCGCCTTCGTCATCGGTGAACTCGGCACCGGTGAGATCGAAGGCATACCAAACCGGGATCTGGTGGCCCCACCAAAGCTGGCGGGAGATGCACCAGGGCTCGATATTCTCGAGCCAGTGGTAGTAGACCTTCTCGCCGCTCTCGGGGAGGATCTTGACGGTGCCCTTTTTGACTGCATCCAGCGCGGGGCCGACGATCTTGTCAGTGTCGACAAACCACTGGTCGGTGAGCATGGGTTCGATGACGACCTTCGAGCGGTCGCCGAAAGGCTGCATGATGGGCTTGGCTTCGACGAGGGGGATCATCACGTCCCGGACTTGATCCGGGACCTCTCCCTCGGCAGGCGGAGGCCCCGGGTCTTCGCCCGGGGCGTGGGGGTCTTTCGGCACCATGACGGCCAGCCCTTCGGACGTGATCTGCTCCACCACCATCTTGCGGGCCTCGAACCGGTCGAGGCCGCGGAGATCGTCGGGGACGAGGTTGATCGCGTCGGCCTCGTTTTCCGTGAACGCGGCGCCCTTCGCGTGGGCTTGCGCTTTCGCGGCCTCCTCGGCGTAGGGGGCTCCGTCGGCGCGCATGGTGCCGTCGAAGGCCATGAGGCGGTACATCGGGATGCCGCCGCGCTTGGCCACGGCGTAGTCGTTGAAGTCGTGCGCGCCCGTGATCTTCACCGCGCCGGAGCCGAAGTCGGGGTCCGGATAGGGGTCGGTGATGATGGGGATCAGGCGGCGGTGCTCTTTCGGGCCCACGGGAATTTCGCATAGTTTTCCGACGATTGGCGCGTAGCGCTCATCTGACGGGTGAACGGCGACCGCGCCGTCGCCCAGCATCGTCTCGGGGCGCGTGGTGGCGATGGAGATGTAGTCTCGCGTCTCCCGCAGCGTGACGTTGCCCTCGTCATCCTTCTCCACGTACTCGTAGGTCGCGCCGCCCGCCAACGGGTACTTGAAGTGCCACATGTGGCCCGGCGTCTCGATATTCTCGACCTCGAGATCGGAGATCGCCGTCTCGAAATGCGGATCCCAGTTCACCAGACGCTTGCCGCGGTAGATGAGGCCCTGCTCGTACATCTTCACGAAGACCTTGATGACGGCGTCGTGGAAATTGCCCTCGTTTGCTTTTGCTAGCTCGGGGGGCACTCCCGGCGCGCCGGACATCGTGAAGGCCTCGCGCGACCAGTCGCAGGAGGCGCCGAGGCGCTTCAATTGATCGCGGATCGTGCCGCCCGATTGCGTCTTCCACTCCCAGACCTTCTCGAGGAACTTCTCGCGGCCGAGCTCCTTGCGGCCCGGTTGCTGGGTCTCCATCAATTGGCGTTCCACGACCATCTGCGTGGCGATGCCGGCGTGGTCCGTGCCGGGCTGCCAGAGCGTGTGGAAGCCGCGCATCCGGTGCCAGCGCGTGAGGATGTCTTGCAGCGTGTTGTTGAAGGCGTGACCCATGTGGAGGACGCCGGTGACATTGGGAGGCGGGATCATCACGCAGTAGGCGGAGGTCTCGGCGTTCTCTACGTGCTTTCCGGCGCTGAAGCAGCCCGCCTCTTCCCAGGCGGCGTAGAGGCGTGCTTCGGCCTCGGCGGCGTTGAATGTCTTGTCCATGGCGGCGGGTCCCGGCTCTGGGTTGTGCTGGCGTTGTCTAGCGAAGTGACAGCAGGGCTTAAAGGCGTCAAATGCGGCGCGGAGATGCGTCACCTAAAGGTGTGTCTCTCTTCAGGATTTCGGGGTTATGGTCGGGGCATGACGATGTTGGCCTTTCTTTCGGGAGCTTCTCATGGGGCTCCTTGACCGACTGAGCGGGCTCTTCGGGCAGCGCTTCCGGCAGGTGGCCGTGGCGCCGCGCGCGCGCAGCTATCGCAAGCTCGTGGTGATCCTCGACGGGACCATGTCGACCCTCGATCCCGGCTGCGAGACGAATGCGGGGCTCGCGGCCAAGCTGATCCGCGGCCATGGCGGCAATGACGTGGCGCTCTACTACGAGGCCGGGCTGCAATGGGGCGATTGGGGCGATGCGCTGGCCATCGCCACGGGCGACGGGATCAACGGCCAGATCAAGCGGGCCTATGGCTGGCTGGCCTCGCAGTACCGGGCGGGGGACAGGATCTACCTCATCGGCTATTCGCGGGGGGCCTACGCGGCGCGCTCGCTGGCGGGCATCGTGGGGCGGGTGGGGCTGCTCCGGCACGAAGCGGCCACGGAGCGGCACCTTCGCGAGGTCTACCGGCTCTATTGCGCACCCAAGCGCGTGGCGGCGGCGGAGGCCTTCGCCGGGCGGCACTGCCATGATCACGTGGAGATCGAGGCGGTGGCCGTCTGGGACACGGTGAAGGCGCTCGGCCTGCGCCTGCCGCTGATCTGGATGATCACCGACCGGCTCCATCATTTCCATGATCACACGCTCGGGCCCCATGTGCGCGCGGGCTACCAGGCGCTGGCGCTCAACGAGACGCGGCGGGCCTTCGCGCCCGTGCTCTGGGCGCGGAAGCCCCAATGGCGCGGCCGGCTCGAGCAGGTCTGGTTCCGCGGCACCCATGGCGATGTCGGCGGGCAGCTTCGCGGCTTCCATGCCGCGCGGCCGCTGGCGAACATTCCCTTCGTGTGGCTCATGGAGCGGCTGCAGGAGAGCGGGCTGAGCTTCTCGCCCGGATGGCGGGACGGCTTCCCCCGCGATGCCCATGCGCCCTCCATCGGGGCCTGGAGCGGGTGGCAGAAGTTCTTCTGGAACCGCTGGCCGCGGCGCGTGGGCCGCGATCCGTCCGAGCGCGTCCACGAGAGCGTGTCGATCGATGTCCTGCCCATGGTGCCGGGCGAAGAGGGCGACACGGCCTCCTGATCAGCCGGACATGTCCATGATGAGGCAGGTGGTGGAGCCCGAGGCGTAGAGCTTGCCGTCCGCGACGCCCCGGATTTCGCCGGTGGAGACGCCGGTCGAACGGCCCGCATGGCTCACCTCGCCCCGCGCCTCGATCTCGACGCCGGTGGGAAGGGCGCGGGTGATGTTAATCTTGTACTCGAGTGTCGTGTAGACCGCGCCTTTCGGCACGGTCGTCATCACGGCGCAGGCCATGCAGCTGTCGAGGAGCGTGCCGTACCAGCCGCCATGGACCCCGCCCATGGGATTGGTATGGGCGAACTCGGCTGTGCCGCGAAAGGCCACCATGCCCGGCTCCACGGCGTGCACGCGGTAATTCATCAGGCCCGAGATCGGCGGCCGGCTGATCTCGCCGCGCAGCATCGCCTCCATAAACTCGAGCCCCGAGAGCGAGAGCAGCGTCTCGCGCGTGGGCAGCTCTTCTGGGCGTGTGGCGACGAACATGGGCGACCTCCCGGCGGTTCGGGCGGACGCTAGGCCGCTCAGGCCACGTCGCGCAAGGGTTCCTGGCGGGGAAGGCCCAGCGCGCGGAGAACGTCTCGGGTGAGGGTGGGGCGGTTGAGCGTGTAGAAATGCAGCTGCTCCACGCCTTCATCGACAAGCGTCGAACAGAGCTCCGCGGCATGTGCGAGCGCGAGGAGATCGCTGCGCCCATCGCGCTCGGCGGTCTCGAAGGCCGCGGCGAGCTCGGCGGGGATCTCGGTGCCGCAGCGCTTGGCGAAGCGCGCCACGGACGCCCAATTGTGGATCGGCAGGATGCCCGGCACGATCGGCGCCGAAATCCCCGCATCGGCGCAGGCATCGCGGAAACGGAGGAAGGTCTCGGCCTTGAAGAAGAACTGCGTCACGGCGGTCTTCGCGCCCGCCTGAAACTTGGCGCGGAGCCATTCGAGATCGGCGCGCGCGCCGCGGCTCTCGGGATGGGGCTCGGGATAGGCGCCCACGTGAACGTCAAAGCCGTCAGCGGCCAGCGCGCCCACGAGCTCAACAGAGGAGGTGAAGCCCTCGGCATGGGGCGCAAACGCCCCGCCGCCCGGGGCATCGCCGCGCAGCGCCACGATGTCGGTCACGCCCGCGGCGCGGTAGCCCTCGGCGATGGCCAGCGTCTCGGCGCGCGAGGCCTCGATGCAGGTGAGATGCGCGGCGACCTGCGCCCCCTGCCGCGAGAGCGCTGTTACCGTCTCGTGCGTGAGCTCCCGCGTGGTGCCGCCCGCGCCGTAGGTCACCGAGACATGCCGTGGGCCAAAGGGCAAAAGCGCCTGCGCGGCGTCCCAGAGCCCGAAGGAGGCGGGGATGTCTTTCGGCGGGAAGAACTCGAATGAAACGGCGGGGTACGACATGGGGGCCTCCTGTTTGGACGCCTTGATCTAGTCTTCCGCGCCATTATACAAACTCATGATCCTCACTTAGATGATGAGAATAATTTGCATATCGACCTCAAGCACCTGCGCGCCGTGAAAATGATCCACGAGGCGGGCGGCCTCGCGCGGGCCGCGGACCTGCTCCACATCACGCAGTCCGCGCTCTCCCACCAGATCAAGGGTCTCGAGGATCAGGTGGGCGTGGAACTCTTCGTGCGCCGGACGAAGCCGCTGAAGCTCTCCTCGGCGGGCATGCGGATGCTGCGGCTGGCGGAGAAGGTCTTGCCGGAGATTTCCGCGGTGGAAGACGAATTCCGCGGGCTCCAGGCGGGCAAGACCGGGCGGCTCCATATCGCCATAGAGTGCCATGCCTGTTTCGAATGGCTCTTCCCCGTGCTCGAGGCGTTCCGCAAGGCCTGGCCCGACGTGGACGTGGACATCAGGCCCGGCCTCGCCTTCGAGGCGATGCCCGCGCTCGGGCGCGAGGAGGTGGACCTCGTCGTCTCCTCGGACCCCGAGGACCTCGACGGGATCACCTTCGCCCCACTTTTCGACTACGAGGCGGTGTTCGTGGCCTCCTCGGCCCATCCGCTGGCGGAGAAGACCTTTGTCGAGGCGGAGGATTTCCGGGACGAACAGCTCATCACCTACCCGGTGGAGCGGTCCCGGCTCGATGTCTTCTCCCAACTCCTGATGCCCGCGAAGGTGGAGCCGCGGGGCATCCGGCAGGTGGAACTGACGGCCGTGATCCTGCTCCTCGTGGCCTCGAACCGCGGGGTCGCCGTGCTGCCGGACTGGGTGGTGCGGGAGGTGCGCTACAATTCCGATTATGTGACGCGGCCGCTCACGCGGGACGGGATCACCCGCCGCCTTTACGCGGCGGTCCGTGAGGAGGATGCGACCAAGCCTTTCATGGCGCATCTTCTCAAACTGGCCCGCTCCGAACCCCTGAAGCTGCAACGCCGCTAGGGCGCGCGCCGCGCGCGCCTTTCCTCCCCCTTGGCCTTTCCGGCGGGAGCCGGTAAGGGGCGGCGCTCACAGCGCCCGGAGAACGATATGCAAGGCTCGGCCAATCTGACCGTCATGATGAACACCGCCCGCAAGGCGGGGCGGTCGCTCGTGAAGGACTTCGCGGAGGTCGAGCAGCTGCAGGTCTCTTCCAAGGGGCCGGGCGACTTCGTGAGCCGCGCCGATATCCGCGCCGAGGAGATCATCCGCGAAGAGCTGACGCGGGCGCGCCCCACCTATGGCTGGCTGGCCGAGGAAAGCGGCGAGACGCCAGGGGAGGATCCCACGCGGCGCTGGATCGTGGACCCGCTCGACGGGACGACGAACTACCTCCACGGGCTGCCGCACTGGGCGGTGTCGATCGCGCTCGAGCACAAGGGGCAGATCGTGGCGGGCGTGGTCTATGACCCGGCCAAGGATGAGATGTTTTTCGCCGAAAAGGGCGTGGGTGCCTTCATGAACGACACGCGGCTGCGCGTGTCGGGCCGGCGTTCGATGATCGAGGCCGTCTTTGCCACGGGGCTGCCCTTTGGCGGGCGGGGCGATCTGCCCGAGACGCTGCAGGACCTCGCGCGGCTCCTGCCAGCGGTGGCGGGCGTGCGGCGCTGGGGGACCGCCTCGCTTGATCTCGCCTACGTTGCCGCGGGGCGCTACGACGGCTTCTGGGAACGGCGGCTGAAACCATGGGACCTCGCGGCGGGGATCATCATCGTCAAGGAGGCGGGCGGCTTCGTGGAGCCGCTCGATCCAGCGGGCGACATTCTCGCCGATGGCGAGATCATCTGCGCCAACGACCCGCTCTTCCCCGGCTTCGCCAAGGTCATCCGCAACTGAGTGGAGCGCCTTCGGCGCGCAGGGTTTTATCGCGCTCGGGCCGCGCAGGCCTTGGGGCTCTGCCCCAAACCCCGAGGTACATCGGCACAAAGATGCCTGGGCCCGCGGGCCTGGATCAGCGGCGATTCCACGGGCTCGGGCGCCTGCCGCTCGCGCGCGGGGGCCTTTTGGCCCGGGGCACCTTGGGCACGCCCGGCTGCGCGAAGCGGTAGGTGGCGTCGGGATGGGGCGGGTGTCCCTCCGTGCGCTTCCAGTGGCGGCTGCCGCCCATCCTCAGGAAGGCGGGGATGGCGAGGAGGAAGCCTGCCACGAAGCCGCCCGCATGGGCCCAGTAGGCCACGCCTGCGCCGCCCTCATCGGCCACGCCCGCCACGAGCTGGAAGCCGAACCAGAGCCCGAGCATGAGCCAGGCCGGCACCACGAAGACGCGGATGTAGACGATGAGAAAGAGCAGGATATCCACGCGCGCCCGGGGATAGAGCAGGAGATAGCCCCCCATCACGCCCGCGATGGCGCCCGAGGCGCCCACCATGGGCACGAGGCTCGCCGGGTCCACCGCCACCTGCGCGAGGCCCGCGGCCACGCCCGAGGCGAGGTAGAAGAGCAGGAAGCCCAGATGGCCGAACGCCTCTTCCATGTTGTCGCCGAAGATCCAGAGAAAGAGCATGTTGCCCGCGATGTGCATCCAGCCACCGTGGAGAAACATCGACGTGAAGAGTGGCCCGAGCCCTTCGCCCGCCACGAAAGCGCGGGGCACGAGGCCGTATTCCCGGAAGAAGAAAAAGAGGCGCGCCTCGTCGTCGAAGAGCGGAAGGTAGCTCAGGAAGATCGCCAGATTCGCGATCAGAAGCCCGTAGGTGATGTAGGGGATGCGCTCGGAGGGGTTGTGGTCTCTGATCGGGAACATGGGGGATAGGAAGGGGCGCGCTGCGCCCACGTCAAGGCCAAGGGGCTTGACGGGTGCGCTGCGCCGCACATCCTTCTCGCCATGAGATGGATAGCCCTTGCCCTCCTCGCGGGTCCCGCCTTCGCGGAATGTCCCGCCAATCCTGACATCGCGCGCGAAGAAGGCGACCTCTATGCGCGCATCCAGGCGCTGCCCACGGGCGGCGGGGTGGGCCCGCTCAACGCCGAGCTCTGGCAGCTCTGGACCGCCGCGCCCGATGCCGAGGCGCAGGCGCTGCTCGATGCCGGGATGCAGGCGCTCCGCTTCGGCGATTACGGCTCCGCGGCGGAGAGGCTCGACGCGCTCATCGCCTACTGCCCGGACTATGCCGAGGGCTATAATCAGCGCGGCTTCGTCCATTACCTGCAACTCGAGTTCGCCGAGGCGCTCACCATGCTCGAGGCCGCCGAGGCGCGGTCGCCCCGTCACACGGGCGTGCTCACGGGCATGGCGCTCACGCTGATCGGTCTCGGGCGCACGGAGGAGGCGCAAGCCCCGCTGCGCCGCGCGCTCAGGCTCAATCCCTGGCTCTCTGAGCGCGCGCTCCTCACCGAGCCCCTTGAGCCACTGGGGCAGGAGTTATAACGCTCGGGCCGGGCCTGCGTGGTGGAATGGTAGACACAGGGGACTTAAAATCCCTAGGCGTAAGCCGTGCGAGTTCGAGTCTCGCCGCGGGCACCACTTCCCACCGATCGTGACATGCGCCATGCACTGCGCGCCGCCGGCTGGCGCTCGAATATCGTGGCTGGAGCCTTTCGCTCGGGGCAAATTCAGGCCGGGAATGCGGCCCGGGGCCAAAAACTGACCGAAACTTGGTCTAAAGGAAACACAGCTACGACATAATTTCGCTGCTTCCTCCGTGCACACGCTAACCAAGAAAACAGTTGTGGACGCTCGCGTACTGCAACGCGGCGTACCTTGCTGACGGAGTGCACAGACATGAAGATTCTGGCAGTCGATGACGATCAAACCGCGCTCGATATCATTCGTGCCACGCTGACCGCGGGCGGCTATGATCGCGTGGAGACCGTCCTGTCCGCGCGCGCGGCGCGCGAGAAGATCGCCGCCGCCGACACGCCTTTCGACTGCATCCTCCTCGACGTGGAAATGCCGGAGACCGACGGGATCGAGCTCTGCGCCGAGATCCGCGAGATGCCGGAATACGAACATCTCCCGATCATCATGGTGACGGCCGTCGCCGCCAAGGAAAAGCTCCATGACGCCATGGCGGCTGGCGCCACCGACTACGTGAACAAGCCCTTCGACGGGCTCGAGCTTGGCGCGCGCATGCGCGCGGCGTCCATCCTCAGCAGCGCGCTCAAGACGCAAGGCGGGCAGGCGACGGAGGCTGAAAAGGTCGCGCCCGCGCCCATCAAGGGTAACGATTTCCGGCTCAGCGATCCCATCGCGCTCGACAGCGCGCCGGGCATGATGAGCATGGTGGAGCTGTCCCGAGAGCTTCTCGAGCCGCGCTCGAACCTGCGCAACGCCCGGGCCTTCGTGCTGCGCATGGCCGGGGCTGCCGATCTCTATCCGCGCCTGACGAACGCGCAATTCCGCAGCTTCCTCGAGAAGGCGGGGGCCAACCTGACGCGCGCGCTCATGCCTTGGAAGGGGCGTGTGGCCTATGTGGGTAACGGCCTTTTTCAGGTGATCCTCTTCAAGGGGCGCGGGCTCAAATCCGAAAGCGTGAAGGACCTCGTGATCTCCCGGGTGACCTCGGTCAGCTATACCGAGCTGGCCGATACGCGCGTCGAGCTCGGCCTCGAATTCAAGCACGTGCCGGTGAAGCGGCTGGCCACGGGGAGCGACGTGCTCCTTTCGCTGGCGCAAACGACGGAATGGTGCCGCCTGACGGGCGCGGGCGCGAACCCGGAAGAATCGCTCGCGCTCCTGCGTAGCCATTTCCGCGGCGAGAAAACCGGCGGCGAGGAGCCCGACTGGGTGGCCCCGTTCTTCCGGCACCGCGCCCAGTCCGGCCCCCGGATCTTTCCGCGGCGCATCGTGCCCTCGATCCGCGCGGCCGCCCTTGCTGATCACGGCCCCCTCGGCGGCAATGTGGAGTCGGTGGCGAACCGCTGCTTCGACAAGCTGTCGCAATCGGTCGAGCAGCGCGCGAGCTGACGCGCCTTTGGGCCCGCGTCTTGCGGGCCACGATCTCCCGAAGGTCTCCAGTGAGCGTGCGTGCGCTCGGTTTGCGTGCCCGTATCTCTGTCCCGCGACTTGGATTATGACTGGCCGCGCAGAGGATAGCAGGGAGTGGACGCGTGCTTTCACATGACATGGCCAAGAGAGGCGGATGGGATGCGGGCACGGCGCCTCGGCTGCGGGTCCGGCCCCACGGGTGCGCGGCCTGATGCTGTCCGGAGCGCTCGAAGGGATCACTGTCGTCTCCCTCGAACATGCCATCGCCGCGCCGTTCTGCACGCGCCAGCTCGCGGATCTCGGCGCGCGGGTCATCAAGGTGGAGCGACCGGGCGGTGGCGATTTCGCGCGCGGCTATGACGCGCGCGCGCGGGGGATGAGCTCGCATTTCGTGTGGGTGAACCGGGGCAAGGAAAGCCTGACTCTCGATGTCAAAGCCGCGCCGGAGGTGCTTTCGGAGCTGGTGGCGCGGGCCGATGTCGTCGTTCAGAACCTCGCGCCGGGGGCGGCGGCGCGGCTCGGGCTGTCCTGGCCCGCGCTGCGGGAGGTTCATCCGGGCCTGATCTTCGCGGAGATCTCGGGCTACGGACAGGACGGGCCCTACGCGGAGCGGAAGGCCTACGATCTCCTCATCGAGGCGGAGGCCGGGTTTCTGTCGCTCACGGGGACGCAGGAACACCCTTCGAAGGCTGGCATCGCCATCGCCGATATCGCGGCGGGCATGTACGCCTATTCGGGCATCCTCGCAGCCGTCATACAGCGGGGCCGGACCGGGCAGGGGGCGCATCTCGATATCTCCATGCTCGAGGCCCTGGCGGAATGGACGGGCCACCCGCTCTACTACGCCATGGACGGCGCGGCCCCGCCGCCGCGGACGGCGGCCTCCCACGCCTACATCCTGCCCTACGGGCCGTTTGCGGCCTCCGACGGGGAGGTGATCCTCCTCGGCGTGCAGAACGCGCGGGAATGGGAGAGCTTCGCGCGGGTGGTGCTCGAACGGCCCGACATGGCCGAAGATCCCGCACTCGCCTCCATCACCGAGCGCAGCGCGCGGCGGGAGACCGTGCTGCCGGAGATCACCGCGATCCTCGGCGCGCTGACGGGCGCGGAGCTGCAAGCGCGTCTCGAGCGGGCGAAGATCGGCTATGCCAAGCTCCGCGACATGGCCGATCTCTGGGCCCATCCCCAACTCGAAGCACGCGGGCGCTGGGGCACCGGAGAAAGCGAGGTCGGGCCGCTTCCTGCGCTGGCCGCCCCGTTTCAGAAGGCCGAGGAGATCGCGCCCGTGCCCGCGCTCGGGGCACAGACGGACGCGATCCTCGCGGAGTTGGGATATGCGCCGGGCGATATCGCGGGCATGCGGACGCGCGGCGTGATTTGAGCTTTCCCCGCGTCGGGGACTGAACGGGCCGAGGCAGAGGCCCTGGCGCGGGGGCCGGGACGTGTGGTGAGAGAGGTCCCGGCTCGGGGGGCGGGACTTGCGGTGAGAGAGGTCCCGGCTCGGGGGCCGGGACGTGTGGGTCTAGCCGTCGACGAGGCTCGCGGAATAGGCGATGGCGCGCTGGTAGTTGCCGCTGTCGTTCCACACGCTCAGCACCTCGAAATTGGCGCTTCCGGGCGTGTAGGGCGCGCCGGGCTGCCAACCGTTGGAGGCCAGCATGCGGGCCGCCGTGGCCAGCGCGTCCGGGGCGTTCATGGGGTCCGCGGTCCCGTCGCCGTTGGCATCGACGGCGTAGCGCTCCCAATTGCCGGCGAGAAACTGCATGTGCCCGAGCTCCCCCGAGGGACCACCTCGCGAAGCGGTCGAGAGCACGCCCCGGTCCACGAGGCGCAGCGCCGCCAGCGCGTGGGGCTCGAACCGGGGGTGCCGGCGGCAATAGGAGGCCAGCGTCACAGAGGCGCCCACGATGGGCGAGGACCCGGTATACCCGCCCCAGGAGGTCTCGAGCCCCCAGATCGTGGCGAGGATCGAGGCGGGGACGCCGTAGGCCCGCTCGATGGCGGCGAATGTATTCGGGTTTCGCGCGATGCGCTGCTCCACGAGGTTCACAAAGACCTGCGCCGTGGCGCCGGACCGCTTGGCGAGGAATTCGGCCGGGTCCCCCTGGAGCGTGCCGGTCTGCGTCGAGGGGCGGCTCTCGAAGCGCCAGGTGATATCGGACATCCGCGCCCCTTGCAGCGCCTCGAGCCCGCGCGCCCCGATGCCCGCCTCCCGCGCCTCCTCGGCGAAGCGGGACTTGTAATCGGTAAAGGCGCCCTTCTCCGTGATGCAGGTGGCTGCCGCAGTGGCAAGCGGAGCCAGGCAAAGAACAAGTGCGAGACCAAGACGCATGCGAAACCCTCCAAACGGTTTCGGCACCCTAGGCGGGATGCGCGCCGTGCCTCCATGATTTTCTGCAGCCGGCAGGGCGCGCGCGGCCTCTTTCCTCCGCATCTCGCGGGATTGTGAGCGTCTCATGCCCGCGTGCCGGAAAAGCGCTCCGCCCATTCCGCGCGCTGGTCATCGGTGATCTTGGCGAAGAGCACGTCGGGCACGGTGAAGGCGTGGCCCGGCGGCAGGGCTTGGAGAGCCTCCGCCACGTCGTCGGGCCAGGACATATCGAGCGTGTTCATGCCCGAGAGCATGGAGGCCGCGGCATTGGGGATGAAGGGGGCCGAGAGCACCGCGTAGACGCGGATGAGATTGAGCGCGAGGCGGATCTGGGCCGCGGCCTGATCCGGATCTTCCTTGAAGGTGGACCACGGCGCCACCTCCTGCAGGTACTCGTTGCCCAGCACCCACGCGCCGCGCAGCTCGGCGGCGGCCTTCCTGACTTCGATGGCATCCATGGCCGCCTCGTAGGCGCGGATGCGCTTGGTGAGGTCTTGGATGAGTTGTTCCTCGCGCGGCCCGTATGCGCCGCCCTCGGGGATCTCCTCTGAGAATTTTGAGCGGCAGAACTTCGTCACGCGGCTCACGAAATTGCCCAGCACGTCGGCGAGATCCTTGTTCACGCCCTCCTGGAAACGCTCCCAGGTGAATTCGCTGTCCGAGGTCTCCGGCGCGTTCGACAGAAGCCACCAGCGCCAGTAATCCGCCGGCAGGATGTCGAGCGCCTGGTCCTGGAACACGCCGCGACCCTGCGAGGTGGAGAACTGCCCGCCGTCATAATTCAGGTAGTTGAAGGACTTGATGTAATCGACGAGCTTCCACGGCTCGCCCGAGCCCAGTATCGTGGCGGGGAAGGAGAGCGTGTGGAAGGGGACGTTGTCCTTGCCCATGAACTGGACATAGGTCACGTCGTCCGCGCCCTTGTCGGTGCGCCACCAGCGCTCCCAGTCGGTGGGATCACGCTCTTTGGCTGCAGCGATGTATTCGATGGGGGCATCGAACCAGACGTAGAAGACCTTGCCTTCCATGCCTGGCCACTCCTCGGTGCCGCGCTTCACGGGCACGCCCCAGTCGAGATCGCGGGTGATGCCTCGGTCCTGCAGGCCGTCGCCATCGTTGAGCCATTTCTTGGCTATCGAGGTAGTAAGAACAGGCCAATGCTGCAGCGGGTTGTAATTAGGCTGCCTGACCCCGTTTCTGTAAGGTAGAACGGGGTTTTTCTCAGTGTCCTTCTCAAGGGCTTTCTGCGAGAACACCTTTTTTTCAATCCAGTCGGAGAGCTCTTCGCGCAGCGCCGACTGGCGCAGGTAGAGGTGCTTGGTCTTGCGCACCTCGAGGTCGGTGGAGCCGGAAATGGCGGAGCGCGGCTCGATCAGGTCGGTGGGATCGAGCTGCTTCGTGCAGTTCTCGCACTGGTCGCCGCGGGCGTTTTCGTAGCCGCAATTGGGGCAGGTGCCCACGATGTAGCGGTCGGGCAGGTAGCGGCCGTCGGCGTTGGAATAGACCTGCTCCTCCTCCACTTCGCGGATGAGGCCGCGGTCGGCGAGGACACCGGCGAAGTGCTGCGTGAGCGCCTTGTTCTCGTCTGACGAGGAGCGCCCGAAATGATCGAAGGAGAGCCCGAAGCGCGCCCCGATATCGGCCTGCACGGCGTGCATCTCCGCGCAGAATTCCTCCACGGGCTTGCCTGCCTTCGCGGCGGCGAGTTCGGCGGGCGTGCCGTGCTCGTCGGTGGCGCACAGAAACATGACCTCGTGACCGCGGGCGCGCTTGTAGCGCGCGAAGAGATCGGCGGGGAGCTGCGAGCCCACGAGGTTGCCGAGGTGCTTGATCCCGTTGATGTAGGGGATCGCGGAGGTGATCAGAATGCGTGCCATGGAAGCTCCGGTGCGTCGTCGCGCCCTGATATGGCGCTTTATTCGGCGCTGCCACCCCCATCCCGGTCCCGGCCCAGAAGCTTGCCCACGAGGAACGACGTGCGTGGCGCGTAGACGTAGCTCGTGCGGGTCTGCGCGGGGCGCTTGAGCATGCGAAAGAGCGAGTAGATCACGAGCGCGATATGGCCCGCGGCGATGAAGTAGAAGAACGAGGCGGGGCCGTAGGCATCGATGAGCCGCGCGACGGTGAGAGGCGCCACGATGGCGCCAACGGCAAAGTAAAAGAGGAGCGCGGCGGAGAGCTCCGCGCGCTCGGAGCTCGCCGCGAAGTCATGGGCGTGGGCCGACGAGATCGAGTAGATCGGCGTGATCAGCACCCCGAAGAGGAATGAGGCGGCGATGGCGGCCTCCGCGCCCGACGCCGAGGCCGAGATCGCGCAGCCCGCCACGGAGGCGAGCGAGAAGCCGATGAGGACGCGGCGCCGGTCGTAGCGGTCGGCGAGCCAGCCCGCGGGGAACTGCGCCACGGCACCGCCCACGATGAGCGCGGCGAGGAAAAAGCCGACCTCCTCGGCGGTGAGGCCGATCTCTGCTGCGTAGATCGGGCCGACCATGCGGTAGGCCGCGCCGGTGAGGCCGCCCACGATGACGCCGCCCACCGCGAGGGGAGAGCGGCGGATCGCCAGCAGCGGCTTCAGGCTGGGGGCCGCGTCCGAAGCGGGCGGGCTGGCGCGGGTCATGGCCAGGGGCAGGATCGAGGCGCAGCAGAAGATCGTGAGGATCGTGTAGGCGATGTAGACCTCGACGCTCACGAGCGCGCCGATCATGAGCTGGGCGCCGAGCTGCCCGCCGAGATCGACGAGGCGGTAGGCGCCGGTGGAGCGGCCGCGTGTCGCGTTGGTGACCTTGGCGTTGAGCCAGGCCTCGATGACGGTGTAGCAGCCCGCGACGCAGAGGCCGGAGGCGATGCGCAGCAGCGCCCATGTCTGGGGTGTGTCGGTGAGGACGTGGCCGAGGAGGCCCAGGGCTCCGAGCGCGGTGAAGACGGCGAAGCTGCGGCTGTAGCCCACCGCGCCCATCAGGCGCGGCGCCCACCAGCAGCCGATGAAGAAGCCTACGAAATGCGCGGAGCCCAGAAGGCCGATCTGGCCCGGGGTGAAGCCGAGCGAGAGCCCCGTGAGCGCGTCGAGCGTGCCCACGCCACCCGAGGAGAGCTGGAGCAGGACGACCGACAGGAAAAGCGCGGCGAAAGAGACGAAGAGGCCCATGGGACGTTCATGCGCCCGCGATCCCGCGGCTGCAAACGTTTCCGACAGGGCGCGCTCGGCCCGCGGCGGCCGAAGCGCCTGCGATGGCGCTTGGGGCCTTTGCAAACGCCTTGGCACAGGGGATGTCGGGGGCTGATGTGCAGCTAGCTGCGCGTCAGGCGGGTGAGGATCTCGATGCGGATTTCGGGGCCCACGAATTGCGGAAAGCCATCGGCGCCGAAGTCCCGCCGGTCCACGCGGCCGGTCATGAAGACCGAGAGGCGCGAGAGGTCGCCCGCCTCGGTGCCGCGCTGGCGAAAGACCTGCGCGTCGAGCGTGATGGACCGCGTGACGCCCCTGATGGTGACGCGGCCCTCCACGCGGGCCGCGTTGACGTTGCCCGTGATGCGCGTGGCTTCGAACCGGATGGTGGGGAAGTCCTCGGCCGCGAGCACGTTGGGGCCGAGCATGGCGTCGGTGGCGAAGGCCTGTTCGGTGATGGCGCGGCGCGTGTCGAGCGTGACGACGGCGCGGCTCTGCTCGAGCGTGTCCACGTCGAGGGCGATCTCGGCGGCCGCGACAGGCATGTTGCCCTTGATCTCGGACCCGCCCGTCAGATCGAACGCGAAGCCCACGAGGGAGGTCTCGCGGTCGAGCGCGTAGCTGACCGCCTGGGCGAGGGCCGCCGACGCCGTGAGCGGCGCGGCGAGGAGAAGGGCGAGAAGGAGAGCTGGGAGCCTGTGCATGGCAGGGAGGTAGATCGTTCGCGCGCGACGTGCGGTCGCTTTTGCGTGATCGGGCGCTACCCCTGGGGCGAGAGCGGTGTGAGCGCGCGTGCCGGGCTCACCGACCAGTGCCGGGGCGGTGCCGCGCGGGCCCGCAGGCGGGTGAGGTGCCAGGGCGCGGCGGCCTCCGCCGTGGGGGCCATGTGCCAGCGCGTCTCCACCCCCGCCGCCCCGCCCTCGCCGGGCGTGAGCAGCAGCCCGAGCGGTGCGTGCCCGCGGGCGGCCCCCGTTTCCGCCGCGAGATGCAGGCGCCGGATCGGTGTGAGCGCCGGCGGGCCGGGCAGATCGCCCACGAGGAGCGGCACCGCGCCGGTGCGGAGCACTTCCTCGCAGCACCACAGCAGATCCGGCGCGCGCGACGGTTCCACGAAGGTGAGCCGCCCCGGATTGATGAAGTCCGAGATGCCATCGGGATTGAGCCGGTCGGCATGCCAGGCGGGCGCGACCCAGAAGACCGGCCCTTCCATGGCCGCCGCGATCATGAGCGCGAGTGTGCGCCGCGCGGACCCGCAGAGCTCATGGACCCGCGCCGTCTCCAGCGCCAGCTCCCCCAGAAAGGGCGGCGTGCGCCCCCGGGCGTTGTCGGAGCGGGGCCGTTCACGGGTCAGAAGATGCGCGGCGGTGGCAGACATGGCAGACAGGAGAGCAGGGCAGGGATCGGAACGACGGGCGGTTTGTTCTCTCTATGTTCTATTTTTCGGATGCCCCGCGTCAAGTGCTTGCCACGCCGCCTCCCGGGCGTAATGTCGCGCCAAAGGAGACAGCCCATGAAGATGAACCCGCTCGGGCGGACGGGGATGACCGTCAGCGCCTACTGTCTCGGCACGATGACCTGGGGCACGCAGACTGACGAGGCCGATGCCCACCGGCAGATGGACACCTCGCTCGCTGCGGGCATCAACTTCGTCGACACCGCCGAGATGTACCCCGTGAACCCGATCAGCGCGGAGACGGTGGGCCTCACCGAGACCTATATTGGCAACTGGAACGCGGCGAACAAATCCCGCCGGGGCGACTACATCCTCGCCACGAAGCATTCGGGCGAGGGCATGTCCTACGTGCGGGACGGCGCGCCTATCAGCTCCAAGACGATCCGCGAGACGCTCGAGGGGAACCTCAAGCGCCTCCAGACCGATTACATCGATCTCTACCAGTTCCACTGGCCCAATCGCGGCTCCTACCAGTTCCGCAAGAACTGGACCTACGACCCGACGGGCATCCGGGCAGAGGAGGTGCGCGCGGACATGCTCGACTGCCTCGAGGCGCTGCAGAAAGAGGTGGAGCGGGGGACGATCCGCGCCTTCGGCCTTTCGAACGAGAGTGCGTGGGGCACGTCGCAGTGGCTGCGCCTGAGCGAGGATCACGGCCTGCCGCGCGTGGCCTCCGTGCAGAACGAGTACTCGCTCATGCACCGGCTCTACGACACGGACATGGCGGAGCTGTCGGTGGCCGAGGACGTGGGGCTTTTCAGCTTTTCACCGCTCGCCACGGGCTTTCTCACCGGCAAGTATGCGGGCGGGATGAAGCCCAAGGGCAGCCGCGCCGACATCAACGGCTCCCTCGGGGGACGCTGGACGGAGCGGGGCCTTGCCGCGGCGGAGGCCTACAGCGCGCTCGCCGCCGCGCACGGCGTCGATCCCGTGCACATGGCCATGGAATGGTCCGTCTCGCGGCCCTTCCTCGTCTCCGCCATCTTCGGCGCGACCTCCCACGATCAGCTCGAGCGGATCCTCGCGGGCGTCGAGACCGGGATAAGCCCCGAGCTCATGGAGGGGATCGACAAGACCCACCGCGCCCATCCCATGCCGTACTGAGCCCGCGATGCGGCGCGTCCCTGCTTCCGTTCGGATTGATCTGGGCGTGGCCCCACGGGGAAAAGCGTCTGAGCCAAGGCGCGCATGCAAGCCCAGGTGCGCATGACCGCACGAGCGCGCCGGGTAGACAGCACCGCCAGAAGGCGCAGGAAGACTGAAGAGGGAGGGCAAAGATGCCACTGGAGATGAACAGAGAGGTGTTTATCACCTGCGCGGTGACGGGGTCGGGGAGCACGCAGGACCGCTCGCCCCACGTGCCGCGGTCGCCTGCCGAGATCGCCGAGAGCGCGATCGCGGCGGCGAAGGCCGGGGCGGCGATCGTCCATTGCCACGTGCGCGACCCGGAGACCGGCGCCCCCGCGCGGGACCTCAAGCTCTACCGCGAACTGACCGACCGGGTGCGCGACGCCGACGTGGATGTCGTGCTCAATCTCACGGCGGGGATGGGCGGCGACATCGTTTTCGGCGGCACCGACGCGCCGCTTCCCGTGGCCGTGGGCACCGACATGATCGGCGCAGAGGAACGCGTGGCCCACATCGCCGAATGCCTGCCCGAGATCTGCACCCTGGATTGCGGGACGATGAACTTCGCCGAGGCCGACTACGTCATGACCAACACGCCCGGCATGCTGCAGGCCATGGGCCGGATGATGACCGAGCTCGGCGTGAAGCCCGAGATCGAGGCCTTCGACACCGGGCACCTGTGGTATGCCAAGCAGCTGGTGAAGGAAGGCGTGCTCGAGGCGCCCGCGCTCGTCCAGCTCTGCATGGGCGTGCCCTGGGGCGCGCCCGATGACCTCAACACCTTCCTGGCCATGGTCAACAACGTCCCCGAGGCCTGGACGTTCTCGGCCTTCGCCCTCGGCCGGCACCAGATGCCCTATGTCGCGGCCTCGGTCCTCGCGGGCGGCAACGTGCGGGTGGGGCTTGAAGACAACCTCATGCTCGACCGCGGGGTGCTGGCGACGAACGCGCAGCTCGTGACGCGCGCGCGGGAGATCATCGAGCGCATGGGAGCCAGCATTAGCGATCCGGTAACCGTGAGAGCGAAATTGGGGCTGACAAAGCGCGCCCCGGGCGAATAGATGTAGCGGTATTGAGGAATGCAGGAGCTATATCATGACGAAGACACTCATTTTGCTCGCAGTGACGGCCTTTGCGCTCGCGGCCTGCTCGGAGATCGCGGAGCATGGCGGGCTGCAGGGCCTGACCTGGGTCGAGACCGAAGAGGCCGTGCTGGCCTAAAGACGGGCTGGGGGGCTCTGCCCCCCGGCTTCGCCTCCCCCCGAGGTACAGGCACAAAGAAACCGGGCACAAGGAAACCGGGCACACAGAAACCGGGGCGCATGGATACCCGAGCGACCGGATGCCGGACCGAGAGGTCCCAGGACGCGGGGAGGGGGCACCATGCCTAAAGCAGCGATTGTTGGCGGGGGCGTGATCGGCGGCGGCTGGGCCGCACGATTTCTCCTGAATGGCTGGGACGTGTCGGTGTTCGACCCGGACCCGGAGGCCGAGCGGAAGCTCGGGGACGTGTTGCAGAATGCGCGGCGCGCCTTGCCCGGGCTCTACGACCGGGCGCTACCGCGCGAAGGGCGGCTCTCCATGGAGACCGATCTCGCCGCGGCGGTGGCTGGCGCCGACTGGGTGCAGGAAAGCGTGCCCGAGCGGCTCGAGCTCAAACATCACGTCTACGCGGCCCTGCAAGAGGTCTGTCCGCCGGAGGCGGTGATCGGATCCTCCACCTCGGGCTTCAAACCCTCCGAACTTCAGGCGGGCGCGCTCCGGCCCGGACAGATCGTCGTCGCCCATCCGTTCAACCCGGTCTACCTCCTGCCGCTGGTGGAGCTCGTGCCGAGCGCAGCCAACGACGCGGCGCTGATCGAGGGGGCCGCGGAAACGCTGCGCGCGATCGGCATGTATCCTCTCCGGGTGCGGCAGGAGATCGATGCCCACATCGCGGACCGCTTCCTCGAGGCCGTGTGGCGCGAGGCCCTCTGGCTCGTGAAGGACGGGGTCGCGACGACCGGGGAGATCGACGACGCCATCCGCTACGGCTTTGGCCTGCGCTGGGCGCAGATGGGCCTCTTCGAGACCTACCGCATCGCGGGAGGCGAGGCGGGGATGAAGCACTTCATCGCGCAATTCGGGCCCGCGCTCGCCTGGCCATGGACGAAACTCATGGATGTTCCCGAGCTGACCGACGATCTCATCGAGACGATCGCGGCGCAATCGGACGCGCAATCCGGCGGCCGCTCGATCCGCGACCTCGAGCGCATCCGGGATGGTAATCTCGTGGCCATGATGCGGGCGCTGAAGGCGCAGGGTTGGGGCGCGGGCGCGCTGATCTTCGGGCACGAGGCAACCTTTGCGCCGGTGGAGCAGAGCGACGCTGCGAAGGCGGCCAAGGTGCAGACAGTGCACCGGGCCGTGCCGCTCGACTGGACCGACTACAACGGGCACATGAACGAAGCGCGCTACCTGCAGGCCTTCGGCGACGCCACGGACCGGTTCATGGAGATGATCGGCTGCGACGCGGCCTACATCGCCTCGGGCGGCAGCTACTTCACGGCCGAAACCCATATCCGGCATCTCGACGAGGTCCATGCCGGGGCGGTGATCACCATCACGACGCAGGTCCTCGAGGGGGCGGGCAAGAAGATGCATCTCTGGCACGAGATGCGCGCGGGCGCGCGACTGCTCGCGACGGGAGAGCACATGCTGATCCACGTGAGCCTCGAGACGCGGCGCGCGTCGCCCCCGTCCGAGGCGGTGGCCGCACGGCTCGGCGCCTACGCGGAGGCCCATGCGCGGCTCGGCCGGCCCGACGGGGCAGGCCGCGCGGTGGGCGCGAAGTGAAGCGCGCGCTGATCACGGCGGGCGCTTCGGGCATCGGACGGGCCATGGCTGCGCGCTTCGCGGCGGCGGATTACGAGGTCTGGGTGACCGATGTGGATGCGGCGGCGCTCGCTGCGTGCCCGCCAGACTGGCAGGCACGCGCGGTGGATGCCGCCGACGAAGGGGCCATGGCGGGCCTCCTCGCCGAGGCCGCGCCGCTCGACGCGCTCTGTGCCAATGCGGGCATCGCCGGGCCCACGGCGGCGCTCGAAGACGTGGCGCTCGAGGACTGGCGGCGCTGCGTCTCGGTGAACCTCGAGGGCGCGTTCCTCGCGGCCAAGCACGCACCTCCCGCCATGAAAGCACGGGGGCAGGGGGCCATCCTTTTCACGAGCTCCACGGCGGGGCTCTACGGCTATCCCTTTCGCGCGCCCTACGCGGCGGCCAAATGGGCCGTGATCGGGCTCATGAAGACGGTGGCCATGGAGCTGGGCCCGCACGGGATCCGTGCCAATGCGATTTGCCCGGGCGCCGTGGAAGGCCCGCGCATGGAGGGCGTCATGGAGCGGGAGGCCAAGGCCAAGGGCATGACGCGGGACGCGGTCCATGCGGGCTATGCCTCGGGCGTCTCGCTCAGGCGGCTGGTGACGGCCGAGGACGTCGCCGAGATGGCGGTCTTCCTCGCCTCTGACGCGGCGCGGATGGTGTCGGGGCAGGTCATCGCGGTGGACGGGCATACGGAGACCCCGGACCCCAAGCTCTGAGTCTCGGTCTTCATCGCACGCGAGACCCCGGATCAGGTCCGGGGCGGGGCCAAGAGACCGTCACGCCCCGGACCCGATCCGGGGCCTCCTTCTCCGGGCTCAGAGCCCGCGCCTCAGGAGCGCGATGTAGGCGGGAAATTCGCGGTCCCCGATCTCGGCGGCGCGCACGAGGCGGTCGAAATGGCGTGTGATGGTCTCCACCCGGTCACTGTCGCGGAAGGCGAGGTAGTTCGAGCCCAGATAAATGACCGCGAGGAGCGAGCCGAAGATCGTCACGGGCGCGGAAAAGAGCCTGCGCGCGTCGAAGAGATGCAGGCGAAGGCGCGGGTAGAGCTCCTCGTGGAGCGCCTCGAGGCGCTCGAGCTGGGCCGCGCGGATCGTGGCGGGGAGGTGCTGATAATAGCCTTCCGCCTGGGCCATGGCGCGGAGATCGTGGACGGGGACGGCGATCTCGTAATCGGACCGGGAGGCCTGCATCCAGTCGAGCTTGTCCTGGCTCGCGCCGATGGCCTGGTCGGTGGTGCGCCCGAGGGACGGCTCATATTCCCAGCGCAGCATCTCGGTCGTCTTGAGCATGTCGGGCAGGCCCGCTGGCACGTGGCGGATCTTGTAACCCTGCGCCTCCTGGTGCCAGGCGAAGATCTGTTCGTCGACGAGCGCGCGGGGCGCCTCGGTGACGGTCATGGCGGCGGCGACGAGATCGGAGGCCTGCTCGGGCCGGTCCGAGAGGCCGAGGAGCCAGTCCGCGCTCACGCCGAGCGCGGCGGCGCATTCCGCGACGAGCTGTGCGTTGGGCAGGCGTGGCCCTGCGTCCCTGAGAAGCTGGCTGATGGTCGAGCGGTCGACCCCCGTGGCGCGGGCCAGGGCGCTTTGGGAGGTGCCCGTGGTGGCGAGGGCCTGGTGAAGGCGCTCGCGGAGCAGGGTGGCACGGTCCCGTTTGTCGGTAATTCTCTGCATTGGTGATAATTATCACGATTGTCGACTGATGTGAACCATTCGCCGAATGGCCCACAGCCTGCGAAAGCGCCAAGGCATGGGGCATGGACAGCCGCCTTCGCACCTTCGTCAAAGCCGCGCTTTGGACACTCATCGGTTTCCTCGTCATGACGGGGGTGGGCTTCACCGTCACGGGATCGCTCACCATGAGCGGGGGCATGGCCGCCACCAACAGCCTGCTCGGCCTCCTGATCTACGTGGCCTACGAGCGGATCTGGGCGCGCATCCGCTGGGGGCGGACATGAGGCGGCCCGTGGAATGGCCGACGCTCGCGCTCTTCGCGCTGGTCTATGGCGGGATCGCCGCGGCGCTCCACGCGCCCGTGGCGCTCGCGATCCCCGCGCTCGCGGTGCTCATCGCGCTGCACTGCTCGCTTCAGCACGAGGCGATCCATGGGCACCCGTTTCGCAACCGCTGGCTCAATGCGGCGCTGGCCTGGCCACCGCTGACGCTCGCGATCCCCTACCTGCGTTTCTACGACAGCCATCTGGCCCATCACCGCGATGCGCGGCTCACCGATCCGCTGGACGACCCAGAAGCCAACTACCTCGATGCCGGGGTGTGGGAGCGGTTGCCGGCCTGGGCGCGCGGGGTGCTGAGTTTCAACAACACGCTGGCGGGGCGGATGCTCATCGGGCCCATCGTGGGGCAGGTGCTTTTCATGGCGGGGGACCTGCGCGCGCTCACGCCGCGGGTGATCCTGGGCTGGGCGCTTCATGTCCCGGCCGTGGCGGCGGTGCTCTGGGTGGTGACGCTCGCGCCGCTGCCGCTCTGGGCCTTTCTGGTCGCCGCCTATGGCGGGCTTTCCCTGCTCAAGATCCGCACGTTCTGCGAGCATCAGGCCCACGAGCAGGCGGGCGGGCGGTCGGTGATCATCGAGGATCGGGGACCGCTCTCGCTGCTCTTCCTCAACAACAACCTGCACGTCGTCCACCACCTTCATCCCGGCGTCCCGTGGTACGATCTGCCGGGCCAGTTCGCGCGCAATCGCGCTGCCTATCTCGAGAAGAACGCGAATTATCGCTTCGCCTCCTACGGCGAGGTCTTCCGGCGACACTTCCTGCGCGCCAAGGACCCGGTGCCGCACCCGCTCTGGCGCCGGTAGGGCCGGGGGCTTAGGGGGATCCCATGTGGATCCCCGTCACGCTTTTCGCGGCCTTCATCCAGTCGCTCCGCTTCGTCCTGCAGAAGCGGCTCCGGTCCACGTCGCTCTCGACCGCCGGCGCGACCTTCGCGCGCTTCCTTTTCGCGTGGCCCCTGCTTCTTGCGCTCTCGCTCGGCTACGGTGCCGCCCAGGGGCTCGCGATGCCCGCGACGCCCGCTTCCTTCTGGGCCTACGGGCTCACGGGCGCGGTGGCGCAGATCCTGGCCACGATGTGCACCGTGGCGATCTTCCAGCATCGCAACTTCGCCGTGGGCGTGACCTTCAAGAAGACGGAAGTCCTGCAGACCGCGCTCATCGGTTTCATCCTCCTGGGCGAGACCATCAGCCTCGGCGTGTTCCTCGCGCTCATGATCGGGCTCGGCGGGGTGCTCGCGCTCTCCGACAGCCCGGAGATCAGCGGCAACTGGCGCGCGCGGGTGCTCAACCGCGCGACGGCGTTGGGGCTGGCCTCGGGGCTGCTCTTCGGCGTTTCGGGAGCGACCTACCGGGGGGCCGCACTCGCGCTCGAGGGGGGCGATGTCTTCCTGCGCGCGGCCTTCGGGCTCGCGCTCCTGACGCTCGCGCAGACTGCCATGATGCTCGTCTATCTCAGGGTGTGGGAGCGCGGCGAGATCGGGCGCGTCTTCCGGGCGTGGCGCGCGGTGAGCCTTGTCGGCGTCACGTCGATGCTGGGCTCTCTCGGCTGGTTCACGGCCTTTGGCCTGCAGAAGGCCGCGCTGGTAAAGGCGCTCGGGCAGACGGAGCTGATCTTTTCCTTTCTCTTCTCGATCTTTCTCTTCGGCGAGCGCACCACGCTGCGTGAGCTCGGCGGGATCGCGGCCCTCGCGCTCAGTGTCGTGCTGGTGGTTTTGCTCTCCTAGCCGCGGAGGCGGAGAAAGAGGCTCTCCTCGTCGTCGTTCTTGAAGAACGGCACGGAGGGTGGCGCGACGCGCGGATCGAGGGCGGCGAGCTCTGCCAGAACGACCTCTGTGATGAAGGGCAGA
Source organism: Pseudomonadota bacterium (assembly GCA_038525525.1). GTDB lineage: Bacteria > Pseudomonadota > Alphaproteobacteria > Rhodobacterales > Rhodobacteraceae > Shimia_B. The sequence goes on along the minus strand of JBCBHO010000002.1, from coordinate 79,145 downwards.
TCAAGGCTGCGCGCCTCCTCGAGGGGGACCCAGCGCAGATGCGAGAGCTCGTCGGAGGCGCGCGAGAAGTCATCGAGATCGCCCGAGAGCGCATCGGCGGCCACCGCGAAGAACCGCGCGTCGAAGCGGCGCGGGCGCCCCGGCGGGGTGATCGCGCGGAAAACGAACCTGAGGGGCGCAGCATCGGGGAGAAAGGGCATCCCCGCCGCCGTCCCGTTTTGCCCCAGCATCAGGCCCGTCTCCTCCCAAAGCTCGCGAATGGCGGCGACGGCGAGGGCGTGGGCCATGCCCGCGAGCCGCGTGGCGCAGGGCTCCGCCACGTGCCGCGCGAGCGGCGTGTCAGCGTCGCCGGCATCGACCGCGCCGCCCGGAAAGACGAATTTCGACGGCATGAAGGCCGCCTGCGCGCCGCGCTGGCCCATGAGGACGTGCCTGCGCCCCTGCATGTCCCGGAGGGCGACGATCGTGGCGGCGTCTCGGATCGGCGTCTCGGTCATGGCGTCCTTCGGCTCACGGGATCAGGGCCGCGAAAAGCCGTGCATCCGCCGCGACCACTGGAAGGCGACCATCATCCCCTTGAGCCGCGGCAGCAGGACGAGCGACAGCACGAGGCACGCCGATGAGAGCACGGCGAAGAGCACCAGCGGCTCCGGCTCGTAGCGGACGTAGCCGATATGGAGCGCTGGTGCCATGAGGTGCCCCACGATGAGAAGCGTGAGCCAGGCCGGTCCGTCATCGGCGCGCTGGTGGTGAAAGGCCTCGCCGCAGGACGGGCAGGCATCCCGTACCTTCAGGTAGCGGTGAAGCAGCTTTCCCTCTCCGCATTTCGGGCACCGGCAGAGGAGCCCGCGGCGCACCGCGCGCCCCAGGGGGCGGTCCGCATCGTCTTCGCTGAGGGGTCGTGTGGCGTGCATGATGCCTCCCGCCTACGCCCCCGGCACCGCGTGGGAAAGAAAAATCGCCGCGCCGCGCGACGGAAAGGGCGGCGTGGGCCGTGTAGGGCATGTCCGAGGCTGGAGTGAGGCGGCGCCGGGCGATCCTGACCCACCCTCACCGAGGACGACACCATGACCACGACGACGAAGCTTCTCGCAGGCACCCTTGCCCTGTCCATCGGGCTCACCGGCCTGAGCGCGCTTTCAGCCGAGGCGCAGGGCCGCGCCGGCGATAGCGCGCGCTTCTCGGAGCTCGACGCCGACGGCAACGGGGAGGTCAGCCTCGCCGAGATGCGCGCCTTCGGCGATGCCCGCTTCGAGGCAACTGACACCGATGGCGACGGTGCGCTTTCCATGGCCGAAATCCTCGCCGCGCGCGAGGCCCGGAGCGCCGACCAGCGCGAGGCCCGTATCTCCCGCTTCATCGAGCGCGCAGACGCCAATGGCAACGGGACGCTCGAGCGCGACGAGTTCGGGGCGGGCGCCGACCGCATGGAGGCCCGCTTCGAGCGGCTCGATGCCGATGGCTCCGGCGGCCTCTCGCCGGAGGAGATGCGAAAGGCGCGCGAGGCGCGGGGCTTCCGCTTTGGCCGGGGGGACGGTCGCGACCGCGGGTGAGGCCGCTGAACTGGACGGGTCCGGCGCCAGCCGCTAGGCCCGTCGGCAGCCGGGGATGGAGTGATGGCGCTGGATGCGATGTCGGAGGTGAGCGATGACGCCCTCTTGGTGCTCTATGCCAATGGAGACAAGGACGCCGCGCGTTCGCTCACGCTGCGCCTCGCGCCGCGGATCCTCGCCCATGCCCACAGGCTGCTCAATGATCGCGCGGAGGCCGAAGACGTCACGCAGGAGGCGCTGCTCCGGCTCTGGAAGGTGGCGCGCGACTGGCGCCCGGGGGAGGCGAAGGTGACCACGTGGCTCTACCGGGTGACGGCCAATCTCTGCACCGACCGGCTCAGGAAGGCGCGCCCGGCGGCGCTAGAGGAGCCGGCGGAGATCGCCGATGCTGCGCCCGGCGCGGACCAGGGTATCATGGCGAAGACCCGCGCGGCCGCGCTGCAGCATGCGCTGGCGGAACTGCCCGACCGGCAGCGGGAGGCCGTTGTCCTCCGCCACATCGAGAACCTGCCCAACCCGCAGATCGCCGAGATCATGGACATCTCCGTGGAAGCGGTCGAGAGTTTGACGGCGCGGGGCAAGCGGGCGCTGGCGAAAGCCTTGGCCGCGCGTCGCGCAGAATTAGGATTTGAACGATGACGCGGCCCCCCGAAAAAGAGCTGAACGCCGAGGAGCTTGACGCGGTCTTCGCGGCTTCCGACGGCGAAGGCGCGCTGCCCTCCGCGGACCTCGTGGCGCGCATCCTCGCGGATGCGGAGCGGGAGCAGGCGGTCGAGCAGGCAGAGCAACGCCCCTGGCACGCGCGCCTGCAGGACATGCTCGGCGGCTGGACGGGGATGTCCGGCCTTGCCGGTGCCGTTGCCACGGGGCTCGTCATCGGGATGTTCCCGCCGGACATGCTCCTCCTCTTCACGGAAGCGCTGATCGGCGCGGAGTTGAGCGCGGCCGATTACGTGCCGCGCCTGGGCGAGGTGGCGTTCGATGGCTGACGCAGAGCCTCCCCGGGCCGGGCTCGGGCGCGGCGGGCGCGTGGTGCTTTACCTCTCGCTCGCTTTCAATCTCGTCATCGTGGGCATCGTCGTCGGAGCGATCGCCATGCAGGGGCAGCGCGGCCACGACAGGCGACCTCCCGCCGCCGAGGAGATCGGAATGGGGGCCGTGATCGCCGCGCTCGAGCCGCGCGAGCGGCGGGCGCTGGCGCTCGAGATGCGCCGTGCCCTCCGGCAGGACGGGCGCTCTCGCGGGGCACTCAAGGCGCAGCTCGAAGGGGTGGTCGCCGCGCTGCGAACGGATCCTTTCCAGCCCGAGGAGGTCTCACGGCTGCTCGGCGCCCAGCTCTCGGAGGCCGAATTCAGGCTGGAGCTCGCGCGGGATATCTTCGTCGCTCGGCTCGTCGCGATGGATGAGACAGAGCGCGCGGCCTTCGCAGATCGGCTGGAAGAGGAACTCGCCCGCCCGAGGGGGCCACGCGGACCCCGCGCGGGCGACTAGGGCCTCATGCGGCAGAGCGGCAGACACGCACCATGTCCCGCCCGCCGGCCTTGGCGGCATAAAGCGCGAGATCGGCCTGTTCGAGCAGGTGATGGATCTGGGTGCGCTCGCGCAGGGCGCCGTTTGCATCCGGATCACCGCCGATCACGAGCCCGACCGAGACGGACAGGGGGACCCCGCCGATGATCTCGTCCCGCGCGAAGCTCTCGCTGCGGGTGAGCGCGCAGAGCCGCACGGCGACGGCCTTGGCCTGCTCGAGCGACGTGTCGGGCATGGCCACGAGGAACTCTTCCCCGCCGAGACGGGCGAGAAGGTCCATCGAGCGCAGGTTGGCGCGCAGCCGCTGGGCGAACTCCGTGAGCACGCGGTCCCCCACGGCATGCCCGTGGGTGTCGTTCACGCGTTTGAAGAAGTCGAGGTCGAGCACCATGAGCGCGAAGCAGCGCCCCGAGAGCTCCGCCGATTGCGACATGCGCTCCAGATAGGGCATCGCGTAGCGGCGGTTGTAGAGCCCGGTGAGTGGATCGGTCACCGCGGCCTCGAGGCCCGCTTTCACCGAGCGGCGCAGCGCCTCTTCCACATGGCGCCGGCGCAGCAGGCGCGAGAGCCGTTCGGCGGCCTCGCCGGGCTCGAAGCCCGTGGCCATGACATCGCCCGCCCCGGTATCGAGTGCCGTGACAGCGAGATCGGCGTGCTCATGCGGGCTCACCACGAGGATCGCGGTGTGCCGGCCCTCGGTCCGCGCCCGAAGGGAGGACACGAAATCGAGCCTCTGCCGCGCCTCCGGGCCGCTCACGCCCACGAGGAGCGCATCGAAGGGCCCTTGCGCCGCTTCGCGCCTGACCAGTTCGGCCGGGTCGAGGATGTCGATGTCATGGGGCAGCCGGGCCGCGAGCGCGGACTGCCAGCTCGCCCCTTGCCCCCGCGTTTCGGCCACGATGCCGATCCGGCTCCGCCCGAGGAACGACGCGCAATCCTCCGCGAAACCGAGCGCCGCGGAGGTATCGGTCCGCAGGGCGAGTTCTTCATGGGTGCTGCGCGCGCGTAGGAGGTTGCGGATGCGGGCGAAGAGATCCCTGTCATCGTAGGGCCGCGAGACGACGTCGCCCACGCCCGCGGCCAGAGCATGGGTGCGGGCCTCCTTCGCCTCTTCCGGCAAAAGCGCCATGACGGGGATCCGCAATGGGCGAAGCCGGGCCTGAAGGAGCGCGGCACCGCCCCCCTCGAGCTCGTATTCGCACAGGATGACATCCGGGGCCTCGCGCTCGGCCTTCTCCAGTGCCTCCTTGATCGTGGCGGCGTGGGTCACATTGAAGTAGGCAGCCGCCAGCTTCACCTTTAACACGATCCGCGTGGTCACCACGGGATCGACGATGAGCACGCGCGCTGTCATGCAGGAGCCTCAGTTGATACGGACGCCGCATGATTGCTACCGAAGTGTTAACAAACTCTTTCCGATTTTAGATCATTTCAGGGCTTTGGCGGGTTTTCGCCAGTCGAGAGGCAGAGGACGAGACCATGCGGCGGGATGCGGCAGAGACGATGGCCCTGGGGGCGCTGGGCTGGTTGGTGGGCCATGACGAGCTCAGGCCGGTCTTCCTGGGCTCCACTGGCGCCAACGAAGCAGACCTGAGGGCGCGGGCCGGGGAGCCGGAGTTTCTCGGCTCCGTGCTCGATTTCATCCTGATGGATGATGCCTGGGTGGTGGCCCTTTGTGACGCGCAGGGCTGGGCCTACACGGACCTTGCCGAGGCGCGCATGGCACTGCCGGGCGGTGGTCAAGTGAACTGGACATGAGTGCCATCAAAGCCCTTCTTTTCGACAAGGATGGCACCTTATTCGACTTCGAGGCCACCTGGTCCGCTTGGGCGGGGCAGGCGTTGCGCGAGGTGTCCGGGGGAGACGAGGCCCTCGCGGAGGTGCTCGCAGGGGCGCTGGGCTACGATCTCGCGCGGGAGACGTTCCACCCCGACAGCCTCGTCATCGCGGGCACCATGCAAGAGCAGGCCGCGGCCCTCGCCCCGCATCTCGAGATGACCGAGTCGGAGATCTCGGACCAGCTCATCGCGCTTTCCGAGGGCGTCCCGCAGCAGGAGGTCGTGCCTCTCGGGCCCTTCCTTCGGGGCCTGAGGGCGGCTGGCTATGCGCTGGGCGTGGCCACCAACGATGCAGAAGCCTCCGCGATCCTGCATCTGAGGCGCGCGGGGGCGCTGCCGCATTTCGACTTCATCGCGGGCTACGATTCCGGGCATGGCGGCAAGCCCGCGCCCGGGCAGCTCATCGCCTTTGCCGAGCGGCTGGGCCTCGCGCCCCCCGAGATCGCGATGGTGGGCGATTCCACCCATGATCTTCACGCGGCCCGGGAGGCCGGCTGCGTGGGCGTAGGGGTGCTGACGGGGCTGGCGCCTGAGGCCGTGCTCGCGCCGCTGGCGGAGGTGGTCCTGCCCTCCATTGCCGTCCTGCCGGACTGGCTCGCCGAGCGCTGATCGCGCGGCCAGACGTGGCACCAGACGTGGGAAACGACACGATCCGTCGCCTTCTGACAGGTGTCGAGACCCGGGCGCGCGCACCCTGGGGGCAGGAGGATCCGCCCCATGCCCGATGACGCCGCCCCCACGAGACGCCGCCGTTCCGGCGGTCGCGCTGGCAACACGCGAGGACGTGGCGCGGTCATCCAGCAGATGCCATGGCGTGTCATCGAGAACACGGACCGCCCCACAGAGCCCCTGAGCGAGGCGGGCGTCGCCGCCATCCACGACGGTGCCATGCGCATCCTCGAGGAGATCGGGATCGAATTCTACAATGTCGAAGGCCGCGAGATCCTGCGCAAGGCGGGCTGCCTCGTGGAAGGAGATACCGTCCGCATGGGGCGCGATTTCGTGATGGAGATGGTGGCGCGCGCGCCGGCCTCTTTCACCATGACCCCGCGCAATCCCGCGCGGGCCATCACGATCGGGGGCCGATCCCTCGTCTTCGGCAACGTCTCCTCGCCGCCCAATTATTGGGACCTCGAGACGGGCAAGGTCACGGGCACGCGCGCGCAGTGCCAGGACCTCCTCAAACTCGTGCAATACTTCAACTGCATCCACTTCGCGGGCGGCTACCCCGTGGAGGCCTGCGATATCCACGCGAGCGTCCGCCACCTCGACGTGCTCTTCGACAAGCTCACGCTGACCGACAAGGTGATGCATGCCTATTCGCTCGGCCCCGAGCGCGTCGAGGACGTCATGGAGATGGTGCGCATCGCGGGTGGGCACTCCCATGAGGAATTCCGCGCGACACCCAAGATGTACACCAACATCAATTCCACCTCGCCGCTCAAGCACGACATCCCCATGATCGACGGATGCCTGCGCATGGCGCGGGCAGGGCAGGCCGTGGTCGTCACGCCCTTTACGCTGGCCGGAGCCATGGCGCCGGTGACGATGGCGGGGGCGGTGGCGCAATCCATCGCGGAGGCGCTCTCGGCCATCGCGCTCTTCCAATACGACACGCCCGGCTGCCCCTGCGTGATCGGGACGTTCACCTCCAACGTGGACATGAAGAGCGGCGCGCCCGCCTTCGGCACGCCGGAATACATGCGCGCCACGCAGATGACCGGGCAGATGGGGCGCTTCTACGGGCTTCCGATCCGGTCCTCCGGGGTATGCGCGGCCAACGTGCCCGACGGGCAATCCATGTGGGAGACGTCCAATTCGCTCTGGGCGGCGGTGCAGTCGGGCACGCACATGGTCTACCACGCTGCGGGCTGGCTCGAGGGCGGGCTCATCGCAAGCCCCGAGAAGTTCATCATGGATTGCGAGATGCTCCAGATGGTGGAGCGCTACTTCGAGCCCGAAACCTGGGCCACGGGCGAGGACGATATCGCCATCGACGCCATCAAGGACGTGGGATCGACCGGGCATTTCTTCGGCGTCGCGCATACGCAAGAGCGCTACGAGACGGCCTTCTACCAGCCGTTCCTGAGCGACTGGCGCAATTTCGAGGGTTGGGACATCGCCGGCGGCGTGTGGACTGCAGAGCGCGCGCACAAGATGTTCAAGGAGATCGTGGCGAGCTTTGAGGCGCCGCCCATGGACGCGGCCATTCGCGATGAGCTTGCCGATTTCGTGGCGCGCCGCAAGGCCGAGGGCGGGGCACCCACCGACTTCTGATCGGGGCTTGTTTTTCCTCCCGGGAGGCGCGCTCCGCCGGGCGCCGTTGGACATTTCTTAACCTCGCCATGCGATCTCCGGCAAAAGCGTCGGAGAAGCGGCATGCACGGTCTCATCAATCGGGGTCTTCAGTGTTTTTTGCGGGATACCTACGGGCCGGAGACCTGGGCAGAGGTCATGCAGGAAGCTGACCTGGGCTTCACCTCCTTCGAGGCGATGCTGATCTACGAAGACGAGGTCACGCAGGCCGTCCTCGAGCTCGCGACGGTGAAGCTCGGCAAGGCCCCCCATGACCTCCTCGAGGATCTGGGCACCTACCTCGTGAGCCATCCAAATACGCAGGCCCTGCGTCGCCTGCTGCGCTTCGGCGGGGTGGACTTCATCGATTTCCTCCACTCGCTCGACGATCTGCCCGGGCGGGCCCGGCTCGCGGTGCCCGATCTGCATCTCCCGTGGCTTGAACTCAGGGAGATGGAGGACGGCTCCTTCACATTGCGCTGCGGGGCAGGGCTGCCCGGATACGGCCATGTCATGACGGGGATACTGCGCGCCATGGCCGACGATTATGGCGCGCTCGCCTTTCTGGAGCTCGACGAAAGCCGCAAGACCTACGACGTGCTCCGTATCGTGCTTCTTGACGAGGCCTTCACCGAGGGGCGCAGCTTCGAGCTGGCGCGGGAGGCCTCCTGACATGCTCGATCACATGCCCGATGCGCAGGCCTTCGATGCGCTCTGCCCGATGCACGTTGCCGTCAATTCCGAGGGCAAGATCGCCCATCTCGGCCCCACCTTGGCCAAGCTCATGGATGATGACGCCGTGGGCCGGCCGTTCCTCGACCTTTTCGAGCTCGTGCGCCCCCGTGGCGCGCGGAGCGTGGCCGACCTTCAGGCGCATAGCGGCGCGCCTTTGCATCTGAGGCTCAGAGATGGGCATCGCACGCCGGTGAAGGCGGTGGCCGCGCCCCATATGGGCGGGCTCATCGTGAATATGTCCTTCGGAATCTCGGTGGTCGAGGCCGTGGGGAATTACAGCCTCACGAGCCGCGATTTCGCGCCCACAGATCTGACGATCGAGATGCTCTACCTCGTGGAGGCGAAATCCGCGGCGATGGAGCAGAGCCGGGACCTCAACGCACGGCTCCAAGGCGCCAAGATCGCGGCGGAGGAGCAGGCCTTCACCGATACGCTCACCGGCCTCAAAAACCGCCGCGCCATGGATCACATCATGGGCCGTTACATCGCGCTCGGCGTGGGCTTTTCCTGCATGCATCTCGATCTCGATTTCTTCAAATCCGTGAATGACACGCTGGGGCACGCGGCGGGGGATCACGTCTTGCAGGAGGTGGCGCGCATCCTCGTCGCCGAGACGCGGCGCGAGGATACCGTGGCGCGGGTCGGGGGCGACGAATTCGTGCTGATCATCCACGAGCTGCAGCACCCCGACCGGCTCGCCGCCATCGCCGCGCGGATCATCGCGCGCCTCGAGCATCCCATCCCGTGGAACGGAGACACGTGCCGGATATCAGGCTCCGCAGGCACGAGCCGCTCGGGACAGTACGAGACGCCAACGGTCGAGCAGATGCTCCATCATGCCGATCTCGCGCTCTATGCCTCCAAGCGCGCGGGGCGAGGGAAGCACACGCATTTCAGCACAGATTTGCTGGGGCTTTAGGCGCGCGGAGGCCGTGATCTGCGGGTGGCGACCGCGCGGGTCATGGGAGAACGGACAGCCGACGCGCGCCATGGGCCGCGTACCGGCGGCTTGTCCACCAATCGGTACCTGTCAATTTGGGGGAAACAACGATGGCACTCCCTAGGGGAATCGAACCCCTCTTTCCAGGTTGAAAACCTGGCGTCCTAACCGATAGACGAAGGGAGCACTCATCGGTGTGAGGCGGGTGATAGAAAAACTCCGCGGTGGGGGCAAGCCGATTCTTGGCGAAAATTCACGCTGCTTGGCCGCGCCAGTTCAGGCCAAGGCCGCGTCTTCCAGCCGGAATTGCGGGCTGGTGCGGCCGCCCCAGCTGTTCACTTCGAGACGACCGGCAACATGGACGCGCGCGGCGTTTTTCTGCGCCAGTGCAGGCCCGAGCGGGCCGTCGAAAGCCCCGAAGGCGATGGCGGAGAGGCGGCCCCCCAGCCCGTCGGTGAGATCGAGCTTCAGGTGACCGGCGCCGACCTCCTTGGCATGGGCCACGCGGAGATCGGCCAGCGCGAAGCGGGGCGCGGAGGCGGCTGCACCGAAGGGCCCCGCACGCTCCAAGAGCTCGATCAGCTCCACCGTGGCAGCACCCGGCATCAGGACAGCATCGCACCGCAGCTCTGCTGCCGCCCCCTCCGCCGCACCCTGACGCGCGAGGAGCTCCTCCAGCCGCGCCATGGCAGGCTCGAGCTGCGCGCGCGTGAGCGAGAGGCCCGCGGCCATCTTGTGACCACCGCCCTTCTCGATGAGGCCCTCGACGGCGAGCCGCTGGATCGAGGCGCCCAGATCGACGCCCGGGATCGAGCGGGCCGAGCCCTTGCCTGCGTCTCCTTCGAAGCCGATGACGACGGAGGGGCGGCCTGAGGTCTCCTTCATCCGCGAGGCGACGATGCCCACGACGCCCGGGTGCCAGCCGTCACCGGCGGCCCAGGCGAGGCCACGGTCAAACCCGCGCGTCTCGGCCTGCAGGAGGGCCGCGTCGCGCACGGCGGCCTCCACCTCCCGGCGCTCGGTGTTCAGCGCATCGAGGCGCTCGGCGAGGGCGGCCGCCTCGTGGGGGTCAGCCGTGGACAGGAGGCGCGCGCCGAGATCGGCGGCCCCGATGCGCCCGCCGGCATTGATGCGTGGACCGAGGACATAGCCTAGGTGATAGGAGCGAGGCTCCGTGTCGAGGCGGGCAATGTCGGCGAGCGCGGTGAGCCCGATCCTGCGGCGCGCGGCCATGACCTTGAGACCCTGACGGACGAAGGCCCGATTGACGCCGATGAGCGGCGCCACGTCGGCCACTGTGGCGAGCGCCACGAGATCGAGCATCGCCATGAGATCGGGGCCTTTCTCGCCCGCCTCCCGCAGCTGACGGCCTGCCTCCACGAGCATGAGAAAAACGACCGCCGCGGCACAAAGATGCGCGAGGTCGCCTGTTTCGTCCTGCCGGTTGGGGTTCACGACCGCGAGGGCCGGCGGCAGCGTTTCACCCCCGAGGTGGTGATCGAGGACGATCACGTCGGCGGCCGTGGCAGCGGCCAGCGCCTCGTGGGAGAGCGTCCCGCAATCGACGCAGATGATGAGGTCGTGCTCGCGCGCCAGCTCGGCCATGGCGGGCGCGTTGGGGCCGTAGCCTTCGTCGATCCGGTCGGGGATGTAGAGCGTGGCAGCGCAGCCCATCTCGCGCAGCCAGGTGAGAAGAAGGGCCGCCGACGCGCCGCCATCCACGTCGTAGTCTGCAAAGACCGCCACCCGCTCCCGCCCGCGCATGGCGGCGAGAAAGCGGGTCGCCGCCGCCTCCATATCCCGCATGGCGCGTGGGTCGGGTAGGAGGTCGCGCAGCGTGGGCTCAAGGAAGGCATCCGCCTCCGCCGCCGTCACCTGCCGGCGCGCGAGGATCGCGGCGAGCGCATGGGGCAGGCCGGTCTCCTGCACCAACGCCTCGGCATGGCGCGAGAGGGCGTCGGACGGGCCGATCCAGCGCCGCCCGGTGAGCGAATGCGAAACGTTCAGAAAGGCGGGCCGGTCGAGCATTTGGTCAGCATGTTGTGGCTTGGCCTCAACACGCTACCAAATCAGGGGCAGGCCAGTCTAGCGCCCAGGGCGCAAAAGCTGTGGATAGGCGCTATTGAACCGGGTTGCGGTAGGTCATGCGGCGCACCGAGCCGGTTTTCGAGCGCATGAGGATGGTCTCGGCGGTGAGATAGCCCACCTCGCGCTTGATGCCGGGGAGAAGCGAGCCGTCGGTCACACCCGTGGCCGCGAAAATGACATCGCCGGAGACAAGCTCGTCGCGGGTATAGATGCGGTCGAGATCCTCGATACCGGCCTTCTCCGCGCGGCCCTTCTCGTCGTCGTCGCGGAAGGTGAGGCGGCCCCAGAACTGCCCCCCCATGCATTTCAGCGCAGCGGCCGCGAGGACGCCCTCGGGCGCACCGCCGAGGCCCATATACATGTCGATGCCCGTGAGGTCGGGCTCTGCGCAGTGCATGACGCCCGCCACGTCGCCATCGGTGATGAGGCGGATCGCGGCGCCGGTGGACCGCACCTCGTCGATCATGTCCTGATGGCGCTCGCGGTCGAGGATGCAGACGGTGATGTCTTCGGTGGAGCAGGCCTTGGCCCGGGCCATGCGCTTGACGCGCTCGCCATAGGCCATGTCGAGCGTCACCACGTTGGGCATGAAGCCCGGGCCGATGGCGAGCTTTTCCATGTAGACATCGGGCGCGTGAAGCAGCGCGCCGCGGGGGCCCATGGCAATGACGGTGAGCGCGTTGGGCATGTCCTTGGCGGTGAGCGTCGTGCCCTCCAGTGGGTCGAGCGCGATGTCGACCTCGGGGCCTTTGCCCGCGCCCACTTCTTCGCCGATATAGAGCATGGGCGCTTCATCCCGCTCGCCCTCGCCGATGACGACCCGGCCGCGGATGTCGAGCTTGTTGAGCTGCTCGCGCATGGCGTTCACGGCGGCCTGGTCGGCGGCTTTTTCGTCCCCGCGACCGATCCAATTGGCAGAGGCCAAAGCGGCGGCCTCCGAGACCCGGGCGAGGCCGAGGGAGAGCATGCGGTCGTTGAAGTCTTTGGGGGCCATGGCTTGGGGTCCTTTAGCTTTGTGATGCAATCTGTGTAGAGGGCCACCAGGTGATGCCCTGGCTGTCGCGGATACCGGCGCGAAGGTCTCCATCGCCCTGATCGAGCGGTCGCTGCACCTCTGTCGCGCCCGCCGCGAGCGCGGCCTCGAAAACGATCTGCACGTCGGGCACGTAGACATGGACATGGGCGGGCTGGGCGGTTTCCTGCCCCATCATCACGACAGTGTCCCCGATACGCGCCTCGGCATGCATGAGGCTGCCGTCGGGGCGATGAAAGATCCGCAGGCGCGTGGCGCCGAACGCCGCCTCGAGAAAGTCCAGCGACGCCTCGATATCACCGACGATCAGGTAGGGGGAGACGTCGTTGTATCCACTGGGCTTGTAGGCCATCACACAGCTTCGATGCGGAGTGTCACCGGGGTGCCAGCGATGACGTCGGTGGCGGCAAAGGCGTCGAGTGCGGCATCGATGTCGGCGCGGGTGGTCTTGTGCGTGACGATGAGGACGGGCGCGGTTTCGTCGGTGTGGCCATACTGGCGCATGCGGTCGATGGAGATCCCCGCTTCGCCGATAATGGCGGCGACCTTGGCCAGCGCGCCGGGGCGGTCTTCGAGCGCCATGCGCAGGTAATAGGGTGCCGCGGTGACGGCGCGCGCGGGCGAGGATTTCACGAGGCCCGCGGCGGGCTGGCCGAAGGTCGACAGACGCGTGCCGCGGGCGATGTCGAGAATGTCGGAGAGGACAGCAGACGCGGTGGGACCTTCGCCCGCGCCCGCGCCGCGGAGCACGATCTGGCCCACGTCCGAGCCTTCGAGGACCACCATGTTGGTGCCGCCGTCGAGCTGGCCAAGGGGCGAGGTGTCGGGCACGAGGCAGGGGGACATGCGCTGTTCGAGCCCGCGCCCGGTGAACTGGGCCACGCCGAGGAGCTTGATCTTGTAGCCCATGTCGGCGGCCTGGCGGATGTCCTCGATGGTGATCCGGTCGATGCCCTCGAGCTCCACGCCGTCGAAATCGACCTGCGTGCCGAAGGCGATGGAAGACAGGAGGCAGAGCTTGTGGCCCGCATCGATCCCGCCCACGTCGAGCGTGGGATCGGCCTCGAGATAGCCCAGGGCGTCAGCTTCCGCGAAGACCTCGTCATAGGGCAGGCCCGCGCTTTCCATCCGCGTGAGGATGTAATTGCAGGTGCCGTTCATGACGCCCATGACGCGGGTGATCTCGTTGCCGGCGAGGCCTTCCGTGAGTGCCTTGATGACCGGGATGCCTCCGGCCACCGCGGCCTCGAAGCGGAGCACGTGGCCAGCCGCCTCGGCCTGCTCTGCCAAGGCCTGGCCGTGGATGGCGAGCATGGCCTTGTTGGCGGTGACGACATCCTTCCCGAAGGCGAGCGCCGCCTCCGTGGCGGCCTTGGCCGGGCCGTCTTCGCCGCCCATGAGCTCCACGTAGACATCCACGTCGTCCCGCCGCGCCATGGCGACAGGATCGTCCTCCCAGGCATAATCCTTGATCGGGACACCGCGGTCCTTGTCGCGGGAGCGGGCGGAGACGGCCACGATCTCGATGGCGCGGCCGGTGCGCGCGGTCATGAGTGCCTGCTGGCGGCGGATCATCTTGATGACGCCGACGCCCACGGTGCCCAAACCTGCGATTGCGATGCGTAGCGGTGCCGCCATGCCCTGTGCCTCCCGGAATTTTGTTTCCTTTAGGCCGCTGGCTGGCGAGGTGCAACGCGACTAGCCGGGGGCGCCCGTGAGCCGGGCCCGGTCACTGCCGGAAAAGACCGGGCCGCGTAGGGCCGCCGCGCGCACGCGTAGCCGCTCGAGCCGCGCGTCGAGAGACGTGTCGTCCTCCGGGGCGGTCTCCGCCGCGCCGAGACCAGCCATCTCCACGGTGTCGAGAAAAGGCAGCGGCTCCGCATCCGCAGCGCTCTGGCGCGCGGCAACATCGAGCTCGGGGATCTGGGCACAAGCGGTCATCAGCGCGAGCGCGGCGAGGGCCATGGCGGAGCGAAACATAGCCCGACCCTATGGCGCGTGGCCGCAGGACGGCAAGATTGTATTGTGCTGCGCGGGGTTAGCGGTAACGATCCGCCCATGGCCCGCAAACAAGGCTCACATTCGGATATCACCGGCCCACGGATCCAGACCGTGGCCCTGCGCCTCTTTGCCGAACACGGCTACGCGGCGGTTTCCATGCGCCAGATCGCGGCGGAGGTCGGTGTGCAGGCGGGCGCCATCTACAATTACGTGCCCCACAAGCAAGCGCTGCTCTTTGAGCTGATGCGCGCGCACATGGAAGATCTGCTTTCGGCCAGCGCCAAGCTCAAGGGCGGAAGCCCGGGCGAGGCGCTGGACGAGTTCGTCCGGTTTCACATCCTCTACCATCTCGAGCGCGTGGATCTCGTCTTCATCTCCTACATGGAGCTGCGGTCGCTTGAGCCTGCGAACTTCACGCAGATCGAGGCCCTGCGCCGCGCCTACGAGGACAAGCTCGAGACGATCCTGAAGGCCGGCAAGGGCAAGCTCTTCGACGTGGCGGACACCAAGGTCGCCACTTTCGCGCTGATCGCGATGCTCACGGGCCCCACGAACTGGTTTCGCCCGGGCAAGCGCCTCGGCCCCGAAGACGTGGCGCAGCATTATGTCGAGATGGCCCGCCGCCTCGTTGGTGCGCCGCTTCGCGTCCGCGCCTGAACACCCCAACCTGATCTGTGCTGGACGCGTGCCGGGCTTGGTGCGAGCGTCGCGGGCAAAGCAAGGGAGGGCGCCGTGAGAGTCGGATTCATCGGGCTGGGGAATGTGGGCGGCAAGCTCGCGCGGAGTTTGGTGCGCAACGGGGTGGACGTCGCGGTCCATGATCTCGATGCCGATCTGGTGGCGGGCTTAATGGCCGAAGCCCCGAGCCGAGTGGGCCGGGTAAGCGGGCCGCCGGAGCTGATGGGGACATGCGATGCCGTGATCACCTGCCTGCCCAATCCGGCCGCCTCGGACGCGGTGATGGGCGAGATGCTCGCGGAAATCGGGCCCGGAAAGCTCTGGATGGAGATGTCGACCACCGACGAGGCGGAGGTCAAACGGCTTGGCGCCATGATCATCGAGCGAGGTGGAGAGGCGGTGGACTGCCCCGTGTCCGGCGGCTGCCATCGCGCGGCCACGGGCAACATCTCGATCTTCGCGGGCTGTGCGCGGCCGACCTTCGAGCGTGTGTTGCCGCTATTGACGGTGATGGGGCGGCGCGTGCTGCATACGGGCCCGTTGGGATCAGCCAGCGTCTTGAAGGTGATTACGAACTACCTCGCCACGGCAAATCTCGTGAGTTGCGCGGAAGCCCTCGCGGTGGCGAAGGGGGCGGGTATGGATCTGGGCACGGCCTACGAGGCGATCCGCATCTCCTCCGGCACGTCCTTCGTGCACGAGACCGAAAGCCAGGTGATCCTGAACGGCTCCAGGGACATCTCCTTCACCATGGATCTCGTCGCCAAGGATATCGGCCTGTTCCAGGATATCGCCGATCGCGCGGGCGTGCCTGTGGAACTCAACCCGGAGCTCATCCGCATCTTCGAGGACGGTATCGCGCGCTTCGGCCCGCGAGAATTCAGCCCCAATGTCATCAAGCGCTTGGAAGAAGCCACGGGCCTTGATATCCGCGCGCCGGGTTTTCCAGCAGAGATGCTGGATGAGGAACCGGAAGAAGCGGGAAGCGAGGTCATCGTCGCGAGATGAGCGCAGAGGTTTTGGTCGAACTGCACCCGTCGCCGGGGCGGCGCATCTTTTCAGCGATGACCATGGGGATGCTGGCGGCGATCCTGATTTATCTCTCACTGCTGATCGCGCCGGACTTCCTGCTGAGCGCGCTCTTCCTCTTGGCGGGGCTTGCGACGGGCTGGCTCGCCTGGTGGCAGTTTCAGAGTTCGGCGACGGTGATCGAGCTCACGCGCGAGGTCCTTGCGACACGCGAGGGCGATGTTCTCGCCCGGGTGCAGGATATCGAGCGCGTGGAGCGCGGGGTTTTTGCCATGAAGCCGTCGCAGGGTTTCCTGCTCCGCCTCGTCGATCCGCAGCCACGCGCCTACGTGCCCGGCGTCTACTGGCGGATTGGGCGGCGTCTGGGGATCGGGGGCATCACCAATTCGGGCCAGGCGAAGGCCATGGCGCAGACCTTGGAGGCGCTCATAGCCGAGCGGGAGGCCTAGCCGCGGTCAGGCGGCCGGGCAGACCCACTCGTCTTCGTTCTCGTATTTCACCTGATTGGTGAAGCGCGGCCGCGTGAACGTCCAGTAATCGAACATCTTCTGCGTGATCGACAGGTTGAGCAGCGGCGCGTAGTGCACGAAGGTCTCCACGAGGATGACCTGGTCACCGACCACGATTTCGGGGAGGCGGTGATCGCTCTGGTTCAACGTCGCATTTGTATGCGGTGGGAGCTCTTCGACGTAGCCGCCGGACGTCTTCGACCACGCCACGTGATATTCCGTGTTTTCCGCGGAATAGCACACGATCGTCACACGCTGCGTCACCGGTGAGGGCGAGTTGGTCATGTAGTCGGCGAGCGTGATCATCGAGTCGAGATATTGCTGGTCGATGGCGTTTTCCTCGCGGGAGATCGCGTCGGCCACGGCATAGGAAACTCGGAGACCGTCGGTCTGCTTCCGGTACGCGTCGAACACGCCATAGATCATCATGTAGGCCCAGAAGAGCATCGGCACGAGGATGATCGCCTCGATGGAGACGTTGCCGCGTGTGTCGCTCCTGAGGGCCTCTGCGAGGAGGCGCATGCGGATGCGCAGGGAAGTGATCAGCGTCGCCATGGGTTACGGCTCCGTCACGTACATGTTGGTCGCCACGAGCCCGTATTCACCGAACTCGTCGACGATGGTTTCGCCAAGGCGGGCGGTCGGGAAGAACGGCATGTACTTCACGCAGGCCGTGACGACCATGATCTCGTTGGGGCCACCGGTCTCGTAGATCGAGGCGGGCTGGACGGGCAGGGACCTGTCGATGCAGTCCGGCTCCGGCTTCAGGAACAACGTGCCGCGGGGATCCTCGCGATACATCTCGAGCTTGAGCGCGTTGTCGCAATTCGGGATCAGGCCCGCGCCTTCGCAGATCATCCGCTTGAGCTCGTCATATTCGGGCGGATTGAACGAGTTCAGGCGCACCTCGCGGACGGCCATCTCCACGCCGCGGTCCAGCAGGACCTGACGCATCATCACGAAGCTCAGCTCGAACGACGCGAACAGGAACATGAAGAAGATCGGGAAGGTGATCACGAAATCCACCGTGATCGCCCCGTCTTCGTCGCGCCTCCCCCGGCGAAGTTTGGAGATCAGCCTGCGCATCACTGGATCAGCTTCAGATGGTTGATCTGGCTGGCGATGGAGGTGAAGGCCGCTTCGAGGTCGGTCCCGTTCACGTTGTAGTAGTGTCCAGTGGACGAGGCGCAGTACTTCATGACGTCCTCGCCGGCCTGCGGGGCCTCGAAGGCGATGGAGAAGATGATGATTTCCTCGTCCTTGATCGCGTCGCAGATGTTCTCGAGGCGTTCGTCGGTTTCCTCGTAGATGTCGTGGTCATCCCAGGGGTAGGCGACCTTGTTGAACTGCGGCGGGATGACGCCGGCCCACATGTACCGCTCGTAGTAGCTGGACCAGTACCAGTAGCCGCCCGGATCCGAGTAGCGATAGAGGTAGTTGGCGGCATCGACCGTCGTGAAGCGCAGGTAGAGCTGCTGGTAGGTCAACCGGATGAGATCGTCGGGGATATCGTCGTCATGGTAGTGCACGTCGTCCCCGGTCGTCCACCAGCTGCGCGGGCGATACCATTCCTCGTCATCCTCGTTGTCGGGGAAGCGGACGAGGAAGCCGTCGCGGGCTTCGGACGCACCCCACTCGTCGGAGTAGTAGACGTCCGACAGAGCGGCGGACCAGCCATCGAGTGTCTTCACGTCCTGCTTGAGGTCGTACTGGGTCGTGTTTTCACCATCGGTCATGAGCACGACGACCTTCATCGTGTCCTCTTCGCCGTAGTTGCGCGGCCAGTTCTGAATTATCCCGTCGACGGACTCGTTGGCGATCATGCCATTCACGATGTCGCGGGCGTCGGGATCGAGGAGCGCCGCGGCCCACTTCACGCCGTTGTCGATCGCCGTGCCGCCGCCATCGTCGAGCGCATTCACGAAGTTTACGAGCGTCTGTTTGTCGGTCTGGAACGGCAGGATCTCATGGGCCGGCTTCACCGGGCACCATGCATTGGCGGGCGCGGGCTGGTTGTAGTTGTTGCCATAGGCATGGAAGTAGCCCAGGCGCTCCACGAGCAGGGTGCGGCTCAGCTGGCGCTGGAGAAAGTCGTCATCGTAGAAGCGCAGGCAGCTCGTCTCTTCATGCCAGTCGGTGGTGTTGAAGTAGGACAGCAGCTCTTCGCCAGCGATCACCTTGTCGTTGTAGGGGATGACGGAGACGGCCGTGATGCCGGTCTCGTCCGTCTGCTCGGCGATGACTTCGTCGAAGAAGATCTCCGCCGCGCTTTTCAGCGTGTCGAGCTTCGACTCCGTGCCGTCGGCATTGTCCCAGCCCATGGAGCCGGAGATGTCGACCACGAGGGAGATTTCCACGTCGGTCACGCGCTCCTGCGCGCCGCCATCGCTGTCTGCAGCGAGGCTCTCGATCCCGACCATGTGCATGAACATGGTGGCGATCTCGCTGTCGCCCTGCGCGTAGACGGTCTTGCCGTTGAGCGAGTTCTGCACGGTCACGCCGCCGAGCTTGCCCTTGAGGCCCGAGGCCTCGAAGTAGCTCTCCACCACTTCCTTGGGATCCTGCGTGCTGTTGAGGTTGGCCGCGGCGAGCACCGCCCGGTCGACGGTCTGCTGCACCTTTGTGCGCTCGAATTCCATCCGGGCGATATCGATCGCCACACCGCCCATGATCACCATGAGCAGGAAGGTGAGGAGCGCGATGACCACGATCGTACCGTCTTCGTCCCGGCGATACCGCCGCACAAAGCGATGTGCCAACGCGTAAGCGCGGCCCATTCGACCGCGTTTCGTTGTGGCTTTTGTCTTGCCCATCTTACACCCTTTAACACTGGGGCACGGAATGTCCCGGTTGCGTGGTTGCCTGTGATAGGGGGCTGAAATTGGGCGGAAATGAGGTTTTTGGCCAGAATTGGGTTTTGAGCGTCTCTATCGGTTCTGACTGCTCACCAATGATGAAGCGCGTTAAGGATTGTTGCTTCCGCCCGGCGGCTCGAAGGCTGCGGAGAGGAGGGCTAGCGCGGTGAATAGAATCGCCTAAGCTCCCCGGAAGGCGCCGCAGAGGCGCCGGTTTTTCTGGGAGGAACTGCCATGGACCGTGCAGGTGAACCGACTTTTCGCGAAAGCGTGGACATCATGTTTTCGAGGGCCGTGGCGCTGATGGATCTGCCCCCCGGGCTCGAGGAAAAGATCCGCGTGTGCAACTCCACCTACACCGTCCGCTTCGGCGTCAAACTCCGCGGCCAGATCCACACCTTCACGGGATACCGGTCGGTACATTCCGAGCACATGGAGCCGGTGAAGGGCGGGATCCGCTACGCGCTCGCCGTGAACCAGGACGAGGTGGAGGCCCTGGCGGCCCTCATGACCTACAAATGCGCACTTGTAGACGCGCCCTATGGTGGCTCGAAGGGCGGGCTCTGCATTGATCCCCGCGCGTGGGACGCCGATGAGCTCGAGCGGATCACGCGCCGCTTTGCCTACGAGCTCATCAAGCGCGATCTCATCGATCCCGCCCAGAACGTGCCCGCGCCAGACATGGGCACGGGCGAGCGCGAGATGGCGTGGATGTCCGATCAATACCAGCGGATGAACACCACCGACATCAACGGCCGCGCCTGCGTGACGGGCAAGCCGGTGAACGCGGGCGGTATCCAGGGCCGGACGGAGGCCACGGGGCGCGGCATCCAGTACGCGCTCCAGGAGTTCTTCCGGCACCCCGAGGACGTGCGCGCCGCCGGGCTGTCGGGCGGTCTGTCCGACAAGGCCGTCATCGTGCAGGGCCTCGGCAATGTGGGCTACCACGCGGCCAAATTCCTGAGCGAGGAGGATGGCTGCCGCGTCATCGCCGTCATCGAGCGGGACGGCGCGGTGACGAATGCCGACGGGCTCGACGTGGATGCGTTGCAAGCGTGGATCCGCGAGACCGGGGGCGTCAAAGGCTTTCCCGGCGGGACCTACGAGGCCGATGGCGCGAGCGTGCTGGAGCTGGCCTGTGATATCCTCGTGCCCGCCGCGCTCGAGGGCGTGATCCACCGGGACAACGCCTCCCGCGTGAAGGCGCCGCTCATCATCGAGGCCGCGAACGGCCCCGTCACCGCCGGTGCCGACGAGATCCTGCGCGCCAAAGGCACGGTGATCATCCCGGATATGTACGCCAATGCGGGGGGCGTGACGGTGTCCTATTTCGAATGGGTGAAGAACCTCTCCCACATCCGCTTTGGGCGGATGCAGCGGCGCCAGGAAGAGCAGCGCCACCAGCTCATCGTCGATGAGCTCGAGCGCATCAGCCGCGACAGCTCCATCAACTGGACGCTCTCGCCTGACTTCAAGGGAAAGTACCTGCGCGGGGCAGGGGAGCTCGAGCTCGTCCGCTCGGGCCTCGATGACACGATGCGCGCGGCCTACCAGTCCATGGCGGAGGTTTGGCGCGCGCGGGCGGATGTGCCTGACCTTCGCACGGCCGCCTATCTCGTCTCCATCGGGAAGGTCGCGAAGGCCTACGAGGCCAAGGGGCTCTAGGCGGGCCTGAGTCCTCCCCGCCACGGCGTGGCGGTAATTTGCCGGAGCGCGGCTGCCGGGCCTTTTGCGTCCTCGGGTTCATGGGGTATGACGCGGGGAACACTGCAGGGAGACCTCCATGACGCCGATGAAGACCACCAAGCTCGCCACCAGCACGATCGCCATCGCCACGGTGCAGGCCACCATCCTTGCGCCGGCGCTTCCGGCGTTCGCGGCCGAGACGGTGCAAGCGCCGCTCGCGGGAGAGGCCGTCGCGGGGCAGGAGGCGCGGTTCCTGATGCCGGTGGCGCAGGATGACGGTAGCGATCTCTACGAGGTCACCGGCTATCTGCATCTGGTGAAGGTGTCTGCCGAGATCAGCGAATTCATCCTCGTCTCCGACATGGGGGTGTGCCCGTGGTGCGGCGGCGCGGATCACGGCACGGCGCTCGAAGTGCAGCTCGCCGATCCTGCCGCCCGCCTCGAGCACGGGCAGCGCATCACCGTCCGCGGGCAGCTCGAGGACATCCGCGGGCTCGACGCGCATATGACCACCCGCATGGTGTCTGCCACCGTTCTCTAACCTCACTCTTTGACCCCGGCGCCCTGTGCGGGCACGGCAAACGCCGTGCAAAAACGACGCGGGGTGTCGCGGCGGGTCTTGGCGCGGCGCGGGCGATGGGGTTTCCTCCCAGCGAGGATGGGGAGGACAATGCGCTTTTCAGCTTGGGAGATCCTGAAACAGGGCGTCACCGGCAATCGCGGCTGGACGCCCCATTGGCGCAGCCCCGAGCCGAAGGCGGCCTATGACGTCGTCATCGTGGGCGGCGGTGGCCACGGCCTCTCCACCGCGTTCTACCTCGCCAAAGAATTCGGCATCACCAACGTCGCCGTACTCGAGAAGGGCTATATCGGCGGCGGCAATGTCGGGCGCAACACGACGATCGTGCGCGCCAACTACATGCTTCCCGGCAATTCGGAGTTCTATTCGCATTCCCTCAAGCTCTGGGAGCGGCTCGAAGAGGACACGAACTTCAACGCGATGCATTCCCAGCGGGGCATCATCAATCTCTTCCACTCGGACGGGCAGCGCGACGGCTTCGTGCGCCGAGGCAACCAGATGCTCTCGCAGGGCGACGACGCGGTGCTCCTCGACCGCGAGGGCGTGCGCGCAAAGCTGCCCTACCTCGATTTCGAGCAGACCCGCTTTCCGATCTATGGCGGACTCTATCACGCCCGGGGCGGCACGGCGCGCCACGACGCCGTGGCCTGGGGCTACGCCCGCGGGGCCGACATGCGCGGCGTCGACATCATCCAGAACTGCGAAGTGACGGGCATCGACGTCGAAGGCGGGGTCGTGACGGGCGTGCAGACGACCCGCGGGGCGATCAAGGCCAAGCAGGTGGCGCTCATCACCGCGGGCCGTTCCAGCCAGACGGCGGCCATGGCAGGCATGCGGCTCCCCATCGAGAGCCACATCCTGCAGGCCTTCGTCTCCGAGGGCCTCAAGCCCTGCATCGACCACGTCATCACCTACGGGATGGGGCACTTCTATATCAGCCAGTCCGACAAGGGCGGGCTCGTCTTCGGCGGGGATCTCGATTTCTATGCAAGCTACGCCTCCCGCGGGAACCTGCCCATGGCCGAGCATGTGCTGGAAGCGGGCATGACGCTCATGCCCATGATCGGGAAGGCCAAGATGCTGCGGAGCTGGGGCGGGATCATGGACATGACGCCCGACGGCTCGCCCGTGATCGACACCACGCCGACCGAGGGGCTCATCCTCAATTGCGGCTGGTGCTACGGCGGGTTCAAGGCGGTGCCGGGCTCGGGCTTTTCCACGGCGCATCTTTTGGCGACCGGCAACCACCACGCCCCGGCGGCGGGCTTCCGGCTCGATCGCTTCCGCACCGGGGTGGGCCTCATGGACGAGGAGGGGACCGGTGCCCAACACAATCTCCACTGACGCCCGCACGCGGTATGGGCCTCTGAGGGCGGTCACGAATTTCCGAAGAAATTCGTGGGCCCGGCGGGGAGGCGCGGCATGAGGATCGCCTGTCCGATCTGCGGGGACCGCGACATCCGCGAGTTCACCTATCGCGGCCATTTCTCGCTGCTCGACCGTCCGGACCCGGAGGCGGGCGCGGAGGCGTGGGACGACTATCTCCACAACCGCGAGAACCTTGCCGGCGTGATCGAAGAGCTCTGGCAGCACACGGCGGGCTGCGGTGCCTGGCTGATCGTGGAGCGCGACACGCGCACCCACGAGATACGGGGCGTGAGACTGGCCCGGGAGGTCGCCCATGCGCGTTGAGGGCAAGGGCCGCATCGACCGGAGCGCGCCGCTCGATTTTCACTTCGACGGCGTGAAGTATGCCGGCTTCCGGGGGGACACGCTCGCCTCTGCGCTATTGGCCAATGGCGTGCGGCTCATGGGGCGGTCCTTCAAGTACCACCGCCCGCGCGGCGTGCTGACGGCGGGCTCGGAGGAGCCCAATGCCCTCGTGACGCTGGGCGATGGCGCAAGCTGGGAGCCCAACCTGCGCGCGCCCATGGTGGAGCTGTCAGAGGGCCTCGTCGCCCGGTCGCAGAACGCGTGGCCGTCGCTCAAATACGATCTCCTGAGTGTCAATGACGGGCTCGCCCCGTTCCTGAGTGCGGGCTTCTATTACAAGACCTTCATGTGGCCGCGCGCCTTCTGGGAGGGGCTCTACGAGCCGTTCATCCGGCGCGCGGCGGGTCTCGGCGCCCTGAGCGGCGCGGCCAACGAAGCCCACTACCTGCGCGCCTTTGCCCATTGCGACATCCTCGTGATCGGCGGCGGGCCCGCCGGGCTCCGCGCGGCACGAGCCGCGGCTGAGGCCGGGGCCGATGTCATCCTCGCCGATGAGAGCTGGGAGCTCGGGGGGCGGCTTCTCTCCGAGACGGAGACCATCGACGGCAAGCCCGCCGCGGATTGGATCGAACGCGAGACCGCGGCGCTCGAAGAGCTCGGTGTCAGGATCATGACCCGGACGACGGTCACGGGGGCCTATGACGGTGGCACCTTCGGCGCGCTGGAGCGTCGCCCGGATGGCCACGTCACCGAGTGCTTCTGGCGTATTTCCACCCGCCGCGCGGTGCTCTGCGCAGGCGCGCTGGAGCGGTCCGTCGCCTTCGCGGACAATGATCGCCCCGGGGTCATGATGGCCTCGGCCGTGCGCAGCTATCTCAATCGCTTCGGCGTCTCGCCCGGTCGGCGGGTGGCCGTCTTTTGCAACAACGATGGTGCCTACCGTACGGCGAAAGACCTCGCGGCTGCGGGTGTCACCGTCGCCGCCATCATCGACAGCCGCGAGGGGGCGGCGCTCGACGTCGACGGCATCCCCCACCACGGGGGCGCACGGATCGTTGGCACGCGGGGGCGCCGCGGCCTCGAGCAGATCACCGTGGCCAAGGGCGGGCGCACCTTTACGATCGAGGCGGATTGCCTCGCCGTCTCCGGCGGCTGGAACCCGAGCGTGCACCTCACCTGCCACATGAACGGGCGCCCGACATGGCACGAGGGCATCGCGAGCTTCGTGCCCACCGAAGGGGCTGTCCCAGGGCTCACCCCGGCAGGCAGTGCGGCGGGGGTGATGGACACGTTCGGTTGTTTGAAATCCGGGGCCGAGGCGGGGCTGGCCGCAGCCACGGATCTCGGGCTGAACGGGCCCAAGCTCAAGACCCCGAATGCAGAGGCCGAGCCCTACCGGATCGAAGCGCTCTGGGAGGTGAAAGCGCCGCGGGGCGCCGCGCGGCGTGCCTGGCTCGATTTACAGAATGACGTGACCACGAAGGACATCCGGCAGGCGGCGCAGGAGAACTACCAGAGCGTCGAGCACATGAAGCGGTACACGACGCAGGGCATGGCCACCGACCAGGGCAAGAATTCCAACGTGGCCGCCCTCGCGCTCCTCGCGGACGCCACGGGCCGCGGCATTCCCGAAACCGGGACGACGACCTTCCGCCCGCCCTACGTGCCGGTCACGATCGCGGCCATGGGCGCGGGCGCGCAAGGAAAGGGCTTCGCGCCCGAGCGGCTCACCACATCTCACGCGGCCACCGTCGCGCGCGGCGCCCCCATGATCGAGGCGGGGCTCTGGTACCGCCCGTCGTATTTTCCCGAGGCGGGCGAGACGCATTGGCGCGAGAGCTGCGACCGGGAAGTGCGCATGGTTCGCGAGCGCGTGGGCGTCTGCGACGTGTCCACGCTGGGCAAGATCGACATCCAGGGCAAGGACGCTGCAGCCTTCCTCGATTTCGTCTACACCAATACGTTCTCCACGCTCAAAGAGGGGCGCGTGCGCTATGGGCTCATGCTGCGCGAGGACGGGCACGTCATGGATGACGGCACCTGCGCGCGGCTCGGGCCCATGCATTACGTGATGACCACGACCACGGCCGCGGCCGGCCAGGTGATGCAGCATCTGTCATTCGTGGCGCAGTGCCTGCGCCCCGATCTCGATGTGAGCTTCGTCTCCGTGACTGAGCAATGGGCGCAGTTCGCGGTGGCTGGGCCCCGGTCCCGGGAGCTTCTGAACACGGTCCTCGACGCACCTATCGACGATGAAGGCTGGCCGTTCATGTCCTGCGGGGCGGCCCATGTGGCCGGTGTCGCGGGGCGGCTCTTCCGCATCTCCTTTTCCGGCGAGCATGCCTACGAGGTGGCCGTTCCCGCGCGTTATGGCGACAGCCTCTTCCGGCTTCTCGTCGCGCAGGCGGAGGCGCTGGGCGGCGGGGCCTACGGGATGGAGGCCTTGAACGTCCTGCGCATCGAGAAGGGGCATATCACGCATGCCGAGATCCACGGACGCACCACGGCCTTCGACATCGGCATGGCGCGCATGGTCTCGGCCAAGAAAGACTGCGTGGGCAAGACCATGGCCGCGCGGCCCGGGCTGGTGGACGATGCGCGCCAGCAGCTCGTGGGGCTCAAACCCGTCGAGCCGGGCGCGGAGCTGAGCGCCGGTGCACACCTTTACAATGAGGGCGCGGCACCGGTGGCCGACAATCATCAGGGCTACGTCACCTCGGTCGCGTATTCGCCGAGCCTCGGGCACCACATCGCGCTGGGCTTTCTCGCGGGCGGGCAGGACAGGGTCGGGGAGGTCATCCGCTTCTGGGATGGTCTCCGTGGTCTCGACGCGGCGGTGGAGGTCGTCTCGCCGTGCTTCATCGACCCAGAGGGAGGACGCCTCCGTGGTTAGGCTCATCGCGCGCATGGCCGGCGAGGGCCTTTTCCCCGTGGAGGGGCCCGGCGTGAAAGCCGCGGAAGTCATGGAGATGCCGAAGGCCTCGCTTGCGCGGCGTGAGGGGCTCGACGCGGCCCTGCGCGAGGCGCACGGTCTTGCGCTGCCTGCGCCCGGTGAGGTCACGCGCAGCGGGGATGCGTTCTGCGCGTGGTTCGATCTCGACCACGTCCTGCTCGTGGGGGCGGAGCCCGCGCCCGCGCTCGGGGCGGTCACCGCCGTGACGGACCAATCGGATGCGTGGTGCCACGTCGCGCTGAGCGGGACCCGGGCCGTCGAGGCGCTCGCCTACCTGACGCCGATCGATCTGCGCGAGTTCGCGTTCGGACCGGGGCGCTGCGCGCGTTCGCTTGTCGGGCACATGCAAGCGCACATTATCCGGACCGAGCTCGAGCAGTTCGAAGTGCTCGTTTTCCGGTCGATGGCGGGCACGTTGGCCCGTGAGCTCCGCGCGGTCTTCGAGGGATTGCCCCCGTCGCATTGAACCCGCGGTTCTCTGCGGTAAGTTCACAGGATGAGCCTGCCTCCCGGATTCCTGGACGAATTGCGCGCCCGCACCTCGCTGGGTTCGGTCGTCGGGCGCAAGGTCATCTGGGATCAGCGAAAATCCAACCAGGGCAAGGGCGACCTCTGGAGCCCGTGCCCGTTCCACCAGGAAAAGACGGCCTCTTTCCACGTCGACGACCGCAAGGGCTATTACTACTGCTTCGGGTGCCACGCGAAGGGGGATGCGATCTCCTTCGTGCGCGAGACGGAGAATGTCGGCTTCATGGAAGCGGTGGAGATCCTCGCGGGCGAAGCGGGGATGCAAATGCCCGCCCGCGATCCCAAGGCGCAGGAAAAGGCCGACGAACGCACCGAGCTCGCGGGCGTGATGGAGGAGGCGGTTAAGTATTTCCGCCTTCAGCTCAGCCGCGGCGCCGGGGCCGCGGCGCGTGATTACCTCGCCGGGCGTGGCCTCGCGGGGCAGGCGCTCGAGCGGTGGGAGATTGGCTTTGCACCCGAGGGGTGGCAGAACCTGCGCGATCACCTGAAGGGGAAGGGCATCGCGGACGAGAAGCTCCTGGCCTGCGGGCTGGTGAAGGCCTCCGACAAGGGCCGCGACCCCTACGACACCTTCCGCAATCGGATCATGTTCCCGATCCGTGACCCGCGCGGGCGCGCCATCGCGTTCGGCGGTCGGGCCATGGATCCGGGTGACAATGCGAAATACCTGAACTCACCGGAGACGCTGCTCTTCGACAAGGGGCGCACGCTCTTCAACCACGGCCCCGCGCGGGAGGCGGCGGGCAAGGGGCACCCGCTCCTCGTGGCCGAGGGCTACATGGATGTCATCGCGCTGGCCGAGGCGGGCTTCCCCGCCACCGTGGCCCCGCTCGGCACGGCCGTGACCGAGAACCAGTTGCAGCTTCTCTGGCGCATGGCGGACGAGCCCGTCATCGCGCTCGATGGCGACACGGCGGGCCTGCGCGCGGCCATGCGGGTGATCGATCTGGCGCTGCCCCTGCTCGAGGCACCGAAATCGC
This sequence comes from Pseudomonadota bacterium, assembly GCA_038525525.1. Classification (GTDB taxonomy): domain Bacteria; phylum Pseudomonadota; class Alphaproteobacteria; order Rhodobacterales; family Rhodobacteraceae; genus Shimia_B. Next base: position 51,621 of record JBCBHO010000002.1, on the reverse strand, counting down.
TGCGTTTCGCGCTCATGCCCGAGGGGCAGGATCCGGACGATCTGCTGAAATCGGCGGGCGCAGAGGCCATGACGGAGCGCCTCGAGGCCGCGATGCCCCTCGTGCAGCTTCTCTGGCGGCGGGAGACGGACGGCAAGATCTTCGACAGCCCGGAACGCAAGGCCGCGCTTGACAAGTCTCTGCGCGACGCCCTGAAACAGATCAAGGACCCGTCACTCCGCGGCCATTACGGCGAGGAGGTGAAGCGCCTCAGAATGGAGCTCTTCGGCTACGGTCAGGCCACGGGTCCGCGGCAGGCCTTCGTCCCTGGCCGCCGCCGCCCGGCCCAGCCCCAGAGCAGCACGAAACGCTCGGCGCTGGCCGCGGGGCTGAGCCAGGATGAACTGCGTGAGGCCGCGATCCTCGCCACGCTCATCGCCACACCCGCCGCGCTTCCGGATTTCTATGCCGAACTCGAGGACATGCCCTGCGACGGAAGCCATGCCGAGCTCCAGGCGCTGCTCCTGTCGCTTCCCGAGGAGGCGCAACAGCGCGACGAGATCGCGCAGCGCGCCGGGCGCGAGGCCATTGAAAAGCTCTTTCGCCTGCCCCACATCGCGATCAACCCTGCTGTGCGCGCAGCCGGGGACCTGGAGCTTGCGCGCCTCTGCCTCGCGGAGGAATTCGCCAAGCTGAATGCCCAACGGGGCCATGCGCGCGAAGTGGCGGAAGCCATCGAAGATCTGGAGGGCCTTGCCGACGAGGGGCTGACCTGGCGGCTGGGCCAGGCGGCGGAAGCCGTCAACCGTGCCGGGCGACAAGACGACGACGATGTTGCCGAATACGACACGGCACCTAACGGTGCTAAACTGAACCGAGACGAACGCAGTAAGTTCACGGATTTGCTGGAAAATTTGAACTACACCAAGGGCGGGCCAGGGGGCTCGTAGTTTGGTGAAGAATCATAGAAGGAATCACGGTAAACACAGGCTCGAATCACTACCGGAACTGATTCGCGCAAGCTAGCCGCTGATTCGTGGAGGGACGCCCGACATGGCCGCCAAAGATACGAACGACGACCGAAAGCCAGACGACGACGCCAATGAGCCGCTCGTGGACATGAGCCAAGCCGCGGTCAAGAAGATGATCGCGGAGGCGCGCGAAAAGGGCTTCATCACCTATGACCAGCTCAACCAGGTGCTGCCGCCCGACCAGGTGAATTCCGAACAGATCGAAGATGTCATGTCGATGCTCTCGGAGATGGGCATCAACATCATCGAGGACGAAGAGGCCGAGGAGGAGGAGCAGAAGGGCTCCACCGAGGTCGCCACGACAGCGCAGAACCGAGAGGTCGCGCTGGGCGGGGCGGAGGCCGAAAAGCTCGACCGCACCGATGACCCCGTGCGCATGTACCTGCGCGAGATGGGCTCTGTCGAATTGCTGAGCCGCGAGGGCGAGATCGCCATCGCCAAGCGCATCGAGGCGGGCCGCAACACGATGATCGCGGGGCTCTGCGAAAGCCCGCTCACCTTCCAGGCCATCACGATCTGGCGCGACGAACTTCTGGGCGAAGACATCCTCCTGCGCGATGTCATCGACCTCGAGACGACCTTTGGCCGCCAGATGGGCGACGATGTCGACGAGCCCGTGGTGCCCGCGCCGGGGGCCGAGGCGGCCGCGCCGAAGAAAGAAGCAGGGCCCGAGCTCGACGCAGACGGAAATCCCATCGCCAACGATGACGACGACGACGAGGACGACGCGGCCAACATGTCCCTCGCGGCCATGGAAGCCGCGCTCAAGCCCCGTGTGCTCGAAACCCTCGACCTGATCGCGCGCGACTACGCCAAGCTCTCGGACATGCAGGACGTGCGGATCTCCGCGACGCTCAACGAGGACGGCTCCTTCTCCGAGAAGGACGAGAAGAAGTACCAGAAGCTGCGCGCCGAGATCGTGGAGCTCGTCAACGAGCTGCACCTCCACAACAACCGGATCGAAGCGCTCATCGACCAGCTCTACGGCATCAACCGCCGCGTGATGACGATCGACAGCGCGATGGTGAAGCTCGCCGACCAGGCGCGCATCAACCGTCGCGAGTTCATCGAGGCCTATCGCGGCCGCGAGCTCGACCCCACTTGGCTCGACGAGATGTCGGGCCGCACGGGGCGCGGCTGGCAGATGTTTATGGACCGCTCGCGCGAGAAGGCCGAAGAGCTGCGCGCCGACATGGCGCAGGTGGGCACCTATGTGGGCCTCGATATCAGCGAATTCCGTCGCATCGTGCAGCAGGTTCAGAAGGGCGAGAAAGAAGCCCGTCAGGCCAAAAAGGAGATGGTGGAGGCGAACCTGCGCCTCGTGATCTCCATCGCCAAGAAGTACACGAACCGCGGCCTGCAATTCCTTGATCTCATTCAGGAAGGCAACATCGGCCTGATGAAGGCCGTGGACAAGTTCGAGTATCGCCGCGGCTACAAATTCTCCACTTACGCCACGTGGTGGATCCGCCAGGCGATCACCCGCTCCATCGCCGACCAGGCCCGCACGATCCGTATCCCGGTCCACATGATCGAGACGATCAACAAGCTGGTCCGCACGGGCCGCCAAATGCTCCACGAGATCGGCCGCGAACCGACGCCGGAAGAGCTGGCCGAGAAGCTCCAGATGCCGCTCGAGAAGGTGCGCAAGGTGATGAAGATCGCCAAGGAGCCTATTTCTTTGGAAACGCCCATCGGCGACGAGGAAGACAGCCAGCTGGGCGATTTCATCGAGGACAAGAACGCGGTCCTGCCGCTCGACAGCGCGATCCAGGAGAACCTGAAGGAGACGACGACGCGCGTGCTGTCCTCGCTCACGCCGCGGGAAGAACGCGTGCTGCGCATGCGCTTCGGGATTGGCATGAACACGGACCACACGCTCGAAGAGGTGGGTCAGCAATTCAGCGTGACCCGCGAGCGTATTCGTCAGATCGAGGCGAAGGCGCTCCGCAAGCTCAAGCACCCGAGCCGCAGCCGCAAACTCCGCTCCTTCCTCGACCAGTGAGCCACGCGCCCCGGGCCTGACCCGGGGCCTCTGACCGAAGCGAGGTGCCCATGTCGTTTCTCAAGAAACTCTTCGGTGGCGGCGAGGCGTCAGCGCCGAAGGCCGCAGGTGAAGAGCACAATGGCTACACGATCTATCCGCAGCCGGTGAAATCCGCGGGCGGGTTCCGTGTGGGTGCCCGCATCGAGAAGGATGGGCAGGTCCACGAGATGGTGCGGGCCGACGTCGTCGCCACGGAGGAGGAGGCCACGTCGACCTCGCTCTTGAAGGCCAAGATGCTGGTGGACCACCAGGGCGACACGATCTTTTAGGTCCGGTTGGCCTGGTTCGGATCGGTGGTCGTCCCCGGGATGCCGCCGTTTGCCTTGGCCTTTTTCTCGGCTTCGGGGTCCCGGTCGGGTTTTTGATCGATCCCGGTCAGATCGGCCTGGTTGGGATCCTGTGTGGTGCCGGGCTTGCCGGTTTCGCGGGGGTCGAGTTTGTCGGGCATGGTCTCTCCTCTCAGGGCTGACAAATTCCTTGCGAAGGAATTTGCAAAATCCTTCGCAAGGATTTTGGGGCTCAGTTGGTGGGCATCATGAAAACTTCCTGAACGTTTGCGCGCGGGTCAGCCTCGAGCGCATGCAGGACGGCGCTTGCGACGTCTTCGGCTTGGAGCTTGTCGGGCTTCGGGCTCGAGAAGAAGGGCGTGTCGACCATGCCGGGCGCCACCACAGTACAGCGGCCGCCCCAGTCGCGCATCTCCTCCGCGAGGTTGCCGCCGAAGCCGTGCACGAACCATTTCGACGCGCCGTAGATGGAGCCCTTGATGTGCCGGCGTCCAGCGGCGGAGCCTGTCAGCACCATGTGCCCCTTCGTCTCCTTCAAGTGCGGCAGCGCGGCCTTGGCCGTGTAGAGCAGCCCCATGATGTTGATCTGGACGAGCTTTTCCCATTCCGCGGGATCGCCCGCTTCGGTGCCCGGCGTATCGAGCCCTGTGCCGGCATTTGCAAAGGCCGCATGAAGCGGGCCAAAGGCGCCGACGAGCTTGTCGATCGCGTCCTGTTGAGCATCGAGGGAGGTGGCATCGCCCGGCAGCGCGAGGGCGGCGTCACCGAGGTCGGCCCGAAGGGCCGTCAGCTTCTCCTCTGACCGCGCCATGAGGCCCACCTTCCAACCGGCCGCGACGCAGGCGCGCGCGGTCGCCGCGCCGATGCCACTGGATGCGCCGGTGATGAATATCGATTTTGTCATAGAAAGCCTCCGTCGTTGGTGGGCTAACGCGCCGGGGTCGGAAAGGGTCCCCCTCGGGGACGGCGAACGCTGCATCCGGCCCAATGGCATCACGCTTCGCGCACAAGGGAACACCTCAATGTGCATCGGTGTTAATTGCCGGGGCGCCGCCTGCCGCCCATTTATCAAGCATCGTTATAACAGAGGTGCCCCATGAAAGCGCTGCTCCCGACCCTAGCCGCCGCTCTCCTCGTCCCCACGCTCGCGCTCGCGACGAAGGCTCCCATCGAGGAGTTTGAAGAGCGCGTCGCGTTCACGCCCGCGCAGGCGGAGCTTGCCGCCGCGCCGGCCTTGCCCTTTGCGACGCCCACCGAGGCGGACGTCTGTGCGATTTCCCTTCAGCCCTTGCCGGACGTCATCGCTCTCCACCTGGGCGACGAGAGCGAAGCGATGCTCGCCTTCTGCTTCACCCAGTGACACGGACTTGCCGACGCACATCCTCACGATCGAGACGAGCGGCGCAGGGCTGATCGACATCACGCGCGATGTCGTCCGCGCCGCGGACCTCTCGGGTGACGGGCTTCTGACCCTCTTCGTGCGTCATACCTCGTGCTCCCTGCTCATCCAGGAAAACGCCGATCCGGATGTGCGCAGGGATCTCGACGCGTTCTTCGAGCGCTTCGTGCCCCCGGCGGACGATCCTTCCATGGCGTACCTCAGGCACACGCTGGAGGGCCCCGATGACATGCCCGCTCACATCAAGGCCGCCGTTCTTCCCGTCTCGCTGGCCGTCCCAGTGCGGGCGGGCCGCCTGATGCTGGGCACGTGGCAAGGCCTCTATCTCTGGGAGCATCGCAGCAGGCCGCACCGTCGCGAGATCGCCCTCCATTGGCAGCCGGATCGGTAATCCACCATATCAAGTGGCTGCATTTGCCTACTACCCAAAGCTTTGACCGTGTCCTATAGTGCCTGTGGATAAGGGGGGCTAACCCCCAAGAGGCAGAGAGTGAGGGACGAATGCGCTGCCCATTTTGCGGAAACGTGGACACCCAGGTGAAGGATAGCCGCCCGGCCGAAGATCACGCCGCCATCCGTCGCCGCCGGTTCTGCCCGGCCTGCGGGGGGCGCTTCACGACCTACGAGAGGGTCCAGCTGCGCGATCTCACCGTCATCAAGACGAATGGCCGTCGAGAGGATTTCGACCGTGACAAGCTTGAGCGGTCGATCCGGATCGCTCTGCAGAAGCGGCCCATCGAGCCCGAACGCATCGACCAGATGATCTCCGGCCTCGTGCGCCGCCTTGAAAGCCTCGGGGAGACGGATATCCCGTCCGCCACGATCGGCGAGATCGTCATGGAGGCACTGCACCGGATCGATGCGGTGGCCTACGTGCGCTTCGCCAGCGTCTACAAGAATTTCCAGGCCGCGGATGACTTCGAGGAGTTCATCGAAGAGCTGCGCCCGTCCCCCATCAAGGAAGAGTGAGCGACGCGCGGTTCATGTCGCTGGCCCTTGCGCTCGGCGCGCGAGGGCAGGGGCGGACATGGCCGAACCCGGCGGTGGGCTGTGTCATCGTCCGAGAGGGCCGCGTGATCGGGCGCGGCTGGACGCGGGATGGTGGGCGCCCCCATGCGGAAGTCGTGGCGCTCGGCCAAGCCGGCGATGCGAGGGGGGCCACGGTCTACGTCACTTTGGAGCCCTGTGCCCATCATGGGAAGACCCCGCCCTGTGCAGAGGCGCTCGTGGCCGCGGGCGTCTCGCGGGTCGTCATTGCGGCGGGAGATCCTGACCCCCGTGTCTCCGGGCGGGGGAGCGAAATGCTCCGCGCGGCCGGGATCGAGGTGACCGAGGGCGTGCTTGAGGCCGAGGCCAGACGGGACCTCGCGGGCTTCCTGTCGCGGATCGAGCAAGGGCGGCCGCTCTTCACCTTGAAACTGGCCAGTTCCTTCGACGGCCGGATCGCCACGGCCACGGGAGAGAGCCAATGGATCACGGGGCCCGAAGCGCGCCGCGCCGTCCACGGGGCCCGGTCGCGCCATGACGCGGTCCTGATCGGCGCCGGAACGGCCCGCGCGGATGACCCATCTCTCACGGTCCGCGGGCTCGGGGCCACGATGCAGCCGGTGCGTGTCGTCGCCTCGCGGCGGCTCGATCTGCCCCTCGACAGCACCTTGGCGCGGACGGCCAAGGAGGTGCCTCTCTGGATCTGCCACGGGCCCGACGCGGACCGCGAACTCATCGCCGCCTGGACCGGGCTCGGCGCGCGGACGCTGCTTGTGCCCTTGGCCGGTCGGCAAGTCGACGTCTCCGCCATGGCGCAAGTTCTAGGCGAGGCGGGGCTGACGCGGGTCTTCTGCGAGGGCGGTGGAGCGCTGGCGGCGTCCCTCCTCGATGCCGGTCTCGTGGACCGGCTCGTGGGATACACTGCCGGCATGGCGCTGGGGGCCGAGGGGCAGCCCTCGGTCGGTGCCCTGGGGCTCGACCGTCTGGGCGAAGCGCGTCGGTTCAGCCTGGAGAGCACACGCCGCATCGGCGCGGATATCGAGCACGTCTGGGTGCGCTCAGCGCCATAGATGCGCGTAGGAGGCCAGCGCGCCCTGCGCCTTGGCCAGAAGCCTGAGCGGCAAGCCGGCGCGGGGGATCGCGCCCGCCGCGAGCCGCGCCACCGCCACTTCCACGGGGCAGGGGAGGCCAGTCAGCGGATCGAAGTATCGCGGGTATTCGATCAGGGCGGCGTGGACGAGGCCGTCGAGGGTCACATCCCCCCGGCGGCGCGCAGGGACGGGGCCGAGGTCCCGGGTGAGGCCCCATCCCGCGTAGAACGGCGTACCGAGGCAGGTCACCGGCTTATGCCTGAGGAGCGCCTCGAACCCGAGGAGGGATGTCATCGTCCAGACCGCGTCACAGGCGTTGATGAGCGCGATGGGATCGGCCCCGCTTGCGACCACGTCGGCCAGCCCCTCGGCATCGACCGCGCCGGGGCGCAGCCCTGCCTCCACGTCGGGGTGGGGCTTGTAGACGATGACGGCCTCCGGATGGGCATCGCGGAGGGCCTTGAGAAGTCCGGCATTGGTGGCGATGTCCCCGGCGCCCAGGCGAATGGATGCGTCATCTTCGACTTGCCCCGGCACGAGGATGCGATGACCCTCGGGGAGTGCGGCCTGCGTCCCGCCGAGATTGTACTTGCTCAAGCCCGCGGCGACGAGGCTCTCGCGCAGCGCGCGGGCCCGGACGAGGCAGCCCTTCGGCAAGTCGGCAGAGCCTGAGATGAGACGTTCGAGCCTGCTCTCCCGGCTGGGATCGTAGTAGATCCCGAGGTCATCGAGAACGAGAGAGAGCGGCGGCACGAGTTCCGCGCCAAGCCCGCGGGAGCGCAGGAATCCGTCTTCGCAGCGTACGGCCCCCGCCGCGCCCTTTGAGGCCCAGGCCATGTGCGGGCGGCCGATGCGCTCCGCCTTCGCGGGATCATCCTCGAAGATGGGCGCGCGATGGGCGCCGTAGAACCGGGCGAGCGTGCGTCGCTTCCACAGACGCATGCCGGACATGACCCAGCCCTCATTGTCCTCCCGCCAGGCGCGGGCCTGGGCCTCGAGGGCGCTGACCACGTCTTCGATCTCGCAGAGCGCATCGCGATACGGGTCGTACCAAGTGGGATAGAGCACCATGGCCCCCGCGAAGAGCTGCGCGCGGGTCAACGTCCGCTCGCGCCGCGGCACTGGATGCTCGTCCTGCGTGAGGCCCCAGCCGCTGTAGAAGGGCTGACCGAAGACGCGGGGCTTCAGCCCCGCGAAGATGGCCTCGAACCCCAAGCCGGAGCTGACGGTGTAGACCGCCCGCGCGCCTTCAAAGAGCCGCCACGGAGAGACGGGCGCGTCGTAGTGCGTGATGAGATTTGTGTCGTCCGTCGCGCCGAAATGCCCGGCACGGTGGCCCGCCGCCGTCTCCGGGTGGGTCTTAAGGAGGATGCGCGCCCCGGGATGCTCCGTCTGCGCGAAGACGAGCATCTCTTGGAATGCCTCGCGCCCTGCGCCCATGAGGGAGGCATCGCCCAAGGTCTGGTCTATGACCACGACATAGCCCGGGGCCGGGGGCTCGAGCTCCGGGTGCGTCGCGTTGTACTTGGAGAGATGCGCGCGCTTCATCCGGTCGAGCGCGTTGCGCCCACGGTCGAGGAGGGCGGTGTCGTCCAGCGGGTGCGTGGCGAGGAGCGTCTCGAGGTCCGACGGCTGGGACGCGTCGAAATGCACGCCCGCGCGGTCGAGGAGGAGGCCAAGCGGCGGCTCGCCATCGCGCCCGGGCTTCACGGATCGGAGAAAGGCGTCTTCCACGCGCAGGATCGGCGCCCCGTGCCGTGCGGCCATCGCCTCACCGCGATGCGCCGTGGGAGACCGGCCCCAGACGCCCACGCGCGCGCCGCCCCTGGGGCAGCCCAGCTTTAGGTCATAGCCTGCGAGGGAGAGGATGCGGCGCAACCGCCGCTGAAGGAGAAAGCCGCCATTGTAGACGTAGAGCGGCTCTCTCTCCGCTTGCATGGGGGCGCTTAGTTGCCGGCCAGCGAGCTGATCGCGTTGGCGGAGCCGAGCGAGCCTGTCAGTGCCGAAATGGTCTTGTTCCACGTCACGAAGGGGGCCTCCGTGACATAGACGGTATCCCCGTCGCGAATGGCGAAGTCCCGCGCCTGGAACATCCCGTTGGGTTTCGTGAGGTCGAGCACATAGGCCATGCGCTGCGTGCCCACGAGATCCGCCCGGCCCACGACCGCGGCTGCGATCTCCTGTGGCTCGTTCCGAAGAACGAAGACCCCCGTGGGGTCAGCGATGGAGGAATTGAGCCCGCCCACGCTCGCAATGGCCTCCAGCGCGCTGATGGTTTGACTGTCGAAGGGCACGCGGGTCTGGCCGCCGGTGGCCCCGAGTGCCGTGAAGGTGCGGCTGTCGGCTTCCACGAGGATGCGATCCCCGCCGCGGAGCGCGATGTCGCTTTCCGGATTTTCGTAAAGATCGTTGAACCACACGGTGCCGCGATGGCTCCCGCGAATGATCGTGATCTGCGCGATCTCCGGCTCGACGGTCACACCGCCCGCGCGCGCAAGCATGGAAGAGAGACGCCGCGTGGGGCGCTCGATGGCAAAGACGCCTTGCCCTCCCACGGCTCCCACGACGGAGACGGTCGCGCCGTCACCGGCCACGCGACGCACCTGAACCTGCGGGTCGGGCGTTTGTTCATCGAGACGGCTCGCGATCAGGCGCCGGATCGCCTCGGGCGTGTTGCCGGCGGCGCGAAGCCGTCCCGCATAGGGGACGAAGATGAAGCCCGCACCGTCCACCTGAACCTCTTCGAGCACGGTGGCATTCTGACCTGCGGAGGCAAGGAGGCCGTCCTCCACGTTTTCCCAGATCGTAAGGCCCAGAACATCGCCCGGCCGGATCGTGTCGGAGCCGAGGTCCGTCGCGTTCAGGAAGTCCTCGGTAAAGCCCAGGGCCGGGGTGACGGCCGTCGCTCGCGTGACCCGGTCATTGACGACAACGACGAATGCATCGCCTTGCCGCTGCACCGAGCCTTCGAAAATCTCTGCCTTGGTGGGGCCCGAGCGGGGCAAGCCGCAGGACGCGACGAGGGCCACGGCGCAGCATGCGATCGTGGCACGCACCCATGCGTTGGGGCGCTTTGATGTGAGAGAAGTCACTGCTTCGACTCCCTTTTTTGAAATGCTGCCTCAGCTTTTTTTCGTAAGCTACAGGAATCCCGCAAAAAAGGAAGCTCGATGGTGCGCGGTTAGTCCTGCACGAGGCGCAACTGTTGCCTTGGCGCGGCACTCCCGTTCAGGAAGGCGTCGTAGGGATCTTCGCTCGCGAGCATCATGTCGACGACCTGCCGCATGAGCTCGCGCCGGCCACGGGCTGAATAGAAGCCGCCCGGCATTTGCGAGGTTTCGAGCAGGAAGCGGCGGTAATCCTTGTAGGCGCGGTTGTCCGGGCGCTCCGGGGCCGCGAAGAATTCGGCGAGGGGCTGGCTGCTCACGAATTCAGGTTTTGCGTAGACGGCGTCGCCGAAGACCTTGAGCGGGATGCCGCGCCAGAGGACCTGCTGCGCCGCCGTCGAGTTCACGGTCACCGCCGTGCGCGCATGGTTCAGAAGCCGCGCGAGCTTGCCGCCAGGCACGTAGTGCACGCGCCCGGCAACGCCGTGCGCCCGTGCCATCCGCCGCAGGAGCCGCCGCATGGGGAGCCGCCCGCTCTCCATGGGATGCGCCTTGAAGACGATGTGATGATGGCGCGGCGCGCCTTCCGCGAAGCCCTTGATCGCGACCTCGAGAAACTCCGTCATCGTCTGGAAGGGGGAATGCATCACGAAGGAGCTGTCATGCTCCAACTGCATGAGCACGAGGTGGAACGGGTGTCCGCCACGGGTGATGCGCAGGGTCGAAAGCCCGCGATCGATGCGCGAGAAAGGCTGCAGGACCACGCGGCGCAGGTAGATCATGAATTCCTTCGCCACCGGGAGAGACCGGTGGGTGCGGATGCTCCGATACTGCCCGTTCCGGGTCAGGACGAAGAAATGGTAGAGGAAGCCGTAGAAGACGTGCTGGAGCATGTCGCCCCAGTGGGTCGGCGCTTCCGGCACGTCGAGATCGGACCGTTCCAGCGCGGATTGCATTTCGGCCACGCTCATGCCCATGAGCCTCGAATGCCCGTTGGAGCCGCCGCGCTCGTAGGTGACCCAGTAGGGGCGCATGTAGCCTTCTTCGAAGACATGGATTGTGAGCCCGAGCGCCTTGGCGCGTGCGACGGCCGTGGCATGGACCGGGCGGGTGTCGCCGTAGAGCACCACATCGGTGATGCCCTTTTGCCGGGTGAGATCCTCGAAATGGTCGGGCCAGTCCTCGAGTGCGCCGGTATAGGGCAGGTAGCTCGCCGGCGAGAACCAGAATGCGCGGTCTCCCGCGTTGAACCCAACGCGCCAGACCTCGCCCCCGGCCTTTACGAGCATCTTGCCCAGCCGGTGGAAGAACGGCCCATGGGGGCCCTGTAGAAAGAGGAATCTGCGCGTCTTTGTGCCCACGAACTCTCTCACGTCACTCGCCTGCCCAGTGTTTTGCCCGTTCTTTATGTCACTCTTGGGGCGTCCGGAAAGAATTTGCTGCTTCTCCTGCACAAGGACGCTGCGTTGCCGCTCCCTTGCCGGGCTCCCCCCGGCGGGTTACCTGCTTTCCCGAAAGGAGCCCCCATGTTCACTGGCATCATCACCGATATCGGACGCATCAAGAGCGTCGAGCAGCGTGGCGACATGCGCGCACGCATCGAGACGACGTACGACATGGAAAGCGTGGACATGGGCGCCTCCATCGCGTGCGACGGGTGCTGCCTCACGGTCGTGGACAAGGGGCAGGGCTGGTTCGACGTGGACGTGAGCGCAGAGAGCCTCTCGAAAACCAATCTCGGCGGCAACAAGCCCTGGGCCGAGGGGCGCCGGGTCAATCTCGAGCGCGCGCTCAAGGTGGGCGATGAGCTCGGCGGGCACATCGTCTCCGGCCATGTGGACGGCATCGCGCGCATCGCCGCGATCCGCGACGAGGGCGACAGCACGCGCGTCACCTTCGAGGCGCCGGAAGGGCTGGCGAAATTCATCGCGCCGAAAGGCTCCATCGCGCTCAACGGCACATCGCTCACCGTCAACGAGGTGAATGGCGCGACCTTCGGGGTCAACATGATCCCGCACACGAAGGACGTCACCACTTGGGGCGACATGGAGGAGGGCGATCAGGTCAACCTCGAGATCGACACGCTCGCCCGCTACGTCGCCCGCCTGGCCGAAGCCTTATGAGCGAGGCGACCCGTGGCATCGGGCACAATCACGGCCCCGCGATGGATCGCGGTGTCCGGCTGCGGTCTTACCAGTGGAAGAAAGCGCGGGAGGCCCTCTTGCCGACGCTGCCGCTCGTCGTGCTGAAAATGAGGGTGAGGCGCGCCAAGGAGCTCGGGCTCGATTATTCGACCTATGCTGGCGTGCGGGCCTCCACGGGGCGCGACGTGATCGGCTTTCTCTTTTCGTCGAACGCGTTGGAGCTGAAACCCGCCGCGGTGCGGGTGCCCGAAGCAACCGCGATGAAGCTCGACGAGATCCGCGCGGCGGGCAAGCTCGCCATGGTGCATCCACCCCTCGATCCAAGGGCCGTTGCGCAGGCCAATCCGGCGCTCGATGACGTCGCCGCCGCGCCGCTTTTCACCGATACCTTCCCCGTGACCCGCGACAAGCTGCGCCGCGTCATCGCGGCCAAACGCTTGCCCGCGGACGGCGTTCTCGTCATAGGCTCCACGACGCTCGAGCGGGACTGGTGCGCCACCATGCGCGCCGCGGGCTACCTGCGTGCCGAGCGCTACTTTGGAGATGCGAGATGAGCACCGAAAGCACCCTCTACGAGACCCCCGGCCCGGTTGAGGAAGCCTGGGGGGATGCGATCTCCTCGATCGAGGAGATCATCGACGACGCGCGCAACGGCAAGATGTTCATCCTCGTGGATCACGAGGACCGGGAGAACGAGGGCGACCTCGTCATCCCCGCGCAGATGGCCACGCCAGACGCGATCAATTTCATGGCCACCCATGGCCGCGGGCTGATCTGCCTCTCGCTGCCCGGTGAGCGGATCGACGCGCTGGGCCTGCCGCTCATGGCCTCGCAGAACTCCTCGCGCCACGAGACGGCCTTCACCGTCTCCATCGAGGCGCGGGAGGGCGTGACGACGGGCATCAGCGCCGCCGACCGCGCCCGCACCGTCTCCGTGGCCATCGACAGCGCCAAGGGCGCCCAGGATATCGCAACGCCGGGCCATGTCTTTCCGCTCCGCGCCCGCGACGGCGGCGTCCTCGTCCGCGCGGGCCACACCGAGGCCGCGGTCGATATCTCACGCCTCGCGGGCCTCAACCCCGCGGGCGTGATCTGCGAGATCATGAAAGAAGACGGAGAGATGGCGCGGCTGCCGGACCTCATCGCCTTCGCCCAGCTCCATGGCCTGAAGATCGGGACGATTTCCGATCTCATCGCCTACCGCCGCCGTCACGACAACCTCGTGAAGGTGCGCACGCAGGAGATCATCCAATCCGAGTTCGGCGGTGAGTGGCGGCTCAAGATCTACACCGACGAGACGCAGGGCGCCGAGCACATCGCGCTCATCAAGGGCGATATCGACGATGGCACGCCGGTGCTCGTGCGGATGCACTCGCTCGATCCCATGCTCGACCTGATCGGGACCGGCCCCAAGGGCCGCGCGGCGGAGTTCTCGGACGCGATGAAGATGATCGCCGATGAAGGGCGCGGCGTCGTCGTCCTCCTGCGGGACGTCCACATGAAGCTCGTGGCGGGGGAGGAGGTCTCTCCGCAGACGCTGCGGCAATACGGGCTCGGCGCGCAGATCCTGTCGTCCCTCGGCATCCATGACATCATCCTGGCCACGAATTCGCCCACGCCAAAGATCGTGGGGCTTGAGGCCTACGGGCTCTCCATCGTGGGCACGCGCAAGATCTCGGAGCTGGGCTAATGGCGGGACATTCCGATAACGACATGGGGCTGCCGTCCTTCGATGACCCGGTGAAGGGCCTCATCGCCATCGCGCCCTACTACACCAAGATCGCCGAGCAGCAGGTGGCCGCGGTGACGTCGATCTTTGAAGAGGTGGGGGCAACGCTCGAGACGGTGGAGGTGCCGGGATCGCTCGAACTGCCTGCGGCAATTGCGATGGCGCACCGCATGTCGAGCTTCGACTGCTACGTGGCGCTCGGCTGCGTGATCCGGGGCCGCACCTCGCATTATGACGTCGTGGTCGAGCAATCCTCGAACGGGCTGATGCTCCTCGGGCTGCAGGGCCTCTGCATCGGCAACGGCATCATCACGGTCGAGAATATGGAGCAGGCGGAGGAGCGCGCGGATGCAAATCGCCTCGACACCGCCGGTGCTGCCGCAGAAGCGGCCTTGCACCTCCTCGCACTCCAGCGCAAATGGGGCGGCCCGAAGGGCGGTATCGGATTCAAGGCCTCGGACGCCACGCGCATCGCATGACCCTCTCCAACAACCAGAAACGCAAGATGAAGAGCGCGGCCCGGCTCTATGCCGTGCAGGCGCTCTTTCAGATGGAGGCCTCGGGCCAGTCGGCGGATGCCGTGGAGCGGGAATTCGAGGATCATCGTTTCGGCGCGGTCTATGACGAGGGCGAGATGCAGGAGGGCGATGTCGATCTCTTCCGCGCCCTCGTGGACCGCGCGGTCAACGAGCAGGCCAAGATCGACCAGCTGACGCATCGCGCGCTGGTGGCGAAATGGCCCATCGCGCGCATCGATCCGACGTTGCGCGCCCTCTTCCGCGCGGCAGGCTCCGAGATGCTGGAGGGCGGGACGCCCCCCAAGGTCGTTATCGTGGAGTTCATGGAGATCGCGTCGGCCTTTTCGCCCGAGGGGAAAGAGGCGCGCTTCGTCAACGCCGTCCTCGATCACATGGCCCGGGAGGTCCGGCCCGAGGCGTTTGCGTGACCGGTCTCGACTGGGTCCATGGCGATCCGGCCGAGCTTCGCGCCGCTTACTCAGCAGAACGTGCCGTCTTGGATGCCTCCGCGCCGCCGGAGGTGGATATCGCGGAGGACACCCGTCCGGGGCTGGGCGGGCTCCGCTTCACGCCGCCGGAGCCCAAGGGCGCCCCGATCCTTTATTTCCATGGCGGCAGCTGGATGCTCGGTGCCCCGGAGACGCATCGCGCGCTGTGCGCCTGGCTCGCGAAGCTGAGCGGGCGTCGCGTGCTATCTGTCCGCTACCCACTTGCGCCGGAACATCGCTACCCCGCGCAAAGAGACGCGGCGCGCGGGGCGCTTGCGGCCGCTTTGGGCGCGGAGGCGGGCGGCGTCTTCGTAGCAGGGGATAGCGCGGGGGGTGCCATGGCGCTATGGGCCGCGGAGGACGAATGCGTGCACGTGCGGGGCGTGGTCGCCTTTTATCCCGCCTTCGGTGTGACGGCCTCCCCCTCCATCGAGCGGTTCGGACCCGGCCACGACGCGCTCCATGCGGAGGCGATCGCCGCGATGTATGAAAGGCTCGGCGTCGCCCCAAAGCAGGTGCAGGCGGATGTGCCGACGTCCGGCGCGCCCGTCCTCGTGATCGCGGCCTCCCACGATCCGCTCTTCGATGACAGCACTGCCGTCTTCGATCGTCTCGAGGACCGCGAGGTGACCCTCTGGGTGGCGGAGGGGGAGGAGCATGCGTTCCTGCACCATGGCGGCTCGCGCCCCAACGTCCGGGACTGGCTCACGCGCACGGGTGTCTGGATGGACGAACGAGAGGGTGCGGCAGGCTCCTGAGACGCAAGTGCCCTCCGCATGGACGTCGCTTGGGAATATGGCGCGCCCCATGTCAGCTGAGGGCTGACCGAAACAACGTGCCTGCTGAAGCAAAAGCCTCGCAGGGCAGGGTAAAAGTGGCGGGCCCGCATCGCAGCCGTGCGGCGCGCAAAATTCCCGAGGACCTGTAAATACAGGTGGGCGCCAGGTAACATAGCCAGGGCTATGACAGAGCCAGCTCCCTCGGAGTTGCTTAAGGCCACCGGAATTTAGCCGTCACGAGAAGGGCAGCACCCGCCGAGGCCTGACATAGGCCCCAGTCGGCCCCCCGACAAGGTGGCGCAGCGCTGACGCAATTATCGTGCGCATCACGTCTCGACAGCATGGGGGTACTTGGATACTGCACGAGGAGGGCACGCATCTGCGGTGTGCCTGTGAGAAAGGCCAAGAGCATGAAAAGCCGCATCGCAGACATCCTCGATATGGTCGCTGGGCTCGCTCCAGCGGGCTACGCGATTGGGCTCCACGTACGATTTGCCGCACCGACGTATCTTTTCCGGACGTATTCTCCCGAGTGGAATGAGCATTACAGTGCCTCCGGTCTGGTGATGCAGGATCCCGTCGTCGCCTGGGGCATGACGGAGACGGGGGCTGTCCGCTGGTCCGCCCTTAAGGACAGTGACCCCGCCGGCGTGCTCACCGATGCCGAGGAGTTCGGGCTGGCCTATGGCGCAACGGTAGGGCGTCTCGAGGACGGCTCCCGCACGGTCGCAGGTTTTGCGCGCCCGGATCGGGAATTCAGCGACCTCGAGCTGGGACAGCTTCAATCCGCGGTGGCCGAGCTCCACGCGCTGACGAAGGAAGGCGTGCGCTTCTCGCCCGCGGACGAAAGAACGATACGGACCCGCTCCGTCACCGCGTGACGCGAATTCCGCCTTGCGCGTGTTCACAAATTGTTCGCATACTTCCGTCATGTCGACCCATGCCCTCGAACCTCCATTGCTCAAGCCGGGGCAGCTCCTTGCGCGGGGCGTGTGCCGGCATCTCTTAAGCTACGATTTCGTTTCCGTGGAAGAACTGACCCCCACATCGGGCCTGCGCGTCGATGTCATGGCGCTCGGTCCGAAGGGCGAGGTCTGGGTGGTGGAGTGCAAGTCGTCGCGCGCCGACTACCAATCCGACGGCAAGTGGCAAGGCTATCTCGACTGGTGCGATCGATATTTCTGGGCGGTCGACGAGGCCTTCCCGACAGAGCTTTTGCCCGAGGACACGGGGCTCATCATCGCCGATGCCTACGACGCAGAGATCGTGCGCATGGGACCGGAGACAAAGCTCGCACCTGCGCGGCGCAAGGTCGTCGTGCAGAAATTCGCGCGGCACGCCGCGCTTCGCCACCACGCAGTGCGCGATCCTGAGCTGTCTCTCTCCTGGGGGTAGGGCCTAGCGACCTTTCAGCTCTGCCGCCTTGGCCGCAGCGAGGATTTCCTCCGCGATCTCGCGGGCTTCGTCTGGCTCGAAATCCATCGGGATTTCCGTGCGTCCCGCCTCGATGAACAGGCGCACCATGCCCTGGTCGGTGGGGCCGATCTGCAGGTTGGCTTCGATGTCACGTTCGTCGTTGATGCCCATGGTGCCTCTCCTCGGGGACGCGGGCTTGTATCCCCGGGCGCGCTTGACCCGCAAGCCCTCTCCGGGGACGGTCATGCCATGGGCGTCGCGCTCCGATCCTATCGCGCCAGTGATGCGGCTTGGCTCACCGCCGAGCATGGGGCGGCCTATGCTCGCGACGAGGGCTTCGACGACACGTTCGGGCCGCTTGTGGCCTCCATCCTCGCCACGTTCGAGGCCCATGATCCCTCGCGGGAGCGGGGCTGGATCGCGGAGACCGAGGAAGGGGCGCGACTAGGCTCAATTTTCTGCGTCAAAGGGCCGACACAAGGGGTGGCGAAGCTCCGCCTTTTCTACCTGACGGAGGCGGCGCGCGGGCAGGGGCTCGGGCGGCGCTTGCTCACCGCCTGCACCGATTTCGCGCGTGAGGCGGGCTACAGCCGGCTCACGCTCTGGACCCATGCCTCCCACCGGGCGGCCTGTGCGCTCTATGCTCGGAGCGGATTTCGGTGCGAGAGCAGCGTGCCGGTCCGCTCCTTTGGGGTGGATCTCGAGGAACAGGTCTGGACGCTCGATTTGTGAGGCGCGGGCGCGGCTCCGGGCTTGCAATGGGCGGGGGCTCTCAGTATGCCACGCGCCACGTGCCGACATAGCTCAGTAGGTTAGAGCGCTTGATTGTGGATCAAGAGGTCCCCCGTTCGAGCCGGGGTGTCGGTACCATTCTCCCTTTCTCAGGATCCTTCGCCCGGCGGCGCCAGCTGGATGGCGCGGATGAGCTCCGTGCCGGACGCGTCGAAGATCAGGAGGTTTTGCGCTTCGGTCACGACAAGGATGTTCTCCGCCGTTTGCGTGATCGCGATGACGCGAGTGCCCTCGGGCAGGGCAAGCTGCGCGGGTGCGGGAATGGAGCGGGGCGCATCCGTCAGGCGGATGACAAGCAGCGTGATGATAATTATGACGCCGAGGATCATCGTCGCCGTCAGAATGGTCACCAGGCGCCTTAGAAAGCGCAGGTTGGCCGCGTCGCCGGGCGACAAGTTCGGGTCTTCTTGGGGATCGTCGGCCATGGCCTCTGTGCCGCTTGTCTTTGAAATCAGGGCAGAACCGCCCCGACGTCTTGATAAGGCGCTTGCGCGAGATGTGCCAGCGGAAGCGGCACTCTCGCGGTCCCGGCTGGCAAAGCTTTTGGCGGAGGGATCCGTTCGCGTGGACGGAACCGTGGCCACCGATGCGAAGGCCCGGGTGGAGGAGGGGGCCGTGATCGAGATCGTCGTGCCTGATCCTGCCGCGCTCGATTTGGCCGCCGAAGACATCCCCCTCCAGATCGTCTTCGAGGACGCGCATTTACTCGTGGTCAACAAACCTGTGGGCATGGCTGTCCACCCCGCGCCAGGCACGCCGTCCGGGACCCTCGTCAACGCGCTCCTGCACCATGCAGGCGACAGCCTGAGCGGGATCGGCGGCGTGGCGCGCCCGGGGATCGTGCACCGGATCGATAAGGACACGTCAGGCCTCCTCGTGGTCGCCAAGACGGATGCCGCGCATCACGGGCTCGCG
This sequence comes from Pseudomonadota bacterium, assembly GCA_038525525.1. GTDB lineage: Bacteria > Pseudomonadota > Alphaproteobacteria > Rhodobacterales > Rhodobacteraceae > Shimia_B. The sequence goes on along the minus strand of JBCBHO010000002.1, from coordinate 32,912 downwards.
GCGCAGTTTGAAGCGCACAGTGCGGAGCGACGCTATCTGGCGCTGGCCCATGGCGTGCCGGAGGCTGCGGATCCGCGCCTCAGGGGCTTGCGCGGTGTGAGCTTCGAAGCAGGCAATGTGATGAAGATCACGAGCGGCCTCGCGCGGCACCGCACCGATCGTCAGCGGCAGGCCGTCTATTTCGACGGTCAGGGTCGCCACGCCGTGACACGCGCGCGGGTGCTCGAGGCATACGGTCAGCCGCCGTCTCTCTCATTGTTACAATGCCAACTGGAAACCGGGCGGACGCACCAGATCCGCGTCCACCTCGCCCATGTCGGCCACGGGCTCGTGGGCGATCCCGTCTATGGTGGGCAGCGCAAGATGAAATCGGGGGCGCTGAGCGCTCAAGGTCTTGAAGCCGTGAAGAATTTCGGCCGGCAGGCGCTCCATGCGGCTTCGCTCGGCTTCGTGCATCCCGTGACGGCGGACCGGCTTGCCTTCGAAGCCGAGCCTCCCGCCGACATGGCCGCGCTGATCGCGGCTGTAACGCACAGCACGGGTGCGTGAGGGGCATTTTCTTGCAGAAACGCACAGTCTAGTTTCGCGTTAATGAAACAACAGCACTCGCGTGGTCTTGAACACTGAACGGACACGCAACATCTATGTTAAAAGCCGTCACATTTCGGCGAAGACAACACACGGAGGACCGACCATGGCCAATTACGCAAACCTCCCCGCACCGACACCCGAAGGCGGGCTGAACCGCTATCTTCAGGAAATTCGCCAGTTCCCCATGCTGGAGCCGGAAGAGGAGTACATGCTCGCCAAGCGGTGGGTCGAAGAAGAAGACACGGGCGCGGCGCACAAGATGGTGACCTCTCACCTGCGTCTCGCGGCCAAGATCGCCATGGGCTATCGCGGCTACGGGCTTCCGCAGGCCGAGGTCATCTCCGAGGCCAATGTCGGCCTGATGCAGGCTGTGAAGCGCTTTGACCCGGAAAAGGGCTTCCGGCTCGCCACCTACGCCATGTGGTGGATCCGGGCCTCCATCCAGGAGTACATCCTGCGCTCGTGGTCGCTTGTGAAGCTCGGGACGACGTCGGCGCAGAAGAAGCTTTTCTTCAACCTGCGCAAGGCCAAGAACCGCATCGGCGCATTGGAAGACGGCGACCTCCGTCCGGAAAACGTGAAGCGCATTGCCAACGATCTCGGGGTGACCGAGGACGAGGTGATCTCCATGAACCGCCGTTTGTCCGGCGGGGATGCATCGCTCAACGCCATGGTGGGGTCCGAGGATGACAGCGCCACGCAGTGGCAGGATTGGCTCGAGGACGAGGACGCCGATCAGGCGACCGACTACGAGGAGCGCGACGAGATGACCGCCCGCCGGGAGCTTTTGGCCGAGGCGATGGACGTGCTCAACGATCGCGAGAAGGACATCCTCCAGCAGCGCCGGCTTTCCGACGAAACGGTGACCCTCGAGGACCTGAGCGGGCAATACGATGTGTCCCGTGAGCGTATCCGGCAGATCGAGGTGCGGGCGTTCGAGAAGCTGCAAAAGCGGATGCGCGAACTGGCGCGCTCGAAGGGCATGCTCAGCGCTTGATTCCGCGTCGCATCCTTGCTCAAATCTCAAGATCGAAGAAGGGGGCTTGGCGGCCCCCTTTTTCTTTGTGCATCCTAGCGTGAGCAAGGGAGGGCACATGGCGCATCTCAGGTGGGGCATACTCGGCGCGGCGAAATTCGCACGGGAGCATATGGGCCCGGCAATCCACGCCGCCCGGGGCGCGGAGCTTCAGGCCGTGGCCTCGCGGGATGCCGCAAAGGTGGCGCCCTTTCAGGAAGTGGCACCGGGATGCCGGGCCGTCGACGGCTACGAGGCGCTTATCACCGACGCGGGTATCGACGCCGTCTACATCCCGCTGCCCAACCACCTGCATGTGGAATGGGCGCTGAAGGCGCTGGACGCAGGCAAGCATGTCCTCGTGGAAAAACCAGCCACCCTGCGCGCGTCCGAGTTCGATGATCTCATTGCCGCGCGCGATGCTTCCGGCATGCTCTGCGCCGAGGCCTACATGATCGTGCACCACCCGCAGTGGCACCGGGTGAAGGCCATGATCGCGGACGGCGCCATCGGCGCGCTCCGCCACATCGCAGGCGCCTTCTCCTTCGACAATTCATCGGACACCTCCAATATCCGCAACACCGCAGGCATGGGCGGCGGCGCGCTGCGCGACATCGGGGTCTATATCTTCGGATCGGCACGCTATGTGACGGGTGAGGAGCCCGAGGTCAGGTCCGCGCGGCTCCGCATGGAGCAGGACTTCGACACGTTCGCCGATGTGCAGGCGATCACGCCGTCCGGGGTCACCTACTCGGCCTATGTCTCCACGCGCTTGCATCCGCGGCAGGTGATGGAGTTTCACGGGACGGAGGGGCTCATCCGCGTGACCGCGCCGTTCAATCCCAATGTGTTCGATGGCGCGCGGATCGAGCTCCACCAGCCCGATCTGGGCCTGCGCGTGGAGCGCTTCCCGGGCGACAATCATTACGTCAACCAGGTCGAGGCCTTTGGCGCGGCCGTAGCGGGCAAGGGCACCTATCCTTGCCCGTTGGAGTTTTCGCGCGGCACGCAGGTCATGATCGACCGCGTGCTCGAGATCGGTGAGGTGCTGTGATGGCCGACAAGGGTGAATTCGACGACGTGATGCCCGAAGCCCCGGGCAAGCGCGGGAACAAGGTGATCGAGGAGGGGCTGGGGCAACGCTTCGTGTCCTCGATCATCATCTGGCTGATGATCCAGCTGGCGCAGACGCTCATCGCATTCATCACGGTGGTTCAGTTCATCTTTCTCCTGATCGACCAGAAGAAGCCCAACCCGCGCCTTGCAGGCTTCGGCGAGGATGTGGGGATCTGGGTGGCGAAGGCCACGCGTTACCAAGCCGGGGCGAGCGAGGTAAAACCCTGGCCCTGGACCGAGCTCGACTAGGCAGGCGCCACCGCGCGTGAATTTTCTGCGACAGGCTTGAGACGAGCCGCGCCCGCGACATCTTGTCAGTCGAACGCGGCCCCGACCCGGGGCGCGATGTCGCGAGCGCCATGGATCACGCTAGCCCCAAGCCCTTCACCCGCGCGCAGATCGCATTTCACTGGGCGACCGCGCTTCTCGTCGTGCTGATGGCGGTGACGGGAATGATGTATTTCCTCGAGATCGCCGATGGCGCGGCCATCCGGGCGCATCAGGTGGCGGGGCAGGTGCTGATCGTGATCCTCGCCGCGCGGCTGATCGTGAAGCTGCGGGCGCCGGCGCGCGGGGCGTCAGACCATGCTGTCTGGGAGAAGGCGCTCGCGGGCGCGGTGCAGGTCGCGCTTTATTTCGCGCTCATCACCGCGGCGGTGACGGGCTATGTCTCCGCCTCTGCTTTCGCCAATTCCGCGCTGCTTTTGCCCGTCGATATCGGCTTTGCCCGGTCTGATGCGGGCGCGCGGTTTCTCACGGTGCACTACGCCATGAAGTGGGTCTTTCTCGGCCTCGTCGGGCTCCACGTGGCGGGCGCGCTCAAGCACCATTTCATCGACCGGGACGCAACGCTCCGGCACATGGTTTCCTCCCAAGAGTAAGGACCTTTCCCATGCAGACACTCAGCCGACGCCAGGTGATCGCAACACTATCGACCGCCACTGTGAGCCTTTGTCCCGCAGTGCTCAACGCCGCCATCTATGGCTGGCCTGACGGGTTCGGCGACGAGATGCCGGTGGGCCAGGCGCTGACGGTGGATGTTTCGGGCGGTGGCGCGGTCGATATCACGGCGCTCGCCCCGGGGGAGCTTGCTGTGCTGTCGCGGCCGTCCTCGGATGGGCAGTTCTCGGGCACGGGGAACGTGCAATATGTGGGCGTGCTGCACCGCACAGCGGAGCAGATCGCGGCTGCCTCCGGCGGCGCGGCGACGCAGGATGAGCGCTACCTCGTGGTCAACATGGTCTGCCCGCACCGTGGTGCGGCCATCGGCGTGAGCGACGACCCAGCGCGGCCCTTTGCCTGCACACGCACCTCCTCGCGCCACGGCTCGCTCTTTGACACGGCGGCAAAGGGCGTGGCCGGCGCGTCCGACGAAAGCGACGTGCTCAGCGTGCCGAGCTATACGCTCAATGTCGGGTCGACGGTGACGATCGAGCTGGCCTAGGCGCCACGTCGCTCGGACGAGAAGACATCGAAAGAGGGGCGCTGACATACCGCGCCCCTTTCTCCGTCAAGCCCCGGTCAAGCCTCGGTCGGAGCGCCTCATCCTTCCATCTCTTCGAGCTGGTCGATGAAGCCCTCGATCATGCTCAGTCCCTTGTCCCAGAAGGCGGGGTCGGAGGCGTCGAGGCCGAAGGGGGCGAGGAGCTCCTTGTGGTGCTTCGAGCCACCGGCTTTGAGCATGTCGAAATACTTCTCCTGGAAGTCGTCGCCACCCTCTTCGTAGACCGCATAGAGCGCGTTCACGAGCCCGTCGCCGAAGGCGTAGGCGTAGACGTAGAAGGGCGAATGGACGAAATGCGGGATATAGGCCCAGAACGTCTCGTAGCCTTCCATGAAATTGAAGACCGGGCCGAGGCTCTCGGCCTGCACCGACATCCAGAGCGCGTTGATATCGTCGGGCGTCAGCTCGCCCTCCGCACGCGCAGCGTGGAGTTTGCACTCGAAATCGTAGAACGCGATCTGGCGCACGACGGTGTTGATCATGTCCTCGACCTTGCCGGCCAGAAGCACCTTCTTCTGCTCCTGCGTCTCGGCAGCGGCGAGGAGCTTGCGGAAGGTGAGCATCTCGCCGAAGACGCTCGCGGTCTCGGCAAGCGTGAGCGGCGTGGAGCTGAGGAGTTCGCCCTGACCCGCGGCCAGCACTTGGTGGACGCCGTGGCCGAGCTCATGGGCCAGCGTCATCACGTCCCGCTGTTTGCCGAGATAGTTGAGCATCACATAGGGGTGCGCCGTCGTCACCGTCGGGTGCGCAAAGGCGCCCGGCGCCTTGCCGGGCTTCACCGGGGCGTCGATCCAGCCTTTCTTGAAGAACGGTTCGGCGAGGTCGGCCATGCGCGGATCGAAGGCCGAATAGGCCTCCATCACCATCTGCTCGGCGGTGTCCCAGCCCACGACCTTTTCGTCTTCCATGGGCAGCGGCGCGTTGCGGTCCCAGACCTCCAGCGTGTCGAGGCCGAGCCACTTGGCCTTGAGCTTGTAGTAGCGATGCGACAGGCGCGGATAGGCGGCGACGACGGCGTTGCGGAGCGCCTCCACCACCTCGGCCTCTACATGGTTGGCGAGATGGCGGCCCGTCTGCGGCGTCGGCATCTTGCGCCAGCGGTCCTCGATCTCTTTTTCCTTGGCGAGCGTGTTGTGCACGCGGGCAAAGATCTTCACGTTTTCCTGGAAGGTGGCGGCGAGCGCCCGTGCGCCGGCCTCGCGCTTGGCGCGGTCCTGCTCGGAGAGGAGGTTCAGCGTGCCCTCGATGCCCAGAACCTCGCCGTCGACGTCGAATTCGAGCCCCGCGATCGTCTCGTCAAAGAGCCGGTTCCACGCCGCCGCACCCACGGTGGATTGATCGTGCAGGAACTTCTCGAGCTCGTCGGAGAGCTGGTGCGGCTTCATCGCGCGCATGCGGTCGAAGACCGGCTTGTAGCGCGCGAGATCGGCGTTTTCGGCCACGAGCCCCGCGAGGTGGTCGTCGGGCAGGCGGTTGAATTCGAGCGACCAGAAGACGAGCGGCGTCGTGGCCACGGTCATCCGGTCCTGCGCATCGGCCATGAACTTTGCTCGCCCGGCATCGGTGGTGACCTGGTAGTAGCGCAGTCCGGCAAAGGACATGAGCTTGCCACCGATGACGTCGATCTCCTCATAGCGCTGAACTGCCCGCAAGAGGCCGGACGCGTCGAGCGTGGCGAGCTTACCTTCGTACTCCGCGGCAAAGGCGCTGCACTCCTCCTCGATCCAGGCCATGTCCGACGCGAATGCCGGGTCATCTTCGCCCGCGTATAGATCGCTCAGGTCCCATTCGGGGAGGTCGCCGAGGTCCTTGGTGCCGTGGCTCGGATTCGCGTCATGATACATGGAGGGCCTTTCGGATTGCTTGGGGGACTATGTGTGGCCTGCCGCGGGCGGGGGCAAGCGTGGAGGGGACGGAATGCCTCCGGCGGGAGTTTTTAAGGGCCAATGGAAGGAGGGACCTCATCTTTCACTGGCGAAGACTGCGCTGGGGGGCGCCTTTCTTTGCGTCCTTGGTTCGAGCAATAGGGGCGGCGGGCTGGCCGGCAGGATCAAAAGTCAAAGAGGCGCGCGGGGTTCGTCACGAGGATCTTCTCGCGGATCTCGCCCGAGGGGCAGGTCGCGTCGAACGCCTCCAGCAGGGTGTTGGCGCTGGGCTGGGCGGCATCGGCCAGCATCAGGAAGGGCCAGTCCGTACCCCAGAGGAGCGCGTCGGGGTTGGCTGCGATGGCGGCCTGAACAAAAGGCGCGGCCGCATCGTATGGCGCGGGGCAGAGGCGGTAGAGCGCGGAGAGCTTCAGGTGCACATGGCCCTCGCCGAGAAGGGCGAGGAGCGTTTGGAAGCCGGGATCGTCCACACCAAGCGTGAGGTCGGGCCAACCCAGGTGGTCGATGACCAGTGGCGTGGGCAGCGCGCGGATGTCGCCCGCGATCTCGCTCACGTGGAGGTGGCTGTGGAGCAGCATCTGGATGTGCAGCCCGTGATCGGCGAGGGCGGGCGCCATCGCTTTTGCGCCGTCCCATGTCAGCACGCCGCCATGCACGTAGTTGAGCCGCACCGCCACCATCCGCGCCTCGGCGAAGGCTGCGATGTCCTCGCTGCGCGCGCCGTCTGCGAGGAGGCCCACGCCCTTCGCCTTTCGTCCGAGCCTGCGGACGGCCTCCATCGTGAGGCTGTTATCGGTGCCGTAGAGGATCGAGTGCACGAGGACGGCCCGGTCGAAGCCCAGCGTCTCCATGACACTCCTATAGCGGGCGAGCCACGTCTCGAGCGCCGCGTCATCGGCGGGGTCTTCCACGCGTCCCTCCCAAAGCGGGAAGTCGCTCCCCACGAGGTGGAGGTGGCTGTCGACCGCGCCTGTTGGCGCGCGCCGCGTGGGGCGCTCGGGGGCAGGGGGCATGAGGGCGCGCGGCATGGGCTCACTCCGTGGCGTGCGCGCGGCGCACGGTCATCCGTAGGTCTCGAGCATCGCGGTGAGATCGTCAAACGTGTTGGCCTCATGGAGCGGCTTGTCCTTGCGCCACCGGCTCATGCGCGGAAAGCGCAGCGCCACGCCGGATTTGTGCCGCGTGGAGGCCTGGATCCCCTCGAAGGCGATCTCGAAGACGTGGTGCGGCGTCACCTGCCGCACGGGGCCGAAGCGCTGGAGCGTGTTCTTCTTCACCCAGGCGGTGATCTCGCGGAATTCCTTGTCGGTGAGGCCGCTATAGGCCTTGGTGAACGGCACGAGATCATTGCCCTTCCACACCGCGAAGGTGAAATCGGTGAAGAGGTTCGCCCGCCTCCCGTGGCCCGCTTGCGCGTAGATCATGACCGCATCGATCACGAGCGGATCGACTTTCCATTTCCACCAGTCGCCTTTCTTTCTCCCGCTGAGATAGGGCGAGACCTTGCGCTTGAGCATGAGGCCTTCGGCGTTGGCCTCCCGGCTGCCTTCGCGGGTCGCGGCAAGGCCCGCCCAGCTCTCGAAGGGGACGGTGGGGGAAAGCTGCACGGGGCAGCCCTCAGGCAGCGCGCCCACGAGGGCCTCGAGCTGTGCGCGGCGCTCGGCCATGGGCCGCGCGCGCAGGTCTTCGCCGCCATGCTCCAGGAGGTCGTAGGAATGAAGCACGACCGGCGCTTCGGCCAGCAGCTTCTTCGGCACTGTCTTCCGCCCGATCCGCTTCTGGAGCTGCGCGAAGGGCAGGGGGGCACCACCCGACCATGCGAGCACCTCGCCATCGATGACGGTGCCGTCGGGCAGGAAATCCCGGGCCTGCGCGAGCTCCGGGAAGCGGTCGGTCATGAGCTCCTCGCCGCGCGACCAGAGGTGATGCTCCCCGCCCCGCACGATGAGCTGGCCCCGTATCCCGTCCCATTTCCACTCCGCTTGCCACTCCTCCGGCTGGCCCAGCTCCTCGGGCGGGTCGTCGAGCTGATAGGCGAGGTAGAAGGGATAGGGGCGCGACAGGTCGGCGGCCGGGTCGTCTTCTTCGATGAGGCGGGTCCAGCTCGTCGTTTCGGGCGTCCAGGCGCCCATGAGCTTGTGCGTAATCACCGGTTCGTCCTGACCGGTGGCCTGGGCCAGTGCGCGGGTCATGAGCTTCTGGCTGACACCCACGCGGAAGCCTCCGGTGAGGAGCTTGTTGAAGAGAAAGCGCTCGGTGGTGTCGAGCTCGTCCCAGGCGGCGAGGACGATGGCCTTTCTCTCTTCCTCCTCGAGCGCGGGCAATGACTTGATGACACCGATCCAGTGGGTGAGCGAATGGTCGCTCTCGCGCTGCGGCGGCGGGAGGACGAGGGCGATGGTCTCTGCCAGATCACCCACGACCGGATAGGCCTCCTCGAAAAGCCAGAGCGGGATACCGGCCCGCTCGGCGGCCCAGCCCCGCAGGAAGGGCGTCGTGAGCGTGCGCTTCGGGCGCCGCCCCGAGAAGAGCCCGATGCACCAGAGCCTGTCATCCTCCGGCGCAGTCTCGAAATAGGATTTGAGCGCGGCGACCTTGGGCAAGGTCTTCGTCGTCTGGTCGATCTTGGTGAAAAGGGCGGCGAAGTCCTTCATGGCTGCGCCCCGATGAAGGCGGCGGCTCGGGCCACGGCGTCATCCGCGAGCGGGGAGGAGCCCGCCATGAAGTGCCAGGCATGGGGCATGGACCGGACTTTCTCGAGGGTCACTTGCGCGCCGCATCCAGCCAGCCGCGCGGCGATCTCATCGCTGTCTTCCTCGAGGAACTCTCCTTTCACGCAATGGATGAGCGTGGGCGGCGCGCCGGTATAGTCGCCGTGGACGGGCGCGAGGCGCGGGTCGCGCGCGTCCGCGTCGCGGGCATAGGCCGCGCCGATGCGGTGCAGCAGGACCTCGGGGAAAAGCAGGTCGTTCGCCTCGGGCACCGGGCGCTCCGGGTCGACGATCGTGGCCGGGCTGAAGAGAACGGTGCCGCCGATCTCTGTACCGGTCCGGAGCGCATGCTGGAGCGCCACGAGCGCCAGGCATCCGCCGGCACTGTCTCCCCCGAGAAAAACGGGTCCGAGATCACGCCGCCAGCCCCGGGCCGCGTCTGTGGCAGCCTCCACGTCGTCGGCGGCTGCGGGGAAGGGGTTCTCGGGGGCGAGGCGATAGGCGGGCGCGAGGATGGCGGCATTGGCGGCCTTGGCGAGATGCGTCATAAGCACGAGATGCGTCTCTGGCGCGCCGAGCACGAACCCACCCCCGTGGACGTAGAGGAGACGCCGCGTCGGGGCCTTGGGCAGGATCTCCAGCGCGCCGAGCGGCCCGAGCGCCACCGACCGCCAGGAGATGCCCTTGGCGCGGGAAGATCGGCGGAGGCGGGCAGCGAGTCGAAAGCCCCGGCGGTGGCTCTCCCAGCTCGCCTCCCGGCGTAGGCTGGGCTGCACGATGCGCTGCGCGCCCCAGGCGATGACGCGGTCGCGCCAGTGGCGGGGCTGGCCATCCCAGGGAAACGTTGCGGTCATGCGGCCTCGTTGGCGGTGTCGTCCGAGGCGTCGAGACTGTCGCCCTCGTAATCGGTCTCCACGATGGCGGCGTCATAGCCTTGCGCCTCGAGCCATTGGCGGAAGACGGAGGTGTATCCATGGGTCACGAAGATGCGCTCCGCGCCTGTTTCTCCGATGGCCTCGTTGAGCCCGGCCCAGTCCGCGTGATCGGACATCACAAATCCGCGGTCCGCGGCGCGGCGCCGGCGCACGCCCCTGAGCGCCATCCAGCCTGATGCAAAAGCGGAAGACGCGCCGCTGAAGCGGCGTGACCATGAGGAGCCGAGAGCCGAAGGCGGAGCGACGATGAGAGCGCCAGGATGGTCTTTCGCCTTGAGATCCGGCGTGACACGGAGCGTGTCGGGAAGCCGGTAGCCTTGTTTGCGCAGGACTTCGTTCGTGTTCTCCACCGCGCCATGGGTCAGGATCGGCCCGATACCCGGCTCCACGGCGGCAAGGATGCGCTGGGCTTTTCCGAGGCTGTAGGCGCCGATGATGGAGGGGCGCCCCTCCGCCGCGTTCTTGCGCCACCACGCGTTGAGCGATGCGCGGACCTGCGGTTCGGGCGTCCAATTGAAGACGGGGAGGCCAAAGGTGCATTCGGTGATGAAGGCGTGGCATGGCACGGGCTCGAAGGGCTCCGAGAGCCCATCGTCGACCACCTTGTAATCGCCCGAAGCGACCCAGACCTCACCGGCCACTTCCACGCGGATCTGCGCCGAGCCCGGCACGTGGCCCGCCGGGAAGAAGCTGACCTCCGCATCGCCGATGCGCCGCACTTCGCCGTAGGCCACGGTGTCGAGCGCGATATCTCCGAGGCGGTAGCGGATGACCGGGGCCGCGCCGTCCGTGCTGAGATAGCGCCCCATGCCCGGCCGCGCGTGATCGGCATGGCCATGGGTGATGAGCGCGCGGTCCACCGGGCGCCACGGATCGATGTAGAAATCGCCCGCCGCGCAGTAGATCCCGCGATCCGTGAAGCTCAAAACCATGGCCCTAGGGTAGCAGGCCAAGGGCGCTTGCCAAGCGGAGCCGCCCGTGATGCTCTCGCCCCGGTCAGAGGGAGGGCACCATGGGCATTTCAGATTTCAAGAGCCGCATGATGGCCGGGGAGATGCTCGCGGGCACCTTCCTGAAGACACCGGCCTACGAACTCGTGGAGGTGCTCGCCGGCTCCGGCCTCGATTTCCTCTGCCTCGATGCCGAGCACGCCCCGTTTGACCGCGCGCGGATGGACATGTGCCTCGCCATCGGGCGGGCGCTTGATTTTCCTATCCTCGTGCGCCCCGGTGCGAATACTGCGCCGGATATCCTGCAAGCCCTCGACGCCGGAGCCGTGGGGATCGTCGCGCCCCATGTGGATATCGCGGAGAAGGCGGCGGCGCTGGCGAAAGCGGGGCATTTCGGGCTGGGCGGTCGCGGCTATGCCGGCTCGACGCGCTGGGCCGGATTTGCCACCCGCAAGATGCCAGAGATCCTCGATCAGACGTCGGAGACGATTCTCATCGCGCAGATCGAGGAGCCTGCTGGCGTGGAGGCCGTCGACGCCATCGCGGCCACGCCGGGCGTGGACGGGCTCTTCCTCGGGCCCGCGGACCTGTCGGTGGGATACGGCAAACGCGACCAAAGCTCAGACGAATTGGCCGCGGCCTATGCGGCCTGTGGCGCAGCCGCCAAGGCACATGGCAAGGCGTACATGACCTTTGTCGGAAACGCGGTGCAGGCAGAAAGCCTCGTGCATCACGGTCTGACGGTCTTCTTCATCGCGTCCGAGCACAACTGGCTCCGGGCGGGGGCCGCCGCGGAGGCCATGGGCGTTCACAAGATCAAGGGTTAGGTCAGGAGGCCTTGGCCAACGTGGCCGCTTTGAAGTGCTCCGCGCACGCGTCGAACACCGCCCGGCGCACTTCGGGCTCCTCCATCATGACCTCGTGCTCGGCATCCTTGAATTCGATGAGCCGACCGCCGGGCCATTCCTCCATGCGCCGCTTGATGCGCGCAGGATCGACGATGCGTTCGTTGGTGCCGAGCAAGCACAGCCCTGGCATGTCAGGCGAGGGCCGTGTGGAGAGGGTGCGCATCTCCCTGAGGGCCTCACGCAGCCAGATGATCGAGGGCGAGCCTAGCGCGATCTCGGGATGCGCCCGTGCCTGCCGCGCCATGTACTCCCACGTTTCGCGATCGTTGGTGAGCGTGTTGTCCTCGAATTCGCCGTCGAGCACGTAGACGATGTCTTTTGTGCCCGGAGATTTCATGTTGCCGAGCCCGATGGGCGGCAGGACCGAGCTCAGCGTCCACGCCACGGGCCTGAGGCCGGCCGAAATCTGAACGCCCCACATCGGTGCCGAAAACGCACAGGCGGCGACGTCGAGGCCGTCGAGCACGGCCCTGAGGCCGATGCATCCGCCCATGGAATGGCCGAGGAGGAACCACGGCCGCGGCAAGTCGAGCTGGCGCGCCGCGTCCATCACGGCGGCAACATCGTGCTGGTAGTCGCCGAAGCGCATGACATGGCCGATCCGGCCGTCTTCGAGCATGCGATCCGCGATCCCCTGGCCGCGCCAGTCCACGGCCACGGTCGCAAAGCCGCGCGTTTTCAGTTCGGCCGCCGATCGACCGTATTTTTCGACGTATTCCGTCCGCCCCGGAAAGATGAACACCGTCCCGTGCATCCCGCCCTCGGGCCAGACGCCGATCCTGATCCGGAGGCCGTCGGAGGCGAGCAGCCAATGGGCTGACCCGCCGTCGGGCCCTTCGGCGACATCGGTATGGAGCGGTGCCGCCTCCATGGTGCCTAGCCCAGAACGCCCGCGAGCTTCATGGCCATGCCCATGTCGCCATCGACGCTGAGCTTGCCCGTCATGAATGCGGTCGTGGGGTTCACATTGCCCTCGAGAATGCCTTTGAAGGTATCCGCGTCGGCCTTCAGCGTGACGTCCGCGTCACCATCGTCGGCGCGCACGCCGTCACGGTCGATGATGATCGAGCCCTCGTCGGCGATCTCGAATTTCGCGGTCCCGTCGAAGCCGCCGTCCACCTTCTCCCTCAGTGCGGCTACGGCCGTGTCGATCATGCTCATGTCTTGCTCCTTGCTTTCGCTCAGGCTGGTATTTGTCCTGCCCTCGGCTACATTCAAACGCGTCATGCTCACGTTTACAAACATCCGTCGATATACCGTTGCGGCACTTCTGATGGGGGTCGGGTTTTCCCTACCCGCCGCGGCGCAGCAAACAGATCTGGACCCGCTCTTTGAGCGCTTGCAGAACGTGGATCCCACGGACTACGCCCCGCTCGAGCAGAAGATCTGGCAGGAATGGTCCAAATCGGGCTCTCCGGCCATGGACCTGCTTCTGGAGCGCGGTGAGGCTGCCCTGCAGGCCGAGGATTTCGAGGCGGCCATCGAGCATCTCACGGCTCTGACGGACCATGCGCCGAATTTCGCGCAGGGCTTCCACGCACGGGCGACGGCCTACTACAACGTCGGCAAATTCGGCCCGGCGCTCGCCGATCTGCGCCGCGCGCTGGCGCTGGAGCCGCGGCATTTCGGGGCCATGTCCGGTCTCGCGGTCATACTTGAAGAGCTCGACATGCCCGAGGAGGCGCTCGAGGTCTACCATGCCGTGCGGGCTATACATCCCCACCGCGAAAACCTATCGGCGACGATAGAGAGATTGGAAAAAGCGACGGCGGGCCAGCGCCTTTGAACGACTGGCCCCTGTCTCGGGGGAGCACGCATGGCTGAGATGGGGCGGATCACCGCCGTCTTGGGGCCGACCAACACAGGCAAGACGCATTACGCGATCGAGCGCATGATCGCCTATCCCACGGGCATCATCGGGCTGCCTCTGAGGCTCCTCGCGCGCGAAGTCTACGACCGCATCGTCAAGTTGCGGGGGCCGTCCGTCGTGGCGCTCGTGACCGGCGAGGAACGCATCGTACCCGATCGCGCGGCCTACTGGGTCTGTACCGTCGAGGCGATGCCCGAGGGGCTCGGCTGCGATTTCGTCGCCATCGACGAGATCCAGATGTGCGCAGATCCTGACCGGGGGCATGTCTTCACGGACAGGCTTCTGCACGCGCGCGGGACGCACGAGACGCTCTTTATGGGCGCGGATACGATGCGTTCCGCCATTTCGGCGATGGTGCCCAAGGCGCAGTTCCTGAGCCGGGAGCGGTTTTCAGAGCTCACGTATACGGGCGAAAAGAAGCTCTCCCGCATGCGGCCCCGGTCGGCGGTGGTGAGTTTCAGCGTGGAGAATGTCTATGCCATCGCCGAGCTTCTGAAACGTCAGCGGGGCGGAGCCGCCGTGGTCATGGGCGCGCTCAGCCCCCGTACGCGGAACGCGCAGGTCGAGCTCTACCAGAACGGTGACGTGGACTTCATGGTCGCCACCGACGCTATCGGCATGGGGCTCAACCTCGACGTGGAGCACGTCGCGTTCTCCGGCACGCACAAGTTCGACGGACGGCGCATGCGTCCTCTCATGGCGGGCGAGCTCGGCCAGATCGCCGGACGGGCCGGGCGCTATCGCACGAATGGCACGTTCGGTGTCACCGGTGAGGCAAGCCCGCTCCACGAGGAGGTCGTGGCGTCCATTCAGGAGCATCGCTTCGCGCCAGTGAAAAAGCTGCAATGGCGCAACTCGCGGCTCGAATTCGGCTCTCCCGAGCGGCTGATCCAGAGCCTGGAAGCGCCCACCTCCGACCCCTGGCTCACACGGGTGCGGGAAAGCGACGACCTCGCAGCGCTCAAGGCGCTGACGAGCGAGGCCGAAGTGCGCGCGAGATCGACGACCGGCTCTTCTGTCCGTCTCCTCTGGGATGTGTGCCGCGTGCCGGATTTCAGGGGCATCTCACCCACGGAGCATGCCGGGCTCCTCGCGCAGATCTTCAAGTATCTCCACGAGGCGGGTCAGATTCCCAATGACTGGTTCCGTCGGCAGGTCGCCCGGATCGACCGCACGGAAGGCGATATCGACACGCTGTCAAAGCGCTTGGCGTTTATTCGCACATGGACCTACGTCGCGCAGCGCGCGGGCTGGGTGGAGGACGAATCCCATTGGCGCGGCGAGACCCGTGCCGTAGAAGACCGCCTGTCAGACGCGCTCCAAACCGCGCTGACCGCGAGATTTGTCGATCGGCGCACGAGCGTCCTCATGCGCCGGTTGAAACAGAAGGAGAGGCTTTTGGCCGAGGTGAACGATCAGGGTGAAGTGACCGTGGAAGGTCACGTGGTGGGCAAGCTTGAGGGCTTTCGGTTCCGGCAGGACGAAAGCTCCTCCGCCGGAGAGGCCAAAACGCTGCGCTCCGCCGCGCTCCAGGCGCTCGCTCCCAAATTCCACCTGATGACAGACCGCTTCTACAACGCGCCCGATACAGAGATCGATTTCACCGAGCAGGGCGGCCTCATGTGGGGCGACCAGGCCGTGGGCAAACTCGTGCAGGGTTCCGACCCGTTGAAGCCGCAGGTGAAAGCCTTCGTCGACGATGAGGCGGGGCCTGAATTGGCCGAGAAGGTCGCGCGCCGGTTGCAGCACTTCATCGATCGCAAGATTGCTGCGCTCTTCGAACCTTTGATCGCCATGCAGCGCGATGAGGCTTTGACCGGGCTCGCGCGCGGCTTTGCCTTCCAGATGGTCGAGGCGATGGGGATCATGCCCCGCGCGGCCGTCGCCGATGACGTCAAGAACCTCGATCAGGACGCCCGCGGGCTTCTGCGCAAGCACGGTGTGCGCTTCGGGCAGTTCACTATCTTTCTGCCGCTTCTCCTGAAGCCCGCGCCGACGCGCCTGCGGCTCGTGCTCATGTCACTGGCCAAGGGCGTGGATGTCTTCCCCGAGAGCCCTCCGCCCGGCCTCGTGTCCATTCCCACGGACAAGGGTGCCGAAGACTGGTTCCACACCGCGGCGGGCTACCGCGCGGCCGGGGAGCGCGCGATCCGGATCGACATGCTCGAGCGCCTTGCGGACATGATCCGGACCCAGGACACGCGCGGCGGCTTCGAAGCGAGCGCGGACATGCTCTCCATCACGGGCATGACGCTGGAGCAATTCGCCGATCTCATGCAGGGCCTTGGCTACCGCGTGGAGAAGGGCGAGCGTGTGAAACCCGCAAAGCCCGCGCCTGTCGTCGAGGACGCCGATGCCGGCATTCCTCAGCCGCCCGCTCCGCCTCCGACGCCGCCCGCCCCGCCGCCCTCCGAGGTTCCGGGCGAAACGCCTGGAGAAACGCCCGGAGAAACGCCCAGCGACGCGCCGGGGGAGGTGCCCACACCGCCGCCCGCCGATCTGCCGCAGGATGCGCCCACGCCTCCCGCGAAGGAAGCCGCGCCCGTGCTGGAGACCGCGCCAACCGAGGAGCCGCCTGCTGAGCCAGCCGAGGCAGACGCCGCGGCGGAGATGGAGGTTTTCTTCACCTTCACGTGGGGCGGCGGTCGCCCGCGTGGCGCGCGTACGGATGGCGCGAAACCCCGGGGGAAAGGCGGCAAGCCGCAGGGCCGTGGCAAAGGCCCGGCCAAGGGCAAGGGTGGTAAGCCACAGGCGCGCGGGCCCAAGACCTACGAGGCCAAGCCTCAGAAGAAAGACAAGTTCGACCCGGACAATCCCTTCGCCGCGGCCCTCATGGGCCTCAAGGGCAAGGAGTGAGTGAGACCGACAGCATCCGCGTCGACAAGTGGCTGTGGCAGGCGCGGTTCTTCAAGACGCGCTCGCTTGCTGCGCGGGTCGTCTCGGAGGGAAAGGTTCGCGTGAATTCCACGCCGATCTCGAAGCCATCGCGCGCCATCGCACCGGGGGATGTGCTGACATTTCAGCAGCAGCGCGATGTGCGCGTCATCGAACTGGTTGCCATCGGCGCGCGCCGCGGCCCAGCCCCGGAGGCACAGCAGCTCTACAAGGATCTCGCGCCGCCAAAAGCGCGCTCGCCGCGCGAAGAGCAGCATCCTGCCCGTGATCGGGCCGGGCGTCCGACCAAGCGAGATCGGCGCGCCATTAGTCGCCTTGAAGGCTCTGTCTTTGACGACTAGGTCTGCGCCACGACAAGAGGACCGCAACCTAAATGACCTACGTGGTGACCGACAACTGCATTGAGTGCAAATACACCGATTGCGTGGAAGTCTGCCCGGTGGACTGCTTTTACGAGGGCGAGAACACGCTGGTGATCCACCCCGATGAATGCATCGACTGCGGCGTATGCGAGCCGGAATGCCCGGCGGATGCGATCCGGCCCGACACGGAGCCGGACATGGACAAGTGGGTCGAGTTCAACCGCAAGTATTCGCTCCAGTGGCCCAACATCGTTACCAAGAAAGATCCCATGCCCAATGCGGACGAGCGCGACGGGGAGGAGGGCAAGCTTCAGAAGTACTTCTCTGAGGCGCCCGGCGAGGGGGATTAACCCCGCAACACCCTGAGAATGCAGCGGATTTTAAGAAGAGCTTACATTTTCCTGATTCGTGTGCTATATAATCAGTGATGAAAATGTAGCCGACCCATCCCTTGCTGCCGCACTGGATGGTTTTTTTGACCCAATTCACGCCGTGCATCCCCAGCGTCACCGCTGGTGCAGGGCGATTTGTCGTCTCAAGACCGGCGCTATTGCTTGAGGAAGGACCCATATGAGCAAGAGCAAGAAAAGCGAGTTCAGTCCGAACGACTTCGTCGTGTACCCCGCCCATGGCGTGGGCAAGATCGTCTCCATTGAGGAGCAGGAGGTCGCGGGGATCTCTCTCGAGCTGTTCGTTATCTCGTTTGAAAAGGACAAGATGACGCTTCGCGTGCCGACGCACAAGGCGACGGAAGTGGGCATGCGCCCGCTCGCCGGGCCCGACGTGGTGAGCCAGGCCATGAAGACGCTCAAGGGCAAGGCCAAGGTCAAGAAAGCCATGTGGTCGCGCCGTGCGCAGGAATACGAGCAGAAGATCAATTCCGGCGATCTCATCGCGATTGCAGAGGTCGTGCGCGACCTGCACCGCCAGGACGATCAGCGTGAGCAATCCTATTCCGAGCGCCAGCTCTACGAGGCCGCACTCGAGCGTCTTACGCGCGAGATTGCCGCCGTGAACGGAGCCGAGGAGGCTGTCGCCGGCGAGGAGGTCGCAGAGGTCCTTACGTCGCGCGCCGCCGCCTAGGCGAGCCATCCATACAATTCTTGAAAAGGCGCCCGGTTCGGGTGCCTTTTTTCGTTAGAGCAGGGCCGCGAGGGTCAGCCAGCCGGCGAGCTGGGAGATTTGCTGCGCCGCGCCGAGGATGTCCCCGGTCTGCCCACCAATCTTCGCGAGCGCGAGACGGCCCATCCCCGCGGCGACGCTGGCGATGACGATGCCTGCCGCGAGCCCGTCCCATCCAAGCGGCAGCAGGGCCACGAGGCCAAGCGCTGCCGCCAGCCAGATCGCTGGGCGCGGGGGGCGGCCGATGGCGGCGCTGACACCGCCCGGCCGGGCGTGCGGCAGACCCATGAGCGCGGGCATGACGGCGCGGGAGGTGATCGGCAGGGCGGTGATCGCCCAGTACGCCCCCGCGCGAAGGAGCTCGGATAGCGCGAGCCAGGACGTGAGCACCATGATCACCAAGGCAAGGACACCGTAGGCGCCGATGCGGCTATCGGCCATGATCTCGAGCCTGCGCGCGGGCGTCCATCCGCCCCAGAGGCCGTCGGCCGTATCGGCGAGGCCGTCCTCGTGAAGCGCCCCCGTCACGACGATCGTGGCCGCAAGCCCCAGCGCGGCAGCAAGGGCACTGGAGAGGCCAAGCCTGGAGGCCGCAAAGGCTATGGCGGCGAGCAGTACCCCGACGAAAAGCCCGGCGAGCGGATAGGCCCATGCACTTCTCGCGCCTCGCGCCACGGCCCAGTCTCCATCGACGGGGATGGGCAACCGCGTCAGGAAACCGAGCGCCGCAGGAATGTCGCGCCAGTCGATGACGCTTTCGGTCCTTTCCATGCCTCGCTCCCGCTTGCCCTGCGCTGGGGCAGGGGTAAAGAGGCCGGGAGCACGTATCAAGAAGAAGGCATCCATGGCCCAGTTCTCCTCCCTCGCTGAATTTGCCGACCGCCTGGCCGAGGCGCCCGGCCCCGATAAAGCCGCGCGCCAAGCGGCCCAGGCGCGCAACGGACAACTCACCAAGCCTCCCGGTGCGCTCGGTCGCCTCGAGGATGTCGCGATCTGGCTGGCAGGCTGGCAGGGGACGGAGACGCCTCGGCTCGCGACGCCCCAGATCCTGATCTTTGCAGGCAACCACGGCGTGGCGGCGCGCGGCGTCTCCGCGTTCCCCGCGGAGGTCACCGCGCAAATGGTGGCGAATTTCGAGCATGGCGGCGCGGCGATCAACCAGCTGGCGGACGCGTTCGCAGCGAAGATGAAGGTGATTGCGCTCGACCTCGACACGCCGACCGCGGATTTCACGGCAGCACCCGCCATGACGGAGGCGCAATGCGTGGCAGCATTGGCCGCCGGCTGGGATGCGGTGGACCCGGACGCGGACATCCTCGTCACCGGGGAGATGGGCATCGGGAACACGACGGCGGCCGCCGCACTCTGCACCGCTCTCTACGGCGGCGACTGGGCCGGCCGCGGCACGGGGGTCGACGACACCGGCCTCGCGCGCAAAAGGCAGGTGGTGTCTGAAGGCGTGGATCGGCATGGCGGGGCCGGGCCGCTCGAGATGCTGGCGCGCCTCGGTGGGCGTGAGCTGGCCGCCATGGCCGGCGCCATCGCCGGGGCGCGGGCCCATTCCATTCCCGTGCTCCTCGACGGATTCATCTGCACGGCTGCCGCCGCGATCCTCGCAGAGACCGAGGCGGGTGCGCTCGATCACTGCCTGGCCGGTCACCAAAGCGCGGAGACCGCGCATCACGCGCTCCTGGAGAAGATCGGAAAAGAGCCGCTTCTCTCGCTCGGTCTCCGGCTGGGCGAGGGCTCCGGGGCCGCGCTTGCGCTGGGCGTCGTGAAGGGCGCGGTCGCGTGCCATTCCGGCATGGCCACCTTCGCGGAGGCAGGCGTCAGCGACGGTTAGTGCTCTTTTTCCGCGGCGGCGACGATCTGGGTCTCCACCTCTCGCTCTAGCTCTTTCGCGCGCGTGATATACGCCTTGTTTTGGGAAAGCGGCACGCCCGGTTTCCAGAGCTCCGCCAGCTCGGCGAGGACGTGACGGTCATGGCGGTAGAACGTCTTTTCATGCTCGTAGGCGTCGAATTCCGCCACGTCCATGGCCTGAAGCACGTAGCGCCCCGCCCGCAGGGAGCTGTCGAAGGTCTCACGCACCGTCTGTGACGCGCCCGCTTGCACGAGTTCATAGGTGTGGATGCGGTCTCGCGCGCGGGAGATGATGTGGAGGTCGGGCCTCACCCGCCGGGCATAGCTGACGAGCGTCTTGGCCGCCTGGTCATCATCGACGGCCACCACCAGCACCTTGGCTTCCATGAGCCCGGCGGCCTGCAGCAGATCGGGGTTCGTCGGGTCGCCGTAGTATCCCTTGAAGCCGAGAGCGCGCATGAGCTGGATCGTTTCGAGATTGTTGTCGAGAACCGTGGCTGTCATGCCCGCCGATTGCACCATGCGATTGACGATCTGACCGAAGCGACCGACGCCCGCGATGATGATCCGGCCCTCGGCATCGATCTCGTCCGGCTCCGGGTGCTCGAGATCGCCCAACCTGTGCGCGAGGCGCTCGTAGGCGATGAAAAGCAGCGGTGTCATGAGCATGGAGAGCGCCACGATGAGCAAAAGGATCTGCGAGAGCCGGTCGGGAAGAACCCGAGTCTGCTCTGCGAAGGCGATGAGGACGAAGCCGAACTCCCCCGCCTGGGCGAGGGAGAGCGCGAAGAGCGCGTGGGCCCTGCCGCGGAGCCGGAACACCCAGCCGAGGAGGTAGAGCACGGTGCCTTTCAGCGCGATGAGGCCGAGCGTTGCGCCGAGGATGGTCGCCGGCGCAGACGCGAGAAGGCCCAGATCGATGCCCGCGCCGACGGTGATGAAGAAGAGGCCGAGGAGGAGCCCCTTGAAGGGCTCCACCGCGCTTTCGAGTTCGTGACGGAATTCCGACGAGGCAAGGACGACGCCGGCGACAAAGGCCCCAAGGGCTGGGGAGAGCCCCACCATGTTCATGAGGACGGCGATCGAGACGACGATGAAGAGCGCAAAGGCCGTGTTGAGCTCGCGCAGGCGGGTCCTCGCGATGAGGTGATAGAGCGGCCCCGTCAGGTAGCGCCCCACGAGCGCGATGGCGGCCACGGCGCCAAGGGTGGCGAGCGTCACGCCCCATTGTGGCAAACCATCGAGCAGATAGACGGCGCTGTGCGTGTCCGCGGCCGCGTCATCAAACGTCCGCGTGATGGATCCGTCAGGGGCGCCAACGATATCCGGCACAATCGCAAGCAAGGGCAGGATCGCCAGAAAGGGAATGACGGCAATGTCCTGCGCGAGCAGCACCGAGAAGGCCGAACGCCCCCCGCCGGTGGCCATGAGACCCTTCTCCGTGAGCGATTGAAGGACGATGGCCGTGGAGGAAAGTGCGAAGATGAGCCCGATGGCCAGCGATGTCTGCCAGGGAAAGCCCAAGGCAATGCTTGCGGCCATGATGGCCCCGATCGTCACTGCGATCTGAAGACCGCCGAGGCCCACGAGGCGGGTCCGCATGGCCCAAAGCGTCCGCGGATCGAGTTCCAGCCCGATGATGAAAAGCATCATCACCACGCCGAACTCCGCGAAGTGCTGGATGTCTTCGATGTCGCTGACGAGGCCCAGGGCCGGCCCGATGCACAGCCCGGCGACGAGGTAGCCGAGCACGGAGCCGAGCCCAAATCGCACGGCCAGCGGCACCGCTATGAGGCCGGCGCCGAGATAGAGCGTGGCTTGCAACAGGAACTCGGTCACAGCGGCAATCCCGCGTCGGCTTTGGGCTGGTCCATGACGATCTGGCTCTGGACGCGCGCGACCGCGTGCATGGGCAGGATCACGTCATGGATGAGGTGATTGAGGCGCGCGAGATCGGGGGTGAAGACCCGGAGCAGGTAGTCCGCCTCACCCGTGAGCGTCCAGGCGCTGATGATCTCGGGGCGCGCGCGGACGGTGCGAAGGAACTCGGCGGCATGGGCCGGGACCTGGCTGCCCATCTGAACCTGTATGAAGGCCTGCACGTCGAGCCCGAGTTTCGCAGGCTCGATCCGCGCGGTGTACTGACGAATGAAGCCCGATGCCTCCAAGCTCTGTCGTCTGCGGCCGGCTTGCGAAGCGGAAAGCCCGAGCGCCTCGCCAAGCTGATGTGTCGTGAGCTGTGCATCGCGCTGAAGGGCGGCGAGAAGCCGGATATCTGTCGGATCAAGGGCCGTCATGATGAAAGTCTGCAAGATGCCCGCCAGATGCGCAATTTCTCTGTGATAATCGTCCCCTGAAAGTTCGATTTGCGCGGAAGCGGCATGGATTGCGGCACATATCTTCATCAAACAGAGGAGATAGTCATGGGTCCGTTCCCTCACGACGCGCCGCGCGCCAAGATCACCGAAGACAATCCAGCTGGTACGGACGGTTTCGAGTTCGTGGAATTCGCCCATCCTGACCCGGATGAACTCCGCGCCATTTTCCGCGCCATGGGCTACCAGCACACCGCCACGCACAAGGCGAAAGCGATCGAGCTCTGGCAGCAGGGTGATATCACCTACGTGATCAATGCCGAGCCCGGCTCCCACGCCGCGCGTTTCATCGAGGATCACGGCCCCTGTGCACCCTCCATGGCTTGGCGGGTCGTCGATGCCGAGCACGCCTTCCGCCACGCCGTTGCGCACGGGGCCGAGCCCTATGACGGCCCGGGCAAGGCGGTGAACTGGCCCGCCATCAAGGGCATCGGTGGCTCGCTCATCTACTTCACCGACCAGTATTTCGACGAGAACCCGTACAACGAGGAGTTCAACTGGGTGGCGGCGGCCCATCCGGAGGGCGTGGGCTTCCACTATCTCGATCACCTGACCCACAACGTCTTCAAGGGGAACATGGAGACGTGGTTCCGCTTCTATGGCGATCTCTTCAATTTCCGCGAGATCCGCTTCTTCGACATCGAGGGTAAGTACACAGGACTCCTGTCGCGGGCGCTCACCTCACCCTGCGGCCGCATCCGCATCCCGATCAACGAGGACCGGGGCGAGACCGGGCAGATCGTGAACTATCTGAAGAAATACAACGGCGAGGGCATTCAGCACATCGCCGTGGGCGCCCGTGACATCTACGACGCCACGGATGCCATCGCCGATCTCGGCGTGAAATTCATGCCCGGCCCGCCGGACACGTATTACGAGCTTTCCAAGGATCGCGTCCAAGACCACGAAGAGCCCATCGACCGCATGAAACGACATGGCATCCTGATCGACGGCGAAGGGGTCGTCGACGGGGGCGAGACCAAGATCCTGCTGCAGATCTTCTCGAAGACGGTCATCGGGCCGATCTTCTTCGAGTTCATCCAGCGCAAGGGAGATGACGGCTTTGGCGAGGGCAATTTCAAAGCCCTCTTCGAAAGCATCGAAGCAGAGGAAATGGCTAACGGGGAGTACGGAACGGCGGCGGAGTGATCTCCGTCGCGCGCCGACTTGGAGTGCGCCGCTGGTGCGCGACACACCGGCCATATTAGATCGGGTCTAGCCGGTAGGAAGGGCGAGCGTGATGTTGCGACCGCCCTTCACGTAGCGCAGCGCGCTTTCGCCTATGGCGGAGACGCGCCCGCCATCCACGCGATCGCCGACCTGCACTTTCACGAAGCGGCCATTCGCGAGCCGCACGAGGGCGCTTCGGTTAGAAGGTGTCCCGTAGACGCCGATGAGATTGACCCGCCGAAGGTTGATCGCGTTGTCCGTCGTGGCCGCGCGGGCCACCGACGCGCGCGTCGTGCCCGAGGGCCGTGTTTCCCGCGGCACGGCGGGCGCGGCGACGGCGACCTGTGTGGGTTGGGAGGCGCGCGCCTGTTCCACGAGCGCTGCGATATTGCGCGGACGCTGCTCGGGACGGAGCGACGCGACCACCGCAAGCTCCGACGGTGGCGCATCCGGTTCCGCGACCTCCGCCTCGGCCTTGGCCGTCTCGGGGCGTATCCGGGGGCGTAAGGTGGCGATTTCATCTCGTGTGCGCCCGCCGAATTGGCTTCGCTCCGTGGTTTCGGCGAGGGTCTCGGGCCGTGCGCGCGGGCGTAGGCCAGCCAGTGCGAGCTGTTCGGCCGTGTTGTCCGCCGCGCCCGGGATGCGGAGCGGCGCCGTCACGGGTGGTCGACCGGCGAAGATCGTGATGCCTTGCGGAGATATCGCACCCTCTTCCGTGGCGATCACGAGGCCTCTTCCGTCCATGCGGAAGCGGATATCGGGCGGCGGCGGCACCGCCTGTGACGCTGGCCGGACATCATCCCGATCCGAGGAAATCGCCGGTAGCGCGACGGGATCGGACATGGAGATGCTGCGATCAATCGAGGTGATGTAGAAGGCATCGAGCTCGGTCGACATGGGCGCGGACGACGCGTCCGGTGCACGGGGAAAGATGCCTGTCTCGGCGTAGAAGCGTTCCAACGCCTCGCCGTCGAGCGGTTCAGGCGCAGTGTCCGGTTCCGGCTCCCTTTCGATTTCTTCGGGCTCCGGCGGCACCTCCAGTGACAGTTCTATGGCGTCATCCGGCTCCGCCAGAGGCGGGGGTGCGATCAACGCCAGGTCGATGGAAGGACGGCTGCGCGGACCGTCTGGTGCCACCTCCGCGAAGTCCGGAGCTTCGAGACGCGCCGGCGAAATCACCACGGCCTCGGGCGCAGGCTCCTGCGGCAGAACGGCCCCGGTGGTGTCACCGCGCTCGAAGAGACGCGCGAAGGCCGTGCGATCCACGGCTGCAAAGGCCGCCACCGCGAGCAGGGCGAGGATCAAAATGATCGTCAGCAGCAGGCCGAGAAATCTCGGTCGGGCGCGGTCTTCGATGAGGGCGTCGCCTGCGGGAGTGCCGGTCTCGGGGCGCGGGCCCGCGTCCTGGCGCACAGGGGGAGCTTCGCGGCGTGCGGGTTGCGGCGCTGCGGGCTCCGCTGCGAGCCGAGGCGCTCCTGCACTATGAGGGACATTTGCCGAAGGCCGGACGATCCTTGGAGCCGCGGGGGAGGGTGCGTCCCGGCGCGTGTTTTCTGAAACGGCGAGGGCATCGGTCAGGGGAAGCGGATCGCTGCGCGTCTCGGCTGGCGGATCGTGTCGGACTGTCTTGAAGCTCGGCGTGTCGTCGCCAGTTTCCTCTTCCGCGGACGCGATGCTCTCTTCAGCTGCTTCATAGGCATCGGGATCGCGGGAGGGCGCGGCCCCCGCAGCCGCGCTGGTTGCACCGAAGAACGCCTCGGTGCCGGACCACCCCTCTTCGGGCAGGGCGACGAATGCCACCGGTGCAAGCGCGTGCTCTGTCGCAAAGGCTTCGGCCTCGTCGAGGGTCTCTTGCGCCACGGCGGCGACGCGTGTGGCCCCGCCCTCGGTGCGCCAGTCGAACCTCAGCTCCGAGAGCGGATAGGGGGTCGCGCCTTCCAGCGCGCGTTCGATGGAGGTCCGGGACGGGTCGCCGTCGAGCTGTGTCAGAAGCTTTAGTTGGTCATTCGGGAGCACGAGCTTCGAGGCAAAAGTTTGCCCGTGCGCCTCTGCTGCCTTTCTCGCCTTGGCCGTGAGTGCGGCGAGCTCCGATACGAAGGCGTCGCTCGAAAACCTGACCTCTCCGAGGCGCGCCCAGCCACGCGGCATCCTCTGGTCGAGCGCGATGCCGTCGACCGAGAAATGGACAGCGAAATCAGGCAACATCGCCACGCTCTCAAGGGCCTCCCGAGCAAGACTTGGCACAGGAAAGTGCCGCCTCCAGACGTTGGTTTAACCTAGCGCAGGCGGATCGAATTTGAAAGCGCACGGCGCGGTGCTTGCACAATTCGCGCCATGACCGGCGATAGCGCGCGAAGCCGGGTTGGATGCGCCTTTCACGATTGCTAGGAGATGCGAAAAGAGAGGCCTCATGCTCACACCGTTCCACTTGGCGATCAACGTCCACGATCTTGCGATCGCGCGAGGTTTCTACTGCGGGCTTCTTGGTGCCAGCGAGGGCCGAAGCGCTGAAACCTGGGTGGATGTGAGCTTCTTCGGCCATCAGCTTTCGCTCCATATCGGGCCGCCACTTGCCACCGCGCGGACCGGCAGGGTGGGGGACGCGCTGGTGCCCATGCCGCATTTCGGCGTGGTGCTTTCGCTCAAGGATTGGCGCGCCGTCGCGGACAGGCTCGAGGCTGCACAGATGGATTTCATCCTGCCGCCTCAAGTCCGTTTCGAGGGCGAGCCGGGAGAGCAGTGGACGATGTTCTTCGAAGATCCATCAGGCAATCCGATCGAGCTGAAGGGCTTTGCGCGGGATGAAGCGATCTTTGCGCACTAGCGCATCCAGAAGCCTTCGCGCTTGATCGTGTTGCGGATCTGCTGCTCCTTGCGCGGCAGGTTGTCCTGGTCGAAGAGCTCTCGCACTTTCGCGCCGCGGCCTTGGTAGATCATGCGCTTGAAGGCGTCGTGCTCTTTCAAGACCTTCTTGATCTTATTCGGTTCGGTGACCCTAGCCAGAGCTTCAATGACCCGGTCGCTTTCGCGGGCGAAGAGCAGCGGCAAATAGCGGTAGTGGCAGGTGGTCTCACCGTCCAGATATCCCGCGGGGAGGCTGTCGCGACCACCTCCGAGCGCGTGGATGACCAACGGCAGTGCGACCTGATCCAACCAGGGATCGAGCTTCTGACAGACGAGGGGCTCCGGGGGGTCGTCCCGGATTGCCGTCGCGTATTCCGTGAAGAGCGCGCCGAACCGGCGCGGGCAGGAGCCGAAGAAGAAGCCCGCGTTGAAATAGAGGTAGCGCTGCCAGTACTCGTCCGGCTGGGACAGATCGAGCGAGCTTTCGAAATCAAGGCCGAACTTCTCGTAGAGCGATTTCCAGATGGCCGTGTAGCCGGGGCCGTAGAGCTCGATCTCGGGCCAGGTGCCCGTGCGTCTGAGGGAGGCGGAGGGGCGCTCGAAATCGAAAGGGACCTCTGACAGGTCACCGGTGACGAGCGTGTCGCTGTCAAAGAAGACGAAGGGTTCGCCCTCGGGCAGGGCGCTCAAGACTTCGATCTTGTTGCCCGGCGGGTAGGCCGCGCCGAAATGCACGCTGTCGAATGGCAGGATCTCGGCCCCGTGGTCCTCGAGGAGTGCGCGGATGCCGGGCGAGGTCATGCGCGGATCTTGCGGCCATGCCGGCCCGGGCTGGGGCTCGCCCACGAAAACGCGGCCCAGGAAGCCGGGGGAGAACTCGCGGAGCGACGCCACGAAGAGCGCGGCCTCGTAGGAGAGCCTGCCTTTCTGACCGATGACGACGACGTTGAAGTCGGTCATGCGCCTAGCCCCCGCAAGCTGGCAGGGTCTCGAAGTATCCCGGAGCGTACCATTTCGCGTTGACGATATCCTCGTTGAAGCCCTCCCGGGCTGCCGGGTTGTTGAATTCGACCGCCACGGCGCCGTCCGCGGTGACTTCGAGCACCTGCCCCTGTTCCGGGATGGTGATGAGGATGTTGCCGTTGGGCAGATGCTGGTGCTTGCCGCGGAAGGCGCTCTTGAAGGGCACGTCGAGGCCGGGGATCGGATTCGTCACCTCGCGGGTCATCGGATCGATGACCATGATCGACGAATTCGGGCGGAAGCGGCTGTTGTTGTACACCGAGATCGTTCCGTCCGGGAGGAAATCCGGATCGTGCTGCTTGAGCCACGGCCCCTGTTGAGACCACTTCGTTTCACCGGTCTCAGGGTCGATGATCGTCACGAGATCGAGCTCGCGGATCGACAGCATGAGGTCGCCTGCCGCGAGCATCGGAAAGGCGTCTGCCATCTCCGGCAGGAGCTCCTCGGCGTCATTGGGATGGAAGATATCCAGCGGGTTCTCGTCGTCGGGCGTGAAAGCGGCTCCCGGCAGGAAGGAATAGAGAAGCGCGGATTGCGCGTCCCGCATGACGACGTCCTCGGTGAAGGAAATGCGCGTGATGTCCTCGCCGGTCTCCGGGTCAAACTTCAGGATGTCCTGAACCTGACCGTAGGCTGTGAGCTCTCCCCACCATGTCCAAATGCCGCCGTCGGCGGCGGGTTCGAAGGAATGGTGATAAAAGCCTTCCCGCTGCCAGACAGGATTTCCACAAGCGTCGAGCCGCGCGACCGTGCCCAGCCAGTCGAAGCTCACCAGCACGGAGCCATCGGGGAGCATCTGCATGGCGTGGGGCGCGTTGGAATTGTGCTCGGCGCGCGCATCAAAGCTCATCTCGTCGATGGGCGTGGTGTGCAGCAGCGTGCCGTCGCTGGCGTGGAAAAACAGCCCGTAATGCCCCGCGGCCACGTCCCAGCCGAGAAGCGCATAGTGACCCTCGCCCACGGCCGCGCCTGCATCGTGAAACGTGACCCGCTCGCGCGGCGCGCCGGGAGGGGCGGGCACGCGGCGGCCGGGCGGGATCACTTCCCCGTCTCGGATGAGGCCGGTGATGATCGTCGTCGCGTCTCGAACGGAACTCAGCGGCCAGGCATCGTTGCGCTCGGCCCGTGCCCCCAGCGCGTAGATCAGACCCGCAATGATGAGAAGGCCCGCGCCTCGTGAGATCGCGCGCGCGATCCTATCGCCCTGGTTTTCTGCCATGATGCCTCGCTGCTCTCGGTCGCCGTGTTGCCACGTGTCGTTGCGCTGATAATGCCCGGTTCGCGGTTTCCAAGCCAGCCCCTTTGCAGGCCCGTGGCCATCCGAAATGCCCTGATTTCGCCGCATTTCGAACCGCAAAAATGCGCGCTTTTCACGGCTTATCTCCTGCCGACTGGAACGGTGCCCGTGCCGAGGCGCCGACTTGGAGGCAAAGCAATGAAGAACCTTTCCCTGATCGCTCTTTTCGCGCTCATCGCGGCCCCTGCGCAGGCCTATGTGGGCCCTGGCGCCGGTGCCGGCGCAATCCTCGCGGCTGTCGCCGTGTTGGCCGGGGTCGTCCTGCTGATCGCGGGCTTTCTCTATTTCCCAATCAAGCGCGCGCTGAAAGCCCGCAAAGCAGCCGCACAGGACTAACATGGACGCGAGCATGGCTCCGCTCGTCATCGCGCTCCTCGCGGTGGCGGGATTTGCCTATGCCCTGTGGCGGGCGCGGGTTCTGAGTGTCGTGGGCGGCATGGCCGGCGAGGTGACCGGCGGGCTCTCCGCCATGTTCGACCCAAGCCTCGATGACGATGCCAAGGAGCGCGCCGTCCGGCAGGCCGGTTTCGCGCTCTTCCGCCGCGCCTGGGCGATCCTGTGGCGCATGGCGGCGGCGCTCGGTGCCGCGGCCCTACCTATTTACGCGGCCGCGCAGCTGGGGCTCGTGCCAAGCGCGGCCTCATTCGACGTGCTGCTTCGTGTCGACTTCATTCTCGTCGTGTCGCTCGTGGCCTGTGCCGCGGCCTGGACCCTGAGCCGCGGACAGGAGCGGGATAGCGGCGCGGGCGATCAGATGCTCCATAGCCTCGCCTTTGCGAGCCCCGCCCTGCAGCGGGGCCTGTCGCGCATCGAAAATCGCCTCTTCGCGCGCCGCATCAACGCCGCGGAGATGGACGCCCCGATCTTCGTCACGTCCTTGGCGCGTGGCGGGACGACAGCGCTGCTCAACGCCCTCGCGACGGTCCCCGGCACCGCGACCCTTCGCTACCGAGACATGCCTTTCGTGACGGCCCCGATCCTCTGGGACGCCCTCTCCGGCAAGCGTCAGGTGGCGCGGACCGAACGCGCCCATGGAGATGGGATGGAGATCGATCTCGACAGCGCCGAGGCGTTCGACGAGGTCTACTGGATCCAGCATAGGCCCGCGGCATACGAGGGGCCGGTGATCCCGCTCTGGAAGGATGCCGACGCGGAGAAGACCACCGCCCTCCGCAAAGCCTTTCAGAAGGTCACGGCGCTCCGCGCGCCAGGTGGCCGGTATCTTTCCAAGAACAATGCCAACATCGCCCGCCTCGATATTTTGCCAGAGATGTTCCCGGGCGCGCAGATCGTGATCCCCGTCCGGCACCCGGCCGCGCACGCCGCGTCGCTCATGCGGCAACATCAGCGCTTCACGGAGCGGCACAAGACTGATGATTTTGGCCGAAAGTACATGGCCGATATCGGTCATTTCGAGTTTGGAGCATTGCACAAGCGACTGGGTTTCGAGGGTGCTTTCGACGGACTGGCGCCCGACATGCCGGACTACTGGCTCGCCTACTGGATCGCTGCCTTCCGCCATGTGTCGGCCCGACGCGAGGGCGCCATCCTCGTGGATCAGAACCGCCTGCGCGCCGCGCCAAACGAGACGATGCAAGCCCTGCTCGGGACCCTCAACCTCGCGTCCGACCAGGATTTCAGCACCTTCTTCCGCGCGGGATCGGATGACGCGCCGACGCATCTCTTCGACGCCCAGCTCATGGCGGAAGCCGAGGCGCTCTACCGGTCACTGGCGGCAGCCTCGATCTGACATCTTGTGGTGAAGTGGTGGACCTGACTGGAGAGGAGTCGAACCAATTGTTCGACACGCTCCAGGAATGGAACGCGCAGTTGTCGCACTTTGATCTAGACGATCTGAGGTGCGACGATGACGATCCCGCACCGTGAATTTCGCAAGGCAACAAAGGGCAAAACGCCGCCGCCGTTCTCTCTTCGGCTGACGTTTGAGGAGCGAGCGAAGCTGGAAGACGCCGCCAACGGCGTTCCGCTTGGAGCCTACATCATGGCCGTTCTATTCAAGCAGGAACTTCCCAGCGTCCAGCGGCGGGGCACCAAACCCGTTGCAGACCATGCTGAACTGGCCCGATTGCTTGCGTTGCTGGGCGCGTCACGGCTGTCTTCCAACGTCAATCAATTGGCAAAAGCTGTACACTCAGGCTCGTTGCCGGTCACGCCGGATACGGAGGCAGAGCTTAAACTGGCCTGCACCGACATAACAGAGATGCGGGACATACTCGTTCGGGCACTCGGGCTACAGGACTTGGAGCGTCAGGAGCCGCAGCCATGATCCTGAAAGGCTCCGAACGCGGTAATGCAAGCAATCTGGCCCGCCACCTGATGAACGGTCATGACAATGAGCATGTCGATCTGCATGAGCTCCGTGGCTTTTTGGCCGACGACCTTGCCGGAGCGTTCCAGGAGACGCAGGCGATTGCACGCGGCACACGCTGCAAGAATTTCCTGTTTTCCCTCTCACTGAGCCCGCCGGACTCTGCAGACGTGCCTGTCGAGGTTTTTGAGGCGGCCATTGCGCAGATTGAAGCGCGGCTCGGTCTGGACGGCCAACCACGGGCCATCGTCTTTCATGAAAAGGAAGGGCGCAGACATGCGCATGCCGTTTGGAGCCGCATTGATCCCGAGAAAATGAAGGCGGTGGAACTCCCGCACTTCAAGCGCAAGCTGAACGCGGTGGCAAAAGAGCTTTTCCTCGAACATGGCTGGGATTTGCCGAATGGCTTCAAGAACGGCAAAGCCCGCGACCCGCTCAACTTCACGCTTGCGGAATGGCAACAGGCAAAGCGTGCCGGGCGCGATCCCAAACGGATGAAAGCGCAGGTTCGCGAGATGTGGAACGCATCGGGCTCGCGGGCGGCACTGGAAGCACGTCTTCGTGAACGAGGCCTCTATCTGGCACGCGGGGAACGACGCGGCTTTGCGGTTATCGATCTTCATGGCGAGGTCTATTCGCTTGGCCGTCTCACCGGCGCCAAATCGCGCGAGTTGCAACATCTGCTTGGCGATCCGAAGGCCCTGCCCAGTGTTCAAGAGCGAAGGGCTTTGCTGGCCGAAAGCATGACCGATCAGCTCAAATCCCACGCAGAGCAGCTAGAAAAACGCCTGCGCAAGCAAGGACTAGCTCTGGAGTATCAACGCCAGCAAATGGTGGATCGTCATAGAAAGAAGCGCGCGAACCTGAAGGCCTCGCAAAAGGACCGCTGGCAGAGGGAAGACCGGGCGCGCGCCGCCCGGCTGCCACGCGGCATTTAAGGTCTCTGGAGTTGGATTACGGGGGCGTTGAAGAAAGTGCGCCTGCAAAACGAGATTGAGGCGTCACGCGCGATGGATCGTGATCGCGCGGAAAGGCAGGCCGTGATCCGCGCGCAGCTTCAAGAGCGCCGTGCATTACAGGCGCGGATTAAGGCGCAGCGGTCATCGCAGCACCAAGAGCTAGACGCGCTCCGAAGCGATATTGCACGATTGCTGGAGATAGGCGGCCAGCTTCCACCTAACGGACCTGACCGTACGGCACGCGAGAAGCGCCATCGAGCAAACCGCGACCAGGATCGTGATCGCGGCCCAGAGATTGAACCTCAATGATGGAAGGGAAAACATCATGACCAGAACCGTGCTTGTTGATTTTGACGACCGCGAGACCATGAAGCTCGAAGAGCTATCTAAGACCACCGGCGGGCGGGACGAAGACGTCCTGCGGGCGGCTCTTGATCAGCTCTACGCGCACCATTTCGAGCGGCAGAAACTCAAGCCTCGCGCGGAACGCCAGAAAGCCCACTGTGCTACCCGTGAAATAGAGCGGTAAGGTCTTCTGCGCGCCTATTAGAGGCGTGAACCGATATCCTGATGTTTGATCACCGCATGGATTTCGACGGTGTCATCCTGGATGCGGTAGTAGATAGCATGGCTTTCGTAGACACTCCGGCGGTATCCGGCCCGGATTTCGTCAACGGGAGCATAGAGTTTCGGGGTTTCGCAGATACGTTCAAAACGCGCGAGAAGGCCCTCGAAGTAGGCGTCCGCCTTCTCTTCCCCCCATCTCGTCCAGCCTTCAGTGTAGAGATTGTCCAGGTCTTGGGCCGCCACAGCGGTGATGCGGAGATTAAGTTTCGTCACGTCTCAGGCGGTCTTTTGCGTCGTTTCTAACCTGTTCCGCCGTGCGGTCGCTGAACCCGCTTTGCTCAGACGCAACCAGCTTCGCGCGCAGCATGTCGATCTCCGCAATGCGGTGTTCTTTTTCACGCAAAGCTTCGCGGATGATTTCGCTGTCCGACGCGTATCGGCCCGATGCAATCTGCGCCTGAATGAATGCGTCCTGCTGGTCTGTGACCGTAATGCTTTTCTTCACCATGCTCATGAAGATACTCCTTCATCTTACTTCATACTACTTTATCGTACCATGTTCTTGGCGAGGAAGCAAATACGCTGGGCCCTCTTTCCACGGTGTTAACCAACCCTTAACG
>JBCBHO010000001.1:0-1082060 GCA_038525525.1 Pseudomonadota bacterium | reverse complement strand
CAATTTCGGCGGCCTCCGCGCCTCCCACGGTGTGTCGATCTCCCACCGCTCCCACGGCTCCACGGGCCAGTGTCAGGACCCGGGCAAGGTCTTCAAGGGCAAGAAGATGGCCGGCCACATGGGCGCGGCCCGCGTGACCACGCAGAACCTGCAGGTCATCAAGACCGACAGCGACCGCGGCCTGATCATGGTCAAGGGCGCGGTGCCGGGCTCCAAGGGGGGCTGGGTGACGATCAAGGACGCGGTCAAGAAGCCGTCCCCCGAGAACGTGATCCTGCCCGCGGCGCTCATGAGCTCCAAGCGTGAGGCGCAGCGCCTCGCCGAGGAAGCCGCCGCCGCCGCTGAAGCCGAAGCCAAGGCCGCCGAAGAGGCCGCCGCCGCGGAGGCCGCCGCCGCTCAGGAGGCCGCGCTGAAGGAAGCCGAGGAGTCCATCGCAGAGGATCAGGCCAACGAAGCCGGCGAAACCGAGAAGAAAGAGGGTGACGAATAATGAAACTCGACGTCATCAAACTGGACGGCAAGAAAGCCGGGTCCGTGGAGCTCGACGAGGCCCTCTTCGGCCTCGAGCCCCGCGCCGACATCCTGCACCGCGTCGTCCGCTGGCAGCGCAACCGCGCCCAGCAGGGCACCCACAAGGTCAAGACGCGCTCGGAGACGAGCTACTCGACCAAGAAGATCTATCGCCAGAAGGGCACCGGCGGCGCACGCCACGGTGACCGCAACGCGCCGATCTTCCGCAAGGGTGGCATTTACAAGGGCCCGACGCCGCGCTCCCACGCCCACGACCTGCCGAAGAAATTCCGCAAGCTCGGGCTCATGCACGCGCTCTCGGCCAAGGCCAAGGAAGGCGCGATCGTGATCCTCGACGCGGCGGAGGCCGACGGCAAGACCGGCGCCCTGGCCAAGCAGGTGAAGAACCTCGGCTGGAAGCGCGCGCTCGTCATCGACGGTGCAGAGGTCAACGAGGGCTTCGCCCAGGCATCGCGCAACATCGAGGGGCTCGACATCCTGCCGTCCATGGGCGCCAACGTCATGGACATCCTGAAACGCGACACGCTGGTGCTGACAAAGGCCGGTGTCGAAGCTCTGGAGGCCCGCCTGAAATGAGCGCTGCAGCCAACCACTACGACGTGATCCGCAAGCCGCTGGTCACCGAGAAGACCACCATGGCGTCCGAGCACGGTGCCGTCGTGTTCGAGGTCGACATCGCCTCCACCAAGCCGCAGATCAAGGAGGCCGTGGAGGCCGTCTTCGGCGTGAAGGTGAAGGCGGTCAACACGACCATCACGAAGGGCAAGTCAAAGCGCTTCCGCGGCCGTCCCGGCACGAGGAAGGACGTGAAGAAAGCCTACGTGACCCTCGAAGAGGGCAACACGATCGACGTGACCACTGGCCTCTGATCGCAGGGCCCCGGGCCCGCGCAGACAAGACAAGAGAGGCCCCGCCGAAAGGTGGGGCCTTTTCCTTTCCCCTTGACCGGACGCGCGTGGGAGCGCATAGCGCGCGTGCTACGTTACCCCATCGACCCTTCTCCGTTATCCGGCGTTCGGCACTCGATTGTGACTGACTACGCCACCCTGCCGCATCCCGCGGGCAGGATCTGATACAGGAGAAACGGCATGCCCACTGGCACCGTGAAATGGTTCAACACCGATAAAGGCTACGGCTTCATCGCGCCCGAAGGCGGCGGCAAGGACGTCTTCGTCCACATCCGCGCACTCGAGCGCTCCGGCCTCACCGGCCTCGCCGACAACCAGAAAGTCAGCTACGAGCTCGAAGCCGGCCGCGACGGCCGCGAGAGCGCGGGCTCGCTGGAGCTGCTGTAAGCTGTTGAAATGCTTTGGAAGGGCCCTGCCGAGAGGTGGGGCCTTTTTAATTTGTGAATTCGGCTTGCCAGTCTCGGCGGATGTGTAGCACCCGCATGATGAGCAGTTGGCCCTCCATCACACGATAGATCACATGGCGCTTTCCGCTTTGATAGAGCCGGATGGGTGGCTGAAACTCCGCTCGCTCGCGGGAGATTTCCGGAGTGCTCGCGAGCCGCGAGAAAGCGGAGTGAAAACCCATGATGTAGCTATCTGCTTGGGAAACCGACCACTCCCGCGCCGTGTAGAGCCAAATATCGTCCAAATCCGCCTCCGCCCGCGGGCGAATGACGATGGACAGATCAGACACGATGCTTGGCGTGCATCCGCTTCAGGAATTCATCTGGGTCCCAAGGCTGCGCCGGGCCGCTAGCCTCCGCCTCATCCACGAGCGTCTGCAGCTCCGCAATCGCCTGCTGCCGCTCCTGGTCCTGCCGGATCAGGTGACGGACATAGTCGCTCGCATTGGAAAACTTCCCATCCTCAGACTGCGCCTCGACAAAGGCTTTCATCTGATCGGGGAGGGAGACGTTCATTGTGGCCATGTTTGTAAGGTGGGTCGAATGGCAAGGCTTGTCAATTCTCGGCGCATATGGTTGATACCTGATCGCCGTGTTGCCGACCTGAAGACGCAAGTTTACCGTTAGGCAATGTCACATTCCTTTAATG
This sequence comes from Pseudomonadota bacterium, assembly GCA_038525525.1. GTDB lineage: Bacteria > Pseudomonadota > Alphaproteobacteria > Rhodobacterales > Rhodobacteraceae > Shimia_B. The sequence goes on along the minus strand of JBCBHO010000001.1, from coordinate 1,079,526 downwards.
TTTACATCGACGAATCCGGCGATGACGGGATGAAGAACTTTCGCGAGCCAGGGAAAGACGGCGGTGCGTCACAATGGCTCGTGGTTGGTGCGTGCATCGTAAGAGCCAGCCGTGACTTGGAACTGGTTAGACTGCGGGACGAAATCAGGCAGGCGTGCAGGCCAGGCAGCAAAAGACGTGACATCCATTTCAAGGACTTCAACCACTCTCAAAGGCGGGCTGCTTGTCAGGTCCTCGCGAAAAAAGCGTTCAGATTTTCATGCGTCCTCGGGCTTAAGAACACACCGGACGCGTCGTCGTTTGTAGATAAGAACCAACTCTACTTTTATCTGACGCGTTTTCTGATTGAGCGTGTGTCTTGGTTCTGTAGGGATCACCGCTCAAAAGTAAAAGAAGGCGATGGTCGCGCAAAGAATGTGTTCTCTCGAAGAGGCGGGATGAGCTACCCAGACTTTCAGAGCTACTTGCGACGCTTGAAGCAAGATCATTCGACGGAAATCCACTGGCCGGTGATCGACATAGACGGCGTGGAGGCTGCGGACCACTCTCGGATTGCGGCACTCCAGATTGCGGACTGCGGCGTTAGTGCAGTCGCGGCTGCAATCGAGCCAGACAAGTTTGGCAATGTAGAGGGAGCCTACATTAGCGAATTGGCCCAAAACATTTACAACCGCCGCGGAAATTACTTGAGCTATGGACTCAAGTCGTTGCCGATGCTTTCAAGCGCCCCGTTGAGCCAGAGCCAAGCGGAGATATTTCGAAAGTTTGGGTAGGGTAGCCCCCCGGACCATGATTGCGTTTCCGCCTGCGACCGCTAGGCCACTCTGGTGTCATCCGGCGCTTGACTACCCACCGTTTACATATTGTGTGCAAGCAAGTCGGTCAATATGGCACTTTTTTACAATTCTAGTGAGCTGTTCTTTGCCGTTGGAGGCCCCTAGACACCCCATCCACCCCCTGCTACACGCGCCCATCTCGTGGCGGCCTCGGATTCTCCGGGACCTCTGAGTTTTGTACAAAATGCCCAATCGGGCCTGAAGTTTTGTACAAAACGAGACAAACCGGGGACCTTCGGGGCCCTATACTCCGCCGGGTCCGCCCGGCTTACATAGCCCCGCGCACGCGGGGTGTCTGAAAACGGAAGACAGTTAACATGGCACTCAAGTCGTACAAGCCGACGACGCCGGGCCAGCGTGGGCTGGTTCTGATCGACCGTTCGGAGCTGTGGAAGGGGCGCCCCGTCAAGGCGCTGACCGAAGGTCTCACCAAGAATGGTGGCCGCAACAACACCGGACGGATCACGATGCGCCGCAAGGGCGGGGGCGCGAAGCGTCTCTATCGGATCGTCGATTTTAAGCGGACAAAACATGATGTTACGGCCACGGTCGTGCGCATCGAGTATGACCCGAACCGCACCGCCTTCATCGCGCTGATCAAGTATCAGGACGGGGAGCAGGCCTATATCCTCGCGCCCCAGCGGATCGCCATTGGCGATCAGGTGGTGGCGGGCACCAAGGTCGATATCAAGCCCGGCAACGCGATGCCGTTCCAGGGCATGCCCATCGGCACGATCATCCACAACATCGAGCTGAAGCCCGGCAAAGGCGGCCAGATCGCCCGCGCGGCAGGCACCTACGCCCAGTTCGTCGGCCGCGACGGCGGCTACGCGCAGATCCGGCTCAGCTCCGGCGAGCTGCGTCTCGTGCGCCAGGAGTGCATGGCCACGGTGGGCGCGGTCTCGAACCCGGACAACTCCAACCAGAACTTCGGCAAGGCCGGTCGCAACCGCCACAAGGGCATCCGCCCTTCCGTGCGTGGTGTCGTGATGAACCCGGTCGATCACCCCCATGGTGGTGGTGAGGGCCGGACCTCCGGTGGCCGTCACCCCGTCTCGCCCTGGGGCCAGCCCACCAAGGGCAAGCGCACCCGCAACAAGAACAAGGCCAGCCAGAAGCTCATCATCCGCTCGCGGCACGCCAAGAAGAAGGGGCGGTAATCCATGTCACGCTCTGTATGGAAAGGCCCTTTCGTGGACAGCTATGTCCTCAAGAAGGCCGAGAAGGCTCGCGAGAGCGGGCGCAATGAAGTCATCAAGATCTGGTCCCGTCGCTCGACGATCCTGCCCCAATTCGTGGGCCTGACGTTCGGCGTCTACAACGGCAAGAAGCACGTCCCCGTGCTCGTCTCCGAGGAGATGATCGGCCAGAAGTTCGGTGAATACTCCCCGACGCGCACCTACTACGGGCACGCCGCGGACAAGAAAGCGAAGCGGAAGTAAGTCATGGGCAAGGAAAAGAACCCCCGCCGCGTGGCCGAAAACGAAGCCATGGCGAAAACGCGCATGCTTCGCACGAGCCCGCAGAAACTGAACCTGGTGGCCGCCATGATCCGCGGCAAGACGGTGGAAAAGGCCCTCACGGACCTGACCTTCTCGAAAAAGCGGATCGCGGTTGACGTGAAGAAGTGCCTTCAGTCGGCCATCGCCAACGCCGAGAACAACCACAATCTCGACGTCGACGAGCTCGTCGTCGCCGAGGCCTGGGTTGGCAAGAACCTGACGATGAAGCGCGGCCGTCCGCGCGCCCGGGGCCGGTTCGGCCGCATCATCAAGCCGTTCTCGGAACTCACCATCAAGGTGCGCCAGATCGAGGAGCAAGCCTAATGGGACATAAAGTAAACCCCGTGGGGATGCGTCTGCAGGTCAACCGCACCTGGGACAGCCGCTGGTACGCGGACACCAAGGATTATGGTGACCTCCTGCTCGAGGATCTCAAGATCCGCGAGTTCATCAAGGAAGAGTGCAAGCAGGCGGGCGTCAGCCGCGTGATCATCGAGCGGCCGCACAAGAAGTGCCGCGTGACGATCCACACGGCGCGCCCGGGCGTGATCATCGGCAAGAAAGGCGCCGATATCGAGACGCTGCGCAAGAAGGTCGCCAACATGACCGACAGCGAGCTGCACCTCAACATCGTCGAAGTCCGGAAGCCCGAGCTCGATGCGCAGCTGGTGGCCGAGTCCATCGCGCAGCAGCTCGAGCGTCGCGTGTCCTTCCGCCGTGCCATGAAGCGCGGCGTGCAGAACGCGATGCGCATGGGTGCCCTCGGCATCCGCGTGAACGTCGCCGGCCGCCTTGGCGGTGCCGAGATCGCGCGGACTGAGTGGTATCGTGAGGGCCGCGTGCCACTTCACACCCTGCGTGCCGACATCGACTATGCGCTGGCCGAAGCCGTGACGCCCTATGGCATCATCGGCGTGAAGGTCTGGATCTTCAAAGGCGAGATCATGGAGCATGATCCGTCCGCACGGGATCGCAAGGCGCAAGAGCTTCAGGATGGTCCTGCACCGCGCGGTGCCGGCGGCCGTCGCTGAGGGAGGTAGAGAGACATGCTACAGCCAAAGCGTACGAAATTCCGGAAGGCCCATAAGGGCCGCATCCGGGGCGAAGCGAAGGGCGGGTCCGACCTGAACTTCGGCACCTACGGCCTCAAGGCCCTCGAGCCGGAGCGCATCACCGCGCGCCAGATCGAGGCGGCCCGTCGTGCCATGACGCGCCACATGAAGCGTCAGGGTCGCGTCTGGATCCGCATCTTCCCGGATGTGCCGGTGACGGCCAAGCCGATCGAAGTGCGGATGGGTAAAGGTAAAGGCTCCGTGGACCGCTGGACCGCGAAGGTGAAGCCCGGCCGCGTGATGTTCGAGATCGACGGCGTGAATGATGCCGTCGCGCGCGAGGCCCTGCGCCTGGCGGCGATGAAGCTGCCGATCAAGAGCCGCGTGGTGCTCCGCGAGGACTGGTAAACCGGGCGGTGCGCCCTGCGCACCCTACGGTGAGAGATGAAAGCGCGGCCCCTCGGGGCCGCGTTTTTCTTTGCGCATCGCTCCTCTTTGGACTGCGACGCCCAGGACCAATCGGAGAATGGAGCGCGCCGGACCCGGCACCAGGATGCCCTCGCCAAAGTCCCGCGGATGGCTATGGTGCGCGCTGGAACCAAGGAGTGCACCATGAGCGACTATCACGTCGGAGAGCGCGGCGAGGATTTGCCCCAGCCCACGCAATTTGAGTCCAGACCTTTCAAGAAGGCCAAACCGCCTGAACCGCTCGAATTCGAGGTGGTGCTGACGGCGGAATCCGCCGGGCGGCAGAAGAAGACGGGCTCGGTGCAGGTGAATATCCCCGGCTTCTCCGCGGTGCGCCTCTATTGCGATGAGCAGACGCCGGTGGGCGATGATACCGCGCCGCCGCCGCTCGCTTTCATGTGTGCCGGGATCGGCTTTTGCCTCATGACCCATCTGACGGATATCTACACGGCGCGCGGCATCGAGATTAAGTCGATGAAACTAGAGCAGAAGGTGGGCTTCAAGACGAACCTCTCCAATATGCGACAGCTTGGGCACACGACCGAGGGGTCGATGGAGGGGATCGAGACCCATGTCCTGATCGAAAGCGACGAGCCGGAAGAGCGGATCCGCGACTTGATGGAGGAGGCGGAGAATGCCTGCATGGCCCATTTCGCGCTGCGCAATCCCATCCCGTGGCGCTCGCGGCTCATCCACAACGGTGCGGAAGTGATGGCCCATGAGGGGCTGCAAAAATCTTGAACCCCTCGAGGTGCCACGAATTTTTGAAAAAAATTCGCGGCCCTCAGCCCCAACGATAATTGAAGCTGACGGAGATGCGGTCTTCTTCGGCCATGTTCATCGGCACCTCGTGGCGCAGCCAGCTTTCCCAGAGGAGGACGTCGCCCACGGCGGGCTTGGCGTAGACGAACTGGCGTAGGGCCTCGGGCGCGTCCGTGCGGCGGGGCGGGGCGGCCATCATCATGGCGAGCCGCGGGTCCTCCAGCTTCAGCGCGCTCGTTCCTTCGGGCATGGCCACGTAGGTCGTGCCGGAGATCACCGAATGCGGGTGGATATGGGCGGTGTGGATGCCCCCCTCCGGCAGGATGTTGATCCAGATGTCTTCGAGGGCCAATGCCTTGTCGCCCATATCGAAGGCGCAGGCCTCCGCGAAGGCCGCCACGTGAGCGTCGAGCGCTTTGACCACGTCCGCAAAGATCGGAAAGCGCCAGGGTAGGTCTGTCAGTGAGGCATATGAGGTATAGCCCGGGAAGTGATTGGCATCGCACCATGCCTCGCCCGCCTCATCATCCTCCGCGATACCGCGGCAGGAGGCTTCCAGCTCCGCCGCATCGATACTGGGGCCGAAGTCATTCAGTTGGGCGCGGTACACGCGGGTCACGAAGAGGTCGGTGATACTCATGGCCGAGCCTCCTAGCCTCGATCGCGCGCCAAGGAAAGTCGCCCCACGCGCCCATTAGCCCGCTGGTCGCGGCTGGGTCGCGGCATCGAAACTCGCCTCGTAGTCGTCGCGCAGCGTGCCCATCACCCGGTCCCAGAAAAGGAAGTACAACCCGTAATTCCCCGAAAAGCGGCTGTGATGCTGATTATGGGCCACCGACGTATTCACCCAGCGCCCGATCCGCGTGCGGTGGAACCCAGAGGGATAGAGTTCAAAGCCCAGATGGCCGTAGACGTTATAGATGATCTGGAACACGAAAAAGAGGATTACAGCGAGGACGTGCACCGGCAGCGTGAAGGCGATGACGAGGATGATAGAGGCCTCCAACACCGCCTCCAGCGGATGAAACGCATAGGCTGTCCACGGCGAGGGGTTCGTGGAGCGATGGTGGACGAGGTGCACATGCCGGTAGATCGGTTTCCAGTGCATGAAGCGGTGGACCCAGTAGAAGTACGTGTCGTGGAGCGCGAGCATCCAGAGGAATGATGCCCAGAACCACACCGCGCCCCATCCCTCGATCGGGCCGCGATAGACGTTGTTGACGCCGTCGAAGGTGTAGAGGGCCAGCGTCGCGACCCCGCCAAAGATTCCCATTGCGACGGTCGAATAGGCAATGTCACGGCGGTAATCCGACAGGCGCGGCAGGCACTTCTGGATCTTGCGAAACCAAAGTGGTTTGCGCAGTACTACATAAAAGGCAAAGAACGCGAGCGACGCGAAGGCGGCATAGCGCAGAAAAACGCGCCACGTGATGTAGCTGAAAGCTTCGAGGGCCGTCATGTCGGGCGGAAAGATCGGATCCATGGCGGGGCTCTGTGCGTTGGCGCGCATTTAAAGGATAGCGCGAAATATTGCCTCTGTCCTCCATCGTGCAATCCCGCCCTTGCCAGCACGCGACGCAGCGCGTAAGTCGCGGCTTCGATCAGACCCCACCGGGAATCGGGTGACCTGTCGCCAAAAGGGCAGGGCCTGCCGGTGAGACGAAAAGGAGAGCGTGATGAACGCCAGTGAACTGCGGGAAAAAACGCCCGACCAGCTCCGCGAGGAGCTCACCAGCCTCAAGAAGGAAGCCTTCAACCTGCGCTTCCAGCAAGCGACCGGCCAGCTGGAGAACACCGCCCGCATGCGGCAGGTGAAGCGTGACGCCGCGCGCGTGAAGACGATCCTCAACGAGAAAGCCACCAATGATGCACGCACCGCTGGTGCGTCGGGAGCAGCCGACAATGCCTAAGCGTATCCTGACCGGCACCGTGACCGGCGACAAGAACGACCAGACGATCTCTGTCAGCGTCGAGCGCCGTTTCAAGCACCCGCTGCTGCAAAAGACGGTGCGGAAGTCCAAGACCTACCGCGCCCACGACGAGAAGAACGAATTCAAGATCGGCGACACCGTCCGCATCATCGAATGCCCACCGAAGTCGAAGACGAAGCGCTGGGAAGTGTACCAGGGCGCCGAGGCCTAGGCCCCGCCAGACTGTGAGATTTCGAGAGCGCGTCCTTCGGGGCGCGCTTTTGTCGTTGAGGGGCGCGGGCTTGGCGCGGCGCTTGCCCAGAGGGTGTGACATTTTCGCCAGCCTGCCTGCCCCAAGTGGCAGCGTCACAGAGTTGTGGCACCCCCGCGCTACCCGGGCCTCACAGCAGGCAAATCGGGCAAAGCCATGAAACGGATTACCCCTCTCTACCATCTCACGCTGCGCTACATGACAGGATCGCCGGAGGCGCTGTGTTCACGGGCGTGGCGCACCAAGGACAGGCTCGCGTCGCGTCTCCTCATCATGCTGGTGGGCCAGAAGCACTGCCAGCACAGCCACGGGTGGTGGCAGGAGCGCATCTGAGCGCCGGACCATGGTCCGGGACAGGTAAGACGCGGGCGCGGCCGCGGGCCGGTTGCCCGGCCGAGTGGCGCTGCCTCAATTGCGCGGGGCGCCGGGCGACAAAAGCGATTGTCATGGCGGTGGAGATACTCAATCGCCCGCCGAAGTCGAAGACGACGCGCTGGGAAGTGTATTCGGGCTCTGACGCGTGAGGCCGCGCCGGGCTGAAGCCCGACCTACGAGATTTGAAAGCGCGTCCCGAGAGGGGCGCGTTTTTTGTGTTCAATCAGGCGACTCGGCTTCAAGTTGCTCAAGGCTTGGCAGGATTGAAAAGAGCAAGCTCGTCTCCTGCGCTGCCTTCTCAATCTGTGATTGGTAAATGCCCCGGGTCGACTTGGCGATGTAGCCAGCGAGGTCGACGATTGAACACAACCGTTCTGCCAGCTCGATTACCTCGTTATAAGTTGGCGCATTCTGTGCATCAAAACGAGGCAGGTTATGAGCAATGGCGGCGTCCCTAAGCTGTTTGATCCTATGGAAGTGTTTGGGCTTCTTAGCCTCCCGCCATTCACGCACATAACTGTCGCGAGCAGTTATGTGCCTGTCTAAATTGTAGGAGATTCCCATCGCGAGCATTCGTTCATTGTGAAACGACTTTATTGCAGCCACGTCAGGTAGATTTCGTGATAGCCTGTGCACCGAATTTGCATCTTCATTTTTATCCATCATCCGACACAAATACATTACCAAGGCGTTTGTGATCTCCACATTACCCATCAATAGAACCCGGCCAGTATCGGAGCCATTTACAACCCTCGGCCAATCACCATTCTCGAGCAAAGCTTTCAGATGGCCGATGTGCCTCGAGTAGTATGAGCACTCTTTGTGCAGTCGGTCGTGGAACTCGATGAATGTTTGCATGCAGGTGCCCCAGCAGTCTCTGAGCCCTCGAGCATCGTTGTATTTCGCAAGTGCGTAAAGGGTCGCGCCCGAGCCTGGGAGGGCCTTGGCGGCTTGGTGGGGTGGGGTTTCTGCTGACGGGTCTTTCCGCGCTCGCGGCATTCGTTCGGGGGGCGCCCTCCCGGGGGGAGGGTCGGGCGCGGCCCGGTGCCCGGGCCAAGGTGCTTTGGTTTAGTGGAGCGCCTGAAATTCTTTGCTGGAAGGGGTTGCGGGACGCAGGCAGCTTCTTTACGAGGCGCCATCCGCATCAGCCCGGAGGCTAGGTGCGTTCATACGAAACCCGGGTGTCTATGTCCCCTGCAGGGCGGCACCCAAGGTCGGGAGTATACCGATGATTCAGATGCAGACGAATCTGGATGTTGCTGACAATTCCGGCGCGCGCCGGGTGCAGTGCATCAAGGTTCTTGGCGGCTCGAAGCGTAAATACGCCTCGGTCGGCGACATCATCGTCGTCTCCGTCAAGGAAGCCATTCCGCGTGGCCGTGTGAAGAAGGGGGATGTCCGCAAGGCCGTCGTCGTTCGCACCGCCAAGGAAGTGCGCCGTGAAGACGGGACTGCGATCCGCTTTGACCGCAACGCCGCCGTGATCCTCAATAATTCGGGCGAGCCCATCGGCACCCGGATCTTTGGGCCGGTCGTGCGCGAACTGCGCGCCAAGAACTTCATGAAGATCATTTCGCTCGCCCCGGAGGTGCTCTGAGATGGCAGCCAAATTGAAGAAGGGCGACAAGGTCGTCGTGCTCGCCGGCAAGGACAAGGGCAAAGAGGGTGAGATCACCTCTGTGAACCCCAGCGCCGGCAAAGCCGTCGTCGACGGCATCAACATGGCCATCCGCCACACGCGCCAGAGCCAGCAAAGCCAGGGCGGCCGCATTCCCAAGGCGATGCCGATCGACCTGAGCAATCTCGCGCTGCTTGACTCCAAGGGCAAGGCCACCCGCGTGGGCTTCCGCATGGAAGACGGCAAGAAGGTGCGTTTCGCCAAGACCACGGGGGAGACTGTCTGATGCTGGACACCGCAAACTACACCCCGCGCCTGAAAGAGCTCTACAAGGGCACCATCAAGGCGGCGATGAAGGAAGAGTTCGGCTACTCGAACGACATGATGATCCCGCGTCTGGACAAGATCGTCCTGAACATGGGCGTGGGCGATGCCGTGAAGGACACCAAGAAGGTGAAGGCCGCGCAGGAAGACTTGACCGCGATCGCGGGCCAGAAGGCCGTGATCACGAAGGCGAAGAATTCCATCGCCGGTTTCCGTGTCCGCGAGGACATGCCGCTCGGCGTGAAGGTCACGCTTCGCGGTGACCGGATGTACGAATTCCTCGACCGCCTGATCACCATCGCCATGCCGCGCATCCGCGACTTCCGCGGTGTGAAGCCCACGTCGTTCGACGGGCGCGGCAACTACGCCTTCGGCATCAAGGAACACATCGTCTTCCCCGAGATCGAGTTCGACAAGGTCGTCGACATGCTCGGCATGGACGTCATCATCACGACGACGGCCCAGACGGATGACGAGGCGCGCGCGCTGCTCGCCAAGTTTAACATGCCCTTCACCAAGCAAGGAAACTGATCCATGGCCAAGAAATCCATGATCGCCCGTGAAGCAAAGCGCGAACGCCTGGTGAAGAAATACGCCGCCAAGCGCGCCGAGCTCAAAGAGATCGCCCGCGACGAGAGCCGCCCGATGGAAGAGCGTTTCAAGGCCCAGCTCAAGCTGGCCAAACTGCCGCGCAATTCCTCGGCCACGCGCCTGCACAACCGCTGCCAGCTCACTGGCCGTCCGCACGCGTATTACCGCAAACTGAAGATCAGCCGGATTGCGCTGCGGGACCTCGGGTCCGCGGGCCAGATCCCCGGCATGGTCAAATCGAGCTGGTAAGGGAGGGTATCTGATATGAACGATCCTATCGGCGATATGCTCACCCGGATCCGCAACGCCCAGCTGCGTCGCAAGTCCACCGTGATGACCCCGGCTTCGAAGGCGCGTGCGCGCGTTCTCGAAGTGCTGGCGGATGAAGGCTACATCCGCGGGTTCGAAGCCACGACCGGCGAAGACGGCCACCCGGCCATCGAGATTTCCCTCAAGTACTACGAGGGTGAGCCTGTGATCCGCGAGCTCAAGCGCGTCTCGAAGCCCGGCCGTCGCGTGTATCTCAACAAGAACGACATCCCGCAGGTCCGCCAGGGCCTCGGCGTGGCCATCGTGACCACGTCCAAGGGTGTCATGACCGATGCAAGCGCGCGCTCCCACGGTGTGGGCGGCGAAGTGCTCTGCACCGTCTTCTAAGGAGGTTCTGATGTCTCGTATTGGGAAACAACCGGTCGAGCTGCCCTCCGGCGTGGAGGCGACGGTTTCCGGCCAGATGATCGAGGTGAAGGGGCCCAAGGGCACCCGCAGCTTCAAGGCCACCGACGATGTCACCCTCGCCGTCGACGACGGCAAGGTGACGGTGGAGCCGCGCGGCAAATCCAAGCGCGCACGCCAGCAGTGGGGAATGTCCCGCACGATGGTGCAGAACTGCGTGACGGGTGTCACCGAGGGCTTCAAGAAAGAGCTCGAGATCCAGGGCGTGGGTTACCGCGCCCAGATGCAGGGCAATACACTCAAGCTGTCGCTCGGCCTCAGCCACGAGGTGAATTTCGATGTGCCGCAGGGCGTGACCGTCACGGCCCCGAAGCAAACCGAGATCGTCATCGAGGGCGCCGACGAGCAGCAGGTGGGCCAGGTGGCCGCAAACATCCGCGAGTGGCGCAAGCCCGAGCCCTACAAGGGCAAAGGTATCCGCTACAAGGGCGAGTTCATCTTCCGCAAGGAAGGAAAGAAGAAGTAAGATGGCTAATTCCAAACTCCAACTTTTTCAGAAACGTCGCCTGCGCAACCGCAACAAGCTGCGCAAGCTGGCCAACGGCAAGCCGCGGCTGAGCGTGCACCGTTCGTCCAAGAACATCTCCGTGCAAGTGATCGACGATTTGGCGGGCAAGACGGTAGCCTCGGCCTCCACGCTCGAGAAGGATCTCGGCGTCGTGGGCAAGAACAACATGGACGCGGCCTCCAAGGTGGGCGCGGCGATCGCGGAGCGCGCAAAGAAGGCGGGCGTCGAGGAGGTCATCTTCGACCGCGGCGGCTTCCTCTTCCATGGCAAGATCAAGTCGCTTGCCGATGCCGCGCGCGAGGGCGGTCTGAAGTTCTGATCGTCGTGGTGCGCGATGCGCGCCCTGCGGCGCTTTGAAATCGTAGGGTGCGCATCGCGCACCTTACCTTGCAGAGGCAGCAGCCTCTCGATGATCCGGGGCGGTTCCGCCACCTGGATTGGACAACGAAAGCTCAAGGAGGCCTGAATGGCAGAGCGTGAGAACCGGGGTCGTGGTCGCAACCGCGATGATGAGACCCCCGAATTTGCTGATCGTCTCGTCGCGATCAACCGCGTGTCGAAGACCGTGAAGGGCGGTAAGCGCTTCGGCTTTGCCGCGCTCGTCGTCGTGGGCGACCAGAAGGGCCGTGTGGGCTTCGGCAAGGGCAAGGCCAAGGAGGTCCCCGAGGCGATCCGCAAGGCCACCGAGCAGGCCAAGCGCCAGATGGTGCGCGTGCCGCTCAAGGAAGGCCGGACACTGCACCACGATATCGAGGGCCGCCACGGCGCGGGCAAGGTCGTCATGCGCACCGCCCCGCAGGGTACCGGGATCATCGCCGGTGGTCCGATGCGTGCCGTCTTCGAGATGCTCGGCGTGCAGGACGTGGTGGCCAAGTCCATCGGCTCCCAGAACCCCTACAACATGATCCGCGCCACGATGAACGGGCTCGGCCGCGAGGCATCGCCGCGCATGGTCGCCCAGCGTCGCGGCAAGAAAGTGGCTGACATCCTGCCCGCCCGTGACGAGGCGCCGCAAGAGTCCAGCCAGGTCGCCGAGGAGGCATAAGTCAGATGGCCAAGACAATCGTCGTCAAGCAGATCGGCTCCCCGATCCGCCGCCCCGAGAAGCAGCGCCAGACGCTCATCGGGCTCGGCCTCAACAAGATGCACAAGACCCGCGAGCTCGAGGACACCCCTGCCGTACGCGGCATGGTCAACAAGATCCCGCATCTCGTGGAGATCATCGAGGAGAAGGGCTGACCGTCAGGACCGCCTCGCTTTCGCGAAAGATATCGAGCGCCCCGGTTCACCACCGGGGCGTTTTTCGTTGGGCGCACCGCCTCTCAGGCCGCCTCGGCCAGCACGCGCGCCCGGAGGCGGCCCGTGAGGATCGAGAGCACCACGCCCGCGCTCAAGACGAAGAGGTAGGCCGGGTAGATCATGAGCACCGGGTCGATCTGGCCCACCGATCCTAGCGCGAAGCAGGCCGCGAGGAGCGCGATCACCCACTTGGCGAACGTTTCGCTCTCGGGGCGGGCGAGCGCCTTGGCCATGGTCACCACCCCCGCGGTGAGCGAGATGGCGCAGGAGATGAGAAGCGCGTAGGCGCCGTTATCCGTTCCCAGCCAGAGCCCGAGACCGCTGCCCGCGAGGAAGAGCGCGGCGGCATCCTTGCCCCGGGCATAAGTGCCCGCACCGCGCGTGGTGGCGAGGCAGAAGATGAAGACCGAGCCGCCGCACTGGATGGCGGCGTAGAGGAGCGACGCCTCTGCGCCTTCCGCCCATTGCGAGGCCAGCGAGATGGCGCTGAGGACGCTCCAGATCAGCCACGAGGAGCGCTGGGGCTGTGTCCGGCCCGCGAGCGTGTCGGTGATGTAGGGGAAAAAGGCCAGGCTGCTCAGGGCGGCCGCGATGGCGGCGCACAAATATTGCGCCTCCGGCCCGAAGAAAGGGTCGAACATGAAAATCTCGAATACGTGGGGGCAGCGAATGGGGAGCTGCGCGGTTTTTGAATGATGTTCAAATACCGGGCGCGCGCTGCGCACGCGAGTGGGGAAAGCCCTACCTGGCCGTGGCGCTCAATCGCCCCACGAGGGCGCAGCCAAGCGTGGCCTGGAGCGCGGCGGTGAGCTCGTCCACCGTCTCGGTCGTGACAAAGAGCCCGCCGGTGGCCTCGGCGAGGCAGGAGGCCACGTTGTCGGCCCCGAAGGCCTGCTCGGGGTTGTTCCAGCGGAAATAGGCGTCATGGGCCGAGAAGCGGAAGCCGATGACGTGGATGGTGAGATCATGCGCGCGGGCGGCGAGCCGCTCGGAGGCCGCGCAGGGCCGGCCGCCGCAGGTCTCGTTGCCATCGGTCAGAAGTACGACGACGGCGGGCTGGGCCTCATAGTCGAGCGCTTCGGCGGCGAGGCGCGTGGCCTTGGTGAGCGGCGTGAGGCCTGCCGGGCGCAGGGCGTTGATCTCGGCGATGATCGGAACAGCGGCGTTCTCGACGGGGCCGAAGCGCAGGTCCACCCCGGCGCAGGCCCCGGTGGTGCCGTTGGCCCGCGCATAGCCCAGCGGGCCGTAGACCATGAGGCCAACCCGGCGAAAAAGCTCGATCTCGGGCATGGCCCGCGCGATGGCTCGGCGTGCCTCCTCGATACGCGGCGGCGCGCCAGTGTTGAAGTCCGCCTCGGCCATGGAGGTGGAGCCATCGAAGACGAGCATGGCGTCCGTGGTGCAGGCCGGCTGCGCGGCGGTGGCGATCATGGTGAGAAGGGCGGCGAGACGCATGCCGGTATGGTGCGCCATGGGGCCCGCCGGGAACAAGGAATTTCGAAGAGACTTCCCGCTCTTGCGTCGCCGCCATGCGCTTCGTATACGCCTGCGGTGCCGTCTGGTGGCACGACTCGAAACATTAATGCCGTGTGCCGCTCTCGTTCGCTTCGGAGCGGAGGTCCGGCGAGGAGAAGCGACATGAAACTGCATGAACTGCGGGACAATCCCGGCGCAACGAAATCACGCAAGCGCGTGGGCCGCGGCCCGGGCTCGGGCACCGGCAAGACCGCCGGGCGCGGCATCAAGGGACAGAAGTCCCGCTCGGGCGTGGCCATAAACGGCTACGAGGGCGGCCAGATGCCGCTCTACCAGCGCCTGCCGAAGCGCGGCTTCAACAAGCCCAACCGCAAGAAGTTCGCCGTGGTGAACCTGGGCATCATCCAGAAGTTCATCGACGCCAAGAAGCTCAGCGGAGACATCACCGAGGACACGCTCCTCGAAGCTGGCGTCGTGCGCCGCAAGCTCGACGGTGTCCGCGTCCTCGCAAAGGGCGATTTCTCCGCCAAGGCCACGATCACGGTGACCGGCGCCTCCGCCTCCGCCGTCAAGGCCGTGGAGGCCGCGGGCGGCTCGCTCACCGTCACGGGTGCGAAAGCGGCTGCGGAATAAGGTTGTGGGCAGGCGCTGCCCTGCCTAAATCTTCACACAAGTTCCTGACGCCGCCACGGGATCCCGGGGGCGGCGTTGTCTTGGGAGAGACATATGGCTTCGCAACTCGAACAGATGGCCTCGAACACGTCCTGGGCGGCGCTCGGGAAGGCCACAGAGCTTCGACAGCGCATCTTCTTCGCGATCATGCTGCTCGTCGTTTACCGCGTCGGCACCTACATCCCGGTGCCGGGTATCGACGCGCAAGAGCTGCAGCGCTTCATGGAGCAGGCCGCCGGCGGCATCGGCGGGCTTCTCAGCGCCTTCACGGGCGGCGCGCTTTCGCGGATGGGTCTCTTCGCGCTGGGCATTATGCCCTATATCTCTGCCTCCATCATCGTGCAGCTTCTGGCCGCCATGTGGGAGCCCCTGAAGCAGCTCAAGAGAGAGGGCGAGCAGGGGCGCAAGAAGATCAATCAGTACACGCGCTACGGCACGGTCCTTTTGGCCACGTTCCAGGCCTACGGCCTGGCCGTCAGCCTCGAGGCGGGGGGGCTTGCGTCCGATCCCGGCCTCTTCTTCCGCGCGGCCTGCGTGATCTCTCTCGTGGGTGGTACGATGTTCCTGATGTGGCTGGGTGAACAGATCACCGCCCGCGGCATCGGCAATGGCATCTCGCTCATCATCTTCGTGGGCATCATCGCCGAGATCCCGGCGCAGCTCGCCGGCTTTTTCGCGCAGGGTCGCACCGGTGCGATCTCCCCGGCTGTCATCATCGGCGTCCTCGCCATGGTGGCCGTCGTGCTGACCTTCGTCGTGTTCATGGAACGCGCGCTGCGCAAGATCAACATCCAGTACCCGCGCCGTCAGCAGGGCATGAAGGTCTACGAGGGCGGGACGTCCCATCTCCCGATCAAGGTGAACCCGGCAGGCGTGATCCCGGCGATCTTCGCCTCTGCGTTGCTGCTTTTGCCGACGACGATCTCGACCTTCTCGGGCGGCCAGTCCGGCCCGGTGATGTCCACGATCCTTGCCTATTTCGGCCCCGGGCAGCCGCTCTACCTGCTCTTCTTCGGCGGCATGATCATCTTCTTTACGTACTTCTACACCAAGGAAGTGTCGTTCAAGGTCGATGACGTGGCCGACAATCTGAAGAACCAGAATGGCTTCATCCCCGGCATCCGGCCCGGTGCGCGCACGGCGGAGTATCTCGACTACGTGGTCACCCGCGTCCTCGTGCTGGGCTCCGGCTATCTCGCCCTCGTGGCGCTCCTGCCCGAGGTGATCCGGACGCAGCTCAACATCCCGTTCGTCTTCGGCGGCACCGCGGTGCTCATCGTCGTCTCCGTGGGGATGGACACGATCCAGCAGATCCAATCGCATCTCCTGGCCCATCAATACGAGGGCCTCCTGGAGAAATCTCAGCTCCGCCGGAAGAGCGGGCGTAAGAACAAGGGACCCCAACGTCGATGAACATCATACTGCTGGGCCCGCCGGGGGCAGGGAAGGGAACGCAGGCCGCCAAGCTCGTGGAAAAGCGCGGGATGGTGCAGCTCTCCACCGGGGACATGCTGCGCGAGGCCAAGACCTCCGGGACGGAGATGGGCAACAAGGTCGCCGCGATCATGGATGCGGGCGAGCTCGTCACCGACGAGATCGTCATCGGCCTCATCGAGGAAAAGCTCGATCACTGCATGATGGACAGCGGCTGCAACGGTTTCATCTTCGACGGCTTCCCGCGCACGCTGGCGCAGGCGGACGCGCTGGGCGCGTTGCTAGATACGAAGGAGCAGGCGCTCGACGCGGTCATCGAGCTGCAGGTAAATGACGATGTCCTCGTGGACCGGATCGTGGGCCGGGCGAAAGACGCCGCGGCGGCGGGCAAGCCCGTGCGCGCCGACGACAACGAGGAGAGCCTCAAGGTCCGCCTCATGGAATACTACAAGAAGACCTCCCCGCTGATCGGCTACTACCACGCCAAGGGCGAGTTGAAGAGCGTGGACGGACTGGCTTCCATGGACGCCGTGGAAGCCTCCATCTCCGGCGTGCTCGACGCCTGAGCTCCCGCGCACAGCCTTGGCGTCTCTCGGGCGCTCGGGGCCCGCACGGCTGTGCCCGCTGGACGCATCCCGTGCACGCCTTACCTCTCCCGTCTAACCAGTGGAGAGAGCCCATGATCGCATCCGGCATCGAGATCCTGCAGATTTTCGCGCAAGTCTTCTGGCATGCGCTGGCCGTGTCCTTCGTGGCGTGGCTCCTTTTGCCCGTGGGCCTCTTCATGCGCGAACAGGGCCAGCGCACGACCGTCTTCGTCTGGCGGGTGCTGGCGCTCACGGCGGCCGTGGGTGGGGCTGTTCTCGTTTTCGGCGCGGCCCATGGTGCGGCACAGGGCGCCCAGGCGGCCACCTCGAGCTTCGTCCACGGCCTCGCGTGCGCCTTTGGCGTCGCCTCCGCCATGGCCCTCGTCTGGGCAGTGGGGCGCTTCATCCGCGTGAACTGGATCGCCCCGGGAGACGGCACGGCGGCCTGACAGCAGGGCGGCCTGCGGCACGCGCCTGCGGGGGATGGTCTCTTGCAGGCATGACCGAGACGGGGCCTTTTTTGCAAAGCGTCCCGCCGCGGCGGCAAAGGGTTGGCCGCGCCCTTGACGAGGGCCGCGATTCACCCTAACTGCGCACATCCCGGAGATTTGGCGCGCCGTGAAGCGTCTTGATCACCTCTCCATCGAGGCCCGCGCGCATGCCGGGCCTTTGTCTGTGAAAAAAGGGTCTGGCATTACGGACCCGCAGCTTCGAAAGGAATACCGCCTTGGCACGTATCGCCGGCGTGAACATCCCCACCGCCAAGCGCGTCCGCATCGCGCTCACCTACATCCACGGCATTGGCCACACCACGGCCAAGGGCATCTGCGAAGCCGTGAACATTGACGCCACCCGTCGCGTCAATGAGCTTAGCGATGCCGAAGTCCTCGCGATCCGCGAGCATATCGACGCCAACCTGACCGTCGAGGGCGACCTGCGCCGCGACGTGCAGATGAACGTGAAGCGCCTGATGGATCTCGGCTGCTACCGTGGCCTGCGCCACCGCCGGAACCTGCCGGTGCGCGGCCAGCGCACGCACACCAACGCACGCACGCGCAAGGGCCCCGCAAAGCCCATCGCCGGCAAGAAGAAGTAAGGGAGGCCCCGAGACATGGCACGTGATCGTCGCGCTCCCAAGCGCAAGGTATCCAAGAACATCGCGTCGGGCGTGGCCCACGTGAATTCCTCGTTCAACAACACGAAGATCCTCATCTCCGACGTGCAGGGCAACGCCATCGCGTGGTCCTCCTCTGGGACGATGGGCTTCAAAGGCTCGCGGAAATCGACGCCCTACGCCGCGCAGATGGCCGCCGAAGATGCGGGCCGCAAGGCACAGGACCACGGCGTCAAGACGCTCGAGGTCGAGGTGCAGGGTCCGGGGTCCGGCCGCGAGAGCGCGCTGCGCGCCTTCGCTGCGCTTGGCTTCACCGTCACCTCGATCCGCGACGTGACGCCCATTGCGCATAACGGATGCCGGCCGCCCAAGCGCCGCCGCGTCTGACCAGACTTCACGGGCGGGCGCCCTGCGCCCGTCTCACCCGGATGGGGTGCCGCAACGCCCTACCCACGACATTCGAAGACCCTCGGGACGCCCGCGCAACCGGATCCAACGCGCGGGCAAGAATGGAGGCACTATGATCCACAAGAATTGGGCCGAGCTCATCAAACCGACGCAGCTCGAGGTCAAACCCGGCAACAACCCGGCCATGAATGCAACCGTTGTCGCCGAACCACTCGAGCGCGGCTTCGGCCTGACGCTCGGCAACGCGCTGCGGCGCGTGCTGATGTCCTCGCTCCAGGGCGCGGCCATCACGAGCGTGCAGATCGACAACGTGCTGCACGAGTTTTCATCGGTGGCAGGCGTCCGTGAGGACGTCACCGACATCGTGCTGAACATGAAGGGCGTGGCCATCCGCATGGAAACCGAGGGCCCGAAGCGCCTCTCGATTTCCGCCAAGGGGCCGGGCGTCGTCACCGCGGCCGACATCTCCGAGAGCGCGGGCATCGAGGTCCTGAACAAGGATCACGTGATCTGCCATCTCGACGAGGGCGCGGATGTCTTCATGGAGCTGACGGTCAACACCGGCAAGGGCTACGTCGCCGCCGACAAGAACCGCCCGGAAGATGCGCCCATCGGACTTATGCCGATCGATGCGATCTATTCGCCCGTGCGGCGCGTCTCATACGACGTGCAGCCTACCCGCGAGGGCCAGGTGCTCGACTATGACAAGCTGACCATGAAGATCGAGACCGACGGCTCGATCACGCCGGACGACGCCGTGGCCTATGCCGCGCGCATCCTGCAGGATCAGCTTGGCATCTTCGTGAACTTCGACGAGCCGGAAAGCGCGCAGGCCGCGCAGGACGACGACGGTCTCGAGTTCAACCCGCTCCTCCTGAAGAAGGTGGACGAGCTCGAGCTTTCGGTGCGCTCGGCGAACTGCCTGAAGAACGACAACATCGTCTATATCGGCGATCTCATCCAGAAGACCGAGGCAGAGATGCTGCGGACGCCGAACTTCGGCCGCAAGTCGCTGAACGAGATCAAGGAAGTGCTTTCGGGCATGGGGCTGCATCTCGGCATGGATGTCGAGGATTGGCCGCCCGACAATATCGAAGACCTCGCCAAGAAGTTCGAGGACAACTTCTGAGGAATGATGAACCCGTCCCGGGCCCGACCCGGGACCTCCGCCCTCGAAAAGCAGAGGCCCCGGATCAGGTCCGGGGCGGGAGACACGAAAGAACCCGGGCATCCCGCCCCAATAACGCGAGGGTCTTCCAACGCAGAAGGCCCCGAGACAAAGCATAAAGAAGGATTGAAACCATGCGTCACGCCCGCGGATACCGCCGCCTGAATCGAACCCATGAGCACCGCAAGGCCATGTTCTCCAACATGGCCGGGTCGCTCATCGAACATGAACAGATCAAGACCACGCTGCCCAAGGCCAAAGAGCTGCGCCGCGTCGTCGAAAAGCTCGTCACGCTGGCCAAGAAGGGCGATGCCCACGGCAAGCGGCTGGCCGCGTCGCGCCTCAAGCAGGCAGCCCATGTGGAGAAGCTCTTCGACGTGCTCGGCCCCCGCTACAAGGAGCGCAATGGCGGCTATGTGCGCGTGTTGAAAGCGGGCTTCCGCTACGGTGACATGGCGCCCATGGCCATCATCGAGTTCGTGGACCGTGACACCGCAGCCAAGGGCGCAGCCGACAAAGCGCGCCTCGAGGCGGAGGACGCCGACGCGTGAGCGCAGCCGTGCTCACCTGAGAGTTGAACGGGCCCCGCTGCATCGCAGCGGGGCCTTTCTTTTACGGCTCTCAGAGATTTACCCTTAGGTCAGCCTATCCTTGATTTTAACACTTTTTTAACGTTTTGTCCGACAGTGGACTTTTGAAGGAGCGACCGAGCGCTACTTCAATCAGGGGTTGAACTACGTTAACAAATAGGCGCTCAATATTTCTATGTCTGGTAAATCTGGTCTCGACGAGATCTTGGCTGAAATCGCGCATCTGTCGCCCGCCGGGTACTTCCTCGGGCTTCATATCCGATTCACATCGCCGCTCATGACCCTCCAGACATTCCCACAAGACTGGATCGAGGCCTACACGGCCAAGGGCTATGCGCTCCGTGATCCGGTCGTCGCGTGGGGCTTCGGCCAGGAGGGACCCTCCCGCTGGAGCGAAATCGAGATCCCCGATCCATTCGGAATCCTGAAGGAGGCTGCCTCCCACGGATTGCGGTATGGTGCGGTCGTGCCGATGGGAGAGCTCCGTTCACGGACCATCGCCTCGGTCGCCCGGTCGGATCGGGAATTCTCGGATGCCGAGATCGCTGTGATCTCGCATCACGTCGAGCGTCTGCACAAGTTCACGCAGCCGCCCGAGCGCCTCACCGAGGCGCAGATTACCGCTCTGCGTTTTATCGCTGCGGGGGACCGGCATCTGGCAGCTGCTGCCAAGCTTAACATCTCCGAAAGCGCCCTGAAGGCGCGGCTGACGGCGGCGCGTGAAAAGCTATTCGCGCGCACCACGGCCGAGGCCATTCAGAGGGCCAAGGATTACGGGCTGCTTTAGACGTCGTGCTCCCAAGGGGAAGCGTAGAGTGTCTTTGCCAATGTAACCTGGGGAATACCATGCAAACGACGACTCTTTCTTTCGCCAATCTACACAACCATGGCGAGCTCTTTGCCAATGTGCTTCGCGCACGCAGGCAGTCCTTCATTGTGCAGAACAAATGGGACCTGCCGGAAGCCATGGGAATGGAGTACGACCAATACGACACGCCGGCGAGCCGGTGGGTCGCGGTACACGAATTCGGTCAAGTGTATGCCGGAATCCGACTGACGCCCACCACGGCCCGGTGCGGGATCTACAGCTACATGATCCGCGATGCCCAGCTGGGGCTCCTGGACACGATCCCGCAATCGCTCCTCTACGACGAGGCGCCGGTGGCAGAGAACATCTGGGAATCGAGCCGTGTCTTCGTGAGCCACGCCACGCCCCAAAGGATCCGCCGCCGGGTCCATGCCATGCTCATCATGGAGATGAGCCGCGCCGCGCGCGAACTCGGCGCCGCCCAGGTGCTGGGGCTCATTCCCGCGAACTGGCCGCGCTGGACGCGGCGCTGCGGGCTCGACGGGGTGGCCGCGGGCCCGGTGATGGAGCTCGACGGCATTGCCAATCAATGCGTGATGCTCAACCTCGCGGAGAAGCTGCACTAAGCGCGCAGCGCTTCGGCTGCATCGCCAGAAAGGGGTCCCGGCGCGCCGGGGTCCCTTTTCTATGCCCGCGCGCTGGCCCATGCTGGTGCCATGGCCGATCTTTTCAGCAGCACCGAGGGCCTGTCCGGCGACGGCCGGGATGGCCCCGCTGACCAGCCGGGCAGCGCCGCACCGCGCCCGCTGGCCGACCGGCTGCGCCCGGCGGCTCTGGGCGAGGTCATCGGCCAGCGCCACGTTCTCGGGCCGGAGGCCCCGCTCGGGGTGATGCTCGCCGCAGGATCCCTTGGATCGCTCATTTTCTGGGGGCCGCCCGGCGTGGGCAAGACCACGATCGCGCGCCTTCTTGCCGATGCCACGGACCGTCACTTCGTGCAGCTCTCGGCGATCTTCTCGGGCGTGCCCGAGCTGCGGCGGGTGTTCGAGGCGGCCAAGCTCAGGCGCTCGCAGGGGCGCGGGACGCTTCTTTTCGTGGACGAGATCCACCGTTTCAACAAGGCGCAGCAGGACGGCTTTCTGCCGCACATGGAGGACGGCACGATCCTCCTCGTGGGCGCGACGACGGAGAACCCGTCCTTCGAGCTCAATGCCGCGGTCCTCTCTCGCGCGCAGGTGCTTGTGCTCGAGCGGCTTTCGGATGCCGATCTCGAGGAGATGCTCGTCCGGGCGGAAGCCGCGCTCGCGCGCGTCCTTCCGCTTGCGCCGGAGGCCCGTGCGGCGCTTCGGGAGATGGCCGATGGCGACGGGCGCGCGCTCCTCAATCTCGTGGAACAGGTGGCGGCCTGGGACGTGGACGCGCCGCTTGACACGGCGGCGCTCTCGGCACGTCTCATGCGCCGCGCGGCGCAGTACGACAAATCCGGAGACGCACATTACAATCTCATCTCCGCGCTCCATAAATCCGTGCGCGGCTCGGACCCGGATGCCGCACTCTATTGGCTGGCGCGCATGCTCGAGGGCGGCGAGGACCCTCGCTATCTCGCGCGGCGCATCACGCGCATGGCCGTGGAGGATATCGGCCTCGCCGATCCGCAGGCCGCTGCCATCTGTCGGGAGGCGTGGGAGATCTACGAGCGGCTCGGCAGCCCCGAGGGCGAGCTCGCGCTCGCGCAGGCGGTCACCTATCTCGCCCTCGCGCCAAAATCGAATGCCGGCTATGTGGCCTACAAGGCCGCCCGCCGGCTCGCGAAGGAGACGGGCTCCGCGCCGCCGCCGAAGCACATCCTCAACGCGGCCACGGGCCTCATGAAAGAGCAGGGCTACGGCGCGGGCTATGCCTATGACCACGACGCCGAGGGCGGCTTTTCGGGGCAGAACTACTTCCCCGACGGCATGGAGCGGCCCGAGCTCTACATGCCGGTGGAGCGGGGCTTCGAGCGGGATCTGAAGAAGCGGGTGGCGTATTTCCAGAAGCTCCGTGCTCAAAAGGAGCGCTGAGAAGGCCTCCGCAAGAGCCTTCAAGCCGCTGCCAAGCGCCTTTGCGCCGGTTGACACTTTGGTGCTTGGCTTCCATGGCGAGCGCATGTGGCAAATGCTGGGATACGTGGCGCTCGGAGGGGCCTTGGGCTCCGTGGTGCGCGCCCTCGTGGGGATGGCCGTGGCTTTCCCCTTTGGCACGCTCGCTGTCAACGCCTTGGGGTCTTTTGCCATCGGCATCGCCTGGGCGCTCGGGGTCTCGAAGATGCCGGGCCTCTATCCATTCCTGATGGTGGGGCTTCTCGGCGGGTTCACGACCTTCTCCACCTTCTCGCTCGACGTGCTCCGGCTCTACGAAGGCGGGCAGGGGGCGGGTGCGCTCGGCTACATCGTGGCATCAGTATCCCTGAGCATCGGTGCCGTCGTGCTCGGCCTAGCCCTCGGAGGGCGGGTGTCATGAGCGGCGTCCAGACCATCGAGATCGCCGCGGGCGACGCGGGCCAGCGGCTCGACCGCTACCTCAAGCGCGCCTTCCCGCAGCTGGGGCAGGGGCGGATCGAGAAGATGTGCCGCAAGGGCGAGCTCAGGCTCGACGGTGGGAGGGTGAAGGCCTCCACGCGCGTGGAGGCGGGCCAGATCCTGCGCGTCCCGCCGCTTCCCGACCCAGCCGCGCCGAAGCCCGCGCCCAGCGTGCCCGACCGGGACGCTGAGATGATCCGCGCGGCGGTGATCTACCGCGACGATCACATCATCGCGCTCAACAAGCCGCCCGGTCTGCCGGTCCAGGGCGGCTCGAAGCTCACGCGCCATGTGGACGGGATGGGGGCGGCCCTGCGCTTCGGCCTCGAGGAGAACCCGCGCCTCGTCCACCGGCTCGACAAGGATACCTCGGGCGTCCTGATCATGGCGCGGAGCCGCGCCGCGGCCGCGGGCCTGACGGAGGCCTTCCGGCACCGTGCCACGCGCAAGATTTACTGGGCCGCAGTGGCGGGCGTGCCGACGCCGCGCACTGGCACGATCAAGTACGGGCTCGTGAAGGCGCCGGGCCACGGCGCGGGCGGCGAGGGCGAGAAGATGCATGTCGTCCATCCCGACGCCGTCGACGAGACGCCGGGCGCGCAGCGCGCGGTCACTGATTTCACCGTCATCGAGGCACTGGGGACGCGCGCCTGCTGGATGGCGCTCGTGCCGGTGACAGGGCGCACCCACCAGCTCCGCGCCCATATCGCGGCGCTGGGGCACCCGATCGTGGGTGATGGCAAATACGGCGGCTCCGGCCAGGAGAACCTCGGCGATGGCTGGGGCGCGGGGCTCGGCGGCGCATTTTCGAAGAAGCTCCACCTCCACGCCCGCTCGCTCACGCTCGAGCACCCGGTGACGGGAGCAGAGCTCCATCTCACCGCCCCGCTCCCCGAGCACATGGCACGGACCTGGTCCGAGCTCGGCTGGGACCCGGCGGAGGCCGCCATCGACCCTTTCGAGGCGCTCGAGTGATGCGGTTTGTGCTCTTTGACGTGGACGGCACGCTGGTGGACAGCCAAGCGCATATCGTGGGCTCGATGACGGAGGCATTCCGATCGCTCGACCTGCCCGCGCCCACGCGCGCGCAGACCCTCTCCATCGTCGGGCTCTCGCTGCCGCAGGCCATGGCCACGCTCGCGCCCGGCGGGCCGATGGAGGCGCTCGTGGAGGCCTACAAGCAAAGCTACCAGGACCTGCGCGCCAGCCATGGCGAGGCGCAGGGCTCTCCGCTCTATGCCGGTATCCGGCAGCTGCTCCACGGGCTCCATGCGGAGCCCGAGACGCTCCTCGGCGTGGCGACGGGCAAGTCGAAGCGAGGGCTCGATCACGTCATGGAAACCCATGATCTGGCGGGCTTTTTCATCACGCGGCAGGATGCGGACGGCCATCCCTCCAAGCCGCACCCTTCCATGGCGCTGGCCGCGCTCGGCGAGGCCGGGCTCGAGACCGGGGTCATGGTGGGGGACACGACGTTCGACATGGAGATGGGTCGCGCGGCGGGCATGGCGACGGTGGCGGTGACCTGGGGCTACCATTCGCCGGAACGGCTCGCTCCTCTGGCGGACCGCGTGGTGAGCGACATGGCCGCGCTGAGACAGGCAATCGACGAGGTGAGCCCATGAGCGAATGGCAGGCGAAGCGCTTCTGGAAGGCCGCGACGGTGGAGACGGCCGACGCCGGATTGACCGTGACGCTCGACGGGCGCGCGGTGAAGACCCCGGGCAAATCGCTCCTCGTGGTGCCCACGCGGGCCATGGCGGAGGCCGTGGCCGCGGAATGGGACGCTCAGGAGGAGATCATCGACCCGCGGACGATGCCGGTGACGCGCGCGGCCAACTCGGTCATCGAGAAGATCGTGCCGCAGCGCGCGGCAGTCATCGAGGCGCTGGCAGAATACGGCGCGAGCGACCTGATCTGCTATCGCGCGGAGCGCCCGCAAGAGCTCGTGGCGCGGCAGGTGGCGGCGTGGGACCCGCTCCTCGCCTGGGCGCGGGAGGAGCTTGGGGCCGAGCTCCGGACGACGACAGGCGTCATGTTCGCTGCACAGAGCGCCGAGGCGCTCGTGGCACTGCGAAAGCCGCTCGAGGCAGCATCGGACTATGCGCTGGCAGGGCTCCACGATCTCATCATGCTCTCGGGCTCCCTCGTGATCGGGCTGAAGGCGCGCGAGGCGGCGGATCCCGATCCGCTCTGGGAGGCGAGCCGTGTGGACGAGACCTTCCAGGCCGATGAATGGGGCTACGACGAGGAAGCTGTGGAGGCCGCGGAGGCCAAGCAGGCCGCTTTCCGCGATGCACACCGATTCTTTCAGCTCGCCGGCCCGGCCCGCTGAGGCCGAGAAAGCGCGCCCGGGGCCGTCCATCCATGGCGGGTAGGTTCAGGGATGCTTACCGACTGTCCAGGGCCGCGCCTTGAGCGCCCAGCAAAGCGGCAGCCTTTGTATGATTTGCAGGCAATGCTGAAAAAATGAGATTTACGCGGCGATTTCGGCCCAGCCTGTTGACGATGGCCGGGGAATTTGCCCAAACTTTGGGCCATTGCCAGGAGGGAGACTAGCTGGCGATGGGCGGCGTGCTACGTCGCATTTCATGAAACCGGCCAAGACCGGTCGGATATCAGGAAGAGGTAAACATGAAAAAATCTGTCATTTTGGGCGCACTGACCGTCGCCGGCATGGCTGCAGGCGCTGCAAGCGCGGCCACGCTCGACGATGTGCAAGCCCGTGGCACTTTGAACTGCGGCGTGACGACCGGCGTCCCCGGTTTCGCCGAGCCGGACGCGGATGGCGTCTGGCAGGGCTTTGACGTGGCCGTGTGCCGCGCCGTTGCCGCAGCAGTTCTCGGTGACCCGACTGCCGTCGAATTCGTGCCGACCACCGGTAAGACGCGCTTCACGGCGCTCGCATCCGGCGAGATCGACATGCTTGCGCGGAACACGACGTGGACCTTCTCCCGCGACGTGGACCTCAAGTTCGAATTCACTGGCGTGAACTACTACGACGGTCAGGGCTTCATGGTCCCCGCCGATCTCGGTGTGACCTCCGCGGCCGACCTCGACGGCGCCACGGTCTGCATCCAGACGGGTACGACAACCGAGCTGAACCTCGCGGACTTCTTCCGCTCCAACAACATCTCCTACGAGCCCGTCCCGATCGAGACCGGTTCCGAGGCGGTGCAGCTCTTCCTCGCAGGCTCCTGCGACGTCTACACCACGGACCGCTCCGCGCTCGCCGCGCAGCGTGCCAACTTCCCGACGCCGTCCGACTACATCGTGCTTCCGGAAGTGGTCTCCAAGGAGCCGCTCGGCCCGCTCGTGCGCCACGGCGACAACGACTGGGGTGACATCGTGCGCTGGACGCTCAACGCGCTCATCACGGCCGAAGAGCTCGGCGTGACCTCCGAGAACATCGAGGAACTCGCAGCCGGCACCGACAACCCCGAAGTGAACCGCCTGCTCGGTTCCGAGGGCACGCTCGGCGAGATGCTCGGCCTCGACGGCCAGTGGGCCATGCGCGCCATCATGGCTGAAGGCAACTACGGTGAGATCTTCGACAACAACATCGGCGAAGCCACCAATATCGGCCTTGCACGCGGGCTCAACGCACAGTGGACCGATGGCGGCCTGCTGTACTCCCCGCCGTTCCGTTAAGGACATCCAGGAAAGGGCGCGGTCACCCCGCGCCCTTTTCACATCCAGAATAAGCGAGGGGCATTGGCAGAGCGCGACAAGCGCCGGAGAGGCCCCCCAGCCAGCAGAGGACGACCATGTCCACGATTTCCGAAGAGCGTCTCGATAGCGGCCGTGGCGGAGCCCCCTCGGGCTTCAAGCTGGGCATGCTGCTCAACGACACGCGCTACCGCTCCTACACGTTCCAGTTCATCGCGCTCGTGTTGCTGATCCTGTCGATCAGCTACCTCGTGTCCAACCTGATCGCGAACCTGGAGGAGGCTGGCCTCAATATCTCCTGGGCGTTCCTCGCGGAACCCGCGGGCTACGACATCAACCAGCGCCCCATCGAATACGACTCGCAATCGACCCATGCCCGCGCCTCGATCGTGGGTGCGATCAACACGCTGATCGTGGCCTTCCTCGCCTGTGTGACGGCGACGATCCTCGGCGTGGTCGCCGGTGTCTTGCGGCTCTCCAACAACTGGATCGTGGCCCGGCTTATGAGCGTCTATGTCGAGGCGTTCCGCAACGTGCCGGTCCTGATCTGGATCCTCATCATTTTCCTGGCGATGTCGAACGCCTTCCCGCAGCCGCGCGCCTTCCGAGGCGAAACGCCGGATGCGGAGATGTGGCTCGGGCTCTTCGCCTTCACCAACCGCGGCGTCTACGCGCCGTCCTTCATCAACGGGGCTGGCTCCACGATTTTCTGGATCGTGTGCGTGCTCAGCCTCGTGGGCATCTTCGTCTACCGCCGCTACGCCAAGAAGCTTCTCTACGATACCGGGCGGATGCTCCCCACGGGCTGGCCTTCGCTGGCGATCCTGATCGTGCCGCCGGTGCTGGCCTTCTTCCTGCTCGGCAGCCCGGTCTCGCTCGAGACGCCGGAACTGCGCGGCTTCAACTTCCAGGGCGGGGTGCACCTGCGCCTGTCGCTCATCGCGCTCTGGTTTGCGCTGGCGATCTATACCGGCGCCTTCATCGCCGAGAACGTGCGCGCCGGCATCATGGCCATATCAAAGGGTCAGACCGAGGCCGCCGGTGCGCTGGGCCTGCGCCCCGGGCGGATCATGAACCTCGTGATCCTGCCGCAGGCGCTGCGCGTCATCATCCCGCCGCTCATCTCGCAGTATCTCAACATCACGAAGAACTCCTCGCTCGCCATCGCCGTGGGCTACATGGACATCACCGGCACGCTCGGGGGCATCACCCTCAACCAGACGGGCCGTGCGATCGAGGCGATCCTGCTTTTGATGCTGTTCTACCTGCTCGTGAGCCTCGCGATCTCTGCGATCATGAACGTCTACAACAACTCCGTGAAGCTGAAGGAGCGTTGATCCCATGAGCGATACGCATTCCCAATCCGTAGGCTTCGTCCGCAAGACCTTCATCGAGCCCGCCCCGCCCCCGGCGCGCGAGGCCGGCGCGGTGAAATGGCTCCGCGAGAACCTCTTCTCAGGCGTGGTCAACTCGGTGCTGACGATCCTGTCGATCGTCTTCATCGTGTGGATCGCCGTGAGCGTCTATCCGTGGTTCGCCAACGCCGCCTACGGCACGTCGAGCCTCGCCGAGTGCCGCGAGGTCCTCGAGGGCATGAATGCAGCCTGCTTCAGCGTGCTGCAGGAACGCGGGAACCAGATGCTCTTTGGTATCGCCTATCCGTCGGAGCAGTATTGGCGGCCGCTTCTGGCCTTCGTTCTGCTCTTCGTCTGCGCGGTGCCAGTGCTCTTCTCGCAATACGTGCCGCGGCAGACGCTGATCGGCACCGCACTCTACCCCTTCTTCGCCTATTGGCTGATCTGGGGCGGGACCCTCTGGCTCTCGATCGCGATCTTGGGCCTGCTCATCGCGGCCTACTTCGTGCCGAAGGTCATCGCCGGCCTTCCCGATGGCGCGCGGTCGGGGCTCGGCCTCGTCGTGGGCGGCGCGACCGGCCTGCTCCTTGCGTATTGGCTCGCCGTGGGCGGGCTCAATCTCTGGGGCCTCGCCAGCGGCTTTGCCGAGGGCGGCGGCACGGGCGGCATGATCGGCGCGGTCCTCTTCTACGTCATGGCGGCCTTCGTGGCGGTCACCTTTATCCCCATGGGCATCTTCACCGCCTATGCTGTCTGGCAGAGCGCGGAGCGCGGCCTGCTTCTCTCCACGGTCACGACCATCGCCTTCCTCTTCTTGGCGCTGAACTTCGTGGCCGGGCCCCTCGCCGGCGCGCTCAACGGGATCATCCCGATCGAGCTCGAGGCCGTGGCCTCCCGCGATCTCGGGGGCTTCATGCTCAACATGATCCTCGGCACGGTCTGCGTGTCGCTCTCGATCCCGCTGGGCATCCTCTTGGCGCTTGGGCGGCAATCCTCGCTGCCCTTCATCAAGGGCGTCTGCGTCGTCTTCATCGAGTTCATCCGCGGCGTGCCGCTCATCACGCTGCTCTTCGTGGCGAACGTGGTGCTGGCCTATTTCTTCCCGCCGGAGAGCAACATCGACCTCGTGCTGCGCGTGATCATCATGATCACGATGTTCGCGGCGGCCTATATCGCCGAGGTGATCCGCGGCGGCCTCGCGGCACTGCCGCGCGGGCAGTACGAGGCGGCCGACAGCCTGGGCCTCGATTACGGGCAGGCCACGCGGCTCATCATCCTGCCGCAGGCTCTGAAGATCTCGATCCCCGGGATCGTGAACGTGGCGGTGGGCCTCTTCAAGGATACCACGCTCGTCTCGGTCATCTCGATGTTTGACCTCGTGGGCGCGATCCGCGGCCCGATCTTGGGTTCCGCCGACTGGGCGGGGATCTACTGGGAGGCGTTCGGCTTTGCGGCGCTCCTCTTCTTCGTCGTCTGCTACGGCATTTCGCAATATTCGCAGTGGCTCGAGCGCGAGCTGGCGACCGATCACAGATAAGCGGCCCGGCGGCGCGCCAGGGCACAGGGAGTACAACATGGCTGAAGCTCAAACAGACCCGCTCGCGATGGAGACCTCGGTGGACACGTCCAAGATGAAGGTGTCCGACGAGGTGGCGATCTCCATCCAGAACATGAACAAGTGGTACGGCGCGTTCCACGTGCTGCGGGACATCGATCTCACCGTATACCAGGGCGAGCGGATCGTGATCTGCGGGCCGTCGGGCTCGGGCAAGTCGACGCTCATCCGCTGTATCAACGCGCTGGAGGAGCACCAGCAGGGCTCGATCACGGTGGACGGGACGATCCTCTCCTCGGATCTCAAGAACATCGACAAGATCCGCTCCGAGGTCGGCATGTGCTTCCAGCACTTCAACCTCTTCCCGCACCTCACCATCCTCGAGAACTGCACGCTCGCGCCGATCTGGGTCCGCAAGACCCCGAAGAAGCAAGCCGAAGAGACGGCGATGCACTTCCTCGAGAAGGTGAAGATCCCGGACCAGGCCAACAAGTATCCCGGTCAGCTCTCGGGCGGCCAGCAGCAGCGCGTGGCCATCGCCCGGTCGCTGTGCATGCGGCCGCGGATCATGCTCTTTGACGAGCCCACCTCCGCGCTCGACCCCGAGATGATCAAGGAAGTGCTCGATACGATGATCGAGCTCGCCGAGGAGGGCATGACCATGCTCTGCGTGACCCACGAGATGGGCTTTGCACGGCAGGTGGCCAACCGCGTGATCTTCATGGATGCCGGTCAGATCGTGGAGCAGAACGAGCCGGAAGAGTTCTTCGGCAACCCGCAATCGGACCGGACGAAACTCTTCCTGAGCCAGATCCTCGGGCACTGAGCCAAGGGGACTTCAAAGGCCCTCATGGGATTTCGAAGCCGCCTCGAGGCGGCTTTGACGCTGTCAGGTAAGATCACGCGGCACGGTGAAGGCCCGCACGGTGGCACGCCCGGCGGAGAGCTGCGGCCAGTCTCCGTCGTAATCGGCCACGAGCGTCGCCCCGGTCGGATATGCGTCGAACCGCGCGTGACTGGGCGGCGCTGCGAGGATCTCGCTGGCAAAGGCCGCGATCCCGGGATTGTGCCCCAAGACCATCACGCAGCGCCCGGACGCATTACGAAACGCATCGAGGTAGACTCCGGGTGCAGCATGGTAGAGCTCCGGCAGATAGCGCACCTCCGCGTCGAGCCCGAGGCCGGCCCATGTCTCCGCCGTTCGAACGGCGGTTGAACAGAGCACGAGGTCAGGCTGGAATCCACCGAAGCGCAACCATTCGCCTAGCGCCTGCGCGGAGCGTCTGCCGCGGGCGTTGAGTGGCCGCTCGATGTCGCGAGCGCCCGGGTCCGACCAGCTCGATTTCGCGTGCCGCATGATGATGAGGGTCTTCATGAGAGGAACGCGGCCATGTGAAAGCGTGCTTGCGCGGGCGGCTGGCCGAGCGAGGCCGGGCAGGCCCGGCGCACGAGGCAGCCGGACTGCCGGCAGGCGCGATCCGGGGTTGCGCGGAGGTAGTCCTGGCATCGCGCCACGTCGTAGCCTCCGCCGCCCAAGGCCCCGGCGGGGCAAGCCGTGAGGCAGGGCCGCGTGCAGCCCTCGCATGGCGACGTTCCAGTGCGGAATGCGATGTCGAAGGGGAGCGCGAGCGCGCCCCGGTAGGACGTGTCGAGCCCCATGCTTTCGGTCACGTGGAGCGCGACGGGCGACGGCCACGCCGCACCGCTGCGCCGCGCCCAGGCAAGGAACGGGCCCGGCGTCGGTCCGAAGGGGAAATGCGCCACCGCGCCAAAGACGTCGGCAAGTGCGCCAAGGACGCGCGCGCTCCAGCGGTCAAGCGGGTCGCGCGCGCCGTCCCGGTATTCAGGACTTCTCGAAAAGTGACCCCAGAAGGCGGCGCCAGGGCTCACGAGGGCGAGGGAAGCGGCATCGATACGGTCGTCCGGCGTGGGCCGAAAGCCACCGGTCACGCGCAGCCCGTGCCGCGCGAGCGCCGCGTCGAGCTGGTCCTTGTCGTGGCGTGTCATCCATGCCCCTCCCCGCCGGAACCCTAGGCGCAGGCAGGGCCGGCGGGCAAGCACGGCTTGCCGTGGTCAATCCGCGCGGATGAGGGTGCCCGCGCCGTGGTCGGTGAAGAGCTCGAGGAGGCAGGCCTGCGGGGCGCGCCCGTCGAGGATGACGGCCGCCCGCACCCCGCCTTCGAGCGCGGCGATGCAGGTCTCGGTCTTGGGGATCATGCCGCCTGCGATGGTGCCCTCTGCGACCATGGTGCGGATCTGCGAGGTCTTGAGGTCCGTCAGGACCATGTCGTCGGCGCCCTTCACGCCCGCCACGTCGGTCAGAAGCAGGAGACGATCGGCTGCGAGGGCCGCGGCAATGGCGCCGGCGGCGGTGTCGCCGTTGATGTTCATCGTCTCGCCGCCCCGGCCCGCGCCGAGCGGCGCGATGACGGGGATCATGTCACCCTCGAAGAGCGTGGTGAGAAGCGACGTGTCGATCTCGGAGGGCTCGCCCACGAGGCCGAGCTCCGGCGCGGCGGCGTCGCAGGTGATGAGCCGCGCGTCCTTGCCCGAAAGCCCGACGGCGCGCCCGCCCTGGGCCGCGATCGCCTGCACGATGCGCTTGTTCACGAGGCCCGAGAGCACCATCTCCACCACCTCCACGGTGGCGGCATCGGTGACGCGCTTGCCGCCCACGAAGGTGCTCTCCACGCCGAGTTTCGCGAGCATCTCGTTGATCATGGGACCGCCGCCGTGGACGATGACCGGGTTCACGCCGACCTGCTGCATGAGCACCACGTCGCGGGCGAAGCTTGCCATGGCCTCGTCGGAGCCCATGGCGTGGCCGCCGAGCTTGATGACGACGATGGCCTCGTCGTAGCGCTGCAGGTAGGGGAGCGCTTGCGAAAGCGTCCGGGCGGTGGCGATCCAGTCTCTGTTCATGTCATCACGCTGCTTCATGGCGCGCGTGTCCTAGCCTTCCGGCCAGCCGTTGCCAACCATGGTGTTTTGGATGAGACTTCGGCATCATGCCCGATCGTCAGAAAACCCTGCTGCTCACCGGCGCGAGCCGTGGGATCGGCCACGCCACGGTGAAGCGGTTCTCGGCGGAGGGCTGGCGCGTCCTCACCTGCTCGCGCATGGCTTTCGATCCGCGCTGCCCCTGGCCCGGCGGAGAGGAAAACCACATCCAGGTGGACCTCGCGGACCCGAACCAGACGATCGAGGCCATCGAGGAGGTCCGCGGGAAGGTCGACGGAAAGCTCGACGCGCTCGTCAATAACGCGGGCATCTCGCCCAAGGGCGAGGACGGCGCGCGGCTCACCACGCTCAATACCGACCTGCGCACGTGGGGCCATGTCTTCCACGTGAATTTCTTTGCCTCGGTCGTCCTCGCGCGGGGGCTTCAGGAGGAATTGGCGGCCACGAAGGGCGCGGTGGTCAATGTCACCTCCATCGCGGGCGCACGGGTGCACCCCTTCGCAGGCGCGGCCTACGCGACTTCCAAAGCGGCGCTCGCCGCACTCACCCGCGAAATGGCCCATGATTTCGGGCCGCTCGGTGTGCGCGTGAATGCCATCGCGCCCGGGGAGGTGGAGACATCGATCCTGTCGCCGGGGACCGAGAAGATCGTGGAGCGCCTGCCGCTCCGGCGCCTCGGACAGCCATCGGAGGTCGCCGATGTCATCTGGTTTCTCTGCACCGATGCCTCGAGCTACGTCACGGGCACCGAGATCGAGGTGAACGCGGGTCAGCACGTCTGAGCGCGGAAAGGCTCCTGCGAAGGGGCTGGAGGCGCGAGTTAACGCCTCTCAGGCAAGCGTGGCGATGATCGCGCGCAGGGTGTCGAGGCCCTCGCCCTTCTCCGACGAGGTGAGCACGAGCTCCGGAAAGGCCGCCGGATGCTTCGAGAGCTTTTCGCGCACCTGCGCCAGCACCGTCTCTGTCTGGCTGGCCTTGTTCTTGTCGGCCTTCGTCAGCACCACCTGAAACGTCACCGCCGCGCTGTCGAGGAGAGCCATGATCTCCGCATCCACGGGCTTCACACCGTGGCGCGCATCGATGAGCACGAAGGCGCGGCGCAGGTTCACCCGGCCCTGGAGGTAGGATTTCAGCAGCCGCTGCCATTTTTCCACCACTGCCACCGGAGCGTTGGCAAAGCCGTAGCCCGGAAGGTCCACGAGGTAGCGGTCTTCGAGCGAGAAGAAGTTGATCTCCTGCGTGCGCCCGGGCGTGTTGGAGGCACGCGCGAGGCCCTTTTGGCCGGTCAGCGCATTGATGAGGGAGCTTTTGCCCACGTTCGAGCGCCCGGCAAAGCAGACCTCCACCCGGTCGCCGGGCGGCAGGCCATCCATGGTGACGACGCCTTTCACGAACTCCGTGGGCCGCGCGAAGAGCTTGCGCCCGGCCTCGCGCGTTGGCGCGTCCTCGACCTCTGCCAGCGGGAAGGGCAAACTCACCCGATCACCTCGAGCCTGTCGCCCAGGGCCACGGGGCCGGGCGAGACCACCCGGGCGAAGACGCCGAAGTCGATGTGGCCCCAGCCGTCGCGCAAGGCACCGAGCGTGTCGGTGTCGCGCCGTCCGGTTTCCGGGTCCACTTCCGTGGCGCGGCAGCGGTCGATGCGGTCCTCGACCACAAGCTCCGCGCCGCCGAGGCGGAGCCTTTTGCCCACCCATTCGAATTCTTCCCACGGCCCGGTACCGTCCACCCAGAGATTGCCGCGAAAGCGGAGGGGCGAGAGGGGGCGGCCAGCCCGCTGCCCGAGGGCGCGCAGCGAGGAGAGGCCGAGGAGGCTGAGATAGGGCGCGGGATTGTCGGTCATGCCCTGGCCCTCCGTGGCCGCGCGTGCGCGCACGACGCGGGCGGGTTTCCGCGCCTCGGGCCCCATGGCGCGCGCGATCCACCCCACGATGGCCGGGCCGTCCCGGTCCGGATGGGCGGTGAGATCCTCGAGCTCGGGATGGCTCAGCGTGATTTCTTCGCGCGCCTCATCGAGGCGGGAGGTGACGGCCATGAGGGTCGGCACATGGGCCCCGCGCGAGAATTTCCCGCAGCGCTCCCAGGTGCTGCCATCGGCGTCGGAGTGTTCATGCGCCACAGCCCACACCCTGTCCCAGGGCAGGGTGGCATTGGCGGCGAGCTCCACTTGGGTCAGGCTTTCGGACCCGTGCGCCTTGATCGGGTGCCGAAAGATGTGCGCCAGCGTGGCCACTTACTTCTCTTCGCCCTTCGCCGCCTTCCGGAAGCTCGCGCGGATATTGCCGAAGACGTCGGGCTTCACCCCCTGGCTGCGCATGATGAGGTATTGCTGCGCGAAGGTGATGAGGTTGTTGGCGATCCAGTAGACGATGAGGCCCGAGGCGAAGGTGCCCAGCATGAACATGAAGACCCAGGGCATCCATGCGAAGATCATGGCCTGCGTCGGGTCCGTCGGCGCCGGGTTCAGCTTCTGCTGAAGCCACATCGAGATGCCGAGGATGAGCGGCAGGATGCCGATGAAGATGAGCGCCACGATCGAGCCGGGCTCGGGGCCCGCGAAGGGCAGGAGGCCGTAGAGGTTCATGATCGAGGTGGGATCAGGCGCGGAGAGATCCTCGAAGACGCCGAACCATTCCGCATGGCGGAGCTCCAGCGTCACGAAGATCACCTTGTAAAGCGAGAAGAAGATCGGGATCTGCAAGAGGATCGGCAGGCAGCCCGCGGCCGGGTTCACCTTGTTCTTCTTGTAGAGCTCCATCATCCCTTTCTGGAGCTTCTCGCGATCATCGCCCGCAGCTTCCTTGAGCTTTTCCATCTCGGGCTGGAGCTCCTTCATCTTGGCCATGGACGCGTAGGAGCGGTAGGCCAGCGGGAAGAGCACCGCCTTGATCACGAGGGTCAGCGCGATGATGGCCCAGCCCATGTTGCCGATCAGGGCGTTGAGCCAGTGGAGCAGGGCGAAGATCGGCTTCGTCAGGAAGAAGAACCAGCCCCAGTCGATGGAATCGAGGAAGCGGTCGATGCCGGCTTCGCGCTCGTAGCCACGGATGGCCTCCCATTCCTTGGCGCCGGCGAAGAACTGGGCGCTGGCGTCGAGCGTGCCCCCGGCGGCGAGGTCGCGCGTGGGGTAGAGCGTGAGCGCCTGCATGATGCCGGTGTTTTCCGACATCTGCGCAGTGGAGGTGAATTCGGTGCCCGGTGCGGGCACGAGGGTCGTCATCCAGTAATGGTCGGTGAAGCCGATCCAGCCGTTTTCCTCTACGCGCATGGTGCGGGAGGAGGCGCGATTGCTTTCGCCGGCCTGGAGGTCGACGATGTCGTCGTAATTGACCTCGCCGAGCTCGCCGTCGGTCATCCGGATGAGGCCTTCGTGGAGGATGAAGAAGCCCATGAGATCATCGGGGATGCCGTGGCGGCGGATGAGGCCGTAGGGCGCGAGGCGTACGGTGGCGTCGGTGGGGTTGGTGACGTTCTGTTCGACGGTGAACATGTAATCGGCGTCCACCGAGATCGTCTTGGAGAAGACGAGGCCCGCGGGGCTCTCCCAGGTGAGCGTGACGGGCGTGTCCACGGTGAGCGTCTGGTTGCCATCGGCCTGCCAGAGGGTCTCCGGCCCGGGGACGTCGCTGGCCTCGAGACCGGTGCCATGGGCCCAGCCATGGGCGGCGTAATAGGCATCATCGGCATTCTCGGGTGAGAGCAGCGTCACGATGGGGGCACCGTCGTCGAGGCTTTCCCGGTAGTCGCGCAGGCGAAGATCGTCGATGCGCCCGCCAAGCAGCGAGACGGAGCCTTCGAGGCGCGCGGTGTCGATGGCGAGGCGTGGCGCGGCGTCGAGGGCGGCGGCGCGGGCCTCTTCACTCGTCACCACGGAGCCGGGTGTCGCGGGGGCGTCGGAGCTTTCGCCGGCGACGATGGGGGCCGTGCCGTCGCTGGTGGTCGTCTGGCTAGCCGTGGAGCTCGGCGCGGTGGCCGGGTCCTGCGGGGGCTCGGGCGCGAAGAAGGCCATCCACACCAGCAGGACAAGAAAGCTCAGTCCCGTCGCCAGAAGAAGGTTCTTGTTTTGCTCGTCCATGGGGTCCGGTTCATCCCTGCTCGTGTCGCGTGCTTTGAGAGCATGTAGGCGCGCAGAGGACGCGTCTAAAGCCGCAAAAGGGTCGCGCCGTTCAACAGTGAGGGGCTCTCGAGGTCAAGCAGAAACCCCGCCGAAAGAGCCCCCGCAGCGCGCCGCGGACCGCTGGCTGCGCCACATGGTACGGACTGCCGCGGCGCATGTCGCGCGGTCATGGCGCGTGTTTCCGGGCTCTTTGTTCGCGGGAGACAAGCGGCGTGTTGGCCGCGCTTCGGCCAGGGCAGCGGTGCCGATGTCAGATGGCGGCGCGGCGCGCGGCCGTGTTGGCGCCCGCGAGTTTCTGCTCGTGGCGGTCCATCCAGCTCAATGTGTCCGAAAATGGCATGGGCCGCGCGATGCCGTAGCCCTGCACATGCCCGCAGCCGAGCTGCGAGAGGACGGCGTGCTCGCCCATGTTTTCCACCCCCTCGGCCAGGGTCTCGAGCCCGAGCCGCTCCGCCATCATGAGGATCGCGGCGATCATCCGTTGCTGCTCGGGGTCCTCGTCCACCTTCATCACGAAGGAACGGTCTATCTTGATCCGGTTCACCGAGAAGCGGCGGATCGAGGAGATCGAGGCGTGACCGGTGCCGAAATCGTCGAGGTCGATCATGCAGCCGAGCTCGGCCAGTGCCGCGATGTTGCGGGTCACGACATCGTCGTCGGAATTGGCCACCACGCTTTCGAGGACCTCGATAGACAGGCGGCCCGGCTCGATCTCGAAGCGGTCGAGCTCCCATTTGACCTTCTCCACGAGCTTCGGATTGCGCAGCTCATCGGGCGAGAAATTGACCCCTACTGATGGCACACGGATCCCGGCCTTGTCCCAATCCTTGAGCGCTGTGAGCGCGTGGTACAGCATGGCTTCCCCGAGCCGCTCCATCAGCCCGGCCTGCTCGATGGCGGGAAGGAACTCCGCAGGCGAGACGAGGCCACGCTCGGCATGCTTCCAGCGGGCCAGCGCCTCGAACCCGGTCACGCGCCCCGTCTCGGTGGAGACCTGCGGCTGGAACCACGGGTGGATATCGCCGGAATCGAGCGCGGCAGCGGCCTCCTCGATGAGCGAATGCCGCGCCTCGATGCGGGCGCGCATTTCGGGCGTGAACGCCCGGATGGCCGAGGGTCCGTTGCGCCGCGCCTCCACCATGGCAGCAAGCGCGGCGTCGAGCATGGCCGTGCCCGTCTCGCCGGGGCTGCGCGAGGAGAGGCAGAACCCGATGGAGGAGGTGATGTAGACGGTGGAGGCATCCACCGACACTGGCACCTCGATGGCCTGTTGCAGGCGGCCCGCGAGCTGGATGGCGAGCTCGAGATCGCATTTGCGCGAGGGCGGCATGGCCACGGCGAAGGTGGCGGGATCCACCCGCGAGATGATGTCGTAGTCCCGTAGGCTGTCGGCTATGCGCTCCGCCGTCTTGCTCAGGATCGCCTCTCCGGCCTTGCGGCCGTAGCGCTCTTCCAACGTCTTGAAATCGTCGATCTCCACCGCGAGGCAGACCGAGGTGTGCCCGGCCTGCGCGCTGGGCCCGATCGAGGATTGGAGCACGTCGGTGAGCGCGTCGCGGCTGTTGATATCACTGAGCATGTCCTCCCCGCCCGGGGGATAGGCGGGTGCGGTCACGCGGATGCCAAGGAGCGCCACCACGAGCGGCACGGCGAGCGCGGCGGCGATCAGCGCCTGCTCCCCGCCGAGCCAGTAGCTCGCCAGGGATATGGCCGGGAGAAAGGCCAGCGCCTGCGGCCCGGTGAGTAGGGTGGGCAACGCGCCTCCGACGCGCCTCATCCGACCCGTGATGCCCTCGCTGCGGCGCGCGACCATGCTGCCCTCTCCCTCTGATACGCGCGAAACGACCGGCGGCACTTGCCGACTCCCGCGTGGGGCGACTGTCGCTGCGTCAGGTTAACAAATCGTGCGCGCGCGCGGATTTGGGCCCGGGGCGCTCAGGTCCGGCGGGCGAGGCCCTCGAAATCGAAGAGCGCGGGGTCGAGCAGGTGGGAGGGCCGCGTATTCATGAGCGCGCGAAACATCTTCTGGCGCCGCCCGGGATGGTTCGCCTCCCAGCCGTCGATCAACGCCTTTACCTGCTGGCGTTGGAGCCCGTCCTGGGAGCCGCAGAGATCGCAGGGGATGATCGGATACTTCATCGCCGTGGAAAATGCCTCGCAATCGGCCTCGGCCACGTGGGCGAGGGGCCGGTAGACGAAGAGATCACCCTCCTCGTTGAGAAGCTTCGGCGGCATCGTGGCGAGGCGCGAGCCGTGAAAGAGGTTCATGAAGAACGTCTCGAGGATATCGTCGCGGTGATGGCCGAGCACGACCGCCGAACACCCCTCCTCGCGCGCGATGCGGTAGAGATTGCCGCGCCGGAGCCGCGAGCAGAGCGCACAATAGGTGCGCCCGGCGGGGACCTTGTCCATGACGATGGAATAGGTGTCCTGGTATTCGATCCGGTGCGGCACGCCCATCTTCTCGAGGAACTCCGGCAGCACCGTCGCCGGGAAGCCCGGCTGCCCCTGGTCGAGATTGCAGGCCAGGATGTCCACCGGCAGGAGGCCGCGCCATTGCAGCTCCGTGAGGGCGGCCAGGAGCGTGTAGCTGTCCTTGCCCCCGGAGAGGCACACGAGCCAGCGCGCGCCGCGCTCCACCATGCCGTATTGCTCGATCGCCTTGCGCGTGTCGCGCACGATCCGCTTGCGGAGCTTCTTGAACTCCGTGGTCTTCGGTGCCCCGTGAAAGAGCGCGTGGATCTCATTGGCATCGTCGAGCATGTCATCGCTATGCCAGAGCGCGCTGCGCAATCCAATGGGGCGCGCGCTGCGTAAGAGGGACATGCGATACATCCTCCTCTGCGCCGCCTTCCTCCTCGCTGCCTGTACCGGCAAGCCGAGCCTCGATGACCCCAAGCTGTCGGACCGGGAGCTCAATCTCGAGGAGTTCTTCGAGGGGCGGCTCGTGGCCTATGGCCAGTTCCAGGATGTCTTCGGGACGGTGCGGCGGCGCTTCGAGGTCGTCATCGAGGGGAACTGGGACGGCGAGACGCTCACCCTCGTGGAAGACTTCGTCTACGAGGACGGCGCCACCGAGCAGCGCATCTGGACGCTCGTGAAGACCGGGTCCGAGACGTGGGAAGGCACCGCGCCCGGCGTCGAGGGCGTGGCCACCGGCGAAGAGCGTGGCGACGTCTTTAATTGGCGCTACACGATCGATCTGCCGATCCCGGCCGCGGACGGGTCCGTGGAGACGCTCACGGTGAGCTTCGACGACTGGATGTGGCTCCTGAGCGAAGACCGGCTCCTCAACATCGCCTACATGAAGCGCTTCGGCGTCGATATCGGCGCGGTGACGATCACCTTCGAGAAGGAGTGAGGCTCCGCACCGCGCCCTCGGGGCCGGGCGCGGAGCCATGGACCTACCGCATCAGATCCGGCGGCCGCGGCGGCGGCTCGCGGGCCGGGAGGCCGACATCCCGCCGGAGATGGTTCGGCAGCTGATCTGCCGGGAGGATGCGCGGCACCCGGACGCGGCGGCGCCGGGTGGCCAGGAGCGCGCGCAGCACGACCCAGGGGCCGTTTGCTTTGATGGCGGCCTCGAGAAGGGCGGCCGGCGAGAGATCTTCCAATCGTGTCATGGCAATGCCCGCCCACGGGACACGGGGCGGTTCCTTCTGAAAATGGGAGAGGTGGCGGAGGCTGGGGCCTGCGCGTTACCGGTTCCGATGGTGGGTGAAGGGCCCCTCGACGCTGGCAATCGCTTCAGCGGGAGAGGCGGGGGCGGATCCTAGGTGTAGCGCACGCCGGGATAACGCCAGGACGGGCTCGCGCCGCGGAGGAGAACTGCAAATTTTGTCATGGTCGCCTCCTTCCGTGCTGGCGTGGCCGCGGGGACGCAGTAGCAGCCGCCCGCCAGCCGACCAAGACAATTCTGCGGGCCGGGCTATTTCGGCGGAACGTTGTCGATCCCGGACCCGCCCCAGGGGTGGCAACGCGCGATACGCTTCATCGCCAGCCAGCTGCCTTTGAACGCGCCATGGGTTTCGAGCGCCTCGAGGGCGTAGGCCGAACATGTGGGATGAAACCGGCATTCGAGCCCGAGCCACGGCGAGAGCACGAGGCGGTAGAAGCGGATGGGAAGCGCGATGAGCGCGGCGAGCGGCGACATCTCCTCAAGATATCTCCTCGCCCCAGCGCTGCAAGAGCCGCCGCGGGCGCAAAAGAGTTTTCGCAAAACTCTTACCAAGGCTTTTCGAAAAAGCCTTTTGGCGCTCAGCTCGGCGGATTGTGCAACATTGCGAGCGCGCGGCGCAGATCATCCAGCAGCACCAGCCAGGGGCGGGCATCGGTCCGCCCGCTCAGACCGATGAGCACGTAGTCCCATCCCGGCTGTCCCGCCTCGGGCAGGACCGCGCGCGCGGCCTCGCGCAGCCGGCGCTTGGCGCGGTTCCGCGCAACGGCGTTGCCGACCTTCTTGGAACAGGTGAAGCCCACGCGGATCACGGCGCCCGCTTCGGGCACCTCCTCCGGACCGCGGGCACGCCCCTGGAGCACGAAGCTCGGGCTCCGCGTGTGGCGCGCCTTCGCCGCGCGCAGGAAGTCCGCGCGTTGCTTGAGAATCCGGATGTCAGACATGACAAAGGCCCCGCATCCGCAGGGCCTCCATGACACCGCCGAGGCGTGTCGGATTAGGCGCTGAGCGACTTCCGGCCGCGGGCGCGGCGGGCGTTGAGCACCTTGCGGCCGGCCTTGGTGGCCATGCGCGCGCGGAAGCCGTGGCGGCGCTTGCGCACCAGGTTCGAGGGTTGAAACGTCCGCTTCATCTCTTCGTCTCCGTTGGCGGGCTGCGCCGCGCAAGGCACCCAACGCGGTGCCCCGGGTGCAGCCGGGTAACTGAAGCCCGCGCAATAGCGCCAAGCCGTAGGCCTGTCAAACGGATGTCGCCGGGCCCTGCGGCCGCCGTTTGCAACAAATCGCGCGGCGAGGGCGATGGTCAGCCATGATTTCTGTAACATTCCGAGGGAGGGGGTCAACGGCCCGTGAGAGGGGTAGGTTTCTCAGCCCCATTAACGCAATTCAGTCTCAACAGACGCATACGAACGCATACCCACCTGATCACACCCCTTCCCGGCGCCCGACCCGCGCCTCGCACCCGAAAAGGCCCCGACCCATGTCCGACACGACCCACACAGACGCCGCTGCGCCGAAGTCCAAGCTCAAGCGCTTCGCCCCCCTCGCCATCATCGCCATCGTCGCCGTGCTCGGCGTGACCTTTCTCGGCGAGTATCTCAGCTTCGAGACGCTGCGCGACAACCGCGAGGCGCTGCTCGCCTTCCGGGACGAGAATTTCTTCCTGCTCACGTTGCTTTTCATCCTCGCTTACGCCGCCATCATCGCCTTTGCCCTGCCGGGTGCGGCCATCGCCTCCATCACCGGCGGCTTCCTCTTCGCGCTCTTCCCGGGCACCCTCTTCAACATGATCGCCGCCACGCTCGGCGCGACGGCGACCTTCATGGCCGCGCGCTACGGCTTCGGCGAGGCCGCCGAGAAAAAGCTAGCCGAATCGAAGGGCGTCATGGGCCGCATCAAGGCGGGCATCGACGAGAACCAGTGGGAGACGCTCTTCCTCGTGCGCCTCTTGCCGATCTTCCCCTTCTTCGTGTCCAACCTTGCGCTCTCCGTCGTGGGTGTGCCGCTCTGGAAATACGTCGTCGGCACGTTCTTCGGCATTCTGCCAGGCGCGGTGGTCTACACCTCCATCGGCGCAGGCCTCTCGGATGTCTTCGCCCGCGGTGAGACGCCCGATCTCGGCATCATCTTCACCTGGCCTATCCTCGGGCCGCTCCTCGGCCTCGCGGCACTCGCCGTCCTCCCGATCATCGTGAAGGCCGTGCGCGGCAAGAAATCCCTCTGAGCCGCAGGGCACGTCCACCGCCATTCCCTTGAAATCCCTTTGTCAGGACCCCGACCCATGACCGACCAATCCAAGATCGACACCGCCACCGCCACCGCTCCGCAGGCCAAGAAAGAGAAACTCACGGCCGACCTCCTCATCATCGGCGCAGGCTCCGGCGGACTCTCCGTTGCGGCCGGTGCCGCACAGATGGGCGCCAAGGTCATCCTGCTCGAGGGCCACAAGATGGGCGGCGACTGCCTGAACTACGGCTGCGTGCCGTCCAAAGCGCTGCTGGCCGCCGGCAAGCAGGCCCACGCCATGGAAACCGGCAAGCCCTTCGGCGTGAGCCCGGTGATGGCCGAGGTTTCCTACCCCGCCGCCAAGGACCACGTGGCCGCCACCATTGCCGAGATCGCCCCCATGGACAGCCAGGAGCGATTTGAAGGCTTCGGCGTGCAGGTGATCCGCGAATATGGCCGCTTCACCGGCAAGGACAGCGTGGAGGCGGGCCCCTACGAGATCACGGCGCGCCGGATCATCGTGGCCACCGGATCAGGCCCCCTGGTGCCGCCGATCCCCGGTCTCGACACGGTGGAGCACTATACGAACGAGAACATTTTCGATCTCCGCGAGAAGCCCGAGCACCTCGTGATCATCGGCGCGGGGCCCATCGGGCTCGAGATGGCGCAAGCCCATCGTAGGCTGGGCTCCCAGGTGACCGTCATCGAGGCGGGCAAGGCGCTGGGCAAGGACGACCCCGAGATCGCAGAGATCGCGCTCCGGAAGCTGCGCGGCGAAGGGATCGAGATCATGGAAGGCGCCGCCGCCGAGGAGGTGTCGAGCGCCACGGGCTCCGTCACCGTAAAGACCTCCCAGGGCGACGT
Source organism: Pseudomonadota bacterium (assembly GCA_038525525.1). Lineage (GTDB taxonomy): Bacteria > Pseudomonadota > Alphaproteobacteria > Rhodobacterales > Rhodobacteraceae > Shimia_B. The sequence goes on along the minus strand of JBCBHO010000001.1, from coordinate 1,036,038 downwards.
CACCGGCACCCATCTCCTCGTGGCCGTTGGCCGCAAGGTCAATGTCGACAAGCTCAACCTCGAGGCCGCGGGCGTCACCTATGACCGGCGCGGTGTGAAGGTGGGGGCGGACCTGCGCTCGGTCACCAACAAGAAGGTCTATGCCATCGGAGACGCCGCGGGCGGACTGCAATTCACCCATCTGGCGGGCTACCACGCGGGCATCGTCGTGCGCTCCGCCGTGCTGGGCCTGCCGGCGAAGGCCAAGACCGACCACATCCCCTGGGCCACCTACACCGACCCCGAGATAGCGCAGGTGGGCCTCACCGAGGCGCAGGCGATCAAGAAGTTCGGCAAGATGGCCGTCTTCGTCGCGCGCTATGAGACGGGCGAGAACGACCGCGCCGTGGCCGAGAACGCGGGCGACGGCCTCATCAAGGTCATGGTCGTCAAGGGCCGGCCCGTGGGCGCCTCCATCGTGGGCAAGCAGGCGGGCGAGCTCATCGCCATGTGGGCCATGGCCATCGGCAACAATCTGAAAATGACGGCAATTTCGAACACCGTCCTGCCTTACCCGACGCTTTCGGAGATTAACAAACGGGCCGCGAGTGCCTATTTCTCTCCAAAGCTCTTCGGGAGCGACAAGGTAAAGACAGTGGTGCGCTTCGTGCAGAAGTGGCTGCCCTGACGGGAGACAGCGACGGTGAACACCCTTTCAGGACGCTTCCTGATCCTGACCATCATCTTCGTGATGCTGGCGGAGGTGTTCATCTTCGTTCCTTCGATCGCGCGGTTCCGTGAGGATTTCCTGCTGCAAAGGATCGAGCGGTCGCAGATCGCGTCGCTCGTCCTTCTGGCGGAAGACACCATCACCCCCAATCTCGAGACCGAGCTCCTTGAGAATGCGGGCGTCTACAACGTGGTCCTCCGGCGTGACGAGGCGCGCCAGCTCGTTCTCTCTTCGCCCGTCATCCAGCCGATCTACGCCACCTACGACATCCGCGACCCGGGCGCGTGGGAGCTGATCCGCGATGCCTTCATTTGCCTCTTTGACACCGAGGAGCGGGTGATCCGCGTCATCGGGAACCCCACGCAGGAGGCGGGCCTTCTCATCGAGATCACCATGGGCACGCAGGAGCTGCGCTCCGCGATGATCAATTACGGGCTCACGATCCTCGCGCTCTCGGCAGCGATCTCGATCTTCACGGCGGTGCTGCTCTTCGTGGCGGTGCAGCGGCTGCTCGTGGTGCCCATCAAAGGTGTCGTTTCGGCCATGCGCCGCTATTCCCGCGCGCCCGAGGATGCTCGCAACATCATCACGCCAGGCGCGGGCGTGCGCGAACTGCGGCAGGCCGAGGACGCGCTTCTGCAGCTTCAGACCGACCTGACGAGCTCGCTCAAGCAGAAGGATCGGCTGGCCCAGCTCGGCGAGGCGGTGGCCAAGGTCAATCACGACCTGCGCAACATCCTGACCTCTGCCCAGCTCTTCACCGACCGCATCGAGACCTCCGAAGACCCGCTGGTAAAGCGGCTCGCGCCCAAGCTCGTGAATTCCATCTCGCGAGCGGTGAGCCTCTGCGAGGCGACGCTGACCTTCGGCAAGGCCGACGAGGCGCCGCCCAAGCTCGCGCGTTTCGGGCTCGAACCGCTGGTCGAGGACCTGATGGAGAGCGAGCGGCTCGCCGCTCAGAGCGAGGTGGCCTTCGTGGCCGATATCCCGCAAGGCATGATGCTCCGGGCCGATCCAGAGCAGCTCTACCGTGTCATCGGAAACCTGTCGCGCAATGCTCGGCAGGCGCTGGAGCAGGTGGGTCAGCCCGGCATGATCACCCTGAGCGCCTGCGAGGACGATGAAAACTGGTGGATCCGCGTGAGCGATGATGGCCCTGGCCTGCCGCCGAAGGCGCAGGAGAAGCTCTTCACCCCCTTCGCCGGGGGCGCGCGTAAAGGCGGATCGGGGCTCGGGCTTGCCATTGCCGCCGAGCTCATCCGCGGCCATGGCGGGGAGCTCAAACTCGAAAAGACGGGCCCCGAAGGCACCGTTTTCTCGATCTGTCTGCCCAAGGCGGAGGCCGCGCAGGAGATCACCCTGACAGGTGTGAAACTGGCCAACAATGGGGTTGCAAATGACGGGGGCGACGCGTATCCCGCCGCCTCACGGACTGGTAGCTCAGTTGGATAGAGTACTTGACTACGAATCAAGGGGTCGGGGGTTCGAATCCTCCCCAGTCCGCCACTTCCCCGAAAATGACACGCTGAAGCGGCCACGCGGCTGAGTTGCGTGAGACGCGCTTCGCTCGACGTCATTCCCGCTTGGGTTGAGCGCTTACCTATAAATTGAGCAACAATCCCGCGTTCAATCAGTGATCGTTGACTTAACGTAAGGTCAGGCGCACCCTTCTAAGCACGGGACTGGGAAGCAAGCGTAAAGGGGCTTCCTCAAGTGGAACAGACGGATGAGCGCATCGTCCGTGGCGTTGTAAAATGGTTCGATCTTGCCAAGGGATTTGGTTTTGTAATTGCCGAGGACGTAGCACAGGACGTGCTCCTGCACGTGAATGTAGTGAGGAAATCTGGGAGGCCCTCGGTGGCCGCCGGCGATGGTGTGACCCTGTCGGTTGGATCAACGGTCAAGGGCTTTCAGGCCATAGAGCTCCTCGAGGTGACCTCGGCGGTCGAAAGCGGCGGTGACGCTGTTTCAAAAGACGTGGACCCGAGCGCCGAACTCCTGCCCGCCCGGCTCAAGTGGTTCGACAAGGCGAAGGGTTACGGCTTTCTCAATGTTTTCGGCACTGAAGAGGACGTGTTCGTCCATGTCGACGTGCTGCGTGCCGCCGGGCTCCTCGATGCCCAGGTGGGCGAGGCCATGTGCGCCGTGCTGACCCACGGGGCCAAGGGTGCCGCCGCGCTTTCCGTCCATCCGTGGGAGGCCGCCGAGGGCTGGAAGCACGCGCAGACCGCCGCCGCGGCCGGCTAGAAGTCCACCGTCACCCCCGGCAGGTTGAGCGCCTTGACGAGATCGCGCACCTCCTGCCGCGCGGCCACGTTGGAGATATTGAGCCGTGCCACGCCCACGTCGCGCAGATCAAGCAGCGTCAGCCCGCGCGGGAAGAGCTCGCGGAAGATCACGCGCTCCGAGAAGCCCGGCACATGGCGAAAGCCGATGCGCCGCGCGAGCTTGTCGAGTGCCGCGCCCATCTTCTCCTTGTTGAGCATCTGCTGCGCACCGAGGCGGTTGCGCACGACGACCCAGTCGATCGGCTCGAGGCCCGCCTGCGCGCGCAGCTGCCGCGCCTGCCAGACCATCTCCGAATAGACGGACGGGCCGAGGATCTGCTGACCGTCCGGGTCCACCTTCGCGAGGAGATCGAAATCAACGAAGCTGTCGTTGAGCGGGGTCACGAGCGTGTCGGCCAACGAATGCGCCACCTGGCTCAGCCGAGTATGGGAGCCCGGGCAATCGATCAGGATGAAGTCGCTGTCTTCCTCGAGAAGGGCCACCGCTCCTGCCAGTCGATGATCGAAGACATTCTCGCCCTCGGGCACTGTGGCGGGGTCGATCTCCGGCAGGGGAGCGTAGCGCGGCGTGGGCAGCGAAAGTCCTTCCCGCGCGCAGTAGGTCCGGCGGTTCTCGGTGTAGCGCCCGAGGCTCTTCTGGCGCAGATCGAGGTCGATCACGCCGACGCCGTGCCCCATCCGCGCGAGCGCGGTCGCCACGTGCATGGAGGTCGTCGACTTGCCGGAACCGCCCTTTTCATTGCCGACAACGATGATGTGCGCCACGGGGTCCGACCTTCTGCTTGCGGGTTGGAGGAACCATATGTTGTGGCTCTGGTGGAGGAAAGGGGCACAATCGCCGTCTTTGCCCGGTGTTGCCGGATTTCTGCGCGCGGGCGCATGGTCCTTGCCGTGACTTTTGTCAGGCCTGCGCCACCTCCTCCCCAAGGGAGGGCCGAGAATGACCGATCACGCGCTGCCAAAGGCCGCCTTCGATCTCCTTGCCGGTCTGGAGGCGCACAATTCCAAGGACTGGTACGATGCCAACAAGGCCGATTTCGAGGCCGCGCTCCGCGTGCCCTTCGCAGGCATTCTCGAGGCGGTAACAGCGCGCCTCGAAGGATCTATTTCCCCGCTCATCGGCTCGAAGAAGACCATGTTCCGGCAGAACAGGGACGTCCGCTTTTCCAAGGACAAGAGCCCCTACAAGACCAGTGTCTCGGGCCTGCTCACGCCCACCGGCACCAAGTCCGAGATGGCGGGCATCCTTTACCTGCATCTCGATACCAGCGGCGGCTTCATGGCCACGGGCTTCTACCAGTTTCCCACGGCCAAGCTCGGCCTCATCCGCGACCGGATCGTCGGCGATCCCAAGCGCTTCCAGTCCATGCTCGACAGTCTCGCTGCCCATGACCTCGCCCTCGACATGTCCACCTCTCTCACCCGCATGCCAAAGGGCTATGCCGACTACGAAGACCATCCCCACGCCGCCTACGTGAAGCTCAAGAACTTCCTCGTCATGCAGGCCCTGACCAAGTCGGCCTGGACGAGCGGCGCCGTCGTGGACGAGGCCAGCCACCTGGCCCTCGCCTCCGCCGATTTCCTCGGCTTCTGTGCCACGGCGCTCCTCAAGGATCCCGCGTGAGCCTCTTTACGACCTGAAAGGACCCAGCCCATGACCCTCACCCGACGCCAATTCGGCACGCTCGCCGCGGCCACGCCGCTTGCGGGCTTCGTGCACGTGGCCAGCGCCAATGCCGCGTGCCATGCCGCGCCCGCGCAGCCCGCGCTCTACGACATGCCCCTGGGCAGCTACCGCATCACCGCGCTTCTCGATGGCGTGGCGCCGCTCGGGCGGGGCTTCTTCTTCGGAGATGACGCCGCCATTGACGCGGCCGCCGCCGCGGCCGGTCTGGGCGACCTGCTGCCTGCTCCGGTGAATGCCTATCTCCTGCAATCGGACGACCGCACGATCCTGATCGATGCGGGCATGGGCGCGCTCGACGTGCTCGGCCCCGGCTTCGGCCGCATGGGGGCCGCGCTCGCGGCGATGGGGCTGAGTGAGGCGGATATCGACACCGTACTCGTCACCCACATGCATCCCGATCACGTGGGCGGCCTCCTCGGCGAGGGCGGCGCGGCCTTCTCGCAGGCGGAGGTCATCGTGTCCGAAGCCGAGGTCGCCTTCTGGTCGGACGCGTCCATGCGGGCAGCGGCCCCGGCGGAGGCGCAGGGCCTCTTCGATCTCGCCGCCGGGGTCATCGGGGCCTATGGCGACCGTCTCACGCAGGTGGCCGACGGGGCCGAGGTCGCCCCCGGCATCACGCTCATGGTCTCGCCAGGTCACACGATGGGCCACGGTCTTCTCATGATCGATGGCGGGGACGCGCAGGTGCTCATGGTGGCCGATACGCTGCATTCTGCGGATGTGCATACCGTGCTGCCCGATACCGGCTTCGGCTTCGACACCGATCCCGCGCTCGCCGCCGAGAGCCGACGCCGCGTCTTCGACATGGCCGCCGCCGACCAGATGCTCATCGCGGGAAGCCACGTGCATTTCCCGGGCTTCGGGCGCATTCGCGCCGAGGGCGGGGCCTACCGCTACGCCCCGGCGACCTGGCTCTAAGCAGGGCGCCGGTGGCCGGCCACAAAGGGAGAGGCACAAAAAAGGCGGCCACTGGGGCCGCCTTTTCGAGTTCTGGGGGGCGTCGCTTAGAAGCCGAGCCCTTCGTACTTCTTCTTGAACTTCGAGACGCGGCCACCAGTGTCCATGAGCTTGGCATTGCCGCCGGTCCAGGCCGGATGCACGGAAGGGTCAATGTCGAGCGAGATCTGGTCGCCGTCCTTGCCCCAGGTGGAGCGCATCTTCACGACGTCGCCGTTCGTCATCTTGACGTCGATGAAGTGGTAGTCGGGATGGGTATCTTTTTTCATCTGACTTACGCTTTCTTCGGCTTGTAGGTGGTGTCTTCCGCGATCCGGGCGGACTTGCCGCGACGCGAGCGCAGGTAATAGAGCTTGGCACGACGCACGCGGCCGCGGCGCACGACGGTGATGCTATCGATGTTGGTGGAGTGCAGCGGGAAGACGCGCTCCACGCCCTCGCCGAAGGAGATCTTGCGAACCGTGAACGATCCGGCGATGCCCTCGCCGTTCTTGCGCGCGATGCACACACCCTCGTAATTCTGCACGCGGGTGCGGGTGCCTTCGGTCACTTTGTAACCGACGCGCACGGTATCGCCCGCCTTGAAGTCTGGGATGTCTTTCCCGAGGGCGGCGACTTGTTCCGCCTCGAGGGTTGCGATGAGGTCCATCTGGCCTCTCCTTTCCATGTGACGACGCGGTTTGCCCGCGGATGAGTTTGTTCTTTGCTGCGCGGCACGTCCCCGCAAACGACCGAAGCGCCGAGTCACCCCGGCGCCGCGATGCCGCCGCTATACGGAGCGTGGTCGCGCGTGGCAAGGGCGGGATGCCTCCGGCGGCCCTCCGGGGGAGTATTTTGGGCCAATGGAAGGCGGGACAGATCCCTTCTTCCACTGGCTCCAAATACTCCGGGGCGTGTGAGGGGCTGGCCCCTCACTCCTTGCGGTGCAGCTTGTCCCAGAGGTCGGGGCGGCGCGCCTTGGTCAGCGCCTCGCTCTGCTCCCGTCGCCAGGCCGCGACCTTGCCGTGGTCGCCGGAGGTCAGCACGTCAGGGATCGTGCGGCCCTGCCACTCGGCGGGGCGGGTGTAGTGGGGATGCTCGAGGAGGCCCGCGCTGTGGCTTTCCTCCTCGGTCGAGGCTTCGTTACCGAGGACGCCCGGCAACAGGCGGATGCAGGCATCGAGCAGGACTTGCGCGGCGAGTTCGCCGCCGGTGAGGACGTAGTCGCCTATTGAGACTTCCTGCATCCCGTAATGCGCGATCGCGCGCTCATCGACGCCCTCGAAGCGGCCGCAGAGAATGGTGCAGCCGGGGCCTGCGGCGAGATCGCGGGCCATGGCCTGACTGAACGGTGTGCCTCGGGGCGACATGTAGAGGATCGGGCCCGGCCCCCCGGCGGCCTCCACCGCGCGGCCCACGATATCGGCGCGCAGGACCATGCCCGCGCCGCCGCCCGCGGGCTTGTCGTCCACGTTCCGGTGCTTGCCCTCGCCGAAGAGCCGGAGATCGGTGGTGTGGAGCTGCCAGCGGCCCTCCTTGAGCGCCTTGCCGGTTAGCGAGGCCCCGAGAACGCCGGGAAATGTCTCGGGAAAGAGCGTGATGACCCGCGCGGTCCAGGCGCCCGCGATCTCTTCGCGCTCCATGAGCGCGCGAGGCTCTGCAGTGGCGCGGATGGATTTGCGCCCGTGGGAGAGCGCCATCAGAAGACGCCCTCGGGCGGGTCCGCCACGATCCGCTGCGCCCCGAGATCCACCGTGGGCACGGCCTCCTGCGTGAAGGGCAGGAGCACCGTCTCCGAGGAGCCGGGCAGCTTCACCTCGAGGATGTCCGTGGCCCCGTGGTTGAGCACGGCCTTCACGGTGCCGAGCGTGCCGCCGCCCGGATCAACGACGGCAAGCCCGATAAGGTCGGAGTAATAGTACTCGTCATCCGGCAACTGGGGCAGGGCGGCGCGCTCCGCGTAGAGCCGCGTGCCCTTGAGGGCATCGGCGTCCTCCTTGGAGCGCACCCCGGAGAGGCGCCCGATGAGGCCCTTGTCGACCGCACGATCGATCTGGACGGTGAAGCGCCGCGCCCCCGCCTCGTCGCTCAACGCGCCGTAATCGCCCAGCGCCAGCGGGTCCGCGCAGAAGCTTTTGAGCCGCACTTCGCCGCTCACGCCAAAGGCGCCGGCGATCGCGCCCACGCAGACCCGGTCCTCGGTCATGGGATCACCTCTTCGAGCATCTCGCGCGCGGCGCAGGTGAGCCAGGGCCCCCAATCCGCTTCCACGGCACAGGTCTGGCGGGCCTCGGCGCGCTCGTAGGTGAGCCCCGCGCCGAAGGCCACGCTGACCAGGATCGCCGACCGGATGAGCCGCACCATGGGGTGCTTACTCCTCTGCCGCTGCCTCTGCGGCCGGCGCTTCCTCGGCGGGGGCTTCCTCAGCCGGTGCTGCGGCGGCTTCAGCGGCAGCGGCAGCTTTGGCGGCCTTCTCCTCGGCGCGCTCCTGGGCCTTCTTGCCGGGCTTGGCTTTCTGCGGATTGTTGCGCTCCGTCTTGTCGCGGGCGCCGGCGGCCTCGAGCATGCGGGCGATCCGGTCGGTGGGCTGCGCGCCCTTGCCGAGCCAGTACTCGACGCGCTCCATGTCCATCTTCACGCGGTCCTCGCTGTCCTTCGGGAGGAGCGGATTGTAGGTGCCGAGCTTTTCGATGAAGCGGCCGTCGCGGGGCATGCGGCTGTCGGCAGCGACGATGCGGTAGAACGGGCGCTTCTTGGTGCCGCCGCGGGCGAGACGAATTTTCATGGCCATGATGTGATTTCCTTCAGATTCTGTCTTGGTGCGTTTTGTGGTGCTGAATGACTTCAGCGATGATGAAGTTCAGGAACTTCTTGGCGAATTCGGGATCGAGATCCGCGCGCTTCGCCAAATCTTCGAGCCGTGCGATCTGCGCATCTTCGCGCGCGGGATCGGACGGGGGAAGGTCGTGCTGGGCCTTGAGCACGCCCACGGCCTGGGTGTGCTTGAACCGCTCGCCCAGCGTGTAGACGAGGATCGCGTCGAGGCGGTCGATCGACTCGCGGTGGCCCTTGAGGATCTGGGCTGCTTTCTCGGCATCGCTCATGACCGGGCCTCTTCCTTGATGTAGCGGTAGGTGACGGTGTCGTCGTGTTTCTCCGCGGCCCTGTCGCGGGTGCCGCCCAGTCGGGTGGCCAGCGCGATGGAGCGCGTGTTCTCGTGGTCAATATAGGAGACCAGCGTCCTGAGCCCGAGCGTGCTGAAGGCGTAGTCGCGGGCGGCCGTGGCGGCCTCGAAGGCGATGCTCTTGCCCTCGGCCTCCGGCAGGAACATGAAGCCGAGCTCCGGTTCGTCGTCGCCCGGCTCGAACCCGATCAGGACGAAGCCCTGGACGCAGCCTTCCGCTTCGACGGTCCAGATGCCGTGGCCGCGCAGGATCCATGTGGCGATGAGCTGGCCGAAATCGACCCAGGCGTGGCCACGGCTGGGGACTTCGCCAAAGATGAACCGTGCGGAGGGCTGTTCGGCGATCCGCGCATAGGCCGCGAAATCTTCGATCCGGGGGGAGCGGAGCGTCAGGCGGTCCGTTGTCAGGACAGGCACAAGGGCCTGCATGGCCTGCGCCAGCACCACGGAAGGCCCGGTGGCCGGGATTTCGTGAGGTAATGTCATGCTGGCGCCTCGGGCCCCGGGTGGCGCCAGATGTTCATGGTGCCATAGACCTCGTGTGTGAACGGCCCCTCCTGCGTGCACCCCATCCGTCGCGCCAGCGCTGCGGACGGGCCATTGCCCTCGGCCACGAGGCTGATGACGGTGTTCCAGCCCAACGTGCCGTAGGCCCAGCTGCGCGCGGCCAGGGCCGCCTCGGTGGCATAGCCCTTGCCCTCATGGCCGTTCATCAAGTCCCAGCCGAGCTCGGGCTCGGGCCAGCCATGGGGGTTCCACGGGCCAATGAGGCCCACCATCTCGCCTGTATCGGTCAGTTCCACCGCGAAGCGGCCGTAGCCGCGCAGCGTCCAGTGGCCGATCTCGGCGGCCAGCACGCGCCAGCTCCGCTCCGCGGTGAGTGGCCCGCCCACGAAGGACGACCGACTATCCGCGTAAAAGTCGGCCAGCGGCGCGAAATGGCGCTCGCCAAGGGCGGTCAGCGTCAGCCGCTGGGTCTGGAGGGTCGGGATCACGCGTGCGCCTCACGCGGCAGAGTAATGCGGCTGGCGATCATGCCCACGGCCATCGCGCCGAAGAAGATCCACGCATCCGCTCCGCCATAGCTCAGCACGGCCAGAGCGGGCCCGGGGCAGAGGCCCGCAAGCGCCCAGCCGAAGCCGAAAAGCGCAGAGCCCGTGATCAACCGCCGGTCGATGACAGGGTCTGAGACTGCGGGAATGTAGGTGCCAAGCGCCGAAGTCTGACGCCGCGCGACCACACGCCATGCCAGCAGCATCGGCAGGATCGCCCCTCCCAGCACGAAGGCCAGCGTCGGGTCCCAGTTGCCGGACAGATCGAGCCAGCCCTGAACCTTGGCGGTGTCGGTCATGCCGGAGACCGTGAGGCCCGCGCCGAAAAGCGCGCCAGCGAGAAGTGCGAATAGACCGCGCATCAGAACGCCCCCAGCAGGTGACGGCCCACATACATGGTAACAAAGCCAGCGCCGAGATAGACGCATGTCGCCATGATCCCGCGGATGGAGAACCGCGAGATGCCGCAGACCCCGTGCCCGGAGGTGCAGCCATTGGCCATCCGGGTGCCCAAGCCCACGGCGAGGCCCGCCAAGATCAGGAGCGCTGGGTTCGAGGTCAGGTTTGTCTCGGGAAAGCCCCAGATCTGGCCGTAGATCAGCGGCGCTCCGATCACGCCTGAGATGAAAAAGACCTTCTCCCAGGTCGGCCCCGAGGCGTCGATGATCGAGCCCGCAATGCCCGACGCGCCCATGATCCGCCCGTTCACGAGGAGATAGAGAGCCGCCGCGCTCCCGATCATGAGCCCGCCGAGGAGCCCGAATATCCAGTCCATGGGGATCACGCCGCCGCCCTCGCGATGTATGTAAGGCCATTGTCGGTCCACGCGGGCGCGGGAAGGGATGGGTCGTGTTCCATCCCAAGGCGCTCGGCGACGCGCTGGGAGGCAATGTTGTCTTGTTCGATATGAGCGATGACGTGGTCATGGGTCGCGAGCCAGGCATCCAACGCGGGTTTGGCGGCCTCGGTCGCATAGCCTTTGCCCGTTTGGGCTTCGTCCCACAGGGTCCAGGTAATCTCGGGCTCCGCTTCCTCTTCTATGTGCATGATGCCGACATGGCCGAAGGCGGGGCCGCCGTCTTGGTCGGCAACGGCATAGCGACCATATCCGCGCAGCGCCCATTGGCCCGCCATGGCGAGGAAACGTTCGGTGACGACGTATTTGGGTTTGGGGCCACCCACGCCCGCCGAGCGGTCAGGGCTGGTGTAATAGCCGACGTAGCCGTCAAGATCGCGCATCTCAAAGGGGCGGAGCGTCAGACGCTCGGTCGTTATGGTCGCCGGGAGGGTCACTTACTTCTTCTTCCCAAATCCGCTGAGGCCAGGGGGGAGCTGGGTGCCGCCGAGGCCGGGCAGGCCGCCCGCGCCCGACCCGCGGGGCATCGCGCCCATCTTGCCCATCTGGGCCTGCGCTTGGGCAATCTCGGCCTCCGACGGCCCGCCTTTCATGCCAAACATCCCGCCGAGTTGCTTCATGAGGCCTTTGCCGCCCTTGCGGCCGAGCTTTTTCATCATGTCCGACATCTGCCGGTGCTGCTTGAGTAGCCGGTTGAGTTCCTGCACCTCGAGACCCGCGCCCTTGGCGATACGTTTCTTGCGAGAAGCTTGCAGCAGTTGGGGGTTCGCGCGCTCGCGCTTGGTCATGGACTGGATGAGCGCGACCTGCCGCTTGAGCATCTTGTCGTCGATGCCCGCCTCCGCCATCTGGCCCTTCATCTTTCCGACGCCGGGCATCATGGACATCATGCCCTCCATGCCGCCCATCTTCATCATCTGCTCGAGCTGCATCTTGAGGTCGTTCATGTTGAACTGACCCTTCTGGAAGCGCTTCATCATGCGCTCGGCCTGTTCCTGCTCGACAACGTCCTGCGCCTTCTCCACGAGCGAGACGATGTCGCCCATGCCGAGGATGCGGCCCGCGATCCGCTCGGGCTCGAAGGTTTCGAGCGCGTCCATCTTCTCACCCAGACCCACGAACTTGATGGGCTTGCCCGTGACCGCGCGCATGGAAAGCGCGGCACCGCCGCGCCCGTCGCCGTCCATCCGCGTGAGCACGACGCCGGTGATCCCGATGCGGTCGTCGAAATTCTGCGCGGTGTTCACCGCGTCCTGGCCGGTGAGGCCGTCGACGACGAGTATCGTCTCGCGGGGCGTGGCCACGTCGCGCACCTGTTCGACCTGCGTCATCAGCTCTTCGTCGATGGAGAGACGGCCCGCGGTGTCGAGCATATAGACGTCGTAGCCCCCCATCGCGGCCTGCTGCTTGGCGCGCTTGGCGATGGCGACGGGGTCCTGCCCCTTCACGATGGGGAGCGTGTCGACCCCGATCTGAGTGCCCAGGATCGCGAGCTGCTCCATGGCCGCCGGGCGGTTGACGTCGAGCGAGGCCATGAGCACGCGCTTGCCCTCCCGCTCGGTCAAGCGCTTGGCGAGCTTGGCCGTCGTCGTCGTCTTACCGCCGCCCTGGAGGCCCACCATGAGGAGCGGCGCGGGCGGGTTGTCGATCTTGAGCGCCCCAGGCTCGCCTTCGCCTGCGAGGACGTGGACAAGCTCGTCATGGACGATCTTGACGACCTGCTGGCCCGGCGTGACCGACTTCGTCACCGCCTGGCCCGTGGCCTTCTCCTGCACAGCCTTCACGAAGTCCCGCGCCACGGTGAGTGACACATCCGCCTCGAGCAGCGCCACGCGCACCTCGCGGAGCGCGGTCTTGACGTCATCCTCGGAGAGTGCGCCCTGCTTCGTCAGCCGGTCGAAGACGCCAGAGAGGCGGTCTGACAGATTCTCGAACATGGGCGCAGCCCTCCGTGATGATGCGTCTGGGCCCTATGTGAGCCCTCGGCGGCGAATTCCAAAGGCCCAATGCAGAACGGCCCCCACGGGCGAAACTCGCTGGTGGGGGGCGATCCTGGCCGGAGCCTGAGGACCGGAAAGCACACAACTCTCCGGAATTGGCGGCGCGTATGGCCCAAGGCGTGCCCCGCGTCAAGCGCCGCGCCCGCCCGGTCTGGCAACGATCGGGGCCGAGCCGCAAGACGTCGGGCGCGCGGGCCCGCCTTCTTTGTGCACCGTACCTCGGGGTCCGGGGCAGAGCCCCGGTTCCACCCTCACCTCAGGCGCGGGACCCAGTGCAGCGCGCTGAGCACGAGCGTGGCGATGAGCAAGAGGACGAGGTGTGCGAAGGGCAGGCTCGTGAAGGTCGTGATCGCGGAAAGCCCGGTCACCATCGTGCCCGTCAGCACCAGCGCCGCCCACCGCGCCGTGAGCGCAGGCCAGAGCGCCAGCGCACCGAACGTCTCCACGGAGCCCGTCACGAAGCGGATCCACTGGCCGAAGCCGAGCTCGGCATAGAGCATCACGTCCCGCGGATCGCCCGTGAGCTTCCGCAGGCCATAGTAGAGGAAGGCGAGGGAGAGGAGCGCCGTGAGCGCCAGTCGGGTCGATCTCAACATGAAGGCGGACATAAGGCAGCGCGCCGAAAAAGCGACAGCCCGCGGCGGAGGGAGGGCGCGCCGCGGGCTGTCTGGTTTGCGTCCTGCGATGGGAGGGTCGGTCCCGCGGACTGCGTGTTTCGTGGTCAGTAGGTGGGGAGCGCTGCCGAAGCTTCCAGCTTTGTGACAGCGCCCTCACGGGGGCCTGAAGCTTGTTACGCCGCAAGCGCCTCCACACGATCATTGGCCGATTTCAGGCTCGCCTCGGCATCGAGCGCCATCTGGTCGGCGGCGACGATCTCCACCTCGGTGATGCCGATGAAGCCCAGGGCGAATTTCAGGTAGCCCGTGGCGAAATCGATCTCGGAACCGACCTTCGTTCCGCCCGACGCGGTGACGATGATGGCGCGCTTGCCCTCGAGCAGGCCCTGCGGCCCGGTGTCGGTGTACTTGAAGGTGATGCCGGCGCGCGCCACCTGATCGATCCAGGCCTTCAGAGCGGCCGGGACGCCGAAATTGTAGATCGGCGCGCCTATGACGAGCGTGTCCGCGGCCATGAGTTCTTCGATGAGCGTGTCCGAGCCCGCGAGCGCGGCTTTCTGCGCGGCGCTGCGCTCTTCCGGCGCGGTCCAGTTGGCCGCGAGCCAGCCTTCGTCGAGGAGGTCGATCCCGTCGGTGAGGTCGCGGGTGATGACGCGCTCGGCGCCGAGGCGGGCTGTGACCTTCTCGGTGAGGTCGCGGGTCACGGAGCCTTCCTTGCGGGCGGAGGCGTCGATGCGGAGGATGGTCTGTGCCATGTCGGTGTGTCCTTGGTCGGCAGGGCGATACGCCCCGGGATGCGCGATACTTGCTCCCTCTTGTCGCGCACGCAATCTGCGAATATAGACCTCTCATGTGAAGATTTGCACATGAGGCTTCCATGGATAATTGGGACGAAGTGCGCACCGCCTTCCAGGTGGCGCGGCTTGGGACGGTGAGCGGCGCGGCGGAGGTTCTGGGCGTCCACCACGCCACCGTCATCCGCCATATCGACGCGCTCGAGGGCAAGCTCGGCGTGAAGCTCTTCCAGCGCCATGCGCGGGGCTACACGGCCACCGAGGCAGGCAATGACCTCCTCCTCGTCGCGCAGACGACCGACGACCAATTCGCCCAGCTCTCTGGCCGCCTGAAGGGACGCGGCGCCTCTGTGACGGGCGAGCTCGTGGTGACCTCCTTGGCCACCTTCTCGCCCATGCTCGCCCCGGTGCTCGCGGCTTTCCGCGAAGAGCATCCGGAGCTCACCGTGCGCTACCTCACCGGCGACCGGCTCTTCCGGCTGGAATACGGCGAGGCCCATGTCGCCATCCGCGCGGGGGCGGCCCCCGATCAGCCCGACAACGTGGTGCAGCCCTTCGTGCGCCAGGGCCTCGCGCTCTACGCGGCTGATTTCTACAAGGAGCGGCACGGCCTCCCGAAGGATGAAAGCGAGTTCAAGGACCACTTCTTCGTAGGCCACGACCAGGAGACGCGCGCGCCGTTCAACATGTGGCTGCGCGATCACGTGCCCATGGAGAACATCGTCTACCGCACCGCTGACAACCGCTCCAACGAGGACGGCGTCGTGGCCGGGGCGGGGATCGGCTTCCTGCCGGTGAAGGTGGCCGAGCGCTATAGCAATCTCACCATGGTCACCCCACCGCGCCCGGAATGGAGCGCGCCGCTCTGGCTCGTCACCCATGTGGACCTGCACCGCACCGCAAAGGTCCAGAGCTTCCTCGCGTTTCTCAAGGAGGCGGCCAAGAGCTGGGAAGCATGAGCGGGGCGCACCGCGGCCACCTCGCGATGCTGGCCTTTTCGGCGCTCGTGGCGGGCTCCTTCGCGCTGGGCGCGCAGGCCGCGAACCTTCTCGATCCCGCCGCGCTCAACGCCGTGCGCTTTGTCATCGCCGCCGCCGTCATCGGCGTGCTCGGGCTCGCCACGGGCGCGTTTCGGCCGGGCGATAGCGCGGCGCCCTGGCGCTACCTCGTGCTCGGCGCGCTCTTCTCGGCCTATTTCTACCTCATGTTCGAGGGCCTGAAGACGGCGCCTCCCGTCTCGGCCGCGGCGGTCTTTACGCTAACGCCGCTCATGGCGGCCGGCTTCGGTTGGGTCCTGCTCCGGCAGCGGACGACGGGCCGCATGGCGCTGGCACTGGCGCTCGGCGCGGCGGGTGCGCTCTGGGTGATATTCCGCGCCGATCTGGCTGCGCTTCTCGCCTTCGAGATCGGCCGGGGCGAGGCCATCTACTTTTTCGGCTGTTTGGCGCACGCCGTTTACACGCCCATGGTCGCGCGGTTGAACCGCGGCGAGAATCCCATCGCTTTTTCCTTCGGCACGCTCCTGGCGGGTGGCCTCCTCCTCGGCCTCTTCGGTGCGCCGGAAATCCTCGCGGCCGAGTGGGGCGCGCTGCCTCCGATCGTCTGGATCACGATCCTCTACACCGCCATCGCCGCCAGCGCGGCGACCTTCGTGCTCCTGCAATACGCCACGCTGCGCCTCCCGTCGGCGAAGGTCATGGCCTACACCTACCTCACGCCGAGCTGGGTCATCCTCTGGCAGATCGCGCTGGTGGGCGACGTGCCCGCGCCGCTCGTGCTAGGCGGCGTGGTCCTGACGGCCACCGCGCTCCTCATGCTCCTCAAGAGCGAGGCCGCCCCGCCGTCGGATGGACGAGAGGATCTCGAGGGCCTCGGAGCGGGCCCCCGCTCCTAGCTTTCGGCGGGGGCGTCCGGCAATTCGCGGGCGAGGAAGGCCTCGAACGCCTCCAGATTGACCGCCTCGAACTGGCCGAAGCTCTGCATCCACACGGAGGCGTCGCGCATCGCGTCCGGCTCAAGCTTGCACCATTTCACCCGGCCGCGCTTCTCCTGGCTGACGAGGCCCGCGGCGGTTAGGACGCCCAGATGCTTGGAAATGGCGGCCAGCGACATCTCGAAGGGCTCGGCCACGTCAGTGACGGCCATGTCGTCCTCCAGAAGCATCTGGAGGATCGCGCGGCGCGTGGGATCGGCGAGGGCGGCGAAGACGGTGTCGAGGCTGGCCATGGGGCGGCGTAGCCCGGCGGGGGCCGATGGATCAAGCTCCGGGCCCCGATCCTCAACTGATTGGTTGAATCTGCCGCGCCGCGCCTCCGGCCAGCGGGCCCATGCAGTGGCGCGCTGGCCTTCGAATAACCTTCATGCTTTCAATGGCTTACGAGCGTCCCCACGACCCGCCGCCCGCAATTGACTTCACCAGCCCCGTTGCATACCACCTCCGCGAGTTCCGCAGGAGGCTCCGGTGAGCGACGAAAAGCGCATGGCTGAGCTGGAGGCCCGCCTCGCAGCCGCCAAGGCGCGTCACGAGGCCGAGCCGCCCCGCGGAGACGAGCACTATACGATGGCCAACGTGGCCTGGCGCATGGTGATCGAGCTGGTGGCGGGCATCGTCGTCGGTTTCGGGATCGGGATCGGGCTGGACAGCCTCTTCGGCACCACGCCGATCTTCCTGATCCTGTTCATATTGTTCGGCCTCGCGGCGGGCATCAACGTGATGATGCGCACTGCCAAAGAGGTCCAGGAGAAGCAGGCGGCCGAGGCTGCCAAGGAGAACGCGGATGGCTGACGGCACGGAGGGCGGTGGTCTCTCAATCAAGCCCATGGATCAGTTCGAGGTGAAGTCGCTCTTCGGCGCGGGCGACGGTGGCATCGGCATGTTCACCATCACAAACGTCACGCTCTGGATGGCGCTGGCGGTGGTGGCAACGGTTCTGACCTTCGTGGTGGCCACGCGGGGCCGCGCCGTGATCCCGAGCCGCGCGCAATCGGTCGCCGAGCTCTTCTACGGCTTCGTGCACAACATGGTCGTCGACGTGGCGGGCAAGGACGCGGTGAAATTCTTCCCCTACATCATGACACTCTTCGTCTTCATCTTCTTCGCGAACTTTCTCGGGCTCATCCCGATGAGCTTCACGACGACCTCGCACATCGCGGTCACGGCGGTCCTCGCGCTCGGCGTCTTTCTCACCGTCACCATCGTGGGCTTCGTCAAGAACGGCGCGGGCTTCCTCGGCCTCTTCTGGGTCTCGGCCGCACCGCTGCCGCTGCGCCCGGTGCTCGCGATCATCGAGATCATCTCTTACTTCGTGCGCCCGGTGAGCCACTCCATTCGTCTGGCCGGCAACATGATGGCAGGTCACGCGGTTCTGAAGGTGTTCGCGGGCTTTGCCGCAGCGGGCATCGCATTCGCTCCGGTCTCCGTGATCGCCGTGACGGCGGTCTACGGGCTCGAAGTGCTGGTGTCGGCCATCCAGGCCTACGTCTTCACTATCCTCACCTGCGTGTATCTCAAGGACGCACTGCACCCGCATCACTAAGGTTCGGTGCGCGGCTCGCGCACCCTACGATTAACGGCGGACAGCCCGCCAAGGACTTCCAAGCTCAAGGAGATAAGGACATGGAAGGCGATATCGCACAAATGGGTCAATTCATCGGCGCAGGCCTCGCAGCCATCGGCTCGGGCGCAGCTGCCATCGGTGTGGGCCACGTGGCCGGCAACTTCCTCGCCGGCGCCCTGCGCAACCCGTCCGCCGCCGGCGGCCAGACCGCTACGCTCTTCATCGGCATCGCATTCGCAGAAGCGCTCGGGATCTTCTCGTTCCTCGTCGCTCTGCTCCTGATGTTCGCCGTCTGATACTCCGTCCTTTGAGCTGCCCCGGCCCCTCGATGCAGGGTGCCGGGGTGACCTCATCCTGCTAGGAGGACAGCATGGCTGACGAAGCCACCGCGGTTGAGGGCGCTGCAAGCAGCCCGGGAATGCCCCAACTCGATTTCTCTACGTTCCCGAACCAGATCCTCTGGCTCGTTGTGACGCTCGTCGTGATCTACTTCATCCTCGCGCGCATTGCGCTGCCGCGGATCGGGGGCGTTTTGGCCGAGCGTGCCGGGACGATCACCAACGACATCGCCGCGGCGGAGGAGCTGAAATCCCGCGCTGCCGACGCCGAAGACGCCTACAACAAGGCCCTCGCCGATGCGCGCGCGGAAGCGCAGAAGATCGCCGCCAAGACCAAGGCAGACATCCAGGCGCAGCTCGACAAGGAGCTCGAGAAGGCCGATGCCGAGATCGCGGCCCGCACGGCGGAAAGCGAAAAGGCCATCGCCGCCATTCGCGAAAGCGCCGTGGAGAGCATCGCCGAGGTGGCACGCGACACCGCGGGCGAGATCGTCTCGGCCCTCGGCGGCAAGGCCGACGAGAAAGCCGTGAGCGCGGCCATCGACGACCGGATGAAAGGATAAAGCCATGCGCAAGCTTCTGATCCTCGCCGCCATGGTCGCCGCGAGCCCGGCCCTCGCCTATTCCGAGAAGAACCCCTTCACCGCCCGGTTCTGGTCTCTCGGTAACAGTGACTTCGTCGTCGCGATCTCGTTTCTCGTCTTCATCGGCGTCCTCGTCTATTTCGGCGTGCCGAAGCTCCTGATGAAGATGCTCGACGACCGCGCCGCGGGCATCAAGTCCGAGCTCGACGAGGCCCGCGCGCTCCGCGAGGAGGCGCAGGCGCTGCTGGCATCCTACGAGCGCAAGCAGAAAGACGTGCAGAACCAGGCCGATGACATCGTCGCCAATGCGCGCGAGGAGGCCGAAGCGGCCGCAGAGCAGGCCAAGGCCGACATCTCGCGTTCCGTGGAGCGGCGCCTGGCTGCCGCTGAAGAGCAGATCGCCTCTGCCGAGGCCGCAGCCGTGAAAGAGGTCCGGGACCGCGCCATCGCCGTCGCCGTGGCCGCCGCGGGGGACATCATGGCCAAGGGGCTCTCTGCCGCCGAAGCCAACAAGTTCATCGACGCAGGCATCGCGGAGGTGGAGGCAAAGCTCCACTGAGCGGCGCCGATCATGAATGCAAGAGGCCCTTCCTCGCGCCGCGGGGGAGGGCCTTTCTTTTGTGCGGGGGGGTCAGCGCGTCTTTTCGTGCTCGAGCCGCTGGCGCGCGATCGTCTCGTGGCGCAGCGCGAGCCGATGATCGCGCAGGCAGCTTTCGACATAGGCGAGGTGGTCTTCCACCGCCTTCCGCGCCCGGGCTGCGTCACGCTCCTGCAGCGCTGCGTTGATGGCGCGGTGCTGGGCGAGAAGCTTCGTGCGCGTGGTGCGCTGGGCGAACATGATCTTCCGGTTGTAAAACACCCCTTCACGGAGCAGCCCGAACATGGAGCGCATCATGTGCAGCATGACGGTGTTGTGCGAGGCCTCGATGATGGCGAGGTGGAACTCGGCATCGAGCGCCGCCTCGTCCGCGCCGCTGCGCTTCTTGTGCGCGACTTCCATCTTGTCCATGACCTCCGCGATCACGGCGAGGTCCGTCTCTGAAGCCCGGCGAGCCGCGCGTTCGGCAGCCAGCCCCTCGAGATCACGGCGGAAGGACAAGTAGTCGAAGACAGCCTCGTCGTGGCGCTCGAAAAGGCGCACGAGAGCGGGCGAGAAGGCGGGCGTGAGGACGTCGGCGACAAAGACCCCGGCCCCCGCGCGGCTCTCCACGAGCCCGTCCTCCGCGAGGCTCGCGATGGCCTCCCGGAGCGAAGGGCGAGAGACCCCCAGCCTGTCGGCGAGGTCGCGCTCCGCCGGAAGCCGCTCTCCGGGCCGCAGGATGCCGCGCAGGATCAAGAGCTCGATCTGCGTGACAACGGCGGCGCTCAGGCGCTCGGACTGGATCTTTTCGAAAGGCATGACGTCACTCCGGCGCCGAGTATCGGACGCGGCGCCGGAGCGTGCAAGTTCACGCGGTCGGGTTGATGACGATATCGACCCGGCGGTTCTGTCGCTTGCCCTCGGGCGTGAGGTTGTCGGCGATGGGCTGGCTTTCGCCGCGACCCAGCGAGTTGATCCGGAAGCCCGCCACGCCGTTCTGCTGGAGGATACCGGCCACAGAGGCCGCGCGGCGCTCCGAGAGGTTTTGGTTGAACTCGGCGGTGCCGTCGCTGTCGGTGTGGCCGATGACGGTCACGGTGCTGTCGGGGAAGCGCTGGAGGTTGGCCGCGAGGCTGCGGATGTCTCCCTGCAGGTCCGGGCGCAGCGTGGCGCTGCCGCTGTCGAAGAGAATGTCCTGGGGCATGCGCACGATGAGCTGGTTGCCCTGGCGGATCACCACGACCTGACCGGAGAGTTGCTGCCTGAGAGCGGCCTCCTGCCGGTCCACCTGCTGGCCGATGACAGCGCCCGCGCCCGCGCCAACGGCGGCCCCGATGATCGCGCCTCGCGCCTCGTTGTCGGAGGTCGCCGCGCCGAGGATGGCGCCGGTCACGGCGCCGGCGAGCGCGCCCTGCTGCGTGCGGTTCTGGTCGGGGGCGGCGGGGTCGAAGGTGGCCGGGTCTGTGCAGGCCGCCAGTGCTGTGAGCGAAAGGGCGGCGATGAACATGGGTGCTTTTGGCATGGAGGGTCTCTTTGATGGACAAATGCGTGCCTAGGCCGGGGCCTGGCTCGCCCCGTTATGTGGAGGAGAGCCCGCGTTATGCAATAACAAGCTCCTCTTTGCCCGTCGGAGCACGATCAGGCGGCGGTTTCCCGCGCCTCGGACCTTGCCGCCTCGTAGGCGAGAATCGTGCGCTTCACCGGCAGTCCCCAATGATATCCGCCCAGCCCGCCGGATTTGCGCAGCGCCCGGTGGCAGGGGATGAGGTAGCTGATCGGATTGCGCCCCACGGCGGTGCCCACGGCGCGGGTGGCCTTGGGCGCGCCCACGGCCTGCGCGATCTCGCTGTAGGTCGTGACCTGTCCGGAGGGGATGCGCATGAGCGCCTCCCAAACCTTGATCTGAAGCGGGCGCCCCACGAGGAGAAGACGTGCCTCGCGCCCGGCGCCGGCGGCGCCCGTCCCGAAGGCCGCGGCGATGTCGGCCGCGAGAACCTCCGGCGCTTCCACGTAGCGCGCCTCGGGCCAGCGGCTCCGCATGTCGGCCATGGCCTCCGTGCGCCCGCATTCCTCCGCGAAGGCGAGACCGCAAAGGCCGCGCTCCGTCCCCATGGCCAGAGCGTCGCCGAAGGGCGTGTCGAACCAGCCGTAGGAAATGACCTGCGCGGCGCCGCCGCGGGCGAAGTCGCCGGGGCTCATCGCCTCCCAGCGCAGAAAGAGATCGTGGAGCCGTGACGTCCCCGAGAGCCCCACGGCATGGGCCGTCTCAAGCGTGGTGAACCGCTCTTTCAGGAGCGATTTGGCGTGGCCTAGCGTCAGGTATTGCTGGAAGCGCTTGGGCGAAACGCCGGCCCAGGCGGTGAACGTGCGCTGGAAGTGCTCGGGCGAGAGCCCGGCCTCGCGGGCCAGCGCCTCGAGCGTGATCGGGGCATCGGCAGCATCGATGGCCGAGATTGCGCGACCGATGATGTGGTAGTGATAGCTGTGGTCCATGATGGGGCTCGCATCTGTCATGGCCTTGGACGCTAAGACCTGCGCAGCGCGCCCGCGACCCGATTCTTGACGAAACGGCGTGGGGGCGGAGTGGGGCCACACAATGAGGCGCGCGAGCCCCTTGGGAGTACTCCGGCCCCCGCGGAAGGGCCAAGCGCCGCGGCGCGGCATCCGCCTCGGCGGAAGAGCGCCGCATTTTCGATGGGATCATGTCCTTGGAGCCTCAGTGGGCGGCAAAGCACGAGAACGTGCATAAGATGTGGTTTTCTTTGGCAAGAACCTATGTATGGGTTTCCTTACGCCGAGCAGGAGCGCCGCGAATGACTGCCAAGACGTTTCTCTTTGCCATGGGGGCCGGAGCCCTCTGCGCTGCGAGTGCGCAGGCCGAGACGTCGCTCGCCTTTTCCCTCGGTGTCGGCGCACAAGTGCAGCAGGATTACTTCGGTTCCGAGGATTACAGCGTGGGGCCCACGGGCTCCTTCAGCCCGCAATACCTGCGGCTCGGCACGCTGGAATTCGGCAATCAGGACCCGAATGTGGAGACCTTCGGCTTCTTCCCGCGCGGGTCTTTCCGCTTCATCGGGGAGCGCAGCGCCGACGATAATTCCGAACTCACGGGGCTGGAAGACATCGATCTGAGCGTGGAACTCGGCGGCGGTGTGGGCTTCCGCGGGGAAGCGTTCCAGGCCTTCGCGGACCTTCGCTACGGCGTCGTGGGCCACGAAAGCCTCGTGGCGGAAGTGGGCGCGGACGCGATCCTGCGCCCGGCCAATGACGTGACCCTCACGGTGGGCCCCCGGGCGCTCTGGGGCTCGGAGGACTACGCGCAGACCTACTTTGGCGTGACGGCGGCGGAAGAAGCAGCTTCCGCCTTCACCGAGTTCGAGCCCGACAGCGGGCTTGTGAGCGCGGGCATCGAGGCCGCGATCACCTACGATTTCAATTCCGACTGGGCCCTGCGCGGCACGGCCACGTGGGACCGGTTCGTCGGCGATGCCGCCGACAGCCCCATCGTCGAGGAAGAGGATGCCTTCGGCCTTTCCGTGCAGGTGATCCGAAGCTTCGCCTTCTGATCTGGCGCGCCTCGCACCGGCGCGCTAGGTGACACGGCCATGGCCAAGCCCGCAAAACAACTGAGCTATCCCGTCATGCGCGCGATCTTTGCGCGCTTCGCGGCCGCCGAGCCCGAGCCGCGCGGCGAGCTCGACCACGTGAACGCCTTCACGCTCGTCGTGGCCGTCGCGCTTTCGGCGCAGGCCACCGACAAGGGCGTCAACAAGGCCACCGCAACGCTCTTCAAGGTCGCCGACACGCCTGAAAAGATGCTCGCGCTGGGCGAGGAGGGCGTCATCGAGCACATCAAGACGATCGGGCTTTTCCGCAACAAGGCCAAGAACGTCATCAAGCTCTCCCGGATCCTCGTGGAGGAGTATGGCGGCGAGGTCCCCAACAGCCGCGCCGCGCTCGAAAGCCTGCCCGGCGTGGGGCGCAAGACCGCGAATGTGGTGCTCAACATGTGGTGGGGCCATCCCGCGCAGGCGGTGGACACCCATATCTTCCGCGTGAGCAATCGCACGGGCATCGCGCCGGGCAAGGATGTCGTGGCCGTGGAGCGCGCCATCGAAGACAACGTTCCGGTCGACTTCCAGCGCCACGCCCACCACTGGCTTATCCTCCATGGCCGGTATATCTGCACCGCGCGCAAGCCTCGCTGCGAGGATTGCGTGATCTCGGATCTGGTGGGCTGCAAGGAGAGCTGTGCGTGACGAAGACCTATGATGTGGTGGGGATGGGCAATGCCGTCTCCGACGTGATCGCCCCGGCCTCCGACGCCTTCCTCGATCACATGGGCATCGAGAAAGGGATCATGCAGCTCGTCGAGCAGGCGCGGGCGCAGGTGCTTTATGCCGCCATGGGCGAGCGCACCGAGACGCCTGGCGGCTCGGTGGCCAACACCATAGCGGGGCTCGGATCGCTGGGGTTGAAGACCGCCTTCGTGGGCCGCGTGGCCGATGACAGCCTAGGCCGGACCTACGCCGCCGCCATGGCCGAGCAGGGCACGGATTTCCCCAATGCGCCGGTTGCGGGCGCGGGGCTGCCCACCTCGCATTCGATGATCTTCGTGTCGCCGGACGGCGAGCGCTCCATGAATACCTATCTCGGGATCTCAGCAGAGGTGGGACCCGAGCACTTGCCCGACGGCGTCTTCGCGGACTGCGCCTACCTCTTCTTCGAGGGCTACCTCTTCGACAAGGATCCCGGGAAGGCCGCGTTCTACGCGGCGGCCGAGCGGACCCGCGGGGCCGGGGGCAAGGCCGGCATCACGCTCTCGGATCCGTTCTGCGTCGAGCGTCACCGCGCGGATTTCCGGACCCTCGTGGCGGGCGCGCTCGACTACGTCATCGGCAACGAGGCGGAGCTCTTGTCGCTCTACGAGGTGACTGACGTGGATGCGGCCATCGCGGCCGCCGCGGCCGATTGCGAGCTCGTGGTTTGCACGCGGTCCGGGCGTGGCGTGGCGATCCAGCGGGGCGCGGAGCGCGTGGATGTGCCGGTGAAGACAGTGACGCCGGTGGATGCCACCGGCGCGGGCGATCAGTTCGCGGCGGGCTTTCTCAACGGTCTCGTGACGGGCCAGTCGCTCGCCGCGGCGGGGCGCATGGGCTGCGTGGCCGCCGCCGAGGTTATCAGCCATATGGGCCCCCGCCCAGAGGCCGACCTGCGCCAGCTCTTCGTCGCCCACGGGATCTGACACGCGCCATGGCGGCCCCGCGGGCCGTCGCGGTCTCCGCTCAGGCCGACCGCGCCGCGGGGCGGTCGACGGCGTGCCCAACCGTGCGGAGCCAGAGGGCATCGATGGCGTCGAGCGCGTCCAGATCCGGCGTGATGTGATCAAAGAACCCGGTGGGTGTCTCGTAGCCGAGCGCCGCCTCCGCGGCCTCGGCCTGCGCGGCGGGTGAAGCATCGAGGACCGGGACGGCGTCGAGGTCCCCGGGCGTGGCGCGCGGGTATGTGAGGCGAGACGGGCCCGAACTCAGGTTGAGAAGGCGGCAGCCCTGCCGCGCGGCGTGCCACTGTGCGCGGGCCGACTTGGCCTCGAGCGACCTCAGCGAGGCGTCGCGGCGCAAGGGGTCAGGGCGGCCCTGCCCGTAGAAATGGGTCTGACCGGTGGCGGGATAGACCATGTCGCAGCCCAGCACGGCGATGACCCGCGGCCGTAAGGCGTGAAGCGCCCAGTAGGTGGCGGTGAAGGCCATGGTGGCCCCGCCGAACAGAAAGCCTCCATGGGCGTTCTGGGCGGGAACGAAGGCTGCCTCGTCGATCAGGCGGCCCGTTGGCTGGGCGGGCTTTCTGTCCTCGGGGAAGTCCCGCGGGAACACGAGGTCATCCCAATCCGTGCGCACGCGCCATGCATTGTTGATCGCGACAACCCTGTCCCAGGGGGAACGAGGCCAGGCCCGGGCGGAGAGGGCGCTCGGCCCGGAGCCGAGGAGGAGGACGATCATGGCCGCGCCTTTCGTGAGCAGCGCCCTTGATAGAATGGCGGGCAAGGCACGACAAGCAGGGGCAGACTGGGACATGCGCGACAGTCGGCGGGATCCGTGCGGGACGGACCTCTTTCTCCGCTGCGCTTCGAAATTCGACCCGCCCACCCGAATCCGCAAGCGCCCTAGCCAAAGCGGCCGGCGATGAAGGCGGCGGCGTCGGGATCGCGCGCGCCAGTGAATATTTGCTCGGTGGGGGCAAGCTCGCGCAACTCGCCCAGGTGGAAATAGGCCACGCGGTCGGCCACGCGTCGAGCCTGCATCATCGAATGGGTGATGACGACCACGGAGTGATCGCGCCCGAGGTCGATCATCAGGTCCTCGATCGCCTGGGTGGCGATGGGATCGATGGAGCCCGTGGGCTCGTCCATCAGGAGCACGCGAGGCTTGGTGGAGAGCGCGCGCGCGATGCAGAGCCGCTGCTGCTGCCCCCCGGAGAGCGAGAGCCCGGAGGCTTTGTGCAGGCTGTCCTTGACCTCGTTCCACAGGTGCGCGCGCGTGAGGCAGGCCTCGACATGGACGTCGAGCTCCGCCCGGGAGCGCGTGAGGCCGTGGATGCGGGCGGGGTAGGCCACGTTCTCGTAGACCGAGGCGGGGAAGGGATTGGGCTTTTGCGCGACCCAACCGAAATTCCGGCGATAGGCGGGCGGGTCGATGTGGGCTCCGAAGATATCGCCGCCTGCAAAGCTGATGCGGCCCTCCATGTGAATGCCGCGGATGCCGTCATGCATGCGGTTGAGCGCCTTGAGCGCCGTGGACTTGCCGCAGCCCGACGGGCCGATGAAGGCAAGGACCTCCTCGGGCATGAGATCGAAGCTCACATCCCTCAGCGCCTGCTTTTCTCCGTACCAGAGCGACAGGCCCCGCACGCTCATGAGCGGCGGGCGATTGGACCCCGGGGCGAGGGACGTGGTCTCGTGGTCGCGGGCAGTGTCGTCGAACATGATCGGGCCTCCTTTGCGGTGATCCGAAGATCAGCGCCAGAGGCCAGGGGCGGCTTTGATCCAGATCAGGCCGCCGCGAATGTCATGAAGACGTCATGCTGCTGTTACACGAGCCGCAAGCGGACACGGGGCAGGGGGCCTAATCGCCCAGCTTGGCATGCACCTCGTCGAGATCGATCTCGCCCGTGGGCATCTTGTTGGCCGGGTTCTCGAAATCGTAGCGGAAGAGCTCGAAGTCCTTTTTGTAGATCTCGTAGACGAGATGCATGGACAGATCATCGAAGTAGTCTTCCACCGGGAAGGTGCGCCTGGGGCCGTGGCCCTCGCTCTCGTTGAAGCGCGGCACGTCCTTGAGCTTGATCTTTTTCGGCGTCTTGATCGATTTCAGGACGTCCTGCATCCCGTCGTTGAACTGCTCCGTCCAGAAGATCTTGTCGTAGCGTCCGCCATTGACGATGAAGGTCGAGATATGGCCGGACATGGCCGACCAGTGGATGTCGGGCTCCATGGGACGCCGCCAGCGGATCGTGTCGCGCGCGAAGAGCAGGAAGCGGCGGAAACTCTTGATCTGGTCGAACTCGAAATCGTCCTCCGGCGCGCCCACCTCGATCCCGTATTTCTGGATGAGTAGCGGCACGAGGTTGCCCCGGTAGCGCTTGCCGTTCCTCTGGATGCCGCAGATCTTGTCGAAGAACGAGCTCAGGATACGGGTATATGGATTGCGCACGCAGGTGAAGGCGTAGCTCTTGTGCCCCTCGACATTGGCGGTGATGAGCGGCTGGCTCTTCTCGATGGCCCATTTGTGAAGGCCCGCGGTGGCATCGTGGATATCACCGTCGAAGAATGTCCCGTGATCTGAATAGAACATGATCTGGCCGATGGTCGAGCAGGCGCATTTGGGCACCACGCGGTACACCACGCTTTCGCTCTCTGTCATCCAGGTGCCTGGAAAGCCCATATGCTCCGCCTCGCTCAGGTCGTCGGCTCTTGTTACGCAATGAATCGCAAACAAAAGCTGTTTATTCAACGGTCGTTCACTTAGCCTTGGCTAAAACCTCACAAGAGGTCACAGGCAGCACCGGAGCCCCATCCATCCATGGCAAAGATCGCCTACATCTTGCTCTGCCATAAGGACCCGAAGTCCGTGATCGAGCAGGCGCGCCGCCTGACGGCGGTGGGGGATGCCGTGTCGATCCATTTCGACAGGAGCGCGAAAGCCGCCGATTATGCCCTGATCCGCGAGGCCCTCGGAGAGAACCCCCGGGTGACATTCGCCAAGCGCCGCGTGAAATGCGGGTGGGGAGAATGGTCGCTCGTGCGCGCATCGCTCAACGCGCTCGAGGCGGCGGTGGACGCCTTCCCGCAGGCCACGCATTTCTACATGCTCTCCGGCGATTGCATGCCCACCAAAAGCGCCGAATACGCCCATGCGTTTCTCGATGCGCGCGATGTCGACTACATCGAAAGCTTTGATTTCTTCACCTCCGACTGGATCAAGACCGGCATGAAGGAAGATCGTCTGATCTACCGGCATGTCTTCAACGAGCGGCAGCAAAAGAAGCGCTTCTACTGGTCCTACCACTTCCAGAAATGGGCAGGGCTCACGCGGGAGGTCCCCAGCGACATCCAGATGATGATCGGCTCGCAATGGTGGTGCCTGCGGCGGACCACGGTGGAGAAGGTCCTCGACTTCGCGAAGACGCGCCGGGACGTGATGCGCTTCTTTGCCACCACGTGGATCCCTGACGAGACCTTCTTCCAGACGCTGGTGCGCCATCTCGTGCCCAGCGCGGAGATCGAGGAGCGCTCGCCCACGTTCAAGATGTTCACCGATTACGGGATGCCGCTGACCTTCTACAACGATCAGTACGACCTGCTTCTGAGCCAGGACGCGCTCTTCGCGCGCAAGATCAGCCCCCATGCCAAGGAGCTCAAGACGCGGCTGGGGCGGCTCTACGCGGCCAAGGGTGTGCGCTTTGACATCTCCAACGAGGGCAAGCAGCTCTTCGAGTTCCTCACCGGGCGGGGCCGCGAGGGACGACGCTTCGCGCCGCGCTTTTGGGAGCAGGCTGCAAGCCTCGGGCGCGACCGGGAGCTGATGATCGTCGTTTGCAAGAAGTGGCACGTGGCCAAGCGGCTCATCGCGCGCATCAAGCAGGAGACGAACCTGCCCGTCATCGAGTACCTCTTCCACGAGGAGGACACGCGCCTGCCCGACCTCGGCGGGATCCAATCCACCCTGGAGAAACGCACGCGCCACCGGCGCGCGCTGATGGGGATGCTCTTCGATTACTACGAGACGGACAGGCTGCTCATCTGCCTCGATCCGTCGAGCTTCGATCTGATGATGGATTTCGAGCATGACCGCTCGAAGACGAAGATCCTCGAGGTCGCCTGCGTCTTCACTGACGAATACCTGCTCGGCCATGCCGCCCGCGTGGGCCTCGCGGGGGACCGTTCTCCGCCTGAGACGATCGAGCGGCTTCTGCCCACGATCCGACGCGACGTGATCTTCGAGCACGAGCGGCTGCGCGATGCGGGCTTCAAGCATTACCACCGCATCAGCGAGGGTGAGACGCCGGAGCAGATGGCCGTTCCACTCGGCGCCTTCCTCGATCTGCCACCCGACAAGGCAGGCGCGGTGGCTGCGACGGATTACCTCTTCGTGGATTGAGCGCTGGTCCCGCCGGACTGCCCGCTATGTCTCTGCGCACAGCACTCCATGGAGGACAGGATGGTTCTGAAGACGATGGTGAAGCTCAAGATGCTCGGTCTGGCCGGGCAGGTGGTGACCGGCGCGTTCATCAACGGCGCGCTCATTGGAGCCGGCGTAACGGCCGCAGGGCTCATGGCTGCCAAGGCCGCGCAGGACAAAAGCAAGAAGGCCAGCTGAGGCGCTCCTGCGCACACACGGGCGCAGTGAGGCGTGCGAGGGGCCCGGCGCCGCCGAGAAAGGCGTTGTGGCTCGTCCCACCCTCGGGAAAGGTGCCCCGGAAGGAGACGACAGCCATGCCCTACGCCTACGACCCCGAGAATATCTTCGCCAAGATACTGCGAGGTGAGATCCCGAATACCACGGTGCTCGAGACCGATCACTCGCTCGCCTTCCGCGACATCAATCCGCTGGCGCCGCAGCACGTGCTCGTCATCCCGAAAGGAGGCTACGTGAATTACGATCACTTCGCCGCCGAAGCCTCCGACGCGGAAATCATCGACTTCACCCGCACCATCCGGGCAGTCACCGAGGCGCTGGGCGTCGAGCCCGGATCGGGCGGCGCTGGCTACCGGCTTCTATCGAATGCCGGCGAAGACGCGATCCAGGAAGTGCCGCATCTCCATGTGCACGTGGTCGCGGGCCGCAACTTGGGTCGGATGCTGCAACCCGCGCGCTAGCGCTCAGGCGATCCCGTGGGCCACGACCTGCCCGGGATATGCCTCGGCCCAGGCCTCCAGGCAGGCCAGAACATCGTCACGCCCCGCATGCCTGATTGCCGGTTCGGGCAGCGCCACGCCCGCCCGGAGCGCCATCTCGAGGCAGGCCACGTGGTCCTGATTGTCCACCTGTGGCGCGTTCTCCGAGCCGTGGATGATCGTCGACAGGAGCGTTCCGCCATAGCCGTTGATGTGGCTCAGATCCGGCTTCATCTCGAGGAAGAAGGCCATGTTCTCCGGCAGGCCCCACCAGCCCGCGCCCTGAACGGGGGTCATGCCCATTCGGTCCGGCCGGTCCCATTCGAGCCCCGCCGCGAAGAATGCCTTGAGCCTCGGGAGCTGGTCGGTGAAGCCCGCGAGGTCGGCGGCGAGGCTTCGCGCCTCGTCGGGCAGGCGCGCGGGGTCGATGGGCCCGTCGCCCGTCAGGAGCCGCTCGAGCATCTCGGGCATGTCCGTGGGCGCGCCGAGCCGGGCCAGCGCCTCCGCGCCCGCCTCGTTGCCATAGAGCCGCGCCACAGCGTAGGCCCCAAGCCCGTTGCGCCGCGCGTCGAGATCGGCCCCGCGCGCCACGAGGAGTTCGAACATCGGGGCACCACAGAGCCGCTGGGCCGCGTGGTGCAGCGCCGACAGTCCCACCGCCGCGGGCCCGCTCGGATGGTGCGAAATGCCTTCGTTGACGTCCCATCCGGTATCGAGCAGCAGCTCGACGGCCCGCACATCGTCGAAATCCATCGCCCGGTAGGGCGCGTTGGTGCCCTCGGGCCGCGCGCCGAAGGCAAGCAGCAATTCGAGCGCCGCGAGATCTCGCTGCTCTGTGGAGTGGTAGAGCGATTCGTTGTCGTTGGGATCGGCGCCGTGCTCGAGGAGCCACCGCGCGAGATCGAGGTTTCTGGCGTGATCGATCGCGCCGTAGAGCGCGGGCAGGGTGTAGGGTTCGTCGCCGCCCGCCGTGAACGCGTCATTCACATCCGCGCCCGCCGCCAGGAGCATCTGCGCCACGCGAACGGCGTCCGCCGGGTCGCCGAAGCCAAGCCGCCCCCACTGCGAAAAGCACAGGTGGCACATGGCGCGCCGCGGCCCGTGCTGCGCCACGGCAAGACCCGCATTCTCCCCAAGCGCGCGCTCGACCGCGTCGAGATCGTAGGTCGCGCAGGCGAGCGCGAAATGCCCCTCCACGAGGTCAGGCGCATCCGACAGGAGCCGCTCGATCCAGCCCTTCTGCCCGAAAAAGAGCGCGCGCTTGAGCCGCTCCTGCGCCGCGGCGCGCCCCAGGCCACGCGCCTCCACGGCCACCTTGAGCTTGGGCCAGCTCTCAAACCCGCGCTCGAGCGCCACGGCGTGGAGAAAATCGGCGTGCTTCAGCGGGGATTTCTGCCCCAGCCATTGCGCCACCTGGAGACGGGCCTGCCGGTCATTGGCGTCGTAGGATTTGTGTAAGAGCTTGGCCTCACGTTTCAGGCCATCGAGCGACAGATCGTTCATCGGGTGTCCTCCGCAATCCGCTCCAAGGTCCGTTCACTGAAGGAGCGCGGGTCCATCCGCTATGTGTCTTCCGTCGTATGGGGCGGCGCGAGCTTTCCACGGACCGGCGGCCTGCCCAAAGGCCTTGCCCGAAAAGGTAGCCGATCGCTGGACGCTCCACAACGGCGCGATTAGTCTGGCCGCGCTGCCAGAGGAACCCCCATGACCGAACAAGCCTACCAGGTGCTCGCCCGGAAGTACCGGCCCGAAACCTTCGCCGACCTCGTGGGACAGGGCGCGATGGTGCGCACGCTGAAGAACGCCTTCGAGGCCGACCGGATCGCGCAGGCCTTCATCATGACGGGCATCCGTGGCACGGGCAAAACCACCACCGCGCGGATCATCGCCAAGGGCATGAACTGCATCGGACCCGACGGGAATGGCGGGCCCACGACGGAGCCATGCGGCGTCTGCGAGCATTGCCGGGCGATCATGGAAGGGCGGCACGTGGACGTCCTCGAGATGGACGCGGCCTCTAACACGGGCGTCGCCAATATCCGCGAGATCATCGACAGCGTGCATTATCGCGCCGCCTCGGCGCGCTACAAGGTCTACATCATCGACGAGGTGCACATGCTGTCGACGGGCGCGTTCAACGCGCTCCTGAAGACGCTGGAAGAGCCGCCCGCTCACGTGAAATTCATCTTCGCCACGACCGAGATCAGGAAGGTCCCGGTGACGGTGCTGTCGCGCTGCCAGCGCTTCGACCTGCGCCGCATCGAGCCCGAGGACATGGTCTCGATGCTCGCCCGTATCGCCAAGGCCGAGGGCGCCCAGATTGCCGAGGATGCGCTGGCGCTGATCACCCGCGCCGCCGAGGGCTCTGCCCGGGACGCGCAGTCTCTGCTGGATCAGGCGATCTCCCACGGCGCGGGCGAGACGACCGCCGAGCAGGTCCGCGCGATGCTCGGCCTCGCCGATCGAGGCAGGGTGCTCGATCTCTTCGACATGATCATGAAAGGCGATGCAGCGGGCGCGCTCACGGAGCTTTCGGGCCAGTATGCCGACGGGGCCGACCCTATGGCCGTCCTGCGCGATCTTGCCGAGATCACGCACTGGATCTCTGTCGTGAAGATCACGCCCGACGCCGCCGAAGACCCGACAATCGGCCCCGACGAGCGCGCCCGCGGGCAGGCCATGGCCGAGGCGCTGCCCATGCGCGTGCTCACGCGGCAATGGCAGATGCTGCTCACGGCGCTCGACGAGGTGGGGCGCAGCCCCAACGCCATGATGGCCGCGGAGATGGCCATCATCCGTCTGACCCACGTGGCCGAGCTGCCCGCGCCGGACGATCTGGTCCGCAAGCTCAAGGACACGCCCGCGCCGCCACCGATGCCCTCGCCTTCAAATGGCGGAGGTCCCGGGTCAGGCCCGGGACGCGGTGCGACTGCCGATACACCGCGCGCCGATGCCCCGCGTGCCGTCGCGCAGCCCTCGGGCGCGGCGGCGGCGCTCGCGGCGGCCCCGGCCCCCGGTCTCGAACGGTACGCGCGCTTCGAAGACGTGGTCGAGCTCATCCGCACCCACCGCGACGGCAAGCTCCTGGTGGACGTGGAGGCGGGCGTTCGGCTCGTCTCCTACGCGCCGGGCCGCATCACCTTCACGCCCTCGGAGGAGGCGACGCCGGACCTCGCGCAGCGCCTCGGCGCCCGGCTCCAGAGCTGGACGGGCAACCGCTGGGCCGTGATCGTGGAGGATGGCGGCGCGGCTCCCACGCTCAAGGAGACGCTGAACGCCGAGCGCATCCGCCTCGAGGACGCGGCCCGTGCCCATCCCATGGTTCAGGCCGTCTTCGAGGCCTTCCCCGGCGCCAAGATCATCGACATCCGCACGCCCGAGGCCATCGCCGCGGAAGCCGAAGGCGAGGCGCTGCAGGCCGTGGAAGACGAATGGGACCCGTTCGACGAGGACTAGCCCCGCCGACCCGTGACCCCGGATACAGCGGGATGCGCGTTAGGGCGGCCCGTCGCTCTCGCCGCCACAATCCGAGCCATTGGTTGCATTGCCGCGCCCATGGCCGCATCTAAGCCAAAAGGAGACCTCACATGCTCAAGGGACTAGGCGGGCTCGGCGACATGGCCGGGATGATGAAGAAAGCACAAGAGATGCAGTCGAAGATGGCGGAGCTCCAGGAGGGCCTCGCCACGCTCACGGTGGTGGGCGAAAGCGGCGCGGGCCTCGTGAAGGCCACGGCCACGGCCAAGGGCGAGCTCACCGGCCTCGATATCGACCCCTCGATCTTCGATCCCAACGAAAAGGAAGTGGTAGAAGACCTCATCCTCGCTGCCATCAAGGAGGCGCAAGCGAAGGCCCAGCAGAAGAGCCAGGACGAGATGTCGAAGCTCACTCAGGAGATGGGCCTGCCGGCGGACATGAAGCTGCCCTTCTGAAGACGGAGGGGCCGGCGCCCCATGGCCGACGATATCTCCTCCCTCGAAACGCTCATCGAGCTCATGGCCCGGCTGCCGGGCCTCGGGCCCCGCTCCGCGCGGCGCGCGGCGCTCCATCTCGTGAAAAAGCGCGGGCAGCTCCTCGGTCCCCTCGCGGAGGCCATGGCGGACGTGGCGCGCAGCGCGCGGGAATGCCTGAACTGCGGCAACATCACCACCTCCGACCGCTGCGCCATCTGCACCTCGCCCAAGCGCGCCACCGGAGAGATTTGCGTGGTCGAGGATGTGGCCGATCTCTGGGCGATGGAGCGCGCGGGCGGGTTTCGCGGGCGCTACCATGTCCTCGGCGGTACGCTCTCAGCGCTCGACGCCGTGGGCCCCGAAGAGCTCCGCATCCCGCGCCTCATGGCGCGGATCCCGGAGGAGGCGGTGACCGAGGTGATCCTCGCGCTACCCGCCACGGTCGACGGCCAGACGACTGCGCATTATATCGCAAGCGAGCTGCCCGGCGTCACGGTCACGAGCCTCGCGCAGGGGGTGCCCGTGGGCGGCGAACTCGACTATCTCGATGACGGCACCATCTCCGCGGCGCTCAAGGCCCGAAAGAGCTTCTGACAGCGGGTCCGTTGGCGCCACAGGGTCCAAAGACTTTTGGGAAAAGTCTTGGAAAAAGTCTTTGAAGACTTTTGGGTGCTCCGCCGCGGCATCAGCGAAAATTGCGGGGCCGGAGACCCGCTGCTGCATCCTCCGCGAGCGCGGCGATCCGCTTGGCCCGAGTCTCGGCCTTCTTGGCGGTCTTGATGAGTTCCAGCATCCCGCGCTTCACGCTGCGCGGATAGGCCTCCCACACCGCGCGCGTGGTTCCGGCTGCGTCGAGCGCCGCGGCCAGATCGGCAGGTACCTCGAGGCGCTCCACGTCATCGAGAAAGCTCCACATGCCGTTCTCCTGCGCCCGTGCGATGGCAGCTTCTCCCGCCGGGGTCATGAGCCCCGCCGCGCGCGCCTCGTCCACCTTCGCCTTGTTCACCGCCGACCACGCGCTTGTGGCCCGCCTCGGGGCCACGCGCACCGACGAGCGGTCCGCGTCGACGCCGCGCGTGACGGCGTCCACCCAGCCCCAGCAAAGGAGCTCGGAGATGAGATCGCCGATGGGCGTATAATGGTCGGTGTGCTTCTTCCAAAAGACGAGCCAGACGCCGTCCCCGCGCGCGTGATGATCCGCGAGCCAGGCCCGGAGATCGGCGCGGCTTCGCACCTCCACGCTTTCGAGCTCAGCCAAAGCGCGGCGGCCTTTTCTGGATATTGGCGGCCACGGCCTCCATCTGGTTCGGCGTCCCGATGAGCGCGCCCTGAAGCTGGGCCTCGAGGACGAGGGCCTCGGGCCCGCCGGTCCAGGCCTCCTCGACGAGACGCTTCGAGGCCGCGATCGCGTCGGGCGACCGCGCTGCGATCTCTGCTGCCAGTGCCTCTGCCCGCGCGCGGGGCGCCTCGCTCAGCTCGGTGACGAGCCCGTGGCGCTCCGCCTCCCGGCCGGACATCACGCGCCCCGTCATCATCAGCACCTTGGCCGCGTCGGCGCGCAGGAGCCGGGGCAGCGTTGCCGTGATCCCCATGTCCGGGATGAGGCCCCACTTCG
Source organism: Pseudomonadota bacterium (assembly GCA_038525525.1). Lineage (GTDB taxonomy): Bacteria > Pseudomonadota > Alphaproteobacteria > Rhodobacterales > Rhodobacteraceae > Shimia_B. The sequence goes on along the minus strand of JBCBHO010000001.1, from coordinate 1,000,895 downwards.
CCTCCATGATCGAGAGCCGCGTGTCCGGGTGCACGATGCGGATGTCGGCGCCGAGTGCGAGCTGGAGCCCCGCGCCGAAGCAGAGCCCCTCGACCGCCGCGATCACCGGCACGGGAAGCCGCGCCCAGCAGAGCATGGGAGCCTGGAAGGCATTGGCCCCCTCCGCGTCCCGCGTGGCCAGCATCTGCGAGAGCTTCGCCGGATCGGCTGCCATCTGCCCCATGACGCCCAGGTCGATCCCCGCCGAGAAGACGCCGCCCGCGCCCGTGAGGATCACGGCTCGGAGCCCCGGCTGCGCCTCGAGCGCCGCGCAGGTCGACACGAGGGCCTCCAGCAGCTCGAGGCTCATGGCGTTCTTCTTTTCCGGACGTGACAGCGTGACTGTGGCAATGCCGTCCTCGGTCTCCAGCTTGATCGGCATCAGGGGCGCTCCGTCGTCGTGATCCACTCCCCGGGTTGTAACGCGCCGATCCGCCAGGGCCCAATAGCCACCCGCACCAGACGCAGCGTCGGATGCCCAACCGCTGCCGTCATGCGCCGCACCTGCCGGTTTTTGCCCTCCCGGATCGTGAGCCGGAGCCAGCTGTCAGGCACGGACTTCCGCACCCGCACGGGCGGGTCGCGGGGCCAGAGCGCGGGGGGCGCGATTGGATCGGCCTTGGCCGGGCGGGTGGCCCCGTCCTTGAGTGTCACGCCCTTGCGCAGAGCGGCCAGCGCAGCGTCGTCCGGCACCCCCTCCACCTGCACGAGGTAGGTCTTGGGAAGCTTGAACTTCGGCGACGCGACGCGCGCCTGCAGCCGCCCGTCATCGGTGAGCACGAGGAGCCCCTCGCTGTCCCGGTCGAGCCGCCCCGCGGCGTACACGCCCGGCTGGTCGATGAAGCGCGCGAGACCGGGCCAGCGGCCCTCGTCGGTGAACTGGCTCAGCACGTTCATGGGCTTGTTGAAGAGGACGATCATCGCGTGCTCTCGCTCCCCGGCCCTGCGGTCACGCCGCCTTTCGCGGCCCCGTTCGCGAGGGGCCCCGGCGACCCGCTCCCGTCGGCGCCAGCCTCATCGATCAGCGCGCCTCGACCTGCTCGATCACGCTCACGATCCGCTCCGCGATGGCCCTCGATCCCTTGACCGAGGGGTGAATGCGGTCGAATGCGTGAAAGCTCCGGTCGCCCGAGGGCACAAGTGTCCGGTTCGACAGGAGCCAGACCCCGTCCATGCCGCGCACCATGAGTTCCACGCGACGCTCCATCTCGTCGCCCTCGTCCCGGCAATGCTCGATGGGGGAGCCGAAGCCCGGGGAGCGCAAGTAGCCCACGTAGAGCACGCGCGCGCCGTCGTCCCTTATGCGGGCCACGAGCTCCGGCAGGATCCCGGCATCGCCCTCAGGCGTGATCACGCGCGCCATCCGCTCGCCGCAGCCATCGCAGCCGCAGCCGAGCCAGAGATCGTTGCCGCCGCCATTGAGCACCACCCAGTCATGGGAGCCCGGCTCATATTGGCGGCTGATCCCGCGCATCATCGCGCCGGTGAGCGCGTTGTTATCGACGTCCTCGCCAAGCCTGCGCTCCACCCAGTTGGGCACCGCGCGACCGGTGAGGACATGGGTGGCCATCATGGAATCGCCAAGAAGCTGGATGCGGGGGCCGGTTTCAGCCGCAGCCGATCCGGCCCAAAGGGCGGCAAGAAAAATCACAAAATGCATGTTTCGTCCCTGCAAAAAGCCCCGCCCGTGCCTGTCTAGCGCAGGACCGCCCGCTGTTTAAGACGCAATCACGCGAGGGCGCGCACGGGGCCGTCGAGAAGGGCCATGATGTCACTGAAATACCCGCCAGAGCGTGCCGGGCGCGTGGGGTCCGAGGTGAGCGCCACCGCGAGGCCGGCGCGGCGGTCCGCGGCGATGATCTGCCCGCCATAGCCGCGCCCGAGGGCCCAGCCCGAGCGGGAGAGGAACCAGCCGTAGCCATAGCCCAGCCCCGACCAGCGCGAGCGCGTGCGCGGCTCGAGCGAGGCCGCGATCCAGCGCTCGGGGATCACCTCCGCGCCGCCATGGCGGCCGCCATCTCGCAGGAGCGTGGCGATCTCGAGCATCGCTGTGGGGCGGAGCGCCATCTCGTTGCCGCCGAGGTAGTAGCCCTCCGGTGCGCGCGTCCAGGGCGGGATCTCGATGCCGAGCGGCCTGCCAAGCCGCTGCCGGGCCTGCGCCAGGAGGGAGCGGCCCGTGGCCTCCGCGAGCGCGGCGCCCAGCACGTGGGTGGAGCCCGTGGAGTAGAGGAGCGGGCCGCCCGGCGCAGCCACGAAGGGGCGAGACAGCGCGTCCCGCACCCAGTTGGGAGAGCTCACCCAGCCGCCGTAATTCGCCCCCGATGTCCGCTCGAGCCCGGCGCGCAGCGTCACGAGGTCCTCGAGCGTTATCGCGCCCGCCCCCGCCGTGGCCCCGGAGAGAAGGCCCGGCGCCACTTCCGAGAGCGGCACGGTCACGCTCTCGATTTCACCGCGGGCGATGGCCGCGCCGAGAAGGAGCGCCACGATGCTCTTGGAGACCGACTTGATGTTGGCTGGCCGCGCGAGCCCCGGGCCACGCGGCGCGGCGGCAAAGGCGAGCGTGTCACCGACCCGGACCTGGAGGGAGTGAAGCTGCGGCAGATCGGCGATGGCCGCGGACAGGTCCTGCGCCCGGAGCGGGGCAGGGGCTGCGAGGGCGGCGGCAGAACCGGCAAGGAAAGCGCGACGAGAGATCATGAGCCTTAGCTGGGGGTAGGGCCCGAATTGCCAAGGCCCAAGGCGCTCACGAGCCCGTGGTCTCGGCTTCGATCATGTCCACCCTGGTCGCGTGCCGGTCGCCCTCGAAGGCGGTGTCGAGAAAGGCATCCACGATCGCGAGCGCCAGCCCCTCGCCCACGACCCGCGCCCCGAGGCTGAGCATGTTGGCATCGTTATGCGCCCGGATCATCGCCGCCGAGAACGTATCCGCGCAAACTCCGCACCGGATGCCCGGCACCTTGTTGGCGGCCATCATGATGCCCTGACCGGTGCCGCAGAGGATGATGCCGAGATCTGCGCCGCCGGCGGCAACGCGCTCCGCTGCTGCCTTGCCGTGCAGGGGATAATGCGTGCTCTCGAGCGTTTCCGGCCCGATATCGCGCACGTCAAAGCCGCGCGCCTGGCAATGCCGCGCCACGGCCTGGCGGAGGTCGATGGCCGCGTGATCGGAGGAAAGTACGATGCGTCGGGTCATGGCGCTCCCCTACTGCCTTCCGCCGTCGGCGCAAGCCCTGATCTTCGCGCGCAATTGGCCTTCTTTGTGCCGCGTACCTCCCCCGGAGGGCCGCCGGAGGCATCCTCGGCCGGCCCGGGGCGCTGAGGGGCGCGGAGGCTTCGCTCAATGCGCCTCGGCCCAGTTCGCGCCACGCCCGGCATCGACGACAAGAGGCACATCGATCTTCACCGCGGGCATGGCGGCGTTCTCCATCACATCGCGCGCCACACCGATCAGATCGTCCACCGCACCGTCCTCCACCTCGAAGAGCAGCTCGTCATGGACCTGCAGCAACATCTTCGCCGGCAGTGTCTCGATGGCGCCGGGCATACGCACCATGGCGCGGCGGATGATGTCTGCGGCTGTTCCCTGGATCGGCGCATTGATCGCGGCGCGCTTGGCGAAGCCCGCCGTGGGCCCCTTGGCGTTGATCTCGGGCGTGTGGATGCGGCGGCCGAAGAGCGTCTCCACCCGCATGTGCTCCTTCGCGAAGGCCGTCGTGTCGGCCATGTACTGCTTGATGCCCGGGAAGCGCTCGAAATAGCGGTCGATGAAGCCCTGCGCTTCGTCCCGCGGAATGCGCAGGTTCCGCGCGAGGCCGAAGCCCGAGATGCCGTAGATCACCCCGAAATTGATCGCCTTGGCCTGCCTGCGGACATCCGGTGTCATCTCGTCGAGGGGCACGTCGAACATCTCGGAGGCCGTCATGGCGTGGATATCGATGCCTTCCTCGAAGGCTTTCTTCAGCGCCGGGATGTCCGCGATATGGGCGAGGATCCTGAGCTCGATCTGGGAATAATCGAGCGCCACCAGCGTCTTGCCGTCCTCGGCGACGAAGGCCTCGCGGATCCGGCGGCCTTCCTCCGTGCGGATCGGGATGTTCTGCAGGTTGGGGTCGGTGGACGCCAGTCGCCCGGTATTGGCGCCCGCGATGGAGTAAGATGTGTGCACGCGCCCCGTATCGGGGTGGATGTGCTCCTGGAGCGCGTCTGTGTAGGTCGATTTCAACTTGGAGAGCTGCCGCCAGTCGAGGACGCGGCCCGGCAGGTCATGCTCGGTGGCAAGGTCCTCGAGGATATCGGCTCCGGTGGAGTATTTCCCGGTCTTGCCTTTCTTGCCGCCCGGCAGGCTCATCTTGTCGAAGAGGATCTCGCCCAGCTGTGCGGGCGAGCCCACGTTGAATTTCTCGCCCGCGAGCTTGTGGATCTCGTCCTCGAGCGCGGCCATCTTCTGGCTGAACGCGTTCGACATCCGGCTCAGCGTGTCGCGGTCCACTTTCACGCCCGTCTGCTCCATCTCCGCCAGCACCGGAACGAGCGGGCGCTCCAGCGTCTCGTAGACCGTCGTGACGCGGGAGCGATGGAGCTTCGGCTTGAACTCCTGCCAGAGGCGCAGCGTGATATCGGCGTCCTCGGCGGCGTAGCGCGTGGCCTCCTCGATGGGCACCTGGTCGAAGGTCTTCATCGACTTCCCGGAACCCAGCAGCGTCTTGATCGGGATCGGCTGGTGCCCGAGGTAGCGCTCCGCGAGCGTGTCCATCCCGTGATTGTGATGCCCGGCATTGAGCACATAGCTCATCAGCATCGTGTCATCGATGGGCGCAAGGACGACACCGTACTTTGCGAAGATCTTGGCGTCGTACTTCATGTTCTGCCCGATCTTCACGATGGCCGGGTCCTCGAGCATGGGCTTGAGGGCTTCGAGTGCCGCGTCGAAATCCATCTGCCCTTCGGCCAGCGCGTCGCTGCCAAAGAGATCGTCCCCACCCGCCTTGTGCGCGAGCGGCACGTAACAGGCGCGGCCCGGCTCCACGCAGAGGCAAATGCCCACGAGATCCGCGCGCATCTCATTCAAGGCCGTCGTCTCTGTATCCACCGCCACATAGCCCCGCTCGTAGACCTGCGCGATCCACGCCTCCAGCGCTGCAATGTCCCGTACGGTCTCGTACTTGTCGGGATCGATGGGCACCTGCTCGGCGGGCGTCTCTTCCTCGGCCTTGGAGGGCTCGGGGATCGTGGGCGCCTCCACCCCCAGCGCCTCGGACATGCGGCGCGAGAGCGTGCGGAACTCCATGCGCGCGAGGAAATCCATCAGCGCGTCGGCGTCCGGCTCCTTCACCTCGAGGCTTGCGAGCTCGTAGTCGAGCTCCATCTCGCAATCGAGCTGCACGAGTTTCTTCGACAGCTCGATCTGCGCGCGGTGCTCGATCAGCGTCTCGCGGCGCTTGGGCTGCTTGATCTCCTCGGCGCGGTCGAGAAGCTCCTCGAGGGAGCCGAACTCGTTAATGAGGAGGGCCGCAGTCTTGATCCCGATCCCCGGCGCGCCGGGGACGTTGTCGACGCTGTCGCCCGCCAGGGCCTGCACGTCGACGACGCGCTCTGGCCCCACGCCGAATTTTTCCTCCACGCCCTCGCGGTCGATGCGTTTGTTTTTCATGGCGTCGAGCATCTCCACGCCGCCGCCCACAAGCTGCATGAGGTCCTTGTCCGAGGAGATGATGGTGACCCGCCCGCCCGCGTCGCGCGCCTTCACGGCCAGCGTGGCAATGATGTCGTCGGCCTCGAACCCCTCCTGCTCCAGACAGGCGATGTTGAAGGCCACGGTGGCCTCGCGCGTGAGCGGGATCTGCGGGCGCAGGTCCTCGGGCATCTCGTCCCGGTTGGCCTTGTACTGATCGTACATGTCGTTGCGGAAGGTATGGGAGCCCTTGTCGAAGACGACGGCGCAATGGGTGGGCGCGTCGGCGCCGGTATTGGCGGCGATGTAGCGGCGCAGCATGTCGCAGAAGCCCTGCACCGCGCCCACCGGCAGCCCGTCCGATTTCCGGGTGAGCGGGGGCAGTGCGTGGAAGGCGCGGAAGATGAAGGCGGAGCCGTCGATCAGGTGCAGGTGGTGGCCTTTGCCGAATGCCATGGATCGCGTCCCCTCTTCTCGCTTGCGGTGTGTTCTGCCATTGCGGGCCATGGTAGGCCAGCCCCGCCCGCGCTCAACGTCTCCGCCGCCTTCGGGAAGACGCGGGAATAATCGGCCGCGCCGGGCCAGCGTTCACCAGATATTAGCCCCGGCGCGCCAACAAGGCGCCATGTCCGGCCTTCTTTCCCTGGCGCAGCATGTCGCGCGGCTCAAGGTGCTCGCCCTCGTGGCGGAGTACCGATTTCAGGGCGGGCGTATCGGCTTTTTCGCGATGCTGGCAGCCCATGGGCGCACAGCAGACGAGCGGGCGCATTACGCGCGCGCCGCCGCCGTGGCCCGGGCGCGGGCAGAGCTCGCCCATGGGGCCATGGTGGGGCGCGGCCCGGTCGACGGGTTCGAGGACGAGGCGGTGGACTGGTCGCGGGGGCACGTGGCGCGCTCCGAGGGGCTCGCGGAGCGCGTGGCCGCCTTCCACGGCACGCTCGATGCGGCTCTCGGGCTCTCCGAGGGGGACGTGCCCGGCGCGGTCATCGACTACCTGCTCGACGTCACCGACCGGGCCGGGGCGCTCTTCGGAGATCGCTACACCGCGCTTCTCTTGCGGATGGAGGCGGATCTCGAGGAGGTGAATGCCGCGCGGGCCGCAAGCTCCGTGGGGGCCGCGCATCAAGCGCGGGAGGCCATGGCCCGGATCGATGGGATTAGCCGCTCCGTGCGCCTGATCTCGCTCAACGCCGCCGTGGAGGCCGCGCGCGTGGGTGATGCCGGGCGCGGCTTCTCCGTCATCGCCGCAGAGATCAAATCGCTGGCGGAGGCCATCGCCGATGCCTCCCGCGCGGCCGGGAGCTCCATGGGAGACCTCGAGGGGCTGGCCCGGGTGTGAGCGCGCACGCCGCCCGCGCGGCGGCCGCCTTGAGCGTGTGGGCGTCCTGCTTGTGGCTGGGCCCTCCGCTTGCCGAGCCGCCAGGCTGGGGCTAGATGCGCGCTATGGATAAAGGCCCCCTCACCGCCGCCGACGCCCATCTCTCTCCTGCCGCGGCCGCACCGCGCCACGCGATCGAGATCAAGGGCTTGCGCAAAACCTATGCCGCCTCCGGGCAGGACCCAGCAAAGGAAGCGCTGAAGGGCGTGGACCTCAAGATCCCGGCGGGCTCGGTCTTCGGGCTGCTCGGGCCTAACGGGGCTGGCAAATCCACGCTGATCAACATCCTCGCGGGCCTCGTGACGAAGACGGCGGGCGAAGTGCGGATCTGGGGCTTCGACCAGGACCGCAACCCGCGGCAATCACGAGCAGCCATCGGCGTCATGCCCCAGGAGCTCAATCTCGACGCCTTCTTCACCCCGCGAGGCTCGCTCGACGTGCAGGCCGGGCTCTACGGCGTGCCGCGGCGGGAGCGCCGGACCGAGGAGGTCCTCGAGATGGTGGGGCTCTCCGACAAGGCAGACGCCTATGCGCGCTCGCTCTCGGGCGGGATGCGGCGCCGGCTCCTCCTGGGCAAGGCGCTCGTCCACCGGCCCCATATTCTCGTACTCGACGAGCCCACGGCGGGCGTGGACGTGGAACTGCGCCAGATGCTCTGGGGCAATATCCGCCGTCTCAACGCCGAAGAGGGCACGACGATCATCCTGACCACGCATTACCTCGAGGAGGCCGAGGAGATGTGCGACGAGATCGCCATCGTGGGCGACGGCAGCGTGATCGCGCAGGATAGCACGGAGGCCCTGCTCGGGCGGCTCGACACGAAGTCCATGGTGGTGCAGGGGAAAGGCATCTCCGCCGTGCCCACGCTGCCCTCGGGCGTGCGAGGCGAGGTGAAGGAGGGGGCGCTCCATCTTTCTTGGCAGCGGAGCGCTGTGGAGGTCGCGGACATCTTCGAGGCGCTGGCACATGCGGGCATCCGCGCCGCTGATGTGACGACCGAGGAGCCCCACCTCGAGGAAGTCTTCCTGTCGCTCACGCGGAAGGGCGACTGAGGCTGCGAGCCCCGTGCGGGAGCTGTCCCGCGCTACAGGCTCCAGAGCACCGCGCCGGTCGCCAGCGTCGCGAGGACGAGCAGCGCCGTGATCGCCGTGAAGGAGCGTCGACCATGGGCGGCGGCGTCCTGCGTGGAGAAGCTCTCGCGGGTCTTGCAGGCCTGCCGCCAGGCGACAACGAAGACGAAGAGCGCGAGTGTGAGAAAGAGGCTCGCGACTGCTTTGGCGGCCCAGGTGGGCTCCGTGGCCGAGAAGACCGCGCGCAGACCAAGCGCGACGCCCACCGCGCCGAGGCCGAATCCGTTGGAGCTGTTGAATGTGCGCTCCAAGGCGAGAACGGTGCGGTCCTCGGCCCAATCGGTGCGCTCCTCGGCGAGGACGGTCTTGTTTTCGCTATCCGCCATGCCTGGGAAGGTAGGGGCTGGCGCGCTTTTGTCAGCTTGGGGACGCGCGGGCCGTCGGGCGTCCCACCCGCCCACCCCCGCCCGCCGACCCGCGCGCACGGGGCCTCCACACGGCGCGGCGTCGGGCGGTGTGCGCGTGGCGATGATGTGGGACAGCAGGGCTCTGCCCCTGCCCGAGGGTTTCGGACTGGACGCCCTTGGTCATGGGAAGTGGCTGGGTGAGAGATTGGACACGACCCGTACGGGGCTCGTTACGGCTGCTTCCTTCCGGACCTGACCGGGTTGGCGAGGCGCACGCCCGCACCAACCTCTCGACCGGTGATGTAATCGCCTGCCCTTTGGGATGCAAGGCGCTGGGCACGGGGGGACGGGCGCGCTAGGTGGCCGCGGACGACGCGAGGGAGACAGCCATGCGCGATGCAGAAGCAGTGACATTCGGCGGATCGGGGCTCGACCGCGCGGCCGAGCTCCGGGGCGTGCCGGAGCTGCCCTCCGGCCGCGCCATCGTGCTCTGGCGCGGCAAGGCGGCGCTGGGCGAGGACGGGCGGCTCGTGCGCGTGGACGCCGCGCACGCGCTGCGCCGCCATGCCCCGGCGCCGATCCTGCTCGGGCGCGAAGAGGACGCAACGCTCATCGAAGCGATCGACATCTCCGCCTGGGAGCCTGACGGCGTCGACGCAGCCGCGCTCACCGGCTTCTCGGACCCCTCGCTCCAACGGCATCCCGAGCTGCCCGAGGGGGCCTTCACGGAGCTGCGCATGGCCATGACCAAGCTGAGCGCGCGGGACGCGGAGCTCGCGGCCACGGCGCGCGGGCTTTTCGAATGGCACCGTACCCACGGCTTCTGCGCCCGCTGCGGGGCTCGCTCGGACATGGCACAGCATGGTTGGCAGCGGCTCTGCCCGGCTTGCGGCGCGCATCATTTCCCGCGCACCGATCCCGTGGTCATCATGCTGGTGCTGCGCGGCAATTCCGTTCTCGTGGGGCGCTCGCCGGGCTGGCCCGAGGGGATGTTTTCGCTGCTGGCGGGCTTCGTAGAGCCCGGCGAGACGCTCGAGGCGGCGGTGCGTCGCGAGGTCTTCGAGGAAACGCGCGTGGAGATCGGCGAGGTGGGCTACCTCGCGAGCCAGCCCTGGCCGTTCCCGGCCTCGCTCATGTTCGGCTGCATCGCCGAGGCGACCTCCGAGGAGATCACCATCGACCCGGAGGAAATCGAGGAGGCGCGTTGGGTCACACGGGAGGAGATGGTGGAGGCCATGGCGGGCCGTCACCCGGAGATCACGGGCGCCCGCAAAGGTGCCATCGCGCACTTCCTGATCGCGCGCTGGGTGGCTGACAGGCTCGATTGAGCGTAGTATGCCCGCCGAAACGACGCCGCAGAGCGCAGCCAACGAGACGAGGCATAGATGAAGCTTTCGAGCAGAGAGGACGTGGCCCTTCCCATCGCCGCGATGTTTCGCGCGGTGAGCGATTTCGAGGTCTTCGAGCGGAGGGTCCTCCGGCGCGGCGCCGACATCTCCCGCACCGATCCCGAAAGCGGCCCTGGTAAGGGCTCCACCTGGGAGGCGCGCTTCCAGTTTCGCGGCCGCGAGCGCGACCTCACCGCCCGCGTCACGGAGTTCGATGCGCCGAGCTCGATCGGCGTCACGTCCATCTCCGGCGGGTTGAAGGGCGATTTCACGGTCTCGCTTGTGGCGCTCACCCCGCGGAAGACGCGCATGATCGTGGGGCTTGAGCTCACGCCCAACAACTTGTCGGCGCGGCTTTTCGTGCAGTCTCTCAAGCTGGCGAAATCCACGATCTCCAAACGGTTCGAGACGGCGGTGGCCGATTACGCACGCGGGCTCGAGCGGAGCCACGCCGAGGCGGAGGCGCGCGCCGCGCTCTCCTAGCGGTCCCGGCGGGGATCGGCGGGATAGGTGCCCAGCACTTCGAGCATGTCGGTGAAGAAGCCGAGCTCCTCCAGTGCGAGCTTGACGTTGTCATCGCCCGGATGTCCCTCCACGTCGGCGTAGAATTGCGTCGCCGTGAAATGCCCGCCCACCATGTAGCTTTCGAGCTTCGTCATGTTCACGCCTGCCGTGGCGAAGCCGCCCATGGCCTTGTAGAGCGCGGCGGGGATATTTCGGACCTGGAAGACGAAGGTCGTGATCATTCGCTCGGCGCGCCGGGTCATGTCAGCATAGGGCGCCATGAGGAGGAACCGCGTGGTATTGTTGGCATCGTTCTCGATCCGCTCGGCCAAGGATGCGAGGCCGTAGATCTCGCCCGCGAGCGACGAGGCGAGCGCCGCCTGCGCGGGGTCGCCGCGCTCGGCCACCTCCATGGCCGCCCGGGCATTGTCGGAGGCGATGCGGGGCGCGATCCCGTTGGCTTTCAGGAAGTCCGAGCATTGCGGCAGGATGACGAGATGCCCGTGGGCCTCCCGCACGTCTGCGAGGGTCGCGCCCGGCACGCCGAGCAGGCTGATCTCCACCCGCACGAAGGTCTCGGCGATGATGTGTAGGCCGCTCTCGGGCAAGAGCCGGTGGATATCGGCCACGCGGCCATAGGTGGAATTCTCCACCGGCACGATGGCGAGCTGGGCGGCGCCGGATTTCACCGCCTCGATGACATCTTCGAACGTGGCGCAGGGCAGGGGGGTGTGACCGGGCCGGACGGTCAGGCAGGCCTGGTGCCCATAGGCCCCGAGTTCCCCCTGGAAGGCTATGTGTTTATCGGGCGCGGCAGCCATGGCGCTAGCCTCCCTTTCCTTGCGGTCAACGGCATCAGGGCGTTTGGTCGCGGGCTCTACACCTTGCCGCGTGCGGCGCAAAGGCGATAGACCCGGGGCACCATTGTACACCACGGAATGCGACATGCTCGACACGATGACCATGACCAAGGCGACGGCTGCCCTGTGCGGATCGCTCCTTGTCTTTCTCCTTGGCGCCTGGGCGGCGGAGGAGATCTTTCACATGGGTGGGCATGGCCATCACCACGAACAGGCCTACTCGATCGAGGTGCCTGAAAGCGGTGAGGGCGAAGTTGTGGAAGAGGGCCCGTCGATCGCGGAAATGCTCGCCTCCGCCGATGCGGCCAAGGGTGAGAAGGTCTTCAACAAGTGCCGCGCCTGCCACCAGCTCGCCGCCGGTGAGAACGGCACGGGCCCGCATCTCTATGCCGTGGTGGGCCGCGATATCGCCGCCGTGGACGGCTTCGGCTATTCGGGCAACCTGACCCAGAACGGCGCGGTCTGGACCGCTGAAAACCTCTGGGCCTTCCTTGAGAATCCGAAGGGCTTCGCGCCGGGCACGTCCATGAGCTTCTCCGGGCTGCCGAAGCCCGCGGATCGGGCCAATCTGATCGCCTACCTCGAGACCATCGGCGGCTAACGCCGACCCGGCTGAGATCACCGCCCGGTAAACGGGCGGTCACAAACGTATCAGCGCCCCGCCGGGGCGCTTTGTATTCGACATCGCTACAATTACGTTATTTTGTGTCGCGAACGCCTTGGACCGCGAAAGAGGATGTCACCCATGCGCCAGCCGCCCCGCCGCCCCAGAGCCATTACCAAACACCGGGAAGAGGTCCGCGGGCCGTGGCTGAAAGCGGGGCTTCTGGGGCTCGGTCTCATCGCGGCGGCAGGGCTTGTGCGCGCCGAGGGCCACGAGGAGGTCACGATCTCCCATGGCTACAGCTTCTTCGGGGATCTGGCCTATCCCGAGCCCGATTTCTCTCATCTGAGCTACGTCAATCCCGACGCACCCAAGGGCGGCGAGATCAGCATCTGGGCGCAAGGCACATTCGACAGCTTCAATCCCTACACGCGCAAGGGCAACAACGCGGCCCTGTCCGGGATCGGCGACGAGAGCTTGCTGACGACGTTCGCCGATGATCCCACTTCCACATATTGCTTCCTCTGCGAGACGCTCGAATACCCGGAGAGTCAGGAATGGGTGATCTTCAACTTACGCCCGGAAGTGACTTTCTCAGACGGCACGCCTGTGACGGCCGAAGACTACGTGTTTTCGTTCAACGAGCTTCTCACGAACGGCATCCCCTCGTTCCGCGCGGCCTTCGGCGCGTTTTTCGAGGAGGTTGAGGCGCTCGATACCCACCGGCTCAAGGTCAACTTCAACCCCGGAAGCCCGATCCGCGACCGCATCGAGACGGCGGGCATCTTCTTTCCCATGTCTCAGGCCTGGTACGAAGAGAACGAGACCACCATCGATGCCACGCGCAACGCGCCACATCCGGGCACTGGCGCCTACGTGCTCGAAAGCTTCGATTTCTCCCGCCAGATCATCTACGCGCGGAACCCGGATTACTGGGGCAACGATCTCAACATCAACCGCGGGCGGCAGAATTTCGACCAGATTCGCGTGGAATATTTCGGGGATTCGACCGCGGCCTTCGAGGCCTTCAAGGCCGGCGCTTATACTTTCCGGACCGAGAACACGTCTCGTCTCTGGGCCACGGGATACGAGTTTCCGGCGCTGGAGGACGGCTTCGTCGTGCGCGAGGAGCTGCCCGACGGCTCACTCGGCCGCAACCAATCCTTCATCATGAACCTGCGGCGCGAGAAGTTTCAGGACGTGCGTGTGCGCGAAGCCGTGCGCCTCATGTTCAACTTCAACTGGTCGAACGAGTCGCTCTTTTTCGGACTTTATGAGCGCCCGTCGAGCTTCTGGGAATTCTCCGAGAACCAGGCCACCGGCCTGCCCAACGCGGCCGAGCGCGGGATCCTCGAACCCCTCGCCGAAGAAGGCCTGATCGACGCCGCCCTCATCACCGAGGAGCCCATCATTCCGCCCGTGTCCGGCGCGCGCCAGTTTGACCGCGGCAATGCCCGCGAGGCCCAGGCTCTCCTCGACGAGGCTGGCTGGATGGTGAACCCCTCCACCGGGCTCCGCGAAAAGGATGGTGAGGTCCTCGAGATGGTCTTCCTAGAGAGCTCGCCCAGCTTCGACCGCATCATCAATCCCTACGTCGAGAACCTCCGCAACATCGGCATCGACGCCAAGCTCGAGCGCGTAGATCCCGCGCAGGAGCAGGAGCGCACGCGGGTCTATGATTTCGACATCACGACCATGGGCTGGTCGCTGGGCTACGAGCCGTCCACCGGCCTGCGCCAGTGGTTCGCGGGCGAGCTGAAGAACGAGAGCTCCCGCAACCTCGCGGGCGTCGATGACCCCGCCGTGGACCGCATCATCGAGCGCGTCGTGGCCGCGGAGACGACCGAGGAACTCCAGACCGCCGTGCGCGCCCTCGACCGTGTCCTGCGCTCAATCAGGTTCAACGTGCCGCAATGGCAGAACACCGAGCACTGGGTCGCCTATTGGGATCAGTACGGCCGCCCGGATCCGCTCCCGCCGCTGGCCCTCGGACAGCTCGATTTCTGGTGGTACGACGCCGAGAAGGCACAAGCCCTCCGCGACGCCGGCGCGCTCTGAGGCCGCGATGTCCGCCTATATCCTCCGACGCCTGCTTTTGGTGATCCCCACGCTTTTCGGCGTGATGCTCATCAACTTTGCCCTCGTTCAATTCGTGCCCGGCGGGCCGGTGGAGCAGGTCCTCGCGCAGCTCGAGGGAGAGGGTGATGTGCTGGCGGGCTTTGCCGGCAATGACGATCCCATCGACGTCGGGCAGGAGAGCGAATACGCGGGCTCCCGCGGCCTGCCGCAGGAATTCATAGAAGAGCTCGAGCGCGAGTTCGGCCTCGACAAGCCGCCCTTCGAACGCTTCCTGCTCATGATGGGAAACTACATCCGCCTCGATTTCGGAGAGAGCTATTTCCGCGACATCGAGGTCATGGCCCTCGTGGCCGAGAAGCTCCCCGTCTCGATCTCGCTCGGGCTCTGGTCCACCGTGCTGATCTACCTCGTGTCGATCCCGATGGGCATCCGCAAGGCCGTCCATGACGGCTCGAGCTTCGATACCTGGACCTCCGTCGCCATCATCGTAGGCTACGCGATACCCGGCTTCCTCTTCGCGGTGCTTCTCATCGTGCTCTTCGCGGGCGGCTCGTATCTCCAGATCTTCCCGCTCCGAGGACTGACCTCGGACAATTTCGAGGAGCTGAGCGCGCTGGGCAAAGTGGCCGACTATTTCTGGCACATCACGCTGCCGGTCGTGGCGTCCTCCATCGCGGGCTTTGCGACGCTCACGCTGCTCACGAAGAACTCCTTCCTCGACGAGATCAACAAGCAATACGTCATTACGGCCAAAGCCAAGGGCCTGTCGGAGAAGCGGGTGCTTTACGGCCACGTCTTCCGCAACGCGATGCTCATCGTTATCTCGGGCTTCCCGGCGCTCTTCATCGGGATCTTCTTCGGGTCCTCGCTCATCATCGAGGTGCTCTTCTCGCTCGACGGGCTGGGGCGCCTCGGCTTCGAGGCGGCGCTGGAACGCGACTACCCGGTTATCTTCGGCACGCTTTTCGCCTTCGGGCTCGTGGGTCTCGTCGTCGGCATACTCAGCGATCTCATGTACGTCCTCGTGGATCCCCGCATCGACTTCGAGAGGAGGGGCTGACCATGGCGCTGTCTCCCATCAACCGACGTCGCTGGCAGAATTTCCGCGCCAACAAGCGGGCCTACTGGTCGCTCATCATCTTCATGATCCTCTTCACGCTCTCGCTCTTCGCGGAGTTTCTGGCCAACGACAAACCCATCCTCGTCAACTATCGCGGCGAGTACCGGACGCCGATCTTCTCCTTCCACAGCGAGCAGAGCTACGGCGGAGACTTCGCGACGGAGGCGGTCTACCGTGACCCAGAAGTGCAATGCCTCATCCAGTCGGGCGGCGTGGCCGACGACTGCTTCGACGATCCGCTGGGCACGATCGAACTGATCGAAGGCGATGCCTACAGCCATCCGGACTTCGTCGAAGGCTGGACGATCTGGCCACCCATCCGCAATTCCTTCGACAATTCCGTGGACCGGCCCGGGGCCGCGCCGCTGCCGCCCAACGGGCAAAACCTGCTCGGCACCGACGATACCAAGCGCGACGTGCTCGCGCGGGTGATCTACGGCTTCAGGCTTTCCATCGTCTTCACGATCATGGTGACCACGGCGGCCTCAATTATCGGCATCATAGCGGGGGCCGTGCAGGGCTATTTCGGCGGCTGGATCGACCTCGGCTTCCAGCGCTTCCTCGAGATCTTCTCGGCGGTGCCATCGCTCTACATCATCATCATCCTCTTCGCGATCTTGGGGCGAAGTTTCTGGCTCCTCGTCATACTCAGTATCTTCTTCGGCTGGCCTGCTTTGACCGGCGTGGTCCGCGCGGAATTCCTGCGGGCGCGGAATTTTGAGTATGTACGCGCGGCGCAGGCGCTGGGCGTCGCGAACTGGACGATCATGTTCCGCCACATGCTGCCCAATGCTATGGTAGCCACGCTCACTTTGCTGCCCTTCATCGTGACGGGCACGATCGGCGCATTGGCCTCGCTCGATTTTCTCGGCTTCGGCCTGCCCTCGTCTGCACCGTCTCTGGGGGAGCTCACGCTTCAGGCCAAGCAGAACCTGCAGGCGCCGTGGCTCGGCTTCACGGCCTTCTTCACCTTCGCGATCATGCTCTCGCTTCTCGTCTTCATCTTCGAGGGCGTGCGCGACGCCTTCGACCCCCGGAAAGTCTTCGTGGCCGGCGGCGCCGTCACCGAAACGGACCCGGTCGTGCAGCCCGCCCGGAAGGAAGCCGCAGAGTGACGACGCCCGCATCGCTCCGGCGCGCATGCGCCATGCCCGACCTCCCCCCCGGGAGGGCATCCGCAGGTATCGCGATTAGAACCGGCCTGGGATTTGACGCGGGACAAGCGCTTCAGACCGACATCGAATGCCCCCCCGAGGTCGGGCACGACCCATGCGCGCCGAGGCACACGTCATGACATCCGTCCTCGAAGTCTCCAACCTCCAGGTTGCTTTTGGGTCCTCTGAGGCGGTCAAAGGAGTGAGCTTCAAGATCGAGAAGGGCGAAACGGTCGCCCTCGTTGGCGAGTCCGGCTCCGGCAAATCCGTCACCGCGCTCTCCACCGTCTCGCTTCTGGGCTCCAATGCCCGCGTCGCGGGCTCCGTCCGCTACAGCGGCGAGGAGCTCGTGGGCATGAGCGAGCGCGAGCTCATGCGCATCCGTGGCAATGATATCAGTTTCATCTTCCAGGAGCCGATGACCTCGCTCAATCCGCTCCACACGCTCGAAAAGCAGCTCACAGAGAGCCTCGCGCTGCACCAGGGCGTGCAGGGAGAAGAGGCGCGGGTGCGGGTGCTCGACCTGCTGAACAAGGTGGGCATCCGGGACGCCGAGAGCCGCCTCACGGCTTATCCGCACCAGCTCTCCGGCGGACAGCGGCAACGTGTGATGATCGCCATGGCGCTCGCCAATGGTCCCGAGCTCCTCATCGCCGACGAGCCCACCACGGCGCTCGACGTCACGATTCAGGCGCAGATTCTCGAGCTCCTCGCGGAGTTGAAGCGCGCAGAGGGTCTCTCCATGCTTTTCATCACCCACGATCTCACGATCGTGCGCCGGTTCGCCGACCGGGTCTGCGTGATGAAAGACGGGCTCATCGTGGAGGCCGGACGCACGGCAGATGTTTTCGACGCGCCTGAGCACCCCTACACCCAGAAGCTCCTCAACGCAGAGCCCACGGGCCAGCCCGCGCCAGTGCAAAGCGAAGCCCCGGTCGTGGCGGAAACCGAGAACCTGAAGATCTGGTTCCCCATCCAGCGTGGCTTCCTCAAGCGCACGGTGGGCTACGTGAAGGCGGTGAACGACGCCACGCTCTCGGTGCGCGCGGGCGAGACGGTGGGCATCGTGGGCGAGAGCGGCTCCGGCAAGACAACGCTTGCGCTCGCCATCATGCGCCTCATCGGGTCAGAGCACCGCATCAGCTTCCTCGGGCGCGACATTCAGGGCCTCCGGCCCCGGCAGATGCGCCCGCTCAGGAAGGACATGCAGATTGTCTTCCAGGATCCCTTCGGCTCGCTCTCTCCGCGCATGTCCGTCGCCGAGATCGTGGCCGAAGGCCTCGGCGTCCACGGCGTCGAGAAGGGCCAGCGACCGCGGGACATGGTCGCCGCGATCCTCGAGGAAGTGGGCATCGACCCGGCCTCCATGGACCGTTACCCCCATGAATTCTCCGGTGGCCAGCGCCAGCGCATCGCCGTGGCCCGTGCGATGATCCTGCGGCCCAAGCTCGTCATTCTCGATGAGCCCACCTCCGCCCTCGACATGACCGTGCAGAGCCAGATCGTGGATCTGCTCCGCAGCCTTCAGGAGCGCTACGGGCTCGCCTATCTCTTCATCAGCCACGACCTGAAGGTCGTGCGCGCATTGAGCCACAAGGTCATGGTGATGAAGGACGGGGACGTGGTCGAGGCCGGGACGGTCGATCAGATCTTCGACGCGCCGCGCACGGATTACACGCGCGCGCTCATCTCCGCGGCGTTCGAACTGAGCGACGAGGTCGCCTGAGGGAAGCGGGGCCCGGCGCGGGACGCGTCGCGCTCAGCCCGGCCCCATCATGAAGCATTGCGTTCCCCGGGCCTGCAAACGGCGGCAGGCGATGTCAGCGCTGTCGCGCGTCATTCCCGCGAAATTCGCGTCAAAGCCCGCATTGTGCCTTACGACCTTGCGCAGTGTCCCGTCGAGCGTGGCCATCTCCGCCAGCGCGATCTGGAGGAGCGCGCGTTCCGCTGCGAAGCGGGAGGGATAGCGCCCCACATTGATGCCCCACTGCTTGCCGCCGGAGGTTGAGGCACGCGTGACGATCTCGGGCTCGGCCGCCGCTGCGGCGATCTCCGCCGGGCGTTTGCGTGGCAGGACGGAGCTCTCCACTGCCACGTCGGATGCGCTCTCGGCCGGCGCGTTCTCTGTGGCCGTTTCCAGCGCCTCTAGGATGTCGGCCTTGGCCACCTTGAGCACCGGCGCAGCGGGCTCCGTGGAGCCCGGGCGGAGCTGTGGGCGCAGGCTTTTGCGGACAGCGGTCTGGATTCGCACGGTCTTGCCCCCGGTGCCGCCCGGGATGGCCTGCAGCACGGGCTTTCTGAGCGCCACACGCGTGGGTGCGCGGTCAAAGCCCATGTCGAGGAGTTCCGCCACCCGCGCGTTGCGTGTCGCCGTGGAGCGCCCGCCGAAGACCGTGGCGATCACCCGCTCCTGACCACGCTCGGCGGAGGCCACGAGGTTGAACCCGGCGGCCCGGGTGTAGCCCGTCTTGATCCCGTCGGCGCCGCGATAGGCATTCAGGAGGCGGCGATTGGTGTTGTAGACCTCCGCGATCCCGGCATGGGTCGAGCGCCGCGAGAAGAGATTGTAGTATTGCGGGTAGTCATAGAGCACGTGGCGCCCCAGCGTCGTCATGTCCCGCGCCGTGCTCAGGTGCCCGTTTTCCGTGAGGCCATGGGCGTTCTTGAAGGTGGTGCGCGTCATGCCCATGGCCTTGGCCGTGGCATTCATGCGCCGGGCAAAGGCCGCCTCGGAGCCGGAGATCGCCTCACCGATGGCCGTGGCGGCGTCGTTGGCGCTCTTGATCGCGGAGGCGCGGATGAGATAGCGCAGCCGGATTTTCGAGCCCGAGCGCAGCCCGAGCTTCGACGGTGGTTCCGCCGCGGCCTTCCGCGAGATCGTCACCGGCGTGTCGAGCGTAATCTCGCCCCGCTCCACGGCCTGAAACGCGATGTAGAGCGTCATCATTTTCGTCAGGGAGGCGGGATGGAGCCGGGTATCGGCATTCCGTGAGTGAAGAACCTCGCCTGAGCGGGCATCGATCACCATGGCGGCATAGGGCGCCGCCAGGGACTGACCCGCGTAAACGATACAAATGCACATGAGCCCGATGCGGGCTGCCTGAAAAAGACGCTTTATCACGTCACTGCCTCTATCTGCCTCGGGGCCGCAGGTTGTCCCGCGTGCCAATCACCTTTTCAGGGAGCCTAACACACGGACTCCATTGGCAGAACTGAAATTCGTGCCTGAATTGTGGCAATTTCAAGGCGTTTGACGTGATATCTGGGGTCGCGGCGGCGCTTTGCCCCTAGATGTCCGATCGTGGCGGCTTTGTGGCGGGCATTCAGCCAAATTGTGTCAGAAGCTCCGGCAGCCGCTCCATGGCCTCCACGGTGTGAAACCGCGGGTGATCGGCGGGCGCATCGGCGGCTTCGAGCGCCCATTCGATTTCGAAGGGGATATGCGTGGCAAAGGCCCCGGCAGCGAGCGCGGGCAGGATGTCGGAGCGCATGGAATTGCCCACCATCATGGTGGCCTCCGCCCGGTCCCCGAGACAGCGCCGATAGGTGCCCGTGTCCTTTTCCGAGACGACATGGACAGCATTGAAGAGATCGCCGAGCCCGGAGGCGGCGAGCTTTTCCTCCTGGTGCAGGAGGTCGCCCTTGGTGATGAGCATGAGCTGATAGGAGCCTGCCACCGCCTCGAGCGTGTCCGCGACGCCGGGCAGAAGCTCCACCGGATGGGCCAGAAGGTCGCGCCCGCCGTCAATGATCTCGGAGATAACGGAGGCGGGCACGCGGCCCTCGCTCACCTCGATGGCCACCTCGATCATCGAGAGCGTGAAGCCTTTGACCCCGTAGCCGTAGCGCCCGAGGTTGCGCCGCTCGGTCTCCAGCATCCGGGCATGGAGCGTGACGCGGTCGCAATAGGGGGAGAGCAGCCCCTCCACCCGCTCCTGTGTAAGTTGAAAGAACGTCTCGTTGTGCCAGAGCGTATCGTCGGCATCGAAGGCCAGCGTCGTGAGGCTGCGTTTCACCAAAATCCGTTTCCTTCCAAGGCCGGTCGCCGTTTGATCTTTTCATGCCAGCGCGCGGCCTTATATAACAGGGCCGAGCCGCAGAGGATGTCTTCGTGACCCGCATGATCGACCAGTGGAAAGCCGCAGCCGACGACGCCGAGGATGGCGATGCCGGTGTCGTGCTCGAGACGCGCACGAAGACGAAGAAGCCCCCTCTCTACAAGGTGCTGATCCTCAACGATGATTACACGCCCATGGAATTCGTTGTCATGGTGCTCGAGCGGTTCTTCGGGATGACCCATTCCCAGGCATTCGAGCTGATGCTCACCGTCCACAAAAAGGGCGTAGCGGTCGTGGGTGTCTTCTCGCACGAGATCGCGGAGACGAAGGTGGCCCAGGTGATGGATTTCGCCCGCCGCCACCAGCACCCGCTGCAATGCACAATGGAAAAAGAATAGCGTGAGGCTCCGCCTCGCGCTGGACGAGGGGCTTGGGCTCGCCGGGCCCGTTCTTGTGCGCCATCCCGCGCTCGACACCGATCTCTCCGCGCTGCCCGATTGCGTGATCGAGACGCCGGACATTCGCGTGGCGGAGCATTTCGGCGGAACCCATAGCGTGAACCCCGAAAACCATGCGGAATACGCCGCCGTGCTGGTCGTGCTGCCGCGCGCGAAGGATCTCGCGCGCGATCTCATCGCCACTTCCTTCGTGCTCGCGCCGCGCGTCCTCGTGGACGGGCAGAAGACCGACGGCGTCGACAGCCTCTGGCGCGCCTGCCGGGAGCGGGCCGAAGTGGACGGCAGCGTGACGAAGGCCCATGGACGCCTCTTCTGGATGACCGGAAGCGCGGAGGCCTTCGCCGATTGGCTCTACGTCCCGCCGGACGCCTATGGCTTCACCCTCGCACCCGGTGTCTTTTCTGCTGACGGGATCGATCCGGGCTCCTATGCCCTGGCCGAGGTGATGCCGGAGCGGCTCTCGGGCCGTGTCATCGATCTCGGCGCGGGCTGGGGCTATCTGTCGGCGGTCGCCGAGGCCAGGGGTGCCGACGCTATCGACATGGTGGAGGCGGACGCCACGGCGCTCGCCTGCGCGGAGGCCAATACCCAAAACACCACGCCCCATTGGGCCGATGCCACGCGCTGGCAGGCCCCTGAGAAGGCGCAGCATGTCATCATGAACCCGCCCTTCCACGCCGGCCGCAAGGGCACGCCCGAACTGGGCCAGGCCTTCATCGCCACCGCCGCGCGGAGCCTCCTGCCCGGCGGCACGCTCTGGATGGTCGCCAATCGCCACCTCCCCTACGAGGAGACCCTCGCGCGCCACTTCGGTCACGTGACGGAACTCGCCGGTCCCCCCGGCACCGAGGGCTTCAAGCTCTTCCAAGCCACCCGACCGAAGCGCTAAGGTCGCTGGACGGGGCAGATTCGGGACAGCCATGTCATTCTCCATCGCGGGTAAAACCGCCATCGTGACCGGGGCCGCCCACGGCGTCGGTCTCGCCATCGGTCAGCATTTCCTCGACGCCGGCGCCAATGTCATGTTCGCGGACATGGACGAAGACGCCCTGAAGGAGCAGATCGGCGATCTCGTGTCCGACACCTCCACGGCGCAGCTCTACGCCGGCGACCTGAGGGAAAAGCTCACCGTCGCCAATCTCGTCTCGGCCACGCTCGACGCCTTCGACGAGGTCAACATCCTCGTCAACGCCGCGCGCCAGGTGATCCCGTCGGACCCCACGGACCCCGATGACGAAAGCATGGCGCTCTGCCTCGAGCAGAATCTCATGTCCTCGCTGCGGCTGAGCCAGCAGGTGGCCAAGCGGATGATCAAGCAGGGCGAGGACAAGGACGGGAATATCGGCTCCATCGTCAACCTCAGCTCTATCGCCGCCCGCTTCACGCAGCCGGAGCTTCTCGCCTTTTCCGTCTCCACGGCCGCGCTCGACCAGATGACACGTTCGCTCGCCGTGGCCCTCGCCGATCACCGCATCCGGGTCAACGCCGTGGCCTTCGGCTCCGTGATGTCGTCCTTCCTCGAGGAGAAGATGGCCGAGCACAAGGATTACGGGGATACCATCCGCGAGGTGACGCCGCTCTCGCGCATCGCCTCCGCGCGAGAAGTGGCCGAAGCGGTGCAGTTCCTCGCCTCCGACGGGTCGGGCTTCATGACCGGCCAGATCATCACGGTCGATGGCGGGCGCACCCTCATCGACCCGGTCTCCGTCCCGGCCCACTGACCGGGACACTCACCCAGCACGCCGATTTCTTGTTCTGGATCAAGGCGGCGCGGGGCTGGCGAGGCCAGAGAGCCTCTGGTAACTGTCAGCGCAGGGAGACACGACCATGACCGAGATGTTTGACGACCGCAAAGTCAAAGCCGCCGCCTGGTTCCGCCGACTGCGCGACGATATCGTCGCCGCCTTCGAGGCGCTGGAAGACACGCAGGAGACCGGCCCCTGCGCGGATCGGCCCGCGGGCCGTTTCGAGGTCACGGAGACCTCCCGCACCGCCGAGGATGGCTCGGATGCGGGTGGCGGCCTCATGAGCGTGATGCGCGGCGGGCGCGTCTTCGAGAAGGTCGGCGTCAACGTCTCTACCGTCTACGGCACGCTGGGGGCACGCGCGCAGGCCGCCATGGCCGCGCGAAAGGGCATTCCCGGCATGGCCGAAGACCCGCGCTTCTGGGCCTCCGGCATCTCGCTCGTGGCGCACATGCAGAACCCGCACACGCCGAGCGTTCACATGAACACGCGCATGTTCTGGACCCCCCATGCCTGGTGGTTCGGAGGCGGCTCTGATCTCAACCCGTGCATCGAGTATGACGAGGACACCGCCGATTTCCATCGCGTGCTGAAGGCCCATTGCGACCCGCACGGCGCGGACATCTACGACGAGTACAAAGCCTGGGCGGACGAGTATTTTTACGTCCCTCACAGAAAGCGCGCCCGGGGTGTGGGCGGGATCTTCTTCGATGATCGCAATACCGGCGACTGGGAGGCGGATTTCGCGCTGACGCAGGATGTGGGCCGCGCCTTCCTCCCCGCCTACCTGCCGCAGGTGGAAAAGCACCGCGACCAGCCATGGAGCGAGGCCGACAAGGACGCGCAGCTTGTCCATCGCGGGCTCTACGCCGAGTATAATCTCGTCTACGACCGCGGCACCAAGTTCGGCCTCGAGACGGGGCACGATGCGAATGCCGTCCTGATGAGCCTGCCGCCCCTCGCCAAGTGGGCATAAAAAAGCCCCGGGCTTGAGCCAGCGCTCATCCGGGGCTTTTTCTGTTGCTCAGAGACGCGTTACTCCGCTGCGATCGCCGCCGGAGATAGCTCCGCGAGCACGGGAGACAGTTCTGGGTCATCGGCCGCGAGATGCAGCGTCGCGCGGAGCATGCCAGCCTTGGAGCCGCAATCGAAGCGGAGCCCGGAGAACTGGTAGCCCGCAAGGCCGAGGCTGCCTGCCCCACGTGAAATCGCGTCCGTCAGTTGAATTTCCCCGCCTGCACCGGGCTCCTGGCTGCGCAGCGCGTCGAAAATGCTGGCATCGAGAACGTAGCGCCCGACGACCGCCTCGCGGCTTGGTGCCTTCGTCGGGTCGGGCTTTTCTACCATCCCGGTCGCGGTGAGCGTGCGGCCATCGCGGCCCGATACGTCGAGGATGCCGTATTTTTTCGTCTCTTCGAGCGGCACCTGCATGGTCGCCACCATGTGTCCAGCGGCGCAATCCTTGTAGGCTGCCACCATTTCTCCAAGAGCGGGTGTGCCGAGGATCAGATCGTCGGGCAGGAGCACGGCCACGGCGCCGTCGAGCACGTGGGGGGTGGCCTGCAGCACGGCATGGCCGAGGCCGAGCGGCTCATGTTGCATGCAGAAGATCACGTCATCGTCCTGCGGGCAGAGCGCCGCATCCTTCAATTCCTCGGCGAGCGCCTCCTTGCCCTTGTCCCGCAGCGAGCGGCGGAGCTTCACGTCGTCCATCACGTGACGTTCGATGGAGGCCTTGTCCGGGTGGCTCACGAAGACCATGCGCTCGATGCCCGCATCCCGGGCTTCGTCGATGGCATATTGAATGAGCGGCGTGTCGAGCACGGGGAGCAGTTCCTTCGGGGTCGCTTTTGTAGCGGGAAGGAAGCGTGTGC
This sequence comes from Pseudomonadota bacterium, assembly GCA_038525525.1. GTDB lineage: Bacteria > Pseudomonadota > Alphaproteobacteria > Rhodobacterales > Rhodobacteraceae > Shimia_B. The sequence goes on along the minus strand of JBCBHO010000001.1, from coordinate 976,486 downwards.
CCATGCCAGCAACGGGGAAGATTGCCGTACGAACTTTGCGGGTTTGGTCGGTTCTCATACTCTCGCGCTCCTCGATTTCTCTCGCTGCACTGCAACAATAGAGCACGGGGCTTGAAAGTTCCGAAAACGACCTGTGGATGTCGCGGGTAAACATTCTGCCTGCCCAGAGACCGCGCTTTTCGCTCAAATTTTGAGCATTTGGAGAAGGGCCGGGCAGAAATTTCCCAGCGGCGGAACCCATTTTGCATGCGCGGCATTAAGTGAGGGATGACACCACACGACATTTGAGTCCGACACCACGGGGCGTCGCCGCTTGAGGGGAATTCATGAGGCACCAGCCATTTCCGGAACAGAACCTGCCTTCGGAGGCGCCGCGCTACAAACGGGTCGCCGTGATCGGGGCGGGCTCCTGGGGCACCGCCCTCGCCGCCACGCTCGCCAATGCCGGAGTCGAGACGCGCATCTGGGGCCGGAAAGAGGCCGTGATCGACGAGATCAATGCCAGCCAAACGACACCCTTCCTGCCCGGCGTGTCACTCCCCTCGCGGCTGCGCGGCGTCCACGAGATGCGCGCGGCGCTGAGCGGTGCCGAGGCTGCCCTCATTGTGGTTCCCTCCCGCGCGATCCGTTCCGTCTCTCGCCAGGTCGCTGAATATGCGGCCCCCGGCATCCCCATCGCCATCTGCGCCAAAGGCATCGAGGCGGAGACGGGCCTTCTGATGACACAGGTCGCCGAGGAAGAGCTGCCGGGCCATCCCATCGGCTGCGTCTCCGGGCCCACCTTCGCGGTTGAGACGGCGCTGGGCCATCCCACCGCCGCCACTTGCGCGTTTCCCTTCTCCTATGCCGACCGCCTCAAGCCGCAGCACAGCCCCGCCGCGCGCCTTGCCGTCACGCTCACGACCGAGAGCTTCCGCACATATGTCTCCGACGATCTCGTGGGCGTGGAGATCGGCGGCGCCGTCAAGAACGTCATCGCCATCGCCTGCGGGATGATGACGGGCGCAGGATTTGCCGAAAACACCCGCGCGGCCCTCATCACCCGTGGCCTCGACGAGCTCAAATCTCTCGCCGAGGCACTGGGCGGGCGGCGCGAGACGGTGACGGGTCTCAGCGGCATCGGAGACCTCGCGCTCACATGTTCTTCGCCCACCTCGCGGAACATGTCGCTCGGTCAGCAGTTAGGACAGGGCATTCCGCGCGCGGACTGCTTCGAGGGGAGGCCCGTCGTCGTCGAGGGCGAAGTGAACGCCAAGAGCGTGACAGACCTTGCCCGCTCCATCGGCGTCGCCATGCCCATCTGTGAAACGGTGCGCGCCATTCTCCATGACGGGGCCGAACTTGGCCCCGCTTTCGCGGCCCTCTGGGCCAGACCGATCGAAGCCGAACCGAAGACCATGGACGTGGCCTTCAATCACCCGGCCTCGAACGAAGACATAGCAACACTTGCAGAAAGGATCTCATGACCCGTCACGAGACATTCGACAGCCCCGCAACCGCCACCATCGCCGACAAGGATCTGGTCCTCGCCACCGATCTGGACGGCACCTTCCTCGGTGGCACCGACGAAGACCGCAAGAAGCTCTACCAGTTCATCGAGAGCAATCGCTCCCGCGTGGGCCTCATTTTCGTCACGGGACGCGACCCGGGCTTTATCAATGATCTCGTCCGCAAGCGCGGCGTCCCGAAGCCCGACTATGTCGTGGCCGATGTGGGCACCACGATCGCGGAGATGGGTGATGATTTTCACCTGCGCCCGATCGATGCCCTCGAGGCGGAGATTTCCGAAAAATGGAACGAAGCCAATGCCCGCGTGCAGGCGGCCTTGCATCATACGAGCGGCCTCAAGCTCCAAAGCACGGGTTTCCGCTTCCGCGTGAGCTACGACATGGATCCGGGCCGCTTTGACAGCAAGGCGCTCGACATCGTCGCCGATCTCGGCCTCGACGCGCTCGTATCCGACGACAGGTTCTTCGATGTTCTGCCGAAGGATGTCTCCAAAGGTCCGTCACTGCTGCGCCTTCTGTCCCATCTGGAGGTTCGCAACGAGCGGGTGCTCGTCGCCGGCGACACGCTTAATGATCTGTCCATGCTCTCGCTCGGCCTGCCGGCCGTGGCCGTGGGCGGCTCCGAGCCCGCGCTCATCAAGGAGCTGGAGGGCGAGAGCCATGTCCACATCGCCGAGGGGATCGGCGTGGCGGGCATTGCCGAGGCCATCATCAAAAACGAGATGTTCAAACCCGCCTAAGGAGGCAGCGCATGTCGTCAGAGCTCGTCATTGTCTACCATCGGCAGCCTTACGAGGAGGTCGAGGAAAACGGGAAGATCGTCTTCAAGGAGAACAAGTCTCCCAACGGGATCGTCCCGACGCTGAAGAGCTTTTTCGGCAGCGTGGACCACGGCGCTTGGATTGCGTGGAAGCAGTCCGAGGACCGCGAAAACCCGGACTTCGAGCGGAAGGTGGAGATCAAAGATGCCTATGGCGCCTACACGGTCTCTCGCCTTCCGCTCACGGCTGAGCAGGTGCGTGAGTTCTACCATGTCACCTCGAAGGAAGCCTTCTGGCCGATCCTTCACGCGTTCAAGGAACGCTACAATTACGACCCGGTCGATTGGCCGAACTTCCAGGAAGTGAACCGGCGCTTTGCCGAGGCCGCCGCCGAAGAAGCGGCGCCCGGCGCGCTCGTCTGGGTCCATGATTACAATCTCTGGCTGGTGCCGGGTTACCTGCGCGAGCTGCGCCCGGATGTGCGCATCGCGTTCTTCCACCACACACCCTTCCCCTCGGCAGACATCTTCAACGTGCTGCCATGGCGCAAGGAGATCATCGGCTCGCTCCTCGCCTGCGATGACGTGGGCTTTCACATTCCGCGCTACGCGTCGAATTTCGTGAGCGTCGCACGGTCGCTCTTTGATGTGGACGTGAGCGAGCGGATGCGGGTGCCGGACAAGTGGATCAATGAAGGAACGGCCCTCACTGAACGCTTCGTGCCGACGTTGATCACGGGCGAGGCCCGCACCGTCGCCGTGAGCGTGACGCCCGTGGGCGTCGACACCGCCTTCATCGACGCGAACGCACGCTCCGAGGAGACGGCGAGCGCGCTGGCGCGTCTCAAGGAGGATCTCGGTGGCCAGCGCCTCATCCTGAGCGTTGGTCGTACGGACTACACCAAGGGCGGCGTGCAGCAGCTTGAGAGCTTTGAGAGGGTTTTGGAACAGAACCCGGATCTGCGCGGGACGTTGCGGCTGATGCATGTCTCGGTGAGCGCCAATCGCGGCATGACGGCCTATGCCGAAATCCAGAACGAGATCGAAGCGACGGCGGGCCGGATCAATGGCCGCTTCGGCACGCTCGAGTGGCAGCCCGTGGCGCTCATTTCGCGGCCCATCCCCTTCGCGGAGCTCGTGGCCTATTACCGCGCGGCGGACGTAGCATGGATCACGCCGCTGGCCGACGGGATGAACCTCGTCTGTAAGGAGTTCGTCACGAGCCGCGTGGATGGCGACGGCGTCCTCGTGTTGTCCGAGTTCGCCGGGGCCGCCGTGGAATTGTCTGCGGCACTGGAGACCAATCCGTTCTCCCATCGTTCGCTCGACGGGGTAATTCTCCGTGCGCTCGAAATGCCGGAGGCCGAGCGCCGCGAGCGGATGACCTCCCTGCGCACGGCTGTTCTGGGCAATGATGTGCGTGAATGGGGCCCGGGGACGCTCAAGCTCCGCGCGGCACCGCCGCCCCCGGATGCGCTACAGGCCACTGAGGCCGCCTGATCGAGAAAGGGCCCCGCGGGGCCCTTTTTCATGTCTCCGTGTGCGAATGGGACCGGCTGCTGCGTCGCGCGTTTTGCTGCAGATCGCCGCCCAGGACTGGTCTACGCCGAGCGCACGGTCTCGATCATCAGTGAGACATTCTCGGGGTCCGCGTCCGGCGTGATGCCGTGGCCGAGATTGAAGATATGCGGACCGTTGCGGAAAGCCTCCACGATGGCGCGGGTCTCGTCCACGAGCGCCTGCCCCCCCTTTACCATATGGGATGACGCGAGATTTCCCTGCACGCATCCGTCTATCTGCACATGCTCCGCGGCCCACTCTGCGGAGACGGAATTGTCGAGGGCCACGCAATCGGCCCCGGTGGCCTTGGCAAAGCCCACGTAACCGTCGCCCGCCTCGCGCGGAAAGGTGATGACCGGGATGCCGGGATGCCGCGCCTTGAGCGCCTGGGTGATCACCCGCGCAGGCTCCAATGCATACTTCTGAAAAGCCTCGCCTTTGAGCGATCCAGCCCAGCTGTCAAAGAGCTTCACCACCTCCGCGCCAGCCTCGATCTGGGCTGAGAGATACTCGATCGTGCCCTCCGTCAGCCGCGCCATGAGCGCGTCGAACACCTCCGGCGCCCCCTCGCGCAGCGCATGGGCCGGTGCTTGATCCGGCGTCCCCCGTCCAGCGATCATGTACGTCGCCACCGTCCACGGGGCGCCCGCAAAGCCAATGAGCGTTGTCTCCTCGGGCAATTCGCGCGAGAGGATCCGCACCGTCTCGTAGACCGGCGCGAGGTGCTCATGGATATCGTCCTTGCCCTTCAGCGCTGCCATGCCGGCGGCATCGGTGATCGTCGAGAGCCGCGGACCTTCGCCCGTCACGAACCAGAGATCCGCGCCAAGCGCCTGTGGCAGAAGAAGAATATCCGCAAAGAGGATCGCGGCGTCAAAGCCGTACCGCCGGATCGGCTGGAGGGTCACCTCCGCCGCGAGGTCCGGCGTGTAGCACAGGGAGAGAAAATCCCCGGCCTGTGCGCGCGTGGCGCGATACTCGGGGAGATAGCGGCCCGCCTGCCGCATCATCCAGATGGGCGGCGTGGCCTGCCGCTCGCCCCTGAGCGCCTTGAGGATCGTTTTCTCGGTCATTCGCACGTCTTTCATGGGGCGGCGGGCCTTTTGCAAGTGTCAACTTCAGATGACACTCTACTTGCCAGTCCCTCGCGACGCAATTAGGAAGGGGACATGAGTGATTTGTCCGCAGCATCCCCGCTCAAAATCGGCACGCGTGGCTCACCCCTTGCCTTGGCGCAGGCCCATGAGACGCGCGCGCGGCTCATGGCGGCCCATGATCTTCCGGAGGAAGCCTTTGAGATCGTTGTCATAAAGACGACCGGCGACAAGATCCTCAACAGACCGCTCAAGGAGATCGGGGGCAAGGGGCTTTTCACGCGCGAGATCGAGGATGACCTCCTAGCCGGCCGCATCGACATCGCCGTACACTCCATGAAGGACATGCCGACTTTGCAGCCAGACGGGCTGGTGCTCGACTGCTACCTCCCTCGCGAGGACGTGCGGGATGCGTTCGTCTCGCTGGGCGATCATTCCCTCGTCGATCTGCCGCGCGGCGCGCGTGTCGGATCCTCCTCGCTGCGCCGCAGGGCTCAGCTTCTGAGCTACCGGCGCGATCTCGAGGTGGTGGAGTTTCGCGGCAACGTACAGACACGCCTGAAGAAGCTGGAAGACGGTGTGGCGCTCTGCACCTTCCTCGCCATGGCCGGCCTGCGCCGGCTGGCGCTCGAAGATGTCCCCAAGAGCCCGATTGCCCCGGAAGACATGCTGCCGGCAGTGGCGCAAGGCGCCATCGGCATCGAGCGGCGCGCGGATGACGCGAAGATCGCTGACCTGCTCGCACCCATCCATGACCGGGAGACGGGGCAACGCCTCGCTGCAGAGCGCAGCTTCCTCAAGACGCTCGACGGCTCCTGCGAGACCCCCATCGCCGCGCTCGCGGAGCTCGATGGCACTCGGATCCGCTTGCGAGGCGAGATCCTGCGCCCCGATGGCTCGGAGCGCCTCTCGGACGAGATTTCAGGCTACGTCGACCAAGGCGCGGATCTCGGTGCGACGCTGGCCGACCGCTTGCTCGGCCGCGCGGCTCCCGGGTTCTTCGATTGGCGAGAGACGGCCTGAGCCTCCAAGATACCTGTGCACCGATGCCCGCGCAGGCTGCCACGCGCTCAGGGCAGCACCTTGCCGGGGTTCATCAGGTTTTTCGGGTCAAGGGACCGTTTAAGTGCGCGCATGGCATCGAGGGCCACGGCATCCTTGCGGCGTGCCATGGAGCCCAGCTTCGACAGGCCGATCCCGTGTTCCGCCGAGAACGATCCTCCGAGGGAAAGCGTCAGATCTTCGATGGCTTCGACCATGGCTTGCTTCAGCTCCGCGTCGTCGCGGCTTGGGTAGACCGTGTAATGAAGATTGCCGTCGCCCAGATGGGAGACGACGAAATCCTCCGCGCTCGCGTCGAGCGGTGCGAGGCGCGGGCCGATCTCGGCCAAAAAGCGTGGCACCGCGTCAAGTGGCAGGGCGATGTCGGTGTCGACGATGGGCTGGCCCGTGAACGTGAGCTCCGCGGCCATCTCGCGGCGCGCCCACATGGCCCGGCGCTGCGCCTCGTTCTGCGCCACGACGGCGTCTGACAGAACGCCCCTGTCGAGGGCCGATGCAAGATGGCCGGTGACGAGGTCGAGCAGGGCGGATCCGCCACCGTCTATGCCGTCTCCGGCGTCGTCCGCGCGGGTCGAGGCCACCTCGATGAGGACGTTCACGGGATGGGCCGCGGCGAAGGGCTCGGCCGCGCCGGTATGTGCGACGTGGCGCTCGATGTAGCGTCGGGGCATGTATTCGAAGGCCTCGACGGCCTGCCCCGTGGCCTCCTGCAGATCGTTGAGGAGACCAAGCGTGTCCTCCAGCCGCTCGAACGCCGCCATGGCAGTCACGCTGACCTTTGGCGCGGGGAAGAGTTTCATCGCTGCCGCGGTGATGAAGCCGAGCGTGCCCTCAGCGCCCACGAAGAGCTGCTTGAGCGCATATCCTGAGTTGTCCTTCCGGAGCTCCGTCATGAGATCCATGATGCGCCCGTCAGGCATCACCACCTCGAGCCCGAGGCAGAGCTCGCGCGTATTTCCGTAGCGCAGGACGTTGGAGCCGCCCGCATTGGTGGCGAGGGCTCCGCCGATGGTGGCTGATCCCCGTGCGCCGAACGTCAGGGGGAAGATGAGAGAATGGTCGGCCGCGGCTTCATGGATGGACTGCAAAACGGCGCCCGCTTCGACGACAGCCACGCGGGCCTCCGGGGAGATTCGGCGAATGGCGTTCATCCGATCGAGCGAGACCATGATCGCCCCATCTGCGGACGTCGCCCCGGTGAGCCCGGTATTGCCGCCCACCGGGACCATGGCGACGCCTGCCGCGTGGCAGGCCGAGACGGCGGCGCTGAGCTCTGCCGTGTTGGCGGGACGCAGGACCGCAAAGGGAGCCCAACAATATTTGCCTGTCCAGTCGCTGGCCCATTTGGCGCAGTCTGGGCCAGTCAGAACGTGAGGCGCGCCAAGGATGCCGCGCAGATGATCAAGAAGGTCCATGGCAGACGTAAAAGCGCGGCAGGAGGGGTGCCGCAAGCGCGAATTGCGACTTGACCCTGCACGGCGCGCCGCCTATTCCGCCGCTCCATGGCGCGGTAGCTCAGCTGGTTAGAGCGCTCGACTCATAATCGAGAGGTCGGGAGTTCAAGTCTCCCCCACGCCACCACTTCCCTTCATCTTTTCGGACGGGACGGACCTCTTTCTCCGCTGCGCTCCGAAATTCGACCCGCCCGCCCGAATCCATTGGTCGCGCCAATTAGCCGACGCGGCTGCGAACGCGGTCGCGCATGGGCGGGAGGCCAAATTGCTCCTTGTAGGCGCGGCTGAAGTGCACCGGGCTCGTGAAGCCGCAATCCCGCGCGATCTCCGGCATGGGACGCGCACTTCGCGTCACCATTTCTCGGGCTCGGTCGAGGCGCAGCATGCGGTAGTACTGGTTGGGTGAGCGGCCGGTATGGCTCCGGAAAAGGCGTTCCAGTTGGCGCTGGGAGAGCTGCGTGACGGACGCGAGCGCGGGAACGGAGAGCGATTGATCGAGCGCCGTGCGCATGTGCTCGATGGCCGAAAGGAGCGGCTTCGGCATGCCCTCTCCCAGGGGAGTTTGCGAGCCGCCGGTGACGGCCTGGCTTCCCTCGCGCAGGGGCGGGGCGGCCAGTCTGTCCCTCACGGCACGCACGAGGTCTGGCGCGTGGCGCTCGGCGAGGAGGGCGAGGACCATGTCGAGCGCCGCTGCGCCGCCCACGCATGTGCGCACGGTGCCGCCGGTATCGTAGAGCGTGTGCGAGAGCGCCTCGCGGGGATAGGCCGCGCTGAAGGCACCCTGGTATTCCGCAGCGATGGCCGCCGGTCCTTCGAGGAGCCCGCCATCGGCAAAGGCGAAGGCTGCGCTTTCGAGCCCAATAATGAGCCGCCCCTGGCGGCTCCAGTACCGGAGATGGCGGGCCAGGGGCGCGCCGGTCGCGGCCTCAGGATCTTGGCTCGTGGACACGATGACGATGTCGCTGCCGCTCTTGATGAGGTCGACGTCGTCGGTCTCGATGGTTGGCCCCTGCGCGCTTTTGACCGGTCCGCCCGCCTTTGATGCATAGACGAGACGGTAGCGCGGGGCGGTATCGAGTGCGTTCAGCGCCGCGAAGCCGTCCGTCATCAGGAATGTCGTTGTCAGGTTGAACCCGGGGGAAAGGTAGATTGTGACATCTTCCATGGCTGGCGCCTGCTTCTGCGCGCGCGAAAGGTGCACGCTGCGCTGCAGCATGACACACTTTTCGACAGTCCCAAAATGGATTCGGCTGCGTCAGCTCCGCCCGGCGCCGCCACCGATGGAAATCGCGACATTTTTGGTCTGCACATAGTTGAAAAGCGCCTCGCGGCCCTTTTCGCGACCATAGCCCGACTGTCCGTAGCCCCCAAAGGGGGTTTCGACGCCGCCGGCGAACCATTCGTTGACGTAGATCTGCCCGGCGCGAAGCTGCTGGGCATCACGCATGGCCTGATCGAGGTTCTTGGTGAACGTGCCGCCCACGAGGCCGTAGGGCGTGCCGTTGGCGATCTGAATGGCCTCTTCGGGCGTGCGGAACTTCATGACGGACACGACCGGTCCGAAGATCTCCTCCTGCGCCACTTCCATGTCCGGCGTGACATCGGCGAGGACCGTGGGCTCCATGAAACTGCCATCGTTGTTGAGCGGGCGCCCGCCGGTCACAACGCGCGCGCCTGCCTTCTGCGCGCCTGCCACCAGGCCCACGGCCCGGTCGCGCTGTTTGAGCGAGATCATCGCGCCCATATTGGCGCCGAACTCGGGCCGTTCGATGCCGGGGCCGACGGAGAGCCCCTTGGCCATGGCGGAGATGTTTTCAACCACCTCGTCGTGGCGATCCTCGTGTACGATGATCCGGCTCATCGCCGAGCAGACCTGCCCCGAGTTGAAGTAGATCCCCCAGCGGACATTGTTGGTGAAGCCGTCGATATCGGCATCGGCATGGACGATGCCGGCAGATTTGCCGCCGAGCTCGAGCACGCAGGGCGCGAGGATATCGGCGGCCGCGCGGGCGATGGTCTGGCCCGTCTTGACCGAGCCGGTGAAGACGACCTGCCGTACATCCGGATGGGATGTCAGGGCCGCGCCCGCGACGTGGCCATAACCGCACACGATGTTCACCGCGCCTGCCGGGAAGCCCGCGGCTTCGGCCGCCTCCGCGTAGATGTAGGACGAGCAGGGGCAGATTTCAGAGCTCTTGACGACGACCGTATTTCCCGTGGCGAGCGCCGCCGAGATGGAACGGGCGGCCATCTCCACCGGGTAGTTCCACGGGATGATCTGCGCGGAGACGCCGTAGGGCTCGTAGGAGGTAAAGTCGTAGTACTTCTGACCGAGGGGGATCGACTTTCCCTCCACCGTGTCTGCCTGCCCGCCGTAATACTCGAAATACCGGGCTGTGCCCCGGATTTCCTGCTTGGCCTCCCAGAGCGGTTTGCCCTGTTCGAGGGTCAGAAGCTCTGCCACCTCGTCGAGATGCTCGAGGATGTAGCGGCCCATGGCCTGCACCATGCGGCCCCGTTCCACAGGGCGCACCGTGGTCAGGGCGCCGCTCTCATGGACACGCTTGGCCGCGGCCACCGCGCGGGCGATATCGGCCGCGTCGGCCATGGCGTGGGTGGTGAGCTTTTCGCCCGTGCCGGGGTTCGTGACTTCGATCCGTCCATCGCCTCCGTCGACCCACTGGCCGTCGATGTAGTTCTGGTAGAATTCCTTTACGGCCATGCGGCCCTCCCTATCGATCGAAGCGTGTGACGACGTTGATGCCCGCGGTCGCGTGCGCAGTCATGGCATGGAAGATCCCTTCTACGTCCATTAGCGCGATGTGGTCCACGATGAGCGGGCCGAGGTCAAGGCGGCCCTCCTCGATGAGCTTGAGGAGCGGCGGAAAGCTGGCCGCGCCGAGGCCTCGCATGCCGTGGATCGACAGCTGGCGCGCGTAGACGAGCTCCAGAAGAGGCAAGGGCACCGTCGCATGGGCCCCCGTGGGCATCCCGATCTGGACGTGCCGTCCGAGCTTGCGCAGGGAGCGGAGCGACGCGTCGAAGGTGGCGGTGATCCCGAGGGCATCGAGCGACACATGGGCACCGCCTCCGGTGATCTCGAGGAGTTCGCCCACCTGTCCGGCATCGAGCGTCACCTCCGCGCCGAGGGATTTTGCGAGGGCGCGCGCCTCCGGCGAGGGATCGATCCCGATGGTGCGCGCCCCCAGGGCGCGTGCGATGAGAAGGGCGCAGAGGCCAACGCCGCCGCAGCCATGAACCGCGACCCACTCTCCAGATTGAAGTCCCGCCCGATCCACGAGTGCGCGCCATGCGGTCGTCACGCGGCAGCCCATGGCCGCGGCGACATCGAAGGGGATCGCATCGGGCAAGGGCACGGCGTTGAAATCGGCTGCGCGGATGGCCAGTCGCTCGGCGAAGGCGCCGGGGCCGTGGAAGCCCGGGCAATACTGGGTGTCGCAGATTGTGGGGCGGCCCGCGCGGCAGTCAGGGCAGTCTCCGCAGCTCAGGATGAAGGGGGCCGTCACCCGCTGCCCGGTCTTCAGCGCGCAATCGGGGCCCACCTCCGCGACCACGCCGGCGAATTCATGGCCCATGATATGCGGAAGCGTCACGGGATCCCCCCCGCTCCAGCTGTGATGGTCCGACCGGCAGACCCCGCACGCGGTAACCTCGATGACAACTCCGTCAGAGGGGCAGGCGGGGTCTGCCACGTCCTCGAGCGTGAGCGGCCCGCTTAGCTCATGCATCACCAGCGCTTTCATGTGTCCCTCCGTCTCGCGTCCACCGTGCCGGGCGACGCGCGTCTTTTCCAGCGCAATTCTTCGCGGTACCGAGGCAGAGGAAGAAGGAGGCACCCGGTGACGGAGACCATTCCCAAAACGATGCGGGCCATGGTGTTGAAACGCCACGGCGGGCCTGAGGCTTTGGAGTTCGAGCCCGACTGGCCGGTGCCCCAGATCGGCGCGGAGGAGGTGCTGATCCGCGTGGCAGCCTGCGGGATGAATAATACCGACGTGAACACGCGCGCGGGCTGGTACTCGAAAAGCGTCACCGAAGCCACGACCGGGGCGGCCTACAAGACCCTCGACGCCTCCGAGGATAACACTTGGGGTGGCGCTGGCGTCGCCTTCCCGAGGATCCAGGGCGCGGATGTCTGCGGCCACGTCGTGGCCGTGGGCGCACGCGCGGATCAAAGCCTCCTCGGACGCAGGGTTATCACGGATGCATGGCTGCGCGACTGGGACGACCCGCTCAATAGGGACAAGATGGGCTATTTCGGGTCCGAGGCCGATGGCGGCTTTGCCGAGTATACAAAGACGCACTACAGAAACGCCGTCCCCGTCGAGAGCGACCTGAGCGACGCGGAGCTCGCGACATTCTCATGCTCGTATTCGACGGCCGAAGGGATGCTGACACGCGCAGGCGTCACGGCCGACGACACGGTGCTCGTGACCGGGGCCTCCGGCGGTGTGGGCGGCGCGCTCATACAGCTTGCCAAGAGGCGCGGTGCCCGCGTGGTCGCGCTGGCCTCGGAAGCCAAGCACGCGGAAGTCGCGCTCTGCGGGCCAGATGCCATCCTGCCGCGCGCGCCCGCCGATCTCCCCGGTGCCCTCGAGGCCGCAATCGGTCAGCGCGATGTGAGCGTCGTGGCTGATATCGTTGCCGGGCCCTATTTCAGCGTGCTCCTCGACGCGCTGTCACGCGGCGGGCGCTACGTGACGTCTGGTGGCATCGCGGGCCCGATCGTCGCGCTCGACATGCGGACGCTCTACCTGAAGGACCTGACGTTCCACGGGTCGACGGCCGTGCCTCCCGAGATCTTCGAGAGGCTTGTGGGCTACATCGAGGCGGGCGAGGTCAAGCCGATGCTCGCAGCGACATACCCGCTCGAGGCCTTTCACGCGGGACAGGCCGCTTTCATCGAAAAGCGGCATACCGGGAATATCGTGGTGGTGCCTTAGCCGCTCAGAACGCGTCCTTCCGCGATCGAAGCTCCGAGAAAACAGCCGCATCGGGCTCGCCCACCATCCCGAGATGGGCGCGCAGCTCCGCATCTCCGTATCGCAGGAAGGGGTTCGTCGCGAGCTCAAGGGCCATCGTGGTGGGCATGGTCGGCTTTCCCTCGGCCCGCAGGGCGTCCACTTCCGCGGCGCGGGCCTTCAGCGCCGCGTTCGCGGGGTCCACGGTCACCGCGAAGCGTGCGTTGGCCACCGTGTATTCGTGGCCGCCATAGACGACCGTGTCGACGGGCAGGCCGCGGAGGATTTCCATGCTGCGATACATCTCCTCGTGGGTGCCCTCGAACACCCGTCCGCAGCCCATGGCGAAGAGCGTGTCACCGGTGAAAACAACGCCGTCCTCGGGCAGGTGGTAGTTCACCATGTCCTTGGTGTGCCCTGGCGTGTGAAGCACCTCCACCAGCGTTTCACCGAGCATGAAGCTCTCCCCATGCGAGACTGTGCGATCGAAATCGAAGCTCTTGCCTCCTTTGTAGGCGGGGCCGGTGACCTTGCAGCCCGTGCGTTGCTTGACCGCGGCGAGCCCATCGGTGTGATCGTGATGCCAATGCGTGATCCAGAGATCGCTGAGCTCCCAGCCGGTCTCCTCCAAGGCTGCGAAGACGGCGCCTTCCTCGCCAGCATCCACGCAGGCGCAGGCCCCCGTGACCTCGTCGCGCACGAGCACGCCGTAATTGTCGCTCAGGTAGGGAAAGAGGTGGAACGCGGCAGGCATGGCCTCTCCTTGATGGCTGTGATTGAACCGCGAGGTAGCCCCGCGGGGCGCGCCCGTCGAGGAGGAAGAGGCCATGTCCGCGAAATGGGAGTTCTGGATCGACCGCGGCGGCACCTTCACCGATATCGTCGCCAAGTCCCCGGACGGGCAGCTCCTGTCGCATAAATTGCTCTCGGAGAACCCGGAGCGCTACGCGGATGCCGCGGTGCAGGGGATCCGCGATCTGGTGGGATCCGAGACGCTTGCGAGCGGCACCATCGGCGCGGTGAAGATGGGCACGACGGTGGCCACCAATGCCTTGCTCGAGCGCAAGGGCGACCCCGTGCTCCTGATGATCACCGAGGGGTTCGGGGACCTGCTCACGCTAGGGTATCAGACCCGCCCCGAGCTTTTTGCGCTTGAAATCAGGCGCCCGGAGCCCTTGCCGGCGCGGGTGGCCGAGGTGCCCGAGCGGCTCGATGCCGCGGGCGCAGTTGTGCGAGAACTCGACGAGGACGCTGCGCGCACAGCGCTCAAGGATGCCTATGACGCAGGCCTGCGCGCCGTGGCCATCGCGTTCATGCACGCCCATGTGAACCCTGCGCACGAGGCGCGGGTCGCCGAACTCGCCGCCCAGATCGGATTCACACAGATCTCGACAAGCCACGCCACCTCGCGCCTGTCCAAGCTCGTGGCCCGCGGCGACACGACGGTCGTCGATGCCTACCTTTCGCCAAACCTGCGCCGATACGTGGATCAGGTGTCCGGCGCGCTCGATCTCGGCCACGCGACCGAAGCGCTTCTTTTCATGCAGTCGAATGGCGGCCTCGCGGATGCCGCCCAATTCCAGGGAAAGGACGCGATCCTCTCCGGTCCCGCGGGCGGCATCGTGGGGATGGTCGAGACTGGGCGCGCGGCGGGTCATGACCGCCTGATCGGGTTCGACATGGGGGGCACCTCCACGGATGTGAGCCACTTCGCAGGGCACTACGAGCGCAGCTTCGAAACCGTGGTGGCCGGCGTCCGCATGCGAGCGCCCATGATGGATATCCACACGGTTGCGGCGGGTGGCGGGTCCATCTGCAGCTACCGGGATGGCCGCTTTCAAGTGGGCCCCGAGAGCGCGGGCGCCGATCCCGGCCCCGCGGCCTATCGCCGGGGAGGGCCGCCCACTGTCACGGACTGCAACGTCGTCCTCGGCAAGCTCAATCCGGACCATTTCCCGCCAGTCTTTGGCGCGGCAGGCAACGAAAGGCTCGATCCTGACGCGTCCCGCGCGGCGCTTACGCCCCTCGCGGACGCGGCGGGCATGTCCGTCGAGGAGGCCGCGCAAGGCTTTCTCCGCATCGCCGTCGACAACATGGCCAACGCCATCAAGAAGATCAGCGTCGAGCGCGGTCATGACGTGTCGGGCTACACGCTCCAGAGCTTTGGCGGGGCCGGAGGGCAGCACGCCTGCCTCGTGGCCGAGGCCCTGGGCATGGGCCGGGTCATGATCCATCCGCTCGCCGGCGTCTTATCGGCCTACGGCATGGGGCTGGCAGATATCCGTGTCATCAAGGAGGCGCAGGTCGATGCGCCCCTCGGAGGGGGCTATGCAGGCGCCGCGGATGCGGTCGCCGAACTGAGCGCCGCCGCTCAGGCCGACGTCCGCGCGCAGGGCGCCTCCAGTGTGGAAGTGCTGCCGCGCGCGCATCTCCGCTACCAGGGCGCCCATCAATCCCTCGAGGTTGCGTTCGGACAGGCAGCGCAGATGCAGCGGGACTTCGAAATCGCCCACAAGGCCCGCTTCGGCTTCACCTCTCCCGAACGCAAGATCGAGATCGAGCTCGTCGCGGCGGAGGCCGTGGGGGCCACCGGGGAGCGCCCGGAGACGCGCTTCGAGACGGGCCGCGGTGATGCGCATGCCACTGTGCCACTTTTCGCCGAGGGCTGGCAGACGGCCCCGCTCTATGACCGTGCCGCCCTTGATCCCAAGACGCCCATTCCCGGACCGGCCATCATCACGGAGCCCACCGGAACCAACATGGTCGAACCCGGGTGGCAGGCCGCGCTCGACGCGGCTGGAAATCTGATACTGACCCGCGTCGATGCACCTTCTGAGCGGCACGACCCCGCCGAGAGCCCGGTGATGCTCGAGGTCATGTCAAACCTCTTCATGTCCGTCGCCGATCAAATGGGTGCCACGCTGGCCAACACGGCGTGGTCCGTGAACATCAAGGAACGCCTCGATTTTTCCTGCGCGATCTTCGATGGGGCAGGCGAGCTCGTGGCCAATGCGCCGCACGTGCCCGTCCATCTCGGATCCATGTCCCATGCCGTGCAGACGGTCATGGCCGCCTTCCCCGATGCCGAGGAGGGAGACGCCTTCGTCCTGAACGCGCCCCACGCTGGCGGCACGCACCTGCCCGATGTCACCGTTGTCACGCCGGTCTTCGTCGGAGGCCGGGCGGTCTATTGGCTCGGATCCCGCGGGCACCACGCCGATATCGGTGGCCGCACGCCGGGATCCGCGCCGCCGGACAGCACCACCATCGAGGAAGAAGGCGTTGTCATCACGGCGCAGCCGCTCCTCCGCCGGGGCGCATTCCTTGAAGACGAGATGCGCGCCCTGCTGGCCTCGGGGCGTTACCCATGTCGCGCGATTGATCAGAACATCGCCGATCTGCAGGCCCAGATCGCAGCCAACGAGACTGGTCGCGCAGAGCTCCTCGCGCTCGTGGCGCGCCACGGAGAGGCCTCCGTGACACGCTACATGGCCCGGGTGCAGGAAAACGCGGAGGAGACCATGCGCGGGGTGATCCGCGGCCTGCCGGGTGGAAGCTTCAGCTACGCAATGGACGGCGGGCAGCGGATCGAAGTGTCGGTGAGCATCGACGAGGAGAGCGGGAACGCCAGCGTCGATTTCACCGGGACTGCGGCCCAGCACCCGCTGAACTACAACGCGCCGCTCGCGGTGACACGCGCGGTCGTCCTCTACTGTTTCCGCACACTCATTGAGAAGAATATCCCGCTCAACGAGGGCTGCCTGCGCCCGATCGAGATCATCGTGCCCGAGGGCTCCATGCTCAATCCTGCACCGGGCGCCGCCGTTATCGCGGGCAATACGGAAGTCAGCCAAGCGGCGTGCAACGCGCTCTTCGGCGCGCTCGGTGTCATCGCCGGCAGCCAGGCCACGATGAACAACTTCGTCTGGGGCAATGCCGACTTCCAGAACTACGAGACGATTTGCGGAGGCACCGGCGCGGGCCCGGGCTTCGACGGGTGCGACTCCGTGCAGACCCATATGACAAACACGCTCGCGACGGACCCCGAGGTCCTCGAGCACCGCTTCCCCGTGCGCCTCGAGGAATGGCGCATTCGAGAGGGCTCTGGCGGGGCAGGGAAGTGGCGCGGCGGCGCGGGCTGCTTGCGGCGTCTCCGTTTTCTCGAGCCGGTGACGGTCACCACGCTGTGCGGACACCGCGTGGTGCCGCCCTTCGGCGGCGATGGCGGCGCGCCGGGGCGCGTGGGGCGCAACTGGGCGGAGCTGCCGGATGGCTCGATCGTTCCGCAAAAGGGCGACGATGAAATCGACCTTCCCGCAGGGAGTATCTACGGGATGGAAACCCCGGGCGGAGGCGGCTGGGGCAGACGCGACGCCTAGGCCGCGGCGAACCCTGCCTCGAGGCTCGCGAGGATCTGGTCGATCTCGGCCTCCGTGATGACGAGCGGCGGCGACATGAAGAAATTGTGCCCGCTCACGCGTACCATCGTCCCTGCATCATAGGTGGCGTCGAAGATGCGCTTCATCGTGGCCGCGTCCATGGGCGCCTTGGTCTGCGGGTCACTGACGACCTCGATGGCGGTCATCAGGCCGTGGCCTCCCCGGACATCGCCGATGATCCCGTGGCGCGCCATGAGCCCGCGAACCCCGTCATAGAGATGTTTGCCGCGCGCCGCTGCATTCGTTGCCACATCCAGCCGCTCTGTCTCGGCTAGGCAGGCCACGACGGCCGCCGCCCCCACGGGATGCGCGGAATAGGTGTATCCATGAAAGATCGCGCCTTCGCCGGACTGGTCGCTTTCGAAGGCGTCGGCGACTTTCTCGCTGACGAGACAGGCCCCCACTGGAAAGTAAGCTGAGGTGATCCCCTTGGCCGTGCACATCATGTCGGGCTTCACGCCCCAGTGCCTTGAGCCCGAGGCGTGGCCGGATCGGCCAAATCCCGTGATCACCTCGTCGGCAATCATCAGGATCCCATACCGGTCGCAGATCTCGCGCATCCGGGGCATGAAGCTTTCATGGGGCACGATCACGCCGCCCGCGCCCTGGATCGGCTCCATGATGAAGGCGGCGATCGTGTCTGCGCCCTGGAATGACACCTCGTCCTCGAAGGCCTGCGCCACGAGCTCCGCCAACCGGGCGGGGTCCGTCTCGTTGAAGGGATTCCGGTAGGGGTAGGGCGAGGGCAAATGAAAGCAGCCAGGCAGGAGCGGTTCGTAGGCCGTGCGAAAGCGCGGGTTCCCGTTGACCGACGCGCCCCCGAAATGCGTGCCGTGATAGCCTTTCTTGAGGCTCAGGAACTTCGTCCGTGTGGGCTGGCCTCTGAGCCGATGGTACTGCCGGGCGAGGCGGAGCGACGTCTCGACGCTGTCGGAGCCTCCCGCGGTGAAGAAGGCACGCGCCATGCCATCCTCGGCAAAAAAGGCGCAGAGCGCATGGGCCGCTTCGATGGCAGGCGGGTTCGTCGTGCCGCCGAAGGCGGAGTAGTAGGGCAGGGTATCGAGTTGGCGCGCGATCGCCTCTTTCACGGCCGCGTTCGAGTAGCCGAGATTTGCGCACCAGAGACCGCCCACCGCGTCAACGACGCTGTGTCCGTCGATATCGGTGATGCAAGAGCCTTCCGCCCTCGCAATGATCTTCGGCGCATTGGCGGCCATGTCCCCCGGATGGGCCATGGGATGCCAGAGGTGCCGAGCATTCTGGGACTTCGTGAAGGCGTGATCGCGCATGGGTGCGGCTTTCCTGCGAAACTGGTGTCGCGAGCCTAACGCCGGACCTCGCCCGAAGTAAGCGGCATTTCAGGAGACGAAGCTCCAGCGTGTGCGCTGGTGAAAGCGTTCGTTGGCGCGGTAGGCGATCTTTGGAAAATGCGCGTGCGTCGTGGCGCCCGGCCAGCGCTGCGCCTCGAGCGCGAGACCGGAATACCTGCCATAGGCGGCGCCGTGATGGGTGGCGAAGCCTTCGCCGTCGATCGTGCCACAATCGTAGACCTGCAGGCCGGGGGCCGTCGTTTCCATGGTCATGCTGACCCCCGACGTGCCGCTCAGCTGTGCCACTTCGTGGAGCGCGCGGTCGCCTTCGCAGAAGCAGTAATTCAGGTCGAAGAACTGCGAGGCGTCACCGGCTAGCTCCAGTCCGGCCCGCGCGTCATAGAGCGTGCCTTCCACGTGATTGAGCGTTCCGGTCGGTAGGAGGTCATCTCCGGCCACGAGGTAGCGGCCGGCAGGAATGCGCAAGGTGTGGCCCTGGAAGCCTAGTCCGTCGAGCGCCCAGTAGCTGTGATTTGCAAACGAGAAGAGCGTGGGGCGGTCGCTTTCCGCGGTGATCTCGAGGGAGAGAGAGGCGCCTTCGACGGTGTAGATGGCGCGCACCCAGCGATGGCCCGGGAAGCCCCCCGCGCCGTCTTCGAGCCGAAGGATGAGCGACACCGACGTCCCGGATTGCGCCTCGATCTCCCAAACCTGCCTATGGCTTCCGGTGCGTCCGGAGTGAAGCGTGTGCTTGCCCTCGAAATTCGTCTCGAACGCATGCGAGCGACCGGCGATCACCGCCTGCGCGCCCCTGATCCGGTTAACGACGGGCCCCATGACAGAGCCAAAGCTCTCCAACGGGCCCTCGTAGGCGGCGAGGTCCGGTGAGCCGAGCGTCAACGGGCGGTCGAGTCCAGCAAGGCGCACATCGTTGAGCACGGCGCCGTAGGTGAGGATTGTCGCCTCGAGAGCGTCGCTGCGGATTGTGACGGCTTCGACTTGGCGCCCGTCTGTCGTCACGCCGAAAACAGGCATCAGAGCTTTTCCCAAAGGATGTCCGCCGCGCCGATCGTGCGGCCTTCGAAGGTCACTGGCTCGGAGCCGTAGTTGATCCAGAAACGGTGTTGATCGGTGTCCCGAACGCGGAGGCCCTCGGGTAGAGCCATGGGCGTCAATCCAGCTTTCGCAGCCAAGCGCCGGACGATGCGCGCCATCGCATCAGGATCTGGCCATCCAGCAAGGTAGTGACACTTTCCGGCGCCAACGAGCACCGGTTGACCATCGGCGGTGAGTTCCTCCGTCGGAGCTGTTCCCGCGAGATGCTCAAACCACTTCCAGATCGCGCCGCCCTCCGGAAGCGAAATCGGATGGGCCGGCGGCAGGCTCTCGACCTGTGTGACCCGCGTGTCGAGGCCTTCGATGCCGGGGCCGAGCGGTACGGCGATCGAGAGTTCCGGTGTTTTCAGTCCGGTCCGTGGCCCCAGAACCAGGGTTGCGCCAGATGCCCTGAGTGCTGATTGCCGCGCGGCATCGAGATGAAGGAGCCCGGGCGCGAAGATGAGCGTGTAGCCCTCGTATGAGGGCTGATCGGGGGGCAGGATGTCTATGTTGAGACCAGCAGCCCGCAATGCGCGGTAGGTTTCATACACAAGATGAAAGTAGTCGAAATCCGCGCCTTGGGGTTGGGCTTCCCAGGCATAGGCGCTTTCGTAGTCGAAAATCAGCGCGACCTGCGCCGCGGCGGTACCGACATCTGGGAGCTCTTCGATCTCGCGCGCCACGGCAGCGGCCTCGGCCTGGCCGGGAGCGGGCGCGTCATCCGGTAGGCGCAGGCCCGCGTGGTGCTGCTCCTGGGCGAAGGGTGCCTGCCGCCAGCGGAAATAGCACACGGTCTCCGCGCCGTGGGCAAAGGCCTCCCAGGCCCAAAGCCGCACCATGCCGGGCAGCGGGGCGGGATTCCATGGCGCCCAGTTCACCGGTCCGGGCTGCTGCTCCATCACCCACCAGCGGCCCTCGCGCGTTGGCGCTTTCTCGCGCACGGCGCCGCAGCTGCGATAGAGATCGTGGTGAAAGGCCTGGAAATCAGGATCGCCCTGCCGCACGAACCGCGCCTTGAACGCGTCCGGCGCATCGTTGCGGTCCATCAGGAAGCCCAGCGGGTAGCTGTCCCAGCTCGCGATATCGAGATCGGCGGAGACGTCGTAATGGTCGAAGGCCGTGATGCGCCCCATGAAGTTGTGGATGATCGGCGCGGCGGAATGGGCCCTGATCGCCTCGCATTGCGCCCGATTGAAACGCGCCACCTGATCTGAGGAGAAACGCCGGAAGGCGAGGACATGGGCGGGATTGGGCTCGGTGACCGTGAGGTTCGGCAGGCCGATCTCCGAGAAGTCGCCGTACTCCATCGACCAGAAGACGTTCCCCCAAGCCCGGTTCAAAGCATCGGGTGATTGGTAGCGTTGCGCACACCAATCCTGAAAGGCGGATTTTGCGTTCAGGGAATAGGAAAGCGCCGTGTCATGGCAATCGTACTCGTTGTCCGTTTGCCAGGCCTCGACCGTGCTCCCGTATCGCTCGGCAAAGAGCGTTGCGATGCGGCGGGCTTCGTCCCGGTAGCCGTCGTGAGAGAAGCAGTAGTGACGGCGGGATCCAAAGCCTCGCGGCCGCCCCTCTGCGTTGTGGGCGAGCATGTCGGGGTGCTTTTCCAGCATCCAGCGCGGGGGCGTGGCGGTGGGCGTGCCGAGGATCACGCGGAGGCCCGCGGTCTGAAGCACCGCGATTGCGTCGTCCAGCCAATCCCATTGAAAGGTGTTCGGCTCAGGCTCGATGCGCGACCATGCGAACTCGCCGATCCGGACCCAGGAGATGCCCGTATCGACCATCTCGGCTGCATCGCGCTCCCACATGTCGCGCGGCCAGTGCTCCGGGTAGTAGCACACGCCTATGGATCGTTTCACAGGATCACCTGGTATTCGGTCCGCCCACGACCCGCGTCTTCGATCATGTATGTCCTGCCTTCCGCGTCTCCCGTGAGCCCCTCCGCTGCCGTGGTCACAAAGAGCGTCGAAAGGTCCGGGCCGCCGAATGCAGGGCAGGAGCTTTGCGCCCCGCCCACGGAGACCGCGCGCAGGAAACGGCCGTCAGGCGCATAGCAGGCCACGCGCGCGCTGCCCCATTGCGCGTTCCAAATATTGCCATCGGCATCGGTCACGGCGCCGTCGGGCCGGAACTCTGTCCCGCGCAGGTCGATCAGTGTTTCGGCGGTGCCGTCCGGCCAGCCATCCTCGGCCGAAAGCGACTGTCGCATGATCCTTTGATCCTCCGTATCGCACCAATACGCGGCGCTGCGGTCTGGGGCGAAACAGATCGCATTGGGCACGGTGATCTTGCCGTAAAGCTTGCGGAGGTGACCGCGGTAGAAGCGGTAGATCGCGCCGGCCTCAGGCTCCAGCTTCACGCCCATCGTGCCGATCCAGAAGCCGCCCCACGGGTCCGCACGCCCGTCATTGGAGCGCGTGACAGGATTTTCCGCCTCGAGCGGGACCAGCGGCTCGGATTTGCCACTGGCGATGTCAAAGCGGCTGAGCGCGCTCGCCGAGGCGATGAGGAGGGTATCGGCATCCACCCAGCCCGCGGCGGACACGTATTCCTCGAAGGGCCAGGTGCGGTCCCGCGTCCGCAGTTTCTTACCGATGATATCGAACCAGAAGAGCTCTTGGCGTTCGGGATGCCAGAGAGGCCCCTCGCCGAGCGTGCAAGCGTGAGCATCGAAAATCTCAGCCATGGGCCGCCTCGAATGCCGACACGATCTCGCGGGCACGGTCGCCGACCTCGCTCGGAGACATGCCCGGCGCGTAGAGTGCCGAGCCGATGCCAAAGCCATCGGAGCTCGCGGCGATCCAGTCCGAGAAATTCTCTGGGCCCGCACCGCCCACGGCGAAGACCTCGGTTCCCTTGGGCAGCACCGCCCGCAGGGCCTTGAGGCCGCCCGGGCCAGCCATATTGCCGGGAAAGAGCTTCAGCCCCGTCGCGCCTGCCGCGAGCGCCGCGAAGGCTTCGCTCGGCGTGAAAATCCCCGGCCAGGATTGCATGCCCGCGGCGCGGGTGGCGGAGATCACCGCCGGGTTGCAATTGGGCGAGACGATGAGAGCGCCGCCTGCGGCCTGCACGGAGGCGACCTCTGCTTCCGAGAGGACAGTCCCTGCGCCGATGAGCGCGTCTGATCCATGGGCCTCGGCCATGGCCGCGATGGAGGCCAATGGCTCCGGTGAGTTGAGCGGAACTTCGATCCGGTCGATCCCGGCCTCGATCAGCGCAGCAGTGACAGGGACAGCCTCGACAGGGGTGACGCCCCGCAGGATGGCAATTATCGGACGCGACATCAGGACCGTAACTCCTTGTAGGCTGCGTTGAGCCCCGCGAGGGTCATGGCCGGGCCGTCGGCAATGGTCGCTGGAACGGCCTGCGCGGCCAGGGCGTCTCCGTAGATCCGGGCGATGGCTGCCGCGCCGATGATTGCGATGTCGCGGCCCAGCCAATAGGGACGGGCCGCAGCGAGCTCTGCCCCGATGAGAAACCCGGAAAGGCGTGCGCGCGACGCCGCTCCGCCAAGATCGTGGAGCAGACTCTCGGCGCGCAGAGAAAAGAGCCGTGCCGCGAGCCGCTCCGGCTTTGAAATCGCGTCATCCACGGCCTCCGAGAAGGCGTCCGCGTCCCAGCCCTCCGGCGCAACGGAATGCCGGAGCACGGAGTGGGTTGAAAGAAGGGCAAACAGCTCCCCGGTCATGGCGGTCTGAAAGCTCACGATTTCGCCAGCGCTCACCTCGACCCATTTCGTGTGCGTCCCCGGCAGGCACATGACACCATCCCATCCGGGATTGAGCGCAAGAAAGCCCGCGATCTGTGTCTCTTCTCCGCGCATGACGTCAGCGGGGGTTTCCTGCTTCACGCCCGGGATGATGTGCACGTTGAGCCGCGGATCGTTGGTCTGTGCTCGGGTAAACCCCGACGGCCGGGCCGGGCAGGGGCATGCTGTGTACGGGGCTTCCGCCCAGCCCTGACGCGAGCCCACCATGCCGCAGGCGACCACATCGAGCGGCTCAGCGCCGATCGACGGTGCGACAACCTCGAGCAATGCGCCTTCGAAATCTTCGCGCGCGAGGGCAGACATGCCCTTGTCCGATCCGCCGGACCAAAGCGCCGTCCCCGACCGGCTCATGGCCCAGGCGCGCAGGTTGGAGGTGCCCCAGTCCACGGCGATCCAGTCAGCAGTTTGGACGGCGCTGCTCATCCGGTGACCACCACCCCGCCATCGATGACGAGCGATTGCCCGGTCATCATTTTCGAACTGTCGGAGGCAAGGAAGAGGACGCCGCCGGTGATGTCCTCGGGCGCCAGCGTATCCTTCAGGCATTGGCGTTCGAGATGCGCCGCAAGACCCTCTTCGGTGACCCACATGTCTTTCTGCTTTTGGGTCAGCACCCAGCCGGGCGCGAGCGCGTTCACGCGGATCTTCTCAGGCCCGAATTCGCGCGCGAGACTGCGCGTCATGCCGTTGATCGCCGAATTGGCGGCCGTGTAGATCGGGTATCCGGCATTGCCCATCATGTAGCTGATCGAGCTGAAATTGATGATCGAGCCACCGCCCTGCATCATGGCATGAACGTGTTGGCATGCGAAGAAATATGCCTTGAGGTTGATCGCGATCATCCAATCCCAGAAGTCCTCGTCGACGGCAGAGGTCGTGTGTCGCTTATCGTTGGCGGCGTTGTTCACGAGAACCTTTACGGGCCCATGCTCCGCCGCCGCGGCGTCCAACGAGGCCCGGAGCGCTGAGGTGTCGGTGATGTCGCCCTGTATGAAGAGCGGGCGGTTGCCGTGCTTTACCGCCATCTCGTCTACAAAAGCGCTCGCATCCGATCGGCCGATGAAGGCCACCTTGGCACCTTGGGCGAGGAACCCTTCCGTGAGTGCCGCGCCGATGCCTGATCCCCCGCCCGTGATGTAGACGGAAGCGCCATCGAGATCGGGATAGTTTGCTGATGTCATAGGCGTTCTCCTTCCAGGACCCACATCGTGCAGGGATAGACGCAGGGCAGCGTGAGCCCGTGACCCATGAGCCAGGCTCCGGACATCTCGATGTCTTCATTTTTCAAGGCTGGCATACCACGGGATGGCCCCGGGGCCATATCGCGGCTGACGAGGCGCAGGCGGTAGCGTGCGTCTCGCTCCAGCTCCGTGAGCCTGAGAGGACGCGGCGCGATCTGGGCGGACGTGTCCTGCGTCCCCGCGAAGACCACGAAGCGGGCGCCATCCTGAGCGAGCTGTTGTTCTGCCAGAACGGCTGTGTCGGCGCTGTCGAGCCTCAGGATGCGGGCGCGGTGCATCCAGTCCCGATTGGCCTTGTACCACTCCGTGACCCGGCGGAGCACGGCCTCTTCGCGGGCATGAAGCTCTCGCGGGTCCATCTCGAAGCCCATGTGGCGCTGGGCGGCAACCCACGCGCGGAATGCGATGTCATGGACGCGGCCCGAGGTGTGGCAGTGCCTCGGGCCCACATGGGAGCCTGTGACGATCGACGGCAGAAAAAGAGCGGCGTCGTGTTGGATGCGCAGACGTTCGAGCGCGTCATTGGAGTCGCTGAGCCAGACGCGGTGTGTGCGGTTCAAGATGCCGAAGTCGATGCGGCCCCCTCCGGATGCGCAGCTTTCAATTTCGACCTCGGGAAACCTCTGGCTCAGTGCGTCCAGCAAGGCGTAGGTGCCGCGGGTTTGCGCTGCGTCCGGAACCGGCAGGACGCGATTGTGGTCCCACTTCACGTAGTCGATCTCGTGCGTGTCCAGAATGTTCGAGATCTTCTCGAACAGGTAGGCGCGGACGTCGGTCCTTGCCATGTCGAGGACCATCTGCTGGCGGCCCAGCGTCTGGTCGGCGGGCCCGAGCACCCAATCAGGGTGGGCGCGATAGAGGTCCGAGGATGGATTGATCATTTCGGGTTCGAACCACAGGCCGAAATGCATTCCCGACGCTCGGACATGGTCGATCAGCCGTGTGAGCCCGTCCGGCCATTTCCGACGATCTATGTTCCAATCGCCCAGCGATGTCGTGTCGTCATCCCGCCGACCAAACCAACCGTCATCGAGCACGAAGCGCTCAGCACCGAGGGCCGCTGCACGCGTCGCGATGTCCTTGAGCGTTGCGAGGTCGTGTTTGAAATACACCGCCTCCCAGCAGTTGTAATGCACCGGCCGCGGGCGCGCGGGGTCTGGCAGCTGCAAAACGCGATCTCGAAGATGGCTTTGAAAGGACGTCGCGCAGCCATTCAGGCCTTCGGACGAGTAGGTGGCATAGAGGGTCGCGGTGCGAAAACTTGTGGCCGGCGCGGTCTCCAGTCCCGGGGCGTGCCCAAACTGTATCTGCCTGCGCCCATCCGGTAGCTCCTCAGCGATCATCCTGTGCCCGCCGGACCAGCCGTAGTGAAACGCATGAGCATCACCGCCCGTATTCGTCGTGCCGCGCCCGCGGACTATCAGCCCGGGGAAGTGCTCGTGCCCGGTGCGCCCGGTCCTATTCTCTCGCACGCGCTGGCCTGCCGACCATGCCGTCTCGACGGGCTGAAACTCCCGGCACCAACGCCCGGCGAAATCGGTCATGTGGTCCGAGTGTTGCGATGCCGGGAAGACGGGCGCGGCCAGCCAGTGAAGGCGCATCGGTTCCGTCGCCTCGATCGCAGCCTCTGCCGTGATCATGTGCGTGGCGGGATGAATGGCGAAGCGCGCCGTGTAGGTGAGGCCCAGATTTTCGTCTGAGTAGATGAGGTCGAGAGCATCCGCGGAGGGTCGGGCCTCTCGCTGGAAGGCAAAGCTCGGCAATAACGGGGAGCCGTCGGCCCCGTGGGCGATCAGCCCGGGATGCCCCGGAAAGGTCCGCGACGCCTCCGGGCAGATCGACAGATCGGGATTGGCATCGAGCATGCCGCCGCTCCGGTCGATGGCATGGGCCTCGGCGAGTGCCTCGAGGTTCTCCTTCATCGGAAGCGCATCGGCCCAATAAACGATCTCGGGAAGCCGACGCTCCCGCGCCGCCAGAACGAGGGTCTGGCGGGTCGTGTCTAGTCTCCAAGTCTGCAAGTTATTTCACGGCCCCGAGGGTGAGCCCTGCAATGAAGTGGCGTTGCATGACGAAGAACATGACCACAGGCGGCACCGCGGCCAGAAGCGAGGCGGCGGAGACGAGATGCCAGTTGTTGACGAATTGGCCGTTCAGTGCCCGCACGCCTGCGGTGATTGGCTTCGCCTGTTCGCCCTGCGTGAGCACGTTTGCCCAGAAGAAATCGTTCCAGACGAAGGTAAATATGAGCACCGCGAGCGCTGCGATGGCGGGACGCACGAGTGGCAGCACGACAAACCAGAAGATCTGCCATTCCTTCACGCCTTCGACCCGCGCGGATTCGATGAGATCGAAGGGCAGGGCCTTGATGAAATTGCGCATGAAGAGCGTGCAGAAGCCCGTCTGGAACGCGGCATGGAAGAGGAACTGGCCCGCGATCGTGTCATAGAGCCCGGTCTGAACGGACATGTCCCGCACCGGCACCATGAGGATCTGGAACGGGATGAAGTTGCCAGCCACGAAGAGAAAGAAGAGCGGCAGCGCCACGCGGAAGCGATAGATCGCCAGAGCGTAACCCGCGAGGCAAGCGAGCGTCACCGAAATGAGCACCGTGGGCACGGTGATGAGGACCGAGTTCAGGAGGTAGAGACCCGCCTGGCTCTGTGTGAAGACAGCGGTGTAGTTCTCGAACAGAACGAATTGCGAGGGCCATCCGAAGACATTGCCTGAATTGATGTCAGACCCGGGCCGGATCGACGTCAGAAAGATCGCGATGAGCGGGATAAGCCAGATCAGCAGCGCAACCGGCAAGAAAGCCTGGTAGCTGATCCCTTTGGGGGAGGCGGCGGCGATGGGGCGTGGGAACATCTAGGCGCTCCTTTCCGGCAATGCGTCGCGGACGGCCCTTTTCAGGCTCTTGCGAATGAGGTCGTAGGAGACATGGATACGGTGCTTGGCATAGCCACGGTCGGTGGAGCCGAAATCGAGACGGACCCAGCTGCGATGAAAATAGGGAGCCTTGATGGCCTCGCCGGCATCGATGAGCATTTGCGCGGTCTCGATGTCAGCGGTTTTCACCGACACACCGCCGAATTCCCCCTCGAAGTCACCGAAGCAGGCAAACATCTTGTCGCCGACCTTCCAGCTCACGAGCTCCGGCGGCTCAGAGTAACGCGCCCCGGGCAAGGCTGCGCACATGGCATCGACATCGGCGCGCGTGATCATCGTGTGCCCTTCTCGTCCTGATACATCCGCCACAGGAAGTAAGAGATGTAGATCAGCATGATCGCGAAGAGCACCACGGCCACCGCCGAGCCGTAGCCGTAACGCTCCCCGAACTCGGAGATGGCCACCTCGAACATGTAATAGGCCAGCACGTTCGTTGAGCCGAAGGGCCCGCCCTGGGTCATGATCGCGATCATGTCGAAGGAGCGCAGCGCGCCGATGACCGTCACGACCACGGCGATGAAGGTGGCGGGACGCAGCTGCGGCAGCACCACGTACCAGAGCATTTTCCAGCCTTTCGCGCCGTCGAGCCGCGCGGCCTCGATCTGGTCGGAGGCCACGTTGTTGAGGCCGGTGAGGTAGAGGATCATGCAATAGGCGATTTGCGGCCAGAGGCCGGCGGCGATGATGCCGTAGGTGGCCCATTCGGGCGAGGACAGGATATCGGGCGCAGGCCGCGAGCAGGTGAAGGTCACATTGCCGATGAAGTTCACCGTTTCTTCGCAAAAGAGCGCCTTCCAGACGGTGCCCACAACGCCGAAATCGGGGTTGTAAAACCATCCGAAGATCAGGCCCACGACGACCTGGCTGATCACGAAGGGGAAGAAGAAGAGCGACTTGTAGAGCCGCATGCCCGGCACGTCCTGATTGAGGAAGAGCGCGATCAGAAGACCCACTGGCACTGCCAACATGTAGAGGACCAGCCAGGCGACGTTGTTGCGCAGTGACGTCCAGAAGTTCGGATCGTCCCAAAGCTTCACGTAATTGTCGAAGCCGATATAGACGGCGGTGGAATTGCCCTGCGCGTCATAGAGCCCGTTCCACTCGAAGAGCGAGAGGTAAAGGCTCTCGAAGATCGGGATGACGACGTAGATCGCGAAGAAGACAAGCGCCGGCGCAAGAAAGAACCACGGTGCGATGGAGAGCTTGTTGCGCTTGACCCAGCCCGCCCTCGGCGTGGCGTCTACTGTCATCTGTGATGCGTCGGTGACGGCCATGGCAAGGTCTCCGTCTTGTTTGAGGGCAGATGAGACTTGGTTATTGGCGGTTGGTGCGCAGTGCGCACCCTACGGAATGAGGCACGTAGGGTGCGCACTGCGCACCGCCGAGGGAAAACAGGGCGCGCGTCGCCACGCGCCCTGCCACGTCTGATCTTAGTAGACCTCGGCCTGAACGGTATCGAGGCGCTCGAGGATTTCCATCTTCTTGGAGGTGTCGAGCATGAACTCCTGGAAGCCCTTCATGCCCTCGGAGGCCATGGCTGCCGGTGCGTCGCGGTCATAGAACTGCGCGAGGCCTGCGGCGGTGGAGACCGTCTGGAAGCCCTCCTGGATGAACTTGTCATCGGAAACCGTCGCCTCGGAATTCGGCGGCAGCTGACCGATGGTCTCGTTCCACTCGGACTGCACATCCGCCCGCGCAACGAAGGCCAAGAACTTCTTGGCATCTTCGACGTTCGTTGCGTTCGTCGGGATAAAGAAGGCGTCCGCAGGAGCTTCCTCGGCGCGCGCCACGTCCGGGTTGATGGACGGGAACGGCATGTAGTCGATCTGGTCGTTGGTGAGACCAGCATCCTTCATGGCGGCCACGGCGAAGTTACCCATCACGTACATGCCGGCATCGCCGTTCACGAAGGGCGCGAGCGCATCCTGCCAGGACATGGAGGCGTGATTCTCGACGAAACCACACTCGTTGATGAGCTGCTCCCAGTTCGCGAACGTCTGAACGATGCGCGGGTCCGTGTATGCGATCTCGCCATCGGTCAGCGCATTGTGCACCTCGTAGCCGTTGGTGCGCAGGTTGATGTAGTCGAAGACACCCGCGGCGGTCCAAAGGAACTGCGTGCCGATGGTGAAGGGGGTCACGCCCACTTCCTTCATGGCGGCGCAGCCAGCGAGCATGTCGTCCCAGGTTTCAAATTCCTCGAGGCCGAGACCGTCGAAGATGTCTTTCCGGTAGTAGATGCCCCACTGGTAGTAGGAATACGGCACGCCGTAGGTGACGCCGTCGCGGGTCATCGTCGGCTCGATGGCTGCAAACGTCTCGCGGAGGCCATTCTCGTCCCACACATCATCGACGGACTGGAAGAGGCCGGTATCCGTGAAGGGTGCCATGCGATTGCCCGGGTACCAGGAGGTCACGTCGGGGGCGTCGGCGGTCAGGAAGTTCCGGATGGCCGTCTTGTGCGCTTCGCGATCGTTGATGTTGGTGATCACGTTGATGTCTGGGTTTTCGGCGGCGAATTGTGAGATCGCGGCCTCGAACGCGGCTTTCGGGGCCGGGTTCAGGTCATCGAAGTTGATCACGAGATCGCGCTGCTGTGCGACGGCAGGCACCGCGATGGCGATCGCCATCACGGAGGTGAGAATGGAACGCATGTTTTCCTCCCTATGCTTCCACGAAACCTGGCCTGTGAATTTCCATCGCGTCTCGCGAGGGTTTCACTATTTGAAACCAAGTTTTATATGTTGAAATGATAATCTCGACTCGCCTAGGCTTGTCAACTGTAGAGGTTGGTCACCCAAAAGCCCTGAGACAGGGGCGGGGCCGCACCTTGGGAGGACAGATGAAAGACGCACACACCAGCTCCGTGGGTGGTGCAGGCACCGTGGGCAAGGCCCTCGAGGTGCTCGACCAGGTCGCCAGCTTCGGCCGCCCGGTGCGCTTTGGTGAGTTGCTGTGCGAGTCTCGTTTCCCGAAGGCCACGCTTTACCGTTTCGTGCAGACACTCACGCAGGAAGGCATGCTGACCTTCGACGGGGAACGCCAGACCTATGCCATGGGCGTTCGCCTCGTGCGGCTCGCCCACGCGGCTTGGGCCCAGTCATCCCTCGCGCCTGTCGCGCGCCGTCATCTCGAGCGCCTTTCTCAGACGGTAGGAGAGACCATCCACCTCGCGCAGCTCGATCACGCCTCGGTGCTCTACGTCGACAAGGTGAGCGCGCACGAGCCTTTGCCCATGTTCTCGCAGGCAGGGAAGGTCGGGCCGGCCTATTGCACCGGCGTCGGCAAGGTGATGCTCGCCTTTCTCCCCGAAGAGCAACTGGCGCGGGTGATTGCCCAGCAGAGCTTCCATCGGTTCACGGAGCACACGCTCGCCTCGGAATTTGCCTTGCGGGAGGAGATCACGGAGATCCGGTCCCGCGGCTACGGCTTTGACCGGGAGGAACATGAGCCGGGCATCATTTGCCTCGCCATGCCCATCCTGACCGTTCACGGACGCATGCTCGGTGCGCTTTCGGTGACCTCCTCCACGGCCCGCACAGATCTCTCAGCGCTCGAGCGCCATGCGCCCGCGTTGCGCGAGGCCGCACAAGCCATCGCCGAAGACGCCGCGCAGTGGCGCTTCCCCGAGCCCCAGTCCACCTAACCGGAATTCACAGCAGCGAGGCCAACATGACAGGCGTCACCCTCAACCAGGTCATCAAACGCTACGGCGAGGTGCAGGTCATCCACGGCGTGGACCTCGACATCGCCGACGGCGAATTCTGCGTGTTCGTGGGGCCCTCGGGATGCGGAAAATCCACGCTTCTCAGAATGGTTGCGGGGCTCGAGGAAACGAGCGAAGGCCAGATCAATATCGGCAAGCGCGACGTCACCCATCTCGACCCGGCGGAGCGGGGCGTGGCCATGGTCTTTCAGACCTACGCGCTCTATCCGCACATGACGGTGGAGGAGAACATGGGCTTCGGGCTCAAGATGAACGGAGTGGAAAAGGGCGCCATCGCCGAAAAGGTGAATGGCGCGTCGAAAATCCTTCGCCTCGACGAGTATCTCAAGAGGAAGCCCGCCGCGCTCTCGGGCGGCCAGCGGCAGCGCGTGGCCATCGGGCGCGCCATCGTGCGGGGCCCGGA
Source organism: Pseudomonadota bacterium (assembly GCA_038525525.1). Lineage (GTDB taxonomy): Bacteria > Pseudomonadota > Alphaproteobacteria > Rhodobacterales > Rhodobacteraceae > Shimia_B. The sequence goes on along the minus strand of JBCBHO010000001.1, from coordinate 945,130 downwards.
GGTGTTTCTCTTCGACGAGCCGCTCTCGAACCTCGACGCCGAACTGCGCGTGGAGATGCGGGTGGAGATCGCGCGGCTCCATTCGGAGATCGGCGCGACGATGATCTACGTCACCCACGACCAGGTGGAGGCCATGACGCTGGCCGACAAGATCGTGGTTCTGCGCGCGGGTGTCATCGAGCAGGTGGGCGCGCCCATGGATCTCTACCGCGATCCCGACAACAAGTTCGTGGCAGGCTTCATCGGCTCGCCGTCGATGAACTTCGTGGAAGGCACTGTCGCGGGCGGCAAGATCGCCGTTCCCTCGCTCAAGGCCGATGCGGCACTCAACGTGAGCCTTCCCTCGGAGGGGAGTGCGGTGCATCTCGGGCTGCGCCCTGAGCACATCACGATCGAGCGCGGAGGGTCGACGCACAAGGTGGACCTCACCGAGGCGCTGGGCGGTGTATCCTATGCCTATCTCGTGGCAGAGAACGGCGAGCGCCTCATCGTGGAAGAGCGGGGCGAGGACCGGGTGAAGGCGGGGCAGACGGTGGGCGTGTCCTACGATGCCAGCCAAGCGCGCCTTTTCGATGCCAACACGGAGCAGCGTATCCGCTAGGCGCCCGCGCGACTTCAAGGCCGCCAGAACGCGCTTTGAAAGGCCCTTAGGAGGACCTTTTCCGCGCTCAGTGGAGCGCGTTGGCCTCGGCTACGATGTCCCGGTCGGCCTGAAGAAAGAGGTCTATCAGATCGATGAAGACCCAGTTCTCCATGAGCTTGGCGCCCGCCACGCGGTAGAAATCCATCACGCGCATGGTCACAGGCCCGCCCGTGGCTTTAACGCCGAGGTAGTCCTGTGCAAACGTGGCGTGAATGGATGGCCAGCCGCCCATGACCGCGAAGGGCCCGTCACCGAAGCGGCAGAAGTGATTGCCGCCCTTTCGATCCGGGAAGGCCGTGAGAAAGGGCGCGCGGTGGTCCTGTACGAACCCTTCCCAGCGCGTGTTCGACCCGATCCCACCCGGGCCGTACCACATCATGTTGTCCGCCCAGACGCCGTCGGGCCCGGTTTGCCCGACCGAGTTCCACGTGCCGGGCGTGTAGGATCCGAGCGTCGCCATCATCCGGTCCACGAGGTCGAAGGCGTCGGTCTGCGCAGGGGGCGGGCAAAGCCCGTCTTGCGTCGCGGGTGCGGGGAAGGTGATCTCGTCCCCGATGGATCCGAGCGGCATGCGTCTCGCTTGGACCATGACGTCGATGAGGTCGAATATAACCTTCGCTTCGAGGATCTTTCCGGCATCGTCGAGGCGATAGAATTCCCCGGAGCGCAGGAAGATCATCGACCCGGACGGTTTGATCCCGAAGAGCGGGCCGGTGAATGTGCCGACATAGTGCGTGATGGTCGCGACCCAGCGACCCTCCTCGTGCAACCGGTTCTTTCCCCCCACGAAGATGAGGTCCCGCCGCTCGACGTCTGAGAGCCCGGCTCTAAGCGGGGAAAAGAAGCCATCGATCACGGCCTGCGCGCCGACCAACCGATTCACGGGCTGCGCGGCGTCCCAAACGCAGTCCGGGCTGATATGGCGATGTGCGGCCGAGGGATCGGCCAGAAGCTCCGCCAAAACGCGCCGGAAATCTTGGCGAAAATCGGTGCTCGCACCGCTGGTTTTTGAATCAAGCATCTGATTAGCTGTAGCTCGGAGGGAAAAGGGTTGGCAATTGCCGCTGTGAGCGGTTAGCGTTTTTTGCATACCATTGCAAAATGGTTGCGGGAGTTGGGAGGCTCGCGCGAAAACCTCGGGGAGACGAAACGGCAAATGGCTGAAATCAGGCTGGAAAACGTGTCGAAGCGATGGGGCTCGTTCGTGGGCGTACAGGATTTCGACCTGACCATCGCGGATCAGGAGTTCCTCGTGCTTCTTGGCCCCTCGGGCTGCGGCAAAACGACCACGATGCGCATGATCGCTGGGCTCGAGGACCCGTCCGGCGGCGACATCATGATCGACGGAAAGCGCGTCAACGATCTCGAGCCCAAGGACCGCGACATCTCCATGGTGTTCCAGTCTTACGGCCTCTATCCCAACATGAATGTCTACGAGAATATCCGCTTCCCTTTGAAGGTGCGGAAGGTCCCGCAAGGCGAGCACGAAGAGCGCGTCATGCGCGCCTCGGCCATGGTGGAGCTGGATGACTTTCTTCATCGCAAGCCAGCCGCTCTCTCGGGCGGGCAACGTCAGAGGGTCGCGCTCGCGCGCGCCATCGTCCGCGAGCCCAACGTCTTCCTCATGGACGAGCCCCTCTCCAACCTCGATGCCAAGCTTCGCGTATCCACGCGCGCCCAGATCAAGAACCTGAGCCACGAGCTGAAGGTGACGACGATCTACGTCACCCATGACCAGATCGAAGCGATGACGCTCGCTGACCGCGTGGTCGTGATGAACAAGGGCGTCGTGCAGCAGGTGGGTACGCCCACCGAGATCTACGACAATCCGGCCAACACTTTTGTGGCGAGCTTCATCGGCAACCCGGCCATGAACCTCGTGGATGGCGCGCTCAAGGGCGGCACCTTCGAAGCGAAGGGGATCAGTATCTCGGGCTTCAGCGGCCCCGATGGCCCGGTGACCCTCGGCTTCCGCGCCGAGGATGCGGAGGTGGTCGACAGCGGTGGGCAACTCAACAGCCCGGTCTACTCCATGGAGCTTCTGGGCGACGCGACGATGGTCAGCGTGCGCAGTGCCGGAGCGCTTCTGAGCGTCAAGGCGCTCAAGGACTATCGCACCGAGATCGGTGCGCCCGTGAGCGTGTCCATCCCGGCGAGCATTTGTCACCTTTTCAGCGCCCAGGATGGCGCGAGGATCGGGAGCTGAAACGCTTCTGGAACCGGTGTGCCGCGCCCTGGGGTGCGGTAGCCAAAGCCGGAGCCTGTGCGGGAGGCGCAGCTCCACTCAAAATGGAAACAGGGAGAAGAAGATGTTTCTGAAAAAGTTTGCAGCCGTGGGCGCCGTGGCGCTCATGGGCACGACTGCGATTGCCGGGGGCCACGCGGCCTGCCCGACGGAAGGTCGTGTGTCGATCGTGGGCAACGAGTTCCCGGCGATCCAGACCGTGGGTGCCGGTGCAATGGCATGCGCCGGTGACAGCGTGGAAGTCTCCACCAACCTCACCGCCGATCACCAGACGATCAACGTGCCCGGCATGCAGGGCAACCCGGCTGAATACACGTCCGCGATCATCGCGAACTCGTCCATCGTCGCCCTGATGAACGAGGATGTCATCCGTCCGCTCGACGATCTCGTGGCCGAGCACGGTGATGGCCTCCAGCCGAACCAGCTCATCACGATCAACGGTCAGGTGATGGCGGTGGCGTTCATGGCGAATGCCCAGCACCTCGTTTATCGCGCCGACGTGCTCGAAGAGGTGGGCCTCGAGCCGCCGACCACCTACGAGGAGATGCTCGCCGCAGCAGAAGCGATCCGCGCAGCTGGCATCATGGAAAACCCCGTTGGCGGCGCCTACGCCGCTGGTTGGAACCTCGCGCAGGAATTCAACAACATGTTCCTCGGCTACGGTGGCTCCCACTTCAAGCCCGGAACGGCTGAGCCCAACATCAACAACGAAGCCGGCGTGAACGCGCTCAACATGATGAAGGCGCTGTCGGAGTACATGAACCCCGACTTCCTCACGCATGACTCGAACGCGACCAATGCCGAGTACCGCGCCGGCAACACCGCGCTCATGAACATGTGGGGCTCCCGTGCCGCCACGCTCGTGACCGCCGAAGGTGTCCCGCAGGAGGTGATCGACGGTTTCGCCATCGCGGGCCCGATGACCGTGGGCGGCGGCGACACGCCGGCGACGACGCTGTGGTGGGACGGCTTTACCGTGGCCAAGAACATCTCCGATGAGGATGCGGTGGCGACCTTCAAGGCGCTCAAGAACGCCATCGATCCGTCGATCCTGACGGGTGAGGTGCCGACGCAGGCGGTCTGGCTCATCGACGGCTACGAGCCCACCGAGGCGGCCGTGGGCGTGTTCGCGGCGGCCAATGCCGGCTCCGTGCCTTACCCGATGCTCCCCTTCATGGGCCTCATGCACACCGCGCTCGGTAACGAGCTTGCGGACTTCATGCAGGGCAACGAGAGCGCAGAGCAAGCGCTGGCGGACGTCGAAGCAGCCTACACCGCTGCGGCGCGCGAGCAGGGCTTCCTGAACTAAAAGGACGCAGGGCAGGGCCGGTCGAAGGATCGGCCCTGTTCACCCAAGGGGCCGATACCCCGACCCGTTTATTCACGGCGCGTTGAGCGCCAGCACGAGGAAGGGCACAGATGAAACACCGCACATTCGTTTGGTTCTTCATGCCGACGGCTGCGGCGATGCTCCTCTTCATCGCGTTTCCCATCGTGTCCGTCGTCACCCAGTCGTTCTTCACGCCCCACGAGGCCGTGCTGATCGAAGTGGAGAACTGCGGTCCCTTCGGCTGCACCACCGAGACGTCGATCGATCAGGAAGCAACGCAGGCCATCCGCGAGGCTGCCCCACTGGGGCGTTTCGTAGGCTTCGATATCTATGGCGACCGCGGCCACCTCGCGTTCGGCGAAGTGGGCGATGCATGGCGCAACTCTGCCAATTTCGGCGGGTTCGTCGACCGCGTCATGAACCTACCGTTCTATGGCGCGCTAGCCTTTACCCTGACCTACACTTTCATCTGCACCCCGTTTCTCATAGCGCTGGGCTTTGCCATTGCCGTGGCCGTGAACTCGCTTCATCGGCGATTGAAAGGGCTGATGATCTTTTTCTCGCTCCTTCCCATGATCGTGACGCCGCTTATCGGTGCGCTCGTCCTGTCCTGGATGGTGGATAGCCGCGGGATCCTCGGGAACTTCCTCTCATGGCTGGTGAGCGATCCGGACCTGTCGGTGAAGGCGTCGACCCCCCTCATGTGGATCTGCCTTATCGTCTACGGCATCTGGTCGTCGGCGCCCTTTGCCTTCGTCGTTTTCTACGCGGGTCTGCAGACCGTGCCGCAGGACACGCTGGAGAGTGCGCAGATCGACGGGGCCACGCGTTGGCAACAGATCCGCTTCGTCATCATTCCGCACCTTGCGCCCCTGGTGACCTTCGTGGCGCTCATTCAGCTCATGGATAACTTCCGCGTGCTCGAGCCGATCCTGGGCTTCCAGGCGCAGGCACACGCGCAATCGCTGTCCACCTTTATCCTGAGCGATCTCAGTGGGGAAACGCGGCAGCTCAGTTCAGCCGCGACGACCTCTGTCCTCACGATCATGGGAATCGCGATCCTTCTCACACCCGTCCTGATCCGCACGTGGCGGGACTTCAACGCAAAGAGCCACTGAGATGTCGACGCCCGCAGCACAACGCCGTCCGCTCCCGCTCCAGCTTTTCCTTTGGGCTTTCGTGGCTCTCTGGTTCGTGGTGGCGGCCTTCCCGTTCATGTGGACGCTTTGGGGGTCCTTCAAGGTCGAGCTCGATTTCTTCTCGATCGCCGACTGGACCAACGCCCTGGTGGGCCGAAACACGCAGGCGACCTATGGAAGTTCGTTCACGAGTGCGGGCTATGAAGGCGCCTTCGGCCTCAACGAATTCTGGCGCAACATGATCAACACACTCATCGTGTGCGTCTGCGTTGTGTCGATCTCGCTCACCATTGGCACGCTTGGGGGCTATGCTCTATCCCGGTCGGGCTACAAGTATGTCTTCTGGCTCTTGATCATTGCGCTCATGTTCCGCGCGCTGCCGCAGATCACGCTCGTATCAGGATACCTCCCCGTCTTCTTCGATTGGAATGTCTGGGGGTTCCTGCCCACGGCCATCCTCGTGCTCGTGGCCATCAACCAGCCCTTCACGCTCTGGATGCTCCACTCGTTCTTCGAGTCCATCCCAAAGGATCTCGACGAGGCCGCGAAGGTGGATGGCTGCACCCAGTTCCAGGCCTTTCGCCACGTGATCATTCCGGTCATGTGGCCGGGTGTGATCACCACGGGGCTCTTCTCCTTTCTCCTGGCGTACAATGACTTCGTGGTGACCGCGCTGATCCTGAACGAGTCGAACCGGACCATGATCCCGCAGATCAATGCGTTCCTTGGAACGACGTATACCGAGGGCAACGTGATGTTCGCGGTCGCGGCCGTAGTCTCGGCCACGGCGCCGCTCTTCGTGCTCGTGATGTTCTTCCAGCGGCAGATCGTGTCGGGCCTCACGGCAGGCGCAGTGAAGGGGTGAGGCTCGCCGAGTTGGCTCTCAGCCTGCCCGGGCAACCGGTAATCAGGAGAGCCAGATGCCCTATGATGTGATCGTCGTCGGCGCGGGATCGGCCGGATGCGTGGCCGCCGCCGAGCTTCACCGTCGGGGCGTTGGACGGGTCCTCGTGCTGGAAGCGGGCGGTTGTGATATCCACCCACTCGTGGCCATGCCGATGGGCCTGACATGGCTGATGGGCTCGTCACGAGACTGGAACCTGAAATCCATGCCGATGGAAGCTGCTGGAGGGCGCCGGGTGGCTGCGCCGCGCGGCAAGATGGTTGGCGGGTCTGGCTCGATCAATTCGATGGTCTGGTTTCGAGGGCGCGCCTCCGATTTCGATGCATGGGGGGTTGAGGGCTGGTCCTACGCGGATGTCGAGGGCGCTTTCGCGGCGGTGGAAGAAAAGCTCGCGCCGGTAAAGCTCGCTAACACCCACCCGCTGACGCGCGGCCTCGAGGTCATGCTGCCCACAAACAGCGGAACTCCGACGCCTGACCGGGAGAGCGCGGGCATCTTCTCCCACAATATCAAGGGCGGTCGCCGTAACTCCGCCGCGCGCGCGTTTCTCCGGAAATACGACATTCCCACGGTCACGGGCGCATCGGTGGATCGTCTCACCTGGCGTGAGGGCCGCGTGGCAGGCGTCAGGCTTTCGGACGGGTCTCAGATCGATGCGTCAAAGGGCGTGGTGCTCGCGGCGGGGTCCTTCATGTCTCCCGCGATCCTCCTTCGGTCGGGCATCGGCCCCGCCGAAGAGCTCGCCAAGCTGGGCATCAGGCAGCGGGCGGAGAGCCCGGAGGTGGGCGAAAACCTGCATGATCATCCGGGCTTTGGGCTTCATTTCGAGGGCGCGGGCACCGGCTACGGCCTCGAGCCCGCACAATGGGTAAATTGGGCGCGGGCGCCCTTGGATCTCCTCTTCGGGCGCGGTCCGCTCGCCTCGCCCACGGTCGAAGGGGGCGCGTTCTTCAATGCGAGGGGGGATGGGGCCGAGCCTAACGTGCAGAGCCATTTCATCCCGTTCCACCTCGACCACGCGGGGAGGAAATACGCCCTGAAGAGCGGGTATTTTGCGGATGTCTGCCTGTGCCAGCCGAAGTCTCGCGGCGCCCTCCGCTTGGCGTCTTCTGACCCTTCGACACCTCCGGTCTTTGATCTCGGCCTCTTCCGGGAGGAGAGCGATCTCGACACGCTGACGGCAGGCGTCGAGCGGCTCCGGCAGCTCCTTGAGCAAGCGGACTTTGGCGGAAAGCGCGGGCGCGAGGCGGGACCATCCAAGGGCAAGACCGGCGCCGACCTCAAGGAGGTGATCCGGCACCGCGCCGGCACGGCCTACCATCCTGTCGGCACGTGCCGCATGGGGTCCGATGAGAGCGCCGTCGTCACCCCGCGTCTTGCTGTACGGGGCGTGGAGGGGGCTTGGGTCGCGGATGCTTCGATCATGCCGCGCGTCACCTCCGCCAACACCAATGCCCCGTCAATGATGATCGGTTGGAGGGGCGCGGAGATGATCGCCGCAGATCTCCCGAGCGCCCATGGCGTCTAGCGCATACGAAGAGGAATACTCATGAGAGGCTCGCGCCCCGAACAGGCCGTCCTGACAAGGGACACCGATATGTCGAAGACGGAGGAAACCCGGGCCGTCATTGAAGGGATGGTCGACGGCCTCAACGACCACCGCATCGCCGACATCGGCGAGTTCTTCGCAGAGAGTTTTCGCTGGATGGGAAACACGGGCTGCGGCACGAAAGACGGGCTTCGCGCCTTTCAGGACAATTGGCAGAAGCCCTTTCAGGCCGCCTTCCACGACAAGGTCTGCGTGGACGAGGCGCGCATGTACATGGGGGAATGGGCCGCGGCCTTCGGGCGTCAGGAAGTGACGCATGGCGGCGAGTTCATGGGCATTCCAGCCACCGGGAAGCGCATCACCGTCCGCTACATGGACTTCTGGAAGGTGGTCGATGGGAAGATCGTCGACAACTACGTCATGGTCGATTTCCCACACGTGTTGGCCCAGCTCGGTGTCGACGTGTTTGATGGCAAGGGGTGGGAAGCCTTTGACAGGGGAGAGCAGACCCCGCCTGCTCCCGCCTAGCCCAGAATGCGGCGCGCCTCATCCGCGATGAAGCGCTCCTCTTCGGCTGGAACACACCAAATGCGCAGGGCGGAGGCGTCGGCGTGGATGGCGCGCTCTTGAGCAGCATTGCGCGCTGGATCCAAGTCAGCCCCCGCCCAGCTGAGGCCAGCACAGATACGTGCGCGAATGGCCGGCGCATGCTCTCCTATCCCGCCAGTGAAGGCGACGGCGTCGATCCCGCCCATGGCAGCAATGAGCGATCCACCATGGCGGATTGCCCAGTGGCAGAAGTGCTCCACAGCAAAGCTCGCCCGCGGCGCGCCCGAAGCCAGGAGCGCCCGCATATCGGAGCTTTCGCCGGAAAGCCCGAGGAGCCCGCTCTCATGATTCAGGATCTCTCGCGTGCGTTGAATGCCCAGGCGATCAGCGAGGTGAAGGACGGCGTTCGCGTCTATCCCGCCAACGCGCGTACCCATGGTCAGCCCGTCCAGCGGTGAGAACCCCATGGTTGTGGCGATGCTCTTTCCCTCCACGATCGCAGCGGCGCTCGCGCCGTTGCCCAGATGGTACGCCAAGACGCGTCTTGGAAGCGGCTTTCCCGTCATGTCCGGCAGGCGAGCCACCAGCGAGGCATAGGACAGTCCGTGGAACCCGTAGCGGCGGATACCCTCGTCTTCGGCGAGGGGGGGTGGCAACGCGTAGTCCCGCGCGAGGGCAGGCATGGTCGCATGAAAGGCCGTGTCGAAGCACGCCACCTGCGGAAGCTCCGGGGCATGCGCCTGAAGGGCCAGTATGCACCGCAGATTGTGAGGGTTGTGGAGTGGGGCGAGAGAGCTCGCCGCCTCGATTTCAGCGATGATCTCCTGCGTGATCAATTCCGGCGCTGTCAGCCGTGGCCCGGCGTGGACGACCCGGTGCGCCACGGCCTGCAAATCGGCCGGTCCAAAGCCCGCGTCTCGGACGACGTCTATGACCGTTTTGAAAGCCGTGTCGTGGTCCGGGATCGCCACCTCGGTTGCCGAGCCATTGAGCGCCAATGTGGAGTGCCCGCCGATCTCCGAGGCGGCGCCTTGGAAAACGCGCGTTCCATGGGCGTCGAAGACCGCGAACTTCACGGACGACGACCCGGCATTGAGGACGAGAACGGTCATCCCGACATGCGTCGAAGGGCTACTCCGCCGCCTCGGCCGTCACCCGCGTCTGAGGCACCATGTCCGCGCGATCAATTCCTGCCACAACCACCGGCCTTTTCATCGCGTCCCGGCGGAAGGGCTCGCCAAGCTCCTGGTTGATCATCGCTTCGATCAGTGTGGTTTTCCCATGTTGCATCTGGTCCGTGATCGCCTGCGCGAGCGCCGCGGTCAGCTCGTCCATCGTGCGTGCGACGACGCCCTGAAGCCCGCAGGCCTGTGCGATCCCGGCGTAGCTCACCTCTTCGTCGAGTTCCGTGCCGACGAAATTGTCGTCGAACCAGAGCGTCGAGTTCCGTTTCTCGGCGCCCCACTGGTAATTGCGGAAGACGATCTGCGTGATCGCGGGCCACTCGCCGCGTCCGATCGCTGTGAGCTCGGTGACGGCGATGCCGAAGGCACCGTCCCCGGAGAAGCCAACCACCGGGACCTCCGGACACCCGATCTTTGCCCCGACGATTGAGGGCAGGCCGTAGCCGCAGGGCCCGAAGAGGCCGGGTGCGAGGTATTTCCGGCCTGCGTCAAAGTCGGGATAGGCGTTACCAATGGCGCAGTTGTTGCCGATATCAGAAGAGATAATCGCCTCCCTTGGAAGCGCAGCCTGGATCGCGCGCCAGGCCATGCGCGGGCTCATCCACTCAGGCTTGGCCGCACGGGCGCGCTCATTCCACGTCGTGCCGGGATCGTCGTCCTCGTGATCCATGGAGCTGAGCTGCTGCTTCCATGCGCTCTTTACCTTTGCGATCTTCGCGGTGCGTGCGGCGCGTCCTGCATCGCCCGCTTCGGGCGCGAGTGCTCCCAAGATGCCCCGTGCGACCTTCGCAGCATCGCCCACGATGCCCACCGTGATCGCCTTGGTCAGCCCGATGCGGTCGGGATTGAGATCGACCTGGATGATCTTTGCCGCGCCGGGCCAATACTCCATACCGTAGCCGGGCAGCGTGGAGAACGGATTGAGGCGTGTGCCGAGCGCGAGTACCACGTCGGCGTCTCGAATGAGCTCCATGGCGGCCTTCGAACCATTGTATCCCAGTGGTCCGGCAAAGAGCGGGTGGGAGCCCGGAAAGGCGTCGTTGTGCTGGTATCCCACGCAGACCGGGGCATCGAGGCGCTCCGCAAGGGCGCGCGAGGCGGAAATTCCGCCGTCTGAAAGCACGACCCCCGCGCCGTTGAGGATGACCGGCGCTTTCGCCTCCGAAAGAAGCGCTGCGGCCTTCGCAACAGAGTTTTCTCCGCCGGGCGATTGTTCGAATTCGATCGGGGAGGGTACATCGATATCGATGACTTGCGTCCACATATCGCGGGGAATGTTAATCTGTGCGGGTCCGGACAGGCGCTTTGCCTGCGCGATGACCCGGGTCAGGACCTCGGTCACGCGGGACGGGTCCCTGACCTCTTCCTGGTAGGCCACCATGTCCTGAAACAGCGCCATCTGCTCCACTTCCTGGAAGCCGCCTTGGCCGATGGTTTTGTTTGCGGCCTGCGGCGTGACGAGGAGGAGAGGCGTGTGGTTCCAGTAAGCCGTCTTCACCGCTGTGACGAAATTGGTGATGCCGGGGCCGTTCTGGGCAATCATCATCGACATCTGGCCGGTGGCGCGAGTGAACCCATCGGCCATGAAGCCCGCGGAGCCTTCATGGGCGCAGTCCCAAAAGGTAATCCCGGCTGCCGGAAAGAGGTCGGAAATCGGCATCATCGCAGATCCGATGATGCCAAAGGCATGGGCGATGCCATGCCTCTGGAGGACCTTGATGAAGGCTTCTTCGGTGGTCATCTTCATGGCGCGGGCTCCAAGCATCTGGCGATGCATGCAGCCTAGCCAAGAGCGCTACCGCGGCGCCAGTGAAATTTTGCGCAAAAATTTCACGGACGCCATCGTTGTCCAAGCGGCCCCTGCCGAAAGGCCTATCCGAAGACGCGCGTGAGTGCCTCGTCCACGCCCGCTGTGATCGCGTCGATATCGTCAGCGGTGGAGATAAGCGCCGGCGAGAAGCAAAGCGTGTTGTTCTTGCCCTCAAAGCTGCGGTTGGTCGCGCCGATGACCAGTCCTTGCGCCATGCAGTCCTTTACGACGGCTTGCACCTGCGCCTCGGCGGCGGGTTCCTTTGTGTCGCGATCTGCCACGAGCTCCGCACCGCAGAAGAGGCCCTTGCCTCGGACGCTTCCGATGATGGCGTGCCTTTCGGCCAGCGCCTCGAGATTGGCGACAAGGCGGGCGCCCATGGCGACGGTGTTCTCCCGGAGCCCTTCTTCCTCGATGATCTTCATGTTCTCGATGGCCGCCGCCGGACCGGCGGTGCAGCCTCCGAAGGTCGAAATATCGCGGAAGTAGTTGAGCGGGTCGGAGGCATCGTCCTTGAACATCTGGAAGACCTCTTCGGTCGTGACCGTGCAGGAGATTGCCGCGTAGCCCGAGGCCACGCCTTTTGCCATGGAGACGATATCGGGCTCGACGCCGTAGTTCTGATACCCAAACCATGCACCCGTCCGGCCCACGCCGCAGACGACTTCGTCGATGATCAGGAGGACGTTGTATTTCTTGCAGATCTCCTGAACGCGCGGCCAGTACCCCGGCGGTGGCGGGATGACGCCTCCGCCCGCGGTGACGGGCTCTAGGACGAGGCCGCCGACGGTGTCGGGGCCTTCCCGCAGGATGACCTTTTCGATCTGGTCAGCGGCCGCGATTCCATAGTCTTCGCCGGATAGGCCCTCGGCCCAATCCTGCTCATGCTTCCGGTATTCGAGGCAATGCGGGACCTCGACAAAGCCGGCGGGAAAGGGGCCGTACTGCGCGTTGCGCTGATGGTGCCCGCCCGATGCCATCGCTGCGATTGTGGTGCCGTGGTAGTCGCGCTCGCGGAAGAGGATCTTGTGCTTCTTGCCACCGTAGCGCTTGTGCGCGATCTGGCGGACCATCTTGTAGGCCTTCTCATTGGCCTCGGAGCCGCTATTGGAGAAGTAGACGCGGGACATGCCCGGCATCTTTTCAGTGAGCATGGCCGCGAATGTCGCGCCGGGGATCGAGCCCGCCGCACCGGCAAAGAAGTTCATTTTCACCAGTTGATCACGAACCGCGTTGGCGATGCGTTCGCGGCCATACCCGACATTGACCGTCCACACGCCGCCCGACACGGCGTCGATGTGCTCCTTGCCGTCCTGGTCCCAGACGCGAAGGCCTTTGCCTTCGACGATGATCTTCGGGTCCACCGTCTCGAAAGGGGCGTGTTGGATGAGGTGGTGCCAAACATGGGCGCGGTCGTTTTCGACGATTTGGCTCAGGTCGTTGATGTTGCCGTCCATGTCGCGCCTCCATGCTCAAGACCTCGGCATGAGAGCAGGGTTTTGGAAATTTGCAAGGGGGGCGGCGCCCGCCCGCCCACCCCGCCGCCCCCCTTGGCGTCTGAGGCACGAGCGACACGCTGTCTCCAGCGGGGTGCAGGTGGCGGGAAGGGATGCCTCCGGCGGAAACCAGGGCATGAAAGAGACCGGGCGGGCGCGGCCCCAGACACAGAAGCTTGCGTGGCGGACGCGGTTAGTTCTCCACCTCGGTCCCGGTGAGGACGCCGTCGATGCGGGCCTTGGACTCCGGCGTCTTGGCGAGGCGCAGGAAGGCAGCGCGCTCTCGGTCGAGCATGTCCTGCTCGCTTTGCTCGTGTGGGGTATCGGCGTCCGTGTTCACGACGATGGTGGCGATCTCCATGGCGGTCGTCTTGTTGTGCGGTGTGAACCAGCCCTTTGCGACGCCCTTGTCCATGAAGCTTTCCATCTCGGCGAGAATGCTCTTGCCAGGCAGCGTGAAGCGCGGCGCCTCGGGAGGTCGGTAGGCGGACCAACCATCGATGCGCGCGGTGGCGGTTGTGATGAGCTTGTCTCGGTTCATGACCGTGGCATCGCGACTTTCGAGGAAGTATTTGAGCGGCGCGGCTTCCTCGGGCGACGCCCCCGTCTTCCCGTAACCCACCTGCATCCATGTTTCCCAAGCGGCTTTCTCCGGGTCACCCGTGGCCTCCTGCCAGCGGAGAAACGTCTCCTTGACACCGCCCCCGGAGGGCACGAGGCCGACGCCAGCCTCAACGAGGCCCAGAACAGAATTCGCATGGGTGACGAGCGCGTCGCAGTGCATCAGCACTTCGAACCCACCACCCAGAGCGAGGCCCGAGGGGGCGCCGATGACCGGGACGGGGGCGTATTTCAAGCGCAGGCACGCCTGCTGAAAGTCATGGAGGAACGCGTCCATGCCGCTCCAGTCACCGGCTTCGATGAACGCGGCAAAACGATTGAGATCCACGCCCGCCGAATAGTGCTGTGCATCGTTGTGGACGAGGATGCCGCGGCCGGGATCGTCTGCAGCGGCGTGGACAATTGTCATGCTTTCGCCCGTCAGAGCGTTGGCTTTCGAATGAAACTCGATGAGGCGGATCCCATCGAGATCCCAGAGCGACGCCGCCGCGTTCGTGGCCATCGGCGTGAGTGTCTTGCGCGTCAGGGAAAAGCGCTCAGTGCCCTCGGGAAGCGCGATCGGCTGGTAGCCATCTGTCGTGCGGACCTGAAGGTTGCCATGGGCCTTGTAGAACGGTGCGCGGTTCTCGAGGGCAGGAGGAACGTCGGCCCCTGCTTCTCGGGCCAGCGTGGCCACCTCTCCCGCACCAAGAGCGTCGATCATCTCGAACGGGCCCCGGATCCAGTTGAAGCCCATCTTCATGGCGTCATCGATGTCCTGCGGGGTCTTCGTGACATCGGGCAGAAGCGATGCGGCGTAGGCCAGTACGCGGCCGAGGAAGTTGCGGGCGAAGCGCGTCTGCGCGTCGTCGCCGCGGATCAGGTCCGTGAGCGTTTCAGCGTTCTGCGCGAGCTGCGTGGCGGCATGTTGCGCCTTCGCGGGCAGCTCCACGACGCGCTTTCGCAGTGAGCCGTCGAGGTTCATCGCCATATCGTCGCGATAAAAGCCGCCGTTGCCAGATTTCTGGCCAGTGAAGCCTTCGGCGATCATGGCGTCGATCATCGGTTTGGCCGGGTTGTTCGAGCGTCCCACTGCGTGGAAGGGGTCGCCCTCGGGCAGTATGTCGCCAAGCGTGTCAACGACGTCAGACATGAGGTCCACGCCGATGAGATCGTAGAGCCCAAAGACGCCGGTTTTCGGGATCCCCATGGGACGCCCCATGATCGCGTCGGCTTCTTCGATCGTCAGGCCCTGCTTGAAGGCCTCGTCGAGACCCACTTGCAGCGCGAAAACGCCGACCCGGTTGCCGAGAAATCCCGGGGTGTCTGCGCATGCCACGACGCCCTTGCCGAGGATCTCGTCGTTGTAGTGCGCGAGCCGGTCCATCGCCTCCTCGCTCGTATGCTCGCCACGGACGAGCTCGAGGAGGCGCATGTAGCGAACCGGATTGAAGTAGTGCGTGATGGCGAAGCGCTCTTGGAAGCTCAGCGAGCGGCCCTCGGTCAGGAGGCTGATCGGGATCGTGGACGTGTTCGACGTCACAAGGCAGCTGTCCGAGACGGTCGCTTCGAGCTGCGCGTAGAGCTCGCGCTTCAAATCGAGGCGCTCCACGATGGCCTCCACGATCCAGTCGCATTCTCCGAGCTTGTCGAAATCGCTCTCAATCGTGCCGGTATGGATGCGCGAAAGGCACTCCTTGGAGTGAAGGGCAGGGGGATCGGATTTCTTCAGGCGCTCAAGGGCGTAGTCCGTAGCCTCCTTGGTGAGATCGAGGAGGAGGACCTCCTGCCCGGCATTTGCGATTTGTCCCGCGATGCCCGAGCCCATGGTGCCCGCGCCGATGACGGCGATCTTTTTGAAAGTCATGGTGTGGTTCCTTGGTTCGGGCAACATCCCGCAAGTGATCCCCGCGCGCGTTCACAGCAGAAAGCCGGGCGCCACGGACGAGAAGAGGCGATCGATGGATTGCGATCCTCGCGGTGGCGTGGTGCTCCATCGTCTCTGATCAAGAAAGTGAGCACGACATCGAGGCTAGGCCGCGGTGCGCTGTGTTTCGAGGAAGCGGCGCAGGGGCTGTGTCACCTCCCACGGTTGCTCGGTGATGGACATGTGGCCCGAGTGGGGGATCTCCGAGAGCATGCCGCCCAAAGCTTCGTGCAGTTTGCGGCCCGCCTTGATCGGGGTCATCTTGTCTTCGCCGCTCAGGATGCAGAGCGTCGGGCAGGTGATCTGGGCAGCCGCCTCCGCGCCGCCCCGGTACTCATTGCAAGCGTTCAGGTCCGCGAAGAGGGCGCCGGGGCGATTGGTTGCCATGAGCTGCCCGCCCATGATCATGTGGCTTGCGCCCGGCATGGTGTGGTCGTGGACATGGCCCGTGGCGCCATGTCCCCAATCCATCATGGCTTTGATCGCCTTTGGTTCCTTGTTCTCCGCGAGACCGAGCAAATAGTCATTGACCGGAATGGCGAGGGCGCTCGCAATGAAGGTGGCAGAGCGCACCTTCCGTGGAAAACGCGCGGCGAGCTCCAGTGCCACGAGGGCGCCTTGCGAATGCCCTGCGATGTGCGCCTTCTCTATGCCGGCTGCCTCCATGAAGTCTGCGAGCCAGTCGGCCATGGCTTCAATGGACGCGAGGGGCGCGCCGTCCGACTGGCCATGACCCGGAAAGTCCGGCGTGATCGCTTGCCAGCCACGATTGGCGAGGAAGCGATGCTGAAGCATGAAGCCGAGGTGGTTTTGCCCCGAGCCGTGGATGAAGAGGATCACATCGCCGGATGGATCGAAAGCGCGCCCACCGGTGGACGCGAAGATCTCTGTGCCTTGGACTTGGAGTTTCATTCCGCGGCCACCTTCGGTGCGGCGCGGCCCGCGGCCTTCAGTGCTTGCGTGAAATCAGCGGCGATGTCGTCGAAATCTTCGAGACCCACCGAGATACGGACAAGATCGTCGGTCAGGCCGGCGGCCTCCATAGCCTCCGCCGTGATGTGGCTGTGGGTGGTCGAGCCCGGGTGAATGACCAAGGTCTTTGCATCGCCGACATTGGCGAGATGAGACGCGAGGCCCACACTCTCGATGAAGGCCGAGGCCGCCGCACGCCCTCCGCGCACGCCCATCGAAATGATCGAGCCCTGGCCCTTGGGCATCAGCCGCAGGGCCGTCTCGTGGTCAGGATGGTCCGACAGGGCAGGGTGTTTGACCCAGCTGACCTGCTCATGGGCCGTCAGGAATTCCAGCATCTTGGCGGTGTTCGACATATGCCGCTCCATGCGGAGCGGGAGCGTTTCGATGCCCTGCAGGATGTAGAAGGCGTTCTGCGGTGCAAGGCAGGGACCGGCATTCATCATGCCTTCGGTTCTCACCCGCGTGGAGAAGGCCATGGGGCCAAATTCTTCCCAAAGGTTCACGCCTTGGTAGCCAAAGTGCGCTTCAGTCATCGTCGGGAATTTCCCGGGCGTCGCGCCCCAGTCGAAGTTGCCGCCGTCGATCACGGCGCCCCCGAGAGCGACGCCATGTCCGCCCATCCACTTGGTGAGAGAATGGATCACGATGTTGGCCCCGTGCTCGATGGGCTTGATCATCCAGGGCGTGTTGAACGTCGCGTCGATGACGAGAGGCACATTTGCCTCCTGGGTGACCTTGGCCACCGCGGGCACGTCCATGATGTCCATGCCCGGATTTCCGATCACCTCGCCAAACACCATCTTCGTGTTCGTGCGGATCGCACCACGGATGGCCTCGGGGTCCCGCGGCGAGATGAAGGTCGTCTCGATGCCGTAGCGCGAGAGCGTGTGTTGGAAGAGGTTGATGTTGGCCCCGTACATTTGCGAGGAGGCCACGACGTGATCTCCCGCAGAGCAGATTGCGAGGACCGTGACAAAAAGTGCAGACATGCCTGACGCCGTCGCGACGGCAGCCACCCCTCCGTCGAGCGCCGCAAGCCGCTGCTCAAGGACAGCGACCGTCGGGTTCGTGAGGCGCGAGTAGATGTGTCCGCCGATCTCCATGTTAAAGAGGGCCGCCGCCTGTTCGGTATCCTGAAACACGTAAGAGGTCGTCTGGTGGATCGGCACGGCCCGCGAGCCGAAACGGCTATCGGGCGACTGCCCTGCATGCAGGCTCAGCGTATCGAACTTGTAATCGGCCATGGGTTTCTCCTCGGGCGGAAACTGCACCGTGTATTGCCTGTCTCTGCGAAGCGGAGCAAGGGGCGGCGATGCACGAAAGAGCCGCGGGCGGCAGGTCAAAGCGCTGCGGATTTTTCAGCTTTCGTCCCGGCGCGATCCGGGCTTCTTTGGTCACGAGCCCCTTGGAGAGCGCCACGATGATAGATCCGCAGCCCAAAGCCTCCCACTTCGTGAACGGCGACTACCTGGAAGATACCGCGGGTGACGTGATCGATGTCGTCTATGCGTTCACCGGAGAGAAAATCGCACATGTTCACGCAGCGACGCCGACCGTGATCGACGCGGCGATCGAGGCAGCGCGCGCGGCCCAGCCAGCGTGGGCCGCCATGACGGGGACAGAGCGTGGCCGCATCCTGCGCCGCGCGGCGGATATGATCCGCGAGCGGAACCGCGAGCTTTCGATCCTCGAGACATTCGACACGGGCAAACCGTTGCAAGAGACGCTGGAAGTCGATGCAACGTCCGCCGCTGACGCGCTCGAGTACTTTGGCGGGCTCGCAGGAGCGCTGACCGGCGAACATATCCCCTTGGGCGGCGATTGGGCCTACACCGTCCGCACGCCCCTCGGTGTCTGTGTCGGGATCGGCGCGTGGAATTACCCGACACAAATCGCCGCTTGGAAAGGCGCACCTGCGCTTTGCTGCGGGAACGCGATGATCTTCAAGCCTTCTGAAGTCACGCCGCTTTGCGCGTTGAAACTGGCGGAAATTCTCTGTGACGCGGGCCTGCCGCCCGGGCTCTACAACGTCGTGCAAGGCATGGGCGCTGTCGGAAGTGCGCTCGTGGAAGACCCCCGCGTGGCCAAGGTTTCGCTGACGGGATCGGCGCCAACGGGCAAACGCGTCTACGCCGCAGCCGCGGCGGGCATGAAGCACGTGACGATGGAACTCGGGGGCAAGAGCCCCCTGATCGTCTTTGACGACGCGAATGTGGACGACGCCGTCTCTGGCGCGATCCTGGGGAACTTCTACTCTTCGGGGCAGGTCTGTTCGAACGGCACGCGCGTTTTTGTGCAAGGGGGGATCAAGGATGCGTTCTTGGCGCGTCTGAAAGAGCGCGTCGAAGCGGCAAAGCTGGGCGATCCCATGGATGAAGACACGAACTTCGGGCCCATGGTGTCAGAGCGCCAGCTCCGGATCGTGGAGGGCTTCATCGAGACAGGGCAGAAGGAGGGGGCAACGCTCCTGACCGGCGGACAGCGCGCTGACCTTCCCGGGTACTTCCTCGAGCCCACGATCTTCACAGACGTCACGGATGACATGACGATCGCACGGGAAGAGATTTTCGGGCCTGTGCTCTCGGTGCTTGACTTCGAAACGGAGGAAGAGGTGATCCGGAGGGCAAATGACACTGACCTCGGGCTCGCGGGCGGCGTTTTCACGACGAACCTCGCCCGTGCGCATCGTGTTGTGGGCGCGCTCGAGGCGGGAACCTGCTGGATCAACCAGTACAATCCTGCTCCGGTCGAAATGCCCTTCGGCGGCATGAAGGGCTCCGGGCTCGGCCGAGAGAACTCGAAGGCCGCGATCGAGCATTATTCCCAGCTCAAGACCATCTATGTCGGCATGGGCGCGGTCGAGGCGCCGTTCTAGGTGGAGGCCGACTACGTCATCGTTGGCGCAGGCTCAGCAGGCTGCGCGCTGGCGTTCCGACTGACCGAAGCCGGTCATTCGGTCATCGTTGTCGAATACGGCGGCTCTGATCGGGGACCGCTCATCAACATGCCCGGCGCGCTGTCTTATCCCATGAACATGAAGCGCTACGACTGGGGGTATCGAACAGAGCCCGAGCCCCATCTCGGTGGTCGTCGGCTGGCCTGTCCGCGTGGGAAGGTCTTGGGGGGATCGTCCTCCATCAACGGCATGATCTACGTGCGTGGGCACGCGAAAGACTTCGATCACTGGCGAGATCAAGGCGCGGAAGGTTGGGGCTACGCCGATGTCCTTCCGTACTTCAATCGCATGGAGCACTGGCACGGCGGCGAGACGCCGGAATGGCGCGGCACGAGGGGGCCGCTTCACGTGACGCGCGGCGCCGGGGACAATCCGCTCGTGAAAGCCTTCCTCGCGGCAGGCAGGGAGGCAGGCTACGAGGCGACGAGCGACTACAATGGCAAGCAGCAAGAAGGCTTCGGCCCCTTCGATCGCACGATCTGGGAGGGCGAGCGTTGGTCGGCTGCAAAAGCCTATCTGCGTCCGGCACAAGCCACGGGACGGTGCCTCGTGGCCCAAGGTCTCGCGCATCGCATCGCCATGGACGGCGCGCGCGCCACGGGCGTCGACATGGGCAACTACACCATCAAGGCCCGGTCCGAAGTCATCATTGCAGCATCCGCGATCAACGCGCCAAAGCTCCTGATGCTCTCGGGCATCGGACCTGCGGCACACTTGGCGGACCATGGGATCACGCCGGTCGCGGATCGCCCGGGCGTTGGCCAGAATCTTCAGGATCACCTTGAACTCTATATCCAGATGGCCGCCTCTCAGCCTGTGTCCCTATTCAAGTACTGGAACCTTCTGGGCAAAGCGTATGTGGGCGCGCGTTGGTTGCTGACGAAAACCGGTCCCGGTGCTTCGAATGGCTTCGAGGCTGCGGCTTTCATCCGGTCCGCGCCGGGCGTGGATTATCCAGACTTGCAGTACCACTTCTTGCCCATGGCCGTGCGCTACGACGGGCGTGCGGCTGCCGAGGGGCATGGCTTTCAGGCCCATGTGGGCCCCATGCGCTCGCCCTCTCGCGGCAGTGTGACGCTTCGCTCCAAAGATCCCGAAGCCGCCCCGAAGATCGTCTTCAATTACATGGCTCACGACAAGGACTGGCAGGATTTCCGAAAAGGCATTCGGCTGACGCGGGAGATCTTCGGCCAGCCGGCCTTCGCCGAGTTCGCGAAGCACGAGATCCAACCCGGCGCAGACGCTCAGTCGGACGAGGACTTGGACGCGTTCATTCGTGACCACGTCGAAAGCGCGTATCATCCCTGCGGGACCTGCAAGATGGGCCGCGCGGACGATCCCATGGCCGTGGTCGATCCGGATTGCCGCGTCATAGGAGCAGAGCGTTTGCGCGTTGCCGACAGCTCCATCTTTCCTCGGATCACCAACGGCAATCTGAATGCGCCCTCGATCATGGTGGGGGAAAAAGCCGCCGATCATATCCTTTGCCGCAGGCTGCCGGCTTCAAATGCGGAACCTTGGGAGCATCCATCGTGGCAACACAATCAGCGCTAGGCCCATCCCGCCCACATGGGTGGAGAGGCCCCTTTCGTAAGGGCTCGGGCCGTGGAAGTCGCACTGCCGGGGTCTCCCTGCTTGCCGGTGATCCCGTCCGTCTCTAGCAAAACGAAAAACGGAGACATGCGATGCTTGCAGTAGGCGGAGAGAACCTGATCGACTTCGTGCAGGAGGAGGATGGGCGAGATCCACCTGCCTACATTGCCCATCCCGGCGGCTCACCAATGAATGTCGCGATGGCCGCTGCACGGCAGGGCATGGAGACGCATTATCTCACGCCTGTCAGTCAGGACAGCTTGGGCTCCCTCATTGCCGCGCGGCTCGAAGCGGACAACGTGCAACTCGCCACGCCACGCCGTCCTGAGCCCACGTCTCTCGCGGTCGTCTCTCTTGAAGAGGGGGCAGCGACTTATGAGTTTTATCGCGATGGTACAGCCGAGCGGCAGGTGAGCGTGTCGCAGCTAGAAGCTGCTGCGCCGCAGGGCATGACCGCGTTTCACATCGGCTCACTCGCGGTCACAGGCGGAGACGACGCGCCCGCGTACGAGAGTTTTCACCGGGCCTGCTTCGAGCGGGGTCTGCTCACGAGCTACGATCCCAATGCCCGGCCTTCGCTCACGCCCGACAAGGAAGGGTTCATTGCACGGCTCGAGCGCATCGCGACCCATACAACACTCCTGAAGCTCTCGGACGAGGATTTGCACTGGCTCTACCCCGACATGACGGAAGCAGACGCTTTTCAACGATTGGCAGTCCTCTCCGGTGCGCCGGTCGTCGTTCTGACGCGGGGGCCTGACGGCGCGATGGGGCGCGCCGGGGATGCCCATGCCGAGGTGCCCGCGGCGCCGGTAGAGCCGCTCGTTGATACCGTGGGTGCCGGCGACACCTTCATGGCGACACTCATCCGCCAAGTCTCCGAGCGGAGAGGCGATTACGCGATTGGCGAAGATGCCCTCCGCGCCATTCTGGCCACGGCGTCGCGCGCTGCAGCGATCAATTGTACCCGTGCAGGCTGCAACCCGCCGACCCTTGCAGAGCTTGGCTAGGGCGTCAGGTGCGTTTGGGCCCACCGCACGAACATGATGGTCAGGACGATGCGTATGAGGTGATGCGCGGTGATGATGACGGGGCTGATATCGAGCGAGAGCGCGATGAGGCCCATCTCCGCCACGCCGCCCGGGGCAAAACTGATGAAGGCCTCGTCGAAACCGAGTGGTGTGTTGCGCGCGACGGCCGACGCAATCAGCGCGGCGGCGGCAAACATCGCGCCGACGGCCACCATCGTCAGCCCAAATGCGCGACCGAGAACCCTTGGCGTGGCACCGGCAAACTGGGTGGCAAGGCTCGTCCCGACGACGAGCTGAGCCAAAGCCACCAACCAGGCAGGGCTTTCGAGCGCCATGAGCCCCGCACCGTGCAGAGCGGCGGCAACGAGAAGTGGGCCCGTCAGATGGCCGGCGGGAAGACGGACGAGGCGGCTGAGCGACAATCCTGCCAGGGTGACCGCGACAAGGCCCAAGACATCCATCAGGCCCCCGCCGCCTGACGATAACGCCAGCCCTGCTGCGCTTCCGACCAGTTCTCCGGAGAAGACGGCGAAAAGAAGCGGCACCGTGAAGACGACGATCACGATGCGCGCGAAATGATGCACGGTGAGGAGCATGACATCCCCGCCAGCCTTTTCGCCGAGGGCGACGCCTTCGATCAGCCCACCCGGCATGGAGCCGTAAAGAGACGTGACACGGTCGTAGCCGCCGAGCTTGCGATAAACGAGGTAGCCGGCGAGATGCGCAACGACGACGAAAAGACCAACGCCGAGGAGCGACACCCAGAGAGCCGGCAGGATACGGACAAGCTCCGGGGTGAAGCCTGCGCCGATGAGGGCACCGATCCCGCCGACAAATGCAAATCGCAGGGACGTCGGAAATACGAGTGTGGCTCGACCGGAGGCACCCTGCCAGATCACCAAGGGGGCCACGGCCACGAGCGCGCCCAGGAGAAAAGGCATTGGCAACCCGGCCACCGAGGCGAGATATCCACCCACCGCGCCCAAGGCGAGATGAGCCAGGAGTGACAGGATCACCGCTTGATCGGCGTCTTGAGCGCCTCGCTGGCCTGTCGCATGCGCCGCACGCTCTGCTCTGCGCCCACCGCGTCCCGGATGAGAACGAAGGTGCCGTGCTCCCAAGGTGAATTCGGGATCGTCCACGTCCCCTGAACCCGGGTGAACTGTGGATCGATCTTGCCCTCGTATTCGATCCGTGGCGCGTCGATGTCGGAGTAGTTCTTCGTGAAGCGGACGATGCGTCCTTCGCGGACACCGATGATGCCTGCGATAAGGCTGTCGATTTCCACATCGGAGAAGCTGTTGGGCTCGATGGTCTCCCCGGAAAGATCGCCACTGTCATCGACGAGTGTCGCATTGAAGGCCACGGGCGGCAGCGCGCGGGTGACGTAATTGTATCGCCCCATCCAGGGCCCGGTCAGGCGCAGGCGCTTCGTATCCATCCGCCTATCCTACTCGCGCATGCAGGAATGCCTATAGATATCATGCCTTTTGCATTATCGGGCTTGCCTGCGTCGTCGCCTCCGCGCCACTGTCCGCGGTGTGACGAAACCACCGATCATCGATGCGCTTCAATTCACGCGCCCCTGTCGCAGCATCTACGAGGAGATGCGCGCGGGCGGGGTCGATGCCGTTCACATGACCGTCTCCTACCACGAGGGCTTCCGCGCGACGGTCGCCGCGCTGGCGGACTGGAACAGGGAGTTCGAGCAGAACGGCGACGTGATCCTGCGCGCCACCCACGCGGATGACATTAGCGTGGCACAGGAGACGGGACGCACTGCAATCTTTTTCGGTGCGCAGAACCCAGCGCCGATGGAGGACGATCTCGGCCTGATCGAAATCCTGCATCAGCTCGGGCTTCGCTTCATGCAACTGAGTTACAACAACCAGTCGCTCCTGTGTTCGGGCTGTTACGAGCCAGATGACACCGGGCTGACCAACATGGGGCGCGAAGCGGTCGCTGAAATGAACCGCGTCGGTCTCGTGATCGACATGTCCCATTCCGGCGATCGCTCCCGGCGAGAGGCGATCGAAGCTTCCGCGCGTCCCATTGCGATTACCCATGCCAACCCTGCCCATTGGCACGATGTGCCCCGAAACGTGCGCCCCGAAACTCTCGACGCTTTGGTGGAAAGCGGTGGCATGCTCGGCTTTTCGCTTTACCCGCTACATCTGCGCGCGGGCTCTGACTGCACGCTCGAGAGCTTTTGCACCATGGTCGCGCGCCTCGCAGAGCGGGTCGGAACGGCAGGCATCGGCATCGGTTCAGATCTCTGCCAGGGCCAGCCGGACAGTGCGCTGGCATGGATGCGCGACGGGCGTTGGAAGAAAGTCAGGGGCCAGGAAGCCAGATTTCCACAACAGCCGGCATTCTTTCAAAGCAACAGGGACTTCACGGGACTAAGCCAAGGCCTGAGCGAAGTGGGCTTCGACGCGGCAGAGGTTTCGGCTATCATGGGAGGGAACTGGATGCGTTTCTTCGAAAAGAGCTTCGGCCCCGAATGAAAGATCTTTCGCCTCCCCGTGCCTTGCGGTCTCCTGACAGAGTCATGAGCCTCGCACATCTTGGTGCGATGCAGCCCACGCGCCTGTCTTTCCTCAGGGTTTTGATGCGTGACCTTGCGCGCCTTGACGCGCGGGTCACGCGCTCGGCCTGGGAGATGGACGGGGAGGGTCACGGCCACGCCACCTATACCGTCACCATGGGCCCCCACAGCTATACACTGATCGCGTTCTCGCAGGCCCTCGCCGATGCGGAGCGCACGGACCGCGTGATTGCGACGGCGTGGGATGCAGCGTTCGTCCTCTTCGACGGCATCCCGGCAGAGGCCGATATCGCCCGGCTTGCAGAGGCTGTCCCGCGTCAGGAGGAGGCGCGGCTGACAGACACCGAGCTCGTTCTCAGCCGCGCAAACAAGAGCGTGCGCCTCTTCGCGCACGTGGTCGATGCCTTGCGCAAGGGGGTGCAGCCGGATGCCGAGATGCTCGCAAAGACGGGCTATCTCATGCGCACGACGGCCGTTTACGGAAACGGGAAATTCGGACTGGCAGACAGATCACGGATCGAAGACCGCCCCGGTTTGAGCGGGCCCTTCGCAGCAGAGATGCTCACGGTCTGGCTCATCCGCGGCTTCACCCATGATCTTGCGGAGCATTTGGGCGGCGCGCCCTTGGGGAGGCGTGTGAAGCGGATGCTGGGCGTTGGAAACGCCACCGGCCTCGGCATGGCACCGTTTCTGGTGTCGCACCCGCTCCTCCTCGATGCTTGGATGCAGGTTCGTGAGACGGCACTTTCCCGGGTTCTTAATCAACCCACGATCACGGAGGGCGAGGCTGCGGAACTCGTCTCGCTCGCGGCTCACGCGGCGGCCTATCTGCAGACATGGGAGGTCGCCGATGCGGACGCGATGGAGGATATCCGGCGTTTGAGGTCTGACTGGGCCGCGTTGACCGGCGCGCTGGACGTGGAGAGCCTGCAGGAGCCCGGCGCGCTCTCGGCGCTACTGGATCGTTGCGAGACGCCGGCGCTGGAGGAGCTTGCTGTCTCGTGGTTGCTCGAACCCTTCGGACACCTCGTAGATGACCTTGCAGAGTGCCAAGCGAGCCCCTTCGAGCCCGAGCTCGACGCGCGTCAGACGTGCGGAGCGCTCAAGGCGGAGATCGAGCTTCACGCGCCTTGGGCGCTGTGCTGTGATTTCGAGACGGCCGAGGAGTCCGCGCAGTTCTGGTACGTGTCAGAGGAAAAGTTGGAGCCGCGCCTTGGCGACAGGGAAACGGATCCCGGCGCTGAGAAGGAGACACCGCTCGACTCGGCTCGGCAGATCTGCGCGCTGCACGCGGCCTTGCCAAGGGACGCGACCCCGCTCTGGCAATTCTTGGCCAGCAGGCCAGAGCATCGCTCCGTGGCGCGCCGCATACAGGCCCTCGCCACCCATCCCTATGCGGAAGTGCGTGCAAATCTTCTGCACGGCGATGCAGCGCCCATTCACCTCCTCCGCGCCAAGCTGTCTTGCTTCGGCGCGTCGCGCTTTGACCCCAAAAGCCGCCTTTGGACCCGTGTCACGCTGGCGCAGGGGCTTCCGCTCGCCGACGAGATTGGCGACACTGCAGGATGGCTACCGCATCTTTGACGCTTCCCCGCTCTGAATTGCATGCTCTCCTTCTGCGCGCTGCGCGCGGCGCGGGTGTGCCCCAATCCCATGGAGAAGATCTCGCGCGCGCCATCGCATCCCATGGTGGCGCCCGCGCGGTGTCCGCTGCGAGCCGCGCGCTGGGGCGGCGCTGGCGCGTGCCAGGATACGATCTTGACGGCAACACCGTGATTTTCCCCCGCGCGCGTGCGGTGGAATGTCTTCCGGTCGCAATCGACGCTCTTCAAGCAGATGTCGACATGGCAAAGCTCGCTGACATCGATGAGCCCGATCTGGTGGAGCCCTTCGTCGCGCAGGCCGCGCGCGTCGGCAGAGCCAATCTGGCTGTTCGGGCAACCGAGAACAGCGTCGTTCTAGAGCACGGCCGCGAGGACCTGCCGGTGCCGCGCAAAGGGCGGGTCGAAGTCGCCTCTGACGTGCTTGACCGGCTCAGGCGCTTTGCATCGCGCACCTACGTGGCGGCGACTGCGTCGTCCCGCTCTGGCGCTGGTGCCGGGGCCATCGACAACGACTAGGCAAATGGATCCACGGGGTAGCGCACGCCCTTGAGAGCGAGGCCATGGGGCGGCGAGACAGGCCCACATTGGCTCCGGTCGGCGGCTTTGAGAGCTGCCTTTACCCGGTCAGGAGACCACGCGCCCGATCCCACGCGCTCCAGCGTGCCCACGATACTCCGGACTTGATTGTGCAAGAAGCTCCGTGCACGCAGGTGAAAACGATATTCCTGCCCACCCGGGTAGCTCAGTTCTTCGACGTCGAGCGCGTCCAACGTCTTGACCGGTGAGGCCGCCTGACAAATCGAGGCGCGGAAGGTCGTGAAATCATGCCGCCCGACGAGATGTGCCGCTGCCTCCTGCATCGGCGCGAGATCGAGCGGTCCGGCAACCTGCCAGACCTTGCCGGCATCTAGTGTCACCGGCCCACGACGGACCACGAGACGGAAGACATACGCTCTTTCCACCGCGGAAAAGCGGGCGTGCCAGTCTTCATGCGGCGCGGGTGCGCAGGCGGTGATGGCGACGGGCAGTGGCTTGAGGTGATGGTTCAGCGCCTCTGAAAGTCGGAAAGGAGACCAGTCCTTGGCCAGGTCGCACTGCGCCACTTGCCCCCATGCATGGACGCCCGCATCGGTCCGCCCCGCTGCCGCGATCGAGGGTACCCCCGTCTCCAACTGAGCAAGGGCATTTTCCAGTGCGCCCTGCACAGAGGGCTGATCGGCCTGACGCTGCCACCCGGAAAAAGGGGCGCCATCGTATTCGACCCTGAGAGCATAGCGCGGCATGGCGCGGCCCTACCGCCACCCGGCAAATGGCGCAAGCTCTGGGCATTGCGGGCGGCCATGCCTATCTTGGCCTCGTAAGCCGGGGGCGCGAGTGGTACTTCAAGCAATGGCAGATGGCGTCGGTCGCGCGCTCGAGACGGTGACCGCGCCGGTGACTGGTCTGTTCGGAGATGCCACGATCCGGCTCGGCGTGACCGGGCTGAGCCGGGCAGGCAAGACCGTGTTCATCACGGCCCTTGTCGCAAACCTTCTGGATCGCGGTCGCATGCCCGGGCTGTCGGCTGCGTCTTCAGGCTCCATCCAGCACGCCTATCTCCAGCCCCAGCCGGACGACACGATCCCGCGCTTCGAGTATGAGACCCATCTCGCCGCCATGACAGGCACCGCGCCCCGCTGGCCAGAAAGCACGCGTGCGGTGAGCGAGCTCCGGCTTTCTCTGCGCATTCAGCCGCAAGGCATGATCGGAGCGTTGTCTGGGCCGAAGACCGTGCATTTGGATATCATCGACTATCCCGGCGAGTGGCTTTTGGACCTCGGGCTCTTGGAGAAGACCTATTCCGATTGGTCCAACGACGTCCTCGCGCGGATGAAGACGCGAAAAGCCGCGCAAGCTTTCGTGGATGCCACCGAAGGTCTTGCCGCGGACATGCCCTTTGCTGAGGCGCACGCCAAAACCCTCGCAGACGCCTTTACGGCCTATTTGCACGCGGCGCGCGCTGCCGGTTTCTCGGATTGCACACCGGGGCGTTTTCTTCTGCCGGGTGAGCTTGAGGGATCACCGGTGCTGACCTTCGGGCCGCTGGCGGGCTCAGCCGCCCGCGGCAGCCTTGCGCGGGAGATGGAGCGGCGTTTCGAGGCCTATAAGACCAAGGTCGTGAAGCCCTTCTTCCGCGAGCACTTTGCGCGCCTCGACCGGCAGGTCGTCCTCGTTGACGTGCTCGGGGCCATCCATGACGGGCCTAAAGCCGTGGAAGCGCTGCGGCAGACCATGGCAGATATCCTTGGGGCGTTCCGGCCCGGCCGCAACGCATGGCTCACATCGCTGCTCTTGGGAAAGCGCGTGGATCGCATCCTCTTTGCGGCGACGAAGGCCGATCACCTCCATCACGAACAGCACGGGCGCCTGACCGCCATCATGGAGGCCCTGACACGGGAGGCCAGCGATCGTGCGCTCTTCAATGGCGCTCTGACCAAGGCGCTCTCAATTGCGGCTCTGCGCACGACGACCGAGACCGAGGTCACCCACGGGAGCGAGACGCTCGCGGCGGTTGCGGGCCTGACAGAGGCGGGCAAACGAGCGGCGTTCTACCCGGGCGACTTGCCGAGTGACCCGGCGCGCATCATGAACCCGGCACGGGAAGCTGCGGAAACCTGGCCGTTCGGGAATGTCGAGGTCACCCGTTTCGTCCCACCCAAGCAGACGATCGCGCCGGGCGATGGCCCGCCTCATATCAGGCTCGACAAGGCCGCGGAGTTCTTGCTCGAGGATCGGCTGAGATGACGGAGAAGACGAAGGGTCCCGTTCTTGTCGAACTGGATGAGACCGCCGAACAGGTGACGCCCGCAGACGCGCCTTCAATCGAGGACGCCCCACCTCGGGGTGCGGCCATGCAAAGCGTGGCCAGCCTCGCGGCGCGGCCCCGTTCGCCGCTTGTGCGTTGGTTCTGGGGGCTGCTTCTGGCGGTCATCGGCTTCTTTTTGTCCCTCTCGGCCTGGAATGCACTCTCGTCCCTTCTCGAGAGCAATCCGGTTCTCGGCTTGGCGGCCTCCGTACTGGTGGGAGCATTCGTCCTCGTGGCCCTCGGGGTGGCGCTTCGCGAACTCGCAGCTTTTTCGCGCCTCAGCCGCATCGACAAGCTCTCGGTCGCGGCCAATGCAGCCCTGGCCGCCAACGATCTCAAGGGAGCGCGGGCCGTCATCAAAGGTCTCACGCGCCTCTACGGCCAACGGCCGGAGGCAAAGCTGGCGATCGCACGGATGCTGGAGCGCGAAGCGGAAATGCTCGACGCCGACAGTCTTTTGGCACTTGCAGAACGAGAGCTCCTGAGCCCGCTTGATGCTGCCGCATTGAAGGAGGTCGAGACCGCCGCTCGGCAAGTCGCAACGGTCACGGCACTCGTGCCGCTGGCCCTCGCGGATGTCGTGGCCGCGCTCACCGCCAATCTCCGGATGATACGGCGCGTGGCGGAGATCTACGGCGGTCGCTCCGGCACATTGGGCGCGTGGCGCCTGACACGGGCGGTCCTTTCGCATCTGGTGGCCACCGGTGCACTCGCCGTGGGCGATGATCTGCTCGGCTCCGTCGCTGGAGGATCGATCCTCGGCAAGCTCTCGCGTCGATTTGGAGAGGGGCTTGTGAATGCCGCGCTCACCGCGCGCGTGGGTGTCGCCGCCATGGAGGTCTGCCGCCCCTTGTCCTTCACGGCGCAGCCGCGCCCTTCCGTGACCACGACGGTGCGCCGCTCTGTCACCGGACTTTTCGAACCCAAGGAGTAACGCAATGGAAACGCTTGCAGTTGATTTGCGCACCTACCAGCGCACGCCCCTCGAGGAGGCCCATGTGGCGCGCATGATGGAGGTGGGTGAGGTTCGCGCGCATCCCGCTGGCCACGTGCTCCTGAAGACGGGCGATCCCATCGAAGAGTTTCTCTACGTGATCGAAGGCGAGGTGGAGGCTGTAAATCCGGCGACAGGGCTTCGATACGGCGGCGGAGCGACCCTCGGCCCGACCCAATTCTTCGGCGACGTGACATTCCTGAACGGCGGGCAGATGATGATGGGCGCGCGCTGTGTGCAGGATAGCCGCATCCTTCATGTCCCGCGGGACGCGATGCTGAGGCTGATGAGCCAAATCCCGGAGATGAGCGATATCGTCATCACGGTCTACGCCGCGCGTCGCCGTCGGCAAATCGAAAGCCAAGAAGCTCCGTTGATGCTCATCGGTGCTGATATTGACCGCGATATCCGGCGGATTGCGGCCTTCGCGGATAGAAACAAGATCCCTTACCGAAGCGTCGAGATCGGGTCCGGCGAGGCGGTGCAATTGACGGAGCAGTGCTCCATCTCGCCCAAGGAGCCGGCTGTCATCTACGGCAAGAAGACCCCGCTCGAGGATCCGACGCCGGAGAAGGTGGCGCGGCTCTTTGGCATGGACCTGCCGCTGCGCGATCACGAGGAATGCGACGTGCTGATCGTGGGGGCGGGCCCGGCGGGAACGGCCGCCGGCGTCTATGCGGGCTCCGAGGGCATGAGCGCGCTGGTGCTGGAGGATTCGACGATTGGCGGTCAAGCAGGGACGTCGAGCCGGATAGAAAATTACATGGGCTTTCCCACGGGGATCTCCGGCGCGGATCTCGTTTGGCGGGGCGAGGTCCAGGCCATGAAATTCGGCACGCGGTTCGCGGTGCCCCGGCGCGCGGTCAAGGTTGAGAAACATGGCGAGCTGTTCGATGTGACCTTGGGCGACGGCATGGTCGTGTGTGCCCGTGCTCTCGTCGTGGCCACCGGCGTGCAATACCGCCGGCTTCCCATAAAGGGGCTCGAGGAACTCGAAGGCGCTGGCATTTACTATGCGGCCACCGAGGTCGAGGCGCGATACTGCCGGGGAAGCGATGCCGTGGTGATCGGGGGCGGCAACTCGGCGGGACAAGCGGCGATGTATCTTTCGCGCTCTTCCTCCCATGTCCACGTACTCGTGCGCGGCAAGTCGCTCGCCGCGTCCATGTCGGATTACCTGTCTTCACGCCTTGAGGCAGATGCGCGGATCACCATCTATTACGAGACCGAGATGACGGAGGTTCACGGCGAGGGCGGGCACCTCAAGGCCATCACCGTCCGTGACAAGTCCACCGGTGAGGAGCGTCGTCTCGAGACCTGCGGCACCTTCATCATGGTGGGCGCTGCGCCCAATACGGCTTGGTTGTCAGGCCTTGTGGAGCTCGATGACAAGGGCTTCGTGAAGACCGGCATCGATGTCGGGACGAACTCTGCCTATGCCACGTCCCATCCCGGCATCTTCGCGGTGGGGGATGTCCGTGCAGGCTCCGTCAAACGTGTGGCGAGCGCGGTGGGAGAGGGCTCCGTCGTGATCAGCCGCGTTTGGGAGTACCTCAACCCCTGACCTTCGGTCGCCTTTGGCGCGCCTTCAACTTTCTTGCTCCCCCCCAAAGGCCCGCCTATAAGCCGTGCGACATGGCTCGCACGGTTCACATACGGCGAATTACGGGCCCGGCGGACTGAGGTTTCAGACGCCGGGATCACGTCGCCATTCCGAGCCAAACATCCAAATTCTGCGAGCCCAATCATGTCTGATTACAAAGACACCTTGAACCTGCCTGAAACCGACTTCCCGATGCGCGCCGGGCTGCCCAAGCGGGAGCCCGACTGGCTCGCGCGCTGGGCCGATCTCGACGTCTACGGGAAGCTCCGCGAGAAGTCCGGACGTCAGCCTTTCACGCTGCACGACGGCCCTCCTTACGCCAACGGGCATCTCCATATCGGTCACGCGCTCAACAAGACGATCAAGGACATGATCGTTCGTTCTCACCAGATGATGGGTCGGGACGCGCGCTACATCCCCGGCTGGGACTGCCATGGCCTGCCCATCGAGTGGAAGATCGAAGAAGAGTACCGCAAGAAGGGCCGCAACAAAGATGCGGTGCCGATCAACGAGTTCCGAGCTGAATGCCGGAAGTTCGCAGAGCACTGGGTGGGCGTGCAGACCGAGGAGTTCCAGCGCCTGGGCGTGACCGGCAACTGGGCAAAGCCCTACCTCACCATGGATTTCCATGCCGAGCGCGTGATCGCGGAAGAATTCATGAAGTTCCTCATGAACGGCACGCTCTACCAAGGCTCGAAGCCCGTCATGTGGTCGCCCATGGAGCAGACGGCGCTGGCTGAGGCCGAGGTTGAATACCACGACAAGGACAGCTTCACGATCTGGGTGAAGTTCCGCGTGGGCCCGAAGGTAGAGGTCCCGGCGCAGGGCCGGGACGGGGAGGACGAGACACCGACGGCAAGCACGCCACGCCCCGGGCAACGACCCGGGGCCTTCACTCCCGATCTCGGCGCCCTCACCGAGGCCGAGCTTTCGGCTCACGAGCTCGCAAATGCCTATGTGGTGATCTGGACAACGACGCCCTGGACGATCCCCTCGAACCGGGGCGTGGTCTACGGGCCCGACATCTCTTACGGGCTCTACGAAGTGCATGACACACCCGAGGAATGTTGGGCCAAGGCCGGCGAGCGGTATCTCGTGGCCGACAAGCTCGCTGAGGATGTGTTTGCCAAGGCACGGCTGGAGGCGGGCCAATGGCGGCGGATCCGGGACGTGGCACAGCGCGAGCTCGAAGGCGTATCGCTTTATCACCCGCTCGCGGGTACGCCGGGCGGCGAGGCCTATTGGGACGAGCCACGGGATTTCCGGCCTGCCCCCTTCGTGACCGATACCGAAGGCACGGGCTTCGTCCACTGCGCGCCGTCCCACGGGATGGAGGAATACGAGCTCTACCGCGACGCGGGGATGCTCCAGGAGGTCATCACCTACAACGTCATGGATGACGGCTCCTTCCGGGAAGACCTGCCGTTCTTCGGCGGCACCTACATCCTCTCCCGCAAGGGCAAGGAAGGCGACGCGAACAAGGCCGTCATCGACAAGCTGGCCGAGGTCGGCGGGCTTCTCGCGCGCGGCAAGATCCACCATTCCTATCCGCATTCCTGGCGCTCGAAGGCGCCGGTCATCTACCGCAACACGCCGCAATGGTTTGCGGCCATCGACAAGCCCGTGGGCGACGGGCTGGACCAGCACGGCACCACCATCCGGGAACGCGCGCTCACCGAAATCGACAACGTGAAGTGGACGCCTGCCAGCGGACGGAACCGCCTCCATTCCATGATGGAGCAGCGTCCCGATTGGGTGCTCTCGCGCCAGCGGGCCTGGGGCGTGCCGCTCACCTGCTTCACGAAGAAAGGCGCGCTGCCGACGGATCCGGACTTCCTGCTCCGCAATGAGGAGGTCAACGCTCGCATCGTGGCGGCCTTTGAGGCGGAGGGAGCAGATGCCTGGTACGAGGACGGGGCGAAAGAGCGCTTCCTCGCAGGGATCGTGGATCCGGACGCCTACGACCAGGTGATGGACATCCTCGACGTGTGGTTCGACAGCGGCTCCACCCACGCCTTCACGCTCCGCGACCGCGAAGACGGCACCGAGGACGGCATCGCCGATGTCTACATGGAGGGCACGGACCAGCACCGCGGCTGGTTCCATTCCTCGCTGCTCCAATCGGTGGGTACGCAAGGCCGCGCGCCCTATCGCAACGTGGTCACGCACGGCTTCACGCTCGATGAAAAGGGCCTGAAGATGTCGAAATCCATCGGTAACACGATCGTGCCCGAAGAAGTGATCAGGCAGTACGGCGCGGATATCCTGCGCCTTTGGGTGGCGCAAACGGATTACACCGCCGACCAGAGGATCGGACCGGAGATCCTGAAGGGCGTGGCTGATAGCTACCGCCGCCTGCGCAATACCTTCCGGTATTTGCTGGGGAACAGGGTGGAGGGCGTGCCATCGGTACCGGTCGCCGAGATGCCCGAACTGGAGCGCTGGGTGCTGCACCGCCTGTCAGAACTCGATGAACAAGTCCGCGCGGGCTATGCCGCCTTCGACTTCCAGCGGGTTTTTCAATCGATCTTCACATTCGCCACGGTGGAGCTATCGGCGTTCTACTTCGATGTCCGCAAGGACGCGCTTTACTGCGACGGCGCCACGCCGCGTCGGGCAGCGGCGCGTCATGTGCTCGATCTGATCTTGGCGCGGCTCAACACGTGGCTTGCACCCGTGCTTGTCTTCACCATGGAGGAGGTCTGGCTCGAGCGGTCCGGCGGCCAGGGTTCGATCCATCTGGAGGACATCCCCGAGACGCCGGCTGACTGGCGCGATGACGCGCTGGCAGAGAAGTGGGCCACGATCCGCCGCGCGCGTCGTGTGGTGACAGGCGCGCTCGAGGTGGAGCGGAGGGAGAAGACCATCGGCTCAAGCCTTGAAGCTGCCCCGGCGGTCTATGTCGATGAAGCCACGGCAGATACCCTGCGCGGTGTCGAATTCGCAGATGTGTGCATCACGTCCGATATCGAGATCCGCGCGGAAGAAGCACCCCAGGGGGCCTTCACGATGGCCGAGGTGCCGGGCGTTGCCGTGGTCTTCAAGAAGGCCGAGGGCGGAAAATGCCAACGCTCCTGGCGCATCACGCCGGAGGTGGGGCAGTACGAGCCCGAGGACGTGTGCAAGCGCTGCTCGGAAGCGCTGGCCGAGATGGGCCACGTCGCCTGAACATGGCGTCCGACGCGGCCATCCGCGCGGCTTTGCGCAAGATGGCGGCGTCGCGGTCGCCCAGATCATTTTGCCCGTCCGAGGTCGCTCGGGCGGTCAGCGATGATTGGCGGCCTCTGATGCCGCGCGTGCGTTTCCTCGCGAAAGACGAAGGGCTCGTGGCGACCCAGAAGGGCGAGAGCGTGGACCCGGTCGCTGCGAAAGGACCGATCAGGCTGTCTCGGTGAGTTGCTGTGCGGCGCCTGCGAGAAGCAGGTATGCGGTCGTGACCAAGAGGCCCAGCTCTGCGAGCACCGCCACGTCGAAATTGCCCCAGGCCGCCCACGCGGCAAAGCCTGTCCATGCGAAGGCCATGGGCAAGGTCACTCCGCGCCACCGCTTCGTGCGCACGGGATGGACGAACTTCACGGGGACAAACATCGCCGCGGCAAGCGTGACCGTGATCGCCAATGTGACCCAGTGATTTGGCTCGACTGCGAAGATCACGAGGATTGCCATGTTCCAGCATCCGGGGAAGCCGGAGAACGAATTGTCCTTCGTTTTCATCCTCGTGTCGCAGAAATAGAGCGCGGAGGTGAAGGTGATCACGATGAGCACCGCCCAGCCCGTCCATCCTGACATGAGGCCCGACGTGTACAGCGCATAGGCGGGAATGAAGACGTAAGTCAGGTAGTCGATAATGAGATCGAGCAGGACCCCGTCGAACTGTTTGGCGTGCGCCTTCACGTTGTATTTGCGGGCAAGTGGCCCGTCGATGCCGTCGACAATGAAGGCCACGACGAGCCAGAGAAACATCATGTCCCACTTTCCCGCAGTCGCCTCGAGCATGGCGAGCATGGCGAAAACGGCGCCTGATGCGGTGAAAAGATGGACGCTGAGCGCCTTGGCTGCGGCTGTCATGAAACTGTCATGAACCAAGGCCGCGTGGCCCGCAACCCTACCCGGAAGACCGAGGATGGGCGGCCGCGTAGACCTCCATGAGCCTTGCCGTATCGACGGCTGTGTAGGCCTGTGTCGTCGAAAGCGAGGCATGCCCGAGGAGCTCTTGAATGGTGCGCAGATCGCCTCCGGCTGAAAGGAGGTGCGTCGCGAAGGAATGGCGAAGTGCGTGCGGCGTGGCAGTAGCGGGAAGGCCGAGATGCAAGCGAACCTCTTCCATCGTCTTCTGGATCGAACGAGGGCCAAGGGCGCCGCCCCGGACGCCGCGAAAAAGCGGCTCCGCCGCGCGCAATTCGAACGGGCAGGTGGCGACGTATTGCGCCACCGCGGCACGCGCGACGGGCAGAACGGGGACAATTCGCTCTTTCCCTCCCTTACCCGTGATCCGGAGAGTGTCGGGCAGCGGGTGCGCGTCTCCCTTGAGCGAAAGCGCTTCCGAGATGCGGAGGCCGCACGCATAGAGCAGCGTCACAACGGCGACATCCCGTGCCGCGATCCACGGCTCCCGCGCCGTGCGCGCTACCGCAGAAAGCACGTCCTTCGCGGCATCCTGAGCGAGGGGACGGGGCAGTTTTCGTTGAAACTTGGGAGAGCGCACGCTGAGGACGGCTGTCGGCTCGAAACCTTCCCTCTCCGCAAGCCACCTGTAGAATGATTTCACCGCCGAAAGCGCACGCGCGAGGGACCGCGCGCCGACGCCCCGCCGCCTCTCGGAGCTCATCCAGGCGCGCATGTCAGAGATGCCGAGTTGGCTCAGCGCCGACACACCTTCCGACCCACCATGATGATTGGCCATGAAGGCGAGGAAGCCACGGACATCGCGGCCATAGGCCTCGATCGTATTCGCGGATGCGCCTTTCAGTGATTTTTCCCGCGCGAGCCAAGCCTCGAGCGCATCGCGCATCTGTGGGGAGACGAGGCTCACGCCTCGCTCACGACAGGTAGCGCCGCATTGTCCGCTCGAAGACGCCCGCGAAGAAGGCGAGCAGGTCGGTGCCCTGATTTGGCGAGAAGAGGTGCGGATCCTCGGATCCCATGACGAGCATTCCCGGAAGTCTGCCCTCTCCGAAATCGAGACGGAGACACGCTTCCGACTTGATCCAATCGCTCTCTCCATAGAGCGTAGGATCACTGTCGGACAGTTGGCGGAGCACGACTTGCCGCGGTTGGCCACGTCGGCCCTGGCCGCAATACTCGTCAATGAAGCCGGGCTGCGCCACGGTGAGCACATCACCAAGCTGTTCGAGGACGGCGTCCTTTTCGGAAACGCTCTCCAAGACCAAGCGCATGAAGTCCACGCGCAGGATGTCGGCGACGTCACCGGAGAGATCCTTCAGGAACACATCGAAACGATTTGAATCGAGCAGGCGGAGCACGGCCCGCTGTACCTGGTTGGTGCCCGCGAGGTTCTCATAGGCTGCGGCGATGACGGTCCGATGGGTTTCCTCGAGGCGGTCGAGCCGGTGCTCGAGCCGCTCCATGGCGATCCCGCGAAGGTCCACGATATTGCCACCCATGGTCTTCTCATGGGCCGCCACGAGGGCGCGCATCACCGCCTGATCCTCAAGAAGCATGTCAGGACGAGACAGGATCTCGTCCCGAAGGACGTTATCAATCAGGGGACCACTCATCATCTGCCTTTCACTCAGGTCTTGCGCCTGTGTTGTGGATAAATCTTTAACACAGGGCCGCCGTCCCGGGAAAGCGCAGAAATCAGACGATCTTGATGCCCGCGGCCTTGGCGTCTTTCAGGAACGCATCGAGGCCCTTGTCGGTGAGCGGATGCGAGGCGAGCTTCTGAATGACATCTGGCGGCGCGGTGATCACGTCCGCACCGATAAGGGCCGCCTCCTGCACATGGTTGATTGAGCGGATCGAGGCCGCGAGGATCTCGGTTTCGAAGCCGAAATTGTCGTAGATCGTGCGGATGTCCTGGATCAGCTCCATTCCGTCGAGAGAAATGTCATCGAGGCGGCCGATGAAGGGGGAGATGAAAGTGGCTCCGGCTTTTGCGGCGAGCAGTGCCTGATTTGCAGAGAAGCAGAGCGTGACATTGACCTTTTTGCCCTCGTTGGTGAGGACGTTGCAGGCCTTCAACCCGTCCCATGTGAGCGGCAGTTTCACCGTGATGTTGGGTGCGATCTCGGCGAGCTTGCGGCCCTCGGCGAGCATGGCCTCCGCCTCCGTCGCGACCACCTCCGCACTCACGGGGCCGTCAACGAGATCGCAGATTTCCTTTGTCACTTCGAGGATGTCGCGGCCGGACTTCTTGATCAGTGAGGGGTTCGTGGTCACCCCGTCGACCATGCCGGTTTCGTTGAGCTCGCGGATTGCGTCGATGTCGGCGGTGTCTACGAAGAATTTCATCTGAGCCTCTCAAGTTGCGTTGGGGCGCTTGGCCTCGTTTCACGGCTCGTTTAACCCAAGGGCAGCATGGCCGAAACCCCGACACTGCTCTCTGCGATACCGCTAACATGACTGCCTTTTTCGATGAGGGCACCCTCGTGGGCGTGCTCACCACCCAGCCGCTGGATCGCGTGCTCGATTACAAGGCGCCGGAGGGCGGCTGCTGGGAAGGTGCGTTCGTCGAAGTCCCGTTGGGCCCGCGCAAGGTGATCGGCGTGGTCTGGGGGGCCGGACGCGGCGACTACGATTATGCAAAGATCCGGCCTGTGACGCGGGTGCTCGATGCGCCTCCGATGACGGGCGACATGCGAGAATTCATCCTCCGCGCGGCTGAATACACTCTGACCCCGCTGCCCGCGATGCTCCGTTTGGCGACGCGTGCACCGGGGCTGGGTGACCCGCCATCCATGCGCCATGTCTACCGGCTGGGCGATGGAGAGCCCGCGCGGATGACCCAGCCGCGGGAGCGGGTGCTGCAGGTCCTGCGAGATTTTGGCGGGCTGGCCTTTACCCTCGGTGAGCTTGCGGAGAGCGCGGGAGTGACGTCTTCCGTCGTCAAAGGCCTGGTGAAGGCGGGAGCCGTGGTCGAGGTCGAGAGCCCTTGCGACTTGCCCTTTCAACGCCTCGATCCGGACCTGCCCGGAAAGGAGCTTTCCGAGGCTCAAGGTCTCGCGGCCTCCGAGCTCCGCGATGCCCTTTCGCAAGGAGGGTATGGGACGACGCTGCTGAAAGGGGTCACCGGCTCCGGGAAGACGGAGGTTTATCTGGAGGCGATCGCCCAGTGCCTTCGATCGGGAAGACAGGCGCTGGTTCTTCTTCCGGAAATTGCCCTGACCGCTGAATTTCTTGCGCGCGTGGAGGCGCGCTTCGGCGCGCGGCCAGCGGAATGGCATTCCGGGATCACGCTCACCGAGCGTCGTCGGACGTGGAAAATGGTCAGCGAGGGGCAGGCACAGCTTGTGGTCGGTGCGCGCTCAGCGCTGTTTTTGCCGTTCCAGCGGCTCGGGCTCATCGTCGTCGATGAAGAGCACGATACGTCCTACAAGCAGGAGGACGGCGTTCTCTACAATGCGCGGGACATGGCCGTACTCCGCGCGTCGATCCTCGGTGCTCAAGTGGTGCTCGCCTCGGCAACGCCCTCGCTCGAAAGCTGGGCCAATGCGGAGGCTGGCAAGTATCAGCGGCTCGAGCTCACGGCGCGTTTCGGCACGGCGTCCTTGCCGGAGATGCGCCCCATCGACATGCGCGCAGAGGCACTCGAACCAGGCAAATGGATTTCGCCCACGCTGCGCCGCGCCGTGGAGGCGCGGCTCAAAGCTGGCGAGCAATCGCTGCTCTTCATCAATCGTCGCGGATACGCGCCCGTCACGCTCTGCCGGGCCTGCGGTCAGCAGATCGGCTGCGACCAATGCGACGCCCGCATGGTCGAGCACCGCTTCCTGAAGCGGCTGATGTGTCATCAATGCGGGGCAACCTCGCCGATCCCAGAGGTCTGTCCGTCTTGCGGTGCCGAAGATCGGCTGTCTGCCGTTGGTCCGGGCGTTGAACGACTGGCGGAGGAGGCCTCCGCCGCCTTCCCGGAGGCGCGGATTGCCGTCCTGTCCTCCGATCTCTTCGGGTCTGCGAGGGCGCTCAAGGCGCAGATCGAAGACATCGCCGCAGGCGGCGCGGATATCGTGATCGGCACACAACTCGTCGCCAAGGGACACAATTTCCCCCTTCTGACGCTCGTGGGTGTGATAGATGCGGATCTCGGGCTGCAGGGCTCGGACCTCCGGGCCGCCGAGCGGACCTTCCAGCTCATCCGGCAAGTTGCTGGCCGTGCCGGACGGGACACGCGCCCGGGCATGGCGCTCCTGCAAACGCACCAGCCAGAGCATCCGGTGATGCGCGCCATCGTGGCAGGCAATGAAGAGGCGTTCTGGGCCGCCGAGGCAGAGGAGCGTCAGGCTGCCGGGGTGCCGCCCTATGGACGCATGGCCGGCATCGTCCTGAGCTCTCCCAATGTGCAGGAGGTGTTCGACGTCGGCACCGAGATGGCGCGGCATGTTGCGCCCTTGCGCGCCGCGGGGGCTGAGGTCTTCGGCCCGGCGGCGGCGCCCATCGCGCGCATTCGGGGCCGGCACCGTGTCCGGCTCCTCGTGAAGGCGGCCAAGGGTGCGCCGCTTCAAAGAGCAGTCGCCGAATGGGTGGCCCAGTTCAAGTTGCCCTCGAGCCTGCGCCTGACGATCGACATCGATCCGCAGAGCTTCTT
This sequence comes from Pseudomonadota bacterium, assembly GCA_038525525.1. Lineage (GTDB taxonomy): Bacteria > Pseudomonadota > Alphaproteobacteria > Rhodobacterales > Rhodobacteraceae > Shimia_B. The sequence continues at coordinate 904,838 of JBCBHO010000001.1, read as the reverse complement.
TTGACAGCACGGCATGTGCGTGAGCATGCGGCGGCGATCGGTCTGAGCGAGAGCTATTCCGCAGCGACCGGTTCTGGCTCCGCTAAGGCCACGATATCGAACATGATCCGGTTCAGCTCGAAATCCTTCGGCGTATAGACCTTTGCCACCCCCATGGCGCGAAGGCGCGTGGCATCTTCATCGGGGATGATCCCGCCGACCACGACCGGGATCTTGATGCCCTCCTCCCGGAAGCGGCGCATCAGGTCTTCAACGAGAGGGATGTGGGACCCCGAGAGGATCGAGAGGCCGATCACGTGCGGGTCTTCGTTGCGGGCGGCGGCGACGATCTCGGCGGGCGTGAGGCGGATGCCTTCATAGGCAATTTCCATGCCGCAATCGCGCGCACGGGCGGCGATCTGTTCGGCGCCGTTCGAATGTCCGTCGAGGCCGGGCTTGCCCATGAGGAACTTGAGCTTGCGACCGAGGCGGGTGGAGGCGGTGGCGACGGCGTCGCGGATATCCTCGAGGCCTTCGGTCCGGTTCGAGGGATTCGATGAGACCCCGGTGGGCCCGCGATACTGGCCGAAGGCGGCGCGCACGACGTCGCCCCATTCGCCGGTCGTCACACCCACGCGGGCGGCGTGGATGGAGGCGGGCATGATGTTGGTGCCGGTCTTCGCGGCCCCGCGCAGATCGGCAAGGGCGGCGCGCACCGCGCCTTCGTCGCGCTGGGCTTTCCACGCGTCGAGGCGGGAAATCTGGTCAGCCTCCACGGCGGGGTCGACGACCATGATCGCGTCGTCACCGGCGGTGAGCGGCGAAGGCTCGCCCGCCTGGTACTTGTTGACGCCGACGACGGTCGTCTCACCGCCCTCGATGCCCTGAATGCGCTCGGCATTGGCCTCCACGAGGCGGGATTTCATGTATTCGATGGCATTCACCGCGCCGCCCATGGCGTCGATCTGGGCGAGTTCCGCCCGCGCGCCGTCTTTGAGTTCCTCCACCTTGGCGTCGACTGCGGGGTTGCCGTCGAAGAGGTCGGGGTATTCGAGGAGGTCGGTCTCCAGCGCGAGGATCTGCTGCATCCGGAGCGACCACTGCTGGTCCCACGGGCGGGGGAGGCCCAGCGCCTCGTTCCAGGCGGGGAGCTGCACGGCGCGGGCGCGGGCCTTTTTAGATAGCGTCACGGCAAGCATCTCGATCAGGATGCGGTAGACGTTGTTTTCCGGCTGCTGTTCGGTGAGGCCGAGTGAATTGACCTGCACGCCGTAGCGGAAGCGGCGGAACTTCTCCTCTTCCACGCCGTAGCGCTCCCGGCAGATCTCGTCCCAGAGATCGACGAAGGCGCGCATCTTGCACATCTCCGTGACGAAGCGGATGCCCGCGTTCACGAAGAAGGAGATGCGGCCCACCATGGCGGGGAAGTGCTCCTCCGGTACCTTGGTCTTGAGGTCGTCGAGCACGGCGGTGGCGGTGGCGAGCGCGAAGGCGAGCTCCTGCTCGGGCGTCGCGCCGGCCTCCTGCAAGTGATAGGAACACACGTTCATCGGGTTCCACTTGGGCAGATGCTCGCGCGTGTAGGCGGCTACATCCGTGATCATCCGCATGGAGGGCTGCGGCGGGCAGACATAGGTGCCGCGGGAGAGATATTCCTTGATGATGTCGTTCTGCACTGTGCCTTGCAGCTTCGAGACATCGGCCCCCTGTTCCTCGGCCACGGCGATGTAGAGCGCGAGGAGCCACGGCGCGGTGGCATTGATTGTCATCGATGTATTCATCTGTTCGAGCGGGATCTGGTCGAAGAGCGTGCGCATGTCGCCCAGATGGCTCACCGGCACGCCCACCTTGCCTACTTCGCCGCGCGAGAGTTCATGGTCGCTGTCATAGCCCGTCTGCGTCGGCAAATCGAAAGCCACGGATAGGCCGGTCTGCCCTTTGGCAAGGTTGCCGCGATAGAGCGCATTGGACGCCTTGGCCGTGGAGTGCCCTGCATACGTGCGAAACATCCAAGGCCGGTCCTTCTGCCGCTCTTGGTCTGCTGCGCTGTTGTTGCGCTGTGACATGCATGCCTCCAACAGATTCTACCTGCGCAACAATATTACGCTTACAGCCTACTAAGTGGAATAAAACAATTCGTCAATGTGCTGCGATGCGGCAAGACTTTGTCTCAAACCGGAGGCGACGCCGCCATCCCCGGTGTGGTCGACTGACGGTATCACCCATGAGGCTGATGCCGCCGGCACGCATCAGGATGCCAATCGCGCCTGTCATGCTTTTGGCGCGCATCAAGCCGCCCCATGAGACTGAAAAGTGGAGACTGCACAGTGTCGTAGACAGCGCGTCCAAATTTTGGGCAGGGTCATAGGGCGATGTTTCAAACCGTCTCCCTGCCGCTTTGGCTTTTTGTCCTGATCCTTCTCTTTGCGGTGGTCACCTTCGCGTCGCACTTTCTTTTTCCAAGCGTGCGCTGGTTCTTCCGCCGCCGGGCGGAGCGCGTCGTCGAAGAAGTTAACAAACGATTGGAGAGACCGATCGAGCCGTTCAAGCTCGCGCGGCGCTACGATACCATCCAGCGGCTCATCTATGATCCCGAGGTGGCGCAGGCCGTCGTGGAGCACGCCGCTGAAACCGGCGTCAGGGAAGACGTCGCTTTCGAAGAAGCCCGTGCCTTCGCACAGGAGATCGTGCCGTCATTCTCGGCCTCCGCCTATTTTCGCATCGGGACGCGCGGCGCCAAGTGGCTGAGCCGGGCTCTCTACCGCGTGCGCCTCGCGCACTATGATCAGGCCTTGAGTGAAGTGAGCCCGGACGCGACCGTCGTCTTTGTCATGAACCATCGGTCCAATATGGACTACGTCCTCGTGACCTACCTCGCCTCGGAACGCTCAGCGCTCAGCTATGCCGTCGGCGAGTGGGCGAGGGTCTGGCCCCTCTCTAGGCTCATTCGGACGATGGGCGCCTATTTCATCCGCAGGAAATCCCGCTCGCCGCTCTACCGCAAGGTTCTGGCCCGCTACGTGAGGATGGCCACGGCCAATGGTGTGACGCAGGCGATCTTTCCGGAAGGTGGGCTGAGCCTCGATGGACGGACTGCGCCGCCGAAGATGGGGCTCTTGAATTACGTCATGGAAGGGGCGGCGGCCTCCGGGCGTGACGCCGTTTTCGTGCCCGTGGCCCTCAATTATGATCGTGTCCTCGAGGACCGGATACTCATGGCGGCGGGTGCCACTGGTGAAAGACGCTTCCGCGCGCGGATCTCCGTGGTGGCCGGTTTTGCGCTCAAGCAGTTCTGGCTGCGTGTGACGGGGCGGTTTTACCGCTTCGGCTACGCGGCGGTGAGCTTTGGTCGGCCGCTCTCGCTGATGTCCATGGGCGAGGTCCCCACGGAGGCCGTGGCGGGCGAACTCATGGCACGCATCAACGCGGTTATCCCTGTCCTGCCGGTGCCGATCGTGGCCCGCGCGCTCCTCGACGGGGCGCGTGACCGCATCGCCGTGGAGCGCTACGCCACATCGCTCGTCAAGCGAGCGCCGGAGGCGCATATCCACCTGCCGCGCAATTCCGTGGCCTATGCCGTGGAGGTGGGGCTGCGCAATCTGACGCTGCGCGAGGCGGTGCGGGAGGCGGATGGCGCGCTTGAGGTGACGGATGCCGGGCTCCTGCGGTACTACGCGGCCTCGATCGCGCACCACTTCCCCGAGACGGTCACGTGAAGGAGGCCGGACTTGGGCGATGACCGCGTCGAAATCGTTCGCCTTGATGGGGTGAGGCTCGATCCCGCGTGCGGCCTCCTGCGCCGTTGGACGCGGGCCGAGGCGCTCAGGGACGCCGATTACACCGACAATTACGACCGCCGGACGCTGGTCTATGACTGCTTTTGGCATCCGGTCCGACGGGCGCATGTCTTCGTCGCGCCGCCCTTTCTGAACCTGTGGCGACCCTTCCGGCGGGGCCTGTCGCGAGATGGGCAGCCTGCACGGGGCGCGCGGCGGCGGTTTTACACCCGCTCCGAACAGGCGGTGCTGCCGGGCGGCGCGGGTGCGCTCGCGGTGACGCTGGGCGGCGCCACCTGCGACGTTCCCGTCCGGGCCTGGCAGGCGCCCCGATTTGCCGGGCTCGATTGCATCTTCACGATGAACAAGGACAACGATCCGGACTGGATCCGCGCCTGGGCCGCGCATCATATCGCTCGGCACGGGGCCGAGGGCGTGGTGATCTTCGACAATGGATCGACGGCCTACGGCCTCGAGGAGCTGGCCGCGACGCTGCGCGGGGTGCCGGGGCTGAAGGCGGGGCTCGTCTACGATGTGCCGTTCCCTTATGGCCCGCGCCGCTCGCGCATCGGCAGAATGGAGCGGGGATCGAAATTCCTGCAATCGGCGATGCTCAATCTCGCACGGGTGGATGCGCTGGCCCGCGCGCGGGGCGTGCTCAACGTGGATATCGACGAGGTGGTCGCCGGGCCCGCCGGCATCAGTATCTTCGAGGCGGCGCGGGCGCACTGGCTCGGTCTCGTATCCTTCGATGGGGAATGGATCTATCCCGCGCCCGGAGCCGCGTGGCCCGCGCCGCAGGCGGCCCATTCCCACCGCGTGACCCCGCGGAATTCCTGCAGCACCAAGTGGTGCGTGGTGCCCGGGCGCGGCTTCGGCCGCGGCTTGCAATGGGACGTGCACCGCATCGGCGGCGGGCTGCAGCACCTGCTGGCCCGCGACGATCGGTTCGAGCGGCTCCATTGCCGGGCCTGTTCGACGGGCTGGAAGGCGGGCCGGATGCAACCGCCTACTGGCGCGCTGCGGCATGATCCGGGCCTCGAGGAGGTGTTCGATGCCGGGCCGGTAGAGGGGCGGCTCGACAGGGCGGTGTGACGTCACCCGGGCGCTCCGACCGCGCCGCACTGCAGAAGCAACAAAATTTCAAAATGTACAATGTGAAGGTTGCAATGTTGCGCACAGGGCTTTAGCACGACACCACCGCAGGGCGCGATTCTGCACTGCGGCGTCAGTTCCCGAAGGAGACCCACCATGGCGCTGGATGCCCAGGAGACTGTTTTCACCTACGAGGCCCCCGAGAAGGATCTCTACGAGGTGGGCGAGATGCCCCCGATGGGCTTCGTGCCCAAGCAGATGTACGCATGGACCATTCGGCGCGAGCGCCACGGCGAGCCGGACAAGGCTTTCGAGGTGGAGGTCGTGGACGTGCCGGTTCTCGATTCCAACGAGGTGCTCGTGCTCGTGATGGCGGCGGGGGTGAACTACAACGGTGTCTGGGCGGGGCTCGGTCAGCCCATCTCTCCGTTCGATGGGCACGGCGCGCCTTACCACATCGCGGGCTCCGATGCCTCGGGCATCGTGTGGGCCGTTGGTGACAAGGTGAAGCGGTGGAAAGTGGGCGACGAGGTCGTGATCCACTGCAACCAGGATGACGGCGACGACGAAGAGTGCAACGGTGGCGATCCGATGTACTCCACCTCCCAGCGCATCTGGGGATACGAAACCCCGGACGGCTCCTTCGCGCAATTCACCAATGTTCAGGCTCAGCAGCTGATGCCGCGGCCCAAGCATCTCACCTGGGAAGAAGCGGCCTGTTACACGCTGACCCTCGCCACAGCCTACCGCATGCTTTTTGGACACGAGCCCCATGACCTGAAGCCCGGCCAGAACGTTCTGGTCTGGGGCGCATCGGGCGGCCTCGGCTCCTACGCCATCCAGCTCATCAACACCGCCGGGGCGAACGCGATCGGCGTGATATCGGACGAGTCCAAGCGCGACTTCGTCATGGGGCTCGGCGCCAAGGGCGTGCTGAACCGCAAGGACTTCAAGTGCTGGGGGCAACTGCCCACCGTGAACACGCCCGAATACGCGGAATGGTTCAAGGAAGCGCGGAAGTTCGGCAAGGCCATCTGGGACATCACGGGCAAGGGGCAAAACGTCGACATGGTGTTCGAGCACCCCGGCGAGAGCACGTTCCCGGTCTCCACCTTCGTCTGCAAGAAGGGTGGCATGGTCGTCATCTGCGCGGGCACCACCGGCTTCAACTGCACCTTCGACGTTCGTTACATGTGGATGCACCAGAAGCGCCTGCAAGGCTCGCATTTCGCGCATCTCAAGCAGGCGAGCGCGGCCAACAAGCTCATGGTCGAGCGGCGCCTCGATCCCTGCATGTCCGAGGTGTTCCCGTGGGCGGAGATCCCCGAGGCGCACATGAAGATGCTGCGCAACGAGCACAAGCCCGGCAACATGTCGGTACTCGTTCAGGCTCCTGTCACCGGCCTCCGCACCCTCGAGGACGTCCTGGCGCACGGAAACCACTGAGCGACTCATCCACAACGCGAAAGCCGCCGGTGGCCTGCCGGCGGCTTTTCTTATGTCTTCTGACATATTTCAGAGACTTGCACGCTGCTCCTTCGCCAGATCTGGGGAGAAAAAAAGAGCGAATGGTGAGAAAACACTATACAGGCTATGGTTGAATTAACTGTCTGTTAACTTTCCTTAATGAGGTTGTTCCGTGGATACGAAGTGGATGATTGACGTCTTGGACGATCTCCAGGCCTTCGCGGAGCGCAACAATATGCCCGCGTTGGGACGGCAGCTGGAGAAGGCGATCGTCGTTGCCCATTCCGATATCTCTCGCTTGGCAAGGGGAGGCCGCCTCGAGGTGGTTCGTGACAGGGATGGAGCAACTCAGACAACGCTTTATCGAAAAACTGGAGACCGCTCAGACTCTTGAGGATCTCCAGGAGCGCGCAATCGCGCTCAGGGCGTACTACGCCGTCGATCATATCATCTATCATTGGGTCTCTTCGAAGGGGGAGCAGTACGGCTGCGGCACGTATTCGGATGCGTGGCGGGCACGATATCTTGAGAAAGACTATCTGCGCGTCGATCCGGTCGTGGTCGGTTGCTACGCCCGCTTCCATCCCGTCGATTGGAAGCGGCTAGACTGGACGACAAAAGCAGCGCGGGCTTTCTTCCTGGATGCCATCGATCACGGGGTAGGAAATCAGGGCTTCTCGATCCCGATCCGCGGCCCAAACGGGCAATTCGCGCTCTTCACTGTCAACCACCGGTGCAGTGACGCGGAATGGGAAGCGTTTTGCGAGGCGCATCGGCGCGAACTCATTCTTGTCGCACATATCTTCAATCAGAAGGCGCTTGAATTCGAAGGCATCGCCGAAAAGGGGCCGAGAAAAGGCCTGTCCCCGCGCGAAGTCGATGCCATGACGCTCCTCGCCGTGGGATACAGTCGCGCCCAGGTCGCCGAAAGCCTTTCGATCTCGGAGCACACCCTCCGCGTTTACATTGAAAGTGCCCGCTTCAAACTTGGCGCGATGAACACGACCCATGCCGTCGCGCGCGCGATGCAACAAGGATACATCGTCGTGTGATATGGTGAGCGAGGGGTTCCTTGGAGGCTCGCGACCAGATGAAACGTCCTGCACAGCCCATGCCGGACTTCGTCGCCGCGGCGCTGGAGGCGCATGGCCTCCGAGAGCGCTACGATGAGCGGCCTTGGTATCAGCGAAATGACTATCTCGGCTGGATCAATCGAGCGCAGCGGCGCGACACCAAGCAGAAACGGCTCGAACAGATGCTGGAGGAGCTCAGGTCCGGCGGTGTCTACATGCGCATGGCGTGGAGACCGCGCGCCTGACGCACCGCTCTTTAGAATAGTTCTAAACACCTTGACCCTTCAGTGCCGACTTCGCATATTTGGAGAAGAGCCCAAGGAGGCAAGAAATGTTCATCCAAACCGAAGCCACGCCCAATCCGTCCACTGTGAAGTTCTTGCCGGGGCAAACCGTTCTCGAAGCCGGGACGGCGGATTTCCCTTCGGCAGAAGCGGCGGAGGCATCTCCGCTGGCGGCCCGTATCTTCAAGGTCTCGGGCGTGACCAATGTCTTTCTGGGGTATGATTTCGCGTCGGTGACGAAGGCTGACGAGGCGGACTGGGATGATATCAAGCCTGCCATCCTCGGCGCAGTGATGGAGCATTTCAGCTCCGGCGACCCCGTCATGGCGGGAGAGCTGGACACCTCGTCCGGCCATGCAGATTTCGAAGGTGAAGACGCGCACGTGGTTGTTCAGATCAAGGAGCTTTTGGACACGCGCGTGCGCCCTGCCGTGGCGCAGGACGGCGGAGACATCACGTTCCACGGGTTTGACCGGGGCGTGGTTTACCTGCACATGCAAGGGGCCTGCGCGGGCTGCCCGTCCTCCACGCTCACGTTGAAGATGGGCATCGAGAACCTTCTGCGGCACTACATTCCTGAAGTGGCCGAGGTGCGCCCAGTCGCCGTTTGATCGCGCCGGTGGGCACGTCACAAGACCCTTTCATCGCCTTCGATTGCGCCGGCCCCCATCTGGTGGCGGCGGTCGGCGTGGGGCAGAAGGTCTTGAGCCAGCATCACGTGGATATGGCCCGCGGGCAGGGGGAAGCGCTGCTCCCGTTTCTGGAGCAGCGTCTCTCGGATGCCGGGATGGTCTGGAAAGACCTCGGCGCAATAGTTGTCGGCGTGGGCCCCGGGAATTTCACGGGCATTCGCATCGCGGTTTCCGCCGCCCGGGGGCTTTCACTCGGGCTCGGCATCCCAGCGGTCGGCGTATCAGCCTTCGAATGCCTCGGGAGAGCCGAGGAGGGCGCCGGTAGCAGGGGCGTCGAGCTTCGCGTGTTGCCGGCTCCGCGCGGTGCGGCCTATGGCCAGTTATTCCAGCAGGGTCGGCCCGACGGTGCGCCGGAGATCTTCGAGCCTGACGCGCCACCGCGCCAATTTCAGCGCGCCGGTCTCTCCGTGCTGGGCTACCGAGCACCGGAGATCGCGGCGCGTCTGAATGGCGAAGGACAGGAAAGCGCAACGCCTCTGCCTGACCTCGCAACACGCCTCCTCGACCACGGAGCATTCAAGCTTTCCCGCGAAGCGAAGCTGGACCGGCCCGCACCGCTTTACGTAAAGCCCGCGGACGCCGCCCCGCCGCGCGATGCGCCGCCGGTGCTGATTGACTGACGCCGCCTCCCTGGATGCGCTCCACTCGCGGGCCTTCGGACATGCCGGTGCGCATGGCTGGCGCAAGGCTGACTTTGAAGAGGCCCTCACAAACCCGTCGATGATCATCGTGGACAGCCAAAACGGGTATGCGCTCGCGCGGACGACACTCGATGAAGCGGAGCTTCTTCTCATTGCCGTTCTTCCAGAAGCACGGCGCGCGGGGCATGGTGGCGCGCTTTTGGCCGCGCTGGAGCGGGCCCTTGTGGCTCGGGGTGTGAAGCGCCTCTTTCTCGAGGTGATGGAGGCAAATGCCGCGGCCGTCGCATTCTATCGCAGACGGGGCTTCAAAGAGACCGGGAGGCGCGCCGGATACTACGGCCGCGGCACCGGACACGACGCCCAGCTCTTCGAGAAGCCGCTCAAAAGCTGAACAAATCTCCGCTGCGCCCTCCAAGTGACGCGAGAAACCGGTTGACGCCCCGCGCTCCCTACGCTGAACTTTCCGCCAGATCATAAGATCCAGAGGCACGCGCTGCTGCGCGCCCATCCAATAGGGGAAATAGAATGACTGCATTCACCAAACTGCTCGGCGGCGCCGCCGCGCTTGCTATCTCTGCATCCGCACTGGCGGCAGAGCCGGCCATCATCTTCGATCTCGGCGGCAAATTCGACAAATCCTTCAACGAGGCTGCGTTCAATGGTGCAACGCGCTGGGCCGAGGAGAACGGTGGCGAGTTCCGCGAAGTGGAGCTTCAGAACGAGGCCCAGCGTGAGCAGGCACTTCGCCGCTTCGCAGAGGCCGGTTCCAACCCGATCGTCATGGCCGGCTTCGCCTTCGGCGGTGCGCTCGGTGAAGTGGCTCCGGACTACCCGGATACCTCTTTCGTGATCATCGATATGGTCGTTGACGCACCCAACGTGCGCTCGGTCGTCTTCAACGAGCACGAAGGCTCCTACCTCGTGGGCATGCTTGCCGCGATGGCGTCTGAGTCCGATACCGTTGGCTTCATCGGCGGCATGGACATCCCGCTAATCCGCAAATTTGCCTGCGGCTATGCGCAGGGCGTGAAGGCCGTGAACCCGGATGCTACGATCATTGCCAACATGACGGGCACGACGCCCGCGGCGTGGAATGATCCCGTGAAGGGCTCCGAGCTGACGAAGGCGCAGATCTCCCAAGGCGCAGACGTGGTCTATGCCGCGGCCGGCGGCACGGGCGTGGGCGTGCTTCAAACTGCGGCCGACGAGGACATCCTCTCCATCGGCGTCGACAGCAACCAGAACTACCTGCATCCCGGCGAAGTGCTGACCTCCATGCTCAAGCGCGTGGACAACGCCGTCTTCGACGCGTTTTCCGACGGCCCGGGCCTCGAGACCGGTTTCCAGGTGCAGGGGCTTTCCAATGACGGCGTGGGCTATGCCCTCGACGAGTTCAACGCGGAGCTGATCTCCGAGGACATGGTCGCGACCGTGGAAGCAGCCAAGGCATCGATCGTCTCCGGCGACGTGATGGTGCACGACTACACGTCCGACGAGACCTGCCCGGCGCTGTCCTTCTAATCAGGGTCAACGCAAAGGCGCGCGCGGGCATCTCGCGCGCGCTCTTCACTTTCTAGGATCGACGCGGTGAAACTCTCTCTCTCCGAGCTCTTCAGTGCATGGGCGACGCCCAACGAAGAGGATCGGGAAGCCCTCGTACGCCCAATTGTGAGCGAAGATATCGTCTACGCAGATGCCCATGCTCCCATGAGCTTTACCGGCGCCGATGCGTTTCTCGAGTTTTTGAAAGTCTTCAACGATAATGTACCCGACGCCGAGGTTCGCGTGATCGGCGCAACCGAGGTGCATGGATTTACCCGCGCCACGGTCGCCCTGTCGCGCGCAGGTGCGCCTCTGGCAACCGTGCAATACTTCATCGTAGCCGACGATGAAGGCCGGGTGACGCGGCTCGTGGGCTTTGATGGCACGGAGGACACCCCATGACCGCTCCAGCCATCGAGCTACAGGGCGTTTCCAAGGCGTTCGGGCCGGTACAGGCCAATAAGGACATCTCTATTTCGGTGCAGCCGGGCACGATCCACGGGATCATCGGCGAAAACGGCGCCGGGAAATCCACGCTGATGTCGATCCTCTACGGCTTCTACAAGGCCGATGCGGGGGAGATATTCATCCGCGGTCAGAAGACGCTGATCCCAGACAGCCAAGCAGCCATTGCGGCTGGTATCGGTATGGTCTTCCAGCACTTCAAGCTCGTGGAGAACTTCACGGTCCTCGAGAACATCATCCTCGGCGCGGAAGACGGCGGCCTCCTCAAACCGTCTCTCGCCAAGGCGCGTAAGCTCTTGAAAGAGCTCGCCGATGACTACGGGCTCAACGTTGATCCGGATGCCAAGGTGGAAAACCTCTCCGTGGGCTACCAGCAGCGAATCGAGATCCTGAAGGCGCTCTACCGGCAGGCGGACATCCTCATCCTCGACGAGCCCACGGGCGTCCTCACACCTGCCGAGGCGGACCAGCTCTTCCGCATTCTTGGCCGGCTGCGCGAGGAAGGAAAAACAATCATCCTCATCACGCACAAGCTGCGCGAGATCATGGATATCACCGACACCGTGAGCGTGATGCGGCGGGGAGAGATGACGGCGACGGTAAAGACGTCGGAGACCTCTCCCACCGAGCTCGCGGAGCTCATGGTGGGCCGGAAGGTTCTGCTCCGTGTCGACAAGAAGCCCGCCACGCCCGGTGCCGCCGTCCTGAAGGTGCAAGACCTGCGCGTCTCGGATGACAAGGGCGTGGAGCGGGTCAAAGGCATCAGCTTCGACGTGCGCGCGGGGGAAATTCTGGGTCTCGCTGGAGTGGCTGGAAACGGGCAGTCGGAGCTCCTCGAAGTGCTCGGCGGCTACCGCGCCGCCACGGGCCAGATCGTCATGAACAACGAGGAAATCGACCTCACGGGAGCAAAGTCTGACGGGCAATCGCGCCGCGCGAGAGGCATTGCGCATGTGCCCGAGGATCGCCAGCGCGAGGGCCTGATCATGGATTTCATGGCCTGGGAAAACACGGCTTTCGGCTACCACAAGGATGGGCGCTATACGCGCGGTCTCTTCACGGACAATGCCGGTATCCGCAGTGACACGGCGGAAAAGATGGAGCGCTTCGACGTCAGGCCGCCCAACCCAAAGCTTGCCGCCAAGAACTTCTCAGGTGGGAACCAGCAGAAAATCGTGCTCGCGAGAGAGATCGAGCGGAACCCCGATCTCCTCCTCATCGGTCAGCCCACGCGTGGCGTGGATATCGGCGCCATCGAGTTCATCCACCAGCAAATCGTTGCCTTGCGTGACCAGGGGAAGGCGATCCTGCTCGTGTCCGTGGAACTCGACGAGATCCTGAGCCTGTCGGACCGGATCGCGGTCATGTTCGACGGCAAGATCATGGGGGAGCGGATGCCTGACCAGACCGATGAGGGCGAGCTCGGCCTCCTCATGGCCGGCGTCGCCCCCGAGGCCGCGGCGTGACGGCCGTGGACGCTTCAATGCAAAGCGCCCCTGAGGCGCGCAGATACCCTTGCCCGCAGAGAGGTAACTTCCATGGATAGGATGCCGCGCTGGGCAGATGTTTTGCTCGTGCCCCTCATCTCGCTTTTGCTTGCAGCCGTCCTTTCGGCGCTGGTGATCCTCGGGATCGGGGAAAACCCCCTTGAAGCCTTGGGTTACATGATCGACGGGGCGCTCGGCTCATCCAATGGGTGGTCCTACACACTCTATTACGCGACCAACTTCATCTTCACGGGCCTCGCCGTGGCCGTCGCGTTCCATGCCTCGCTGTTCAACATCGGCGGGGAAGGCCAGGCCACGCTCGGTGGCCTCGGTGTTGCGCTCGTGTGCCTTGCCTTGCCTTGGCCCCATTGGACACTCGCGCTCCCGGCAGCCATCGCGGGTGGCGCGCTCTTCGGCGCAGGTTGGGCCCTGATCCCCGCGTACCTGCAGGCAAAGCGTGGCAGTCACATCGTCATCACGACGATCATGTTCAATTACATCGCCTTCGCGCTCATCATCTATTTGCTGAACAACGGCCTGAAGCCCGTGGGCCAAATGGAGAGCTCCTCGGCGCGCTTCCCCGAAGGTGCCCACCTTCCGACCCTCGAAGACATCGCGGCCCTCGTGGGCGTCGAGGCATTCGAACGCGCGCCCGCCAATGTGTCGCTCTTTCTCGCGCTTCTTGCCGCCTATGGTGTCTGGCTTCTCTTGTGGCGCACGCCTCTCGGCTTCGAAATCCGTGCCTACGGAAAATCAGAGCCAGCCGGGCGCTACGCCGGTATTTCCCCGACCAAGATCATCATGATCACGATGCTCATTTCGGGCGGTTTGGCCGGGCTCATGGCCGTCAACACCGTGATGGGAGAGGCGGAGCGCCTGGTGAACAATTCTGTTCAGAATGCCGGATTCATCGGGATCGCCGTCGCGCTCATGGGGCGGTCACATCCGCTTGGCATCCTCCTCGCAGGTCTCCTCTTCGGCTTCCTAGTCCAGGGCGGCGCAGAGCTGGCCTTCTGGACGTCGATCCCCACTGAGCTCATCATCGTGATCCAAGCGCTCGTGATCCTCTTCACCGGTGCGCTCGACAACATGGTGCGGATGCCCGTCGAGGCCCTCTTCAACCGGCGCCGCCAGACCGCACCGCCCAAAGCCACCACGCCGGCGGAGTAAGCCCATGGATTTCGCGACGCTTCTCCAGATACTCGATTCCACGATCCGTCTTGCAACGCCCCTTTTGCTTGCTTGCCTCGCGGGGCTTTATTCCGAGCGCGCCGGTATTTTCGACATTGGCCTCGAGGGCAAGATGTTGGCCGCCGCGTTTCTCAGCGCGGCGGTGGCCTTCGTCACGGGATCAGTATGGCTGGGCCTACTGGCCGGCGTCGCAGCTTCCATGGCACTCAGCGCGATCCACGGGCTCGCCTCGATCACCTTCCGCGGCAACCAGTTGATCTCGGGGGTCGCGATCAACTTCTTGGCCTCCGGGCTCACCGTCCTGATCGCGCAAGCCTGGTTTGCCCAAGGCGGCAGGACGCCGTCGCTTTCTGGGGCAGGGCGTTTTTCTCCTTGGGAATGGCCATTCGCTGAGGCCATCATCCCCGTGCCGGTCGTGGGGCCCGTCTATTCCGAGCTCGTCTCCGGTCACACCGCGATCGTCTACCTCGCGTTGGCGATGGTGCCGATCTCTTGGTACGTCCTGTTCCGAACCCGCTTCGGCCTGCGACTGCGCGCAGTGGGAGAGAACCCGGCAGCCGTGGATACTGCTGGCGTCTCCGTGGTGGGTTTGCGGTTCGCGGCCGTCGCGATCTGCGGTGTCCTTTGCGGCATCGCGGGCGCCTATCTCGCGACATCCCTTCAGGCTGGCTTTGTGAAAGAGATGACAGCGGGGCGCGGCTACATCGCACTTGCCGCGCTTATCTTCGCCAAGTGGCGGCCATGGTACGCGCTCTATGCCTGCCTGCTCTTCGGCTTCCTTCAGGCGATCGCACTGCGCTTCCAGAATCTCGATCTCGGCCTCTTTGTGGTCCCCGTCGAGTTCATGGACGCGCTGCCCTACATCCTGACGGTGGTGATCCTCGCGGGCTTCGTGGGCAAGGCCATCCCACCGCGGGCAGGCGGGCAGCCCTACGTGAAGGAGCGCTGAGCCCCGCCGCATCGCAGCAGAGAGTGGACGCGCGCCCTAGACCCGTGTCATGCATGGGAAAAGTCGCTCGAGACATCACCTATGCAGATTTACCTCCCCATCGCCGAGGTGTCGGTGAACGCCTTTCTCCTCTTGGGGTTGGGCGGCGCGGTGGGCGTGCTCTCGGGAATGTTTGGCGTGGGCGGCGGGTTCCTCATGACCCCGCTGCTCTTCTTCATCGGCATCCCCCCGGCTGTTGCCGTCGCCACCGAGGCCAATCAGATCGTGGCGTCGTCCTTTTCAGGCGTCCTCGCGCATCTGAGGCGCAGATCTGTGGATCTCAAGATGGGGACGGTCCTGCTCGTTGGCGGCCTTGTCGGGGCGGCCGTGGGCGTGGTCATCTTCAACACGCTGCGTGCCTTGGGGCAGGTCGATCTCCTCGTGCGGCTCAGCTACGTCGTGTTCCTCGGTGTCGTCGGGTCGCTCATGTTCGTCGAGAGCCTCAATGCCATCCGCCGCGCGCGCCAGCCAGCGGCGCGTCCGGTGCGAAAGAAGCACGGGCTCATTCACGCGCTCCCTTTCAAGATGCGCTTTCGGGTGTCCGGTCTTTATATCTCCGTGATCCCACCGCTGCTCGTCGGGCTTGTTGTCGGTATTCTCGCGGCGATCATGGGGGTCGGAGGCGGCTTCATCATGGTCCCGGCCATGATTTACCTGCTTGGCATGCCCACGAAGGTCGTTGTGGGCACCTCGCTCTTTCAGATCATTTTCGTCACCGGTTTCACGACGCTCCTGCATGCAACCACCAATTTCACGGTGGACGTGGTGCTTGCCGTGCTGCTCCTCGTGGGAGGCGTCATCGGAGCGCAATTCGGTACGATGATTGGAGCGCGGCTCAAAGCTGAACAGCTGCGCATCCTCCTTGCCGGGATGGTCCTCCTCGTTTGTGGACGCTTGGCAATGGACCTGCTTCTGATGCCCGATGAACTCTACTCCATCGGGGAGGACGGGCATTGATCCGAGCCCTCTGCCTCCTTCTCCTCTGGGCAGGTCCGGTGTTGGCCCAGGAGGATATCGTTGCCGATCTGAGCCAGAAGCAAGTTGCGATCACGACCACGTTCACCGGCTCCGAGATCCTGATCTTCGGCGCGGTGCGCCGTGGCGGGCTGGTCGACGTGACCTTCCCCCTCGAGGCTGTCGTCACCGTATCCGGGCCGTCGGAGCCAGTGACGGTCAGGCGCAAGGACCGCGTAGCCGGGATCTGGGTGAACATGGCAGAGGTCGAGGTGGACGCCGCGCCTTCTTTCTACGCGATCGCATCTTCCGCACCGCTTTTTGACGTGCTGAGCCATACGGAGGATCTGCGCCATGGTATCTCAAAGGCCCGTGCGATCCGGCTCGTCGGTGCAGCCGGACAGGTAGACAACCCGACAGATTTTCGGGAGGCGCTGATCCGCATCAGGCAATCCGAAGGCACTTACAATCGAGATGAGAGCGGGGTGACGGTCCTCGAGGAAACTCTCCTGCGCGCCTCCGTGGGCCTTCCAGCGAACCTTGTGGAGGGGGACTATGCCGTGCGCATTTTCCTCACCCGCAATCGCGAGGTGGTCAGCACGTTCGAGACGACGATTGCGGTCGAGAAAGTGGGTCTTGAGCGCTTTCTCTACAACTTGGCGCATGACCGGCCGTTGGTTTATGGGATCATGTCCCTCGTCATCGCCATCGCCGCAGGATGGCTCGCCTCCGCCGCGTTCCGCCTCGTCCGAAGCTGAGGAACCCTCAAAAGATGGATGGCGGTTGAAGCCGCCTCAAAGCGGCTTTTCACCCGCGGCCGATGAACGGCATCTTGGTGGCCATCACGGTCATGAACTGGACGTTTGCTTCCGGCGGCAGCTCCGCCATGTGCAGCACGGCGCGCGCGGCTTCCATCACGTGCATGGAAGGGACTTTCGAAAGTCCCTTGGCTTCGCGGCGGGCATCCAGCTCCTCGACCATGGGCGTCCGCGCGTTGCCGATGTCGATCTGCCCGCACGCGATGTCGAAGTCGCGTCCATCGAGTGAAAGCGTCTTCGTCAGGCCGGTGATGGCATGCTTCGTCGTCGTGTAGGCCACCGAGCCTTCACGGGGCGTATGCGCGGAAATCGAACCGTTGTTGATGATGCGCCCGCCCTGGGGGGATTGTGTACGCATCTGGCGAAAGGCCGCACGGGCCGCGAGGAACATGCCGTGCAGGTTAACATCCACCACCTCCCGCCAGGCGTCAAAGCTCACCTCATCGATGGTGGTCTGCGGACCGAACATGCCCGCATTGTTGAAGAGCGCGTCCAGGCGGCCGGTGCGGGCGACGAGCGTGGAGACTGCGGTGTCAACCTGCACCTCGTTCGTCACATCGGCGGGCAGGACCGTGGCCGCGCGACCCTCGGCCATGGCCTCGAGCGGCTCGCGGCGCCGGGCCATGAGCCCCACATGCCAACCCGCGTCGAGAAAGACCTCTGCCGTTGCAGCTCCGATGCCCTGACTGGCGCCCGTGATGAGGATTGTCTTCATGCCTCGCCTTCCGTGAGCTCAAGCGGGACCGAGGCTGGAGTGAGATCATCTACCGCCAGCGGTCCGGTGGGTTTGGCCAGCCTGTTGCGCACCACCCAGTGCAGGCGCTCGGACGCGCGTGTTATGGCAACGTAGGCCAGCCGCTTCCAAAGCTGCGTTCCCGCCTCCATGCGCCCCATCCTCGCAGCCACGAAGATGTCGGGTGCAAAGACTTGCACGTCGTCCCACTGGCTGCCCTGCGCCTTGTGGATCGTGACCGCGGCACCATGGAGAAAGGTGGCCCCCATCCGGGCCGCGAAGGGGATGAAAGGCTCCTCCTCGTCCGGCTTCTCGATCTTCACGATGCTGGCGGCATTGACCTGAGGGTCCTGCGCTCCGACGACGTGAAGACGGGAGAAGCCTGGTCTTCGCCCCGGGCCCATGTAGATGACCTGCGCGCCCTTGATCAGCCCCCGCGCTTCGAGGTCCAACCTCTTCTTGCGATGCTTCATGGGGAGCTCGATGCCGTCGCAAATGAGCGGCTCACCCTCGATGAGGTCGTCTTCCGGGGCGCCGTAGGCGCCGCGAAAGGCCTGAATCAGGCGAATGCGAGTTTGATTGCGCCACACGAGCACGGGCGAGCGGGCCATCATGTCCGCTTCCACCCGCTGGGCGAGGACCACGCGGTCATCTCTTTGGGCAGCCTCGCCCACCATCTGCTCGAAATCGTGGAACTCGAGCGCCGGATCGGCGAGCGCGTGCGCGAGATCGAGGATCGGATTGTCTTCCGCTTGCCGATGGACGCGCCCGAGGCTGAGCTTGCGCGGTTCCGGGAGCCCGTCGAAGACCATGGAGCCCGACTGGTTCACTGGTGCAAGCTGTGCGGGGTCCCCAAAGAGAAGAAGCGTGGGAAAGATTTCTTTCAGGTCTTCGAATTGCCGCGTGTCGAGCATCGAGGCTTCATCAATGAAGCCGATATCGAGTGGATCTTCGCGCCGTTTCCAGCCGGTGATGAAGTCCGATCCCCGCAGGCCCGCGGCCGCGAGCGCGCCGGGCATGGACTTGTTGCCCTCGTAGAAGCGCGCCGCGCGGGCGAGCGCTTCCTCGGTCAGCCCTTCTATTTCGGGTTTCTCGCCATTGCCGGCGAGCCAGTCCGCGATGCGCTCGTATTCGGGGTCGTAGACAGGCGTGTAGAGGATGCGATGGATCGTCGTGGCAGGCACGCCCCGCATCCGCAGGACGGAGGCCGCCTTGTTGGTAGGTGCGAGGATTGCGAGCGTCCGGCGGTCCTTGCGCTTGCGCCCCTCGTAGTCCCCGCTCACGACCTCGACGCCGGCGGCATGGAGTGCCTTGTAGAGTTCGGCCAGAAGAAGCGTCTTGCCCGATCCAGCTTTCCCGATGACGGCGAGCACGCTCTCCTGCCCGTCCCGGGGGGGCAGGAGTGTCCCTTCATCGAGATCGACCCCGGCCTGTCTCAGGCTCTGGGCAATCGTGTCGTGGGCCTCGGCCTGGTCTGAGGAGAGCATGAGCGCGGTCATGGCCGCGACCATAGGCGGCTCGGGGAAGCGTCACCAGAGCGGAAGAGGCTTTCCCCTAGGCCGCGACGTCTCGGGCGATGGCATGGCCGAAGGCGCGGTTGAACCAGTGGCGCGCCATGGTCGGGCTCGCGCCGGCCTGCCGCGCGACACGGGCCTGTGCGGCCTTGTCGAAGTGCCACAGCCCCACAGCGATCATCTCGCGTCCCTTGCCTTCCGAGCCGAGAATTTCCGGTGAGGAGCCGATGCGGGAATAGATGCGGACCATGCGCGCATCGAATACGCCCACATAGGACAGGAGCCCGAAGCCCTCGAGGATCTCGCCGCCCGCGAGCATCAAGGCCGCCGCGGTCCGGGGCGAGGCGTTTTGCGAAAGGCAAAACCGCGTGCACTCCCAGATCCGAGGCGACGCAACGCGAACGCCCTCCGTGAGGTGCAGGAAGTGATCATTGACCATGGTTGGCCCGGTCGTGGGCAGGAGCCTCATCGAACCGCCATGGCTGCCGTCCTGGTTCTCCCAGATGACGTAGAGCGGGTTGAGCGCGTCATAGGCGTCCGTCTCCCGCCCGTTCTCGTCGACGGACACATCCCATCCGAGCCGCGTCTTGAATTGCCAGGCCCGGTCCTCGTGCATGCTGCGCTTGAGCTTCGGGAACGTGTCGAGTTGGTCACCGTAGATGAAGCGGATCATGGGGCATCCTTTCCGTGCTGGTTCGCCGGAAAGGGGTAAGTGTTAATGGTTAGCAACCTTTCGCCCCTGACGCGCGTGGCGGTAAGGATCGGTTAACCGTTGGCGCTCAGGTGACGGCCTCGAGCCGCTCTTTCGACATGTCTCCGGGGACAATCGTGACAGGGATTTCGAGCGAGCCGGAGTTCTTGGACAGCTGAGTGACCAGGGGGCCCGGCCCGCCGGAATCAGTGCCCGCGCCGAGAACGAGGACGCCGATCTCTCCATCCTCCCTGACTTGGGCCATGATTTCCGGCACAGCCTCGCCCTCGCGAATGATGAGCTCGGGATCAATGCCCTGCCTGTCCCGCATCCATTTCGCGAAGACCTCGAAATGGGCTTCTATTCTCTCGCGCGCCTCCGCGCGCATCACCTCGCCCACGCCGATCCAATGGTTGAACTCGTCTGGAGGAATGATGGCGAGGACGGCGACTCCACCGCCGGTATTGGCCGCACGCATGGCCGCGAAACGCATGGCGTTGAGGCATTCGCGGCTGTCATCGAGCACCACGAGGAACTTGCGCATGTCGTCTCTCCCTTGCGGCGTAGTCTGGCTGGAGCATGGGGGCCGCGCAAGCAAAAGCGCCCCCGCTGGGAGAGCGGGGGCGCAGCGTCTGGGGACATGGGGCAGACGCGTTGGGGCGGGCTCCCGCACGCTTTGAAATGGGAGCGCGGAGGGAGGGGGACGGGACCCACGTGTGACCACAATTGCCACGCGCGAAGGCTAGACCGCGCACGTATCAGATTCGTGACCTGCGGTCGCTCGCGCATCCCGTCGCGCACTGCGCGTCTTCCCAGACCTGACATCGCGCCTTGCCTCTCGAGGCGTGGCCCGTTCCAGCTTCGGTGCGCTACCTCACCATGCCCAGAATGTCGTAGGTCTTGGCAAGAATTGGCGCCGCGATGGCGCGGGCGCGGTCAGCCCCGCCGGCGAGCATCCGATCGATCTCGCCGGTATCGCTCATCAGGCGGCCCATCTCCTTGCCGATGGGGCCCATCGTCTCCACGGCGAGGTCCGCGAGCGCGGGTTTGAAGCTGCCGAATTGCTGGCCGCCATACTCTGCGAGCACGCCCGCTGCATCAGTGCCTGCAAGGGACGCGTAGATGTTCACCAGATTTCTCGCCTCGGGGCGCTCGGAGAGGCCCTCCACCGTCTCGGGGAGGGGCAGAGGGTCTGTCTTGGCCTTTCGGAATTTCTTGGCGATCTCGTCGGGCCCGTCGGTCAGGTTGATCCGGCTCATATCCGAGGGATCGGATTTCGACATTTTCTTGGTCCCGTCGCGCAGGCTCATGATCCGCGCCTCGGCATCGCCGATGAGCGGCTCTGTGACGGGGAAGAAATCCACACCGAAGTCATTGTTGAACTTGATCGCGATGTCCCGCGTGAGTTCGAGGTGCTGTTTTTGGTCATCACCCACCGGCACGTGTGTGGCGTGATAGACGAGGATATCGGCAGCCATGAGCGCCGGGTAGGCAAAGAGCCCGAGCGAGGCATTCTGCGCGTTCTTTCCGGCCTTGTCCTTCCACTGGGTCATGCGCTGCATCCACCCCATCCGCGCCACGCAGGAAAACACCCAGCCAAGCTGCGCATGCTCGGGCACTTGGCTTTGGTTGAAGAGCGTGGATTTCGCGGGGTCCATGCCCGACGCGATGAAGCCGGCCGCGAGTTCCCGTGTCTGTTGGCGGAGTTTATCCGGGTCCTGCCAGACGGTGATCGCGTGGAGGTCGACCATGCAGTAGAGCGTTTCGAACTCGCCACTGTCCTGCAGCGCGACCGAGGGCCGGATCATCCCGAGGTAGTTGCCGAGCGTGAGGCCGCCCGAGGGCTGGACACCGGATAGGATCCGCTTCGTAAAATCGGCCATGGGGCATTCCTCTGGTGAGCCTGCGGCGCATCGCTTAAGCCGGGGTTGAAGACCCGTCAAGGAACCCGCCATGTCAGATCCTCAAGAGGTGCCCTCGCCCATCAACAATGTCCCTCCGGCGATCCTTGCCCTTACCGCCCTGGTGATCGGGATCGAGATCCTCTTTCTGGCGGGGACGCGAGGCATCATTGGCGGCCCACAAGCCGAGGCATGGCGTGTCTTGGCCGTGACGGACTTCGGTTTTGCGCCGCGACTGTGGGCGTTCATGGGGGAAACGGGCCAATGGTCATTTGACGGCGTGGCCCGCGTGGTGAGCTACGCCTTCCTGAACCAGAGCTTTGTCAGTGCCGTCTTCGCCTGCGTGTTCATCCTCGCTTTCGGCAAGTTCGTCGGGGATGTCATCGGCGGGGCGCGGGCGCTTCTGATCTACCTCGTCAGTGCCGCAGGGGCGGCGGTGCTCTACGGCACGGTCTTTCCTGATCAAGGTGTTCTTGTCGGGTCTTTCCCCGGCGCATACGGCCTCCTTGGGGCCTACACGTTCATCCTTTTCCTGTCCCTCGAGCACGCCAATGAAAACAAGCTGCAGGCCTTTCGGCTGGTGGGCGTCCTCGCGGCGCTCCAGCTCGTCTTCGGCGTGATCTTCGCGGGCCCGCCGTGGTGGCTCGCAGATCTCGGGGGCGCGGGCATCGGTTTCCTTACGGCGGCAGCCATGGCGCCCGGGGGCCTACTGCGTTGGATCAGGCGGCGCTGAGCGCCTGAGCCCCGCGCGTAACTCCGAGAGCTGAAAAGCCCCCGTGGCCTGAGCGGCAGCCGCGTAACTGAGAGCACCGGCCAAGATCAGCGCTGCGAGTGCCGCGTATCGCCAGCCGGGCAGGCGGAGCGCACCCTCCAAAAGCCATGCTCCGACGAGCAGCACGCCGCCCATGATCGCAGAGGAGATCAAAATCCTCGGAAGACGCTCTTTCACGCGATCATCGAGGGCTGCCGATGGCCCCATGGGCCGGGTCCCCCGCCAAAGCAGCCAGGCCATCCCCCAGCCCGCAACCGTCGCACCAATCGCCGCTGCCAGAAACCCGGCCAACGATGCGAACCCGATCGCGAGAACCGCGTTTATCCCGAGCGCCACCAGAGCATATCGAAACGGACTGCGCGTATCTTCGCGCGCGAAGTAGAGCGGCTGCAGGACCTTCTGCAAAACAAAGGCAGGAAGCCCTGCACCGTAAACCGCACAGGCAAGCGCCGTGGGCAGGGCGTCGTCTCTCGTGAAGGCCCCCCGCTCGAACAGCACAGAGATGAGGGGAAGCGGGATGATCAAGAGCGCCACCGCCGCGGGCAGCGTGAGCGCCATGGACACCTCCGTCGCCCGGGAGAACGCCTGCTGACTTCCCGCCTCGTCCCCGGCTTGAAGCCGCCGCGAAAGGTCAGGCAAAAGAACGACACCGATGGCAATGCCGACGACGCCGAGCGGTAATTGGTAGAGGCGGTCGGCATAGTAGAGCCATGCCGCCGCGCCTTCGAAGTAGCTCGCGACCTGTCGACCGACGAGGAGGTTGACCTGCACCACCCCGCCAGCCAGCGCCGCGGGCGCGGCGATGATCGCGAGGCGTTTCAGTTCGGGCGTGAGCCGGGGGCGTCGCGGCAGCAGCCGAAATCCCACGCGCCGCGCCGCCTCCCAGACCAGAGCGAGCTGCGCGAGGCCCGCGAGCGGCACCGTCCAGGCGAGTGTGAGGCCCGCGGGCCATCCGAGGGTGCCCGCCAGGAGAAGGGCCCCGATGAAGAGTGCGTTGAGGAGGACAGGCGCGGCGGCCGCGGCCACGAAATGCCGGTTGGCGTTGAGGACGCCCGATGCCAGCGCCGCAAGCGAGACGAAGAGAATGTAGGGAAAGGCGATCCGTCCGAACGTCACGGCGAGGTCAAATCGCTCATCGCCGGCAAAGCCCGACGCCATGGCAAGAACGAGCCAGGGCATCGCGAGCATAGCTACAAGGGTGAAGAGGACGAGGACGAGCCCCAGCCCCGTCAGGGCGTCCCGTGCGAAGCCGTCGGGATCATCCCCTGCCTCGAGTTTCTTCGAGAAAAGCGGAATGAAGGCCATGTTGAAGGCACCTTCCGCGAAGAACCGGCGGAACATGTTCGGAAGTGCGAAGGCAATGACGAAGGCCTCGGCCACGGGCCCGGCGCCGAGAAAGGCCGCGATCATGATGTCGCGGACGAAGCCGAGGACGCGGCTGAGCATGGTCCAGAGACCCACAGTCGCCAGCGCCCGCATCATCGGCAATGCGCTCCTGCAGGATGCGTCCGAGGTCGCGCGCGAAGCGCGCCACCGCCGCGCACGGAAGAGTTTTCGCAAAACTCTTCCATGGGTCCAGTAGCGTTGAGGAGGCTCATGCGAGCGCGGTCATGGCCACGTTGACCCCAGAGAAAGGCTTGGATCCGCCGTGCGGATCGCGCGCCGTGTCTTCGCCTCATCCGCGCGCTCGCTCCGCGCCCAGGGCGATCGCCTCGCGAAGCTTCTTCTCGAGCGAGCGCTGGCGTCCCTCGGCGTGGAGCTTCAGCCCGAACATGTCCTTCACGTAGAAACTGTCGACGACCTGTTCGCCGTAGGTCGCGATCACAGCACTCGCGATGTAGATGTTGGCCCCCGCGAGGGTCCGGCACAGATCGTGAAGAAGGCCGGGGCGATCGCGCGTGTCCACTTCGATGATCGTGTAGATATCTGAGCCTTCGTTATCGAACGTGATATGCGTCGGCACGGTGAAGGGACGCTCGCGTTTCTTGAGCTTGTCCCGGTCCTTCAGCGCTTCCTGGGCCACCACGACACCGCCGAGCGTCTTGTGGATCATGCCTTCCAGCCGCTTCAGGCGCGACGCTTCGTAGGGCGCGCCCTCGGCGTCCTGCACCCAGAACGCCGCCACGGCGAACCCATCCTTGGTCGTGAAGGTTCGCGCATCGACCACGTTCGCGCCCACCAGGGCGAGCGCGCCGGTCATGCGCGCAAAGATCCCGGGATGGTCAGCCATCGTAAAGCAGACCCGCGTGGCGTCGCGCTCCTCGTCCGGCTGGAGGTCCACGCGCACTTCCTCGTCGCCGATATCCTTCAGGAGCTCGGCAAAGACGACATGCGCCGTGACATGAAGGCCCTGCCAGTAAGGGCCATAGTGCCGTGCCTGTTCGCGGCGGAGCTCTGTCTCCGACCAATGCGGAAGCGCGGCTGCGAGGTTTCGTTTGGCCTCCGCGCCGCGGTTTTCGCGGTTGAGCGCCTCCATGCCATCCTCGAGCCCGCGCCTCGTCTGCCGGTAAAGCGCACGGATCAGGACGGCCTTCCAGTTGTTCCATGTGCTTGGCGAGACGCCGCGGATGTCGCACACGGTCAGCACGGTGAGGAGATCCAGCCGTTTCACCGTCTTCACGGCCTTGGCGAAATCCCGCACCGTCCGAGGATCGGCGATGTCGCGCTTTTGCGCCATGTCCGACATCAGGAGGTGGTAGCGGATCAGCCATTCGACCGTTTCCACCTCCTTCTTTTTCAGTCCGAGCCGCGTGGCCACCTCGCGCCCGATCCGCGCGCCGAGGATCGAGTGATCTTCGGGCCGTCCCTTCCCGATGTCGTGGCAGAGGAGCGCCACATAGAGCACCTTCCTGTTCACGCGCCCGGATCTCAGGATCGAGGAGACCACCGGCAGATCTTCTTCAAGTTCGCCCCGCTCGATCTGGGCGAGGGTCTTGATGCATTGGATCGTGTGCTCGTCGACGGTGTAGGCGTGGTACATGTTGAATTGCATCATCGCCACGATGGGCTCGAACTCGGGCAAGAATGCCGAGAGCATGCCGACCTCGTTCATGCGCCTGAGCGCCCGCTCCGGATTGCCGTGCCTGAGAAGGGTATCGAGAAAGATCTGGCAGGCCACCGGGTCGCGCCGCATGGCGTCGTCCACGAGGGGCAGGCTCGCGGAGACGATGCGCATGGCATCGGGATGGATGAGCGTGCCGGTGCGGAGCGCTTCTTCGAAGAGGCGCAGGAGATTGAGCTTGTCTGACAGGAAATCATCGGTCCTGCCGATGGTCAGCCTGTTCTGCTTGATGGCGTAAGGCGGATTGGCCGTCTTTGTCCGCTGGAAAAGCCTCACCAGCGCGGGTTGGGTCTTCACATGGGCTTCTTCGAGGGCCGTCAGGAAGATCCGCGTGAGGTCTCCCACCTGCGTGGCCTGGCGGAAGTAGTCCTGCATGAAGCGCTCCACGCCGCGCCTGCCGCGACCGTCCTCGTAGCCCATCCGTTCGGCCACCTCGACCTGCAGGTCGAAGGTAAGCTGGTCAGCCGCGCGCCCCGTAATGAGATGGAGATGGCAACGGATGGCCCACAGGAACTGCTCGGCCTTGAGGAAGGTCTCGAACTCCTCCTTCGTGAACAGGCCGAGCGGAACGAGGTCTGCTGCATTGCTGACGCCGTGGATGTATTTTGCGATCCAGAAAAGGGACTGGAGATCGCGCAGACCGCCTTTTCCCTCCTTGACGTTGGGCTCGACAACGTAGCGCTGCCCGCCCTGCTTGCGGTGTCGCGCGCTCCGCTCTTCGAGCTTGGCCTCGATGAAATCGCGGGCCGTGGAGCGAAAGAGGTCCGTCCAGAGCTTGCTGCGGAGGTCTTCGAAGAGGGCCGGGTTGCCGCCGAGATCGCGCATTTCCACGAGGCTCGTGCGGATCGTGTAGTCCTCCCGCGCCAACCGGATACACTCCCGAACACTGCGTGTGGCGTGTCCCACTTTGAGCTTCAGGTCCCACAGGATGTAGAGCATCTGCTCCACGACTGCCTCGGCCCGCGTCGCCCCGCTCGTGGGCGTCAAGAAGAGCAGGTCCACATCCGAGAAGGGAGCCATCTCGCCCCGGCCGTAGCCGCCCACGGCGAGGATTGCCATGTTCTCCTCGGCGGGGATCTCTGGCCCGGGGACGAGATGCGCCGCCGCCATGTCATGGGCCAGTCGTACGACCTCGTCGGTGATGCGCGCATAGGCCGTGGTCGCCTCGCCCGACCGGCGCGGCGTCTCGTGGAAGCGGTCCGCGATGTTGGATCTGGCGCGGGACAGGGCTGGCGAGATGGTCGCCACGATGGCCCGGCGGCGGTCCACGGGATCGCTGAGATCAGCCACGCGCTGCATGATTTCCATGGAGAGCTGCGCGACATCGAGCGCTTCGGGCGCGGGCGCGGAAAGCCCGACCTCCATGGCGGGCCCTGAAGACCCGACGTCCGCTGCGTCCAGCTCCGCTCCTAGGAACGGTGGTGTGCCGTTCTCAGAGGCCAGCGCCGCCAAACCTTTGGGGAGCGGCATCGAGCGTCACGACCTGGCCGCCCTGGATGGATCCGATGGCCAGCCCGCGCTCGTTCGTCCCATTGGCGCGCAGACGGACGATGCCGGTGGAGCCCTGGAAGCCTTGGGGGCGTGTGAGCCCGGCACCATTGAGCGCGCGCACGTCGCTTTGGTTCACAAGGGCGCCGATGATCGCAATGCCGTCATAGGCGGTGAACGCCAGCGGATGCGGGTTCGAGCCGTAAGCCGCGCTGTAGCGATTAGAGAATGCCCGGGCGCGGGCGCGGTCCGGCATGGAGAACCAGCCGCCCTGCACGCCCGAAAAGCTGAAGAGCCGGGTATCGAGGTCCCAGCGCGACAACCCCAGATACTGGATCGTATCGGGCGCAAGTCCCGCTTCGGGCAGAAGGTCCGCGAGGATCGGCAGCGCGCCGGCGGTGTTTGACGTCAGGAAAATCGCGTCCGCCCCCGTGGCCGCAGCCGTGCCGCGAATGCGGCTCGCAGCAGAGGAGATGCCGGGGCGGGTGTTCTCGTAGCTTTCCGTCCCCGCAATCCCGAGGCCGTTGCGGACGAGAGCTTGTGTCACCGCCGAACGCCCGGCTTCTCCGGCGACCGTCTGGGCATGCACAACCATGACGTTGTTCAGCCCTTGGGTTGAAGCAAAGCGAGCCACTCGGCTGGCACTATCCTCGAACGTCTGTCCGAGGAGGTAGACGTTTCCGCCTGCAATCGCGGTGTTGTTCGAGAAGGTCAGAACCGACGTGTTCGAGCCACGGACTGCAAGGCCGACGGCCGCCGCGATTTCCCCGTCGAGTGGTCCAAGGATGACATCCGCGCCATTTGACACGGCTTGCTGCGCCGCCGCGACGGCCGTAGCCGCGTTGCGCTGCGTGCTGAGAACCGTGAGGTTCACGTCGACACCGTTGAGGTCCCCCGCGGCAAGCCGAGCGGCACGCTCGAGGCTGGCCGCGATTGCGTCGAGCTCGGCCGTGCCGGAGCCGGAGGGGACGAGCAGCGCCACGTCGACTGAGCTGCCCCCCTGTCCACCGATGGGGCCGGTCGTCACCGGAATGGGCTCGCATGCCAGCAGGAAGAGAGATGTCAGGAGGGCGAAGCATGCCCGTGCCGCGTTGCCAATTCCCATGAAACCCGCCACCATCATGTCGCCCTTTGTAGTGTGCAGGCCACGCCGCCCGCGTTGCGCCGCATCATAGTCGCCGGGGGGGTGGGGTCGAGTCATGAATTACCGGAAGACGACGCTCGCGCCCGGATTGCATCTGGTCTCGACACCCATCGGCAATGCCCGCGATATAACACTGCGCGCGCTCGATACGCTGGCCTCCGCCGATCTTCTGGCGGCAGAGGACACGCGTATGCTGCTGAAACTCATGAATATTCATGGGATCCCTCTGGAGGGTCGCCGGATTCATGCCTTCCACGATCATTCAAAGAGCGCCGATCGGCAGAGGCTTCTAGATGCCATGTTGGCCGGGCAGTCGGTCGCCTACGCGACGGATGCCGGGACGCCACTTATCGCCGATCCGGGCTACACCCTCGTGAGCGAGGCTCGCGCAAAGGACGTCGCGGTCACGGCTGCGCCGGGCCCCTCGGCGCTGACAATGGCACTTTCGGTGGCGGGCCTGCCGACAGACCGGTTTTCGTTTCGGGGTTTTGCGCCCCCGGCCCGAACGGCGCGCATCGCATTTCTGACTGAGCTTTCTCGCGTGCGCGACACCTCCGTCTTCTACGAGACACCGCGCAGGATCGCGGATTGCCTCTCTGATGCGCGCGATGCCCTCGGTCCGGACAGGGTCGCCGTTGTCTGCCGCGAGCTCACGAAGAGGTTTGAAGAGGTCAGGTCTGGCACCCTCGATGACCTCGCCGAGCATTTTGGCGCGTCCACGCCGAAAGGAGAGCTCGTGATTTTGCTCGCTCCGGCCGAAGAAAACGCGCCGGTGGAAGCTGACGTGGATGCGGCGATTATTGAGGCGTTAACCACCATGCGCGTAAAGGATGCCGCAGACGCCGTGGCAGGAAGCCTCGGCCTGCCTCGTCGTGATGTTTACCAAAGAGCTCTGCGGCTCAAATCGGGAGAAGCGAACTGAGCCACGATCGCGCCGTCCGGGGCCTTGTCTCCCATGTGAAAGGCATGGCGGCGGAAGCAGCCGTCGCACGGCGTTATGAGGCGATGGGATACCACCTGATGGCCGAGCGTTGGAGAGGACCGCATGGGGAGATCGACCTGATCCTTGAGGACGATGACGGCGCGCTCGTTTTCGTCGAAGTGAAATGCGCGAAGCACATGGATCAGGCGCTATCCGCCTTGGGCCGACGCCAGCAACAGAGGCTACTCGACAGCTCCAACGTGTTTCTTGGGCTCATGCCGCAAGGGCTGCGGACGGCCTGCCGGATCGATCTTGCAGCATGTGACAGCACAGGCGCCATGCACATCTTGGAAAACGCCCTCGCCGCCTGACCTTGTACCCCGCGCGACCCTGCGCCATGAAAGCGCTGAGTTAGCAGGAGAGCATTGTGCGCGTCGCATTCCAAATGGACCCGATCGAGCATGTCGATATCGACGCCGACAGCTCCTTTCGCCTGGCCGAAGAGGCGGAGGCCCGCGGCCACGAGCTCTTCGTTTACACGCCCGACCGTCTGGTCTTTGACAGCGGGGCAGTCTCGGCGACCGGTCGGGCGGTGAACGTGACCCGCCAAAAGGGCAATCACGTCAGCTTCGGGCCGTGGGAGACCCGCGACCTGCGCGATCTGGACGTGGTCTGGCTCCGCCAAGATCCCCCGTTCGACATGGGCTACATCACCACCACGCATCTCCTGGAAATGGTCCACCCGGACACCTTGGTGGTCAATGATCCCTTCTGGGTCCGCAACTTCCCCGAGAAGCTGCTCGTCCTGGAATTCACCGACCTGACGCCACCAACGATGATCGCGCGATCGCTCGAAGCGCTCCGCGACTTCCGCAAGCGCCATGGCGACATCATCGTAAAGCCGCTTTACGGCAATGGCGGCGCGGGGGTCTTTCGTCTGCGCCCGGAGGACGGCAACCTCGCCTCCCTCCACGAGCTATTTGCCGGCATCAACCGAGAGCCGCTCATCGCCCAGAAGTTTCTGCCCGATGTCAGCGAGGGCGATAAGCGCATCATCCTCGTGGACGGCGAGCCCGTGGGCGCGATCAATCGCGTGCCCGCGCAGGGCGAAACCCGCTCCAATATGCATGTGGGCGGACGACCAGAGAAGATAGGCCTGACAGAGCGCGAAAGGGACATCTGCGCGCGGATCGGGCCGAAGCTTCGAGAGCATGGACAGATCTTCGTGGGCATCGACGTCATCGGTGGCTGGCTCACGGAGATCAACGTGACCTCGCCCACCGGCATCCAAGAGCTGGAGCGTTTTGACGGGATCAACGTCGCCGCAAAGATCTGGGACGCCATCGAGGCGCGAGTGGCTACTGCGGACCGACGGTCAGGCGGTAGCTGATCGCCTCCGCGATGTGGTGTCGTTCCACCGGGACCGAATCTTCGAGGTCGGCGATGGTGCGTGCCACGCGCATGACACGGTGATAGCCGCGGGCGGAGAAGCCGAATTTCTCCGCGGCCCGGCGCAGGAGGTCCTTGCCCTCGGATGACGGTGCGGCGACTTCCTCTAGGAGGTTGCCTTCGATATCCGCGTTCATCTCTGTCCTTGCGTTCTCTGAATATCGCTCGGCTTGCTTGGCCCTGGCCTTGGCGACGCGGGCGCCGATCTCCTCGGAGGTCTCGCCCGTGGCCGGCAGATCGAGATCCGAGAAGCTCACGGGCGGCACCTCCACGCGCAGGTCGAAGCGGTCCATGAGCGGCCCTGAGATCCGTCCCATGTAGTCCTCTGCGCATTTCGTGCCGCGACTGCAGACAAAGCCCGGTTCGCCTGATTGCCCGCAGCGGCATGGATTTGCCGCCGCGATCAGCATGAAGCGGGACGGATAGCGCACGTGGTGATTGGCGCGGGCCACCATGACCGAGCCCGTCTCGATGGGCTGCCGGAGCGTCTCGAGCACCGTGCGTGGGAACTCGGGGAACTCGTCCATGAACAGGACACCGTTATGGGCGAGGGAAATCTCCCCGGGTTTTGCGCCGCGGCCCCCGCCCACGATGGCCGCCATGGATGCAGTGTGGTGCGGCTCCCTGAAGGGGCGCGCGCGAGAGATGCCCCCCTCGTCCAAAAGCCCGGATAAGGAGTGGATCATCGAGGTCTCGAGCGCCTCGGCGGCCGACAAAGGCGGAAGGATCCCCGGAATGCGCGCCGCGATCATGGATTTGCCGGAGCCCGGCGCACCGACGAGCAGCACGTGATGCCGGCCCGCCGCGGCGATCTCCACGGCCCGTTTCGCGCGCTCCTGTCCCTTCACCTCGGCCATGTCCCGGGAGCCGTGGGGCAGCGTGACTTCGCCGGGGTCCGCGGGCGTGATGGGAGATTGCCCGGAGAAATGTCGGACGACAGCGGTCAGGGAGTGCGCCGCAATGACATCCGTCGCGCCCACCCATGCGGCTTCCGCGCCCACGGCCGCGGGGCAGAGGAGGCGACGCCCCTCCTGGGCCGCGGCCATGGCAGCAGGCAATGCGCCCACCACGCCGACGAGATCGCCGTTCAACGAGAGTTCGCCCAAGGCAACCGTGCGTGCGACGTCCTCCTTCGGCACCATGTCGATCGCCGCCAGAAGGGCGAGTGCGATGGGCAGGTCGAAATGAGACCCGTCCTTGGGCAGGTCGGCGGGCGATAGATTGATCGTGATGCGCTTCGAAGGGAGCGCGATAGACAGCGCGTCGAGCGCGGCGCGCACCCGGTCCCGCGCTTCGCTCACGGCCTTGTTCGGCAGACCGACGATAGAGAAGGACGGCAAGCCCGCCGTGACGGCGCATTGGACCTCGACGAGGCGGGCATCGACGCCCTCGAAGGCGACGGTATAGGCGGCGGCGACCATGCGGGCTCCCGTAAAACTTGGTTAACGGTACCGTGGCAGGTCTGAAGGATTGGTTAACTTGTAGGCGGCGCAGCCTGCGCCGCCAAGAGCGCGGTGAAGGCGGGCCAAGCCTCGGGGTCATTGACCGTCTTGTCCCGGCAGAACGCGTTGCAAAAGCCGTAGGTGGTATTTGCGAAGCGGAGGAAGTGCGTCACGGGCTCGCCCGAGTAGGGGCACCGCGTGTTGCAGGCGCCGGCCCCGTCTTCCGTGGCCTCAGCGGGTGCTGGCTCGGGTCCCGGCCAGGCTCTCGTTTCATAGTCCCGCTTGTACCTTTGCAACTCCGTGCCCTCTGCGAGGGCCATGGCGCGCCACTGGCGGAACGGGAGATGCGCCAGATGCGCCGTGACATAGTCTTGCGCTTTTGGTCCCACGGGCAATCCGTAACCCGCGATGCGCATGGCCACGGGGGCATAGAAGGCATCGGCAATCGAATACGCGCCGCAGAGCCACGGGCCCCCAGTCGCGTCTTGCGCGGCGCTCCATATCGTTTCGATCCGCGAGAGATCTTCCAGCACCTCTGCCGTCGGCTGGTAGCTGCTGTAGGCCACGCGCAAGTTCATCGGGCAGGCGTCACGCAGTGCCGCGAAGCTCGTATTCATCTCCGCCGCGAGCGTGCGGCCGATGGCGCGGGCCGCGGGGTCTTCGGGCCACAGGCCCGCCTCGGGAAATCGGCTCGCTAGCTCCTCCGCGATCGCGAGGGATTCGCTCACGATCGCGCCCTCGGGGGTCACCAAAGTCGGGACGGTTCGCGCCGGAGCGACATGCGAAAGCTGCGTGCGAACATCGGCACCGCTGAAGTCGACCCAGCGATAGGAGGCCGGCTTGCCCGCCATTTCGGCGATGAGCCACGCCCGCAGAGACCAGGAGGAGTAGGCACGATCGCCGAGGTATAGGGTATACGTCATCTCAGCAGCCTACGCGCTTCTGCGCCGCGCCGTCCAATTCGCAATCGGAAAGGATGCCATCACGGGCAATGATTGATGATCTCGGGAGGCCTATCGCCGGGAAGGTGCGTCACGCTGAGATTGTCGATCTTCTGAGCGAGGACCTCGTAGGCGCTGCAGGCTCGCGCGCGGCGGAGCTGAGTGAGAATGGCGCCAAAGTGTGCGACCACAATCAGCGGACCGCCTATGTCCCGAGCGATGCCGTCGATGGCAGCACTCACCCGCGCCTCGGCCCCGTTCCAGCTTTCGCCGTCAGGGGCCGCGATGTCTCCCGGCTCCTCCCAGAAGCGGCGCGACAGATCCGGCCAACGGGCCGCGATGGCGTCGAAAGCCATGCCGTCCCAGCTGCCGAAATCGATCT
The DNA here is from genome assembly GCA_038525525.1 of Pseudomonadota bacterium. GTDB lineage: Bacteria > Pseudomonadota > Alphaproteobacteria > Rhodobacterales > Rhodobacteraceae > Shimia_B. The sequence goes on along the minus strand of JBCBHO010000001.1, from coordinate 871,946 downwards.
CTCGGAGGCCCGGATGGTCAGGCAACCGCCGACGCGCGCCCTGGATGGCATCGGCCGTGGCGCGCGCGCGTTGAAGATCCGAGGAGACGACAGCGGCCTCGCGCGGCAGGAAGTCCGACAGACGTGCCAGGGCTGCGCGGTCGGAGAGGTCCGCGGGGACGTCGCGCCACCCCGTGAAGACCTTCTCGTGGGTAGGGCCATGGCGCACCCACCAGACGCTCATGCGCCTGCCTCTTTCAATACGCGCGAGATCCCGGCCGTGACGAAGATCACGGTGTCGGCTTGGGCCGCGAGGCGCTGGTTGAGCTGGCCTTGAGCGTCCCGGAAGCGGCGCCCGAGAGCGTATTCCGGGACGATCCCGTGGCCGACCTCGTTCGAGACGACCAGCAGCGGCGCAGCGCAGGCCGAAACGGCGGCGAGGAAGGTGTCGCACGCCTCGCCCATGTCGCGCTCGGCCAGAAGCTGGTTGCTGAGCCACATCGTGGCGCAGTCGAGAAGGACGACGTGATCGGCGGGAATGGCACCTAGGGCAGCAAGATCATGCGGCGCGTCATGGGTGCGCCACTCCTCTCCGCGGGCTACGCGATGGGCTGCGATCTTTGCTTCCATTTCGCTGTCGAAGGCCTGCGCCGTGGCCACGTAGTGCCGCGACTGGCCGGTATCCGTGACGAGCGTTTCCGCCACCTTGGATTTCCCGGAACTCGCGCCACCTAGGATGAGGCTCAGGGGGGGCAACATTTTCTTCATGTAATTTCTGATCCACCGCCGATTGCGCCGCGTACCTCTGACAATACCCAATGAGGGGCGCGCCACTCGCCCCCACTCACACTAAAGATCAGGGGGCCCTCGACTGATGGCATTGGATAGCGGCTACGATCAATCCCTCTCCCGGAGAGCGATGAAAGCAGAACTCCTCGACGCCGAGACAGAACTTCGTCTCGCCTACGCCTGGAGGGACGAGCGATGCGAACAAAGCCTGCACCGCCTGATCACAGCGTATATGCGCCTCGCCATCTCCATGGCTGCAAAATTCAAGCGTTACGGCGCACCGATGAACGACCTGATCCAGGAGGCCGGGCTCGGCCTCATGAAAGCAGCGGATAAGTTCGACCCGGATCGCGGCGTGCGCTTCTCCACCTACGCAGTGTGGTGGATCAAGGCGTCCATCCAGGATTACGTTATGCGGAACTGGTCCATGGTGCGCACGGGGTCCACGTCCTCGCAGAAATCCCTCTTCTTCAACATGCGTCGGGTGCAGGCGCGCCTCGAGCGGGAAGCGGCATCCTCCGGCGAGTCGCTCGACAAGCATCAGCTGCGCCAGATGATTGCCACGGAGGTCGGCGTGCCGCTCCATGACGTCGAGATGATGGAAGGCCGCCTTGCCGGATCGGACTTCTCGCTCAACGCGACGCAGTCGACCGACGAGGAAGGCCGCGAATGGATCGACGCGCTCGAAGACGATCGCGAGCAGGCGGCTGAAACGGTGGCCCATGATCACGATGTCGACACGCTGCGCGGCTGGCTTGTGACGGCTCTCTCCGCCTTGAACGAGCGCGAGCAATTCATCGTGCGGGAGCGCAAGCTGCGCGATGACCCCCGCACGTTGGAGAGCCTTGGCAACGAGCTCGGCTTGTCCAAGGAGCGTGTACGCCAGCTCGAGGCAGCGGCCTTCGGCAAGATGCGCAAGTCGCTCGAGGCGCAATCGCGCGAAGTGCACGAGTTCTTCGCCTAACTTGCACAGCGCGTGGGCGCGTCTATGGTGCGCCCATGCTGGCGGGTAAGCGCATATTGCTGATCATTTCCGGGGGAGTGGCCGCTTACAAGGCGCTGCTCCTCATTCGTTTGCTCAAGGAGAGCGGCGCGGCGGTGACGCCGGTCCTCACGCGGGCAGCAGAGGAATTCGTCACGCCGTTGAGCGTCGGTGCGCTGGCCGGAGAAAAGGTCTACCGCGATCTTTTCGATCTCACCGATGAAGCGGAGATGGGTCATATCGAGCTCTCCCGCTCCGCGGACCTCTTGGTCGTCGCGCCCGCCTCGGCGGACCTGATGGCCAAGATGGCAGCCGGGCTTGCCAATGATCTCGCCTCCACGCTCCTGCTCGCGACAGACACACCCGTCCTGATCGCGCCGGCGATGAACGTCCGGATGTGGGAGCACGCCGCCACCCAGCGCAACATCGAGACGTTGAGGAAGGACGGGGTGTTGTTCGTCGGGCCGGCGGAGGGTGCCATGGCCTGCGGAGAATTCGGGCCAGGCCGTCTTTCGGAGCCAGCGGAGATCTTCGCCGCCATCGAAGCGCACTTCTCCGATGGGCCGCTCAAGGGTCGCCACGTGCTCGTCACGTCCGGCCCGACCCACGAGCCCATCGACCCCGTCCGCTACATCGCCAACAGAAGCTCCGGCGCCCAGGGCACGGCCATTGCCGAGGCGCTTCTAAAGCTCGGGGCGGACGTCTCCTTCATCACAGGCCCGGCTTCTGTCCCGCCGCCTCACGGGGCTCGCCTGACCCGGGTGGAGACCGCGAGAGAGATGCTCGCAGCCGTGGATGCCGCGCTGCCTGCGGATGCCGCGATCTTCGCGGCCGCGGTGGCCGACTGGCATGTGACCGGCGCTTCAGACCAGAAGCTCAAGAAAACGAACGGCGGTGCGCCGGCCCTCGATTTCGCGGAGAACCCCGACATTCTCGCCACCACAGCGCAACGCAACGCCCATCGTCCGTCGCTCGTCGTGGGCTTTGCCGCGGAGACGGAGAACGTGGAGGCGCATGCCGCAGCCAAGCGCGCGCGCAAGGGCTGCGACTGGATCGTCGCCAACGACGTGAGCCCGGCCACCGGGATCATGGGCGGCACGGAGAACGCCGTCACGCTCATCACCGAGAGCGGCGCCGAGGCCTGGCCGCGCATGTCGAAATCCGCCGTGGCGCAGAAGCTCGCGGCGCGTATCGCAGAGGCCCTCGGTGGCTGAGATTGCCGTTCGGATCCTGCGGGAGGAGGGCGCCCGCCGCGATCTTCCCCTGCCGAGCTATGAAACAGCCGGTGCCGCCGGTGCTGACTTGCGAGCCTGTCTAGATGCGCCCCGAACGCTCGCCCCTGGCGAGCGCGCGCTTCTTCCCACCGGGCTTCGGATCGAGCTTCCAGCGGGCTACGAGGCTCAGATCAGGCCGCGTTCGGGCCTCGCGCTGAAGCACGGGCTCACGCTCCTGAACACGCCGGGCACCATCGATGCGGATTACCGGGGGCCGCTCGGCGTCATTCTCGTCAATCTGGGCGCCGCGCCCGTTACGATCGCCCATGGGGATCGCATCGCGCAAATGGTCATCGCTCCCGTCGTGCGCGCAACCTTCCGCGAAGTCGAGGCGTTGTCCGACACGCACCGTGGCCTGGGGGGCTTCGGCTCCACGGGGACAGGCTGAGAGAGACCGCATGATCGTCGTATTTTCCATGGCTGCCACGCTCTGGCTCATTGGCGCTGCGATGAAGACGCCGCATCAGGCGCGGTGGATCATGATCGGGCTTCTGTTCCTCGCGGTGCTCGCGATCCATATCGTGCTGCCCGATGGCCATCCCCTGCGCGAGGGCACGGGCGGAAGCGCCGCCCTGTGGCTCATCCTCGCGGGCTTGGGCGGCGTGGCATTTCTCTACTCGCGCGGCCTGAAATACCTCAGGGCCATGGCTCAGCCGGAGCCTGAGACACCCTTTGAAGCCGTCGAGCGCGCGGGCGCAATGAGCGAGGTGGAGCTCGAGCGGTATTCCCGGCACATCGTCCTGCGCGAGATCGGCGGACCCGGTCAGACGAAGCTGAAGCGCGCGAAAGTGCTCGTCGTCGGGGCAGGGGGCCTTGGCTCGCCCGTGCTGCAATACCTCGCGGCCGCGGGTGTCGGTGTCATCGGCGTCATCGACGACGACACGGTCGAGCACACAAATCTCCAGCGGCAGGTGATCCACCGCGACGCCAATACCGGCGCGCAGAAGACGAGGAGCGTCGAAGAGACCCTCGCCGCGCAGAACCCCTATGTCGAAGTCCGCCCTTATACCCGCCGGCTCACGGAGAACATCGCAGCCGATCTTTTCGACGATTATGATCTCATCGTGGATGCGGTGGACAACCAGGACACGCGCCGCCTCATCAGCCGCACCGCCCATGCGCTGGGCCTCCCGGTCGTGCACGGGGCCATCAGCCAATGGGAGGGGCAGGTGGCCGTCTGGGACACCGCCTTCAAGGGACCCTGCTACGATTGCGTTTTTCCGGAGGATCCCGCGGCAGGGCAGGCGCCCAGCTGCGCAGAGGCGGGTGTGGCTGGCCCTTTGCCGGGCGTCATCGGCACGCTCATGGCCACGGAGGCCCTCAAGCGGATCACGGGGGCGGGCACGCCGCTCATCGGCACTATGTTGATTTACGACGCGCTCGATGCCGAGCCGCGCAAGATCAAGATCAAGCGACGCAAGGACTGCCCCACCTGCGGGGCCAGGAAGGATGCTGCATGACCAACCCCCTTCTCGCCCCATGGGATGGCCCGCTCGGTCTGCCCAGATACGAGCTTTTCTCGGACGACATGTTCGAACCGGCGATGGAGGCGGCGCTAGAAAGCGGGCGGGCGGAGATCGCGGCCATAGCTGACAACACGGACGCGCCGACGCTCGAGAACACAATCCAGGCCATGGAGCTTGCGGGCGAGGAGCTCGATCGCGTGGCCTCCATCTTCTTCAATCTCATCGGCACCGATGCGACGCCCGAGCGCGAGAAGATGCAGCGCGGCTTCGTCGCAGCGCTTTCGGCCTACAATGCAGAGGTGATCTCGAACCCGAAGCTCTTCGCGCGCATCGAGGCCTTGCACGACACGCTCGATCGGTTTGACGGCGAGGATGCACGAGTGATCGCGCTTTATCACCGCAATTTCACCCGCGCAGGCGCGGCCCTGACGGGGGAGGCGTCGGCGCGGATGACGGCCATCAAGGCGCGTCTGGCGGAGCTCGGGACGGCCTTCACGCAAAATCTGCTCGCCGATGAGCGCACGTGGCACATGGAACTCTCCGAGGACCAACTGGCGGGCCTTCCCCCCTTCCTCGTGTCGGCTGCCAAATCCGCTGCAGAGGCCAAGGGGATCGACGGCTGGATCATCACCACCTCGCGCTCGCTCATGACGCCCTTCCTGCAGTTTTGTCCGGACCGTGCGTTGCGCGAGACGGCACAGAAAGCCTGGTCGTCGCGCGGGGCCAATGGCGGCGACACGGACAATCGCGAGATCGCCACGGAAATCCTCGCGCTCCGCGAGGAGCGGGCAAAGCTCTTGGGCTACGAGACCTTCGCCGCCTACAAGCTCGAACCCGAGATGGCCAAGACCCCGGAGGCCGTACGCGGCCTGCTCAACAAGGTCTGGGAGCCCGCCAAGGCAAAGGCCGAAGAGGACGCGCAAAAGCTCACCGACATGATGGCCGCCGACGGGATCAACGGCCCCCTCGCGCCCTGGGACTGGCGGTATTACGCGGAGAAACGCCGCGTGGCGGAGCATGATCTCAACGAGAGCGAGCTCAAACCCTACTTCCAGCTCGAGAAGATGATCGAGGCGGCTTTCGACACCTCCGCGCGTCTCTTCAGGCTGGAGTTCTCCGCACTTGACGTGCCGCTGCCCCATCCCGATGCCCGCGCCTGGGAGGTGACCCGGGACGGCCAGCACATGGCGGTGTTCATCGGCGATTACTTCGCGCGTGCGGGCAAGCGGTCCGGTGCATGGTGCTCGGGGCTCCGGTCAGGACACAGGCTCGAGGGCGATGTGCGCCCGATCACGATCAATGTCTGCAACTTCGCAAAGCCTGCGGCGGGTGAGCCCGCGTTGCTCAGTTTCGACGATGCGCGCACGCTCTTTCACGAGTTCGGCCACGCGCTGCACCACATGCTCAGCGAGGTACGCTACCCGATGATCTCGGGCACGTCCGTCGCGCGGGACTTCGTGGAGCTGCCGAGCCAGCTCTATGAGCACTGGCTCGAGGTGCCCGAAGTGCTGGAGCGCTACGCGATCCATGCCGAAACGGGCGAAAAGATGCCGCGCGATCTGCTCGACCGCGTTCTGGCGGCCTCGACCTACGACATGGGCTTTTCGACCGTGGAATACGTGGCCTCCGCGCTGGTCGATCTGGCCTTTCACGACGGGCCCGCGCCAGCCGATCCCATGGCGCGGCAGGCCGAGGTGCTGTCGGATCTGGGCATGCCACCGGCCATCGAGATGCGCCATGCCACGCCGCATTTCGCCCATGTCTTCGCGGGGGATGGCTATTCCAGTGGGTACTATTCCTACATGTGGTCCGAGGTGATGGACGCCGACGCCTTCGCCGCCTTCGAGGAAGCGGGCGGCGCCTTCGATGCAAGCACGGCCAAGAAACTCGAGACCTTCATCCTGTCCGCGGGCGGCAGCGCGCCGCCGGAGGAGCTCTACACCAAGTTCCGTGGACGGATGCCCGGCGTGGACGCGCTCCTCAAGGGCCGCGGCCTCGCGGCCTGAAGGCTCAGAGGAAGCACTTCGCCGCGATCCGGGCCCACGCCCTCTCTGCAAAGCCCTCGGCCTGCGGTTCGAGGCAGAGGTCATGCAGGAACCAGTAGAAGTACTTCTGGTAGTCGAAGCCGTCGAAATGCCCCGCGCCCTCGCGCAGGTGTCGGCGCAGCTCTTCCTCGCTGTGCGCCACAAGGCTCGCATGGTGATAGTCGCTTGGCCCGCATGTGATGATCTTCTTGCGCTGCATGAGCGCCTCGAAGCCCGCCGCGGAATTCTGGCTGATGACCCAGTCCGACGTGGCGATCAGATCATGGACCGAGGCCTCCGAGATCCGGATGTTGGGATCGTTCTCGGCCAGATGCTCGACCCGGCGGCGCGCCCCGTCGGATTGCGCGGGATGCGGTTTGACGTAGACGATCCCGCCTCCAGCCGCGCGGGCGGCGTTGCGGATCATCTGGTCGGTGGTGAGGTAGTGGGCGCGGGGCCTGCGCTCTTCGACTTCCTGGCAGAAGATGACCGACTGAGCGGGCTCGAGGTGCTCTGTTCCACGGTCAGCTTGGGGCATGCGTGAGACGTTGCGCTCGAGGTTCCACGAGCTCACACCGTTGAAGAACCATTCCGCGTGGCCGGCATCCACCGCCTCGGGGTGGTAGTCGCGGAAGCGAAGGGAGCTGTTGGCATTGATGCCGAGCTCGTCGAGATACCAGAAGCCCCACAGGTAGGCGGGCGAGACGTGCAGGAGGTTCGGGCGATAGTCCGGCCGGTCGCCGAGGAGGAGGTGAATATGGTTCTGCTCCATGATCGCCTTCGAGAGCTCCGAGCCCAGGGTGACGATGACGGGCGCCACGCTGCGCTCCTTGAGGGCGGGTTCGAGCTTTGTGAAGAAATCGAAATGCCCGCCTTCGACCGCCTCGATCCAGCCGTCTTCGGCGTGGAGCACGAGAAGCTTCTGCGAATTGGTGTAGGCCTTGAGTTCCGTGGCGCGCGTGACGTGTTTCATCTGATCTCTCCCAAGGCGCAGCATGACGGCTGCGATGCCGGCCTAGCGTACTTCGTCCGGAGCGACGCCCCAGAGGGCGGTCTTCGGGGCCCAGCCGCGGTAGCCGCCCGCGCTGATGCGGCAATGGGAGACCTCGCAGGCCCCGAGCCGGGCGACGACACCGCGCTGCAGTTGCGCGACGACCTGCCCCTGGCCTTCCGGTCGCGGGTATATCGCGAGAAGGTCATCTTCTACGATCACCGTGCGCGTGCCGGACAAAAGCGAGTAATGGATCCACCCGCCCTGTCCGTCGCGATCTTCCACACGGCGCCAATGCCCGTGCTCGGCGGTGATCTGGAGCGGCATGTCTCGACGCTTGAAGACCCAATCGACCCGGTGGCTGAGCGACGGCCCGCGGCGCACATTGGCCTCCACGGCCTTCATCGACACGAAACGCGGGATTGGAAAGTTGGTCACCGGCCCCAGACGCACGTCCTCGGCCACGCCAAGCGAAGGCACACACAGAAGCAGCGCTGCAAGAAGCGGTTTCAACATGCTCGGCCTCGTTGGATGCCGTGGTTTCTTGTGCCCACGGCGTTACGCGCTAACGTGCCAGAAAGGCCCTGACCGGGGAAGGGGAGGAAGACACCGCCATGCCATCGAAACGCTTGAGTGTTGTCGTGACGCGACGGTTGCCCGACGTGGTGGAGACGCGGCTCGCGGAGCTATTCGATGTGCGGCTCAGGGAGACCGACGAGCCCATGAGCCGCGCGCAGCTCGTCGAGGCCATGAAAGAGGCGGACGTGCTCGTTCCCACGGTCACCGATACCATCGATGCGGGGCTCCTCGGGCAGGCGGGCGAGCGGCTCAAGCTCATCGCCAGCTACGGCAGCGGGGTCGATCACATCGATGTCGCGACGGCCCGGCAGCGGGGTATCCTCGTCTCCAACACCCCGGGCGTTGTCACCGACGACACCGCGGACATGGTCATGGCGCTCATGCTCGCCGTCACTCGGCGCATTCCGGAAGGGCTCAGCCTCATGCAGCAAGGCGACTGGGAGGGATGGTCCCCCACAGCCATGCTCGGCGGACGCCTTGGTGGGCGCAGGCTCGGGATCCTCGGCATGGGGCGGATCGGTCAGGCGGTGGCCCGGCGCGCGGCGGCCTTCGGGATGCAGGTCCATTACCACAATCGCACGCGACTGCGCCCCGATGTCGAAGAGCCGCTCGAGGCCACCTATTGGGAGAGCCTCGATCAGATGATCTCCCGCATGGATGTCATCAGCGTGAATTGCCCGCACACGCCTGCCACTTTCCATCTCATCAATGCGCGGCGGCTCAAGCTCATGAAGGCCTCGGCCGTCCTCGTGAACACGTCCCGCGGCGAGGTCATCGACGAGAACGCGCTCACACGGACGCTGCGCGCCGGCGAAATCGCGGGGGCAGGCCTCGATGTCTACGAGAAGGGGCAGGACATCAATCCGAGGCTCCGCGAGCTTCCCAATGTCGTGCTGCTCCCGCATATGGGCTCGGCCACCGTGGAGGGCCGGGCAGAGATGGGGGAGAAGGTCATCATCAATATCAAGACCTTCGACGATGGGCACCGCCCCCCCGATCTCGTGATCCCGGCCATGGTCTGAGGCGCGCCGCGTTTGACCCCTTTCGCGCCGCGGGCTAGGGCACGGAAATGACCGTAGAGCTCTCCATCGTCGTGCCCATGAAAAACGAGGCCGAGAATGTCGGCCCCCTCGTGGACGCCATCGAGGCCGCCTGCGCGGGCACGCGGATCGAGATCCTTCTGGTCGATGATGGATCTATCGACCGGACCGCGGAGGTCATCCGCGGATTACAGGAAACGCGCCCCGCGCTCCGCCTCCTCCAGCATGGGGTGTCGGCGGGCCAGTCTGCGGCCGTGCATTCCGGCGTGACCGCGGCCAAGGCCCCGATCATTTGCACGATGGACGGCGACGGTCAAAACCCGCCCTCGAACGTGCCCGCGCTCGTCGCGCCCTTCGCGGAGGGCGACCCGTCCCTCGGCCTCGTGGCAGGGCAGCGCGTGGCGCGGCAGGACACGGTCTGGAAACTCTGGGCCTCGAAGGCGGCCAACGTGCTGCGCGGCTGGCTCCTGAATGACGAGACCCGCGACACGGGCTGTGGCCTCAAGGCATTCCGGCGCGAGGCCTTTCTCGCGCTGCCTTATTTCGATCACATGCACCGCTACCTGCCCGCACTCTTCAAGGCCCATGGCTGGCGCGTCGATCATGTGGATGTCACCCATGCTGCGCGCCTGGCGGGCACGTCGAACTACACCAATCTCGCCCGCGCGCTGGCCGGAGCCTACGATCTGATCGGCGTGGCCTGGCTCATCAAGCGGCGCAAGAAGGCCGCGCCCCTGCCGGAGAGCCGCGGCTGATGCAGGCGATCCTCGAGTACTTCCGTATCGACACGGCGCGCGAGCTCTGGTGGCTCATCTTCGGGCTCGCGGCGCAGAGCATGTTTTTCATGCGCTTTCTCGTGCAGTGGGTGAGCTCGGAGCGGGCGCGGGCCTCGGTGATGCCCCGCGCCTTCTGGTGGTTCTCGCTCCTGGGGGGCCTGATGCTTCTTGTCTACGGCTTTGCCCAGCGGGAGCCTATCATCATCATCGGGCAGGCTGTGGGGATCATCATCTACCTTCGAAACCTCTGGTTCATCTATGTCGTCCGGCTCTGAGGCGATCCGCGCGGCACTCGTGTTCATTGCGCTGGTCACGGCTTGGCGGGTGGTGGCGCTCTGGTTCAACGGAACCGACCTCTTCGTGGACGAGGCGCAATACTGGGCCTGGGGGCAGTATCCGGATTTCGGCTACTTCTCGAAGCCGCCTCTCATCGGTTGGCTGATCGGAGGAGTGACTGGCCTTGTTGGATCGGACGCGGCCTTTGTCGTCCGCCTGCCTGCGCCGCTGCTCCATGGCCTCACGGCACTCCTCGTCATCTGGGCCGCGCGGTCCTTCGTGGATGGCTGGGTCGCGGCCTGGGCGGGAGCGCTCTATGTCTCGATGCCCCTCATCGCGGTGGGCTCCGCGCTGATGTCCACCGACACGGTCATGTTGCCCTTCTTCGCGCTGGCGCTGGGGCTCTATGGGCGCCTGATCGAGGCGCCCTCGCTCCTCCGCGCCGCAGCTATGGGTGCGGCCGTGGGCGCGGGGCTGATGGCCAAATACGCGATGATCTACTTCCTGCTTGGCGCGTTCCTCGTCTGGCTCTTTCAGCCGTCGCAACGGATCAGGCTGCGCGAGGCAGCGCTTTCCGGGATCGTGGCTCTGGCCGTCTTTGCGCCCAACATCTGGTGGAACATCGCAAATGACGGGCAGACCGTGCGGCACGTGCTGGAAGACAATGCCGGCGTGGACGAGATCGACCCCATGCTCTCGGAGGGGGCGATCTTCCTGGCCGAGCAGGCGGGCATCTTCGGCCCGATCCTTTTCTTGGCGCTCCTCGTCGCGGCCTTCCGCAGACCGCGAGGCGGGGAGCTGTCGCTCCTGCTCTTTTCGTTGCCAACCATCGGGGTCGTGACGGTGCAGGCCGTCCTGAGCGGGGCTTTAGCCAATTGGGCGGCCGCGGCCTATGTCGCCGCACCCATCGTGGCGGCCAGCGTGCTGCAGATGCGGCGGGGGCTTCTCGTGGCCTCGGCCCTCTACGGCGTGGCATTCGCCGTGGCGATCCCGCTCCTCATGATGTTTCCCGACGCGGTGCTGCGCACCAACGGGGAGCCTCTCGCCAACAGGTATCTGGGGCTCCATGCCGTCAGTGACATTGCCGCCGAGAAAGCGCGCGAGGCTGGCCTTTCCACAATCACGGCGCGGGAGCGCGGGCTGCTGGCCGATCTCACATATACGCTCCACGAAGAGGGCTTCGATGTCCGTGCGTGGGGAGACCCGTCTGTCGCGCCAAAGAGCTGGTATCACGCGGAATTTCTCGCCTCCCGGCCCACCGAGGGACCGGTGGCTTTTCTCGGGCACAGGGCCCCCGATTGTGCTGGGCTTACGCTTCTCGGGCCCGTCGATCCGGGCTTTGGCGATTGGGCGGGGCGCGGGCTCAAACTTTGGCGGGTCGATGCTGGCTGCTAGGCCGCCTCGGAACTTCGCGTCGGTCGGGCCGTTGGTTTAGGGCAACAGCCTCGAAAGGAGCGACGACATGACCGCCGACGCATTCAAAGGCAAGTGGAAAGAAATGAAGGGCAAGCTGCGCACCGAATTCGGTGAGCTGACCGATGACGAGCTCGAAGCCGTCAAGGGTGATCGCGAGCAGCTCGAGGGCCTGATCCAGAAACGTTACGGCAAGGCCAAGGCCGAAGTTCGTGACATGATCGACGACCTTGCCAAGGCCGCCTAAGCATCGCAACCGATAAAGGAGGCAGCCATGCTTGGTTGGTCCGCAACTTTCTTTGTCATCGCGATCGTCGCAGGGGTTTTCGGCTTCGCCGGAGTGGCTTCGGCCAGCACCGGCATCGCCCAGATCCTCTTCGTACTCTTCCTCATTCTCGGGGGGCTCAGCCTCCTCAAGAGTGTGTTTGACCGCTGACGATCAGCGATAGACCTGCGCCTCGCCTGGAAACTGGCGGGCGCGCACTTCATCTGCATAGGCCTTGACCGAGGCCTCTATCTGGGCACCCAAATCCCCGTAAACCTTGACGAATTTCGGCGCGCGGGGGCTGAGGCCCAGCATATCTTCCAGCACCAGTATCTGCCCGTCGCATTGTGCAGAGGCACCGATCCCGATTGTGGGGATGGCGACTTGCTGCGTGATTTTTGCCGCCAGCGGTTCCACCATGCCCTCCAGCACGAGGGCGAAGGCTCCGGCCTCCGTCACCGCCTGCGCATCGGCCTCGTGGGCGGCCCATGTGTCCTCCTCGCGGCCTTGGGTCTTGAAGCCGCCCATGACATGGCTCGATTGCGGGGTGAGGCCGATATGGGCCATCACGGGGATGCCCCGCTGGACAAGAAAGGTGATCGTCTCGGCCATGCGCGCGCCGCCTTCGAGCTTGACCGCGCCGCAGCCCGTCTCCTTCAGGATCTTCGCGGCGTTGCGGAAGGCAACCTCTGGGCTCTCCTCATAAGTGCCGAAGGGCATGTCGACGACGATAAGCGCGCGGCTCGTGCCGCGCACCACCGCCTTTCCGTGCATGATCATGAGGTCGATGGGCACGCCCACGGTCGTCTCCATCCCGTGCATGACCATCCCGAGGCTGTCGCCCACGAGGATGAAATCGGCATGGCCGTCCACGATGGCGGCCGTGTGCGCGTGATAGGAGGTCAGCGAGACGATGGGGTCGCCGCCCTTCATGGCGGTGATCTGGGGGCAGGTTTTGCGGCGCACAGGTTTCTGGGTGCTCATAACGCGTCCTTATCGGGGCCTATTACACGGTTATCTATTAGCAGGATTTCACCGAAGCGCACGGAGAGGAGTATCACCGCGGGCCGCTCGAGGCGCCCGTAGAAAGGCGCGAGCGTGGCGGCGTCGCGGATGTCGATGGCGCGGATATCGGCCCGCGGCTCCCGGGCAATGTACTCGCGCACGAGGGCGCGGAATTCCTCGGCGGTGAGGGGGTCGGTTTCGTGTGTCTCTGCGAGATCAAGGGCTTGGCTCAAGACAACGCTGGCCGCGCGATCATCGGGCGTCAGCCTCACATTTCGCGAGGACATGGCGAGACCGTCCTTTTCGCGGACCGTCGGCAGGCCGATGACACCGATGGGCATGGCCATGTCGCGGACCATTTGCCGAATGATTGCAAGCTGTTGGTAGTCCTTTTGCCCGAAGACGGTGACGTCCGGCTCGAGGATGTGGAAGAGCTTGGAGACCACTGTGGTGACGCCTTGGAAATGCCCGGGCCGGACCTTGCCCTGCAGGATGTCCGACAGGCCCGCCACGGTAACGACGGTGTCCGCGCCCTCGGGATACATGATTTCCGGCGTGGGCAGGAAGGCCGCGCTGACGCCCGCGGCGCGCAGCTTTTCCAGATCCCCCTCGATATCAGAGGGATAGGCGTCGAGGTCTTCCTTCTCGCCGAACTGTGTCGGGTTCACGAAGATCGAGACGCAGACCTCGTCCACGTGCCGCAGGCACTCGGCGATGAGGGCCATATGACCGTCATGGAGAAAGCCCATCGTGAGCACGCAGCCCACGGACTGCCCCTGCGCCTTGAGCGCGCGGACATGGCCGCGCATGGCGTCGATATCGCTGTGGACGTCCATGGCGCGGTTTGTGCGCGGCACGGGCCCCTAACGCAACCGTTGAGACTGTGCGCCGTGCGCTAGGGGTTGTGGAGCGGGGCAAAGCTTTTCGGAGTTCTACCGAGGCGGAGGCCATCGCGCCTCCGCGTCTCGACCGCCTGCACACAGAACCAACTCAAGCGAAGCGGGGCGCAATTCAGACAACGCCGCGTGGCGGGGCGTCGCATTCGGGGCGTCAAGCGTCGGCTGGCCTTGGCGGAATAGCGCCCGAGAGGGCATGATTTCGATCGAGAGAGAGGGAGTCGGGCCCATGAAAACGCATGTCAAAGCTCTGGTGATCGGCGGCGGCGCCGTGGGGACATCCATCGCCTACCACCTGGGCAAGGCGGGCTGGGACACGATGCAGGTCGAGCGCGACGCGCTCACCGCGGGCTCCACGTGGCACGCGGCGGGGCTCCTGCCGTATTTCAACATGAGCTACGCCACGACCCACATCCACGATTACTCCATCAACTTCTACAAGACGCTGAAGGAGGAGACGGGGCAGGACCCGGGATTTTACGTGGTAGGCAACCTGCGCATGGCGCAGTCTCAGGCGCGCATGGACGAGTACATGCTCTATGCCTCCACCGCCGAGACATGCGGCGTGCCCTACGAATGGCTGACGCCCGCGCAGATCAAGGAGCGCTATCCGCTCGTCCGCACCGACGATCTCGTCGGCGCAATCTACCACCCGACGGATGGCTACATTAACCCCGCTGATGTCACCAATGCCATGGCCGCGGGCGCGCGGCAGCTCGGCGTGAAGATCGAGCAGCGCTGGCAGGCCGATGCCTTCGAGTGGACGGGCTCGGAGTGGCGCGTGACGCTCACCAAGATGGTGGAGAAGGGCGGCAACCTCGTGCAAAGCGAGGAGCAGGTCGTGGTGACAGCCGAGCATGTCGTCACGGCCTCCGGCAACCACGCCCCGCGCACGGCACGCCTCCTCGGCCTCAAGACGCCCGCCATCGTTGTCGAGCACCAATACATCGTCACGGAGCCCGATCCCGCGCTCGTGGAATGGCGCAAGACGAACCCCCAGCACCCCGTGCTGCGCGACGCCGACGCGAAGTGGTATGTCCGCGAAGAGCGTGGCGGCTGGATCCTGGGCCCCTACGAAGAGGGCGCGCCTGCCCGGTTCGAATACGGGGTGCCCGAAAGCTTCCGCGCCGATCTCTACCCCCTCGATCTCGAGCGGATCGAAGAGGAATACATGTCCATGATCCACCGCATCCCATCCTCGGAAGAGGTGGGTCTGAAGGACGACTATAACGGCCCGATCTGCTACACGCCCGATGGCAATCCGCTCATCGGCCCGGCGCCGGGGCTCCGCAACATGTGGCTGGCGGAGGGCTTCTCCTTCGGGATCACGGCGGCGGGCGGAGCGGGGCACTACCTCGCGCAGATGATGGTGGAGGGCGAGGCGGAGATCGACATGGCCTCGCTGGATCCCAAGCGCTACGGCCAGAACTGGATGACGACGGAGTACGCCGCCCGGAAGAACGAGGAATGCTATTCCCACGTCTACATCCTCCACCACCCCGACGAGGAGCGGGAGGCGTGCCGGCCCCTGCGCACCAACCCCGCCTATGACCGCCAAAAGGCGCTCGGCGCGCAGTTCGGCTGCGTGAACGGCTGGGAGCGACCGAACTACTACGGGCCAAAGGACGCGCCGTCGCATTTCGACCACGACGCGCGGAGCTTCCGCCGCGGCGGCTGGTGGGAGTATGCGCGTGCCGAGGCCGAGGCGATCCGCGCGGGGGTGGGGCTCGTCGATGCCTCTGCCTTCGCCAAGCAATCGGTGAAGGGGCGCGATGCCACCGAGTTCCTCGACTGGTTTACCACGAACAAGCTCCCCAAGGTCGGCCGCATCAACCTGACCTATGCGCTCACCTCCGCGGGCACCACGCGCTCGGAATACACCATCGTGCGGATGGGCGAGAACGACTACTACCTCGTGAGCGCGGGAGGCTGGGCAGCTTACGATCAGGACTACCTGATCAAGGCTACGGAGGATTTCTGCGCCGGCGGCAAATCCGTCATGGTCTCCGACGTGACCTCCAAATACGGCGTCTTCGCAATCGCCGGTCCACGCTCGCGCGACGTCCTCGCGAAGCTCATCCGCGACCCCGAGCCCGAGACCGCGCTTTCCAACAAGCGCTTCCCGTGGCTCTCGGCGCGGAACATCGAGCTGAAAATGTGCCCGGTCACGGCGGTGCGCGTGGCGTATACCGGCGAGCTCGGCTGGGAGCTGCACCACCCGATGGAGATGCAGAATTACCTCTGGGATCAGCTCATGGAGGCGGGAGCGGAGTTTGGCCTCGCGCCCGTGGGCGCGCGGGCGCAGAACTGGCTCCGGCAGGAGAAATCATACCGCGCCTTCGGCACCGAGCTCGGCCGCGATGCCACGCCGCTCGAGGCTGGGCTCGACCGCTTCGTCGATCTCACGAAGGAGTTCCACGGCAAGGAGGCGATGGTCGCGAAGGGCCTCCGCTCGCTCTGCGTGACGCTCAGGATCGACGGGCCCGGCGATGCCGATCCCTGGGGCCGCGAGGCGCTCTATCACGGCGAAGAGCGGGTGGGGCGGCTCACCTCCGGGGGCTATTCCGTCCACTTCGGGCAGTCTATCGGCATGGGCTACGTGCGGCCCGATCTCGCTAAGGCGGGCACGAAGCTCCGCGTGAAGATGTTCGACCAGCTCTGGGACGCCAAGATCACCGAGGACAGCCCCTATGACCCGAAAAACGAGGTGATCCGCGTGGATGCCGGGGCGCCGATGCTGAAGGCCGCCGAATAGCGGCCCGGGTGGCGCGAGGGAGCCGCCGGGATTGCGTCTAATCGAACGGCGAAATGCGGAAGCAGAGGCGCGCGCCCCCAGGGGTGGCGCCTCCCGCATCATCTTCCGAAGCGCCCGGGATCGAGCGCGGCACGCGTCGTGCCGTCGAGGGCTGGCGCACGGCCAAGGATCAGATCTGCGCCGTAGGTGCTCGCGGCGGGCGATGTCTGGAACCCGTAGCCGCCTTGCCCCGCCTGCCAGAAGAAGCCGGGATTGCGCGCGTCGAAGCCGATCACGAGATTGCGGTCCGGCGCAAAGGTGCGCAGTCCAGCCCAGCTCGCGAGCGGGCGCGTCACAGGCTCCGTCACTGCCGCCTCGTAGCGCGCGAGGCCCTCGGCCAGCACGTCGTCCTCGGGCCAGGCGTCCATGGGCGCGCAAGCGTCCTCGTCGGCCGGTGATACGAGAAGCGCGCCCGCGTCGGGCTTGGCGTACCAACTCTCGCCGGGGCCAAACATCATCGGCCAGCCACTCACGTCATGGCCACCTGGTGCCGCGATGCGCGCCATGGAGCGGCGGAGCGGCGTGAACCCCAGCGGCGTCACGCCCGCCATCTCCGCGATCCGGTCCACCCAAGCGCCTGCCGCGTTGCACAGCAGCCGCGCCTCGAAATTGCCCTTCACCGTGTGCACGAGCCAGCCCCCGGCCGTCGCCTCGATGCCGCTCACGGCCGCGCCGGGCCGGACGGTGCCGCCATGGGTGCGGATCTCGCGTGCGAAATGTTGGAGGAGGCGGTCGGTGTCGATGTCCCAGGCCTCGGCGTGAAAGCCCGCCCGGCGCACCCTGGCGGGATCGAGAATGGGCACCTTGGCCATCGCCTCGTCCATGCCGATCTCGGCCATCTTCATGGTCTCGAGGTCGCGCTCGAAAGCGGCGCTCTCGCCGGTGTCGAGGAGCATGAGCCCCCGCGGCTTCAGGAGATCGCCACCGGCCAGCGTGAAGTGATCGGCCTTGGAGGCCTCGTTGAGCGCCACCGTCGAGGGCAGGCCGTAGGTCTCCTCGAAGAGCGCCGCCGAGCGGCCGGACGCGTGATAGCCCAGCACGGGCTCGGCCTCGAGGAGCGTGACGCTCGTGTGGGGCGCGAGCCGCGCGCCAAGCGACACCCCGGCGATGCCGCCCCCGATGATGATCACGTCGTCCATGGTCCTGGCCTTTCTCCCCGGGGCGTTGGCCCCTTCTTTCCGCGATTGCCGAAAGACTTAAAGACTCCTCTCGACGCGGGCCTCGCGCGTCCGGCCCACCCGCCCGGAGAGGGCTCAGAGGCGCGGTCCCTGTTTCTTTGTGCCCCGTACCTCCGCCGGAGGCATCCGCCAGTGCCTCGCGCGCGGAGCAACGAAAAACGCCCGGCCGTGGCAGCCGGGCGTTTCCGTGTCACAGTCTCCCAACGGTCGGGATCAGTTGGGGATCTCGCCCGTTAGGCCTTCGATGTAGAAATCCATCCCGAGGAGCGTGCCGTCATCGGCCACTTCGCCGTCGGCGAGCCAGACAGAGCCGTCCTGCCGGTTGATGGGGCCGGTGAACGGGTGGTACTCGCCCGCGGTGATCTGCGCGATCATGTCCATGGCCTCGGTCTTGATATCGGCGGGCACGGCATCCGTGATCTCGCCGATCTCGACCATGCCGGTGTCCATGCCGTCCCAGGTATCCACGCTCTCCCAGGTGCCATCCATGACAGCGCGCACGCGCTCGATGTAGTATGGTGCCCAGTTGTCGATGATCGAGCTCACGCGCGGCGCGGGCTTGAACTGCGCCATGTCGGAGGCCTGGCCGAAGCCGATCACCCCGTCCACCTCTGAGGCCGCGGCCAGGGGCGCGGTGGAATCGGTGTGCTGGAGGATCACGTCAGCGCCCTGGTCGATGAGCGCGCGAGCGGCGTCGGCTTCCTTCGTCGGGTCGAACCACGTGAAGACCCAGATCACGTTGAACTCTACCTCCGGGTTCACGCGCTTGGCGTGGAGGTAGGCCGCGTTGATGCCGCGGATCACTTCCGGGATCGGGAAGGAGGCGATGTAGCCCACCTGGTTCGTCTCGGTCATCTTGCCCGCGATGTGGCCCTGCACGGCGCGGCCTTCGTAGAAGCGCGCGGAATAGGTGGAGACGTTGTCGGCGCGCTTGTAGCCCGTGGCGTGCTCGAACACGACATCTGGGAAGTTAGCGGCCACGTTGATCGTGGGATCCATGTAGCCGAAGGACGTGGTGAAGATGATATCGGCGCCCTGCAGCGCCATCTGCGTCATCACGCGCTCGGCGTCGGCGCCCTCGGGCACGCTCTCGACGAAGGTGGTCTCGACCGCGTCGCCGAATTCCTCTTCCACGGCCAGGAGGCCCTGGTGGTGTTCGTAGGTCCAGCCGCCGTCACCGATGGGGCCCACATAAACGAAGCCCACGGTGGTGGGCTCGTGACCGTCGGCCAGCGCCGGGCCCGCAGCAGCGAGGGCCAGCGCAGCAAGTAGCGATTTGAAGTGCATTCAGTTTCCCCTGTTGGTGCCCGCGTCCCCCGCGGGCGGGTTGGCCTCAGCGTGAGGCGTGAAATACCTGGCCCAAGGCGGCAGGCGCTCCCAGTGCCCGCGCCCGCCCCGCCGAGATCAGGACCAGCACGAGGATGGTGATCAGGTAGGGGCTCATGGACAAGTACTCGACCGGTATCTTGATGCCGGCGGCTTGTAAATTGAGCTGGAGTACGGTGACCCCGCCGAAAAGATAGGCACCGACCATGACCCGGCCCGCCCGCCAGGCCCCGAAGACGACGATGGCCAGCGCGATCCAGCCCGCGCCCGCCGTCATCCCGTCCACCCATTGCGGCACGCGCACCATGGAGATGTAGGCCCCGCCGACGCCCGCGCAGGCCCCGCCGAAGGCGATAGCAGCCATGCGGATGAGCTTGACCTTGTAGCCGAGCGCGTGGGCCGCCTCCGCATTCTCCCCGCAGGAGCGCAGGATGAGCCCCGCGCGGGTGTATTTCAGAAAGGCCCAGACGGCGGCGACCGTGGCCAGCGAGAGATAGACGATGGCGTCCTGGCTGAAGAGGATCGTGCCGAGGACGGGGATGTCGGAGAGCGGGCCGAGATCGAGTTTGGAGGTGAGCGGCGGTCGAATGCCTTGGTAGCCCTGGCCCATGAGGCTCGAGAGGCCGAGGCCGAAGAGCGTGAGCGCGAGGCCCGTGGCCACTTGGTTGGCCAGGAAGAAGAGCGTGATGACTGCGAAGACGAGCGAGAGGAGCGCGCCGCCCACGGCCGCGAAGAGAAAGCCCAGCGCGGGGGAGCCCGTCTCCACGGCGGCGATGAAGCCCGCGATGGCGCCCACGATCATCATCCCCTCCACGCCCAGATTGAGGACGCCGGATTTCTCCACCACGAGCTCGCCGATGGCGGCCAGCAGGATGGGCGTCGAGGCCACCATGAGGGCGGCCACGAGGAGGACGGGATTGATGGAGCTCAGATCCATGGGTGCGCCATCCCGAAGACGCGGGGGCAGGCGAGGCAGATGACGGTGAAGCCCGCCGCCGCCGCGAGCCCCATGGGTACCAGATGGGCGGGGGACGGCCGGTGAAGCCGCCGACGAAGCCGGGGGATCAGCAGCGGCAGCGCCAGGAGCCCGCCCAGCACCGCGACATGCGCCAGCGCGAAGAGCACGGCGCCGAGACCGCCGGTGCCGTGCAGCGCAAAGGGCAGCATGAGGCCCATTCCGAGCCCCACCAGAGAGGGAAGGAGGCGGTGGCGGGTCATCGCAGAGCCTCTGCCCGCGACGCGCGACACCCGCCCCGGGCCTGACCCGGGGCCTCTCTCTTCGGGGGCAGAGGTCGCGGGGCAGGCCCGGGACAGGGGGCGCTTTGCGTTTCGATCATGCCACGGCCCTCGCCCGCCGCACGCGGAATTGCGTCAAGAGGTCGGCGGCCAGAAGGAAGAAAAGGAGCATCCCTTGGAACGCCTGGATCGCCGCGCCGGGGAGGCCGATCCCGGCCTGCGCCGCGTCGCCGCCAATGTAGGTGAGCCCGATCAGGAGCCCCGCCGCCAGGATGCCCAGCGGATTGAGCCGCCCCAGGAAGGCCACGATGATGGCCACGAAGCCGTAGCCCACGTTGAAGCTGTCGGTGATCTGGCCGGAGGGGCCGGTGACCTCGAAAAGGCCAGCCAGCCCCGCCAGTCCGCCCGAGATGCCGAGGCAGAGAAAGACCATCCTGTTGCGGTTCACACCAGAAAAGGCGGCGGCCTTCGGCGCCACGCCCATGAGCTTGATGTCAAAGCCCACGCGGTGCCGCGAGAGAAGGATGGCTGCCAAAAGCACGGCGATGATCGCGGCCACGACGCCCAGATGCGCCCCGGTGCCCGCGATGAGCTCCGGGTTCTGCGCGCTTTCCCAGCGTGCCAGATTGCGTGAGCCGGGGAAGCCCTGACCGTCGGGATTGCGCAGGAGGCCGAAGGACATCATCGCGAGGATCTGTTCGGCCACGTAGACGAGCAGTAGCGAGACGAGGATCTCGTTGGTGTTGAACCGGGTCTTGAGGAGCGCAGGGATCATCGCCCAGAGAAAGCCCCCCAACGCACCGAAGAGCACCATCAGCGGAAAGACGAGCCAACGCGCCTCCATCGGGTAGAGGGCGAGCCCCACCGCCGCGCCGAAGATCGCGCCCATGATGTATTGCCCCTCGGCCCCGATGTTCCAGATGCCCGCGCGGAAGCCGAGCGAGAGCCCGATGGCGATGAGGATGAGCGGGCCTGCCTTGATGAGGAGCTGCTGGCGGTAATAGAACGCGAAATCGCCGAAGAGCGGGTCCCAGAAGATCAGCTTGAGGGATTGGAACGGGTCCTTGCCCAGCGCGGCGAACATGAGCCCGCCCGCGATCATGGTGGCGATGACCGCGATGACCGGCGTCAGGTAGCCCCAGGCGGCCGAGGGCGACGGGCGTTTTTCGATGACGATCATGCCGCGCTTCCCGCTGCCTTGGCGGCCCGGCTTTCTCCGGCCCCGTGGCCCTCGGGGGCCTCGCCGTGCACCCCGCCGAGCATCAGGCCGATTTGCTCCATGGTCAGCTCGCCCATGGGGCGCGCCTTCGACAGACGGCCCTCGTTGAGCGCCGCGAAACGGTCGGCGATCTCGAAGAGTTCGTCGAGGTCCTGGCTGATGACGAGAAGGCCCACGCCCTCCTCTGCGAGTTGAATGAGCTTTTGCCGGATGGAGGCGGCGGCGGCCGCGTCGACGCCCCATGTGGGCTGGTTGATGACAAGCGCGGTGGGGCGCTGAAGCATCTCGCGGCCCATGACGAATTTCTGCAGATTTCCGCCGGATAACGCTTGAGCAGCCACGTCAGGCCCCGGCGTGCGGACATCGAAGCCCTCGATCACCCGCTCTGCATAGGCACGCACGCGGGACCAGTCTATGAAGCCGCGGGTGCTGAGGCCCTCGCGCGTGTCCGCCGTCAGAAGCGCGTTCTCGGTGAGCGAGAGCGTGGGTGCCGCCGCGTGGCCCAGCCGCTCCTCCGGCCCCACGCAAAGCCCGGCGGCCCGGCGCGCGCGGGGCCCCAGATTGCCGATGGCCGCGTTGCCCAGCGTCACCGTGCCCGGCGCGCTCCGCGCCTCGCCGGACAGCGCGGCCAGAAGTTCGTCCTGCCCGTTGCCCGCCACGCCGCCGATGCCGAGGATCTCGCCCGCAGCCACGGAGAGAGAGACATCCTTGAGTGCGGTGCCGAAGGGCGAGGTCGCCGCGAGCGAGAGCCCGGAGACCGTGAGCACCGGCGCGCCCGCCGCACGGACGGAGCGGGTGGCCGAAGCAAAGCTCTTGCCCACCATCATCTCGGCCAGCGCGCGCGCAGTCTCCTCACGCGGATCGCAGGTCGCCACGACCTTGCCGCCCCGCAGGATGGTCGCGCGTTCGCAGAGCGCGCGGATCTCCTCGAGCTTGTGAGAGATGTAGAGGATCGCCGTGCCTTCGGCGCTGAGCTTGCGCAGCGTCGTGAAGAGGATGTCGACCTCCTGCGGGGTCAGAACGCTCGTCGGCTCGTCCATGACGAGGAGCCGCGGGTTCTGCAGGAGGCAGCGGATGATCTCCACGCGCTGCCGCTCGCCCGCGCTCAGAGTGCCCACGGTGCGGTCCGGATTGAGAGGCAGCCCGTAGGTCTCCGACACCTCCCTGATCTGGCGCGAAAGCACGCGCGGCTTCGGCGGGTCCTCCATGCCGAGCGCGATGTTCTCGGCCACGGTAAGCGCCTCGAAGAGCGAGAAATGCTGGAAGACCATCCCGATCCCTGCGGCCCGCGCCGCGCGGGGATCGGCGGGCTCGAAGGGCGCCCCGAGGAGCGACATCGTGCCCGCATCGGGCTTCACGAGGCCGTAGATCATCTTCACGAGCGTGGATTTGCCGGCGCCGTTCTCTCCGAGGAGCGCGTGCACCTCGCCCGCGCGGATGGTGAGGGAGACGTCATCATTGGCCACAACGCCCGGATAGGCTTTCGTCAGCCCCTCAAGCGCGAGCAGGTCTTGCGTCACCGATCGTCCCCCGTTCTCCCGAACCAGAGACTAGGGCATGGGCCACGCCGACCGCAATGGCCTGCGGGTGTTTGCCGAGCGCGGGGTCCCCGATGGGGCAGGCGATGCGCGCGATTTCAGCATCGCCGTGGCCGAGGGCGGCGAGGCGCTTTCTGAAACGTGCCCATTTGGTGGCCGAGCCGATGAGCCCGCAGCCGCGGAAGCCGCGGCGCAGCGCCGCGTCGCAAAGCGCGAGATCGAGCGCGTGGGAATAGGTCACGATGAGGTGCTCGGCGGTCTCGGGCGCGTGCGCCATGAGGCGCTCGGGCTGTGCCGCGCTGACCTGTGTGACGCCGTCCGGGACGACGGGGAAGCGGTCGGGCGCCGTGTCGACCCAGGTGAGTGCGAGGTCGGGCAGGGGCGCGAGCACCTGCACGAGGGCGCGGCCCACATGGCCCGCGCCCCAGATCCAGACCTCCCGCGTGGGCTCCAAGGGCCGCTCGAGGAACCAGCCGTCGACGAGGCGCACTCGGTCGCCGCCGCTGCCGTTGCGCAGCGCCTGCTTGGCGCGTTCCACGGCGAGCGTGGCGGGCTTGTCGCCCAGTGGGAGGGCCCGGAGGCCGGGCTCAGGCGCCTCGGTGAGGATTTCGGTGACGAGCGTCACGGCCCCGCCGCAGCACTGGCCGAGGTCGGGACCGAGCGCATGGGTCGTGGCACAGGCGCGCGGGCTTGCATCCTGGCCGAGCGCCTCCCGTGCGGCCTCGCTCGCCTCGTATTCGAGCGTCCCGCCGCCGATGGTCCCGTGCTGCCCGCCGCCGCGCGCGCGGTCCGCCCAGACCCACATCTCCGCCCCTACCTCGCGGGGGGCCGAGCCGCGGACCTCCGCCACGATCACGCGGGCGAGCGGCCCGTGGGCGAGGGCGTCCGCGAGCCTCATGGCCGGTCCAGCGTCATGAGCAGCCGCTCCGGCGTGGCGGGCGCATCGAGCGCGGGGTAGTCCCCGCGGCACTGCGCCAGCGCGTCCGAAAGCGCCAGGAAGACGCTGATCCCGTGCATGAAGGGCGGCTCGCCCACGGCCTTCGAGCGATAGATCGTGTCGGAGGCATTCTCACCGTCCCAGAGATCTACGTTGAAGATCTCCGGCCGGTCGGACATGGCGGGGATCTTGTAGGTAGCGGGTGCATGGGTTTTGAGCGCGCCCCGGTCGTCCCAGACGAGCTCCTCCATGGTCAGCCAGCCCGCGCCCTGCACGTAGCCGCCCTCGATCTGGCCCCGGTCGAGCGTGGGGTTCAGCGAGCGCCCGCAATCATGGAGGATATCGGTTCTGAGGATGCGGTTCTCGCCGGTGAGCGTGTCCACCACGACCTCCGAGACCGACGCGCCATAGGCGAAGTAGAAAAACGGCCGCCCCTTGCCCTTGATGCGGTCCCATTCGATCTCGGGCGTCTTGTAGAACCCCGTGGAGGAGAGCGAGACCCGCCCCTGGTAGCAGAGCGCCGCCGCCTCGCCGAAGCTCATGTCGCCCGCGCCGGCGCGCACGCGGCCCCCGTCGAACGTCACGTCCGCGGGCTTCACCTGGTGGAGCTGGGCCAGGTGCTCGACCATGCGGTCCCGGATCGTGTCGCAGGCCGCTTTCACGGCCATGCCATTGAGGTCAGAGCCTGAGGAGGCGGCCGTGGCCGACGTGTTCGGCACCTTGCCGGTATCGGTGGCGGTGATCTTCACCGCCCCTACCTCGACGCCGAAGCGGTCCGCGGCGACCTGCGCCACCTTCTGGAAGAGGCCCTGGCCCATCTCGGTGCCGCCATGATTGAGATGGATCGAGCCGTCGGCATAGACATGGACGAGCGCGCCCGCCTGATTGAGATGGGTGAGCGTGAAGGAGATCCCGAATTTGACCGGCGTGAGCGCGATCCCCTTCTTCAGGATCGGGTTCTCGGCGTTCCACGCCCGCACCGCCGCCCGCCGCGCAGCGTAATCGGACCGGGTGGCAAGATCGGCCACGAGCTCCGCGATGACGCTGTCGGTGACGGCCATGCCATAGGGCGTGGTGCCCGTCTTCTTTGTGCCTCGTACCTCCCCCGGAGGGCCCCCTGCAGCCCGGTGCGCCGGGGACTGATCATGGGAGGCGGAGGCATAGAAATTCACCTGCCGCACATGCAGCGGATCGAGGGAGAGGTGATGGGCGATGTGATCCATCACCCGCTCGATCCCCACCATCCCCTGCGGCCCGCCGAACCCGCGAAACGCGGTGGCGCTCTGCGTGTTCGTCTTGAGCCGGTGAGAGGTGATGCGCGCGGCGGGGAGGTCATAGGCGTTGTCGGCGTGGAGCATCGCTCGGTCGGCCACGGGCAGCGAGAGGTCCTGCGCCCAGCCGCAGCGGATGTAATGCGTGAAATCCACCCCCGCGAGGCGGCCTTCGCCGTCGAAGCCCGCGACGTACTCGATCCGCGCGTCGTGGCGCTTGCCGGTGATGATGAAATCGTCGTCGCGGTCATAGCGCATCTTGCAGGGCCGGCCCGTGCGCGTGGCGGCGACGGCGCAGGCCACGGCGAGCGCGTTGCCCTGGCTTTCCTTGCCGCCGAAGCCGCCGCCCATGCGGCGCACCTCGGTGCGCACGGCGTGGAAGGGGACGCCCAGCGCCTCGGCCACCTTGTGCTGGATCTCCGTCGGGTGCTGGGTGGAGCAATGCACGGCGACATCGCCCGCCTCGCCCGGCACGACCAGCGAGGATTGCCCCTCGAGATAGAAGTGCTCCTGCCCGCCCAGTTCGATCGTGCCCCGCACCTGATGCGAGGCCTCTGCCAGCGCGCGGCTGACGTCGCCTTTCGCGTAGATGCGCGGGCCGTCTTCGAATCGACTGTCTGCCGCGAGGGCCTCGTCGATCGTCAGGAGCGGGGTCTCCTCCGCGTAGGTGATCTCGCCCAGCCGGGCCGCGCCGCGGGCCGCGAGATGCGTCTGGGCCACGACGCAGAAGATCGGCTGGCCGAGATAGTGGATTGTCCCGTCGCTCAGGAGCGGTTCGTCATGGGCCGAAGGGCTCACATCGTTGGCGAAGGGCAGGTCATCGGCCGTCAGCACATCCACAACGCCCGGCGCCGCGCGCACGGCCGCGAGATCCATGCCGGTGATGCGCCCTTTCGCGATCTCAGAGAGCCCGAAGGCCAGGTGGAGCGTGTTCGCGGGTGCCGGGATGTCGTCGGTGTAGCGCGCGGCGCCCGCCACGTGGAGGAGGGCCGCATCGTGGGGCAGGGGCTTGGCGACGGTCATGCCCGCACCTGCCGGATATCAAGGAGGGCGCCCTCATCGGCCATGACCGCGCGCAGCGCCATGTTCTGCGCGGTCTTGAGGCGGTAGGCGGCCGAGGCGCGCATGTCCGAAAGCGGCTGGTAGTCCTCGGCGAGGGTATGCAGAGCGGCCTCCACCGCGGCGCGGGTCCAGGGCTTGCCGTCGATGGCGGCTTCGAACCGGGCCGCGCGTTTGGGCGTGCCGGCCATGCCGCCGAAGGCCACGCGCGGGGCGTGGGCGATGCCATCCTCGTCCACCAGCACGTAGAAGGCACCGCAGACGGCGGAGATATCCTGGTCGACGCGCTTCGAGAGCTTGTAGACGCGGAGCCTGTCGGGCCGTTTGGGCACGCTCACGGCTTCGACGAACTCGCCCTCGGCGCGGTCCTGCTTGCCATAGTCCAGGAAGAAATCCTCGAGCGGCAGATCCCGGCGTGTGTCCCCGCGGCGCAAGTGCAGCGTCGCCCCGAGCGCGATGAGCGCGGGCGGGCTGTCCCCGATGGGGGAGCCGTTGGCGATGTTGCCCCCGATGGTGGCGGCGTTCCGCACCTGGGTGGAGCCGTAGCGGCGGAACATCTCGTGGAGCTCGGCGTAAGGCAGCGCCTCCATGGCGCGGCTGATGGTGACGGCGGCGCCGAGGCGGATGTGGCTCTCGGTCTCCTCGACCTGCTTGAGGTCCGCGCAGGCATGGAGAAAGGCCATCGGCCCGAGTTCGGCGAAGTGCTTCGTCACCCAGAGCCCGACATCCGTGGCGCCCGCGACGATGGTGCCCTGCGGGTGCTCGAGCGCCCAGGTGGCGAGCTCGTCGCTGCTCGCGGGCATGGCGTGGGGGCCAGCCTCGGCTGCCCCGAAGTTCTTGAGTTTAATTGATGGGGGAGTGTCGCGCATATGGTCGGGCACGGGGGCGGGCTCTGCATCGCGGGCGGCGCGGTGGATGGGCGCGTAGCCGGTGCAACGGCAGAGGTTGCCGGCGAGCGTCGTGTCGTGGTCGGTCGATCCGTTCAGGTGATCGCAGGCCATAGAGACGATGAAGCCCGGCGTGCAGAAGCCGCATTGCGAGCCGTGGCAGGACACCATGGCCTCCTGCACGGGATGGGCTGTGCCGTCGGGGGCGGCGATGCCTTCCACGGTGCGCACGGCCTTGCCGTGAAGCTGCGGCAGGAAAAGGATGCAGGCATTGAGGGTCTTCGCGCCCTCTTCGTCGGTGACCATGACCGTGCAGGCGCCGCAATCGCCCTCGTTGCAGCCCTCCTTGGTGCCGGTGAGGCCGCGTTTGTCGCGCAGCCAGTCGAGCAGGGTGCGCGTGGGCGCTTCGTCAGAAATGGTCACGTCGTCGCCGTTCAGGCGGAAAGTGATCTCCATGGGTGCCAAAAGCCGCGGTACCTAGGTGGCGGGGGGACCGGCTCTCGATGCGGCGTAGAGAGCGCGCCCGTTTGAATAGTTCATAGCGGGCGCACGGGAATTGCAAGGGATTTGGACGGGTTGCGTCAGAGCGTGGCAGCCAGATTGCCCAATTGCTCAGCGGTTTGGGCCCATCCGTCGTGAAAGCCCATCGCTTCGTGGGCCGCACGTGCGGCCCCATCGGCATGGATCACCTCAGCCTTGTAGCGCGTGCCTTGCGCCGCGGCTGCCAGGGGGGCGAGCGTCATGATCGCGGTGAAATGAAAGTCGCCCTCGGCGGGGGGCGGGTTGGGCACAAAGCCCGGCCCCAGCGCCGAGGTCCAGGTCAGGCGTTCCTCCGGCACGGCCTCGAGATCGCAGCCCGCCACCCCCTCGATATCGCCCACGTCAGGGACGTCCATCACGAGGTGGAAGGCCCCGCCGGGCCGGGCTTCCACATCGACATGGGTCACGGTGACGGGCGCGGGAGCAAACCAGCGGGCGATGAGCGCCGGTTCGGTCATGCACCGCCAAACCACGTCTGGCGGTGCTTTGAGCGTCCGTTCGACGGTCAGGGCGTGCATCAGGCGGCCGCGGTCTGCGCGGCGGCGAGCTTTTCGAGCTGTGCCAATCCGCCCTCCCAGCCGCCCTGCACCTCGCCGATCATGCTCTCATCGCCGAAGGCGGAGACGGCCACGGTGACATGGAGGTTACAGCCTTCACCCTTGGGGGTGAGGGCGTAGGTGACGAGGCTCGTGAAATGGCTTTCGCCGCCAATGACCAGCGTCTCGGAATAGCATGCGCCTTCGTCTTCCATGAGCTTGTACCAGCGGGTGTCGATGGTGAATTCGGGGTTGTCGACGGGCCCGCAATGGTGGCGTTCGAAGCCGCCCTCGCGAAGGTCAGAAATCTCCATCTTGAGGACCATGTCCTCGCTCGGGGCGCCCCAGGCCTCCCGCATGTTGCCGTCGGTCAGGAGGTGCCAAAGGCGGGAGGGCGAGACCGTGAAACTGCGGTCGAAGCTCAGCTCTGCGGTGTGAAGTGTCATGTCTTGGATCCTTTCGGTGGGAATTAAGGTCAGTGCGTGCCGGAGAGTTTCGTGGCCAGCCGTTCGAGCCGGTCGAGGCGGCCTTCCCAGAGGCTACGCTGTTTCGAAATCCAGGCTTCGGCGGCCGCGAGCGGGCCCGCCTCGATGTGGACGGTGCGGACGCGGCCTTTTTTCTCGCTTCTGACGAGACCGGCGGCTTCCAGCTTGGAGAGGTGTTTCATGAATGTGGGGAGCGCGATGTCGTGCGGCGCGTGAAGCTCCGTCACCGGCGCCGGGCCCTCGGTAAGCCGTTCGATCACGGCGCGGCGCGTGGGGTCGGAAAGGGCGGAGAAGAAGGTATCTAGATTATTAGCCATATGGCTTAGTAATTCGCGCAGAACCCTCCGTCAAGACATTTAGCTAAACGGATAACTATTGCGCGGCGAGCATCACAAAGAGCGGCACCGGCGCGACGGCCACCATCACCGTCAGCAGGAAAAGGCCCGGATGGAAGACGCGGCTCAGGCCCGCCACCATGCAAAGCCCGCCACCGCCGCCGATCACGACATTGCCGGGCATGTTGAGCAGGAGCGCCAGCACCAGGTAGCGGAGCCGCGTTCCCTTGCGCGCCCAGGGGGCCTGTACGGATGCGAGGAGCACTTCGAGCCGCTCCTCTCGCGGGCGAGATCGGATCTCGCGCAGGAACGCCGCCGCGCGGTGCAGTCCCAGGCGCTCGAGCGCGCGCGCGGTCACCTCTGGCGGCACGGTGCGGCCAATCGTGTAGCTGATCGTGAGCGAGATGATCGTTGCGAGGTAAACGATCGGCGCGATGGGGGCGCCGAAGGCCGTGAGCAACACCAGGCCGATCTCCGCCCCCGGCAGGAAGGGCGTGGCGAGGATCAGGACATAGACGAGCACGATGAGGAGTAGCGTGCGGAACATGAGCCCGTCCTTCTCGGGCATGATCGCCATGTCGAGCGCGTCGCGGATCCAGCTGCTGAGCCAGAGCGCGGCAAGGATCACCGCGAGGAAAAGCGCTGCCTTGAGCAGGGTCGAGGGGCGGGGTGGCGAGGTGGTCATCATAGGACATAACCAACTGGCGAAGCGAGGCCGCGCCGAAAAACGAAAGCGCGCGCACGGCATCCGATGAAAAGGACGATGGACCCGCAATCGAGCCCAGGTGTGAATACGTTGGGGCCCTTTTGAATGAGCCCTCAAATGCCAAAAAGCCTACGGTGAGAGGGGCACGCGGGCTAGCGTTAAATGCTTCTCCCCGGCGCGGACACAACATATGGTACGGCCATGGCTTCAGACCCCCGATTCATCCACCTACGTGTGCACACGGAATACTCACTTCTCGAAGGGGCGGTGCGGCTGAAGAAGCTGCCCGGGTTGGCCGCGGCGATGCAAATGCCCGCCATCGCCGTGACCGATACCAACAACATGTTCTGCGCGCTCGAGTTTTCCGAGACCGCGGCGAAGGCGGGCGTGCAGCCCATTATCGGGTGCCAAGTGGATGTCACGCACGATCCCGCCCAGCCGGGGGAGCGACCGCGCCCGCCCGCGTCGGTGGTGCTGCTCGCGCAGTCCGAGGCGGGCTACGAGGCGCTCATGCGGATCAATTCCTGCCTTTACATCGACAAGGGCGGGCAGCTTCCGCAGGTCTCGCTGGAGGAGCTCGCGGAAAACGCGGGCGACGTGATCTGCCTCACGGGCGGGCCAGATGGCCCCGTGGGCCGCTTCCTGCAGGCCGGGCAGCGGCCCAAGGCGCAGGCGCTTATGGAGCGGTTGGCGGCGATCTACGGCGACAGGCTCTATGTCGAGCTGCAGCGCCACCCGGGCGAAGACGGCCAGCCAGAGGCGGAGCGGCTCACCGAGCGCGGGCTGATCGAGATGGCCTATGCCATGGACCTGCCCATCGTGGCCACGAATGACGCCTACTTCCCGAAGCCCGATATGTACGAGGCCCACGATGCGCTGATCTGCATCGCCGAGGGTGCCTACGTCGATCAGCAGGAGCCACGACGCCGTCTCACCGCCCAGCACTACCTGAAGACGCCCGAGGAGATGGCGGCACTCTTCGCCGACCTGCCCGAGGCGCTCGAAAACACCGTGGAGATCGCCCGTCGCTGCGCCTTTAAGGCCATGAAGCGCGACCCGATCCTGCCGAAGTTCGCCGATGACGAGGTGGCCGAGCTGCGCCGCCTCGCCAATGAGGGGCTGCAGGCGCGCCTTGCCGTCATCCCCCACGCGGTGACGCCCGAGGCCTACCAGGAACGGCTCGACTTCGAGCTCGGCATCATCGAGGGGATGGGCTTTCCGGGCTACTTCCTCATCGTGGCCGACTTCATCCAGTGGTCGAAGGACAAGGGCATACCCGTGGGGCCCGGGCGTGGCTCCGGCGCGGGCTCCCTCGTGGCCTACGCGCTCACGATCACGGACCTCGATCCGCTGCGATACGGCCTCCTCTTCGAGCGCTTCCTCAATCCCGAGCGGATCTCGATGCCGGATTTCGACATCGACTTCTGCATGGACCGGCGGGAGGAAGTCATCCGCTACGTCCAGGAGAAGTATGGGCGCGACAAGGTGGGGCAGATCATCACCTTCGGCGCTTTGCTCTCCAAGGCCGCCGTGCGGGATGTCGGCCGCGTGTTGCAGATGCCCTACGGGCAGGTGGACCGGCTTTCCAAGATGATCCCGGTCGAGGGCGTGAAGCCCGTCTCCATCGAGAAGGCGCTGGCCGATGAGCCACGGCTCCGCGAGGAGGCGCGCGCCGAGGAGGTGGTGGATCGCCTCCTCACCTACGGCCAGCAGGTGGAGGGGCTCCTGCGGAATGCCTCCACCCATGCCGCCGGTGTCGTGATCGGGGACCGGCCGCTCGATGCCCTCGTGCCGCTCTACCAGGACCCGCGCTCCGACATGCCCGCGACGCAGTTCAACATGAAATGGGTGGAGCAGGCGGGGCTCGTGAAGTTCGACTTCCTTGGCCTCAAGACGCTCACCGTCATCGAAAACGCCGTGAACCTGATCAAGGCCGCCGGGCGGCCCATCCACATCGCGGGCGACGGCACCGAGCTTTACGTTCCCGAACCCGGCACGGAAAACGAGATCAACGCGATCCCGCTCGATGACGAGGCATCCTACAAGCTCTACGCCTCCGGCAAGACGGTGGCAGTCTTCCAGGTGGAAAGCTCGGGCATGATCGACGCGCTGAAGCGCATGAAGCCCGACTGCATCGAGGACATCGTGGCCCTCGTGGCGCTCTACCGCCCGGGGCCCATGGAGAACATCCCGAAGTATTGCGAGGTAAAAAACGGCCTCTCGGAGCGCGATTTCCTCCACCCCACCGTCGATCACATCCTCGACGAGACGCAAGGCATCATCGTCTACCAGGAGCAGGTGATGGAGATCGCGCGCCAGATGGCGGGCTATACGCTGGGCGGCGCCGACATGCTGCGCCGCGCGATGGGAAAGAAGATCCAGGAGGCGATGGACGCCGAGAAGCCGAAATTCCTCGCCGGTGCCGCGGAAAACGGCGTCGATAAGGCCAAGGCGGAGGAGACCTGGGCCCTCCTCGACAAGTTCGCCAATTACGGTTTCAACAAGTCCCACGCTGCCGCCTACGCGGTGGTTTCGTATCAAACCGCGTGGCTCAAGGCGAACCACCCGGTGGAGTTCATGGCCGGCGTAATGAACTGCGACATCCACCTGACCGACAAGCTCAGCCTCTATTTCAACGAGGTGAAGAAGACGCTGGCGCTGCCCTACACGCCGCCTTGCGTGAACCGGTCTCAGGCGACCTTCGACGTCCGCGACGGCGCACTCGTCTACGCGCTGGGCGCGCTGAAGAACGTGGGCGTCGATGCCATGCGCCTCGTCGTCGAGGGCCGCGGGGAAAAACCCTTCGCCACGCTCTTCGATTTCGCGCGTCGCGTTGATCTCAAGCGGGTGGGAAAGCGGCCCCTGGAGATGCTCGCCCGCGCCGGGGCCTTCGACGAACTCGATCCCAACCGGCGCCGCGTCTTCCAGTCGCTCGACGCGCTCATCGCCTATTCGGCGGCGATCCATGACCAGAAGTCCTCCAACCAGGTCTCGCTCTTCGGGGAGGCGGGCGACGATCTGCCCGAGCCGCGGCTCGCGCCGGTGGAGGACTGGCTCCCCGCAGAGCGCCTGGCCGAGGAATTCGCCGCGGTGGGGTTCTATTTCTCCGGCCATCCGCTCGATGATTACATGGGCCCGCTGAAACGCACGGGCGTGCATACCCTCGATGACCTCACCGAGTCTGCGGGGCGCACCGGCGCCATGGTGGGCAAGCTCGCGGGTACCGTCACAGGCAGGCAGGAGCGAAAGAGCGCGCGCGGCAACCGCTTCGCCTTCGTGCAGCTCTCGGACCCCACGGGGAGCTACGAGGTCACCATGTTCTCGGACACGCTCGAGACCGCGCGGGAGCATCTCGAGCCCGGCTCGAAGGTCGTCGTGCAGGTGGAGGCGACGATGGAGGCCGACCAGCTCAAGCTCCTCGGTCGCGCCGTGACCCCGATCGACAGCGCCGTGGCGCAGGTCGGGGCCTCTGGCCTCAAGGTGTTCGTCGAGGAAGAGAGCGCGGTGCCGTCCGTGGCCAGCGTGATCGCAGGCCTGCCCGAGACCGTGCTGAGAGGTGCCAAGGGCCCGCTCCGCTTCTGCCTCATGGATCCGGGTCTGCCGGGCGAGGTGGAGCTCGATTTGGGCGATGGCTTCCCCGTCTCGCCGCAGGTGAAATCGGCGCTGAAGTCGCTGCCCGGGGTGCTCATGGTCGAAGAGCTGTGAGGGCGGCGAGCCTTTTCGCGCTGCTCTTTCTCTCCGCCTGCGGGGTGGGCTTCCCGGGCGGAGGCGGCGGCCCGGCCGTACCCTTTGACGGGGGGGCACTGGCCTATGGCGATATCGTGGTGGCCTGTGACACGCCCCGCCGGACGCTGGGAACCCGCGTGGCGCGCTTCCCCGAACGGGGCCGCGGCTACAGCCTCTATGACAGCGATCCAAGCACCACCGCGCTGCGGCCTCACTACATCACCGGCTTCCCGGATGGCTGCCCCCGGAAGTTCATGGCCGCCCTCGCACTCTTTGGCAGCGCGAATGCCTACGAGACCACGCGTGTGGAAGACGACCTAAACACCACCATATTCACCGATACCGATCGGCAGTACCGGGCGATCCGGGCGCGGGTGTGCGGGCGACCGGTGGGCGAGGCCTGCGGCGCTTCCCGTTTCCGCGCGCTCGAGCGGAGCGCGGTCTTCGTGAGCGTCTACGAGCGCTTCGGGACGAACCCCACTTGGGCAGACATGCTGATCTATGACGGCGTGGTGGTGGCCAAGGACTTCAAAGTCCTCGAATGATTGCGCTGGCGCGCCGGGCGGGCTAGGCGGCCTGGCGCAGAGGAGAACGGACGATGACGACAGGGATCATGATTTGCGGCCATGGCAGCCGCGCGAAGATCGCGGAGGAGGAATTCGCGCTCCTCGCCAAGGGGCTGAAGGCGCGCTACCCGGAGACGCCTGTGGAATACGGCTTTCTCGAATACTCGGCGCCCAACATCCACATGGGGCTCGACCGGCTGCGCGCGGCGGGCGTGACGCGGATCCTCGCCGTGCCGGGCATGCTCTTTGCCGCAACGCACGCCAAGAACGATATCCCCTCGGTGCTGACGACCTACGCCGAGAAGCACCCCGGCCTCGAGATCAGCTACGGGCGCGAGCTTGGCCTCCATCCGCAGATGATCGCGGCCTTCGAGGCGAGGGTGCTCGAGGCGCTCGGTGTGGATCATGTCCATGACGGCGATCTTTACGACACGATGCTCGTCGTGGTGGGGCGCGGGACATCCGACACGCTGGCCAACGCGGAGGCCGCGCGGCTCTGCCGGATCGTGTCGGAGAACCTGGGCTTCGGCTGGGCCGAGACGGTCTATAGCGGCGTGACCTACCCGTCCGTGGGGCGCGGGCTCGAAATGGCGCTGAAGCTCGGCTTCAAACGCATCGTGGTGGCGCCCTACTTCCTCTTCTCCGGGCGCCTCATCGACCGGATCTACGGCTACGTGGATCGCGTGGCGGCGGGGGCGCCGGACGTGGAAATTCTCAAGGCGCACTACCTCGCCGATCAAGCCTATGTGATCGACACCTTCGTGGAGCGGATCAAGGAGGCCGAAACGGGCGAGATGGCCGATGACCGCGATCTCATGGCGTCTTTCAAAGCACGTCTGGCGCGCGGCGAGGTGGACGTGCACCACCACCACGCCGAGTATCGCGACCCCGATGATGACGAGGCAGGCGGGCACGATCATGCGCACTACGATGATCACGGGCACGGGCACGGCCACGCGCATGGCCATGGGCACCACCATCACCACCACGGACACGGCCATTCCCACGGCACCTACCGCCACATCGCCCATCCCCACGGGCCGCGCACGATGATCGATGAGGGGGTCTGCTGCTGCTTCATGGGGCAGTTCCCGCAGGAGGTTATCGACGAGGAGAGGGCGGCCCGCGGGACCACGCCCCTGACAATGGCCGACGTGCACGGCTAGCCCCGCGCGCCCAAGACTTTTGCGAAAAGTCTTGGCAAAAGTCTTCGCAAGACTTTTGCGCGCTCAGTAGTGAGGCGGGCGCTCGTCGCCGAAGACAGCGCCGCCGCCGCCTTCGGCCTCCCGCGCGGCTTCGCGTTCCATCAAGAGCGCCACCCGGGCGGTGAGCGTCGCGATCTCGCGATCCTGGCGCGTCACGACGGCGTTGAGGTCATCCACCAGCCGC
The DNA here is from genome assembly GCA_038525525.1 of Pseudomonadota bacterium. Taxonomy (GTDB): domain Bacteria; phylum Pseudomonadota; class Alphaproteobacteria; order Rhodobacterales; family Rhodobacteraceae; genus Shimia_B. The sequence goes on along the minus strand of JBCBHO010000001.1, from coordinate 836,463 downwards.
TCCAGATGGGCGAGTTTTTCTTCGATCGGGTCCATGCCCCCTCATGGCCGCGCCAGAGCCGTTTGCCAAGCCTCGCGCGCGCCGCTACTAGCTCTCTGCGCTGGAGGAGACCCATGGCCAAAGTGAAGAAGACCCCCCGCCCTAAGGCTGTCACGCCAAAGGGATTTCGCGACTATTTCGGCGCCGAGGTGACCGAGCGCGCCGCCATGCTCGAGACGATCCGCGGGGTCTACCATCTCTATGGTTTCGACGCGCTGGAGACCTCCGCCGTGGAGACGGTGGAGGCTTTGGGCAAGTTTCTTCCCGATGTCGACCGGCCCAACGAGGGCGTCTTCGCCTGGCAGGAGGAGGACGAGGCCTGGGTGGCGCTGCGCTATGACATGACCGCCCCGCTCGCGCGGGTCTATGCCCAGCACCGCAACGATCTGCCCACGCCTTACCGCCGGTACGCGATGGGGCCGGTGTGGCGCAACGAAAAGCCGGGGCCGGGGCGCTACCGTCAGTTCTATCAATGCGATGCGGATACGGTGGGCACCGCGTCCATGGCCGCCGATGCCGAGATCTGCGCCATGCTCGCCGATACGCTCGAAGCCGTGGGGATCGCCCGCGGGGATTACGTGATCCGGGTAAACAACCGTAAGGTGCTGAACGGCGTGATGGAGGTCGCGGGGCTCGCGGGCGACGACAAGGCGGCCGAGCGCGGCATCGTGCTCCGCGCCATCGACAAGCTCGACCGGCTGGGCCCCGAGGGTGTGCGCGCACTGCTCGGTGCGGGCCGCAAGGACGAAAGCGGAGACTTCACGCAGGGTGCCGGGCTCGGCGATACGCAGGCTGAGGTCGTCATGGGCTTCATGCAGGCGGGCCGCGACACGGGCCCGGAGACGGTCGCCGCGCTGCGCGGACTGGTCGGGGGCTCCGAGGTCGGTCTCGAGGGCGTGGCTGAACTCGAAGAGATCGCCGCCCTTTTGACGGCGGGTGGCTACGGGCCAGACCGCATCGTCATCGATCCGTCCGTCGTGCGGGGCCTCGGCTACTACACCGGCCCCGTGTACGAAGCCGAGCTGACCTTCGAAGTCCAGAACGAGAAGGGGCAAACGGTGCAGTTCGGCTCCGTGGCCGGAGGCGGGCGATACGACGATCTCGTCAAGCGCTTCACGGGGCAGGCTGTACCGGCGACCGGGGTCTCCATCGGCGTCGACCGGTTGCTCGCGGCGCTCCGCGCCAAGGGGCGCATCGCGCAAAACGCGGAGGGGCCCGTCGTCGTCACCGTCATGGATCGCGCGCGCATGGCTGACTACCAGGCCATGGTCGCCGAGCTCCGGCAGGCGGGCATCCGGGCAGAGGTCTATCTCGGCAATCCGAAGAACTTCGGCAACCAGATGAAATACGCCGACACGCGCGGGGCGGGCATCGCCGTCATCGCGGGCTCGGACGAGTTCGCCGCGGGCAAGGTGCAGCTCAAGGACCTCATCGCCGGCGCCGAGATCGCCAAAGACGCGAGCCTCGCGGAATGGAAGGCGCGGCCCTCCCAGATCGAGATCGCGCGCGCGGACCTCGTGGCCGAGGTGCAGAAGATGCGAGAGGCCCAGCGGGGTGAGTGAGGCCGTCCGCGCCACGACCGAGGCGCTTCTGCAAGGCTTCGAGGCCCTCGGCGCGCGGCGCATCGAGGCGGATATCTTGCAGCCCGCGGATACTCTCCTCGACCTCTACGGCGAGGATATCCGCGCCCGCGCCTACACCACGCAGGACCCGCTCCGGGGCGAGCAGATGCTGCGCCCGGATTTCACCGTGCCTGTCGTGCAGATGCATATGAGCCAAGGTGCGGAGCCCGCGCGCTACACCTATGCCGGACCAGTCTTCCGCCGGCAGGAGGAGGACATCGGCCGCCCGAGCGAATACCCGCAGGTGGGCTACGAGGTCTTCGACGGGCAGGGGCCCGCGGAGGTGGAGGCGGAGCTCTTCGCGGCCTTCCACGCGGCGCTCGCGGACTTGCCGCTCCGCGCCGTGATGGGCGACATGGCGATCCTGCGTGCGGCGGTGCAGGGGCTCGAAACCTCCGGCGCGCGCAAGGACGCGCTCATGCGCCACCTCTGGCGTCCGCGCCGCTTCCGCGCGCTGCTCGACCGCTTTTCCGCGCCGCAGCCGGGGCCGCAGACGCCGGAGGCTGGCCCCGAGATCGGGCTGCGTTCCATGGCCGAGGTGATCGAGCGCCGCACGCGGATGGAGGAGGACGCCGCCACGCCGCCGCTCGACGCCGGGGCGCGGCGCGCGCTCGAGGCCCTCATCGGGATCGCGGGCCCGTTGCCCGAGGCGCTCGATGCGCTTGCCGCCGCAGTCGAGACGATGCCCGCCATCGGCGCGCCGCTCGCGCGGCTCACGGAGCGGATCACGGCGCTGGAGGCCCGCGGCATTGCGCCCGAGACCCTCGATTTCGAGGTGACCTACGGGCGCACGGCCATGGAATACTATGACGGCTTCGTTTTCGGCTTCACCCACGCGGCGCTGCCGCCGGTGGCGCTGGGCGGGCGCTACGACGCGCTCACGCGCGTGCTGGGCCAGGGCCGCGCCGTGCCCGCCGTGGGCGGCGTGATCCGGCCCGACCTCGTGACACTGCTTCGGGAGGGCCGCGCGTGATCAAGCTTGGCGTGCCCTCGAAGGGCCGGCTCATGGAAGAGACCTTCGGGTGGTTTGCCGCGCGCGGCGTCGTGCTCTCGAAGGCCGGGAGCGACCGGGAATACGTGGGCCGCGTGGAGGGCATCGAGGGCCTCGAAATGGTCCTCCTGAGCGCTGGCGAGATCCCGCGGGAGCTCGCGGGCGGGCGCATTCATCTCGGCGTCACCGGTTCCGACCTCATCCGCGAGAAGCTCGCGGCGTGGGAGACGAAGGTCGTGGAGCTGGCGCCCATGGGCTTTGGTCATGCCGATCTTGTCGTGGCCGTCCCGGCCTTCTGGACCGATTGCACGACGCTCCACGATCTCGATGCCGTGGCCGCTGCCTTCCGCGCGCGGAATGGCTTCCGGCTGCGCATCGCCACCAAATACCACCGGCTGGTGCGGCAGCACCTGGCGGCCCATGGCGTGGCCGATTATCAGCTTGTCGACAGTCAGGGCGCCACCGAAGGCACGGTCAAGAACGAGACGGCGGAGGCCGTGGCCGATATCACTTCGACCGGCGCGACCCTCACGGCCAACCACCTGCGCGTGCTGGAGGACGGTCTCATCCACCAGAGCCAGGCGACGCTGTTCCAGTCGCTCCGTGCGGAGCCCACGCAGGGCGACGCGGCGGCACTTCAGGCGCTGCGCGCACGGCTCGCCTAGCTGTCGCTATCCTCGGCGGGCGCCGTGTCTTCCACCAGCGCGGTGAACTTATCCACGATGTCGATGGAGTGGTCGCCCTCGCTGAAGAAGGCGAGGTAGGCGAAGAGCAGGGTCACGACGCCGAGTACGATGCGGATGTCCATTCTTGGGGTTCCTCATGTCTGTTCGAGGCCGAAGTAGACCAGTGCATACCGCGGGCCAGCCATGAAGCCGCCGAGACGATGGACAGAGTGACGCAGCCTCAGAGAACGCCGATTTCGGACAGGGCCAGCTCGAGGCTGGGCGGCAGCTGTTCACGCGCCTCCGAAGACCGGAGATCGGCGGGCGCGTCTTCCGCCGACAGGTAGCGCCAGCCCTGGAACGGGCGGCGCTGCGCGGGCGTGGTGCGGACGATCTCGGGGTCGAGCACGATCCCGCAGCGCCGCGTCCCGTCCTGGCCGATCACCTCGTCGAGCCTGATCACGCGCTGCCGGCAGAGGATCACGCCCTTGATGACCCAGTAGAGCGAGCCGCCCTCGAGGATCTCGGCCTCGCGCTTCGGCCACATGCGGGTGACATGGCGATGCGTGAGCCCCCGGGCGCGGCGCTCGGCCTGCCAGGCCTCCAGATCGGCGATGCTGTCTGCGCCGACGCAGAGTTTGACTAGGTTCACGTGTGCCATGGGCCACCAGATGTTGTGCAGATGCCGCGACTTTCTATATATTGCGATTCCCGGCGCAAAGGAAGCTACATCTAGATGTGGTGGCCGGATATGCTGCAAACACTACCTGACGCATTCACCGCTAGATATAGAGGTTCTGTCATGACCCGCTTCACTGCGCCCGTCGCCGAGCAAATCTGGGATATGAAGTACCGCCTCAAGGATGCGGATGGAACACCTCTTGACGAGACGCTCGAGGATACGTGGGCGCGGGTGGCCCGGGCCCTATCAAGTGTCGAAACGGACCCGGACCGTCACGAGGAACAATTTCTTAATGCGCTGGAGGACTTTCGGTTCCTCCCCGCGGGCCGGATCACCGCGGGCGCAGGCACCGGGCGCAAGGTGACGCTCTTCAACTGCTTTGTCATGGGCACCATCCCCGACGACATGGGCGGCATCTTCGACATGCTCAAGGAGGCCGCGCTCACGATGCAGCAGGGCGGCGGGATCGGGTACGATTTCTCCACGATCCGGCCCAAGGGCGCCGCTGTGGCGGGCGTGGCCGCCGATGCCTCCGGCCCGCTCTCCTTCATGGATGTGTGGGATGCGATGTGCCGCACGATCATGTCGGCGGGCTCGCGCCGGGGCGCGATGATGGCCGTGCTACGCTGCGATCACCCCGATATCGAGGCCTTCATCGAGGCGAAATCCGACGCCGCGCGGCTCCGGATGTTCAACGTCTCGGTGCTCGTCACCGACCCGTTCATGGAGGCGGTGAAGGCCGACAAGCCCTGGGACCTCGTCTTCGACGGCAAGGTCTACCGCACGGTGCGGGCGCGCGACCTTTGGGACAAGATCATGCAATCGACGTTCGATTACGCCGAACCGGGCGTGATTTTCATCGACCGGATCAACCGCGCCAACAACCTGAACTACTGCGAGACGATCGCGGCCACGAACCCGTGCGGCGAGCAGCCGCTCCCGCCCTATGGCGCGTGTCTTCTGGGCTCGATCAACCTCGCAAAGCTGGTACCGGAGCCCTTCTCCGAGGATGCGGCGCTCGACGAGGGCGCGCTCGATGATCTCGTGACGACCGCCGTGCGGATGATGGACAACGTCGTCGATGCCTCCCGCTTCCCGCTCGAGGCGCAGGCGCGCGAGGCCCGTGCCAAGCGGCGCATCGGGCTGGGCGTCACGGGGCTCGCCGACGCGCTTCTCATGGTGGGCTCGCGCTACGGCTCCGAGGAGGCGGCGCGTCTCACCGACCGTTGGCTGGGCCGGATCGCGCGCGCCGCGTACCTGGCCTCGGCGCAGTTGGCGAAAGAGAAGGGGCCGTTCCCGCTCTTTGACCGGGACGCCTATCTCGCCTCGGAGACGATGCAGACCATGCCCGAAGACGTCCGCGCCGCGGTGGCCGAGCACGGGATCCGCAACGCGCTCGTCACCTCGATCGCGCCCACGGGGACGATCTCGCTCTATGCCGGCAACGTGTCCTCCGGCATCGAGCCGGTCTTCGCCTATGCCTACACGCGCAAAGTCCTGCAGCCCGATGGCTCGAAAACCGAGGAAGAGGTCGTCGATTACGCGGTGCAGATGTGGCGCGAGCTGAAAGGCGACGCGCCGCTGCCCGACTACTTCGTGAACGCGCAGACGCTTGCCCCGCTCGAGCATGTCCGGATGCAGGCGGCGGCGCAGCGCTGGGTGGACAGCTCGATCTCGAAGACGATCAACTGCCCCGCTGACATCTCCTTCGAGGATTTCAAGGATGTCTACATGGCCGCCTGGGATCAGGGATGTAAGGGCTGCACGACGTATCGACCGAACGATGTGACGGGCTCGGTGCTTTCGGTCTCCGAGGATGCGAAGGCCGAGGCGGAGGTCCCGGCGCAGGGCCGGGACGTGGAGCACGCCACGCAGATCGCTGCGCTCGACGTGCCGGCGGGAGGCGCGGATATCGTGCACCTGTCCGAGCCGCTCGACCGGCCCGCGGCGCTCGAGGGTTCGACCTACAAGCTCAAATGGCCCGACAGCGAGCACGCGCTCTACATCACGATCAATGACATCGTGCTCGGGCGCCAGCGGCGGCCCTTCGAGATCTTCGTGAACTCGAAGAACATGGAGCATTTTGCCTGGACGGTGGCGCTCACGCGGATGATCTCGGCAGTGTTCCGGCGCGGCGGCGATGTGAGCTTCGTCGTGGAGGAGCTGAAGGCCGTGTTCGACCCTCGTGGCGGCGCGTGGATGAAGGGCAAATACGTCCCGTCGATCCTTGCGGCCATCGGCGGCGTTATCGAGCAGCACCTGATCTCCATCGGGTTCATCGCGGGCGAGGGGATGGGCCTGAAGGCCGACCCGCAGGCGGAGGTGCACCAGATGCAGACGCGCCCCGGTGCGGCGTGTTCGAGCTGCGGCAGCTTTGAGATGCGCATGATCGAGGGCTGCATGACCTGCGCGAATTGCGGGTACTCCAAGTGCGGCTGAGATGAACCCGGCGGAGTGGTTGGCGCGCACCGCACGCAAGCGCCCGGAGGCTCCGGCACTCCTCCATGGCGAGGAGGTGCTGGCCAACTACGCCGAGTTCGCGCGCCGTGCCTCGGCGATCGCGGGCGCACTCCGGGCGCGTGGCATCGGCGCGGGAGACCGCGTGGCGATCTTCATGACCAACCGCACGGAATATCTCGAGGCCTTCTACGGCATTTGGTGGTCCGGGGCGGCGGCGATCCCCATCAACGGCAAGCTTCATGCCCGGGAGGCTGAATGGATCCTCGGCAATGCCCGCGCGGAACTGGCGATCGTGAGCGCCGATATCGGCGCGGCGCTGAATACCGACGTGGCGGTGGTGGAGGCCGGGGAGCTTCCGGGCTGGTACGGGCATGCGCCGCTCGACGCGCCCGCGCCCATGGCGGCGGGCGATCTCTGCTGGCTCTTTTACACGTCGGGAACGACGGGGCGGCCCAAGGGCGTGATGATGAGCGCGGGCAATATCGAGGCCATGGCGTTGAGCTATTTCGTCGATGTCGATGACGTGCTGCCCGAAGATGCCGCGCTTTACGCCGCGCCGATGAGCCATGCGGCGGGCATCTACAACTTCATGCATGTGATGCGCGGCGCGCGGCACGTGGTGCCCCGTTCGGGCGGGTTCGATCCCGGCGAGATCCTCGCGCTCGCGCCACGGCTCGGATCGGTGCACATGTTCGCCGCGCCCACGATGGTGCGGCGGCTCGTGGATCATGCCAAGGCCACGGGCGCCACCGGGGAGGGGCTCCGGACGATCGTCTATGCCGGCGGGCCCATGTACAATGCCGACATCATCGAGGCGGTGGAGGTGATGGGACCGCGCTTCGTGCAGGTCTACGGGCAGGGAGAGTGCCCCATGGCGATCACGGCGCTCGCGCGCGCAGACGTGGCCGACCGCGCCCACGGGCGTTGGGCCGCGCGGCTCGGCTCCGTGGGTACGGCGCAATCGGTGGTCGAAGTGCGTATCCTCGGCGAGGACGGGCGCGAGCTGCCCCGCGGCGCGGTGGGCGAGATCGCCGTGGCGGGCACGCCGGTGATGCTGGGGTACTGGGACAACCCCGAGGCCACCGCGAAGACGGTGCGTGAAGGATGGCTCTGGACCGGGGACATGGGGCACATGGACGCCGACGGGTACGTCACCCTCGTGGATCGCTCGAAGGACCTGATCATCTCCGGTGGCTCGAACGTTTACCCGCGCGAGGTGGAGGAGGTGCTGCTCACGCATCCGGGGGTGCGCGAGGTGGCAGTCGTGGGTCAGCGGGACGCGGAGTGGGGCGAGATCGTGGTAGCCTTCGTGGCCTGCGACGGTGCGCTCGATGTGAGCGCCCTCGATGCCCATTGCCGTGCCAACATCGCGCGCTTCAAGGCGCCGAAGGTCTACCGCGAGATCGTAGCGCTGCCGAAGAACAATTACGGCAAGGTGCTGAAGACGGAGCTGCGCGCCCTGCTCGAGGGCTAGGCGCCACTGCATCACGTCAGGCAGGGCCCACCCGCGCGCTGATCGACGGACGGCCCGCCCGCCCACCCCCGCCCGCCGACCAGAGCGCGGGTGGGCCTCGTGCGCCATCCGGGTGGCGGGCGCCCCATGCGATCCTCCTGCGCCGCCGCTGCACTTTTTACGCGACCGAATCACTTTAGGGATTCCCAGCGCGAATCACCCTGTGCTACGCATCTCGCACAAGGGTGAGAATGCTGTCTCAGCAGCATTGAACAAAAACACTCGGGGCAGGACGTCAGGCATGGAAACGGGCTTTCGAGGCACGTTCGTCATCTCCTGGTCGCAGACGCAAACAGACGGCGAAACCGCCGCGATCCCATCGGCGCTGGCAGCGAGTAAGACCTGGCGCTGGACGGGGGACGTGGTCCGCGTGGACGGGCCGGGCGCGATACTGCGGCTAGACGGGGCAAACGGAGACGCTGAGCTGCGCAGGCGAGCGGCGGAGAGAGTCCGCAGGCTTGTCGGCGCAGCTCGCGCAAACACGGCAGATCTCGAGGATGTCGATCTCGCGGACTTCGCGCCGCTCAGAGACGACTGCTTTGTCGTCACGGATGGACGCGCGGCCTACGTCGTGACGCTTGTGGACGTGCCGGGCGCGCGCCCGCTTGCGATGTTCGTGGACGACGTACCACCTGCCGATATCGACCTTTGGATCGTGGAGGCGCGCATCGCGCCGGCGCTCGACCGCGCGGTGCGCACGGCGCCCGAGGCGGGGCGCATGATCTGCTTTACGCCCGGGACCCAGATCAGGCTGGGAGATGGGGCGGCGGACGTGGCCGCGCTGAAGCCCGGCGACAAGGTCCAGACAAAGGATAACGGCCTCCAGGAGGTGCTCTGGGTGGGGTCGCGCCGCATAACAGGCGCGCGGCTCCATGTCATGCCGGAGCTCGCGCCAGTACGGCTGCGGTCGGCGGCGCTGGGCTCCGGGCGGCCTGATGCCGAACTCGTCGTCTCGCCCGAACACCGGATGCTCGTGAAAGGCGCGCAGGCACGGGCGCTCTTCAATTCCGAGGAGGTGCTCGTGAGCGCGCGCGATCTCGCGGACGGGCAGGGCATCTGGATCGACCGGTTGGTGCGCGAGGTGACCTATATCCACGTGCTGTTCGAACGGCACGAGATCGTCTTTGCCAACGGTCTCGAAACCGAGAGCTTTCACCCGGCCCAGGCGGCGCTGACCGAGGCGCAGGCCGAGGCGGTGCGCAGCTTCTCCACGCGGGAAGAGGCGGCGCGGCGCGTGCTGAGCAAGAGCGAGGCGGCCATCCTCGGGCATGCGGCCTGAGCCGCGCCCCGTAGCGGCGCGACGGGCCTCGTGAGCGCGGGAGACGGGCCCAGCGACATCCGCGCCTCCGGCCGCGTGAACAAGCTCCTCGGCGCGGCGCTCTTTGGCATGGCTGTCATTCCCGGAATGCCCGTTGCGACGGGTCTTTACCTCGACGGCTGGGCCGCCGCGCTCCGGTGGCCTGATCTTTTTTACTGGCTGGCCGGGATCACGCTCGTGCTCGTCTGTCTTGCCCTCGTCTTGCTCCTCGTGCCGCAACGGTCTGGCATCAATGTCTGGTTTCGCGCGGGGGGCTTCGATATTTCGGTGCGGATGCCATTGCGACGAGAACGCCGCGAGCGTGTCGCATGGGAAGATATGGCCCGCCTCGCCGTGACGAAAGCCAGCCGGAGCAGCGATGCGCTCTGGATCTACCGGCAGAGCGGCGCGCGGATTGACGTCGCACTCTCCTATGTCCGCCCCGGGACGGACGAGGTGTTTGCCCGCTTTCGCCGCTCGGCGGAGGCCGCGGGCTTCGTCCTTGAGCGGGAGAGGCGCCTATATCTTCTCATTCTTTGCCGCGAGACCTGGCGCGTCGTGCCCGCGAACGGGCGTAATCAGCACTGATCTCCTCGGCGCGGTGCCATCTCAGGCTGCGTCATAGGCTTCTCGCGCGCTTCGCACGTCCACCATGTGCACCGCTGACCAGTGCACCAGCGGCTTCATTTGCTCGCAGAGATCGCGTCCGAGGGGCGTGAGTGCGTAGGAGACGGCCACGGGCGGCCCCTCCGCGACGCTGCGCGTGAGGTAGCCGTCGCGCTGCATGGCGCGGAGGTTTTCCGTCAGAACCCGCTGGGTGATGTCGCCGATGCAGCGTTTAAGCGCGCCGAAGCGCTGCGGGCCGTCCTCGAGGCCGAGCAGGATGAGGATGCGCCACTTGCCCGAGACATTGGAGAGGACGGACCGGATCGGGCAGTTCTGCGCCTGTGCCTTGTCGTTGATGCCGATGGGGAGCATGGGCTGGGTCTCCGCTGCGGTGGTTTGGTCTGGGATACCAGGTGTCAGAATAGTGCGTAATTGCAATCTGGTGCGGGATGCATACCACTCGGGAAAGCCACGTACCAGCGAGGATGTCCCATGGCCCACACACCCCGATCCAGACGATCCATCACACTCGACACGCTTGCAGAGCCGCATTGGACAGATACCGAGCGCGCCCATGCCGCCACCGTTGTGTCCTTTCTTCAGGGCCTCATGAACGATCATGATTTCGAGGGGGTGCTGCGCGCCCATGGCGGCGGGGCCTACCTGCAACACAACCGTGCGATCCCCGACGGCGTGCCCGGCGTGGTGGGCTACCTGCGCGCGTTGACGCGGCGCTTTCCCGAATACGGATATGACGTGAAGCGCATCGTGGCGAGCGGGGATATCGTCGTGACCCACAGCCATGTCACCCTCCGCCACCGCGATATCGGGAATGAGAAGAAGGGCTTCATCATCACCGATACCTTCCGGCTCGAGGACGGGCGGTTGGCGGAGCATTGGGACGCGATCCAGCCGATCGACCTGACGATGCGGCTCGTGGTGCTGCTGACGGGCGGGCGGAACGCCAATGCGAACGCGACGTTCTGAGGCCCTTTCGCCTCAGCGGCCTGACAGAGCAGGGCCGTCTTTCTCAAGGAGGCGCGCTTCGGCCGCGGTGAGCGCTGCGAGCGCCTCCAGTTCGCCCAGCCCCCGCGCACAGGCGCGCTCCCAGATCCGCTGCGCCGAGATCGGGGACCATGGAAGCGCGGCCTGCGCCAGCCAGGAGCGCACAGGCGCGGGAAGCGCGTCGTAACACTGCATTGGATCGCCCGCGCGCTTGCGGCGCCGGATCCGCGTCTGACCGAGATTTTCGTTCATCGCCCTGCCTGTGGGATGCTCAAACTGCGCGTTGCTCGCGCTCGGATTGGAATACCACCGGGCGCTGGCGGAGCCGCTGTTATGTTATATCATTTGTGGCTGCAAGCCGGTTGCAGGCAGCGCATTGACTCCCTCGGCAATAGGACGCATACGCCGCACTCATTGGTGTTGGTGGTCCTCGCAAGAGGGACCCTGTCGCCCGGGCCAAATCCCGGGAGAGGACAACGCCCTTCGCAACCGCAGAAGGAGATCAGCCGTGACCAAACGCACGTCTGCCAAGTACAAGATCGATCGCCGCATGGGCGAAAACATTTGGGGCCGCCCCAAATCCCCCGTCAACCGCCGCGAATACGGCCCCGGCCAGCACGGTCAGCGCCGCAAGGGCAAGATGTCCGACTTCGGCACGCAGCTGCGCGCCAAGCAGAAGCTCAAGGGCTATTACGGCGACCTGACGGAGAAGCAATTCCGCCGCATCTATGCCGAGGCCGAGCGTCTGAAGGGCGACACGGGTGAGAACCTGATCGGCCTTCTCGAGCGCCGCCTCGACGCCGTCGTCTACCGCGCGAAGTTCGTGCCCACGATCTTTGCCGCGCGCCAGTTCGTGAACCACCGCCACGTGCGGGTGAACGGCAAGCTCGTCAACATCGCCTCCTACCGCGTGAAGGAAGGCGACGTGATCGAGGTCCGTGACCGCTCCAAGCAGATGACGGCGATCCTCGAGGCGATCCAGCTGCCCGAGCGCGACGTGCCGGACTACATCGACGCCGACCACTCCAAGATGACCGCGACGTTCACGCGCACGCCGGGCCTCTCGGACGTGCCTTACCCGGTGATGATGGAGCCGAACCTCGTGATCGAATTCTACGCTCAGAACTAAGCTTCTGAGCCGAGACCGATTGGAGGAAGGGCGCCCCGGTGGCGCCCTTTTTCATGTCTGGTCGTCCTCCTGCACCTCTCTCAGGCCGAGCGCGACGGCGGCGGCCAGTGCGGCCATGGCAGCGAAGACGGCGAGAACTGCGGCGGCTCCCAGCGCGTCCGCCAGAAGCCCGAACGCGCCGCCCGCGAGCAGAAGCACTCCGATCATCGTGTTGGACAGCGCAGTGTAGAGCGCCTTGTCGTCGCCCGTTTCCATGTCGGTGAGATGCGTCTTGCGACCCGCGCGCACGCCCTCGTAGGCGATCTGCGCAACGAAGAGCACGGCGGCGAGCACGAATAGGTTGATACTCACTGTCGCCCAGCCGAGGGCGGCGGCAATGCCCAGCGCGAGGGCCGCGAGAGCGCCTGAAAAGGCGAGCGTGCGACGGCTCGAGGCATCCGACAGGCGGCCCCAGACATAGCTCGACGCGATCGCTGCGAGGGCAGAGGCGATCATGAGCACGCCCAGATTGCCGAGCCCGGCCTCCCCGGTCCCGCTGCTCAGGAGCACGATGAAAGGCGGGGCGAGGGCCGTGGCGATGAGGAGGCCCCGCGTGGCGAGATAGGCGCGGAATTCAGGATCTTCCTTGAGCGGCCGCACGAGATCTTCCGTGCCCATGGCGCTTCTATCGGCCTCGGCTGCCGGTTCTTCGAGACGCAGGAAGACCGCCGCCCCGAGGAGCCAGAGGCCCCCCGCGATGGCCAGCGCGGCTGCGATGAGGCCGGGCGCGAGGGGTAGGAGCCCCACAGCCAGGGCGGCCGCGAAGGCGAAGACGGCAGCGGCGGCGACGGTGCCCGCGGTACCAGAGACCGTGCCGCGCGTGCCTTCGTCTAGCGTCCGCGCAGCGATATCCTTGTAGCTCGCCGAGCAGGCCGCGCGGGCCGTCGCAAGAAGGGCGAGGCAGCCGAGCACGGCCCAGCCCGCAGTCGCGCCGTCGAGGAGAAATGCGGCCGCCGCCATGCCGAGCGCGGCCAGCCCCTGAAGCGCGGAGCCCGTGGCCCAGACAGCCTTGCGACAGCACCGGGACTGGATCAGTCGGGCGAGCCCGATCTGCGGCAGGAGCGCTCCGGCCTCGCGCACCGGGACGAGCGCGCCGATGATTGCTGCGGGCGCGCCCAGCGCGGACAGGAGCCAGGACAGCACGAGCTTGGGGTCGATGAGGCCATCGGCCAGCTTCGTCGACGTGAGGGAGACGAGGTGCGTGACGAAATTTCCCGCCTTCGACGGGTCCGCGCCCTCTTGCGTCAGTGACTTCTGAACGGCTTTCTCAAGCATCGATTTCTCCTGGCTGGGGGCGTGCGACCATGTCGCTGGCCCTTGGCTGAGTGTTGCCCTAGAACCTGCGCGACAGCCTTGGAGTTCCCTCATGTCACAGCCGCGCCCGCAGCCGGGGATCATGGAAATCGCGCTTTACGTCGGCGGTGAGAGCCATATCGCCGGGCAGAGCGCGGTCCTGAAGCTCAGCTCCAACGAGAACCCGAAGGGCCCGCCGGCCGCCGCCGTGGCCGCGCTCGCCGAGGCGGGCGCGCGCATGCATCTCTACCCGTCCACCGACCACGCCCCCCTGCGTGCGGCCATTGGGGAGGTGCACGGCCTCGACCCGGCGCAGATCATCTGCGGCGTGGGCTCTGACGAGATCCTGACGTTCCTCTGCCAGGCCTATGCGGGCGTGGGGGACGAGGTGATCCACACCGAGCACGGCTTTTCCATGTACCCGATCCTCGCTCGCGCGGCGGGGGCCACGCCCGTGAAGGTCGCCGAGCGTGCGCGGCGCGTGGACGTGGACGCGATCCTTGCCGCCGTGAGCCCGCGGACGAAGCTCGTCTTTCTCACCAATCCCGGCAATCCCACGGGCACGACCATCCCCATGGCCGAGATCACGCGCCTCGCGGATGCACTTCCGGGCGAGGTCATCCTCGTCATCGACGGGGCCTACGCCGAATACGCCGAGGGCTACGGCGCGGGCTTTGACGGCGGCGCGGCGCTCGCGGGCGCGCGCGAGAACGTCGTCATGACCCGTACATTCTCCAAGCTCTACGGCCTCGGCGGGCTCCGCGTGGGCTGGGGCTATGCCGCGCAGGGCATCATTGATGTGCTCAACCGCGTGCGCGGACCCTTCAATCTCTCTGCACCGGCGCTGGCCGCCGCTGAGGCCGCCATGCGCGACCAGGGCTTCGCACGCGCCTGCATCGCTGAGAACGCGGCCGAGCGCGAGACGCTGCGCCGCGCCCTCGAGGCACTGGGCATCGCGTGCGACCCTTCGGAGGCCAATTTCGTTCTCGCGCGGTTCCGCGAGGCCGCGGAGGCAGAGGCCTGCGAGGCGGCGCTGCGCGCCTCTGGCATCCTGGTCCGCAAGGTGGGCGGCTACGGCTTCCCCGAGGGGCTTCGGATCACCGTGGGAGACGCGCCGGCCACCGCGCGCGTCATCGCCGCGATCCGCGCCTTCATGGGGGTGCCCGCATGATCTACGAGCGCGTGGCGCTGGTGGGGCTCGGGCTCATCGCCTCCTCAATGTACTGGGCCATGAAGCGGGACGCGCTGGCCGGGCATGTGGCAGGTCATGCGCGTTCGGCTGCGACCAGGGGCGTGGCGCGAGAGATCGGGCTCTGCGACAGCGTGCATGATACGCTCGAAGAGACCGTGGCCGGGGCCGATCTCGTGGTGCTTTGCGTGCCCATCGGCGCCATGGAGGCCTTGGCTCGCCAGATCGCGCCGCATCTGAAACCCGGCGCCACTGTGACCGATGTGGGCTCGGTAAAGCGCGCGGTGATCGCCGCCGTGGGCCCGCACCTGCCCGAGAGCGTGCATTTCGTGCCAGGCCACCCCCTGGCGGGCACCGAGCATAGCGGCCCGCGCTCTGGCTTCGCCGAGCTCTTCGAGGGCCGCTGGCACCTCCTGACCCCGGGGGAGGCGGACCGGGAGGCCGTGCAGCGGCTGCGCGCGCTCTGGGAGGCCATGGGCGCCAAGGTCGACGAGATGGACGCAGATCACCACGACCTCGTGCTCGCCGTCACCTCCCACGCGCCGCACCTCATCGCCTACACGATGGTGGGCGTGGCCGACGATCTCCAGCGGGTGACGGACAGCGAGGTGATCAACTATTCCGCCGCGGGCTTCCGGGATTTCACGCGCATCGCGGCCTCCGATCCGACTATGTGGCGCGACGTCTTCCTGACGAACAAGGACGCCACGCTCGAGATCCTCGGACGCTTCACAGAGGAGCTTTTCGCGCTCCAGCGCGCCATTCGGACAGGGGACGGCACGCATCTCCACGACTATTTCACGCGCACCCGCGCGATCCGTCGCGGGATCATCGAAGCCGGGCAGGACACCGACGCCCCGGATTTCGGGCGCGGGCGGTGAGGCTCGCACTGGCGCTCGTGTTCCTTGCCGGTGCGGCGGGGGCTGACGCGCCCGAAAGCTCGCTCAGGCCCGAGCCGCGCCCTGCCCAGCAGGCCGATGCACTGCCGCAGAACATTGTTGAGCCGCAGTCTTCCTCTGCCCGCCGCCCCGTTGTCCGACCGGCGGATCGCACGGTGGCGCAAGCAGCCCCGGAAGGTGCGGGTCCTTTGGCGTCGCCCCGCCCGCGGCCGCGAGCGCCGAGCGTCGAGCGCACGGCTGCTCGGATCGAGACTGCCCGGGCTCGGGGCCAGGTTTGTGGCGACCCGGCCCTGCAAGGCGAGCGGATCGCGCCCATCGTGGGCCGCATCGCGGGATGCGGCGTGGCCGAACCCATCCGGCTGCGCTCCGTGGCGGGGCTCGGCCTCTCGGTGGCGGCACGAATGGATTGCCGCACCGCCCAGGCGTTGAAGACGTGGGTCGAGGAGGGGGTGAAGCCCGCCGTGGGAACCCGCGGCGGCGGGGCCGCCAGCCTGCGCGTCGCGGCGGGCTACAATTGCCGCACCCGTAACAACCAGCCTGGCGCGCGCATCTCCGAACACGGCAAGGGTCGCGCCATCGACATCGCCGGGATCGGCCTGCGCTCCGGCGAAGAGATCACAGTGCTCACCGACTGGGGGCAGGGCGATCGCGGCCGGGTACTGAGACAGGTCTGGCGCGCGGCCTGCGGCCCATTCGGCACGGTCCTCGGGCCGGAGGCGGATCGGTTTCACCTAGATCACTTCCACTTCGACACGGCCCGCTACCGCTCCGGCAGCTTCTGCAGGTAGGTCTGGACCGGGGCGTGCGCCCAAGCCCAGTGATCATGCCGACCGAAGACTGTGAGGGGTCAGCGGAGCCGGATACGCGGCGCCGGTCCCAGCGGGATGGGACCGAGGGAGACTGTGCCGCCCGCAAACACGAGGGGCAGGTCGATCGTGTTGGGTCCGCCCGAGAGCGAGGCCAGCGCCTCCAGCGTGCGCGTGGCCGTGGGCATGACGCCCTGCGGGATGAGGCCGGTCGCCCCGCCCAGCGAGAGGATCTCGCGCCAATTGGTGGCCACGAGGCCCACGCGTCCCTCTGGCGTGCCATCGGGCGCGATCTCGAGGCCACCCTCCGCGCTGAGCTCGAGCTGGCCCCAGCGCGCCTCGAAACCCCGCAGGTCGATGCGGATGGGTTGCGGGCGGGCCTCCTCGACGGCGAAGCGATCCCAGGGCGCGTCGAAGGCTGCGGTGGCGTCGAGCGTGAGAGTCTCGAAGGTGTCGGGCAAGCGGCCCTGCGGGCTGAGCGTGAGGCGGAGCGCGTCCGACGGGCGCAGGCCCGCCGCATCGACGAAGAGGTCGTAGCTGTTCTCGCCTTCCCCCGCGCGGGCCGCGAGGAGCGCGCGATCGAGCGTCACCTCCCAGCCTTGGGTGGAGCGCGCGCTCAGCTCCGCGATCTCGGCGGTGGTTTCCTGCAATGCGAGGCGCGTGCCCGAGAGGCGCAATGAGGCGCGCATGTCCTCGCTCTCGAGCGTGAGCGTGTCGAAGGGCGAGGCCAGCGTCTGGCGCGGCGGGAAGATCGCGATGATGTGGGTCGGGCTGTAGGCCAACGCGCGCAAGTCGAGCATGGGAAGCGACCAGAGCACGCCCGTCTCTGGGTCCGCGAGCGAGACATCCGTGAGCACCGTGTCGAAGCGGTAGGGAAATCCGCGCGTCTCCACTTCGGCCACGTCGGCGGCCCAGCCATCGGCCCGGCGCTCCTCGAACCACCCGCGCGCACCCTCTTCGATGGCCGATTGCGCGAGGACCCAGTATCCGCACCAGCCGATCGTCGCGAAGGCCATGATCCAGATGATGAAGCGCATGCTCTTCCCCCTGCTACTCGCGCCCTCTATAGCCGCGCCCCATGGCAAGGGAAGCGGATACGGTCGACTGGGTTTTCGCCTATGGCTCGCTGATGTGGAATCCGGGGTTCGAGGCTGGCGCGGCGGTGCTGGCGCGGCTCCACGGGTATCGACGGAGCTTTTGCATGTGGTCGATCCACCACCGCGGCACGGAAGAGGATCCGGGGCTCGTGCTCGCGCTCGACGCAGAGCCCGGCGCGTCCTGCGCGGGCATGGCGTTTCGGTTTCCCGCCGAGGGGCGCGCGGAGATCCTCGGCGACCTGCGCGAGCGGGAGCTCATCTCCTCGGCCTATGTCGAGCATGTCGTGCCGCTCAGCCTCGCCACGGGCGAGGAGGTCGAGGCGCTGGCCTACGTGATCGCGCCGGGCCACCCGCAATATTGCGGCGGCCTGACCATGGCGCAGCAGGCGGAGGTGATTGCCGCGGCCCATGGCGGGCGCGGGCCCAATTCCGAGTATCTCTACAATACCGCCACGCATCTTGCCGAGCTCGGGATCGAGGACGCGGAACTGACGCAACTGGCGGCGGATGTGCGCGCCCTCAAGGGCTAGTGCCCCTGGGGGTTAACGTCTATGCTGCGCTGCAATGAACCAACAACAGGACGCGTGCGGTGACCCACACTGATCGCGAGGCCGAGCCACAATTCTCGCAGCCCATTCGCCAGATCTTGCTCATGGTGCTCGTCCTCGCATTGGTGGCGGGGGGATGCACGCTTGCCTTTCCGGTGCTCTACCCTGTGGTGGCGGCCAATCTCTGGCTCAACGGCTTCATCGCCTTCGTCTTTCTCATCGGCGTGGTGGCGACCTTTCTGCAGGTGACGCAGCTCATCAACTCGGTCTCCTGGATCGAGGGGTTTGCGGCGCAAAGGGTGGGCTATGACCTCACCAAGCCGCCCCAGCTCCTCGCGCCGCTGGCGGCGCTCTTGCGGACCCGTGGAGCGCGGATGCAGCTCGGCTCCGCCTCGGCGCGCTCGATCCTCGATTCCGTGGCCACCCGCATCGACGAGCAGCGCGAAATCACGCGCTATCTCGTGTCGCTTCTCATCTTCCTTGGTCTCTTGGGGACGTTCTACGGCCTCGCCACGACGATCCCCGCGCTGGTGGAGACGATCCGCTCGCTGACGCCCACGGATGGCGAGACGGGTCTCGACGTCTTCGGCCGGCTTCAGACCGGGCTCGAGAGCCAGCTCGGCGGCATGGGGGTGGCGTTTGCGTCTTCGCTCCTGGGCCTCGCGGGCTCCCTCGTGGTGGGCCTTCTCGAGCTCTTCGCCGGCCATGGGCAGAACCGTTTCTACCGCGAGCTCGAGGAATGGGTGTCCTCGATCACGCGCGTGTCGCTCTCGGGGGAGGGCGAGGCCACGGGCGAGGCGGGCGCCATGGCGCAGGTCCTCGATCATATGCAGGAGCAGATGGAGGCGATGCAGCTGATGTTCACCCAGTCCGATATCAGCCGCTCCATGACCGATGAAAAGATCGCCCAGCTCACCACCTCCATGGAACGCGTGGCCGAGCGGCTCGCAGAGCCCGACGGAGCCGAGGCCGCGCTTGTCCAGATCGCCGAGGGGCAGGAGCGCATGATCCGCGCCCTCGGCGAAGGTGGCGGGGGCGACGGCATGGATGCCGAGAGCCGGATGCGGCTCAGGTCCATCGACGTGCAGCTCCTGCGCCTCCTCGAGGAGGTGAGCGCGGGGCGCCAGGAGGCCATCGCCGAACTGCGCACCGACATCGCGAGCCTCACGCGGGCCCTCAAGCCCGCGCGCCCCGCCGCGCAGGGCAACGGCGGCAGCTCGGACCGCCGCAAGGGAGGCTGAGCCATGGCGCTGAGCCGGCGCACGGGCGGGCGAGTGCAGAACTCGATCTGGCCCGGCTTCGTGGATGCCATGACGGGCCTCCTCCTCGTGCTGATGTTCGTGCTGACGATCTTTCTCGTCATCCAGTTCGTGCTGCGCGACGAGATCACCCGGCAATCGAGCGAAGTTCTGGGTCTACAGGCGCAGGTCTCGGAGCTCGCCTCGGCGCTGGGGCTGGCGCGGGACGAGAACGCGGCGTTGACGCAGCAGGTCGACCGGCTCGATATCTCCCTTGACGATGCCGAGGCGCAGGTCCGTGCGCAGTCGGCGCTAATCGCCTCGCTGAGCGACGAACGCGCGGCACAGGAGGCGGCACTGGCGGAGGCCGCGGGGCGGATCGCGAGCTTTGAGGAGCAGGTGGCCGCACTCCTCGGCGCACAGGCCGAGAACGAGGCCTCCATCGCCGCCCTCGCGGCCGAGGGCGCGGAAGACGATGCCCGCATCGCGGAGCTTCTGAGCCGCGAGGAGGCGCTCAACATCGCGCTGGCCGCGGCCCGCGAGGAGATCGGAGAGGAGCAGGCCGCGGCCCGCCGCGCCGATGCCGAGCGCGCGGCGCTTGAGGCGCTCGTGGCCGACCTGCGCGCGGAGGCGGCGGAGCGGGAGACCACGCTCGCACAGCTATCCGCGGCGCTGGCCGAAGAGGAGGACGCGGCTGCGGATCTCTCCGCCGCGCTCGCTGCGCTCCAGCAGGAGAAATCGAGCGTGGATGCGCAACTGGCGACGGCCCTCGCCTCGCTGACGCAGTCCCAGGGGACGACGGCCTCGCTCACTGAAAGCCTCGCCACCCTGCGAGACACGCTCGCCCAGAGCGAGGCGGCGCGGCAGGACGAAGCCGCGCGCGTGGCCGACCAGGCCGAGGAGATCGCCGGGCTGCGCGACAGGGTGCGCGGCGAGGAAGGTGCTCGAGATGCGGCCCTCGAGGATGCTGCCGTGGCCCGCGCCGAGCTCGAAGCCGCGTTGGAGCAGATCACGGCGGAGGAAGAGGCAAGGCTGGCCCAGGCCGCGACGCTCCTGGCGCTGCAGGCGCAATTGGCCGACACCCAGGCCGAGCTCACCGCCGAGCAGCAGGCCGCGCTCGCCGAGCAGGCCACCGTGGCCGCGCTCCAGGCCGAGCTGGCCGAAGCGCAGGCGGCGCTGGCCGAGGAAGAACGGGCGCGCCTGGCCGAGGCCGCGGCGGTGGAGGCCTTGCGCGCGCAGCTTGCCACCAGCCAGGGTGCGCTCACGGAAGAGGAGGAGGCGCGGCTGGCCGAGGCCGCGGCCGCCGAGGCCCTGCGCGCGCGCCTCCTCGAAGCGCAGGATGAGCTCACCTCGCTTGCGCTCGATCTGGAGGCGCGGCGGCAGGAAGCTGAGGACACCCTCACGCTGCTCGCGGCCACGCGCGGCGAGGTGGACGACCTCGAAGCGCGGCTGGCGGCGGCTCTTGCGGCGCGCGCCGATGCGGAGGCTGAGGCGGCGACGCTGGAGGAAACCCTCGCCCAGACCCGGGCAACGATCGTCGAGGATGGGCAGAGCGTGAGCGAGCTGCGCGACGCGCTCGCCGCCGCGCTGGCAGCCCAGATCGCCGCAGAGAACGAAGCCGACAGGCAGCTCACCGAAGTCGAGCGGCGCGATGCGCTGCTCGCGGCCGCCAATGCGGAGCTGGCCGAGGAAGAGGCGCTCAGCGCCGAGCAGCAGCGATCGGTGGCGCTTCTGAATGAACAGGTGGCCGGGTTGCAGCGTGACGTGGCCGTGCTCCGCGGTCTTCTGGACGATTTCGAGGCGCGCGCGCTCGACAGCGACGCACAGCTCGTCAATCTCGGGCAGGATCTGAACGCGGCGCTGGCACAGGTGGCGCAGGAGCAGCGCCGCGCGGCGGCGGAGGCCGAAGCACGCCTGGCCGCCGAGGAAGCGCTGCGTCAGGAGCTCGAGGCGCGGGCACAGGACCTTGAGCGGGCGCAGTCCACCTTCCTCGCCGGTGTCCGCGATGCCCTCGAGGGGCAGGAGGGCGTCCGGCTCGTGGGGGACCGTTTCATTTTCTCCTCGGAAGTGCTTTTCCCACCGGGCGGTGCACAGCTCAGCCCGGAAGGGCGCGCGCAGATCGCCCGCGTGGCGCAGACGCTGCGGGACGCGGCCGCGGAGATCCCCGCGGAAATAGACTGGGTTCTGCAGGTGGACGGGCATACCGATGACACGCCGCTTTCGGGCTTCGGGGAGTTCGCCAACAACTGGGAGCTGAGCCAGGCGCGGGCCCTGTCGGTGGTGCTCTACATGGTCGATTTTCTTGGCTTCGATCCTGAGCGGTTGAGCGCCAATGGCTTTGGGGAGTTCCAGCCGCTCAACCCCGCGGACACCGATGCGGCGCGCGCGCAAAACCGGCGGATCGAGCTGAAATTCACCGGGAACTAGCCCGCCCGCGCCCTGCTCGACGGGCGGCCCACCCGCCCACCCCCGCTCGCCGACCAGCGCACGGGCGGGCTTGACTGACTAGTCGAGTGTGATGGCGGCGGTTTCGCGGGCCAGGACCGTGGCGCCGCGCAGATGCGTCACCGTTGCGGTGAAGGTGCCCTCTTGCCGGTTGATCTCCGTCAGGCGCCTACCGGCGAAGCGCAGGAAAAGCTTGAGACCCGTGGAGCCGAGGGTCGCCTGTTCCGACGTCCAGATCGCACCGTCGGGGGCGGTGATATCGATGGCGATGACATCGCCCTCCTGCCCGGCATAGCCGTAGGCCCAGGCTACGAGGGCGGGTGTGTCGCGGGCGTCGAGTCGTTCGGACACCGCGATGCCCGCGGCGGCATCTGCGAGCGATACGGGCGCCGTGGCGAAGCCCGCGCTGATGAGGCCGCCGGGCGCGTAGTCCGGCGGGTCCTGCCAGAGCGTGGTCGCGCCGGTGGTGCTGCAGGTGTTGTCCATGTCGGGCAGGAACGGGTCCACGATGGCTCCACCCCGACGCAGGCTCATGTGGACGTGTGGGTAGGTGGTCAGCCCCGAGAGACCGACCTCGCCCAGCACCGTGCCCGCGGACACCATGTCACCAGCGGAGACGGTCACTGATCCCCGCTTCAGGTGGCAATACTGCGTGGACCAACCGCCCGGATGGGCGATGTTGACGCCGTTGCCGCATTCGCGGCCAGAGATGTCTGGGGCGGCGGGATCGGTTACGGAGATGTCGGGCAAGACGTCACGGACGCCGATGACCTGACCAGCGGCGGCGGCAAGCACGGCCACGCCCTCCTCCATCTGGGCGAGCGTCTTGAGGGCGAAGTCGGTGCCGTTGTGACCGTCGCGCGTGACGGAGCCGCAGGCATGGTCGCGCAGGCCCGCGCCGGGATCACGGTCGACATAGTCGTTGATGTAGCAGTCCTCGCCCAAAGAGCAGTCGAGGGGCAGGGCGAGGGAGATCTCCTGTGCGGCGACGGGCGCGGCGAGGGCGGTCAGAACGACAAAAGCCCCGGGAACGACCCGGGGCCTTTGGTGATGCGACGTCGTCCCGACCGGTGCGGTCGATGGCAGCACCGGCAAGGGCCTTATTCGGCGGTGAGAAGCGGAGGCTTGTCGCCGCCGCCACCGGACAAGCGGCGCTTTTCCGGACTTTCGATGCGCAGGTCCAGCTTGCCGTCCTTCACGCCCACCTTGACGTTGCCGCCCTTGGCGAGCTTGCCGAAGAGAAGCTCCTCCGCGAGCGGCTTCTTGATGTGCTCTTGGATCACACGGCCGAGCGGACGCGCGCCCATTCGGTCGTCGTAGCCCTTGTCGGCCAGCCACTCCGCGGCGGGCTTCGTGAGCTCGATCGTCACGTTGCGGTCGATGAGCTGCGCCTCGAGCTGGAGCACGAACTTTTCCACCACTTGGAGGATGACGTCCTTGGGCAGGGCGCCGAAGGAGATCACCGCGTCGAGGCGGTTGCGGAATTCCGGCGTGAAGGTGCGCTCGATGGCGGCGGTGTCCTCGCCCTCGCGGCGGTCGCGGCCAAAGCCGATGGCGGCCTTGGCTTGCTCGGCGGCGCCGGCATTCGAGGTCATTATGAGGATCACGTTGCGGAAATCGACGGAGCGACCGTTGTGATCGGTAAGCGTACCATGGTCCATGACTTGCAGGAGGATGTTGAAGACATCCGGGTGCGCCTTTTCGATTTCGTCGAGGAGGAGGACGCAATGCGGGTGCTGGTCCACGCCGTCGGTGAGCATGCCGCCCTGATCGAAGCCGACATAGCCCGGAGGCGCGCCGATGAGGCGCGAGACCGCGTGCTTTTCCATGTACTCGGACATGTCGAAGCGTAGCATCTCGACACCCAGCGTATCTGCGAGCTGCTTGGCGACCTCCGTCTTGCCCACGCCGGTTGGGCCGGCGAAGAGGTAGTTGCCGATGGGCTTTTCGGGTTCGCGCAGGCCCGCTCGGGCAAGCTTGATCGCCGACGACAGCGCCTCGATGGCCGCGTCCTGCCCGAAGACCACGCGCTTGAGGCTGACTTCGAGATCCTTGAGGACCTCCGCGTCGTCCTTCGAGACGTTTTTCGGCGGGATGCGGGCGATCTTGGCGACGACCGCCTCGATCTCCTTCTGGCCGATGGTCTTGCGGCGCTTCGATTCCGCGACGAGGTGCTGGGCCGCGCCCGCCTCGTCGATCACGTCGATGGCCTTGTCCGGCAGCTTGCGGTCGTTGATGTAGCGCGCGGAGAGCTCCACCGCCGTCTTGATGGCGTCGGACGTGTATTTGACCGAGTGGTGATCCTCGAAATAGGGCTTCAGGCCCTTCAGGATCTTGACCGAGTCTTCCACCGTGGGCTCCGTCACGTCGATCTTCTGGAAGCGGCGGGAAAGCGCACGATCCTTTTCGAAGTGCTGGCGGAACTCCTTGTAGGTGGTTGATCCCATGCAGCGGAGCTTGCCGCCCTGCAGCGCGGGCTTCAGCAGGTTCGAGGCATCCATGGCGCCGCCAGAGGTGGCACCGGCGCCGATCACCGTGTGGATCTCGTCGATGAAGAGGACCGCGTCGGGATGCTCTTCGAGCTCTGTCATGACGGCCTTAAGCCGCTCCTCGAAATCGCCGCGATAGCGGGTGCCTGCAAGGAGCGCGCCCATGTCGAGCGAGAAGATCGTGGTGCCGGAAAGCACGTCAGGGGTCTCGCCCTGCACGATTTTGCGCGCGAGGCCCTCGGCAATGGCGGTCTTTCCGACGCCCGGGTCTCCCACGAGGATGGGGTTGTTCTTGCGGCGTCGGCACAGCACCTGAATGCAGCGCTCCACCTCGTGCGCGCGGCCGATGAGCGGGTCCACGTCGCCCTTGCCGGCCTTCGAATTGAGATCAACGCAGTACTTAGCGAGTGCGCTCTCCTTCTGGTCGCCGGACTCGGAGGCGTCAGAGGCGGTGAAGCCCTCGTTTTCGTCCGTGGCACCGCTGACAGGGCGGCTTTCGCCATAGGACGGATCCTTGGCCACGCCGTGGGCGATGAAGTTGACCGCGTCATAGCGCGTCATGTCCTGCTCTTGCAGGAAGAAAGCCGCGTTTGACTCGCGCTCGGCGAAGATCGCCACCAACACGTTGGCGCCTGTCACCTCCGTGCGACCCGAGGACTGCACATGGATCGCGGCGCGCTGTATGACGCGCTGGAATGCGGCGGTGGGGACGGCTTCGGACCCCTCGATCTCGGTAATCAGGGTGGAAAGATCATCCTCGATGAATTCCTCGAGGGTCGTGCGCAGGCTGTCGAGATCCACCGAACAGGCCTGCATGACCTTTGCGGCGTCCGGCTCATCGATGAGCGCGAGAAGGAGATGTTCGAGCGTGGCAAGCTCATGGCGGCGAGCATTGGCGAGCGCCAAAGCGGCATGGATGGCCTGTTCAAGGGTGTTCGAAAAAGACGGCACGAAGGGCGCTCCTCTGCTCGGGGTCTCAGGGCTGGCGGGGGCGCGATTTGGGCTTGAAACGCAGCGACAGCCAGCCGTGAAACTGTGACCTCTACCAATTAAGTTTCGGTTTTTATCAGACGCCTTCAAGGGCTTTCTCGAAAATAACCCTCACAAATGAGGGACTGCGTCTGTTGTGCCGAAGCGGTAGGCGGCCACGAGACATGGGGTGTGCGGGGCGTTGGCACAAGTGGTGGTGGAAGTTGTGTGCGCCCGCGCCTAGTCTTTTCCCGGAGCGACTTGAGGCCCTGTCCATGCATCTCGACGTGCGCAACCTGCGCAACTTCTACTACCGGTCCTCGCTTGGCCGCGCCGCGCAGCTTGCCATTCGAGAACAGCTCATGATGCTCTGGCCGGACGCGCGGGGACAGTCGGTGGTGGGCTACGGTTTTGCCGTGCCGATGCTGCGGCCCTTCCTCAAACAGGCGGCGCGGGTGGTGGCGCTCATGCCCGGCCCGCAGGGGGTGATGCACTGGCCCGTGGGCGGGCCCAATGTGAGCGTCCTGTGCGAGGAGACGCTCTGGCCGCTGCCCGATGAAAGTGCCGACAAGCTCATCGTCCTGCACGGGCTCGATACCTCGGAGCATCCCGCGGCCCTCCTCGAAGAGTGCTACCGCGTGCTGGCGCCGGAGGGGCGGGCGATCTTCATCGTGCCGAACCGCATGAGCGCCTGGGCGCGGCGCGAAGGCACGCCGTTTTCTTTCTCGCGCCCGTTCACGCCCTCCCAGATCGAGGCGCGCCTCGAGTATCACGGGCTCGAGACGGTGAACCATGTGACCGCGCTCTACCAGCCGCCCCGCCGGACCCGGTTCTGGCTGAAGTTCGGACCGCTGATGGAGAAGGTGGGGCGGCAGATCCCGGGCTGGCGCGGGGGCGGGGTCTTGCTCGTGGAGGTCAAGAAGCAGGTTCCCCGGCCCACGCGACCCGGCCTCGGGCAGGTGATCTCGAACCCGCTGAAAGTGCTGGAAGGGATCGGGACGCCCGCGCCCGAGCCTGCGCGGCGGGGCCGCTAAATGCGCTCGGCCGGACCGCGCCTTGCCCGACAGGCGGCCCACCCGCCCACCCCCGCCCGCCGACCAAGCCCCGGTCCGGCCCGGCGCGCACGTTCATGGACTGCCTGTTTTTGCGGCGTTTCAAGCTAAACTGCTGGCAAGCCACTAGAATAAACTGGGAGGCATGCCGAGGAATAGGGCGTGGCCGGGGCGGTGCGCTGTGCCCGGGCGCGAGAAAATTTTCGATGCGTTTGCATGGCTGGCTTGCAAGTCTCTGATTTTGCGAAATTTTGGCCCGAGCGCTCGCCGCCGGAGAGGCATTGCGACCCCTGAAACGGTCTGCTACATCGCCGACGAATTTGCGGCGGGGATGGTCCGCAGCCACCCTGCTCCGCGCAAAAGGCCCGGCTTCAACGGGCGCCATATCGAAAGGGTGGACGTGTCCGAACCGACTTCGATTTCCAACGGCATAGCCGCGCGTTATGCCACGGCTGTCTTTGAGCTCGCCAAGGATGGCAAAGCCCTTCCGGCCCTCGAAACCGACCTCACCGCTCTCCGCGACGCGCTGCATGGCTCCGATGATCTTCGGGGGTTCTTCAACTCCCCGGTCTACAGCCGCGACGAGATGGAAAAAGCGGTCGTGGCCTTCGCCGAGAAGGCGGGCTTCAGCGACATCATCAAGAACACGCTCGCGCTCATGGCGCAGAACCGGCGCCTCTTCGTGGTGCCGGCCTTCGTCGAGCGGGTGAAGGCGCTTCTCGCGGAGGAGAAGGGCGAAGTGACCGCGGAGGTGATCACCTCGAAGGCGCTCACGAAGACGCAGGCCGACAAGCTCGCCAAAGTGCTCAAGGCGCAGGTGGGCAAGGATGTGAACATGGAGGCCTCGGTGGACGAGAGCCTCATTGGCGGAATGATTGTGAAGGTGGGTTCTCGGATGGTCGACACGTCGATCCGCTCCAAGCTCGCTGCACTGCAAAACACCATGAAAGAGGTCGGATAAATGGCGATCCAAGCGGCGGAGATTTCCGCGATCCTGAAGGACCAGATCAAGAATTTCGGTCAGGAGGCCGAGGTGGCCGAGGTGGGCCGCGTGCTCTCCGTGGGCGACGGGATCGCGCGGGTTTACGGGCTCGACAACATCCAGGCCGGTGAGATGGTCGAGTTCCCCGGCGGCATCCAGGGCATGGCGCTCAACCTCGAGATGGACAATGTCGGCTGCGTGATCTTCGGCTCCGACCGGGACATCAAGGAAGGCGACACCGTCAAGCGGACGAACGCCATCGTGGACGTGCCCGCAGGCCCCGAGCTACTGGGCCGGGTGGTGGACGGTCTTGGCAACCCGCTCGATGGCAAGGGCCCGATCAAATCGACCGAACGCCGCGTGGCGGACGTTAAGGCGCCGGGCATCATCCCGCGTAAATCCGTGCACGAGCCCATGGCGACCGGCCTGAAGGCCGTGGACGCCATGATCCCGGTGGGCCGCGGCCAGCGAGAACTCATCATCGGCGACCGTCAGACCGGCAAGACCGCCGTGGCGCTCGACACGATCCTGAACCAGAAGTCCTACAACGACGCCGCGGGCGACGATGAGAGCAAGAAGCTCTATTGCGTCTACGTGGCTGTGGGGCAGAAGCGCTCCACCGTGGCGCAGCTCGTTAACAAGCTCGAAGAGACGGGCGCGATCGAGTACTCGATCGTGGTGGCCGCCACCGCTTCCGACCCCGCGCCGATGCAGTTCCTCGCGCCCTATGCCGCCACCGCCATGGCCGAGTATTTCCGGGACAACGGCAAGCACGCGCTCATCATCTACGATGACCTCTCCAAGCAGGCCGTGGCCTACCGCCAGATGTCGCTCCTGCTGCGCCGCCCGCCGGGCCGCGAAGCGTATCCGGGTGACGTCTTCTACCTCCATTCGCGCTTGCTGGAGCGTTCGGCCAAGCTGAACGAGGACAATGGTGCGGGCTCGCTGACGGCGCTGCCGATCATCGAGACGCAGGCGGGCGACATCTCCGCCTTCATCCCGACAAACGTGATCTCGATCACAGACGGCCAGATCTTCCTCGAGACGGAGCTCTTTTTCCAGGGTATCCGGCCTGCCGTGAATACCGGTCTGTCAGTGTCGCGCGTGGGCTCCTCGGCCCAGACGAACGCGATGAAATCGGTGGCAGGCTCCATGAAGCTCGAACTCGCGCAGTACCGCGAGATGGCAGCCTTCGCGCAGTTCGGCTCCGACCTCGACGCGGCCACGCAGAAGCTTCTCAACCGCGGCGCACGCCTGACAGAGCTTCTGAAGCAGCCGCAATATTCGCCGCTGACGAATGCGGAGATCGTGTGCGTGATCTTCGCGGGCACCAACGGCTACCTCGACGAGCTCAAGGTGGGTGATGTGGGCCGCTTCGAGCAGGGGCTCATCAAGCACCTGCGCGGCAAGGGTAAGGACCTGCTCGACCACATCACCAACGACGATCCAAAGATCAAGGGTGAGGAAGCCGACAAGATCAAGGCGGTCCTCGACGACTACGCGAAGAGCTTTTCGTAAGGACCTCTCATGCCTAGCCTGAAGGACCTGAAAAACAGGATCGACTCGGTCAAATCGACCCGGAAGATCACCAAGGCCATGCAGATGGTGGCTGCCGCGAAACTGCGGCGGGCACAGGATGCCGCCGAGGCCGCGCGACCCTACACGGAGCGCTTCAACGCGGTGATGGCGGGCCTTGCCTCCTCCGTTGGGGGCTCGGATTCCGCACCCGTCCTGCTCAAGGGCACGGGCAAGGACGACGTCCACATGCTCGTCGTCATGACCGCAGAGCGTGGCCTCTGCGGCGGCTTCAACTCCTCCATCGCCAAGATCGCGCGCCAGCACGCGCAAAAGCTCTTGGCAGAGGGCAAGACGGTGAAAATCCTCACCGTTGGAAAGAAAGGCCGTGACCAGCTCAAGCGCGACCTTGGCAAGCACCTCGTCGGACACGTGGACCTCAGCGATGTGAAGCGCGTGGGCTACAAGGATGCGGCCGGCATCGCGCAGGACGTTCTCGACCGTTTCGAGGCGGGCGAATTCGACGTCGCCACCATCTTCTTCAGCGCGTTCGAGACGGTCGTCTCCCAGATCCCGACTGCGCAGCAGATCATCCCCGCGTCTTACGAAAGCGAGAGCGAGGATGGCGACGAAAGCACGCTCTATGACTACGAGCCGAGCGAAGAGGCGATCCTTGCCGACCTGCTGCCGCGCGGTGTCGCGACGCAGATCTTCGCCGCGCTGCTGGAAAATGCCGCCTCCGAGCAGGGCGCGCGGATGTCCGCCATGGACAACGCCACCCGCAACGCAGGCGAGATGATCGAGAACCTGACGATCGAGTACAACCGCTCCCGCCAGGCCGTCATCACGAACGAACTCATCGAAATCATTTCGGGCGCGGAAGCGCTCTAACGAACCCGGAGAACCGCAATGGCAACAGCAAAAGGCAAAGTCACCCAGGTGATCGGCGCCGTGGTGGACGTCCAGTTCGACGACCACCTGCCCGAAATTCTCAACGCGCTTACGACCGACAACAACGGCCGCGAGCTCACGCTCGAGGTCGCCCAGCACCTCGGCGAGGCGACGGTGCGCACCATCGCCATGGACTCCACCGAGGGCCTCGTGCGCGGTCAGGACGTGACCGACCTCGGCCGTCCGATCTCGGTGCCGGTGGGTGACGCCACGCTCGGCCGCATCATGAACGTCGTGGGCGAGCCCGTGGACGAAAAGGGCCCGGTGGAAGCCTCCGAGACCCGTTCGATCCACAACGACGCGCCCGAATTCGCCGAGCAGTCGGTCTCGTCCGAAATCCTCGTCACCGGCATCAAGGTGATCGACCTTCTCGCGCCTTACTCCAAGGGCGGTAAGATCGGCCTCTTCGGCGGCGCCGGCGTGGGCAAGACCGTGCTCATCCAAGAGCTCATCAACAACATCGCCAAGGTGCACTCGGGCTTTTCCGTGTTCGCCGGCGTCGGTGAGCGCACCCGCGAGGGTAACGACCTCTACTACGAATTCATCGAATCCGGCGTCATCAACGCGGAGGATCTGACGAAGTCCAAGGTGGCCCTCGTCTACGGCCAGATGAACGAACCGCCGGGCGCGCGTATGCGCGTGGCACTCTCGGGCCTGACCATGGCCGAGCAGTTCCGCGACCAGTCCGGCACGGACGTGCTCTTCTTCGTGGACAACATCTTCCGCTTCACGCAGGCCGGTTCCGAGGTGTCCGCACTTCTGGGCCGTATTCCCTCCGCTGTGGGCTACCAGCCGACGCTCGCCACCGACATGGGTGCGATGCAGGAGCGGATCACCTCGACGAAGAACGGCTCCATCACCTCGGTGCAGGCCATCTACGTGCCCGCCGACGACCTCACCGACCCCGCGCCGGCCACGTCGTTCGCGCACCTCGATGCGACGACCGTTCTGTCGCGCGCGATTTCGGAGCTTGGCATTTACCCGGCGGTGGACCCGCTCGACTCCACGTCCCGTATTCTCGACCCGGCCGTCGTCGGTGAGGAGCATTACGGCGTGGCCCGTGACGTGCAGGGGATCCTCCAGCGCTACAAGTCGCTGCAGGACATCATCGCGATCCTCGGGATGGACGAACTCTCTGAAGAGGACAAGCTGACCGTGGCCCGCGCCCGGAAGATCCAGCGCTTCCTCAGCCAGCCCTTCGACGTGGCCGAAGTCTTCACCGGTTCGCCCGGCGTGCAGGTCCCGCTCGAGGATACGATTTCTTCCTTCAAGGCCGTGGTGGCTGGCGAGTACGATCACTTGCCCGAAGGCGCCTTCTACATGGTGGGCGGCATCGACGAGGTGAAGGCGAAAGCCGAGAAGATGGCGGCGGAGGCTGCCTAGTAGAAAGACGCGCCCCGGGCTAGACCCGGGGCCTCTACCTTTAAAGCGCGAGGTCCCGGGTCAGGCCCGGGACGGGTGAAGGAAAGCAGATAGATGGCATTTCAATTCGATCTCGTGAGCCCGGAGCGACGCCTGGCCTCGTTCGAGGCGAGCGAAGTTCAGATCCCGGGCGCCGAGGGGGACATGACCGCCATGCCCGACCACGCGCCCACGATCACCACGCTGCGCCCGGGCGTGCTGCGCGCGGTGAGCAAGGATGGCGCACAGGACTTCGCGGTCACAGGCGGTTTTGCCGAGATCACCCCGGCGGGCGCCTCTGTCCTCGCAGAGCGCGCCATGCCGCTCGCGGAGGCCAAGGAGACCGTGGACAGCCTCATCTCGGAGGCGCGTGAGGCTGCAAGCGGGGCCGAGGGAGATGCCAAGGACACAGCCGACAAGCGCGTGGCCGATTACGAGGCTCTCAAGGCCGCCATCGGCTGAGGCTTGCGGGCCGCATTCCGACGCGAACGAGGCCCCTCCGGGGGCCTTTTTCATGCCCTGCCACACCTTTGCCCCATTTCCAGCTATTGCCGAATGCGGGGAGTGGCGAGTGTTTTGGGCCGATGAAACGACTGCGCAATCACTTGATCGGTGTGGATCAGGGCGAACACGTCCTGTTTTCGCATTTCGAGGAAGATGGTCCGATGTGGTCGGGCAAGGGGCCGCGTGTCGTGAAGACGCCGGTGATCTTCGCCGAGCCGTTTCGCGCGCCTCCCAGCGTGCAGGTGGCACTGAGCATGTGGGATATGGATAACGCGGCGAATTCCCGCGCGGACGTGCGGGCCGAGGCGGTCACGGTATCCGGCTTCGAGCTCGTCTTCCGAACTTGGGGTGACACGCGTGTGGCGCGCGTCCGGGCCAACTGGACCGCTATCGGCGAGCTGCGCCATGCCGATGAGTGGGATCTCTACTAACGCTGCGTCAGGCGTGAGCACTGCTCAATCCCTCTCATGTGTAACGGGTTCCTGTCAGCCAGGGCGGAGGGACAAAGGGCGTTTTTATCCCGCTGCATCGTCACGACCGCATGGGTCATCCCGCTATTCGCCGGATGACAGATGCTCGTGCCGATGCGCGCTCACTCCCAGTGATAGAGCCCTTCGTAGATCGGGCCGAGCGTCGAGGGATCGAAGAGCGAACTCACGGATGTCCCGTTCCAGATATTGAGGATCGCCTGGGCGAAGATCGGGGCCGTGGGCACGATACGGATGTTCTTGCAGTCGCGCACGGATTTGGTCGCCTCGAT
Organism: Pseudomonadota bacterium; assembly: GCA_038525525.1. Lineage (GTDB taxonomy): Bacteria > Pseudomonadota > Alphaproteobacteria > Rhodobacterales > Rhodobacteraceae > Shimia_B. The sequence continues at coordinate 804,277 of JBCBHO010000001.1, read as the reverse complement.
CGTGTCGGTGACCACGAGCGTCTTCATGACCGAATTGGTGATCCGCTCCACTGCCGGGCCCGAGAGCACGCCGTGGGAGATGTAGGCATGGACCTCGGTGGCCCCATGATCGAGCAGCACCTCCGCCGCCTTGCAGAGCGTCCCGGCGGTGTCACAAATATCGTCGACGATCACGCATTTCTTGCCGGTCACGTCGCCGATGACGGTCATCTCCGCCACCTCGCCGGCCTTCTCGCGGCGTTTGTCCACGATGGACAGCGGCGCACCGATGCGCTGCGCAAGCTCTCTCGCGCGCGCCACCCCGCCCACGTCGGGGCTGACAACCATCACATCCTCGACCGAGCCGAAGTGGTTCTTGATGTCGAGCGCGAAGATCGGCGAGGCGTAGAGGTTGTCCACCGGGATGTCGAAGAAGCCCTGGATCTGCGCGGCGTGCAAATCCATCGTGAGGATCCGCTCGATGCCCGCCTCGACCATCATGTTGGCCACGAGCTTGGCCGAGATGGGGGTGCGCGCCTTGGTGCGCCGGTCCTGCCGCGCATAGCCGAAATAGGGGATGACGGCCGTGATCCTCTGCGCGGAGGAGCGACGCAGCGCGTCGGCGATAATGAGCAGCTCCATCACGTTGTCATTGGCCGGCCGCGAGGTGGGCTGGATGATGAACATGTCCTCGCCGCGCACGTTCTCGAACACCTCGGTGAAGATCTCGCCGTCGTTGAAGCGCTCCACCCGCGCATCCACGAGCCCTAGGTTCTGCCCCCGGCTCATCCCCACCCGGCGCGCGACGGCCTTGGCGAGGGTCATGTTTGCATTTCCGGAAATGAGTTTGGGTTCCGCGGAGGTCGGCATTCTCGTGTCCCGTTCTGTCCCTTCGGCGGCCGCCCTTGTCCCCGAGTCGCCGCGTTGACACCGCCTAGCACGGGCCTACGGTCCCACCAACAGCGGAGCGGCCACGAGGAGCCCACATGGCGCATATCGACTACTATTTTTCCACCATCTCCCCCTACACGTATCTCGCGGGGACGCGGATGGAGGCCGTGGCGGAAAAGCACGGCGCGTCAGTGACCTACAAGCCGCTCGACATCGTGACGCTCTTCTCGCGCACCGGGGGCACGGCTCCCAAGGATCGCCATCCTGCCCGCCAGGAATACCGCGCTCAGGAGCTTGTCCGGCAGGCCGAAAAGCTCGGAATGGCGTTCAACCTGAAGCCCGCCCACTGGCCCACGAACCCGGCGCCATCTTCTTACGCGTTCATCGCCGCAGAAAAGGCGGGCGGGGATCTCGGCGCGCTCGTCCACGCATTCTGCCGCGCCTGCTGGGCCGAGGAGAAAGACATCGCCGAGGACGCCGTCATACGGGGCTGCCTCGAGGCGGCGGGCTTTGATCCTGCCCTTGCCGATAGCGGGCTCCTCGCCGGGGCGGAGGCCTATACCCAGAACCTCGAGGATGCGGTCAATGCGGGCGCCTTCGGTGCGCCCTTCTACATCACGGATGATGGTGCCCGCTTCTGGGGGCAGGACCGGATCGAGGACCTCGATCGCCACCTCTCGAAGTGACGCTGCACCGCTGGGGGGCGGCGCGCCCCCTGATGATCCATTGCGCGCTGGCCCATGGCGGTGTGCTCGCACCCCTGGCGCGCGCCTTGGGCGGAGGGTTGGCCTTCGATCTGCCCGGTCATGGCAAGGGGCCCTCATGGGACGCTGCGCGCGACTATCAGGAGCAATGCGTGGCAATGGCCGTGAACGCGATGGAGGCGCCGGGCCCCGTCTTCGGCCATTCCTTCGGCGGCACTGTGGCGCTCCGCCTCGCGGTGGAGCGGCCGGACCTCGTGACCGCGCTCACACTCGTGGAGCCTGTCTTCTTTGCGGCCCTGCGCGTGCATGACAGCGCGGCCTACGCCGCCCACGGGGCGGCCTTCTCTCCGGTCGTGGAGGCCCACGGGTCCGGGGACTATCATCTGATGGCGGAGCGCTTCACCTCCATGTGGGGCGGCGCGCCATGGGACGGTTTGCCTCAGCGCTTCAAGGACATGCTGGCCCGGCAGATGCCGCTCATCATCGCCCAGGGAGACGGGATCGACGCCGATACCGGCGATGTCTTCGCGCCGGGACGGCTGGAGGCGTTGCGCTGCCCCGTGACACTCATCCGGGGATCGGAGACGCAGCCTTCCGTGGCCGCGATCCACGCGGTGCTCGAGCGCCTCGCAGGCGCGGAGGACCATGTCATCGCGGGAGCCGGGCACATGTCGCCCATCACGCACCCAGCGGAGGTGGCTGCGCTTACCCGGCTTTGAGGAGGTCTGCGAAGCGCTCGGTGTTTTCGGGGGTGGCTGACCAGTCGCAAACGAGGCGGGCCATGATCGGTTCTTCATCGGGCCCGTCATGCTCGTCGGCGAAGGAGTAGAACTCGGCGCCCGCGGCGTGGAGCTTCCGATGCAGCGCGCGTGGGAACGTGACGAACATCATGTTGGCGGCGGGCTGGTGAAGCACTTCCACGTGGGTCCCGAGCGCCTCTCGCAGATGACGACAGGCCGCGTTCGCACGCCCGCCGAGGTCCAGCCAGAGATCATCTTCGAGGTACGCTGCCATCTGCGCCGAGAGCAGGCGATGCTTGGAGAAGAGATGCCCGCCACGCATCCGCTGCCGCTCGAAGGCCTCGGCGTGGCCGCGCGCGAAGAAGATCACCGCCTCCACGCTCATGCAGCCGTTTTTGGTGCCCCCGAAGGTGACCGCGTGGAGCCCGCGCTTCCATGTCATTTCCGCTGCGGTGCAGCCGAGCGACGCGCACGCATTGGCGAAGCGTGCCCCGTCGAGATGGACGGGCTGGCCCTCGGAAACGGCCACAAGGGCATCGATCTCCGCCAGTGTATAAACGCTGCCCACCTCGGTGACGTTGGTGAGCGTCACCGGGCCGCGGGCGGGCGTGTGGATGTTGCCCGGCGCATATTTCGCGAGCGCTGCGGATAGGCTCGCGGGGGTCATCTTGCCGTTGTCCCCCGACACGGGCGCGAAGGCAGCACCGCCAGCATAAAAAGTGGGCCCGTGGCTCTCGTCGATCAGGACATGGGCCGTCTCGTGGCAAAAGATCGTGCCCCAGGGCGGGCAGAGGGCACCCATCAGCATGGAATTGGCCGCCGTGCCCGTGGCGACGAAGAAGACCTCCGCCTCCGGCGCCTCGAAGGTCTCCCGGATCATGGCCTTGGCGCGTGCCTCCCAGGGATCGTCGCCATAGGGCATCGCATATCCCTCGGATGCCTCCATGACCGCCTGCAGGATCCGGGGATGGGTCGGCCCGGTATTATCGGAGGCGAAATGCATCAGCTCTCGCCCACGACGTAGTCTTCCCAATCCTCCTCGGGCACCTCGAACTCCGGCACCGTCCAGCCGCGCACGGAGGCGCCGGCCTCGTGTACGCTCTCTGGATCGCCGGTGAGAAGCGGGTGCCATGCGGGCAGCCGCTTGCCCTCGTGAAGGCGCTTGTAGGCGCAGGAGGTGGGGAGCCAGTAGCTGTGCATCGCGATCGTGGCGGGCGTCATGCGAATGCACTCCGGCACAAAGTGATGCCGGATCGGGTATTGCGCGCAGCGGCAGCTTTCCCCGTCGAGGAGGCGGCAGGCGACGCGCGTGAGGGCGACCTCGCCGGTATCGGGGTCTTCGAGCTTGTTGAGGCAGCACTTGCCGCAGCCGTCGCAGAGTGCCTCCCATTCTGCATCGGTCATCTTGTCGAGCGGGACGCGCTCCCAGAACCTCTCGCGCATCAGAGCGCCTCCAGAATGGTGCGCGCACGGCCGCAATCCGCGCCCATCTGCGCGACGAGGGCATCGACGGACGCGAATTTCTGTTCGCCGCGCAGATGCTCCACGAGGCCCACCGAGATCATCGCGCCGTAGAGATCGCCCTTGAAATCGAAGATGTGGGTTTCGCAATTCGCGGCGTTCTCTCCGAACATCGGCCGCACACCGATGGAGGACGCGCCGTGGTAGCTGCCGGCATGGGGCCCGTCGAGGACGTCCACGAGGACGGCGTAGACCCCGAAGGCGGGCTGGTGAAGCGCGCCGAGCGCCATGTTGGCGGTGGGATAGCCCAGCGTGCGGCCCCGCGCATCGCCGTGGATCACTGGCCCCACGAGGCGATGCCAGTGGCCAAGCATTGTGGCCGCGTCGCGCGGACGCCCTTCGGCGAGGGCGGTGCGGATATTGGTGGAGCTCACGCGCGTGGCGGCGGCTTCGACCATAGGCGCGATCGTCGCGTCGACGCCATGACCGGCTGCGAGGGATTTGAGCGTCTCCGCCGTGCCCGCGCGCGCCTTGCCAAAGCGAAAATCCGCGCCCACCACGACGTGCCGTGCGCCCACGCCCTTGACGATGATGTCTTCCACGAAGGCCTCGGGCGTCAGCGCCGCGAGCGCCGCGTCGAATGGCACTTCGTAGACGAAATCGACCCCCAGCTTTTCCAATCGGTTCGCCTTGGCATCCGGGCCCATGAGCCGAAAGGCGGGGAGGTCCTTGCCGGCGAGGTCGGCGAAGTAGTGGCGCGGGTGGGGCTCGAAGGTGAGGATGCCGAGGGGCATGCCGTCTCGGCGCGCGAGATCGATCACCGATTGATGGCCGAGATGGACGCCGTCGAAATTGCCGATGGCGACAGAGGCGCCGCGAGCGGCCTCGGGAATATCAGTCAGGGTGCTCAGCCGCTCCATGACCGCGAGGTAACGCGGAGGGCAGGGGGGAGCAAGGGCGGGAGGATGCGACCTTCGGAGCGCGCGCTAGTCGAACTTGCGGGAGGGCGCGAGCACGACGGCCTCGCCCTTCAGGACCTTCTTGCCGTCCACGGCGCAATGCGTGTCCATCGTCACGCGGCGCTTCGCATAGTCGATGGCCGTGACCTCCACCTCGGCCCGCACAAGATCGCCCGGACGCACCGGCGCGAGGAACTTGAGCGTTTGCCCGAGATAGACGGTGCCGTGGCCCGGGAGCTGCTCGCCGATGACCGCGCTTATGAGACCGGCGGTCAGCATGCCATGGGCGATACGGCCCTCAAAAATCGTGTCCTGCGCGTAATCGTCATCGAGATGGACGGGATTATGGTCTGTCGAGACCTGCGCGAACATCTGGATGTCTTCCTCGGTGACGACCTTCGAGACGTGGCGGGTCATGCCGATCTCGAGGTCCTCGATGACGATCGTCCCGCGGGGAAAATTATCCTGCAAAGTGTCGAGCATGGCCGCCTCGCTACGCAATGATGTGTTGCGAGGATTGATATAGGCGAAAGATTATTGCTTGGCAAACACGGAATCAGCGCAGGAAGCCGATAGCGTAGGTCGGCGCGATCCCGGTTTGTGCGACGAAGGCGTCGAGCTTTTCGGGGGTGGGCTGTTGATCCGTCCCCGTTTCCTCCGCCGCGAGGCCTCCCGTGATGAAGAGGCTGTCGATGTCTTCTCCCAACGCGCCCTTGATGTCTGTGTGGATGCCATCGCCGATCGCGAGGATGCGGCTCGTTTCGATGCCCGGGCGCCGCGCCTCCAGACGCAACCGCGCGAGGTCGTAGATCGGGGGATGCGGCTTTCCGAAATAGAGCGAGGTGCCGCCCATCTCGGTATACATCTCAGCGAGCTTGCCCGCGCACCATTCCCGCTCCGTGCCGCGGTCCACGACGATATCGGGATTGGCGCAGAGGAGCTTCATGCCCTTCTGCTTGGCATAGAGTAGGTCGGCGCGGCTCTCGGATGGGTCCGCGTGGGGATCGAAGGGCCCGCAGCAGACGATGCCCTCCGCCTCCGAGAGCGGAACGCGGGTGATCTCCACCGGGTTCTCGATGAGGGCGAGCGGATCGAAGAACGCCTCGTCGTGGCGCTGGCCCATGAAGTAGACCCGCGCGCCCACGGCGCCGGTGAACATGGCGGCGCGCGCGGAATCTCCGGAGGTGGCGATATCGTCGTAGCAATCCTCGGCCACGCCGATCTTCTCGAGCTGAAGGGCCACCGACGCGCGATGGCGGGGCGCGTTGGTCACGAGGATCACGATGCCGCCCGAGGCGCGGTAGGCCTGCAGCGCTTTCACGGCTGCGGAGAAGGGCTCGAGCCCGTTATGCACGCACCCCCAGAGATCGACGAAGAGCGCATCGTACTGGTCTGACACGTCGCTGAGATGGTCGATGAGGCGCAAGATATCTCTCCTAGGGGATGGCAGGGATGGTCGCCGCGGTAGGCGCGCTCAGAGGGCGAGGTTCGGGATGATCTGCTTCTTGCGGCTCATCACGCCCGGGAGCACCACGCTGTCGCCTTCCACCTTCGCGCCGAAGCTCTTCTCCGCCACGGTCTTTGTCAGTGCGTTGGGGATGAGCATCGTGGCTTCCTCGTTGAGGATGTCGACGACGAAGAGCAAGACCTGGTCGACGCCGTCCTCGGAGGCGACCGCGCCCATGCTCTCCATGAGCGAGGCCTTGCGGTCGAGCACCATCTTGGGGGCGGTCGTCTCGAGCACGGAGACGCGGAACTTGGTCCCGGCGACCTCGTATTCCTTGGAATCCATGCGCAGCAGCTCAGCGTCGGAGAATGCGCTCACGTCAGACTTTGCCTCGAACATCTCGGCCGCGTAGGCGGCGATATCGACACCCAGATCCTCGGCGAGGCTGTAGGCGATGGCCTTGTCTTCCTGCGTGGTGGTGGGCGAGCGAAATTCGAGCGTGTCCGAGAGGATGCAGGAAAGCATGGCGCCCTTCACGCCTTCGGGGGCCTGTGCCAGATCCTTGCCGATCATCTTCCACATGATCGTGGCGGTGCAGGCCACCGGCTCGATCCGGATGTCGATCGGGCCCTTCGTTTCGAGGCCACCCACGAGCTTGTGGTGATCGATGATGGCACGGATATCGGTGTCGTTGATGCCCGAGGGCAGTTCTGCGGGATTGTTGGTGTCCACGATCACCACCGGTGTCTCCGCCGCGACCTCGTTGATGATGGCAGGCTTCTCGAGGCCCCAGCGCTCGAGCATGAAGGCGGCTTCCGTGTTGGGCTCCCCGAGGAGCACCGGCTCAGCTGCCTCGCCCTTTACCTGGTTCAGGTACCAGGACCAGATGATCGGGCTGCCTGTCGAGTCGGTGTCCGGAGATTTGTGGCCGAAGACTTTGATGGTCATGGAGGGGAGGGTCCTTGCGCTCGGGGGTGCGATTTTGCGCGCCTTATAGGAGCGGCCTCTGAGCTTGTCACGCCACCCACGTGCGCAAGGCCAAGGGCGAGTGAGGCGGCCATATCCAAGTCAGGTACAGGCCGGCCCGGCACATCGTCCGAGTAGTATGGCTAGTGATCTCGCCGGGGGCATCGGGTAAGGGTCCCGATGATGCGCGAAGCCGATCTCTACCCGCCCGTGAAGGCCTTCCTCGAAGCGCAGGGCTACGTGGTGAAGGGCGAGGTGGGCGCCGCCGATGTCGTCGGTGTCCGCGGCGCCGAGCCGCCGGTGATCGTGGAGCTCAAGACCTCCTTTTCGCTCGCGCTCTTCCATCAGGCGCTCGACCGGCTCATGGTGAGCGATCATGTCTACATCGCGGTGCCGCGGCCCAAGGGAAAACGGGCGCTCCGGGACAACTTGCGGCTCTGCCGCCGGTTGGGTCTCGGGCTCCTCACGGTGCGCGGCGATGGCCTCGTGGAAGCCCATGCCGATCCCGGCCCCTACGCGCCTCGCAAGAACGCGAAGAAAGCCGCGCGCCTCCTGCGCGAGTTCGTGCGGCTTGAGGGCGATCCCAATGCGGGCGGGGCGACGCGGCACGGCCTCGTGACGGGCTACCGGCAAGACGCGCTCAAGTGCGCCGCGTATCTGGCCAAGTCCGGCGCAGAGAAGGGCGCGATCATCGCGCGGGCCACGGGTGTGGCAAAGGCGACGACCATCATGCGCGACAATCATTACGGCTGGTTCGCGCGCGTGGAAAAGGGCGTCTACGATCTCACCGACGCGGGAAGGACGGGGCTTGCGGACTGGGGCGATGCCCTTGGCTGATTTCGTGGCGCTCGGGATCAACGTCGACCTGCCGCTTCTCTCGCTGCTCCTCGCGCTCACCTACGCGCTCCGCACCCGCATCGCGCGGGTCTTGCGGCCGCTGCCACGCCCAGTGGGGGCGTTGCTGTGCCTCCTGCCCCTCATCATCGTGGAGGAGAACATCAACTGCGGAGCTTTCGGCTGCATCCCCACGCTCTGGCCGCCCACGATGAACTTTCTCTTGGGCTTCGCGCTGCTCGTGCTGCTGGTGGCGCGGCTGCAAAGGTGCCTCGGCACCGTTGGGATCACGGTCGCCGCGTCGGTCCTCGGCCTTGCGTTCGAGCTTTTTCTCGGCGGCTCGGCCCTGCCTTTCAGGGCGTTGCCGCTCGATTGGCTGGCCGCGGTGGCGGCTCTCACCCTCGTCAGCTACGCGCTGATTTTCTTTTTGCCCCTTCACGTGCTTCTGGCCCGAAAATAGCGGCGCAGACCTGTTGACAGGCGGTGGCGTGTTTCATACGTCCCGTGTCGTTAGCACTCACCGTGAGGGAGTGCTAAAGGGAGTAACCTTTGAGCCAATAGGAGCATCAAAGATGGCATTCACACCGCTTCATGACCGCGTTCTCGTCGAGCGCGTCGAAAGTGAAGAAAAGACCGCCGGCGGTCTTATCATCCCCGACAGCGCAAAAGAAAAGCCCGCCGAGGGCCTTGTTGTCGCCGTGGGCGCAGGCGCCAAGGACGACGATGGCGATCGCATCGCCATGGACGTCAAGGAAGGCGACCGCATCCTCTTCGGCAAGTGGTCCGGCACGGAAGTGACCGTTGATGGCAAGGAGCTGCTCATCATGAAAGAGAGCGACATCCTCGGCATCATCACGGACGCCGCCGCAGCGAAAGCAGCCTGAAGGGACCCGGGCGAAAGCCACGTGATCCCTTTTCCGCAACAACTGACAGATCAAGGTTAGCAACATGGCAGCTAAAGACGTCAAATTTGACACCACCGCGCGCGACAAGATGCTCAAGGGCGTCAACGTCCTCGCCGACGCGGTGAAAGTGACGCTGGGCCCCAAGGGCCGCAACGTCGTCCTCGACAAATCCTTCGGCGCCCCGCGCATCACCAAGGACGGTGTGTCCGTGGCCAAGGAAATCGAGCTCGAGGACAAGTTCGAGAACATGGGCGCGCAAATGGTCAAGGAAGTGGCCCAGCGTACCAATGACGAAGCCGGTGACGGCACGACGACCGCCACGGTCCTCGCGCAGGCCATCGTCAAGGAAGGCATGAAGTCGGTCGCCGCGGGTATGAACCCGATGGACCTGAAGCGCGGCATCGACATGGCGACCGTGAAGGTCGTGGAGGCCATCAAGGCAGCAGCCCGCGAGGTTTCCGATTCCGCAGAGGTCGCACAGGTCGGCACCATCTCCGCCAACGGCGAGAAGGAAATCGGCCAGCAGATCGCAGACGCGATGCAGAAGGTCGGCAATGACGGCGTCATCACCGTCGAAGAGAACAAGGGCCTCGAGACCGAGACCGATGTTGTCGAAGGCATGCAGTTCGACCGCGGCTACCTCAGCCCGTACTTCGTGACGAACCCCGACAAGATGACGACCGAGCTGGAGGATGCGATCATCCTGCTCCACGAGAAGAAGCTCTCCTCGCTCCAGCCGATGGTGCCGCTGCTTGAGTCCGTGATCCAGTCCGGCAAGCCGCTCCTCATCATCGCCGAGGACGTGGAAGGCGAAGCGCTCGCAACGCTCGTCGTCAACAAGCTCCGCGGCGGCCTCAAGATCGCAGCCGTCAAGGCACCGGGCTTCGGCGACCGCCGCAAGGCCATGCTGCAGGACATCGCGATCCTCACGGGCGGCCAGGTCATCTCCGAGGATCTCGGCATGAAGCTCGAGAACGTGACGATGGACATGCTGGGCTCAGCCAAGCGCGTCTCCATCACGAAGGACGAGACCACCATCGTCGACGGTGCGGGCGAGAAGGCCGAGATCGAGGCACGTGTGTCCCAGATCCGTCAGCAGATCGAAGAGACCACCTCCGACTACGATCGCGAGAAGCTCCAGGAGCGTGTCGCGAAGCTCGCCGGTGGCGTGGCCGTGATCCGCGTGGGCGGCATGACCGAAGTCGAAGTGAAAGAGCGCAAAGACCGTGTGGACGATGCTCTGAACGCGACCCGCGCGGCCGTGCAGGAAGGCGTGGTCGTCGGTGGCGGCGTGGCGCTTGTCCAGGGTGGCAAGGCGCTCGAAGGCCTGGCCGGTGAGAACAGCGACCAGAACGTCGGTATCTCCATCGTGCGCAAGGCGCTCGAGGCACCGCTCCGCCAGATCGCGGAAAACGCCGGTGTCGACGGCGCTGTCGTCGCAGGCAAGATCCGCGAGTCGAGCGATCTCGCCTTCGGCTTCAACGCACAGACCGAAGAGTATGGCGACATGTTCAAGTTCGGCGTGATCGACCCCGCGAAGGTCGTCCGCACCGCACTGCAGGACGCCGCCTCCATCGCAGGCCTCCTCATCACGACGGAAGCCATGGTCGCCGACAAGCCGCAGAAAGAAGGCGCCGGTGGCGCTGGCGGCGGCATGCCCGACATGGGCGGCATGGGCGGCATGATGTAATCAAGCTGCCTGTCCTCGGCGCTTTGTGCGCCGGGGTGTGCATGATAGATTGGAAGGGCCTCCGCCGGGGGCCCTTTCTTTTTTTGTTTGGGGTCAGTGTTTTGCGACGTATCTTCTATGGCCTTCTCGCTGTTCCGGCTGTCGGGGGCTTCGCTGCGGCAGACACCGCGGCAGACACACGAGCCGCAATCATCGCCTACGGCGTCAATTGTCAGATCGTGGTGCAAGACATCGTCAGAGATCAGGACACAATCGACGGGGATGTCATCCTCTCGGGTCGCAAGAAGCCCTGGGAATACGATGCGCAGACGTTCTTCGTGCCGATGGCCACCGATATCAGCTTCGGTTTCAGCTTTGTCATGACCGCGGCCAACGGCGCGCCCCTCACCGCGACGATCACGCATCCGCCCATGGGCGAGGACGGAAAGACCCGCCAAACCTGGCAGATGACCTCGCCACCTGAGGGAAGTGGGTCCGGCATCGGCTATGCCCTGGAAGACGGCTTTGAACTCGTTGAGGGGCGGTGGCACGTGGAATTGTCCCAAGAGGAGACCGTCCTCGCGGCGGTCGTTTTCGAGCTTGTTCCGCCCGATCGGGCAGCGGAGTATCTCGCCGCATGTCCTCCCCCCGTTCCGACATCCTGATGGCTGGCATCGCTTGCATCTCGGGCGGGCGTCTCTAAGGCGACGCCATGACCGACGTGAGTGACCTAAAGCAGCGTCTGCGCGAGATCGGCGGGTTCGACCTGCGCCCGGGTATCGTCGACCTCCACGGCGACGGGTTCGAGCGACATCTCGCGCCGCGCCGGGGTGCGCTCAGGAACATGTCCGAGGGACTGGTGGCGCTCGATGCGGAGCTTGCCGCGAATGGCATCACGACGGCCATGCTGGCGCAATTTTGGTCCTGGGAAGCCGGGATGCGCGGCCCGGATTTCGCCCGCCGCCTCGTCACCAGTCTAGCGGAGACGCAGGGGCTCTTTACGGATATGCGCGTGCAGCTCCGGGTGGAGGTCTCGCTCATCGATGATTTTGACACCATCGCGGATTTCGTGGCCGAAGCGGGCATCGAGATGGTCGTCTTCAACGATCACCTGCCCCATGAGGCGCTGGCAAAGGGCAAGCCGCCGCCGCGTTTGCAGGGCCAGGCACTGAAGAGCGGGCGGTCGCCCGAGGCACACTGGAAACTCCTTCAGGAATTCCACGAGCGGCAGCCGGACGTGCCATCCGCCTTGGCGGGCCTCGCTCAAAAGCTGCGCGCGCTGGGCGTGCGGATGGGCAGCCATGATGACCGGACCGCGCGCCAGAGGACCGCCTATCGCGAGATGCATGCCGACATCGCGGAGTTCCCCGAGACGCGGGAAGCCCTCGACGCGGCGCGCACGGATCTCAAGGTCCTCGGCGCCCCGAACGTCGTGCGCGGGGGCAGCCACAAGAAGGGCCTCTCCGCGGCGGAGGCCGTCCATGACGGGCTCTGCGACGTGCTTGTCTCCGACTACCATTACCCGGCGCCGCGGCTGGCGGCGCTCGCCCTCGAAGCCCAAGGCATCGATGCCTGGCCGCTCGTCTCCAGCGCGCCGGCATCCGTGCTCGGCGTCGATCGCGCGGATTTCTGCGTGCTCGACCCTGCGGGGCGCGTCGTGGGCACCCATGCCGCGGGCCGGTGGAGCCATATGACGGCCCCGCTCTACGAGGCGTTGCGGTGAGGCTCGCGGTGCTGTCGGCCGTGGTGCTCGTCGCATTCGCGGGCAACTCGGTGCTCAACCGCATGGCCCTCGTGGGCACGGAGGCCATCGGTGCGCTCGAATTTGCCACGATCCGGGTGCTGGCGGGGGCCTTGATGCTCGTCGTGCTCGTGCGTCTCAGGGAGCGCGGCAGGTCGCGCGAGCGCGCAGCGCCGAACGCCGCGCAGCTCTCCGCCGCCGGGGCGCTGGCGCTCTACCTGCTGGGCTTCTCGCTCGCTTATCTCAGCCTCCCCGCGGGCCTCGGGGCTCTTATCCTCTTCGGCGGCGTGCAGGTCACGATGTTTGCCGGTGCCGTCCTCGGCGGTGAGGCGGTGCCGCGCGCACGGTGGATCGGCGCGGCACTGGCCTTTGGCGGGTTGGTCTACCTGTTCTGGCCCGGCGGCGCGGATGCGCCGGATCTGGTAGGAGCGGTCCTCATGGGGCTCGCGGCCCTGGGATGGGGCGTCTATTCGCTTCTGGGGCGGGCCTCGCGGGACCCTCTGGCCGATACGGCGCGGAACTTCCTCTTCGCCATCGTGCCGGTCGGGGCAGCTATGCTCATCGCGGGAGCGGTCACGGGCGGCGAGGCGGTGCCGCTGCGCGGCGCGCTTCTCGGGATCGCGTCAGGCGCGCTCACGTCGGGGCTTGGGTACGCTCTCTGGTTCCGCGTCCTGCCGGAGCTGAAGCCCTCGCTGGCGGCGGTGGCGCAGCTCACCGTGCCGCTCATCGCCATGGCAGGCGGCATGATCTTTCTCGCCGAACCCCTCACGGCGCGTTTCGTCATCGCCTCGGTCATCGTGCTGGGCGGCGTGGCCTACGCCGTTGTGACGCCACGGCGTTGATTGTCCGAAGAGCCGCGGGGCCTTACCTTCACGTCATGCGTCGCGTCCTGATCTTTCTTCTCGCCCTGCTGCCCTCGCTCGCGCGGGCCGAGTGCGTCGTCCTCCTTCACGGGCTTGCCCGGACGGAGACTTCCCTGGCAATCCTCGATCAGGCGCTTGAGGCGGACGGGTACGAGACAATCCGCGTGGGCTATCCGTCCACCGAGTTCGACGTGCGCACGCTGGCCGCCGCAGCGGTGCCGGAGGGCATCGCACGCTGTCAGAGCCGTCCGATACATTTCGTGACCCATTCCATGGGCGGCATCCTCCTGCGTGCCTGGGTGGACGTCGCCACCGAGACGGAGAAGGCCCGGCTCGGGCGCGCCGTGATGCTCGGGCCGCCGAACCAGGGCACGCCGCTGGTGGACGCCCTCGAGGACTGGCCGCCTTTTGACTGGCTCAACGGGCCGGCCGGGGCGCAACTCGGCACCGATGACCTCGCCGCCGACCTGCCGCCCGCGAGCTTCGAGCTCGGAGTGATCGCCGGGAACAGGACCGTGAGCCCGATCTATTCCTCGATCATCGAGGGGCCCGATGACGGCAAGGTGCCCGTGGCGGCGACCCGTGTGGAGGGTATGACCGACCACCTCACGCTCCCCGTGACGCACACTTTCATGATGATGAACCCGCTCGTGATCGCGCAGGTGAAGCACTTCCTCGAGGTGGGCGCGTTCGACGAAGACCTCACGCTCATGGAGGCGGTAACGGGCCGATAGGCGGCTCTGTTTCTGCGCGCGGGGCTTCGCCCGTGCTCGAAAGGCGCCCGCCCACCGACCCACGCTCACAGGAGGCGGTTGACGTGCCCCATCTTGCGACCCGCGCGCGCCTCGGATTTTCCGTAGAGATGAATCTGGGCGCCGGTGCCGGAGATCTCGGGCACGCGGAGGATGTCGTCTCCGATGAGGTTTTCCATCTCCACATCGGCGTGGCGGCTGCCATCGCCCAGCGGCCATCCGGCGACGGCGCGGATGTGCTGTTCGAACTGGTCGATGAGGCAGCCCGCTTGGGTCCAGTGGCCTGAATTGTGCACCCGTGGCGCGATCTCGTTCACGATGAGGCCCTGGGGCGTCACGAAGAATTCGACGCCGAGGACGCCCACGTAGTCGAGCGCGGTGAGGATCCGGCTCGCGGCGAGAACGGCGTCGGTCTTGAGGCGGCCGGGCACGGCGGCGGGCACGCGCGTGGTGCGCAGCATGCCGTTCTCGTGGACGTTCTCGCCCGGATCGAAGCAGGCCACAGCGCCGTCCTGACCCCGCGCGGCGATGACGGAGATCTCGGCACTGAACGCCACGAGCCCCTCGAGGAGGACGCCTCCGCCCGCGGCCTCGAAGGCCTTGGCGGGGTCGGCGTCGGCGGGGAGGCGTTGTTGTCCTTTGCCGTCATAGCCGAAGCGGCGGGTCTTCAGGATGCCACCGCCGAAGATCGGCAGGGTCTCCGCCAAAACGCCCGCCGTGGGGATATCGGCGTAGGGTGCCGTTGTGAGGCCCAGATCGCTGAGGAAATCCTTCTCGGTCAGGCGGTCCTGGCTCGTGGCGAGCGCGCGGCGATTGGGATGGATGGGCGCGTGGGCCTCCACGGCGTCGAGCGCCGCGGTGGGGATGTTCTCGAACTCGAAGGTGACCACGTCGCAGGCCCGGGCGAAAGCCGTGATCGCGGCCGTATCCTCATAGGCTGCGCAGGTGTGGGCCGAGGCGAGCTGCGCGGCAGGGGCGGCGGGATCGGGATCGAAGATGTGGCAACGAAAGCCGAGACGGCCCGCGGCGACGGAGAGCATCCGTCCCAGTTGCCCGCCGCCGAGGATGCCGATGACGGCGCCGGGGGCGAGGCTCATACCGGGGTCTCGGGGATGGAGGCGCTGAGCGCCGCGCGCCAAGCCTCGAGACGCGCGGCTAGGCCGGGGTCTTCGAGGGCGAGGATGCTCGCGGCCATGAGGCCGGCATTGGTGGCGCCCGCCGCGCCGATGGCCATGGTCGCCACGGGGAAGCCGCGCGGCATCTGCACGATGGAATAAAGGCTGTCGACGCCGGAGAGGGCCTCCGTCTTGATGGGCACGCCCACAACGGGGAGCCGCGTCTTGGAAGCGACCATCCCGGGCAGGTGCGCGGCCCCGCCCGCACCGGCGATGATGACCTTGATGCCGCGCCCGGCGGCCGCCTTGCCATACTCCCATAGGCGGTCTGGCGTGCGGTGAGCCGAGACGATGCGCGCCTCGTGCGTCACGTCGAGCTCGGAGAGGATATCGGCGGCCTTTTCCATGGTGGGCCAGTCAGATTGGCTGCCCATGATGATCCCGACTACAGGCTTTTCGTCCGCCATGGCGCCCCTCCGATTGAAGCGCCGCTTATAGCCGGGACAGGCCTCCGCGCAAGCTCAGGCGATGATGTCGGGGGTGAGCTGATCCTCGATCCGCGAGATCCGATCCTTGAGGTGCAGTTTCTCGCGCTTGAGGCGCTTGAGCGTGAACATGTCATGCGGGCGCTCTTCCTCGATCTGCTTGATCTCGGCGTCGCGCGCGCGGTGCTCGGTGACGAGCACCTTGAGCTCGGCCCGGAGGACCGCCTCCCTATCCATCAACTGCGAGTTCATGGGGTAACCTAGCAGAAAGATCACGGTTTTGGCAAAGCGTGCTGCGCTTGTGCTTTGGCGAATTCTACCCATATTTTCTGCAAGGGGTTGCTCGCTTGGAGGGCCCATCACCGGCGCGTCGCTTTGGAAAGGACACATCGCCATGACAAAACTCACCCTGGGCACGCATCCCTACCTGCTGGGCTTCGATCAGCTCGAGAGGCTGGTGGAACGCACGGCCAAAACGGGAAATGACGGCTACCCGCCCTATAACATCGAGCAGACATCGGAGCATTCCTACCGGATCACGCTGGCGCTGGCCGGCTTCCGCGAGGAAGATCTGCAGATCACGGTGGAGGACCGGCAGCTCGTGATCCGCGGGCGCCAGCGCGACGAAAGCGAAGGGCGCGTGTTCCTCCATCGCGGGATCGCGGCGCGGCAGTTCCAGCGGTCCTTCGTGCTTGCGGAGGGCGTCGATGTCGGAGAGGCTCAGATGGAGAACGGTCTTCTCCACATAGATTTGACGCGGGCGGTGCCTGACAAGGTCGTCCAGACGATCACGATAAAGAAAGGCTAAGAGCGATGAATACGAAGTTCGAATTCCCCGAAAGCGCCGATGCCCTTGTCTACGTGAAAGAGGTCGCCGTGGCGGAGCTGCCCTCGGAGGTGCGCGCCGAGGCCGGCGATCTGGAGCATCTTTACGCGGTTCACAATGCGTCGGGCGAGCAGCTCGCGCTCGTGGCCGATCGGAAGCTGGCCTACCACCTTGCCCGTGAGAATGACCTGGAGCCGGTGACGCTGCACTGATGACAACTTATCCCGTGGACTGGGTCGATGCCTTCACGGCCCGGCCCATGGGTGGCAATGGCTGCGCCGTGGTCCATGACGCCGGTTCCCTGTCGTCGGATACCTGCATGCAATTCGTGAAAGAGACGTCGCTCGTGGAGTGTACGTTTCTTGAAGCCTCCGAGGTTGCGGATGTGAAGGTCCGCTATTTCCTGGCGTCCCAAGAGATCCCCTTTGCCGGGCATCCCACCATCGCCACCGCCGCGTCGCTTCGCGCGCGCAGGGTCCTGAGCGGGCCGCGCATGTCTTTCGAGACGGGGGCGGGCATCATCGAGGTGGCGGTGGATGAGGGCCGCAGGTTCACGATGACGCAGGCCAAGCCCGCCTTCGGTGCCGTCTGTGACCCGGGTGAGATCGCGGCGATCCACGGGCTTGCCCCGGAGGACATCCTCGGGGTGCCGCAGGTCGTCTCGACGGGCATCGGCTTCGTCATAACGGTGGTGCGTTCGATCGAGGCGCTCCGGGCCGCGAGGCTGGATTTGGTCGCCCTGAAGGCGCACGGGGCCAAGCTCGGCGTGCCAGATGGCACGATGGTGGAGCCCTACCTGATCACTCTGAGCGGGGCAGAGGAGGGCAGTACCTTTTCCCGCCTTCTCCTCGCGCCGCCCTCACCGGCGGAGGACCCGTTCACCGGTTCGGCCACGGGCGCCGCCGCCGCCTATCTCTGGCACCACGGCCTTATCGAGACGCCCACCTACATCGCCGAGCAAGGCCACGACATGGGGCGCCCCGGGCGCGCCTGGGTCGAGGTCATCGGGCCGAGGGAAGCGCCCCAGGCCGTGCGCGTGGGCGGGGAGGCGCATGTCCTCATGTCGGGCACGCTCCACCTCGGGTAACGCTGGCGTGCTTGGCGCGGAGCGCGGAGCGCGGCTAGGCTCCTCCCACGGAGGACCATTCATGCTCAGATTTCTCGTTGCCCTTTCCATTTCAGTTTCTACCACGCTCGCCAGCGCGCAGGACGCGCCGATGACGCCGGGGCGCGTCGCCCAGATCGCGCAAGCGCTCGATCCGGACGTGACGCTCAGGGGCAATGGGCTCGAGATGACGATCGCCGACGTGCCGGTGATCATCATCATGGACCCGACGGCGGACAGGATGCGCGCCATGGTCCCGATCCGCGACGCGGCGGGTATGAGCTCGGATGAGCTTTCCCGCGTGATGCAGGCCAACTTCGACACGGCGCTCGATGCCCGCTACGCGATCGCGCAGGGGCGGCTTTGGGCGGTGTTCATCCACCCGCTGTCACCGCTGGAGCGCGATCAGCTTATCTCGGGCCTCGGGCAGACCGTGAACATCGCGCTGACCTACGGGGCCTCTTATAGCGGGGGCGCCATGAGCTTCGGCGGGGGTGACAGCGGCGCGCTTCTTCTGCAGGACCTGCTGAAGCGCGGTCAGGAGCTCTGAGCGGCCCAGAAAATTCCGAAGAATTTTCTGGGGATTTCAGCGCGGACAGCCCGGAAAATTCTTCGGAATTTTCCTATGGACCGTAGGCCACGGAGGGCAGCCATGTCGTCAGCGCCGGGAACTCGAAGACGATGAAGAGCCCTAGGAGCTGCAGCATCACGAAGGGGATGATCCCGCGGTAGATATCCGCGATCGTCACCCCGGGGGGGCAGACCCCCTTGAGATAGAACAGCGCAAAGCCGACCGGCGGCGTGAGGAACGAGGTCTGCAGTGTCACCGCCACGAGGATCGCGAACCAGACCACTTGCGGCGTCTGCACCTGGTCAAAGCCCGGGATGTCGAGCTCGAGCCCGAGGATCACCGGCAGCATGAGGGGCATGATGATCAGCGTGATCTCGATCCAGTCGAGCAGGAAGCCCAGGATGAAGACGATGAAGAGGATGAAGGCCACGACCATGTAGGGGTTCTCGAAGATGCCTTCGACCATGTGCTCGACCACCTCGTCTCCGCCGTAGAGGCGCAGCACGAAGGCGAAGAAGTTGGCCGCGAGGAAGATGCCGAGGATGTAGCCCGCGGTGTTGAGCGTGGAGCGGGAGACGTCGCGGAGCACGCCGTAGGACAGGCGGCCATAGGCCACCGCCAGAAGCGTGGCCCCGAGCGCGCCGAGGCCCGAGGCCTCCGTGGGCGTGGCGAGACCCGCGAAGATCGAGCCCAGGACGAGGAGAATGAGAAGAAGTGGCGGGATGACGGAGAGGAGTACCTCCTTCACGTCCTCCCAGCTCACGCCGCCCGCGCCTTCGGGGACCGGCATGTCCTGGGGGCGCACGAGCCCGTAGAGGACGATGAAGACGATGTAGAGCCCGCCGAGGATGAGCCCGGGAAAGAGCGCGCCCATGAAAAGATCGCCGAGCGAAATCGCCAGCTGGTCGGACATGATGACGAGCATGATCGACGGCGGAATGAGGATGCCGAGAGTGCCAGAGGCCGCGATGGTGCCTGTGGCGATGGGCTTCGAGTAATTCTGCCGCATCATCGCCGGAAGGGCCATCACGCCGAGAAGCGTCACCGAGGCACCGATGACGCCCGTTGAGGCCGCGAGGATGATGCCGATGAGGAGCACGGTGAGCGAGAGCCCGCCGCGCAAGCCGCCGAAGAGGCGCTGCATGGATTGCATCATCCGCTGCGCCACCCCCGATTGATCGAGCATGAGCCCCATGAATATGAACATTGGCAGCGCCACGAGGACCGGGCTCTGGACGATGTTACCGAAGACCCTCGACGGGACAGAGCCCATCCTGCGCCACTCGATCCCGATCCTGTCGAACTCGATTACATCGCGGAAGGCTGACCGGAAGGGATCGAGGAAGAACACCGCGAAAAGGTAGAAGATCAGCGCCACGCCCACGAGGGCCATCGCCACGGGCACGCCCCGGAAGAGCAGCACGATGAAGGTGCCGAATATCAGCGCTACGAGGATTTCGTTGAGCGTCAGGAACTGCCCGAGAAATTCTAGGATCGTCAGCATTAACGGGCCCTCCGGGCGAAGAGGACCGCGCCGAGGACGGCTGTCAGAACGAGGGAGACCACCACTGTGAGCTGCGTCTCATAGGGGCCGAATTCAACCTCGCCCATCAGATATCCGTCCCGCGACACCGCCCGCACCGGCAGGTCGGGCATTGTCAGCCGCGAGGCCCACCAGAGCGCGTAGAAGACCGCGAAATTGATAGTGAGCGCGACAGAGGGCAAGAGCCACTTGAAATGAGACCAGCCATCGGTCGTCCCGTGCTCGCCCAGAAGCCGCCGCAAGCGCGAAAAGCACGCCCAGCCGATCACGAGAAAGCTCAGGTTCATCAGGATCTTCAGGATCCAGAGATTGTGGAGGCCGTTGGGCGAGGACGACCCCTCCATCGCCTGCACGGAGCTGACGGCGTAGTGGATCGTCACCTCCCACACGATGAGCGCGAAGGGCAGGAAGAGCCAGCCGAGGGCGAAGAGGTCAATCCTGCGTTTCCGCTC
This sequence comes from Pseudomonadota bacterium, assembly GCA_038525525.1. Classification (GTDB taxonomy): domain Bacteria; phylum Pseudomonadota; class Alphaproteobacteria; order Rhodobacterales; family Rhodobacteraceae; genus Shimia_B. The sequence goes on along the minus strand of JBCBHO010000001.1, from coordinate 784,269 downwards.
GGGCTTGAAGTGATCGTAGAAGATGTCCACGCGAACATGGCTGTTGGTGGTGACCGCGTAGGCCACCCCAACGAGGCAGGCGATGCCATAGAGCCACCACTGGAAGTCGTCGAGCCAGGCCTGGTTGCCGGGCCCGATATCGAGGCGGCCGAAATTGCGGAAAAACACCTGGATGACGATGACCATCATCAGCGTGGGAAAGATCCAGGCGGCGAGGTTGCCGAGCCCGATGATGGAGCGGTCGCCGCCATTGTGGCTCGCGCGGTCCACCTCGCCTGGATCGGAAAGCTTGATGAGCTCGTCTGGATTGGCTGACACGGGGTCCCCTCCCATCTGATATCCACGCTGCGGTGGGTTAAAAACCCACCCTACGCCCATCGGGTAGGGTGGGTTTCAAACCCACCTGCCGGAGCGAACCGGCAGGTGGCAACGCGCCCCGCACGGGGCAGGGCGCGCCTCTAATTATTGGCGGGGACGCGGCAGGTAGATGTTGGAATTCCAGAGGTTGTAGCCCTCGCGGAATTCCTGAAGGTCGGCCCAGACGCGCGCGAAGAACTCGTCTTCGGCTGCGAGCTCGTCTGCCACCTCGTTCCAGGTCGCCTCGAACACGGCGAGCTGCTCGGGCGTCCAGTTCTTGATGGTCACGCCACGCTCTTCGGTGTTCTCGACCATGGCCGAGAAGTTCGTCGCTTCACCCTCGGCGTAGTTTGTCGTGACGTTGGCGAGGCAGGCCACTTCGATCTGGCGCTGCGCGCGCTCGTCGAGGTCGTTCCAGCGGTCCGCGTTGATGAGGAGCTCGAACATCGTGGCGGGCTGGTGCCAGCCGGGGAAGTAGTTGAACTTCGCGATGTTGTAGAAGCCCAGGCGCGCGTCGATGCGCGGCATGGAGAACTCCGTGGCGTCGATCGCGCCGCGCTCAAGCGCCGGGAAGATGTCACCGCCCGCCAGAAGCGAGGTGGACACGCCCAGGCGCTGCATGACCTCGGCGCCGAGGCCGAAGAAGCGCATGTTCAGACCCTGCAGGTCCTCGAGCGAGGTGATCTCTTCCTTGAACCAGCCAGAGGTCTCCGGCGCGATGATCCCGCAGGGCAGAACCTTCACGTTGAAGCCGTTCATGTCATAGAGCTCCTGGAAGAGCTCGGCCCCGTCGTCATAGAGCATCCACGCGAGGAATTCGCCTGCTTCCGGGCCGAAGGGCACGGCGGCAAAGAGCGACGCGGCGGTCATCTTGCCCTGCCAGTAGCCCGCCGTCGTGTAGGCCGCGTCCACGGAGCCGTTGGAGACGGCGTCGAGGGCCTCGAGCACGGGCACGAGCTCGCCGGGGTCGAAGTGCTCGAATTCCACCTCGGTGGAGATGCCGTTGATCTTGTCCACGAAATCGAGCGCGGCCGTGCCAAGGATCGGCAGGTTCTGACCGAACGCGGACGTCATCTCGAAGGTTTGCTGAGCCTGCACGGCGCCAGCGGTAAGCCCGGCGACGGCCAGGGCTGCGAATGTCTTCTTCATGGTTTTCCTCCCAGTGCGTTTCAGCGGGCACGGGGCCCGCCAAGACTGCGGTTCTTGTCGCGAACGGGCCGCAAGTCCGCAACAGGAAAGAGCACAAATGTCGCATTTGCAAGCAATGCATACATTGTTGCATGCGCTAAAGAGCCAGATTGGCCTTTGCGTACGGGGTTGTGGGTAGGCGCGTGCGTCGATGCCGGAAACGAAAAAGGCCCGTGCTGGATGCACGGGCCAATGCTTCGGGTGAGGTTGATTCTTTCGAATCACTCCTCCCCGTCGACATATTCTTTCAGAAGCTTTTCGTTTCGGGCCGCTTCCAGTTGCACGATCCTGTCCTCGGCGCTCTGAGCGTCGAAACGGAACTTCACGAAGTTCACAAGCGAGAGCGTCAGCATCAGGATTCCGATACCCCAGAAGCCTTTGGTGGCGAGGGGCACGTCGGTGGAGAGCCACAGCGAGATGCCGAGCATCACGTATGACACGGCGATGCCGAGGCCGTTGAAAAAGATGATGAGCGAGTTGTCCTTGTTTGTCATGGGATGTCTCCTGTCGATGTCGTGTTATGATTTGAGCCTGGAAAGAACGCCGGTGGCCGTGGATTTGGTGGCGTCGCCATAGCCTTCGGCGGCCATGCGGTTCTCGAGCGTGTGGTGGCTGAGATCGCCGTCAATCTCGTCGAGGATCTGGCCCTGCTCGAAGGGATCATCCTGTCCCAGCACGCGGTCGATCAGCTCCTTGGCTTCATGGGCTGGGGCCGTGCGGGCGATGGAGCGATTGAGCCGCCTTTGAGTATCGGCCTCCCGGCGAGCGGCCGTGGCGGCGATCTGGCCCTGCTTCAGGTCGATGATGCGCCGGTGCATGGCCTCCACCGAGCCCTTGAGCCGGATCACCTTCGCGTCGAGCCGGGCGATCGTAGCGTCCCTGACGGTCTTTTCGTTCTCCATGGTGGCGATGGCCCCCGCGGCTTCTTCCGCGAGCGCGTCGTTTCCGTCTTCCAGTGCGGCCTTCGCGCGCTCCGTCATCGTGTCGACGCGCTTGGCCAGCCCCTCCACCTGCCGCGTCTCGCTGCGCTGGCGCTGGATGAGCGCGGCAAGCGTGGCCTTGGCCGCGGCCATGCCATCCTCAGCTTCGCGGATTTTTTGGGCGATGAGATCGAGCGCGTAGTGATCGCGCACGGCTTCCTCGGCCCGCCGGCTCTCACCGATGAAGATGGTTCTGAGTGTTGCGAGCATGGTTGTCTCCCTTTCATGAACGCTGTTCACGGAATGCATATGGGAGAGCTTGAGCGTCGTTCAAGAAAAAGATTGAACGGCGTTCAATTTTTTTTTCTGAGACGTTCTTCTCAGCGCGTGGCGATGTTCGTGAGGACGAGCTCGATCATCCGCTCGAGCTCTTCGAGCGGCACACCGGAAATGCGTCGCTCGAGGCCAAGGAGCACGATGCCATGCACGGAGGAGAAGAGCGCGCGTGTCATCAGCGCGATATCGGCCTCCGAATACTCGGGGTAGACCTGCGCGAGGGGGGCCGCGATGAAACCGAAGAGCTGCTTGAGCTCCGCGAGGTACCAGTCCGGCACCTCGTCCTGCTCGGTGAGTTCGATGTCGAAGAGCGCGCGCCAGAGAGCCGGGTTCTCGGTGGCAAAGTGCAGGTAGGCGGTGGAGAGCGCCACGAGCGTCTCCTCGGGTGGCAGGCCCTTTTGATGCGAGGCAGCGCCCACCGTCTCTCCGATCCGCTTGAAGGTGCGCCCGTTCACGGCCAGAGCGATGGCCTTCAGGTCACCGAAGACCGTGTAGATGGCACCGACGGAGCAGGGCGCCTCCTGCGCGAGATCCCGGGCCTTGAGCGACGCGAGGCCGCCCTCCGCGATCCGCCGCTCGGCGATGTCGATAAGGCGTGTCCTCAGCGCTTCGCGTTTTTCAGTCGTGTCCCGTGCCATGGCTGCTTGAACTACGTTCAGAGGCGCGGCCTGTCTAGTCGCGCGGGGCCGGCGCGCCGCCTTCGAACGCGTTGCCCTCTTCGTAGTCGCAGGGCGCTTCCTGCATCTGGAGGTGCAGGTCGCTTTCTTCGTAGGGATGGGCGCGGGCCAGCGCCTCGTCCACCTCGATCCCGAGGCCAGGGGCGTCCGGCGCGGCAATGAAGCCGCCCTCCACCCGGATCGATCCCTTGATGAGCGCGTCATGGAAGGGCGTCTCGATCGTCTCGGCCATGAGCAGGTTGGGGATCGAGACGGCGAAGTTGACGTTCGCCGCCCATTCCACCGGCCCGGCATAGAGATGCGGCGCCATCTGCGCGTTGTGCACCTCGGCCAGCGCCGCGATCTTCTTGGCCTCCCAGAGGCCGCCCGCGCGGCCCAGCGCCGGTTGCAGGATCTCAGCCGCGCCATGGCGCAGGACCTCCGCGAACTCCGCCTTTGTCGTCAGCCGCTCGCCCGTGGCCACCGGCACCCGCACGGCGCGCGCCACCTTGGCCATCTCGCCAACCGCGTCGGGCGGGATGGGCTCCTCGAACCAGAGCGGCGCGTAGGGCTCGAGAGCCTGGCCCAGCCGGATCGCGCCCGCCGTCGTGAACTGGCCGTGGGTGCCGAAGAGCAGGTCGGCCCGGTCGCCCACCGCCTCCCGGATCGCTCTGCAGAACGCCACCGAGATGGAGATGTCGCGCATCCCCGGCATATGCCCGCCACGGAGCGTGTAAGGCCCCGCGGGGTCGAATTTCACCGCGGTGTAGCCAGCATCACAGGCCGCCAGCGCCGCCTCGGCGGCCATCTCGGGCGAGGTCCAGAAATCCGCCAGGGCATGGGAGGGCAGGGGGTAGAGATAGGTATAGGCCCGCACGCGATCGTTCATCTTGCCGCCCAGAAGCTTCCAGACGGGCACGCCGCGCGCCTTGCCGAGAATGTCCCAGCACGCGATTTCAAGCCCCGAGAACGCGCCCATGACCGTGAGGTCGGGCCGCTGCGTGAAGCCCGACGAATAGGCGCGGCGAAACATGAGCTCGATATTCGCCGGGTCCTCGCCCGCCATGTGGCGCTCGAAGACATCTCGGATGACCGCCTCCATGGCGTGAGGCCCCACGGAGGACGCATAACACTCCCCCCAGCCCACAACGCCGTCACTGGTGGTGAGCTTAACGAGGGTCCAGTACCGCCCGCCCCAGCCCGGCGCGGGCGGCGCGGTAACGATGACGTCGAGCTCCTGCAATCTCATGGCTTCATCTTTCCAGAAAGACCTCGGGGATGAGGGGGCTGACCCCAACGAGTGTCGGGTGTGGGGCTTGGAGCCCACGATCTCAGAACACGATGACGTTCCGCTTGGCCGCGCCCGTCTTCGTGTCCGCGATGGCCTCGTTGATGTCTTCCAGCCTCCAGCGCCCGGAGATGAGCTCATCGAGCTTGAGCCGCCCCTGGGCGTAGAGATCGACCATCCATGGAATATCACGCTGGATCACGACATCCCCCATCTTTGACCCCACCATGCCCTGGCCGGTGGCGGCGAGGATCACCGGCTCGTAGGCCGACGTCTGGCCCGTATGCGGCATGCCCACAAGGATCACCCGCCCGCCCGAGGCGAGGTAGCGGGGCGCTTGGTCGTAGGCCGGGATCGCCCCCACGGTGACGATGACCGCATCAGCCCCGCGCCCCATGGCCGCGATGGCCGCGCGCCAAGGCTTGGCTTCGGTGGCGAGGACGCCGTCGGTGGCGCCAAAATCCCGGGCGATGGCGAGCTTCTCTTCGCTCATGTCCACGGCCACGATGCGCCGCGCACCGGCGATGCGCGCACCCTGGATGGCATTGAGGCCCACGCCGCCCGCCCCGATCACGACCACGTCCTGCCCCGCGCGGAGGCCTGCCGCGTTCACCACCGCGCCCACGCCGGTGATCACGCCGCAGGCGATGAGCGAGGCCGCCTCCATGGACATGTCGGCCGTAAACTTCACCACCTGGCTCTGGTCCACGACGACCTTTTCCGCGAAGGCCCCGCTGTTCATGGCTTGCAAGACGGGCGCGCCATCCGGTGTGGAGAGGGGGCCGTTGGCGAAGGTGTCGACACCCGTTTCGCAGATCACCGGGCGACCGGACGCGCAGGACGGGCAGGTGCCACAGGACCGGATGAGCGTGACGATCACCGTGTCGCCCGTGCGAAAGCCGCGCACGCCCTCACCCACATCCGTCACCGTGCCCGCGGCTTCGTGGCCATAGACGGCCGGGAGCGTCCCGCCCCAGGCACCTTCCGCATAGGAAATGTCGGAATGGCAGATCGCGCAGGCCCCGAGCGTGACTTCCACCTCGCCCGCCCGGGGCGCGGCGAGCTCAAGCTCCTCGATGACGAGCGGCGCGCCGAATTCCCGCGCGACCGCGGCCTTGATCCGCCCCATGGCTCACTCCCTTGCCATCCTGTTTGTCGCTACCCTCTACGGGCGGTGGCAAAGAGCAAGTCCCTTTGCGTCATGCCGTGGCGTCCGCGCGCCGCTTGCGGGTGACGAAGACCATGAGGCAAACGAAGACGAGCGCGGAACTCAGAAGAAACGGCGCGCCGGGCAGGTAGGCCCCGCCCTCGCGCGTGTAGAGGAAGAAGAGCTGCGTCATCACGAGCGGCGAGATGATGAGCGCCAGCGCCTTGGCGGACGTGATGACCCCCTGCAATTCCCCCTGCTGATTATCGGCCGCGCGCCGGCTCATGAGCCCCTGAAGCGCCGGTGTCACCACCGCGCCCAGCGCCGAGATCGGCGTCAGCGCCAGCACCACCCAGCCATTGGTGATGAAGCCGAGCAGGATGAAGATGAAGACATTGAAGATGCAGCCGTAAAGGATCGTCCCTCGCTCGCCCAGCCGGGGCATGACAAAGCGGATGAGAACGCCCTGCACGAGCGCCATGGAGATGCCGAAACAGCCCAGCGACAGGCCCACCATGCCCTCCGACCAGCCGAACCGCTCCTGCGTGAAATAGGCCCAGACCGTCGGATAGACGATGAAGGCGAATTCGTAGACGAACGCGATGAGGAGGAGGCGCTGCACATCCTCGAGCTTGGCCACCGATTTGAGCGCGCCGAACGGGTTGGCGCGGCGGAGCTCGAAGGGCCGGCGGATGCGGTCGTCCACCGTCTCGGGCAGCACGAAATAGCCGAAGACGAGGTTGAGCGCCGCGAGCGCTGCGGCGGCAAAGAACGGCATGCGCGGGCCGAGCTCTCCCAGAAGCCCGCCGATGATGGGCCCGAGCACGAAGCCGATCCCGAAGGAGGCGCCGATCAGCCCGAAATTCGCGGCTTTCTTCTCCGGCGGGGAGATGTCGGCGATGAAGGCCGCGGCTGTCGATTGCGTTGAGGTGGCGATGCCTCCGATGATCCGCGTCAAGAGCAGCAGCCACATGGCATGGGCCATCCCCATGATCACGAAATCCACCGCCACGATGGCGAGCGAGCCGAGCAGGATCGGCCGCCGCCCGTAGCGGTCCGACAGCGATCCCACGATGGGCCCGAAGAGGAACTGCATGCCCGCGAACAGCGTCGTCATGATCCCGCCCCAGATCGCCGCCTGGCCGAGATCGGCCCCGGTGATGTCGCGGATGAGCGCGGGCAGCACCGGCAGGATGAGCCCGATCCCCATCGCGTCGATCGTGAGCGTGATGATGATGAAGGTGAGCGCCAGGCGCGGGTTGCGGACAGTCTTGGCCATGGTGCCCCTTTACAAACGCCAGCCTTAGCTGCTGAACCGCATGGTTCAAAGCGAATTCGCGTGTGGCGGGGCTTTGCGGGCGGCGCTGCGAGATTCGTCTCGTATCAGCCCGGCTTCGGCAGAGACCCCAGGGACGCGAGGAATTCCGTGAGGAGCGCGGCGTAGCCCTGCGGGTCCTCCGCGCAGGGCAGGTGGCCCGTGCCGCGCAGGATCTCGAAGCGCGCGCCCTCGATGAGCTCGACGGTCTCGCGCACGAGGTCGGGCGGGGTGGAGCCGTCCTCGCTTCCCGCGATCCCGAGCGTGGGCAGGCGGAGTGCGGCGGTGGGCGTGTAGAAATCCGTGCCCGCGATGGCCTCGGAGCAGCCGATATAGCCCTCCACCGGGCACGCGCGCAGCATGTTCTCCCATAGCGCGATCTCATCGCCACCTTGGAAGCGTTTCGAAAACCAGCGCTCCATCGTCGGGGCCACTACGGCGTCCATGCCGCCCGCGCGGATCGCCTCGATCCGGCCCTGCCAGATCTCACGCGTGCCGATCTTGGCTGCGGTATTGGAGAGCACGAGGGCGCTGATCAGGTCGGGTCGCTTCGCCGCGAGCCCCTGGGCGATCATACCGCCGATGGAGAGCCCGACGAACGTGCACGCGCTGATCCCGAGCCCGTCGAGCAGCGCCTCCACATCGCGGATGAGCGCGCCCATCGTGTAAGGTGCCTCCGGCACGTCGCTGAGCCCATGGCCGCGCTTGTCGTAGCGAACAATGTGCAGACCGACCGGCAAACGGGGCACCAGCGCATCCCAAAGCCTAAGATCGGTTCCGAGCGAATTGGCAAATACGATCGGAGCGCCGTCCGGGTCGCCATCCTCGCGGTAATGCAGACGCACATCGCCGGTATCGAAGATCTTCACGGCGTCAGCCTCATATGTGCGATGATCTGTCCGTGGTCGGAGGCGAGCTTGTTGTAGGGTGCCTCGGGATGGGCCCCATCGGTGAGGTGATCGTTGAGCACGCTGAAGTACTCCATCTGCCCCAACGAGGTGCCATGTCCCGGCAGGAAGTGGCGGGACATGAGGATCTGGTCGATGCTCTCGAACGTCCCGCCGAAGGACGTGGTGAAGACCATGTCGCGCAGCGATTTGGCCACGAAGAGCTTTTCCGCCGATTGGAGGCGCACCGCCTCCATTTGCGTGCGAATGAGCGTGTCCTCCTCGTCGGTGTAGCGATCCGAGCGATGCTCTGCGTCGTGGCGCCGGATCCAAGCGTAGTTCTTGAACGGCGCTTCTCCGCTGATGATCTCCGAGCTGACGGCATGCTCCCCGTCGTTGAAATCGCCGAGCACCATGACGGGCTCTCCGGCTTCGAGGCTCTTGAGTACCTCGCGGCGCAGCACCCAGGCTTCTGCCATCCGGCGCAGGGCCGAGCGCAGCGCGCCCAGCGCGCGGCCGGCCGCATCGTAGTTCACAAGATCCCGTTCGGCGCCGCCGGGCATGAACTCGCCGAGCTTCGACTTCAGGTGGCAATTGAAGACCGTGATGACCGTCCCGCCCACATCCACGCGAAGCTTCATGATCGGACGGGAGGTGCGGCGGATGGTGTAGCTGCCGCCGTCATCACCGCCCAGATCGGCGAAGGGGATCGTAAGCGGCGCGGCCAGTTCCTGGATCACCTCCACCTCGCCCACGAAGGGAAAGCGGGAGAGCACGGCGAGGCCGGGCCGCCGCGCGCCCGGCGCGCCATCATTTACATTCGCGGCGAAGGCGAGATGCAGCGGCTCGTAGGGCGCGAAGGCCAGCTTCCGAAAGATCGCCTTGCGCGCATAGCGCTTCGAGCGATCAGGGACGACCGCCTCGTTCGCCGCGCGCCCGCGCGCGTTTGTCTCCGCGATCACCGCTCGCAGCGCGCTTTCCTCGAAGATCTCCTGGAAGCAGACGATATCGCTGTCCATCGACAGGAGCTGGTCGGCGAGCCAGTCTTCCTTCCACGCGTATTCCTCGGGCGTGTAGCTTTCGAAGCGGTAATACTCCTCGTCCGCGCCGATCAGGTTCTTCACGTTGAAGGAGGCGATGGAAAACTCGGTCATAGCCTCTCCAATGCACGTTCGAAGACCGCGCGGTCCACGTTGCCGCCGGAGATCGTACAAATGACGGCGTCTCCCTCGGTCTCGTTAGGGTGGAAGAGCGCGGCGGCGAGGGCCACGGCCCCGCCCGGCTCCACGACGAGCTTGAGCCGGAAAAAGGCCAACGCCATGGCTCGAAGAGCCTCCTCATCACTCACGACGATGCCGGGCCCCACGAGGCGCTGCAGGATCGGAAAGGTCATCTTTCCGGGCGATGGCGTGATGATGGCATCGCAGAGGCCGCCCGCGCTGCGGGCGTTGCGTTCGATCTGCCCCGAAACGAGGGACCTCGCGACGTCGTCATACCCGTCCGGCTCGACGGGCCGGACGCGGTGGGCGCCCTCGGTGGCCAGCGCGATGCCGGAGGTGAAGCCACCGCCGCCGCAGCACACGAAGATCTCGGCCCCGTCGACGCCGGCCTCCCGCGCCTGTTCGGCGATCTCGAGGCCGCAGGTGCCTTGGCCGGCGATCACCTCGGCGGCGTCGAAGGGCGGGATCAGCGTGAGCTGTCTCTCTTCCGCAATGGCCTTGCCGATCTCTTCGCGGCTTTCGCCGTCGCGGTCGTAGAGCAAGACCTCCGCGCCCAGCGCGCGCGTGTTCTCGATTTTGATCGCGGGCGCGTCGGAGGGCATGATGATCACCGCGCTGGTGCCGTGGAGGGCGGCGGCATGGGCCACGGCCTGCGCGTGGTTGCCAGAGGAATAGGCGATTACGCCGCGTGCGCGCACATCGTAGGAGAGCGCCGAGACGGCCGACCATCCGCCGCGGAACTTGAACGAGCCCGTGTGCTGAAGGCACTCGGCTTTTACCAGAACGCGCCGCCCGGCGATCTCATCGAGAAAGGGCGAGGAGAGCAGGGGCGTGCGCCGCACATGGCCCGCGCCCCGGGCCGCGCTCGCGCGGATCATGTCGATATTCATAGGGTGTCCATCCATGCCGAAAGGGCGGCGAGCGCTTCGGGCTCGTCGAGGAAGGGAACATGCCCGCGATCCGGCACCTCCGCGCGGATCATGTCCGGGCGGCGGCGCGCCATCTCGTCGGCAGTGTCCCGGCTCAGGAGATCGGAATTCGCGCCCCTGATGAGCGCGAGCGGCAGGTCTGCCAGGGCATCGAAGATCGGCCAGAGGTCCGGCGCCGCCGCGGCCTCGTTGCCGAGCACAGCCTCGCGCAAGGCCGGATCATAGGTGATGTCGAGCCCGTCGGGCGCCGCGCGGTAATGCAGCATCACCTCCTGCGCCCAGCGCGTCTCCGGCACATTTCGGAAGCCCGCCATGACCGCGCCGCGCTTCGAGATCGCCTCGTCGAGGGTGCGGAATGCGGGGCGGCGGCCGAGGTAATCCTTGATGACGTCGAGGCCGGTTGTCTCGATCTTGGGGCCTATATCGTTGAGCGCGACGCCGAGAAGCCGCTCCTTGGACGCGAAGGCGAGGCCCATGGCGATGAGCCCGCCGCGCGACGTCCCGAGGATGGCCGCCTGCGCGATCCCCAGGTGATCGAGCAGCTCGAGCGCATCTTGCCCCTCGCGTTGGATGGTGTAGGTCGCCGCGCCCGACCAATCCGAACGCCCGCGACCGCGATAATCCATGCGGATCAGGCGACAGGGCGGCAGGTGCGGGGCGACGTAGTCGAAATCACGGCCTGTGCGCGTGAGCCCGGCGAGGCAGAGGATCGGCCGGCCGGTGCCTTCGTCTGTGAAATGGATCCGTGCCCCGTCGGAGACCTCGAAATGGGGCATCAAAGCAGGTCCGGAAGGCTGGTCAGGTCGCGCAGCACGTGCTGCGGCTTGCCGGGGAGGCGGTCCATGGGCGCACCAGCGCGGTTCACCCACACCGTGCGGAAGCCGTAGGCGGCGGCATGGGCCGCGTCCCAGCCATTCGAACTGACGAACATGACCTCGCCCGGCGCGGTGCCGAAGGTCTCCCCCACCAAGTCATAGACCTTGGAAGAAGGCTTGAAGATGCCCACGTCTTCCACGCTGAGCTGCGCATCGAGGAGATCGCCCAGCCCCGCCGAGCACACGGCGGCCTCGAGCATCTCCGGTGAGCCATTCGAGAGAATCCCCGTCGCAAGACCGCGCGCCTTTAGCACTGCGAGCATGGCAGAGACCTCCGGGTAGGCCCCGAGCTCCCAGTAGAGATCGAGGAGACGCGTCCGCAGGTCTTCGCCCGCTAGCCCCGTCGCCTCCATGGCCCAGTCGAGCCCGTCCTGCGTAACCTGCCAGAAATCCGTATGCGTTCCGGCGACCGCGCGCAGCCATGTGTATTCGAGCTGTTTCGTGCGCCAGTCGGCGGCGAGTTGGGGCCAGACCTCCGCGAGTTCGGGACGCTCCTCCGCGGCAGCGCGGGCAGCTGCGGATACGTCGAAGAGGGTGCCGTAGGCGTCGAAGATGCAGGTGGTGATCATGGCGCGACGCTGGCACAGGCCGCACGGGTTGAAAAGCCGGGATGCCTCCGGCGGAGGTACAGGGCACAAAGAAACCGGGGATGGGACGCCACTTGGACATCTCGATCTGTGGCGCCGGTTTGACCACGCGCGCGCTGCTTCTTTGTGCGTCGTACCTCGGGGAGCGCGAGGGGCTGGCCCCTCGCTCCCGGCCTATCCAGGCGTGAAGGAGAAGCCCGTGGCGCGGGACCAATGCGGCTCTCGCTCTTCGGCCAGGTCGGAGAGACCGGTGGCGAGGTGAAGCGCAGTGGCCGCGAGGCCGAGCGCCGCGAGCCCCCAGCTCCCGGTGTGGAAGTAGGCCGCCAGACCGGCAGGCGAGAGGGCGAGGGGCCACCAGAACCGTAGCCAGCGGCACAGGTGGCAGCCATCGCCCGCGAGCACGAGCCCGACGCGGCGATGCTCCGGCGCGGGGTGCTTCTGGGTCAGCATGCGAAGCGCAAGGGTCAGGGGCGCGAGGCCAAAGGCGCCCGCGAGCCAGAGCGTTATCGTGAGGCCCGTCCCGAGGCCCGCTTGATCGCTCAGAAAGTAGATCGGGCAGGCCACCGCCGCCGACAGACCGCCTTCGATGGTCGCCGCCTTGATGCGCGCCGCGATCATCGCGGTCAGAGGTTGTCGGGTTGAGGCATGCCGAGAATGTGGTAGCCGCCGTCGACCATGATGCACTCGCCCGTCGTGCAATCGGCGTAATCGGATGCCAGATAGACTGCCGTCCCGCCGATGGCCTCGAGGGTGGCGTTCTTGCGCAGTGGGGCATTGGCCTGCGTGAAGCGGAACGTCTTCCGCGCGCCGCCGATGGCCGCGCCGGAGAGCGTCTTCATGGGGCCGGGCGAGATGAGGTTCACGCGGATCCCCTGGGGCCCGAGATCATTGGCGAGATAGAGGACGGTCGTCTCGAGCGCGGCCTTTGCCACGCCCATGACGTTGTACCAGGGCGTCGCTTTCTTGGAGCCCTGGTAGGTCAGCGCCATGATGGAGCCGCCCTCGGTCATGAGCGGGGCGGCATTGCGCGCCATGTCGATGAGCGAGTAGGCGGAGATATCGAGCGAGTTCTTGAAATTCGCGCGCGTCGTGTTCGTGAAGGAGCCGGTGAGCTCGGTCTTGTCGGAATACGCGATGGCGTGAACGCAGAAGTCGAGGCTGCCCCAGTCGGCTGCGAGCGTATCGAAGGCCGCTTTTGACACGGCGTCATCGGTGGCCGAGTAATCCAGCACGTGCTTGACGCCCATTTCCTCGGCGAGCGGGGTCACCTTGGCGCCGAAGATATCCATCTGGCAGGCGAAGGCGAGCTCTGCACCTTCAGCTTTCATCGCGGCGGCGATGCCGTATGCGATGGAGCGGTTGTTGGCGATGCCGGTGATGAGGCCGCGTTTGCCTGCGAGAAGCTCTGCCATGGCGATTACCCGTCGTGCTTGCTCATGATCATGGTGGCGTTGGTGCCACCGAAGCCGAAGCTGTTGGAGAGCACGCTGTCGAGTTCGACGTTTTCGCGGAGCTCTGTGGCAATTTCGTCAGGGCGGAGCTCGGGGGCGAGCTCGGTGACGTTGATCGAGGGGGCGATGAAGCCCTTGTCCATCATGATGAGCGAATAGATCGCCTCGTGCACGCCAGCCCCGCCGAGGGCGTGGCCCGTCTGGCTCTTGGTGGAGGTCACGACCGGGTGCTCTTCGCCGAAGACGCGGCGCACGGCCATCATCTCGGTGACGTCGCCCACCGGCGTCGAGGTGCCGTGCGCGTTGATATAATCGATCTTGCGGCCCTCCGGCAGCGTCGCGAGCGCGAGCTTCATGGAACGCTCACCGCCCTCGCCCGAGGGCGCGACCATGTCGTGGCCGTCGGAGGTCGCGCCATAGCCCGTCACCTCGCCGTAGATCTTCGCGCCGCGGGCCTTGGCGTGCTCGAGCTCCTCGAGGACCACCATGCCGCCGCCCCCGCCGATGACAAAGCCGTCGCGCGTGGCATCGAAGGGGCGCGAGGCGGTCTCGGGGGTTTCGTTGTACTTCGAGCTCATCGCGCCCATGGCGTCGAAAAGGCAGGAAAGCGTCCAGTCGACCTCTTCACCGCCGCCCGCGAAGACGATGTCCTGCTTGCCCATCTGGATCTGCTCGGTGCCCACGCCCATGCAGTGGAGCGTCGTGGAGCAGGCCGAGGTGATGGAGTAGTTCTGCCCTTTGATCTTGAAGGGCGTGGCGAGGCAGGCGGACACGGTGGACGACATGCACCGCGTGACCATGAAGGGCCCCATCCGCTTCGGCGCGCCCTTGTTGATGACGGTGTCGAAGGCGGTGAAGAAGTTCGAGGTCGACGGCCCGCCCGAGCCCGCGATGAGGCCGGTGCGCTCGTTGGAGACATCGCTTTCCTCGAGCCCTGCATCGGCGATGGCCTGTTCCATGGCGATGTAGCTGTAGGCGGCACCGGGGCCCATGAAGCGCAGCTGGCGCTTGTCGATGTGCTCGGAGACGTCGATCTGCGGGATGCCGGCGACCTGGGACCGGAAGCCGTTTTCCTTGTATGTCGGCTCGGCGCGGATGCCCGACCGGCCCGCGCGCAGCGAAGCCTCCACCTCTGCCACGGTATTCCCGATGGGCGATACGATCCCCATTCCAGTGATAACGACCCGGCGCATATAGCCTCCCACCTGCGGTTTCGCGGGCTTTTAGGGGAGGGTGAGCATTGGGGCAAGGGCAGCCGGGCGCGACAGGTCTCACCGGTAAGGATGGCGGTAGCCGGTTGCCTGTGACTGCATTGCTCTTCCGGCCGGGTGCGTGGACAGGGCGGAAAAAAGGAGCGCTGTTGCCCATGGTGCAAGCGCGGCGAACCGGTGTTTTCACTGAGCGTCAGTGAGGAACGCGCGTTTCGGGAGCTCTGTCATGATGGAATGATGTTCTTTCACGGCGGCTGAACCGGCCCGTCTCGCGGGTTGTTCTTCCCGTCTGCCGCGGTAGGTGGGCCTCCGACTAGCAATGAAGGAGATCCCCATGACACTCGTTCGCAGCCTCGTACTTGCCTCGATCGGCTTTGCCGCTCCCGCCGCCGCGCAGGAGGGCTTCGGCCCGCTCGTGAGCCCGGCCGAGCTCAACGCTGAGCTCGGTGCGCCGCTCATCCTCGACATCCGTGGCGATGCCTTTGCCGAGGGCCACATCCCCGGCGCGGTGCAAGCCTCCTACGGTCTTTTCCGCGGCCCCGCCGAGAACCCGGGCCAACTCGTGACTGAAGATCATCTCGAAGACGTGCTCGGTGCCGTGGGCCTCGAGCTCGACCGTCCGGTCGTCGTCGTACACCAGGGCGACTCGATCACCGATTTCGGCGCGGCCGCACGCGTCTACTGGACGTTGAAATCCTCCGGCGTGAGCAGCCTCGCCATCCTCAATGGCGGCGTGAATGCCTGGCAAGAGGCGGGGTTTGACCTGTCGACCGACGCGGTCGCGCCCACGCCCACTGTGGTCGACATCTCCTTTTCCGACGAGTGGCTCGCCACGACGGACGCAGTCCTCGAGATCGTGAACGGTGGCGACGAGGCGCTTCTCCTCGATGCACGGCCCGAAAGCTTCTGGTCAGGCGAGCAGTCGCACCCCGCCGCTGCCCGTGCCGGGACGCTGCCGCAATCCGAGTATTTCGAGCATGCCAGCTGGTTTGACGGCGGCCCTGCGATCATCGATCCCGCGGCGGCCCAAGCTCTCGCAGCCGAGCAGAATTTTGATGGTCAGTCCCAGATCGTCTCGTTCTGCAACACGGGCCACTGGGCCGCGACCAATTGGTTTGCCCTGTCGGAGCTTGCTGGCGTGGAGAACGTCAAGCTCTACCCCGAGTCGCTTGTGGGCTACTCCAACGCGGGTCACGAGATGGCCAACACGCCGGGCCTTCTGCAGAACCTGATCAACCAGATCTCCGGCGGCTGACGCCAGCCGGGAAAGGAACCACGCATGAGCGATGTGACGGTAGAACCCCGCGCGCTGCCCAAGCTGTCCCAACGCGCCGCCCTTCTCGGGGCGGCGTTTGCCATCGTGTTCGCCGTCGCCGTGCTGGCGGGGGCGCGTTACGGGCTTCTGCTGGCCCTCGGGCTGGGCTTTGGCATGGTGCTCGAGGGGCTGCGCTTTGGCTTCGCGGGCCCCTGGCGGGCCATGATCCTGCGGCGGGAGCCAGGCGGGATGCTCGCGCAACTCCTCGCGATCGGGCTCGTGGCCATCGCGGCCATCCCCTTACTCGAGACCGCGGGGGAGGAGCTCCTCGGGGCCCATGCGCCCGTGGGCTGGGCCATGGTTGGGGGCGCCTTCGTCTTTGGCGCGGCCATGCAGGTGGTGCTTGGCTGCGGCTCCGGCACCCTCGTGAATGCCGGATCGGGCAATCCCGTCGGCCTTCTCGCGCTGCCATTCTTTGCCCTCGGCAGCTTCGCAGGCGCCTATCATCTCTTCTGGTGGACGGGGCTCGGGACTTTCGAGACGGTGGTCTTCTCCGGGTCGTCAGGCCTCGCGCTGACGCTCACGGGGCTGGCCGTATCCGCCGCACTCCTTTGGGCGCTGGGCGTGAAGGGCAAGCGCTCTATCCCGACGCGCCTCCTTTGGGCCTCGGCGCTTGTGGCAGGCCTCGCCATCCTGAACCTCGTCGTGTCTGGCCAGCCCTGGGGCGTGGTCTATGGCCTCGGACTTTGGGCCGCGAAGGGCGCGGTGGCGCTCGGGGCGGACCTGTCGGGTTCGGGCTTCTGGTCGGCGGGCTCCAACGTGGAGCGCTTGGGTGAGAGCGTGCTCACGGATGTGACCTCGCTCACCAATATCGGGATCATAGGGGGCGCGTTCCTCATCGCGGCTTGGCGCGCGGGCGGGTTGTCCGCCCGGCTGCCTTCGCTGCCCACCCGTGCGTGGGTCGCCACGATTGTGGCGGGGTTCCTACTGGGCTACTCGTCCCGGCTCGCCTTCGGGTGCAACGTGGGCGCATTTTTCTCCGGGATTTCCACGGGAAGCCTGCACGGCTGGGTCTGGTTCGTGGCGGCTTTTGCCGGGTCGGTCTGGGGCGTGCGGCTGCGTGCCCGTCTCTTCGAAGGAAGCGCGCCATGACCCGGGTGACGACGGCGACCGCCACGCTGGCGCTCATCGCGGGCCTGCTGGCCTTCGATCTCGCGACGGCGGAGCTCAACCCCTATCAGGCGCCGCCGGTGCTCGCCTTGGGATCCGGGGCGGCGGCGGGTGGCGCCCACTGCGCGGCACTTCCAGATTAGGCTGCAGACGTCAAAGCCAACGGCGAGTTGACGGGGCACACAAGCTCAGCGGATGGTGCGATTGGCAGGAGTTGGCTCAGCTTTCGCTGAGCGCCACCTTCATATCCTTGACGGCGTAGATTTGCTCGCCGTCGGCCTCCACGATCCCGTCGGCCACGCCCATCGTGAGGCGGCGGGTCTGGATCGCCTTGGTGAAATCGATCTTGTAGGTGAGCATTTTGCGGTCCGGGCGGACCATGCCGGTGAGCTTCACTTCGCCCACGCCGAGCGCGTAGCCGCGCCCCTGCCAGCCGCGCCAGCCGAGATTGAAGCCGGTGAGTTGCCAGAGCCCGTCGAGGCCCAGGCAGCCCGGCATGATCGGGTTGCCCGGGAAGTGACACTCGAAGAACCAGAGGTCGGGCGTGATATCGAATTCCGCGATGATGTGGCCTTTGCCATGGGCGCCGCCATCGGAGGAAATGTCGGTGATGCGGTCCATCATCAACATAGGCGGCTCTGGCAATTGCGCATTGCCCGGCCCGAAAAGCTCGCCGCGCGCGCATTTAAGAAGATCGTCGCGGTCGAACGTCGTTGGGAAATCGGCCATGCTGCACCCTTGCCTCGATGATTTTGCGCCCCCTAGCATCGGGCGCGCGGGCCATGCAAGGCGCAGACCCGCTGCGATTGCCGTGCCGCCGCGGCGCGCCGCGACATTTGAAACCGTTTGAAAATGGTTCGCAAAATCGCATATATACGTGAGAAAGCGAGCGAGCGATGACGATCACGAGCCAGACAACATCCGAACGCGGGACCGCGTGGCTGACCGAAGGCGGGCTCCGCCCGACCAAGCAGCGCGTCACGCTGGCGGCGTTGCTCGTGGGTGACGGACGCGACCGGCACGTGACGGCGGAGAGCCTTTATGATGCGTCGCGCAAGGCCGGTGAGAAGGTTTCGCTGGCGACGGTCTACAACACACTCCGCGCGTTTTGCGAGGCCGGTCTCATGCGCGAGATCACCGTGGACGGCTCGAAAAGCTACTTCGACACCAACATGTCCGACCACCCGCATTTCTTCTGGGAAGACACCAATTCCCTCTCGGACGCGCCCGCAGAAGAGCTGGAGATCAAACGGCTGCCGGAAGCGCCAGAAGGCGCAGAGATCGCCAAGGTCGACGTGGTGATACGCCTGCGTCGGACTTAGGCGTCACCCCTCATCTGATCATTCAAAAGTCATGATGTGCACCTGAGCGCGCATTTACAAGGCGCGTCGTGATCTCTGTCGCGTGCTTGTGCGAACATCTCTGTCTCTCACACCGTCTTAAAAAAGCGCACTCACGTGGCCCACCAAAGGAGCCGAGCGACCTCAGAACCACTGCCCCGGCTCCATGAGGCCGAGGTCCATGAGCTGGCGCGCCTTCCAGTCGAATTTGACCGAGTTGTGCCAGCGGAAGCTGTTGATCTCGAAGGTCGATCCGGGATTGCGCTTGAGCGCCTTGGCGGTGCGAAAGGAGCAGATGGCGGCCGTCATGGAATGGTGCCAGGGGCAGGCATAGGTGTTGTATTCGGGATCGTTGAACGTGTGATCTTCCGAGACCTTGAGGCCCGACCGCGCCTTGAAGAGCGCCACCCGGTCGATCCTGCGCCGCTTTTTGGGCACATGCTCCTCGAGGCGCCAGCGCAGGCCGCCGAAGAAATCCATCTGCCGG
Organism: Pseudomonadota bacterium; assembly: GCA_038525525.1. Taxonomy (GTDB): domain Bacteria; phylum Pseudomonadota; class Alphaproteobacteria; order Rhodobacterales; family Rhodobacteraceae; genus Shimia_B. The sequence goes on along the minus strand of JBCBHO010000001.1, from coordinate 765,650 downwards.
TCGATCGGGTTGCCCCAGCGATCCGTGCGCGCCAGAGCATAGTAACCTGTCCGATCGAACATAGCGTCTTCGAGTGAGACGCCGGACGGGTGACGTTCCAGATCATCGGCGTAGAGATCAACGACGAAAGTGAGGATGGAGTCCCGCCGCTCTTCCGTCGTGAAGGTAATCATTTCCGCCACGTTCCGTGTCTCCGAGAACGGGAAGAAGAGGAACTCAGCGTTGAAGCAGTAGTAGAACCAGACCGAAGGCGGCGCTGCCCTGATGCATCGATTGACGATCTCGTGCGCCGCGGGGCCGGCCACGAGATCCCACGCGACGCAGACCGATGCGCTCCGGGTCGCGGGCCCGATGTCCACATCCGCGGCGATGAAGGCGATGACTTCGCGAAAGCCCGCCGCGAGGTGATGGGCGAGCGTTTCCTCCACCGCGACGGCGTCCTCGGCGAAGATCAGCGCCACCGGCCCCTTGGCCAGATGCGCTTTGCCCTTGCGCAGGAAGTCTTCGACGCTTGCGTAGTTCATGCCCCTGTCTTTCCCGGCTTTTCCTTGCATTGCAAGGCGCCCGTCTTACCCATACTAAGATCACTCTCTCAGCACGTGAAGCAGGCCATGACCAAGAAGCTCTTCATCAAGACCTATGGTTGTCAGATGAACGTCTATGACAGCGAGCGGATGTCCGAGGCGCTCGAGGAGTACGAGGAAGTCTCGAGCCCGGAAGAGGCGGACATGATCCTGCTCAACACCTGCCATATCCGCGAGAAGGCCGCAGAAAAGGTCTATTCGGAGCTGGGCCGGTATCGCGGTCTCAAGGCCGAGAAGCCCGACCTAAAGATCGGCGTGGCCGGCTGCGTTGCGCAGGCCGAGGGCGAGGAGATCATGAAGCGGCAGCCGCTCGTGGATCTGGTCGTGGGGCCTCAGGCCTATCACCGGCTGCCAGATCTCGTTGCGCGAACCCATGACGGAGCCAAGGCGCTCGACACCGATTTTCCCGAGGAAGACAAGTTCGCCCATCTCAAGGGGCGGCCGAAGGCCAAGCGCGCGCCGGCGGCGTTCCTCACCGTGCAGGAGGGCTGCGACAAGTTCTGCGCGTTTTGCGTGGTGCCCTACACCCGCGGCGCGGAGGTCTCGCGACCGGCGGAACGTGTGCTGGGCGAAGCGCGCGATCTCGTGGAGCGCGGCGTGCGGGAGATCACGCTTCTCGGGCAGAACGTGAATGCCTATCACGGTCACGAGCGTGGCCTGGCGGGCCTCATCTGGGCGCTGGCGGAGATCGACGGGCTCGAGCGCATCCGCTTCACGACCTCGCACCCCAATGACATGGATGACGCGCTCATCGAAGCGCACGGCTCCTGCGAGAAGCTGATGCCCTATCTGCATCTCCCGGTGCAGTCGGGCTCTGACAAGATCCTGAAAGCGATGAACCGCAAGCACACCGCCGAAAGCTACCTGCGGCTGATCGAGCGTTTGCGCGCCGCGCGGCCCGATCTGATGCTCTCCGGCGATTTCATCGTGGGCTTTCCAGGTGAAACGGACGCAGATTTCGAGGATACCTTGGCGCTCGTCCGCGCGGTCGAATACGGCTCGGCGTTTTCCTTCAAGTATTCCGCGCGCCCGGGCACGCCCGCGGCAGAAAAGACCGGAGTGGACCAGGAAGTGGCCACCGAGCGGCTCCACCGCCTGCAGGCGCTCCTTACATCGCAGCAGCGCGCCGCGCAGGACGCCATGGTGGGCCGCGAGGTCAGCGTTCTCTTTGAAAAGACAGGGAGAATGGAAGGCCAGATGGTGGGCAAGTCCGACTATCTTCATGCCGTGCACGTATCTGATCCGGCGGCACGGATCGGACAGATCGCTCGCGTCCGTATTCTCGAGAGCGGCAGCAATTCGCTGGCTGGCGCGATGCTCCACGAGGTGGCCTGAGACACGACGACCCGTGCGAATCGTGAGGTGGCTGGCCGAACTGGGTGCCGTCCGCAAGGGCGAATGCACCAGATGTAGCGAATAAAGCTTCCAATATATCGCAGATTTGTTAGTCTAAGCCATATTATGTGGCGGTCTTGGCGATAGACACAAAAACACAGCGCCAAGACCTTGGGTCATCGAGCAGATCATGGAGGCCAGGGTGAAGGCAGTAATACAGGCAGTGGGCGCCGCCGCGTTGGCGGTGGCCCTCGGGGCGAGTGGCGCGAGCGCGCATCAGACGACCGGGGAGCCCTTCGACCACGTGCACAACGATCAGAAGCGCGTGGTCACCGGGGAACGGTACATCCCCACCATCTGGATCGACCCGGATGGATGCGAGCACTGGGTCATGGATGACGGCTGGGAAGGCTTCATGTCTTTGAAGGTGGACCGCCAGGGCAGGCCCACCTGCCGGAAGTCGTCCATCTGCGCCACGATCCCCGGCAACGCGTTCGAGCCGCACGGTGTCTGGATGTCGCGCTCAGCCAAGCAGCAAGTCATGGACTTCTTCGCCAAGGACGACTCCGCCGCCTACAAGATCATCGGTCATACCAACATCACCGGCAACGACAGGCGAAACGTCAGACTGTCGACCGGTCGTGCCCAGATGGTGGCGTCCATCGGGCAATCGGCAGGGCAGCGCATCGTGGGCGTGGATGGCCATGGCGGGCGACACCCCAAGGTGCACAAGTCCTCCCATGAGAACAGCCGCGTCGAAGTCATCTGCCTGCGCTAACGAGAAGGACCTGGGGATATGAAAAGCATGAGAGCAATCGCGGCGCTGGGCGCCATGGGTCTCCTGGCAGCCTGTGCCGAGGGCGGGGGTGATGGCTTCATCGCCGCTGGCGGCCTGGGCAACTTCGCCGACGCGCGCACGGCCGATAAGACGGTGGATCGCGGGCGCGACGCCAAGGACCTCACCCAGCTCGTGGCGGGCATCTGGATCGACCCGAACGGCTGTGAGCACTGGATCATCGACGACGGTGTGGAGGGCTATCTCTCCCAGCGCGTCGATCCCTATGGCAAGCCTGTCTGCGGCGGTCACGGTGCCGAGACCATTGCCACCGGCCCCTTCAAGGCGGGAACCAACGTGCCTGACCTGGCGAACGCCAATTGATTTGGCTGTCTTGGGCGCCTGCCCGAATGCCGAGCGCCGCGCGGGTGACCGTGCGGCGTTTTTCGTTCCGGGCCCCGCGCGCCTTGCGCCGGGCTCGCTCGGTTGGCACGCTGCGCTAGATACCTTTGGAGAAATGACCGATTCATGAGCGGAGATCTGATTGGCCTTTAGCCCCGACACCCCGGTGATCGACCCCGATGCGATCGGGGAGAGCCGCCTCGAGTTCCCGGACAATTTCCTTCTGATCGATCTCTGCGGCGAGTATGACCGCAACCTCACGGAGCTCGAAGCCAAGCTCGGGTTGCAGATCGTGCGGCGCGGAAACCAGCTCGTCCTTCTGGGCGACGAGGCCACGCGGACCGCCGCGGCCGAGGTGCTCGAAGCGCTCTACGCCCGCCTCGAGCAGGGCCGCGAGGTGGAGCCCGCCGATATCGACCGGGAGCTGCGCATGGGCAATTCCGCCGAGGGCACCGGCACGCGTGACGGAGACCAGATGGACCTGCTCCCGGGCGCGCGGGTGGAGATCAAGACCCGCAAGAAGCTCGTGGAGCCCCGCACCGAGGCGCAGAAGGCCTACGTCAAAAGCCTGTTCAACCACGAGCTTGCCTTCGGGATCGGCCCGGCGGGCACGGGCAAGACCTACCTCGCCGTCGCCGTGGGCGTGAACATGTTCATCCAGGGCCACGTGGACAAGATCATCCTCAGCCGCCCCGCCGTGGAGGCCGGCGAGAAGCTGGGCTTCCTGCCGGGCACGCAGGATGAGAAGGTCGACCCCTACATGCAGCCGCTCTACGACGCGCTACATGACTTCCTGCCCGGCAAGCAGATCGAGAAGCTCAAGGCCGAAAAGACCATTGAAATCGCGCCCTTGGCCTTCATGCGCGGCCGCACGCTGGCGCGTGCCTTCGTCGTGCTCGACGAGGCGCAGAACGCCACCTCGATGCAGATGAAGATGTTCCTCACCCGCTTGGGCGAGGGCTCGCGGATGGTCATCACCGGGGACCGGAGCCAGGTGGACCTGCCCCGCGGCGTCATGAGCGGCCTGCGCGATGCGGAGAGGCTCCTGAAGGGCATCCCGAAGATCAGCTTCAATTACTTCAGCTCGAAGGACGTGGTGCGCCATCCGCTCGTGGCGGCGATCATCGAGGCCTACGACGCCGACGACCCGACGGGCTGAGCGCGCTGCGTAAACCGTGTTTCTCTGAATGCAGAAAACGCCGGATGTCCCCGCGGCGGCAGTCGCGCACGATCCGCGCACTGAGCGCGCAATTCTCATCCCTACTTGTGCATCTCGCCGCGCGGTCTGGTCGCAGGGGGCCGCCCACCTAGCTTGGTGTCCCAGCGAAATTGAGGAGTACCGCCGATGTTCGATGCCACCGCCTGGACCCTTCCCGAGACGACACTCGACCCGATCGATATCCGCCGCGCGGCGGCGGAATCCGGCGCTTGCTGCGTGCGCGGTGCCGGGCTCGACGACGCGGCCTTCGTCGCGCTTCTCGAGCGCTTCGGCCCGCTCATGTTCACCGATGGCGAGACGGCGGTGCCGGGCCATGCTGCGCTCAACATCGTCACCAATGCCGGGCGCGCCACGCCGCCGCGCTCGCGTTTTCATTCCGACAGCACCTATTTCCGGCGCCCGCCGCTCTTCACCGCGCTCCGCGTGGCGGAGGTGCCGCGCGCGGGCGGGGGGACGGTCATCGTGGACACGCGCACGCTTTGGGGAGGGCTTCCGGATGCCGACAAGGATGCACTGCGCGGTGTCCGGGTGCTGCACCGCGTCTCGGGCCTCGACGTGCCCGAGGGCGCGGAGACCGAGGCCTGGCACCCGCTCGTGCGCCGCCAGCCCGAGACCGGTCGCGCGGGCTTTTTTCTCACCGTGCCGGAGCGGATGGTGGAAGCCGAGGATGACGCGGGCCGCGACGTCACCGCGCTCGTCCACGACCTTTATGAGGAGGCGCTTGCACTGCCTGCGGCCACGCATCACTGGCAGGCGGGCGATCTTCTCTTCTGGGACAACCGGATCACGCTCCACAAGGGCGACCACCGTGCCGTGGACGGCACGCGCACCCTCCATCGCGGGATGGTGGAAGGCGAGGTGCCCGAAGCCGCTTGACGCGCGCGCCGCGCCCCGGCAGGGCGCGAAGCCATGGATTGCGAGATCGATGTCATCGTTGAAGACGCGCGCTGGGGCGATCTGGAGCCCCTCGCGCGTCGCGCTGTGGAGGCGGTGTTCAGCGGTGTAGGCCTCATGGGCGATGTGGCGCTGCTCGCAGCAGATGATGCGCGGGTGGCCGAGCTGAACGCTCAGTTCCGCGGCAAGCCCGCACCCACCAACGTGCTGAGCTGGCCCGCCGAGGAGCGGGGAGCAGAGGCGCCCGGCGGGACGCCGCTTGCGCCCACGACCGGCGAGCTCGGCGATATCGCGCTCGCCTACGAGACCTGCGCACGGGAGGCCGAGGCGCAGCGCAAGCCCTTCGAGGCCCATGTCACGCATCTCGTCGTCCACGGAACGCTCCATCTTTTGGGCTATGACCACGAAACGGTGGCTGACGCTGCGCTCATGGAGGGGCTCGAAGTGGAAATTCTTGGCAATCTCGGATACCCTGACCCATATTTGACGCAGTGATTTGAACCAGGCTGGAGGCCATGGCCGAAACATCGGAAGGATCGTCTGACGCGGCGCGTCGCGCGCACGCCACGGGCGAAGGAGAGAACGGGGCGGCACGGACCGCTCCGGATGACGACAGCAAGGACAGCGAAGCGCAGGCGGAGCCCGGGTTTTTCGGCCGCCTCGTGCAGGCCCTGAGCCCGAGCGAGGGCAACGAGGCCCCGGCAGTGGCCGTCGTCGGCGCGCCGGGCATGGTCAACTTGCGCCGCTTGCGCGTGGAAGACGTGCTCATTCCCAAGGCCGATATCGTGGCGGTACCCGACAGCGTGACTATGGAAGAGCTCGTCGATGTCTTCCGCGAGAGCGGGATGACGCGGCTCCCGGTCTACGAGGGGACGCTCGACACGCCGCTGGGCTTTGCCCATCTCAAGGATTTCGCATTGCTGCACGGATTCAACGGCACGGGCGACACCTTCGACCTGCGCTGCATGGTGCGCGAGTTGCTCTTCGTGCCGCCGTCCATGCCCATCGGCGTGCTGCTCACCAAGATGCAGACCGAGCGCATCCACATGGCGCTCGTCATCGACGAGTACGGCGGCGTCGACGGGCTCGTGACGATCGAGGATCTTATCGAGCAGGTCATCGGCGAGATCGAAGACGAGCACGACATCGAGGAGGGCAACTTCTGGACCGAGGAAAAGCCCGGCGTCGTGCTCGCGGATGCCAAGACGCCGCTCAGTGATTTTGAGGAGGCCCACGGCCTCGCGCTCACCGAGCATGACGACATCGACGAGGAGGAGATCGACACGCTCGGTGGCCTCGTCTTCATGCTCTCGGGCCGGATTCCCGCGCGGGGCGAGGTCGTGCCGCACCCGTCGGGCCCCGAATTCGAGGTGGTCGATGCTGATCCGCGCCGCATAAAGCGGCTGCGCGTGCGCTTCGGCGCGCAAATGACGGCCGCCTCCTCCGCTCCCCAGACCCACACGGCACCCGATGGACGTCGCGCGGCTGCGGAGTGACACGCTCGCCAGTCTTCGGCCCACGGTGCTGGCGGTCTTTTTCGCCGCCGTGGGCGCGATCGGAGCCCTGGGGCATCCGCCGGCGGGGATGCTCCCGCTCACCGTCATCTCGCTCGGCGCGTTTCTCTGGCTCAGGCCCTGGGAGCTTTCTCTGCGCCGCGCGGCCATCGCGGGCTGGGGCTACGGGGCGGGCTATTTCGCGCTGACGCTCCACTGGATCGTGGAGCCCTTCCTCGTGGACGTGGCACGCCACGGCTGGATGGCGCCCTTTGCGCTGTTTCTGATGGCCGGTGGTCTGGCGCTTTTCTGGGGCGCGGCGGCGGCGCTGGCTGCGTGGCGGCGGAGCGGGCTCGTTTTCGTTTTGGCCTTTGCCGGAGCTGAGCTCGCGCGCGCGCACCTCTTCGGGGGCTTTCCCTGGGGCATGCATGTCACCGCCTTCGTCGATGTCGCGCTCTACCAGGGGGCGGCTTGGCTCGGGCCCCATGGTCTCACGCTCGCCGTGGCGCTGGCGCTACTCGGGCTCGTGGAGGGGGTGCGGGCAGCCGGGGCGCGCGCCTCGCTGCCCCGCGTTGCGGCACGGCGGCTCATGGGGCTGGCGCTCGCGCTCGGCCTCGGTCTCGCTGTCTTCCTGCCGCCGCTCGAGGCGCCTGCCGCCGCGGGCGATGCGCCGCTTATTCGCACCGTCCAACCCAATGCCGCGCAACAGCTGAAATGGCGCGAGGACATGCGCCCGCTCTTTCTCGAGCGCAAGATGCGCGCCACGGCCGCGCGGCCCCATGCTGATTTCGTCATCTGGCCCGAGGTGGCGCTGACGACTTGGCTGCAGGAGGGTGGGATCACCTTCACCGAGGCCGCCCAGCGTGGGCGCGGGGCGGAAATCTTCATCGGCGCCCAGAGCTGGCGCGACGGCCAGGCCTGGAATGCGCTCGCCCATGTGGGGGCCGGGGGCGACCTGCGCGGCGTCTACGAGAAGCATCACCTCGTCCCCTTCGGCGAGTACATGCCGCTGGGCTGGCTCTTCTCGCGCGCGGGGATCTACGGGCTCGCCGCCAACGAGGGCTTTGGCTTTGCGGCGGGCGCGGGGCCCAAGGTGCTCGACGTCACGGGCATTGGCCCGGTGCAGCCGCTCATCTGCTACGAGAGCATCTTTGCCCACGAGGTAGGACGTGGCGTGGACCGGCCGCGCCTCATCGCTGTCGTCACCAACGATGCCTGGTTCGGGCAGCTCGGAGGCCCGGCGCAGCACCTCATGCAATCCCAGGCGCGGGCCATCGAACAGGGTCTGCCGGTGGCGCGGTCGGCCAATACCGGGATCTCGGCCATCATCGATGCGCGCGGTAGGCTGGTGGCCTACCTCCCGCTCGGGCGCTCGGGGCACGCGGACGCGGCGCTGCCCGCCGCGCTGCCGCCCACGCTTTATGCCCGGCTGGGCGAGGTGCCCTTCGCGGCCCTCGCGGCCATTGCGCTGCTCAGCCACATGCTCGCACGTCACCTGAGTCCGGGCCGCTTTCAGGATTGACGCCCCCACCGGGCGCGCGTAGCGGTGCGCCTCACGACTGTCACAACGGCTTCCTGGCGTGACGGCGACACTTTCAATGGAGCACCCCCCATGGCCCGCCAAGACTATATCTTCACCTCCGAATCCGTGTCGGAGGGACACCCCGACAAGGTCTGCGACCGCATTTCCGACGCCGTGCTCGACGCGTTTTTGGCCGAGGAGCCCGAGGCGCGCGTGGCGTGCGAGACCTTCGCCACCACGGGTATGGTCGTCATCGGCGGCGAGGTGGGGCTCTCGGATGCCGAGCAGCTCAAGAAATACATGGGCTCGATCACCGAGATCGCGCGCGATTGTATCCGAGACATCGGCTACGAGCAGGACCAGTTCCATTGGAACACCTGCCGCGTGATGAACTTCCTCCACGAGCAATCGGCCCATATCGCGCAGGGCGTGAATGCGAGCGGCAACAAGGACGAGGGCGCGGGCGACCAGGGCATCATGTTCGGCTATGCCTGCAAGGAGACGCCCGAGCTCATGCCCGCGCCGATCCACTACGCTCACCAGATCCTGAAGCGCCTGGCGGAGGTGCGCAAATCCGGCGCCGAGCCGCTCCTGCGGCCCGACGCCAAGAGCCAGCTTTCGTTGCGCTACGAGGGCGGCATGCCCGTGGAGGTGACCTCTATCGTGCTCTCCACCCAGCACGCCGATGAAAGCCAGTCCTCCGATGACATCCGCGCCATCGTGGAGCCCTACATTCGCGAGGTGCTGCCCGCCGAGTGGCTCTCGGACAGGACGGAATGGTGGGTGAACCCCACCGGGACCTTTGTCATCGGCGGGCCCGATGGCGACGCGGGCCTCACGGGCCGCAAGATCATCGTCGATACCTATGGCGGCGCGGCGCCCCATGGCGGCGGCGCGTTTTCGGGCAAGGACCCCACCAAGGTGGACCGCTCCGCCGCTTACGCTGCGCGCTACCTCGCCAAGAACGTCGTGGCCGCGGGCCTTGCCGAGCGCTGCACGCTCCAGCTCTCCTACGCGATTGGCGTCTCGAAGCCGCTCTCGATCTACGTGAACACCCACGACACGGGCGAGGCCGACGAGGTCGCCATCGAGCGCGCGGTCGCGAAGGTCATGGACCTGACCCCGCGCGGCATCAGGACCCATCTCGGCCTCAACAGACCGATCTACCAGCGCACGGCGGCCTACGGGCATTTCGGGCGCGCGCCGGAGGACGATGGCGGGTTCTCCTGGGAGCGCACGGATCTCGCGGACGCGCTACAGAAGGCCGTCTGAGCCTCAAGGCAGGAGGTCCCGGATCATGTCCGGGACGGGATGCGCATGAATGACCGGAAGCACCCGAAGGCCCCGTGGCGCAACTTCTACGGACGCACCAAGGGCAAGACGCTCAAGCCCGCCCAGGAGCGCGATCTGGCGGAGCTCCTGCCGCGCTGCGCGCTGCCGGGTGTGTCGTGGTCCGACAATCCCGGGCGCGCGCCGCTTGATCTCGCGCGTTTCGACGGGCGCGCGCTCTGGCTGGAAGTGGGCTTCGGGGGCGGTGAGCATCTCGCGGCGATGGCGGCCGCGCATCCGGAGGTGGCCGTTATCGGCTGCGAGCCCTTCGTCAACGGCGTGGCCATGCTCCTCGGCAAGATCCGGCGGGAGAAGCTGGAGAATATCTGGGTCCATCCCGGAGATGTCCGTGATCTCTTCGACGTGCTGCCGGAGGCGAGCATCTCGAAAGCCTTCCTGCTCTACCCGGATCCCTGGCCGAAAGCGCGCCACCACCGGCGGCGGTTCGTGACGGCCGAGCATCTCGAGCCGCTTGCGCGGGCGCTGAAGCCCGGAGCCGCTTTCCGCGTGGCCACGGACATCCCCGATTACGTGCGACAGACCTTGGAGGAGGTGCCCCGCGCGGGCTTTGACTGGACAGCGGACTGCGCCACCGACTGGCGCTCGCCCTGGGACGACTGGCATCGCACCCGCTACGAGGCGAAGGCCATCCGCGAGGGGCGGGTGCCTCACTACCTGAGCTTCACGCGGGCCGGATAGGGCGGATGCCTCCCGCTCGCGGTCGCGAGGAAGCCTGCCGGGCAGAGAGCTGGATTTTCTGGGAGTGTAGAAGCCGCGTTCCCTTCCCAAAACACCTCCGTGGGTCTGGTCCGGGGGCTGTTCCCAAGGTTGTGATGGACGCCGCCGGGCACGGGCGGTAGGAGCGGCGCGGGCAAGACGGAGGCAGGCATGTCCGGGCACGGCAAGGCGATACCGATGACAGCGCGCGCGGCGGGGCCGCTCAGGGGCGAGGCACAGGTCCCCGGCGATAAGTCTATCTCTCACCGGGCGCTCATCCTTGGCGCGCTCGCGGTTGGCGAGACCCGGATCGAGGGGCTCCTCGAGGGCGATGACGTGCTCGACACCGCCCGCGCCATGGAAGCTTTCGGCGCGGAGGTCACAAACCACGGTGGCGGGCGCTGGTCGGTCCACGGCGTGGGCGTGAACGGCTTCGCCGAGCCGGACCGCGTCATTGATTGCGGGAATTCCGGGACGGGCGTGCGCCTCATCATGGGGGCCATGGCGACGTCTCCCATCACCGCCACTTTCACCGGTGACGCCTCGCTCACGAAGCGCCCCATGGGGCGGGTGACCGACCCGCTCGCGCTTTTCGGGGCCGCGTCCCATGGCCGCTCCGGCGGTCGGCTGCCGCTCACAATCGTAGGCGCGGCGGAGCCCTTGCCCGTGGATTACACCGTGCCGGTGCCCTCGGCGCAGGTGAAATCCGCTGTCCTCCTCGCCGGGCTAGGTGCCCCGGGCCAGACCGTCGTGCGGGAGCGGGAGGCCACGCGGGATCATACCGAGCGGATGCTCGCCGGGTTCGGCGCGGAGATCACCGTGGAGGAAACCAACGAGGGCCGCGTGATCACCCTCACGGGCCAGCCAGAGCTTCAGCCTCAGGTGATCGTCGTCCCACGGGATCCGTCTTCGGCGGCCTTTCCCGTCTGCGCCGCGCTCATTGTGCCGGGCTCGGACGTGCTGGTGCCCGGCATCGGGCTCAACCCCACGCGCGCGGGGCTCTACACGACGCTCAAGGAGATGGGCGCAAATCTCACCTACGAGAACCTGCGCGAGGAGGGAGGTGAGCCCGTGGCGGACCTCCGCGCCCAGCATTCGCCCGACATGCAGGGCATCACCGTGCCCGCCCACCGCGCGGCCTCCATGATCGATGAATTCCCGATCCTCTCCGTCGTCGCGGCCTATGCCCACGGCCGCAGCCATTTCGAGGGCGTGGGCGAGCTCCGCGTGAAGGAGAGCGACCGGATCGCGGCCATGGCGGCTGGCCTGCGCGCGAACGGGGTGGAGGTGGAAGACACCGCCGACACCATGACCGTCCTCGGCACGGGCCGCGCGGCAGGCGGCGCGGAGGCCGCCACACATCTCGATCACCGCATCGCCATGTCCTTCCTCATCCTGGGTATGGCCGCGGAGGCGCCGATCTCCATCGATGACGGACAGCCCATCGCCACCTCCTTCCCGATCTTCGAGCCGCTCATGGCCGCGCTCGGTGCCGAGATCACTCGAGATGCCGGGTGAGCTTCTGCGTGGCCATCGACGGGCCCGCGGCGGCCGGGAAGGGCACGATCGCGCGGGCGGTGGCGGCGGAATTCGGTCTGGCCCATCTCGATACCGGGCTTCTATACCGCGCGGTGGGCGCGCGCATGCTCGCGGGCGAGGCGCCCATCCCGGCTGCGCAGGCCCTCACGGCGGAGGACGTGGCCGATGAAGGCCGCCTCCGGAACGCGGACGTGGCGCAAGCCGCCTCCAAGGTCGCCGTGATCCCGGAAGTGCGCGCAGCCCTCCTCGACTTTCAGCGGGCGTTTGCCGCGCGCGCGGGCGGCGCCGTTCTCGACGGGCGCGACATCGGCACCGTCATCTGCCCGGACGCGGCGGTGAAGTTCTTCGTGACGGCCTCCGTGGAGGCGCGGGCCGAGCGGCGCCACGCAGAGCTCGTCGAGCGCGGCTTCGAGGCGGATCTTTCCGAGGTCGCCGCCGATGTGGCCGAGCGCGATGCCCGCGACCGCGGCCGCGCGGACGCGCCCATGGTGGCGGCCGAGGGCGCGATCCTCATTGATACCTCCCTCATGAGCCGGGAAGAGGCGGTGGCCGCAGCCATCGACGCTGTGCGCGCCGCCGGTGGCGCGCCGGGCTGACCCTGCGCCTCAGTCGCCGATCGCTAGGCAAACGCATTGTCAGGCCGCAATGCTTGTGGTGTTTTCCACCCCGGATCGTGCGGCGAGCCGGGCCGATGTGCCAGCAGGTCGCTTGATGTCAGAAGTCCACAATCAGAGGAGCGGCAGGCCATGGAGATGCGGACAATCGGCGGGCGCGAGGTCAGCGTCCTCGGCGTGGGCGGCATGTCGTTCTGCGACTTCTACGGGGCGACGGACGAGGCAGAGAGCCACGCCGTCCTCGATGCGGCGCGCGACGCGGGCGTCACCCATATCGACACCGCTAACGTCTATGGCGCGGGCAAGAGCGAGAGCGCCATCGGCTCCTGGCTCGCCTCCCGCGGCGGGCGCGACAGGCTCTTCATCGCCACGAAGGCTGGCATCGCGCGGGGCATCGGGGCCGCCGCGGGCAACTTCAACAACGACGCGGCCTATCTCGAGGCCGAGCTCGACGGGTCGCTGAAGCGGCTCGGGGTCGACCATGTCGACCTGTTCTACATCCACCGCCGCGACCAAAGCATCCCCATCGAGGCGGTGACCTCCGCGCTGGCGCGTCTCGTGGAGAAGGGCAAGACGCGCGCTTTTGGGTTCTCAGAGATCTCGCCCGCCAGCTTGCGGCGCGCCGCGGCGGTGGCCCCCGTGGCTGCGGTCCAATCGGAATACTCGCTCCAGACCCGGCAGCCGGAGCTCGGGCTCATTCAGGCCTGCGAGGAGCTGGGGACGACACTGGTGGCCTTCTCGCCCGTGGGGCGGGGGATGCTGACGGACTTGCCGCCGGACGCGGGCAAGTACCGGGACCAGCCGTGGATGTCGGCCAACCCGCGCTTCATTGAGCCGAACCTGAGCGCCAATCTCGCCGCCACGGAGCCCCTCAGGGAGCTTGCCCGAAGCCTCGATGTGCCCACTGCGGCGCTGGCGCTGCGCTGGGTCTACGACCAGGCCCGTCACATCGTGGCGATCCCTGGAACCCGCAATGCGGCGCGGTTTGAGGAGTATCTCGCTGCCGATCGCATCCCGGCGGCGGCCATGGAGGAGGTGGCGCGCCTCATGCCCGTGGGCTGGGCCCATGGCGACCGGTATTCCGACGCGCAGTGGGCCGGTCCGGAGAACTATTGCTGATCCGGGGCGCCGGAGACTTTTCAGCACCTCCTTGCGTCCTGTCCGCGCGGGGGGCGATTGCGTAGGTGCGCCGCCGGTTGCAGCCCAGCACGGCCATGGCAATATGCGCCATGCCCGACACGTCCCCCTCCCGCATCGAACCCGTCGTCACTTGCCCCAATTGCGCCCATGAGATCGAGCTGACCGAGTCGCTCGCGGGACCGCTTCTGGCGGACCTCAAGCGCGCCCACGCCGCCGACCTCGCCCGCCAGAAGGCGGCGCTCGAGGCCGGTGCGCGGGAGGCGGCGCGGGCCGAGCAGGCCGAGGCGCTCGCCCGGATGCAGGCCGAGCAGGAGGCCAAGCTGCAAGAGGCCGCCGAGGCGCTCGCCGCGCAGAAGGCGCGCGCCGATGTGGCCGATGCGCGGCTCGCCACGGCACGGGAGGCCGAGAAGGCCGCGCTCGCCAAGGAGCGCGCGCTCGAGGAACGTGCCGCGGAGATCGAGCTCGAGGCGCAGCGGCAGGTGGCCGCGGAGCGCAAGGCGCAGGAAGAGCGGCTCCGCCATCAGATCACAGCGCAACTGGCCGAAGCCCAGGCAGGACGGGACGAGGAGACGGCGCTCGCCCTGCGCCAGAAGGACGAGCAGATGGACACGCTCAAGCGCCAAATCGAGCTGTTGAAGCAGAAATCCGAGAAAGGCTCGCAGCAGCTTCAGGGCGAGGCGCTCGAGGTCGAGCTGGAAACGCGGCTTGGCCAGGCCTTCCCGATGGACCAAATCACGCCCGTGGGAAAGGGCATGCGCGGGGCGGATTGTCTGCAGACGGTGCCCGGCGCGGGCGCGATCATCTGGGAGACGAAGCGCGCACAGAACTGGTCAAAGGACTGGGCGGCGAAGCTGAAAGACGATCAACGCCGGGAAGGCGCGGAAGCGGCTGTGCTCGTCAGCATGGTGCTGCCCGAAGGCGTGGAGACGTTCGGCGAGCACGAGGGCGTCTGGGTGACGCTGCCACGCTACGCCGTGGCCCTCGCCTCGGTCCTGCGGCAGGGGCTCGTGACCACCGCGCAGGCGGAGCGCCGCAAGGAGGGGCAGGCGGAGAAGACTGAGCTTCTCTACGACTATCTCACCGGTACGGGCTTCCGGCAGCGGGTGGAGGCGCTGGCGGAGACCTACGATGCCATGCGGCGCACCCTCGACCAGGAGCGGCGCGCGATGATGAAGCACTGGGCGGCGCGGGACCAGCAGATCATGCGAATGATGGACGCCACCGCGGGCATGTACGGAGATATCCAAGGCATCGCCGGTGCCTCTCTTCCGGGGATCGACGCGCTCGAGTTGCCGGGGCCGGGGGAGGATTGACCGCCGCGTGCGAAGGCTTTTCGAAAAGCCTTTCAAATTCCTTCGAAGGAATTTTTCTCCGGTGGCCCCCTTCGGCACGACGGCCTTTGCGCTGCGCCCTTGGCCACCTGCGCCCAAGACTTTTCGAAAAGTCTTCGCAAAATTCTTTGAAAGGATTTTGGTCTGCGCCGCAGGCTCACGCGCAAACCCACGCAAGGGCTTGCCAGCCGCCGATCCACGGCCTATAGCGCTCCCGTCAAAAGCGGCGGGACAGCCGCGGACCAATAACCTAGAGCAGGGTCGGTCTTCCGACCCTTTCTTATTTGGCCCCGTCGTCCTGCCAAGACCCACCATAGACCGGCGGACCCAACCGCTCGGCCAGTCAAAACCAAACGAATAGGACACACGCGCCGCATGGCAAACGCATCCATGGAGGAGTTCGAGGCCCTCCTGAACGAAAGTCTCGAAATCGACACGCCGACCGAAGGCTCGGTGGTCAAGGGCAAGGTCATCGCCATCGAAGCGGGCCAGGCCATCATCGATGTCGGCTACAAGATGGAAGGCCGCGTCGAGCTCAAGGAATTCGCAGAACCCGGTGAAGCTCCCAAGGTCGATGTCGGCGACGAGGTGGAGGTTTATCTCCGCGCCGCCGAGAACGCCCGGGGCGAGGCCGTCATCTCCCGCGAGATGGCGCGCCGGGAGGAAGCCTGGGACCGCCTGGAGAAGGCCTATGCCGCCGAGGAGCGCGTCGAAGGCGCGATCTTTGGCCGCGTCAAGGGCGGCTTCACCGTCGATCTCGGCGGTGCCGTGGCCTTCCTGCCCGGCTCCCAGGTCGACGTGCGCCCCGTGCGTGACGCTGGCCCTCTCATGGGTCTCAAGCAGCCGTTCCAGATCCTCAAGATGGACCGCCGCCGCGGCAACATCGTCGTCTCCCGCCGCGCGATCCTCGAAGAAAGCCGCGCCGAGCAGCGCGCCGAGGTCATCGGCAAGCTGGCCGAGGGCGACAATGTCGAGGGCGTCGTCAAGAACATCACCGAATACGGCGCCTTCGTCGATCTCGGCGGTGTGGACGGCCTGCTGCACGTGACTGACATGGCATGGCGCCGCGTCAACCACCCCTCCGAGATCCTGTCGATCGGCGAGACCGTCAAGGTCCAGGTCATCAAGATCAACAAGGAGACGCACCGCATCTCGCTCGGCATGAAGCAGCTGCAGGAAGATCCGTGGGATCTCGTGGCCGTGAAGTACCCGCTGTCCTCGGTCCACAAGGGCCGCGTCACGAACATCACCGATTACGGTGCCTTCGTGGAGCTCGAGGCGGGCGTCGAGGGCCTCGTGCACGTCTCCGAGATGTCGTGGACCAAGAAGAACGTGCACCCGGGCAAGATCGTCTCCACCTCCCAGGAAGTGGAAGTCATGGTCCTCGAGATCGACGGCCAGAAGCGCCGCGTCTCGCTCGGGCTCAAACAGACCCAGCGCAACCCGTGGGAGGTGTTCGAAGAGCAGTTCCCGGTGGGCACGCAGGTCGAGGGCGAGGTG
Organism: Pseudomonadota bacterium; assembly: GCA_038525525.1. Lineage (GTDB taxonomy): Bacteria > Pseudomonadota > Alphaproteobacteria > Rhodobacterales > Rhodobacteraceae > Shimia_B. The sequence continues at coordinate 749,256 of JBCBHO010000001.1, read as the reverse complement.
AAGAACATCACCGAGTTCGGCCTCTTCGTGGGCCTTGAGGGCGACATCGACGGCATGGTGCACCTCTCCGACCTCACGTGGGAAGGTCGGGGCGAGGATGTCATCGGCGATTACCGCAAGGGCGACGTCGTGCAGGCTGTCGTGTCGGAAGTCGACACCGAGAAGGAGCGCATCTCGCTCTCCATCAAGGCGCTAGGCGGCGATCCGTTCCAGGATGCCGTGGGCGGTGTGAAGCGCGGCTCCATCATCACGGTGGAAGTGACTTCCATCGAGGATGGCGGCATCGAGGTGACCTACGAGGGGCAGAAGTCCTTCATCCGTCGCTCCGACCTCAGCCGCGACCGTGCCGAGCAGCGCCCTGAGCGCTTCGGCGTGGGCGACAAGGTGGATGTGCGCGTCACCAACATCGACGCCAAGACCCGCCGTCTCGGTCTCTCGATCAAGGCCCGCGAAATCGCGGAAGAAAAGGAAGCCGTGGAGCAGTACGGATCGTCTGATTCCGGCGCGTCCCTCGGCGACATCCTCGGCGCGGCGCTCAAGCAGGACGACTGATCTTCGCCCCCCTGAACGATGCAGAGCCCCGCGGGAAACCGCGGGGTTTTTTCGTGCGCGCGCGCCCGAATCGGACAAGCGCTACGCGCGCGCAGACCGGGGCTCGCGCCCGGCAGAGCGGCACTCGCCCGTCTAAGCGCCTGTAAAAGCGTCTTTTCGTGGCGTGAAATCTGCCTGTCGGCCCAGCGGCGTATTTTCGAAAGCCGCGCTTTGTGCCAGAGTGGCCAGAATGGACCGCGACAGACGGCCGCTGCCTAAGACCACCAGAGGGGGACACCATGATCCGATCGGAACTGATCCAGAAGATCGCGGATGAAAACCCTCACCTCTACCAGCGCGACGTGGAACGCCTCGTCTCCACGATATTCGACGAGATCATCGATGCCATGGCCCGGGGCGACAGGGTGGAGCTTCGCGGCTTCGGCGCGTTCTCGGTGAAGCGGCGCGACGCGCGCACCGGCCGCAATCCGCGCACGGGGGAGTCGGTTGCGGTTGAAGAAAAGCACGTGCCGTTCTTTAAGACGGGTAAGCTGTTGCGTGACCGTCTGAACGGGGCCTGAATGTTTCGCTATCTTCGCTATCTCGTCCTTGTTGCCATCGCGCTCGTCTTGGTGATCGTTGCGCTGGGCAACCGAGGCTCGGTGACACTGAACGCGGCGCCAGACTGGCTCTCGGCGGTCCCCGGGCTCGGCATCCTGGATATATCAGTGGATCTGCCGCTCTATCTCGTGATCTTCGCGGCGATCGCGGTGGGAGTGATCATCGGCTACGTCTGGGAATGGGCGCGTGAGCACAAGCATCGCGTGGCGATGCGCACCGAGCATCGCGAGAACGTGACGCTCAAGCGCGAGGTGAAACGCCTCAAGGGCGAAAAGAACGAGGGCAAGGACGACGTCCTCGCGCTCCTCGACGACGCCTGAGGGCGAATCCATGACAGCCGAGATCAAGTTTTGCGGGTTCACCCGTCCCGAAGACGTGTCCGCGGCAGTGGCTGCGGGTGCACGCTATATCGGTCTGAATTTCTACGCGCCTTCCCCTCGGTCCGTATCTCCAAGGGCCGCGGAAGCGCTGCGCGCGGCGGTGCCAGCGGGCGTGTCCACGGTGGCGCTCGTGGTCGATGCCGACGACGCGGCCCTCACGCGGATCGTGGCAGAGGCGGCGCCCGACATGCTCCAACTCCACGGTCGCGAAAGCCCCGCTAGGGTCCGCGCGGTCCGCGCGCGTTTCGGTCTGCCGGTCATGAAAGCCGTGAGCGTGGCGGATGCAGGCGACCTCGAGAAGATCGAGATCTATGGGACCGTGGCAGACCGCCTGCTCGTTGACGCAAAGCCGCCCCCGGGTGCGACGCTGCCCGGCGGGAACGGAGTGCCTTTCGATTGGAGGCTGATCTCGGGGGTGCGCTGGCCTGTGCCGTGGATGCTCGCGGGCGGGCTCACGGTGGAGAACGTGGCCGACGCGGTGCGCCTGACGGGCGCGCCGGTGGTGGACCTGGCCTCCGGGGTCGAGACGGCACCCGGCGTGAAGGATGCGCGGCTGATGCAAGAGTTCGCGGCAGCTTTAAGAAGGGATTAACCAAGGCCGTGAGAGGGTAAGGTATGTTTCACCCTGCCTCGCCCCTGGCCCCGGACAAGTGGCTCGCCAACATCTTTGCCTCCAAAGCCGCCCAGGAGGGGCGTGTTGTCCGACGCAGCCTCGAGGACATCGACAAATACGTGGGCATCGACACCTTCAAACGGGAAGTCGCGCGGCGCGGTTATTCGGCGGTGCGAAATGGGGATCAGGTCATTGTATTCTGCAACAGGCAGCGAATCCGGCGGTTCGTTTAGCGCAAATTCCTTGCGAAGGAATTTGGCAAAACTCTTGGGAAGAGTTTTGTGTTTCCCGCTGGCGGGATCGGTATCGGTTGTGACTGTGTGAAAGCTCGGACCGCCCAGCGTCCTACACCATTGGCAGAGACTTAGGCGAGGCTTTCGACACGGGAACCGAGGCGCTGAAGTTGAAACCGATATCGGTGCCTGCATGGAAGCACGGTCTCCCGCCCCGAGCCCAAAATCCTTCGCAAGGATTTTGGCAAAAGCCTTTTCCTCCTCCTGGCGCGACGGTATCACCGGGGCTCCGCAACCGAGGACATCCCATGCCCGAAGATCTCATCAATTCGTTCATGACCGGCCCCGATGAGCAGGGCCGCTTCGGCGCCTTCGGCGGCCGTTTCGTTTCCGAGACGCTCATGCCGCTCATCCTCGATCTCGAGGCCGAGTACGAGAAGGCAAAGACCGACCAGTCCTTTTGGGACGAGATGAACGATCTCTGGACGCACTACGTGGGCCGGCCGAGCCCGCTTTATTTCGCCGAACGCCTGACCGAGCGGCTGGGCGGTGCCAAGATCTACATGAAGCGCGACGAGCTCAATCACACCGGCGCGCACAAGATCAACAACGTGCTGGGCCAGATCATCCTCGCGCGCCGCATGGGCAAGTCCCGCATCATCGCGGAGACCGGCGCGGGCCAGCACGGCGTGGCCACGGCCACGGTCTGCGCGAAGTTCGGTCTGAAATGCGTCGTCTACATGGGCGCTCACGACGTCGAGCGGCAGGCGCCGAACGTCTTCCGCATGCGGCTTCTGGGGGCCGAGGTCGTGCCCGTCACCTCGGGCCGCGGCACGCTGAAGGATGCCATGAACGACGCTCTGCGCGACTGGGTCACCAATGTCCGCGACACGTTCTACTGCATCGGCACCGTCGCGGGCCCGCATCCCTATCCGGCCATGGTGAGGGATTTTCAATCCATCATCGGCAAGGAAACCCGAGAGCAAATGATGGCCGCCGAGGGCCGCTTGCCGGATACCCTCATCGCCGCCATCGGCGGCGGGTCCAACGCCATGGGCCTCTTTTACCCCTTCCTCGACGAGAAAGACGTCTCGATTATCGGCGTGGAAGCGGGCGGCAAGGGCGTGAACGACGACATGGAGCATTGCGCGTCACTCACCGGCGGACGCCCCGGCGTTCTCCACGGGAACCGCACCTACCTCCTGCAGGACGATGACGGTCAGATCCTCGAGGGCTACTCGATCTCGGCGGGTCTCGATTACCCGGGCATCGGGCCCGAGCACAGCTGGCTTCACGATATCGGTCGCGCGCAATATGTCTCCATCACCGACCGCGAGGCGCTCGCGGCCTTCCAACTCTGCTGCGAGACGGAAGGCATCATCCCCGCGCTTGAGCCCTCCCACGCGCTTGCCCATGTGGAGAAGATCGCGCCCAAGCTCCCGGCCGACCACATCATCTGCATGAACATGTGCGGGCGGGGCGACAAGGACATCTTCACCGTCGCCAAGGCGCTCGGCTTCGATATGTCCGACACCGAGGGGCGCAGCTTCGACTGAGCGCCCTATATCTCGGGTTTATACGCATCAGCCGGGGGGCAGACATAACTCTGCCTCCCGGTTTACGTTTGGGGACGCTGCGCCGTCTAATCTTCCGGCGGATGGCCCACCGTGGTTCGATCCGCCAGCCTTGTCTGCATAGGCCGGGCGCCGTCCGGCACAGACACCGAAAGGACACCCCATGAAAATCCGTTCCATTCTCACGGCCAGCACCGCCCTCATCGCCCTCTCCACTGCCCCTTCCTTCGCGCAAAGCCTCCGCTTCCAGGATGTCGATGCGAACGGCGACAGCACACTCAGCATCGAAGAGCTCGTGTCGGCCTTCGGCGAGGCGGGCGCCGCGATCCTTCTTGGCGAAGATGACGATGACGGCGACCAGACGCTGACGCTGGCTGAACTGCGTGACGATGACGATGGTGACGACGACGACGATGATGACGACGATGACGACGACGATGATGACGATGACGATGACGATGATGACGACGATGATGATGATGATGATGACGACGACGATGATGATGATGATGATGATGATGACGATGACGACTGAGCCGCAGCGCGTCCTGCTGTGACGGCAGCGGAGGCCTCGCCCATTCCGGGCGGGGCCGTTTCGTGGAAAGAAGGGGCTATGCAGAGGTTCTCGATCGCACTCACGCTGGCGCTGGCGCTTGCCCTCTTCGCAGGAGGCCGCCCCGCATCGGCGCAGGAAAGCATTCAGGATCAGGTCGTCCGGCAGTTGGGCGCGGCGGGCTACGAGACCGTCGAGGTGAGCCGCACGCTCCTGGGCCGGCTGCGGTTTATTGCCAGCGACGCGACGCGTCGCCGGGAGATCGTGGTCCATCCCACGACTGGCTCGGTCCTCTTCGACCGTCTCACGGATGCCGCGGGCCAGGTCTCGCGGCGCATCCCGTTGAGCGACGATGATGACGATGACGACGATGGCGATCCGAGCGGCAGCGCGTCCGGCAGCGCATCCAGCGGCGGCTCCGGATCAGGCAGCGGCTCAGGCGGGGCGGGCGGCCGCGACGACGATGATGACGACGACGATGACGGCGACGACGGTGATGATGACGATGACGGGGATGATGACGACGATGACTGATCACGATGCCCCCCGGCGCGCGACCGCCTCATGGTAGCATCCGCGACAGGCTAGGCATGCGACAGGGCGCGAGATGAGCAGGAACGGGCTGATCCTACTTCTTGTCTTCGAGACGGTCTGCGCGGGCTTTTTCCTGTCCGACATCTTCTCAGCCCTCCTGGGCATCCCGCAGTTGCCCTGGCACATCCACGAGCTGGTGGAGATCGGGGCCGCTATAGGGCTCCTCGTCGGCATAGCCGTGACAGGGCGGCTCTTCATGCTGGGACAGCGGCGGCAAAAGGCGGCTGAGGATGCGCTGCGCGCGGCCTCGGGCGCGTTTCACGAACTCCTAGATGAGCGCTTTAACGATTGGCAGCTGACGCCGGCGGAGCGCGACGTGGCGCTCTTCGTCATCAAGGGCTGTCCCACGGCAGAAATCGCATCTCTGCGCGGCACGTCCGCGGGCACCGTGAAGGCTCAGACCGCTGCGATCTACCGAAAGAGTGGCGCCGCGAACCGCACCCAACTCGTCTCGCTTTTCCTCGAGGATCTCATGGATGACGGGCTTCTGACGGGGGCGCGCGGCGGCGGCTGACCTCCGCTCATCCGTGCCCGGACGTGGCCTTGGGAGGAACCGAGCTGCCCGGGCCGCCGTTGAACTCGTATGGACGGAGGTATTCGATGGCACAGGACACCCGCGCCAGCATCAAGGACGAAGACACCTACGACGCCCTGCGGAGCGACGGCTATTCCAAGGAAAGTGCCGCGCGCATCGCCAATGCCCAGGCCAATGACAACATGGCCCCTTCCAAGAAGGGCGGGAAGGCATCCCCTTACGAGGATTGGACCCGCGACGCGCTTTACGCGCGCGCCCAAGAGCTCGACATCGAAGGCCGCTCCGACATGACCAAGGCGGAGCTGATCGACGCGCTCCGCGACACCTGACCCCGAAAAGGAAAGGACAGACCCATGGGTATCGAAATCGCAGGCCTCGGCGGCCTCATTCTTTTGGGCCTCAATCTCTGGGCCCTCGTTTCCATCATCGGTTCGGCGGAAAGCACTGGCAAGAAGGTGCTCTGGTGCCTCTTTGTGCTGGTCCTGCCAGTCATCGGTTTCATCGCGTGGCTTCTCGCCGGGCCGCGGGCGGCCAAGCAAATCGGCTAGGCCACGTCGGCGGTGTCAGGCGGCCTGGAGCTGCCCTCCGCCGAGGATCGTCTCGTTCCCTGGCCCCGGATGCCGGGGAATGAGCAGCGACAGGATGAGCGAGACGAGCGCCATCGCTGCCGCGAGCAGGAAGACCGCCTGCGGCGAGGCAAGCCAGAGGTAGCCTAGCGCCGCTGGCAGGAAGACGGCCGCGATGTGGTTGATCGTGAATGAGACAGCTGCCGTTGGCGCGATGTCGCCCGCGCCTGCGATTTTCTGGAAGTAGGTCTTCTTGGCGAGCGCGAGCCCGAAAAAGATGTGGTCGACCACGTAGAGGAAGGCCGCCACCGCCACGCCCCAGCTGAAATAGTAGAGCCCGCCATAGGCGAGGAAGACGAGCGCGAGGCCGGTATACTCGAAGGCAAGCGTGTTGCGTTCGCCGAAGCGGGCAACGGCCCGACCGAGCAGGGGGGCCACGATGATATTGACCACGAGGTTGATGAGGTAGAGCGCCGTCACCTCGTGCACCTCGAAGCCGAATTTCTCCACCATCATGAAGCCCGCGAAGACGACGAAGATTTGACGCCTCGCACCGGCCATGAATTCTAGCGCGTAGTAGAGCCAGTAACGCCGCCGCAGCACCATCTGCTTGAGCTGCGGCGTGGGGGCCTCGATCTGCGGGAAGGCCACGAAGCAATAGGCCGCGATGGCGATCGTGAGGCCGCCCGCGGCCACGTAGACCGTGTTGTACGACAGCCCCAACGCCTCCCAAGTGAGCACGATGGCGACATAGGCCACGAAGGTCGCCGCCGATCCGGCTGCCAGAAGCCAGCCCAGCACCTGCGGCGCGCGCTCCTTTTCCAGCCACTGGAGCTGGAGGGATTGATTGGCCGTCTCGTAGTAATGAAAGCCGATGGAACTGAGGAGCGTTATCGTGAGGATTCCACCAAGCGAGGGGAACTGCGCGGTGAGCGCGGTGGCGATGCCGAGGACGACGAGCATCACGAGCGCCAACACCTGCTCCCGGATAAAGACGATGAGCGCGATGACGAGCACCGCAAGAAGGCCCGGCACCTCGCGCACTGTATGCAGCCAGCCGATATCGGCGCCGTCGAAATCGGCCATTTCGATGACGAAGTTATTGAGGAGCGCAGACCAGACCGAGAAGGAGAGTGGCATGGCGATGGCCATGAGCACGAGAAGCGCTTCCGGACGGCGCCAGATCGGACCCGCGCGGGCCTCGGAGAGCGGTTGGAAACGCATGCCCCCGGCTTAGGCCCATCTCGGGGCGAAGGAAAGCCGCTCGCTGCACGGGACCAGCTTGCCTTTTCGAGGGGAGCATGGCCACGCCGCCAGACTGCCAGATCGAGCAACCAAGGCGGGCAGGGCGGGGCAGGCGCTCGCCGATAGGATGATGCGGACCTGACTTTTCAGCGCCCGTCCTGTACTCTTGGATACGCCGCGCGGGAGCAATTTCGCTCCGACCCGGACGCGATAGGACCGGCGCTCTCTGGCCGTCGGGAAAGATTTCAAGCGACGACGACGAACATTTCGAGGACCAGACCATGCCACTCACGAGATACAGCCTGCTCGACGCGGCCAAGCTTCTCCAGGAGACGCGGAATTCGATCAAGGGCGGGCTCCGGCGCGCGCCGCTCGTGGATGTCACGGCGGCCCGGGCCAACGTCGCCGCCGGTCTCACAGGCGACAACGTTCTTGTCATCACCGGCTCCCGTGGCGGGACGGACTATGCCTTCTACAACCTGCGCCCCCTCCGGCCCTTGCCCGCCATGGCCGAGATCGACGAGATCATCACCGCTGATCTGCCCAAGAAGGCCTATCACCAGGGCTTTCTCCTCCATGCCGCGCGGGTAAAGCGATTTCTCGCGGGGCGCAGGCCCGACATCATCGTTGGCCATTCCCTCGGCGCGGCCTCCGCGCAGATCCTCGGCGCGCATTTCGAGGTGCCTACCATCGGCCTCGCCTCGCCGCAGGTCGTCAAACGCCGCTATCTGGAGGCCACCGCCCTCCGCGCTCGGGGGCACCGGCAATGGCACGTCTTCAACATGGCCTGGCGGCAGGATTTCGTGACCCGGGGCTACCGCGAGCTCGGGCTGCGCTGCCTGGGGCACCGGGTGGTCGTGGATACGAACCAGCAGAACTTCGGGGTCGACCATTTCGTGTCGCAATACAAGGATCTCATCGTCACTGCGCTTGACCAGCAGCTCGCTGGGCTCCCGCAGCACTGGCCGGACGCCTCTTTTGCGCCGCCCTCGCGGCTGGCCTGACGTGCTCAGTCGCGGGCCTTGTCGAGGCTGACGCGGAGCTCGCGAAGAAGCTCCAGCGCGGTGCCGAGCGCGTCGGCCTCCATGGCGGGCAGGATAGGCGTCATGTCCCGCGTCACGCGCGCCATGGCCTCGGCGCGAAACTCTCGACCCGCTTCGGTGAGCCAGACCGTCTTCGAGCGGCCGTCTTTCGGGTGCGGGCGTGTCTCGATGAAGCCGCGGGTCTCGAGCCCGACCAGCGTGTGGGTCATGGAGTTCTTCGGGACCTGGAAGGCGCGGGCGATCTCGATCGGGGTGCGGCCGTCTCCCAAGCGGGTGAGGTGATTGAGCACGCTGAAATGCGGCAAGAGCATCCCCTTGGGCAACCGCGCCTCGAAGAAGGCGCGGGAGAGCTGGTTGATGATCCCGATCTCGTTGAAAAGGTCGAACACGGGATCGGGTCGTTCGTCAGGCATTCACCACTTTCGCGTCGAGGGGCCAGCGCGGGCTCCGGGGGACATCCGGGCCATAGCCCAGCCGCGCCAACATTTGCACGGTTCCGCCGGCGGGCGCCAGCCGCCGGTGCACCTCTGCAAAGGGCCCGGCCATCTCCGGATATTCCTGCAAGCATTGGCTGAGCGGCTGGAAGCCAAGCCCCTGCGCCGTGGCAGCGAGGTTCACACGCACCCAGTCCGCGCCGGTGGCGATCTGGTCTTCACGCGTGTTCGTGGGCGTAACGAGCCAAGTATAGCCCATGGCCGTGCGCGCGTTCTCGAGCACCGCGTTGCGCCCCTCCCGGAAGGACATGGAGGTGGTATCCATGAGCTTCTGCGCTGTCATCTGCCGGCCCAGCCGGGCGAATTCGATCATCGGGCCTGTGAGGTCTATCCCGTCGGGCTGCGCATCGGTGGCGCGGGCGCCCACGCGGAAGACATCGACGCTCTCCTTGAACGTGCGGGGCGTCAAAAGCTCGATATCGAGCGCCTCTTCCGTGAGCGCGCGGATCTCGGCGATGAATTCCGGCGCGGCGGAGGTGGCGCAGGCGGGCACGGCGGCCTCGATGGCCGCGAGCGCCGCGGGCGGGATCGCGCGGTCGGTGTCGAACGGCTCCTTGAGCGAGCGGCGGGCGAGGACATGGGCAAAGAGCGGGTCGGGAGTCGCGTCCGTCTCCCGTAGTCGGATCACGGCCACGGGCCGCGCGTCGAGGGCGGCGGGGTCCGAGCCCTCGGGGAAGAGCGTGACGTCGGCCGCGAGCCCTTCTTCCAGCGCGCCCATGCGCAGCACTTCGAGGAAGCAGCCAAGTCCGATGGTGATCTGGCGACTGAATGGATCGGTATGCGGCAGGAGCTTTTCGGGGTTCACGAAGAGCGTGATCTCCCCCGGGGTGGCGAGGTCCACGAGCCAAGGCTGCTGATTGTGCGGGTTCGGTGCGAGGATGGCCCAGCTCAGCGCCCGCTTGCGCGGATCGGCGTAGTCGCCCGCCATGGCCCAGGGGGCGGCTGCGGTGCGTGGGCTGCGTGTGATCTCCGCGGCGAGGCCGCCACCGGCGGCGACGATGGCGCCGCCTCCCATGAGAGCGAGGGTCTTGCGGCGAGTGAGGGGCATGTCTGTCTCCTGATGTATATGGTTCTATATGGGTCTATATAGTGCAATATCGAACTAGTAAAGCGCGTGAAGACAGAGCGCCGCGTTGCGCGGCCTCCCGCGCGCCGCTATGCCCATCGCCGAACAAAGGGATGAGACCGCCGATGCCTGCCATCACCAACATCGAAGACCTCAAGCGCATCTACGCCCGCCGGGTGCCGAAGATGTTCTACGACTATTGCGAGAGCGGCTCCTGGACGGAGCAGACCTTCCGCGAGAACGTCAGCGATTTCGACGACATCAAGCTGCGCCAGCGCATCGCGGTGGACATGACAGGCCGCACCACGGCGTCGAAAATGGTGGGACAGGACGTGGCCATGCCTGTCGCGCTCGCGCCCGTGGGCCTTTGCGGCATGCAGAGCGCGGATGGTGAGATCAAGGCGGCGCGCGCGGCGGGCAAGTTCGGCGTGCCCTTCACGCTCTCGACGATGTCGATCTGCTCCATCGAGGACGTGGCCGAGCACACCGAGAAACCCTTCTGGTTTCAGGTCTACACGCTCAAGGACGATGACTTCATGAAGCGGCTCATCGCGCGGGCCAGCGAGGCGAAGTGCTCGGCCCTCGTGATCACGGTGGACCTTCAGATCATGGGCCAGCGCCACAAGGACATCAAGAACGGCCTCTCCGCCCCGCCGAAGCTCACGCCCGCGAGCATCGCCAACATGGCCACCAAGGTGCCCTGGGGGCTCGAGATGCTGGGCACCAAGCGGCGGTTTTTCGGCAATATCGTGGGTCACGCCAAGGGCGTCACCGACCCGGCCTCGCTCTCCTCGTGGACGGCGGAGGCCTTCGACCATTCCCTCGATTGGGAGCGGATCAAGGAGCTGCGGAGCTGGTGGGACGGGCCCGTGATCCTCAAGGGCATCCTTGACGAGGAGGACGCCAAGATGGCCGCCAATGTGGGCGCCGACGCCATCGTCGTGTCGAACCATGGCGGGCGGCAGCTCGACGGCGCGCTGAGCTCCATCCGCATGCTGCCCCGCATCATGGACGCCGTGGGCGACAAGATCGAGGTCCACCTCGACAGCGGCATCCGCTCGGGCCAGGACGTGCTCAAGGCGCTGGCGCTCGGCGCCACGGGCACCATGATCGGGCGCGCCTTCGTCTACGGGCTCGGCGCGCGGGGCGAACAGGGGGTGACGGACGCGCTCACCGTGATCCACAAGGAGCTCGACACCACCATGGCGCTCTGCGGCAAGCGCGACGTCAAGGATCTCGGCCGGGACGTGCTGCTTTTGCCCAAGGGCTTCGAGGATCACTACCAGGCGGCGTGAATGCTCATCTTTCACGGGCAACGGCTCGTCGTCTTCTCGATCCCGCGCACGGCGTCCACGTCGCTCCACGAAGCGCTCCGGCGCCATGCCGATATCGAGGTGAAGACGCCGCCAAAGGACAAGCACATGAATGTGCGCCGCTTCGAGCGCTGGTGCGCCCGGACCCATCCCGAGGCGGCGGAATATGCCCGCGTGGCCGTCATGCGCGAGCCGCTCTCCCGGCTGGCCTCGTGGTATCGCTACCGGCGCCGCGCGGCCGTGAGCGGCACGCCGAGTTCTACGGAGAACCTGAGCTTTGACGAGTTCATCGAGCTCGGGCTCACCAGCACCGCACCCCAGGCCGCCAGCATCGGGAACCAGCACCGCTTCCTGACCCGCGAGGACGGGACGCTGGCCGTGGACGAGATCTTCTGCCTCGAGCGGCGCGACGTGCTGCTCGCCTATCTGGAGGCCCGGTTCGGCCCGGTGCGCCTCAAACATCGAAATGCCGCGCCGCTCGAGCTCCTCGATCTTGACCCCGCGCGGGAGGCGCGGCTCCGGGCGGCGCGGGCGGCGGAGTTCGCGCTCTTCGAGCGTGTCGCGGCCACGGGCCGGCTCACCGTTTCGCGCGGGTTAGCGCCATGACGAGGCCGATTGTGCCGAGGACGCCGGCCCCGATGGCAGCATAGGCCACGCGCAGCGAGTAAAGCTCGGAGAGCCCGCCCATGAGCACGGGCGCGATGAAGAACCCCGAAAACCCGATGACGGCCACCTTGGCGATGGCCTCCGTGCGGTGCCGCGCGGGCACGAGCCTCCCCACGAGCGCGAGGCCGAGCGGCCCGATGACGGAGACGCCGAGCCCGAGAATGCCGAAGCCGAAATAGGCGACGGTGGGCGTCGGGGCGAGGGCGGCGATGAAGGCGCCTGCGCTCGTCAGGCAGGTGGCGAGGATGATGACCGTCTCGTCGCGAAACCTGTCCGAGAGGCCCTGGCCGCCGATGCGACCTATGGCCATGGTCACGCCGAGCATCACGGGCCCAAAGGCCCCCGCGAAGGGATCGCCCTGAAGCGTCCGCTCGATGTGGAGCGCCGACCACGTCTCCACCGTGCCCTCCGTCAGGAACGCGGCGAGCACGATCGCTCCGCAGAGGAGCACGATGCCCCAAGGCATGCCCGCCTGCGCGCGCCCGTCATCCTCCGGCTCAGCGATGGGCATGCGCAGATAGAGAGCGAGGAAGAGCCCCACGATCCCCGCGATCCCGAGCGCCACCCATGGCGGCTGCGCGGCATCGCGCAGAAAGCCCGTCATGAGCGCCGAGGCCGCGTAGCCCACGGAGAACATCCCATGGGAGACGTTCATCAGCGTGCGCTTGTGGCGCGCCTCGAGTTCGCTCACCCGCGCGTTCATGAGCACGTCCGTGAGCCCGGAAAAGACGCCGAGGAGCACGATCGTCAGCGCGAAGTATACCGCGCCGCCAAACGTGCTCGCGAGGCCGGGCAGGATGAAACAGGCCGCAAAGCCCGCCGTTACCGATTGAAGCGCGCGCTCGCGCAGATGCGTATCCACCCGTGGCGCCAGCCACATGGCCGCCGTGAGACCGATGGGATTGCCGAGAAGAAGGAGGCCGAAGACGAGGTCATTCACCGCCAGCGCGCCCTTGATATCGGGCACCGAGGCCGCGAACGCGCCCCAGAAGGTGCCGAGTATGACAAAGGCCGTCGCCGGCACGCGGGCCAGCCAGAGCGCGGAGAGGATACGCATGGCCCGCCGTCTCACCGGAGCCGCGCCGAAGCAACAGAAATCAGCGAAGCCGCGCGGATGCCGTGGATTGCGCCCACCATGGCGCGCGGCCTAACCTCGTGACATGGACCGTAACGTCGCGCTTTATCCCTGGTTTCGGTTCGCCCAGAACCTGCTTTTTTGGCAGGCGGTCTGGTTTCTCTATTTCCAGGCGGAGCTTTCGGCCGGTGAGGCGATCTTGCTCTACGCGCTCTACGAGCTTGCCACGACGATCCTCGAGGTGCCGTCGGGCTATGCGTCGGACCGGCTGGGTCGGCGGATCACGCTCATCGTGGCGACGGCTTGTGGTGTGGGCGCAGCATCGCTCCAGATCATAGGCGGGCATTTCGTGATCTTTGCCTTGGCTCAGGTGCTGCTCGGCGGGTTTCAGGCGCTGACGTCGGGCACGGACGGGGCGCTTCTCTACGAGAGCCTCGCGGCGGAGGGCCGCGAAGACGAGACCGAGGCGCAGGAGCTCAAGGCGTGGCGTTTTGGATTTGCCGCGCTGGCGCTGTCAGCGCTCGCAGGGGGGCTGCTCTCGCGTGTGGACTTCACGCTGGCCTATGTCGCGACAGCAATTGCCTTCGCGGTCGCCACGCTGATCGCGCTCCGCTTCGAGGAACCGCCGCACGCGGCCCGCTCTGTTTCGCTACGCGCTGATCTGAGCGATCTGGGGCAGGCGCTGCTCCGGCCCGTTTTGCTATGGCTTTTCGTGATCTTCCTCTTGGCGCATATCTACAGTCACCTGCCCTTCGTCTTTGGCCAACCGTTCATCCGCGAAGTGCTCGCGGGCCTCGGGCTCGAGGCGGAAACACCGATTGTCTCCGGCGCGATCGTGACCTCGATGATGCTGATCTCGCTGCTCGCGTCGGCGGCGGCGCCGGGGCTCCGGGCGCGGCTCGGGCTGGGCGTGCTGCTCCTCGCCTCCTTTGCCGTGCAGATCGCGATTTCGGCGGCGATGGCCCTGTCCGGGGCCACGGTCATCATCCTCGTCCTCTTGGCGCGCATGATCCCTTCGTCGTTCCAGGGGCCCTTCATCACGGCCCGCATTCAGCCGGAGCTGCCGGATTCCATTCGCGCGACCTTCGTGTCGCTGAAATCGCTCAGCGGGCGGCTGATCTTCGCAGGCACGCTGGCGATCTCGTCAACGTTTGCCGGCGATGCCGATACGCTGCCGCTCCCGGTGATCCAGAACGTACTCGGGCTCTATGTTCTGGCGGGGCTTCTCGCGTTCCTCGCCCTCGCGGTCACGGTGCGGCGCGCGGGGCTCGACGAATAGGCCTTTTCAAGCGCCCGGATTCCTTCTAGAGCCACGGCTTCACCGCGGGCGTACACCCTTGGAGGACGCTCGCCACAACATCGATAGGAAAATTCCATGGCTGGTGAGATCCCTGATCTTCACGCCACGGTACGGACGGGGACGGGCAAGGGGGCCGCCCGTCAAGCCCGCCGCAACGGCGACGTACCTGGCATCGTATTCGGCGGCGACGTCGATCCGCTCCCCATCAACATTCCCTTCAACACGCTCCTGACGAAGCTGCGCCAGGGTCGGTTCAAGGCGACGCTGTTCAACATGAAGGTCGAGGGCCATGACGACGTGCGCGTGATCTGCCGCGACGTGCAGCGCGACGTGGTCAAGGACCTGCCCACGCATGTGGACTTCATGCGCCTGCGCCGGACCACCAAGATCGCGCTCTTCATCCCCGTGGAATTCGAGGGTGAAGACGTGGCACCGGGCACCAAGCAGGGCGGCGTTCTGACGGTCGTGCGCCCGGAGGTGGAGCTCGTCGTGACCGCCGGCGACATCCCCGAGAGCATCTCCGCCGACATTTCCGGCATGGAGATCGGTGACACGCTGACCATCTCCGACATCACGCTGCCCGCAGGCGCGAAGCCCACGATCGACCGGGACTTCGTGATCGCCAACATGCAGCCGCCCTCGGGCCTCGCCTCCCAGAAGGACGAGGATGAAGAGGGCGCCGAAGAGGTGTCCGCCGACGAGGTGGAAGCCACCGCACAAGGCTCCGAGGAGGGCGGCGAGGCCTAATCGCCCCCCTTCCATGCAAAATCGACAGGCCCGCCGGGAAACAATCACCCCCCGGCGGGCCTTTTTTGTGCAGCGGTCGGCCTCTGGGCACAGCCACGTGCAATTCATTTGACTCGCGCGCCTTCGACGTCCCTGCTGATCCGGCAGGAGGCGCGCCATGGCTCTTTTCACACCCCCGGGCTTCACGATGTCCGACATCCTCGCCGGTCTTTTCGAGCGTCGGCAGGACGTGAAGGCGCGGCTGGCCAAGCTTTCCCTCCCGGAGTTGATCGAAGGGCTGATGAGCTGCGTGAGCGAGACGCAGCAGACGAGCTTCGCGCGCGCGATCCTCCTGCGCTACCACCATGGGGATGACGCGATCCATCGGGCGTTCTTCGATTACCTGCTCGACGAGATGGACCTCGACGCCGCTGCACTCCACGCGGCGTCTGCCGCTTATGAGGAGGATCCCACCCCCGCCGCCTACCGCCGGGTCCTCGGGGCCGCGGAGCCGCGCCGCAAGGAGCTCTTTCGGCGGCTGGGCAGCGCGAAGGGTGGGGCGGCGTGCCTCGTCAAGATCCGTGACGATATCCGCCGCTCCCGCACGGCGCGGCCCGAACTCGCCAAGCTCGACCACGATCTCCACGCGCTGCTCGGCCATTGGTTCAACCGTGGCTTCCTCGAGCTGCGCCCGGTCACGTGGGACAGCCCCGCGCAGGTCCTCGAGAAGATCATCGACTACGAGGCGGTGCACACCATCCAGGATTGGGACGACCTGCGCCGCCGCGTACAGCCCCATGACCGGCGCTGCTACGCATTCTTTCACCCCCGGATGCCTGACGATCCGATCATCTTCGTGGAAGTGGCCCTGACGCAGGCTGTCCCGGATTCGGTCGACACGCTGCTGGCGCAGGACCGTCGGCCCGCGGATGTCGAAAGCCTGACCACGGCGACGTTCTACTCGATCTCGAACTGCCACGCGGGCCTCGCGGGGATCAGCTTCGGCAACGTGCTCATCAAGAAGGTGGTGCGCGAGCTCTCGCGCGAGCTGCCGCAGCTCAAGACCTTCGTGACGCTCTCGCCCATCCCGTCGCTCGCCGCCTGGGCCGGGGAGGACAGGGCAGAGGAGAGCCCGGACCGGCTGGCCGCGCGTTACCTCGCCACCGTCAAGCGCGAGGACGGTCTCCCGCAGGACCCCGTCGCGCGCTTTCACCTCGCCAACGGGGCCGCGCTTCACGCCGTGCATGCGGATGCCAATACGAGCGCGCGCGGACAGGCCGAGAGTTTTGGTGCCATGGTCAATTACCTCTACGAGCCCAGCGAGGTGAACCGCCGCTCAGAGGCCTTCGCCATGGCCGGTCGCTTCGATCTCGGGCCGAAGTTGCGGGCGCTTCTACCGCGCGAGCGGGGGCGGCGGCTCTCGTCTGAGCGGGCCTAGGCGCGGTTGCTGCGCGCCCCGCGCTGCGGTAGCTCAAGCGCAGCAAGAAGGAGCGGGCCATGCAGCTCTTCGTCGGTCTCGGCAATCCCGGAGCCAAATACGCGCAGAACCGGCACAATATCGGCTGGATGGCCGTTGACCGGATCGCCGAGGATCACGGCTTTGGTCCTTGGCGGGGCAAGTTTCAGGGCGCGGTCTCCGAGGGAACGCTTGGTGGGGAGAAGGTTCTGCTCCTGAAGCCCGAGACCTTCATGAACAAGTCCGGCCAAAGCGTGGGAGAGGCGCTCCGTTTCTACAAGCTTGGGCCCGCGGACGTGACCGTCTTTCACGACGAGCTCGATCTTGCGCCCGGCAAGCTCAAGGTGAAGCGGGGCGGGGGCCATGCGGGCCATAACGGGCTCCGTTCGCTCCATGCCCATATCGGCGAAGACTATGCCCGCGTGCGGCTGGGCATCGGGCATCCGGGCCACAAGGACGCGGTGCCCGGATACGTGCTCCGCGATTTCCCGAAAGCCGACGGGGCATGGCTCGACGACCTGATGCGAGGAATTTCCGATGGCGCGGCTGATCTCGCGCAGGGCGATGCCAGCCGCTTCATGAACGCGGTCTCATTGCGTACGGCGCCGCCACGCTCCGGCGGTGGCAAAGTTGGACAAAAGCCCGCGCAGAAGCCTGACCAAAGGCCCAAGGGAGAGGCCGCCCCAGAGCCCACGCCCGTGGCGGAGGCCGCACCGCGTTCGCCGCTCCAGAGGCTCGTGGACCGGTTCAAGTGACGCCTGCTCTGGAGGCGGCCTTCGCCGAGCAGGCGGCGGCGTGCGACACGCTGGGGTCGCCCTTCATGGCGCGCATGCTGCCTCGCGCGCTTGGCGCGGTCCCGGCGGGGAGCGCACTCGCCGCGCGGCTCGAAGCCTTTGATCCTGACAGGCTCGGGCCTTCGGCGGACTCCGTCCCGCTCCGTCTCGCGGGCGCGCTGCACCACGTGCATCTCTCCGGGGCCTGTCCGGCGCTGAGCGCGGTCTACCCGCCCGCGGAAGCCTCCGTCGCGGAGCTGTCCGAGGGTCTGGCGGCCGCCTTCGCATCGGCCGAGACGGCCATCCTCGCACGGCTTGAAAGCCCGCCGCAGACCAACGAGGTGCGCCGCGCCTCCGTCCTGATCGCGGCTGGGCACTGGCTCACCGCGCGCTTTGGTCGCCCACTCATCCTCTCCGAGCTCGGCTGCTCCGCGGGGCTCAATCTCAACTGGGATTTCTTTCGGCTGACGGTCGCGGGGCAGGGGCTCGGGCCGGTGGGATCGCCTGTGGAACTCGCGCCGGACTGGCGCGGGGTCCTGCCGCATCCTTGCCCGGCCTACGTAGCAGAGGCGAGGGGCGTGGACCTGCGCCCCATCGACGTCACCGAGCCGGCGGCGGAGCTGCGCCTGCTCTCTTACCTCTGGCCGGACCAGGCCGAGCGTCTCGCGCTCACGCGCGCGGCCATCGGGCTCATGAAGGCGCCTGACACCGAAGCGGCCCTCGATGAAGGCGATGCGCTGGCCTGGCTGCCGGGGCGGCTTGCCGGGCGGGCAGGCCATTGTCACATGATCTACTCCACCGTGGCGTGGCAGTACCTGCCGGAGGCTGCGCAGGCGCACGGCGCAGCCACGATCGCGGAGGCTGGCGCGCGCGCCACGTCTGACGCGCCGCTGGCTTGGTTCAGGATGGAGAATGATGGCCCGAAGCCCGGCGCGGGCCTCACGATGCGCTTGTGGCCCGGCGACGAGACGCACGATTTCGGCCGGGCCGATTTCCACGGGCGCTGGGTCGATTGGCGCGCGCCGGACCCTTCGCCCGTCGCTGCCCGCTGAGAGCGTTCTCGTTGTCCTCCCGGGTCCCCTGCCACGCCCTGCCACGCCCTGCCATATGATCTCGGCTGGTGCGATCTGGGTCATGGCATTTGCGGGCGGCTCCTCTATGTGGAGCGAGAGGCCAGGACGAGGATCGTGCGGGCAGCCTGCGATCCGATGCAGGCGGCAAGTGCGCGCCTTGCGGGAAGTCACGGCCGTCGCGGAGGAAAGATGCTCGAGAAAGACCCATCCGAGAACGTGCTCGGCAGCCCCCTGTCGCCCTGCTCGCTCGATCCGCTCACCGGCTTCTTCCGGGACGGCGCCTGCAATACCTGCGCTGAGGACCAGGGCAGTCATACCGTCTGCGCCGTGCTCACGGCGGAGTTCCTGGCCTATTCCAAGTACGTGGGTAACGATCTCAGCACCCCGCGGCCCGAGTTTTGCTTTCCGGGGCTCAAGCCGGGAGACCAGTGGTGCCTCTGCGCCGGCCGCTTCATGCAGGCCCATGAAGAGGGCTGCGCGCCGCAGGTCAAGCTCGAGGCCACCCACAAACGCGCGCTCGAGGTGGTGCCGCTTGAGGTGCTCGAAGCCCATGCCATCCGCACGCTGGGCTGAGGCCTGCCCATGACCGGGACGTGAGGACGCGCCCCTTCGCATACCGCCCGGGGGTACTTATATTGCGGGAAACGCTGATTGGAGGACGCGATGTTCGGATTGATGTTCAAGACCCCCGAGATGGTGAGCGCGGAGGCCGCCCTGCCGGGCCGGGCGCAGCCCATCCCCACGGCCGCCGAGCACTTCGTCACGGGCGTGCCGCTCAAGGGCGAGGTGCCCGAGGGCATGGAGGTCGCCATCTTCGGGATGGGCTGCTTCTGGGGCGTGGAGCGGATGTTCTGGGGCCTCGACGGCGTCCATGTGACCGCCGTGGGCTACGCCGCGGGCTTCACACCCAACGCCACCTACGAGGAGGTCTGCTCAGGCCGCACGGGGCACAACGAGGTGGTGCGGGTGATCTATGATCCGGCGGTCATCTCCTACGAGGCACTTCTCAAGGTTTTCTGGGAGGGGCACGACCCCACGCAGGGGATGCGTCAGGGCAATGACCGGGGCACGCAGTACCGCTCCGGCATCTACGTGACGAGCGACGCCCAGAAAGCGGCCGCCGAGGCCTCCCGCACGGCCTTTGCGCCGCGGCTCGAGGCGTCGGGCTACGGCCCGATCACGACAGAGATCCTCGATGCGCCGGAGTTTTACTACGCCGAGGATTATCACCAGCAGTACCTCGCCAAGAACCCCAACGGCTATTGCGGCATCGGCGGCACGGGCGTGACCTGCCCGATTGGCACCGGCGCCTAAGGCGCGCCGAGGTCCGGCACACGGCGCTGCCCTGGGCACTGGCGCCCCGGCAGCGCCTCTTGTAGCAGGCGGGTACCCCAGTCGGAGTGCCTGCCATGCCCACCTTCACCGCGCTCACCACGCTTTCAGGCCAGGACCGCGCGGAGGCGCTCGGCGCGGCGCTCGAGCGGCTCGATCCCGCGCCCACGGGCGTGGGCGTCTTCGAGGTGGAGGACGAGAGCGGGCTCTGGGAGGTCGGCGGATACTTCACGGAAACACCGGATGCAGCAGGCCTTGATCTGCTTGCGGCCGCCTTTGACGCGAAGCCCTTCGCGGTCAGCGAATTGCCGGAGGTGGACTGGGTCGCCCATGTCCGCCGGGAGCTCGCCCCCGTCACGGCCGGGCGCTTCTTCGTCTACGGCTCCCACGACGCCGACAAGATCCCCGAGGGCGCCGAGCCGCTCCTCATCGAGGCGGCGATGGCCTTCGGGACCGGCCATCACGGGACGACGAAGGGCTGCCTCGAAGCCTTCGACCGGCTCCTGAGCGCGGAGGCCGCGTTTTCCCGCGTGGCCGATATCGGCTGCGGCACGGCAGTGCTTGCCATGGCCGCCGCCCGCGTTCTGCCGGAGGCGGTGATCCTCGCCGCGGATATCGATGCCGTTGCGGTGGAGGTGGCAGAGGCCAATGTCATCGCCAACGGGCTCTCGGGCCGTGTCTCCTGCATCGAGGCGGCGGGTTTTGACCATGACACGCTCGAGGCGGCCGCGCCCTATGACCTCGTCTTCGCCAACATCCTCAAGGGGCCGCTGATCGATCTCGCGCCGGCCATGGCAGCCCATGTCGCCCCTCGCGGGCACGCGATTCTTTCGGGAATTCTCGTGAATCAAGTCGATGACGTGGCGTCAGTTTATGCACGCCACGGCTTCAATCCCGTGCACCGCGCGGAGATTGTCGAATGGTGCACGCTTACGTTGCGCCGATGACCTTGTTTATAAGGGTTTCTCCGGCGAATTCTCCCGTTTTGCCCGATTTCCGCCACATTTGAGCGCCATTTTAGACACGTGGTCGGGGGCGATCACGGAGACTGGTATGTCTTATTCAAATCCGCGTTCGTTTGGCCGCCGCATCGGCAGGCTGGAGCGCAAACATCGCCGTCTTTCGCGCGGCGCGGTGACCGTGCTTCGCTCCGATGGGCTCATGGTCATGCGCCCGCGTCGCAATGGGCTGCCACGCCTGATCGCCTTTCTTCTCCTCGCGGGCGCGGGCCTCACCGTCTTCAAGGCCGTGGCCTTCGTCTCCCAGGGGGAGGCCGTGTACGAGGCTCAGGTCAACGAGCTGGCCGCCGGCACACCGCCCGAGGCCGTGGCCGCCAAGATCCTGCATATCGATCCGGTGAGCGAGTTCCTCATCGTGACGGCCGCGCCGCATATCCGCTCGGGCATCCGGGGGCTCGAGGCGCTGCGCGCCAAGTACGACAGCAACACCTGGGGCAAGTAGGCCCGGGCCGACTGCCAACTGCCGGGGGTCTGACCGGCATTGGCCTCACACCAATCTGACAGAAAAAAGCCGCGCAGCCCTGGGACGAGGGCGCGCGGCTTTGTCGCTTGGATCCGCGGGGCCGGGGAGAGCGGCCCCCGCGGTCTCAGCGGTATTTCGTGAGGAAGAGGTCGATGTCGTCGGACGTGGTCACGCCGATATCGTTGAGCTGATGGGTGCTGAGGCCCTTCAGCACCCGGCGGCTGCGGGCAGCTTCGCGCCATGCGGTGAAGGCATCGAACGCGGCCCAGACAGGACTGAGCAATCCGGCGGCGTGGGTGGCGTGGGCGAGCGGGCGGGCGGTGTCGTATGCGGCCATGGTATCCTCCGGAGAGCTGGTGACGCGGGCCTCTCCCGCGCCTCATGCGCCGCAATTATGCTGGCGATCGCGCCCCAACAAGCAGGAGTTTTTGCATGGGAGACATGCAAAAACGACATGGCTCTGACGCCCCCTAACTAACTGTAAGTAAATCTTTAATCAGCATCAGCGCGTGTCGTTTTCAGGCCGCGATTTGGCGCTTTTTCACCCTCAAAGCGCTTTGAGCTTTGCGGCGCCCGTGGTGATGCCCCCTTGGCGGATGTTCATGCTTCGTGCTAGGCTGAAGCCAACGATAAAAAAGAGGCGCGAGCATGCGTGTTTTGGGCATCGATCCGGGGCTGAGATCCGCCGGCTGGGGCATCGTGGAGGTTTGCGGCGCGCGACTCACGCACGTCGCCAACGGGCAATGCACCAGCGGGGACGGCCCGCTCGCAGCGCGGCTGCTCCAGCTCTTCGAGGGGCTCTCGAGCGTCCTCGCCGCCCATCTCCCGGACGCCGCCGCCATCGAACAGACATTCGTCAACAAGGACGGCGCGGGGACGCTCAAGCTCGGACAGGCGCGGGGCGTGGCGATGCTCGTCGTCGCGCAGGCCGGGCTCGAGGTGGGCGAGTATGCGCCCAATGCGATCAAGAAGGCCGTCGTGGGCGTGGGCCACGCCGATAAGCGCCAGGTGGCCCACATGGTCG
The DNA here is from genome assembly GCA_038525525.1 of Pseudomonadota bacterium. GTDB lineage: Bacteria > Pseudomonadota > Alphaproteobacteria > Rhodobacterales > Rhodobacteraceae > Shimia_B. Next base: position 726,988 of record JBCBHO010000001.1, on the reverse strand, counting down.
GCATGCAGCTTCCGGGCGTGCACCTCGCCGGGCCTGACGCGGCCGATGCGCTCGCGCTCGCCATCTGCCATGCGCACCATCTGCAATCCGCGGGCCGCTACGACGCCGCGCTGGCACGGGCCTCCGCATGATCGGACGCATCGCCGGGCGGCTCGAATACCGCGGCGACGACCACGTGCTCATCGACGTGCGCGGCGTGGGCTACCTCGTGACCTGCTCGGAGCGGACGCTCGCCGCGCTGCCCGCGCCGGGAGAGGCTGTGGCGCTTTATACGGATCTCCTCGTGCGGGAGGACGTGCTGCAGCTCTTCGGCTTCCTGAGCCTGACGGAAAAGGAATGGCACCGTCTCCTGACCTCGGTGCAGGGCATAGGTGCCAAGGCCTCCATGGCGATCCTCGGCGCGCTTGGCGGGGAGGGGGCGGGCCGCGCCATCGCGCTGGGCGACTGGGGCGCCATCGCCACCGCCAAGGGCGTGGGCCCGAAGACGGCGCAGCGCGTCGTCAACGAACTCAAAGACAAGGCGCCCACTGTCATGGCCTTGGGCGAGCCCGCGCCGAACGAGGTGCTCGCCGAAGCGCCTGCCCGGGCCGCCGCTGCCGCGACGTCTCCCCGCGACAGCGGCGCCCAGGCGGCCGCGCTCTCCGCATTGAAGAACCTTGATTACAGCCCCGGCGAGGCCGCGCAGGCCGTGGCGCAGGCCGCCGGTGAGGGCGCCGAGACCGAGGCCGACCTCATCCGCGCCGCGCTCAAGCTTCTGGCGCCGAAGGGATGAGCGAGCCCGATCCCACCCTGCGCGGCGAGCGCCGCCCCGAGGATGCGGACCGCGCGCTGCGCCCGCAGGCCTTGGACGACTTCATCGGTCAGCGCGCGGCGCGGGCCAATCTCAAGGTCTTCATCGAGAGCGCACGGCAACGTGGCGAAGCCATGGATCACGCGCTCTTCCACGGTCCCCCGGGCCTCGGCAAGACGACGCTGGCCCAGATCATGGCGCGCGAGCTCGGGGTGAATTTCCGCATGACGAGCGGGCCGGTGCTGGCGAAGGCGGGTGATCTCGCCGCGATCCTCACCAATCTCGAGGCGCGCGACGTCCTCTTCATCGATGAGATCCACCGCCTCAACCCCGTGGTGGAAGAGGTGCTTTACCCCGCCATGGAGGATTTCGAGCTCGACCTCGTGATCGGAGAAGGGCCCGCGGCCCGCACCGTGCGCATAGAGCTCCAGCCCTTCACGCTCGTGGGCGCCACAACGCGCCTCGGCCTCCTGACGACACCGCTTCGCGACCGCTTCGGCATCCCCACGCGCCTCGAATTCTATTCCACCGACGAGCTGCATCAGATCGTGACGCGCGGGGCAGCGCTCCTGGGCGTCGAGGCCGAGCCGGACGGCGCGCGGGAGATCGCCACCCGGGCCCGCGGCACGCCGCGCATCGCAGGTCGTCTTCTGCGCCGCGTCGTGGATTTCGCCGTCGTCGAAGGCGGCGGGCGCATCACCCGCGCGGTGGCCGACCACGCGCTCACGCGGCTCGGCGTGGATGCCCTGGGTCTCGATGGCGCAGACCGGCGCTACCTCTCGCTCATTGCCGAAAGCTATCAGGGCGGGCCCGTGGGGGTCGAAACGCTCTCCGCCGCGCTCTCTGAGAGCCGCGACGCCCTCGAGGAAGTTATCGAGCCCTATCTCTTGCAGCAGGGCCTTATCCAGCGCACGCCGCGGGGCCGCATGCTGGCACCCCGAGCGTGGTCTCACCTTGGCCTCGAAGCGCCCGGCGGCGCCTCCGATCTCTTTCGCTGAACCGGCACTCGCGCACGCGCTGCCTCGTCCCCGTTTCTTTGTGCCCTGTACCTCGGGGAGCACGAGGGGCTGGCCCCTCGTTCCCGCCCTTGAAGCCCGGTGAGGCGGCGGGGTAGGTCACCGCCATGGATGCAGCAGCGGTCGAACAGCACTTCACCCGGAGCGATGGCTCCTATGTCTTCGCACGCTGGGGACGGCCCATCGCGCCCGTGGTCTTCGGGGTCGAGCCCGAGACGCTCGAGGTCGTGAAGGCGGCGATCGAGGCCGTGGTGGCGCTCGCGGGCCACCAGATGGCCGAGACGGACCCGGAATTCGGCGTGAACCTCATGGTTTTCTTCACCCGGAGCTGGGACGAACTCGCCGAGGTCCCGCATCTCGGATCGCTCATCCCCGACCTCGCGCCGCTCCTCGAGCGGCTCAAGGGGGCGGATGCCAACCAGTACCGCATCTTCCGCTTCGACGAGGCTGGCGCGATCAAGGCGGCCTTCGTCTTCGTGCGGATGGACGAGCACATGAGCAGTGTTTCCGCAGACATGCTCTCGCTCAGCCAGGCGGTGCAGACGATGCTCCTCTGGTCTGACACGGCTTTCATGGAGCTCTCACCGCTCGCCCAGGTGGATGGCACCGTGATCCTGCGGCCCGACATCGCCGATCTCATTCGCGCGGCCTATGACCCCGTCATGCCGGTGGCCGCGCAAGATCCCAGCCACAGCCTCCGCATCGCCGCGCGCCTCGGGGCTGGGAAGCAGTGACCCATAGCTTTCCCCTCACGGTCTATTACGAAGACACGGACATGGGTGGGATCGTCTATCACGCGAACTTCCTCAAGTTCATCGAGCGGGCGCGCTCCTCATGGGTGGCGGAGCTCGGGGTTGATCAGCTGGCCCTGGCCGCTGCGGGCACCGTCTTTGTGGTGCGCCGGATCGAAAGCGACTTCCTCGCGCCCGCCCGGCTGGGAGACGTGCTCGACGTGCGCAGCAGCGTGGCCGAGGCCACCGGCGTGCGGTGGCTCCTCGATCAGGAGGTCTGGCGCGGGCAGGCGCGCCTCTTTGTGGCGCGTGTGACCATCGTGGCCATGGGGCCCGCGGGCCGCCCCGTGCGGCTTCCGGCGGAGCTCCGCCGATAGCGCGGCCCGCCTCACACGCTTCCGTGCGTTGCAAGGCGTAGCTTTCCCCTGTCGCATCGGGTACATTTCCCTAAATGAGGGCGAAATGCCCCGGACAAGAGGCGGTTATGGAAGCAGCAGCGGATTTCTCCATGTGGGGGCTCTTTGCCCGTGCCACGATCACCGTGCAGGTGGTCATGATCATGCTCATCGTGGCCTCGGGCTGGGCTTGGGCCATCATCATCAACAAGTCACTTCAGTATCGACGCGCGCGGCGGCAGGCGGCGATCTTCGATGGGGCGTTCTGGTCGGGCGAGCCACTCGACGAACTCTTCGACCAGATGAACATGGCCCCAAAGGGCGCCTCGGAGACGATCTTCGCCGCCGGCATGATGGAATGGCGGAGGTCGCACAAGGAGGATGGCGGGCTCATCCCCGGCGCGCAGTCCCGGATCGACCGCTCCATGGATGTGGCGATCTCCAAGGAGGCTGACACGCTCCAGAAGGGGCTGCCGATCCTGGCCACGGTGGGGTCGGTGGCGCCCTTCGTGGGCCTCTTCGGCACGGTCTGGGGCATCATGAACGCCTTCATCGAGATCGCCGAGCAGCAGAACACGTCGCTTGCCGTCGTGGCGCCGGGCATTGCCGAGGCTCTCTTGGCCACCGGGCTCGGCCTGCTCGCGGCCATCCCGGCGGTGATCTTCTACAACAAGTATGCCGCTGATGCGGATCGCATCGTGGCGGGCTACGAGGCCTTCGCCGACGAATTCGCCACCATCCTGTCGCGCCAGTTGGACAGCTGACATGGGCGCGAGTGTTTCATCGGGTGGAGGCGGCGGCGGTGAGCGCCAGGGGCGGCGGAAGCGCCGCTCCCGCGCGCGGCCCATGTCGGAGATTAACGTGACGCCCTTCGTGGACGTCATGATGGTGCTGCTCATCATCTTCATGGTGGCCGCCCCCCTCATGACGGTGGGCGTGCCCGTGGAGCTGCCGCAGACCTCCGCCGGTGCGCTGCCCACTGAAAGCGAGGAGCCCCTGACCGTTACGCTCACAGCCGACGGGCGCATCATCATCCAGACGACCGAGGTGCCCGAGGCCGAGTTCCTCACCCGGCTGCGGGGCATCGCGCAGGAGCGGGCCGACAACAAAGTCTTCCTCCGCGCCGACGGGGCCATCCCCTACGAACGGGTCGTGCAGGTCATGGGCGCGCTCAACAATGGTGGCTTCGGCGATATCGGCCTCGTGACCGACCTGGGCGGCCCGAGCTTCGAAGGCGAGGATGGCTAGCGGGCGATGTCCATCGGCGGATATCTTTCCACCATTGGGCATGTGGGCCTCATCGGCTTCGTCCTCTTCGGGCCCGGCTTCGATGCCGACCCCCTTCCGATGGAGGACATCCAGGAGGTGAGCGTGCTGTCGGAGGCTGAGTTCGACGCGCTCTTCGCGCCTCAGCCGGTGGCGCCCGAATTGCCTGTCGCGCTGGCCGAGCCTGCCCCGGCGGCGGAGGCTACGCCCGCACCCGCGCCCGAGGCCGCGCCGCCAGAGACTGCCGAGGCCCCCGTGCCCGCGCCGCCCCCCGAACAGGAGGCCCCGGCGCTCGCGCCCGAAGAGGTACCCCAGGCCGAGGCCACCGAGGAGATCATCGTCCCGCCCGCGCCCGAGGCCCCTCAGGCCATCGACGAGCCCATCGCCGCCGCGCGCCCCAATGCCCGGCCCTCGCCCCGCGTGGCCCCGCAGCCCATCGCGCCGCCCGCCCCCGACGCCCAAGTGGCCGAGGAGGTGCAGGAGGCTGCTGCCCCCGAGCCCGAGGCCGAGGTGGTGACCGAGGCCGAGGAAGAGCAGGCGACGTCGCCCGAGGAAGCCACCACCGAGATCGTGACCGAGGCCGAGGAGGCACCGCCCAGCGGCGCCGTCACCGCGTCATTGCGCCCGCAGGCGCGCCCGACCCGGCCCCAGCCCCAGGCAGAGCCCGAGCCCGCAGCGGAGACGGAAACAGCCGCCGCTCCGGCGGAGGAAGAGACGCAAGTCGACCCGCTCGCCGCGGCCCTCACCGAGGCCTTGCAGGATCAGCCCGCCGCCGAGAATACGCCGACGGGCCCACCGCTCACCGGCGGGGAGCGCGATGCCTTCCGCGTGGCGCTCTCGCGCTGCTGGAACGTGGGCTCGCTCTCCACCGAGGCGCTGGGCACCACGGTCGTCGTGGGCTTCGACATGAACCGCGACGGCACCCCCGTGAACGCCTCCATCACGCTCCTGACAAGCTCCGGCGGCTCCAACGCCGCTGCGCAGCAAGCCTACGAGGCGGGACGTCGCGCAATCATCCGCTGCGGCGTTGACGGCTTTGACTTGCCACCCGAGAAATACGAGCAGTGGCGCGAAATCGAGATCACGTTCAACCCGGAAGAAATGAGGATCAGGTGATGCGGTTTTTGTTGGCGATTGTCCTTTTGTGGGCGGCGAGCCTCGCACAGGCGCAGCAGGGGCCGCTCCGGCTGGAGCTGACCGAGGGCGTGATCGAGCCGCTGACCTTCGCGATCCCCAACTTCGAGGCCGAGAGCCCTGCGGCGGGGCGTCTCGCGCAGGATGTCAGCCGGGTCATCGCCGCCGATCTCACCGGCACGGGGCTCTTCCGCGAGATCCCGCAGACTTCCTTCATCGCGCAACGCGCGGCCTTTGCGGCGCCCGTCCGCTTCCCTGATTGGCGGGCGATCAACGCGCAGGCCATGGTCACCGGGGCCGTCAACGTCGACAGCGCCGGGCGCGTCACGGTCAAGTTCCGCATCTACGACGTGTTCTCAGGTCAGGAGCTCGGCACGGGTCAGCAGCTCGTCGGCACCGAGGGCGGCTGGCGGCGCATGGCGCACAAGGTGGCCGATCAGGTCTATGCGCGGATCACGGGGGAGTCGCCCTATTTTGACAGCCGCGTCGTCTTCGTCTCCGAAAGCGGCCCCAAGGGGAACCGTCGCCAGCGCATCGGGATCATGGATTACGATGGCGCGAACGTTCAGTTCCTGACAGACTCGAGCTCCATCGTGCTCAACCCGCGTTTCTCGCCCACGGGCGACCGCATCCTCTACACCTCCTACGAGACGGGCTTTCCGCAGATCTTCGTGCTCGACGTGGCCACGGTGGGGCGGCGCTCGCTGGATGTAGGCGACGGCTCCATGGGCTTCGCGCCGCGCTTTTCACCGTCGGGGCAGCGCGCGGTCTACAGCCTCGAGCAGGGCGGCAACACGGACCTCTACACGATCGACCTTGGCTCGGGGAGCCGCCAGCGCCTCACCTCTGCGCCCTCCATCGAAACCGCGCCGAGCTTCAGCCCCGATGGCCGCCAGATCGTCTTCGAGAGCGACCGTTCCGGCACCCAGCAGCTCTACGTCATGCCCGCCGGTGGCGGCGAGGCGCGGCGCATCTCTTTTGGCGACGGGCGCTACTCGACGCCGGTGTGGTCGCCCCGGGGCGACCTCATCGCCTTCACCAAGCAGATCAGCGGGCGCTTCGCCATCGGAGTGATGCGCGTAGACGGCTCCGAGGAGCGCCTGCTCTCCGCCTCGCCCCTCGATGAAGGCCCCACCTGGAGCCCCAACGGCCGCGTGATCATGTTCACCCGCGAGACACTTGGCGAGACGGGCGCGCCCTCGATCTATTCTGTGGACATCACCGGACGTAACCTGAAGCGCGTGGACACCTCCGGCGCGGCCTCCGATCCGGCCTGGGGCCCGCTTCAGCCGTAACGAAGCTCTGATGCGGAGCACATTCCCCCGCGCCGGCAGCTGTGGTAAAGATCAACAAAAATGAGGACGAGCAGACCCATGACCCATTTCATTCGCTTTCTCGCGCTTTCCTTCGTGCTGCTGGCCGCGGCCTGCGCGTCACCTGACCGGTTCGGCGAAGGCGCCGCAGGCGGCGGCGTGGGTGTCAACGCGGGCGTCGTGCCCGGCTCCGCGTCCGACCCGACCTCGCCGGCCTTTTTCCAGCAGACCGTGGGCGACCGCGTGTTCTTCCTCGTGGACCAGTCCACCCTCTCACCCGAGGCGCAGACGACGCTCGAGGCGCAGGCGCAGTGGTTGCTGACCAACACCGATTACGAGGCCATCATCGAGGGCCATGCCGACGAGCAGGGCACCACCGAGTACAACATCGCGCTCTCCGCCCGCCGCGCGAACGCAGTGCGCGAATTCCTCGTGGAGCGCGGTATCGCCAGCAATCGGCTGCGCACGCTGCCGCTGGGCAAGGAGCGCCCGGCCTCGCTCTGCGGCAACGAGAGCTGCTGGTCCCAGAACCGCCGCGCCGTGACGATCATCTCCACCGGGGCCGCGCTGAGCTGATGCGGGCGCTTGCCCTCGCGCTCTGCCTCCTTGCTGCACCCGCGCTCGCGCAGGATCAGGAGACGCTGGCTGATATCCGGCAGGAGCTGTCGGTGCTCTTCGTCGACATCCAGCGCCTGAAGCAGGAGCTCAACACGACCGGCGCGCCCACGGGCGCCGGCGGCGGATCGGTCCTCGACCGCGTGAACGCCATCGAGCAGGAGCTGCAGCGGCTCACCGCCAAGAGCGAAGAGCTCGAATTCCGCATCGACCGCATCGTGCGCGACGGCACCAACCGCATCGGCGACCTCGAGTTTCGCATCTGCGAGCTGGAAGAGGGCTGCGATATCGCGGCGCTGGGCCAAACGCCCACATTGGGCGGGGTGGATGCCGCGCCGGAGCCTCCCGCGGCGCCCGCGCCGGATACGTCGGGGCTCACGGTCAACGAAAACGAGGATTTCCAAGCCGCGCAGACCTCCCTTGCCAGCGAGGACTACGCCGCGGCCGCCGATGCCTTCGCAGCGTTTGTGGCGACCTACCCCGGCGGGCCGCTCACCATCGACGCGCAGTATTTCCAGGGCGAGGCCCATGAAGGGCTGGGCGAGATGCGGGCCGCGGCGCGCGCCTATCTCGCCGCCTTCACCGCCGATCCGCTTGGCCCGCGCGCGCCCGATGCGCTCTTCAAGCTCGGCTCGTCGCTCGGCGCGCTCGGTCAGCAATCGGAGGCCTGCGTGACGCTGGGCGAGGTGACGAACCGCTTCCCCGGGGGCGAGGCCGCTGCCCGCGCCGTGGCCGCCCAAGGCACGCTTGGCTGCTAGAGGGCAGGCGGGCGGCCCCGGCGCCGACCTGCCGCGGCACTTCGCCGAGGAGATGGGCCGCCTCACCGGCCCGCACTTCCCCGAGCACCTCATGCTCGCCGTCTCGGGCGGGGGCGATAGCATGGCGATGCTTCACCTCGCCGCGCCCTGGGCGCGGGTCATGGGCATCACGCTCTATGTCTGCACCGTCGATCACGGCCTGCGCACGGGCGCGGCGGCGGAGGCGGCGCTCGTGGCGCGGGCCTGTGCAGAGCTCGGGCTCTTTCACCAGACGCTGGAGTGGCGCTGGGACGGGAAGGGGAACCTCCAGGAGGCCGCGCGCGAGGGGCGCCTCGAGGCCATCGGGCGCTGGAAGGGGGCCGTGCGGCACGTGCTCATGGCTCACACGGAGGACGACCAGGCGGAGACCTTTCTCCTGCGGCTGGCGCGGGGCTCGGGCGTCGACGGGCTGAGCGCCATGGCGCCGCGCGTGGAGCGGAGGCCAGGGACGCCGATGGATCCACTCGATGCGCATCCCGACGGACCGCCCTGGCCGCCGAGCTTCGAGGGCGGCATGGTGATCCTGCGCCCGCTTCTCGGCGTGAGCCGCGCGGCGCTGCGCCACTACCTCTCCGTGCTCAAGATCGAGCACGTGGACGATCCGACGAACGACGATCCGCGCTTTGACCGCGTGAAGATGCGCCGGGCTTTGCCCGCGCTGGCCGAGCTCGGCCTCACGCGCGAGCGCCTCGCCGCCACCGCCGCACATATGGACCGCGCGCGGGAGGCGCTCCTGGTCCGCGCCCGCGCAGCCGATGCAGCCTGCCGGCTGGCCGACGGGCGCATGATCTCCGACCTCGTCTATGACCGGGACGCCTTTGCGGGGATCGAGCGGGAGACGCAACTCCGCCTCCTCGCCGCCGCCGTGCAATACGTCGCCGACAAGCCCCAACGCCCGCGCCTCTCCGCCCTCGAGACCGCGCTTGACCGTGCTCTGGCTGGCGGCTCCACCACGCTCCATGGCGCCTATATCCTGCCCCACAAGGCGCGCCTTTTCGTCTGCCCGGAATACGAGCGCATCAAGGACCTGAGGCCGGTCGATGGCTACTGGCGCGGGCGTTTTTTCGTGGGCGAGAAGGACATCCGGCCCCTGGGCAAGGCAGGCGCCGCGCAGTTCCGGGACGAGACCGATCTTCCCGCCCGTGTCCTCTGGCCCGCGCCTGCGCTTTGGGACGGCGACCGCGTCCTCGCGAGCCCCCGGATCGGCCACAACCCGTACTGGAACCCGGAATCCTGGGGCCGCGGCTATATGGCATTGCTCACTTCGCGTTGAACATCCCGCGATACCCTCTATCTTTGAGGTCAAGTCCCGCGCTTTAAGCGCGCAATATTTCCGTCAAAGGAGACACCCTTGGGCAACGCACGCAACTTCGCCTTCTGGATCGTGCTCTTCCTGCTTCTGCTCGCTCTGTTCCGCCTCTTCGGCGGCGACGGAGCCCAGAGCGCGAGCACGAATTCGAGCTATTCCGACTTCGTAGCCGCCGTCGAAAGCGGCAATGTCACGACAGCGGAAATCGATGGAGAGAACGTCACCTACCAGCGCGCGGACAACCGCACCCTGACAACCGTGCGCCCCGACGGCGCAGATGTGGCGCAGCTTCTCATCGACAATGGCGTGGACACGCAGGTGCGTCCGCAGGAGGATTCGATCTTCCAGACGCTCTTCCTGACGCTTCTCCCGTTCCTGCTGCTCATCGGGGTCTGGGTGTACTTCATGAACCGGATGCAAGGCGGCGGTCGCGGCGGAGCCATGGGCTTCGGAAAATCGCGCGCCAAGCTGCTGACGGAGAAGCATGGCCGCGTGACGTTTGACGACGTGGCGGGCATCGATGAGGCGAAGGAAGAGCTCGAAGAAATCGTCGAATTCCTCCGCAATCCGCAGAAATTCTCCCGCCTCGGCGGCAAGATTCCCAAGGGCGCGTTGCTCGTGGGCCCTCCGGGCACTGGTAAGACGCTCCTCGCACGCGCCATCGCGGGCGAGGCGGGCGTGCCGTTCTTCACCATCTCGGGCTCGGACTTCGTCGAGATGTTCGTCGGTGTGGGTGCCTCCCGCGTCCGCGACATGTTCGAGCAGGCCAAGAAAAACGCGCCCTGCATCGTCTTCATCGACGAAATCGACGCCGTGGGCCGCTCCCGTGGCGTGGGCTATGGCGGCGGCAATGACGAGCGCGAGCAGACGCTGAACCAGCTCCTCGTGGAGATGGACGGCTTCGAGGCGAACGAAGGCATCATCATCGTCGCGGCCACCAACCGCCCCGACGTGCTCGACCCCGCGCTCCTGCGCCCGGGCCGCTTCGACCGCCAGGTGCAGGTACCGAACCCGGACATCAAGGGCCGCGAGAAGATCCTCGGCGTCCACGCCCGCAAGGTGCCGCTCGGCCCCGATGTAGACCTCCGCATTATCGCGCGCGGCACGCCGGGCTTCTCCGGCGCGGACCTCGCCAACCTCGTGAACGAAAGCGCGCTCATGGCCGCCCGTGTCGGGCGTCGCTTCGTGACGATGGAAGACTTCGAGAACGCCAAGGACAAGGTCATGATGGGCGCAGAGCGCCGTTCCATGGTGATGACCGAGGACGAGAAGAAGCTCACCGCCTATCACGAGGCGGGCCACGCCGTGGTCGGTCTCTACGTCCCGCAGCACGATCCGATCCACAAGGCGACGATCATCCCGCGTGGCCGGGCACTGGGGCTCGTTCTCTCGCTTCCGGAGCGCGACCAGCTCTCCGTATCGAAGACGAAATACACCTCGAAAATCGCCATGGCGATGGGCGGCAAGGTGGCCGAGGAGATCAAGTTCGGCGCTGAAAACGTCACGTCTGGCGCGACCTCGGATATCCAGCAGGTGTCCAAGATCGCGCGCGCCATGGTGACGCAATTCGGCTTCGCCGAAGAGCTCGGCCACGTGGACTACGCCAACGAGCAGCAGAGCTATCTCGGCAATTACGGCGGCGGCACCAACCACAGCCAGGCGACGCAGCAGGTCATCGATCAGAAGGTCAAGGAGCTGATCGACGAGGGCTACGAGACGGCCAAGCGCATCCTCACCGAGCACCAGGATGAATGGGAAAACCTCGCCCAGGGCCTCTTGGAATACGAGACCCTCACGGGCCCCGAGATCCGCAAGGTCATGAACGGCGAGGCGATCACGCGCGGTGACGACGACGATGACGGTGATAAGACCGGCACGCCGTCAATCACCTCGATCCCGAAGGCCAAGGGCCGCAAGAAGGACACCCCGCCCTCGGGCGGGGACCTCGAACCCGAGCCCACCTGATCCGCAAAGCAAGACGCCGCCCTCCGAGGCGGCGTCTTTCCTTTGAACGCAAACCGTCCCGGCCCCCGAGCCGGGACCTCGCCGAAGAGGGCCACTTGAGTGCAAGTTCCGGGTCGCCGCGGGCCACAGGCCGTGGTCTACCGGCCTTCGAAGGAGGCCCCAGACATGCCGGCACTCAAACCAACCGATTTTTCCGCCGAAGTCCTTTGGATCGGGCATGTCCCCGACCGTGACGCCTCGCTCGCCTCGGTGCCGGTCGAACGCGCCGAGATCACCTTTTCGGGCATCGCGGGGGAGGCCCATGGCGGGCTCACACGGCTCTCTTGCTCCCGCGTGATCGCCCAGCATCCCCGGGGTACAGAAATCCGGAACGTCCGGCAGCTGAGCGTGGTGAGCGCGGAGGAACTAAGTGAGGTCGCCGCCGCCATGGGCGTGGCCGAGCTCACGCCGCACCAGGTCGGCGCGTCGCTCCTTGTCGAGGGGATCCCCGACTTCACACATCTGCCGCCATCCTCGCGCCTCCAGGGGCCTTCGGGCGTGACGTTCATCGTGGACATGGAAAACCGCCCCTGCCATCTGCCCGCGAAGGTCATCGACGAAACCGATCCCGGCCAGGGCCGCAAGTTTCGCGGTGCCGCGCAAGGCCGTCGCGGCGTGACCGTGAGCGTCGAACGGGAGGGGCACCTCGCCATTGGCGACATCATTAGGCTCCATATTCCCGACCAGCGCCCGTGGGCGCCCGTGGCAGTGGCAGCCGCACAGGAGGAGAGTGCCACGTGACGGTGCGCCCCCCTCGGTAGACGCGCGTTTCCGATCCGCCCCAGAGTTCCCACACCGTGGACGCGGGCAGCGCGCGAGATGTCGGAAATGGCGCTCAGGGCCGTGGCCATTTCGCGCTAGGCGGCTCATGAACACGATCGTATACCGCTGGGAGGCCGCCCGATGGGCTTTAAGACCGACATCGAAATCGCACGCGAGGCCACAAAGCAGCCGATCCAGGAGATCGGCGCGAAGCTCGGGATCGAGGCGGGCGATCTGCTGCCCTACGGCCACGACAAGGCCAAGGTCAGCCAGGATTTCATCAACTCGACGAAGGACCGCGAGAACGGGCACCTCATCCTCGTGACAGCGATCAATCCGACGCCCGCGGGCGAGGGTAAGACGACGACGACGGTGGGTCTGGGCGACGGTCTCAACCGGATCGGCAAGCGTGCCATGATCTGTATCCGCGAGGCCTCTCTCGGGCCGAATTTCGGCATGAAGGGCGGGGCCGCGGGGGGCGGCATGGCGCAAGTCGTGCCGATGGAGGAGATGAACCTCCACTTCACCGGTGATTTCCACGCGATCACGAGCGCGCATTCGCTTTTGTCGGCGATGATCGACAATCACATTTACTGGGGCAACGAGCAGGGCATCGACACGCGCCGCGTCACCTGGCGGCGCGTGGTGGACATGAACGACCGCTCGCTGCGCCAAATCACCTCCTCGCTGGGCGGGGTGGCCAATGGCTTTGCCCGCGAAGACGGGTTCGACATCACCGTGGCCTCCGAGGTCATGGCGTGCCTTTGCCTCGCCTCCGACCTCGCAGACCTGCAAAAGCGGCTGGGCGACATGATCGTGGCCTACCGGCGCGACCGGTCGCCGGTCTTCTGCCGCGATGTGAAGGCCGACGGCGCGATGACGGTGCTCCTCAAGGACGCGATGCAGCCGAACCTCGTGCAGACGCTGGAGAACAACCCGGCCTTCGTCCATGGCGGGCCCTTCGCCAATATCGCCCATGGCTGCAATTCCGTGATCGCAACGACGACGGCCCTGAAAGTGGCCGATTACGTGGTGACGGAAGCCGGCTTCGGTGCCGACCTCGGCGCGGAAAAGTTCATGAACATCAAGTGCCGGAAGGCCGGGCTCGCGCCCTCCGTCGTCGTCTGCGTGGCCACCGTGCGGGCGATGAAGATGAACGGCGGCGTGGCGAAGGCCGATCTGGGCGCGGAGAACGTGGCGGCCGTGAAGGCGGGCTGTCCGAATCTCGGGCGCCACATCGAGAACCTGAAGAGCTTCGGGGTGCCGGTGGTGGTGGCCATCAACCACTTCGTGACGGACACGGAAGCAGAGATCGAGGCGGTGAAAGCCTTCGTCGCCGAGCAGGGCGCCGAGGCGGTGCTCTCGCGGCACTGGGAGCTGGGCTCCGAGGGCTCCGCGCCACTCGCTGAAAAGGTCGTGGAGGTGATCGAGGCGGGGGCGGCGGATTTCGCCCCGCTCTATCCCGATGCCATGCCGCTTGCGGAAAAGATCGAGACGATCGCGAGGAAAATCTACCGCGCCGACGGTGCCGTGATGGATCAGAAGATCCTGGGTCAGCTCAAGCTCTGGGAAGAGCAGGGCTACGGCGATCTGCCGGTCTGCATGGCCAAGACGCAGTACTCCTTCTCCACTGACCCAAATGAGCGCGGCGCGCCGACGGGCTTCACCGTTCCGGTGCGGGAGGTGCGGCTTTCGGCCGGGGCAGGCTTCATCGTGGCTGTGTGCGGCGAGATCATGACCATGCCCGGGCTGCCGCGCGTACCGTCGGCGGAGGCGATCCGCCTCAACGCGGCCGGGCAGATCGAGGGACTATTTTAGCGGGTCGCCGGGCGGCACTGTTCCTGCGCGCGCCGTGCGGCGTGCTCGGAAGGCGCCCGCCCACCGACCCATAGCGACAGGAGGCGAAGCATGACCCACGTGGCTGAGATTTACTGGCAGGCGGAGGGCGATGTGGCCGCGGGCCAATACAGCCGTGCCCATACCTGGGGCTTCGACGGCGGCGCAGAGGTGGCAGCGTCTGCCTCTCCGGACATCGTGCCGGTGCCGCTCTCGCAGCCCGAGGCGGTGGACCCCGAGGAGGGCTTCGTGGCCGCGCTCGCCTCGTGCCACATGCTTTGGTTCCTCGATTTCGCGCGGCGGGCCGGCTTCGTGGCGGAAAGCTACACCGACCATGCCGTCGGCCACATGGAGCAGACCGAGGATAGCGGGCTCTGGGTCGCGCGGGTGGATCTGACGCCCTATACCGTCTGGTCCGGCGCGGCGCCCTCGGAAGAGGAAGAGACGGCACTCCATGCCAAGGCCCATGCCTCCTGCTTTATCGCGCGGTCGGTGAAGACGGAGATCGTCGTGCGCCTGAGCCAGTACGCCGAGGCGGTGGCGGAATGACGGCGCAGGTGATCGACGGGAAGGCCTTCGCCGCGCGGGTGCGCGAGAAGGTGGCGGGTCATGTGGCGCGGCTCAAGGAAGAGCACGGGATCACGCCCGGGCTCGCCGTGGTGCTCGTGGGCGAGGATCCCGCGAGCCAGGTCTACGTCCGCTCGAAGGGGCGGCAGACCGTGGAGGTGGGCATGGCCTCGTTCGAGCATCGGCTCGATGCCGACACCGACGCCGAGACGCTGCTCGCGCTCGTGGCCGCGCTCAATGCCGACCCGAGCGTTCACGGCATCCTCGTGCAGCTGCCGCTGCCCGCCCATCTCGACGCCGACGCCGTCATCGCCGCCATCGACCCCGCGAAGGACGTGGACGGATTTCACATCTCCAATGTCGGGCTCCTGGGCACCGGGCAGAAGGCCATGGTGCCCTGCACGCCCCTGGGGTGCCTGATGATGCTGCGCGAGCACCATGGCAGCCTGTCGGGGATGGACGCCGTGGTGATCGGGCGCTCGAATATCGTGGGCAAGCCCATGGCGCAGCTCCTCCTCGGAGAGAGCTGCACCGTCACCATCGCGCATTCTCGGACGAAGGACCTGCCGGACGTGGTCGGACGCGCGGATATCGTCGTGGCGGCCGTGGGCCGCGCGGAGATGGTGCCGGGGGACTGGATCAAGCCGGGTGCCACGGTGATCGATGTCGGCATCAACCGCGTGGAGGCAGCCGAAGGGAAGACCCGCCTCGTGGGGGATTGCGACTACGACAGCTGCGCCGTCGTCGCAGGCGCGATCACGCCAGTGCCGGGCGGCGTGGGCCCCATGACCATCGCCTGTCTCCTGGCGAACACGGTGACGGCGTGCTGCCGGGCCCATGGACTCGCGGAACCCGAAGGGCTCACGGCCTAAATTTCTTTCGAAGAAATTTGCCAAGCGTTTTGGCAAAACGCTTTTGCGCCTAGATGCGAGGGATGGAGTTACCTTCGAAGATCGAGGCTTGGTTCAGCCGCCGGGGCTGGGCACCGCATCCCCACCAGCGGGCAATGCTCGAGCGGAGCGAGGCCGCGGCGACGCTGCTCATCGCGCCCACCGGCGGGGGCAAGACGCTGGCGGGCTTCCTGCCCACCCTGGCCGATCTTGCACGCGCGCCCCATGAGGGGCTCCACACGCTCTATGTCTCGCCGCTGAAGGCGCTCGCCGCCGATATCAAGCGCAACCTGCGCACGCCGGTCGACGAGGTCGGGCTCGATATCCGTATCGAGGATCGCACGGGCGACACGTCCGCCACCCAGAAGAAGCGGCAGCGCGTGGACCCACCGCAGATTCTGCTCACGACGCCTGAGTCGCTCGCGCTGCTGACCTCCTATGACGACGCGCCGCGCATGTTCGCGGGGCTCAAGCGCATCGTCATCGACGAGATCCATGCGCTCTCGGAATCAAAGCGCGGCGACCAGCTCATGCTCGCGCTCGCGGCGCTCGAGGCCATGGTGCCGGGCATCCGTCGCGTGGGGCTCTCGGCCACGGTGGAGGACCCGGCCGCCATCGCCACGTTCCTCGCCCGGCACCCTGAGCCCTGCGAGATCCTCGAGGCCGATCCCGGCCCGCCGCCCGATATCGCGATGCTCGAAACCGAGGAGCTGCCGCCCTGGTCGGGCGGCGGAGGAAAATACGCGATCCCGGCGATCCTCGAGGAGGTGAAGAAGCACAAGATCACGCTGATCTTTCACAACACGCGCGCGCAGGCGGAGCTTTTCTTCCACAACCTGTGGCTGGCCAACGAGGAGGGGCTGCCCATCGGCATCCACCACGGCTCGCTCTCCAAGGAGCAGCGGCAGCGCGTGGAGGGCGCAATGGTGGAGGGTTCGCTCCGCGCCATCGTCTGCACGGGCTCGCTCGATCTCGGGATCGACTGGGGCGATGTGGACCTTGTGATCCAGGTGGGAGCGCCGAAGAACGTGAAGCGGCTCGTCCAGCGGATCGGGAGGGCGAACCACCGCTACAATGCGCCCTCGAAGGCGCTGCTCGTGCCCGCGAACCGCTTCGAGGTGGTGGAGTGCATCGCGGCGCTGAAGGCAGTGGAGGATCACGATCTCGACGGCGATCCGGCGGGGCCCGGGCCGCGGGACGTGCTTTGCCAGCACATCCTGATCGCCGCCTGCGCGGGGCCGATCGACGAGGTCGCGCTCTACGACCAGATGCGCACGGCGGGGGCCTATGCCGGGCTCGCCTGGGAGGAGTTCGAGGCCTGCCTCGATTTCTGCGCCACGGGGGGCTACGCGCTCCGCTCCTATGACCGCTGGCAGCGTTTGCGCAAGCGGGACGATGGGCTCTGGGAGCTGCGCGACCCGCGTGCGGCGCAGCGCATCCGCATGAATATCGGCACGATCCAGGACACCGATACGCTGAAGGTCCGGCTGAAGAACCGCGCGGGTGGCAAGCCCTTGGGCGAGGTGGAGGAGGGCTTTGCCGCCACGCTCACGCCGGGGGACACGTTTCTCATCGGTGGGCAGATCGTGCGCTATGAAGGCCTGAAGGAGATGACCGTGGAGGTCACGCGCCGTGCCTCCGAGAAGCCCAAGATCGCCACGTTTCTGGGCACGAAATTCGCCACCTCCACGCGGCTCACGCACCGCATCCTCGAGAGCTTCAAGCAGGACGACTGGCCGGAGCTGCCGGGGCACACGCGGGACTGGCTGCATCTACAGCGCAAGGTCTCGAAGCTGCCCGAGGCCGATCGCCTGCTGGTGGAGAGCTTCCCCCATGACGGGCGCGCGCAGACGGTGGTCTATGGTTTCGCGGGCCGCAACGCGATGCAGACGCTGGGGCTTCTCGTCACGCAGCGGATGGAGGAGCAGGGGCTCGGGCCCATGGGGTTCGTGGCCACGGATTACGCGACGCTCATCTGGTCGCTCGACAGCGTCACCGATCCCGCGCGGCTCTTCGATCGCGAGGGGCTCGTCGAAGGGCTCGAGACGTGGCTTGCCGGCAATGCGGTGATGAAGCGGACGTTTAAGGCCTCGGCCAATATCGCGGGCCTCATCGAGCGGAACACGCCGCAGAGCCGCAAGAGCGGGCGGCAGGCGACCTTCAGCTCTGACATCCTCTACGACACGCTCCTCAAGTACGATCCCGACCACGTGCTGATGCAGATCACGCGGGAGGAAGCGACGCGAGGGCTCGTGGATTTCGGGCGGATCGAGGAGATGCTCGACCGGATCGGGGACCGCATCGACCACCGCATCCTGAAACGGGTCACGCCGCTGGCCGCGCCGCTTTTCCTCGAAGCCGGGCGGGTGCCGGTGAAAGGGCTCGCCGACGAGCGGCTCATGGCCGAGGAGGCGGAGCGTCTCATGGAGACGGCAGGCCTCGACGAGATCGACAAAGCGGAAAAGAAGCCCAAGGAGAAGCGCTGGGCCGTGCCGTTTTGAGCGCGGACTTCAAAAAGTTGACTACTGTCACCTCGTGAACAGGGGAGTAGTGGCAAGGCGTTGGACGCGTCGGCTGCGACGCGGTCCGAGTGGGCGGAGGTGGAGGTCCCGGATCAGATCCGGGACGTGAGGGACGGGTCCAGGACGTGAGGGAAGGGGTTGCCGCGCGCGCGCCCATGGGCGAAGAACACATCATGAACGGGCACACGTTCTCCTTGGCAGGAGCAGAGCTTTCAGCACGGCCCTCGGGCGCGCTTCACTGGAGTGAGGCGGAGATGCTCGTTGTCTCGGATCTTCACCTCGGAAAATCCGATCGCATCGCCCGCCGCTCCGGCGCGATGCTGCCGCCCTACGAGACGCGCGACACGCTCAGCCGCCTAGAGGCCGATCTTCGCGCGACACGGGCCCGAACGGTCGTCTGCCTCGGCGACAGCTTCGATGATCTCGCTGCCGCCGAGAGCCTCGACGAGGAAGAGCGGCTCTGGCTCGCGCGCCTGCAGGCGGGGCGGCGGTGGGTTTGGATCGAGGGTAACCATGATCCGGGCCCCGTGGATTTCGGCGGCACGCATCTCTTCGAGCTCCCGGCCGCGCCGCTGACCTTCCGCCATATCGCCCGAGGCGCGGCCAGCGGGGAGGTGAGCGGGCACTACCATCCGAAGGCGAGCCTCCATGCCCGTGGCCGCGTCATCACGCGGCCCTGTTTCCTCTACGATAGCGACAGGGTCATCCTCCCGGCCTACGGCACCTATACCGGCGGGCTGCGCACCGATCACGAGGCACTGTCGGGGCTCATGAGAGAAGACGCCTGCGCTGTGCTCACCGGGCGCATGGCCCACGCCATCCCCATGCCGCGCTGAGGGCGTCGCCGTTAGAGGCGGAGCAGCCCGGCCTCTTCCAGCTCCGGCAGCTTGCCTTTGCTCACCGGGATGAGCTCGGCATCCGCGCTGACGAGATAATGCTTGGTCCCGTCGCGCTTCGCGCCCGTCACGGCATCCCGCGTGACCCAGTGGGAGCGGTGCGTGAAATAGCCTTCTACACCGTCCATCTCCTCGACCGCGTCGGCGAGGCGCATCCGGACGGTATGGCAGCCTGCGGGTGTCACGATCTCCACGAAATGGCCCTTGCCGGACAGACGCAGGATCGGGCCCGGCGTGCCGTCCGGGAGGCGGCGGAGGAGGCGCGGGTCCTCCGGCTCCGCCTCCACGATCTCCTCGGAGCCGAGCGCCCCGTGGATCACGACACGCGCCAGCGTGATGATCGCGCCGACGAGATAGCAGGACACGGCCGCCTGGAAGAGCGTGATCGGGACAGGCTCCGGCGAGAAGTAGAAATCGACGCCGGGCCAGAGGAAGAGCAGGATGAGCGGGGCGGAGATGACAAGCCGCCCGATTTCCCGCTGCCGGAAGCTCAGCCAAGGCAGGAAGGTCTCTTCCACAGTCATGGCAAGGCCGATCATCAGCAGGCCCCAGCCGACGATGCAGGTCCACAGGATCGCGCGGTCCGCGAGATCAAGGAGCAGGAATGTCCCAAAGGGGCCCATGTAGGCGGCAACGGCCGATGATAGCACCCAAACGGCCAGATGACCCGGGTCCAGCAGTCTCGCGCGCAAATTCCGTAAAAACACAGGCATTCAGTGACCAAGCGTCAGTAAATGCCACGATGTGTAACGATCTTTCGCGCTGCCTCAAGCTGGGGCGGCAAACATCTTGGTGATTTGGACGCTCCGTCGCAGGACGCCCAAGCGCCCTAGTGCTCGATATGCTCCTCGCGCACGAACATGTTCGCCCATGCCCTGTCGATGAGATCGGGGCGCATCTGGTAGGGGATGCCCTCGAACTCGCAGATGGAGATCATCTGGTCGATGAGGAAGACCGGCTGGTAGTTGGCGTAGATGTTGTCGATCAGCGGGTATTTCTCTCCGAGAAGATAGATCAGCGCCTCCTCATCCAGAGGCATGCCCTTTTTCTTGGCCACGAGGGCGAAGATCTTGAGGAAGTTCTCCTGGTTCGGGCCGTCGATCTTGATCTTGTAGAAGATCCGGCGAAGGGCGGCCTTGTCGAAGATCTCGTTGGGGTGGAAGTTCGTCGAGAAGATCACGAGCGTGTCGAAGGGCACCTCGAACTTCTCGCCCGATTGCAGCGCGAGGATGTCGCGGCTTTCTTCGAGCGGGACGATCCAGCGGTTCACGAGCTTCTGCGGCGGCTCTTCCTGGCGGCCAAGGTCGTCGACGATGAAGATGCCGCCGGAGGATTTTAGCTGAAGCGGCGCCTGGTAGGTGCGCGCGGTGGGGTTGTAGACCAGATCGAGCATGTCGAGGCTGAGTTCACCGCCGGTGATCACGGTGGGGCGATCGCAGCGGACATAGCGCGTGTCAAAGCGGTTGGCTGTGCGGCGCAGGCTGTTGGGGTCATCGACCTCCGCCTCTGCCTTCGTGTGGACGATGGGGTCGTAGACGGTGATGACCTGGCCTGCATATTCGATGGCGCGCGGGATGTAGATCTTGTCTCCCATGGCGTCCCGGATCCCGTTGGAGATCGACGACTTACCGTTGCCCGGGGGCCCGTACATGAGGCAGGAGCGCCCGGCGGAGACGGCGGGCCCGAGCTGATCGAGGAGATCGTCGGGCAGGATGAGGTGGCCCATGGCGCCGAGAAGCTGGTCCTTCGTGACCTGGATATTGCGGATCGACTGCCTTTTGACCTGCTCGGCATAGACATCGAGCGGCACGGGCATGGCGCCGTAATACTCCGACTGCTCGAGCGCGTCTGCCGTGCGGCCGCGGCCGGCATCGGTGAGCTGGTAGCCCATCTCGTTACCCGAATTCGCATTAAGCGTACCGGTGGCCTCGAGGAGCTTCTGGGTCCGGCAGAGGTCCACGAGCTCCTGGACGACCGGCACGGGGAGGCAGATCGCCTCGGAGATCTCCGTCACGGTATCGAGGTTCTTGCGGAAGATGGTCTTGAGCAGGACGTCCCGCATCATGACCATCGAAAGCTGCATGTCCTCCAGCCGCTTCGGGGCCGGGGGTGCCATGACGTTGGAAACCTGCATGTTCATCGGAAGCCACCCTCAATATCGATTGCCTGTCCGGGTAGAGAGGAAGTTCGGCATTTCTTGGGCATGACTGCTCTGATATCGTGGCACCGAACCGCGCGATACGAAGCGGGAGAGGTATGATGAGCGGAACTCTGAAAGCGCTGGGCGCGGTCTCTGTGCTGTGGCTCGTATGGGCGCTGGCCCTCCTCTGGCCGGGCGGGCTGGCGGTGAGCCAGCACGAAGGCGATACGATGCATCTCATTGATATCGTGGAGCGAATGGCGCGTGGGCAGCTCCCTCATCTCGATTTCATGACGCCCATCGGGGCGGGCGCGTTCTGGCCGATTTCGGTCCTTGTGGGGGCGGGCATGTCCATGGGGCAGGCCTTCATCGTGGCGCAGGTCGTCCTCGGGGCACTCCTCGCGCTTGCGGCCACCTGGGTCGCTGTGGCGCGCATGGCATGGCCCTGGGCGCTGGCCTTCGGCGCGCTCTCAATCGTCACCGTCATGGCGCTCATGCACGGGACCGATGACGTCGCCGTCTCGGTCTCGATGCACTACAATCGCTGGGCGTGGGGGATGACGTTTCTTGTCCTCACCATTGTCGCGATCCCGAGCGAGGGCAGGCCCGCGGCGCTCGAAGGCGTGATCCTGGGCGCCGGCATGGCCGCGCTCCTCATGATCAAGGTCACCTATTTCGCCGCCATCGCGCCCATCGTGATCATCATGGCGATCCTGACCGGTCAGCGGATGGTGCTCGCGATCGGGCTTGCCACCGGGCTCGCCGTCGCCGCCGGTCTCACGGCCGTGCTTGGAGTCGAGTACTGGCTGGCCTATCTGGGTGACCTCTTGGCCGTCGCGGGCTCCGAGGTGCGCCCGCAGCCGGGGCTGCCGCTCACGCAGCTCATCGTCGGGGCGGGCTACGTCGCCGGGACGGTCGTGGCCTTTTTCATGCTCATGACGCTACGCCGGGCGGGCTTCGAGAGCGAGGGGCTCTTCACGCTCATGTTCTTCGTGGCGGGGACCTACATCACCTACCAGAACTTCGGTAACGATCCGATCTGGCTCGCATTTCTCGCGCTTCTGCTCGGCGTCTGGGCCGGGCAGCTGCAGGAAGAACGGCCCGAGCGGATCGTGACGCTGGGCGCGGTGGCGCTGGCGGCCATGATTGCCTCGAGTGTCGTCAATCTCGGCATGAGCCCGTTCCGGCATGCTTTCATCGACCGGGATCGTTACGTGCCGGCACTCATGGGCAGCGATCTCCACCAGGACCTCGTCTTCCTCGGTCAGCGCGCCAACATCCTCAATGCCGAGACGGCGCTCGGCCGTGGCGCGGCGCCCGTGCTCACCGCGGAAGACACCGGCGAAGAGGGCGCCGAGATCGCCGAGACGGTCGTCTTCAAGGGCCGGACATGGGAGCGCTGCGCCGCCAGCGGGAGCGCCGCCTATTTCGCCAGCATCGCGCAGGATCTCGCCGCGCAGGGCCTCGCGCAGGGCGCACCGATCTTCATGATGGATATTCTCAATCCGCTTTGGCTGTTCGGCGCGCACCCTCCGCTCGAGGGCGGCGCTCCGTGGCATTATGATGGGCTGCCAGGCTTTGGGTCGGCGGAGTTCGTGCTGTTGCCCACCTGCCCGGTGCGGAGCGAGAGCTTTGCCCAGATCGCCGAGACGCTGGAAGACGCGGAGCTCACGCAGGTCGCCGATCGCCCGCTCTACGTGCTTTACGCGCGCTAGAACGCGGCGAGCGCGAGGTAGATCGACAGGACCCCGCCGAGGGCGAAGCCGAGCGGGAAGCGCTTGCCGGATGTCCAAGACGCCCAGTCGGGCACTGCGCTTTGGGCGCCAAGACGGCGCGCGAGGCGGTGGGTGACGATGGCGGCGATGGCGCAGGCCGTGAAAAGGACGATGATGAGCGTCGTGTCTTCGCGCATGAAATAAGGGCTCGATGCGGCGATAAACTTGGCGTCGCCGCCCCCCATGGTGCCCGCGGCGTAGAGCACGAGGATCGCGACGAAGACGATGGCGGCCTGCACGAGCTGCCAGAAATAGACATCCAGAGGCAGCAAAAGCGGCCCGAGTACCACGAACACCCCGAAGACAAAGAGCACGAGACCGTTGCGGATTTTGAGCTTCGCCATGTCATCCCACGCCATGTAAAGCCAGACGGGCACGGCCATGACGAGAAAGACCAGCGCGGCAAACGGCGGGTAAGCGGGGTCAAGGAGCGCGAAGAGCTCCCATGGGGGGATAACCATGCCTAGTTCGTGACGTTCGCTTCAAGCGCGCGAAGCGAGCGGACCGCGGCCTCGAAGTGCTGCGGATGGGTGTCGATGGCCTCGCGCAGAAGCCCGCGCCCGGTGGTCACGTCGCCCTGCTTGATGGCCGACAGTGCCATGGTGTGCAGGAGCTGCGCGCGCTCCACCTGCGACATGCGCACGACGGGCAGGTCGTATTTGCGCTGCGCCCCGCGGGCCAGGACGAGGTTGTTCTTGGCCGTGAAGAGCGAAGGGTCCTGCCGGATCGCATCGGTAAAAAGCACTTCCGCGTCCGCGAAATCGCCCCGCGTGAGCTTGGAATAGCCCCAGTTGTTGAGCACGCTCGAGGGCTTGGTCGTGAGGCCGGCGGCCGTCTCGTAGAAGCTGTCTGCCTTATCCCAATCCTGGTTGCTGTCTGCGACCATGGCCTCGAGGCGGTAGCGCTTGTAGGTCTCGAAGGTCGGCGGCACCGCGTTCAGCGTCGCCTGCGCTTCCTGCCATTCGCCGTTGCGGATGTAGGCGTCGGCGAGGTCCACCTGATCTTCCGAGGTCGCATCGGGGTGCTTGCCCACCTCCTGCCAGGCGTCGAGCGCCTCGCGGACGCGCTTGGCGCGGGTGAGCGAGGTGGCAAGACCGCGCTGGAGGTCGAGCCGGTCAGGCTCCTCGCGGAGCGCGCGTGCGAAGTAATCGACACCCTCATTGGGGTCGGCGACGGTGAGCATGACGTCGTTGAGATTGTTTTCGTCGATGACGTTGACGGCCTTCATGGCCCGTTCGACTTCTGTCCCGCCTTGCAGGCTTTCGCAGCCCGAAACCAAGAGGGCAAAGGGCACCACGGCCATCGCAATCCGACGCATCGGCATTCTCCTGCTCTTGTCCCGCGGGCGTCTCTGCCCCCGTCAGGAACCTCAATCCGTGCGCCTCGTTGGCGGGCGCGGGCCTCGCATTCTACGGGTTGTCGGTGATCAGGTAATCTGCGCTGCCCCGACGGACCAATTGAAAGGCCTCTTCTTCGCCCACGTTATAGCGCGGGTCGTCCATTTTTGCGAGCGCTTTGCGCAGGTTATCGCGAATCTCGACGCTGTTTCCGCTGTCGAGCGCGAAGGCCGCGCGAAAGAGTTGCGCGGCTTCAACAGTTTTGCCGCGCTCCATGAGTACGACGCCAAGGTTATTGGCGATGTCGGGCGAGGTTTCGTCCTTCGATCGTGCCTGACGGAGCTGGCGTTCTGCCTGTCCGAGGCGGCCGAGGCCCAGATTGGCGGAGCCGAGCGCGAGGAGCACGTCGGGGGTAAGCCCTTCCTCGCCCGCGGCCCGCGTGAACGCTCGCAGCGCAAGCTCGTACTCATCGGCGGCCATGAGGCGGTGGCCCAGTTCCATCTCCGAGATCGCGCGTTCTCCGTTTGCCGCGGGGTAGGGGGCAAAGGGGCTTTCTTCAGGCGCGATGAGGCCGCCCGATGAACAGGCGGCCGTCAAAAGGAGCGCGCAAAGGGCGGCTATGTGTTTCATCTGCTCCTGCTCAGTACTGCCGTACCCCGGCGCCGCCATTCTGAAGCATCTCGTAGATCTCGTAGACCGAGGGGCCGATCAGAATGATGAGCAGTGGCGGCACGGTGAGCATCATCGTTGCCAGTGTCATTTTGGTCGGCAGTTTATTCGCTTTTTCCTCGGCGCGCATCACCCGTTTGTCACGCATTTCCGCGGCGTAGACGCGGAGCGCCTCTGCGATGGATGTACCGAATTGCTGCGATTGGATGAGAACGGTCACGAACGAGCCCACATCGCCCACGCCCGCGCGTTCGGACATGTCCTTGAGGACGGTGGTCTTGTCTTTACCGGCCTTCATCTCGTGAGCCACGATGGCGAATTCCTCGGCCAGCGCGGGGAAACCCGCGGCGATCTCGCGGCTCACGCGGATGATGGACTGGTCGAGGGACTGGCCGGCTTCCACGCAGACGAGCATCATGTCGAGCGCGTCAGGAAAGCCGTTCTCTATCTCTTCCTGTCGCGCCTGAAGACGCTTGGTGACCCAGTATTTCGGGATCAGGTAGCCAACAATGCCCGGCAGAAGACCGGTAATGAGCATCTGCTGGATGGTCACCTCTTCCTGCGTGGCGTTCTGCACGATCACGAAGATCGCACCGAGCACGAGAAGCAGCGTGCCGAGCGCGAATTGCGCGAAGTGGTAGATGCGCACCGCATTCTTGCCGCGGTAGCCCGCCTGCGTCAGGCGCAGTTTGACGGCCGAGAATTCTTCGGCGTCCTGCGGTTCGAGGAACTGCGAGTATTTCTGAAGCTTGTCGTTGCTCGACCCGTAGCGCAGGGCGTCCTTCTTCGGGCCTTTCTGGGGCTTTGAGGACTTCGACAGTTTCGAATAGGGGTCCTCGGGCTGGCGCATGATCATGATGATTGCGGCCAGGACAAGGATCGACCCGCCCACGCCAAGGAGGATGATCGGGCCGAAGGGACCCAGGGACTCGATGATACCCGTGATGGCAGCCATAAGCCTTGGCCCTTCTTACACTTTGATGTTCGTGAGGTTCTTCATCACGAACAGGTTGGCGACGAGGAAGCCGGCCACCACGAGACAGGCAGGGATGAAGACGGGCTTCTCCATGACTTCGTCGTAGTAGTTGGGCTGAATGATGTTGATCATGATGAGCGCGAGGAACGGGAAGCCCGAGAGGAACTTGCCCGACCATTTCGCCTCGGCCGTGATCGCCTTCACGCGGCGGAAGAGCTTGAAGCGGGAGCGGATCACCTTGGCGAGGCCCGCGAGCACTTCGGCGAGGTTACCACCGGAGGTCTGCTGGATCGTCACGGCCACCGCGAGAAAGCGCAGGTCCTGCATGTCGAGGCGCTCGGCCATGTGCTTGAGCGCTTCGCCCACGTCGCGGCCATAGGCGCTTTCGTCGGAGATGACGCCGAATTCGGACGCGAGCGGATCGGGGACCTCCTTGGCCACGATCGTGAGCGCCGAGGAGAACGGGTGACCGACGCGCAAGCTACGCACCATGAGCTCGACCGCGTCCGGAAGCTGCTCCTCGATGAGCGCCATGCGCTTCTTGGCCTTGTTCGACACCCAAAGGAACACGCCGCCCACGCCGATGACGAGGGCCGCACCGATGCGGATCGGCAGATCCGTGGCCGTGCCCACCGTGAGCCCGATGAAGGCCACGACGCACAAAAGGCCCATCACCATGACGAGCTGGGAGGGGGTGAATGCGATCCCGCCCTTTTGCGCTTTGTCAGCCAAAAGCGAGTAGAGCGGCATCTTCCGTGCGGCGATGTGCTGGTTCATCTCCTTTCGGAGTTGCTCCATCACGTCCTCGCGGCCCGCGCCGTTCTTCATCATGTCGAGACGGCGGTTGATCTTGTTGTTGAGCGAGATCGATTTGCCGAAGGCGGTGAGATAAAGCCCCTCCACGAGGACGAGCACGCCCACGAAGATCAGGCCATAGATGAACGGTTCGATACCGATGGACATGGGCTTTATCCTGCAACAACTGGTTCAAAGAGAGACGGCGGCAGGTCGTAGCCCCACATCTTGAAGCGCTCGGAATAGTGCGAGCGCACACCGGTGGCCGTGAAGTGGCCGATGATCTTGTTGTCGGGCGTGAGCCCGGTGCGCTGGTAGCGGAAGATCTCCTGCATGGAGATCACGTCGCCTTCCATGCCCGTCACTTCCGTGATCGAGACCATGCGGCGCGAACCGTCCTGGAGGCGCGACGCCTGCACGATAAGGTTCACGGCCGAGGCGATCTGGGAGCGCACGGCCTTGATCGGCATCTCGATGCCAGCCATGGCGACCATGTTTTCCAGACGGCTCACGCCGTCGCGGGCGGAGTTGGCGTGGATCGTCGTCATCGATCCGTCGTGGCCCGTGTTCATGGCTTGGAGCATGTCGATGACCTCCTCGCCCCGCGTCTCACCTACGATGATGCGGTCGGGACGCATCCGCAGCGCGTTTCTCAGACAGTCTCGCTGGGTCACCGCGCCCTTGCCTTCGACGTTGGCGGGGCGGCTTTCCATGCGGCCCACATGGGTCTGCTGGAGCTGAAGTTCGGCGGTGTCCTCGATCGTGAGGATCCGCTCGCTGTCATCGATGAAGGACGAGAGCGCATTGAGCGTGGTCGTCTTACCCGAACCCGTGCCGCCCGAGACGATCACGTTGAGCCGGGTGGCGACGGCAGCCTCGAGATAGGCGGCCATCTCCTCTGTGAAGGCACCGAAGGTGACGAGGTCGTTGATCGCCAGCTTGTCCTTCTTGAACTTACGAATGGAGACGAGCGAGCCGTCCACGGCCACCGGCGGCACCATCGCGTTGAAGCGCGAGCCGTCCTGCAGACGGGCGTCCACGTAGGGGTTCGATTCATCGACGCGGCGGCCCACGGCGCTCACGATCTTGTCGATGATGCGCAGGAGGTGGCGTTCGTCCTTGAAGGTGATGTCGGAGAGCGCGAGCTTGCCCTTGCGCTCCACGAAGATCTGCTTCGGACCGTTGATGAGGATATCGTTGACGTCCTCGTCCTTCAGGAGCGGCTCGATTGGGCCGAGCCCCTTCACCTCGTCGTAGAGATCCTGGTTCAGCGTCTGCCGCTCTTCGCGGTTGAGCACGACCTCCATCTCTGTGAGGCTTTCGCTCACGATGGCTTGGATTTCTTGACGCAGATCGTTCTCGGTCGCCGTCTCGATGGCGGCGAGATTGAGGTTGTCGAGGAGCGACTTGTGCAGCTCGAGCTTGATCTCGGAAAGGCGCTCCTTGCGGCGCGCTTCCTTGTCGATCGGCGCGGCCTGGGCCGATTTCTTGGGCTGCTCCTTGCGGACCTTGCGCTGGGCCTCGACGACGGATTTCGTCGTCGGGCGCGGCTCAGGCGCCTTGGCGGCCGGCGCTTTCGCGGCCACGGCAGCGGGGACGGCGTCCCCTTTGTCGTCCTTCTTGTAACGCGAGAACATGGTAGTGCCTCCTGGAGCCCTACGCCGCCTCGGCGTCGGATTGGTTGATGTCGTGGAGCGACGCGGCGAGTTTCTGGATCTCTTTGCGGAGCGGGCTCTTGCCCGCCGCTTCCGCAAGCGGCACCCCGTGGTCGCCCGCCTGGGTGACCTGGGCCCCGCCGTCTGGGAGCTGGATGTCGATGGAGATGCTCAGGCTCTCGCACATGCGCTTGATCCGTGCCTTGCCTGCGAGATCCATCATCTTCGGCGCATGGTTGAGCGCGAAGCGGATCTTCTCGAAGGGCAATTCCTCCGCCTGGAGGGCCTTCTTGAGGCGCATCGCATTCTGAGCCGAGCGCATATCGAGCTCGAGCGTGCAGAAGTAGACATGGGCAAAGGTCAGCACCGTCTCGGTCCAGCTCACGAGGGAGCTCGGCATGTCGACGATGATGTAGTCGAAGTTGGCCGCCGCCATGTCCATGATGCGCTCTATGTCCTCGGGCGTGATCAGGTCGAGCGGCACCATGTCGGAGGGCGCCGTCAGGACATGGAGCCGGTCATGGTACGTCAGAAGCGCGGCCATGAAGCTTTCGCTGTCCATGCTCTCGGTGTCCTGCAGCATCTCGAGGACCGCGTCCCGGCGGGGCAGGTCGAGGAAGGTCGACGCGCTGCCGAATTGCAGATCGAGATCGATCAGGCAGACCCGCGGCGGGTTCTTCTTGTCGATGTTGGCAAGCTCCCAGGCGAGGTTCGTGGCCAGCGTCGAGGAGCCGGAGCCGCCGGCGATCCCGTGCACGGCGAAGATCGCCGCCTGCCGGTCACCGGTGGCCTTGAGCGTGTTGCGCATTTCTTCGGGCGGCAGGGCCTCGGGCTCCGGTTGCTTGAGGCGTTCGATGGCATGGGCCAGCTCGCCTTCCGGAAGCGGGTAGGGGATGAACTCGTTGGCGCCGTTCCGGAGCAGCTGGTGGAGCGTCGCCGTGGAGAGATCCTCTGCCACGAGGATCGTCTTGATCCCCTTCGTGGCCGCCGACATCACGATATCGGTGATGACGTGGAGTTGTTCCTGGTCCTGCTCGTCGAGCGCGATGGCCACGAATTCGAGCGCTTCCGCGTCGGGTTGTTCAAAGAAGGCGAGGGCCTCGGTGAATCCGAGATCTCCCCACCGTTCGCCCAGGGCCGTCTCCATGTCCTCGATCAGAAGATCGAAGTTCTGGACATCACGACTGATCGTGCACGCCACCAAGGGCTGTGGTTCGGGTTGTAACATCACGCTGCTCATCGCGACCTGCCTTTTTTGCCTTTCGGCCTTCAAAGGGGCGGAGGTCCGGGCCCAATGCCCTTCACATGATCTGCCCCACAAAGTGTGCACCCGGTTGGATGCGTACTTTTCCCTGCATCCATGGGTGGCGGGGAAAGGGGGCGAGAATTGGGCTGGAATTCAGTAATGTCGTGGAGATTTGCGGCAAACCGCGCGATGAAACGCCGCTCTCAAACGAAAGCGGGCCGCGATCAGATCGCGGCCCGCCGAGGCTCAAAGGCCTTGTTTTATTGGTCTGCGACCACGTCCGCGACGGTGGTGTCCTCGGTCGCGCTCTCCACGTATTCACGGAAGACGACCTCGGCGTATTTGCCTTGCATGACGGTGGGGTGGGACTGCACGAAGCCCGACACTTCCGTCACGGTGCGGCGGTTGCGGCGCTCGCGATCCTCGGTGGCCACGATGGGCTGGGTCTCACCGAAGCTCACCACCGCCTCGAGGCGCGAGCGCTCGATGCCCTGTTGGCTCAGGAAGTGGACCGCCGCGTTGGCGCGGGCAAGCCCCAAGCGCTTGTTGTATGCATTCGAGCCCACGGCATCGGTGTGACCGAAGACGCGGAAGCGCACCTCCGGGAATTGCCGGATGAAGTTCGCCTGCTCCATGAGCACCGCGCGCGCCGTGGCGTCGAGGGCCGTGGAATTGAACGCGAAGTTGATCGTCGTGGGCACCTGCGAGGCAAAGCGCGCGCCGAGGTCCACGGCTGCCGATCTCTGGCCGGTCATGACAAGCATGTTGTTGACCGTCGGGTTCCCGAAGCCGCCCTCGTCGAGGGGCGCCCCCGCCTCGCGGGCGTTGAAATTGGCGAACTGCTGCGGCGAGGCACAGGCCGTCAGCAATGCCAGGCTGGCGATGGCTGCTGCTACGTGTTTCATGGGCCGTCTCCGCTCTTTGCGATTGCGTGATTAATCAAGAACATAGCCATAGGAGCCGCTGAAGTCCTGTTTGGCAACTTCCGCCGCTGCGCCGACCGAGGGCGTGCTCCCGGTGGTCCGACCGAAGAGGAAGAGGTCACGCTCCGAGGGGATCGCAACGCGGTCCGTCGGCAGCGCGAGCACATCGCCCTTCACCGGGCTCACAAGGTGCGCCGTCACGATGATCACGAGCTCGGATTGGTCGCGCGTGAAGGAGGCAGAGCGGAAGAGCGATCCGAGGATCGGGATATCGCCCAGCCACGGCACCTGGCTGTTGATGTCGGTAAAGTCGTCTTCGAGGAGGCCCGCGATGGCGAAGCTTTCGCCGTCGCGCATCTCCACGGTCGTGGAGGTCTCGCGGCGCGAGAAGGCGTCGATGGTGAAGGCGCCCGAGGTGATGCCGTTCGAGCTGTCGATGGCACTCACGGCCGCGCGCATGGCGATATTGATCGTGTCGCCGTCAACGACGCGGGGCGTGAAGTTGAGCTCGATGCCGAAGGGCTTGTATTCAATGGAGATTTCGCCTTCGCCTTGGGCCACTGGCACCGGGTATTCGCCGCCGGCGAGGAAGGTGGCTTCCTGGCCCGAAAGAGCAACGAGGTTGGGCTCGGCGAGGGTGCGCACGAAGCCTTTGGTCTCCAGCGCCTCGAGGAGGATGTCGATGCGCAGGCTGTCGACGTCGAAGCCGAAGATCGCCGCGCCCGCTGCGTTCGCGGCCTGTGCGAAGATGCTAACGAACTGGCCGTCTTCGTTCGGTGCGATGCCGCCGGAGCCGCCGCCCGCGATGATGGAGCCTTCATCCTGGGCGACGAGACCGCCGTCGAGGGATTTGGCCACCGAGCGGCTCATTTCAGCGAAGCGCACTTTCAACATGACCTGGTGATTGCCGCCCACGACCATGAGGTTGGACACGCGGCCGGGCGCGTAGCGCTGTGCGAGGTCGAGGGCGCGGTCCATCCGTGCGATGGAGCTTACGGCGCCCGAAAGGACGATGCCGTCATTGGCGGTGCGCACTTCGATGCCCTCGTTGGGCAGGATCTGCTGCAGACGCTCCTTGAATTCGGAGATGTCCGGCGCCACGCGAATTTCCACGTTGGTGATGAGCCGGCCGTCGGGCCCGAGCAGCGTCAGCGACGTCCGCCCCGGGGCGCGGCCCAGCACATAGATCGTGCGATCCGACAGCGTGGAGATGTCCGCGATGTTGGGATCCGCGATCGTCAGCTCCGCGAAGGGCACGTCGCTCTCCACGACCACCGATCGGCTGATCGGCACGTTGAGCGCCGTCGTCGGCGCCCCGCGCATCACGCGCAGGGTTTCCGCCTCGACGGGGCTCGCAGGAGCCGAGAACGCAAGAGAAAGCCCCAGCGCTGCTGTGGCAAGAAGGGTCTTAAATGTCATGTGACCTGCCTCCGATCACGCCTCAAACACACGGATCTTTCGCCCGCACTTTTATCAACCATGCCCGCAAAACGCTTTTGACGCAAGAATCAATGATTTGAGCGCCTTTCTTCGTGTTGGTTATGTGCAACAAAAAAGGCCCCCGAGGGGGCCTTTCATACGTTTGTTGTGCGATCAGTCCGTGCAGGGGATCGGCACTTCAACGACTTCCGCGCCGCGGCGGGTCCGGATGGAGCACGTCTCTTCGCGCTGCACTTCGACGACCTGTTCTTCCTCGACGCCCAAAAGCAGGCGCTGGTTCACTTCGTCGGCGGAGGCGACCGTATCATCCCGCGCGCCCACGAGGGCGAGCGACAGGCGGCCGGAATTCTGGGCCTGTGCGAGGCGCGCGACCTGCTGCGGCGAGACCTGGGCGGTGACGGTGCGCGCCACGGCCACTTCTGCCTCGCTCGGCGTGGAGCTCTGGTCCACGGCGATGAGCTCGATGCCGGGCTCGATCAGGCGCGTGATTTCTTCACCGCGACGCTGGGCCGTTCCGGGCGCTTGGCCAGACCAGAACACGTCGACCCGGTCGCCGGGGCGCAGGAAGCCGGAGACACCGGTCTGCGCATCCACACGAATAGTAAAGGCGCGCATGCCCGGCTGCAGAAGCGACGTCAGGCCAGCGCCCTGACCGGGCTCGGTTACCTTGACGCCGAGGATGGGCTCGCCGCGCTCGATGGAGCGCAGGGCCACCCGCAACTCGTTCGGACCTTGCGAGAAGAATTCGTCGGGGCTCATGAAAGCGCCCTCCGGCACGGCAGGCACAGGCCAGCGCATGACCGCGATGTGCTCTTCAGTGAGTTCGTCGCCGTACTGCACGCTCTCGCGTGCGACGATGAGATCGGTGAGGGGGACGTTGGATGCTCGCTCCGCGGCGAGCGCGGCACGGTGCTCAGAAATGTATCCCTGCGCCATGTAGACAGCGCCCCCGGCGAGGGCGATCCCTACGATAAGAACAAGTCCGAAAACCATACGCATGACGTTACCCTCAATTCGTGTTCACGCCATTAGACGGCGTTTAAGACTACTCCGAATGCCACATGGCAGGAGATTCAGGCGAAATCGTGGTCATGGGGCGGAAATTCTGCGCACTCGGGCCGCGGTGAGCCCTAGTTGAGCGCCTGAAGCGCGACGTCGGTCGCGGCCTCGGCGCCGCCGGGCAGCGCCAGCCCGGGGGTACCGCCGTCAAAGACCAGGGCGGCCGCGCCCGCGCCGAGGGCGATTAGCCCCAGCGCGAGCACGATCCAGTCCATGGAAAGGCGCAAAGCGCCTCCCGTCGGCTTCTGGTGGCGAAACATCGGCAACTTGGTCTCCTTCGAAGTTCCGCACCCATTCCCCCGGCCGTGGTAACTCGATTTGCCCCGCCCGTTTCGTGGGCAAAAATGTCAGAATGAGGGATTTGGTTCGGAAAACGTCGGGCTTTGCCGGGGCGCGCGTGGTCGTCACGCCGAAATCAAAAAAGCCCCGGTCAGGACCAGGGCTCTCGGTGGGATCTGTGCGGCGGGGTTACCAAGGGTTGAGAATGGTACCCGTCTCGATCTTGCTGCCGATGTCTTCGAGATGTGCGCTGGCTTCGCCGCCGACGACGCCGACGCCGTCTCCGAAGAAGACAAAGATAGACAGGCAAAGGCCGATGAGTGCGGCGGTCAGAACGACCCAGTCAATGGTGACGGCTCCGTCTTCGTCCCGAAGAAACCGATGCAGGAAGGGGGTATGTCTCACGGGGCCACCTCTTAGTGCACGAATTACTAGGAATATTGCGTCGCGCCCTGAGCGGGCGCGGCCATGGCTTTTCAGTCTCGCATCACTCGTAGGGGGTGACGGTGTAGTCCGGCAGATCGGTCTGCACGTGGTCGGCAAATTCATGGACGCCCTGGCGGATGTGAAGAAACATCTCCATGGCCAAGAAGGTGCAGAGCGTGAACAGGACGACCCATTCGACGGTCACTGCACCTTTTTGATCTTTCCAGAAGTTACCGAACACTCGGAACATCCCACTACACCCCGGCAGTGATTAGAACGAGTACTGGCGGATGGACATCGTGGACAGTTCAGCTTCGATGTCGTTGGAGATCACGCCCACGCCGTCGGAAACGGTGGTGAGGACTGCGATGCCCAGGCCGACAATGGCTGCGGTCAGCACGACCCAGTCGACGGTCACTGCGCCGTCTTCGTCGCGGCGGAATTTGTTGAGGAAGTTCATCATTGGTCTGATCCTTGCTCTACGCTCGATTAGAACGAGTACTGGCGGATGGACATCGTGGACAGTTCTGCTTCGATGTCGTTGGAGATGACGCCCACACCGTCGGAAACGGTCGTGAGAACGGCGATGCCGAGGCCGACGATGGCGGCGGTCAGCACAACCCAGTCGACGGTCACTGCGCCGTCTTCGTCACGGCGGAATTTGTTGAAGAAGTTCATCATGGTCTTAGTCCCTCTCGAGGATGTTCGCTCTCTTTCACTCACCTCGGCGGGAAAACAGGGCGGCCTCTCTGTGCCCAAGCCCGTCGGGGTATGGCGGCATATGGCCTTTTGAATGGGGCGCGAATTAGGCAGCATTCGTGCAATTTTGCAGAAGTTAGCCGACCGCCACGCTTTTCTAATAAGCCACTGATTTAATGTATTAATTTTTATTTCCAGCGCGAGATTTTTGCGATTTTTGTCGACTGAAAAAGCACCAATGCGCGTGTATTCGGAGCATTTTATCTGGATCGATTGCCGATGCTGGCGCGGCACTCCGAACTTTTGTAGACTTCGCCCAACAACAAGAGGCGGAGCAGGACCTCGTGAGATGATGCATGGTTTTTCCGGCCGCCTGGCCCCATTGGCGCTGGGCCTCTGGTGCGCGTTTGCGGGCGTCTCTGCCGCGCAGGAGGCCGCCGAGTCAGCAGAGAAGGCGAGCCCGCCCGCGTTTCGTGATTTCACCTTCAAGCGCGTGAAGCCCCCGGCCTCCGGCACCCGGAAGTTCATCACAGTGCAGATCGCGCCGAAGGCCGCGCCCCCGTCAGATACGGGGAGCGAGGCGGAGGCTGGCGCCACCCGCGCCGCGGCCTCGCCGGCGCCCGCGCGCGGAAACGACGCCTATCCGTGGTTCTGGGAGGCGCATGCAACGGAGCGGAGCGCCGCCGAAGCCGGGCGGCTCTTCGAGGCGTTGGAGACCATCCAGAGCGCAGGCAACGCGCCAGCACCGCGCCTCCAGTCACTCCAGACCATCGCCGATGCCTATGGCGCGACGATGCTGGGCTCGACCGTGGGAACGCGGGTCTCTCCCGCGCTCGTGCTTGCCGTCATCTCCGTGGAGAGCGCCGGCGATGTCGACGCGGTGAGCCGCGCCGGTGCGCAGGGCCTCATGCAGCTCATGCCAGCCACCGCGGATCGGTTCGGCGTCACCGATGCATTCGACGCCGCAGACAACATCAAGGG
Source organism: Pseudomonadota bacterium (assembly GCA_038525525.1). GTDB lineage: Bacteria > Pseudomonadota > Alphaproteobacteria > Rhodobacterales > Rhodobacteraceae > Shimia_B. The sequence goes on along the minus strand of JBCBHO010000001.1, from coordinate 691,745 downwards.
CGGCGTGGCCCTCCTCGATTACCTCATGGGTCTCTACGACGATGACCCGCTCCTCGTGCTCGCGGCCTACAATGCAGGCGAGGGCGCGGTGCGGGACCATGGCGGCGTGCCACCCTATGCGGAGACGCGCAACTACATTCCGCGCGTGCTGGCGGCCTACGACGTGGCGCGCGGCCTCTGCCAGACGCCGCCGCTGCTGCTCACCGACGGCTGTGTCTTCGCGCGCGGGGAGGGGTGACTTGGCCAAGGCACCGCTGTTTCTCGATGTTGATGGGACGTTCCTGAAGACCGACCTGCTCTTCGAGAGCTTCTGGGCCGGGCTCGGGCAGGCGCCACTGGCCACCCTCGGGGCGGTGTTTCGCCATGGACGGGACCCGGCCGCGCTGAAGGCCGCGCTGGCGGAGATCACCACGCTTAGGCTCGATCTCATGCCGGTGCGCCAAGAGATCGCCGAGATCGCAGCCGATGCCCGTGCCGAAGGGCACGACGTGGCGCTCGCCTCCGCATCCGATGCGCGGCTTGTGCAGGAACTGGCGCAGATCCACGGGTTTGACGCGGCGCTGGGCTCCGAGCCCGGGCGCAACCTGAAGGGCGCGGCTAAGGCGGCAGCGCTCGAGGAGGCGAGCGGCGGCTCCGGCTACATCTACGCCGGGGACAGCACCGCGGACCGTCCGGTCTGGGAGCGCGCGCAGGCGGCCATCGTCGTGGGCGACCCGGGAGGCGCGCGTAAGCGCCTCGCGGGGCAGGGGCACCCGGTGACCCCGATTGCGGGAGGTTGGTCTCCACGGGACCTCCTGCGCGCTCTGAGGCCCCACCAGTGGGTGAAGAACGTCCTGCTCCTCCTGCCCATGATCGCCGCCCATGAATTCGGGCTCTCGACGCTCCTCCTCGCGCTCCTGGGCATCGCGGCCTTCTCGGCGGCGGCCAGCGCGATCTACATCGTCAACGATCTTCTCGATCTCGAGGCGGATCGGCTCCACGTGAAGAAGTGCAAGCGCCCCTTTGCCTCGGGCAAGGTCCCCATTGCCGTCGGCATGGCCACTTCTGCGGTCCTGATCCTCGTGGCGCTCGGCCTCGGGCTCTATCTCGGGGCGGCCTTTTTTGGCGTCGTGGCGCTCTACATGGCGCTGTCGCTCGCCTATTCGCTCACGCTCAAGCGCCTGCGATGGGTCGATATCGCGACGCTGGCGACGCTTTACACGCTGCGCGTCGTGGCGGGGGCCGCGGCCACGCAAGTGGAGGCTTCGGCGATGATGCTGATCTTCATCTTTCCGATCTTCATCACGCTGGGCTGCGTGAAGCGTCTCACCGAGCTCACCCTGGCGACCTCGGACGAGCGTCTCCCCGGGCGCGGCTATGGCCGGCCCGATCGTGGAGACCTGCTCAACGTCTCGGCCCTCGGTTCAGTGGGCGCGCTCGTCGTCTTCTTCCTCTATACCTTCAGCGATCAGGCGCTTGCGCTCTATCCAACGCGCTGGATCCTCTGGATTGCCATGGTGCCGATGGCCGCCTGGCTTCTGCGCATGGTCGTGCTGGGCTATGGTGGCAAGCAGGATTACGATCCCATCGTCTTCGCCCTGCGGGACAAGATGGGCGTGGGGATCCTCCTCATCACGCTCTCGCTGATGTTCTACGCCGCGGGCCTCTGGAGCACCTGGTTCGGCCTCTGAGGCTCGCCCGGTCCAGGCAAGGCGCCGCAGCGCCTAGATGGAAAGCTTCTTGAAGATGGGCTCGGGGACGAGGCGGATGATGGTCATGATGATGAACCAGAACCCGGGCGTGTAGATGACGTTCCGCTTCTTCTCCACGGCCTTCAGGATATCGGTCGCGACCTTCTCCGGCGGGGCCACGAGAAACATGCCCTCCACGTTCCAGGTCATGGCGGTGTCGACGAAGCCGGGCTTGACCGTCACGACGTGCCCGCTCGCGCGGGTGAGGCGGTTGCGCAGGCCGCTCAGATAAGTGTGGAAGCCTGCCTTGGCCGCGCCGTAGACGTAATTGCCCACGCGGCCCCGGTCTCCGGCCACGGAGCCCACGCCGACGACCGTGCCGCCGCCCCTGTCCTCGATCTCGGGGGCCAGCATCTGTAGGAGCCGTGCGGGGCCGCTGAAGCTGTCGGTCACCGTGCCATCGATGAGCGCGGGGTCGGCGTCGATGGCGCTCTGTGGTGGCATGGAGCCCACGAATACAGCGGCGTTGAGCGTGCCCTCCTCGGCGGTCATGGCGTCGATCAGGGCTGGAAAGGTCGCCGGGTCCCGCGCATCGAAGATCAATGGTTTTGCCATGCGGGCGCCGCGGGCCACGGCGTCGGCGGCCGTGGCTTCCATGTCGGCCATGTCGCGCCCGGCGAGGATGAGGCCCGCCCCCTGGTCTGCGAGGGCGCGGGTGAGCGCGCGGGCCATGGAGGATGTGGCCCCGAGGATGAGCCAGGTGTCTTGCGTCATGGCGCGCTCCTCAATTCGAGCCTTCGGACGATGTCAGTGAGGAGGGCGCTTTCCGGATCGGCCTTGGCGGCTTCCTGCGCCCATGCCTCCCGCCCGGGATACATGGCATGGATGGTGGCGGGCGCTGCGACCGCGTCCTTGGCGAGGTAAATGCGGCCACCGGCCTCGAGCGTCGCGGCCTCTAGCTCGGCCAGAAGTGCCTCGGCGCGGCCCTTGGCCGGAATATCGACCGCCAGCGTGTAGCCCTCCATGGGAAAGGACATGAGGCCCGATCCACCCGGACCAAGGCGCTTGAGCACGGCCAGAGGCGAGGCGCGGCCCGAGCGGGCCACGGTCTCGAGCATCCCGCGCAAGGCACCGACCTCGGCGAGCGGCACGACGCATTGGAACTGGTGAAAGCCCGCCTTGCCATAGAGCTTGTTCCAGTCGTGAATCCGGTCGAGCGGAAAGAAGAAGTCCTCGAAGCGGCGTCTCACGGTGCGCCCCGTGGGCGGCACCCGCCGGAAATAGGCGGCATTGAATGCGCGCACGACCGGGGAGGAGAGGGCAAAGCCCGGCGCGTTGATGGGGACGGACCGTGGTTTCCCGGCCTTGGGCGGGCTGCCCTCGGCGACCTCCGCCTCCTCCAGAATGCCGCGACCCAGCGCGCTGCCGCGGGCGGTCGCATCGATCCAGCCCACGCAATAGGACGCGGTGGAGCCGTCGAGCTCGGCGATGAACTCGTCCCAGCCGCCCATGCGGCGCTCGCTGACGCGCATCACACTGCCGTCAATGGCGGAGAGCTGGATGCGCGCGGAGAGGATGACCCCGGTCTGCCCGAGGCCCCCCACAGTGGCATTGAAGACAGCGCTGCCCGGCGTGATCGACGTGACCTTTTCGCCCTGCCGCAGCTCGATCTCCGTCACGTGGGCGCCGAAGCTGCCCGCGTGGTGATGGTTCTTGCCATGGACATCCATGGCGATCGCGCCGCCCACCGTGGCAAAGCCCGTGCCCGGCATGACCGGCAGGAGCCAGCCGCGGGGTGCGAAGGTCCGCACGAGATCCGCCATGGTCGCGCCGGCCTCCACGTGAAGGAGCCCGGTGAGCGGGTCGAAATCGAGGATGCGGTCGAGGCGCGAGAGATCGATGACGCGGCCCGCATCGTTGAGGCAGGCATCGCCGTAGGAGCGACGGTTTCCGATGGCGGGGGCAGCTTCGAGAGAAAGAAGCGCGCTGCGGCGCTCCGGACGGGCGAGTTCGCCCGTGGCGCTGAGGGCGCGGCCCCAGCCTGTATAAGTGTCAGTGCGCCAGACCATCGCGTGCTTTCTGTGCCTTTCGTTCGGCCAAGGGGAAGACGAGCACGCCGATGCCGATGGCAAACCAGAGCGTGGTCAGCCGGATCACGGCCGTGGCGGCCACGGCGACATCGAGGGGAACGTCTTCGAGCGTGAGGAGAGCGACCATGGCGGCCTCGGCACCGCCGATCCCGCCCGGCGCGCCGGTGAGGCCGCCCGCGAGGGTCGCGAAAAGGAAGATGGAGACCGCCGTCCAGAAGGGGAGCGGCGCGCCCATCCAGACAAGGAGCAGGTGGAAGGCCCAGCCCTCCGCGAGCCAGCCCAGCACCGAAAGGATGCCGGCGAGAAGGATGACGCGGGACGTCGAAAAGACGGCGATGGAGCGCGCGGAACTGCGCACGCGGGCCATGAGCCGCGGGAAGCGTCCGGTCAGACGGTAAGCACCGCTCACGAGCGCGGAGAGCAGCGAGGGCCGGGTGGCGATGATGGCGGCGCAGACGGAAGCGAGTGCGATGGAGAGCGCGAGACCCGTGCCCATGGTCGAAAGCGCGACGGCCACGGCAAGCATGGCACCCATGGCCGCGAGATCCGCGGCCCGGTCCACCAGCGCGAGCGGCGCGGTGCGCTCAAAGCTCCAGTCGGCCTCTGCCTTGAGCCAGCGCATGCGGATGAGCTCTCCCACGCGGCCCGGCGTGACCGTCATGGCAAAGCCGCCGAAATAGTGCCGGACGTTTGTGCCGAGGGAGGTGGGCACGCCCAGCTCCCGCGCGAAGAGATCCCAACGCACGGCGCGCATGGCGTAGTTGCCGATGCTCAGGAGCAGGAGAAAGAGAACGGCCTGCAGCGAGAGCTTTGCCAACTGGGAGAGTGTCGCATGCCATCCGGTGGCCGAGGCCAGCCCGACGAGCCCGAGCACCACCATCCCGAGGAGGGCGGCCATCAATGCTTTGTCAATCCACGCCTTGCGGCGACGGCCTGCCATGTCGGTACTGCTCATTGTCATTGCCTCCGCCGGTAGCCCTCAATTGGGGCAAGATTGTGGAGTTGTGCGGAAAGTCGAAACAATAAGCCGTGACGCGCTGAAGCACTTGCCGCCCGCGACGATCCCAGAGGGGACTGGTTTCGCGCGCATTGGGAGAGGACATGCAAGGCGCATGCCTTGGCCGAGGCGAGGAGTTAGACTTGAAACACCTCCGCCCAATCGGGGTGCTTGCGGCGCTCGGCATTCACGAAGGGGCAAAGCGGGACCACCTTGAAGCCCTTCTTCCTGGCGTCGGCCACGAGATGCTCCACGAGCGCGCGCCCGGCGCCCGTGCCGCGCATGGTATCGGGGACGCCCGTATGATCGACGATGCGCAGCGCTTCCGAGGCGATGGAGAAGGTCATCTCCGCCTCGCCTGCTTCTGTCTGCAGGACGTAGCGCCCTTTCTTGCCGTCAATTTCTTCCGTGATCATGGGGCTTTTCTCCGCTCGGGTGGTCGCGCCGCCAGAAGGCGCTAGCCTCTGGCACCCCACGTAGGGTTCGGCGCATGTCCGCGCAAGCGAGGAGACCTGCCTTGGAAACAGACGAGACCCTGACCGTGCAAATGGCGCGGCACCGCTGGCCGCTCCTCATCATGACGGGCCTCGTCGTGGTGACGCTCTTTTCGTGCATCCTCATGCTTTCGACGACCTCGCTCCTGGCCAAGCCGGAGCTCACGTCGGGCGCGCAGATCCCGGCGGGAACCGAGCAGCGCGCCGACCGTTAATCCGCTCCAGAAGGAGAAGACCATGGCCTCAGCTGACAGCGAGACCGATCAGAATGCGTCGCGCAATTTCGGTGCCCTTGGGGGCCTGGCGGTGCTGGCCGTCTTCGCGGCCGCGCTTTTCACGGCCTATCATTACTATGCTGAGGCCTCGGGCGATGTGCCCGACGACCCCAACAATCCGATCACGCTCAGGCAGTGAGGGTCGCGGTAACGATCAGAGGATCGTCGCCTCCGTGGCCGCGCGCAGTTCGTCTTCCGACACACCCTCGGCCAGCTCCACGATCTCCAGACCGCCCTCCACCACATCGAGCACGCCGAGATTGGTGATGATGCGGTCTACCACGCCTGCGCCGGTGAGCGGCAGGGTGCACTCCTTCAGCACCTTGGAGACACCGGCCTTGTTCTGGTGATCCATGACGACGATGACGCGGCCGACGCCTGCTACGAGGTCCATGGCCCCGCCCATGCCTTTCACGAGCTTGCCGGGGATCATCCAATTCGCCAGATCGCCGTTCTCGGCCACTTCCATTGCACCGAGAATGGCAGCTGCGATCTTGCCGCCCCGGATCATGCCGAAGGACGTCGCGCTGTCGAAATAGGCGGTGCGCTTCAGCTCGGTGATGGTCTGTTTGCCCGCATTGATGAGATCCGGGTCCTCCTCCCCCTCGAACGGGAAGGGGCCCATCCCGAGCATCCCGTTCTCGGATTGAAGCGTGATGTCCTTGTCGCCCACGTAATTCGCCACGAGCGTCGGGATGCCGATCCCGAGATTGACGTACATCCCATCTTCGAGCTCTTCTGCAGCCCGCGCGGCCATCTGATTGCGATCCCAGGGCATTAGACGGTCTCCTTCGCTCGCGTGGTGCGTTGCTCGATGCGCTTCTCGTGTGCGCCCTGGATCAGGCGGTTGACGTAGATGCCGGGCAGGTGGATCGCGTCGGGGTCGAGTGATCCCGTCGGCACGATCTCCTCGACTTCCATGATGCAGACCTTGCCGCACATGGCCGCGGGCGGATTGAAATTCCGCGCGGTCTTGCGGAATACGGCGTTGCCCGTTTCGTCAGCCTTCCAAGCCTTCACGATGGAGAGGTCCGCGAAGAGGCCGGTCTCCATGATGTGGGTTTCCATCTCGCCGTCGCGGTTGGGAAAGTCCTTGTGCTCCTTGCCCTCGGCGATGACGGTGCCCACGCCTGTTTTGGTGTAGAAGCCCGGGATACCGCAGCCTGCCGCGCGCATGCGCTCGGCGAGCGTGCCCTGCGGGTTGAACTCGAGCTCGAGCTCGCCCGAGAGGTACTGCTCCATGAAGGTGGCGTTCTCGCCCACGTATGAGGATATCATCTTTTTCACCTGCCGCGTCTGGAGCAGGATCCCGATGCCGAAATCGTCCACGCCCGCGTTGTTGGAGGCGAATGTGAGGTCTTTCGTGCCCGCCTCCTTGATGGCGCCGAGCAGGAGCTCCGGGATTCCACACAGGCCGAAACCGCCCGCTGCGATGAACATTCCGTCAAACAAAAGCCCGTCCAGAGCCTCCGCCGCGGACCCGTAGATTTTCTTCATGAATAGTCCCTTCGAGGTGTGGCGGCAGCCTGCAAGCGAGGCCGGGGAGAGTCAATTCGCTGCGCCTGCACAATCAGGCCTTGATCTCCTGGATCGCCGTGAAGCCCTCGTAGGTGGGCGGGCCGTCGTAGAGCGCCTTGCGGCTACCGGCGCCCTTGTGTGCCGCGCGGAAGCTTTCGGAGCGCGTCCAGTTCAGGAATGCCTTTTCATCCGCCCAGACGGTATGCGAGGCGTAGAGCGTGATCCCGTCTTTCGACGGCCCGCGCAGCATGTGGAATTCCACGAAGCCGGGCTCGTTCCTGAGGAAGCTGTCGCGGTTGAGCCAGACCTCTTCGAACTCCGCCTTGGAGCCTTCGATCACGCGAAACCGGTTCATGGCGATATACACGGGCCTCTCCTCAGAGCACGAGATTGTTGTCGTCCTTTTCTTCCCGGCTCTCGTCATGGGTGGCAAGGGCGATCCCGAAGGAGAGGATGCCGATCCGCCCCGCCGTCATCAAGACGATGATGATGAGCTTGCCGAGATCGCTCAGCTCGCCAGTGAGGCCCATGGAAAGCCCCACCGTCCCCATGGCCGAGGCCGCCTCGAAAAGCAGCAGCTCAAGAGGTTGCCCCACCTCCGTGAGCGAGAGCGCCACGAGCGCGACCGTCAGCATCCCGAAATAGAACGCGAAGGAGGCCGTGGCGGTCTGGAGCTTGTCATTCGGGACCCGGCGCTTGGCGAAGCGGACGCAGTCGCGGCCCTTGAGCGTGCTCTTCACGAGCCCCACGAGCGCGGCAAAGCAGGTGCTCTTGAGGCCGCCGCCCGTGCCCGCGGGAGAGGCGCCGAAGACCATCAGGAAGGTGATGATGAGGATCACGCCGAGCGAGAGCGGACCGATGGGATGCGTGTTGAAACCCACCGTCGTCGTTGCCGTCATCGTCTGGAAGAACGCGGCAAGGAGCCTTTCCGTCTGCGGCAGATCGCGAAGCGTGGGCTCGGCCACGAAGATGAAAGCCGTTCCCGCCACGAGGAACCAGAAAGTCACCCGCAGGATCACCTTGGAATAAAAGCCCAGATGGTTGGCGCGCCCGATGAGCATCCGCCAGCCATCGACCACGATGAGAAAGCCCATGGCACCGAGAAGCGAGAGCGCCGAGATCACGAGGCTGATGCCGGCATGGTCGCGAAACGCTTCGAGCGAGGTGGCAAAGAGCGAAAAGCCCGCCGTGCAGAAGGCCGAGACCGCGTGGAAGATCGCGGCCCAGAGCGGGTCTTCCACGCCTTGGGCGGCGAACATCGGGAAGAGGACCGCCGCACCGATCACCTCCACCACGAGCGTGAAGAGGATGACCGAGCGCAAGAAAAGCCGGGCGGAAATATCCTCGGGCAGATTGAAGGCCGCGCGCGCCGTCTTCTCACGGACGCCCGAAAGCCTGTTCTGCACGGCCAGGACAGCGAAGGAGCCGATCGTCATGTAGCCCAGCCCGCCGAGCTGGATGAGGAGGAGGATGACGGTCTCTCCGGTCAGCGTGAAGCTCGTGCCGGGATCGACGGTCACGAGTCCGGTGGTGGAGACGGCGGATGTCGCGATGAAAAGCGCGTCGAGCGCGGCAACAGCCTGCGCCTGCATGGGCGGCAGGGCGAGGAGGGCCCAACCGAGCAGGATGTAGGAGACATAGCCAAAAAGCAGGAGCTTGGCCGGATGAGACCGAAGGAGCCCGATCCGCGCGCCCGCGATGGCGCGTTTCCACATCGTGTCCGTGGTTTCCATGGCAAGCCCTCACGCGTCAGCTGAAGAACGCCGGTGGGCTTGCCTGGTTCCCGGCGTTAGGCCTTCTTGGCCGCGGCCTTCTTCTTCTTGGCCGGGGGCTTCTTCTTGGTGACCTTCTTGCCCGATTTCGCGGCGCGTTCGGCGATGAGGTCCACCGCTTGCGCCACGGTCAAGTCGTCGATCTCCACGGTGTCGGGGATGGTGGCGTTGATCTTTTCCCACTTCACGTAGGGCCCGTACTTGCCCTTGAAGACGTTGATCGGCCCGCCCGCCTCCGGGTGCTCGCCCAGCTCGCGCACGGGTGTAGCGGCCTGCCCGCGTTGGCCGCGCTTTGGCTTCGAGGCAATGACCTCGACAGCACGGTTCATGCCGATCTCCCACACGTCGTCGATCGTCTCGAGGTTGGCGTTCACGCCGCCGCGGTCGGAGATGGACTCGGCGTATTTCAGGTAAGGGCCGTAGCGGCCGATATTGGCCCAGATCGGCACGCCGTCCTCGGGATGAGGTCCGATGAGGCGGGGGAGGCTGAGAAGCTTGAGCGCCTCTTCGAGCGTGAGCCCCTCTGGCGACCAGCCCTTCGGCACGCCTTGGCGCGGCGGTTTCTCGTCTCCGTTTTGCTCGCCGCGCTGCACGTAGGGGCCGAAGCGGCCCTTGAAGACGCGGATCTCATCGCCTGCATCGTGGCCCAGAAGCTTGCCCTCCGGCGGGATGGAAGCGGCGGCCTCCTCCTCCGATTGCGGAGGGCCAAAGGGCCGCGTGTAGCGGCATTCGGGATAATTCGAACAGCCGATGAAGGCACCGCCTGACCGCGCTGTGCGCATGGAGAGCCGGCCCTCCCCGCAATTCGGGCAAAGCCGCGGGTCCCCTCCGCCGGGCAGCGGCGGGAAGATGTGGGGCGCGAGCTCCTCGTTGATCTTCTCGAGCACCTCGGTGATCGACTGGTCCATGGCTTCGCCGATGGCCAGCGAGAAGTCCTTCCAAAAGCGGTCGAGCACGTCTTTCCATTCGCGGGAGCCCGCCGACACGTCGTCGAGCTCTTCCTCGAGCGAGCCGGTGAAGTCGTAATCCACGTAGCGGCGGAAAAAGTTCGTCAGGAAGGCTGTGACGAGGCGACCTTTGTCCTCGGGGAAGAGGCGGCCCTTGTCCTTGCGGACATATTCGCGGTCCTGGATCGTCGTGACGATGGAGGCGTAGGTCGACGGGCGCCCGATCCCGAGCTCTTCCATGCGCTTGACGAGCGTGGCCTCGGTGTAGCGCGGCGGGGGCTGTGTGAAGCTCTGGGAGGCGAGGACACCCTCATCGGCGCTCATGACAGCGGATTTCGTCAGCAACATGCCGTCGGAGGCATCGTCGACCACGCCGTCATCCTCCTTCTCCGCCTTTTCGAATGCCTCGCGGTAGGAGCCCTTGATCGGGGCGGCATCCCCCTCCGCGATCTGTGGCAGGCGCTTGTCGTCCTCGTCCTCGACGTCGTCGCGGCCTTCCTCGTAGACCTTGAGGAAACCGTCGAAGAGCACGACCTGGCCTGTGGCGCGCAATTCCACCTGGCCGTCAGCGCTGCCCACGGTCACAGTGGTCCGCTCCATCCGCGCGCCCGCCATCTGGGAGGCCAGCGTCCGCTTCCAGATGAGATCGTAGAGCTTGCGCTGGTCCTCGTCGGTGACGCGGAGCTCATCTGGAGCGCGCGACATCTCCGTGGGACGCACGCATTCATGGGCCTCCTGCGCGTTCTTGGCTTTGTTCTTGTAGGTGCGCGCCTTCTCGGGGACGTAGCTCGCGCCGTAGCGATCCTTGATGGCATTGCGGGCGTCGACCACGGCCTCGGGTGCCATGTCGATGCCGTCGGTCCGCATGTAGGTGATGTAGCCCGCTTCGTAGAGCCGCTGGGCGAGGTTCATCGTCTGCCGCGCGCCGTAGCCGAACTTGCGGGAGGCCTCTTGCTGGAGCGTGGAGGTCATGAAGGGCGGAGCCGGGTTGCGGCTGGTGGGCTTCGCCTCGACCTGCGTCACCGAGAGCTTGCGCGAGGTGACCGCCTGCACGGCAAGCTCGGCGGCGGCGCGATTCTCGATGTCGAAGCGTTCGAGCTTCTTGCCGCCCAGGGTGACGAGGCGCGCCTCGTAGCTCTGGCCGCGCGGCGTCTCGAGCTGCGCGCGCACGCCCCAGTACTCCACGGGGCGGAAGGCCTCGATCTCCATCTCGCGCTCGACGATGAGGCGCAGGCAGACGGATTGCACGCGGCCCGCTGACTTCGCGCCGGGAAGGCGGCGCCACAGGACGGGCGAGAGCTTGAAGCCCACGAGGTAGTCAAGCGCGCGGCGCGCGAGGTAGGCTTCAACGAGCTCCATGTCGACTTCGCGCGGCTGCTTCATGGCCTCGGTCACGGCTCGCTCGGTGATCGCGTTGAAGACGACGCGTTTGACGGGCGTGTCCTTCTTCAGCGCGCGGCGTTTGCGCAGCGCCTCCTCGAGGTGCCAGGAGATCGCCTCGCCTTCGCGATCGGGGTCCGTCGCGAGGATGAGCTCACCGTCCTCGGCAAGGGCATCGGCGATGGCTTTTACGTGCTTTTTCGAGTCGCTCGCGACCTCCCAAAGCATCTCAAACCCGTTCTCCGGATCCACTGATCCGTCTTTCGGCGGCAGGTCGCGCACGTGGCCGTAGGAGGCCAGAACGGTGAAGTCCTTTCCCAAATACTTGTTTATTGTCTTGGCCTTAGCGGGGGACTCAACGACGACAACGGCCATGCGGGAGGCGCTTTCCTACTGCGAACTACGGTGAGCGGAACATGGTTAGGGCGCGAGGATTGTCAATCGACCATCTGCTGCGCGAGGGCGTCTCAGCTCGATTTCAGCGCAAGAAGCCCGCCCGTTTGCCGCTCGATCTGGCCCTCCATTTCCAGCTCCAGCAGAGCGGAGGAGACCGCCGCGGGCGCGGCCGCGACGCTGCGGATCAGCTGATCCTCGGCGAGGGGAGAGGGTCCGAGTTCCGCGAGGAGCCGCGCGTGGATGGCGGCCGTCTCACGTAGTGGGCGTTTGGGCGCTGGCGGGGCCTCGAGCGGGAGGCGCGGGGCGGCTGAAGGGACGTCGAGCGCGTCGAGGACGTCGGCGGCGTGGCGGACGAGCGTGGCCCCGTCGCGCAGCAGTCGCAGGCAGCCTCCTGCGCGGGCATCGAAGGGATGCCCGGGCACGGCCATGACCTCCCGCCCGTAATCGAGCGCGATCTCCGCGGTGATGAGTGATCCGGAGCGGGCCGCGGCCTCCACGACGATGAGCGCGCGCGCGATCCCGGCGATGATGCGATTGCGCCGGGGGAAATGGCGCGCCTGCGGTTGCGTGCCGAAGGGCATCTCCGAGACAACGAGGCCACGCTCGGCGATCTCGCCCAAAAGTTGCGTGTTTTCGGCGGGGTAGGGCACGTCGATCCCGCCGGCGACGACGGCGATGGTGCCCGTGTCGAGGGCGGCGCTGTGTGCTTGCGCGTCCACGCCGCGCGCAAGGCCCGAGACGATGCAGAGGCCCGCAGCGCCCAGATCCGCGCTGAGCCTGCGGGCGGTCCGTGTACCCAGCGAGGAGGCATTGCGCGCGCCGACGAGGCCCACCGGCTGCGCAGCATCAGGATCGAGTGGCCCGCGCGCCCAGAGAAGCGGCGGCGCGTCCGGGACCTCGGCCAAAAGCCTCGGATAGCCCGCCTGACCATGCCAGAGGGCACGCGCGCCCGCCTTCGCGGCCCGCGCCATTTCCGCGCGCGCGACACCTTCGGGGCAGGGCTCGTAGGCCTCGATTCCGGCGGCGCGCGCGACCTCAGGCAGCGCGGCAAAGGCCGCTGCGGGAGACCCGTTTTCCTTGAGCAATCTGTGGAAGGTCGCCGGTCCCACACGGCGGGAGCGCAAGAGGCGGAGACAGATCAGAGCATCTTCTTCCGAGATGGGTGGGATTGGGGGGTGAGCGGAAGAAAATTCCTGTGGTTTCATCCCTGGCTCCGCCAACTTGCATCTTCAGAGCTACGGGATTTGGGTTAACGCAAAGTAAACCCGCGCCAGCACGCGGCCAAAAAGATAAGAGTGCCTGAAGAAAACGCGGCAAGTATGAGTATTTCTTGATCCATCGCGGCCTCGGCTCCGCCCCACAAAGCGTAAGCCACGATGCTCGAGATGCCGAATCCTCCGAACCACAGCGCCCGCACGGGCGCCGCGGCGGCATGGTCGCGCGGTCCTGCGGCCGCGCGCAGGAAGAGCCACAGCACCAGCGCGACAATGACAGCGAGCGCGGCGAGAAAGAGAGGAAATGCAAGGCCTTGCACCAAGCCAATTGCTGCGCAGGCCGCAAGAGCGCCCCAGGCCGCCCAGGCGGGAAGGTGCGCGACTTGGCGCTCCCAAGCCGCCCAAGCGAGCGCGCCGAGGGCAACGAGGGGCGTGTAGATGAGGCAAAGCCGCGCGAAGTCGCCGAGGGTCATGTTGAGCGCCTCGGCGCCGTCCCCCGTCGTCCAGAGGGCCCATGTCCCCGCTGCGAGCCCGGCGGGCAAAAGAAGCGCGGGAAGGGCCCAGCTCGGCCTGTCCGCCCGCAGTAGGCGCGGCAGGAGCCAGAGGCCCAGCATGACATCCACGGGCGCGTGCCAGGCCAGCGAAGTCCAGACAAAGGAGACCGGCGGGCCCTCGTAGACGGCAGGGACCACGACCCCCTCGGTGACCCAGCCGACGATGCCACCGGCGAGCACCGCCTGCCACCAATGCGTGAGCGCCCGAAGCCGCGCGAGCGCGAGAAAGGCCGCGGCGGGGATGAGATAAAAGCCCCACATGGCCAGAACCTGCCCTGGCCAGCCGGGCGCGAGCGCGGCCTGCGCTGGCCCCTCGTTGACGAAAACGTACTCGGACCAGCCGAGAAGCGCCCCGGCGGTCGCCACCCAGAGCGCGAGAAGCCTCACACCTGGCTGCCACCGACAGTGAGCCCGCCGATCATGAGCGAGGGCTGGCCCACGCCCACCGGCACCCACTGGCCCGCCTTGCCGCAATTGCCGATGCCGGGATCGAGGGCGAAGTCATTGCCGATGCCGCGGATATGCTTGAGCGCGGTGGCGCCGTCGCCGATAAGCGTGGCGCCTTTCACGGGCGCGCCCACCTGACCGTTCTTCACGCGGTAGGCTTCGGTGCAGGAGAAGACGAACTTGCCGTTGGTGATATCCACCTGCCCGCCGCCAAAGCCCACGGCGTAGATGCCGTCCTTCAGGTCGGCGACCATGGAGGCGGGGTCCGCGTCTCCGGCGAGCATGTAGGTGTTGGTCATGCGCGGCATGGGGATGTGGGCATAGCTTTCGCGCCGGCCATTGCCCGTGGGCGCCACGCCCATGAGGCGCGCGTTCTGGCGGTCCTGCATGTAGCCCACGAGGACTCCGTCTTCGATCAGCACGTTTTTTGCGCTGGGCGTGCCTTCGTCGTCGAAGGTGATGGAGCCGCGGCGGTCGGGCATGGTGCCGTCATCGAGCACGGTGACGCCCTTGGCTGCCACCTCCTGGCCCATCAGGCCCGCGAAGGCCGAGGTCCCCTTGCGATTGAAATCGCCTTCGAGCCCGTGGCCCACCGCCTCATGGAGGAGGATGCCGGGCCAACCGGCGCCGAGGACCACGTCCATCACACCGGCGGGGGCCGCCTCGGCGCGCAGATTGACAAGGGCGATGCGTAGCGCTTCGTCCACCGCGCTTTTCCAATGCACGGGCTCGAGAAGCCCGGTGAGCCCGTACCGCCCGCCTGCGCCGGACATTCCGCTCTCCCGGCGGCTGTCCTCGTCCACGATGATCGACACGTTGAGGCGCGCCATCGGGCGGATATCGGCGAAGCGCGCGCCATCGGGGCGGAGGATCTCGACCTCCTGCAGGGAGGCCGACAGCGACGCCGAGACCTGCACCACTCGCGCATCGAGCCCTCGGGCATAGGCATCGATCTCGCGGAGCGTGTCCACTTTCACCGGGAATTCAGCGTCGGCCATGGGATCGGTGTCTGCGTAGAGCTTGGTATTGGTGTGCTGCGGCGCCTCCGCGAGCGTGCCGCCGCCGTCTCCCACGGCGAGGCGTGCGGTGGCGGAGGCCCGTGAGATGGCGGCCTCGGAGATCTCGGAGGCATGGGCATAGCCCGCCGTCTCGCCGCGCACGGCTCGCAGGCCAAAGCCTTCTGCGGCATTGTAATTCGACGTCCGCAGCCGGCCGTCATCGAAGACGAGCGTCTCCGAGCGGCGGCGCTCGAGAAAGAGCTCGCCGTCATCGGCGCCCTCGGTCGCGGTCTTTAGCTGGGTCAGTGCGCCAGCCTCGGACAGATGGGTCTCGAACGGGCGAAATGGGGCATGGGACATGGCGGCTCCTAGTGTGACGCTGGGGCAAGGCAAGCGTGTAAGCGCGGTTTTGACGCGGGTCCTGCGTCCTACCGCGCATTGCGAGGTCACCCCGACATATGGTTTGAAGCGCTCAACTGGCAACGGAATACCATCGCGCACAAAAGCCCAACCCGGGGCACGTGCGCCACGAGGACCACCATGGCACCAAAATCAAAGATCGTCGCCGCCGCGCTCGCCCTGTCCAGCTTGCTGGCCGGGACCGCAGCCACGGCACAAAGTGCACTCGACGGGCTCGAGACCATCGGCAAGCCCGTTCAGGCCGGGACAGGCTTCCAGCCCTCGGCGACAGAGCTTGCACGCGACATCGTCTGGCTCGACTCGATGATCCTCATCATCATCACGTTCATTTCGGTCTTCGTGACGGGGCTTCTGGCCTACTGCGTTTACGCGTTCAATCAGCGCAAGAACAAAACGCCGGCGACGTTCACCCACCACTCCACGCTCGAGGTGGCATGGACGGTCGTGCCGGTCTTCATCCTCGTCTTCATCGGGGCGTTCTCGCTGCCCGTGCTTTTCAAGCAGCAGGTCATCCCCGAGGCCGACCTGACCATCAAGGTCACGGGCTACCAGTGGTACTGGGGCTACGAATACGTCGACCACGACTTCCAGTTCGACAGCTACATGATCGGCACGGGCGAGTACAAACTCACCGATGACGTGCGCGCCGAACTGCTCGCCGCGGGTTACAGCGAGGACGAGTTCCTCCTGGCCACCGATACGGCCGTCGTCGTCCCCGTGGACAAGACCGTGGTCATGCAGGTCACCGGTGCCGACGTTATCCACTCCTGGACGATCCCGGCCTTCGGCGTGAAGCAGGACGCGGTGCCCGGGCGCCTGGCCGAGCTCTGGTTCAAGGCCGAGCAGGAGGGCGTCTATTTCGGGCAGTGCTCAGAACTCTGCGGCTTCGCCCACGCTTACATGCCCATCACCGTGAAGGTGGTGAGCGAGGAGGCCTACAATGCATGGCTCGCCGGTGCGATCGACGAATATGCCGGTGATCCCACGACCCTTCCCAACGTGAAAGTTGCTGCCGCCGAATGACCGACGCATCGCTCCATATCGCGACGACCGAACCCGGGACGCCGGAATACGAGCCGACCTTTGGCGACTATTTCGCGCTGCTGAAGCCCCGTGTCATGTCGCTGGTCGTCTTCACGGCGCTGGTGGGCATCCTTGCGGCGCCCTCCGCTGGCCTCCATCCGGTGGAAGCCTTCGCGGCGCTCCTCTTCATCGCCATCGGGGCAGGCGCCTCTGGAGCGCTCAACATGTGGTGGGACGCCGACATCGACGGGGTCATGAGCCGCACGGCAAAGCGCCCGATCCCCTCGGGCCGTGTGACGCCGCGCGATGCGCTCCATCTCGGGCTGGGCCTGTCGCTGCTGAGCGTCATGATGCTCTGGCTGACGACGAACTGGCTGGCGGCGGCGCTGCTGGCGTTCACCATCTTCTTTTACGCCGTGGTCTATTCCATGTGGCTCAAGCGCTCCACGCCGCAGAACATCGTGATCGGTGGTGCGGCCGGGGCTTTCCCCCCGATGATCGGATGGGTGGCCGTGACGGGCTCTGTCACCGTGGAAGCGGTGTTGATGTTCGCACTCATCTTCATGTGGACACCGCCGCATTTCTGGGCGCTGGCGCTCTTCATGCGCTCTGACTACGACGATGCGGGCGTCCCGATGCTCACGGTGACCCATGGGCGGCGGACCACGCGCCAGCACATCCTGGCCTATACGATCCTCCTTGCGATCCTCGCAATTGTCGCGGCCTTCACGGGCATCGGCGGACCAGTCTACCTCGCGGTCGCCGTCATCGCCAACGCGATCTTCCTGCGGGACGCCGTGCGCATCTGGCGCCGTGACGAGGCGGATGCGGAGGCTGATAATTTCCGGGTGGAAAAGGCGTTCTTCCGCTTCTCGCTTCTCTACCTCTTCCTCCATTTCGGAGCGATCTGGGTGGAAGCCGTGCTGCCCCAAGGAGCCTGGGGAGGGTTCTTCTGATGTCTTTCGAACACGTCACCAGCGATGTCCATGTCAAGCGTCGCAGCCGCAACATCGGCGTGGCCGCCTGCCTCGTGGGCTTCATCGTTCTCCTCTTCGCGCTCACGGCTGTGAAGATCCAGGAAAACGGGGCCAGCCAGGGCTTTGACCACGTGCTGCGGCCCGAACTCCTTCCGGCGGACGGCTCATGAACACCGCGCATCCCGCAAAGACGGCTCTGAAGCTCGCAGGTGTGGCGGCCATGATGCTGGGCCTCGCCTATGCATCCGTGCCCTTCTACGACTGGTTCTGCCGTGTGACGGGCTTTGGCGGCGCCACGGGCGTGAGCGAAGTGGCTGCGGACGAGATCCTCGACCAGGAGATCACGATCCGCTTCGATGCTTCCACCGAGGCCGGCATGCCATGGTCCTTCAAGCCCGAGGTGCGCACGACCAATATCCGGATCGGCGAAACTGGGCTGGCCTTCTACGAGGCGCACAATCCCACGAGCCGGCCCATCGCCGGCACGGCCTCCTACAATGTGACACCGTATCAGGCGGGCAGCTTCTTCTCGAAGATCGACTGCTTCTGCTTCGAAGAGCAGGTGCTCATGCCCGGCGAGACCGTGATGATGCCGGTGACCTACTACGTCGACCCGGAGATCGTGGATGACCGCGAAGGCCAGTACATTCACACGATCACCCTCAGCTACACATTCTACGAGATCGACCTGCCCGAAGACGCAGAGCAGGCGGCGCTCGAGATCAATGACCAAGGCGCAACGTCGCTCAACTAACGGCTGATCCAGCCAGGGACGGAAACATGGCCCACGCTAAAAACCACGACTATCACATCCTGCCGCCTTCCATCTGGCCCTTCGTTGGCGGGGTGGGTGCCTTTGTCATGCTCTTCGGCGCGGTGCTGTGGATGCATGGCAGCGGGCCCTGGATGTTCCTCATGGGCCTCGTGGCCGTGCTCTACACCATGTATGCGTGGTGGGCAGAGACCGTGGCAGAGAACCACGTGGGCGATCACACGCCGGTGGTGCTCATCGGGCTGCGCTACGGCTTCATCATGTTCATCATGTCCGAGATCATGTTCTTCGCGGCATGGTTCTGGGGCTTCTTCAAGAACGCGCTCTACCCGATGGGCCCGCTCTCGCCCGCCGTCGATGGCGTCTGGCCGCCTGTGGGTATCGAGACCTTCGACCCCTGGCACCTGCCGCTCATCAACACGCTGATCCTGCTCTGCTCGGGCTGCGCGGCCACCTGGGCGCACCATGCGCTCGTGCACGGCAACGTGCGCAAGGACATCAAGGACGGGCTCCTCATCGCCGTGGGCCTCGGGCTCCTCTTCACGGTCTTCCAGGTCTATGAGTACACCCATGCCTCCTTCGGGTTCGGCAAGGGCTGCGAGGTCTACTGCTCGAACTTCATCCTGCCCACGATGTTTCACGGTATCCACGTGGTGATCGGAACGATCTTCCTCTTCGTGTGCTACCTGCGGGTGCGAGCCGGGCATTTCTCACCAGAGAACCACATGGGTTTCGAGGCGGCGGCCTGGTACTGGCACTTCGTCGACGTCGTGTGGCTCTTCCTCTTCGCGGCGATCTATATCTGGGGTTCGTGAGCTTAGCCCGTCCGTCGAAGTCTTGAGAGAATGCGTGCCTCCGGCGGCCCTCCGGGGGAGGTACGGGGCACAAAGAAGGGGTGGGTCCGGCTCACCCCTTTTCCTTTGGGAGCGTGGGATGCGCAGTATCTTCTTGGCAGTCTTCGGGCTTGGCGGAACGGCCGTGCTGCTCTGGCTCGGCCTGTGGCAGGTCGAGCGGCTGGCCTGGAAAGAGGGCGTGCTTGCGGAGATCGAAGCGAGCATCGCGGCTGACCCGGTGGCCCTGCCAGCCGCGCCCGTGCCCGAAACAGACCGCTACCACGCCGTGGCGGCCTCCGGCATCCTCGGGGAGGAGGAGCTGCATGTGCTCGTCTCCGCGAAGGGCTTCGGCGCAGGGTACCGCGTGATCCGGGCGCTGGAGACCGGCGATCGGCGCGTGATGGTCGATCTTGGGATCATCCCGACCGAGGCCAAGGACAGGCCCCGCCCGGGCGGGACACGCATGGTGGCCGGCAACCTGCACTGGCCGGACGAGGTGGACGGCTTCACCCCCGAGCGCGACCGTGCGGCGGGCATCTGGTTTGCCCGCGACGTGGGCGAGATGGCCGCGGCGCTCGGCACCGAGCCCGTGCTCATCATCGCGCAATCCGTGACCCCGCCGCTCGAGGGCGTGCGGCCCTTTCCCGTCGATACGAGCGGCATCCCCAACGACCACCTGGGCTATGCTGTCACATGGTTCGGCATGGCTGCCGTATGGGTTGGAATGAGCGGGCTTTTCCTCTACCGCGGACGCCGCAAGACTGCCTGAGGCCCGACACCCATGCGCTACATCTCTACCCGCGGCAACGCGCCGGAGCTCACCTTCGAGGAGGCCATGCTCACCGGGCTGGCCCGCGACGGAGGGCTCTACGTGCCTGCCGAAATCCCGCAGATGTCCAAGCCCGACATCGCCGCGCTGGCGGGCCTCCCCTACGAGGAGGTGGCCTACCGCGTGATGCGGCCTTTCGTGGGCGAGAGCTTTTCAGACGACGAATTCCGCGGCGCGATCGACCGCGCCTATGCGGGCTTCGGCCATGCTGCCCGCGCGCCCCTCGTGCAGCTCGGGCCCAACCACCACCTCCTCGAGCTCTTCCACGGGCCCACGCTGGCGTTCAAGGATTTCGCGATGCAGCTCATCGGGCAGCTCTTCCAGATCGCGCTGTCCCGCCGCGGAGAGAAGGTGACGATCGTGGGCGCGACGAGCGGGGATACCGGCTCTGCCGCCATCGAGGCCTTCCGCGGGCTCGACGCGGCCGATGTCTTCATCCTCTACCCCCATGGACGCGTGAGCGAGGTGCAGCGCCGGCAGATGACGACGCCCACGGAGGCCAATGTCCACGCGCTCGCGCTCCACGGCACGTTCGACGATTGCCAGGCAAAGCTGAAGGACATGTTCAACGACTTCGCCTTCCGCGACGAGGTGCGGCTGGCGGGCGTCAATTCGATCAACTGGGCGCGGGTATTGGCGCAGGTCGTCTACTATTTCACCGCGGCGACCGCGCTTGGCGCGCCGGACCGCGAGGTGAGCTTTACCGTGCCCACCGGCAATTTCGGGGATATCTTCGCAGGCTACATCGCCAAGCACATGGGGCTCCCGATCAAGCGTCTCGTGGTGGCCACCAATCGCAACGATATCCTCCACCGGGCGCTCTCGACGGGCGATTACGTCACAGGCGAGGTGCACCCGACGATCACGCCGTCGATGGATATCCAGGTGTCTTCCAATTTCGAGCGGGCGCTCTTTGATGCATATGACCGGGACGGTGCCGCCGTGGCGCAGCTCATGACCGAGCTGAAGGCGGGCGGCTTCCACATCAGCCAAGGCGCGCTCGAAGGGCTGCGCCAGCACTTCTCCTCCGGACGCTCGGACGAGCACGAAACGGCAGCCACGATCACGCTGGCGCGGGATACGATGGGCGAGCTTCTCTGCCCCCACTCCGCCGTGGGTGTGAAGGTGGCCGAAGAGCAGATCGGCGAAGAGCCCATGGTCACGCTCGCCACGGCCCACCCGGCGAAATTCCCCGACGCCGTGGAGGCCGCCACCGGAATTCGCCCCCCCTTGCCCCCGCGCATGGCCGACCTGTATGACCGGCCCGAGCGGGTGACCGAGGCCGAGAATGACCTCACCGCACTGGAAACACTCATCAGGGACCGCCGCGCTTGACCCTTGAGACCCACACCCTGCCCAACGGCTTTCGCATCGTCACCGAGCACATGGAGGGCCTCAAGAGCGCGTCCATCGGCGTCTGGGTGAATGCGGGCGGGCGCCATGAGCGCGCCGAGCAGAACGGTATCGCTCATTTCCTCGAGCACATGGCCTTCAAGGGCACCGAGCGGCGCACGGCGCTCCAGATCGCTGAGGCCATCGAGGATGTGGGCGGCTACATCAACGCGTATACGAGCCGGGAGACGACGGCCTATTACGCCCGCGTCCTGGAAAACGATGTGCCGCTGGCGCTCGACGTGATCTCCGACATCGTGCTCAATCCGGTCTTCGACACGCGCGAGATCGAGGTGGAACGCGGCGTGATCCTGCAGGAGATCGGGCAGGCGCTCGACACGCCTGACGATGTGATCTTCGACTGGCTCCAGGAGGAGGCCTATCCAAACCAGCCCATCGGGCGCACCATCCTCGGCCCCTCCGAACGTGTGCGCGCGTTCGAACGGGCCGATCTCAGCACCTTCGTGCGCGAGCATTACGCGCCGGGCCAGATGATCCTCGCCGCCGCGGGCGCGGTGGATCATGACGCCATCGTGCGAGAGGCTGAAAAGATCTTCGGTCACCTTGAGGCCCGCGCGCCCCTCGAGATCGAGAAGGCGAGCTTTGGCGGCGGTGCCCGGTTCGTGGACAAGGGCCTCGAGCAGGTGCATTTCACGCTGGCCTTCGAGGGGCCGGATTACCGCGACCCGGCGATCTACACGTCTCAGATCTTTTCCACGGCCTTTGGCGGCGGCATGTCCTCGCGCCTCTTCCAGGAGGTGCGGGAAAAGCGCGGTCTCTGCTACACGATCTTCGCCCAGGCGGGCGCCTATGCCGATACCGGCCTTACCACGCTCTATGCCGGCACGAGCGCCGAGCAGCTGGGAGAGCTGGCCGAGATCACCATGGACGAGCTGAAGCGCGCGGCCGATGACATGACTGCCGCCGAGGTCGCACGCGCCCGTGCGCAGATGAAGGCCGGGATGCTCATGGGGCTCGAGAGCCCCTCGTCCCGGGCCGAGCGCCTCGCGCGGATGATGGCCATCTGGGGCCGGGTGCCCGCGCTCGACGAGATGATCCAATCCATCGACAGCGTCACCACCGGCGACATCCGCGACTTCGCCACAAAGATGGCCGAGGAGAAGCGGATGGCGATGGCCGTCTACGGCCCGCTGAAGAACGTACCTTCGCTCGAGACCTTGCAGGAAAGGCTCGCTGCTTGAAATTCAACCGGGCGAGCAAGGTCCGGATCGAGACCGAGCGGCTCACGCTGCGCCCGCCCATGCATGGCGACTACCGCGCCTGGTCCGCGCTGCGCGAGGAAAGCCGGGAATTCCTCGCACCGTGGGAGCCGCACTGGGCGCCCGATCACCTCACCCGCAAAAGCTTCACGAACCGCGTCTACTGGGCCAATCGCTCCATCTCCGGGGGCACGGCGGTGCCCGTCTTCATGATCCGGCGGAGCGACCAGCGGCTCGTGGGGGCAATCACGCTCGATCATATCCGGCGCGGGCCTGCCCAGGCGGGCACGACGGGCTACTGGGTGGGCAAGCCCTTTGCCCGGGAGGGCTACATGTCCGAGGCGATCGCGGCGCTCGTGCATTTCGCCTTCACCGAGCTCGATCTCAGCCGGATCGAGGCGGCTTGCCTTCCGGAAAACAAGGCCTCGCGCGGGCTCCTGGAGAGGAGTGGCTTCAAGTACGAGGGGGTGGCCCAGAGCTACCTGCAGATCGCCGGCCGCTGGCGGACCCATGTGCTCTACGCCAATCTCCGGCACGACCGCCGAGGCAAGACGGAAGCGGGATAGCCTAGACACTTCGCCGGGCGCGCTATTCTTCGGGTATGCGCTTTCTTCTCCCGCTCTTCGCCCTTCTCGGGACGCCTGCTTTTGCCCAGTCCGAGCGGCCCAGCCACTGCATCGCCATCGCTGACGCCGCACCGGGCCTCGAATACGTGCAGAAGGCCAATTTCCGCGACGCGCTCGATCCCTTCAGCGTGCGGATTTCCTACATCGATCACTCGATGTTCCTGATCCAATCGGCCTCCGGGCCCTCGGCGGTGACGGACTATAACGGCTTCATCGGCGTGGTGGATTTCGTGCCCGACGTAGTCACGATGAACAACGCCCACAACACGCATTGGACGGCGCTGCCGGACCCCGCGATCCCCCACGTGCTCGAGGGCTGGTGGCAGGAGGGGCGGCCCGCCGCGCACCGGCTCGAAGTGGGCGAAATGCTTGTGCGCAACGTCACCACTGACACCCGGCCCGGTGCTTTCGCCTTCGGCTCCGACGAGGTGGACGAGGACGCCAACTCGATCTTCGTCTTCGAAGTGGAGGGCCTCTGCATCGGCCATGTGGGGCATCTCCACCACGCTCCGGACGACGCCCAATATGCCGCCCTCGGTCGGCTCGACGTGGTCATGGTCCCGGTGGATGGGGGCTTCACGCTGAGCACAGGCGAGGTGAAGGAGATGTTGGGGCGGTTGCGGTCCTCGCTCGTGCTGCCGATGCACTGGTTCTCACCGCAGAACCTCGAGCGCTTCCTCAACGAAATGGAAGGCGATTTCGTCATCGAGCGGAGCGAGGAGACGAGCGTGACAGTGTCCTTGCGCGACTTGCCGAGCCGGCCCACGATCCGCGTCCTGCGCCCGCAATTCCTGCGGGAGCCGCAGTGACCCGCGCGGCACGATCTGCTTTACCCCCGCCATGCTGAACGAAGCTGACACCGCATTCGAAAGCTGCCTGCGCGCCGCCCTGCCGGAGACCACGTTCCGTGAGGCGGCCCCGCGCTACTTCGAGGAGCCGCGCGGCCGCTACGCGGGGTCCGCTGGCCTCGTACTCGCGCCTGCGAGTGTCCAAGATGTCTCGATCATCCTGCGTGAGGCCAATGCAGCACGCGTGCCTGTCATCCCCTATGGCGGCGGCACGGGGCTCGTCGGCGGGCAAGTGGCCGAGAGCCTTCCCGCGCCGGTGGTTCTCACGCTCGAACGCATGACGAAGATCCGCGCCGTCCATGCCGATGAAAACGTGCTCGTCGCCGAGGCGGGGGCGATCCTGAAGGACGTCCAGGACGCGGCGAGCGGGGTGGACCGGCTCTTTCCACTGTCGTTGGCCTCCGAGGGCTCGGCCAGGATCGGGGGGCTTCTGGCGACCAATGCGGGCGGCACCGGCGTGTTGCGCTATGGCAATGCGCGCGATCTTTGCCTCGGTCTCGAAGTGGTGCGCGCGGACGGCACGATCTGGCACGGGCTCTCGCGCCTCAGGAAAGACAATGCGGGCTTTGACCTGCGCAACCTGATGATCGGCTCGGAGGGGACGCTGGGCATCATCACCGCGGCCTCGCTCAAGCTCTTCCCCGTGGCCGCAGAGCAAGGCACGGCGATCTTCACGCTGCCGTCGGCCGAGGCGGCGCTGAAGCTTCTGGCCTTGACGCGCGCGCAGGTGGGCGAGGCGGTCTCAGCTTTCGAGCTCATCCACCGGCAGGGCTTCGATTTCCTGTCCGAGACGCTGCCCGGTATCCGCCAGCCGTTCGAGACGCCGCCGGAATGGTGCGCGCTCATCGAGCTGGGACTCCCGAAGGGCCTCTCCGCACCGCAAGCCTTTGAAACCCTGTTCACAACCGCGCATCAAGCGGGGCTCACGCAGGACGCCGTCATCGCGCAATCCGAGCAGCAGCGGCAGGAGATCTGGGCCGTCCGAGAGCACATCCCGGAGGCCAACCGCCGCATCGGATCGGTCTCGTCGCACGACATCTCCATGCCGCTGTCGGAAATCCCCGCCTTCATCCCCGGGGCCACCGAAGCGCTCGGCAAGATCGGCCAGTTTCGCATCAACTGCTTCGGTCACGTGGGCGACGGGAACCTGCACTACAACGTCTTCCCCATGCCCGGCAAAAACCGCGCGGACCATGAAAACCAGCGCGCCGAGATCAAGCGGACGGTGCACGATCTCGTCCACGCCCATGGTGGTTCGGTGGCGGCCGAGCACGGCGTGGGGCGGCTCAAGGTGGAGGATCTGGAGCGCTATGGCGATCCTGCGCTGCTCGACATGATGCGCGCCGTGAAAGCCGCGCTCGACCCCAACGGCATCCTCAATCCGGGCGTGATGCTGCGTTAGCGAACCTTGGCGACCGGCCTGTTTTGCCTCCGCCACAGGGCAGGCGCATCGCGAGCACGGGGCGTAAGCCTCACCTATGCGCGGAACATCGGGGCCGCTAAGCGCCTTCGAACTCGGTCAGCGCGTGCACGTCCATCCCGAGCGCTTCGAGCTTTTTGCGTCCGCCGAGCTCCGGCAGGTCGATCACGAACGCGCAGCCGATAACCTTCGCGCCGAGCCGCTCGAGGAGCTTGATGCCCGCCTCTGCCGTGCCGCCCGTGGCCAGCAGATCGTCCACCAGAAGCACGCGCTCACCGGCCTCGAGCGCGTCGTCATGGAGCTCCATCACCGCCTCGCCGTATTCCAGCGTGTAGGATTGCTCGATCGTGGTCCCGGGCAGCTTGCCCTTCTTGCGCACCGGCACGAACCCCACCGAGAGCTGGTGCGCAATGGCGCCTCCCAGGATGAAGCCGCGCGCCTCGAGCCCCACGACCTTGTCGATCTCCGCGCCGGCATAGGGGTGCAGCAGCTGGTCGATGGCCATCCGGAACCCGCGCGCATCAGCGAAGAGAGTGGTCACGTCGCGGAACATGATCCCCTCATGGGGGAAGTCCGGGATGGTGCGGATGTAGTCTTTGACGGTCTTCACATGTCTCTCCTCAAGGGCGTTTGCCGGGCGTCAGCCCGGTGTCCGGCGCAGCGTGGCCGTCAGCGCGCCCATGGCGATGAGCGTCGCGCCACCCGCCTGGGTTAGACGCCGGATGACGCTAGGCCGCGCGATGCGGGCGCGCATCAGGTCGGCGGCGAGCGCATAGGCCAGCGCGTTGGCAGCGGCAAGGCCGACGAAGGTGGCGATGAGGATCGCGGCCTGCGGGGCGAAGGGCTGCGCCGGAGAGATGAATTGCTGGACGAAGGCAAACCAGAGATCGATGGGCATCAGCTCCCTTTAGCCGTGCAGCTGGGTCAGGTTTGTCATCAGACGGGCACGCTGCATCGTCACAACACGCGCCCCGCCACGGCGTCGAGCCGCGCCATGACGGCTGGGTCACGGGCCTCGGGCGCGGTGATGATCGCGTGATCGAGCGCACGGTCGCAGCCGTGTTCGCAGGGCGCGCGGTCGGCGCCCAGAAGGCCGGGCAGGGCGGCGACGAGGCTTCGCGCCTTCTCGGCATTGCCCTGCAGCGTCTTGATGACTTGCGCCACATCCACGGCGTCGTGCTCAGGGTGCCAGCAATCGTAGTCCGTGATCATGGCCACCGAAGCGTAGCAAAGCTCCGCCTCCCGGGCGAGCTTGGCTTCAGGCATGTTCGTCATGCCGATCACGTCGCAGCCCCAGACCTCGCGGTAGAGGTTTGATTCTGCCAGGGTTGAGAATTGCGGGCCCTCCATGGCCAGATACGTGCCGCCCTCGTGGACGGTGACGCCCGCGCCGCGCGCCGCCTCGGCTGCCGCCGCGCCAAGGCGCGGGCAGGTCGGGTGGGCGAGGCTCACATGGGCCACGCAGCCCGCGCCGAAGAAGGACTTTTCCCGCGCGGAGGTGCGGTCGATGAACTGGTCCACGACGACGAAATCGCCGGGCGCCATCTCCTCCCGGAAGCTGCCGCAAGCGGAGACGGAGATCACGTCGGTCACGCCGAGGCGCTTCAGCGCGTCGATATTGGCGCGGTAGGGCACGGTTGTGGGCGAATGGACATGCCCGCGCCCGTGGCGGGGCAGGAAGGCCATCTCCACGCCGCCGAGGCGGCCGGTGAGGATCTCGTCCGAAGGTGTGCCCCACGCGCTTTCCTGCGGGACCCACGCCGCGCCCTCGAGCCCGTCGAGCTGGTAGACGCCCGAGCCGCCTATGATCCCGATCTTCGTTTGTGTCATGCTTTGGGTCATGGAGGCACCCTGCGCGGAGGCCAGCGGGTTGAAAAGGGGCAAGGTGCTGGATCGCCTGGGATTTTCCGGCGCGCGGCGGGCCCCTGCGCAAAAGCGCAGCGTCCCGCGTGGCGCAAGGCCGGTATGCCCAAGAATACCGTGCATCCTAGGCGATTCCCTCTATTTGCCGAGGTTCTACGAAGAATGAGACGCGGCGTGCGCCGCAGACGCCCCGGAGGGACGAGCATTTGACCCGCATCCTTGCCGCTTTGAGCAATTCCACCGCCTTCGACGGCTTCCAGGGCGGCGGGTACGACCTCTCTCGGCTTCGGATCGAGGTGCTTGCAGGCCTCACCGTCGCGCTGGCGCTGGTGCCGGAAGCCGTGGCCTTTGCCTTTGTGGCGGGCGTTCACCCGCTCGTGGGGCTCTATGCGGCATTCATCGTGGGCCTCATCACGGCGCTGATCGGCGGCCGCCCGGGCATGATTTCGGGGGCCACCGGTGCGCTGGCGGTGGTGATGGTCTCGCTCGTGGCGACGCACGGCGTGGAGTATCTCTTCGCCACGGTCGTGCTAATGGGGCTCATCCAGATTTTCGTGGGGATAATGCGTTGGGGCAAGTTCATCCGCCTCGTGCCGCATCCGGTGATGCTGGGCTTCGTCAACGGGCTCGCCATCGTGATTTTCCTCGCTCAGCTCAGCCAGTTCAAGGTGCCGGGCACGATGGTCTCCAACGGCCACGGCATGAGCGGGGGCACGTGGATGTCGGGCGCGCCGCTCTACTGGATGCTCGCGCTTGTGGCCGTGACCATGGCCATCATCTGGGCCATGCCGCGGCTCACGAAGGCCGTGCCCGCGCCGCTGGCGGCCATCGGGCTCGTGGCGGCCATCGTGATCGTCTTCGGGATCGACGTGCCACGCGTGGGTGATTTGGCCTCCATCGAAGGCGGATTGCCCGCCTTCCACATCCCCGCGGTGCCGCTGACGCTCGAGACGCTCGAGATCATCTTGCCCTACGCCATCATCCTGGCGGCCATCGGGCTCATCGAGAGCCTGCTCACGCTCAACCTCGTGGGCGAGATGACGAATACGCGCGGCGGCTCCTCCCAGGAATGCACCGCGCAGGGGATCGCCAACACCGTTACGGGTTTTTTCGGCGGCATGGGCGGCTGCGCCATGATCGGGCAGTCGATGATCAACGTGAAATCCGGCGCGCGGACACGGATCGCGGGGATCACGGCGGCGCTCTTTCTCCTCGCGTTCATCGTCTTCCTGTCTCCGGCCATTGAGCAGATCCCGCTCGCAGCCCTCGTGGGCGTCATGTTCATGGTCGTGATCGGCACCTTCGCCTGGAACAGTTTCAAGATCATGCGGAAGGTGCCGAGGATCGACGCCTTCGTCATCGTGCTCGTGACGGTGGTGACGGTGCTCACCGACCTCGCAATCGCCGTGGTCGTGGGCGTGATCGTGAGCGCGCTGGCCTATGCCTGGCAGAACGCCACGCGCATCCACGCCAAGACCTACCGGACGCCCGAGGGGGCGAAGGTCTACCAGGTGCAGGGGCCGCTCTTCTTCGGCTCGGCAGAGGGCTTCATCGAGCTATTCGATGTGGACCGGGACCCCGGTGAGATCATCGTGGACTTCGCCGAGAGCCGCGTGGCCGATCAGTCCGCGCTGCAGGCGATCGAGGCCGTGGCCGCGAAATACGAAGCGTCGGGCAAACGCATCCAGCTCAGGCATCTGAGCCGAGACTGCCACCAGCTTCTGAAGACGGCCGGGCATCTCATGGTCGATAGCGACGATGATCCCGACTACCAGGTGGCGGTGGATTACGGCGTCCGCACCGGGATCCTCGCAGGGGGGCACTGAGAGCGGGGCGAAGGCGCTACGACACGCCTTTGCCACCCTTACTTCATTCGCCTGGGCGCTTCAGGGAGAAGACCTCCGTGATACGAGTATAATCCCGGTAGCCGAGGCGGGAGAGCGGGGCGTAGCGGGTGATGTCGAACTTGCCGTCCACGACGCAATCGTCGCGCAGGTGGATGCCTGTAACCTCGCCGAAGACGACGTAGTTGTTGTCGCCCTCCATCCGCACGATCCGCGTCACGCGGCATTCGAGCGAAGCGGGCGCGGCGCCCACGCGGGGGCAGTCGATGGTCTCGCATTCCGTCTTTTGAGCCCCCGACACCGCGAATTCATCTTCCGAGGCCGAAAGCATCCCGGCGGAGGCGTTCATCACCTCGCGCGCGGCATATTCCACGACGTTCACGCAAAAGACGCCGCTCTTGCGCAGAAGCGCCACGCTGTCCTTCGTGTCACCGCGGTCCTCCTTGCGCGAGGTCGAGGCGAACATCACCTGCGGCGGCACGTAGGCCACGGCGTTGAAGAACGAATAGGGCGCGAGGTTGTCCTGCCCGCCGTAGCGCGTGGAGATCCATCCGATGGGGCGCGGCGTGACCACGGCGTTGAATGGATTATGCGGCAGGCCGTGGCCGTCTTCGGGGCGGTAGAACATCGAGCTTTCCTTCTTTGCGGCAGAGCTAGCGCCGTGATAGCCCGCGCGCCAGCGAATTGAGGCGGGGCCGTTGCGGGCCCCGATCGGACACCGGACGAGGACCCGGACAGAGGCCATGTACGCGATCAGGCAGGAAGCGCCGGAAGACTGGTGGGAGGTGGAGGCGCTCTACGACACCTGCTTTGCCCCGGGGCGTGAGGCGCTGTCTTCTTACCGGCTGCGCGAGGGGGTGCCACGGGTGGGGCCGCTTTGCCTGACCGCGCGGGACGCGGGCGGGATCCTCGCAGGCGCCGTGCGCCACTGGCCTGTCTCCGTGGGCGGGCAGCCCGCCCTGCTTCTCGGGCCCATCGCCGTGCACCCCACGCGGCAGGGCGAGGGGCTCGGCGGCGATCTCATCCGCCAATCCCTCGGGGCGGCGCGGGTGCTCGACTGGGCGCGCGTGATCCTTGTGGGCGATGCACCCTATTACGGGCGCTACGGCTTCACGCCGCTCACAGACGTCCGGATGCCGCCGCCCACCAACCCCGACCGCGTCCTCGGCCACGCGCTGCAGCCCGGGGCCTGGGCCGGTGTGAGCGGGGAAGTCACGCGCGCCATCACGTCTGAGGACCCCGCCTAGAGCAGCCAGCGCACGAGGAGCGGCACGATGAAGCTCGTCAGAAGCGCGTTCAGCGCCATGGCGATGCCCGCATAGGCCCCGGCCACCGGGTTGACCTGGAAGGCCCGGGCCGTGCCGATCCCGTGGGAGGCCACACCCACAGAGAAGCCCCGCGCGCGCCAGTCGGTGATGCGAAGGAGGTTCATGAGCGGCGTGACCGTCACCGCCCCGATGATGCCCGTCAGGATGACGAGCACCGCCGTCAGCGTGGGGATGCCGCCCACGGCCTCGGCGATGCCGAGCGCCACGGGCGCGGTGGTGGATTTGGGCGCAAGCGACAGGAGCACCGCCTCGGGAAGGCCTGCCAGCCGGGCCATGATGATCACCGAGCCCGCCGCCACGACCGAGCCCACGATGAGCGCGAGGGCGATGGGGGCCACGGAGGCGAGGATCGTCTCCCTGTTGTCCCAGAGCGGCAGCGCCAGCGCCACGGTGGCCGGGCCGAGCAGGAAATGGATGAACTGCGCCCCTTCGAAATAGGTGGCGTAGGCGGTCTCGGTGCCCCAGAGCACGGGCGCGATGAGGAGTACGGAAAAGAGAACCGGGTTGGCCCAGGGCGCGTTCTCGAGCCGCTTGGCGGCCGCGTCGGCGGCGATATAGGCGAGGAGCGTGGCCGTGAGCCAGGTGAGCGGCGCGGCGGACAGATAGCTCCAGAGCTCGGCCACGTCGGTCATGGCTTTGTCCCCCCGAGCAGTCGCTGGACCCCGAGAAACGTGCCGAGGGCGGCGAGCATCGCCAGCCACGTGGAGAGGACGAGGATCACGAGAAGCGGCAGCCAGTCCGCGCTCAGTACGTCGAGATTGCCGATCACGCCCACGCCCGCCGGCACGAAGAGAAGCGAAAGATGCGCGAGGATCACGGTGGTCGTGGGCCGCAGCGCCCCGGCTACCGCTGGGCGCAGCACCACGAGGAGGAGAAGGAGCACGAGCCCCAGAACGGGGCCGGGAACGGGCAGGCCGAGGCCCCGGGCGGTGATTTCGCCGAGGAGCTGGCAGCCGAGGAGCAGGCCGAGGGTGGGGAGCATGGGAGCCTCCTTGTCTTCCGATGGGACAGAAGTAGGGGGCGGGAGCGGGGGGCCAGTCCCCGCGCTCACCGAGGTGTCTTAGAGAAAGGATTGTCGGGTCGGTCGCGTGCTTTTTCTGGAGAGACCCTGTCTGCCGTGCCAAGGTCCCGCTGGGCACGGCCGGACCCGCGCGGGATCGTCAGCCGCGCGTGCGCAGGAAGTCCATGATCGCGGGGCGGACGCTCTGGTCTCCCCGGGCGCGGGCAGTGTCGATGACCGCTTTCACCTCGTCGAGGTTCGAGCGGCGCAGGATGTGCTTCACCGGGCCGATGGAGGCCGGGCGCATGGAGAGCGCACGCAGGCCCATCGCCGCGAGGCAGAGCGCCTCGATCGGGCGGCCGGCATCCTCGCCGCAGAAACTGAGCCGCGTGTCGGTGGTCACGCAGCGGGCCACGATCTGTTCGATGAAGCTCAGAAAGCTCACGTTGAGCGTGTCGTAGCGGCGGCGCACGCGCTCGTTCTCCCGGTCGGCGGCGAAGAAGAACTGCTTGAGGTCGTTGCCGCCGATGGAGAGGAACTCCACCTCCTCGAAGAACTTTCGCGGCGCGAAGGCGAGCGAGGGCGTCTCGAGCATCGCGCCCACGTGGATCTCGGAGGGCAGCGCGTGGCCGAGGATGCGCTCGCGCTCCACCGCCTTGTCGAGCTCGGCCTTGGCCTGACGATACTCTTCGTACTGCGCCACGAAGGGGAACATCACGTGGAGCGGACGCCCCTCGGCGGCCCGAACGAGCGCCTGAAGCTGCATCCGCAGAACGCCGGGCTTGTCGAGCCCCACACGGATCGCGCGCCAGCCCAGGGCCGGGTTCGGCTCGTCATTGGGCTTCATGTAGGGCAGCACCTTGTCGGAGCCGATATCAAGCGTGCGGAAGACCACGGGCTTGCCCTGGGCGGCATCGAGCACCCGCTTGTAGAGCGCCACGAGCTCGGCCCGCTTGGGCATCTGTGCGCGGATCAGAAACTGAAGCTCCGTTCGGAAAAGGCCCACGCCCTCAGCGCCCGAGGAGGGCAGGGAGGGGAGATCGGCCATGAGGCCGGCATTCATGTGCAGCGAGACAACTGAGCCGCAGAGCGCGCGGGCGGGCTGGTCGCGGAGCGAGGCGTAGCGCGTCTGCGCCTCCGCCTGCATGGCCATCTTGTCCTTGAAGGCGGTGCGCACGGTGTCGTCTGGCCGCAGGTGGACGATCCCCTGCTCGCCGTCGAGCATGATCGTGTCACCGTTGAGCGCGTCGGTCGTGATGCCCTGCGCATTGATGATGAGCGGGATCGCCCAGGCGCGGGCGACGACGGCGGCGTGGGAGCCCACGGAGCCTTCCTCGAGGACGATGCCCTTCAGCTTGCGACCATAATCCAGAAGCTCGGCGGGCCCGATGTTGCGCGCCACGAGCACCGCGTCGGCGGGCATCTCGCCTGTCTCGCCCTGGCCTGTGAGCAGGCGCAGGAGACGGTTGGAGAGATCGTCGAGATCGTGCAGTCGCTCGCGGAGATAGGCATCCGGCTGGTCGCCCAGCCGCGTGCGTGCCTGACTCTGCTCTTTCTCCACGGCGGCCTCGGCAGAGAGGCCCGAGGCGATGTCGCCCTCCATGCGCCGTCGCCAGCCGCGGGAATTGGCGAACATGCGAAAGGTCTCCACGACCTCGCGCTCGTCCTTGGACATGCCCGCCGTACCCGCGAGCATCTCGTCCACCGAGAGCCGCAGCTGGTCGAGCGCGGTGTCCAGGCGGGCGAGCTCGGTCTCGGGGTCGTCGGAGAACGGGTTGGTCACCACCACGCGGGGCTCGTGCAGGTAGACCGCGCCCATGGCCACGCCTTCCTGCCCCACGGTGCCGCGGAACATGGCGGGCTGCTGGTGTCGGGCAAGGGTGAAATCGCCGCCGCTCGTGAGCTGCCCGAGCTCGGTCATCTCCGCGAGCACCATCGCGACAACCTCGAGGGCATAGACCTCGTCCTCGCTGTATTCGCGCGCGGCTTTCGATTGCACGACGAGGACGCCCTGGGGCACGCCCAGCCGCTGGATCGGGACGCCGCAGAAGGCCGAGAAGACCTCCTCGCCGGTCTCCGGCATGTAGCGGAAGCCCTGCGTGGAGGGGGCGTCGGCGGTGTTGACGGGCTTGCCCTTGCGCGCCACGCGGCCCACGAGGCCCTCGGAGAGCCGCATGCGGGTCTTGTGCACCGCAGCCTGGTTCAGGCCCTCGGTGGCGCAGAGTTCGAGGGTCTCATCGTCGCGGAAGAGGTAGATGGAGCACACCTCCGTGGTCATGGAGCCGGCGATGATGTCCACGATCCGATCGAGCCGCGCCTGGCCCGACATATCCTCGGCCATGGCCGCGCGGAGGCGGCCCAG
This sequence comes from Pseudomonadota bacterium, assembly GCA_038525525.1. GTDB lineage: Bacteria > Pseudomonadota > Alphaproteobacteria > Rhodobacterales > Rhodobacteraceae > Shimia_B. The sequence goes on along the minus strand of JBCBHO010000001.1, from coordinate 658,236 downwards.
GAGCTTTCGGCTCTCTGTCTCGGTGGGGGCGTTCATGGAAATGTTGTCGATGGGGCGGCACGTGTCAAGGAATGCTGACAGGTTAGCGGGCTTCGCGGCGACGGGCAATCACCGCGCGTGCCGCCCGTGCCAAGTGCGCGCTGATAAAGCCATATTTTGTCTATGGGCCCACAGGTGGCGCGTTCGGGGCGGGACACAGGGGCGGACTTGATTGACGGGCCGCGCAGCGCTGGGTTCAAAGCGCCATGGGCCTTTCGTCTCAAAGCATTTTTCTCCGCTTCGTCGGCGCCTCCGGCCTGACGAACCTCGCCGATGGCATCGCCACGGTGCTTTGGGCCTGGGTGGCGACGCTCCTGACCCGGGACGCGCTCCTCGTGGCGCTCATGCCGGTAGCCCTGCGGCTGCCCTGGTTTCTTTTCGCGCTGCCGGCCGGCGTCATCGCCGACCGGGTGGACCGGCGTCAGCTGATCCTTGCCATGGACGTGGTGCGAGCAGGGGCCTTCGCGCTGGCCGGGCTCGCGGTGGCGCTGGCGCTGCCCCTGCCGGAGGCAGCGGAGAGCGGCGTGTCGGTGCCGTGGCTCTTCAGCCTGCTGCTTGCAGCGGCCTTTCTCGTGGGCGCGGCGGAGGTCTTTCGGGACAACGCGGCGCAAACGATGCTGCCTGCGCTCGTGCCAAAGGCCACGCTCGAGCGCGCCAATGGGCGGCTCTGGTCGGTGGAGCTCATCGGCAACGAGCTCCTTGGGCCGGCGCTGGGCGCGTTTCTCATCGCCGCGAGCCTCTGGTCGCCTTTCGCGCTCAATGCCGCGGCCTTTGCGCTGGCGGCCCTGCTCCTGGCGAGCCTGCCCGGTGCCTTCCGGCCGCCGCCGCGGGCCAAGGCGGACTGGCGCGCCGAGCTGGCGGAGGGCTTCGCGTTCCTCCGCGCCTCACCACTTCTGACGGCGCTGGCGCTGATCACGGGCGGCTGGAACTTGCTCTGGATGATGGTGACGGTGGCTCTCATCCTCTACGCGCAGGAGACGTTGGACATGAGCGCACCGGCCTACGGGCTCCTCCTCGCGGCGGGCGCCATTGGGGGCATCTCCGGAAGCCTCGTGGCCGAGCGCATCATCGCGCGTCTCGGGCCCGGGCGCACGGCGCAGTGGATGCTCCTCTGCTCCGCTTTGGCTTTCGCGGCGATCCCGCTCGCGCCAAACCCCTGGGTTCTTGCCGCGATCCTCGCGCCGTTCCAAGCCACTGGGCTCATCTGGAACACGGTGAGCGTGTCCTACCGGCAGCGCGTCACGCCGGACGCGATCCTCGGGCGGCTCAATTCAGTCTACCGGCTCCTCGCCTGGGGGATGATGCCGATCGGGCTTCTCCTGTCGGGTTGGCTCATCGGCGCGGTCGAGGGCGCGCTCTCCCGGCCTGTGGCGCTCACCGCGCCGTTCTACGCGGCGGCCCTTGGTGCGGCGGCGCTGACGCTGGCGGGATGGCGGCCGCTCGGGCGCGGCTTTGCCTCGGTGGCGACCTGAGGTAAGAGGAGCCATGGCGGATACGTTTTTCTCCGAGGCGGCGCGGGCGTGCCGCCGCGTGGCCGTGGGGCTCATCGCCCGCGCCTGGCCGGGGGAGAGCCTGTCGGACGTGGAAGCGCGGATCGCGGCCCAGCCGCTGACGATCCAGACGCTCATCGTCACCGCTGTCCTCGCGCTCCTCTTTGCCGGTGCCATGCTCGCGGCCCAGTTCGGCTGGGTGGGGATGCTCTTCTATTTCGCGGCGGTGGTTCTGCTGGTCGGATAGGGGGCCTGCCCCTGCGTCATTCTGCCCACCCAGAACAGCACATTCTTTGTGAACCATGTTTGCCCCGGGCCCGTATCCGACAGGTCCGCAACGCAATATCTCACAAGGAGACGACTATGGAACTTCCCCTGCTTCTCAGCTTCGCCACCTTGGGCTTCGTGGCCGTGTTTGCCTACATCAACGGCCGGGTGACACAGCGCCAATTGAAAGAGGGCAGCTTTACGCGCTCCACGCTCTGCGCGACATCGGAACACTGGAAAAGCCCGATGAAGACGACCTTCAAGTAAGCTCTCACCCCGCCGCGCCAGGCGGGGTTTTTTTTGGGGGGGGGGCCGCACGTAAGGCCGCTTCGACACGGCTGTGAGGTCGCGTGACCGGTCCTTGAAATGCCCAGTGGGAAAAAACTACGGCTTTTCGAGCTCGAAGGCGTCGTGGAGCGCCTGCACGGCGAGTTCCATGTATTTGCGATCCACGAGCACCGACACCTTGATCTCGGACGTGGTGATCACCTTGATGTTGATGCCTTCGTCGCGCAGCGTCGAGAACATCTTCGCTGCCACGCCCGCATGGCTGCGCATCCCGATCCCCACGATGGAGATCTTGGCCACCGCGATATCCGCAACGATCTCGCGAAAGTTCACCTCGCCGCGCTCTTTGGCCTCGGCCATGGCCTTTTCCGCCCGCGCGACCTGGTCGGTGGGGCAGGAGAAGGTCATGTCGGTGCGGCCCTCTTCTGAGATGTTCTGGACGATCATGTCGACGTTCACGCCGGCATCTGCCAGCGGGCCGAAGATGGCGGCGGCGATGCCCGGCCTGTCGGCCACGGAGATAAGGGTCATCTTGGCCTCGTCGCGGCTATAGGCCACGCCGGCCACGGCGTTCTGTTCCATGATTTCCTCCTCGTCGCAGACCAGCGTGCCTGCCGTGTCGGACATTTCCTCGAAGCTCGAAAGCACCCTCAGCTTCACGTTGTAGCGCATGGCGAGCTCGACAGAGCGCGTCTGAAGCACCTTGGCGCCCAATGACGCGAGCTCGAGCATTTCCTCGAAAGAGATCTTGTCGAGCTTGCGCGCCTTTTCGGCGATGCGGGGATCGGTGGTGTAGACGCCGTCCACATCCGTGTAGATGTCGCAGCGCTCCGCGCCGAAGGCCGCGGCGAAGGCCACCGCCGTCGTGTCGGACCCGCCCCGCCCCAGCGTGGTGATCCGGCCCTCGGGGCTCACCCCCTGAAAGCCCGCCACCACGGCCACCTTCATGCCTTCGGCGAACTTCGCGTTGATGTTGTCGGTGGGGATCTCCTCGATCCGGGCGGCTGAATGCGCGGCGGTCGTCTTCACCGGCACCTGCCAGCCCTGCCAGCTCCGCGCCGGCACGTCCATCTCCTGCAGCGTGAGCGCCATGAGGCCCGCCGTGACGTTCTCCCCCGAGCTCACGACGGCATCGTATTCACGCGCATCGTAGAAGGGCGAGGTCTCAGAGACGTACTCCACCAGCTTGTTCGTCTCCCCGGACATCGCTGACACGATGACGATCACGTCATATCCGTGGGCCACCTCGCGGCCTACCCGCTTGGCGGCGCGCTTGATGCGGTCGAGTGTGGCGACGGACGTGCCGCCGAATTTCATCACGAGTGTGGGCATAAAAGGCCTCAGATATCCGCCGCGCGGCATAGGCGCTGCGTTTGCGCGACGCAAGGGAGGCCGGTGGAAGAAAAGCCCGGGCGCGGGATTTGCGCGTCAGAGCGGGTGGTCGCGCCCGTCCCAGGTGCGGAAGCACCCCGTGGTCGGGAGGCCCAGCTCGTCGAAGCGGGCCATGAGGCCGTCTCTCGCTTCCGTCACGCCGATCTCGGCATGGGCCCCGCCCATATCCGTGCGCACCCAACCGGGATGGTAGATGCCCACCGGGATACCATCGGCGCGGAGGGCGCTGGCGAGGTTCATGCCGAGATTGAGCACCGCCGCCTTCGAGACGCGGTAGATAATCGAGGTGCCCGAGGCGCGCGTGCTCGAGCCCATCTGCGAGGAGATGATGGCAATTTTGCTAGTCTCGGCCGCGCGGAGCCGGGGCAGGAGCGCTTGAACGGTGAGGAAAACGCCCGTGACATTCACCGCCATCTGCGTGGCCCACATCTCCGCCGGATAGCCGTCCTCGAGCGTTTCACCCTTGTCGGCGTAGAGCCCGGCATTGCAGACGAGGAGGTCCACGGGGTCCGCGACCCCGCTTGCCCAACGGGCGATGCTGGCCGCATCGGCCATGTCCACATCGGCCCGGGAGGTGGCGATGACCTCGGCACCGCGCGCCGTGTAACCCTCCGCGAGCCCGGCTCCGATGCCGCGGCTGCCGCCGGTGATGATCACCCGCATCAGTTGCTGCGCCGGGGGCTCTGGAACGGCAGCGGCGCCACGGGCACGCCGTCTTCGGCCAGGGAGCGCGCCTCCTCAAGGCTGGCTTCACCGTGGATCGCCCGATCCGGCTCGTTGCCGTCGTGCATGGCCCGCGCGCGAGCGGCGAAATCGCGGCCCACATAGTCGCTATTGGCCTCGAGATGCGCTCTGAATTTCAACATGGCCGCCTCCTGCGGGGCGGGCTCTGCGCGGAGCGGCGCGGCCTCCGCGGGTGCGCCCACGGCCGGCGTCATCAGCGATTTTTCAACTTCGGGCGAGCCGCACATGGCGCAGGTCACGTGCCCAGCGGCGCGCAGGTCCTCGTAGCTCTCGGCATTCGAGAACCAGCTCTCGAAGTCGTGCCCTTCCCGGCATTTGAGCATGTAACGGATCATGGCGTGTAGATATCACCCACGGCCCGGGAGACAATAAGCCTGCGTCAGACGGTATGTCCCTTCAGGACGCGCGGGTCGAAGGTCTTGAGGATGCGGGCGAGGGCCTGGGCATCGACCATCTTTGCGGCCTTCCTGAGCGGCACCCATTTGCGCCGCCGGCTGCAGGCTTCCGGGTAGGTCTGCTTGGTCTGCTGTACCTTGATCGGGTAGACGAACGCCAGCACGGGCAGGTCCGGTCCGCCGTCCCGCTCCTTCTCGAAGGCATAAACCCCGAGGCAGAGCTCGTAGGCCGCGCCGAGAACGCCAGCCTCTTCCCAGGCCTCCTTGGCGGCGCATTGCGCGGGCGTGAGCCCGGGCTCCGGCCAGCCCTTCGGCAGGATCCAACGCCTCGAGCGGCGGGACGTGACAAGCAGCACCTGCACGCTCCCATCGACCACGCGAAAGGGGAGCGCGGCAAATTGTGTCCGCGTCTCGCGCTTTTCAGCTGCGACGATGGATAAAGGAAGCTGGTGCGCGCTCATGGGCCGCCTCGTATTACGCTTCATGCTTAAATTGCTCGATCCTTCAAGAATACGCCATATTTGGCACACGGCAAGCGCGGATACCACCATCGGTGCAATGGCGCGGCGACAATGCGGGACGCAGGAAACGGGGCGGGCGGTGGCGACCTTTCTGGGATCGGAGATTTACCGGGGCTCGACCTATGGCGAATGGCACCCGCTGGCGATCCCGCGTGTGTCCACCGTGATCGACCTGTCGCGCGCGCTCGGATGGCTCCCCGAGGGGGCCTACATGACCTCGCCGCGCGCCAAGCCCAAGGCGCTCGCGCTCTGGCACGAGCCTGCCTATATCGACGCGCTCGAGCGCGCGGAGGCCGCGCAGTCCCTGCCGGAAGCGGACAAGGACCGCTTCAAGCTCGGCACGACCATGAACCCGTTTTTCCCGGAGATGTATCGCCGACCGGCCACGGGCTGCGGCGGCTCGCTCCTGGCGGCCGAGCTCCTCGCCGATGGCGGGGTCGTCTTCCATCCCGGCGGGGGTACGCATCACGGCATGCCGGGCTTTGCCAGCGGCTTTTGCTATCTCAATGACGTTGTGCTCGCCATTCTCGCGCTCCAGCACGTGGGCGCGCGGCGCGTGGCTTACCTCGATATCGACGCCCATCACCCCGACGGCGTGGCCCATGCCTTTCGCGACGACACCTCGGTGCTCGTCTTCTCGGTCCACGAGGAGAACCGCTGGCCGCGCACGGGCGGGGCCGAGGATCGGGGCCCGGGCACGCATATCAACATCCCCGTGAAGGCAGGCTTCGACGATGCGGGCCTCGCGCGCATCCGCGACGAGATCGCGCTGCCGGCGGTCCGGGCGTTTAAGCCCGATGCCATCGTGCTGCAATGCGGGGCGGATGGGGTGACGGATGATCCGCAATCGCGGCTCTCGATGACGAACAACGCCCACGTGGCCTGGGTGCGCGCCTTCCTCGGCCTCGCGCCGCGCACGCTCATCACCGGGGGCGGGGGCTACAATCCTTGGACGGTGGGGCGGCTCTGGACGGCGCTCTGGGGCGTGGCTTCGGGCCAGCGGTTTCCCGACCGGATGCCGGAGGCCGCGCAGGAGGTCATGCGCGGGCTCAGCTGGAAACGAGCTGGCAAACCGCGCGATCCCAAGGAGGCGTGGATCGAAACCCTCCTCGACGCCCCTCAGACGTAGGGTGCGCATTGCGCACCGTGCCGGGCTCTGACGCCGCCCGCGTGGCTCAGCCCTGCGCCAACACGTAGCCCGCCACGCCCGCGACGATGAGGCCCACCAGGACCGCCGCCGCGATCTTCCAAACCGAGTAGGGACGCTCCCCTTGCACCTCGCCGGTGCGCCCGTTCACGACGAAGCGGAAGCTCTTGCCGCGATATTTGTAGGCGGCCATCCAGACCGGCAGCAGGATGTGCTTGAAGGTGACGTCGCGCGCCTCGGTCTTCAGGGTCGTGATCCGCTGCGCGTCGCCGCCGATGTCGAAGCGCACGTCGCGCTCGATCACCCGGCGCATGATCGCCTGCGCCTCCTCGAAGCCCGCGTCGAGATCGACGGTGTAGGCCTCCGCACGAAAGCCCGCGAGATATTCGGGATTGTAGGGCCGCAGATCGCTGAGGTCCCAAGGGCTCAGCCGATCCGTGTAGTGCTTGGGCAGCGACGTCGCGGCGAGGACGAGCACGTCGTCGAAAGCCCGCGCCACCCGGCCGGACACGCTTTTCCAACGCGTCTTTCGCACGCGCACCGTCTCGCGCTTGCCATCACGCATCACCGTCTTCGTTTCGTAGTAGTGCGTGCCGCGCTGGCCGGTGTAGCGCGAGGCGGTGGCGGCATCGTAGGTCCAATAGGGGACGTAAATGCCCGCCATGCGCCGCCCCTTCCGGGCATACTCGGCCACGCCGTTCGGCGCGAACCAGAGCCCGCCCAGCCACTCCTCCAGCGCCGCCCGCGCCGCGCCCTCGTCGAGCGCGAAGGGGAGGACGCCGCGCGGCTTGATGTGGCGGTTGGTGCCGGTGCCCGTTACCACGGGCGTGGCGCAAAAGGGGCATTCGGCGGCGTGCTGCGCGGGGTCGAACGCAACCTGCGCGCCGCAGGACGTGCAGGAGAGCACGCGGGTTTCCTCCATCTCCTCGGCGTCAAGCGTACCGCCGAGTCCGGCCTTGAAATCGAGCTCCTCGAGCGGGCCGCCCGCGCCGCTGCCGATCTCTTCGGCATTGCCGCAATGATCGCAGATCAGAAGGCCCCGCTCGGGGGCAAAGCGGAAATCGGACCCGCAATTGCCACAGGGAAAGCGGGTATCGCCCGCGAGGGGCGCAGCCTCGAGCCCGGCCTCGGTCACAGGTACTTATGGAGGAATTTGGGAGCCATGATGCGCAAAGCATTATCGCGCAGGCGCAGGTGACGCCAGACATGGAAGCCCGCATGGACACCCACGAGGGCGATCATGGAATAGAACTGGTAGGTATGGGCAACGCCCACGATGTGATGCGCCTCTGGCAGATCGAGGGGCGGCGCGAAGGGTAGAAAGCCCCCGGCCTTCATCTGGAAACTCGCCGTCAGCCCCAGGAGGAAGCCGCCGAACGCCACGAGAAAGAGGCTCCAGACAAGCGCGATATGCAGCCAGCGGTGGAGCGGCCTGAGCCAGCCCCTGAGCTTCGGTCCCGGGCGGCTCAGCAGCCCGTGGTGTAGCGTGAAGGCGGTCCAGGCGAGGGCGATCACGACGAAGCCGAGCCCCATGAGGGAATGCAGCTGGAACCAGCGCGGCCCCCACGACCGGATCACATCTGGGTCGGCGAAGATGAACCAGACGAAAAAGGGCAGAAGGCTCCAGTGCAGCACTTTGAGCACCGTCCGCCTGTGCGGCAGGCGGGCGGCAAGGCCCGCGGGCATCAATCGCGTCGTCATGGTGTAGCTACGCATCGGCGCGTCCCGAAGTTTCAGCTTGCCGTTTGCAGGCAGGACCGGCCGGCGCCGTGCCCGCTCAGCGCCGGCGTGCCCCGTTGGCGTGATTATAGTGGCGCGTGATGCGGATCAGGCCCCCGGCGGGGGCGGGGGCGGCATGACGGTGAAAAGCTGCGCGAGCTCGGTGACGTCCTCGGCGCGTTTCCAGCCGTCCTGGCCCTGGGTCCAGACGAAGGTCTCGCGCGTCAGCCCGCCATTGCCGGCCATCTCCGCGAGCCGCGCCTTCGAGTAAGGGCCTTTCGTGGCGCCGTTTTCGGCGATGTGCCAGACATGCTCCACCGGCGGCGGGGGCGGGGCCATGGGGGCGCTGGCGGCGGCGTGCTGCGCCCCTTGTCCCATACCGCCCATCATCATGTTGCCCATCTGCATGCCGAGGCCGGCACCCATGCCCATGCCCATGGCATCGCCGGCCGAGCCGCCCGCGCCCATGGCCTCGGCGGCCTTGTACTTCAGGTGATCGTCGAGATTGCCGGTGATCCCGCGCGACGTGCGCTCGTCGAGCGCCTTCTCCACGGCGGGCGGAAGCGAGATGTTCTCGATGTAGAATTCCGGCACCGAGAGGCCGTAGCTCGTGAGCGTGGGGGTGATGGCTTCGGCGATGAGCTTGCCCACGTCGCCGGTATTTGCGGCCATGTCGAGGACGGGGATGCCGCTCCGCGCGATGGCTTGCGAAAATTCCTGCACGATGATGTTGCGGATCTGGAAGCTGATCTCGTCGGTGGTGAACTCGCCGTCGGTGCCCACGATCTCGGTCATGAAACGCGCAGGGTCGGTGACGCGGATCGTGTAAGTGCCGAAGGCGCGGAGCCGTGTGGGGCCGAATTCTGGGTCGCGCAGCATGATCGGGTTCTTGGTGCCCCATTTCAGATCGGTGAAGCGGTTGGTGGCGACGAAGTAGATCTCGCTCTTGAACGGGCTCTTGAAGCCGTGATCCCAGTGCTGGAGCGAGGTCATGATCGGCATGTTGTTGGTCTCGAGCATGTAGAGACCGGGGGTGAACACGTCGGCGAGCTGGCCCTCGTGGATGAAGACGGCCGACTGCGCCTCGCGCACGGTGAGCTTGGCGCCGTACTTGATCTCGTGGCCCTCGCGCTCGAAGCGGAAGACCATGGTGTCGCGCGTGTCGTCGGTCCATTCGATGACGTCGATGAACTGGCCGGAGAGAAAATCGAAGATAGGCATGGGCGGGCTCCTAAACTCTGGAGGTGATCTTGGGTCAGACGGGGCCGGCGCCGAGCTTCTCGGCGGCCAGGCGGCGGATGAGGGGGGCGGCTTCGGCGGCGGCGATGCCTGCCGGCAGGCGGCGGTCGTAGAGGATCGCGAGGAGGAGCTCGTCGTGCCGGGTGAGCAACGCGAATTCCTCGTCATCGTTGAAGATCGAGGGCCGCGCGCGGGGGCTGTCATTCGGCAGCCCGAGGCCCTGGGCCACCTCCTCGTGAAGGCAGGACCGCCAGGAGGCGGGCGGCAGCTCTTGCCGGATGATGGCCACGGCGCGGGTGTAATTGGCGCTGCGCGATCCCGAGAACGCGATGACGAGGCAATAGACGGAGCGGGGCAGGTCGCGCACGGTGGCGGCCGTGGTCTCGTCGAAGCCTCGGATGGTGCTTGCAAGCGTGGGCGCCAGCGCACGGCGCTCGTCCTCGTTGACCACGTAGACGGAGAAGTTCTCCCCGCCGCTGCCCACGTAGCTGATCGGATGATCGGTGACGGCGGCGAGGCGGCGGGCGTAGTCCCGCGCCTGCATCTCCTGGCGCGCGCGGTCCTCCCCGGGCACGCTCGCCCCGAAGCGGAGACCGATGCGCACCGGGCCGGACCATTTGCGCAGCACCGTGGGCACGGGCGCGGCACCCACGCGAATCTCGTTGCCCGGGTTCTCGTCAAAGAGTGCGATGGCTAGGAAATTCTCCGCCAGCGTGCGCTCGTTGAAGGGCGCATCCACAGTGCCGCCATCCGTCCTCAGGAGCCCGCGCACGCGCTGGCCTTGTTCGAGGCGCGTGTAGAACGCCGCCAGCCGCCGGCTTTCCTCGCTTGGCGCAGGCGCGACCGAGGCGGGCGGGCGGGCCGTGGGGCGCACGGAGTTCTCGAGGCCGCCTTGCGCGACATCGCAGCCCGCCAGCGCGACACTGGCCAGAAGGAGGGCGGCGCGGGCCTTCACTTCGTGGAGGCAGCCGTGCCCACGGCGTAGCCCGAGCCCGTCCCGGAGGACTTCGCCTTGGCCAGCGTCTCGCGGAGCTCCTTTTCCATGTTCTGGAGTTCGACTTCCGCGGCGGCGCGCTTCTTCTTGCCCTCGTCGGCGATCTGGAGGCTTTCCTCGATGGTGGCTACGAGGTCGGCATTTGCCTGCTTGACGGCCTCGATGTCGAAGACGCCGCGCTCCATCTCCTCGCGCACGACCTTGTTCGTTTCGCGCAGGTTGGCGGCATTGGCCTTCAGGAGCTCGTTCGTCAGGTCATTTGCGTCGCGCACGGCCTCGGCGGCCTCGCGGCTCCGCTGGATGGTGACGGCCTGCGCGAGCTGCGTCTCCCAGAGGGGCACCGTGTTGACGAGGGTGGAGTTGATCTTCGTCACGAGCGACTTGTCGTTTTCCTGCACGAGACGGATCGAGGGGAGCGACTGCATCGTCACCTGCCGCGTGAGCTTGAGATCGTGAACCCGGCGCTCGAGATCGTCGCGCGCCGCGCGAATGTCGCGCACTTCCTGGGAGCGGATGAGCTTGTCTTCCTCCGCGGCGGCTTCAACGGCGGCCTCGGCGGCGGGGATGTCTTTCTCGTCGAGCTCTTTGATCTTGGCTTCGCCGGCGGCGATGTAGAGACCGAGCTCGTCGTAGAATTGCAGGGTCTTCTCGTAGAGCACGTCGAGGCTCTCGATGTCCTTAAGAAGCGTGTGCTCATGCTCGAGCAGGTTGCCGGTTATCTTGTCGATCTGGCCCTGCACTTCCTCGTAGCGGGCCACGAAATTGGCCATGGGTGCGGCGCGCCCGAGAAGGCGCTCCCAAAAGCTGCGCTTGCGGCGGGTGTCGAGCTCGGAGACGGAGAAGCCCCGGATCGTCGTCACGATCTGGCGCAGCGAGTCGCCCGCTGGGCCCACATCCTTGTTTTTGACGCCCGCCAGCATCGACTGGGAGATTTCCTGCAGCTCGGCCTGCGCCACGGAGCCGAATTCCACGATGGACTGCGTGTTCTTGATGTCGATCTCGGCCACGCGCTTGGCGATCTCGGGCTCCGCCGTCTCGTTGACGGGCACGAGCGCGTTCGACGGTTCGGGCAGCACGACGGCGGTGACTTTTTCCACATCGGCCAGGGCGGCCTCTGCACGGGTGCGGACGTCTTCTTTCATGGTGGTCCCTCTGTTGGCGGTGGCCCCGTTTTCCTCGGTGGGGCTTTGGTCAAATACCCTGGCTCTTGGCTGGGGTGGTGGCCCGACGGGGCCGGTTAATAAAAGCCCTCGCGGGGCGGTTGAAAATGCGCCCTCTCGGGCCGGCTCATTGCACGCCCTCCCGGGCGAGACGGTCGCGGAGCACCTTGATCTCGATATCCATGTCGGTGCGGTTGTCGGTCATGAGTTTTTCCGTCTTCGCGGCGAAATTTCCGTCCAGATCATCGAGGAGCGCGAGATACTGCGCCTTGTCCTCGGGCTTGGGCTGGCGGCCATAGAGATCGGAGAACTTGAGCGTCGCGTCGCGCGCGCCCATCAAATAGACGCCGAGGAACTTCCTTGCGGCGGTGAGATCGCGCGGATCCTCCTCAACGGTGCGAAACATCTTGCGCGCGGTGGCCTGGAAGGCGGCGACGCGCCGCTCTAGCCCGCGGTCCTTCAGCGCGGCGATGGCCGTGGTCATGGAGCCCAGATAGGCCTCCGCCTCGTCCACCACCCGCGCCACGCGGTCCTGCTGGAACTGGTCGATGCCCTCTGCGCCCTTGTCGCTTAGCGGGTCGAGCCCGAAGGCCCCGAGATGGAGTGCTGCGCCCACCGCGCCCACGACGACCGCAGGGAGGGCGCCCATGGTCGCCAGCGACGCCAGCGCGAGCCCCGCCCCGATCACGACAGCGCCCGCGATCTTGCGCGGCATGGCCGGGCGCTTGGCGATGGTGCGTGCATTGTAGGCCTCCTCGGCCACGAGCCCCTCGCGCGTGAGCCACGCAGCGAGCAACATGAGCGCGAGGGCCACGATATTGACGGCGAGCGTCGTGGCACCCGAGCCGAAAAGCGAGAAGACGAGGGGCAGGGGCGCGATAAAGAGAAGATTGACCCTCAGCCCCACCGCGGAGGGGCGCGCGCCCTCGTAGGGCGAGCTCGGCGCGGGCCGCGCGTTTTCCGTTGCGCCGCCCTTCGAGTACTTCCCGCCGTAGCGCTCCGTCATCAGACGCCCCCCGTGATCGACACGATGAGGATCAGCACGATGAGGAGCAGCCAGCTCAGGTTTTGCAGCGCTTTACCGGACATTGCCCCTCACACGTCTCCATGCACTTTACCATAGGTACGACAGCCGTGAACTACCAGTTCTGCTCAACCATTTTGCGTCGCCGCGCGTTCGGCGGAGAGCTTCTTGCGGTAGCGCGACTGGATGATCTCCACGGCGAAAAGCACGATCACCGCGAAGTAGAACGTTGTCTTCGACATGGGCACGATGGCAAAGCCGAAGACGCGGAGCGCGAGGTCGTTGTCATGGGTTGTGTGGCTGGCCACGTCGGCGCTCACGGCGGACTCAGCAGCGTGGGCGGCGGCGACGCCGGCCTCGCCGATGAGCACCACGCCCACGATGAGCAGGATGAAGAGCCCGAGCACCTCGTAGGCGCGGTTTTTCTCGATGAAGGCTGTCACCCCGTCGGCGAGGAGCAGCATGGCGAGCCCAGAGAGGAGGATCGCCGTGGCCAGCACGATGAAGACGTCGGTGATGGCGATGGCTGACAGAACCGAGTCGAAGGAAAAGATCAGGTTCATCAGCACGATGAGCGTGATGACCTGCGTCGCCGATTTCGACGATTTGCCTTCGACGTCGGTGTGGAGGTGCTCGATGGACAGGAGGTGCGTGATCTCCTTGACGGCGGTGTACATGATGAAGACGCCGCCGAAGAGGAAGACGACGGTGGCGAAATTCACCCCGCCCTCGATCACGCCTTCCCAGTCAAAGACGATGAAGGGCGCGGCCAGCGCGTCAAGCAGCTGGACCATGGCGAAGAGGAGCACCACGCGCAGCGCCACCGCGATGATGATGCCCCAAAAGCGCACGGTCTTCTGCTGGGCTAGTGGCGCGCGCTGGGACTCGATCGAGATGTAGAGGAGATTGTCGAACCCGAGCACCGCCTGCAGGAAGCAGAGCATCAGCAGGTTACCCAAGTTTTCGAAGGTCAGGAGCTCGGCCATGGGAATGCATCCGTGAAAAGGTCTGTTCTCCAATGCTTAGGGCCGGGAGCGGGGCAAAGATAGCCCTCGGGTTGTGCCACTATGGCGGCGCTTGGAGCAAAGAGAGGAGGCCCCGGATCAGGCCACGGATCAGGTCCCGGGCGCGCGTCCGACAGCCGTGGGACGCGGTGCCTAGCCGCGCGGGCCTTGTCTGCGGCGGCGCGGCTGAAGCTTGGGCTTCGTGGACCATCCCATCTGGTCGGCGAGGACGCGCTGGCGCACCTCCTCCACCTCCCCCGCCTTCAGCTCGCGCAGCTGAAAGGGCCCGTAGCTCACCCGGATCAGGCGGTTCACGGTGAGGCCGATCGCCTCGGCGGCCCGGCGGATCTCGCGGTTCTTGCCCTCGCGCAGCGCGATGGTGAGCCAGGCATTTGCGCCCTGCTGGCGGTCGAGCGTGACCTGCATGGGCTGGAAGCGCTCACCGTCCACCGCGAGGCCCATGCGCAGCGGCTCGAGGGTCTCGTCCTTGGGGCTGCCATTCACGCGGACGCGGTAGCGGCGCAGCCAGCCCGTCGACGGCAGCTCGAGCTTGCGCTTGAGCTCGCCGTCGTTTGTCAGAAGCAGCAGTCCCTCGGAATTGAGATCGAGGCGGCCCACGCTCATCACCCGGGGCAGATGCGCGGGCAGGTTGGCAAAGACCGTGTCGCGGCCCTTCTCATCGCGCTCGGTCGTCACGAGGCCCGGTGGCTTGTGATAGAGCCAGAGCCGCGCGGGCTCGGCCTCCCTGATGGGCTGGCCGTCCACGGTAATCCTGTCAGCGGCCGTGACGTTGCGCGCGGGCGAGGTGAGGACCTCGCCGTTCACGGCCACGCGGCCCCGCGCGATCATCTCCTCCGCGCCGCGGCGCGAGGCCACGCCCGCGCGGGCGAGCACCTTGGCGATCCTGTCGCCGGGTTTTGCCGTCTCTGCCATGGCGCGGGCCTAGCGCACCCCTTGCCCCGCGCCAAGGGCGATGCGATGCGAAGGGATGGAACGCTTTCCCCATATGCGCCGGGCGTTGGAGCTGGCGCGCGCCGCCGCGGAGGCGGGCGAGGTGCCCGTGGGCGCCGTGCTCGTGGGCCCGGACGGCGCGATCCTCGCGGAGGCGCGCAACCGGATGCGCGAGCGCCGGGACCCGACGGCTCATGCCGAGATCGACGCAATACGCACCGCCTGCGCCGCGCTGGGCGCCGAGCGGCTGCTGGGGACGGAGCTCCACGTGACGCTCGAACCATGCCCGATGTGCGCCGCGGCCATCTCCGCGGCACGGATCGCGCGGCTCCATTACGGGGCCTCGGATCCGAAATCCGGCGGCGTCGAGCAGGGGCCGCGGGTCTTTTCCCATCCGCAGGCGCATCACGTGCCGGAGATCTATGACGGGATCCTGGCTGCAGAGGCCTCGGCGCTGCTCAGGGAGTTTTTCGGCGCGCGCCGATAGGCATGGCGTGGGGGCCAGCCCCCACTCCCCCGAGGTACGGGGCACAAAGAAACCGGGAATTGGGAGAAAGTCGTCACGGGTACCCGGCGTACCCGAGGCATGCGGGGCGCGCGCGGCGGCGCGGGGGTCAGGCTTCTTTGTGCCTCGTACCTCCCCCGGAGGGTCCCCTGCCGCCCCGCGCGCTGCCACATGCGTGTGGGGCGCGGGGGAAGCAGCGAAGCGGCCGCCCTCAGAGGTCGAGCGGGACCATCACCTCGGGCTCCCGCACGTCGACGCCCGGGAGGGCGCCCTTGAGCGGGGCTGCGGATTGGGCGAGGGCGGGGAAGGTGCGGTAGTGCTGCGGGATCACCGTCTTGAACTTGAAATACGTCTTTGCCGCGTAGGCGGCCTCTTCCATGCCCATCGTGTAGTAGCCACCCGCGCAGAGGATGCCGATCTCGGGTTTGTAGAAATCGCCCATCCACGCCATGTCGGCCATGATCGTGGTGTCGCCGGAAAAGTAGAGAGTCCTGCCCTCGCCGGTGACCATGAAGCCCGTGGGGTCCCCCGCGTAGAAGCCCTTCGCCCCGATCGTCGAGGAGTGGGAGGCGGGCACCATGGCGACGCGCACATCGCCCACCGCGATGGTGCCACCCTTGTTGTAGGCGTGGCCTTCGACGGCGCCGGCCCCGGCGAGATGCTTGACCAGCTCGACCATGCCCGAGACCGGCGCGCCCGTGGCGGCGCTCACGTCCGCGAGGCCGCTCACATGGTCGAAATGGCCGTGGGTGGCGAGAATATGCGTGGCGCCCGCCGTGGCGGCGGCGGCATCCTGACCCTCCATCATCGGGTTCCCGTCGAGCCAGGGATCGACGAGGATCACCTCCCCGGCGATCTCGAGCCGCCACGAGGCGTGGCCCAGCCATGTGAGTTTCATGTCAACCTCCCTATCTTGCAGGGCAACGCTACCACGGGGAGGTCCTGCGGCAATGAACTGGATGGAGCAGATCGACGGCTACTGCGAACGGGTGGACTTCACTTACTGGGCAGAGCCGGTGAACGCGGTGACAAACGCGGCCTTTCTCATCGCGGCCTTCATCATGTTCCGGCGCGTGCGAAGGGAGGGGCTACCCATCGCCTACATGCTCATCGCGATCCTCGCGGCGATCGGCGTGGGCTCCTACCTCTTCCACACCCATGCCACGGTCTGGGCGGTCACGGCGGACGTGGTGCCCATCGGGCTTTTCATCCTGCTCTACCTCTTCGCAGTGGGGCTCCACTTCTTGCATTGGCCCTGGTGGGCAGCGCTCCTGCTCACGGCGGCCTTCGTGCCCTTTGCGGCCGTCGTCGTCCCGCTCATCGAGCGGCTGCCCTTCTTTGCGATCTCGAATTTCTACTGGACGGTGCCGATCCTCCTCCTGCTGTTCGCCCCGCTTGTGGCGCGGGAGAACTCTCAAACCGCGCGGGGGATGATCCTCGGCGCGCTTCTCCTGTCGGTTTCGATCTCGGTGCGATCGGTGGACGAGATCATCTGCGCGGCCTTCCCGCTCGGCTCGCATTTCCTCTGGCATCTCCTCAACGGGCTCATGCTGGGCTGGATGATCGAGGTTTATCGGCGCCACATGGTTGGCAATCCCGCGGCTGCCCGCTAGGACGCGGATCGACCCTTTCGGAGGACGTGATGGCCATCGATACCGACACCGCGGCCAAGGTCGCCAAGCTCGCGCGGATCCGCGTGGAAGAGGAGCGTCTGCCCGCGCTGGCGGATGAATTCAGCGCGATCCTCGGCTTCATCGAGCAGCTCTCTGAAGTGGATGTGGACGGGGTGGAGCCCATGGTCTCCGTCACGCCGATGCGCCTCAAGCGCCGCGCGGATGTCGTCACCGATGGCAGCCAGGCCGAGGCGGTTCTGAAGAACGCGCCTGACGCGCGCGAGGGCTTTTTTGCCGTGCCCAAGGTGGTGGAATGAGCGATCTTTCGAAGATGACGATCGCGGCGGCGCGGGATGCGCTGCGCGCGGGCGAGGTGACCTCGGCGGAGCTCACGGAGGCCTGTCTCGGGGAAGCGGAGGCCGCGGGCGCGCTCGGCGCCTTCGTGCACCACACGCCCGAGATCGCGCGGGCCAAGGCCAAGGCGGCGGATGCGCGCATCGCGGCGGGCGATGCGCCCGCCATGTGCGGCATTCCCCTCGGGATCAAGGATCTCTTCTGCACGAAGGGTGTCCCTTCCCAGGCAGCCTCCAAGATCCTCGAAGGCTTCAAGCCCGAATACGAAAGCACGGTCACGTCCAAGCTCTTCGACGCGGGCGCGGTCATGCTGGGCAAGCTCAACATGGACGAATTCGCCATGGGCAGCTCGAACGAGACCTCCGTCTACGGCAACGCCGTCAACCCGTGGCGCGCGGGCAATTCGGGTGCCGCGCTCACGCCCGGCGGCTCCTCCGGCGGCTCGGCGGCGGCCGTGGCTGGCGGGCTCTGCCTCGGCGCCACGGGCACCGATACCGGCGGCTCGATCCGCCAGCCCGCGGCATTCACGGGCATCACCGGCCTCAAACCCACCTATGGCCGCGTGTCGCGCTGGGGGATCGTGGCCTTCGCCTCCTCCCTCGATCAGGCGGGGCCCATGGCGCGCTCCGTGCGCGATTGCGCGATCATGCTGGGCGCCATGGCAGGGCACGATGAAAAGGACTCGACCTCTGCGGATCTGCCCGTGCCCGATTTCGAGGCTGCGCTTACTGGGGACATCAAGGGCAAGGTGATCGGCATCCCCAAGGAATACCGCATGGAGGGCATGCCCGCCGAGATCGAGGCGCTCTGGGCCGAGGGCCGCGCGATGCTCGAGGATGCGGGCGCCGTGATCCGCGACATTTCCCTGCCGCACACGAAATACGCGCTGCCGGCCTATTACGTGATCGCGCCAGCGGAGGCCTCCTCGAACCTAGCGCGCTATGACGGGGTGCGTTTTGGCCATCGCGCCAAGCTCGACCAGGGCGACGGCATCACCGAGATGTACGAGAAAACGCGCGCCGAGGGCTTCGGCGCGGAGGTCCAGCGCCGCGTGATGGTGGGGACCTATGTGCTCTCCGCCGGGTTCTACGACGCCTACTACAACCGCGCACGGAAGGTGCGCGCGCTGATCAAGAAGGACTTCGACGATGTCTTCGCCGCGGGCGTGGACGCGATCTTGACGCCGGCCACGCCGTCGGCGGCCTTCGAGCTCGGCAAGACGTTCGACGATCCGGTGGAAATGTATCTTAACGATGTCTTCACCGTGACGGTGAACCTCGCGGGCCTGCCGGGCATCTCCGTCCCCGCGGGTCTCGATGGCGCGGGGCTGCCGCTTGGGCTTCAGCTTATCGGGCGGCCTTGGGAAGAGGGCGATCTGCTCAACACCGCCTTCGCGCTCGAGCGGGCGGCGGGCTTCTCCGCCACGCCAGCGCGGTGGTGGTAGCGGCGCCCGTGGTCGGCGGGTGGGCGGCCCGTTGCACTGGCACGGCCCGTCGCACTGGCATGACCTGTTGCGAGCTTGTATGACGCATCAAAGCGCGAGAGGTCCCATGCGTGGAGCAGTGATCATCGGTTTCTTGGCCCTGGCGGCCTGTGCCCCAACCGTTCCTGATTCGGGTTCGGGCGTGGGCTTCGGCAGACCTGACGAGTTTCTCGCCGCCCAGGCGGCGCGCGACGCCGCGCTGCGCCGCTCGATCAGCCAGGACGGGGTGACGAATGTGCCTTCGCCGCCGCCGCCCACGGCAAATGACCCCGCTCTTGGTGATACCGCCGCGGCGGCCGCGACCGCGCCAGAGGCCACTGACCGCGCGCCCACAGGCATCTCTGACGAGCAGAATTTCGATGCTGTCTCGGAACGAGAAACGATCGAGAGCGACGCCGCGCGCATCGCGGCCAACCGCGCGGCCTTCGAGGTCGTGGCGCCGACGGCACTGCCGTCGCGCACGGGCGCGGGGCCAAATATCGTGGAATACGCGCTGCGAACGACGAACAGCGTGGGGCAATCGCTCTACCGCCGTTCGGGGCTCTCCAATCGCAACCGGCACTTGCGCAACTGCGCCGAATTCCCCAGCGCAGACATCGCACAACAGACCTTCCTCGCTGCCGGCGGCCCAGAACGCGACCGGCGCAATCTCGATCCCGACGGCGACGGCTTCGCCTGCGCCTGGGATCCCGCGCCCTTCCGCGTGGTGGGCAACTGAGCGCGCCCCTCTGGCACCCGTCGCCCAATTTCGGGCCGCGCCGGGATGGGCTCACGCCGCACCTGATCGTCCTGCACTACACGGCCATGACGCCCGCAAGCGCTGCGCTAGAGCGGCTGTGCGACCCCGCGCATGAGGTCTCGGCGCATTACGTGATCGGCGAGGACGGGACGCTCTGGCAGCTCGTGGCCGAGGAGATGCGCGCCTGGCATGCGGGCGCGGGCAGCTGGCAGGAACAGGAGGACATCAATTCCCGCTCCATCGGGATCGAGATGGTCAATGACGGTCACGCGCCCTACGCGGCGCCGCTGATGGCGACGCTCGAGGCGCTCTTGCCCGGGATCATGGCGCGCTGGGGCATCACGGCGGACGGCGTCATTGGCCATTCGGACATGGCGCCGGGGCGCAAGATCGATCCCGGCGCGCATTTCGACTGGTCACGGCTCGCGGCGCTGGGTCTTGCGCGGACGCGCCGGCCCGCTTAAGCGCGGGGCGCGCGGGTGGCCGGATGGCCGAGGGGCATGCGCCTCTAGGAAAGTCCGGACTCCACGAGGCGACGGTGCCGGGTAACGCCCGGCGGGGGAAACCCCAGGGAAAGCGCCACAGAAATCAGACCGCCCGGCATGCCGGGTCAGGGTGAAACGGTGGGGTAAGAGCCCACCGCCGGGCTGGCAACAGCGCGGGCATGGCAAGCCCCACCGGGAGCAATGCCGAATAGGGATCCCGCCGGCCGCCTCGGCCTGGGATCCGGGTAGGCAGCTAGAGATGTCTGGCAACAGGCATCCCAGAGGAATGGTCATCTATCCGCGCGCGAGCGCGGGGGACAGAATCCGGCTTATAGGCCACCCGCGCAAAACGGCCTTCGAAGGGCTTTTTGCCCCTTGGAAGGGGCTTCAGCCGTTTCGATGTGACGTGGCGCTTCGCTGTTGACTTGGCCGCTCGAGCGGATAGAAGGCAGCACTCAGATTGCACCAGGCTCAAAGGGCCTGACGAGGAGACGACACGATGGCGAAGCCCACCACGATCAAGATCCGGCTCAACAGCACCGCGGGCACGGGCCACTTCTATGTGACGAAGAAGAACGCACGTACCATGACCGAGAAGATGGTGATCAAGAAGTACGACCCCGTCGCGCGCAAGCACGTCGAGTACAAGGAAGGCAAGATCAAGTAAGCCTGACTTGGATGACCCTGAAAGAGCCGCGCTTCGAAGCGCGGCTTTTTTCGTTTCAAGGGATCGCCCATGATCGAGACATGCGAAATTCATGAGAGTGCCGCCTGTGACACGGCGGTGCGCGCCGCTTTTTCTGACGAGCGTCCCATCCACGTCGATCCGTCGGAGGCGCAGATCGGCCCCTCTGTGCTGCAGCGCCATGACCGGGACGGCCCTGCCGCGGCGCGGTCGGTGTCCACTGGCGGGCAGGCAGGGGTCGCCAAGAGAGCAGGCCGGGCCTCCGATGCCTGAGCTTACGATCCGCCCGGCCACGCCCGCCGATACGGCCGCCGTCGACGCGCTTCTCCAGCGCTCTTATCCCCGGCTCCTGAAGGCCGATTACCCGCCCTCGGTGCTCGTGGCCGCGATCCCGGCGATGACCCGGGCGCGCCCCTCGCTGATGGCCTCGGGCACATACTACCTCGCCGAGGAAAACGGCGCCGTCCTCGGGGCAGGGGGCTTCACCATCAATCGGCGGCGGGCGCGCTGGGGGGACATTCGCCACGTCGTCACCGATGACCGGCACCTGCGGCGCGGGATCGGGCGCGCGCTCATGGCGCATACGTTCGCAGAGGCGCGGGGCGCCGGGCTCCACGCGCTGGAATGCTGGGCCACGCTCACGGCGGTGCCGTTCTACGAGGCGGTGGGCTTCGAGAAGGTGGAGCCCATGATCGTCCAGCTGCAAGGGGCCATCGATTTCCCGGCCATGCGGATGCAGCGCGCGCTGTGAGGCGGGTGATGATCATCGGGCAGCCCGGCGCCGGCAAATCCACGCTCGCACGGGCGCTCGGCGCGCGCACGGGGCTGCCGGTCGTGCATCTCGATCACATCCACTGGCAGGCGAACTGGATCCCACGGCCCATGGCGGAGAAGATCCCCATGGTGCGGGCCCGTGAGGAGGAGGAAGACTGGATCAATGAGGGCGGGCTTTCGACCACGTGGCCCTCGCGGCGCGCCCGGGCGGATATGCTCGTCTGGATCGACGTGGGGCTCTGGCTTCGGCTCTGGCGGGTGATCGCGCGCTCCTGGCGCTACCGGGGGCGCATGCGGCCCGATCTGCCGGAGGGATGCCCGGAGCAGTTCAACGCCAAGACGGTGGCTTTCATCTGGTTCATCTTGCGGACGTGGCGCTCCGGGCGGGCGCGCATGGCACGGGAGTTCGCGGCCTTCCCCCGGGCCAAGGTGCGCTTGCGCGGCGTGGCGGAGACGGAGGCCTGGCTGGCGAGCCTGCGCTGAGGATGGCGGGACGGCGCTCGCTTGCGCATCGCCCCGCCCACCATCCCCGGCGATTGGCTCAAGTGTCAGGAAGAGGAACGCACATAAGAAAAAGGCCGCCCCGGGGGGGCGGCCTTCTATCCGTTGCCGGTCTCGGCTGCTTACTCCTGGTTGCCCAGGAAGAAGAGCAGGAACTGGAACATGTTGAGGAAGTTCAAGTACATGCTCAGCGCGCCGTGGATGGCGGACTTGTCCAGCCATTCCTGGTCACCGTATTGCGCGTGCGCCACGTACTCGCTCTTGATGTTCTGCGTGTCGTAGGCGGTGAGGCCCGCGAAGATCAGCACTCCGATCGCGGAGATCGCGAACATGAATGCGGGCGACGAGATGCCGAAGAACGCGCCCAGCACGATGTTGAGAATCATCGCCACGATGAGGCCGATGAGACCCATCATGAGGAACGTGCCCCAACCGCTGAGGTCTTTCTTCGTCGTGTAGCCGTAAAGGCTGAGGCCCGCGAAGGCGATGGCCGTCACGAGGAAGGTCTGCGTGATCGAGAACGCCGTGTAGACGATGAAGATCGAGCTCAGCGACAGGCCGATGAGCGTGGCGAACACGAAGAAGAAGAGCTGTGCGCCGGACGCGGAAGCGCGGCGCATGACCGTGCCCATACCGAGAAAGAGCACGGCGAGCGGGGCAAACATGATCACCCAGCGCAGCGGGCTCAGATAGATCGCGGAGCCCAGTGCCGTGAGCAGCGTGCCGTTTTGCAGCTGCACGGTGGCGCTGGCCGGATCGGTCGTCGTCGCGAGGCCGGAAATCGCCCATGCCACGAGTGCCGTGATCAGCATGCCCACAGACATGGTGCCGTAGACTTTGTTCATGTGGGCGCGGAGCCCTGCGTCGATCTCAGCCGAGCGGGCGCCGGTCGACGTCCGGATGGTCTGATACTCTGCCATTTAGTCCTCCAAAAAGGTTCCCTGAGAGAGCCCCTTGGCGGGGCGCTTCCTCCTGAGAGGAATATTGGCAGCCCGCCCCAGCTTTTCAAGCGTTTGAGCGCCGCAGGGGCCGCTCAGCAGCGCCAATGCGCCGGGACGTCCCAAAAAGAGCGATTTGCTTCGGATTGTGCCTGTTCGCGCGTCAATCCGATGTCTTCGAGGGCATCGGCATCGAGGCTGCCAAGCGCCTGGCGCGTTCGGGCCACGGTGAGCAGGTGCAGGAACTGCCCGAAGCGGGACTGCGCGGCGCGCTGGGGGGCGATGCGGGTCGCGTGGTCGGTGAAAAAGGTCATTGTTCGATCCTCCGGGGTGATCAATGTGTGGGGTCGTATGAAGATGCTTGATACTATGGCCCCGATTGATGCATAGGAAAAATGAATGATAGTGGCTTGACGCATCAAGGAGAGTGATATGCCGCGCAGTCTCGACCTCACCGCCCTTCGATCCTTCGTTGCCGTCGCCGATCTCGGGGGGGTGACCCGCGCCTCAGGCGCTCTCAACCTCACGCAGTCCGCCGTCTCGATGCAGCTCAAGCGCCTTGAAGAGGCCTTGAATGTGGGGCTCATGGATCGGACATCGCGGCGCATCGCGCTCACCGCCGCCGGCGAGCAGCTCCTCGGCTATGCACGCCGCATGCTGGCGCTCAACGACGAGGCGCTGGGACGGCTCGTGACGGATGCCTACGAGGGAGAAATCACGCTGGGCGTGCCCCATGACATCGTCTATCCGCACATTCCCCAGATCCTGCAGCGCTTCGCGTCGGAGTATCCGCGCATGAAAGTGCAGCTCATCTCGTCTTTCACCGAAGGGCTCAAGGCGCAGTTCTCCCGCGGCGAATGCGACCTTATCCTGACGACCGAAAGCGGGCTCGACCGAGGGGGTATGACGCTGCGGGAGGCATCCCTCGTCTGGGTGGGGGCGCCCGGCGGGTCGGCGTGGAAGGCCCGGCCGCTGCGCCTGGCTTTCGAGCATACCTGCATCTTCCGCCGCGACGCGCAGCGCGCGCTCGACAGCGCGGGCATCTCCTGGGAGATGGCGGTGTCATCCGACAGCACACGCACCATTGAGGCATCGGTCAGTGCCGATCTCGCCGTCCACGCCATGCTTGACGGCTCAGAACCCGCGCATTTCGAGCGCATCGCCCACCAGGGCGCGCTGCCGGAGCTGTCGACGCACAAGGTCAATCTCTACCGGCAGGCCTCGAAGGGGGCCGAGCCCCTCGCAGCGCTCACGGCCATGATCGCAGAGGCTTACAAGCGCGGCTAGGGCGTGGCCCCATTAAGGGATCATGGAGACACGGGACCTGTCACGGAGTCATCGTCACCACGGCCTTGCCCGTCACCTCCCTGCGGCGGAGCGCCTCCAGCGCCTGTGGCGCCTCTGCGAGCGGGACGGAGAGCCCAATATGGGGCGTGAGACGGCCTTCTGCAAAAAGCTCCATGAGAGCGGCGAGGGAGGCGCGCATGGGGGCGGGGTCAAAGGACGCGTAGCCGCCCCAGTAGAAGCCGTGCACGGCGATATTCTTGACCAGAAGGTGGTTGAGCTTGACCTCCGGCACCGCGCCAGAGGCGAAGCCGATGACGAGGTAGCGCGCCCCCTTGCGGCAGGCGCGGAGGGCGGCCTGCGCGAGGTCGCCGCCCACGGGATCGTAGACGATATCGGCGCCGTGGCCGCGCAGCTTCGTGGCAAGCTCTGGGTCTTCGGCGTCGATGAGGTGATGCGCTCCGGCGGCTTCGGCCACGGAGAGCTTGTCCGCGCCGCGGGCAACGGCGATGACCTCCGCCCCGAGGACCGCGCCGATCTCGACGGCCGTGAGCCCCACGCCCCCGGCGGCCCCGAGCACCACGAGCTTTTCGCCCGGTTCAAGCGCCGCCCGGTGGGTCAGCGCGAGGTGCGAGGTGCCGTAGGCGACCTGGAAGGCCGCTGCCTGCGCCGCGCTCATGGCATCCGGCAGGGGCAGGCAGGCCTCCGCCGGGGCCACGAGATACTCCGCCAGCCCGCCGAAATTCCCGAAAACGGCCACGCGCTGCCCGGGTTCGAGCCCCGCGACGTCGCCGCTCACCGCGTCGATCACGCCCGCGGCCTCGAGGCCCAGCGTAAACGGGGGCTCCGGCGTCTCCTGGTATTCGCCGCGGATCATCAGAAGATCGGCGAAATTGAGCCCGCAGGCCTCCACACGGAGGCGGATCTGCCCGGGCCCGGGCGCGGGCAGTTCCCGTTCCACGAGTGTCGGGGCGATCTTGAATTCGGTGACGTCCAAAGCGCGCATCGCGGGCCCTCCCTGCCGGCAACTAGCCGTGCGCTCGCGGGCGATGCAAGCGCGGCAATGACGTGAGGGTCAGGCTTTGGACGGGCGAGTCACCGCTTGTTTTGGAAAAAAGCGCCTAAAATTTAGGCAGAACACGTCCGCATACCGGTGTCCAACCGGGCTTTACCCCGTTTCAACCGACCCGAACCTAACAAAACGTCAGGTTGTGCGGCGTCTCGGCCCTCGTGCTACAAGTGTGGCGCACGAAGCGGGGGGTGATCGCTGTCGTGTCGTGACGAGGTATTAGGGAGTACACGATGAAACATCCTGTGGATGTGCATGTTGGTAAACGCATTCGCCACCGTCGGTGGATGCTTGGGATGACGCAACAGCAGCTGGCTGAAGCGGTGGGGATCAAGTTCCAGCAGATCCAGAAGTACGAGACCGGGATGAACCGCGTGAGCGCTTCCCGCTTGTGGGATATCGCCGAGCGCCTCGAGGTGCCGGTGAGCTTTTTCTTCCAGGGTCTGGACGGTGCAGACGAGGCCGCGGCAGAGCATGCCGAGGGCGGGACGCCAAACGATCTGATGGCCGATCGCGAGGCGATGGAGCTTGTGCGCTCCTACTACGCGATCCCCGAAAACCAGCGCCGTCGGCTCTTCGAGCTCGCGCGCGTGCTGTCCGACGTCGCCTGAGGGCGCCGACGGCACGACCGGATTAGGGCTCATGTGCCACGCAGCGATTTACGGCTGCGCGGCACGTGACGCTTGACCGTTCAATCCGCGCTCCGTAGCCCGGCAGAGGACAGTCGGGAGCGAAGCGTGGATGACGCCCTCAAATCAGATCTGAGACGCGTGGCCCATGCCTGCGCCGATGCTGCTGCCGAGGAGACGCTCCGTCATTTCCGCGCCGTGGGCCTCACCGCTGACAACAAGGATGCCTCCGATTTCGACCCTGTGACCGAAGGCGACCGCGCCGCGGAGGCCGCGATCCGCGCGGTGCTGCGCGCGGCGCGCCCCGAAGACGGCATCCTCGGTGAGGAAGAGGGCGAGACCCCCGGCACGAGCGGGTTGACTTGGGTGCTCGACCCGATCGACGGCACCCGTGGCTATCTCTCCGGCACGCCAACCTGGGGCACGCTCATCGCGATCTCGGACGCGCGCGGCCCGCTCTACGGCATCGTTGCACAGCCCTATATCGGCGAGCGCTTCGAGGGCGGGTTCGGCCACGCACAACTCACGGCGCAGGGTGGCACCCGCCCGCTCAAGACGCGCCGCACAGAAACGCTCTCGGACGCGATCCTTTTCACCACCTTTCCAGAAGTGGGCACGCCGGACGAGCGCGCCGCTTTCGAGCGCGTGGCGTCCCGCGCGAAGCTCACGCGCTACGGCATGGATTGCTATGCCTATGCCCTGGTGGCCGGTGGGCATGCGGATCTCGTCATCGAGGCCGGGCTCAATGCCTACGATATCCAGGCCCCCATCGCGGTCGTGGAGGCCGCCGGCGGCATCGTCACTGATTGGGAGGGCGGGCCGGCCCATGGCGGCGGGCGTGCTGTCGCCGCGGCCAATGCCACGCTTCACAAGGCCGCGCTCGAGGCGCTGAATGCCCGCTGAGCGGCTCATCCGCGGGGCCGCGCGCCTCGTGACGATGGACGGCGACCGGCGCATTCTCGAGGGCCAGGACATCCGCGTCAGTGACGGGGTGATCGCCGAAATCGGCCCCGACCTCTTCGCGCCCGACGCCGAGGTGACCGAGGCGCGCGGCTGCGTTGTCACGCCGGGCCTCGTGAACACCCACCACCATCTCTACCAGACGCTCACCCGAGCGGTGCCCGCCGCGCAGGACGCAAGCCTCTTCGGCTGGCTCCAGACGCTCTACCCCATCTGGGCGCGCATGGTGCCCGAGGATTTCCATGCCTCCACGCAGATAGGTCTTGCCGAGCTCGCGCTCTCGGGCTGCACGACCTCCTCGGATCACCTCTACCTTTATCCGGGCGGCGCTCGGCTCGATGACACCATCCACGCCGCCGCAGAGGTGGGGCTCCGCTTTCATCCCACGCGCGGGTCCATGTCCATCGGAGAGAGCGCGGGCGGACTGCCCCCCGACAGCCTTGTGGAGGATGAACACGCTATCCTCGAGGATTGTCAGCGCGTCATCGATACTTTTCATGATGCGACGCCCGGCGCGCTCTGCCGGGTGGGCGTCGCCCCCTGCTCGCCCTTCTCGGTGAGCCGCGAGCTCATGCGGGACGCGGCCGCCTTGGCGCGGGAGAAAGGCGTGATGCTCCACACGCACCTCGCCGAGAACGACGAGGACATCGCCTATTCGCTGGAGATGTTCGGCTGCCGCCCGGGCCAATACGCCGAAGAGCTCGGCTGGGTGGGGCGCGATGTCTGGCATGCCCATTGTGTGAAGCTCGACGAAGGCGAGATCGCGCTTTTCGCGCGGACGGGGACGGGCGTGGCCCATTGCCCCTGCTCAAATTGCCGGCTGGCCTCAGGCATCGCGCCGGTCCGCGCCATGCGGGATGCGCGCGTGCCTGTGGGGCTCGGCGTCGATGGTTCGGCCTCCAACGACGCGGGATCGCTCATCGACGAGGCGCGCCAGACGCTGCTATTGCAACGGCTCGTGCACGGGGCGGGTGCCATGGGGCCCATGGAGGCGCTGGAGATCGCCACGCGGGGTGGCGCGGAGGTGCTGGGCCGCGGTGACGAGATCGGTCAGCTCGCCGTCGGATACAGGGCCGATATCGCCATCTGGGACGTGAGCGGCGTGGAAAGCGCCGGAAGCTGGGACGTCGCCACGCTCCTTCTCGCGGGGCCGCGCCGGGTGCGGGAGCTCTTCGTGGAGGGCAGGGAGATCGTCCGGGGCGGCGAGATCGTGAGCTTTGATCTCTCCAAGGCACTCAGGGCGCAGGCGCGGAGCCTCGAGAGGCTCATGGGATGAGCGACGCGCTGCTCTCCAACCATTGGGGTCTCGGGCGGGCCCGGTTGGAGAACGGGCACATCGTTTCCGTCGCCGGCCACCCGCTCGATCCCGAGCCTTCGGCACTCAATGACAACATCGCGGGATCGCTGCATGGTCCCGCGCGGGTGCTGCGGCCCGCCGTCCGGCAAGGCTGGCTCGACGGGGGCGGCACGCGCGGGCAGGGGCCTTTCGTGGAGGTCAGTTGGCACCGCGCGCTCGATCTCATCGCGGGCGAGCTCACCCGGATCCGCGCCAACCATGGCAACGAGGCCATCTTTGCGGGCTCCTACGGCTGGGCGAGCGCGGGCCGCTTTCATCACGCCCAGAGCCAGCTCAAGCGCTTTCTAAACTGCATTGGCGGGTTCGTGGGCTCAGAGGGCAATTACAGCTACGGCGCCGCCATGGGGGCGATGCCGCACATCCTCGGCGGACCTTTCAAGCAGATGCTGGCGGAGGCCACGCGCTGGCCCGTGATCGCGCGCCACGCCGATCTCGTCGTCTCATTCGGCGGGCTCGCCGCGCGCAATATGGAAATCTGCGACGGCGGAAACGGGCGCCACCTCATTCCCGAAGCGCTCCGCACCTGCCAGGCACGCGGGGTGCGCTTCGTCAACCTGAGCCCGCTCCGCAGCGACATGGCCGAAGACCTGGACGCCGAGTGGCTCCCGCCACGGCCGGGCTCGGACGCCGCGATCATGCTCGCGCTGGCGCAGACGCTCAGGGAGGAGGGGCTCCACGCGCCCGACTTCCTCGACCGCTACACGGTGGGATTTGACCGGGTGGCCGCCTATCTCGACGGCACGGATGACGGCATCCGGAAGGATGCGGATTGGGCGCGAGGGGTCTCCGGCATCGCCGCCGAGACGTTGCGGAGCCTTGCGCGGCGCATGGCGGCGGGCACCACCTTCATCACCTGCGCAGCCGCGCTGCAGCGCGCAGATTGGGGTGAGGATACGCTCTGGGCGGCGGTGACGCTCGCGGCCTTTCTCGGCCAGATGGGGACGCCGGGCGGGGGGCTCGGCCTCGCCTACGCGGTCAACGGGCATGTGGGCGCCGTGGATCGGCCTTTTAGGGCGGCGGCCCTGCCGCAGGGCCAGAACAAGGTCGCGGCGCGGATCCCCGTCGCGATGATCGCCGACATGCTGCTCGATCCCGGCGGGCGCTACCGGGTGGGCGGCGCGGCGCGGCGCTTTCCCCATGCACGGCTCGTCTGGTGGGCCGGGGGAAATCCCTTCCATCATCACCAGGACCTCCGCCGCCTGGTCCGCGCCTTCCAGGCGCCGGAGACGGTCATCGTCAACGAGATCAGCTGGACGGCCACGGCGCGCCACGCCGACATCGTGCTCCCCGTGGCCGCACCGGAGGAGCGGACGGATTTCGGGGCAGGGCGCTCGGACACCGTGCTCGTGCCCATGCGACAGGCCGTGGCCCCACCCGGCGAGGCGCGGACGGAATTCTCGATCTACGCCGCGCTGGCCCAGCGGCTCGGCGTGGCCGAGGACTTAACCGAGGGGCGGGACGAGGCCGCCTGGCTCG
The DNA here is from genome assembly GCA_038525525.1 of Pseudomonadota bacterium. Taxonomy (GTDB): domain Bacteria; phylum Pseudomonadota; class Alphaproteobacteria; order Rhodobacterales; family Rhodobacteraceae; genus Shimia_B. Next base: position 629,010 of record JBCBHO010000001.1, on the reverse strand, counting down.
CGCATCTGTGGGCGGTGACGCAGGCCACGGCGGCCGAGCACGGCGTGACGCTGCCGGGCTGGGAGGCCTTTCTCGCTGGCGAGCCTCTGCTGCTCGATGATCCGGGGGACGAGACCGTCTTTCTCGCCGCGTTCCGCGCGGACCCGGAGGCGCATCCCCGCGCCACGCCCTCGGGCAGGATCGAGCTCTACTCGGAGGCCGTGGCAGGCTTCGGCCGCGCGGGTCATGCGCTCTACCAACAGCCGCGGGAGGCGCCCGAGGCGGGCACGCTGGCGCTCCTCTCCGGCCAGCCGCCCACTCGGCTCCATTCCCAGCATGACGCGGGCGCGCTCAGCCAGCGGGCGAAGGTGGCCGGGCGCGAGGCAGTGCTGATCCACCCGGAGGATGCAGCCGTGCGCGGGGTGGCAGACGGCGATGTCGTGGAACTCTCGAGCCCGCGCGGGCGCTGCCTTGCCGGTGCGCGTCTCACCGAGTCCATCGCCCCCGGTGCGGTCTTCCTCCCCACCGGCGCGTGGTACGATCCCGACGCGGAGGGCCATTGCATCCACGGCAATCCGAACGTGCTGACGCGGGACACGCGCACCTCTGACTGGACCCAGGGGACAGCCGCGCATTCCTGCCGGGTTCGGCTGGCGAAGTTCGAGGGTCAGGCGCCTCCGGTGCGCGCCCACGCACCGCCGCCCTTCACCGGCTGACGCGCTCTCCCATCACCCAGACATCGGCCACCGCGCGGTCGTCGCCCATCATGATCGTGGGAAAGATCGCCTCCCACCCGGCCTCGGCATTGTCGTGGCGTTGGGCGAGGGCCGGGGTGGAGGCGAGATCGAGCACGCAGATATCGGCCTCCGCGCCCACGGCCAGCCGACCGATCGTGCCCTCGAGGTGGAGCACCCGCGCCGAGCCCTCCGTGGCGAGCCAGAGGAGCTGCGCGGGGTGGAGCGGCTGCCCGCGGAGTTGCCCGATCTCGTAGGCGGCCGCCATCGTGCGCAGCATCGAAAAGGAGGAGCCGCCCCCGGTATCGGTGGCAAGGCCCACGCGGCACGTCTCCGCGAGGCCCATGTCGAAGAGGCCCGACCCGATGAAGGTGTTGGACGTGGGACAATGGACGAGGCCCGCGCAGGCGTCTCGAATGCGGTCGATTTCGCGGCTTTCGAGGTGGATCGCGTGGCCCAGCACCGCGCGCGCGCCGAATAGGCCGTGGCGCTCGTAGACGTCGAGGTAGTCGCGGCTGCCCGGAAAGAGCTCCCTGACCCAGGCCACTTCCTCGCGCTGCTCGGAGATATGGGTCTGTATGAGGCACTCGGGATGCTCGCGCCAGAGCGCGCCGAGGGCCTCGAGCTGGGCTTCGCTCGAGGTGGGCGCGAAGCGCGGCGTGATGACGTAGCCCGCCCGCCCGCGGCCGTGCCAAGCAGTGAGCAGGGTTTTTGACTCGTCATAGGCCCGCGCGGCGGTGTCCACGAGGCCGTCGGGCGCGTTCCTGTCCATGCAGGTCTTGCCCGCGAGCACGCGCATGCCCCGCGCCTCTGCGGCCTCGAAGATCGCCGTGACGGAGGCAGGCGCCGTCGTGGCATAGGTGCAGACCGTCGTGGTGCCATGGGCCAGCAGCAGATCGAGGTAGCGGCCCGCCACGTCCGCCGCATGGGCCGGATCGGCGAAGCGCATTTCCTCGGGGAAGGTGTAGGTGTTGAGCCAGTCGATGAGCCGCTTGCCCCAGCTCGCGATCATCTCCGTCTGTGGGTAGTGCGCGTGGGCGTCGACAAAGCCGGGCAGGATCAGCTTCGCGCCGTAATCCACCACCCGGGCGTCCGGATGGGCCGCGCGCAGCGCCGCGCCCGCGCCCACCGCCGCGATGCGGCCGCTCTCCACGAGGACCGCGCCGTCCGTCCGAAGCTCCGTCACATCCTCCCATGGGGCCTCGAAAGGGCTGCCAGTGAAGCGCAGGGTCTGGCCAAGGAGGAGGTGTTTCGACATATCCAAGCGTGCGTAGCCGTCCCACCCGGCGCGCACAACACCGGAGGGGCCATGGCCGAGGACGCAGCAGAGATCGAAGAGCAGGAGGGCTACGAGCTCGACGGCAAGCTCCTGCCGCAGGTCCGTCTGGCGCTGGCGGCGGGCGACCGGGCACGCCTCGACGTGCTCTTCGAGCCGCTCCATCCCGCCGATATCGCCGACCTCCTCGAACAGATGGACAGCGGGCCGAGGAAGGAGCTCCTCGTGCTCGCCGCCGATATCGTCGATGGCGAGGTCCTTTCCGAAATCACCGAAGGTGTGCGGGAGGAGATCATCGAGTTCCTTCCCGCCGCGGTGCTGTCGGACGCCGTGCGCGACCTCGACAGCGACGATGTCGTCGACATCCTCGAGGACCTCGAAGAGCCCCAGCAGGAGGCCATCCTCGAGGCGCTCGACGATGCGGACCGCGTAGCGGTGGAGCAGTCGCTCTCCTACCCCGAGGAATCCGCAGGCCGTCTCATGCAGCGCGAGGTCGTCATGGCGCCCGAGCATTGGAGCGTGGGCGAGGCCATTGATTTCCTGCGCGCCTCCGACGATCTGCCAGAGCAGTTCTACCATGTCATCCTCGTGGACCCGCGGATGCGGCCCACCGCCTATGTCACCCTCGGGCGTCTCTTGGGCTCAAAGCGCGAGGTCAGGCTGAAAGACATCACCGAGGACAGCTTTCGCACCATTCCCGTGGACCAGGACGAGGGCGAGGTGGCCTATGCCTTCAACCAGTATCACCTGATCTCCGCGCCCGTGGTGGACGGCGATGAGCGGCTCGTGGGCGTGATCACCATCGACGACGCCATGATCGTTCTCGACGAGGAGCACGAGGAGGACATCCTGCGCCTGGCGGGCATCAACGAGGGCACGCTCAGCGACCGCGTGGTGGAAACGACAAAGCGCCGCTTCCCCTGGCTCTTCGTCAATCTGATCACGGCGATCCTCGCCTCCCTCGTCATCGCGCAGTTCGATGCCGCCATCGCGGAGATCGTGGCGCTCGCCGTGCTCATGCCCATCGTGGCCTCCATGGGCGGCAATGCGGGGACGCAGTCGCTCACCGTCGCCGTGCGCAGCATCGCCACGAAAGACCTCACGGGCTCCAATGTCTGGCGCGTGATCCGGCGCGAGTGTTTGGTGGGGCTGGTGAATGGCGTGATTTTCGCCGTGGTGATGGGGATCGTGGGCGTGATCTGGTTCGGCTCGCCCGCCTTGGGCGGCGTGATCGCCGCGGCCATGGTGATCAACCTCGTCGTGGCGGGCCTTGCCGGGACAGCGATCCCGGTGATCCTTGACAAGCTCGGCATCGACCCCGCGCTTGCCTCGGGCGCCTTCGTGACGACGGTGACGGATGTGGTGGGCTTCTTCGCCTTTCTCGGCCTCGCCGCCGCCGTCCTGCTGTGACCTTCTCGGAGGCCAAGGCAGAGGCGCGACGCGCCGCCTTGGCCCGGCGCAAGGCTGCCCACACTCCGCTGCCCGCGGCCGGGCACCTTTCCAGCTTTCTGGCGGGCTTTCGCGGCGTGCCGGCCGCGGGCTACATGCCCATCAACACCGAGATCGACCCCCTCCCGGCCATGGAAGAGGCCGCGGCCCACGGGCCCGTGGCGATCCCGGTCATCGCGGGGGCCGGCCAGCCGCTGAGCTTCGCCCGCTGGGAGCCGGGCATGGCGCTGGTCGAAGGCCCGTTCAAGGCCCGCATCCCGGTAAAGCCGGACTTCCTAGTGCCCGAGATCGTCATCGTGCCGCTCGTGGCCTTCACGCGCGCGGGCGGGCGATTGGGCTATGGCGGGGGCTTCTATGACCGGACGCTGGAGGTCTTGCGAGCCGCGCAGCCCACGCTGGCCGCAGGCTTTGCCTATGCCGCGCAGGAGGCGCGCGAGCTGCCGCTTGAGCCCACGGACCAGCCGCTCGACCTCATCATCACCGAGGCCGAGGTGATCGACATGAGGTGACGCCTCGCCCCGGCCAAACCCGCGCCCAGCCCGAGCCCGGCAGGTCCGCGTCCCTCTCATTGCATCCGCGCCACGCAGAAATGTGTTCCGCGCCGCGCAAGGGGGCGCTAAGCTCGCAACATTGCGCTGAAGCTCCGGCTTCTTTGTGCTCTGTACCTCGGGGGGGTGGGGGCTGGCCCCCACTCCCGCCTTCGCGGCCTTCCCTTTGCCCGCCTGCTGCCCTAGGTCCCGCGCCATGCGCATTCTCTTCCTTGGTGACGTCATGGGGCGCGCGGGCCGAACCGCGATCACGGAGCATCTTCCGAAGCTCCGCGCGGCCTGGAAGCTCGATTTCGTCTGCGTGAACGCCGAGAATGCCACCTCGGGCGCCGGGCTGAGCGCGGCCCATGCGGCGGCCCTGCTCGATGCCGGGGCGGATTGCCTGACCCTCGGCGATCACGCCTTCGACCAGAAAGACATGCTGGGCTTCATCGAGAGCGAGCCGCGGATCTTGCGACCGCTCAACTTCGCCAAGGGCGCGCCGGGGCGGGGCGTGGCGATCTTCGAGGCGACGCGGGGGCGCAAGGTCCTCGTGGCGCAGGCGCTCGGGCAGGTCTTCATGAAGCGGCCCTTCGACGATCCCTTCAGCGCGCTCGACGCGGTCTTCCAGCGGCACAAGCTCGGCGGCGCCGTGCAGGCCGCGCTGATCGACATCCATGCCGAGGCCACCTCGGAAAAGATGGCCGCCGGGCATTTCGCCGATGGTCGCGCGAGCCTCGTTGTCGGCACGCATACCCACGTCCCCACCGGGGACGCGCAGATCCTCGAAGGCGGCACAGCCTACCTCACCGATGCAGGCATGTGCGGCGACTACAATTCCGTCATCGGCATGGAGCCCGCCGAGCCGCTGCGCCGCTTCATCACAGGCATGCCCAAGGGCCGCTTCACCCCCGCGCTGGGCGAGGCCACGCTGGCGGGCCTCTACGTGGAGACCGACGACAGGACAGGCCACGCGACGCGGGTGGAGATGGTCCGCCACGGCGGTCGGCTCGCCGCCGCCGGGCCCTCGCCCGTCGCCGCCTGAGCCCGTGACCCGCGCGCAGGTCCTCGGCTTCTCGGCCATCCTCGTCGTCCTCGGGGCGGGCTGGGGCATCACCCAGCCCTTGGCCAAGATCGCCGTCTCCACGGGCTACGGGCATTTCGGCCTGATTTTCTGGCAGATGGCGATCACCGCGACGGTGCTCGGCCTCGTCACGCTCCTCCGCGGCAAGGGATTGCCGATCACGCGTGGCACCTTGCGACTCTATCTGATGATTGCGCTCATCGGGACGATCATCCCGAATTCCGCCTCCTACCAGGCCGTGGTGCACCTGCCGTCGGGCCTCATGTCGGTACTCTTGTCGCTTGTGCCCATGCTCGCCTTCCCGGTGGCGCTGCTCCTCGGGCTCGAGCGGTTTCAGCCGGTGCGCCTCGCCGGGCTCTCGCTCGGGCTCGTGGGCGTCCTTCTGATCGTCGTCCCCGATGCCAGCTTGCCTGCCCCGGGGCTCGTGGGATGGGTTCTTTTCGCGATCATCGCGCCGCTGTGCTACGCGTGGGAGGGCAACCTCGTCGCGCGGTGGGGCCTCGCCGGGCTCGACGCGGTGCAGGCGCTCTTCGGCGCCTCGCTATTGGGCGTCATTATCGCGGCGCCGCTCGCGATCCTCTCCGGCCAGTTCATCGACCCCTTCGGCCCCTACACGGCCGCCGACGCCGCCATGCTGGGCTCGGGCCTCGTCCATGCCTGCGTCTATGCCACCTACGTCTGGCTCGTGGGCCGCGCGGGTCCGACCTTCGCGGTGCAGGTGAGCTATCTCGTGACGGGCTTCGGCGTCTTCTGGGCCCTGCTCCTTCTCGGGGAAACCTATTCGCCCTTTATCTGGGCGGCGCTCGTGCTGATGCTCATCGGCATGGCACTCGTCCAGCCCCGGCCGCGCCTCGCGGCGCCGAGCCCGGCCGACGAGGAGTTGCAGAGCCCCGCGCCATAGGCAACAGTCCCCGACGAAGAACAAGAAGCGGGGGCATCGCGCCGCGCATGGTCGAGCTACTGGGCATTGGGATGGAGGTCCAAGCCGCGCTGACGCTGGGCGTCGTCGTGTTGATGTTCGTGCTTTTCGTCCGGGAGACCTTTCCCACGGAGGTGGTGGCCATTTCGGGCGTGGCGCTTCTCCTCGGCCTCGGCATCCTGCCCTACACCGCCGCGCTCGACGTCCTGTCGAACCCCGCGCCTTGGACGATCGCGGCCATGTTCATCCTAATGGGCGCACTCGTGCGCACGGGCGCGCTCCATGCCTTCACGGCTTATGCCGATGGCCGCGCGGCCACGCAGCCCGCGCTTGCGGTTGGGCTTCTCATGCTCTTTGTCGTGCTGTCCTCGGCCTTCGTGTCGAACACGCCCGTCGTCGTGGTCATGATACCGGTCTTCGTGCAGCTCGCGCGGACGCTGAACCTCGCGCCGTCGAAGCTCCTCATCCCGCTCTCCTATGCCGCGATCCTCGGCGGGACGATGACGCTGATCGGCACCTCCACGAACCTCCTCGTGGACGGCGTGGCGCGGGACCAGGGGCTGGAGGCCTTCTCGATCTTCGAGATCACGCCGCTCGGGGTGATCATCGTACTTTGGGGCGTCCTTTACCTGCGCTTCATCGCGCCGCGGCTCTTGCCCGAGCGGCAGAGCATGGCGGCGATGCTGTCGGACCGCGCGAAGATGAAATTCTTTACCGAGGTGGCGGTGCCGGAAGGCTCGGCGCTCATCGGGCAGGAGGTGAGCCAGATCGACGTCTTCAAGCGCGAGGGCTCGCGGCTCATCGACGTGCTGCGCGGGGACGCCTCGCTCCGCCGCAACCTCAAGGGTGTCACCCTCGAGGCAGGCGACCGGGTGGTGCTGCGCACGGAGATGGCCGAGCTGCTGGGCCTTCAGAAGTCGAAGGACGTTGCCATGGTGGACAAGCTGAGCTCGGTCCAGACGGCCACGGTGGAGGTGCTGATCACGCCCGGCGCGCGCATGGTGGGGCGCTCGCTTGGCAACTTGCGTCTGCGCCGCCGTTACGGGGTCTACCCGCTGGCCGTGCACCGTCGTTCGCAGAATATCGGCCGCCAGCTCGACGATCTCGTCGTGCAGGTGGGGGACACGCTCCTGCTCGAGGGGGCGCCGGAGGATATCCAGCGGCTCGCAACCGACATGGGGCTCGTGGACGTGACGGCCCCGAGCGAGCGCGCTTACCGGCGCAGCCATGCGCCCATCGTGCTGGCAGCGCTGGGCGGGCTCGTCCTGGCCGCGGGCCTCGGGCTCGCGCCGATCTTCATGCTCGCGGTGATCGCCGTGGCGGTGGTTTTCCTGACGCGCTGCATCGATGCCGACGAGGCGTTCTCCTTCGTGGACGGGCGCCTCCTCGCGCTCATATTCGCCATGCTGGCCATTGGCGCGGCGCTCGAAGCCTCGGGCGCGGTGGCGCTCATCGTGAACTCGGTGGCCCCGGCGCTCTCCGGCCTGTCACCCTTCCTCATCGTTTGGGCGGTCTACCTGCTGACCTCGATCCTCACCGAGACGGTCTCGAACAATGCCGTGGCCGTGGTGGTGACGCCCATCGCCATCGGTCTGGCCACGGCCGTGGGTCTCGATCCTCGGGGCCTCGTGGTGGCGGTCATGGTGGCGGCGTCCTGCAGCTTTGCCACGCCCATCGGCTACCAGACCAACATGCTGGTCTACGGGCCCGGCGGGTACAAGTTCACCGACTTTCTGCGCGTGGGCATCCCGCTCAACCTGTCGGTAGGTCTCCTGGCGTCCGCGGTCATTCCGTTCATCTGGCCGCTCTGACACCTCTGGCGCCCACGAATTTTGCAAAAATTCGTGGTGCCTTACAGCGGCCAGACGACGAGGAGCGTCGGGATCGAGACAGCCACGATCAGGATCTCCAGCGGCAGTCCCATGCGCCAGTAGTCCCCGAAGCCGTAGCCGCCCGGCCCGAGGACGAGCGTGTTGTTCTTGTGACCTATGGGGGTGAGGAACGCCGCCGAGGCCGCCACCGCCACAGCCATGAGAAAGGGATCGGGCGAGACCTCGAGCGTGCGCGCCATCTCGATGCCCACGGGCGCGGCCACGATGGTCGTCGCGGTATTGTTGAGCACGTCCGACAGCGTCATCGTCACGAGCATGAGCACTGTGAGGATCGCCCAGGCGGGCAATCCCTCCGTGAGCGAGATGAGTGCGCCGGCCAGAAGCTCGGTGCCGCCCGAGGTCTCGAGCGCCGCGCCGAGCGGGATCATCGAGCCCAGCAGCACCACCACCGGCCACTCGATGTGATCGTAGATCTCCGTGATGGGCAGGATCTTGGCGAGGATGAACCCGACCACCACGAGCCCGAGCGCCACGGGCAGGTAGATCAGCCCGAAGGACGCCGCGACCACCGCCGCGGCAAAGAGCCCGATGGCGAGCCAGGTCTTTGAGTTCTCGGTCACGGCGAGCCCGCGATCGGCGAGGGGCAGCACGCCCAGCCAGTCCGTCACGTCCTGCACGGCCTCGGTGGGGGCGAGGAGCAGGAGGATGTCGCCGGTGCGGGTCTCGGTCTTCCGGATCTGCTTGGTGATGCGTGTCCCGCGGCGGGAGATGCCCATGAGCACCGTGCGTTGGCGCCAGGAGAGGCCGATGGTCTGGGCGCTCTTGCCGCGGATGCGGGAGCTGTCCTGGACGACCACCTCGAATACGCTGAGCCCGTCGCCGCCCGCCTTGAGGGCGTCCTCGCGTTTCTGGTCGGAGACGCGCAGCTTGAGCGCCGTGCGGAATTCGTCGAGCGCCTCCGGGCTCGCTTCGATGACGAGGGCGTCACCCGGGCGGATGACGGCGTTTTGCGCGCTGCCGTAGCGCCGCTTGCCGTCCTGAACGAGGCCGAGGATGGCGACATCGGCCTTTTCCGCCTCGTCTTCGAGCGCGCCCACGCGGGTTCCGATGAGTGTGCTGTCGTCGGGCACTGTGAGCTCCGCCACGTATTCGGCGAAGTCTTCGGCGATGGAGCCCGCGCCGTGGCCCTCGCGGGACGGGATGAGGCGCCAGCCCACCAGCGCGACGAAGGCGATACCGGCCAGCGCGGCCACCCCGCCCACGGGCGCGAAATCGAACATGCGGAAGGGCGCGCCCAGCGCTTCTTCCCGGATCGAGGCGATGATGATGTTGGGCGGGGTGCCGATGAGGGTGATCATGCCACCGAGGATCGTGGCGAAGGAAAGCGGCATGAGCGTGAGCCCCACGGCGCGGCCCGCCTTTCGCGCGGTCTGGATGTCCACGGGCATGAGGAGCGCGAGGGCCGCGACGTTGTTCATGAAAGCCGAAAGGATCCCGCCCACCGCGCCCATGAGCGTGATGTGACCGGCAAGGGGCCGGTCGGGCTCGACAAGGGTTCGCGTGATGAGAAAGACGGCACCCGAGCGCACGAGCCCGGCCGAGACGATGAGCACCAACGCGACCACGAGGGTGGCCGGATGACCGAAGCCCGCGAAGGCATCCGCGCTCGGGACGACGCCGGCCACCACGCCAGCCATGAGTGCGCCGAAGGCGACGAGATCGTAGCGAAAACGGCCCCAGAGGAGAAGTGCGAAGACGACGGCGAAGAGGCTGAAAAGAATGATTTGGTCCGGCGTCATGGCGCGACACTTGCGACAAGGCGCGCGGGGATCAAGAGCTTATCCGAGATGCGGCCCGATGGGGGCAACGCCCTCCGCCTGCATCCTGTCGATGGCGCGGGCGGTGTTGGGCATGAAGCGCCCGCGCGGACGGGCCTCCTGCCACCATTGCCGGGCGCCGGGCGTCCGCAGGTGATCGAGCATCAGATTATGGGTGGCAAGGCTGACATCGCGCATGGCGCGGGGGACGGTGCCAGAATGCTTTTCGAAACTGCCGATGATGTGGATGCCCTGCTCGAGCCAATTGCCGAAGGCGAGCTTTTCGGCAGGCGTCAGGGCGCTGTAATCGGCCTGTCCGCGGGTGATGAGATCGGCCATGTGCGGATCGTTCGTCACGGCCTTGATGGCCGTGAGGCTTTCGAGAAGGTGGCGCCAATTGGCGAGCCCGGTCTCGCGGTTCTAGACCCGAAGCTCGAAGGCGAGAAAGAGGAGCGACGCGATCACCCCCGCCGCGGCGAGAAGATCGGCGATGTCGGCGAGGGTCGAAAGCATGGGCGTCTCCTCCGGGCAGTGTGGTCGCTTGGGCGCTCGGTCATCGGGCCTTGCGAGCGGTCTCGGGGGTGACCTATACACGCGCGACACGACACAGCGCTACCGGGAGAGACCCATGGCAGGCCATTCCAAATGGGCGAATATCCAGCATCGCAAGGGGCGTCAGGACAAGCTGCGCGCCAAGCTCTTCTCGCGGCTTTCCAAGGAAATCACCGTGGCCGCCAAGATGGGCGACCCGGACCCCGAGAAGAACCCGCGCCTCCGGCTCGCCGTGAAAGAGGCCAAATCGAACTCCATGCCCAAGGACAATATCGAGCGCGCGATCTCGAAGGCCACGGGCGGGGACGGCGAGGATTACGAAGAGATCCGCTACGAGGGCTACGGGCCCGGCGGGATTGCGATCATCGTGGAGACGATGACCGACAACCGGAACCGTACGGCCTCGAACGTCCGCTCCACCTTCTCGAAGGCGGGCGGGAACCTGGGCGAGACAGGGTCGGTGAGCTTCATGTTCGACCGCAAGGGTGAGGTGGTCTACCCGGCTGATGCGGGCGACGAGGACACGATCATGATGGCCGCATTGGAGGCGGGCGCAGAGGATGTGGAGACCTCCGAGGAGGGGCACTTCATCTACTGCGCGGACACCGATCTCGCGGCGGTGTCTGACGCGCTGGAAGCCGATCTCGGGGAGGCGGAGTCGACAAAGCTCATCTGGAAGCCGCAGACGACCACGGAGCTCGATCTCGAGGGCGTGCAGAAGGTGATGCGGCTCATGGAAGTGCTGGAAGACGACGATGACGTCCAGCGCGTGACGGCCAATCTGGAAGTGAGCGACGATGTCGCCGCGGAGCTCGAAGCGGCGGGCTGAGCGTCCAAGACTTTTGCGAAAAGTCTTGCAAATTCCTTGCGAAGGAATTTGTGCCCGCGCCGCCAGGTCCGCCCGCTGATCCTCACGCTGTGCGCTGCGCTGCCGCCGCCAAAACTCTTCGCAAGAGTTTTGCAAATTCCTTCGCAAGGAATTTGGCGCTGCTTGCAGATACTCGAGCCCAGAGGCAGGGTGCTGCCATGCGGCAACGGCCCCTCCTCGGCGTCTTCTGGATGGTCATCACCGGGCTTCTCTTCGTGGGGGTCGCGGCCGTCGTGAAGCATTTGGGCGGGCGCGTCCCCGCCGCCGAGGCAGCTTTCCTGCGCTATGTCCTCGGCCTCGTATTCCTCCTTCCCATGATAGGACCCATGGCCCGCGAGGGTCTTTCGCGGGAGACGCTCGGCCTCTTCGGCTTGCGCGGGGCCGCCCATGCGCTGGGCGTGATCCTCTGGTTCTATGCCATGGGCATCCTGCCGGTCGCGGAGGTCTCCGCCATGGGCTACCTCACGCCCATCGGGGTCACCATCGCCGCGGCGCTCTTTCTCGGCGAGCGCCTCGCCGTGCGGCGGATCCTCGCGATCTGCGTGGCCCTCCTCGGTGTCTTTGTGATCCTGCGGCCGGGCTTTCGCGAGGTGGAGCTCGCCCACATCACCATGCTGGGCACCACGGCCTTCTTCGCGGCGTCCTATCTCCTGGCCAAGGTGCTGGCGGATCGCGCGAGCCCTGCAATGGTCGTGGGCATGCTCTCGGTGATGGTGCCCGTGGCGCTTGCGCCATTCGCCGCCGCGGTCTGGGTCACGCCGAGCGGGGGCGACCTCGCCTGGCTCTTCCTCGTCGCGGCCTTCGCCACGGCGGGGCATTACACGATGACGCTCGCCTTCCAGGCCGCGCCGCTCACGGTGACGCAGCCCGTCCACTTCCTGCAGCTCGTCTGGGCCACTTTGGTGGGCCTCCTGCTCTTCGGAGAGCCGGTCGACAGCTTCGTCATCCTGGGCGGGCTCATGATCGTGGCCGCCGTGAGCTACATCACCTTCCGCGAGGCACAGAAAAAGCGGGAAATCACTCCGGCGCCCAGCGCCACGAAGGGCTGATTACTCTGCCGGCGCGGCAGCAAGCTGCGCGTCGCGGTAGCGCACGAAGAGGATCGCCACGACCCCGGCTGCGGATGTGGCGCACATGATGTAGATCAGCGGAAAGGCCGTGGCCCCGTCGCCGAGCGCGGCCCCGGCGAGTGCCGAAAGCGCCGCGCCGCCCCCGAGCATCATGGAGCCGCCAAGGCCCGAGGCTGTGCCCGCAAGCCGCGGTCGCACGCTGAGCATCCCTGACGTGGCGTTTGGGATCACCATGCCGTTGCCGAGGCCCACAAAGGTCATGAAAGCGAAGAAGATCACCGCGCCCTGAAGCCCTGCCGCGAACGTTGCCAGCAGCACGAGCATCCCGCCCGAGCAGAGCAGGGAGCCCCAAAGGATCATGTTGTTGATCCCGAAGCGCACGGAGTAGCGCCCGGAGATCCAGTTTCCTGCGAAGTAGCCGATGGCAGGCGCGCCGAAGTAGATGCCGAGCTCCGAGGGCCCCATGCCGAAGACCTCCGCGCCGACATAGGGCGCGCCGCCGAGATAGGCGAAGAACGCGCCAGAGGAGAACGCGGCGGCGAGGTTGTAGCCCCAGAAGCGCGGCGAGGTGAGGAGGGCAGGGTAGTCGCGCACCTGATCGCGGAAACTGCTCTGCGTGAGCGGTGCCGTCTCGCCGAGATCCGCCCAGGCCAGCGCGAAGAGGAGCCCGCCCATGAGGAGCAATAGCCAGAAGTTCGCCTGCCAGCCAAAGGCGTCATCGAGCCCGCCGCCGATGGCCGGGCCGATCATGGGCACCACGGACATGCCCATCGTCAGGTAGCCCAGCATGGAGGCGGCGCGGTCTTGGGTCACAAGATCGCGCACGATCGCACGGGACAGCACCATGCCCACCACGATGGCCGCTTGCGCCATGCGAAAGACCAAGAAGACCTCCACGCTCCGCGCCAGAAGCGTGCCCACGGTCGCCAGCATGAAGAGAATGATGCCGCCGAGCACCACGGGCCGCCGGCCATAGCGGTCCGAGATCGGCCCGATCACGAGCTGAAGCGCCGCGTTGAACCCGAGATAAAGCGCCACCGAGAGCTGCATGATCGCGTAATCGGTCTCGAAATACGCCGTCATGCCCGGCAGAGACGGCAGAAAGATATTCATGCCGAGCGCCGACACCCCGGCGAGGAGGATCAGTGTGGAGAGATGTGGAGGCGTGGTGCGGTCCAGGTAACGGACCTTCGCGGGATCGGGCATGGGAGAGAAGTAACGGAGCCGGGGGGAATTGCCATGCACAAGCCGCCCACCCGCTTCGCACAGAGAGCGCTCACCGCATCAGGATGTGTGCGCTAACGGGCGCGAAACAGGCCAAATTTCCCTTTCATTGCGCCGCGATGCAGCATAACGAAAGAAAACTGCGCAACAAAGCGGCAATTCACCAAAGGGGCCCCCATGACAGATATCCTCGGAGAGCTCGAAGACCGCCGCGACGTGGCCCGCCTCGGCGGTGGCGAGGCCCGCGTGAAGGCCCAGCACGCCAAGGGCAAGCTCACCGCGCGCGAGCGCATCGACCTTCTCCTCGACGAAGGCTCCTTCGAGGAATTCGACATGTTCGTCACCCATCGCTGCACCGATTTCGGCATGGAGAAGATGAAGCCCCCGGGCGACGGCGTCGTCACCGGCTGGGGCACCATCAACGGCCGGCAGGTCTATGTCTTCAGCCAGGACTTCACTGTCCTCGGCGGCTCCGTGTCGGCCACGCACGCGCAGAAAATATGCAAGATCATGGACATGGCCATGCAGAACGGCGCGCCCGTGATCGGGATCAACGATTCAGGCGGCGCGCGCATTCAGGAGGGCGTGGACAGCCTCGCGGGCTACGGCGAGGTCTTCCAGCGCAACATCCTGGCCTCGGGCGTCGTGCCGCAGATCTCGGTCATCATGGGGCCGTGCGCGGGTGGGGCGGTCTATTCGCCCGCCATGACCGACTTCATCTTCATGGTGCGGGACTCGTCTTACATGTTCGTCACCGGGCCCGACGTGGTGAAGACCGTGACAAACGAGGTCGTGACCGCCGAAGAGCTCGGTGGGGCCTCCACGCACACCAAGAAAAGCTCGGTCGCCGACGGGGCGTTCGAGAACGACGTGGAGGCACTCGCGGAGGTGCGGCGGCTCGTGGACTTCTTGCCGCTCAACAACCGTTCGATGCCGCCCAAGCGGCCTTTCTTCGATCCGCCCAGCCGGATCGACGAGAGCCTCGACACGCTCGTGCCCGCCAACCCCAACACGCCCTACGACATGAAGGAGCTGATCCACAAAACGGCGGACGAGGGCGACTTCTACGAGATCCAAGAGGATTTCGCGAAGAACATGATCACCGGCTTCATCCGGCTCGAAGGCTCCACCGTGGGCGTGGTCGCCAACCAGCCCATGGTGCTCGCGGGCGTCCTCGATATCGACGGCGCGCGGAAGGCCGCGCGCTTCGTGCGCTTCTGCGACGCCTTCGAGATCCCCGTGCTCACCTTCGTTGACGTGCCGGGCTTCCTGCCGGGCACGACGCAGGAATATGGCGGCGTCATCAAGCACGGCGCGAAGCTCCTTTTCGCCTATGGCGAGGCCACCGTGCCCAAGGTGACGGTGATCACGCGCAAGGCCTATGGCGGCGCCTACGTCGTGATGGCCTCCAAGCACTTGCGGGGCGATTTCAACTACGCATGGCCCACCTCCGAGGTGGCGGTGATGGGCGCCAAGGGCGCCACGGAGATCCTGCACCGTGCCGATCTCGGGGACCCCGAGAAGACCGCGCAACACACGCGGGACTACGAAGACCGGTTCGCCAACCCCTTCGTTGCGGCCGAGCGCGGCTTCATCGACGAGGTGATCATGCCGCATTCCACGCGCCGCCGGGTGTGCCGGGCGTTTGCCTCGCTCCGCGGCAAGAAACTGACGAACCCCTGGAAGAAGCACGACAACATTCCACTCTAGCGCAAACATCGCGGGGCTCCGCCCCGAACGCCGAGGTAGAAGGCCGAAGGAAGACGAGACCTCCCGTGACTGATCCAACCTTCCACATGATCGATGGCGGCCCCCGGCCCGTGGCGCCGTTCTCCCATGCGGTGGAGACCGATGGCTGGGTCATTCTCACCGGGCAGATGCCGACGGACCCCGCTGCGCCTGATGCGCCCCTGCCCGAGGGGGTGGAAGCGCAGACACGGGCGGTCATGCGCAACCTCGAAATCGTGCTCCGGGGCGTTGGGCTGGACCTCAGCCATGTCGTGCAGTGCCGGTGCTTTTTGACGGAATTCGACCGCGACTACAGCGCCTTCAATGCCGCCTACGAGACCTATTTCCCTCCGGATCGGCGGCCCGCGCGCACCACGGTGGGGGTGACCGGGCTCGCAGTGGGCGCGCTCGTGGAGATAGACTGCGTGGCCCGGCGGCCATGACGAATTTGGTTTGTTTCTCTTCTTTCTGGGCGCAATTGCCGGGGCGCATGCGTCATTACATGCCGTCGGGGAAACGGGCTGTTGCGGGGAATCGCCGTATACGGCACTATCCATCTGCTATTGCTCGCCACCTTCGGGTTGAGAGCTGCGCAGCCCCATCCGGGAGGACTCTGATTTCAGGGGGGTGGGGCTGCCTCATAACCCTTTTCGCCATGCTCACGCCCATGTCGCTCGCCGCCTTCGAGGTGCCGTCGGGCCAGGCACTCGATTTCCAGGAGAGCTTTTACGAGCGCCGGGAGGACGGAACCCTGAGCGCGCGCTTTCGCTTCATCATGCCCGCCATCGGTGGGGAGGTGGGCTATGCCGAGGTGGCCGACGACTTCCTCACGCTCTGCGAAGTCTATGCACTGCCCGCGCTCCAGGACCGGGACATCCCCGACGAGATCGTCATATCCCTTGCCGATCGCGCCACGGAGTTCGGCGTCACCAATCCCGAGGCGACGCAATTCTTCGAGGCTTTCCGCCCGGAAGGTGCCACCTGCATCTGGGATGGATTTTGATGCCTACACAATATGTTGCGCGGCGTCCTTCAAGTACCGGCCCTTTTGAGGCTTTGCTGTCACAGCCCCCATGCGCCCCGGGCCGCTCGTATCTTTGGGGCCGGTTTTCCCGTATTCTTCCACATGGTTACCCCCAAGTGACCAAACCATCGAACGAGGGGCAGGACGGGCGCAGTCGCGCCCCGATCCCCGTGGACAGAAGCAGGAGACCGAGATGTCGAAGAGCATCAAAGCAGTGGTCGCGCTGGGCCTCATCGCCCTGGCAGCGGCCTGTGCGCGCAACGTCGACGACGGTGCCGTGGAAGAGTTCGTGGTTGTCGAGCAAGAGCCCGTCACCATGGAGCCGACCTTCACCGGAAAGTTCAAGTAACGTTGGCGGGGAGCGGGCGGCGCTCGCTCCCCTCCGCCCTGCGGGGGGCCGCCGATGCTGAAGCACCGCGGGTTCCCCAGCCGCCTCACAGGCACCGATTACCAGTTCACCATCCGCCGCGAGAACAAGGGCGGGGCCACGACCCTTGCCCCGCGCCAACGCTACGCGGACCGGCGCCCGGCGGACCGGCGGGCGGACGAGGCGTTCCTGCGGGCGCTCTGGCAGTATTTCGGAGAAGAGGACTTCGCCCGGGGCAATCTCGATGCCGGGCGGCTGTCCTGGCTTTTGGGCCGTGAGGTTGTCCCCGCCGAGGAGCCGTTTGACCCGGCATCCTACGACGCCCTGCTGCGTATCAACCGCGCCGTGGCCGAAGCGAGCTTTCCTGAGGCATTCCAAGAGGATGATTGGGCATGAAAGCGCCGAGGGCGGGTAGGGTATATGAGCGGCATTTGGCTCAACCGGAGGTTTACCCAAATGAAGGCTATGCAGGCAACCTCCTCAATGGAAAGGTCATTTTCGCGGGGTGTCACACCCAGTTACCCAGCCCCGTCACTTGTCACACCTGTACCCCTTCCCCGGAACGCCGGCCTGCCCCAAGCAGGTCGGCGTCTCCCGTTGACAGGGGCAGTCCCTCTCGGGGACATATAGGGCATAACAGTGACCTCCTCGTGCCTCGGCTGGGCGGAGAGCAGGTCCAACCACAGGCAACAAAGGCTCAAGTAACATGCAGATCATCAAATGCGCTTTCGCAATCGCCGCGTTCGTCACGCTCGCGGGCTGTCTCGACACTGACGCCGAGCGCGGCGTGGCCGGAGCAGCCGGCGGCGCCGTGCTGGATCGGGCGCTTGGCGGCGACGGTGTGCGCGGCGCGGTCATCGGCGGCGCGGCCGGCGTCTTCTGCGACGACGCCGGCGTCTGCCAGTAGTCACACGCAGCGGCCCCTCACGGCCCACAGAACTTTTAGCGCACCCCCTCTCGGCTCTCGCCGGGAGGGGTTTTTCGTGCGCCAACGACACTAAGGGGGACAGGAATGTTCAAAAAGATCCTCATCGCCAACCGGGGTGAAATCGCCTGCCGGGTCATCAAGACTGCGCGCAAGTTGGGCATCGCCACCGTCGCGATCTATTCCGATGCCGATGCGGGCGCGCTTCACGTGAAGATGGCCGACGAGGCGATACATATCGGCCCGCCCCCCGCCAACCAGTCCTACATCGTGATCGAGAAGGTCATGGACGCGATCAAGGCCTCCGGCGCGGAGGCCGTCCATCCGGGCTACGGGTTCCTCTCCGAGAACAAGCTCTTTGCCGAGGCGCTGGAGAAGGCGGGCGTGGCCTTCATCGGCCCGCCCGCGGGCGCGATCGAGAGCATGGGCGACAAGATCACCTCGAAGAAGATCGCGCAGGAGGCCGAGGTCTCCACCGTGCCGGGCTATATGGGCCTCATCGAGGATGCCGAGGAGGCCGTGAAGATCTCTAACGAGATCGGCTACCCCGTGATGATCAAGGCCAGTGCGGGCGGCGGCGGCAAGGGCATGCGGATCGCGTGGAACGACGGCGAGGCGCGCGAGGGCTTCCAGAGTTCGAAGAACGAGGCCGCCAATTCCTTCGGCGATGACCGCATCTTCATCGAGAAGTTCGTCACCCAGCCGCGCCATATCGAGATCCAGGTGCTGTGTGACCAGCACGGGAACGGCGTCTACCTGCACGAGCGGGAATGCTCGATCCAGCGCCGCAATCAGAAGGTCGTCGAAGAGGCGCCCAGCCCGTTCCTCGATCCCGAGACGCGCCGCGCCATGGGGGAGCAGTCCCTCGCGCTGGCCCATGCCGTGGGCTACGCCTCCGCGGGCACTGTGGAATTCATCGTGGACGGGGAGAAGAACTTCTACTTCCTTGAGATGAACACGCGGCTTCAGGTGGAGCACCCCGTCACCGAGCTCATCACTGGCGTCGACCTCGTGGAGCAGATGATCCGCGTGGCGGCGGGCGAGACGCTCTCCATCGAGCAATCCGATCTGAAGATGGAAGGCTGGGCCATTGAGAACCGGCTCTATGCCGAGGATCCCTACCGCAACTTCCTGCCCTCCATCGGGCGCCTCACGCGCTACCGCCCTCCAGCAGAGGTCGCCGCGGGCCCGATGCTCCAAAACGGCAAGTGGAACTTCCCGGACGCCGATGCTCAATGGACGCTTTATCCGCCGAGTGACGCGGACACGGCCGTGAGAAACGACACCGGCGTCTTCGAAGGCGGCGAGATCTCAATGTACTACGACCCGATGATCGCCAAGCTCTGCACCTGGGGTCCGGACCGCGCGAGCGCCATCGAGGCGATGCGGAATGCGCTGGACGCCTTCGAGGTGGAGGGGATCGGCCACAACCTTCCCTTCGTGGCCGCCGTCATGGACCACCCGAAATTCATCTCCGGCGACATGACGACCGCCTTCATCGCCGAGGAATATCCCGAGGGCTTCGAGGGCGTGACACTCGATGATGATACACTCCGGCGCGTGGCCGCCGCGGCGGCGGCGATGATGCGGGTGAGCGAGATCCGCCGCACGCGCATCACAGGGCGGATGGACAATCACACCCGCGTGGTCGGCGGCGAGAGCGTGGTGACGCTCGAAGGGGCCACACACCGCGTGACCATCGACGCGGACCCGAAAGGCTCAGACATCCGCTTCGAAGACGGTGAAGCACTCCGGGTCGAGAGTGACTGGCTCCCCGGACAGACGCTCGCCGCGCTTGTCGTGGGCGACCGCCCCATGACGCTCAAGGTCGACAAGATCGCCCACGGCTTCCGGATCCGCTTCCGCGGCGCTGATTTCAAGGTCCATGTCCGCTCCCCGCGTCAGGCCGAGCTTGCGGCGCTCATGCCCGAGAAGCTGCCGCCCGACACCTCGAAGATGCTCCTCTGCCCCATGCCCGGCCTCATCGTGAAGGTTGACGTCGAAGAGGGGCAGGAGATCGAGGAGGGGCAGGCGCTCTGCACCGTCGAGGCCATGAAGATGGAAAACATCCTGCGGGCGGAGAAGAAGGCCCGCGTGACGAAGATCAACGCGGGGCCGGGCGACAGTCTTTCGGTCGACGATGTGATCATGGAGTTCGAGTAGGCGCGACATGACCCGGTTCCTCATATGGCGGACGGTGGTAGGGGCTTTGAGCGCCCTTCTTGTCGCTGCAGCCTTGGGAGAGCTGTGGCTCAATGGCTGGGATGTTGGACCAGCAACGGGGATCCTACTCGGCGGTGCGGGCATCTATGGCGCCTTAATCGGCTGGGATTACCTCTTTGTCCTTTTGCGCGTCATTCTCGTGCTTTTGCCTCTACTCGCTTTGGCCGGTGGGCTTGTCTGGTTCATCGCGTTTCGGCTGGAGATGCCGCAGGAAACCGGCCTCACAAAAGGGTCACTTGTCATTGGCATCGGTGTGGCCGTGGGTTGGTTTTCGACCTGGCTCGCACGAGAATATGGGCGTGACTTGGAGCGGCGCGACGTGGCGCGGGACACGATGCTCGTATTGAGGGCGGAAGTCTTTGCCGCGGTTTCCACGCTGGATGATACCGATTGGAAGGCGTCGTCCACTGATGTTCAAAGGCGGATTCGTGAAGGCGGCGAGGTTTCTGAGACGCGGTTCATGCCGGTCACGTTGAGGGAGAGTCCGCCGATCCTCTTTGAGGCGATAGCCCCGAACTTTGCAAGCCTACCGGACGGGGCTGTGCGAATGGTGGCGGAGTTTTACGCGGCGGTGACGGATTTGAGCGTCCTTGCCGAGGACTTGCGGGCGCCTGGTTTAATTCAAAACACGGTGAGGGTCCGCGTGGCTGCCCATGAGCGGATCACAAATGCACGTCTTGTTGCGCTCCAGCGCGGCATAAATGCGTTGTATGTCCTAAATGATTTGTTGGGGGATCTAGACCCCGCAGGAGAGCGTGCGATCCCTAGGACCGGAAAGAATTCTCATGTAAAGGTTCAGAAAAGTGCCTGATATCTCAGGACAATTCACCGCCGGAGCCAGAATTCTCAGGCTTGCGTTGAACGGGTTTATAAGTGGCCATGAGGACGGCTCCCTTCCTTCCTATACCCGAGATATAAGCCCGGGGTTAACGAATTGCAAATTCCCGGCGCTCTATGACCCCCGATCCTCGGAGATTTCGCGCTGGCGGATGGGCTGTTTGTCGACGGAGCGGGAGATTTCGCGCATGTCGTACGGGAAGGGCTTGCGCAGCACGCGCCCGCCATCCTTGCCCAGCAGTACCATCTGGAAGCCGCGCGGGCGGAACTCGATGCGGATATCGCTCGGCTCGCCCGGCGTCGTGTCGGTGATGATGACGATGTCACGCTCGATCACGTCGTCGATCTCGGAGGTGAGGTTGTCCATCTGGGTCTGGAAGGCCGGATCGAGCGGGCTGTCGGCGAAGACGATGACGGGGCGCGCCACCCAGCGGAACTCGGAGAGGTCCACGTCGGCGGCATTGAAGATCGTATCGGGGGCATCCCGCCAGGCCGCCACGGCGCTTTCCACCTCGCCCTCGGCATATGATGCGTTGGGCAGGGTTGCGAGCGCGGCGAGCGCGATGGCAGATGCGGCAAGAAATTTCACAGGGCTGTCTCCTTCTGCACGTTACATAGGCGCGTGGCGCGGAAGTGCGAAGGGGAAGATCGCGGCCCGTGGTCACAGACCTGCTATAGCCGGGGTGAAGACGTGAGGACGACACCATGAACGAGCGCTGGAAAGAATTGGCCGAGGCGGAGCTGCGCGGGCGCTCGCTCGACGATCTGACCTGGGAGACGCTGGAAGGGATCGCGGTGAAGCCGGTTTACGGGCCAGAGGATGTGGACGGGATCGACCGGGGTACGCCAGGGGCAGCGCCCTTCACGCGCGGGGTGAAGGCCACGATGTATGCGGGCCGCCCCTGGACGATCCGGCAATATGCCGGCTTCTCCACGGCCGAGGAATCGAACGCGTTCTACCGCAAGGCCCTCGCGGCCGGCCAGCAGGGCGTGTCCGTGGCCTTCGATCTGGCCACCCACCGCGGCTATGACAGCGATCACCCCCGGGTGGTGGGCGATGTGGGCAAGGCGGGCGTGGCCATCGACAGCGTCGAGGACATGAAGACGCTCTTCGACGGGATTCCTCTCGAGAAGGTCTCGGTCTCCATGACGATGAACGGCGCGGTGATCCCGGTGCTGGCGTCCTTCATCGTGGCGGGCGAGGAGCAGGGCGTCGACCGGGCGCAGCTTTCGGGCACGATCCAGAACGACATCCTCAAGGAATTCATGGTCCGCAACACCTACGTCTATCCGCCGGAGCCCTCGATGCGGATCGTGGCGGACATCATCGAGTACACGGCGAACGAGATGCCGAAGTTCAACTCGATCTCGATCTCCGGCTATCACATGCAGGAGGCGGGCGCGAACCTCGTGCAGGAGCTGGCCTATACGCTGGCTGACGGACGCGAATACGTGCGCGCGGCCATCGACCGCGGCATGGACGTGGACCGCTTCGCAGGGCGGCTCTCCTTCTTTTTCGCAATAGGGATGAACTTCTTCATGGAAGCCGCGAAGCTCCGCGCGGCGCGACTGCTCTGGCACCGCATCATGTCCGAGTTCGCGCCGAAGAACCCGAAATCGCTGATGCTGCGTACCCATTGCCAGACCTCCGGCGTGTCCCTGCAGGAGCAGGACCCCTACAACAACATCGTGCGCACGGCCTTCGAGGCCATGTCAGCGGTGCTCGGTGGGACACAGTCGCTCCATACCAACTCCTTCGACGAAGCCATTGCGCTGCCTACGGAATTTTCCTCCCGCATCGCACGGAACACGCAGCTCATCCTGCAGGAAGAGACGGGGGTGACGAAGGTCGTCGATCCGCTGGCCGGGTCCTACTACGTGGAGGCGCTCACAGAGGAGCTTGCGCGCGAGGCCTGGACGCTCATCGAGGAGATCGAGGAGATGGGCGGGATGACGAAGGCCGTGGCGAGCGGCCTGCCCAAGCTCAAGATCGAGGAGACGGCGGCGCGCCGTCAGGCGCAGATTGACCGGGGTGACGAGGTCATCGTGGGGGTGAACAAGTACCGCCGGGAGACGGAGGACGACATCGACATCCTCGACGTCGACAATGTGAAAGTGCGCGAGCAGCAGGTGGCCAAGCTCGAGCGCATCCGCGCCTCCCGCGACCAGGCGGCCTGTGATGCCGCGTTGCTCGAGCTTGGGCGGCGCTGCGAAGAGGGGGGCAACCTCCTCGAGGCGGCCGTCGAATGCGCGCGCATGCGGGCCACGGTGGGCGAGATGAGCCTCGCCATGGAGGGCACCTTCGGGCGGCACAGGGCAGAGGTGAAAACCCTCGCAGGCGTCTATGGCTCCGCCTACGAGGGCGACGAGGGCTTCGAGAAGATCCAGAAGGCCGTGGAGGGCTTTGCCGAAGATGAAGGCCGCAGGCCTCGGATGCTCGTGGTGAAAATGGGCCAGGACGGGCACGATCGCGGCGCGAAGGTGATCGCTACAGCGTTTGCCGATATCGGGTTCGACGTGGATGTGGGCCCGCTCTTCCAGACCCCGGAAGAGGCCGCTCAGGATGCAATCGACAACGATGTGCACGTGGTGGGCATCTCCAGCCAGGCGGCGGGCCACAAGACGCTCGCGCCGAAGCTCATCGAGGCGCTCAAGGCGCAGGATGCCAGTGACATCATCGTCGTCTGCGGGGGCGTGATCCCGCAGCAGGATTACGATTACCTGAAATCCTCGGGCGTGGCGGCGATCTTCGGCCCCGGGACCAATATCCCCGACGCGGCGCAGGATGTTCTGAAGCTCATCCGGGAAGCGCGTGCGTGAGAGGCGCGTCGACGCGCCTGCATGGGGCGTTTGATCGCCTTTCATGCCGTTTGGACACGGCATCGGCGCCCGTGGCGTGGGCGGCGCGTTAATGCTGACGCTGGACCATGTGGCGGTCAGCGCCTCAACACTGGAGGCCGGCACTGACGCAACCGAGCGCGCGCTCGGTTTGGCGCTGGAGCCGGGCGGGGCGCATCCTGACTTTGGCACGCATAACAGACTTCTTGGGCTCGGCGCGGAGTATCTGGAGGTGATTTCGATCGATCCCGCTGCGCCACCTCTGGGGCGCGCGCGCTGGTTCGACCTCGACCGCTTCGCGGGTCCGGCGCGGCTCACCAACTGGATCCTGCGGACGAGCTCGCTCGAGGCGGCCCTCGCGGCCTTGGGGCCGGAATTCGGCGCGCCGGTCGCGCTGAGGCGAGGTGATCTGCGCTGGCGCATGGCGGTCCCCGAGACGGGGCTTTTGCCGTTCGACAATTGCGCGCCCGCGCTCATCGAATGGGAGACCGAGGCCCCCGTTGCGCGGCTCACTGCGCGCGGTGCGGCATTGGAGGCGCTCACCGTGACGCACCCGGACGCCGAGCGGCTGGCGGCGCTCCTCTCTCCTCATCTCGCGGATCAGCGTGTCGTGTACCGGACTGGCCTGCCGGGGCTCTCGGCGCAGATCAGCACGCCCCATGGCGCGCGGCACCTGTGATCCTGAGGCCGGCCATTCGCGCGGACCTGCCCGAAATCGCGCGCCTCTGGAACCACGCCATCCGCGACACCGTGGAGACCTTCAACAGCGCCGAGAAGTCGCTCGAAGAGCTCGAGGCGCTGCTCGACGCAAGGGTGGCCGCCGGGCACGCCATCCTCGTGGTCGAGGACGAGGGCTTCGCAGGCTTCGGCCATTACGGCCAGTTCCGCGGCGGCGTGGGCTACGCGCACAGCATGGAGCACACGCTCTATCTCGCGCCCGCCGCCAAGGGCCGCGGTCTCGGTCGGGCGCTCCTCACGGGCCTCGAGGACCATGCCCGCGCGCAAGGGGCCCACAGCCTCATCGGGGGCATCGCCGGAGAGAATGCGCCGAGCATCGCCTTCCACGCCCATATGGGCTACCGCACCGTGGCGGTGGTGCCCGAGGTCGGGTTCAAGTTCGGCCGCTGGATGGACCTCGTCATCATGCAGAAAATCCTGTCCTGACATGGCCGTAGCCCCGGGATAAACTCTCGCCCATGTCGATTTGGTCGCGGATTGGAGATGCGCTGTCAGCGCTGGCCCAGGGGGAGGGGCTGAGCGAGGTTTTCTCGCGGCTGCGGACCCCGCCTGAGCGCACGGTGGCCTTCACGATCGCCGTCATCGCGCTGGGCGCCAAGATGGCCAAGGCCGACGGGCAGGTCACCCGCGACGAGGTCGCGGCCTTCCGCGAGGTGTTCCACATCCCGGCGAGCGAAGAGGGCAATGCCGCCAAGCTCTTCAACATGGCGCGCACCGACGTGGCGGGCTTCGAGACCTATGCCAGCCGCATCAAGGCCATGTTCGGCGACGAGATGGACACGCTCAACGAGCTCATGGAGGGGCTCTTTCACATCGCCATGGCCGACGGGGCCTATCACGAGGGCGAGGACGTCTTCCTCAAGCGCGTCGCGGATATCTTCGGGCTCGAGGATCGCTCCTTCCGCTCGATGCGCGCGCGCCACGTGCCCAACGTGGAGAGCGATCCCTACGACGTGCTCGGGCTGCCCGGCGGCGCCAGCTACGAAGAGGCGCGGGCCCGTTGGCGCCAGCTCGTGCGCGAGACCCATCCCGACAGGCTCATGGCGCGGGGCGTCCCCGAGGAGGCCGTGAAGATCGCCGAAAAGCGCATGGTGGCCATCAACCGCGCCTGGGACGAAATAAGCCGGCACGCGGGCTGATGCCGAGGCTTGCCACCTACAACGTGGAGTGGTTCGCGAAGCTCTTCGACGACGCGGGCGGGCCGCAAGCGGATGGCGCGTGGTCCGGGCGCCATGACGTGACCCGTGCCGCGCAGCTTTCTGGGCTCACCCGGGTCTTTCGCGAGGTCGATGCCGATCTCTGGGTCATCATCGAGGCACCCGATGACGGTCCGGACAGGTCCACCAGGGTGGCGCTCGAGACTTTCGCCGAGGCTGCGGGCCTGCGCACGTCGCGAGCGATCATGGGCTTTGCCAACGATACCCAGCAGGAGATCGCGCTCCTCTTCGATCCCGCGGTCGTCACCGCGCTCCATGATCCGCAGGAGAGCAGGGACGCGCCGCGCTTTGACCGGGATCTGGCCATCGATCTCGACGTCGATGCGCGAGGCGACCGGGTGGTGTGGTCAAAGCCACCGCTCGAAGCCGCGATCACCATCGGTGACCACGCGCTCCGCCTCATTGGTGTCCATGCGAAGTCGAAGGCGCCCCATGGCGCCCGGACACCGGCGGATATCATGCGCATTTCCATCGCCAACCGCCGCAAGCAGCTTGCGCAATGCATCTGGCTACGCCGCCGCGTGGAAGCGCATCTGGCCGCCGGGGAGCCGCTCATCGTGGCGGGAGATTTCAACGACGGCCCGGGCCTCGATGAATACGAAGAGCTCTTCGGGCGCTCTGGCGTGGAGATCGTCATGGGCGAGGGGATCCAGGCGCTCTTCGACCCCCATGCGCGCGCGGCCTTGGTGTCCCGCTTTGCCACGCCCACGACCGCGCGGTTCTGGCTGAGCCACGAGGAGCGCTACCTGCAGGCGCTTCTCGACTACGTCATGGTATCGCCTGACCTGCGCGCACGGGATCCACGCTGGCGCATCTGGCATCCCTTCGATGACCCGCAATGCTTTCGGGATGCAGGCCTGCGGCAGGCGCTCCTCGACGCCTCCGACCACTTCCCCGTTTCCATGGACATCGCGCTCTGAGCTTTGCGCCGGGCCTCGGAGCGCCTATTTATGAGGGTATGAGACAGCTTTTCCTGATCGCCGCCCTCGCTCTGCCCTCCGCCGCGCTCGCGCAGGAGACTGGCGAGGAGGAGGGCCTTTCGCTTATGGAGCGCGGCGCGCAGCTTTTCTTCGAGGGGCTGATGGACGAGATGGAGCCCGCCATCGAGGGGTTCGAGGGCCTTGCGCGCGATATCGGTCCTGCCATGCGCGACATGCTCGAGCAGATGGGGCCCGCCTTCGCCGACCTCATGGAGAGCATCGACGATCTGTCAAATTACGAGCCGCCCGAGATGTTGCCCAACGGCGATATCATCATCCGCCGCAAGCCGGACGCGCCCGACTTCGAGATGCCCGAGATCGGCGAGGACGGGGCTGTGGAGCTCTGAGGCGGCCGCCTAGGCGGCGCGGGTCTTCTGCCGGGCGATCTTGATGTTGGTCTCTGCCTCGAGCGCTGCGGCCAGGCTATTGAAGCGCGCCTCCACGACTTCGCCGAACAGCGGCTCGGCGGCTTGGGAGAGCGTGAGTGTCAGCACCTTCTTCTTGGGCGCCCAGTGGAGCGAGGCCCCGGTATCGTCGGCCTCGGCCCAGAGCATGGCCCCGAAGCGCATCGCGCGCCCCACGATCTCCGCCAGCGCTTGCTCTGCCTCCGAGAGCATGGGCACGAGATCGTCGATCCGGCTGCCCGCGCGGCTGTTCTTGTAGCGGTGCAGGAGGGCGAGCCCGAGAAACACCCGCTCGGCATGCTTGAGCCCGCCCAGATTGGCACGCGTGGCATTATCAAAGCAGACCTCCGCGCGGTAATCGGGATGCGCGCGCCAGCTCACGTCATGGAGGAGGCAGGCCGCCTTGATCAGACGCTTCTCGGCCATGTTGGTCCGGGAGAAGAGCGGCGCGATAAATTCGTAGAGCCGTGTCCCGAAGCCCGGCAGGCGGGCATCCTTGGCCTCGGCAAAGCGGCACGCCTCGATCAGCGGGTCCCGCTTGCGCAGCCGCTCGGGCATCTGTTCGTAAAGCAGGCCTTCCCGGATCCCGTAGGAGGAGACGGCGATGTCCCGCGGCTTGAAGCGGCCCACGAGGCGGTGGAGCACCTCTGCGGCGAGGGGAACGAGCGCCATCCGCGTGGCGGAGATCGAGCAGCGCGCGCGGAGCGCCTCGTGGTCCTCGGCGGCGAGGTATTCGGCCGTGGCGCGCACGTCCTTCGACGTCATCCGGTATTCGTGGAGCACGTGAAGAGGGTAGCCGCGGCGGTCCATGTCGATGCGCGCGAAGGCGCGCCATGAGCCGCCGACGAGAAAGAGCCTGTTGGGCTGGGCGCCGAGCGCCTGCTCCATGCGCGCGAGATGTTCGTCGATGAGGGCCTTGCGGCCTTTCTTGCCGCCGCTGACGTCCCTCATCTTGAGCGGCCCGAGCGGAGATGTTTCGCGGCGGCCCACGAGGCCGCCCTCGATTTCGGCCAGTTCCATGGAGGAGCCGCCGATGTCGCAGACGAGGCCGTAGGAGCCCGGCCAGCCAAGGAGCACGCCCTGCGCGGAGAGCCGCGCTTCTTCGCGCCCGTCCACGACCCAGATCTTGAGACCGGTTTCGCGCTCCACATCCGCGCGGAAGGCGGGGCCGTCCTCTGCGTCGCGCACGGCGGCGGTGGCGGCCACCGTGATGTCCTTAACGCCCGCGCCGCGGGCCACGGCGGCAAAGCGTTTCATGGCTGCGAGCGCGCGCACGCGGCCTTCGGGATTTAGGTGACCGGTCTCGCCGAGGCCCGCGCCGAGGCCGCACATGATCTTCTCGTTGTAGAAATAGGCAGGCGAGCGCGCGGCCCCATCAAAGATGACGAGGCGCACGGAGTTGGAGCCCACATCCACGACGCCCACGCGGCTGAGCGCGCGAGCAGACGGGTCCTCGAAGAGGGGCCGCCCGAAAGGGCCCCAGTCATCGGGTGTGTCGCTTGGACCGTCCATGCGTCTCCCTCGTGCCGGACGCCTTAGTGATGCCAAGGGGCCGGGGAGGCGTCAATGGGACGAAAGGGACCGCCCGCTTCAGCCGTCTCGTGTGGGGTCGGCGGGATTAGTGGAATAGAGCGCGAGCTTGTTGCCCTGCGGATCGCGCAAGTACCCGATGAAGAGCTCGGGACTGTAAATCGCGCGAAAGCCGGGCGAGCCCTCGTCGCGGCCCCCGGCGTCGCGGCCTGCGGCGTGGAGACGGCGGACTTCGGCTTGGTCGCGGGCCTCGAAAGCTACCATGACGCCGTTGCCCACGGAGGCGGGCGCGCCGTCGAAGGGGGGCGTAATATAGAAGTATTGAGGGCTCCGCTGGCCGGGTAGGGCGGGTGCCGCGTAGCTCAGCCCCTGGTCATCCTCCTCCACCTCGAAACCCAGCGGCAAGAGGACCGCATCGTAGAAGCGGCGCGCGGCGGCGAGGTCGTCGGCGCCAAAATTGACGTAGCCGATCATCCTCAGTCGTCAGAGCCGTGGGTCAGCTTGGGCACATCCGCGGCCCCCGCCGAGCCGCGGCCCGAGAGCGAAGGGTTCTCCATGAAGAAGCGGTGGCAGCTGAAGGCGAAGTCTTCGCCTACCTCCGCGCGGGTGAAGGAGCCATCGGCGTTCATCACCCAGCTTTGCGCGACGTCGGCGAGATTGGCGGCCATGATCTGGCTCACGATCTGAGCCTTCACCGTCTTGTTGGTGCATTCCACCAGCGTCTCCACGCGGCGGTTGAGGTTGCGCCCCATCCAATCGGCCGAGGACATGAAGACGCGCGCCTTGCCCGAGGGCAGCCCGTGGCCATTGCCGAAGCAGACGATCCGCGAATGCTCGAGAAAGCGGCCTACCACGGATTTCACCCGGATATTCTCCGACAGCCCTTCAACACCCGGGCGCAGCCCGCAGATGCCGCGCACGACGAGGTCGATCTGCACGCCGCCCTGAGACGCCGCATAAAGCGCGTCGATCACCTCGGCATCGATGAGCGAGTTCATCTTGGCCCAGATTTGTGCAGGCTTGCCGGCCTTGGCATGGTCAATCTCGGCCTTGATGAGATCGAGAAGCCGCGGCTTGAGCGTGGTCGGCGAGATGGCGAGGTTCTCCAGCGCCTCGGGCTCGGCATAGCCAGACAGGTAATTGAACACCTTGGTGGCATCGCGCCCCAGCGCACGGTCGCACGTGAAGAGGGAAAGGTCGGTATACACCTTGGCCGTGCCGGGGTGGTAGTTGCCCGTCCCGAAATGCGTGTAGGTGACGAGCTCCGTGCCCTCGCGCCGCACAACGACGGAGATCTTTGCATGGGTCTTCAGGTTCATGAAGCCGTAGACCACGTGCGCGCCGGAGCGCTCCAGCCGCCGGGACTGCCGGATATTTGCGGCCTCGTCGAAGCGGGCCTTCAGCTCCACCAGCGCGGTGACGGACTTGCCCTCCTCGGCGGCCTCGCAAAGCGCTTCGACGATGGGGCTGTCCTTGGACGTGCGGTAGAGCGTCTGCTTGATGGCCACCACGTTGGGATCGCGCGCGGCCTGTCCGAGGAAGCGCACCACCATGTCGAAGGTCTCGTAGGGGTGGTGCAGAAGCATGTCCTTTTGCCGGATGGCGGCGAACATGTCCCCGTCATGGTCCTGGACGCGTTCCGGGACGCGGGGCGTGAACGACGGCCAGAGCAGATCGGGGCGGTGGTCGCCCACGAGCTCTGCGAGGTCCGCCATGCCGATGAGGCCCTCTATCTCGATCACCTCCTGCTCGGTGACGCAGAGCTCGCTCATGATCTCGGCCTTCAGCCCCGCGGGTGCGCCCGCGGAGAGCTTCATGCGGACCACCTCGCCCCGGCGCCGCCGTTTGAGCGCTGTCTCGAATTCACGCACGAGGTCCTCGGCCTCTTCCTCGAGTTCGAGGTCGCTGTCGCGCAGGATCCGGAAGGCGCAGTGGCCCTTGAGCTTGTAGCCCGGAAAGAGGCTGTCGATGTGCAGCAGCAGGAGCTCTTCGGTCGGCAGCACCCGGCGCGAGCCCGAGGCCGGCAGATCCCAGAAGCGCTGAAGCTGCGAGGGAATGGGCAGGAGGGCGCGGAGCGGCTCCTTGTTCGATTTCCGCTCGAGCTCGAGGGCGAGCGCAAAGCCCGTGTTCGGCAGGAACGGAAAGGGGTGGGCCGGGTCGATGGCCAGCGGCGACAGCACAGCGAAGACCTGGCTCACGAAGACCTCGCTCAGCTCGGCACGGTCTTCCTCGATGAGTTCTGAGGCTGTGAGGATATCTATGCCCTCGGCCTCCATGAGCTGCTTGAGGTCGGCATAGACGACCTGCTGGCGCTCCATGAGGTTGCGGGCGTCGGTGTTGACCTGCACCAGCTGCTCGGCGGGCGTCAGGCCGTCGGCGGCGGGTGTGGTATTGCCCGCCTGTGCCAGCTCGCGGAGGCCGGCGACGCGGACGGTGTAGAATTCATCGAGGTTCGTGGCCGAGATCGACAGGAACCGGAGCCGCTCGAGGAGCGGCACGCGCGGGTTCTCGGCCTCCTCCAGCACGCGCCAGTTGAAGCCCAGCCAGCTCAGCTCACGATTGTAGAACCGCGCCGGGCTCTTCAGATCGAAATCAGGGGCAGCGACCGCGCGCTCGGAGGCGTGCAGAAAGTCGGCATGGGTCTTGGGCAGGTCTTTGGGCATGGCGCGATCATGACAGGAGTTTGTGACGCGAGAGTGTCGCGCTATTCGGCGTCGGCGTCCAGTACGCGCGCCGCCAGCGCCGTGGTGATCTCGCGTTTCTCGGCCAGGGAGAGCGTGTCAAGGCGCGCCACGATGCGGCCAGCCTCGGCGTAGCTGCGGCCCATGCGGCGTGTCAGATATCCCAGAAGGTTCGGCGCGGGATTGAGCTGGCGGTCCACCATGAGCTTGGCGAGGATGGCCGTGAGCGTGGCGTCGTCGGGCGCCTCGATGCGCGCGATTGCGGTGGCTTCCATGCGGCTCTTGAGATCCGGCAGCGTGATGTACCAAGTGGAAGGCGGCGTCCGTGCCACGAGGAGGAGCGGCAGACCCGCGGCAGCGAGGTTGTTGTGGAGATGAAAGAGCGCCTCCTCGGCCTCCCCGCGGCCCGCGACCGCCTGGGCGTCATCCACGATGACGGGCGTCTCGGCGCGGTCTGGCAGGTCGCGCGCGCCATCGAGAAGGGCGGCGCCTGTACGGCTGGCGTGCATGCGCGCGAGGTGGGTCTTGCCGGCGCCCGCTTCGCCCATGAGCACGAGCTTGCCCAAGGGCCACGTGGCCGGGTCCGCCAGCATGGCGCGCGCTACGGCGCTGGCCTCTCCTTCGTAGAAATCGTGGGCGGCGTAGGAGGTGTGGAGCGGCTGCGGGAAGGCGAGCTGCTCAGCCATCCTCGCGCGCCTCCTCCTGCTCGCTGGTGCCGAGGTAAAGGAGCCCGGACTTGTACTCCTGCACGAGGAACCGGGCGAGGACGCCGATGGCGGCCGCGAGCGGGACGGCAATCAGAAGCCCGAGGAAGCCGAAGAGCGCGCCGAAGACGGAGAGCGCAAGGAGGAGCCAGACCGGATGGAGCCCCACCGAGCTGCCCACGAGCTTCGGCGTGAGCACGTTGCCTTCCACGGCCTGTCCAGCCACGAAGATCACGCCGACGATGACGATGCGCACCCAGTCTGTCCCTTCGCGGAGGACCTCGCCGTCCGCGCCCATCTCCATGCCCCAGAACTGGAAGAGCGCGAGGCCGATGGCGAGGGCTCCGCCGATGATCGCGCCGAGATACGGGATGAACGTCACGAGGCCCGCGATGAAGCCCACGACGAGCCCGAATTGCAAACCAACCGTCATGAGCGCCACGGCATAGTAGGTGCCGAGGATGAGGCAGACGGTGCCCATGCCGCGCACGAAGCCCGCGAGTACGTCGTCGATCTCGCGGGCGAGCGTGCGCACCGTGTCGAGGTGATCGCGCGGGATCAGCTTGTCGATTTCGGCAACGAGGTTGTCCCAGTCGAGCAACAGATAGAACGCCACCACCGGCACGATGACGAAGAGGAGCACGATGTTGATGACGCCCGCCGCGGACGTGAGGAGCGTATTGACGAGCTCACCACCGCGGCTCTGGATTGTCTCGCCCAGCGAGACCAGCGATTGCCGCGCCACAGAGGTCTCGTCCATGAGTGTCGGGTACCGCGAGGTCAGGAAATCTCGGAGATTGGCGAACATCGTGGGCGCCGAGTTGAAGAGCGTCACTGCCTGCTGCACGAGCGCGGGCACCACGAGCACGACAAGGAGCACGAAGATCATGACCGCCACGATGGTGATGATCACCGTGGCCAGCACCCGGCTGCAGCCCAATGCCTCCAGCCGGTCGGCGACTGGATCGAGGAAATATGCGATAGCCATGCCGATGATGAAAGGCATGATGACCGAGCCCAGATACCAGAGCGCCACCGCCGTGAGGATTGCGGCGACGGACCAATAGAGCAGCTGTGTGCGGGTCGGCAGGGCCATGGGAGCCTTCGGGTTGACTGCTCACTTGGTCCGACGTTCGGCGCGCGACTTCAAGACAAAAGGCGCGTGGCGCGGTGGCAGGGGCGAAAGCGGCGGCCCGTTGCCCGCATCCCGGACACGAAACGCGCAGAACGAAAGAGGCCGGGCGCAGGGCCCGGCCTCCTCCAATCTAGGGTGCTTTAGTGGCAGTCGGGGCGCGTGCCGGGCAGAAGCACCTTGTCGATGACGTGGATCACGCCGTTATCGGCCTCGATGTTGGCGATGATCACGTTGGCCTCGTCGCCGGTCCCGTCGGCGATGGTCACGCCGCCGGCGGAGGCGTCGATGCAAAGACGCTCGGCGGTGTTCACGGGCTTGTAGAAGTTCGCGCCGGGGGCGAATTCGTTGGCGAGCAGGCGGCGATCATCCACGTGGTAGGTCAGAACGGCCTGCAGCTGGCCGATGTTTTCGGGCTGAAGCAGGGTCTCGACGGTGCCGTCGGGCAGCGCGGCGAATGCATCGTTGACGGGCGCGTAGACGGTGAACGGGCCGGGGCCGGAGAGCGTCTCGACGAGGCCCGCGGCGCTCACGGCGGCCACGAGGGTGGAGAAACGCTCATCGCCCGCGGCGATGTCGACGATGGTATTGGCGGATGCGGCTGCGCCGGAGACGGCGATGGCTGTGGCTACGACGGTGGACTTGATCGATGTTTTCATTGTCGAATTCCCTTCGATTTGCGCGATGCTCCCTCCCTCGGGGCATCTGCGCAGGGATACGGGGCCTGCTCGCGCACAGTTCACCGAGATCACGGACGCGTCAGGGTGCGTCAGGACTTCGCGACCGAATGTTACCAAATTTGGGTCATTTCCGTGCGGAACTTGCGCTGCGGGCGAGGGTTAACCGGAATGACTGTAACAATCACACTCCACGAACCGGCGCCCGAGGCGCTCAAAACCGCGCTTCACGACGGACTTTCCGCCGCGGGCCAGACCCTTGCCGCTGAAGAGATCCCCGAATTCATCCTCGCCGTGGGCGCGCCCATGCAGGCCGGCTGCAAGGGCGAGACGACATTCCGCTCCCTGCACATCTCCGAGCTCTGGGTGGATGAGAGCCTTCGGGGTCAGGGCATCGGCTCCCGCCTCCTCGAAGCCGCGGAAGAGCTCGCGCGCCAGAAAGGATGCATCCGTGTGCATCTCGAGACCCGGAGCGAGGGCGCACGACGGCTCTACGAGCGGGTGGGCTACCGCGTCTTCGGAGAGCTCGAGGACTATGACGGGACCCAGAGCTTCTATTATCTCGAGAAGCGTCTGGACGCTTGAGGCCCCGCGGGGCATGGCCTATGCGGGCTGCGCACGACCACGGAGGCCCGGATGCATCTCAGCCGCTATTTCCTGCCTGTTCTCAAGGAAACCCCCGCCGAGGCGCAGATCGTCTCGCACAGGCTCATGCTGCGGGCGGGCATGATCAAGCAGGCTTCAGCCGGCATCTATTCGTGGCTGCCGCTGGGCTACAAGGTGCTCGAGAAGATCAAGAAGATCGTGGACGAGGAGCAGGTCCGTGCGGGCCATATCCCCATGCTCATGCCCACGATCCAGCCCGCCGAACTCTGGCAGGAGAGCGGGCGCTACAACGATTACGGGCGTGAGATGCTGCGCATCGAGGATCGCCACGGGCGCGACATGCTCTTTGGCCCCACAAACGAAGAGCTGATCACCGACATCTTCCGCGGGGCGGTGCGCTCCTACAAGGACCTGCCGCTCACGCTCTACCACATCCAGTGGAAATTCCGCGACGAGGTGCGCCCGCGCTTCGGCGTCATGCGGGGCCGCGAATTCTACATGAAGGATGGCTACAACTTCGATCTGACGAAGGAAGCCGCGCTCCACGCCTATAACCGTCACCTCGTCAGCTACCTGCGCACCTACGAGCGGATGGGCCTGCAGGCCATTCCCATGCGCGCCGATGGCGGGCCCATCGGGGGCGACTATACCCACGAATTCCTCGTGCTCGCCGAAACGGGCGAGAGCGAGGTCTTCTATGACAGCGAGATCACTGACCTGAAATTCGGCGACCGGGAGATCGACTACGACGACGTGGCCCAGTGCCAGGGCGTGCTTGAAGAATTCACCTCGCGCTATGCCCGCACGGACGAAACCCATGACGAAGCCATCTTCGCCGAGGTCCCCGAGGCGCGCCGCCGCAGCGCGCGGGGCATCGAGGTGGGCCAGATCTTCTATTTCGGCACGAAGTATTCGGAGACCATGGGCGCCAAGGTGCAGGATCCCGACGGCAATCTCGTGCCCGTCCACATGGGTTCACACGGGATCGGCGTCTCCCGGCTCGCCGGTGCGATCATCGAGGCAAGCCACGACGAAAAGGGCATCATCTGGCCCGAGGGCGTGACGCCCTTCGATTGCGGGATCGTGAACCTCAAGCAGGGCGACGCCGAGGCCGACGCGGCCTGCACGCGCCTCTATGAGGCGCTCACCAAGGCAGGGCTCGAGCCGCTCTATGACGATCGCGACGCGCGGGCAGGCGAGAAATTCGCCACGATGGACCTCATCGGGCTGCCTTGGCGCATCACCGTTGGCCCTCGGGGCCTCAAGAACGGCGTGGTGGAAGTCACCTCCCGGCGCACAGGCGAGAGCGAGGAACTCGCGCCCGAGGCCGCCGTGGCCCGCATCGTCGAGATATACGCCGGTCGCTGAGCCGCGTCTCCGCTCTATTCCCCCCTTCCGGCCGGTGGGGTAAGCTCTCCAAAAGCGTCAACGCGTGAGAGCAGATGATCCCGAGATTCCTTGCCCTGGCCTTCGGTCTTGCCGGTGCGGCCGTGCTCTCGCAATTCCCTGAATTCGCGCAGCAATACCTGCAGCGGCTCGCGGGCAAGGTGGACCAGCTCGAAGCGCAGGTTGCGGGTCTAGACGCTGCTGCCGCGGGCTTTGGCATGACGCGCGCTGAATATCTCGCGGATCTTGCGCTCTCGCAGACCGGGGCGGAGGCTGCGGCGCGCGCGGAAGCGGGGGCCGCGCTCCATGGCCGGCTTTCCGAGAGCCTCGGCGCCTTTCGCGAGGCGGGCGCCCTGGGGCGTCTCGCGCTCGTCCCCGAAGTGGCCGATCTCGATCTCGCGCGGCGGACCATGGGAGACTTCCAGCCAGCCGTGCCGCTGACGACGGAGGGCGCAGGCTTTGCGGCTGCGGGCTTTCTGGCGGGGTGGGGCGCGTGGAGCGGGCTCTGGGGCCTCTTTTCATGGCCATTCCGCCGCCGCCGCCGCCATCTCGCTGAGCCCGCCCCGGATCTCGTGGCGGAGTCGCAGGAGGAGGACGCGCCTTTCATCGAGTATGAAGGCGATATCGCTGGCTCCATGCGCCAGCCCTTGCCCGGTCTGAGCCTGACGGCGCAGGACGGCACGGTCGTGGACCTCGCGATGCTCACCGCGCCCGCGATCCTCTTTGCCGTGCCGCTCCTCGGGCGGCCGGGCGTGGCCCACCCCGAAGACTGGGAGGAGGTCGATGACAGTGCCGATGCCACGGCGCTCGCCTGCTCCTTCCGCGACAGCTACGACGCGATCCGGGATGCGGGCATCGGCGAGGTCTTCGGGGTGTCGCCCCAGCCCGCGGGCGATCTCGCGGAGGCGGCCCATCGCCTCGCGCTGCCTTACACGCTCCTGTCGGACCCGCGGCTGTCCCTTGCATTCGCGCTCGACCTGCCGCGCTTCATCCTGCATCACGAGCGCTACCAGAGCGCCTCCGTGCTCGTCGTGCAGGGCGGGCGGGTGCTGGCGGCGCTACATCCTGTCCACGACGCCGCCACGGCCGCGCCGCACCTCCTCAGCAAGCTCGCCGAGGCCCGCAAAGCTCACCAGAAGGCCCTGCAGACCGCATGACCATATCCCGCCCCTTTGCCGCCCATGAATGGATGATCGCCTGGCGCTATGTCCGCGCCCGCCGCGCCGAGGGCGGAGTGAGCACGATGACGTGGATTTCGATCATCGGGATCATGCTGGCCGTGGCCGCGCTCATCATCACGCTCGCGGTGCGCTCCGGCTTCCGGGCGGACTTCGTGGACACGATCCTCGGCGCCAATGCCCATGTCACCGTCTACCAGGCCGCGACCTTTGACGATCCCACGCGCACCTTCGAGAACTACGAGGATGTGTCCGCGCGCATCGCCGCCATCCCCGGCGTGACCCGGGCTGCGCCCCTCGTGCGTGGGCAGGTCATGGCCAATGCGGGGGAGCGGAACACCGGCGTCGCCGTCTACGGCATCACCGCCGAAGACCTCGCTGGCCTGCCCCGTATTGCCCAACCGGAGGCCGCGCTGGGCGCGCTCGCCGATTTCGAGGGCGGCGTGGCCATCGGCTCGGGCGTGGCGCGGGACCTCGGCATCACGCTCGGCGATCCGATCAAGTTCATCTCGCCCAATGGCGTCCGCACCGCCTTCGGCACCTCGCCGCGGGTGAAGACCTATGCCGTCACCTACATCTTCACCGCCGGCCGCTTCGACATCGACCAGACCCGCATCTACATGCCCTTCGCGGAGGCGCAGCTCTATTTCAACCGGGACGGGGTCGCGGACGAGATCGAGGTCATGGTGGAGAACCCCGAGGAGATCGAGGCCTACACGCTCCCGCTTCTCGAGGCGGTGGGCGACCGCGCGATCATCTGGACGTGGCAGGACAGCGCCGCGGGCTTCCTTCGCGCGCTCACCATCGAGGACAACGTGATGTTCATCATCCTGTCGGTCCTCGTGCTGCTCGCGGCCATGAACATCGTCTCGGGCATCATCATGCTCGTGAAGAACAAAGGCGCCGATATCGGG
Organism: Pseudomonadota bacterium; assembly: GCA_038525525.1. Taxonomy (GTDB): domain Bacteria; phylum Pseudomonadota; class Alphaproteobacteria; order Rhodobacterales; family Rhodobacteraceae; genus Shimia_B. The sequence continues at coordinate 591,590 of JBCBHO010000001.1, read as the reverse complement.
ATCCTGCGCACCATCGGGCTGAGCGAGGGGGCGGTCATGCGCGTCTTCTTCCTGTGCGGGGCGGGGATCGGCCTCGTGGGGACGGCGCTCGGCGTGGCTTTGGGCGTCACCTTCGTCATCTGGATCCAGGAGATCTTCAGCGTCGTGAACTATGTCTCGGGTGGCGGTGTCTGGGATCCCTCGATCCGAGGCCTCTACGAACTGCCCGCCGAGCTTAAGGCGTGGGATGTTTTCCGCTCCGTGGCGCTCTCGCTCTTTCTGTCCTTCACGGTGACGATCTTCCCGGCGCGGGCGGCGGCGCGGCTCAATCCCGTAGAGGCGCTGCGCTATGAGTGAGGTCCTCGCGCTCAAGGGCGTCTCCAAGGGCTACCACCGCGGAAAACCCAACGAGATCAGCGTCCTCGACGGTCTCGATTTGTCGTTAAACGCGGGCGAGCTGGTGGCGCTCGAGGCGCCGTCCGGCTCCGGCAAGTCGACGCTCCTGCACATCGCGGGCCTCCTCGACACCGCCGATGCGGGCGCGGTCGTCATCGCCGGGGCAGAGGCCACGCGCTCGGACCGGCAGCGCACGCGCCTGCGCCGCGCGACGCTGGGCTTTGTCTACCAGTTTCATCACCTGCTCCCGGAGTTCACGGCGCTCGAGAACATCCTCCTGCCGCAGCTGGCCAACGGTGCGGCGCGCGGGGCGGCCATCGCGCGCGCGGAGATGCTTCTGGGCGAGGTGGGGCTTGCGGCGCGTGCCGGCCACCGGCCCGCGGAGCTCTCGGGCGGGGAGCAACAGCGCGTCGCCTTTTGCCGCGCGGTGGCCAATGCGCCGAAGGTTCTCCTCGCCGACGAGCCCACCGGAAATCTCGATCCCGAGACCTCCGACACCGTCTTCGACGCCCTCCTGCGCCTCGTGCGCCGCGATGGCATGGCCGCGCTGGTGGCCACCCACAACCCCGCGCTCGCCGCCCGCATGGACCGCCGGCTGGCGCTCAGGAGCGGCAAGATAGAGGAGCTCTGAGCCATGCGCGTGCCCATCGAGACGATCCGGGAGACCTCGGCCAAGGCCCTCGAGGCCGCCGGTGCCGCGCCCTGGATCGCTGCCTCCGTCGCCGACGCGGTGGGCCATTCAGAAGCCCATGGCAACGTCATCTGCGGGCTCTACTACCTGGAGAGCTACTGCCTTCAGCTCCGGTCGGGCCGCGTTATCGGCGACGTGGAGCCCGCCATCTCGCGCCCTGCGCCCGGGGCGATCCTGGCCGACGCGCGCTTCGGCTTCGCGCAGCCCGCCTTCGCGCGGGGCTTGGCCCCGGCGCTCGAGGCGGTGGAGGAGCAGGGCATCGCGCTCTTCTCCGTCGCCCATTCCCACACCTGTACCTCGCTGGGCTATTTCACCGAGCAGATCGCGCGGCACGGGTTTATGGCGCTCGGGTTTACAAATGCGTCCGCCATCGTTGCCGCGCCCGGCGGCGCGAAGCGGATGCTGGGCACGAACCCCTTCGCCTTCTCGGTGCCGGGGCCTCTGGGTCTCGCACTCCATTACGACAGTTCCACCTCCGCGGTGGCGCTGGGCAAGATCACCATGGCCAAGGCGGCCGGCGAGGCAATCCCAGAGGGTTGGGCCGTGGATGCCGAAGGGCGCCCGACGACCGACCCCGAGGCGGCGCTCAAGGGCTCGCTCGTGAGCGCGGCGGGCTACAAAGGCTGGGGTCTCGGCCTTCTCGTGGAGATCATGGCTAGCGCGCTGACGGGCTCGGTGAGCTCTCGCGACGTGGCCGGGCTCAAGCTCGCAGAGGGCGCGCCGCACGATCTAGGCCAGACCTATATTCTTGTTAAGACGGATGTTTTCAGCGACCGCTTCGGCGGCTCCCTCGCGGCGCTCGAGGCCGCCCTTGCCGAGGATCCCGGCGCCCGCCTCCCGGGCGCGGGCCGGTCCCCCGCCGAGGCCGCCGAGGTGCCCGATGCGCTCTGGGAGCTGACGCTCAAGCTCGCTGGGTGAGGAAGACGCCCGCGGCCATGAGCGCGATCCCCGCGGCGCGGGTGGCGGTGAGCGGGTCCGGTCGCGCGCCGAAAAGGCCGAAATGATCGATGGCCGCCGCGGAGATGAGCTGGCCCAGGAGCACGAAGAAGACCGCGTTCCCCACGCCGAAGCTCGGCGCGATGGCCGTGATCGAGAGCACGTAGAACGCGATGAGAGCGCCTGCGAGAAAGAGGTGCTTCGGCGCTGTCACCGCTTTTGCCAGCGCGCCGGGCCCGGTGACGAGCGCGACCAGCAAAGCCGTTGAAAACGCGACGAGAAAAAGGATCACCCCCGCCACCATGGGCGCGCCGAGATGCTTGCCCAAGGCGGCGTTGAGCGCGGCGAGGATGGGGATGCCGATCCCGGCGGCGAGCATGGTGACGGCGTGAAGCTGCATCAGCTGCACAGGCCCGCGCGCGGCGCATCCGGCCAGCCGATGAAGACCTGCGCGCGCGGCAGCCCGTTCACCGGGATATGCTCGGAGATCAGCGCCTTCAGCCGGGCCGTGCGCCCGCCCTCGGGATCGAGAAACGCGCAGCACACATACTCTTCGACAAGGCTCGCCTGCTGCTCGAACCCGTAGCTCAGGAAGGGCGCGTCGGTGTCCGGATCGAAGAGGTAGGGGTCCTCCGAAGAGAGGTGTTCGGCGGCGGCGCGGAGCGGGTGGTAGCGCGTCACCGCCCGGTTCTGCCACTGCCAGACATGGGTCATCTCATGGGCAAAAAGCATGACATCATAAAGGCTTACGGCCTCCGGATAGGCCGGCGCAAAGTCATCGACGGACCACCCCCCCGACAGGAAGAGCGTATTGAACGCCACGAGCCCCGCCGGTGTCACCCGGACCGTCCCGGTGCGCACGGGCACGATCTGCTCCTGGCAGGTGACGCGCGGGCGGGGTGGGAGATTGACGGTGAAGGAGCGCAGCGGCGCGTCGCCCACGAGGCGGATCTGCGCGGCGTCGAGCGAGGGGCCGAAAAGATCGCCCACCATGGCCTCCTCCCGCTCGCTGAGCGGCCGCCCGCAGGCCGCGAGAAAGACGAAAACGAGGAGGAGCGCGCGGGGCATCGACAGGCTTTCCGGGACGAAACGAGTGGTATGGAAAGCGTATGGCACGCGCAGGGCCGCGGGCAAGCCGCGCGAAAGGTTAACGCCGGGCGGCTGCGGCGGCGATCACTCGCCGGGCTCCACGTAGAACACCACCGGCACTTCGCCTGCCCGCTCGAAGAGGAGCGTGGCGGCGATCTCAGTCTCCTCCGTCCACCGGGCCTCCGGTGCGGGAAAGCGGATATGCGGCCCGCCGGGCAAAAGCTCCACCGCACCGCCCGCGGGGATCTCGAGCGCCGCGAGCGGCGTCCCCGCGGCATCGGCGAGAAACGCGCCCGCCTCGCCTGTGACCGAGAGGAGCCGGTCGCCCGCGCCGTCATCATCGACGAGGATCAGGTACCCCTCCCGTGTGTCGGCGTCGGAGACGTAGGTGAACGGGGGGTCGATGGTGAGGCTCTCTGTCCGGTACTCATGCGCCGCAAGGGGCGTGGCGAGGAGGAGAAGGGCGAGGACGTGGCTCGCGGCGGCCGTCATTGGGTAGGTCACCGCTTGACCTTCCAACAAAATACGCTGCGACTACGAACACTGGTAAGCTTCGCAAGCGCGTCTAACGCACCGGTGTAACCCCCACCCAACAGAAAGAGACCCTCAGTCGTCCAAGCTAGGCACGCTTACCAAGTGGTTCCGTCTCCAACGCGCTAGGTCTTGGATCTCAGCCCTAATTTGCCGAAGTTCGTCTGCCTCGGAGTGTTGACGGAGGCGCTCAGCCAACCGTTCAACCTCCCTGTCAATGTCCGTGGGAGTTCGTGACTTGTCTTCAGTAACCGCGAAGTCGGCCATCGGGATGTTTCCTAACCTTTGGTATCTGTCTCATTTATTCCGATCTACCTTCTGTACTAAGATAGGTTCCTGTGACGGCCAAAGCAACAATTCCTGAGAGTGCCCGGATAGCTTCCTCAGGCGCTACACCCTCAACGCTTGGATTGCCGAAGTGAAGCGCATTGCTAGAGGTTGCTACAATAACTCCCCAAGGATCTGCCTCAGCTTCCAACGTGATCGGAACTGCGAACAAAGATCGATACTTGCCATCGTCTTCAACATTGACGTTCTTTGTGTTAGGGAGATGCGATGTGCCGGAGGTGGCCGCGAATGCATCCGGTTCAACGTTCTCGGCATTTTTTGTCCACGTAACACCTGCCATGCCTTCTCCAGCCTTCCAACGTCTCGCGTTTCTGATGTCGCAATCCACTGACCTAAGATGTGCGACGCAGGTTAAGAAATCCTGACCGTCAATCTTGTCCGCTCGATACACACAGACTGTCCAAAAATCAGACATCTCAAAGCTCAGCGCTACCCTCAGGTCATGACGACATGCTGCAAGGCAGTCATCAATAATCGGAACAGGATCACAGTTTCGTAGGCGAAGGTTAGTCTCTAAAACACTGCGGCAAGAGTTTACCACGAGGTAGAGGGATTTGAGCTCCTTCAATGCCGCATCGTATTTCTTCAGCTTATCCAAACGTTGATTTGCCAACGCCTGATGCTTCTCGGCAGCAATCTTTTCGCGTCTGGCTTGGTCAATAGCCTCTGTGGGGTCTTCATCAGTAAGGGCCCCTATGGCTGCTCCAAACAGTGCCGCGAGCGCTCCGAATATGATCAAAGAAAAAAGCACGATCTGTAGTCTGGATGGCGGCCACGTTGTAAATGCTGCTGCCGCGCCGAACACGACAGTAACAAACGATCCGATGGCTACAGCAAGGTGTTTGGTGATCCGCATGGTTCCAGCGTTTCGACTGACACGCTCGCTCAGGAGGTCGTCAACAGACTTCTGCATCTCTTCAGGTAATTCCTTCAATGCGGGCCAACATTTTTTCTTCAAACATCCAACTCCTCCACGAACCGCGCGTTCTCTTGGATGTATTGGAACCGCAATTCCGGCTTCTTCCCCATGAGCCGCTCCACCAGATCCCCCGTCTCGCCCGGCGCGTCTTCGTCGATGGTCACGCGGATCAGCTTGCGGGTCTCGGGGTTCATCGTGGTCTCTTTGAGGTCCTTGGCGTCCATTTCGCCCAGGCCCTTGAAGCGGCTGACGTCGATTTTGCCTTTGCCGCCCAGCCCCTTCTCCAGCCACGCGTCGCGCTCGCGCTCGTCGATGCAGTAGACGCGGCGCGCGCCCTGGGTGAGGCGGTAGAGGGGCGGGCAGGCCAGATACAAATGCCCGGCGTCGATGAGCGGGCGCATTTGGGTGAAGAAGAACGTCATCAGGAGCGAGGCGATGTGGGCGCCGTCGACGTCGGCATCCGTCATGATGATAATCTTCTCGTAGCGCAGGTCGTCGAGGTTGAACTTCGTGCCGAGGCCGCAGCCCAGCGCATCGCAGAGGTCCTTGATCTCCGCGTTGGTGGAGATCTTGGACGACGCCGCGCCCAGCACGTTGAGAACCTTGCCGCGGAGGGGGAGCATGGCCTGGTATTTGCGGTCCCGCGCCATCTTCCCCGAGCCGCCGGCGCTGTCGCCCTCGACGATGAAAAGCTCCGTGCCCTCGCGCTGAGACCGTGAGCAATCGACGAGCTTGCCGGGAAGGCGGAGCTTCTTCGTCGCAGATTTACGCGCGGTTTCCTTCTCCTGGCGGCGGCGCAGGCGCTCTTCGGCGCGCAGGATGAGGAAATCGAGGATCGCGCCCGCGGATTTCGTGTCGTTGGCGAGCCAGTTGTCGAAGCGGTCGCGGATGGCGGCCTCCACGAGCTTCTGTGCCTCCATGGTGGCGAGGCGGTCCTTGGTCTGGCCCACGAATTCGGGCTCGCGGATGAAGCAGGACACCAGCGCGCAGCCCCCGGTCGTGAGGTCCTCTCGGGTGATCTGCGCGGCTTTCTTGTTGTTCGCGAGCTCGCCATAGGCGCGCAGCCCCTTGAGGATCGCCGCCCAGAAGCCCGCCTCGTGCGTGCCGCCCTCGGGTGTTGGGACGGTGTTGCAATAGGAGCCGATGAAGCCGTCGCGCGCGGGCGTCCAGTTGATCGCCCATTCGACCTTGCCAGGGGTCTGAAAACGCTCCTGGAAGTCGACGGTGCCGGAGAAGGGCGCGTCGGCGTAGGTGGTGGCGGTGCCCAGCGTCTCGGTGAGGTAGTCGGTCAATCCGCCGGGGAAGTGGAAGGTGGCCTCTTGCGGCGTCTCGCCGTCGCTGATCGCGGATTTCCAGCGGATCTCGACGCCCGAGAAGAGGTAGGCCTTCGAGCGGATGGACTTGAAGAGCCGCGCGGGCTTGAAGCGGTGCGCGCCGAAGATGTCGGCGTCGGCGTGGAAGGTGACGGTCGTGCCGCGGCGGTTCGGGGCGCTGCCCACCTCTGCCACCGGGCCGAGGGGCAGCCCGCGGGAGAAGCGCTGCTCGTAGAGCGTACGGTCGCGGGCGACCTGCACGACCATGCTGTCGGAGAGCGCATTGACGACGGATGCTCCTACGCCGTGGAGGCCGCCGGAGGTCTGGTAGGCTTTGCCGGAGAACTTGCCGCCCGCGTGGAGCGTGCAGAGGATCACCTCGAGGGCGCTCTTGTCCGGAAATTTCGGGTGCGGGTCGATGGGGATGCCGCGGCCATTGTCGCGGATGGTGATGGCATAGTCTTCGTGGAGCTCCACCTCGATCCGGTTGGCGTGGCCGGCGACGGCCTCGTCCATGGAATTGTCGAGCACTTCGGCCACCATGTGATGCAGCGCGCGCTCGTCGGTGCCCCCGATATACATGCCCGGGCGTTTGCGGACCGGCTCGAGCCCCTCTAGGACTTCGATGGCGCTCGCGTCATAGCTCTCGGAAGCCGCGTTCAGCAGATCGTTCATTGGGGTACCGCTCTTTTTTGCTTGGGCCGGATGATGCCACTCCTGCCGGGGGGACGCTAGTGAAATGGGCGCTGCTGCGCTTTTCACCTCGCACCGTGCAGCCGGGGCTTGCCCGCGGCGGCGGCGGGCGCATATCGACCTCGGGAGAGAGAGGAGAGAGCAATGAACGAGCAGGTGGAGCTGCCCGCTGGGCAGTCGATCGCGGAGGTGCCGGACTGGCGCTATCTGTGCAAGGAAATCTACGAGCTTTACCGCTTCATGTCCTCGGGGGGCTCGAAGCCGATCCGCGCCCATCAGCGCGCCGTGCGCGAAGCCATCAGCCGTACCTTGAACGCCCAGCCCAGTGTCGTGCTGCGCGCGCCGCATACCCTGCCGGTCACGGCTCATCTCACCCGCGCCCTGAGCGAGGGCGGCGATGGCGCCACGCGGCCTGCGGTGCGGGCGCTGCGTGCGGTCGCGGCCGATCTCGCCTGGGAGTACGGCTATGACAAGATGCCCCGCGGCCTCGCCCGGGCCTATGGCTACGCCGAGATCGCCGGGCCGCGCGGCCCCGTCGTGACGGACGAGCTCATCCTCGGTGTCGTGCTCTTCGCGCCGGGCTGCATCTACCCCGCCCATGCCCATGAGGGGATCTGCGAGAGCTATGTCTGCCTGTCGGGGGCCGTGAGCCAGAACAATCAGGCCGTCTATGCGCCGGGTTCTCTCATCTTCAATCCCGCGGGTTCGAAGCACCGCATCACCGTTTCCGACAGCGAGCCTTCCCTGTTGGCCTATGCGTGGACGGGCGCTCCGGAGCTTCTGCGCGCCAATCACATGGTGCTGCGCCGTCGATAAGACCGGCTGCTTGAGAGCCTTTGAGGGAAGGCAGACGCCTAGCGCGCCGGGGCCGCGGCTGGCAGGGCTGCGAGCGCCTTGACCATGGGGGTCAGCGCCTCGAAGCAGTGGCAGAGCTGGTCCCGGGTGAGACCGGCATCGTGATCGCGCCACGCGCTCAGGCCCTTGCGACGCAGGAGCCTGGCGTGAGGATGATCTTTGCCGAAGGGCGCGGGCACGCGTTTGAAGCCGGGCTCGGAGATCCTGTAGCCCTCCACCGAGATCGCATCCATCACGCGGGCCATGGCAGCGCCGTTCTTGTCGATGGCCACGCGCCACGCGGCCATGGCGCCCTTGTCGAAATCAGGTTGCCCGGCGCCGAGCGTCACATAGCCCGGCGCGATGCCGAAGAAGTAGGCCGGGGTCACCGGCCCTGCGAAATCGGGGGACCAGAGCATGTGAAGATGCGTGTGGTAAGGGGTTTTGTCCTTGGAAAAGCGGACGTCGCGCTGGGGCCGGAAGAGCTTGGTCGTGATCTCGCGGCCCGACATCCGCCCGAGCGGGCCACGCATCTCGGCAAGCAGCTGCTCCGCCGGGGCCTTAAGACGCTCCTCGTAATCGTCCTTGTGCGCGGCAAACCAGTCTCGCGTGTTGGTCTCTGCGAGGGCGGCGAGGAAGCTCTGGGCGTCGTAGATCAGCTTCGTCAGCAGGCTGGGCATGCCTCTAGCCTAGCCGATCCCCTTGCCGTTGCAATGTCACAGGCGTAAGCGCACGCCATGGTGACATGGCGCGATTACGGGCCCGAAACGCGCGCGATGCTCGTGCTCGGGCTGCCACTGGCGGGGTCGCTGGTGGCGCAGGTGGCTCTCGGGGCCACTGATACGCTCATGATGGGCCGCTACGGCGTGCCCGAGCTCGCGGCGCTGACGGTGGCGACCTCGTTCTTCTTCATCCTGTTCCTGGCGGTATCCGGCTTTGCCTGGGCCGCGCTGCCCATGATCGCGGCGGCCGCCGAGCGCGGCGATGACCAGGAGGTGCGCCGGGTGACGCGCATGGGCTTCTGGCTGGTGACCGCTTTCGGGGCGGTCTGCATCCTGCCACTTTGGTTCTCGGAGCCGCTGCTTCTGCTGATGGAGCAGGAGCCGGTCGTGGCCGAGCTCGCGCAGGATTACCTGCGCATCGCTTGCTGGGGGATCTTTCCGCAGGTCTGGATCATGGTGATCAAGAGCTACCTGAGCGCGCTCGAGCGCACGGGCATCGTGCTCTGGGTGACGGTCTTCGCGCTGCTGCCCAACCTCGCGCTGAACTATCTCCTGATCTTCGGTAATCTCGGCGCGCCGGAGCTCGGTGTGCGCGGGGCGGCGGTGGCCACCGTCGTCGTGGGCCTCATCACCTTCGGGCTTCTTCTCCTTTACGCGCTCTGGACTTTTCCCGAGCACGAGATCCTGCGCCGGGTCTGGCGGCCGGACCGGGAGATCCTTGTGCGCGTCTTCGCGCTGGGCTGGCCCATCGCGCTCACCTCGGTGAGCGAGGTGGGGCTCTTTTTCGCCTCGGCGCTGCTGATGGGCGCGATCGGGCAGGTGGAGCTCGCCGCCCACGGGGTGGTGCTCAACATCGCCTCGCTGACCTTCGTCGTGCATCTGGGGCTGAGCCAGGCCGCCACGGTCCGCGCGGGGCGCGCCGTCGGGCGGGCGTCGCTCACTGATCTGGCGCGCACGGGGAAGGTCGCGCTTGCGCTCAGTCTCTTTTTCGTGGCGGTGACAGTGATTTTCTTCCTCGGCGTGCCGGAGCCGCTCATCCGCGCGTTCCTGAAGCCCACCGAGCCGGAATTCGATGCGGTGCTCGCCATGGGCGTGTTCCTTTTGGCCATGGCCGCGCTCTTTCAGCTTGTGGACGCTGCGCAGGTGGTGGCGCTCGGGCTCTTGCGCGGGGTGCAGGACACCGAAGTGCCCATGTTCATGGCGGCCTTCAGCTACTGGGTCGTGGGGCTGCCGGTGGCCTGGGGGCTGGGGATTGCGCTCGGTTGGGGCGCGTTCGGCGTGTGGATCGGCCTCGCGGCGGGCCTCGCCATGGCGGCCGCGCTCCTGATGTACCGGTTCTGGGCGGTTTCGGCGCGTCGGCTCCCGCGGGCCGGCGGGGACGCGCCTGCGATGAAGAGCGCGGGCTAGGCCACGCGCAGCCCCGCTAGGATGCGACCGCGCAGTGTCAGGCGGCCTCGGCCTCGGCGCGCGGATCGGCGGCGACGCTCTGCCCGCCCTGGCCCACGTAGGAGGCGCGGACGCCTGGGAAGCGGGCCTCGATCTCGGCCACGATTTCAGCGCTGGGCGCGCCATCCACGATCTGGTCCCCGATGAGGACGAAGCTTGGCAGCGTGCCGTCCTGCAGGCGCGCGCGGAGCGCGTTGAGCGTGCGCACCACCTGCGTGCTCAGGCCCTTTTGCGCCGCAGCGCGGGAGAGGCGGGCTTGCGTGGCTTCCTTGGCGGCGAGGATGAGCACGTCGGAGGCCACCGTGCGCTGCCCGGGGAGCAACCCGCCCACGGTGCTCGGGCGCGCGCCGTCCGCGCTGAGCGGCAGGGCCATGATGACCCGCGTCCCCTTGCCCGGTGCGCTGGCGATGAGCAGACCGCCGCCATGCTGCTGACTGATGCCGCGTATGGAGGCGAGGCCGAGCCCGCTTGCCCGCGCGAGGCCCTTTGTCGTGAAGTAGGGCTGCGTGGCCTGCCGCAGGACGCTGCGATCCATGCCGAGCCCGGTATCGGAGACCTCGAGCAACGCGTAACGGCCGGGCGCGACGCCGGACTGGTAGGCGAAGCTGCCGGAAAAGCGATTGTCGATCCATTGCTCTGAGAGACGGATGCGCATCGTCCCCCCGCCGGGCATGGCGTCGCGCGCATTGAGGAGGAGGTTCATCAGGCTGCGTTCGAGCGCCACGGCATCGATCTGCAGACCTTGGAAGGAGGCACTGTCGATCTCGGAGACGAGCGCGACGTTGTCCGGGAGCGCGCGCGCGAAGTAATGGGCAAAATCCCGCACGCTCTGCGCTGCGTCCTCCACGGGCTTTTCCGCCCGTGCCTTGCGCCCCACGGCAAGGAGCTGGTTGGTGAGCTCGGCGGCGCGACCGACGGCTGAGATGGCCTCACGCGAGTAATGTGCCTTGTTGCCCGGATCGAGGGAGATGAGCTCGAGGTTGCCCTGGATCGAGGCCAGCGTGTTGTTGAAGTCGTGGGCCACCCCGCCCACGATCTGGCCCAGCACGCGGAGGTTTTCCTCCTGTTCGGCGGCGAGCTCCTTCTGGTGGGTCACCCGCGTCTCGGCGCGGTCGAGGGCGGCCTGCATCTCCAGCTCGGTTTCCTGATCATCGATGAAGAATCCGGCGGTCAGGAAGGCTCCGGCGGCTGTCAGGAACATCGCCGCCTGGAGGAGCGGCACGCTCTCGGAGATGAGATCGGCCTTCGACGCTGAGAGGAGACCGATGAAGATCACGCCGATCAGCGCCACCGTCACGAGCGAGATCCGCTTGAGGAGCCGCGCCTGCGCACGATTGGAGAAGATCCAGCTCAGCATCCTGTTGTCCACCTGCGCGAGGAGCAGCGCCACGTTGACCGCGAGAAAGCCGAGCGCCGTGTGGAGGCCCATGGTGCCAATGCCGTAGGTGTTGCCGAGGAGGCCCGAGCCGAGGAGCCGCACCTCTATCACCGTGAGGCTGAGCGCGAGCCCCGCCAGATTGGAGAGGACGGCCACGGCCATGAGCAAGCGCGGCTGGGCATGCCCGGTCGCGATGGTCACGGCGCTCGACGCGATGAGGAGCGCGGTGACCGGTGCCAGAGGCGCCCGTCCGGATACGGTCTCCGCGAGGCTCGGATGGGCAAAGAAGCCGCCGAAGATGACCATGAGACCCACGGCGCAGATCGCCTGCGGCACGGCGTGACGCTCGGTCGTGAGCGCGAGGCATCCGATGCCCGCCACCACGAGCGCGGCGGCCGTGGACGGCATCATCGCCGGCAGGCCCGGCGCGATGCTAATCAGGGGCTCCACGTCAAAACCCCAGCCCACGAGAAGCACGAGCGCCCCGAGGCCGATGGCTACCGTGGCGACGATTCGCGCGGCGAGCCGTGTGGGGTGGATGCGCGCATCCCCCCTCGTAATCGAAGTCATGACCAGTCTCTCCCCTTAGTCGAGGGGAGGTATGCGCGGGGAGGGGTAAAGGCCCGGTTAAGCCATGCGCAGGCACCATAAACCAAGCCTGCGTCACGGGTGGGCAGGCCTGGGCTACTCGGCGGCCTTGGCCTCTCGCGCGGCGAGGAGGCGGTCCGCCTTCTTGCGCACGAGCACCGAGCGGAGATCGTGCATGGCCAGGAGCAACTCGTCGGTGACGTCCTCGAGCTGGTCATCGGAGGCCGTGCTCTGCGCCCATTGGGCGGTGAGGTTCAGGTGGTCGATGGCGCGGTGGATATCGTCCACGGTGCGCGCCTCGAGCACTGCCACACGCTCTGCCATCCAGGCCTCGATGGCGGCCATGTCGGCGGGCTCGAGCTCCCGTCCGCCATGGGGCTTGATCTGGCCGTTGAGCACGTTGACGACGGCGATCTGGTCCATCTCGATGCGGCGCTGGCGGTTTTCGGTATCCACGCGAAAGACCACCGCGCCCTTGTCGCGGATGCGAAAATAGTAGTCGGGCAATTCGCCGGACATGCTCGCCTCGCCTTATTTCATGGCCTGACAGAAGGACAGAATGCGCGATGCGGCCTCTGTCAGGGCCGCGTTCGAGGCAGCGTAGCTCACCCGGAAGGCTGGCGAAAGACCGAAGGCCGCGCCGTGGACGACGGCCACATGGGCCTCGGCGAGGAGCGCGTTGGCGAAATCCGCGTCGTTCTCGATCCGGGTGCCTCCGGCGGTGGTCTTGCCGATGAGCCCGGCGATGGAGGGATAGACGTAGAAGGCGCCCTCCGGCATGGGGCAGGTGATCCCCGGGCAGTCATTGAGCGCCTTGACCACGAGATCGCGGCGCGCGGCGAAGAGCGCCTTGTTGGGCTCGATGAAGTCCTGCGGGCCGTCTAGCGCCTCGATGGCGGCGAGCTGGCTGATGGCGCAGGCATTGCCGGTGGACTGGCTCTGCACGGTCTTCATGGCCTTCAGGAGCGGCGCTGGGCCGCCGCAATAGCCGATGCGCCAGCCGGTCATGGCGTAGGCCTTGGAGACGCCGTTCGTCGTCAGCGTGCGGTCCCTCAGCCGCGGCTCGATCTGGGCGGGGGTGACGAATTCGAAACCGTCGAAGGTCAGGTGCTCATACATGTCGTCGGACATAGTCCAGACCTGTTCGTGGCGCAGCAGGACCTCCGTGAGGCCCGCGAGGGCCTCGGCATCGTAGCCCGCCCCGGTGGGGTTCGACGGCGAATTGAAGATGAACCACTTCGTGCGCTCGGTCATGGCCTCTTCCAGCGCCTCGGGGGTGATCTTGTAGCCGTTCTCGACATCGCAGGGCACGATCACAGCTTCGCCGCCCGCCATGCGCACCATGTCGGGATAGGACGTCCAGTAGGGTGCGGGGATGATGACCTCGTCGCCGGGGTTCATCGTGGCCACGAGGGCATTCCAGAGGATCTGCTTGCCGCCGCCGGCGGCCATGACCTCGTCGCGCGCATAGTTCAGCCCATTTTCGCGGGCGAATTTGCGGCGGATGGCGTCCTTCAGCTCCACGAGCCCGTCAGGCGGGGTGTAGCGCCCACGGCCCTCCTCGATGGCGACGATGCCCGCCTTGGCGATGTTCTCGGGCGTGGGAAAGTCCGGCTCTCCGGCGGAGAGCGAGATGACATCCTTGCCCTCGGCCCGAAGCTCCATGGCGCGGGTGGACATGACGATGGTGGCCGAGGGGGCCACGCGATCGAGCGCGGTCGAGAGGAAGGGCAAGGGAGCCTCCGGTGGTCAATTGCGGGTCGGTGCCCTAGAACGATGGCGAACCCAAGGAAAAGGCGCAACCCATGAGCGAAGAGACCGTCACGGCGGACTGGTATCACGACGATAAGGCCACGCTGGGGGACCGGATCACCGGTGCGCGGGAGGCCGCGGGTCTAAGCGAGGAGACCCTCGCCAAGCGGCTCGGGATCAAGCTGCGCTCGCTCAAGGAATGGGAAGACGACCTCGCCGAGCCGCGCGCCAACAAAGTGCAGATGCTCGCGGGCGTCCTCAATGTTTCGCTGCGCTGGCTCCTGACTGGGCAGGGCGATGACCTTGTCCCCTCCGACGTGGCGGTGACGAAGTCGGAGGTTGCTGCGGCGCGGGCCAAGCTCCTCGACGCGCTCGACGCGCTCACCCGGATCGAGGAGCGCCTCCATGACCAGTGAGACGATCGAAACCCGGCGCAAGCGGCTCTACATGCGCTCCATCCGGCGCGGCATCAAGGAGATGGACGTGATCCTCACGGCCTATGCCGGTGCCTGCCTCGACGAGATGGACCACGAGGCGCTCGATGCCTACGAGGCGCTCATCACCGAGCCCGATCTCGACATCTATCCCTGGATCATCGGGCAGACGCCGCCGCCGCCGGAACATGCGCCGCTGGTGGCGCAAATCGTTTCAAAATTTAATGAACTTCAGGGTGCATCCGCCGAGACTTAAGGGATTGTTTGGCTTTTGCCGTCACACCGCCCGTCACAGACGAGCGTGGAGACGTGCATGAGCATTCATTCATTGATCGGGGACAAGTCGGCCGGCGGCTTCATCACGAGCTATCTGGAATCGCTCGCGCTGGTGGAGCGGCTGCATCGGCTTCTTCTCGATGTTATCAAGGACGAGTTCGAACGCGTGGGCGTGTTGGAGATCAACGCTGTACAGGCGCTCTTGCTCTTCAACATCGGGGATAACGAGGTTACCGCCGGCGAGCTGAAGACCCGGGGTTACTACCAGGGCTCCAACGTGAGCTACAATCTCAAGAAGCTGGTGGAGATGGGCTACATGCATCACCAGCGCTGCGAGATCGACCGCCGCTCCGTGCGCGTGAAGCTCACCGAAAAGGGGCAGGATGTGCGCGACGTGGTGGCCCAGCTCTTCAGCCGCCACGCCGACGGGCTGCAATCGGGCGGGGTCCTGGGCGAGGGCGGAATCGACGACATCAACGTCTCGCTCCGCCGGGTGGAGCGTTACTGGTCGGACCAGATCCGCTACATCTACTGATCGCTGGCGTCGCGAGCTCCCGGCTGCGTCGCCGTCTTCGAGCCGCCCGCCAGCGGCGCGGGCAGGGGCGCAGGCAGGGCGCGCGGCGGGGACCGGCAAGATAGGGGGGGGCAAGACAGGGGCGCGGGACGCATTCCCGCGTGGCGCGCACAGCGCTGGGGGCATGTCGCCAGAGCGGCGCAATTTTGGGCATCGGAACGGCCGCGCTCTGCGCTAGCCTCTCGCGGGAGACCGAAGAGGAGGGACCGATGCCGCTCATTGATATCCACGTTCTGGAAGGTGTCTTCGACGCCGACGAAAAACGTCGCATGATCGAAGGCTGCGCCAAGGCCTTTGGCGCTGTGGCGGGCGACGCCATGGAAAAGATCACCTCCGTGCGCGTGCACGAAGTGCCGAGCGGCGCCTGGGGCGGGTCCGAGAGTGTGTGGACGACCGAGCGCGCGCTGGCGGTCAAGGCCTTGGATTAGGTCATGGGCTAGGTCTTGGGCTAGACCCGGGCGCGAGGGCGCCGAAGACGGGGGCCTCGAGTTCCCGCAGGAGCTTTCGGCGCATGGCCCGCTCGAAATCTGCAAATCCGAGGGCCGTCTCCACGAAGGCATCGGGCCCGTGGATGACGGTGTTGTTGTAGTAGGAGCTGAGCTCTCCGATTTCGAGCTGCCGGATATCGCCGCCGCGCGGATTGTCGACCCCGATGACGAGGCCGTTCACCGTCACCGCCGCACTGGAAAGCGCCTCCCGCTCCGAGCGGGGATCGCCACCGGTATTGTGGCGTCCGTCCCCTGAGATATCGATCGTTCGCTTCCAGCACTGTGCCTGCTGGAGGATCGCCGCGAGGCCATGGGCGATGGCGGGGCGGATAGCCGTGGACTGATCCACCGTGTCGCCCAGCGGATTGCGCTCGTGGCCGCGGATCACGGTGGCCACGGCAAGGAGGGCGCCCTCGCTGTCGACTACCTGCCAGGGCAGCACGACGCGCTGCACGCCCGGCCCGCTCCATTCGAAGACGTAAAGCGAGATCGGGGCCTGCGGCATCTCGAGGATGCGTGCAGACACCTCCGCGGAAGTGAGCGCGGCGGCGAGCCCGTCGAGCTGGAGCCTGTATTCGTTGGAATCGACCGAGGCCGAAACATCGAGACCCAGCGCCAGCGCCTGCCGGCAGGGCGCCTGCGCCTCGGCCACCCCTGCGAGGGTGGCGAGCACGAGGGCCGCCGCGCGGATCACGCCCGCATCACCAATGCCCGGTATTCTCCATGCTCGCCCATGGCTCTGCCTTGGGCAGTGCGTCGCCCATCTGCAGAAGTTCCACCGAGACGTTGTCGGGCGAGCGCACGAAGGCCATGTGACCGTCGCGCGGGGGGCGGTTGATGGTGACGCCGTTCTCCTGGAGATGGGCGCACATGTCGTAGATGTTCTCCACCGCGTAAGCGAGATGCCCGAAATGGCGGCTGTCGGAAGGCAGCCCCTCGTCGCCGTCCCAATTGTAGGTCAGCTCCACCGGGCAGTCCGACTGCCCCGGGGGCGCAAGAAAGACGAGCGTGAAGCGCCCGCCCTCGTTGTCCATGCGGCGCGTCTCCTCGAGGCCGAGCAGCTTGTAGAAGGCGATGGAGGCGTCGAGATCTTTCACGCGCACCATGGTGTGGAGATATTTGACCTGCATGGGTCTCCTTTCGGTCGTCTGGTTCAGAAGCTCCGCCTGATCGACAGGCCAAGCCCCAGTTCGTCGGTTTCGAACCGCGATACATTGGAGGTGGTTTCCTCCACCGTAAAGGAAAGGACGGGAACTAAGCCCCAGGGATTTTCGAACCGGAAGGCGGTCTGCGCGCGCAGCACGGTGCGGATATCGCGGCGCCCGCCCGTCACGGGGATCCCGAGGAGCGTGTAATCGGGATAGGTCGTGAAGCTGCGCGCGGCGCTGAGGCCCAGCGTGATCGGGAGGCCCTCGAGCGGGCGCTGCCAGCCGGCAAGGATCGTCTGCCGGTACGAGCGCTCGAATTCGGATTGGGAGCGGGTCTCGCCGAGGCGGAGGCCGGTCGTGAGCTGCCCGCCCGCGAGGGGCACGCGATAGGCCGCGGAAAGGTCGATCCGGGTCTGGTCGGAGCTGTCATCCTGTGCGTATGCCTGCTCCACGGCGAAGCCGAAGCGGAGGATCCCCGCCCCGGCATCGCGCCCCGCATCAGCCCCCGCGAGCGCGTCGAGCCGCGTGGCAAGCTGCACATCGAAACTCAGGAGCGCGTCACGGGCCTCTTCGGCCTGCCAGACAAAGCCCGGCCCCGCGCTCACGGTGAGCTCCACGCCCTCCGCGATGATGGTTTCGCGTTGGATAAACGCGTCGATGCGGCGGTAGGAGAGATCGCTGTTGGAAAGGTCGGGCGCTTTTTCGCGGGCATCCTCGGAGAGCCAGACTTCGCGCGCGAAGAGGGCCGCGCCGATGATGAGGCGGTGGTTGCGAGATTGCGACAGGCGGTGCCGCGCCGAGAAGCTGAGATCGGCCACCGTGCCCGAGAGGGCCTGGGCGGACTCCGAGAGCGTGCCCACGAGCGGGACCCCTTCAGCCACGATGAACGGGCTGTCCGCGCCGCCGTTCACGTTGTTGGAGGGCGCGACCGTGAGCCCGAACGTGAAGCGGGTGGGGGCGAGAACTTCGACCCGCGCAGCGGCGCGGCGGATCCTGTCGCGCTGGGGGCCGGGCTCGGCCACACGCGCAGCGCGGCGGAGCCATGTGAGCGCCGGGGTGAAGGCCTCGCGGGAAAGATGGGCCTCCGCCACCAGCTCGGCGGCCGCACGCTTGGCCGGGCGGGGGCCGTCTCCGCGCCACACGGCCTGCCCGCGCGCGATGGCCGTCTCGGCATCGCCCGCACGCAGCGCCGCGTAGCCGCCGAGAAGCAGCGCGCGCGGGCTGTCGGGGGTCTCGGCGAGGAAGGTTTCGGCCACACGACGCGCGGTGGCGAAGTCCCCCGCCTCGAGTGCGCGTTCTCCTATCGCGAGTAGCTGTTCGGAGCTCAGCGTCACCGTCCCCTGCGCCAGCGGAGCCGTGGCGCAGAGGAGCCAGAGCCCGAGTGCCGCGCAGAGGCGGCGCATCAGGGGCAGGCTGGGTCGCCGGATGTCACGCAAGATTCGAGCACGAAGACGCCGTATTCTTCCTCGTTGTCGATCGTCTCGATGTAGTCCTGAAGCTTGGTGCTCCCGCCGATGAACTGGCCGTTGGTGCCGCCGATGATGCCGCCGTAATCGCCCACGCCGGTCTGATCCTCGAGCTCGGCGCCGCCGAAGAACTGCCCCTCGTCATCGATGTCTGAAATGACGAGGACGATGTCCTCGAGGGCGAAGTCC
This sequence comes from Pseudomonadota bacterium, assembly GCA_038525525.1. Classification (GTDB taxonomy): domain Bacteria; phylum Pseudomonadota; class Alphaproteobacteria; order Rhodobacterales; family Rhodobacteraceae; genus Shimia_B. The sequence continues at coordinate 573,400 of JBCBHO010000001.1, read as the reverse complement.
GGGCCGCCCGAGCGGATGATGACGCGCTCCCGGATCGCCCCGTTGATGGCATTGTCCACGAAGTCGACGTTCATGAGCACTGTCCCAGAGACGCGGCCGGCCTGCTCGGGCAGGTCGAGCGGGTCCGTGCCCGGCGGCGGCGTCAGGAGGATGCCCGGATCGTCGCCCTCGATGTTGGTGAGGCCTGCATAGTTTCCGGTGTAGGTCGCAAGGCCGGTGCCGGGCTGGTAATCCCCGGTGCGGGCATAGAACGTCCCGGCGAAGAACCGGTTGAACTGGCCGCCGTCCGAGACGGTTCCTGCGCGGATCGCCGCATCCGCCGACTCGGAAATGAGCAGCGTGAAGTGGCGCTGCAGGCTTGTCTCCTGGATCGTGTAGGCGAGGAAGCCATTGGTATCGAGTGCCGGCGTCGCATTGTAGGTGCCCGCCTCGGTGCCCGCATCGAGCGAGGTCAGCGTCACGTCCCAGCTGTTTTCCGCTGCGTTGAACGTGATGGCCGACAGATTGTTGGCGAGCACTTCCGGGACGCCATCGATGACGTCCCCGGGATCCGGCGCGGCGGCGTCATCCTCCGACAGGTTCGCTGCGGCGATGAACGGGCTCAAATTGTCGGCACCACCACAGGCTGTGAGGAAAAGAAGGCTGGACGCGGCCAAGGCCAACGCTGAGCGGGTGGACATGGAGCTCTCCTCAAATGCGTTTTTTCGCACCATATAGCGGTTTCGTGCCTTTGTCAGCGCATATATAGTCAGCTCGACTCGGAATTTGGGGGAGATCTGAGATGGCACTTTCGGACGACCAAAAAAGCCAGATCGCCGCGCAGCGCGCCGCGGGTGCCGAGACCCTGCGCGCGGTCGCGCCGGGCATGGAAGCGCGGCTCTACACCGCCCACGAGGTCCTCGATCACGGCTTTGTCCGCGTCATCGATTACATGGGCGACGACAGCGCCATCGTGCAGGCGGCGCGGGTCTCCTACGGGGAGGGGACAAAGCATGTCTCCAACGACGAGGGCCTGATCCGCTACCTCATGCGGCACTGGCATTCGACGCCCTTCGAGATGTGCGAGATCAAGCTCCATGTGAAGCTGCCCGTCTTCGTGGCGCGGCAATGGATCCGGCACCGGACGGCGAACGTGAACGAGTATTCCGCGCGCTACTCCATCCTTGACCGGGAATTCTACATCCCTGCGCCGGAACACGTGGCGGCGCAATCGGCGGTGAACAACCAGGGCCGGGGAGAGACGCTCGAAGGCGCGGAGGCGGCGCGGGTACTCGAGCTTCTGAAGGCCGATTCAACTCGGGCCTATGACAATTACGAGGCGATGATCTCCACCGAGGGGCAGCAGGGGCTGGCGCGCGAGCTCGCTCGCATGAACCTGCCCACCAACATCTACACGCAGTGGTACTGGAAGGTGGACCTGCACAATCTCTTCCATTTCCTACGCCTGCGCGCCGACAGCCATGCGCAGTATGAGATCCGCGTCTATGCCGACGAGATGTGCAAGATCGTGGCGGATTGGGTGCCGCTCGCCTACCGCGCGTTCGAGGATTACCGCCTCGGCGGGGCGACGCTCAGCGCGCGGGCGCTCGACTGCGTGAAGCGCATGGTGGCGGGCGAGACCGTCACGCAAGAAAGCTCGGGCATGTCGAAGGGCGAGTGGCGCGAATTCGAGGCCATGATGGCCCCGTGAAGAGAGGAGGCCTCTTAGAGCCTCCGCCGCGGAAACATGTGCTTAAAAATGCATCAACTGACTTATGGCCGCTTGCGATTGCGCCTTCTATAAGGCGTGGCGCGGCCCGCGCGAACCTCTCGGGGCGAGCCCTGCGGCGCTCGCCCGAATGCTCTACTCTGCCTGGAGATCCCCGGCCATCGTGCGGCCGTCACGGCCTTCGATGACTTCGAAAGTCACTTTCTGATTGTCGGCAAGACCGGTGAGGCCTGCACGCTCCACGGCGGATATATGAACAAACACATCCTTGCCGCCGCCTTCCGGCTCGATGAAGCCGTAGCCTTTCGTCGTATTGAACCATTTTACGGTGCCGCTGGGCATCGCCATCTCCTTCTGCGTCCCGCCGGAGTCCAGGGCGGCTCTGTCCGACGCCGCGGTTGTGCGCGTCATGAGTTTCAACTAGGCGGATATGCCGAAAGGCAAGGGGCGCGACACCGTGATACTCTATGGATTAAAGAGCTGTGACACGTGCCGGAAGGCGCGCAAGGCGCTGCCCGATGCGGTGTTCCGGGATGTGCGTGCGGAGGGGGTGCCCGCGGAGGTCCTGCAGAGCGCCCTTGCAAAGTTCGGCGACGCACTCGTGAACAGGAAATCCACCACGTGGCGCGGGCTTTCGGAGGACGAGCGCGCGCGTCCGGCCGCCGATCTGCTCGCCGCCGAACCCACGCTCATGAAGCGGCCGCTGATCGTGGACGGGGCCAAGATGACGCTCGGCTGGGATGCCGAGGCGCAGGCCGCCTGGGACTAGGCGAGGGCGGGCTCCGGCGCGCGGGCCCCGAAGACAAGCCGGTCGAGCGAGAGCGGCCCGCCACCCTTCAGCACGAGGATCAGGAGCGCGAGGACCCAGAATGCGCGCTGGTCTGCGATGAGGGCGTCGGAGGCGCGGTCGAACCAGGCGCCAAAGGTGCCGTTGGTCAACGCGCCGTGGCCCACGACATCCGTCCAGCTCTGCACGATCACAAAGACGATCATGCCGAGCGCGGCGAGCCGTGTGAAGAGACCGAGGATGATGAGCGCGGGCAGCACGAACTCCGCCACCGTGCCTGCCGTCACTACCAAATAGTGAAAGATACCGAGACCGGACGGATCATAGCCCGCGGCCTCCACCGCGCGAGGAAAGATCTGCACGTAGGCCCCGAAATCCGGATTGAGAAATCCGAAGAGGCCTGCCCCAAGTTTCGTGAGCCCCGAGCCCCAGAAATAGAGCAAGAGCGCCCCGGCGAAGACGAGCCGCGCGCCGGTGGTCAGGACCGGGGTGCTGATGGCCTCGAGCGGGGCAGTGAGGCGGGCGGAGACGTCTTGCAGTGCCATGGGAAGAGCTTTCAGGTCGTGAGATCGGTGAAGACCCCGCGCCTAAGCGCGAGGCCGAGGAGCGGCCCGAGGCCGGTGGCGGGATCGAGGGTCGAAGTTTCGAGGGCAGCGCCCAGCGGTGCGCCGGAGCGAAGCGCCTCCAGGAAGGCGGCGGCGTCGGGTGCGATGATATCCACTTCGGGGTCAAAGCCCGGCCGCGAGACGAGCACGCACTCGGAGCGCGCGGCCGGTTTGGGGCCGCCGCGCTGGCGCTTCCAGATGCCATGAATCGGGTAGAAGGAGCGGATAATCTGGACCGCGGGCGCGAATGTGAGCCGCGCGGCCATGAGTGCCTCGGGCTCCATCTGGAGCGCTTCGGGCGCGATCGGGTCGGCGTCTTCGGCGTGATAGGCACGGCGAAGCGCGAGGTCGATGCGCGCCACGTCCGGCAGGTAGGGAAGATGCGCCACCGGCGCGAACCCGGCGAGGAACTCCGGCATCTGCGCCCCATAGAACATCATCAGCGGCGAGGCAGGCGGATGCTGGCGCAGGAAGACGCCCGCCATCGCCTTGAAGAAGGCATCGCCCACGAGGCCGTGGACGGTTGGGAACGCTGTCACGAGCGCGTCGGTGAGGCTCACGGCCACGTTGTTGCGATAGACGTCGAAGCGTTTTCCGGCGGCGCGTCCCTGCCCGTCGCTGAGCCCCTCGGGGGCGGCGGCCTCGGGCGTGAGGATTGCCCGGCTGAACGCCTCCTGGCGGGTCATGTCAGGACGGAGAGCGCCGCGTCCGCCCGCTCGGCCTCGGCGCGCAGCGTGGGCCAGTCGGGGACGTCGGTGTCCCATTCGATGAGCGTGGGGCGCGGGCCGGAGCGCGCGAGGGTGTAATCGTAGAGTGCCCAGACCGGGTCCACGATCTCGCGACCGTGGCTGTCGATGAGAAGGGGCGCGCCGTGCTCGTCCTCATCTTCGTCGTGCCCGCCGAGATGGATCTCGCCGACCTTCTCGAGCGGGTAGGCGTCGATATAGGCGCGGGCATCCATCTTGAGATTGGTGGCCGAGACAAAGACGTTGTTGACGTCGAGGAGGAGGCCGCAGCCGGAGACATCGCTCACCCGGGCAAGGAAATCGGTCTCGCTCATCGTGCTTTCGTCGAACCACAGGTAGCTTGAGGGGTTCTCGAGAAGCATCCGGCGGCCCACGTGATCCTGCACCTCCATGATGTGGTCGGCGACGCGGCCCACCGTCTCGGCGGTGTAGGGCAATGGCAGGAGGTCATTGAGAAACGCGCTGTCATGGCTCGACCACGCGAGGTGCTCGGAAAAACTCGCGGGCTTCACCCGGTCGCAGAGTGTCCGCAGGCGGGCGAGATGCGCGGGATCGAGCGGGCCTTCGCCGCCGATGGAGAGGCCCACGCCGTGGACGGAGATCGGGAAACGCTCGCGCAGATGGGCGAGCTGCGCCAGCGGGCGCCCGCCACCACCCATGTAATTCTCGGCATGGACCTCGAGCCAGCCCACGGGGCCGGGCGCGGCGAGGAGCTCCGAATAGTGCTGGGGCTTGTAGCCCACGCCGGGAACGAGGGGCAGATCGGAGAAGGAGCCGTCGAGCATGTCTGATCTTCCTTCAGCAAGGTTGCCCCCGCCGGGCGCCCGCGATCGGGCCGCCGGCGGAGGCATTGGGTCGGTGCGCGGCGCTTATGCCGGCAGGTCGCGGTCGAGCGCCTCGAGGGAGCCCATGCGGGCGGAGCCGTCGGCCATGTCCGGCACGTCGATCTCGGTGCAGGTGCCGGCGGGGACGAGGGTCCAGGCATTGCCCTGGAAGTCCACGGTGGAGGTGCCTGCGCAGGTCGTGCCGGGGCCCGCGGCGCAATCGTTTTCGCCGGCGAGGGAGACGCCGTAGCATTTCTCTTGCGCCTGGGCAGCGGCAGGGGCGGCCATCGACGTGGCAAGCGCGGCAGCGACGGCGCCAGCGACGGCGAGGGTCTTGGTGGTGTTGGACATGGGTCGAGATCCTTTGAACTGAGATGTGCACCGTGGTGTGCATCGAAAACATGGGCGAGGGTGCCGCTGACATTCCAATCACACGGGCGTCAAGCACAGCCGCGTGACTGCCTGTTATGTCATCTTCGCAAAAATTGCAGCAAATTGGAGCCCGTCGAGGCCGGTGCGGCCACGCGTCGCCCATGTTTGTAACAATGCTGCACTGCCGCGCCGGGCGCGCCTGCGGCCTTGCGCTACCGCAGCGCACGCCGTCCTAGCCTTCTCGACCGTGCGGTGAGGGATAGTTGGGTATATCTGTGTGACACGGGGTGACGCGGGCGGCATCGCCGAGGGTGGATAGTCCCCGACCTCCGAGACACCGTGCGAACGACCGCGTAAGACCCCAGGAGCCTCGCGCGGTAGATCGCACCGCGCGCTGTCCATGATCAGCCGTCGAGCAAATCGGGCGGCGTGGCCTCCTGCGAAAGCTCAGCGATGACCTCATCGAAGCCCACGACGCGGCTCTGCTTCTCGCCAAGGCGGCGCAGCGAGGCGGTCCGCTCCTCCACCTCGCGCATGCCAAGCGCGAGGATCACCGGCACCTTGCCCACCGAATGCTCGCGAACCTTGTAGTTGATCTTCTCGTTGCGCACGTCGGCCTCGGCACGCACGCCCGCCGCGCGCAGCGCCGCGACCATCTCGTGCACGTAGTCATCCGCGTCCGAGACGATGGCCGCCACGACCACCTGCCGGGGGGCGAGCCAGAAGGGCAACTTGCCCGCGTGCTCCTCAATGAGGATGCCGATGAAGCGCTCGAAGGAGCCGAGGCAGGCGCGGTGGAGCATGACGGGCGTGTGCTTCTCGCCATCCGCGGCAATGTAGCTCGCGCCGAGACGCTCGGGCATGTTGGTGTCGACCTGCAACGTGCCGCACTGCCAGTTGCGCCCGATGGCATCGGTGAGCGTGAATTCGAGCTTTGGTCCGTAAAAGGCGCCCTCTCCCGGCAGGAGCTCGAAATCGTAGCCCGCCGCACGGCAGGCCTCGCCGAGTGCGGTCTCCAGCACGTCCCATGTCTCGTCGCTGCCGATCCGTTTTTCGGGGCGGGTGGAGAGCTTGATGGTCCAGTCGGTGAAGCCGAGGTCTCCATAGACCTTTGCGAGGAAGGCGATGAACTTCGCTGTCTCGCTCTCGATCTGGTCCATGGCGCAGAAGATGTGACCGTCATCCTGGGTAAACCCGCGCACGCGCATGATGCCGTGGAGCGCGCCTGAGGGCTCGTAGCGATGGCAGGAGCCGAACTCCGCGATGCGGAGCGGCAGGTCGCGATAGGATTTCAGACCCCAGTTGAAGACCTGCACATGGCCCGGGCAGTTCATGGGCTTGAGCGCGTTGACCGCCTTGGTCTGGGCGTGCTCTTCGTCGACTTCCACGAGAAACATGTTCTCCTGGTACTTGTCCCAGTGGCCTGAAGCCTCCCAGAGGGAACGGTCGACGATCTCGGGCGTATTGACCTCCTTGTAGCCGTCCCGCGCCTGCATGCGGCGCATGTAGTCGAGGAGGGTGGTGTAGATCGCCCAGCCATTGGGGTGCCAGAAGACCTGCCCGCGGGCCTCTTCCTGGATGTGGAAGAGGTCCATTTCCTTACCGAGCCTGCGATGATCGCGCTTTTCGGCCTCCTCGAGGAAGGTGAGGTGCGCCTTGAGCTCGTCGCGGTTGAGGAAGCCCACGCCGTAGATGCGTTGCAGCTGCTGGCGGCTCGAGTCGCCGCGCCAGTAGGCCCCGGCGACTGACATGAGCTTGAAGCCGTCCGCGGGGACCTGGCCGGTATGCTGCAGGTGAGGCCCCCGGCAGAGGTCCTGCCAATCGCCGTGCCAATACATGCGCAGCGGCTCGTCGCCAGGGATGGCCTCGATCAGCTCCACCTTGAAGGGCTCGCCGCGCTCCTCGTAGTAGGCGATGGCGCGGTCGCGCTCCCAGACCTCCGTGCGCACGGGGTCGCGGAGATTCATGATCTCCTTCATCTTCTTCTCGATGGCGCCCAGATCCTCGGGGGTGAAGGGCGCCTCCCGGTCGAAATCGTAGTACCAGCCGTTCTCGATGACGGGGCCGATGGTGACGCGGACGTCGGGCCAGATCTCCTGCACGGCCCGGGCCATGATGTGGGCCGCGTCGTGGCGAATGAGCTCCTCGGCCTGGGCGCGGTCCTTCATGGTGTGGATGGCGATCTCGGCATCGGCCATGACCGGCCATTGCAGATCGAAATGCTGGCCGTCCACCGTGGCGCTGATCGCCTTCTTGGCGAGCGAGGTGGAGATGTCGGCGGCCACTTCGCCGGGCGTGATGCCGGACGCATAGCTGCGCTGATTGCCATCGGGAAGGGTGAGGGTAATCGACTTGTCGTCACGGGCCATGTTGGGCCTCCTCGTCGGTTTGGCGCCCACGGAACGCCCGGTTGCGGGTATGCTTGGCGTTCATGTGACCGAGGGGGCGGGCCATGTCAAACGCTATCGCGGGACCCGGCGCGGTTCGCGGGAGGCGGTGGCGCGACCGGCCCGAACCGGAAGCCGCGGCATGCGCGGCGGCACCGGATGCCTCCGGCGGCCCTCCAGGGGAGGTACGGGCACAAAGAAGGCGGGACAGGAAGGGGGTAAGGGGAGGCGTCGGGGCCGTGGCCTAGAGGAGGCGATCGATCTGCGCGCTGGTCAGCAAGAGGCCTGCCACGAAGCCGAGGCCCGCGGGGATCCAGAAATACGCGCGGGGGCCTCGGTCGAGATCCCCGTTCCCGCTGGCCCGTGTGCCGCCGCCGAAGATCCAGCTTGAGAGGCGGTCCTCAAGCTTGGCCCAGAGCATGACGCCGCCCCAGACGAGCGCGCCGAGCCCGGCGCCGATGACGGCCACCATGATGCCCTCCGTGACGGCGGCGCGTACGGTGAGCCCGGCCGCCAGACCGAGGAAAAAGCCCACGGGCACCCTCCCCAAACCGCTCAACATGCACATGCCACTGGTCTCCCTTCGCCCGCGCGGTATGCTCGGGCAAGATGGCGAGAAGAGGGCAGGGCCATGGGTACGTTCGAGCCGCGGGTGGCGGCATTCGAAGCGCGGGTGCGCGAAAGCTTCGGCAAGCAGATTATCGCGGAGAACCTCGGGCTCTCCATGCCGCTTTGCGAGGCAGGGCACGTGGTGCTGGAGATGCCGTTCAACGCGCGCTTCGTGCAGCAGCACGGGTTTCACCACGCGGGCGTCACGGCGACCGGCATGGACAGCGCCTGCGGCTACGCGGCCATGACGCTGATGGAGGCCGATGCGGAGGTGCTCACCGTGGAGTTCAAGACCTCGCTTCTGGCGCCCGCGGCGGGGGCCATGTTCCGGTTCGACGGGCAGGTCATCCGCGCGGGGCGCACGCTTCTTTTCACCGAGGGGCGCGCGGAGGCGGACGGCAAGCTCATTGCGACGATGTCGGCGACGATGATGGCTGTGCGGGGCCTCCGGGGCTGAGGCGGCGCGACAGGCGCAGGTTAGCGAGGGCAGCGATCATCATGAAGGCCGCGGCGATCCCTAAAGCATCGAGGCCCGCGAGGGAGATCACGCCCGCGCCGATCCCCGAACCCACGGCGCTGCCCACGTAGATGGCCGAGGCATTGAGCGCCAGCGCCACGGGGGCCTGCGCGCCGCATAGCTCGACGAGGCGGAGCTGTTGGGCCGCGCCGAAGCTCCAGCCCACTGTGGACCAGACGAGGGTCCAGGCGAGAAGGGCTATGCCCGGCACGGGCAAAAGGCTGTAGAACGGCAGGAGCGGGATCTGGAGGACCACGAGGAGCGTCAGCGTCCGCCCCGCGCCGATCCTGTCGGCGAGCGCACCGCCGAGGATATTGCCGATGACAGCGCCCACGCCGAAGACGAGGAGGACGAGGGTGATCTCGTCTCGCCCGAACCCCATGCGCGCGCTCAGGAGCGGGGCGAGATAGGTGTAGAGCAGGAAGATCGCCGCGAGAAAGCTTGCCGTGAAGCCGATGGCCACCATCATGGGCCCGTCTCGGAGCACGGCGCCGAGATCCGAGAGGCTCGTGGACTGGAAGGACAGACCCTTCGGGACCCGTGTCCAGATGAGGAAGATCACGGGCACCGCCAGTGCGGCGACGATGAGGAGTGCTGCGCGCCAGCCGAAGGTGTAGGCCACCCAGCTCCCGGCGGGGATGCCCAGCACCTGCGCGAGCGTGATGCCGAGAAAGACGGTGGCGAGGGCCTTGGCCCGGTTTTCCGGTGGCGCGAGACCGGCCACGATGGCGGCGGTGACGGGCGTCACGACGCCGGCCCCGGCCGCCGCCAGCACACGGGTCGCTCCCAGCACCTCGAAGCTCGGCGCCATCGCGCCCGCCCCCGCCGCCACAGCAAAGAGGCCGAGCCCGCTCGCCAGCACGCGCCGCCGCCCGATGCGGCCCGTGAGCGCCACGAGGACCGGCGAGAGCGGCGCGTAAGCGAGGGCGTAGATGGTCAGGAGCGTGCCGGCCGCGCTCGCGCTCACGTCAAGGCCCTCGGAGACCGGCTCGATGATCCCGATGACAACAAACGCGCCCATCCCCACGACGAAGTTGCCGAAGGCGAGGAGGATGAGGAGTTGTCGGGTGAGCGGGCTTGCGGCAGTCATGGCCGAAGGGTTGCGCGGGAGGCGGCGAGGTCAAGCCCACAGCGCGCGGCGCATGCCTTTGTATGCCGCGGCCGCCGAGTCAGGCGCATGATATCAGGAGATAAATTATAGTTTTGACCGGCGCGCGAAGCGGCTATGTTTCTTATAAGAAACTGCGGAAAACGACAGATCAGGGGATGAGCACGACATGGCCGGCTATAACAAGACCTTCGAATTGAGTGTGGAAGACCTCGAGATGATCGAGACGGCGCTTTACCGCAAGAAGGCGGAGCTCGCGCGGCAGCGCATCGACGCGCTGAAGGCCGATGCCGTGCCGGAGGTGCTCGATGACGAGATCCGGGAGATCGCGGGGCTGCTCGGGCGGCTGCATAACCAGAAGGTCTTTTACCGCCCGAAGCGCGGCGTTTATGTCGGCGGCTAGGCCAGCCGCAGGATCTCCACGGCGAGCGCGAGGGGGCAGAGCCAGCCGAGCGTGAAGAGGATCGGGCGCCAGGGAAACGTGAAACGCCCCCAGATCATCAGCATGGCGTGAGCCACGCGCAGCCAGAAGAACGCCGCCACCGCCGCCACCGTCACGGCGCTCGTGACAGCAGCCGCCTGGGCCACCAGCACAAGCACGGCAAGCGGCATGGCCTGCTCCAGCAAGTTGAGATGCGCGCGGTTCGCCCGCTGCACCCAGGGCACCATGCCGGGGATGTTGGCACGCCCGTCATCTGTGACCTGCGCGCCGCTCTCGGTGGTATTCACGCCGATGATGAACGGGATCCAGAGGCTCGCCGCCAGCACCATGGTGAGAGTGAGCCAGGTGAGTTCGGCGCTCATACCGCACCCGCCTCGTTGAAGCGCACGCTTTCGCCGGTCTCAAGGTAGGTCTTGAGCCCAGCAAAGAGCCGGACCCATCCGTCAGCCACGCCCTCTCCATGGACCACCGGGAAGGTGAGGTCGTAATGCTCGAGCGTGAGCGCGCACACGGCGCCTTCCTGACGCAGGTGATACACGACGCGCGAAGGCGCGCCACCGCCCTCCCAATGGGGTTCGAAGGTCTGCTCGATCCGTGTTTTGGGGTCGAGCCTGATATCGCGCATGTCCATCATCGCTTGGCCCGGCGCAAAAGCGTAGCGGGTGGTGTCATCGTCGCGGGAGATATGCTCCGTCAGGAAGTGGTAGCGGGCGATGATTGCGGGATCGGTCAGCGCATCCCAGAGCGCGTCGAGGCTGCAGCGGATATAGGTCTGCAGGACGTAATCGGGCTTCGTCATGGTCTCTCCTTGGGAATGAAGGGTCACTTGGGGGTCTCCTTTTCGGATGGGTCCGGTGCAGCCGGAGGGGAGGCGCGGAACTTTGGTGCCGTGCCGGTTTCGAGGAAGGTCTTGAGGCCCGAGAGCGTTCGTGCCCAGCCATCGGCCATCTCCGCCGTCGCACCCTCATGGGTGAGGGTGAGCTTCGTGTGCGGGCCCTCGGCGGTGATGCGATGGGTGAGATCGCTGGCGGCCAGATCAGCCCAATGGGGCTTGAAGCGAGCATGGATCGTCGCGTCCGTCTCCGCGGTTTCTTCGATCGTGAGCATCTTCGCGCCGCCGCGGTAGAAGGTGAGACGCGCGCCCGTGCGAATGACGCGGTCGGCCATGAAGGAAAAGGCGGCCTGGGCGTCCGCGTCCTTCAGCGCTGCGCGCACCCGGTCGGGCGGCACGGCGATATAGGTGGTGAGCGTGTGCGTCTCGCGTCGTTCCAGATGCGCCTTTAAATCGAGGACACCCCGCGCGGCGGGCCGGGCCATGGGCGCGATCCAGTGATCAAGCGTCTCCTGGAGTGGGGCAGGGTTCAGGTAGTGATACTTGTAGCGACCCCGTTTGATGGTCGTGATGAGGCCCGCGTCCTCCAGCACTCCGAGATGCTTCATGACGCCGAAGCGCGTCATCTCGAAGCGTGCGCCGAGGGCGGTGAGCGTCTGCCCGTCATCCTCGCGTAGCGCATCGAGGAGGTCACGGCGGGCCGGATCGGCCATGGCTTTGAAGATTGCGTCCATGGATCATAAGGTGACTATATAATCACGTGAGTCAATAGTCACTTATATGCGTTCGGCAAAACGGCTACGAAACAACTGAAAAATCGCGAAAAAAGGAGCCAGCCATGACAGAGCCCGACACCCTCGAGACGCCCCAGGGCCGCCGCATCGCCTACCACCGCAGCGCGGGCGTGGGGCCCGGCATCGTCTTCCTCGGCGGATTCGCCTCTGACATGACGGGATCGAAGGCCACGCATCTCGAGGCGTGGTGCCGCGCGCAGGGGCGCGCCTTCCTTCGGTTCGACTATTCGGGCCACGGCGCATCCTCGGGCCGCTTCGAGGGCGGCTCCATCGGGGATTGGGCCGAGGATGCGGAGGTGGCCATCACGGCGCTGACGGAAGGCCCGCAGGTGCTTATCGGCTCCTCCATGGGGGGCTGGATCTCGCTCCTGATGGTCAAGCGGCTCGGCGCGAAGGTGGCGGGCCTCATCACCATCGCTGCCGCGCCCGATTTCACCGAGGATGGCTACTGGACCGAGTTCTCGGAGGACGAGCGCGCCGCGCTCATGGCGGAGGGGCAGGTCGCTGTGCCGTCGGATTACGGCGATCCCTACATTATCACGCGCCGCCTCATCGAGGACGGCCGCGCGCATCTCGTGCTGCGCGAGCCGCTGACGCTGCCGATGCCCACGCGCATGCTGCAGGGAACGGCAGACACGGTCGTGCCCATGGCGCGCGCGGTGACGATCCTCGAGCACGTGACGGGCGATGACATCCGCCTCGTCGCGCTCAAGGGCGCCGACCACAGCTTCTCGAGCCCGCGCGCCCTCGCCGTCCTCGAGGACGCGACGCTGAACGTCCTCGCAGCGCTGGGTGGCTAGCGCGGGATCGAGGCGCCAGCCCCTCGAGCTCCCCGAGGTACGGGGCACAAAGAAGCCGCGGTCCGCACGGGGCCATCGGCAGGGCGCGCGCTCGGTTTCTTTGTGCCCCGTACCTCCGCCGGAGGCATCCCGAGCGGGCCCCGTGACGTTAAGTTTCCTTTTGCGCGCGGGGAGAGAGCCGCTAGCGTCGCCCGAAGGATGCGCGGGGAGGGAACATGGCGCTATCGATCGGGCAGAAGGCGGGCTGGGGGCTCGCCGATATGGGCATCGTGGTCTTCGTGATCGTCAAGCAGCTCCTCGTCTTGGCGTTCCTGACCTCCTATCTCGGCGTCGATGCCGCTCTGGCGGGCGCGATCGCCACGGGCGTCCTCCTCTTCGACATGATCACGGACCCCGCCATAGGCTACCTCTCGGACCGGACCTCGAGCCGATACGGCCGGCGCTATCCATGGATGGTGAGCGGGGCGGTCGTCCTCGCGCTCGGCACCTACCTCATGTTCGCGGTGCCGCCCGGCGGCACGCCCGGCTTCAACGCGCTCTGGTTCACCGGCTTCTTCATTCTGGCCACGGTGGGTTTCACCATGGTGGCCATCCCCTACGGCGCCACGGCCGGGGAGATGACCCAGGATGCGCGGGAGCGGTCGGCCATGGTGGCCTGGCGCATGGGCTTTGCCTCGATCGGCATCCTCATCGGGGGCGCGGTGCTACCCGCGCTGGCCGGTGGCACGCTTGCGGGCCACGCGACCGCCGCGCTCATCGTGGCGCCCGTCATCATCGGGGCGGTCTGGCTCTCGGTCTTTTTCACCCGCCGTGCGCCGCGGATCTCGCTTCCGTCGAGCGTGAGCCCGGTGCGGATGATGGGCCTCGTGATCCGGAATCGCGCCTTCGTCGTGCTCGCGCTCCTCTACGGGGTCATGACCTTCTCGGTGGCGCTGATCACGGCGGGGCTCGCCTTTGCCGTGATCTACCTTATCGAGGATACAGGCGCGACGCCGCTTTCGGGCCTTGCGGGCGCGCTCGGCGCGCTCTCGCTTCTGCTTGGCATGTTCGTATTCGGCTCGATCCTCTCCCAGATCGTCTGGGTGATGCTGTCGAACAGGCTGGGCAAGACCGTTGCCCTCTGCGTGGGGCTCGTGGCCTATATCGCCTTGCTCTGCGGGCTCTACGCGGCCTTGCCCTCCACCAACGTTACCACCGTGGCCGTGCTTTTCCTGATCGCGGGCTTCACGAACGGGGCCTACCAGCAGATCCCCTGGGCCATGTACCCCGACCTCATGGACGTCACCCGGGCCGAGACAGGCGAGGCGATCGAGGGCGCGTTCTCGGCGATCTGGCTCTTTGGCCAGAAGCTCGCCAATGCCCTCGCACCGGGGGCCATGGGGCTCATCCTCGCGCTCTGGGGCTGGCAGGCGACGACGGAGGGGCGCGTGGCGCAGGTGCCCGAGGCGCTGAACGCGCTGCACTACGCCATGACCCTTGTGCCGGCGGCGATCTTCGGCGTCTCGATTCTCGCGCTCCTCGTCCTCTATCGCCCCATGGCGGCGCGGGTGATCGCCCGGCCGTGAGCGCTGGCGCCGGATTTTTGCAAGCGTATGCAAAAACTCCTTGAGGCGGGTCAGCCATGCTCTATGCTGGAACCAACAGCAGACAGGGAGGACGCGATGGCGCAGTATCTCAAGCGCGGAAAACCAGCCGAGGAGCGGGCCGAGGACGATGCGAAAGTGCGCGGCATCGTGGAGGGCATCCTGAGCGACATCGAGGCGCGCGGTGACGCGGCGGTGAAGGCGCTCTCCGCCAAGTTCGACAAGTACGAGCCGCAGGCCTTCAAGCTCACGGCATCCGAAATCGAGGCGGCGATGCAGAAGGTCACCACACGCGAGATGGACGATATCCGCTTCGCGCAGGCCCAGATCCGGCGCTTCGCGGAGGCGCAGAAGGCCTCCATGCACGACATCGAAGTGGAGACGATGCCGGGCGTGATCCTCGGCCACAAGAACATCCCCGTGAATTCCGTGGGCTGCTACGTGCCCGGCGGCAAGTTCCCCATGGTGGCCTCTGCGCACATGTCGGTGCTCACCGCGAAGGTGGCGGGCGTGAAGCGCATCGTGGCCTCCGCGCCGCCGGTGCAGGGCGCGCCGCATCCGGCCATCGTGGCCGCCATGCACGAAGGCGGGGCGGACGAGATCCTCGTCCTCGGCGGGGTGCAGGCCGTGGGCGCCATGGCCATCGGCACCGAGTCCATCGCGCCCGTGGACATGCTCGTGGGTCCGGGCAATGCCTTTGTCGCGGAGGCCAAGCGGCAGCTCTTTGGGCGGGTGGGAATCGACCTCTTCGCCGGGCCGACGGAGACCTGCGTCATCGCCGACGACACCGTGGACGGCGAGATGTGCGCCACCGATCTCCTCGGGCAGGCTGAGCACGGCTACAACTCTCCCGCGGTGCTGATCACGAACTCCCGCAAGCTCGCAGACGACACGATGGCGGAGATCGATCGCATCCTCGATATCCTGCCCACGGCCGAGACCGCGCGGGTAAGCTGGGAGGAGTATGGCGAGGTCATCTTCTGCGACGGCTACGACGAGATGCTCGAAATTTCCGAAGAAATTGCGTCCGAGCACATCCAAGTCATGACGGACCGCGACGACTGGTTCCTCGAGAACATGACGAATTACGGTGCGCTTTTCCTCGGGCCGCGCACGAACGTGGCGAACGGCGACAAGGTCATCGGGACGAACCACACGCTGCCCACGAAGAAGGCCGGACGCTATACCGGCGGGCTCTGGGTGGGCAAATTCATCAAGACGCATTCCTACCAGAAGGTCACGAGCGACGAGGCGGCGACATTGGTCGGCGAGTATGGCTCCCGGCTTTGCATGCTGGAGGGCTTCGTGGGCCATGCCGAGCAATGCAATGTCCGTGTGCGCCGCTACGGCGGGGTGAACGTCCCCTATGGCGAGGGCGCTCCTTATCGCGAGGCCGCCGAGTGATGTCGGCATCGGCCGGGGCTCTGCCCCGGACCCCGAGGTACGCTCGCACAAAGAAGGGGGTCGCCCGTGGCTGACATTCAGCGCTTCGCGGCGGCGCTCTATGATTTCGACGGGGTCGCGTCTGTGAAGGCCGCGCTGTCAGCGGCGATCTGCCGAATGCCGGAGCCGTTCGGCGACTGCGACGCGGATGGCGTCGGCGAGATTTATGCGGGGCTCTCTGCGGCGTGGCCCGATTTCGAGCGGCGGCGTTACATCTCGATCACCGGCGTGGATGGGCAGGGGCTCTCATGGGTTGGCGAAGCGGGCACGTATGTCGGCACCTTTGCGGAGGATTGGCTCGGCATTCCGGCCACGCGGCGCACGGTGCACATGCGCTTTCACGAGTTCTTTCGCCTCGACGGCGCGGACATCGTCGAGACCCAGTTCGGCTGGGACATACCCGAAGTCATGATGCAGGCCGGGGCGTGGCCGCTCGCGCCGTCGCTCGGACGGGACTGGTGCGTTCCGGGGCCGGCGACCTGCGACGGGATCTCGCCCGGGGGCGACGGGGCTGCGGCGAAGGAACTCGTGCTCCAGATGCTCGAGAAACTCGTGCGCCATCCTGCCGAAGGCGGACCCGAAGTGATGGAGCTCGAACGGTACTGGCATCCGAAGATGCATTGGTACGGCCCGGCGGGCATCGGGACCGCGCGAGGGATCGACGGCTTCCGCCGCCATCACCAGATCCCGTTCCTGGCCGCCATGCCCGACAGGGGCGGGCAAGATGCAGACATCGTTTTCCACTTCTTCGCCGAAGGAAATTACGTGGGCGTCACGGGCTGGCCCAACATGCGGCAGACGCTGAGCGACGCGGGCTGGCTCGGGCTGCCGGGGGTGGGCCGCGAGGTCACGCTCAAGTCGCTCGATTTCTGGCGCATCGAGAACGGGCTCATCCGCGAGAACTGGGTCCTTGTTGACCTCATCGATCTCTATCAGCAGCTTGGCATCGACGTCTTCCAGCGCATGGGGGAATTGCGATGATGGAGCAGCGCGTATCGCTCATCACGCTCGCTGTCACTGACATGGCGCGGTCCGCTGCGTTCTACGAAGCGCTGGGCTGGCAGCGGAAAGAAACAGAGGATGCGGGCATCACGGTCTTCGAGCTTCTCGGGCAGGTGCTGGGCCTCTACCCGGCGGAGGCGATGGCGAAGGACCTTGGCACAGCGATGACGCCCGGCTTCTCGGGGATCACGCTGGGCTACAACGTCCGCGAGAAGGCGGAGGTTGCTGCGATCTGCGCGCTTGTCGCGCCGGCGGGCGGGCAGGTTCTGAAAGAACCGCATGACATATTCTGGGGCGGGCATTCCGCCTTTGTCGCGGATCCCGATGGCTACGTGTGGGAGCTGAGCCACAACCCCTTCTCGCCGCCTGCCGAAGACGGCTCGTTCAGCTGGGGATGAGAGCGCCGCGCTCATACACTGCGCTCGAGGCGCTGGGGCGCGAGCGGCTTTCCCGGCATTTCGAGATGCGCAATTTCATGACCTCTGAGATCGCGAATTTCTACCGGCTGCAGAATTTTCCCTCCGATCCCGATCTGGCGCTGGCCGCGGGCCGCGCTCTTGCCGTGCATTGCCTCGATCCGATGGTGGAGACTTTCGGTCCCATCGACATCCGCTCCGCCTATCGCTCGCCGGAGATGAACGATTTCGGCGCGACGGAGGTGACCCCGCAGAAATGCGCGCGGAACGAGGCCAATTACGCGCATCACATCTGGGATGTGCGCGACGCCAAGGGCCGCATGGGGGCCTGCGTCTCCGTGGGCGTGCCGTGGTTTGCCGCGCAGTATCGCCGGGGGCGCGACTGGCGCGATCTGGCCTGGTGGCTCTTCGATCATCTGCCGTTCCAGGAGGCCTATTTCTTTCCGAAGAACGCGGCTTTCAACATCCATTGGCGGGAGGGCGATCTGGCCCATCGCATCCTGAGCTATGCCCGGCCCAAGGGAACGCTCTTCAAGCCGGGGATGACGCCGGACCCCGAGAGGACCCAGCGCTACGCCGATTTTCCGCCCTTCCGCGGGATCGCGTATCCGAACATTCCCGGAGGCCACGATGCTGCCTAGGACCCCCTCTTTCAGGCTGGACGGAAAGCGCGCGCTCGTGCCGGGCGGATCGCGTGGCATCGGGCTCGGCTGTGCGGCTGCGCTCGCCGAGGCGGGCGCGCATGTGGTGGTTGCCGCGCGGAGCGCAGGGCAAGTGCAAGAGGCGGCCCTGGCCCTGCGGGAGGCCGGATATGCGGCGGAGGGCGTGACGCTCGATGTCACCGATCGAGCCGCCGTGCGCGCAGTCTGTGCAGAGCCCTTCGACATCCTCTGCAATTCAGCGGGGCTGGCGCGGCACGCGCCGACGCTCGACGTGACCGAGGAGGATTTCGACGCGGTCTCGGCGCTCAACTTCAAGGCGGCCTTCTTCCTCGCGCAGGAGGTGGCGCGACAGATGCCGCGCGGCGGTTCCATCATCCAGATCTCGAGCCAGATGGGCCATGTGGGCGGGGTGGACCGCAGCGTCTATGCCGCGACGAAGCACGCGGTGGAGGGGATGACGAAAAGCATGGCGATCGACCTCGGGCCCCGGGGCATCCGTGTGAACACGATCTGCCCCACATTCATCCGCACGCCGCTGACGGAACAGACCTTCTCCAACCCCGAGCGCGTGAAATGGATCGAGGAGAAGATCAAGCTTGGCCGCGTGGGCGAGGTGGAGGACATCATGGGGGCGGTGACATTCCTCGCCTCGGATGCGGCGGCGCTCATCACGGGCACCTCGCTCCTCGTGGATGGAGGTTGGACCGCTGGCTGAAACGAAGCTCTCCAAGGTGACGTCCTTCGACGTGGCCCAGCGCGCGGGCGTGTCGCAATCGGCGGTGAGCCGGGTCTTTTCCGGCGCGTCGGCTTCGAAGGCCACGCAGGCCAAGGTGCGCGCGGCCGCCGAAGAGCTGGGCTACCGGCCCAACGTGCTCGCGCGCTCGCTCATAACCGGGCGCTCGAAAATCATCGGGCTCGTCGTGGCCTACCTCGAGAATCCCTTCTACGTCGACGCGCTCGAGCGGCTCTCGAACGCGCTCCAGGCGCAGGGCTATCACATGCTGATCTTCACCGCGTCCTGGTCGTCGGACGTGGAGGCGGTGGTGCAGGAGCTGCTGGACTACCAGGTGGACGGGATCATCGCGGCCTCCGTGGCGATCTCCGACGGTCTGATGGATCGCTGCGCGGTGGCGGGGATCCCGGTCGTGCTCTTCAATCGCGGGCAGCCCGGGGGCGCGCTCACGCAGGTGACCTGCGCCAACCGCGCGGCCAGTGCGGCCA
This sequence comes from Pseudomonadota bacterium, assembly GCA_038525525.1. Classification (GTDB taxonomy): domain Bacteria; phylum Pseudomonadota; class Alphaproteobacteria; order Rhodobacterales; family Rhodobacteraceae; genus Shimia_B. The sequence continues at coordinate 554,542 of JBCBHO010000001.1, read as the reverse complement.
TCGCCGAGCACCTCGTGGCGCTCGGGCACCGCAAGATCGGGCATATCGCGGGCTGGGAAGGATCGCTCACCGGACGGGACCGGGCGGCGGGTTTTGCCGAGGGGCTGGCGCGCCACGGGCTCGAGGCGTCGGTGATCGCGGGCGATTACAGCCGGGAGCGGGCACGGGCGGCGGCCTGCGCGCTCGTGGACGAGGCAGGCGTGGACGCGATCTTTGCCGGAAACGATCACATGGCGTTTGCGGCCCTCGACGCGCTCTGCCACGAACGTGGCATGAGGGCGGGCGAGGAAATCTCCATCGTGGGCTTTGACGATGTGCCCATGGCCGCGTGGTCGGCCTATGATCTGACGACGTGGCGCCAACCGTCCGGGCAGATGGTCGACGCCACCGTGGCGCGGATGATGGCGCTCATCGACGGGGATACCACACCCCGCCGCGTGGAAATCGAGGGAGAGCTCATCGTGCGCGGCTCCACTCGCAAGAAAGGCTAGGCATGCGCGGATTTTCCAACGAGTTCGAAGACTTCCCCGACTACATCCTGAAGATCACCGAGGAGATCTGGGAGGGCCGTGGCCTCGGCGCGGCGATGAAGGCCTATTACCACCCCGACGTCATCGTACGCGTGCCCGCGGGCATCTCCACTGGCGAGGCGGGGATGACGCAGAACACGCTCGAGACGCTGGACGAATTCCCGGACCGCGTGCTTCTGGGCGAGGACGTGATCTGGTCCGGCTCGCCGGAGGAGGGGATGCTCTCCTCGCACCGCATCTTCTCCACTGCGACGCATCACGGCGGCAAGTTCGGCCCCGCGACCGGCGTCAAGCTGCGCTTCCGGGGGATGGCGGATTGCTATGCCAAGGACAACCAGATCAGCGACGAATGGCTGGTGCGGGATAACGGCGTCATCGCCCGCCAGCTCGGCCACACGCCCGAGGCCTTCGTGCGCGCCGAGATGGAGGCGGGGCGGCCCATGGGCGCGTTCTTGCCCGAAAATGACATCACGGGACCCTACACCGGGCGCGGCAACGATGACCCCTGGGGGCATAGGTATGCCGTACTGCTGGAGCGGATCATGGGCGCGGAGATCAACGCCATCCACGAGAACTGGGACCGTGCCTGCACGCTCGAATATCCCGGCGGGGTGAGCGCAACGGGCCGCGAGGCGGCGGATGCCTTCTGGCTGGGGCTGCGCAGCGCCTTCCCGGGCGCAGAGTTCAAGCTCCAGCACGTCATCGGGCGCGAGGACCCGCTCATGCCACCACGGGCCGCCATTCGGTGGAGCCTCGATGGCCTCCACGAGGGCTGGGGCAGCTTTGGCCGGCCCTCCGGCAAACGGGTGCATGTCATGGGGATCTGTCACGCGGAGTTCGGTCCCTGGGGCTTGCGGCGCGAATGGGTGTGCTACGACGAGCTGGCGATCTGGGCGCAGATCCTCGCCTGACCGGCGGGTGATGGCGGGCGGGTGATTCTGAAACCCTAGGGCGCCCGGCGCAGGATCGGAGGCCGGGGCCGGGATTTCTTTCGACACTGTGACAATGGGTGTTTGCCCCTGAATCCAAGGCGCTAGGGACGGAGGTTCACCGAGGGACGCTACATCATATGGATGCCGCCTTGACGCTATCCCCAAGATTGGCCTTATTTCACGACATCTGCTGTCAAGTATGGGCGCGACCACGAATTATTGAGCGCCTGGTTTCTGGGGGTCATTATGTTGACGCGTCTTTCGGCTGCTTTGGCCGGGATACTTGCCATATCTGCGGGGCTCGCAACCTCTGCCGCGGCGTGCGGCGGCACCTACACCGTGGCGCGGGGAGACTCGCTCACCCAGATCGCCAACGACCTCTACAAGGACGCGCGCAAATGGTCGGTGATCTACCAGACCAATGTGGCCCGCATCGGCGATGATCCCGAGCGGATCACGGTGGGCACACGGCTCACGCTCACCTGCATCGACGGGCTGCCCGCGGGGCTGGAGGACGGGCTTTCGCTCGACAACATCGAGGCGGTCTCGGCGCTGCGCGCGGTGCCCTTTGCTACGCCGGAGACGCGGGAGCGGATCAACCTCCTGACCGCGGACGACTACCGCCCCTTCACGGACCGCACGCTGCCCGGTGGGGGCATGTTCACCGAGATCGTAACCCGCGCCATGGAGGCCGCAGCACCCGATGACGGCTTCGCCATTCACTGGGTCAATGACTGGGCTTCCCATCACGATCCGCTGCTCTCGCAAGCGCTCCTCGACCTCGGCTTCCCCTGGTTTAAGCCCGATTGCGCGGCCAACCCGCGCGCCGCCCGCTGCGAGACGCTCGTTTTCTCGGAGCCCGTCTTCGAGGTTTTGACGCTCCTCTTTGTCCGCACGGGCGATCCGCTCACATTTTCGAGTGACAGCGATCTTCACGGCGCGTCGCTCTGCCGCCCGGCCGGGTATTCGACCTTCATCTTCGACGAGAAGGGGCGGAACTGGCTCGCGGACGGGCACGTCACGCTCGACATGCCCGAGACCATCGAAGCCTGCTTCGAAGGGCTCGCCGCCGGCGCCTATGACGGTGTCGTGCTCAACGAGTTTACCGGGCGCGAGAAGATCAACGCGCTGGGCCTCGCAGGCCAAGTGGAGGTCGCCGCCGGGCGGCCCATCGCCATCGACGGGCTCCACATCGTCGCGCACAAGGCACATCCCGAGGCAGACGAACTCATCGCGCTCGTCAATGCTGGCCTCGCCGAGATCAAACGCGACGGGACCTACCAGCGCACCATCGACACGCACATGACCCGGATCTGGGCAGAATTGGCGGGTTCCTGATGGGACATGTCCGCCACGCCGCCGCTGTGACGCTCGCGCTCCTCGGGGCGCCTGCCGCGGCTGACTGCGTCACCGCGCGGCACGTGGTGGGACCGGGTGAAACGGTCTTCACCATCGCTGAGGGGTACTACGGCGCGCTCGAGCGCTGGTCGCTGATCTACTACGCCAATGTCGAGGCGCTGACAGATCCCCTCGACATCCCCGAGGGGACGGCGCTCGCCATCCCGTGCCCGCCCGGGGGCGAGACATTCGCCATGGAAACGACGCCCTTCACGCCCGACGCAGCGGAGATACGACTTCTGACTGGGAGCAACTTCGCCCCCTTCACGGACCGCGACTGGCCGCTTGAAGGGATGGTCACGGAGCTCGTCGCGGCCGCTCTGGAAGAGGCTCCGGATGCTGTCAGCTTCTCCATCGACTGGAACGATCATTGGTCGGCCCACGTCGCGGCGCTCGAAGGCGCGGAGTTCGACATGGGCTTCCCGTGGGCGAGGCCCGATTGCGCCGCCATGGCCGACCACCCGCACTGCGTGGCGTTCCATTTTTCCGCCCCGGTCGTGGAGCTTCTGAGCCTGCTCTTCGTCGCGGAGGGCTCGGACCTCGTCTTCGACGAGGAGGAAGATCTCCATGGAAAGACGCTCTGCCGCCCGGCGGGGCTTGCGACTTTCGATCTCGACACCGCCGAGCGCCGCTGGCTCACGCAGGGCCTCGTCGCGCTCGAGACCCCTGCCACGGCGCGGGATTGCTTCGATCTTCTGAGCGCCGGGGCGGTGGACGCCGTGGCACTCAACGAGTTCACCGGCTGGACGACCCTCACGGAGATGGGCCTGCGGGGCGCGGTCGCGCCGCTCCCCCGGCCGCTCGGCGTAGAGGGGCTCCACGTCGTCATTCCAAAGCGGCACTGGCGCGGCACCACGCACCTTTACCGCATCAATGCAGGGCTCGCGCGGCTGAAGGAGAGCGCGCGCTACGACGAGATCGTCTCGCGTCACTTGGGGGTGTTCTGGGATCGGGTGAACTGATCTTTCCATGAGCATCATGGCCGCGCGTTGCAGCCCGCGCGTCCAGACTGCGAGATGAAGCGCCACCCCGTTTGCAGCCCGGGGTGGCGCTTTTTCTTTGGGCTTGAGGGGCGCGGTGCGGGCGGTAAGGTGGCCTCAAAAGAGGAGAGGCAGATGATCAAGACGACCCATGTGGGCAGCTTGCCGCGAACCCAGAAAGTGGTGGATTTCATCTTCGCCCGCGAGAACGGCGCGGCCTACGACGCCGGCGCCTTTCAGGCGGCGATGATGGAGGCCTGCGCGGAAACGGTGCGGCGGCAGGTGGCCGCGGGTGTGGGCGTGGTGAGCGATGGCGAGACCTCGAAGATCAGCTATGCCACCTACGTGAAGGATCGCTACACCGGCTTTGCCGGCGACAGCCCGCGCAACGCGCCCGCCGATCTGAAGCTCTTTCCCGGCTTTCTCAAGCGCCTCGCCGATGACGGCGGCACGCCGCAATACGCGCGGCCCATGTGCGTGGGTCCGGTGGCTTCAAAAGGGCAGGGCGAGCTCGAGACCGACATCGCGAACCTCAAGGCCGGGATGGCCGCCCATGGTGCCGAGGAGGGCTTCATGAATGCGGCCTCGCCCGGGGTGATCTCGCTTTTCCTGCAGAACGATTATTACTCCACACGGGAGGAATACCTCGCCGCACTCGCCGAGGCCATGCGAGAGGAATACCGCACGATCGTGGAGGCCGGGCTCTACCTGCAGCTCGATTGCCCCGACCTCGCGCTGTCGCGGCACATGCTCTTCGCCGACCTGACGGACGCGGAATTCCTGAAGATCGCAGCGAGCCACGTGGAGGCGCTCAACCACGCGCTCGCCGGCATCGATCCGTCCCGCGTGCGGGTGCACATCTGCTGGGGCAATTACGAGGGTCCCCATGTCTGCGACATCGACATGGCGAAGGTCTTTTCGACCTTCATGTCGGTGAACGCGGCGCAGCTCCTCTTCGAGACGTCCAATCCCCGCCACGCCCATGAATGGACCGTGTTCCGCGAACGCGCGGGGGAGATCCCGGAAGACAAGGTGCTCGTGCCCGGCGTCGTCGATTCCACCACGAACTTCGTGGAGCATCCCGAACTCGTGGCCGAGCGCATCGCAAAGTTCGTCGGTATCGTGGGGGCGGAGCGCGTGATCGCGGGCTCTGATTGCGGCTTCGGCACCTTCGCGGGCTTCGGGGCCGTGGACCCGGATATCGCCTATGCCAAGCTTGGCGCGCTTGCCGAGGGGGCAGAGCTCGCCAGCGCGCGGCTCTGAGATGGAGCCCGTCGTCTTTCTGCCTGGCATGATGTGCGATGCCCGTCTTTTCGCGCCCCAGCTCCACGCGTTGAGCCGGGAGCGGGCGGTCATGGTCGCGCCGGTCTGCGTGGGTGACCGGATCGAGGAGATCGCCTCCAATGTGCTCACCTCGGCCCCGGCGAAGTTCGCGCTCTGCGGGCTCTCCATGGGGGGCATCGTCGCGATGGAGGTGATCCGCCGGGCGCCTGACCGGGTGACGCGGATCGCGCTGATGGACACCAACCCGCTCTCCGAGACGCCTGAACGCGCGGCGGCGCGGGAGCCCCAAATCGTGCGCGTGAAGGCGGGGAGGCTGCACGAGGTGATGCGTGACGAGATGAAGCCGCAATACCTCGCCCATGGTCCGCACCGCCGCGAGATCCTCGACCTGTGCATGGATATGGCCGAGACGCTGGGGCCGGAGGTGTTTCTCCACCAGTCGCGCGCGCTGCAACGACGGCGTGACCAGCAGAGTACGCTGCGCAAGATCAAATGCCCGGCCCTGGTCCTGTGCGGCGCGGAAGATGCGCTCTGTCCGCCCGAGCGGCACAAGTTCATGGCCGAGCTCATCCCCTACAGCACCTTCAAGCTCGTGGAGGGGGCTGGGCACCTGCCCCCGCTGGAGCAGCCGGAGGCGACGACCGAGCTCTTGCGCAGCTGGCTCAGGCAGCCTCTCGTCCTGCAATAGCGCGCCGCAGCGGGCCTTCAGCAAAGGTCGCTTCGCAGCGGCTTTCTCCAGCCGCCTGCGAAGGGCCTTTGGATCAGGCGGCGTTCTTGTTGGCGGCGCGGGCCGGTTTCTTCCGCGCGTTCTGATCGATGAACTCCAGAACCAGCGGGCGGATGTTGTTGCGCCAGCTCTTGCCGGCGAAAATCCCGTAATGCCCCGCGCCTGGCTCGAGATGGGCCGCCTTCTTGGCCTCCGGCAGCCCCGTGAGAAGCTCCAGCGCCGCGAGGCACTGCCCTGGGGCCGAGATGTCGTCCTTCTCGCCCTCAACGATCTTCACCGCCACGTCCGTGATCTTCGAGATATCGACCTTGCGGCCTGCCACGGTGAACGTGTTCTGCGCGATGTGGCGCTCCTTGAAGACGCGCTCGACGGTGGAGAGATAGAATTCCGCCGTCATGTCCATCACCGCGAGATACTCGTCGTAGAACGCGTTGTGGCGGTCATGATCGGAGGCCTCGCCCTGGGCCGAGCGCATGATCTGGTCGTAGAAGCTTTTGGAGTGCGTGTCGGCGTTCATCGACATGAACGAGGCGAGCTGTAGCAGGCCGGGATAGACCATGCGACCCACACCCTTGTACTTGAAGCCCACGCGCTGGATCATCGTTTCCTCGAGCTGGCCCATGGTCACGCGGCGTCCGAAATCCGTGACATCGGTGGCGGCGGCATCGGGATCGATCGGCCCGCCGATGAGCGTCAGCGAGGCAGGTTGTGCCTTCGGGTCGTCTTCCGCGAGGTAGGCTGTCGCCGCGAGCGCGAGCGGCGCGGGCTGACAGACGGCGATGACATGGGTGTCGTGGCCGAGCGCCTTCATGAACTCCACGAGGTAGAGGGTGTAATCCTCTACGTCGAACTTGCCCTCGCTCACGGGGATGTCGCGGGCGTTGTGCCAGTCGGTGATGTAGACCTCGCAATCGGGCAGCAGCGAATAGACCGTCTTGCGCAAGAGCGTCGCGTAGTGGCCCGACATCGGCGCCACGAGCAGCACCCGGCGCTTTTGCGGCTTCCGGCCCTGCACCGCGAAATGAATGAGATCGCCGAACGGCTTTTCTACCACCGTTTCGATGGAGATCAGGTGATCCTTGCCGTCAGCCATGGAGATCGAGGCAAGACCCCAATCCGGCTTGGCGACCATGCGCGCAAAGGTGCGCTCCGTCACCTCGCCCCATGCTGCCATCCACTGCACCATCGGATTTGGCACCATGGCCAGGGCGGGGTAGGAGCCCAGCGCCTTGGCCGTCGCGCCCAACCATTCGTTGGTGTTGCGGGCGGATTCCATGAGGTCGTAGCTCATCATGTAGCGCATCGTCTGGCCCCCCTTCGGCCGTGTACCATCTCCCAGGTGCCCCTTATTTTCGGGACTTGTCTTGGACCTGCCTGCTCGAACGGGTAGTACTAGAGGTCAGACCAACAGTCGCGTATCGGCGCCTCGTGATCCGGGCGCCCAGCGATTATGCTGCAAGTGCAAACTAGGCCGAAGTAGTTGAGAAAGCAATGAAGAACGACACCGACTTCACGCCATCCGAGAAACTCACGGCAAATCTGGAGCGCGTCGATCAGCTTACGAAGCGGCTGGTTGCGGCGCTTTCGGAGAAAAAAGAGCCCACGCCGCAGGCGCTTCAAGGGCCCAACCAGGAGCTCTTCATGCGGGCGGCCACCGCCTATATGGCGGAGATGATGGCCAACCCGGCGAAGATCATGGAGCACCAGGTGGGCTTCTGGACGAAGTCGGTGAAACACTACGTGGAAGCTCAGGCCGCGCTTTCGCAAGGCAAGATCCAGGCGCCGAAGGACGACACGCCCTTCGACCGTCGCTTCCAGAACCCGCTCTGGGACACGCATCCCTATTTCAACTTCCTCAAGCAGCAATACATGCTCAACGCCGAGGCGGTGGGGCAGGCGATCCAGGACATCGAGCATCTCGAGCCGCGCGAAAAGCTGCGCGTCGAATACTTCTCGCGCCAGATCATCGACATGTTCTCCCCGTCGAACTTCCTCGGCACCAATCCCGAGGCGCTCGAGCGGGCCGTCGAGACGGAGGGCGAGAGCCTTGTGAAAGGTCTCGAAAATCTCGTGGCTGACATCGAGGCCAACCACGGCGATCTCATGGTCACGCTCGCGGACAAGGACGCCTTCGTGGTGGGAGAGAACCTCGCGACGACGCCGGGCCGTGTCGTTTTCCAGAACCGGATGTTCGAGCTTATCCAATACAGCCCGACGACCGAAGAGGTCGAAAAGACACCGATCCTGATCTTCCCGCCATGGATCAACAAGTTCTACATCCTCGATCTCAAGGCGCAGAATTCGCTGATCAAGTGGCTGGTGGACGAAGGGCACACCGTCTTCATGGTGAGCTGGGTGAACCCCGGGCATGATTATGCCGAGGTGGGGATGCTCGATTACGTCGAAGAGGGCTACGAGACAGCCATCGCCGAGGTGAAGAAAAAAGCGCGCGTCAAGAAGGTCAATGTGGTGGGCTACTGCATCGCCGGAACGACGCTTGCGCTCACGCTCGCCCGACGCGCCAAGCGCGAGATGACCGACGATATCAACTGCGCCACCTTCTTTACGACGCTCACGGATTTCTCCGACCAGGGCGAGGTGGGTGTCTTCCTGAACAACGATTTCATCAACGGGATCGAGGCCGAGTGCCAGCGGACGGGGCTGCTTGAATCCATCTACATGGCGCGGACCTTTTCCTATCTCCGCTCCAATGACCTGATCTATGGCCCGGCCATCAAGAGCTACATGATGGGGGAGGCCCCGCCCGCCTTCGACCTGCTCTACTGGAACGGGGATTCCACGAACCTGCCGGGCAAGATGGCGGTGGAATACCTCCGGGGGCTTTGTCAGGACGATCTCTTCGCCAATGGCGGCTTCAAGCTGGGCGATGATACGCTCTACCTTCAGGAGGTGAACGTGCCGCTCTGCGCCATCGCCTGCGAAACAGATCACATCGCCGCCTGGAAGAGTTCGTATTACGGCGTCCAGAAGATGAGCAGCACCGACAAGACCTTCATCCTCTCGCAGTCAGGGCATATCGCGGGCATCGTGAACCCGCCGTCGAAGAAGAAGTACGGGCACTACATCAACCCCGACCTGAAGCGCGCGGCAGACCCCTGGAAGGACGGGGCCGATTTTGTCGAGGGGTCGTGGTGGCCGCGCTGGAGCGCGTGGCTCAAGGACCGGTCAGACGGGACGGTGAAGGCGCGGATTCCGGGTGGCGCAAAGGAAAAAGAGCTGCCCGCGGCCCCCGGAAGCTACGTGACGGCCGAACCAACTAGCTGATTTGAATAGATAATTTCCGATGGGCAGATTTTTGCTGCAGTGCAGCAAAAACCCTTGAAATGCTGCGGCGCAGCGTGTATATCATTTGCAGACGCAGAAAGCCGGGATGGTCCCGGGAGCGACTGAAAGGACCGTACAATGGCCAAGCAAGCACAAGATTTCTCCGCCATGTTCAAGGACATGATGGGCGCATTCCCCGTGGACACCAAAGCCATGGAAGATGCCTTCAAGACCTCCACCACGCTGTCTGAGAAGATGGCTGCTGTGACCCTAGACGCCGCTGAGAAGTCCACCGAGATTTCCGCAAAGTGGACGAAGGCGACGATCGGCAAGGTATCCGACGTCACAAAGGCGAAGACCGAGATGGCGGACTACGGCAAAGCGATGACGGATTTCGCTTCTTTCTCCGCTGAAACCGCAGCCGAGCACATGGCAGCCTTCGCCGAGGTCGCCAAGAAAGTGCAGATGGATACCGTCGAGCTCATGCTCGCCGCCGGCAAGGACATGACGGACGAGGCCACCGCCGCCGTCAAGAAAGCCACCGACGATGTCACCGCGGCAACGAAAAAAGCCACGGCGAAGTAATAGTCAGGTTTCCTGAACACGCCGCACATCCTCCCAATTGCGGTGTGATACCTGGGCGGGCCGAAGGTTTCCTTCGCCCGCCCTCTTTTTGTTTGGACATTCTGCAGCGGCGCGGTAGCGTTCTGCACCGCCGCGAAGTTTGGCGGGCGTTTTACGGGAGGAGACGCGCTTCATGACGAAAAAGGACGCGCCTCTGCTGATCAAGCGCTATGCGAGCCGAAGGCTTTACAATACCGAGACATCCGATTACGTGACGCTCGAAGACATCGCCGCCTTCATCCGCGAGGGGCGAGATGTGAAGATCGTGGATCTGAAATCCGGAGACGACCTGACCCGGCAATACCTTCTTCAGATCATCGCGGACCATGAATCAAAGGGTGAAAACGTCCTGCCGGTGACCGTGCTTCAGGACCTTGTGCGCACCTACACCACGCAAGCGACGAGCGTCGTGCCGCAATTCCTCGCGGCGAGCTTCGAGATGCTGCGCGATGGCCAATCCAAGATGATGGACCAGATGGGCGCCATGAACCCGATGGCGACGATGCCCGGTTTCGAGGCCATGAAGGCGCAACAGGAGGCCTTCATGAAGGCCATGACCGGCGGCGTGTCCGGCTGGTCGGCGCCCGCGTCTGACGGAGATGACGAGACCGGCGAAGATCTTGACGCGATCAAGAAGCAGCTTGCGGAGCTCCAGAATAAGCTGGCCAAGCTCTGAGGCCCGCGTGCTTTCCGCCCCGGACATGATCCGGGGCCTCCATGTGTGAAGGAATGATGCTGAGGACTGCACCTTGGAGTGCGGCGTCTTCATGAGCCAGAGGCCCCGGGTCAGGCCCGGGGCGGGGAGGGCCCGTCAGGCTACGTCGCGGAAGACTTGTGTCAGGGCCGCGTCGAGCTTTGTAAACATCTCGTCCATTTGGCTGTCGGTCATGATGAATGGCGGGCAGAGGACGATGGCCTGCCCCAGAGGCCGGCAGATCAGCCCCTGATCCGTGCAGGCATTGGCGATCCGCTCCGAGACGCTGAGATGCCCCTCAAACGGCGTCTTCGTCGCCCGGTCGCGCACGGCCTCTAGCGCGCCCATGAGGCCCTTGCCGCGCACCTCGCCGATGTTGTCATGCCGCGCCATAATGTCGGCCATGCCCGCCTTGAAGCGCGGTGTGAGTGCGCGGGCCCGGTCCATGAGGCCTTCGCCGAGGATGAGATCAATCGCCTTCAAGGCGATGGCCGCGCCCACCGGGTGCCCGGACGCTGTGAACCCGTGGGGGAACTCCTCGATAGCCTCGGAGGCCGCTTGGAGCCGCGCCGTGAGATCGGGCCCCAGGATCACGGCCCCCATGGGGAAGAAGCCCGCCGTCAGGCACTTGGAGGAGATGATGGCGTCGGGCATGAAGTCGTAGGTCTCGCAGCCCCAGGTCTCGCCCGTGCGTCCGAAGCCGCAGATCACCTCGTCGGAGATGAGCGGGATGCCGTGCGCCGTAAGGATGGGATGGATCGCCTGGAAGTAGCCCGCAGGCGGCGGGATGACCCCGCCCGCGCCCATGACCGGCTCCGCGAAGAAGCCTGCGATGGTCTCTGCCCCCTCGCGGGCGATGAGATCCTCGAGCTCCCGGGCGAGGCGGGCCGTGAACGCGGCCTCGTCCTCGCCGTCCTCCGCTTCGCGCCAGAAATGCGGGCAGGTGAGATGGTGAAACTCGGGAAGCGGCAATCCGAAGACGCTGTTATAGGGCTTGCCGGTCATGGAGGCGGAGACGGCCGTCACGCCATGATAGGCGTTCTTTCTCGTGATGATCTTGCGCCGCGCGGGCTGGCCCTCGGCCCCGGCGAGGAACCAGAGCATCTTGACCATGGTGTCGTTCGCCTCTGACCCGCTGTTGGTGTAGAACACTTTTCCCGTCTCGAAGGGCGAGACCTCCACCAGCCGCTCGGAGAGCGCCACCGTCTCCTCGGCCATGCGCCCGAAGAAGGCGTGGTAGCCGGGGAACTTTGCGTAGGCGTCCTGCGCGGCTTTCGTCAGCCCAGGGTGATCGAAGCCCGCCACCATGTTCCAGAGGCCGGAATTGGCGTCGAGATACTGCCGCCCGTGGACGTCGCGCACATAGGGGCCCGAGCCACCCGTGAGGACGACGGCGCCACGCTCGGCGATGGTGGGGAGGTCGGTGAAGCCGTAAAGGCTCACGCGGTCAGCGCGGGCTTCCCAGCTGTTGGGGGCATGGTCTTTCATGATCTGGATCCTGGCGCGGGTGGCGAGAGCGGGTGCCTCCGGCGGAGGTACGGGGCACAAAGAAGCGGGGGCTCAGCGCGCAGGCGGGGCTTTGAACCAGGACCAGGCGGAGGTGTTGCGGAACGGATCGCTCATAGCCCAAGCCTATCACGCAAACTGTACCAGGTCATCGCCAGAGTGAGGAGCGGCGCCCGGGAGCGCGCCCCGCCGGGGAAGGGCGGGCAGGGGAGGCGCGCGAGCGTCTCGAAGCGGCCGCGGTCCCCCATGATGGCCTCCGCGAGGGTGCGGCCGGCGATGGCGGTGAGCGCGACGCCGTGCCCGGAAAAGCCGCCCGCGGCCCAAAGCCCCGGCGAGAGCTCGCGCACGAGGGGGACACGGCGCAGGGTGATGCCCAGCGTGCCCCCCCAGACATAATCGATCCGCGCCTCGGCCAGCTGGGGGAAGAGGTGCAGCATCCGCTGGCGCAGGCGGGTTGTGATGTCCTTCGGGAACCCGATCCCGTAATTCTCGCGCCCTCCGAAGAGCAGGCGGCCATCTTCGCTCAGGCGGAAGTAATTGACGACGAAGCGATCGTCGGCCACGGCGATGTCCTCGGCGAGGACCGAGGTCGGATCGGCGAGGGGCTCGGTGGCGGCGATGAAGCTGTTGATGGGGCAGACCCGGGCCGCGTATCGCGGCTCGATCTCGGGCAGGTAGCCATTGCCCGCGAGAACGATGTGATCGGCGCGGAGCGCGCCGCGATCCGTGTGCAGCGCGCCATCGCGGAGATGTGTCACCGGCGAACCCTCGAAAAGGGTCGCGCCCGCCGCCTCGGCCTCGCGCGCGAGGGCAAGGCAGTAGCGCAGGGGGTGCACATGACCGGCGTCGCGGTCGATCACGCCGCCCTTGTAGACGGGAGAGCGCACGAGCGCGCGAAACGCGTCGCCCGTGAGCGGCGCTGTCTCGAAGTTGTAGGCCTTGGCAAGGTGCTCGGCATCCTCGACGAGGTCGCGCAATTCACCGGCTTTCCATGCGCCGTGGGCCACGCCGGGCGTGAAACGCGCCTCGGGCGCGTGAGCTGCGCAGAAATCCCGCACCATGGATTTGGCTTCCATGGAGAGGTCCCAGAGCGCGCGGGCCGTATCCTGCCCGAGCTCGGCCTCGAGCGTGCGTTGGTCGATGTTGAAGCCCGAGCCCACTTGCCCGCCATTGCGCCCGGAGGCCCCGAAGCCCGCGCGATGGGCCTCGACGACGGCCACGTTCACGCGGCGCCGCGCGAGCTCCAGCGCGCAGCTGAGGCCGGTGAAGCCCGCGCCGATGACGGCCACGTCCACTTTTGCCTCGCCCTCAAGCGGCGGGCGCTGGGGCGGGGCCTCCGCCGTGGCGGCGTACCAGGAGGGGGGGAACGCGCCGGGCCGGTCGTTGCGAAAAAGCGGGTTCATACGTTGGTCAGTAGGTGCTCGCGTTCCCAGGGGCTGATCACCTCGAGGAACTCGTCGTATTCGCTGCGCTTCACGATGGAGTAAACGCGGGCGAATTCGGGGCCGAGGATCTCGTGGAGCGCGGTGGCCTCGTCGAAGAGGTCGAGCGCGCGGCCGAGATCGCGGGGGATATCACCCTCGCCCTCGTAGGCGTCCCCGCGGAACTGGCGGCTGGGCCGTTCCTCGTTCTTGAGCCCGAGAAGGCCTGCGGCGAGCGAGGCTGCGATCCCGAGATAGGGGTTGCAATCCATCCCGGCGAGGCGGTTTTCCACGCGCCTGGCCGCGGGCTCGGAGACGGGGATGCGGATGCCGGTGGTGCGATTGTCGCGGCCCCATTCGAGATTGATCGGCGCGGCGTGATCTTTGACGTAGCGCCGGTAGCTGTTCACGTAGGGCGCCACCAGCGCGATCACGGCGGGCAGGTGGGTCTGGAGCCCGGCGATGAAGTGATAGAAGGCGTCCGTCTCGCCGCCCTGGGGGCCGGAAAAGATGTTGTTGCGCTCGGCGTCGAGGAACGAGTGGTGGATGTGCATCGCGCTGCCGGGCTCGCCCGCGATGGGCTTGGCCATGAAGGTGGCGTAGCAATTGTGCTTGAGCGCGGCCTCTCGGATCATGCGCTTGTAGAAAAACACTTCATCGGCGAGCTTCACCGGGTTCCCGTGGCGCAGGTTGATCTCCACCTGGCCTGCGCCGCCCTCCTGCGTGATGCCGTCGATCTCGAGCCCCATGAGCTCGGCGTAGTCGTAGATGTCGTCGATCACGGGGCCGTACTCGTCCACCGCCGACATGGAATAGGCCTGCCGCGCGGCCGCGGGGCGGCCCGAGCGGCCCATCATGGGCTCGATGGGGCGGGCCGGATCGAGGTTCGGCGCCACGAGGAAGAATTCCATCTCCGGTGCCACCACCGGCGTCAGCCCCATGGCCTCGTATTGTGCGCAGACATGCTTGAGCACGTTGCGGGGAGAAAACGGAATGGGCGCGCCCTTCCGGTCCTCGGCGTCATGGATGATCTGCACGGTCCAATCGGCTGTCCAGGGCGCGGCGGTGGCGGTGGAGTAGTCGGGCTTCAGGATCATGTCGGGCTCGGTAAAGCCCTCTTCGCCGGCCGCCTCGCCCCAGCCGCCCGTGATCGTCTGGAAGTAGATCGAGTTGGGCAGATAGAACGCGCCCTGCTTGTCGAATTTGGAGGCGGGCACGGCCTTGCCGCGGGCGATGCCTGGCAGGTCGGCGATGACGCATTCCACCTCGTCGAGCCGATGATCCTGCAGGTATTTCTGCGTGACCGCGGGGCAGTCCTTGAGCCAGGGATTCATGGCCGCGCCTCCTTTAGGAAGCGCGCGAGGCGCGCGGCGATCCGCGGCTCGTCGCCCATGGAGCGGAGCATCTCCTGCGCCATGGTGATCTTGTCCCGCGGAAAGATCGGATCGGCACCGCGCGTCGCGAGATAGGTGGCGAGGACGTCGTTCCCGATCTCGGGATGGGGCTGCACGGTCATGATGTGGTCGCCATAGGTCATCGCGGCGTTGGCGCAGAACGGGGATTGGCCCACGACGCGGGCCTCCGCGGGCCGCTCTACGACCTGGTCCTGATGCCAGGCGTTCAGGTGCACGTCATCGCCGTCGATGACGTAGCCGTGGCGCCCGATGGCCCATCCGCCGGAGAATTTCTCCACGCGCCCGCCCAACGCCTGCGCGATGATTTGGTGACCGAAGCAGATCCCCACCATGGGTTTGAGCGCGGCATGGGCGTCCCGAATGAAGGTCTCGAGCGGTGGGATGAAGGCGTGATCCTCGTAGGCTCCGTGTTTCGAGCCGGTGATGAGCCAGCCCTCGGCGCTATGGATCGTCTCGGGGAAGACCATGTCCACGACGTTCCACGTCGTGAAGCTGAGCCCATGGCCCTCGAAAAGGCGCAGGAAAAGATCGTCGAAATCGCCGTGCTCGGCCGCGACCTCGGGCGGAGTGTGGCCGCATTGCAGGATGCCGATATGCATGGATCACCTGTGAGTTGCCGGGGGACGATAGGCGCGGATCGGTGGGAAGGGAAGACGGGCCCTGCACGCCCCGGCCCTGGCGCCTCTACCGTCCGTTCGGAACGAGGCCCCGGGTCAGGCCCGGGGCGGGGCAGCGTCACCTCAGACCGTCTCAAGGAGCGCCTGGACGAGATCGCTCTCGGAGAGCTGCGCACATTTGGCGAAGTCCTGTCTCTTCGTGCGCGTAAGACCGTCAAGAAGGGCGGGATGGAAGATCCGCGCCATGACGGGCTCTGAGAGGGCCTCTATGGCGGCGGGCAGGTGCTCCGCGAGGCCGCGGTCGGATTGGGCATAGGCGTTGCCCTCAGTGGGCGCCGGTGGCTCCGCGGCATCCTCGATGCCCGTGATCGCGGCGCCAAGAATGGCGGCGAAGAGGAGATAGGGGTTCACGTCGCCCCCCGCCACGCGATGCTCCAGCCGCCGCGCGGCGGGCGGGCCAGAGGGCACGCGCACGGCTACCGTGCGGTTGTCGTAGCCCCAGCTCGCGGTGGTGGGCGCATGGGCATTGTCGACGAAGCGCGCGTAGCTGGGCAGGTGCGGGGCAAAAAGGACGGTCGAGGCACGGAGCGCGGCGAGCGTGCCCGCGATGGCGTGGCGCAGCGTTGGCGTGCCATCGGGGCCGCCATCGTCAAAAACATTTACGCCTGAGGCATCGAGCACCGAGGCGTGGAGATGGAGCCCGTTCCCGGCATCCTCCGAGAAGGGCTTGGCGAGAAACGTGGCCGAGAGCCCGTGATTGCGGGCGGTGCCCTTGATGAGTTCCTTCAGGAGCATCGCGTCCTCGGCAGCGGTCATGGCGGGGGCATAGTCGAGCGTGACCTCGAATTGGCCCAGTCCGGATTCCGATGTGATCGTGAGCGCGGCGAGGCCCATATCGGCGGCGCCGGCCTCGACATCGTTGAAAAAAGCCTCGAACCCGTCGAGCTGGCGCAACCCGAGGACCTGCGGCGACAACAGCCTGCGCCCAGAGCGCGGGTTCACCGGGGCCGCGAGCGCGCCGTCGAGCTCCACGAGGTAGAATTCGAGCTCCACCGCGCAGTGAGCGGTCCAGCCCCGATCGGCGAAGCGCGCGAGGATGCGGTCGAGAGCCCTGCGCGGATCGCCCTCGAAGGGGCGCCCATCCTCGTGATGCATGGATGAAATCTGCAGCGGCGGGCGATGGGCCAGCCAGGGCAGCGGCACCGGATCGCGGGGCGCGGGCAGGAGCGTTCCGTCCGCATCGCCCGAAGCGAAGACAAGGGGGCTGTCATCGATGTCGAAGCCGAAGATATCCACGTTGAGTGCGGAATACGGCATGCGCATCGGCTGCCCGAGCTTGCCGCGCGGCACCCGCTTGCCGCGCAAGAGACCGTTAAGATCGACGGCAGCGATCCGCGCGGAGGCGCTTTGCCCGCTCATCGGATCATCGTGGGGCGAAAGCGCAGCCGCCGCCGCGCCGCTTGCGGCAGATGCTGGTTGAGGCGCTTGTTGATGCGGCCCATCACGAAGATCAGGACGAGCGTCACGAGAACGAAGTAGAAGGCGAGGATCGGGTAGGGCACGAAGGGGTTGAAGGTCTTGTCGGCGAAATACTGCGCGTAATAGAGCGCGTCCCCCTGCTGGCGCTGCGCCGGAAAGCCCGAGAGAAAGACAAGCGTCGTCGCGTGAAAGAGGAAGATCGCCTCGTTCGTGTAGGCAGGCCAGGCCAGCCGCAGCTGCGTGGGCCAGATGATGCGCCGAAAGCGCGTGACGCCGAACATGCCGTAGGCATCGGCAGCCTCCACTTCGCCGCGGGGCACCGACTTCAGCGCGCCGTAGAAGATCTCCCCGGAATAGGCGGCGGTGTTGAGGAAGAGCACGATCAGCGCCCCGGCCCAGGCGGAGGTGAGCCAGGGGAGGATCTCGGCATTCTTCAGCTCGAGGAAGATGAAGTAGGCGAGAAAGAACTGGATGAAGAGCGGGGAGCCCCGGAAGACGAGGATGAACCAGTCGGCAGGCTTGGCGATCCACGGCTGCGCGGAGGCCTTGCCCACGGCGACGAGGTTGGCCAGCACGAACCCGGCGAGGAGCGCGATGAGGCCGAAGTAGATGTTCCAGATGAGCCCCGAGCCGATGAGGGTGAAATGCTGGCAGAGCGTGAAATCATCACGCGGCAAGAGGCGCTCGCCGTAGCCGAGGCTGCGGAAGGCATAGGCCTGAACTGTCTCCCAACAGGTCATCGAGCCCTGAGGCGTCCCGGGCTTGACCCGGGACCTCCTGCTTGGGCGAAAAGGCCCCGGATAAGCCTCGGGGCGTGTTTCTCCCCGCCCCTCACGTCGCGCCCAGTGTTGCCTGGCCCCGGCTGAGGCGCGCGTTGATACGGCCGAGCACCCGCTCCGAGACCCGCGTGAACGCGAGGTAGAACACCAGCAGGAAGAGGAAGTACCACAGCCGCCAATCACCATGCGGATAATCCGAGAAGCGCGCGAGCTGCGTCCCGCCAAGCTCGCGCGCCCAGTAGACGATGTCCTCGACGCCGAGAAGAAAGAGAAGCGGCGTGGCCTTGATCAGGACCATCCAGAGGTTCGACAGGCCCGGCAGCGCGAAAACCCACATCTGCGGCACGGTGATCCGCCAGAAGGCCTGCCGCGCATTCATGCCATAGGCCTCTGCCGCCTCGATCTGGCCTCGCGGGACGGCGTTCATCGCGCCGAAAAGGACATTGGCGGCAAACGCGCCGAAGACGATCGCGAAAGTGAGGACCGCGAGAAAGAAGCCGTAGACCTCGTGCTGCCATTGCGGGGCGGTCGAGAGCGGGAGCTTCGCCGCGGCGCAGACGATGAAATCATTCCCCTGGCGGATGGGGTCGGTCCAGTCTGGGCAAAGCGCCTGGTGGCGCAGCCACTCAAAGCCCTGGTCGAGCGCGATCACGAAAAAGAGGAAAAAGGCGATGTCCGGCACGCCCCGCACCACCGCGATATAGGCCTTCCCGAGCCAGCGCACCGGTGCGATCCGCGAGCGTGCCGCCGTGGCCCCGCCGAAGCCGAAAGCCAGCGCTGCCGGCGCGGTGATGCCGAGGAGCACGAAGACCGTCAGAAACGACCAGTAGAACAGCGCGTGCTTGCCGGTGGTGAAGTAGCAGGCAAACCAGCTCAGCGTCTCCAACTGGGCAGGGTCGGCGCAAAACTCAAACATGCTCGCGCTCGCGCTCAGGGCCCGAGACATCCACGGAAAAGTAGGTACGCCCGGCGGTCTGCACGATGGTGCGGTCCGGCGGAATACGCGGCCCACCGGCCTTCGCCTCGGCCACCTCCACGAGGTGGGCGCCGCTTTCCGCGAAGAGCTGCGAGACGGCGTCTTCCAGGGCGGGCATATCATCCACCCGCGCCGCGACATGGGTATAGAAATGCCCCGCGGCGTCCCGGCCCTCCACGAGGGCCGAGACATGGCTCCGCGGCCAACCGCGAAGCCAGGCTTTCAATCGCCCGAGATGTGTATCGGGCAAGATCATCAGAAGGTGGAGGACACTTCCCACTTCGTGATCAGCGCGTTGAGCGAGCCGTCATCCTTCATGGACTGGATCGCAGCGTTGAACGTCTCGCGCAGCTCACCGTCGCTCTCGCGGATGCCCATGCCCACGCCGCCGCCGATCATCTCCTGCTGCTCGAGCAGCACGAGGCCTGCATCTTCGGCCGCGATGGGCGCGAGGAAGGAGCTGTCGGCGAGGACGGCATCGGCTTCGCCGTTGCGCACGGCGGCGATGGTGTCTTCGGGCGTCGCGAATTCGAGGACGGTCACGCCCTTCTCCGCGAGGAACGCCGCCTGGATCGTGTTGACCTGGGCCGCAACGACGCCGCCGTCGATATCGGCGTCAGCGGAGGCGGCGAGGTAGCCCGACGGGTCCGGCGGGGTGTAGCCCATCGTGAAGTCGATCACCTCGTCGCGCTCGTCGGTGATCGACATGCCAGCGATGATGGCGTCGTAGTTGCCCGAGACGAGGTTCGGAATGATGGAATCCCAGTCATTCGTCACCCACTCGCAGGTCAGCTCGGCGCGCGCGCAGAGCTCGTCACCCAGCTCGCGCTCGAAACCCGCGACCTCGCCATTGTCGTCGAGGAAGTTCCACGGCGCATAGGCGCCCTCGGTCCCCAGACGCACGACCGAATGGCCGTCGGCAAACGCGAGCGAGCCCGCGAGGGCTAGCGCAGTGGTTGTCATCAGAAGCTTCATCTTTTTCTCCCTGGATGAGGCTGGTTAGGCGGCCACGGCAGACAGAAACTGCTGCAACCGCTCGGATTTCGGGGCCCCGAAGAGCTCGGCCGGGGGGCCTTCCTCTTCGATCTTGCCCTGGTGAAGGAAAACGACGTGGTCGGAGACGTCGCGCGCCATGGCCATGTCGTGGGTGACGATGATCATCGTGCGGCCTTCCTCGGCGAGGCCGCGGATGACGCGGATCACCTCCTGCTCAAGCTCGGGGTCAAGCGCCGAGGTGGGCTCATCGAAAAGGAGCGCCTTGGGCTCCATGGCGAGCCCGCGGGCGATAGCGGCGCGTTGTTGCTGGCCGCCCGACAGCTCCGCCGGGTAGCGCTCGCACTTGTCGCCAATCCCCACCTTGTCGAGAAGGCCGCGCGCCAGCGTCTCGGCCTCCGCGCGGTCGCGCCCCAGCACCTGCACGGGCGCCTCCATCACGTTTTCGAGGATCGTCAGATGCGCCCAAAGATTGAACTGCTGGAAGACCATGGAGAGGTTGGTGCGCATCTTGAGCACCTGTTTCTTGTCAGCCGGCCTGCGCGCGAGGCCCGCGCCCGCCCACTTCACCGGCTCGCCCTCGAAGAGGATCTCGCCGTCCTGGCTGTCTTCGAGGAGGTTGCAGCACCGCAGCAGCGTGGATTTGCCCGAGCCCGACGAGCCGATCAGGCTGATCACGTCGCCCCGCTCCGCACGGATATCGACGCCCTTGAGAACCTCGAGCGCGCCGTAAGCCTTGTGCAGATTTTTGATTTCGATGACCGGTGCGGAATTGGTCACGTCTCATCCCCGAAGTTTGACCGAATACGCCATGAAATCGGGGCCTCCGCAAGGGGAGGCGTGGCGTCAGGCCGCGCGCGGCGGGTAGGGCGGCTGGGGAACGGCGTGATATTGGGCGATGTCGAGCACCTCGAACCCGGTCAGGCCGAGCGTCGCACGGTGCGTCTCGGGCAGCGCGGCAAATGCCATTGGCAGCGCCGCGCGCAGGGGCGCCACCCATTCGGCCCGCGCGGTGATGAGCGGGAGGGCAGGCGTGGGCTTGGTGGTCGCGCCCACCGTGAGCCCCTCGGGCAGGCCAATGATCCGCAACGTGTGCCGATCGACGAACGCCACATCCGCGCGCCCCTCCGCCACGGCCGCGAGAGAGGCTGCATGGGCACCTGTCTCGACAGCGGGGGTAAAACCATGCCCCTGCGCCGCCGCCCATCCCGATTGCGACTCCGGGTCATTGAAGGCCAGCCGCGCGCCGCGCCCGGGCGCCTTATCCGCGCGGTGCACCATCGCGGAGGCATAAAACCCCGCCGGGCAGCCCGGGAGGCCGAAATCGGGCGTGGCCACGTAATGCACGCGGCCCCTCAGAGGCCGCGCCATCACCAGCCCGCAGGTATGGGCGATGAGCAGTTCGGGATCCGTCCAGATCGCCATCAGATCGTCGTGGCGGGTCAGCGTCTCTGGCGCCTCGAAGGGCAGGGCGTCGCGGATCGCCGCCCAAAGCGCATCGTTGACCGCCTGCATGGGCGGCTGATCGTACATCGGAAGGGCTGCGATCATTGCCCGGCTTCGGCGGCCTGGCGGGCGATGTTGCTGTCGCGGTCATTGACGCCAAGCAGGTTCGCCACGAGCCGCAGCAGGGCGTTTTCCTCGGCATCGCGCACGCCGTCGGCGAGCACCACGGACCAGAGCGCCTCGATGACGCCCATGCGCTCTTCGTACGGGACCGCATCCTTGATGGCACGGGTGAAGCGGACAGTATCGGGTGCCTCGCCCTCGAGCGCTTCGGCGTCCTTCACCAGTGCCTGGGCCTCGAACGGCGACAGGCCGTAGCGCTTGGTGGCGATGGCGAGGATACGCGCGCGCTCGGCCTCGTCATAGGCACCATCGGATTTGGCAACGCGGACGAGAAGCGCCGTGAGCGCGAGCCGCGCATCGCCGTCGTCCAAGGGATCGGGTTCTGGCTGGGCCAAGCGGTTGAGGAGATTTCCGAACATGGGCGGTATCTAAGTCGCTTCCCCGGCGAGGGCAATTCCCGGGCCGGAGGCGCGACGCCATGCGAACACGTGCGGCGCTCTCAGCCGTCGTACCCCTCGACGATCACGAGGTCGGACGTGGCGATGGGATCGCGGATCGCCTTGGCGGCCTGGTAGCTCTCGGAGGCAAAACAGGCTCGGGCGGCCTCGATGGTCGGAAACTCGATCACGACGGTGCGGGGCCGTGCTGCGCCCTCGGGCACGTCCTGCACTCCGGCGCGGACGAGGAAGCGCGCCCCGTATTCGGCGAAGGGGGCTGCGTTGGCGGCCTTGTAGCCTTCGTATGCTTCGGCGTCGTCCACGGTCACATGGGCGATCCAGTATCCCTTGGGCATCACGTCCCGTCCTTGTTCGGCATGCCGGGCAGGACGTTGCCTGCCAGTACTGCTGCCCGGTTGGCACCGATGCCAACCACGGAGGCCACGCGGTCCACCACGACCTCTTCGCGCTTGTCGCGCAGCCCATCAGCCAGAAGTACCTCCCAAAGCGCCACGAACATCTGCTCGCGACCCTCTTCTGACACCTCTTCGACGAGGATCTCGGCGAGTTCGCGGGTCGAGGGCATCGCCTCCTCAAGCTTCTCGCAGGACGCGCGGAACTTGGCGGCGTCGAGGGCCGAGAGCCCATTGCGCTTGGCCAGGATGTAGTCGATCCGCTCAAGCTCCTGGTAGAGCAGGGCGTGATCGGCCTTGGCCACTCGCACCATCAACGCGCCGAACGCGTGCTCTGCATCCGCCTCCGGCAGCGGGGTTTCGTAAACCTCGGGTTTGAAGAGCTCGAAGAGACGTTCGAACATGGCTAGACCAATCTGCTGGTGTCCTTCGCGGCGCGCACGAAATCCTTGAAGAGCGGGTGGGGCTCGAAGGGCTTGGACTTGAGCTCCGGGTGAAACTGCACGCCGATGAACCAGGGGTGGTCCTTCACCTCCACGATCTCGGGGAGGCGGCCGTCAGGCGACATGCCGGAGAAGCGTAGGCCCTTGGCTTCGAGCTTCTCGCGGTACTCGATATCGACTTCGTAGCGGTGGCGGTGCCGTTCCTCGATGGCGGTGGCGCCGTAGACTTCGGCGACTTTCGACCCGTCGCTGAGGACGGCGTCATAGGCGCCGAGGCGCATGGTGCCGCCCTTGTCGTCGGTGACCTTGCGGGAGACCTTGTGATTGCCCTGCACCCATTCCTTGAGGTGGTAAACGACCGGAGTGAACCGCTTGGCGCCGGCTTCATGGTCGAACTCCTCGGAGCCCGCATCGCCCAGATCGGCGAGATTGCGGGCCGCCTCGATCACGGCCATCTGCATGCCCAGACAGATGCCCAGATAGGGCACTTTCCGCTCGCGCGCGAACTGCGCAGCCTTGATCTTGCCCTCCGTGCCCCGCTCGCCAAAGCCGCCGGGGACGAGGATCGCGTGGAAGCCTTCGAGATGCGGCGCGGGATCTTCCCGCTCGAAGAGCTCCGCATCGACCCATTCGACACTGACCTTCACCCGGTTCGCCATGCCCCCGTGGGTCAGCGCCTCGGCGATGGATTTGTAGGCGTCCTCGAGCTGGGTGTACTTGCCCACGATGGCGACCTTCACCTCGCCCTGGGGATTGTAAATCCGGTCGGCCACGTCTTCCCATCGCGTAAGATCGGGGCGCGGCGCGGGCGCGATCTGGAAGGCATCGAGCACTGCCTGGTCGAGCCCCTCGCGGTGATAGGCCAGCGGCGCCTCGTAGATGGATTTCAGATCTTGCGCGGCGATGACGCTGTCGGCGCGCACGTTACAAAAGAGCGCGAGCTTCTCGCGCTCCTTCGCTGGGATCGGGCCTTCAGAGCGGCAGACGAGAATGTCCGGCGCCAGCCCGATGGAGCGCAGCTCTTTCACGCTGTGCTGGGTGGGTTTCGTCTTCAGCTCGCCGGAGGCCTTGATGTAGGGCAGGAGCGTCAGGTGCATGAAGATGCACTGGCCGCGCGGCTTGTCCTGGGCGAATTGGCGGATCGCCTCGAAGAAGGGCAGGCCCTCGATATCGCCCACCGTGCCGCCGATCTCGCAGAGCATGAAATCGACCTCGTCCTCGCCGATGGAGATGAAGTCCTTGATCTCGTTTGTGACGTGGGGAATGACCTGGATGGTCTTGCCGAGGTAGTCGCCGCGGCGCTCCTTCTCGAGCACGTTGGAGTAGATCCGGCCCGAGGACACGGAGTCCGTGCCGCGCGCGTGGACGCCGGTGAACCGCTCGTAATGCCCGAGGTCGAGATCCGTCTCCGCGCCGTCATCCGTGACGAAGACTTCGCCGTGCTCGAAAGGTGACATCGTGCCGGGATCGACATTGAGATATGGGTCGAGCTTACGGAGGCGCACGGAATAGCCGCGCGCCTGCAAAAGCGCGCCCAGCGCTGCCGATGCGAGCCCCTTCCCGAGGGAGGACACCACGCCGCCAGTAATGAAAATGAAACGTGCCAAGCCGGCCCCCCCGTCGTGTCTTGCGTGCTCGAATTCGCAGCACCACGGGGTTTAAGCGTATAAGGATTCGCCCCAAGCTGTCCATGGCTGCCAGCTAGATAAAGCGCGCCGACGGCTCTTCGGCGCAACTTCTAGTGTTTACTCCGCCACGGGCAGAAGTGGCTCCTCGTCATCAAGAGAGGGCGGCAGCAGGTCTTCACCCGCGGGCACAGTCGTCTCGGCCTCGCCCGGGGGCAGCAATGCGTCCCCGCCATCGAGCACCGAGGAGGAGCCTGCATTCTGCGCGGAGATGAGCGTGAGCGCGAGGGCGGCCGCCATGAAGGCCGTCCCCAGGATCCAGGTCAGCCGGGTGAGCGCGTTGCCCTGCCCACGGGCCTGGATGCCGCCGCCCGATCCACCGCCGATCCCGAGGCCGCCCCCCTCCGAACGCTGGAGCAGCACCACCGCGATGAGCGCGGCCGCGAGGAGCAGAAGGATGATGAGGACGACGTTTTGCATGGCAGGGGCCTTTTGGCGGAACGGGGCGTATCTAGAAGCGTCTCGCTGCCCCCGCAACCCTACTCTTCGACATCGTCAACATCGGCCTGCCCCGAGAGCCTGCGCCGCACGATGGACCAACTCAGCCCAATGCCAAGGACCACCGACACCGCGAAGATCGCGAGCCAGAGGTTCACGCTTGGGTCCTCGAGGTTCACGAGGCCAAGGTCCACGGCGACCCAGATCAGCGCGCCCACCAGCGCCGCCACGAGGAGCATACCGAAGCCTCCGATGGAGCGTAGCGTCGCTCGCAGATAAATGACGTATCCCACGAAAAGCACGAGCCCTCCGAGCACCACGAAGGACGTGGCCTCGGCATAGTTGTCGAGCCCCAGGCGGATGAAATTATAGGGCGTCGGGTTGTAGGTGGCCGACAGCAAAAGGAATGCGAAGAGCCAGCGGATCAGGATACTTGCCATGCCCCCCTTTCCCCGCCCGCGCCCGTGCCGTCAAGCGGCGGCGCCGGGCGGAAAGGCGGGCGCGGGGGCTTTCACCCTGAGCTTCGTTCCGCTAGGAGGCGCGCGGTTGAACGCAGAGCCGAGGGATCGAGCATGGCCAATGTCGTCGTCGTGGGCACCCAGTGGGGGGATGAAGGCAAGGGCAAGATCGTCGATTGGCTCTCGGAACGCGCGGATGTCATCGCGCGCTTCCAGGGCGGGCACAATGCGGGCCACACCCTTGTCATCGGCGACAAGGTCTACAAGCTCCACGCGCTGCCGTCGGGCGTCGTGCGCGGCGGCAAGCTCTCGGTCATAGGCAATGGCGTCGTGCTCGATCCGTGGCACCTCGTGAACGAGATCGAGACGGTGCGCGCCCAGGGCGTGGAGATCAGCCCCGAGACGCTGATGATCGCCGAGAACACGCCGCTCATTCTGCCCATCCATGGCGAGCTCGATCGCGCCCGCGAAAGCCAGAATGCGGTGGCCAAGATCGGCACAACGGGCCGCGGTATCGGCCCCGCCTATGAGGACAAGGTTGGCCGTCGCTGCGTGCGCGTGGCGGACCTTGCGGACGCCGCCACGCTCGAGGCCCGGGTGGATCGCGCCCTTGTCCATCACGACGCTCTGCGCCGCGGGCTCGGCATGGAGGAGGTGGATCGCGCCGCGCTCCTCGCCAGTCTCCGCGAGATCGCACCCCAGATCCTGCCCTACGCCGCGCCCGTCTGGAAGGTGATGAACGAGAAGCGGAAGGCCGGGAAACGGATCCTCTTCGAAGGCGCGCAGGGCGCGCTCCTCGACATCGATTTCGGCACGTATCCTTTCGTGACGTCGTCGAATGTCATCGCGGGGCAGGCGGCCACGGGGGTCGGCATCGGGCCGGGCGGCATCGACTACGTGCTCGGCATCACCAAGGCCTACACGACCCGCGTGGGCGAGGGGCCCTTCCCGACCGAGCTCGAAGATGCGGAGGGCCAGCGCCTCGGAGAGCGTGGCCACGAATTCGGAACGACGACGGGCCGCAAGCGCCGCTGCGGCTGGTTCGATGCCTGCCTCGTGCGGCAGACCTGCGCCACCTCGGGCGTCTCCGGTATCTCGCTCACGAAGCTCGACGTGCTCGACGGCTTTGACCAGCTCAAGATCTGCGTGGGCTACGATCTCGACGGGGCGCGCCTCGATTATCTGCCCACAGCCGCGGAGGCGCAGGCCCGGGCCGTCCCGGTCTACGAGACGATCGAGGGCTGGTCGGAGAGCACGGCGGGGGCGCGGAGCTGGGCCGATCTGCCCGCCGCCGCCATCAAGTACGTGCGCCGGATCGAGGAGTTGATCCAGTGCCCGGTGGCCCTAGTGTCCACCTCGCCCGAGCGCGAGGACACCATCCTCGTGACCGACCCCTTCGCCGATTGAGGACGTCCATGGCCCTGAGCCACAAAGCCAAGAAACGCTGGTCGCTGTTCATCCTGATCTTCGCGCTGCCCGCCTATATCGTGGTGGCGGTGACGATCATGAGCTATTTCCGGGTGTGGTTCGGGATGCAGCCGCCGATCCTGCTCGAGCTTGCGATTTACGTGGCGCTCGGCGTCCTTTGGGCGATCCCGCTTAAAAAGGTCTTTCTCGGCGTGGGGCAGCCCGACCCCGACGCGCCCCCCGAGAAGTAGAAGCGCAGAGAAGAATGCGAAACGCCCGCACGGAGGATCCGCGCGGGCGCTCGCTTTTCAGGCGTGAGGCTTAGCCCGCGGCGCGAAGCTCGCGTGCCTCCGGCTGGTAGCGCGTGCTTTCCGTGATCTGGAACTGGCCGCCGCGGATCTTTTC
Organism: Pseudomonadota bacterium; assembly: GCA_038525525.1. Lineage (GTDB taxonomy): Bacteria > Pseudomonadota > Alphaproteobacteria > Rhodobacterales > Rhodobacteraceae > Shimia_B. The sequence goes on along the minus strand of JBCBHO010000001.1, from coordinate 527,647 downwards.
GAGCCGCCCCTGGCGCAAGAGCGTGCCAAAGGCGCGCAGGCCGTCCTCGCGGGTGAAGCTGCCCTGCGGCATGGCCTGCTGCACGGCACGCATGACCTGCGGGCGTGAGAAGACCTCGGCCCCTTCCACATGCGTCAGGTAGGCGGCGGCGGCCTCCAGCACATCGGGCAGGCCATCGGCACCGGCCTGCTGCGCGAAGGCGCTGAACGCGCCCGGGGCGGGCTGGGCCGGACTTGCCGGGGCCGGCGTCGTGGCCACGCGGCGCGGGCGCACGGGCTCGGCCGGGGCGGCATCGGCAGCGGGGTCATGTGGGGTGTCGACGCGCTGGGAGGCCACGAGCTTCAGCGGTGCGGGGCTCGGACGCTCCGTCCGGGCGCCCTTGTCTGACGTGGACGCGCGGCGGGGACGTACGACCTCGGCGAGATCGGCGCGGTAATCGCCCTCTCGCTCCGCGTCGGTCACGTGCTCTGCCTCGCCCATGGAGCGCGCGGCCTGTTTGGCGGCTACGGCGGCCTTCAGGTGCGAATACGCTTCGCGGCGGGTGCGGGTCTCCGGTTCATCGAGCTTGGCATCCGCTTCATCCATGAGGCGCGACACGGTGCTGTCGCTGTCCGGGAAGGCGGCGTCGGCGTCATCCTCGTCCTCGTCGGTGCTCGCGGTTTCCGCGGCCGCCATCAGCGCCTCGTCGGTCTCGAGCTCATCGCTCTGGGCGTCGACCTCTTCGACCTCCTCGGCTGCAACGTCTTCGTCTTCGTGGGTTTCAGCGACCGGGGTCTCTTCGTCGGCATCAGCGACCCGAGCGTCCCCGTCCGTGTCCGTGTCCGTGTCGGCCCCGGCCTCTGCCTCCGCGGCGGCGAGCTCGGCCATGAGGTCCGCTTCGTCCTCGTCGCTGAGCGAGCTTTCGATTTCCTCGGCTGTCTCTTCGACGCCCTCGATCTCCGCGTTCGCGAGGAAGCCGGACACGTCGTCTTCGCCGTCCTCTTCGGCAGCGTCCGTCGTCTCGGCCCGGGCCGCTGCCATCGCCGCCTCGAAATCGGCGCGCTTCATCTTGAGCACGCGGTGCGTGGCGGGGGCGTCGCTCTCGGTGTCGTCCGACGCGTCGGTCTGATCCTCAGCGAGAGCCACCTCTTCCTGCGCGGCGTTGTCGTCTTCGGAGACGGCCGCGTCCTCCGCGGCGTCCGCCTCGGCAGCCGCGGCGCGCTCTTGGGCGCGGGTCTGCATCTGCGCGAAGACGCTGTCGATCGTGGAGCTCTCGTCTCCGGCGGTCTCCGCGTGCTCGTCTTCCATGTAGGTCTCGCGCGCTTCGTCGGCGCGGCCGGCCATGCGGCGTGCGATGGCCGCGGCGCCCGTGCCGGCCGCGGCAGAGGTCACCACGGCCTGGATGCGGCGGAGCTTTGCGGCGAGGCTGTTCGGCGCCGGCTCCTCTTCAGGCTGCTCTTGCGCGGCCTCGGCGTCGTCTTGGGCAACAGCATCGCTCGCGGCGACTTGATTGGCTTCGGTTTCGTCACGGGCCGCGATGTCGGACATCTCGTCTTCGTCTTCGTCCTCGGCGGCTTCTGCAGCTTCGGGCGCGTCGTCCTCTTCGATCTCGGCCACGTCCGCGGCGATCTCCTCGTCGTCGTGGGAAAGCGCCTTGGTCTCGTCCTCGGCCATGTCGGCCGCGGGCAGGGCGTCCTCTTCCGTCTCTGCAGCCTCGGGCGCGGCGAACTCTTCCGTCACCTCATCCGCGTCGTCCGACGCTTCGACGGCCTCGCCTTCACCCTCGGCGACCTCTTCGAGGTCGTCTATGGACGGAACGTCGTCCAGAGCCTCTTCCTCGGCTGTCTCGGTCTCGGTTTCGTCTGCCGCGAGGGCTTCTGCAGCTTCGTCTTCCGTGTCGAAGGTCTCTTCAGAGGCGTCGGCGGCATCAATCTCGTCGATATCTGCGTCGGTTGCGTCTTCGATCTCGGCGGCTTCGGCAACCTCGATCTCGGCCTCTTCGATTTCGAGCGTCTCTGCCTCTTCAGCAGCCCCATCCGCCTCGGCCTCGTCCTCGGCCTGAGCGTCGTCTTCTTCCTCTCCGATTGCCTCGACCGTGTCGGACTCCGCGGAAGAACCCTCGTCCGCGTCTGCGACGATCTCGGGCTCTTCCACGTCGTCCGTCCCGGCGAGCTCTTCCTCGGCATCCATCACGCCGGCAGTTTCGGCCTCCGCCTCGAAGACCGCTTCTTCGGTGACTTCGCTGGGCGCTTCCGCTGCGATCTCCGGCGCTGCGATCGGCGCGGCGGCCTCTGCCGTGTTGGGCTGCGCAACGTCAGCCGGCGCGGCCTCGGTCTCCTGAGCTTCCGCTTCGGCGGGAGCTGGTGTGGGCACAGGCTGGGGCTTTGGCTGGGGCGCGGGCTCGGGCGAGGCCGTGGGCTGAATGAGGACTTTACCCCCTTCCGCACGGGCCTGCACGCCGCGGGCCAGTTCGCGCTCGGCGATGCGGGCCAGGACCTCTGCATCGGGCTGCGGCGGTTCGGCGCCGAAGTAGCGATCCTCCGCTGCGAGATCGCGGAAATACTCGGCGATCGCTTTCATGGTGTCGAAGCTGTCGTCGAACCCTTCAAGGGTGCACGAGAACGTCCCGTAGGACACCGTCAGAACTTTGCTGTTACCAACCATGGCGATTGCTCACTTATCTATTTGCCACTCGATTAAGCGGCAATTTACCAGTCCGTGTGCCGTCCATTGGACCGCAACAGGGGATTTTGTCGTGTATTTTCATGGCGCCTTTGTGGTCATCTCCTTCAAATTACAGGATTCGCCTATGTTTCGCCCCATTCAATCGCCCGGGAGGCCGGTGACACTGTTGGGCGGGGGCGAGGCTACGGGGAGCTTGGTTAACACAGCGTTGACGTTTGCGCCCCTCCTTGTGGCAGCTGATGGGGGCGCGCGTTTGGCGCGGCAGGGCGGGCACCCGCTGCGCGCCGTGGTCGGTGATTTCGACAGCCTCGACGCCGAGGATCTGGGCGAGGCAGAGCGCCTGCACCGGCCAGATCAGAACAGCACGGACTTCGAAAAGTGTCTCGCTGCCGTGGAAGCGCCGCTCTTTCTCGGGGTCGGGTTTCTCGGGGGGCGGCTCGACCACCAGCTCGCGGCCTTTTCCGCGCTCCTGAAGGAACCGCGCCCCGTGGTGCTTCTGTCGAAAACCGAGATTGCATTTCTGGCACCTGATCCGCTCACCCTCGATCTGGAGGAGGGCACGCCCGTGGCGCTCTATCCGCTCCTGCCCGCGCAGCTCACGACGACGGGGCTGCGCTACCCCCTCGACGATGCGCCCGTGTCGCCTGACGGCATGACGTCCACATCCAACACCGCGCTGGGCGGGCCCCTTACCGTGCGCGTGGATCGCCGCTCAGTATTGGTGATGCTTCCGCTTGCGGCGCTGGGGCAGGTGTGCGCCGCTCTCGCAGGATGATGTAGAGCCCAGCGGCCATGGTGATCGCGATGCCGAGGGCCGCGAGCCCGTCAGGCAGATCGCGGAAGACGATGTAGCCCACGGCCGTGGCGAAAGGGATCTCGAGATACTGCACGGGCGCGAGCGTGGCCGAGGGCGCGAATTTGAGCGACCAAGTCATCAGGAGATGCGCCGCCGTGCCGATGAGCGCCATGCCCGCGAGCATCGCCGCTTCCGCGCCCGTGACCGGCGCGACGCGCAGATCGGACCAGCCGAGTTGCGACCCGATCACGAGAAGCGGCCCGAGGATGGCGCAGGCGATGAGGCCGGACAGGGCCTGCATCGCGATAGGCTCCACTGCTTTGGCGATCTGCCGGGTCACCAGCATGAAGAGCGAAAAGAGGACGGCCACCCCGAGCGGCAGGAGCGCCGCCGCGCCCACCTCCTCGAAGCTCGGCTGAATGACCATGAGCGTTCCGCCAAAGCCCACGACGCAGGCCCCGATGCGCCGTGCGCCGACCTCCTCGCCGAGGAACCAGTGTCCGAGGAGGAGCATGATGAAAGGCATCACGAAGGCGATGGCCACGGCATCGGCGAGGGGCAGGTAGCGAAGCGCGGTGATCATCGTCGCGAGGCCACCGATATAGAGAAGCGTCCTCAACACGATGGCACCGATATAGCGATGCTCGGGCCAGAAGCGCGGCTCGAGGGCACGGCTGAGCGGCACGAGGAGCACGCCTTGCGTGGCCACCCGCACGAAGACGATGAGCATGACCGGCAGCGTCGCGCCAAGGATCTTCGCGAGGGCGTCGCTCACCGGGATGAGCACGCAAAAGCCCAGCATGAGGAGGACGCCGAGGAAGGGACGATCACCAGCCATGGGCCAACGCTACGCCCCGCCGCACTGGATGACCAGCAGGGGTGCTCAGCAATTCGGGACGTTCACGGCGAGGCCGCCGAGCGAGGTCTCCTTGTATTTCTCGCTCATGTCCCGCCCGGTCTGGCGCATGGTCTCGATGGCCGCATCGAGCGGTACGAGGTGCGAACCATCCCCGCGCAGCGCGAGCGAGGCGGCGGAGACGGCCTTGATGCAGCCCAGGCCGTTGCGTTCGATGCACGGCACCTGCACGAGGCCCTTCACCGGGTCGCAGGTCATGCCGAGATGATGCTCGAGCGCGATCTCGGCAGCGTTCTCCACCTGGGCGGGGCTACCGCCGAGGACTGCGCAGAGCCCGGCGGCGGCCATGGCGGCGGCGGAGCCTACTTCGGCCTGGCATCCCGCCTCGGCTCCGGAGATCGACGCATTGACCTTAACGATGCCGCCGATCGCGGCGGCCGTCAGGAGAAAGTCCGGGACCTTCGAGGGGGCGGCACCCGGCACGTGGTCGAGCCAATAGCGGATCGCGGCCGGCACGACCCCGGCGGCACCGTTCGTCGGAGCGGTGACCACTTGCCCCCCGGCTGCGTTCTCCTCGTTCACGGCCATGGCGTAGACGGTCATCCAGTCGTTGATCGTGTGCGGGGCAGAGAGGTTCATGCCGCGCTCGGAGAGGAGCTTTTCATGGATGCCTCGGGCGCGACGTTTGACGCCCAGCCCGCCGGGGAGAATGCCCTCGGAGGCGAGCCCGCGATCGATGCAGGCATTCATCACCTCCCAGATGCGCGCGAGCCCTGCGTCGAGCGCGAGCGGGCCCATCCGGGAGAGTTCGTTGGCCCGCTTGAGGCCGGCGATGCTTCGTCCACTTTCGGCGCACATCTCGAGCATATCCGCCGCGGTGGCGAAGGGGTAGGGGACCGGTGGACCGTCATCTTCCGCGGGCGCGTCGTGCTCCGCCTCCGTGACGACGAAACCGCCGCCGATGGAATAGTACGTCTCCTGAAAGATCACGTCGCCCTGGCCATCGGTGGCCATGAGTACGAGCCCGTTGGCATGGCCGGGCAGAGGCGGCCCGTAGTCGAAGGCGAGGTCTTCTTTCGGATCGAAGCGCAGGGGCGGGAGGTCGGGCGGCGAAACGTGACCCATCGCCTTGATCTCCGACAGCGTCTTTTCGGCCTTGTCGGCGTCGAAGGTGGCTGGTTCGAAGCCAGCGAGCCCGAGGATAACGGCGCGGTCGGTGGCGTGCCCGACACCTGTGAAGGCGAGCGAGCCATGGAGGCGCGCCCGGAGGCCCGCGGGCTGGAACGGGCTGGTGCGCAGGGCATCGAGAAATCGCGCGGCGGCCACCATGGGCCCCATCGTGTGCGAAGAGGAGGGGCCGATGCCGACTTTGAAGAGCTCGAAGACCGAGAGGAACATATCCGTGACTTAGGCCGCGCAGCGGTCGATCCCCAGCCCAAAAGCGACGCTTGATGCGCCGGTTTGGGACTCGGTGCGCCTACACCGGGGCTGACGCGTGCGTGTCATGTCGACGTGGCCAGGGTCGTATCCAGGGAGGATGGTGTGAACGCCCCGAAACCAAGCCATCGAAGGCGAAACCAATACGTCATCAAATAACTGAGGCGTTCACCCGGCAAAGATTGCCTATGCCCTCCATTGCCACAAGTCGGGATTTCCCCACCGTCACTTTGCAAAAAGCCGAAACGCCTGGGCGTGCGGCTCCCCCTTACGTCGGCCCGCGCTTGCGCCTATAGACGGGCCATGTCGGCGAAGAAGGGCGGAGACAGGGATGGGCGGTGAACTTTCACCCATCGACAAGGCAAAGTTCGTCGCGGCCAAGCGCGCCGCCGACTTCGTGGAGACCGGCATGAAGGTGGGCCTCGGGACGGGCTCTACGGCTGCTTGGCTTGTCCGGTGCCTCGGTGAAGCGGTGCGGGAGGACGGCCTGCGCATCAAGGGCGTGCCGACCTCTGCGCGGACCGCCTCGCTCGCGCGGGACGTCGGGATAGAGGTCATCTCGCTCGACGAGGCCAAGTGGCTCGACATCACCATCGACGGGGCCGATGAGTTCGACGCGGATCTCAACCTCATAAAGGGGGGCGGGGGCGCGCTGTTGCAGGAGAAGATCGTGGCCACGGCCTCCGACCAGATGCTGGTCATCGCCGATGTCACCAAGGAGGTGGACACGCTGGGAGCGTTTCCGCTGCCCGTGGAGGTGATCCCCTTCGGATGGCAGACCACCCGTGCCCTCCTCGAGGAAATGCTCAGCGCCATGGATGTCCTCGGGCAGCAGGTCACGCTGCGCATGAATGGGGCCGCCCCCTACGTCACGGACGAAGGCAACCACATCCTCGATCTCCACCTCAATCGTATCGGTGAACCCCGCCAGCTCGCCCTGGCGATGAACCAGATCCCCGGCGTCGTCGAAAACGGCCTGTTCATGGATATCTGTGACGTGGTCATCATCGGCTATGGAGATGGCCGCGTGGAAGTGCGCGACATCAATGACGGCACCGTGAGCGAAGACAAGATCAATTTCGTCGAGACCGACAACCTCTTCACCGACCTGATGGACTAGATGAGCGCCCCAGACGCCGACGCCGCCCAAGAAACGATCTATCCCATGGCCCGTGCCCGGCGCCGGGGTATGGTCTTCAACATCGCCGCCTACGCCTTCGTCACGGTCATGGCCGGGGGCTACTTCAATGCCGGCGCGGGATGGGGCTGGCTCGCGCTCGCCGTCGTGGGCTTCGTGCTCTTTGCCTACACGCTCCGTGCGCTTCTCACGCGGCCCTTCGTGGCGCGCATCATGGGAGGACGCGTGGAGGTGATCGGGCCGACCGGTGGCCTCTACGCGTTCGACGCCGATGCCCTCACGGGGGCCACGCTCGACCCGTCGGGCCGGGTGGGCATCCTGCAATACGATGACGACGGGACGGCTTATGCGCTCGTCTCGTTCCGCATGATGGGCCAAGAGGCCGCAGAAGACTTCACCGCGCGGATCAGGGCCCTACGTCCCGGCCTCCCCGAAATAGACCGCACCAAGACCTGAAGGACCCCGGCCATGGCTGACTTTGACTACGACCTTTTCGTCATCGGCGGTGGCTCGGGCGGCACCCGCGCGGCGCGGGTGGCTGCGGCGGGGGGCGCGCGCGTGGCGCTTGCCGAGGAAGACCGCTACGGCGGCACCTGCGTCATCCGGGGCTGCGTGCCGAAAAAGCTCATGGTCTTCGCGTCCACCTATTCCGAGGCCTTCGCGGAAGCGCGCGACTACGGCTGGGAGGTCACCAGCGGGGCCTTCCAGTGGGACGGGTTCAAGACGAAGCTCGAGGGCGAGCTCGACCGGCTGGAAGGCATCTACCAACGGCTTCTCGACAATTCCGGCGTGGAGCGGTTCTCGCAGCGGGCGATCGTGACGGGCGCGCACGGCATCGAACTCGCCGATGGCACCGCCAAGACCGCCAAGACGATCCTCGTGGCGACGGGCGGGCACCCCGTGGTGCCCGACATGCCGGGCGCAGAGCTCGGCATCACGTCCAACGAGATCTTTCACCTCGATGAATTGCCCAAGAAGATGCTGATCATCGGCGGCGGCTACATCGCCTGCGAATTCGCCGGGATCATGACAGGGCTCGGCGTCGAGGTCTGCCAGTGGTACCGCGGTGCGCAGATCCTGCGGGGGTTCGACGACGAGGCGCGCGGCGCCATCGCCGACGGCATGCGCCGCCGTGGCGTGGACCTGCACACCGGCACCAACATCATGGAGCTCAAGCGCGCCGCCGAACACGACCCCGACATGGATAGCGTGCCGATCAAGGATCGCACGAACTACGTCCCGCCCTACGAGGGCCCAAGGGGCAAGGCAGGGCCGATTTGGGTCAAGTCCACGACGGGCGCCGAGATGGTCTTTGACCAGGTGCTCTTCGCCACGGGCCGCACGCCCAACACCGACGGGCTGGGGCTGGCTTCTGCTGGGGCCGAGATCGGCCGCCGCGGGGAGGTGATCGTGGACGAGTATTCCCGCACTGCCGCGCCGTCGATCTACGCCATCGGCGACGTCACCAACCGGATCCAGCTGACGCCGGTGGCGATCCGCGAAGGCATGGCCTTCGTCGAGACGGTCTTCAACGACACGCCCACGCCGGTGGACCATGACCTCGTCCCCTCCGCCGTCTTCACGCAACCGGAATTCGGCACCGTGGGCATGACCGAGGAGGAGGCGCGCGATCAGGAGGCGGTTGAGATCTATGCCACCTCGTTCCGTGCCATGCGCCAGGCTTTCGCGGGCAAGGACGAACGGGTGCTGATGAAGCTCATCGTGAGCCAGGCCACGCGCAAGGTCCTGGGCTGCCACATCGTGGCGGACGGGGCGGGCGAGATGATCCAGCTCGCCGGGATCGCGGTGAAGATGGGCGCCACCAAGGAGGACTTCGACCGGGTCTGCGCCGTGCATCCCACGATGTCTGAGGAACTCGTGACCATGAAAACACCCGTGCGAACGGCCTGATAGCGGTTGATTTCGGGCCAAAAACACACATCTGGATGATCAATCCGTAAGCAATTCTCAAACGAGCAAGGAACAGCAATGGCTGGTAATTCTGGCGGCCCCTGGGGGGGCGGCAATTCAGGAGGCGGCAACCGGGGCAATCGTCCCACGGGCGGCGGCTCGAATGGCGGCAACGGCGGTGGTCGCCGGCCCGGCAATGATGGTGGTCCGCAGATCCCCGAAATCGACGAGATCATGAAGAAGGGCCAAGAGCAGCTTCGCGTGCTCATGGGTGGCCGCGGTGGCGGCTCCAACGGCTCCGGCGGCGGCGGCGATGGCGGTCCGGCCTTCACGAAGGGCACCCTCGGCCTTGGCGCCGTGGCGCTTCTCGTCCTTTGGGCGTTCAATTCCTTCTATACCGTGCGCCCGGAAGAGCAGTCCGTGGAGCTATTCCTCGGTGATTTCTCCTCCATCGGGCAGCCGGGCCTCAACTTCGCGCCCTGGCCGGTCATGACCTATGAGATCCTGCCTGTGACGCGCGAACAGACGGTGGAAATCGGCACCGGCACCCGCGGCGGTGACGCGGGCCTGATGCTGACGGGCGATGAGAACGTGGTCGACATCGACTTCCAGGTCGTCTGGAACATCTCCGACCCCGCACAGTATCTCTTCAACCTCGCGACCCCGCCCGAGACGATCGACGCGGTGGCTGAATCGGCCATGCGCGAGATCATTGCGCAGAGCCAGCTCGCGCCGATCTTGAACAGAGACCGCGCCGTCATCGCCCAGCGCCTGGAGGACCTCATCCAGACCACGCTCGACGGCTACGAGAGCGGGATCAACGTCATCCGCGTGAACTTCGACCGCGCCGACCCGCCGCAGGATGTCATCGACGCCTTCCGCGACGTGCAGGCCGCCGAGCAGGAGCGTGACCGTCTCCAGAACGAAGCCGATGCCTATGCCAACCGTGTCCTCGCCGAGGCCCGCGGTGAAGCGGCGCAAGTACTCGAACAGGCGGAAGGCTACCGCGCGCAGGTGGTCAACGCCGCCGAGGGTGAAGCCTCGCGCTTCAACGCGGTTCTTGACCAGTACCTGCAACAGCCCGACATCACGCGCCAGCGTCTCTACCTGGAGACGATGGAGCAGGTGCTCGGCCGTGTGGACAAGATCATCCTCGACGACACCTCCGGCGAAGGTGCCGGCGGCCAGGGCGTGATCCCGTTCCTGCCTTTGAACGAACTGCGCCGCAGCGCAAACAACTCCGGAAGCAACTGATATGAGTCGCTCAATCATCGCCCTCATCGCCGGGCTCGGCATCGTGATCGTCGCGCTCAGCTCCATCTTCATCGTGGACGAGCGGCAGAAAGCCCTCGTGCTCCAATTCGGCCGCGTCGTGCAGGTCAAGGAGGATCCGGGTCTCGGCTTCAAGATCCCGCTGATCCAGCAGGTCGTGCGCTATGACGACCGCATCCTGTCGATCGACGTGGACCCGCTCGAGGTCACGCCTCTCGATGATCGCCGTCTCGTCGTGGACGCCTTCGCGCGCTACCGCATCACGGACGTGGAGCGGTTCCGTCAGGCCGTGGGCCTCGGCGGCGAGCTTGCCGCGGCCAACCGCATCGACGGCATCCTGCGTGACGAGCTTCGGGCCGCCCTCGGTGGCGTGAGTTCCAACGACATCCTCTCCGTGGACCGGGCCGCTCTCATGGCGCAGATCCGGAATGGCGCGGCCGAGGAGGCGCTGGGCCTCGGGATCACCGTGGTGGACGTGCGCCTCAAGCGGACCGACCTGCCGCCGGAGAACCTTCAAGCCACCTTCGACCGGATGCGCGCCGAGCGTGTGCGGGAGGCCACCGACGAACGCGCCCGAGGCCGCGAGGCCGCGCAGCGGATCGAGGCACAGGCGGACAGGACCGTGGTGGAGCTCGTCTCCGAGGCGCAGCGCGAAAGCGAGATCATCCGCGGTGAGGCCGACGGCGCCCGCGAACGGATCTTCGCCGACGCCTTCAGCCGCGACCCGGAGTTCTTCAACTTCTACCGCTCGATGACGTCCTACCAGCGCTCGCTCCAGGGCGAGAACACCACGCTGGTGCTGTCGCCGGACAGCGAGTTCTTCAACTTCCTGAACTCGCCGACCGGCGAGATCGGCGGCGCGATCCCGAACTCGGATCGCTAAGCGCCGATGAGCTGGATACTCACCGGGCTCGGTCTGGTGCTCATTGTGGAGGGGCTGGTCTATGCGCTGGCCCCTTCTCTCGTTGAAGACATGCTCGAGGCCCTGAAATCCCTGCCGCTCGAGACGCGGCGGCTCATCGGCCTCGGTGCACTGGCCGCGGGCATCGTCCTCGTTCTTCTCGCCGCCGCCTAGCCGCGCGGGCCATCGCGCCAACGTGAGAGCCGCTTTGTGCCCTTGGTGGCACCATGCGCTATCCGTCGCACTTTTGGAGAGCGCTCGTGAAGCCAGCCCGCCTCGCTGCCGCCGCACTCTGCGCGGCCATTCTGGCCGCGCCCGCGCCTGACGCGCATGACCGCATCAAGCTGGTCACGCGATCCGATCCCGGCCAGACGCTCATCATCCTCAAGCGCCATCCGCGCCATTTGCATCATCGCGTGCAAAGAAAACCACGGGTCATCGTGGTGCCGAAGAGCGGTGGCCCCGTGCTCGTGCCCCGCGATGAACCGTTCGTCCTCGTCTCGGATCCCGAGCGTGCTAAACCCTTGCCGCGCCACAAGACCATTGTGGTCACCATGGGCTGAAACCGCGCGTCTGCCCGGCACCGCTGAGCTGACGAGCGGACCTTGCGTCACCTCACTGCCCAGTCACATGGCAGTGACAGATGAAATTCACCCATTTGCGTTGCTTTCATGTCACCCTAGGTTGGTGGGGCAGGACGAAGGGGCCCCGTGGCCCCGACGAGGAACACCCCGAGGAGTACTCAATGAGACGAGACGCCCATCCAACGAGCCGGGCCGAGGCCAGGGCCATCCCCCAAACGAATACAGGCCAGACCTATGTGAAGGCCGCTTGGGTCGCCTTCATGGCTGTCGCGCTCCTCATGGCGCAGGCCATTGTCGCCAAGGCACAGACGGCGCCGCCGAGCTTTGCGGATCTTGCCGAAACGATTAGCCCGTCCGTCGTGAACATCACCACGTCGACAGTCGTAGCCGGGCGCACGGATCGCGGTCCCCAGGGGATCGTGCCCGAAGGCTCGCCCTTCGAGGACTTCTTCCGCGAATTCGAAGACCGCCGCGGTAATCAGGGCCAGCGGCCGCGCCGCTCCTCCGCGCTGGGCTCGGGCTTTGTCATCTCCGAGGACGGCTTCATCGTGACCAACAACCACGTCATCGAGGGCGCGGACGAGATCACCATCGAGTTCTTCTCGGGTGATGAGCTCGTGGCAGAACTCATCGGGACGGATCCCAACACCGATATCGCGCTCCTGAAGGTGGAGGCGGATACGCCGCTGCCCTTCGTGCCTTTCGGCGACAGCGACACCGCGCGCGTGGGCGACTGGGTCGTGGCCATGGGCAATCCGCTGGGGCAGGGCTTTTCCGTCTCCGCGGGCATCGTGTCCGCGCGCAACCGCGCGCTTTCGGGCACCTATGACGATTACATCCAGACCGACGCCGCCATCAATCGCGGTAACTCGGGCGGCCCTCTCTTCAATCTCGAGGGCGAGGTGATCGGCGTGAACACGGCGATCCTGAGCCCCAATGGCGGCTCCATCGGGATCGGCTTCTCCATGGCGTCGAACGTCGTGACGAATGTCGTGGACCAACTCCGCGAGTTCGGCGAGACGCGCCGCGGCTGGCTCGGCGTCCGCATCCAGGACGTGACACCCGACTTGGCAGAAGCCATCGGCCTCGAGGATGCGCGCGGCGCCGCCGTGACGGACGTGCCCGAGGGCCCGGCGATGGATGCCGGCATGCAAACCAACGACATTATCATCCGCTTCGACGGCGTTGAGATCGAGGACACGCGCGAGCTCGTGCGCATCGTCGGTAACTCGCCTGTGGGCAAGGAGGTGCCGGTGGTGGTCCTTCGAGATGGCCGGACGGAAACTCTGACCGTGACGCTGGGCCGCCGAGAGACCGCGATCGAGGTCCCCGCCGCTGCGCCGGGTCCGGAAAGCGAAGATGAACCCGAGCAGATGGATCAGCTCGGGTTGACGCTCTCTGTCCTCGACGACGAAGCCCGGGAAGCACTCGGCGTCGGCGACATCGAAGGCATTCTGATCTCCGACGTGGAAGAGGGCTCCGAAGCTTTCGAAAAAGGGCTCCGCGCCGGTGACGTGATTACGGAAGCCGGTCAGCAGCGCGTGACGACGCTTTCGGCGTTTTCCACGCAGATCGACGCAGCCCGTGACGCGGGCCGCCGCTCGGTGCTGCTTCTGGTGCGCCGTGGAGAGGACCCGCGCTTCGTGGCGCTTGGCCTCGAGTAGCGACGGACTTACCATGCCTTTCGAGAAAGGGCCCCGCGCGGGCCCTTTTTCATGCGCTCAGCCGTCTTCGCGCGGCACCGCCACGAGGCCGAGCTTCCGCGCGGCGGCGATGGACAGGATCGCGCTGTCAAGCCCTTGCGGCGCTTGGTAGGCGCGCACGGCCCGGAGGGTCCGCGCATCCATTTCGCCGGTGATGTCGCCCGAGTAGACGCCCCGCGCCGTCAGGGCGCGCTGGACCGACGCCACGAACTCCGTCGTCAGCGCGGCCTCACAGGGTGTTTCGAACCAGATCTCGCGCCGTTCCCGGACGATGGCCTGCCGGGTTTCGGTTTTGTACACGGCCTCGCGCCGGACCACGCCGTCCGAGCCGATCTCGGCGGGATGTAGCAGGATATTATCGGTCACGGTTTCGAGCACCGCGGGCGTGACATCCTTGCCCCAGCAGCTGCCCGGCGCGGCATTGGGCGGCCCGTCCTGCGAGCTGAAGCGCTGCAGGGCAGGGTCCGCGCGCGTGACGGTTTCGACGGTGCCGCACGCCGCCGTGAAGGCGCACAGCGCCAAGGGTAGTATAATTTGTTTCACTGCTCTCATCCGCGTTTGCTGCGGTTTTGCCGGAGCTTAGCGGAGCCCGGGCCGTCCCGCTACCGTTGATCGCCATTCCGGCACGGCGCGCGTCGCCTCAGGGCTGATCCCCGGCGCGCGCGATCTCGATATTGGGCTTCAGCAGATCGTCGAGCATGTAGGAGATATCCTCGACGTGCTGGGAGACGATGTTGGTCACCGCGCCCTCGCGCTGGAGCTGGCCGGTGACACGGAGCATGCGACCGGCGATGACCGCCCGCCGGAATTCCTCGTAGATCTTGCGCCAGACGATGACGTTGCAGATGCCGGTTTCGTCTTCGAGCGTGATGAAGATCACGCCCTTGGCCGTGCCCGGGCGCTGCCGCACCAGCACGAGGCCCGCCACGACGCAGCGCGCGCCGTTGGGGACCATGGGAAGCATATCGCAGGGCACCGCGGCGGGGGGGCGAGGCCAATCCTGGGCGGGGTAGGTGGGCATGGCGAACAAACTAAGAACACGCGCGCAGGAGGGCAAGCCGGAAACGGCTTCGCAATCCTCGTGCGTGCGACTATATCATCCCGAGATCCGACACTCAGGGAGCCGAGCAGGGCCCCAAGGAAATTCCAGGAGACGACATGGCCAAGATCACCTTCGTCGCCCATGACGGCGCGACCCATCACGTGGAAGCCTCGGCGGGCGAAACACTGATGGAGGCGGCGCGCAACAACAACGTGCCGGGCATCGAGGCCGATTGCGGCGGGGCCTGCGCCTGCGCCACGTGCCATGCCTATATCTCCGAAAGCTGGACCGAAAAGATGCCCGCCATGGACCCTCTGGAAGAAGACATGCTCGACTTCGCGCAAGCGCAGATCCCGGGCCGCTCGCGGCTGAGCTGCCAGATCAAGATCACTGACGAGATGGACGGGCTCGTCGTGGACCTCCCCGAGAGCCAGTTCTGAGGTGCGGAGGGCGCCGCGTCTGCCGTCCGACGGGTGGCGCCGGTGGGCCCGCGGCGCGCTGATGGGCCTTGGCCTTGGGCTACCACTTCCCGGGGCGGCCGACATCGCCTCGGCGCGCTTTTCGGAGCCGACGGAGAGATACGGCCACGGCGTTCTGGGCGACCCGTCCGAGCACGCAGCCATTTCCGTGCGCTTGGCGGGGGGCGGCAGCGCGGTTCTCCGCTGGGACCGGCCCATGGTTTTCGAGGATGTGGAGCCGCGCCTTATCGATATCGACGGTGACGGCGGGCAGGAGCTGCTGGTGGTGGAAAGCCACGAGCGGCTAGGCGCGCGCTTCGCGGTCTACGATGTCCGGGACGGGGCGCTTGTCCCTGTTGCCCGCAATCCCTTCATCGGCACGCGCTTCCGGTGGCTGGCCATCGTCGGGGCGGGCGATCTCGACGGAGATGGCCGGATGGAGATCGCCTACGTGGACCGACCGCACCTGGCGCGGACGCTTCGCGTCTGGCGGCTGGAGCCCAGTGGCGGCGTTTTCGACCCGGTCGAGGTGGCCTCGCTTCCCGGTGTGACGAACCACCGTATCGGTGAAGAGGACATTGCCGGCGGTCTGCGCGATTGTGGTGCCGGGCCGGAGATGGTCGTGGCGGATGCGGGCTGGCAGCGGCTTCTGGCCGTGCGCTTCGATGGCACCTCGCTCGCGGCGCGCGACATCGGGCCCGATGCCGGCCGCGCCTCCTTTGCAGAGGCAATGAGCTGCTGAGGCAGGGCCCGACGCGATCAACCGGATTCCTGCCAGCCTCAGGCCTCAGGCAGCCCGTCAGGCGCAAGCGCGCGCCATCCGATATCCCTGCGATAGAAGCCCTCTGGCCAGTCGATCTGCGCGAGCGTCTCGTAAGCGCGGGCATGGGCCTCTTCGAGCGTGGCTCCGCGGGCGGTGACGTTGAGAACGCGCCCACCGGCTGCGCGAATTGCGCCTCCCTCGGCGCGGGTGCCTGCGTGGAAGACCATGACGGTCGAGGTTTCGGGCACATCGGCGAGGCCACCGATTTCGCTGCCCTTGCTGTAGCTGCCGGGATAGCCGTCAGCGGCCATGACGACTGTGAGCGCATGGTCTTGGGCCCAGTTCACCTGCGCATCCGCGAGGCGGCCTTCGGCGGCGGCTTGCAGCAGATCGAGGACCTGACCGCCGAGACGCATCATCAGGACCTGGCATTCGGGGTCGCCGAAGCGGACATTATACTCCACGAGGCGCGGCGCGCCGTGCGCGATCATGAGACCGGCATAGAGGATCCCGCGATAGGGCATGCCGCGGCGGACCATTTCACGAAGTGTCGGGCGCACGATCTCGTCCATCGCGCGCGCGGCGATGGTGTCCGTCAGGACGGGGGCGGGGGAATAGGCTCCCATGCCGCCGGTATTGGGGCCCGTGTCGCCCTCACCGACGCGCTTGTGATCCTGCGCCGTGCCGATGGGCACGGCGTCTTCGCCGTCGCAGAGGACGAAGAAGGAGGCTTCTTCCCCGTCCATGAATTCCTCGATGACCACTTCCGCGCCGGGCTCTGAAAAGAGCGCATCGACTGCGGCGCGGGCCTCCTCTTCGGTCATGGCCACGGTGACCCCCTTGCCCGCTGCGAGGCCGTCGGCTTTCACGACGATGGGCGCCCCCTG
This sequence comes from Pseudomonadota bacterium, assembly GCA_038525525.1. Lineage (GTDB taxonomy): Bacteria > Pseudomonadota > Alphaproteobacteria > Rhodobacterales > Rhodobacteraceae > Shimia_B. The sequence goes on along the minus strand of JBCBHO010000001.1, from coordinate 511,235 downwards.
GCGGGCGAGGTAGGCGTGCGCGGCAGTGGCGTCGGAGAAATGGCCATAGGCCGCCGTGGGCACGCTGGCCGCGTCACAAACGCCCTTGGTGAAGGCTTTTGAGGCTTCGAGCGCGGCCGCGGCCGCGGAGGGGCCAAAGCAGAGGATACCAGCCTCGCGCAGGGCATCGGCTACGCCCGCCGCCAGCGGCGCTTCGGGACCGATGATCACGAAATCGACCGTCTGCTCCTGCGCGAAGGCCGCCACGGCCTCGCCATCCTCGATGTCGAGATCGGCATTCCAGGCGATCGCCGCGGTCCCCGCATTGCCGGGCGCCACGATGAGCCGCCCGCATTTCGGGTTCTGCTTCACCGCCCAGGCCAGCGCATGTTCGCGCCCGCCCGAGCCCAGGATGAGGATGTTCATGGCCCGCCCTTTCCCTCTTTCGCCGCGCGTCCTAGACTCCGGCTCAGCCCATCACAAGAGCGCTCCATGGACCTCCTCGACGATCCGACCCCCGGCATGAACACGCCTGAATACTCCGTCTCGGAGCTCTCTGGCGCCATCAAGCGGACGATCGAGGGCGAGTTCGGGCGCATTCGCGTGCGCGGCGAGGTGGGGCGCGTGGTGCGCGCGCGCTCGGGCCATCTCTACTTCGATCTCAAGGATGACCGAAACACGCTCTCCTGCACCACGTGGAAGGGGCAAGTGACCGGCCTCGGCGTGATGCCGGAGGAGGGGATGGAGGTGGTGGCCACTGGCCGCATGTCCGCGTTCGGGCCGCAATCGAAATACAACATGAATGTCGATGAGCTTGCCGTGGCGGGGCAGGGGGCGCTCATGGCCATGCTCGAGAAGCGCAAGAAGGCGCTCGAGGCAGAGGGGCTTTTCGCGGCGGAGCGCAAGAAGCCGCTGCCCTACCTGCCCGAGGTGATCGGCGTGGTGACCTCGCCCACGGGCGCTGTCATCCGCGATATTCTGCATCGCCTGCGTGACCGCTTTCCGCGGAAGGTCCTGATCTGGCCCGTGGCCGTGCAGGGCCAGAACTGCGCGCCGGAGGTGACGGCGGGCATCACCGGCTTCAACGCGCTCACTCCGGGGGGCGCACTTCCCCGGCCCGATCTCATCATCGTGGCGCGCGGCGGCGGCTCCATCGAGGACCTCTGGGGCTTCAACGAGGAGAGCGTGGCCCGCGCCGCGGCTGCTTCGGAGATCCCGCTCATCTCCGCCGTGGGGCACGAGACCGACACGACGCTCATCGACTTCGTGAGTGACCGGCGGGCGCCAACGCCCACGGCGGCGGCCGAGCTTGCCGTGCCGGTGCGCCGCGATCTTCTGGCCTGGGTGGAGGAGCAGGGCGCGCGCCTCATCCGCGGCGAAGGCGCCATTCTCGACGGGCGGGGACAACGACTCCGCGATCTTTCACGCGCGCTGCCACGGGCAGAGGCGCTCATGGCGGCGCCGCGCCAACGGCTCGATCTCGCGGAGGCGCGCCTAAAACCCGCGCTGGCCTCCGCCGTGCAAAGCCGCCGCGTGCGCCTCGCGCAGGCGGCGCTCGGGCCGGGCCTTCTGACCCGCGGGCTGGCGGAAGAGGGCCGGCGGCTCTCGAGCTGGGCTGCGCGGCTCGGTCCCGCGCTCTTGCGCGCCTCCACGACGAAGCGGGAACGCCTCGATGCTCGGGGGCGCCTCTCGCCGGGGCTGCTGGAGGAGCGTCTCACGCAGAAGCGGCAGGAACTAACGCGGCTGGCCACGCGGCTCGGCGATGTCTCGGCCACGCGCCAAGCAAAGCTTCGGGACCGTCTGACCGCCCTCGACCGCCTGCGAGAAACCCTGAGCTACAAGGCCACGCTCGAGCGCGGCTACGCGGTCGTGCGCTCCGGCGGCGCGGTCGTCACCCGCAAGGCGCAGGTGAAACCTGCAGAGCCGATCGAAATCGAGTTTGCCGACGGTCGTCTTGCTACGGGGAGCTCGGGAGCCCACGTCGCCACGCCTGCCAAAAAGCCAAAGGCGGCGCCGCGCGGCGCGCAGGGCTCGCTCTTCGACGCTGGGGATTAGGGCTTAGACACCGATCTGCGGACCGGGGCAAAAGAGCGGCTCCTCGCTTTCCTGCACCTGGTAGACGGGGGCACCATCGCGCCCCGCGAAATCGGCGCGCAGCCCGCCCGGCCCCTCGAAGAACCGCCAGCATTGCGGCTCTGGATTGTCCTCGTAGACAAAGCAGATCAGCGGCCCGTCGTCATACCAGAAGCCATCCCGGCATTCTTCCCCGGTGAAGGCCCAGCGGACCTGGCGGCCCGGGAGGTACTCCTCCGTGCCGTAGGGTGCCTCGCCTGCTCGGCCATAGCTCAGCGTGCGCCCCGTCACGAACGCTTCGAACTCCGCCGCGGTCATGGGGGTCTCTTGGGCCGCAGCGGGACAGGCGAACAGGGCAACGGCCAGGGCAAGGATACGCATGGGGCGACCGTGCCACCGGGGCCGGGGCTTGGCCAGTGCCTTCGCTTGAGAAACCCCTGTCGCCCATAGGCGACGCGCGGTCCTTTCCCTGCGGCGTTCGGGCGCGCGAAACGGGGCGGAGATGTCGTTTTCGGGCGACGGGCCGGGGGCGGAGGCCCTATGCTGCCCGCGACCGACGAAGGAGGTGCGCCGTGGCGCTCGACGAAGGCAAAGGCATCTGGAAATCCGCCAAGGGCAAGGGGCGGCGCCACACGAAGGGGCGCCCGCTCGATGACCGCGCGTGGGACGAGGTGAAGGCGCTTCTCGGGGCGCGGGAACGGCGGCGTGATCACCTCATCGAGTTCCTCCACCTGATCCAGGACACCTACGGGCATCTCTCGGCGGCCCATCTCCGCGCTCTGGCAGAGGAGATGCGCCTTTCTCAGGCTGAGGTTTACGAGGTCGCGACGTTTTACGCCCATTTCGACGTGGTGAAGGAGGGCGAAACGCCCCCGCCGGCGCTGACCATTCGCGTCTGCGACTCGCTCTCGTGCGAATTGGCCGGGGCGCAGGAGCTGAAATCCGCTCTGGAGGCCGGGCTCGACCCGGGCGAAGTCCGCGTGCTCCGCGCGCCGTGCATGGGCCGCTGCGATACCGCCCCCGTCCTCGAGCTCGGGCATCACCATGTCGACCACGCCACCGTCGAAAAGACCAAGGACGCCATCGCCGCCGTCCATATCCATCCGGAGATCCCGGATTATGAAGGCCTCGCCGCCTATCGCTCCGCCGGAGGCTACAAGTCTCTGGCCGAGCTCCGAGAGGACGGGGACTGGGAAGAGGTGCAGGAGCGCGTCCTCGCAGCCGGGCTTCGGGGCCTCGGCGGCGCGGGTTTCCCGTCTGGCAAGAAATGGGGCTTCGTCCGCGCCAGTCCCGGGCCGCGATACCTCGCCGTCAACGGCGATGAGGGCGAGCCGGGAACCTTCAAGGATCGCTACTATCTCGAGCGCACGCCGCACCTCTTCCTCGAGGGGATGCTGATCGCGGCGTGGGCCGTGGAAGCGGAGCGCGTCTTTCTCTACATGCGCGACGAATACCCGGCCGTGCTCCATATCCTCGCCACCGAGCTCAAGGCCATGGAAGTCGCGGGCCTCATCGCGCCGGGCTATGTCGAGCTTCGCCGCGGCGCGGGGGCATACATTTGCGGCGAAGAGAGCGCGATGATCGAGTCCATCGAGGGCAAGCGCGGCATTCCCCGTCATCGCCCGCCCTACGTGGCCCAGGTGGGGGTCTTCGGGCAGCCTACGCTCGTCCACAACATCGAGACGCTCCATTGGGTCGCGCGGATCTGCCGTGAGGGGCCGGAGATCCTGTCGGGCGTGGAAAAGAACGGCCGCAAGGGCCTGCGCTCCTATTCCGTCTCGGGGCGCGTGGCGCGGCCGGGCGTCTATCTTCTGCCGTCGGGCTCAACGATCATGGATGTCATCGCGGCCGCGGGCGGCATGGCCGACGGGCATGTCTTCAAGGCCTATCAGCCAGGCGGCCCGTCCTCCGGGCTTCTGCCTGCCACGATCAACGACGTCCCGCTCGACTTCGATACGCTTCAGCCGCTCGGCACCTTCATCGGCTCCGCGGCGGTGGTCGTGCTGAGTGATCAGGACAGCGCGCGGGCCGCAGCGCTTAACATGCTCCGTTTCTTCGAGGATGAAAGCTGCGGGCAATGCACGCCCTGCCGCGTGGGCTGCGAGAAGGCGGTGAAACTCATGCAGGCCGATCACTGGGATCAGGGGCTGCTGACGGAGCTTTCGAACGTCATGGTGGACGCCTCCATCTGCGGCCTCGGGCAGGCGGCGCCGAACCCGATCAAGTCGGTCATGCGGCATTTCCCCGAAGAAATCTGAGCCGCACACGGGGCCGCTCCCATTGCAGAGGCATTCGGTAGCTCGCGCTTGCGTCCTCTGAGCGCCTCCGCGCATCTTCCCCTCCCGACGTGGGAGGGTTAGGTGACGGGAAACGCGAGGTGACATGTCCTTCTTCGGCAAACTCAAAGACCGCTTGTTCAAGTCCAGCTCGAAGCTCGACGAGGGGCTCGATGCCATCGTCGATGACGGCGGGACGGTGGAGGCGGCGGAGGTCCCGGATCAAGCCCGGGACGAGATGCGCACGGATGAGGCCCCCGAAGCTGAACCCGCCCCGGCGCCCGAAGCGCAACCCGCCCCGGCCTCCGAGCCGGGGCCTCCCCCGCCCGAGGCACCGGCGCCCCCGGCTGAGCCCCCGCTTCCCCGCCCGTCCCCAGAGCCTTCCCCTGAGGCTTACCCAGGGCCGGGCCCCGAAGCGGTGCGGGAGCCCGCGCCGCTCCGCGTCGAAGAGGTTACCGAAAGAGCATCCGAGCCCGCCGCGCGGCCCGGGCTTTTGGGTCGCCTCATGGGGCGCACCGCGGAGCCGGGCGAAAAGAAGCGCGTCCTCGACGATGACATGCTCGAGCAGCTCGAAGAGCTGCTCATTACCTCCGACATGGGAGTGGACACGGCGCTGCGCGTCACCGCCAACATGGCCGAGGGCCGCATGGGCCGCCGCCTGTCGGCGCGCGACATCAAGAGCCTCATGGCCCAGGAGATCGCGCGGATCATGGAGGGCGTCGCGCGCCCGCTGCCGATCTACCCGAAGACGCCGCAGGTCGTGCTGGTCGTGGGCGTGAACGGCTCCGGCAAGACCACGACCATCGGCAAGCTCGCATCGCAGTTTCGCGCGGCGGGCAAGTCCGTGGTCATTGCCGCGGGCGACACATTCCGCGCGGCGGCCGTTGAACAGCTTCAGGTCTGGGGCGATCGCGCGGGGGTGCCGGTGCTGACAGCGCCGGAGGGTTCGGACCCCGCGAGCCTTGCCTTCGATGCCATGACGAAGGCCGAAGCCGAGGGCGCAGACCTCCTGATGATCGACACGGCCGGCCGACTGCAGAACCGCGCTGACCTCATGGAAGAGCTCGCCAAGATCGTCCGCGTCATTCGCAAGAAGGATCCCGACGCGCCGCACAACACGCTCCTCGTGCTCGATGCCACCACCGGCCAGAACGCGCTCTCGCAAGTCGAGACGTTCCAGAAACTCGCCGATGTCTCGGGTCTCGTGATGACGAAGCTCGACGGGACGGCGAAGGGCGGTGTCCTCGTGGCGCTCGCCGACAAATTCGGCCTGCCGATCCACGCCATCGGCGTGGGCGAGCAGATCGACGACCTCGCGCCCTTCGACCCTGAGGAATTCGCGGCTGCGCTCACGGGCCTCGATGCCTGATGGGGCTTGACCAACGGCGGCGCGGGCAGGCTTTTTTGCATCCCAAGCTACTCAAACGACGCAGCCGCCCTTGAGCCTCGCCGATGACTGAGTGGATCCTCGGCATCGAGGGAACGGAGGCGGGCACCCGCGCGGCGCTCGTCCTCGCGCTTCTGGCGGCCCTTCTTCACGCGATTTTCGGTGCGCTTCAGAAGGGCAAGCACGATCCCTGGCTCACGCGGGGTGCCATCGATATCTGGATCTGCCTCCTGTCCGCGCCGGTGGCGCTCTTCGTGGTGCCGTGGCCCGCGGGGCAGGAATGGCTGATCATGGCGGGCGCCATGGTCATTCACTTCGCCTACAAGGTCGGCATGGCGCTGTCCTACAGTCGTGGTGCATACACGGTGGTCTACCCTGTCGTCCGGGGGACGGCGCCGATCTTCACCGTGATTGGAGCCTACTTCTTCTTCGGGGAAGTCTTCACGCTCGTGCAATGGGCGGGTGTGGCGCTGCTCAGCGGGGCGATCCTCGGGCTTGCAGCCTACAATCTCAGACATGTGGAGGTGGATCGCGTGAGCCTCGTGCCGGCGCTGTGGTTTGCCGTGGGCACGGGGGCACTCGTCGCGCTCTACACGACCTACGACGCCTACGGCATCCGCGCGATTCCGGATCCTTTCACCTTTCTCGCGTGGTTCTTCTTTCTCACTTCCTTCGATTTCGTCGTGCTCGGGCCCATCTTGTACTGGCGGGATCCCCTTCGCCCCCCGGTGCGTCCGCTTCTGGCGCGCGGGATCGTTGGCGCCTTCGTCGCCTTCGGCTCCTTCGGGTCGATCATGGTGGCGACCCGGCTCGACAAGGTGGGCGAGGCGGCGGTACTGAGAGAAACGTCCACCGTGTTCGCCGCCCTCATCGGGTGGCTTTTTCTCAAGGAGACGGTGGGCCCCCGGCGCGCGGCCCTCATGGCCGCGATCGCGGCAGGCGCGGTGATTGTGGAATTCGGAGGCTGAGCCTTGGCGGAGACGAAAGAAATCAACTCGATGACAAAGCTTGTGCTCGAGCTGGGCCCGCCCGTGGCATTCTTCGTGATCTATCTGCGTATCCAGGACGAGATCTTCACCTTCGGCGGCACGGAATATTCTGGCTTCATCGTGGCCACCGTCATCTTCGTGCCGATCCTGCTCGTGGCCATGGGCCTACTGTGGATGCTCACGGGCAAACTCAGCCGCATGCAGATATTCACCGCGTTCATGGTCATCTTCTTCGGCGCGTTGACGGCCTATTTCAACGACGAGCGGTTCTTCAAGATGAAGACGACGCTGGTCTACGGCTTCTTCGCGGTCATGCTCGGGATCGGGCTTATCAGGGGCAAGAGCTTCCTCGCCTATGTCATGGCCGAGATGATGCCCATGACCGATGAGGGCTGGATGATTCTGACCCGTCGCCTGACGCTGGCCTTTACCGCGCTGGCGGTGGCCAACGAGATCATCTGGCGGACCATGAGCACCGAGACATGGGTGGCGATCGAGACCTTCGGGTTCCCCATCGCGCTTTTTGTCTTTCTCTGGTGGCAGATCATGGCGCTCCAGAGCCATGTGATCGAGGACGACGCGCCCTAGGGCGCATCCATCGGGAAGATCCTTCCAAGCCGCTACACTGCAACCTGACGCCAGCTCATGCATCGCGCTTGATAAAGGGGTGCCTCCGTTTCCGCGCGGGGCTCCGTTCAGATCGGCACATCGATTTGCGCGGCGCTCGGCATGGCGGCCCGAAAGGCTGGCCTTCGGGCCGGCCTTTTTCGATTTCTGCCTGGAACGCGAACTTTTTTCTGCATTTTCCGATCGCCGATCACGCGACGCTTGTGAATTGTTACAATCGAGATTGGCGCATTTCCATGCAATTCGCGCCAACTCTTAGCGCCGGCGCACCAAGTCTCCGCCCCTGTGCACAGAACCGCCCCTTCGTGAGGGTGTCTGACATTTCAACGGGTTGGACATGTCACCTGATGCACAGATTCATGTGAACGGCTCGAGGGTTTTTCTTTTCGTCACAGCACACATTTCTCAGTCATCGGACGGCGGCACCGACCCTAACCCGCCACCGCCCGGAACACATCAAACCCGGCGCTGACCCCGCCAACGAGACTGAAAGAAAGGAACTCTCATGTTCAAGAAATTCGCAATCGCCGCCACCGCCATCGCACTCTCCGCTGGCGCCGCATCCGCAAACAACACCTTCGGCATCCTCGGTGGTGCAGAGCAGGGCGACACGTTCTACGACGTGAACGTGGCTCGTACGCTTGGCGCAGGTGAAGTGCAGATCTCCACGCTGTCCGGTGACGTGCTCGGCACGGCCATGCTGAACGCCGGCACCAACACCGACGTCCGCGTGCCCTTCGCAACGCCGGCATCCGGTCAGGACCTCGTCGCCTCGCTCATCGTGAACGGCAACGTGGTCGATCAGGAAGAGATCGACGTGCGCCGCTAAATCCAGCGCACTCAAATCGGGAAAAGGGCTGGCCTTGCGCCAGCCCTTTTTCTCTGCGGGGATGCTATCGCGCGAAAAGGGCGTCGAGCTCCACCTTGGTCGCCGCGCCCTTGCGCTTCTCGGCGAGCACCTGCTGCCCTCTTTGAAGCGCGGGCCTGGCCCAGCAAGCCGCGAGCCACCTTTTCAGATGGGGCTTATCGTCCATGCTCTGCTGTTGCCCGGGCCAGAGCGACGCCCACGGCCAAATCGCCATGTCGGCAATCGTATATTCCGACCCGGCGACCCATTCACTCTGCGCCAGCCTCCGGTCGAGGACCCCATAAAGGCGCGCGGTTTCTCCACGGTAGCGGTCCTGCGCGTAGGGCAGCACGACGGGCGGGTCGAAATTCGGGGCGAACTTCAGGAAATGATGGGCCTGTCCGGCCATAGGGCCCACGCCGCCCATCTGCCACATGAGCCATTCTTCCACGGCGATCTGCCCCCGGGCATCGGCGCCGCCGAATTGGCCGGTCTTGCGGGCGAGATAGAGCAGGATCGCCCCGGATTCGAAGACGCTCACGGGGTCGCCATCGGGCCCGGCCGCATCAACGATGGCGGGCATGCGATTGTTGGGCGAGATCTTGAGGAAATCCGGCTCGAACTGCGCGCCTGATCCGATGTCGATCTCGTGGAGCCTATAGGGCAGGCCCATCTCTTCGAGGGCAATCGTGATTTTCCAGCCGTTGGGTGTGGGCCAGTAGTAGAGATCGATCATGGAATGCTCCTTTGCCTGCTCAGGATGGCCAGCGCGCGCCGGATGGCAAGGGCCGCGCTTGACCGGGAGCGCCGGGCGGCATAGGCACGAGAGGTGGCGATTTGTGCCGGATTGCGGGCCACGTAAAAGAAACCGCTAAACAGGTGAGGAGCGTAGCTGCGCCCCTGCCGCCGGCAGGGGCTTTTTTGTTGCCTGAAGGAGGGCAGCACCGATGGAAAAACGCACCAAGGCTGTCCACGAAGGCATCCGCCGCAGCCAATACGGAGAGGTCAGCGAAGCGATCTTTCTCACGCAGGGCTTCGTCTATGAGAGCGCCGAGCACGCGGAGGCACGCTTCATCGAGAGCGGGCCGGACGAGTTCATCTACGCGCGCTACGGCAACCCGACCGTCGCCATGTTCGAAGACCGCCTCGCGGCGCTCGAAGGAGCCGAGGGCGGGTTTGCCACCGCCTCCGGCATGGCGGCAGTGAATGGCGCACTGATGTCGGTTCTGAAGGCTGGGGATCACGTCGTCGCGGCGCGCGCCCTTTTTGGCTCCTGTCTCTACATCCTCGAAGACATCCTGCCGCGGTTCGGGGTCGAGGTGGAGTTCGTCGACGGGACTTCGCTTCCGCAATGGGAGGCCGCGATCCGGCCCGACACGCGGGTCGTTTTTTTCGAGAGCCTGTCTAATCCGGCGCTCGAAGTGATTGATATCGAAGCGGTATCCACCCTCGCGCGCAAGGTGGGCGCGCTGGTGATGGTCGACAACGTCTTTGCCACGCCGGTCTATTCCCGTGCCATTGCGCAAGGGGCGGACGTGGTGATCTATTCCACGACCAAGCATATCGATGGGCAGGGCCGCGCGCTGGGCGGTGTCATTCTGGGCAGCCACGACTTTTTGCAGACGTTCGTGGTTCCCTTCATGAAGCATACGGGCGGCTCCATGTCGCCATTCACCGCGTGGATGATGCTGAAGGGCCTTGAAACGCTCGAACTGCGCGTGCGCGCGCAGACCGCCTCCGCCGAGGCCCTCGCAGGTGCGCTGGCGGCGCGCCGCGATCTGGAGCGGGTGATCTATCCCGGGCACGAGAGCCACCCGCAACACGCCCTCGCCATGGCGCAGATGGGGGCGGGCGGCACACTCCTCGCGATCGATTGCGGTACGAAGGCGCGGGCCTTCAAGGTATTGAACGCGCTCGAGCTTTTCACGATCTCCAACAATCTGGGCGACGCCAAGAGTATCGTGACACACCCGGCCACCACCACCCACCAGCGGCTCAGCGAGGAGACGCGTCAGGCCCTCGGGATCACAGAGGGCCTCATCCGCCTCTCCGTGGGATTGGAGGACAGTGGGGACCTCATCGCCGATCTGAGCGCGGCGCTGGACGCGGCCTGATGCTGATCCGGCGGTTTCGCGCGGAAGACGGCGCGGGCTGCGCGGCACTCTTCTACGAGGCCGTCCACGTGGGAGCGGCGGAGAAATACAACGCGGCCCAGCGCCGGGCCTGGGCGCCCAAAGTGCCCGATGGCGCGGCCTTTGCCGAGAGGCTCGGCGGGGAGCACTGTTTCGTTGCCGAGGAGGGCGAGGCGATCCGGGGCTTCATGAGCCTGACGCATAGGGGCTATATCGACATGGCCTTCGTGGCGCCGGACGCGCGGGGCACCGGGCTCGCAGACACGCTATATGCGGAAATCATGCGTGCGGCGCGGTCGACGGGGCTGACATATCTCGCTGTCGACGCCAGCGCCTATGCGCAACCGTTTTTCACACGCCATGGTTGGACGATCCACCGCGCCGAGGAGGTCGAGCGCGCCGGGCTGGCGATCCCGCGATATAGCATGTTCCTGGACCTATCCGGGTGATCCACGCTCTCGCGCGGTGCGTAAATCTCAGGCAAAATGCGAACATGGCGGTTGTCATAGGACGCCGCACGCCCATCTAAGTGCTTGGCCCGCACCCGCGTTGAAAGGGGGAAATTGCCATGAACATCCACGCAGCCGATATCGATCGTGAGCCCAGCCGGGAAGAGGCCGAGGCCGCACTGGCGCTGTTGCGCCGTTGGGCTGGCAAGGTCTCCGCCAGCGAGCTTACCGATCTCGACCCGCAAGTCGCGGGCCTGATGCCGGGCCGCCCGTCCGCCTATCCAGCGTTGGCACGCGCCTATCCGGAGGATTTCTCGGTGGATGGCGCCTACAAGGCCTCGCTCCCCGATCTGCAGAACGGGCCGTCCTCCCTGATCCGGGGCGCCAAGCAGCAGATCCAACATGTGGGCATTTCGAATTTTCGGCTGCCGATCCGTTACATGACGCGCGACGGCGCGCCCATGACGCTCGAGACCTCCGTCACCGGCACCGTGAGCCTCGAGGCGGAGAAAAAGGGCATCAACATGAGCCGCATCATGCGGAGCTTTTATGCCTATGCCGAGGAGACCTTCAGCTTCGACGTGATGGCGCGCGCCCTCGACGCCTATAAGAGCGATCTCGAGAGCTTTGACGCGCGCATCCAGATGCGCACGTCCTTTCCCATGAAGGTGGGCTCGCTTCGGTCCGGGCTCGAGGGCTACCAGTATTACGATCTCGCGCTCGAACTCGTGGAGCGTGATGGCGTGCGCAAGAAGATCGTGCATCTCGACTACGTCTACTCGTCGACTTGCCCGTGCTCGCTGGAGCTTTCCGAGCATGCCCGTGCCACGCGCGGCCAGCTTGCGACGCCGCACTCGCAGCGCTCCGTGGCGCGGATTTCGGTAGAGCTCGCGGAGGGGGCGCCGTGCCTCTGGTTCGAGGATCTCGTGGAGCTCTGCCGCGCGGCGGTGCCCACGGAGACGCAGGTGATGGTCAAGCGCGAGGACGAGCAGGCGTTTGCAGAATTGAACGCCGCCAACCCGATCTTCGTCGAGGACGCGGCACGCTCCTTTTGCGAGGTGCTTCTCGCCGATCCGCGCGTGGGCGATTTCAGGGTGGTGGCCTCGCATCAAGAAAGCCTGCATTCCCATGACGCGGTGAGCGTGCTGACAGAGGGCGAGACCTTTGCAAGCGAGAGCCTTGATCCCCGGCTCTTCGCCTCCCTTTTCCACGTGGGCTGAGGCGCCGGGCGTGGGGGCCTGCCCTCGCGCTCCCCAGGTTCTTCGGGAAAGGTGAAGAGACGATCTTGGAAGTCTTCTTTCCGTTCGAGGCCATTGGTGAGGTGGGGCGGTACACGCCCATGGGCTACACCGTGGCGTGGCTGCCGCCCGCCTTTGCCGACGGGCTGCCGGAGCCCGCGCGCGCGCGACCGCGCGTGGTGGGAGAGCTCGGCGGGGTAGGCTTCAAGGGCGCGCTCCATCCGACATCCGACGGACGGGCCTATTTCATCTTCTCGAAGGCCATGCAGAAGGCCACCGGGCTGGGCGAGGGGGACCCGGTCCGCATCGCGTTTCGATACGATGACCCGGACGCCGTGGATGTCCCTCCCGCGCTCGCGGACGCGTTGGCCCAAGATGAAGGCGCGGGCGAGGTCTGGGCCGGGCTCACACCCGGCACGCAGCGGGGCTTTGCCCACCAAGTCGCGTCGGCCAAGACAGAGGCCACAATGCTCAAGCGCGTGCGCGCCGTGCTGGCCGCGCTCGAAGAGCCGGATCCGAGCCCTTATCCCAAGCGGCGCTAGGAGTTGACAGGACCGGGATGCTCCGCCACCGCTTGACCCCATGATCGACGTCCGCCCGGTATCCTACGTGATCGCACTCCTCGTAGCGGCGCTCGGTGTCGTCATGCTGATCCCGGCTGGCGTGGACTTCTTTTACGGCAATGCCCATGGCTGGGTCTTCGTGCAGGCGGCGGCGTTTACCTTTCTCGTCGGGCTTTTCGTGGCGCTCGCGACCCATAACCTGAACCGCGGCGGGCTCTCGCTGCAGGAGACTTTCCTGCTCACAACGGGCGTCTGGGTGACACTTCCCGTCTTCGGCGCGATCCCCTTCATTATCGGGGCCACGGAGGCGAGCCCCACGGACGCGTTCTTTGAGGCAATGTCGGGCCTCACCACCACCGGATCGACCGTTTTTTCGGGGCTCGACACCTTGCCGGAGGGGCTGCTCGCCTGGCGCGCGATGCTGCAATGGCTGGGCGGCGTGGGCATCATCGTCGTGGCCATGGTGTTCCTGCCGGAGCTGCGCGTGGGTGGCATGCAGATCTTCCGGTCCGAGGCCTTCGACACCATGGGCAAGATCCTCCCCCGCGCTGCCCAGATCGCACAACAGATCTCTGTGATCTACGTTGCGCTGACGGCGCTGTGCGCGGCGGCCTACATCGCCGCAGGGCTCGAGCTTTTCGAGGCGATCATGCACGCGCTCACCACAGTCTCCACCGGTGGCTTTTCCACGCGCGATGCGTCCTTCGGGGCGTTCGGCGCCGGGGCGCAGCTCGTGGCCGTGCTCTTCATGGTCCTCGCGGCACTGCCTTTCGTGCGCTTTGTGCAGCTCCTCAACGGCGAGCCGCGCCCGCTCTTTCAGGACCGGCAGGTCCTCGGGCTCGCCGCTGTGCTCGCTGTCGCCGTGGGTGCGATCACGATCTGGCTCTGGCTCCGGGTAGGGCAGGTGGGCCTCGCCGCGCCCTTGGCCGCGCTCTTCAACACCACCTCGCTCATCACCGGCACGGGCTACGCGAGCGAGGATTACATGCTCTGGGGCGCGTTCCCCGTGGTCGCGCTCTTTTTCGTGGGGCTGGTGGGAGGCTGCGCGGGCTCGACGTCCTGCTCGGTCAAGATCTTCCGCTACCAGCTCCTCTTCGCCTCGGTCAGCGCGCAGGTGCGCCAGATCTACAGCCCTTCGGGCATCTTCACGCCGCGCTATGACGGGCGCCCCGTGGGCCAGGACGTGATGGATTCGGTCATGTCGTTCTTCGTGGTCTTCATCGGCTCGCTCATCGTGCTGGCGATCCTGTTGTCCATGACGGGCCTCGACGCGATCACCTCCGTCTCCGGCGCGGCCTCGGCCATCGCCAACATCGGGCCGGGCCTCGGCAGCGAGATCGGCCCGGCGGAGAATTTCGGCGCGCTCAACGACACCGCCAAGTGGCTCTTGGCCGCCGGAATGCTCCTCGGGCGGCTCGAGCTCATGGCGGTCCTCGTGCTCTTCACGCGTGCCTTCTGGAGGACGTGATGCGAAGACCGCTCGGGGCCCAGATCTCGCACATGCTGGCGGCGCGGGGCGTCGATACGATCTTCGGCATCCCCGGCGTGCATAATCAGGAGATGTATCGCGGGATCGCGGAGGCCGGGATCACCCATGTCCTCGCGCGCCACGAGCAGGGGGCGGGCTTCATGGCGGATGGCTATGCCCGCGCGTCAGGCCGTCCGGGGGTGTGTTACGTGATCACGGGGCCCGGGCTCACGAACGTGCTGACGCCGCTGGGGCAGGCCTATTCGGACAGCGTGCCAGTGCTGGCGATCTCCTCCTGTCTCGACGAGACGGCGGCGCGGCGGGGCCAGCTTCACCAGATGAAGGACCAGCGCGCGGCGGCGGAAACGGTCTGTGATTGGTCAGAGGAAGCCCGCACCGCCGAGGCCGCCTATGCTATCATCGACCGGGCGCTGATGGAGTTCGACACCAGACGCCAGAGGCCGACGCACCTTTCGGTGCCGATCAAGCTCCTTGAAGCAGAGGCTCCGCCACCACCGACCCGCGCGAATGATGAATTGGCGGGAGATATGTCGCGTGATGAGCTTGCTGTGCGTCGCATCGCCGAGGCACTGAAGGCCGCGACGCGGCCTGTGCTCATCCTCGGCGGTGGCGCGACCGTGAGGGCGAGCCTCTATCCCAAGCTGGCCGAGGCCGCGGGCGCGGCCGTCTTCATGAGCTATGCCGGGCGCGGGATCATGCCGCCGGGGCACCCGCTGTCCTTCGGGGCGACGCTCGCGCGGCCGGACAGTGCGCGCGTGCTGGGGCAGGCGGACCTGATCGTGGTCGCGGGATGCGAACTGGCGGAGGTCGACCTGTGGCGCAGGGACCTCGGGACTGACACGCCCATCATCCGCCTAGATATCGACCCGCAGGTCCTCGCTGGCCAGCAGAGGCCGCAAGATCGCGTGATCCTCGGCGATTGCTATGAAATCATGGAGGCGGTGCTCGACGCGCTTGCCGGCCATACGCCCGCGGCGGGGTGGTTGTCCGATGAGATCGCGGCCACTCGGCGCCGTTGGCGGGCGGAGGTCGACGCGGAGCGCCCGGGCATCGTACCCGTGGCCGATGCGCTCCGCGACTGCCTGCCCGAGGGGACCATGATCTATTCGGACATGACGCAGTTCGCCTATGCCGCGAAGGAGATCTGGGACATGGACCGCCCGGGCCACTGGCACCACCCCACGGGTTTCGGCACGCTGGGTTACGCGCTGCCGGCCGCCATCGGAGGCGCGGTGGCGCGCAAGGGCCTGCCCACCATGGCCATCGCGGGCGATTACGGCTTCCAGTACACGCTGCAAGAGCTCGGGACCGCCGTGGAGCTCGGCCTGCCACTGCCGATCTTTCTCTGGGACAACGGCAAGCTCAAGGAGATCGAGGACAGCATGATCGCCGCACAGATCCCGCCCAACGCAGTGGTGGCCCGCAATCCGGATTTCGTCGCCTTGGCGAGGGCCTATGGCGCGCATGGGGTGGCACCCGAGACGCTTTCGGAGATGCAGGATGCCGTTACAACGGCCTTCGAGGCCGATGGTCCCACGCTCATCCATGTCACCCCCGAAATCTGTTGACCGCTACCAGCACTCCACCAGGACGGCGATATCTGCCGCCAGCGTGCTGAGTTCGACCGGGTCGAGAACGGCGAACGCATCGACTTCCTCGATGGCCACGCCCTCCAGCGCGAGCCGGGAGCGGATCGTATCCGCATCCACGGCGAGACGGACAGTGTCTGGCAGCACTTGGCCTTCACGCTCCGGTGCTGGGCGCAGCAGGCCGAGCACGGCGCCGCCGCGGTCGAAGACGGGCCCGCCGCTATCACCCGGCTCGGCGCGGAGCTTGAGGCGCTTGACGCTGTCCTCTCCGTCGAGGCCCTTGAGATCAGCGAGTTCGCCGAGTGTCAGCGTCGGCGCGCCGAGATCGCCGCCATAGGAGAAGCCGGCCACAGCCACTTCGTCCCGCAGGCGGGGAACGGAGGATTGGAAAGTGGCGTAGGCGATGGGGGAAATCGCGCGCTTCGGCTTGAGAAGGGCAAGGCCGAGATCGGCGTCAGCGAAGACGACGTCGGCATCCACGTCCGCCCCGATGCTCACGCGCTCGCAGGCGCCGAGCGTCTCGGCGGCCGTGAGCACGGTGCCCCGGCCATCGACGAAGAAGCCCGTGGCCGCGCGTTGCGGCTGGCGGATTTCGAGACCGGCGAGCAGATCGAGGGACTGGTCCTCGCTCGGGGGCGACAAGGCAGGATCGAGTGTGCCTGGGAGCGTGGCAAAGCTCGCACGTATCTCGCTCAGGACCCGCGTCAGCCGCTTCTCATCGCCCGCGGGCCATACCAGCAGGAACCCCTTGATGGCGCCGTCTTCGTAGCGCACGTCCACGGTGGTGTGGCGGGTGGCGTCGATGCCGGTGATGGTGAAGCTGTCGCGGCGCAGTTCGCGCGGGCCGTCGGTGGGCACAGCGTCCAGCGTCTGCAGTACGTCGTAGAGCCCTTGGAACCGTGCGCGCGACCCGTCCTGCGAGATCAACGAGAGCGCGATCCCGTCCTCGCCGGTCGCGCGGTAATGGACGAAGGGTGCCTCGAATTCGTCAAACGCGATCTGCGCGCTTGGCATGAGCATGGCGATACCAGCTTCCGCGGCGACGACGCGCTCCATGCCGAGGCCGTCGAGGATGGAGTTGTAGCTGTCGATGAGCGCGACCCGTTGCGCCGTCGTCAGGATGCCGGTGGCCTCGAACCCGTTCGCGGCCTGCCAGTTGGCCATGGAGGCCCGCGTGCCGCGCCCGAAAAGGCCGTCGATCGTTGAGTTGTAGAAGCCTTCGGAGGCGAGCGCGGTCTGCAGGAGCCGCTTCTCATCGCGGCTAAGAAGCGCCTCTGCGGCACGGGCCTGCCGGGGTGTCTCGTCCGCGGGCTGGAGTTCGGGTTCCTGTTGAAGCGTTGGCGCGGGGGCCACGATGGCCGTGGTGTTTCGCAGGTCCTCGGCCCCGATGGGCCAGAACTGACGCTCGAACCGGGCGGGCTCGACGAGGTAGGAGTCCCTTGGAACGAGCCCTTCCGCGCGGAGCGCGGCGAGCCGTTGGGTTGCATCCGCACGCGAGTAGGGGCCGAGAGCGATGCCGTACCAGCGCGCCGAGAGCTGGAAGCCCGCCACGTCGGGCAAGCGCGCGGCATAGGTCCGGACGCGGTCCTGCGCCTGCCGCAGGCTCGGCTGGGCCTCTACCTGGATCCAGACCCTGTCCTGGGCCACGGCCGCCGAACTCGCTGCCAGCCATACGAGCGCCGCAAGAATTACCCGTCGCATCTGTGGTGCGTCCCCCTGAAAATACCCCGACACATTAGCAAAAGCGGCGGATGCTGCACCGCAAAAGCGCCAAATGCGGCGTCGGACCCCGGCAAAACCCGCACCTGTCACATCGCCGCTACAGCCTTCGCGGAGAGCGCCGCATTGACCCTCTTTGGGGCGGCGGCTAGGGAAGCACGGCTCACAGCCGGAGAGAGCTGCCCATGCCCGCGCAAGACGCCCCGCGTTCGTTTCAGGAGATCATCCTGCGCCTCCAGAATTACTGGGGATCAAAGGGCTGCGCAGTGCTGCAACCCTATGACATGGAAGTGGGCGCGGGCACGTTTCACCCCGCCACGACGCTGCGCTCTCTCGGCACCCGGCCCTGGGCGGCGGCCTATGTGCAGCCGTCCCGGAGGCCCACAGATGGCCGCTATGGCGAGAACCCGAACCGTCTTCAGCACTACTACCAGTATCAGGTGCTCATCAAACCGTCCCCGCCCGACCTGCAAGAGCTCTATCTCGGCTCGCTCGAAGCAATCGGGATCGACATGGAGATCCATGACATCCGCTTTGTCGAAGACGATTGGGAGAGCCCCACGCTCGGCGCCTGGGGCCTCGGTTGGGAGGTCTGGTGCGACGGGATGGAGGTCTCGCAATATACCTATTTCCAGCAGGTGGGCGGACATGATTGCCATCCCGTCTCGGGCGAACTGACCTACGGGCTCGAGCGGCTGGCGATGTACGTGCTCGGCGCCGAGCACGTGATGGACATGCCCTATAACGATCCGCAGGTGCCGATCCCGCTCACCTATGGCGATGTCTTCCGCCAGACCGAGCAGGAGTACAGCCGCTGGAACTTCGACGTGGCCAACACCGAGACGCTGCTGCAGCACTTCAAGGATGCCGAGGCCGCCTGCAACGCGATCCTTGACACGCCCCATGACGACCCCAAGACCGGCACACGCATCGTCATGGCGCACCCGGCCTATGACCAGTGCATCAAGGCCTCCCACCTCTTCAACCTCCTCGACGCGCGGGGCGTGATCTCCGTGACCGAGCGGCAAAGCTACATCCTGCGCGTGCGCACGCTCGCCAAACGCTGCGCCGACGCCTTCGTGCAAACGGAAGCAGGCGGTTGGGAGGCGGCGTAATGGCGGCCAGGCGCACCCGGCGCGCCAGCGCCATGCCCCACTTCCCCCCCGGGATAGCATACTATCGAGGGCCGTCCGTCCGTCGCCCTGCCTGTCGCTCGGGCCGACATATCGCGCGCAGCGCCACGGCCCTCCCGAGGTCGGGCTTGACGCCGCCGCGCCCTTCCGCCGAGGCATGCCATGGCCGGTAAGATCATCGCGGTGCTTCTAGTGCTCGTCACGCTGGGCGTCGGCGGCGGCGTCTACTACGCTCAGGTCTACGGCTTCTACTACGGTGTCGAGGACGCCACGGTGGAGCTCACCAGTCTCTCCAGCCAGCAGCCGGAGCCCATCCTGACCGAGGGCCTCGAGGCCATCGACGCCGACAGCTCCCCGATCCGCTTCCGCGCATGTTTCACCACGCCCACGAGCCTCGCCACGCTCACCGAGACCTACGAGATCTTCGACGCGGCCGAGCCGCTCACGGCACCCGGCTGGTTCGACTGCTTCGATGCAGAGGCCATCGGCGCGGCCCTCGATGCGGGCACGGCCATCGCTTTTACCGGTACGCGCAATCTCGAATACGGGATCGACCGTGTCGTCGCCATCACCGAGGCGGGGCAGGGCTTCGTCTGGCACCAAGTGAATGATTGCGGTGACCGCCTCTATGACGGCACGCCAGCGGGCGACGATTGCCCCGAAAGGACGCAGTGAATGCCTGATCTCCTGATCGAACTCTTCTCCGAGGAAATTCCGGCAGGCATGCAGGCGCGCGCCTCCGCGGATTTGGAACGGCTCGTCTGCGAGGCGCTGACCGGCGCGGGCCTGACCTATGAGAGCGCCGAGCATTTCGCGACCCCGCGCCGCCTCGCCCTCTCCGTCACGGGCCTTCTCGCCGAAAGCCCCACCGTGACTGAGGAACGCAAGGGCCCCAAGGTCGGCGCGCCGGAGAAGGCCCTCGAGGGCTTTCTGCGCGGCGCGGGCGTGACCAAGGAAAACCTCGAGATCCGGGAGGACAAGAAGGGCCAGGTCTACTTCGCGCAGATCACGAAGCCGGGCCGCCCCGCCGCCGAGATCATCGCCGAGGCGCTGGAAAAGGCTGTGCGCGGCTTCCCGTGGCCAAAATCCATGCGCTGGGGCACGGGCAGCTTGCGCTGGGTGCGCCCTCTGCAATCGATCCTGTGCATCCTCGATGGCGCGGTGGTGCCTGTGACGGTGGATCAATTCGAGGCGGGAAACACAACCGGCGGCCACCGCTTCATGGCACCCGCGCGCTTTGCCGTGACTGACGTGGCGCAATACGAAGCGGAGCTTAAAAAGCACCACGTGATCCTGCGCGCCGAGACGCGGCAAGAGATGATCTGGAAAGATGCCGTGCGGCAGGCGGAGGCCGTGGGCCTAGAGGTCGTCGAGGATCGCGGGCTCCTGGCGGAGGTGGCGGGCCTCGTGGAATGGCCGGTCGTGCTCATGGGTGAGATCGGCGAAGCGTTCCTCGGCCTCCCGCCGGAGGTGTTGCAGACCTCCATGAAGGAACACCAGAAGTTCTTCTCTGTCCGTCACCCGAAGACGGGCCGGATCGAGCGCTTCATCACCGTGGCCAACCGGGAGACCGCCGATGGGGGCGCGACGATCCTCGCAGGCAACCAGAAGGTCCTCGCAGCGCGTCTTTCGGACGCCAAGTTCTTCTGGGAGAACGACCTGCGCGTGGCGAAGGCGGGGATGGGCGCGTGGCTCGAGAGCCTTGAAAACGTGACCTTCCACGCCAAGCTCGGCACGCAGGCCGAGCGCATCGCCCGCATTGCGGCGCTGGCTCGAGACCTCGCACCCGCGGTGGGCGCCGATCCCGAGCAGGCCGAAGCGGCCGCCAAGATCGCGAAGGCCGACCTCGCCTCGGAGATGGTCTACGAGTTCCCCGAACTGCAGGGCACGATGGGTCGCTACTACGCGCTCGAAGCGGGGCAGCCAGAGGCCGTCGCCAACGCGGCACGCGATCACTACGCCCCGCTCGGCCCTTCGGATGCCGCCCCGACCGAACCGGCGAGCGTGGCCGTCTCGCTGGCTGAAAAGCTCGATATCCTCATGGGGTTCTGGGCGATCGACGAGAAGCCCACGGGCTCCAAGGATCCGTATGCCCTGCGCCGGGCATGTCTTGGCGTCCTGCGGATCGTAGATGAAAACGGCCTCACGCTGCCGCTGGCCCGGATCTTCGGGGATGCGGAATGGGCAGGGGACCTCACATCCTTCTTCCACGACCGCCTCAAGGTCTACCTCCGTGACCGTGGAATCCGGCACGACGTCATCGATGCCTGCCTCGCCATGCCGAGCAATGACGACCTGAGCCTCCTCGTGAGGCGTGCAACGGCACTTCAAGAGGTCATGAACACGGAAAACGGCACAAACCTCGTGCAGGGCTTCAAGCGCGCCAACAATATCTTGAGCCAGGCCGAGGACGCGGACGGGGTCGAATACTCCTACGGCGCGGACATGAAATTCGCCGAGGCCGAGGAGGAGAAGGCGCTTTTCTCGGCGCTCGAGACGGCGGAGGGCAAGATCAAGCCTGCCATGGAGGCCGAGGATTTCATCTCCGCCATGGGCGCCATGGCCGAGCTGCGCGCGCCGATCGACGCCTTCTTCGACGCGGTCAAGATCAACGCCGATGCGCAAACGGTGCGGCGCAACCGGCTCAACCTTCTGAGCCAGATCCGCTCCACCGTGGGCCAGGTGGCAGATTTGACGCGGATCGAAGGCTAAGCTGCGTGCCGAAACGGCGTCTTGGAGGCTTCCCTTGATTTGCAGCGCCTAAAGCGTAATCTGCCGGTGAAGGGATGCCGCAGTGCAGCAAGAGCTCCAAGTTTCCGATATCGCGCCGATAACGCCCACTGCGCACATGAAGTCGCGGTTCCACGGGGGGCGTGCGAAATGCCTGCAGCGCCTTATTCGACTGGGCATGCCGGTGCCGACGACAGTGGCGCTCTGCTTTTCCACGGTGCGCCGCATCGCAGCGGGGGCGGCGCCTGATCTCGCCACGATCCTCGGGCCTTTCGAGGCCAGCGATCTCCTTTCGGTCCGTCCCTCCTCGGAGCACGCGGACTGGGGCGGGCCAGCCGCGATCCTCAATATCGGCATGAACGGAGCGCGCCACGCCGCCCTCTGCGAAACGATCGGGGAGGCTGCGGCGACGGCGCTCTATCTCCGGTTCATCCAGTCTTACGCGCTCCACGTCGCGCGGCTCGACGCCGACGCGTTCCCCGAACTCGGGACGCCGGATGCCGCGACGCTGCGCGCAGCGCTCGACGCCTATGAAGACGAGGCGGGCGAGCCGCTGCCGCAGGAGACAGGAACACAGCTCGCAGAAGTCCTGCGCGCCATGGCCAGGGCCTGGGAGGGCACGTCGGCCCGGCTTCTCCGACAGGCGCAGGGCGCGCCGGCGGATGCAGGCCTTGGCCTGATCATCCAGCGCATGGCACCCATGCCGGTCGAGGGAGAACGCGGCAGCGGCGTGATCCAGTACGTCTCGTCCGAGGACGGCAAACCGCAGGTGACCGGCCGCTACCTGAGCCGCGCCCACGGCCGCGAGGCGCAAGGTGAATCCGACGCCATCTACCTGACACGGGACCCCCGCGGCCCATCGCTCGAGGAGCATCAGCCAGAGGTTTTTGCCGAGCTCCTCGAATACGGCGATATTGCGCGGCAGCGGCTGCGGGAGGAGATGGAGATCAAGTTCGCCATCGAGAACGGCGCGCTGGCGATCCTCGATGCGGTGAGGATCTCCCGGTCGTCTCGGGCCGCGGTCACCGTGGCCGTGGCCCTGGCCGAGGACGGGGTCATCACCCGCGAAGAGGCCGTTCGCCGGATCACACCATCCACCTTGTCAGAATTGCTGCACTCCCAGATCGCGCCGGGCGCATCGCGCGACGTCATCGCGCGGGGCATCGCGGCCTCCCCGGGCGCGGCCTCCGGGCGCATCGTCTTTTCCTCCGCCGAGGCGCAGGCCAGCGCCGCGCGCGGAGAGGCCTGCGTTCTGGTGCGCCGGGAGACGACGCCGGAGGATATCCGCGGCATGCACGCGGCCCAGGCGGTCTTGACCGAGCGCGGCGGGATCACGAGCCACGCCGCCGTGATCGGGCGCGGCTTTGGGCTGCCTTGCGTCGTCGGCGCGAGCGACATCTCCGTCCAGGACGGCAAGCGCGCTTTCGAGGCATTTGGACGACGCTTCTGCGAGGGTGACACGATCACGATCGACGGCACGACAGGGCAGGTACTTGCCGGCGCGGCTGAGCTCACGAAGGCCGGGCTCGACGACAACGTCGCCACCTTGCTGAGCTGGGCAGACGCGATCCGGGACATCGGCGTGCGCGCCAACGCGGACACCACCGAGGAAGCCGAGCGCGCCGCGGGATTTGCCGCCGAGGGGATCGGGCTTTGCCGCACGGAGCACATGTTCTTCGAGGGTGACCGCCTCACGGTTATGCGCGAGATGATCTTCGCGGGGAGCCCGGAGGATCGGGCTGCGGTGCTCGAGCGCCTCTTGCCGATGCAGCGTGCTGATTTCTCGAAGCTTTTCCGGATCATGGAAGGGCGGCCCGTCTGCGTGCGCCTCCTCGATCCGCCCCTCCACGAGTTCTTGCCGTCGGGCCGCGAAGGCCTGCGCGACCTTGCCGGGGCGCTCGGTCTGCCCGTGCGCGAGGTGGAGGAAAGGGTGCGTTCTCTTACTGAATACAATCCCATGCTCGGCATGCGTGGCGTGCGGCTCGCGATCACGATGCCCGAAATCTATGATATGCAGGTGCGGGCGATCCTCGAAGCCGCGCTCAGCGTCGGCGACGTGACGCCAGAGATCATGATCCCGCTCGTCACCGCCCGGCGGGAAGTGGAGCTCGTCCGAAAGCGCATCGACGCGGTGGCGGCAGCCGTGCGCGCCGAGACGGGTCGCGATTTGAGCTATACGATCGGCGTGATGGTGGAGACCCCCCGCGCAGCCCTGCGGGCCGGTGATATCGCGCCCCATACGGCCTTTCTGAGCTTTGGCACGAACGATCTCACGCAGATGACCTACGGGCTTTCGCGCGATGATGCGGGGCGTTTCATGTCGGACTACGTGCAGCAGGGGGTTTACCCCGAGGATCCCTTCCATCGACTGGACACCGACGGTGTGGGCGAACTGCTCCGGATCGGGGCAGAGCGCGGGCGCAGCGCGCGCCCGGACGTGGTGCTCAGCCTCTGTGGCGAGCATGGCGGGGATCCGGAGGCGATCAGGATGTGCCGGGAGGCCGGCTTCACCTATGTCTCCTGCTCGCCATTTCGCGTGCCCGGCGCACGGCTCGCAGCAGCCCATGTGGCCCTTGATGAGCGGGCAACCGCCCGGTAGCGGTGACGCGGCGTACCTAATCAGCGCCACAGTCTGGACTCCTTTAAAACAAAGAGTTACGAGCAGCAGTTGACGCAATGCTGCCCCATGGGTTTCTGACCTAAAGGAACAATTTTATGCGCTATCTTGCTGTAATTGCGGCAATTTTTGCTTTCGCAATGCCGCTGGCTGCCCAGAACACCACGCTCGCAATTTCGGGGGCTGTGGCGTTCGAGGCCAAGAGTTTGTCAAAATTGGACGCGTCGACCACCGCGCGCCTCCTGTCGCCCCGGGCGCGCATCGAAGGCGATGCGCCGGACGTCCAATTCTCGAATGCATGGCTGAAAACACAGCCTTTTATCGAGGGCGGGCCTGAATGGCGTTGCCTCGCGGAGGCGCTCTATTTCGAAGCTCGTGGGGAGAGCGTGAAAGGGCAGTTCGCCGTTGCCGAGGTGATTCTTAACCGTGTCGAGAGCCCCCGCTTCCCAAACACCGTCTGCAAGGTGATCAATCAAGGCACGGGAGAGCGCTATCGCTGCCAGTTCACCTATACCTGTGACGGTCATGCCGAGGTCATTCGTGAGCCCATCGCTTGGCGTCTCGTGGGGCGCGTGGCGCGGCTCTCCATGGCGGGCGCGGCGGGTAATCTTACGAATGGCGCGCAGTTCTACCACACGCAGTCCGTCAGCCCACGCTGGTCGCGCGTGTTCGAACACACGACAACCATCGGCTATCACAAGTTCTACCGCCGCGGGTGAGCGCCGAGGCGTCGCGCGCGGGCGCTTGCGAGCGGCCCGCCGCGCTAGTATCGCCGCGCTATGTCCCGTGATCTTTCGCTCGCCTTCGCCCATCCCGAGGAACGTGCCCGCGCCGACGCGCCGGAGCGTGACAGGATTAGCGTGCGCGATCTTGTTCTCGATGCAGAGATCGGCGCATTCCAGGCGGAGCGAGGCGTCACCCAGCGCATCCGCTTCAATGTCGTCGTGGAAGTCTCTGCTTTGCCTGCAGATTTATCCGACGACGTTGACCGCATCCTGAGCTATGACCGCATCACCGAGGCCATAGAAGCCGCCCTCGCGGAAGAACGCCTCAACCTCCTTGAGACGCTCGCCGAGCGTGTGGCGCAGCGCATCCTTGTAGAGCCGCAGGCCGAGCGCGCCTTTCTGCGCATCGAGAAGCTCGATCGCGGGCCCGGGACGTTGGGCGTGGAGATCGTGCGGAGCGCTGGCCCGAAGGTCCGTTCCATCGAAGATACGCCGCAGCCGCGCATCGTGGCCGTGGGCAATCGCCAGATCTCGGATGATGCGCTTTCGCATCTGCTCGACGCACTTGCAGCCGAGCCCTCTCCCCTCATTCTTTGCGTCGGTTTCCCCGAGGCGCCCGCGCCCGAGGGCGGCAATGCGCCGGTTCAGCGTCGGATCGATCTTCTGGCCATCGAGCAAAATGCGTGGATGCTCGCCGGGCGAGACCCGCGCTGCGTCGTCGTCGGCACGCGGACCGAGCTCGATTGGGGCATGCGCCACGGGCAGATCAGCGTCTGGGCCCCGTCCAAAATGGTGCTCGACGCGGTCGAAGGCCCGGAAAGCGCCGACGCCGGCGCGTTGATCTCCTGGCTGGCCAGCGAGATGCAGGCGGCGGAAATCCTTACCCTCGGTCTGGACGTCGCCGCGTGCGACGTGCCCCAGCGCGACGGCCTTCGTTGAGACGATACTACCGACCCTTGCCGCAGCGCGGCGCGCCGGGCCCGCGGCTCGCAGGCGGATGGCTGCGTTTCTCCCATGTCGAGGAGATCACGCGGGAGGGTGCGCGCATCGTGCATTGGCGGGCCGTCCCCTCCCACGTACTAGAGCGTCTCGAGGCACCACGCGCGGACATCGCCGGCCTATCCATGGACCAGCCACGCCTCATGGGCATCCTCAACGTCACGCCCGACAGCTTCTCTGATGGCGGCCGCTACGACAGCACAGAGAGCGCGGTCGCGCATGCCGAGCGGATGGAAGGCGAGGGGGCCGATCTCCTCGATATTGGCGGTGAGAGCACGCGGCCCGGCGCAGAAACCGTGCCTACGGATGTGGAGATCGCACGCACGTCTTCTGCCATCGCGGCAATGGACACCAAGCTCCCGATCTCCATCGACACGAGAAAGGCCGCCGTGGGCGAGGCCGCGTTGGCCGCCGGGGCACGTCTCTTGAATGACGTCTCGGGACTTCACTTCGACCCGGCCATGGCGCCCCTCGCCGCGCATACCGGCGTGCCGATCTGCATCATGCACGCGAAGGGTGATCCCAAGACGATGCAGCAAGATCCGCGCTACGAGCACGTGTTGCTCGACGTGTTCGACGCGCTCGAGGGGCAGGTGGAGGCGGCGCTGGCTGCAGGCGTCGCGCGGGACAGGATCATCGTCGATCCCGGCATCGGCTTCGGTAAGACGTTGGATCACAATCTCGCGCTGCTGAAGGGGCTCTCTCTTCTCCATGGGCTCGGGTGCCCGATCCTCCTCGGCGCGTCTCGCAAGCGCTTCATCGGGACGCTATCGGGCGTGGAGGCCGCAGACGCGCGGATGCCGGGCTCCGTCGCCGTGGCGCTGGCAGGCGTGGCGCAGGGTGCCCAGATTCTGCGGATCCACGATGTCGCGCCCACACGGCAGGCGCTGCAGATTTGGCAGGCGGTGACCTGAAGAAGGCACGATCCTCACGGCGCCGTGATCTTGCGTCAGGGTGTCTATGGAACGCTCGGCCGTGGATGTCGTTGTCTCTTCACAAAAAGGGTCCGCACCCACGCAAGAAAGGAAGATACGATGGACACGTTTCCGCTTCTCGCAATTCTCGCCCTTACGACCTTCACGCTCGTCATCATCGGCGCGCTGAGGTCAAAAAAGAAAACGCTGGAGCGCAAAGAGGATGACACCATCCCCAAGAGCTCCTTGGCCGCGGATGCGCCGAGTGATCGCCAAGCTCCGTAAAGAAAAAGGGCCCCGCGGCAAAACTGCCCGGGGCCCTTTGTTTGTCCGAAGACGCGTCAGTTCTTGGCCTGATCCACGAGCTTGCCCGCGGAAATCCACGGCATCATCCCGCGCAGTTTCTCACCGACTTCCTCGATCTGGTGCGCGTCGTTCATCCGCCGGGTGCCCTTGAAGAAGGGCTGGCCCACCTGGTTTTCCTGCATGAAGTCCCGGACGAACTTGCCGGTCTGGATGTCGGTCAAGATGGCTTTCATGCGGGCCTTCGTTTCGTCATAGGGCAGCACGCGCGGGCCGGAGACGTATTCACCGTACTCCGCCGTATTCGAGATGGAGTAGTTCATGTTGGCGATGCCGCCTTCGTAGATGAGGTCCACGATGAGCTTCACCTCGTGGAGACACTCGAAATAGGCCATCTCGGGCGCGTAGCCCGCTTCCACCAGCGTCTCGAAGCCCATGCGGATGAGCTCCACGAGGCCGCCGCAAAGCACGGCCTGCTCGCCGAAGAGGTCGGTCTCGCACTCTTCCTTGAAGTTCGTCTCGATGATGCCGGAGCGCCCGCCGCCGATGGCGGAGCAATAGGACAGGCCGATTTCCAGCGCCTTGCCGGAGGCGTCGTTGTGCACGGCCACGAGGCAGGGGACCCCGCCGCCCTTCGTGTATTCGCCACGCACCGTGTGGCCGGGGCCCTTAGGTGCCATCATGATGACGTCGACCTCAGCGGGCGCCTCGATCAGGCCGAAATGCACGTTGAGGCCGTGCGCAAAGGCAATGGCCGCGCCGGGCTTCAAGTTGTCCTTGACGTGCTTGCGATACGTCTCGGCCTGCAGCTCGTCAGGCATGGTAAACATCATGACGTCGCACCAAGCCGCCGCCTCGGCGATCCCCATGACCGTGAGGCCCTCGCCCTCGGCCTTCTTCGCGGAAGGGGAGCCCTCGCGGAGTGCCACGGCGAGGTTCTTCGCGCCGCTGTCGCGAAGGTTGAGCGCGTGGGCGTGGCCCTGGGAGCCGTAGCCGAGGATGGCAACCTTCTTGTCCTTGATGATATTCACATCGCAATCGCGATCATAGTAAACGCGCATGGCGTCCTCCCTTGGATGAAACTGGCGCCCTGCTACCCCATCCGGGCGTGACGCTCACTCCTTCATCTTTCCAAAATTGCTGCGATCTCGGCGTTTTCATGCGCGTACATGGCTGATATCGACAAAACCATGCTTGACGCCACCGATCGCCGCCTACTGCGCTACCTGCAGGACGACCCTGAACAGCCGCTCGCAGCCCTCGCCGAGGCGGCGCGGGTGCCGCAGGCCACGGCCGCGCGGCGGATCGAAAGGCTCCGCGCCGACGGCGTGATCCGCGCCTCCCGCGCCCGCATCGACTGGCGCGCGCTCGGCTACGCCGTGGAGGTCTCTCTGCGCATCACGCTCGAGAAAACGCCCCGCGCATTCGATGATTTCCTCGCTGCGGCGCGCGCCGTGCCGGAGGTGATTGAGCTGCAGACCTTTCTCGGCCGCGTCGATATCCGGCTGTCGGTCATCGCCCGTGACATGGGACACTACCAGGCGCTCTACCGTGACCACATCCTCACGCTGCCCCACATCGCCGATATCGAGGCGCTGATGCATGTGGCGGAGGTTTCGCGCCGCGAGGGGCTGCCGCTATGACCGCCGCCATGATCCCCGACGCCATCGATGTGGCGCTTCTCCGCGCGCTCCATGCCGACGCCACGCAGGGTACGGCCGATCTCGGTCGACGCGTGGGACTGTCGCAACCCGCTACCTGGCGCCGCCTGAAGAAACTGCGCGCGGCGGGCATCCTGAAAGGGGCGCGCCTCGATCTCGATGAAAAGGCGCTGGGCTTCGGCGTAACGGTCTTTCTGGGGATCAAGCTGGCGACGCGCGGGCGGGTGAGCCTCGAGGATTTCGAGCGCGCGATTTCCGCCATTCCCGAGGTGCAGCGGGTCGACCACGTGCTTGGCCTCTACGATTACCGCGTGCGCGTCACGGCCCGCGACATCGCCGATTTCGAGCGCGTGCTCCGCCGCCGGATCATGACCTTGCCGGGCGTGGGCGATATCGAGTCGAACGTGCTGCTGTCCGAAGAGGTGCGCGAGGGGCCCTTGGAGAGCCTCATGCCCCGGGCCTGACCCGGGGCCTCCACCTCCAAACCACGAGGTCCCGGATCAGGTCCGGGACGTGTGGCGCGTATGGGAAACTCGCGCATCCAAAATCGAACCCGGAACGCCCAAGACCCGGAAAAAACAGGCAAAGTATACCGAAGTAGACTTTGCCAAGGCTTCGGCGGGCCTTTACCCAGTACGTCGGTTTTCAGGGAGGATACCATGGCATTGCTCGACACAGTGGACCCCGAGGGGCTGGACGAATTCTCCGTCGTCTTCACCGATCGCTCGCTCAATTCCATGAGCGCGTCTTTCGGCCAGGTCATGCGCGATCTCTCGAGCGCGCTGAAGGAGGTCTATGGCGCGGAGGGCGTGGCCATCATCCCGGGCGGCGGCACCTACGCCATGGAAGCGGTGGCGCGCCAATTCGGGCAGGATGCCCGCGCGCTTGTCGTGCGCAATGGCTGGTTCTCTTACCGGTGGAGCCAGATCTTCGAGAGCGGGCAATTCACCGCCGAGACCGAGGTGATCAAGGCCCGGCGGACGGGCAACGCCCCGCAATCCCCCTTCCGGCCCGCGCCCATCGAGGAGGTCGTGGCGAAGATCCACGAGGTGAAGCCAGATATCGTCTTTGCCCCCCACGTGGAGACCTCCGCAGGCGTCATTCTGCCCGACGAGTATATCGCGAGTCTCGCCGCCGCTGCCCACGAGGTGGGCGCGCTCATGGTGCTCGATTGCATCGCGTCGGGCTGCATCTGGGTGGATATGGCGGCCACTGGCGTCGACGT
Source organism: Pseudomonadota bacterium (assembly GCA_038525525.1). Lineage (GTDB taxonomy): Bacteria > Pseudomonadota > Alphaproteobacteria > Rhodobacterales > Rhodobacteraceae > Shimia_B. The sequence continues at coordinate 481,571 of JBCBHO010000001.1, read as the reverse complement.
GCTGATCTCTGCGCCGCAGAAGGGCTGGTCTTCCACGCCATCTGCCGGGCTCGTCATGCTGTCCGCGCGCGCGATCGAACGCGTAAAGGCCACGCAATCCAACAGCTTTGCCATCGACCTCGGCAAGTGGCTCTCCATCATGGAGACCTACGAGGCGGGCAAGCACGCCTACCACGCCACGATGCCCACCGATGGCCTCGTTCACTTTCGGAACGCGGTCGCTGAGACGCGGGAATTCGGGTTCGAGGCCGCGAAATCAGCGCAATGGGCGCTTGGCCGGGCCGTGCGCGCGCTCATGGAGGAAAAGGGGATCCGCTCCGTCGCCGCCGAAGGGTTTCAGGCGCCGGGCGTCGTGGTGAGCTACACCGCCGATGCCGATGTCCAGAATGGCGCGCGCTTCGCTGCCGAAGGCATGCAGATCGCGGCGGGCGTGCCGCTGCAATGCGATGAGCCCGAGGATTTCCGCACCTTCCGCATCGGCCTGTTCGGCCTCGACAAGCTGCGCGATGTGGACGCCACGGTGGCACGGCTCAGGCGCGTCGTCGACAAGGTGCTCTAGGAGCTGCTGCGGCCCATTCCGAGCTTCATGAGGGTCGTGCGGACGGGCGTGATATCGTGGATCGCGCGGATCCCGAAGGCACGCGCGTCCCTGACGGCACCGAGATCGGCCATGGACGTGCGGTTGAGCACGCTGACGCCCAGCACACGCGTTCGCACATCGCCGTAGCGCGCCTCCTCGTAGCGTTTGAGCATGGTTTCGGAGCCCAGCGCGTCCGCATCTTCCGTGGCAAGGTCCAGAAGGGTCGAAAGGTCCGAGAGGCTCATGTTGAGGCCCTGCGCTCCGATGGGCGGGACGACATGGGCGGCCTCGGCCACGACGGCCGTGCGCGGGCCAAAGAAGCGATCCGACAGCTGGCTGATAATGGGCCAGGAGGTGCGGCGGGAGGCGAGGCGCAACACACCGAAGAGCCCCGCCGAGCGGGCCGTAGCCGCGGCCTCGAAGTCTTCCGTGTCGAGCGCGAGCAGCGCCTGCGCGTTATCCTCCGTCTCCATCCAGACAACCGCCGAGCACGGCTTTCCCTCGTAGTCCGGAAGCGGGACGAGGGTGAACGGGCCACCGGTCCGGTGAATTTCCGTCGAGACATTCTCGTGCGGGGCGTCATGGGTGACGCTGAAAGTAAGCGCGCGTTGGCCGAACTCCATTCGGCGCGCGCCGATGTTCAGGGCCTTGCGAATGAAGCTGTCGCGACCGTCCGCGGCGATGGCCATGCGGGCGGAGATGCGCGCACCATCGCTCAGCGTGGCGAGCGCTTCTGTCGTGCGGGCGAGAAAGCGCGTGGTGGCGACCCCGGGGCGGAAGCTGACATTGGGCAATTCTTCCAACCGCTCAAGCAGCACGCGGCGGATCAGCCAGTTGGGCACGTTGTAGCCAAAGGGCCCGTCGCTCACATCCCCGCTCTCGAAATCGCGGCTGACGCGCGCCACGGGCTCCGCGCCGCCGGCATCGACGATGCGCATCGTGGCCAGGGGCGTGCTTTCCGGGGCCATCAGCGGCCAGACGCCAACCCTGTTCAGGAAGTTCTGGGCAGGTTGCAGGAAGGCCGTCGTCCGCAAATCCGCCTCTTCCGCGTCACGCTCCGTGACGGGGGGCGCGGGATCCACGCAGATGACGTTGAAGCCAGCGCTGCCAAAGGCGGCTGCTGCGGTAAGCCCGGCGACACCGCCGCCGGAAATAAGGATGTCTGTGCGGTCAAACATGAGGCTAACCTATGCTCCCGCCCATTTGCGGCAACGCAGCATGGCCAATCTGAGACAAAAAGCCCGCCAGATCCGACGTTGTATGGTGCACGTGAGGCCCAGCAGCCGCATCGGGCCCGACATAGACCGTCGTCATGCCCAGCGCATGGGGCACCTCGAGATTGCGCTGCGTATCTTCGAACATGACGGCCCGCTCGGGCGCGAGGCCGTCGAGCGCGATGATGGCTTCGAAAGCTTCTGCCGCGGGCTTGGGAATGTAGCGCGCGTGCTCAATCCCGTAGAGCGCGTCGAAACTCTCGGCGAGGCCGATGGCCGTGAGCACGTTGCGCGCATAGGGCACATCGCCATTGGTGAAGATGATCTTGCGCCCGGGCAGGAGGTCGAGAGCGTCGGCGAGCGGTGGATGCGGTGCAAGACCAGTGAAATCAATGTCATGGACGTCTGCGAGAAACTCGCCCGGCTCCACGTCGTGGTGGGCCATGAGGCCCGCCAGCGTCGTCCCGTGGTTAGCCCAGTAGCGCGACCTGAGGTCGTGCGCGGCCTCGTCAGACACCGACAAACGACGCGAGATGAAGGAGGCCATGCGCCGTTCGATTTGATCGAAGAGCCGAGCTTCGGGGGGATAGAGCGTGTTGTCGAGGTCGAAGACCCATGTATCGAACATGGCTTTGAGGCTAGCGCGGCTTATCTTGCCGTCCAACGCAGACCATCGTGGGCTTGATTGACACTCACCTGTGAGGGTAAGCTGACACAGCTGCGAAAGAGGCGCCGGCAATGGATGTGAAAGTTCCCGTTCGCGATGCATACTCGATGATCCTCGAGGCTATCGACATGGGCGTCTACAAGCCCGGCGACCGTCTCGTTGAAAGCGAGCTCGCTGACCGGTTTGGCGTGTCGCGCACCCCGATCCGCGAAGCGCTGCAGCGGCTGGAGACCCAATCCATGCTCACGCGCGACGGGCGCTCGCTCATCGTGTCCTCGCTCGATCACAATGAACTGGCCGAGCTCTATGTCGTGCGCTCCGAGCTCGAGGGGCTCGCGGCACAGCTCGCCGCACAGCATGCCACGTCAGAGGAGATTGAGGTCCTTCAGAGCATGGTGGACGCCGATCGCGCGCTCATCGGGGATCCGCAGGCGCTGTCTCATTCCAACAGGCGCTTTCACAAGCTCGTCCACCTCGCGTCGCACAATCGCTTCCTCGTGCAGCAGCTTGATCTCGTGCATCGCTTCATGGCGCTCATGGCGACGACCTCCCTCGCCGTCGAGGGCCGGGGGGAGGTGGCGCTGGCCGAGCATCAGGCGGTGGTGGATGCCATCCGTGCCCGTGATGGCGACGCCGCAGACGAGGCGCTGCGCTCGCATCTCAGCAAGGCCTTCGTCACGCGCCTCAAGAACGAGGCCGCCGAGTAGGCAGCTTCAGGGCTCGGCCGTCAGCGTCACGCCGTGCACCGTCTTGTCCCAATAAAAAGGTCGGCCGAGAAGCTCTCCCGCGGCCTTGTAGGCTGCCGCTGTGCCCAGCGGGAAGTAGGCGGGCAGCGAGAGCATCCAGGGCCAGATATGTCCGTGCCGCGTCTGTCTGAGGCCGAGGGACACGAGGCCGAGGCCACTTAGTTCGCTGACGATGAAAAGGCCCATAATCCATAGGAGACCATTCTCCGGGAGAAACGGCAGGATGGGATGCGCCCATCCGAAGACCACGAGCCAAAAGCTCCACAAAAGCGGCGCAAGCAAGAACTGCGAAAGCGTGCACAGAAAGAGCACTTGCACGCCGATGAAGCCCCATGGGCCAAGGTCGCGCCAGAGCGCGGCGGGTCGGCGCATATGGGCCGCGTAGGTGATGGCATAGCCCTTGAGCCACCGCGAGCGTTGCCGCACCCATGGCCACGCGCGGCAGTTGGCCTCTTCGTGGGTAACCGTGTCGATGAGTTCCGTGCGGAGCCCCTTCCGCGCGAGGCGGAGGCCCAGATCGGCATCCTCGGTGACGTTATGGGCGTCCCAGCCGTGCAGCTCTTCGAGCGCGGCGCGGCGAAAGAAGAGCGTCGTTCCGCCCAGCGGCACTGGAAAACGTAGCGCCGCGAGGCCTGGGAGCAGCACGCGAAACCACGCAGCATACTCCATCGTGAAGCACCGGGAGAGCCAGTTTTCCTCGGGATTGTAGTAGTCGAGCCGCCCTTGCAGGCAGGCCACGTCGCCCTCCGCGCGGGCAAAGGCGCCGGCCACGTGAAGGAGCTGATCAGGCTCCGGGGCATCCTCGGCATCGTAGACGCCCACGATCGTCCCCCGGCAATGATCGAGGGCGAAATTGAGCGCGCGCGGCTTCGTCTTCACGCGTCCCGGCGGGACCGTGAGATGGCGGAACCAGTGCGGAAGCGCCGTGGCCGCCAGCGTGTCCCGGGTGGTGAAGTCCTCCCGCTCGGTAATGAGGATCACGTCGAGCCGGTCGCGCGGGTAGTTGAGCTTTTGCAAGCGCGCGAGGAGGTGCTGCGCGATGCGGGTTTCCTGGTAGAGCGGCACGAGGATCGAGATGCGCGGCAGGGCGGCGGTCTGCAGGCCGCGCATGTCCGGCGGGGCAGGGACCTTTCGGATCAGCGAGATCACGGCTGCGGCGATCTTGAGAAGTGTCGTGGCCACGAGCGTCAGGAGGGCCCAGCACGTGGCAACGAGCAGCACAGGCCCGCCGGCGAAGGCAAGCGCGATGAGCAAGGCGACGGCGAGTGCCGCGATGCCGATCTCCCAGCGTGCGCCGAACAGGGCGCGGCAGCTTTCGCGGATGGGCACGCGCGTTTCTGCGAGGCGCGTCAGGTAGGTGCGCTTCTTGCGCAGGATTGCGTGCGTGATGGCGTTGGGCTCGGCGATGACGAGCGCGCACGGGCCGAGAGACGCGGTGAGGGCGGGCCCGGCCGCCTCGAAAGCCTCCTGGGAGGGAGCAGCGACGAGCGTCGTGTTCCCCAGCCGGCGCCAGGGCAGCACGCCGAGGCGGATGGCCTCCGTGGCGCCAATGGCGTCAAGCAGGAGCCGCTCGGGCGGATACCTGTCGAGATCGGCGAGCTGAACGCCGAGTACCGTGGCCCGTGCCGCCGCGATCTGAGCCTCGGTGGCGAGGCGCCGGTGAAGGATGATGTCCTCTGGCCGCGAGCCCGTGCGCTTTGCGGCGCGTCGCGCGCTCTCGGCGCGGTCTAGGGGGATGGTCCCGCTGCGGGTCAGCTCGTCGAGCGTGTCCCACGGTTTGGGGCCGACACGGCGCGGCGCTCGGGCCTCCGTATCAGCGCCGGAAAAGCCGCCCAGCGACCGGACGTGAGCCATGATCCATTCCCCTCTTCCTGCGCCTTCGTAGCGCGGGGCGGGTTAATGGGACGTTAATGGTTAATCAGTCGTTAGCGGGCGAAGGCGTCCGCGCCGTCCATGGCAGCCGCAAAGCGCTCAAAAAGGTAGAAGCTGTCCTGCGGCCCGGGAGATGCCTCCGGATGATACTGCACGGAGTAGACCGGGCGGTCCTTCAGCCGAATTCCGCAATTCGACCCGTCGAAGAGACTCACATGGGTTTCCATGACCCCCTCGGGCAGGGTCTGGCTGTCCACGGTGAAGCCGTGGTTCATGCTCGTGATCTCCACCTTTCCGGTTTCGATATCCTTGACGGGATGGTTCGCGCCGTGATGGCCGTGGTTCATCTTGATGGTCTTCGCGCCGAGGGCCAGCGCGAGCATCTGGTGCCCGAGGCAGATGCCGAAGACCGGCATGTCGGAGGCCTCCATCACCTGCTGGATCATCGGCACGGCATAGACGCCTGTCGCCGCGGGATCTCCGGGGCCGTTCGACAGGAAAAGGCCATCGGGTTCGAGCGCGAGCACGTCTTCGGCGGTGGCCGTCGCTGGCAGCACCGTCACGTCACAGCCCGCGGAGGCGAGGCAACGCAGGATATTGCGCTTTGCGCCGTAATCGATGGCGACGACCTTGTGCTTGGGATCGGCGACGCGGGCATAGCCCTCGGGCCAGGCCCAGCGCATCTCTTCCCAGCGGTAGGATTGCGCGCAGGTGACGTCCTTGGCGAGGTCGCGGCCCTCGAGCCCGGGAAAGGCGCGGGCGGCCTTCAGCAGCGCCTCGATATCGAACTTACCGTTGGGATCATGGGCCATGGCGACGTGGGGCGCGCCCTGGTTCCGGATGGCACGGGTGAGGCGGCGGGTGTCCACCCCGCCGACGCCGATCCGGCCCCGCTTGGCGAGCCAGGCATCGAGCCTTTCGGCGGCGCGCCAGTTCGACGGGTCGGTCACATCCCATTTCACGACCATGCCCGCTGCCACCGGATCCGCGGTCTCGTCATCGTCGGGGTTCACGCCGACATTGCCGATATGGGGGAAGGTGAAGGTCACGATCTGGCCGGCATAGGAGGGGTCGGTCATGATCTCCTGGTAGCCGGTCATGGCGGTGTTGAAGCAGAGCTCGGCCTCCGTCTGGCCCGTGGCGCCGAAGCCTTGGCCGTAGAAGATCGTGCCGTCGGCGAGGACGAGGCAGGCGGTGGGCTTTGCGGGTGTGGACATCGGGCGCTCCTGTCTCGGGGGGCGCACGAATTCCTGCAAAAATTCATGGTACGCCGAGGGCAAACTTGGACGGGAGTAGAAAAGAGGCGCGGTGGGGTCAAGGTGCCGCTTGCGTTGTTTTACGCGCCCCGGCCCCCTATGTTCCGGCCTCGAGCAACCCGCATCGAAGGATAGACCCATGGACCTGCGCTCCCGGCTCAGTGACGGCGTCAAAGACGCCATGAAAGCCAAGGACAGCCAGCGCTTGAGCACGCTCCGGCTCATCAACGCCGCCCTCAAGGAAAAGGACATCGTCGCCCGCTCCGAAGGCCGCGGCGACCAGGTGGGCGAGGACGAGATCCTCTCGCTCCTCGGCAAGATGGTAAAGCAGCGCCAGGAGAGCGCGCGTGTCTACGAGGAGGGCGGCCGCATCGAGCTTGCCGAGCAGGAGCTGCAGGAGATCGGCATCATCGAGGACTACCTGCCGCGCCAGCTCGACGAGGCTGAGACGGAGGCCGCCATCTCCGAGGCCATCGAAGAGGTGGGCGCGGAAAGCCTGCGCGACATGGGCCCCGTGATGGGGGCGCTCAAATCGAAGTTCACCGGTCGGATGGATTTCGGCAAAGTGGGCCCGCTCGTGAAGGCCAAGCTCGGTTAGGCGCTCACGGCGCGAGCGTCTTCGCCGCTGCCAACCTCAGCTGAAGGTCGTCGAAGAGCGTCAGGCGCTCGTCCTCGCTGAGGAAGGCCCCGATCTCGACCTCCCGCCCCGCGCCGCGCAGGGTCACGTAGTGGGGGACCTGCGGGTTCGTCTCGTGCATCTGGACGCTGACCCAGTGCGTGTTGCAGTGCCAGTCCTGCGCGGGGCCGCGCGGGTTCTCCCGGTGCAGGTGGCAGTCGTCATGGGTGATCGAGAGCCGCTCTGACATGTCGCCGTCGCGGTAGTTGCGTTTCACCAGCAGCCAGAGCGCGCCGATGGTCAGCAGGATGAAAGGCAGCATCCACCAGAGCGCCGCGGTGCCCAGCACCGACAGGAGCGGTACCGACCATAGCACCATCGTCGCCGCCATGAACCACACGAAGCCGCGCTTCGTGAGCGAGCGGTGCGGCCATAGCTCGAGCTCTTCGGTGTCGGGGGCGGTGTGGGACCAGCGGTAGGGCATCTATCAGGCCTCGCGAGGCCGGCAGGGTGTTGAACGAAAAAGGCCCGGGGCATGTGAGCGCCCCGGGCCTTGTTTTGAGAGGTCAGTGCGCGTGGCCCTTGTCCCATTCCGACTGCTTCGGGAGCGTCTCGAAGGTGTGCTCCGGCGGCGGAGAGGGCAGCGTCCACTCGAGCGTGTCGGCCCATTCGTTCCAGGGGTTGTTCTCGGTCACGCGGCGGCCGGCAAAGACGGTGTAGGCCATGATCCCGATGAAGAAGAGGAACGAGGCAAAGCTCAGGAAGGCGCCAATCGAGGACCACCAGTTCCAGTAGGCGAAGGCCTCCGGGTAGTCGATGTAGCGGCGCGGCATGCCCTGACGCCCGAGGAAGTGCTGCGGGAAGAAGGTCAGGTTCGTGCCGATGAAGAACATCCAGAAATGCAGGTGACCGGCCCATTCGGGGTACATCCGGCCCGCCATCTTGGGCACGTAGAAGTAGCAGCCCGCGAAGATGGCAAAGGCCGCACCGATGGCCATGACGTAGTGGAAATGCGCAACGACGTAGTAGGTGTCGTGATAGGCGCGGTCCACGCCCGCCTGGCTGAGCACGATGCCCGTGACACCGCCCACCGTGAACATGAAGACGAAGCCGATGGCAAAGACCATGGGTGTCTTGAACTCGATGGAGCCGCCCCACATCGTCGCGATCCAGGAGAAGATCTTCACGCCCGTGGGCACCGCGATCACCATCGTCGCCAGCATGAAGTAGGATTGCTGCGTGAGGCTCATGCCCACCGTGTACATGTGGTGCGCCCAGACGACGAAGCCGAGCACGCCGATGGCCACGAGCGCCCAGACCATGGGCAGGTAGCCGAAGACAGGCTTGCGGCTGAACGTGGCGATCACGTGGGAGATGATGCCGAAGCCCGGCAGGATCACGATGTAGACTTCCGGGTGGCCGAAGAACCACAGGATGTGCTGGTAGAGCACGGGGTCACCGCCGCCCGAGGGATCGAAGAAAGTCGTGCCGAAATTGCGGTCCGTGAGGAGCATCGTGATGGCGCCAGCGAGGACGGGAAGGGCTAGGAGGATCAGCCACGAGGTGATGAAGATCGACCACGCGAAGAGCGGCACCTTGAAGAGTGTCATGCCCGGCGCGCGCATGTTCAGGAAGGTCGTGATCATGTTGATGGCGCCGAGGATCGACGACGCGCCCGAGAGGTGCACGGCGAAGATCGCGAGATCCATGGACATGCCGCCCTCGTTCACCGAAAGCGGCGGGTAGAGCACCCAGCCCACGCCGGAGCCCGCCTGGTCATTGCCGCCCGGCGCAAAGACCGAGGCCACGGCAAGCGAGGTGCCCGCGACATACATCCAGAAGCTCAGATTGTTGAGCCGCGGGAAGGCCATGTCCGGCGCGCCGATCTGCAAGGGCATGAAATAGTTGCCAAATCCGCCGAACAGCGCGGGGATCACGACAAAGAACATCATCAGGATGCCGTGGGCCGTGATGATGACGTTCCAGAGGTGGCCGTTGGGCGTGCAATTCTCGATCGAGGCAGCGGAGAAGAAGCGCGCGCCTTCCATGCACATGTACTGCACGCCGGGATCCATGAGCTCCAGGCGCATGTAGACGGTGAAGGCGACGGAGATGAAGCCCGTCAGGCCGCCCACCAACAGGTAAAGAATGCCGATGTCTTTGTGGTTGGTGGACATGAACCAGCGGGTGAAGAAGCCCCGCGTGTCTTCGTGCTCGTGTCCGTGGACGGCTGCGTCTGCCATTCGTGTTCCCTCGATTCTTGCGGACGGGCGCGCTAGCGCTGGACCCGCCTTCGTCAAGACACCTCTAGCCGCTGTATGCTGTGGCACGCAACGCGGCGTTCCGCCTCAAGCGCGGCAGAACCGCGCAGCAAGCGGGCCGACTGCCGCCCAGAGAAGCGCGAGACACATCCCGTGAACTGAGCGTATGTCTCCGTAAGCGTCCCCGGCCCTGCCGCCTAGCTGTAGTGACGGGCAGGGGAGACGAGCTTCGGCAGTGACATCGCGATGTAAAGGGTCACGAGGTTGGGCACGATATCGACCCCAACATATCCGGCGAGAAAGCCTATCCAGTCGCCTGCGGTGGTGTCGATCTCGAAGAGCTGGGCCACAGAGGGCTCGTCACGCGCGACGTAGACGAAGAGCCCGAAGATCGCGAGCGGGATGAGGGTCACGAGGAGATAGGAGAGGACGACAGCGTAGACCTTCTCCCCGATCTCCATGGGGCGGGCTCGAAGGTAGACAAAGCGCGCGCCGCCGCAGAGGCCGCCCATGAAGAGGACGAAGAGATACGAGGCTTGCACCGTGAAGCCCGAAACGGTGATCTCCATGGTCGGAAAAAACATATCGAGGATGAATACGACCAGTACGGTCACGACGACGGGTCCGAACATGCGCGCTCCAATGCTGCTTACGGCGGGCGCGGGGGCTCCTGCGTCCACCGGCCGGCGCAACACTAGGTGGAGAGCACGGCCAAATTGCCTCCCTGGTGCGGCGAGATCGTGGCCGCCAGGCCCCGCCTAGAGCGGTTTCCAACGGAAGACATCGCCCTTAGCCTCCACATGACCGAGCGAGGGCAGCGTGAAGTGGCTGCCGAGGACGAGGCGTCTCGCCTCCGCCGTCTCGGCGAGCAGCGTCTTGCGGGTGGCTTCGGCTTTCTCCGGGTCGCTGTCGAACTTGAAGTGCCAGTGCGGGTGGCGGCACTGGGCGGTCGAATGAATGGCGTCGCCGGTGATGAGCGCTTCGCGCCCGCCGCTCCGGATGAGAATCGCGCAATGCCCCGCCGTGTGCCCCGGCGCGGGGTGCAGAGTGATCTCCGCGCCGAGTGCGTGGGGCCCGGAGACGAGCTCCGCCTGGCCCGCGGCGATGACCGGTAGCACGCTCTCGGTGTAGAGGCTGCTCCCGCTTTCGCGATGATGGGCCTCGTCGGCCTCCGGCATCAGGTAGCGCGCATTGGGAAAGGTGGGGATCCACCGCCCGTCGACCAGCCGCGTGTTCCATCCCACGTGATCGGCATGGAGATGGGTGCAGAGCACGTAATCGACATCGCCCGGGGCAAGGCCCGCGGCTGCGAGCGCTGAAAGGAAGCGGTCATCGGCGCGCTTGTGCCAGGCGGGGAGGCGGGGCAGGTCCTTGTCGTTGCCCACGCAGCTATCCACGAGGACGTTGGCCGTCGGCGTCTTGAGCAGGAAGCCCTGAACTGGGAGGATGAGGCGTCCTGTCTCGGGGCAGATACTGCCGGGGGCGTCCTCCTCGATGAGGCGCGCCACATCCGGCCCCGCGTTGGGAAAGAGCTCCTCGGGCGCGAGGAACGGCCCGAGGATATCCAAAAGGCGCCAGACCTCGACCTCACCGATCCTGCAGAGCATGGCGCGCCTTTCGATGTGATGCGGGGGCCCTCACACCCGTGAGCCCCCGCATCTTGCCACAGCCTATAAGAGGCTATCGGGCATCTTTTGCTCCGCCGCGGTATTGGCGCGCCGGAAGATGAAGGTGACCGCCGTCGAGACCATCACGATGAAGAGCGAGTAGAGCGCTGGCACGGCCATGATCGCCTGCTGCTCCTCGGGCGGGAAAGCGAAGACGACGATGGCGATGGCGAGCGGGCCGTTCTGGATGCCTGTCTCAAGCGCCACGGTCCGCGCGTTCCTCGGGTGGAGCCGGAGCACCGTGGCGAAGACATAGCCCAGCGTGATCCCCACCACGCCGAGCCCGATGGCCGCCGTGTAGGTAGCCGCGCTTGTCCCCAGCAGGAACTGCCAGTTCTGCGGAATCCACGTCGCAGCGATGAAGATGATGAAGAACGCGCCGAGAAGGGAGCCACAGAATTCCATCACCGCACCCACGTTGGCGTTGAGCTTGCGGATGGTCATGCCCAGCGCCACGGGCACGAGGAGCACGGCGAGGACGGAGATGATGTCCTCCCTCGGGATCTCGATATCGGCGGCCGCGGCATAGACCACGAGGATGATCGGGATGAGAATTATGCCCGTGGCCGTCGAGGTCACCGTCATCAGGAGCGAGAGCGCGAGGTTGCCCTTAGAGAAATAGGTGAAGACGTTAGACGTCGTCCCGCCCGGCATACAGGCCATGAGCAGGATGCCGAGAGCGATCGATTCCGGCACCACGAGGAAGGTCACGAAGAGGTAGCCCAGAAGCGGCATGATCCCGTATTGCGAGGCCACCCCGATGAGGAGGCCCTGGGGGCGCTTCAGCGCGAGCAGGAAATCCCGCGGGGTCAGCGAGGCACCGAGGCCCAGCATGATGACCCCCACCATGATCCCCAGCAGGGTCTGTGTTGTTTCATCGACCATCTGGCGTCACTCCGCGGCGATATTTGCGGCGCGGGCGAGTTCCTCGGCGCGCAGGTCTTTTCTCAGGATCTTGCCGACGTTGGATTTCGGCAGCTCCTCGCGGAATTCCACGATGCGGGGCACCTTGTAGGAGGTGAGGTGCTCCTTGCAGTAGGCGCGGATGGCGTCCTGCGTGAGGCCTTTGTCGGAGGCGACGAGGAAGGCCTTCACCGCCTCGCCCGTGGCCCCGTCCGGCACGCCGATGACGGCGGCCTCGAGGATGCCGGGATGGGCGGCGAGCACGTCTTCCACCTCGTTGGGGTAGACGTTGAAGCCGGAGACGACGACCATGTCTTTCTTTCGGTCGACGATGCGGAAATAGCCGTCCTCGTCCATGGTGCCGATATCGCCGGTGAGGAAGTAGTCTCCCACCATGACCTTGGCGGTCTCCTCCGGCTTTCTCCAGTAGCCCTTCATGATCTGGGGGCCCTTGGCGGCTATCTCGCCGCGTTCGCCCTTGGCTGCGGGCTTTCCCTCTTCATCCATGAGCACGACGTCGGTGGAGGGCACCGGCACGCCGATCGTGCCCTCGCGTGCCTTGCCGAACGGCTCGAAGGTCAGGACCGGGGAGGTCTCGGTGAGGCCGTAGCCTTGCACGACCTCGGTGCCCGTCACCTCCTGCCAGCGCTTGGCGACCGAGGATTGCAAGGCCATGCCGCCCGCGCCCGCGAATTTGAGGTGCTTGGGTGGCGTGTCCTGGAACCAGACCTCGTTGGTGAGCCCGTTGAAGAGCGTGTTCACGCCGCTCATCCAGGTGATCTTGTAGTTCTCGAAGGCCCTCTTGAGGTTCGAAAGCGGGCGCGGATTGGGAATGAGGATGTTGCGCGCGCCCAGCCAGTAGAAGGCCAGCATATTCACCGTGAAGGCGAAGATGTGGTAGAGCGGGAGCGCAGTGAGGATCACCTCTTTGCCCTTCTCCATGTCGCCCGCCAGCAGCTCCATGGATTGCTCCATGTTGAAGATGAGGTTGCCGTGGGTGAGCATGGCGCCCTTGGCGACACCGGTGGTGCCGCCCGTGTATTGCAGCACGGCGAGGTCTTCGAGCGCGACGGATTGATGGTAGGCGTGAGCCTCCACGCGGCCTTCCTTGATGATCGCGCGGCCCGCGGCGAGGGCGGCTGGCAGCCGGATATGGGCCACCGTGATCTCGGGGATTGAGCGGTCCCAGTAACGCTGCACGAGGCCCACGATGCCGCGCGGCGCGGCGGGGAAGAATTCGGCCACGCGGGTCACGATGATGTTGGGGATCGGGTGGCCCTTGGTGGCGCCGGGGATCTTGTCGGCGAAGAGGTCCATGATGACGAGCGCGTGGGGCTCGGCATCCTCGAACTGCTTGGCCATCTCCTCGGTTGTGTAGAGCGGATTGACGTTCACCAGCACGCAGCCTGCCTTGAAGATGCCGAAGGCCGCGACGGGGAAGCTCAGGCAGTTGGGCATCTGCACTGCGACCCGGTCGCCTGCAGAGAGCCCCGCCACCTCGCGCAGGTAAACGGCGAAAGCGTCCGACATCGCATCGATCTGGCGAAAGCTCAGCGATCCGTTCATCCCGTTGGGCAGGCAGGCGGTGAAGGCCTTGGCCTTGCCGTAGGTGTCGGAGGCGGAGCTGATCAGGTCAGCCAGGTTGCGGTAGGAGGCCGCGTCGATATCCGTTCGGACACCGGGCCCATAGTAGGACGTCCAAGGCTTGTCGGTGGTCCCCATAATTCTCCCCGTTTTTCGTTCTTGTTGCGGGGCTTTTATCGCACCGCCCGCGCCCGGGGAATGTGGCTTGGAATTTACGCTGCGGCAGAGGCAGGAAGGGCACGCTCGAATGTCTTCATGAGGGCCGCGTCGAGGTCGGCCATCGTCACGGGCAGGCCGAGATCGACAAGGCTCGTGACCCCGTGTTCGGCGATGCCGCAGGGCACGATCCCGTCGAAATGCGCCAGATCTGGCTCCACATTGATCGAGATGCCGTGGGCGCTTACCCAGCGGCGCATCTTGATCCCGATGGCGGCGATCTTGTCTTCCGCGGGGCGCCCATCGAAGAGAGGGGGCTTGTCGGGCCGTTCGATCCAGACGCCGACCCGGCCCGGGCGGATATGGCCCACGAGGTTGAACTCCGCGAGCGTGTCCACGACCCAGGCCTCGAGCCCTTCCACGAAGCGGCGCACGTCGCGGCCCCGCGCGGCCACGTCGAGCATCAGGTAGACCACGCGCTGTCCGGGCCCGTGATAGGTGTATTGCCCGCCGCGATGGACGGCGTGGACGGGAAAGCGGTCGGGCTCCCGCAGGTCCTTGGGATCCGCGGAGGTGCCGGCGGTATAGAGCGGTGGATGCTCCAGAAACCAGACGAGCTCCTCGGCGCGTCCGTCACGCACGGCGGCTTGCCGCTCTTCCATCACGGTGAGCGCCTCCTCGTAGGGGACGGGCCTGTCTGAGATGCGCCATTCGACCATGGCGGTGGCCTAGCAGCGGGACGCCGCGAGCGGAAGGGCACGCCATGGCGCAGGCGGCCCGGCACGCGCCCGGGGCAGGAAATCCTTTTTCGCGGTCTTCAACGCGGGAAGCGCAAAAATGCTCTTGTGGCGACCGGGGGCCTTCGCTAAATGCCGCGCTACCAGTGAGCGTGCGGTTGTGGCGGAACTGGTAGACGCGCAGCGTTGAGGTCGCTGTGGGGTAACTCCCGTGGAGGTTCGAGTCCTCTCAACCGCACCATTTGGCCCCTGCCGCACGGCAGAGACGGGCCCGCCGCCACAGGGCACTCCTTCTCCAAACGGACCAGCTTGCGCCGCACGGTCATACGCTCCAGACAAGCGCCATGGCCCTCCAGACCCTTCCCCTGCACGACGCGTTCGCCCGCGAAACGGCCGCTGCCGCCGAGGTGAAGGCCGAAGCCTCCCCGGGCGCGGCGCTTCTCTGGGAGGCTGAGGCGCAGTGTCTTGTGGCACCGCGCGCCATGTCGGGGCGGCTGCGGGCCGGGCTCGCGGCCTCCGAGGCACGGGGCTGGCCCTGCCATTTCCGCAGCACGGGCGGCGACGTGACACCCCAGGGACCCGGCGTCGTGAGCATGGGTCTCGCCTTCCGGCAAAGTACCAACGCCGCCAATGCCATCGAAGAGGCCTACGCCGCGATCTGCGCGCCGCTTATCGCCGCCCTTGCGGCCTGCGGCGTCACCGCGGACACCGGGGCCGTGGAGGGGAGCTATTGCGACGGGGCCTTCAACGTCACCATCGACGGGCTCAAGTTCGCGGGAACCGCTTTGCGCATGTCGCCCATCCCGGGCGGCGATTGGGCCGTGCTGGGGCAGGCGATGTTTCTCACGCGCGCGGGCGACGCGGCCTTCGTGGAGGCGATCAACGCGCTCTACGCCGATGCCGGGCTGGGGCGCCGCGTGGTACCGGGGGTGACGGTCAGCGTGGCTGATCTCGGCCTCGACGCGCGCTTCCTTCCCGCCCTCGAGGACGCGCTCAGCCGAGGATGAGAAGCCAGAGCCAGACGCTCATTATCGAGAGCGCCGTTGCGAGGAGCACAGTCGTGGCCGCCACGCGTTTGCCCACGCCGTACATGCTCGCGAAGATGAAGCTGTTGACCCCCGGCGCCATGGCCCCGGTGAGCACGGCGGCGCGGATTGCGTCCTGGGTGAGGTCGAAGGCTGTTCCCAGAGCGAAGGCCAGCGCGGGATGGAGCACGAGCGAGACCGCGCAGAGGTAAAAGACGATGCGAAGTTCGCCGTCCGGGCGGTAGCGGACAAGGACCCCGCCCAGCCCGAAAAGCGCGGTGGGGAGCGCGGCCACGCTCACGATCTCCACGGCGTCGGCCACCGGCCGGGGTAGGGGGAGCCCGGTGAGATTGACGATGAAGCCCGCCGCAATGGCCACGATGAGCGCGTTGCGGAACATCGCGTTCGCCGCGGCCCGCGCGATGCCGAGCGGCCCCTTGCCCTCGGCGCGCACGATCTCCATGACCGTGATCCCAAGCGCGTAGCAAAACGGCGCGTGGAAGGCGATGATCGCGTAGGTGAAGGACAGGACGTCCGAGCCGTAGGCCCGCTCCGTGATGGGCAGGCCGAGGAGGACGGAATTCGAGAAAAGCCCGACGAAGCCGATGGCCACGCTGTCTTCCCAAGGGCGATCGAAAAGAAAGCGCGCTCCGAAGAGGCCCGCCGCGAAGCCTGCGAGCGCCCCGATGTAGAAGCTCAAAAGGAGCGGCCAGGACAGCACCTGCGAGAGGTCGAGCCCCGCGATGGCCTGAAAGAGCAGGACCGGGATCGCGAACCGCTGCGCAAAGAGCGTGAGCGTGTCGACGGCGGCATCCGAAAAATAGCCTCGCCAGACCGCGAGGTAGCCCGCGCCGATGACGATGAAGACCGGCACGATGACATCGAGGAGCGCGTTCACCGCGCGCCCCGGCGCCCCTCAGGGCCGCTCAATGGTCAGACCGTCATGGGCGGGGATGACATGGCCCGGCGTGGCCGCGTCGGTGGCGGCGTAGTCGAGATCGATGTGCATGTTGGTGATGACCGCCTGCCGCGGGGCGACCCGCTCGATCCAGGCGAGAGTCTTGTCGAGATGGCTGTGGCTCGGATGCGGCGTGAGCCGCAGCGCGTCCACGATCCATGTGTCGAGGCCCGACAGCGCGGCCCAAGAGGCCTCCGGAATCTCGGAGACGTCCGGAAGGTAGGCAACGTCTCCTGAGCGGATGCCCTTTGCGATGATGGAGCCGTGCTCCACGTCGAAAGGTGCGATGTCGATCGTCCCGCCGGGCCCGGTGATCTCGATCGGGTCCTCGAAGGGGTTCATGTCGAGGATCGGAGGATAATCGCTCCCCGGCGGCTGTTCGAAGGCGTAGCCGAAGCGCTGGCGCAGATCGGCCTCGGTGGGTGCGTCGGCGTAGACGGGCAGCCGCGCGCGCATGTTGAAGACGATCATGCGCAGGTCGTCGATGCCGTGGACGTGGTCGGCATGGGAATGGGTGTAGACGACCGCGTCGAGACGCGCGGTGCCCGCATCCAGCAGTTGTTCGCGCATGTCAGGGGACGTGTCGATCAGGACGGTCGTCGTCCCGCCCGGGCCCTCTTGCTCGATGAGGAGCGAGCAGCGACGGCGCCGGTTCTTTGGGTTATCCGGGTCGCAGGCGCCCCATTGGTTGCCGAGGCGCGGTACGCCGCCCGAGGAGCCGCATCCCAAGATCGTGAAGCGCCTCATGCGGCGGCTTTCGCGAAGAGGCGGTCGAAATTGGCGGAGGTCTGCGCGGCGAAATCGGCGTAGTCCATGCCGAAGACCTCGGCGCCCACGCGGGCCGTATGCGCCGTGTAGGCGGGCTCGTTGCGCTTGCCGCGGTGGGGTGGCGGCGCGAGGTAGGGCGCGTCGGTCTCGGTCAGGATGCGCTCCACCGGCGCGGCGGCAAAGATATCGCGCAGTTCGTGGCTCTTCGGGAAGGCCGCGATGCCCGACATAGAGAGGTAAAAGCCCAGATCGAGCGCCGTGCGCGCCAGCGCCGCGCCCGAGGAAAAGCAGTGCATCACGCAGCTATAGGCGCCCTTGGCATGCTCCTCGGCGAGAATGCGCGCCATGTCGTCATCGGCGGCGCGGGCATGGATAATCAGCGGCAGCCCGCTCTCGCGCGCGGCGGCGATGTGGATGCGCAGGCTCTCCTGCTGCACGGCGGCGCTCTCGGATGTGTAGTGGTAATCGAGGCCGGTCTCGCCGATGCCCACGAATTTCGGATGCTGGGCGAGCGCGAGGAGCGCGTCCACGCTGGCCATGGGCTCCTCGGCGGCATGCATCGGGTGAGTGCCCGCCGCATAGAAGACACCCTCATGAGCCTCCGCGATGGCGCGCACATGCGGCTCGAGCCTCAGCCGCGTGCAGATCGTGATCATGCGCGTCACGCCCGCCGTCGCCGCGCGGGCGACGAGCTCCGGCACCTCACCCTCGAAATCCGGAAAATCGAGGTGGCAGTGACTGTCGACGATTTGGGGTTCCATCAGGGCTCAGGCTGCCTCGGTCTCGATTTTGAGCATCGTATCGAAGATGAGCGACTGAGGGTCAAGGTTGACCGCCGCGCCTTGCCGGGCCCGCGTGGTGAGCCGCGCGGCGAGCTCGGCCCAGCGGCGTGCGGCGCGGGCATCGGGGCTGAGCGCGCGCAGCGTCTCGGCCTCCCGCGGGGCGGCCTCGGGCTTCGGCGCGCCGAGGAGCCCGGTGCGCGCGAGACGGGCGAGCAGGATGTCGAGGAGATCGAGCGTGAGCGCGAGCTGGTCTTGCCCGCCCGTGCCTGCCATGGCGCCCGAGAGCTTGCCCAGCGCGGCGCGGTCCATGCGGGGCAGGGTCCCCAGCAGGGCGAGGAGGGCCGCGTAGAGCGCCGGTCCGCCTTCCGTCTCGAGCCGGACCGCCGCACCGACGGAGCCATCCGCCAGCGCGGTGAGCGCGTCCGGGTTCTCCGGCGCGAGACCCGCCTGCGTGAGGGCGGAGCCGAGATCGGCGGGCGAAAGCGGCTGGCAGGGCAGCACCCGGCAGCGCGAGCGGATGGTCGGCAGAAGCCGGGTCGGCTGGTGCGTGACGAGGAGGAGCGTGGCGTCCTTCGGTGGCTCCTCGAGGAGCTTGAGGATGGCGTTGGCGGCCGAGATGTTCATCTCATCGGCAGCGTCCACGATCACGACCCGACGCCCGCCATCGCTTGCCGACATGGAAAAGAATCCGCGCAGGCGGCGCACGTCGTCGATGCGGATTTCGCGGCTCATGCGCCCCGTGCTCTCCACCGCCGAGCGGGTGAGCGAGAAGAGCCCAGGCTCCGCGCGCGCAAGGATGCGCCGCGCGACCGGGTGCTCGGGGTCGATCTCGAGGCTTTCGGGCGGCGGGGGCGCGCCGAAGAGGCCACCGTCGTCTTGGGGCGGCGTGGCGAGGAGAAAGCGCGCGATGCGCCAGGCGAGGGTGGCCTTGCCGATGCCCTTCGGGCCGGTGAGCATCCAGCCGTGGTGCAGCCGGCCCGTATTGAAGGCCTCGAGAAACGCCGCTTCCGCCGCCTCTTGGCCATAAAGGGCGGCGGCCTCGCGCGGATGCGGCGCGGCGTCGAGCTTGTCCGGTTCGGGCGGCGCCTCTTCGGCGGGGATATCCACGGGCCTCATAGGGCGGGGCGTATCAGGGCCAGCACATCGTCTGCAATCGCCTCGGCGCTGCGGTTGCCATCCACGAGGTGACAGCGCGCCTCCGTCTCGGCCAGCGCGAGGAAGCCCGCGCGCAGCTTTTGCTGGAAGGGCAGGCCGAACTCCTCGAAACGGTCTTCGCCGGAGCCCCGCGCCAGCCCGCGTTCCAGCGAAACAGCGGGGTCGATGTCGATGATGAGCGTGATGTCGGGCTCGCGGCCGATCATAAGGGCGTGGAGGCTGTCCACCGTGCTGCGCAGGTCGCCCCGCGTGGCGCCCTGGTAGACGCGCGTCGAATCCGCGAAGCGGTCGGTGATGACGATCTCGCCACGCTCCAGCGCTGGGCCGATGAGCGTCTCGAGGTGGTCCCGGCGCGCGGCGGTAAAGAGCAGGAGCTCCGTTTCCGCGCTCCAGCGGTCCGGATCCCCCTCCACGAGGAGCCTGCGAATTTCCTCCGCACCGGGGGAGCCGCCGGGCTCCCGCGTGCGCGTCACAGTGCGGCCCTCTGCCTTCAGCGCGGTCTCGAGCGCCCTGGCCTGCGTGGATTTGCCGGAGCCGTCGATCCCTTCGAAGCTGATGAAGAGACCCTTGCGGGCGCTCAAGAGGCCGGGTCCGCGGCGTCCACGCCGCCGATCGTGCCGTCTTCGAGAAGCTGGCGGCGAAGCGCGTCGGCGGCCGTGCGAAGCCGCGGGACGAAGCCCCCCACCTCCACGGTCTCGGCTGCGATGAGGGGGCGCCGCAAGGGCTGGAAGCCGGGGATCTCCACCACGAGCTCACCCACGATATCGCCCTCGATGATCGGAGCCTCGAGCGGGCTGTCATAGCTGGCATGGGCGGTGATATCGCCCGCGCCGATTGTCGGAATGAGAAGGGCCACGTCCTCCGACGTCGTCAGGCCCACGCGCTGGCTCGCGCCCATGTGGACCTCCGCCTCGGCAAGGCGCGTGCCCGCCGGAGCGACGACCGTCTCTGAGAATTGCCGGAACGCCCAGTTCACGATGCGCTCGGCCTCCTCGGCGCGCTGGCCGGGGGTCTCGAGCCCGGTCACGACGAAGATGATGCGCCGATCTCCCTGCCGGGCGGAGCCGGTGAGCCCGTAGCCGGCCTCCTGCGTGTGGCCGGTCTTGAGGCCGTCCGCGCCGATCCCGAGGCTCAGCACGGGGTTCCTGTTGCGCGTGTTGGACGGCGCGCGCCCGTCGAACGCGAATTCCTGCTCGGCGAAGAGCGGGTAGAAGGTGGGAAAGTCGAGGATGAGCCGGTTGGCGAGGATCGCGAGATCCTCCATCGACATCAGGTGTCCTGCCGCGGGCCAGCCGGTGGAGTTCATGAAGGTGGAATTCTCCATCCCAAGCTCTCGTGCGCGCGCCGTCATCATCCGCGCGAAGCCTGCCTCGGTGCCGTCGGGGCTCAGCGCCTCGGCGAGGACGATGCAGGCATCATTGCCTGAAAGCACGATGATCCCGCGGATGAGATCCTCCACGCTGACCCGATCCCGGCTGTCGAGAAACATCGTCGAGCCGCCGCGGTTCGCTGCGTAGGTCGAGACGGGCAGCTCGTCCGTGATCGCCAGCGTGCCACGCTGGATCGCCTCGAAGGTCATCAGCAGTGTCATGAGCTTTGACATGGAGGCGGGGGGCAGCGGGGTCTCGGCGTTCTTGCTGAGCAGGACGGCGCCTGTCCGCTGGTCGACCACGTAGGCGGCTTCGGCCCGCGTGTCGAAGGTCTGCGCCGCGAGCGGCGTGGCGAGGAGCGCTGAGAGGAGTGCGAGGCGCGCGAACATGGGGGATGTCTCCTTGCGCGCCCCGGTTTGGAGGGTGGGGCCCAAATGGCGCGCTAGTTAGTGACGAAATACGCGTCAGTGAAACCAAGGGATTTCACGGTTTTCAAGACCTCGGCGCGATCTCCGGTTGTATTGACCGGCCCGACCACAACGCGCCAGAAGCGTTTGCCCCTGCTTTCTTGGTCATAGACGGTGGGAATGATGCCCGAGGAGCGCATGAGGTCGGCGGTTCGCCGCGCATTGCCCTCAACCGAGAAGATGCCGATCTGGATGAAGGGCTTCTCGAGCGGGGAGGCCGGGCGGCCCGTGCTGGGGCGCGGCGCGGGGGCCGGAGTGGTGTCGGCCGCGGCGGGCGTGATCGCGCCTGCGCCGGGCATGGGCTGCGGTGCCGGAGCGGCGGCGACGAGCTCCGGGTTGGCGGGGGTCGCTGGGGCCGCGGCCTCGATGGCGGCGGCCGCGGCGAGGATCGTGGGATCGCTGTCGAGCTCCGTTGTCTCCACGTCCGCGCTGTCGGGTAGCGCGACCACAGCGGGCTCGACATCCGGCGCACCGTCTGAGCCGGGCAGGGCTTCCTCGATCTCCTCGCGGCGGAGCGCGGTCACGTCGAGCACGGTGGGCGCGCCTGCCAGCACACCCAGCGCCTCGGCCGCATCAGACGATACCTGCAGCGCCGGTCCTGGCGTCTCGCGCTCCTTGCGGAAGAGCGCGCCGATCACGAAGGAGCCATTGGCATCGTTGCGGATGATGACGCGCTCGGGCTCGTCCACGGTGGGATGCGCGACCCAGACGCCGCCGAGCGAGGGGCGCCCGTCCCATAGGCCGGCTTCGGACACCTGGAAGACCTCGGGCGCTTCCACGTCGCGTTCGACAAGGGTGGTTGTCTGCGCCGCGCGGGTCACCTCGGCGCCGGTGCCCTCGGCGGGGCTGAGAAAGTCCGGCATCGACTCGCATCCGGCGAGCGCCAGGCAGGCGATGCCCGCTAAAAGTGTGCTGCTGCGCAGTCGCAAGGAGGTGGAGAAATGTCCCGTCATGGCTTGCCTCATCGTCATGCGGTGGCTCCGCACTGGTTTCCGGCCCCGGATTGCCCCGGACGCTCGCTGCTGCTCGATGCGGGGTTGACCCCGTTTGATGCAAAGATAGCGAATCCCGCCTCGTTTGCAAAGCTTTGCGTTTGGGGGCTCTGCACGAGCGCGGGGGCCGCGGCCGGGATGGAATTCGGGGCCCAGATCGGAGCAGAAGTCAGAGGCGGGGTCGCCCGTCATTGCCACGGTCCCGCCTGCAGGCTATCGGGAGACCACCGGAGGTTTGGCAGAGTGGTCGAATGCGGCGGTCTTGAAAACCGTTGGGCGTGAGAGCGTCCCGTGGGTTCGAATCCCACAGCCTCCGCCAGATCTGCTTTTCATCAAACCGGCATCGATGGCCTTGGGTGCGAAAAACCTCAATAATTCAGTGGCTTGCTTCATTTGATCGAGCAATTGCGTAGCTCTCGATCTTGCTCGGTACTGTTCAACGCGTGGTGTGAAGGATGGCGCTGTCTGGGAAGCTGACGAAGCGATTGGTCGAAAGTCTCGGGCCGGGACGGCCTTGGGACGGCAGCGGCCTCCATCTCGTCGTGGACCCTTCGGGCGCTGGGCGTTGGATCGTACGGGTGGTCGTCGAAGGACAGCGGAACCGGAAAGGTGGGCTTTTGCGCACAGATTTCGGGTTGGGCGGAGCTGATCTCGTGACCTTGCCGCAAGCGCGCGACCGGGCGAGGTGCTTTGAGCGCGCTGGGCAGAGATGGACTTTGAGAGGCGCGTTTGAATCTGCCCGCCAGAACGGATGAAGACCGGTCTCGTGCAGCGGGTGCCGCTCACGGCGCCGATGCTCAAGCCGCTCGAGGCCGTGGACTCCGAATACGTGATCGAAGGGCAAAAGCGCCACGCACCGCTCTCGCACATGTCGATGCTCATGCTCCTGCGCCGCAGGGGGCCGGGGACGCGACAGTTCACGGCCTGCGCTCGAGCGATCGCGATTGGGCGGCGGAAGCGGCCAAGGCCCCGCACGATGTCGCGGAGCGCTGCTCGGCCCATGCCGTCGGCAGCAGCGTGGGACGCGCCTACGCGCGGTCGGCTCTCCTCGACCGGCGCCGCGGCTTGATGGAGCGCTGGGCGGGATCTGTCACTTCGCAACTACGGGAGTGTGCCAACTGATATTTGCACCGGACGGCTTCGTCCCGCTGGCGACGCACTGGGATGAGTTTCTTTTATTGAGCACGGGGCTCAACTTTATCTTGCTGCGTGCAGGGAAGACACGACCTCAAAGTATATCAGCATGGATTCCTCCTAAGAGTGACCTTCCCCCGCGTTTAGGGCCGGTTTGATCTGGAAACTTCCGGTTGGGTTTCAGTGTTGAGCGGCAGCGTGGAGACCGCGAGAGTCTCAAGCGCCGGCGCGGTGGCTTTCATCAGGTATTCCGTCCGGGATAGGGGTCCGATCGAATGACGACGCCTGTTGTTGCAGTGATTTCGCCATCGTCCGATCTTCTCGCGGGTGTGGCGAAGCGATCGGAACCAGTTGAAGTTTAGGCAGTCGTCCCAAAACTTGCCGTTGAAGCTCTCCACGAAGGCGTTCTTTACTGGTTTTTCGGGTTCGATAAAGCGCAGGCGCACACCCGTTCGCGCGCACCAGCCTCGCTCTCTTTCAGCACGCCAATGATAGGTTTTTCTGTGAAACGTTCCCGCTTCATGGGTATTCTTCCTTCGTCCATTCAAAGGTGGAATTTCCAGTTCGCAATGGCTCGGATATCGGGGGGAAGGTCAGGTGCAGGCATTGCCCATGCTATTCAACTGGGCCTCGCTGCCGTCGTATACCGCAAGGACGCAGAGAGCGCCTGTATTGCGGTAAGTGCAGGCATAATAGGTTGAGCGGCGGGCCAGCGCACAAACCGTACGACGCAGCAAAGCTTAATGCGCGAGGAGCACGGGAACGGTTTCCTGATCGATCAACGTCCGGCTGGTGCCGCCGAAAACCGCCTGGCGAAAGCGCGAATGGCCATAGCCGCCGGCCACGATCAGGTCCGCGCCGATCTCTGCAGCATGGTCGAGGATACAGGCCCCTACTTCGCGCCCGCCGGTCGGCAGCTGCGTCAGCGTCACCTCGCAGCCGTGATGCGAAAGCCATGCCGCCGCGTCAAGCCCAGGATCGACCCTTTGCCCCATCTCTAGCGTGGCCGCATCGAAAGTAACGACGTGCACAGCGCTGGCCCCCGTGAGGTAAGGCAGCGCGACATGCGCGGCCCGGGCTCCGGCCAGACTATCGTTCCAGGCCAAAAGCACCGTGTCATGGGGCAGGGCCATGGACCCGTTCACCACGACGGGGACGGGCGAGGCAAAAAGAACGGCATGCAACATCTCCCGATAGACGGCCTCACGCGCGCGCAGGTTGGGTGCGAAGAAGGCGAGGTCGCAGGTCTGCGCCACCTGTTCGACGCTCCGCCGTAAATCGAGGTGGGTGGCGATGACCGGGATCACTTGCGCGGTCACATCCTCATCGCCCAGGAGAGCGTCCAGGTCTGCGCAACGCGCCTTGAGCTTTTCCTGCCGGGCGGCCAGCGTCTCGGACCAGGCATCGGGAACCGAGATGCCTCCATAGGGCAGCGGGCCATAGGCGCTGATCGGGAGGGTCGGAAACTCTTCATAGACCAAAAGCACAAGGCGCATGTCCTGCGCGGTGGCGTCCCGCGCGGCGGTCTTGACGGTGTCATCGGGCGTTTCGGTGTCGATGCAGAACAGGACGGTGGCGTGTCGCATGGTACATTTCCTTTCATGGTTGAAAGGCAACATCCCGTATGAAGCGCCTGTGCGCGCTGATCTTTGTCAAACGGGCCTATCGCTTGAGCCGGTCCAGCGCTTTTCGATAGTAGGCCTTGTTCAAGGTCACGAATTGTTCGAGGGCCCGGCCAAAGATACCCGCCGCACGGGTGCGCAGGTAAAGAAAGCCCACGATGCTGGCGATGATCGCGCCCAGGGCGTTTACGATCAGGTCACCCATCGTGTCCGGCAGACCGGATTTCTGCATGTTGAGCCCAAGGAGTTCGTCCATGGCGAATTCAAAGATCTCCCACGCCGCGCCGAGCGTCATGGCCACGCAGAATGTGATGAAAGCGAGGGCCGCGGGTGGCGCGGCGAAGCGGTCCCCTTCGAACAGCATGAAGACGAAGAGAAAGCCCAAGAGGCCGAAGCCCACCGCAGCAGAGCCATGCAGCGCGAGGTCCCACCACCATACCCGATTATAGAAATCAAAGGCCTCTCCCAAAAAGATCGAGGCAAAGACGAAGACCGTCGTGAAAAGGAGGAACGACGGGGGCAGTCGGACCGACAACCGATGCGCAACCAGAAGCGGCGCAAGCGCAAGGCCAAGCGTTGCGAGGCTCACGAAGGTCAGTGAGACCCGACCAAAAATGAGCGCCACGCCGGCACCCAGAAGCAGGGCAAGCCAGGTCGCCTGCAGGATCACGCTGGACGATTTCATCAACTGCCAGATGGGACGGCCCTCCTGCGCGGCGTGCTATTGGCGGGTGGAGTGCTTATATCAAGGGTATGAGCCTCCCACGGATACGTATCGCCAGCTATAACATCCGCAAGACGCGCGGCCGGGATCGGCGTCATGATCCGGGGCGGGTGCTGGATGTCATCAATGCGATGAACGCCGATGTCGTGGTCCTGCAAGAGGCCGACTTTCGGTTGGGCAAGCGCAAGGCCGCCCTCCCGCGGAAGATGATTGCCGCCCACAGCGATTTCGACGTCGCGCCCTTGGCTCAATACGAAGACAGCCTTGGCTGGCATGGCAATGTCGTGCTGACGCGGGGCGGGGTGCGCGTTGCGGACACGACGCGGCTACACCTGCCCGGGCTTGAGCCGCGCGGGGCCGCCATGGTCGCGCTGACAGGACCGGTTCGGGCGACGCTGGTGGCCACCCATCTGGGCCTGCGCCGCCGCGACCGTCGCCGTCAGCAGGCCGCCATCTGCGCGGCTTTGCCACCGGGTGCGCCCGCGGTCATTGCCGGGGATTTTAACGAATGGTCCAGCCGCTCGGGGCTGGAAGGCTTTCAGGAAGCCCTTGTCGTCCATGCGCCGGGGTCCAGCTTTCCCGCTGGGTTGCCGCTTGCGCCACTGGACCGCTTTGCCACGAGCGCGGATCTCAAGGTCGTGGAGACCGGCGTCGGCGCGACCGCCAAGGCGCGGGTGGCCTCGGATCATCTGCCGGTCTGGTGCACGGTTGCGCCCGCGGCGGCCTGATCTTGCACGCCGCTCCCCACACTCGGCGCGCTAGGCAGCCGCGCGTTTGAGCTGGCGCAGGACCTTGGCGGCCGACCGATAGTGACTGGCGCCTGACGCTTCTGCGTATCGGCCCCGCGTCCATTTGAGGGTGGGCGCAAGGGGGGCGCCATAGAGATCTTCCTCCGATGCGCCTTCGATATCGGCGAGTAGGCTGTCATGGGCGGCGGCAAGACGCGCGCGCATCTCGTCCCAGCTGTGGTGCTTCTGGCGCTCGAAGATCGCGGCGTTGAGGGCGGGAAGCTGGTTCCATTTGTAGCCCGGCGCGGGCATGTCGGGCACCTCACCGCGCGCGGCAGCGTCGCACCAGTCAAAGTAAAGATCGATCCACGCGGCGCGATGGCCAGCGATGCGCAGGGCCGAGGTGCCGGTATCGTCCGGTTTTTGTGCCGCCGCGTCGTCAAAGTCCTCAAGCAGAGGCGTGAGCTTGTCCCATTCCTTCTTGGTCACGGCGAGAAGATCCGCCTTGGTCTGAGCCGCGGGCATCAGCGGGTGTCCTGATCTGGGACCTTCACTGGCGCGTTGATGTTGGCGGCTGCGCCGCAGGTAAGAGTGGTCACGACACCAACGCCATTGACCCGCCCTGTCGCGTCAAAGCGGACCGCGACCGCGCCGGAGGCGGTCTGGCAGACATCGAAATGCTGGATCACCGGGGGCGCGTGGCGTCTCACGACAATGGCGGCATGCATGGCCCGGGACATTTGAGAGACCTTCTTCGAGGGATGTTGCGCGGGCCTTTGAAAGCGTTGTCGCAGGTCCCCCCGGCGCTGCATTGATCTAACTCAATTGAGAGGCGGTATCGCTTGCTAGGCAGCAGGCATGTCAGATTCTTCGCTCGCTCCCCCCTTGCATCCCGCCACCGGCCCGGCGGTCACGGTCGTCACCTATTCCAAAACCGGGCATTCGCGCCGTGTCGCGGATCGTGTGGCACATGGGTTGGGCGTCACACCGCTTGAGGTCACGACGCCGCGCTACACCTGGCCCGTCCTCGGCTATGTCGCAGCAGGTCGGGACGCGATGCGGGGGGTGGCGGCGCCGATCCATCAGACGCTTGATCTGCCTTCGGATGGAACGGTCCTTCTTGTCGGCCCGGTCTGGGCGGGGACGCCTGCGGCCCCCCTTGTGACGGTCCTTGACGCCCTGGCCGCGGGCGATCAGCGGGTGGCCGTCATCCTGACCTGCGGGGATCCCGAAGAAAGGACCGGCCCCATCGACAAGGTCGCGGCGCGGCTGGGGCGGCCTCTTGTGGCGTCTCTAGTGATCTCGAACGAGGCGCAGAACACCCCCGACGGGCTGAATAGAATCGACGATCTCGCGGCGGGTCTCGCCCTTGCGGAGGGGACCGCAGGATGAGGGATACCGCCCCGCAGCCTGTCTTTCGCACGCAGGACATCTGCAAGGTTTATGACACCGGCGAGGTGAAGGTGCACGCCCTGCGCGACGTGTCGGTGGCGCTTTACGAGGGCGAGCTTGCCGTGCTGCTGGGCCCGTCAGGGTCGGGCAAATCGACGTTCCTGAACATTCTGGGCGGGCTCGATCACCCGACCTCGGGCCGCGTCTGGTTTCGTGAGACTGAACTGACCTCGGCGAGCGATCGCGCGTTGACGCGCTACCGGCGCGATCACGTGGGGTTCGTCTTTCAGTTCTACAACCTCGTGCCCAGCCTGACCGCGCGCGAGAACGTCCAGCTGGTGACCGATGTCGCGCGAAGCCCCATGCCGCCCGCAGAGGCGCTGGCGCTGGTGGGGCTCGATGAGCGGATGGACCACTTTCCCGCGCAGCTCTCGGGGGGCGAGCAGCAGCGCGTCGCCATCGCCCGCGCCGTCGCCAAGCGGCCCGACGTCCTGTTATGCGATGAGCCCACCGGCGCGCTCGATAGCAAGACGGGCACGCAGGTCCTCGAGACGCTGAAGCATATCAACGACAATTTCCGCACGAGCACCGCCGTCATCACCCACAACGCCGCGATCCAGCAGATGGCCCACCGCGTCATCCGCTTTCAGGACGGCCGCGTAGATCGCATCGACGAGAACGTCACGCGCGTGGCCCCCTCTGAAATCACGTGGTGAGACGACATGAGCGCGTTGCAGGCCATCGACCGAAAGCTTCTGCGGGATTTCGTCCGATTATGGGCGCAGGGGTTGGCGATTGCGCTGGTGCTGGCGGCGGGGGTCACTGTCATCATCATGTCCGTGGGCATGAGCCGGGCGCTGAACGAAAGCCGCGAGGCGTATTACGCCCAGAACCGGTTTGCTGACCTCTTTGCTTCCGCGCGGCGGGCACCCGATGGTCTGGTGAACGAGATCCGCGCGATCCCCGGCGTGATGGAGGTGGAGGCGCAGGTCCGCGTCTATGCCACGCTTGATCTTCCAGGGCGCACCAAGCCCGCGACAGGGCTTCTGATCTCACGAGACGCGGCCCGCCCGCCGACGCTGAACATCCCGATCCTACGCACTGGAAACTGGCCTGACCGGCCCGGTGAGGTTGTCGTCAACGAACCCTTCGCCGAGGCCAACGGATTTCAGCTAGGTGACAGCTTCTCGGTCAATTTGAACGGGCGACAGCGCGAGGTGCGCATCACCGGCACCGCCTTGTCGCCGGAGTTCATCTATACCATCGGCCCTGGAGCTCTGATGCCGCAGAACGAGACGTTCGGCATCCTGTGGCTGTCCGAAGCGATGGTGGATGCGGCCTTCAATATGGGCGGGGCCTTCAATGACCTGTCGCTCGCCTTGCTCCCCGGGGCCAATGCCACCGATGTCGCGGAGGCCGTCGATGACCTCCTCGATCCCTATGGGGGCCGCGACACCGTCGATCGAAGCGAGCAACAGTCGAACGCATTTCTCGACGCCGAGATTCAGCAGCTTGAGGTGCTGGCCTATGTCCTGCCGCCTGTCTTTTTGGGGATCTCGGTCTTTTTGGTGAACATGGTCGTCGGGCGCATCGTCTTTCTTGAGCGCGCCGAGATCGGGCTGATGAAGGCCATCGGGTATTCCAGTTGGGAAATCTGCCTCCACTACCTGATGCTGGCGGCGCTGATCGCGGCGGTGGGCATCGGGATCGGCGTGGCGGCGGGAAGCTGGCTCGCACAGGAAATGGCGGCGCTTTATGCGCAGTATTACGACTTTCCTTTTCTCGTCTTCGGCGTTCCAGGAAGCGTCTATGCGGGCTCGGCCCTTCTTGCGCTGGCTGCGACGTCGGTGGGGGCGCTCCGTAGCGCGGTCAAGGCGGCGCGACTGGCCCCGGCGGTGGCCATGTCGCCGCCCGCGCCGCCCAACTTCAAGCGGTCCGTGTTCGACTGGATGGCTGATGCGTTTCGCCTGTCACAGCCGGCGCGCATGGTGCTGCGCAGCCTGTCGCGCTGGCCCGTCCGCGCGGCGACGACGCTCGTTGGCGTGGCGCTTGCCGTGTCAACGATCGTGGCATCGAGCTTTTTCCCCGATGCTGTCGACGACATCATCGACAAGGGGTTCTACCAGTCGAACCGCCAGGACGTGCTCTTGCTGTTCGATCCGGACGTGCCGCTTGCGGCTCTTGCTGATGTCGCGCGCCTGCCGGGCGTGTTGCAGACCGAGCCGCAGCAGTACCACGCCGCAATCCTGCGCCACGGCCCGGCGGAAAAGCGGGTGTCGATCACGACCGTGGGGGGCGGCAATGACCTCGCCCGTGTCGTCGATGATGCAGGCCGGGTCGTGACACCGGATGACCGGGGTATTTTGATCTCGGACCGGCTGGCGGCGGCGCTGGATGTGGGCGTGGGCGACACCCTGACGACGACGTTCAAATCTGGCCTGCGCGAGACTTTCGAGATCCCCGTCACCGGCGTCGTCACCCAGTATTTCGGCCTCGGCGCTTACCTGAGCCACGCGCACCTCAACGCGCTTTTCCGGCAGGCGCCGCGCATGTCCACAGTCAACGTGACGCTCGCCGACCCGGATGACCCCAGCGCCTTTGACGCGCGTATCACAGAACTGCCGCGGATCATGGGCACCATCGACATGACCGAGAACCGGCGCAGTTTTGTCGAAACGATCAGCCAGAACATCCTCGTGGTGACGACGATCTACGCGGTCCTCGGCTCAATCATCACGGTGGGCGTCTGCTATAACGCCGCGCGCATCCAGCTGTCGGAGCGTGCGCGTGAGCTCGCCTCGCTGCGCATCCTGGGCTTTTCCAAGGTCGACGTGGCGAAGGTGCTGGTGGGGGAGGTGATGATCCTGGCCCTTCTCGCCCAGCCTCTCGGCTGGTGGTTCGGAACCGAGGTCGCGCGCTGGATGACCGACGGCTTTTCGTCGGACCTCTATGCCATTCCGCTGGTCCTTGATCCGTCCACTTATGCCCGCTCGAGCCTGATCGTGCTGGGCGCGGCGGCTTTGTCGACGCTGGTCGTCGCACGCCGTCTTGGCCAGCTTGACCTGATTTCCGTGATGAAAACGAGAGAGTGATCCGATGTCCCTGAGCTTGCGCACTGTTGTTTTGTCCGGTCTTGGCATCGCCCTCGTCGCCGGGCTTGGCGTCACAGCCTTCCGAGAGGACCCGATCCCCGTTGACATCGCCGAGATCGCGCGCGGTGACCTGCGCGTGACCGTCGATGCCGACGGGGAGACGCGGGTGCGCGCGCGCTATGACGTAAATGCGCCCATATCGGGCACCCTATTGCGAATGCCGCTAGAGGTCGGTGACAGCGTCACAGCGGGGGAAACCGTCGTTGCCCGGATCGAACCCGCGACGGTACCGCTGCTGGATGCCCGAAGCCGGGCCGAGGCGCAGGCGATGCTCCATGATGCGGAGGCGCAGATCGACTTTGCCCGCGCCGAGACCCTGCGAACCGAGGCGACCGTCACCCATGCGCAGGGAGAGCTCGACCGCGCCCAAGCGCTGGCGGTCTCCGGAACGGCCAGTGTGACGCGAGTCGAAGATGCCGCGAACCGGCTGGCCCTTGCGCAGGCCGAAAGCATTTCTGCCGAGGCGCGGATGGCCATGGCCCGCGCCGCACGGGAGCTTGCGGAGGCCCGCCTGCAAAACCCCGACAATGCTGGCAGCGAGGCCGCCTGTTGCGTGCAGCTGACCGCGCCCGCCGACGGCGTGGTGCTGGCGCAGGTCAATGTCAGCGCCCGCCCGGTTCTGGCAGGCGAGAACCTGTCGGTGGTCGGCGACCCACGCGACCTCGAAGTCGTGGCGGACCTGTTGTCAACCGATGCCACCCGCCTGACCGAGGGGGCCGAGGTCATCCTTGAACGCTGGGGAGGCGAGGCACCGCTTACCGGTGTCGTGCGCCGCATCGAGCCCACCGCGCGCACTGTCGTCTCCGCCTTGGGGATCGAGGAACAGCGTGTCGACCTTTTGATCGACATCACCTCGCCGCGAGAGGCCTGGACCGGGTTGGGGCACGGCTTCTCGGTCTTCGCGCGGATCATCGAATGGGAGGCTCAAGACGTCCTTCTTGTTCCCCTCAGCGCCGTTTTTCAGTCTGGCGGCGACTGGTTCACCTTCGTGGTGACCGAAACGAACGAGGTACGGCGCACGCCCATCAACTTGGGCGAAAGGGACGGGCGCATGGCCCTTGTCCTAGAGGGGCTGTCGGAGGGGATACGCGTCATCACCCATCCCCCTGATACCGTGCGCGAGGGGAGCGCCGTGACTGAGCGGGAGAGATTCTGACCCTTCTTGCGTTTGCCGCCAACTCTAGGTGTCGGCGTCCTGTGCTTTCTCGGCCTGTTCCTGGATGTCGAGCATCGCCTTCGAGCAAAACTCGACCATCTTGCCTGTTTCGTCGTGATAGTCGTCCATCGCCTTTTGCAGGAATTGGGCCTGGATATGCCGTATCTCGCTCAGGTCCTTGGCGTGTAGAAGCGCGTGCTGCATCTTGACGTCTTCCTGCACGCGATCTGCGACGAAACTCAGCCACTCGGCCCCCACATCGCTGAGGGTTTCGACCCATTTGGTTCCAAGCCAGGACAGAGACCCAAGGCCCGCATGCTGGGCCGTGGTGAGGGTTTGAAAAATCTGCTCGGGCTCCAGAGGGGAGGCGGGGGTAGTGGGTCTCGACTTGGTCATGGGGCTCTCCTGTGACGGTGGGCCCGACCTTACCAAGCGTCATCGAGGCAGCCGTTGACTTACATCAATGGGCGTCTGTGTGCCTCTTTGCACTGCTGGGCAGGGCCGGGGCATAGGGACGGGGCACGCGCCTGATCCGTGCATCCACGGCGCAAAAGCCTTGCGGCGAGGCGATGAGGGGATTGATGTCCATCTCGGCGAGATCCGGGATCGCGAGCGCAAGCTCCGAGACCGCCACCAGCAACTGGGCCAGCGCCTCGAGGTCCACAGGCGCCCAGTTCCGGAACGGCCCGAGAAGCGTCGCGATCTTCGTGCGCTCGATCAGACGGCGGGCGCGGTCTTGGTCGAGGGGCAGGGTGGCGGTCGCGACATCATCCAAGAACTCCACCAGCGTCCCGCCCGCGCCGAACGTCAGGACCGGCCCGAAGGCGGGGTCCTGAGTGACGCCGATCAAGAGCTCGCGCGCGTCGGGAAGCGCGACCATGGGTTCCACCGTGACGCCGGCCATGCGCGCATCGGGGCGGAGCGCGGTGGCGCGGGCGACGATGTCCTCGAACGCCGCGCTGACGGCCTCGGCCGTTGCGAGGTTCAGCCGAACGCCGTCGACCTCGGATTTGTGCGAAATGTCGGGCGAGGCGATTTTGAGAACGACCGGGCAGTCCATCGCGTGGAACCGCGCGACGGCCTCTCCTACGGTGCTGGCATCCTCCGGGATCGGGCAGGGCAGGCCCGCGGCTGCCAAGAGCCGCCGTGACGCGCCATCGCTGAGCATCCCACCGGGACCGGGCGGCGGGAGCTGTGCCGCGGCCTTGACTAGGGCAGGCTTTGGTGCCCCCAGACGCGGGATCGGGGGAATGTCGCGCGACGCACGAAGTGCACGCAGCGTCTGGGCAAAGGCTTGGATGGCCTGCTCGGGCAGGGTAAAATCCGCGATCCCCTGCCGCCGCAGCTTTTCCCGGGCCGAGGCGACGGAGGGCCCGCCGACAAAGCAGGTCAGGATCGGTGTCTCGGTCCGGTGGCTACAAGCGATGATCGTGTCGGCTACCAGCTCGGGGGCGGTCATGGATTGCGGGCTGAGCAGAACCAGTGCGGCATCGAAGGACCCGCTCTCCATGCAAGCATCGAGGGCGGCGGAATAGTCATCAGCGCCCGCATCGCCGGCGATGTCGATCGGGTTGCGGCGCGACCAGTTCGCGCTGAGCACCGGGTCGAGCGCGGCGACGAGGCTGTCGGGCAGGGGGGCCGGGTGCAAGCCACGATCCGCGAGCCTGTCGGCGCTCAGCACGCCCACACCGCCGCCATTGGTCAGGATGCAAAGCCGTCCACCGGTGAGCGCAGGGCCGGTGTTGAGAAGACGCGCGGTTTCGATGAGTTCGCCCAGCGTCGCGACCTGTACCGCGCCACAATCTTCGATGACTGAGGAGAACACGCGGTCCGACCCGATCAGCGCGCCGGTATGGGTCGTGGCGGCGGCCGCGCCCTCAGCATGGCGCCCGGCTTTCAGGACGATGACCGGCTTCACGCGGCAGGCCTCCAACAGCGAGGCGCGAAAGCGGGTGCCGTCGCGCACGCCCTCGACATAGGCGAGGATGACGCGTGTTTCGGGGTCGTTGCGGGCGAGGTCGAGGGCGTCAGCCATGCCGAAGTCCGTCGAATTGCCCAGCGACATCATAAGGCTGAAGCCAAGCCCCTCCGCCTCTGCCCGGTCTGCCAGGCCCGAACAGATCGCCCCTGACTGCGAAAGAAGTGCAAATCCCCCCGCCGCCGGAAGCGCCTGTTGAAACGTGGCGTTGATCCGCCGCGAGGGCCGGATGAGGCCCAGGCAGTTCGGCCCGAGAAACCGGATGCCCGACGCGCGCGCCGTATCGTGCAAACGCGCCAGGCTGCCGGGGCCTTTTCCGTCGTCAAAGCCGGCAGAGATCACGATGGCCGCCTTCGTGCCAACCGCTTCGCAATCCTGCAGCGCCGTGGGAACAAAACGCGGCGGGATCGCGATGACCGCGAGGTCGGCGGCCGTCTGACCGGCGACCTGTGATGGGTGGCAGGACAGCCCCGCCACGCGGTCATATTTCGGATTAACAGCGATGACCTGCCCCGCGAAGCCCTGCCCCAACAAGTTGCGCAGGACATGGGCGGCGGGGGCAGAAGGACGCTCCGAGGCGCCATAGACAGCGATGGAGGTCGGGTCGAGAAAGTCTGAGAGGGGCACAGGAAAGGGGCCTCCGGACTTGGAACTTCTTTTCCGCGCTTGTTGCAGGTCTTGGGTGACGATGAGTTGACATATCGCAAGACGCGCGATTCCGCGCGCGGCGTAAGGTGGACCGACCCTTCAGGGAAGACAGCCATGGCCTCTCACGCGCCCGACGGCTCCGGGCCTCGTCGCGGTGGGGGGATTGTCCGGCACGGGCAAGACCACAATTGCCCGTGCGCTGGCCCCGCATGTAGGCGGCGCGTTCGGCGCGCTTCACGTGCGAAGTGATGTGGAACGCAAGCGCCTTGCCGCGGTGGGTCCGCTTCAGCCTTTACCACCCGAAGCCTACATCGCCGCCGCTGCTGAGGATACCTACGCGGCGGTTCTGAAGCGTGCGGCGGCAGCACTGGACGCGGGTCAGAGCGTCATCGTCGACGCAGTCTTCGCGCGCGAAGATGAGCGGCGGGCGGTGGAAGACCTGGCCTGCAGCACCGGGGTGGAGTTCACCGGCATCTGGCTCGAGGCCCCGTTTGATATCCGCCTCGCGCGGGTCGCGGCGCGGCGGGATGATGCGTCTGATGCGGATGCCGCAGTCGTGCGGGCGCAAGCAGGTCGGGACATCGGGCGGATCGGCTGGCAGGTCGTGACATCTCAGGGCGGCCTCGGCGCGACCCTTGCCCGGGTGCGGGCCCGCCTAGACGCCGCGGTCGCTACTTGCTGAATAGAACCGGCACGTCGGCGGAGTTCAACAAGGCCGATGTCGTAGCACCAACGACGAAGTCATAAGCGCTGGAATGGCCAAACGCCCCGGTTGCGACAAGATCTGCCCCAACCTCGAACGCGGTCTTGAGCAGCGCCTCGGCGATGCCGGTGCCCGCGATTTCGGTATGGCGGATGTCGACGCGCAGTCCATGGCGGGCCAGCGCGGCGGAGAGATCGAGAAGATCGGCATCTTCCATTTCATCGGAGACCCGCGTCTTAACGCGCAGGATCGTGACCTCCGTCCCCGGACGGGCAAGTGGAAGGGTGTCATGGGCCGCGCGGGCAGCTTCGCGCGTGTTGCTCCACCCGATCAGGATGCGCGACCCGATGCTGTCTTTGTCAAAGCCGGTGGGCACCACGATAACGGGACGCCCGGACTGGCGGATAACGGCGCTTTGCGCGTGGCGCGGGTCACGGCGATCGCTGGCCCGATCGCCTTGCGCGATAAGGACGAGATCCGCGGCCCGGGCACTTTCGACCAGATGCGTCGACGTGGCCCGCGCACCGGCGGTAAGCATGCGGAATTCGCTGACGAAGTCTTCCGTGGCGATCGCTGCGTTGAAGAGGTCCTTGATGGCGTCCGCTTCTTTCTGGCGGTCGGCCTGCAAGGCGCTCATCATTTCGGGAGTGATGTAGACGGACGCACCGGGATAAATGTCGAGCGGGTCCAGCACATGCACACCCACAAGATGCGCCCCGTGCTGGCGGGCAAGCGGGACCGCCGCGCGAAGAAGGGCGGGGGTGTCGTCCCGGGTCGTCAGGCAAACGTGAAGTGTCTTGATTGTCATGGGTTCCTCCTGTGGCGGGGGCTGCGCCCCGCGGGTGGACCCCGCGGCCGTGCGCCCGGCGTGCATCTTGCCTAGCAGGGGCCGGGGCCGTGCCGATTGACCGGGATCAATCCGGTTCCTCGTGGACGGGCTATGCCACACGGGAACACTGAGCGGATCCCGGGAAAGGAAATCACCATGCGCCTCTTTTCACCCCTTGCCGCGGCGGCGGCGTCGCTCTTGTTGATCCCGACCACCTTGGTCGCGGAGACGGTGGTCACGGAGTTGGGCGGCGATACTTTCGCGGCGGGCGAGACGCTGGTGCGTACGCTTGAGGCTGACCGCGACGTCTTTGCCGCCGGTCGAAGCACGACCGTTCTTGGCGAGACGCGCGGCGACATGCATGTCTCAGGCTTTGACGTGAAGATGAACGCTGATGTCGCCGAAGATGTCTATGCGGCTGGGGCCACGGTCCTGATCTCCGGCGAGATCGGGCGCGACCTGACGGTCATGGGCTTTACCATCAGGTTGGAGCCGGGTGCCCGTGTGGGGGAGAATGCCCGCCTCATGGGTGCGACTGTGACCATAGAGGGCGCCATTGACGGGGCCCTCGCGGCGGCGGGACGGGACGTCTATCTCAATGCGCCCGTAGCCGGGGATGTGAGCGTCCTTGCGGCCACGCTGCGCTTTGGCCCGGAGGCGCGCATTGACGGTCGGCTGACCTATAGCACCGAGGCCGAGATCGCCGTGCCGGAGCGGGTGATCGACCCCTCCCGCGTCCGTTTCCAGCCGGTCGATGCGAACCGTGTCTGGGACGAGATCGACGCAATACAGGAAATGCCCATGGCTCCGACAACGGCCTCGATGTTCTTCGGCTTCTTGGTGACGCTGCTTTTCTTCGTCGTGCTCGGCGCGATCGCGCTCAGCTTTTTCCCGCGGCGGCTAGAGGCAATGCGAGCCTCCGTCTCCGGTGCGTTCTGGCAGACGTCGCTTCTGGGCGTCGTGGGGCTTTCGCTTCTCTTCGGTGCGGTGCCTGTTGTGGCGCTGACGATCGTGGGCTTGCCATTTGTGCCGATCTTCCTTCTTGCGATCGTGGTGGCGTGGACGCTGTCTTACGCTTTGGGAGCCTATGCCGTTGCGACGCGACTTTGGTTCGGGCTCGGCGGCGACCCGGAGGCGGGGACCTTTCAGCGTCTGGCCGTCTTCGCGCTGGCCATCATCGCCATCGCTCTCTTGAACTTTATCCCTCTCGTGGGATGGGTCGCCAACTACACGCTCGTTCTGTTGGGCCTCGGTGCAATCACCCGGGTCATCTTTGCAGCCCTCATCGCGAGCCCCGGTCCCGCGCTGGATGTGGACATGAGAAAACCCGACCCAGCCGATTGAGTGCGGCGGGGCCGGG
Organism: Pseudomonadota bacterium; assembly: GCA_038525525.1. Lineage (GTDB taxonomy): Bacteria > Pseudomonadota > Alphaproteobacteria > Rhodobacterales > Rhodobacteraceae > Shimia_B. The sequence goes on along the minus strand of JBCBHO010000001.1, from coordinate 444,369 downwards.
CGGGAAGTGCCACGGCGCGGGGTCAGTTCAACTGGCCGCCCGAGCGCTGTGCGAGGGCCGCGGTATCGAGGACCGCGACCTTGTTGATCCCGTCCAGGCGAATGATGCCGGCCTTCCGCAACGCCGTCAGGCACCGACAGACTGTCTCGGTCGTCAAGCCCAGGAAATCTGCAATGTCGGACCGGCTCATGGGCAGATCGACGACCGGCGGATGGGTGTCCGCGTCACCGATCCGCTCCAGGAGGACGTTCAAGAAAGAGGCCACCTTTTCAGCGGCGGTCTTTCGACCCAGCATCATGAAATGATCCTGCATGCCGCTGATCTCCTGCAGGGCGGCACGGACCAGCAGGGCGTGAAGCTCCGGATTGGCCGTTACATCATCCAGCGCCCGTCGGCTGACGGGGCGCAGCGAGGCGGGCGTCAGCGCGTCGCAATCGGTGTGATGCATGTTGTCCGCCGGAAACCCGATGATGTCCCCGGGATATCCGAAGGCGATCACCTGCCGGCGCCCGTCTTCGAGCAGGCGGGTCAGACGCAGGACCCCCGTTTCAATGAAGAAGAGGTGCGTGACCTCGTCGCCTTCATAATAAAGGTAGCCCCCTTTCTTGAGCGCCGTCATCTGTGTGCGGGCGCGGGGCAGGGCCGAAGGGACGATCGGTGCGGCAGGCTGATGTGATATCGTGACGTACATCGCGGTCTCCCTCATATGGTTGAGACCTGAATGGACGTTGCATGTATTCAGAGCTATCGTGCGGCCGCAGCATTTTGTAACGCTTTGTATCACCATAGGTGCGTCGTGATACATTGCAGTCGCGATGCGGATCCAACAGAGCAGAGCCATGTCTGATCAACCGACCGCGCTGATCGTCGAGGACGACGACAAGATCCGCCGCGTGCTGCGCAATGTGCTGGAAGATGACGGTTTTGCCGTGGTGGAAGCCGCCGATGCCGACAGCGCCCTTGACCAGATCACCGGCGGGGCGCTGGCGTTGGTCACGCTTGATATCCAGCTGGGCAAGGATAACGGCCTCGACATCTTGCGCCGCATTCGGGCGGTGTCGCGCGTGCCGGTCATCATGGTCACCGGCAAGGACGACGTGATTGACCGGGTCCTCGGGCTCGAAATCGGCGCGGACGACTACATCTCCAAACCCTTTCACGTGCGCGAGGTGCTGGCCCGCATCCATGCCGTGATGCGCCGCTATGAGGCGGGGGCAGATGATGACCCCGCCCCTGCGAACGCGTCGGAAGAGGCAGTGACATATACCGTCGACGGGCTGACGATCATTCCCGACCGCATGGAAATGCGCTGCCGGACTGGCGAGGATTGCCGCCCAACGACCGCGGATATGGCGCTCATGGCGGTTTTTCTTGAGCGTCCGAACCGAGCCCTGTCGCGCGATCAGCTGATGGACCTCGTGGGGGGCGTCGCGTGGTCGCCGCTTGACCGGACCATCGACAACCAGGTCGCGCGGCTGCGCAAGAAGATCGAACGCAACCCGGCCGCGCCGGCGCTTATCAAGACAGTGCGCGGGGTGGGGTATATGCTTGCCGCCGAGGTGCAGCGCCGTCAGCCGGACGTGCCGGGCTCGAAAAGAGCCTGAAGTCGCGCGGCCAGGTCGGCCTGACGGTAGGGCTTGTGCAGGATGTCAAAGGCCCCCGACCCGCCGAGACGGCCCGTGACCACGTCACTGGCATAGCCCGACGTCAGCAGGATTTTCAGCGTCGGGAACTGCTCCTGCACTTTCGCGGCAAGATCATAGCCATTGAGCGCGCCGGGCATCACGAGATCCGAGAAGACAAGATCGACCTGCGCGCCCGACTTCAGAAGGTCGAAGGCCGCGTCGCCATTCGGGGCCTCAAGCGCCTCGTACCCCAGGTCGCGGATGCGTTCGACCGACAGGCGGCGGACCTTTGGATTGTCCTCGACGACCAGAACGACTTGCCCCGCGCCGCGCCCGACGGACTGGCGATCCCGGTCCCGCATGACTGCCTCGGTCGCGCCGTCCTTGAGCACCGGGAAGTAGAGGCCAAAGCTCGTCCCGTGGCCCTTTTCGCTATAAAGCGTGATGTGCCCGCCCGATTGGCGGACAAAGCCATAGACCATGGCAAGGCCAAGGCCTGTACCGCCGCTTTCCGATTTGGTGGTGAAGAACGGCTCGAACGCGCGCCGCTGGGCCTCGAGGCTCATGCCGTCGCCGTCATCGCTGACGAAGAGGCGCACATATTCTCCCGGCGCGATGTCGGTTTCCTGCGCCATGTAGGTGTCGTCGATGGTGACATCGGCCACCGAAATCAGGAACTCACCGCCTTGGGGCATGGCATCGCGGGAATTCAGGGCGAGGTTGATAAGCGCCGATTGAAGCTGCACCGGGTCGATCAGCACGTCGCTCACGGTCTCCGCGAAATCGGTCTTGATCGTGTAGATTTCGCCAATGGTGCGCTGCAACAAGGTCAGCGTATCGGTGCATTGCTCCCGCAGGTCTGCGCGCACGGGCTTCAGGTTGCCTTTCTTGGCGAAGACAAGAAGGCGGCTGGTGAGGTCGGCCCCAAGTTCTGCGGATTCGAGGGAATCGCGGATCAGCCGCGCCTGCCGGTCATCGGCGCCGCGCATCTCAAGCAATTCAAGGTTCCCGATGATCACGGTGAGCAGGTTGTTGAAGTCATGGGCGATCCCGCCCGTCAGCTGTCCGATGGCATCGAGCCGCTGGGACCGGGCCAGCGCGTCCTGCGCGGCGCGGCGCTCAGTCAGATCGTGCAGGATGCCGATGAATAGCCGCTCTCCCTCCAGCTCGGTGTGACCGACCGACAGATGAAGCGGGAAGACGCTGCCGTCCTTGCGCTGACCTTCGACGTCGCGACCCAGCCCGATGATGCGCTTTTCGCCGGTCTCCAGATGGTGGCGCATGAAGCCGTCATGGAGCGTGGCAAGCGCCTCGGGCATGAGCATGTTCACGCTCTGGCCCACCATGTCGTCCATCGCATAGCCGAACAGTTTGGAGGCAGCTTCATTGGCGCGGAGCATGGTGCCGGACGCGCCCGACACGATGATGGCGTCGTCGGCGGCTTCCATCAACGCGTCGAAGAGAAAGGCGTCGCGTTCCAGACTGTCAGGGGGGGGCGTCGGCATGGGACGAGTGTGCCAAAGCCCGGTCTGATTGGGCAAGGCGCTTTCGCGTGGGCGGGCTGTTGGAAGGAGGCGGGTCATGGCCTTAGGGCACGGGTTGCGGCTGCATCTTCAGGTCGACCAGCAAGTGCAGGACGCGGGTCAGGTCAGACAGGGTCAGCACGCCCACGATCCGGCGATCGCGCGCCACGACCAGCTTGCGCACCCCGCTCTCCGTCATGCGTTGCAGGGCCAGGGTAGCGGGGGCATCCGGGCCAATGACATGACTGTCACCGTCATCGCCCAGACCAATGAAGACGTCGTCGACCTGCGTGTTGGGCCAGTTCTCCCGGTCGATCATGGCCAAGACCTTCGTGTCGATATGGCCGAGAAGGACACCATCCTCCACCACCGGGACAAAACTGACCCGGTTGGGGAGCATCACCCGGTTCACGAGGTCCGCAAGGCTGAGCGTCGGATCGGTGGTCACCACGTTCGGAACCATGAGATCGGCGACTGTCTGGTTGTCCAGCAGCATACGGGTTCTCAGACCCTGAAGCGTGCCGCGCGCAGCCAAGATGATGAAGAGCCCGACAAGAATCTGCCATGCGCCCCCAAGGGAGCCGCCCTGAAACAGCGTCAAAAGCCCCAGCGCGACGAGGCCCAGCCCGAGGAATTCACCCATCCGGGTCGCCGTCTCCGTGGCGCTCAGCGCGTCTCCGCTTCGCGCCCACAGGATCGCGCGCAGGACGCGCCCGCCGTCCAATGGAAAGGCAGGCAGCAGGTTGAAGAGGGCGAGGATCAGGTTGAGCGCCGCGAGGTAGGACAGGAGGAGCGGAATGGCCGGCCCGCCCGCCAAGATCAGCGCCAGCCCCGATGCGATCCAGAAGGCGAAGGCAAGCGCGACGCTCATGGCCGGGCCGGCGATGGCGATCCAGAATTCATGGCGCGCGGTGTCCGGTTCTTCTCCAAGTTCGGCCACGCCCCCGAAGAGGAACAGCGTGATCCGCGGCACGGCGATCCCAAACCCGCGCGCGACCATAGCATGGGCCAGTTCGTGCAAAAGAAGCGACGCGAAGAACAGCAGCATCCCCACCACCCCAAGCACAAGGTACTGCGCCGAGGTGAGCCCCGGCAAATCGGCGGGGAAGACCTGATCGGCGAGGCTCCAGGTGATGAGGGCGGCGATCAGGAACCAGCTCGCGGCCAGTCGGATCTCAATGTCGAAGATGCGAAGGACGGTTGTGCTGTTGCTGAACATGGGACGACACCTTTTTTGCGATGACGGTAGCGAGCGTTCAGGACGTGCTGATTGACATTGCTCAAGCCTGCTAGCGGAAGAAGCTGGCGACGAGGTAGGCGATCCCGGCCGCAGCGGCGCCGATGGCCAGGGTCTCAAGCCCCGACCGCCACCACGGCGCAAGGGACCACCGGCTCTTGACGGCGCCGATCAGAAAGAAGGTCACCGCCGTCGCGCCGATGGAGATCGTGAATGCGTCCTTGAGCCCCGCGATGAAGGGCAAAAGCGGAACCGCGCCCGCGGCGATAAAGGCCCCGAAGGTTGCGAGGGCCGCGCGCTTTGGATCCGGCTCAGAGCGCGACAGTCCGTATTCGTCGGTCAACATCAGGTCGAGCCAGCGGTCTTCATCCGCTGCAATCGCCGCGACCGCCTGGTCAAGGACCTCACCGTCGAGGCCGCGCATCACGAGGATCTGGCGCAGCTCTTCCAGTTCACCGTCGCGGTGGTGCGTGAGGTGATGCCGTTCGATGGACACGATGCGGCGACGGTCGTCCAGTTCGGCCCGCGTTCCTGCGAAATTTCCGGCGGCCATGGAAAAACCATCGGCAAGGATGTTGGCGATCCCGAGGGCCAGGATGACCCCGGTGGGCAGTCCCGCTCCTTCGACACCCGCGACGATCGCGAAGGTCGTCACCGCGCCGTCGATGCCGCCATAGACCATGTCCTTGAGGTGTGAGGCATCCTCACGTCGCGCGAGGCGGTCGGCGATGTCTTCGGGGCTGTGTCCGTGGGTGTCGGTCATGGGAACATCTTGCGCCCGCTTCGCCGCGCGTCAGTTGAGCGATGTCAATTCGCGGGCGCGCCGCTCACCGTATCGAGGCAGGATGCATGTCTGTCCCGTTCGAAGAATGCCCCCTGAGAGGGCGCGTCGTGGGTGAGGATCTTGGCCTTGGCGCCGCAATCGCTCTGTTCACGCTGAGCGCCGTGGCCGTCTGGCATGCAGGATCGGGCCTTGCATGGGTGGCGGACGCGCTGTCGGATCGCTTCCGGTGGGAAAAGTCACTGGTCGGCCTTTTGGCGCTGTCGACGGCGACGTCGTTGCCGGAGATCTCGACCACGCTCAGCGCGGCCACCCAGCAGGCCGGAGAGCTGGTGCTCAACAATCTGTTCGGAGGTGTCGCCCTGCAGACGGCGATCCTTGCCATGGCGGATTTCTGGGCGCGGGGGGCAATCACGAACTATCCCCGCAAGGCGAACCACGCGCTGGAAGCCACGCTTTTGAACGTGATGCTGGGACTGACGATCGTCGTCCTCGTGGTGGGGGAACCTGTCACGCTGGGACCCGTGGGACTGGGCAGTGTCCTAATCGCGGTATTTTATGCTGGGAGCATCTGGCTGCTGCGCCGCTATGACCAATCTGGAGACTGGGTCCCCGTCGATCTTCCAGAGCCCGAGGATGCCCGTTTCGCGTCGGATCGCGCGGATGCCAGCGGGGCGGGATCGGCGGGTCTTGGCCTGCGCGCGATCCTTTATGCGGCGATGATCCTTCTGTTCGGTCTCGGCCTCGTCATAAGCGCCGAGGCCATCGCGGATGCCTCGGGCCTCGGGGCCAGCTTCATCGGTGTCACGCTTCTCGCGGCGGCCACATCTTTGCCGGAGCTGACGACGAGCATCGCGGCGGTGCGGCTTGGCGCCTACACGCTGGCGATCTCGAATATCTTCGGCTCGAACCTCATCATGCTGGTGCTTGTCTTTCCCGCGGACATCCTGTTCCGCAAGGGGCCGATCCTAGGAGATACTTCGGACACCGTCTTTGCCTCGCTTGGCTTCGGTATCGTGGTGACGTCGGTCTTTCTCACCGGGCTCATTGTGCGCCGCAAGCCGCGTCTGGGGCCAGTCGGCGCGGATTCGGTACTGGTACTGGGCATCTTTTTGGCGAGCCTTGCCACCTACTACGTCCTGCGGTGAGGGCGGGCCCGCGCGCAGAATTGACATATCGCAAGGGGCGCACGGCGCCTCCGCGCCACTATGGGGTCATGGAAAATGAAGGGAGGTCCCCGATGACACCTAACCTAGGCACTTACGACCGTGTCGCGCGCGTCTTTATCGGCCTCGCGCTGATCCTGGCGCCGCTGGCCAATATCCCGGCGATCTGGAGCTCGTCCCTCGCGGCGGCGCTGGCGTTGGGGGTAGGGGGCGTGCTGATCGTCACTTCTTTCCTCCGCTTCTGCCCGCTGTATCGCCTGGTGGGCCTGTCCACCTGCAAGCTCTGAGCGGGAGGGAGGATGCCATGATCGACACGGATGCCTTCCGGGCCAAGATCCATGCCCGTCTGGAAGACCTGGGCGTCCGCATGGGCGCGATCGAGACCGAGCTTGATCAACCCAAGACGGCGGACTTGGTCGATCAAGCGATTGACCTTGAAGACGACGAGGTACTCGAGGCGCTGGGACTGGCCGCGCAGAAAGAAGTTCGCGAGTTGAACGCCGCGTTGACACGGATCGCGGACGGCACGTTTGGCACTTGTGCCGTGTGCGGCGGTCCGATCTCGGTCGCGCGGCTTGAGCTGCTGCCGCAGACGCGGCAATGCCGCACTTGCGCCGCGACCGCCGCCAACCGGTAAGAAAGATCAGGGGGCGGCGGTGTCGCCCCCGGCCCGGCCCAGCCCGCTGAGCGACTGGACCGTGTAGACCAGGACCGCGAGGCCCACCGCCCCGGCTGCCGCGATGAGCACCACAAGAAGGATGTCGATCGGCCCACCGAGATCGGAAAGCCCGCTATCGGTGACGCCCATGACAAGTGCCACCGCCGCGACGGCGCCAAAGGGCATGGCCAGCTGCGCCCACAGGAACTTGCGCCAACTGACGGCGCGGTCGCGGACAAGCACGTAGAGATAGGCCAGCGTGACCAGCACCCCGGCGGTCACAAGCGCCCAGAAGAGGGCCGTGCCAAAGATCTCCTGCATCACGGCAAGGAGGGTTTCGAAAGTGATGTCCTGCATTGTCGTCGTCTCCTTCAGGCTTTGCCGCGCAGCATGGAATTGTATGTGGCTTTCAGCGCGACTTCCTTCATCAGCCAGCTGATCCACAGCTCCTCCAGCGGGGCGATGACGCCCGGGAAGCTGGGCACGAGGTCGTTGTTGTAGTCAAACTCGATCAGCATCGCGCGGCCAACACGGGTGATCAGGGGGCACGAAGTATAACCGTTATAGGCGACGTCGGTCCTGTCTCCGGCGATCTGCGCGACGAGCTGCTCCTCGACCACGGGCACCTGCCATTTGACGGAGGCTGCGGTCTTGCCCTTGGGCACCCCGGCCACGTCGCCCACCGCGAAGACCGTGTCATAGCGCTGGTGGCGCAGGCTGTGCTTGTCGACCTCGACCCAGCCCTGATCGGTCCACTTATCTGCCCAGCTCAGTCCGGATTGCCGCACGACCTCCGGCGCGCGCTGCGGCGGGATCACGTGCAGGTAGTCGTAGTTGCGCTCGACCGTGCCCTCCGGCGTGGCGAAAGTGGCGACCTTGGCCCGAGGTTCGATGGCGGTCAGAACATGGCTGTAGTAGGCCCCGATCCCGCGGTCCCCGAACAGCATGCGCACCTTCTCGGCAACGATAGGCACGCCGAAGAGGCTCTGATTGTTCGCGCAGTAACTCAGTTCCATGCGCCCGCGGGTGTCGGCGGTGCGGGCCAGATCGTCCACGAGGAAGGTGTGCTTGAGCGGCGCGCCCGCACATTTCATCTCGGTGGCAGGGCGCGTGAAAAGGCCCACGCCGCCCGTCTCGACAAAGGCGGCGGCGGCTTCCCAGGTCTTGGCGGCATAGGCCGGACCGGCGTAGAGCCCGCCGATGCCGTTCGTGCCGATCAGGTCTACGTCAAAGCCGTCGATGGCTCCGTGATCGAGGACAAGGCCCGTGGCCACGACGAGGTAGTCATAGGTCAGCGTCTCCCCGGTCTCGAGGTCGATGCGCTTGGCCTCGGGATCAATTACGCTGGCCCAAGTGGCCTTGAGCTCGACCCCGCGGGGCAGCCAGTCGGTGGTCTGGCTGATGACGTAATTGGCGGGCTTCAATCCTGCCGCAACAAGGCTGAGCCCCGGCTGATACCAATGTTCTGCCCGGCCATCGACGAGCGTGATCTGCGCGCCGTCGAGCCGCCGGGATAGGCGATTGGCCAGCGCGGTGCCCGCCGCGCCCGCGCCAAGGATCACGATCCGGGCGGATGTGGGAATGGTGGGCTGGGCCGCCACGGTCGTGGCAGTGCCCGCGGCGAGGCTCGCCGCAGATCCCGCGAGACCCAACGCCAGAAGATCGCGTCGCGACAGTTTGGGTTGTGGCTTGGTCATCTTTGCCTCCATCATATTGCGGGAAGCCTAGGAACTCCCGGCGGGGCGCGCCTTGACATTTGTCAACAGGGCGGCGGCAGCGGGGAGCAAGGTGGGGCGTCTTCGACGGCCACGGGAAACCCCAGATGAAACCCCTGCTTTTTCTTGCGGCAGTGTTCTTGCTGCTGACGTTTGTCGGCCTCGCGCTGTGGCGGCTGTCCGACCTGAGGCAGGACCGCGCGGAGGTATCTCGCCTCTTGGCGTTGCAGCCCCGCGCGCCCGCGCCCTTTCACCCCGACCTTGTCGCGGAGCTTCCCGCGCCGGTGAGGGCCTATTTCACCGCGATGATCGCCGCGGGCACCCCACTTCATACCGTGGCCCGGATCGAGATGGCGGGGCGTTTCGGGATCGGCAACAACGAGAGCCACCGGTACCTGCCCATGCGCGCCCGCGAGGTTCTGGCGGCACCGGAGGGCTTTCACTGGGCCATGGCAGTCCCCCTTGGGCGCGGTGGCATTTCAGGCTCAGACAGCGGACGCTGGACGCGCTTTTGGGCGCTTGGCCTCGCGCCCGTCGCGCGGGCAGGCGGGACCGACGATCACCGGCGCTCGGCCTTTGGCCGCTATGTTGCGGAGGCTGTCTTTTGGAGCCCTGCCGCCCTGATGCCCGGGCCGGACGTGACGTGGGAGGCATTGTCTGACACCACGCTCCGCGTTGCTGTGCGCCATGGCGATCTTGAGCAGACCGTGGATGTGACGCTGTCCGCCGGGGGGCTGCCAGAAACGGTGAGCTTGGACCGGTGGAGCGATGCGAACCCGGACGCGACATTCCAGCTGCAACCTTTCGGCGGCACGGTCTCGGCTTTTCGCGACTTCGGCGGCTTCCGCCTGCCCACGCAGGTGGAGGCCGGAAACTTCTTCGGTACCGACGCCTACTTTCCGTTCTTCATCGCGGAGGTCACGTCGATCTCTTTCCCAACAGCCGGTTCCTAGAACCACACGATTGACGCAGGTCAAGCCGGGACCTGAAGACCGATCTAGGCTGCGGCATCTGAGCTTTCTGGAGGATCCTTCGATGGAAGATGTAGAGACGCTGCTCAAGGGCACGGTGGAAGAGCTGAATCGGCTCTTGAACGCCGAGAACGTGCTCGGTGACCCGATCGAGAAAGATGGCGCGACCGTCATCCCGATCGTCAGCTATGGCTTCGGGTTCGGGGCAGGTGGCACCGCTGGGGCGAAGACCGGCAACGGGGCCGGGACAGGGGGCGGGGGCGGGATCAAGCCGCTTGGCGCGATCATCATCGATCAGGAAGGTGCCCGGGTTGAATCCGTTCAGGGCGCGATGACGACCCTGGCCGAGGTACTCGGGGCCACGGCTGGAAAGGCCATCGACAAGGCCGCAGAGCGCGGGACGGGGGGATAATCCCCCATGGCTGTTGCGCTCACCGTGATCCTGTGGGCGTTTCTTTTCGTCCTCGTCGCGGCATTGGCGGCCCTCGCAGTGCCGTGGCGGGTGGAGATATCGGCGCAGATGTCAGGTGATGTTGCGTTCATCGCGACCCTTCGGCCCTTCGGGGCCAAGGGTCCTGCCATCCCGCTGCGCGGTGGCGGAGCGAAGAAGCAGGCGTCCACAAAGGACCCAAAGCGCCCCAAGCGCCCGGCACGTGGGGGGCAGAGGGTTGCTGTGGCCCTACCACGTTTGCTTTTGGACGTCCTCGGCTGTTTTCGGATCGACCTGCTGAGGGTCGAAGGCCGCATCGGCACCGGCGATCCGGCGGAAACGGGGCAGCTCTATGGCTACCTCTCCCCCCTTGCGGCGTGCGCGGGGGCTCTGCCACGCGCGGAATTCCAAGTGGTTCCCGTCTTCGACCGCGCTGTCTTTGAAGGACAGGCCCGCGCCGTCGTCACCTTTGTTCCTTTTCGGCTCTTGCCGCCGCTCTGGCGCTTTGCGCGACGGGTCTGGGGGCCAGTATGGTGACGTATAGGCTCGATCCGCTCCTCTCCGCGCAAGGGGTCCAGATGGCCGCCCTCGCAGTGGTGGATGTCTCCGCCGCGGCCTTTCTAGGGGGCGCGGCGATTGTCGGGGGCAAAGCGCCCAAGGCGATCCTCATTTGCGGACCGGACGGGAAAATAAGCGTATACGACGTGACAGGTGCCCCTTTGATGGATGCGGCCCTCGACGCACAATACCCCGGGGCGAGCGCGCAATTCGCCGCGCGATGTGCAACGCCGGACTGACCGGGACGCTACCTATGACCAGAGCGACACGGCAAGGAGAAGGACGCTCGTGACCAGCCCCAACAGGGGCACGAGGGACGGGACATTGAAATGGTCCACGGCGAAGCTGGAGGCGTCGGGCTCAGCCCCGGTCCGCTTGATCGCGAGGAGGGCGAGGTTCACGAAAAGGAAGATCACCAGCACGATCTGGGAGGTGTAGCCGGCCAGAACCTCGATCGGGAGGGCCTGCGAGAAAAGCAGGATCAGGCCCACGACCACAGCGGTCGCGACGCTGGGCGTGCGCGTGCGGGGCGACACACGGGCGAGGACGCCGGGCAATTGTCCCCGGTCGGCCATGCCGTAAAGCACACGCGAGGCCATGATAATCTGGATCAGCACTCCGTTAATCGTCGCGACCAGAGCGATGGCCGAAAACGTGACCTGCACCCCCCCAGGGGCCGCGGAGAAGACCAGCGCCAAGGGCGCGTCGGAGCCTGCCAGAAGGTCGAGAGGGACAGCCAGGAGCACCGAGGCGACCACGGCGATGTAGACCAGCGTCGTCACGAGAAGGGTGATCGCGATCGCCCGGGGCAGGACGTGCCGCGGGTCGCGCGCTTCCTCGGCGATGTTCACGATGTCCTCGAACCCCACGAACGCGAAGAACGCCAGGACAGACGCCGCCGCGATCCCGGCCCAGTGCGGCCCGGTGGGCGGGGGCACAAAGTCCGTCACCAGAAGACCCGATGGCTCGGCTATCGTCGCAGCCCAAAGGATGACACCGACGAGGCCCGCGATCTCGATGACTGTGATAAGGGCGGCGACCCCCACCGATTGCGTGATGCCCCACCAGGCCAGCACGCCCATGACGAGAACAACGAGAACGGCCATGAGCGGGGCAGAGGTTCCGAGAAGATCGGTCATGTATTGCCCCGCGCCGATGGCAACGGTGGAGGCCGACACGATGCCCGACAGTGCCACCGCAAGGCCCACTCCCTGCGCAAGCCAGACCCGCTTAAGGCCCGCCGCGACATAGACCGCGGCCCCCGCACTGACCGGGAAGCGGGTCGAGAGCTCTGCATAGGAGAAGGCGGTGAATGCCACGACGACGGCCGCCAGCAGGAAAGAGACGGGCGCGAACACCCCGGCCAGCGCGACCGTTTCACCGATCAGCACATAGATGCCCGCACCCACCGTGACACCGAGGCCATAGAGCACCACCAGCGGCAACGTCAGCACTCGCTTGAGCGGGGGATGAGACGGGCGATTTGTCAGTTCTTGTCTCCTGCCGCCATGAGCGCGGCCTCCAACGCCATGAGCGCAGCGCGGTCCAGCAACTGCCCCCCGGCGATCACAAGCTCTGGGTCGCGCAGCGTCGCCAGTCCTTCAAGCGGGTTGTCGCGAAGCAGGACGAGGTCCGCCCGCCGTCCTGCCGCGATGGTCCCGTCCTGGTCTGCAAGCTGGAAAAAGCGGGCCGGGGCCACGGTCGCCGTAAAGAGCGCCTCCTGCGGGGTCAGTCCCGCAGCGACGTAGATGTCGAGCTCATCCAGGAGCGAGAAGCCGTGGAAGAGATAGGGATTGGCAAAGCTCGCATCCGACGAGGCCAGGATAGGAACGCCGGCTTCGTGGGCGAGGGCAAAGGTTCGTCGGTCAAGCGCGATACTGTCCGCCGCGAGCGCCCGCACCTCGTCCGTCATCGCGTCCAGCCTGAAATCAGGCTGCGTCCAGGCATCGCGCACTTTGGCGGGCAACAGGCGCATGCGCCGGCTGATCAGGGCAGGGCGCGTGCCTGCGTAAAATCCTGCCACGACGAGGGTCGGGCTCACATGCAGGCGCGCGGCGGCCATGTCGGACAGCACCTGCGCGCACAAGGCCGCGTCCCAACTGTCCAGGATGATGCGGTTGCGCGCGGCCATCACGCCGAAGATCTCCCGCAGGTCTGCGTCACGATCCATGGCGGCCCTGAGGTCGCGCAACATCGCGCCTTCCTGCGTCGAACACGCCATGGGCACGCGTCCGAAATGTTCTATTCCGCTTTGCCCCGCCTCAAGTGCGGTGCGCAGGCTGACGCGCTCCGGGATGTGGCCGATGAGGGGGAGACCAGCCTCGCGCGCAGCGTCGGCGAGAGCATGGTAGGTGGGCTCATCCAGCATGGAATAGGCTTTGACCGCGCTCCATCCCTCGGCCCTGATGCGATCCACGACTGCGCGTGCGTCTTCGGGCGTGTCGGCAAGAAACATGCCGGGCCACGATCCCGGGCTTGCATCGACCCAGGCACCGGCAAGGATGAGGCGCGGGCCAAGAACCTCGCCCGTCTCGATCCGGCGCTGAAGGTCTTGTTGCGCCTCGATCGGCCACAGCGCGCCCATGTCCCGGAGGCCGGTGATTCCGTTCAACAGGTATAGTGGCAGGGCGGTGTCCGGCTCGGCGGTATCCGAGAAGATGTGAACATGGGAATCCCAGAGGCCGGGGATCAGGAAACCGTCTGCCGCGTCGATCGTCGGCACCGATGGAACGTTCTTCAAATCCGCGCCGATGGCCGTAATGGTCGCGCCTTCGATCAGCACGCTTTTTTGCGGCGACACCGTTCCGGCCTGGATATTCACCAAGGTCACGTTCTCGATCAGCACGTCCGCCCGGGCCGGGGCCAGGGCGACGAAACCCGATAGACAAAGGGCCAGTACGGCGGTGAGGGCGCGGCGATAAAAGGACATGGGGGCGGAGGCCTTTACGGATTTCAGGACGTCGTGCGCCCTGCCTTAGCGGTCCCGGAATTCCCCGGATTGATCCGGGTCAATGGGGTGGGAATTCGACACCGATTGGCGCTGACTGACGCCGATTTACCGGGAGGTTGAGGAGTATCATTTTCTCGCCCTGGCGGCTCTGCTGGGGGCGGCAAGGGGCTCTGTTGCACAGATCACGCGGAAGATTCATCTCGTGAATCTAGGGTCATAGCTGTGGTCCATAAGCAGGCCCGCATCCCCAACGTTCACGACCAGGCATTGGCCGGACTACAATGGAGCGCTGGAGCGCCGCACGGATTTCAGCGGACGCTGACGAAAAATCGCTTAAACAAGATCGGCATCAGCGTTGCGAAGACAGCGAGTATGGCAGCTGTCGTCAAAGCAGATTTCAGAATGCTCGCAATGCTTGCCGCATGTATCAGCATGGGGTACGGCTCCGCTCCGACCAGAAGCATAAAGACGATCCCGAGGTTTTCGAGATAGTCGAAGGCCGCAGCCATGACTGCCAAAGGTCCGCCGATCCGGGTCATAAGAGTCGGCCCGAACCTCGCGGCACGCCATCTCAGCGTCAATATCAGGGTCAGCGCCAGCAATGCCGGGTAGAGCGTGTCCAGAGGAATTTGCCGCATGAGATAATATTGGCGTCCGGCCTCGCCGAGCGCTTCCAACAGTCCTACGGCATCGGCCTGTGAGTACCCTGTGGGTCGTAGATCGAACGGTAGGACCATCGCAAGATCGCTCAGGTGTTTGAGCGTTCCCTGTACCATCAGAAGATAAATGATCATGGCGCTCAGTCCGAATAAGAATGCCGCCTTGCCGCTGTGTCCGATTTTCATGTGAAGAACTCCTGTTGCGTTTGCGATGACAGTGTTGGCTAGAGGCACCTTGCGAGCGAGGCATTGTCATTTGTTAACGGAGCGTCAGACGTGCAGAGCCTAGGCAGCTTCGAACGGGACCCACGGATTTTTGGTCAGTTGGCGACTGCCGATGCTGACGCATTGGCCGGGGCCCTTCAGGCTAGACCTATCGCGAAGGCCCAGCACCTCGCGCGGCAGGGTGATCCGGATGGCAAGGAATACATCCTGCTGTCCGGGAAGATGGTCAGTCTGATCGGTGACGCTGAAGGGCGCGAAGTTTGTGTTGTCTTTTATGTCGGACCGTGTGTGATCACGCCCAATTTGGCTCGTACGGCCGGGGCCACGTCCCTTGTCAGCCTAAAGGCAGAGACCGACGGACGCGCCGCTTCAGTGGACGCTGCGGTTTTGCTGGACCTGATGCGTGGGTCTCCAGCCATCGAGGCTTGGGCCAATGCTGTTCTGCGTGCCGAACTGGCGCGCACGACGAGTCGGAAATGGAGCCTCGCCGCACTTAAAGCCAAGGAGAGGCTTGAGTGGTTTCGCAGCTGCTGTCCTGATCATGAAGCCTTGTTCAATCACGGTCAGATATCATCCTTCTTGGGGATGACCCCCGTGACGCTGAGCCGACTGCGGAATCCGGGTGGGGAATAAAGAATTGGCAAAATTTGCAATAGAATACGGGCTAGAGAAGGTTCGACTGCAGTCCCGTTCTCTCCGCCACTCCCTCGCGCCGATGAATAAGTCTCAGGCCGAGCAAGACGCCCTTAAGTGCTTTCGGGTCAGCGGTGTCAATAGAGTCATACATACTTCGCGCCCGATGTCTCGAAGGAGCGGCTGGATCAGGGCTCCCCGGGGCCCACTTGCGCCGCCATTTGAGGCAGGCGGGCGGCTCCGATGGCGGCTTCGGCATGGGTGGCGGCGGCCACAGGCTTCTCGATGACCCGGGATCTGATCCGTGTCCAGGCTGCGTTCTGGGCGCCGCCGCCGGCAGTGATAATCCTCTTTGGGCTCGGGCCGCCCAACTCGGCGATGAGCGCGTAGCAGCGCGCCTCGATGCGGGCGATGCTCTCCAGGAGGCCGTGCAGGTAGGCCACGTCATCCTCCGGGCGCGGGGTCAGGCGGGGGGGCAGCGCGGGATCGTTGACCGGGAAGCGCTCGCCGCGGCGAGAGAGCGGGTAGAAGTCGAACGGGCTGGCCGCGTCCGGGTCGATCCGCTCTGAAAGCGCCGCGAGCTCTGCGCCGGAAAACACCTCGAGCAGCGCGCCGCCACCGGTGTTGGAGGCCCCGCCCACGAGCCAGCGCCCGCCCAGACGGTGCGCATAGAGCCCCATCTGCGGGGCGTCGATGCGGGTGTCGCTGACGATCTTGATGGCCATCGTGGTCCCGAGCGAGGTCACGGCGCAGCCGGTCTCGAGGGGGGCCGCGGCCAGAAAGGCCGCGAGGCTGTCGGTCGTGCCGGCATGGACCTGCAACGCCTCGGAGAGCCCGAGCCTGCGCGCGAGCAAGGGGTCGACGGGCCCCAGATGCGCCCCGGCTTCCACGATACTCGGCAGGATATCGGGGCGCACGCTAGCCTCGGCAAACCACGCGGGCCATGCCCCCGTCTCCGGGTCGTAGCCGAGTTTGAGCGCGTTGTTCTCGTCCGACACACCGCCCTTTCCGCGCAGGCGCGCGAGGATGAAATCCGCCTGATGCAGCACATGGGTGGCGCGCACGGCATTCGGATCTTTCTGCAGGTGGAGCAGGCGTGCGAGGGAGGACCCGCTGCCCCGCGTGATGTGCGGATCGGGGGCCAGGGCCGCGATGGCGGCGGCCTCGGCCTCGAAGCCCGCATCCGAATACATGAGGGCCGGTGTCACGGGGGCGAGGCTGTCATCGACCAGCACCATGGAGCCCGAGGTGCCGTCCACCGAGACCGTCGCGATCTCGCGCGGGTCATGCCCCGCCGCCCGCAAGGAGGCGATCTGATTGGTGAGGCAGCTTTCGGCAGCCGCCCACCACGCCTCGGGCTCGCGGGAGGCCTGGCCCGCGCCGTAAGTCCCTCTAGCCTGGGAGAGGAGCGCGCCGTCCTCTGACAGGACAGCCGTGCGGACCCCGGACGTGCCCAGATCGATGCCGAGCGCGAGGCTCATAGTCGACTTAGGAGGCGGCTCATGAGCGCGCGGCCAAGGCTTGCCGGTATTTCTCGGCATCCCAATCGAGGAGTTCAGCCTCCGCCGCCGCGCCAATCGGAGCGGGCTCCCACTCGGCGGGGAGCCGTGCCATGACGTCCGCGAGACAGGTCAGCATGGCCCTCTGAGAGGGGGTCGCGCCGTCTCGCAGCGCCGTGCCTGCCCCGAGCACGAGGAGGGCTGGCGGGTGTCCATCGTGGTCGCGCTCGGGCAGGGCGGGGCCGAGGAAGACGACGTGGTCGGGGTAGTAGGACCCCGCGACCGCGCGGCCCGCGCGCTCGACATCCTGCGCGAGCCAGCTTTCGGCGGTCCAGTGGAACCCGTCGGGCGGTGTTTGTGCGGGCGCGGCGCGCGCGCTCGTTAGCACGGGGAGGGCCAACCGCGCCTCCACCTCGTCCATGAGCGTGGCGCAGGCTTCCACGCTTTCCGCGCAGCAAATGAGCCCGTGGTTCTCCAGCACGAAGACCTGCGTGCCGGGTGCCGCACGGCGCAGGATCTCCCGCGTGAGCGGAAGGCCCGGCTTTGCGTAGGGCACCCGGGCGAAGGGCAGACCGGCGAGCTTGGTATCGGCAGCTGCGCGTCCCTGCGGGCTGATGGCGTGGCAGAGCGTGGCGATGGAGTGGGTATGGGCCACGACGGGCCAATCGAGGGCAGCGTGGAAGGTGGTCTCTATCGAGGGGCGCAGGGTTTGGGCCGGGTCGAGCACGGTGGTCTTGCAGGACCCGTCACCGGCCTCCTCCCGGGCTTCCTTGCGGGCCGCGTCGAGATCGACGGCGACGAAGATATCCCGGTCCTCCGCATCGGCGAGCTCGGTGCCGGAGGCCTTGATCCACATCCGCGCGCCATCCTTGAGCGAGGTGTTTCCGCCGGGGCCCTGGACGCGCAGCGGGTCCTGCCCGAGGCGGGCCGAAAAGGCGCGGAAACTGGTAAACGCGGCGGGCTCGGTCATGCGGCTTGTCCTTCCGTGGCGCCGAGGCTCGCGAGCGTGTAGGTGGGCAGCGACGCGCTTTCTTGGGCCGCGAGGGCCGTGACCGTGCCCCCCCGCGCGAAATAACCGGCATGGAGGCCCGACTGGATGAAGACGCTGTCCCAACCGGCATGCGCGGCGCCGGCGATGTCGTGTTCGAGGCTGTCACCCACCATCAGGAGACGCCCGGGCGCCGTAGATAGATCGCGCGCGACGGCCTCGAAGATCGGGCGATGGGGCTTGCCGTAGAAGCGTACATCGCCGCCCCGCGCCACATGATCATGGGCCAATTGCCCGGGCGAGGTGACCGTCTGGCCGCCCGCGCGGGGCGAGGCCCTGTCCGGGTTGGTGCAGATGACCTGCAAGCCACGGCTGATAGCATGGTCGAGGACATCGCCAAAGGCATCGCCCGCCGCGTCATCCGGGAGGCCCATGAGAAGCACGGCCTCCGCCTGCTCGATCTCATCGGTCAGCGCAATGTCGAGCCCCTCGGCCCAGAGCGCTGCATCGCCCGGCGCACGCTCGATGGGGAAAAGCACGCGCGCCAAGACGCGGCCCGCGGAGATGTCCTGCCAGAGCGCCTCTCCGCTGGTCATCACCGCCTCGAAGAGCGCCGACGAGAATCCCATCCGCGCGATGCGCTCGGCATTCGGGGCCGCGCGCTTGCCCGAGTTAGAGAGGATCGCAAAACGGGTGCCGCGGTCATGCAAGGCGGTGATCGCCTCGGTCGCACCCGGATAGGGCCGCGAGCCGTCATGGAGGACGCCCCACTGGTCGAGCACGATGGCGTCGTAGGAGGCGGCCACGTCCGCCAGTGAGGCGATCGCCTGCACCATCGTCTAGCTCTCGGCCATGTCCTTGGGATCGGTGAGGGCGGCGAGGTAGCTTTCCACGTCCTCGGGCGCCATGGCGGGCGCGGATTTCTGGGCCGTGCCGGGGGGCATGTCGCCGAAGTAGAACTGGAAGCCCGGGATGAACTGCCGCCGCTTGCGAAGCGGCATGCCCGCGTAGGGAAAGACATCGGAGCGCTCATTGGCGGCCTCGTCATGGCAGGGCAGGATGACGTCGGCGCGCTTGTCGAGTTCCTCCACCGATTTCCACCCCTCGTAGCTGTTCACGAAGCGCGCGGGCACCCAGTACCGCCAGCCCTCCGCCGCGCAGGGTTCGAGGTTGCGTTCCTGGAAGATGGCATCCCCCGCCAGCACGATATCGCCCGCGGCGGTGGCGACCGTGACGGCCATGTGACCCACGGAATGGCCGGGCGTATGAAACATCGTGATGCCGGGGAGGACCTCGCATTCGTCTTCCACGGCCTCGAAAACGCAGCCGGCATAGGCGGGCTCGATCCCGAGATAGCCGCTCTCATAGGTGCGGTAATAGAGAGGCAGGGGGTTGTAGGCCATTTCGATCTCGGCCTTCGGCGCGATGTAGCGCGCGTTCTTGAAGAGCTTCATGTTCTGCACGTGGTCCCAGTGCAGATGGGTGAAGACGATAGCGTCGATCTCGTCTGGGTGGACGCCGAGCTTCTGCTCAAGGTGCTCGTGGACCTGCAGGCAGCCGCGCTTCTGACACTTGTGGTGGTACTTCGTCGCCCGCTCCTCGTCGCAGAGCCCGGTATCCACGAGGATCTTCATCTCCCCGGTGTCGACGTAGTGGCAGTAGACCGGATTCCAGAACTTCTTGCCCGCCGGACCCTTCCAGAAGGTGTAGGTGCCAAGATCGGCTTCGAGCCACCCGGTATTGATTGGATAAATCTTGGTCTCCTGGACACCCATGTCGTCCTCTCCCGTGGCGTGACTCACTTTTGCATACAGAATTACGTTTCAGCATACGAACGCAAGCGCTTTCTCGGGGCTCAGGGCGTGTTGGCGGCGAGTGTCTGCAGGAAAGAGGCTGTCATATGGGCGCGCATGCCGTCCGAGGCGGCCTTCGAATCCTCGGAGAAGATGCTCTGGATCAGGTCGAGATGGCTTTCCGCGGAGGCCACGAGATCGCCTTCGGTTCCGAACTTCTTGGCCCGGAAGGGGCCGGTCCGATGGCGGAACTCCGCGGCGATCCCGGCGAGGTATGGATTGCCGGTGGCGCGGTAGATGGCGTCGTGGAAGGCCTCGTTGGCCTTCAGGTAGGCCTCGCGATCGCCGTCCTTGGCGGCAGCGATACACGCAGCTTGGGCTGCTTCGATCTCGGCGCGGCTCAACAAAGTCAGCCTTTGCGAGGCCACGCGGGCGCATGCAGCCTCGATTTCATGCATCGCTTCGAAGATTTGCGCGAGTTCTTCGCGATTGTACTGCGCGACGCGCACGCCGCGCTTCTCGCCCGGTACGAGGATCCCCTGCGCCGTCAACCGGGTCAGGACCTCGCGGATGGGCGTCCGGGACACGCCGAAGCGCTCTGACAGGGACACCTCATCCAGCCGTTCCCCGGGAGAGAGGACGCCCGCGGCGATATCGTCTCGAAGGGCTGCTTCTATGCGCTGGGTGCTTGTTCCCTTGGCTGCGGTATCTGGCATTTTGTCCTCGTTCGTCTGGGACGATCAATACCATCCGAAGGCGCTCTTGGCAATTTTGGATATTTACTTGGTATTTTGCATACACAATACTCGAGGGAACGGATTGGGAGAATCGATGCCCGCGATACAGTTGCAAAGCTTGGTCAAGCGGTACGGTCCCGTCGAGGTGTTGCACGGCATCGACCTCGACATGGCGGAGAACGAATTCACCGTGCTTGTCGGCCCCTCGGGCTGCGGCAAGTCCACGACCCTTCGGATGCTGGCCGGCCTCGAGAGTGTCTCGGACGGCGACATTCTGATGGGCAACAAATCGGTGAAGGCGCTCGATCCCAAGGACCGCGACATCGCGATGGTCTTCCAGGATTACGCGCTCTATCCGCACATGAACGTGGCGCGGAACATGTCTTTTTCCCTGCGCCTACAGAAGCGTCCGCAGGCCGAGATCGACAAGAAGGTGCGCGAGACCGCCGAGATCCTCGGCCTGTCGCCCTTCCTCGACCGCAAGCCCGGAGAGCTCTCCGGCGGCCAGCGTCAGCGCGTGGCCATGGGGCGCGCGCTCTGCCGCGATGCGGGCACGTTCCTTTTCGACGAGCCGCTGTCGAACCTCGACGCCAAGCTTCGCGGGCAGATGCGCGCGGAGCTCGCGCTCATGAGCCAGCGCGTGAAAAAGAACATGATCTACGTCACCCACGACCAGATCGAGGCGATGACGCTCGCGGACCGGATCGTCGTCATGCATGGCGGGCACATTCAACAGCAGGGCACGCCGGAGGAGCTCTTCAAGGCGCCCTCCAACAAGTTCGTGGCGGGCTTCCTCGGCTCGCCGCCGATGAACTTTCTTGATGCCGAGCTCATCGACGAGGGTGGTCTCAAGGCCAGGGGCGACGGCTTTTCCATCGCGCTGCCCGAGGCGCTCGCGCAGCGCGCCGCTGCGCAGGCGGCGGGGATAGTGGTGCTGGGCATCCGCCCCTCGGATCTCGAATACAACGACGCCGCGCCCGAGGACGGCGCCCTCGATCTGCGCGTCGTCGTCTCTGAATACGTGGGCGCACAATCCGTCCTCATCTGTGATTGCGGCGGGGCCCGCGTCACGGTGGAGGTGAAATCGGAGACCCCCATCGCCCTCGGAAAGACTTTGCGTTTCGCGGTGCGCGCCGAAGGGCTGCACCTATTCGACGCTCAATCAGAACAGGCGCTCTGACGCCTGACCTGCAGCATTAGGGAGGAATGAAATGCTGAAACTACTCAAGACAACGACACTCCTCGCGGGGCTCGTTGCCGGTGGCGCGGCCTTCGCGGGCGGCCATGCGGGCAACCCCTACGCGGAGTACGAGGGCACGACCCTCATCGTGAACTTCCCCTCGCACCCCCACTACAACGCGGTGATGGAAGTGCTGCCGGAATTCACCGCGCAGACAGGCATCGAGGTCGAGGTCGACATGCTGCCCTACCTCGACATGCGGGAGCGTCAGACGCTCGAGCTCGCGCTCGATGAAGGCGCCTACGACATGATCGCCTACGTGGTCTTCTCCAAAGCCGATTACGTCTTTGCCGACCAGATCGATAACCTCGCGCGTTACTTCATGAACCCGGCGCTGGCGGATCCGAACTACGACCCCGAGGACCTGATCGACGGCTACGTCCAGAACATCGGCGTCGCGGGCGGTGAGAAGGGTTATCTGCCCGGTCCCACGGGATCTCTCTTCGGCATCCCCTACGGCTCCGAGACATCTGTTCTCTACTACCGCACGGACATCTTCGAAAAGCACGGCCTCGAAGTGCCCGAGACCTATGACGAGCTTCTGACGCTGGCCTGCCAGATCCCCGAGCTCGAGCCCGGCATGGGCGGGGTGGCGTCGCGCGCGGCCTCCGGTCATCAGGCGAGCCACGCGTTCCTCCTTCATCTCGCGCCGCTCGGCGGGCGTGTCTTCGACGAGGCGTGGAATCCGATCATCAACAACGCGGCGGGCCTGGAAGCGGCCGAGGCGCTGAAGACGATCGTGGATTGCGGGCCGGAGGGCTCCTCGGCCTTCGGTCCGGCGGAAGCGGCCAATGCCTTTGCCCAGGGCCAGGCGGCCATGTTCCTCGACTCCATTGCATTCGCGGCGACCTTCGAGGATGAGAGCCGCTCCACCGTGGCCGGTAATGTGGGCTGGGCGGCCCATCCCGTGGGTGTCCGCGCGGCCAGCCAGACTGGCGGCTTCGGGATCGCGATCCCGTCGAATGCCGAGAACAAGGAAGCGGCCTTCCTGCTCATGCAGTGGCTGACCTCCAAGGAGGGCGACCTCATGACGGCGATGGCCGGTGGCAACCCCTCGCGCTTCTCGACCTATGCGAATGCCGAGCTCAACGAGCGGTACCCGTGGTCGGCCACGTTCGGTGAGGCGCTCGCTGATGCCGATCCCGACTGGCGCCCGATCATCCCCGCTTGGGGCCGGATCAACGCCGATATCGGCACGACGATGAGCCAGGTGCTCACCGACGATCTCGACATCCAGGAAGCGCTGGACGGCGTGGCCGAGCGCACCCGCGCCCTCATGGAAGAGGAAGGCTACTACATCTGGCAGTAGGCCCTGTGTGACCCTCCTGCCAAGGACCCGCGCCGTTCCTCTCAGGGCGCGGGTCACCCTCTTTCTCTGCACCCATGATCTTCGCGAAAGGCGCTGACGCATGGCTCGTCCCACCGCCCCCGTCCTGAGACCCTCCTTCCGCGACAGGCTCGCCGAGCGGATTGGCAGCGCGACGCCTTACATGTTCATTGCGCCCGCCGCGCTCGTCATGATCATCGCGCTTTTCTACCCGATCCTCTTCATGGTCTGGGGCAGCTTCAGGGACTGGGACCCGAGCCAGAACATCTCCGAGACGGAATTCGTGGGGCTCGCCAATTACGCCAAGCTCCTCGTGGACCCGGCGTTTCACACGAGCTTCTGGGTAACGCTTGTCTTCGCCTTCACGGTCGTGGCCGTGGAAATGGTGCTGGGCGTCGGGCTCGCTCTGCTCCTTGATCGCAACATTCGCGGCATGTCGGTGCTACGCACGATGTTCATCCTGCCGATGATGATCGCGCCCGTCGTGGTGGGTCTCGTCTGGCGCTACATGTTCCACCAGACCTATGGCACCTTCAACCGCGCGCTCGAGGCGGTTGGGCTGCCCGCGGTCAACTGGCTCGGGCAGAACCCGCTCCTCAGCGTCATCATCGCCGATATCTGGCAGTGGACGCCCTTCATATTCATCCTGTCCCTCGCCGCGCTGCAATCGCTGCCACGCTCGGCGCTTGAGGCCGCGCGCATCGACGGCGCCACGGGCTGGCAGCAGGTCATCCACATCAAGCTGCCGCTCATGATGCCGGTGCTGATCGTGACGATGCTCTTGCGCCTCATCGACGCCTTCAAGGTGCTCGAGGTGATCCTCGTCCTCACCGGGGGTGGCCCTGGCCTCTCCACCGAAATCCTCGCGCTGCGGATCGCGCGGACGGCGCGCGAATTCCGCGAACTGGGCGAAGCGGCGGCGATGTCGAACTACCTCCTCATGCTCCTCATGGTGCTCACGCTCGGCATGTTCGCCTTCACCCGCTGGCAGGAGGCGCGCGCCCGCCGCCTGCGCTTTGCCGCCGAGGAGGAGGGCTGATGGCCGACAATACCTACGACCGCCAGAACCCGGCCTATTACGCGCTGATCTTCGTGCTGATCTTCATGTCGGTGGGGCCGGTGGTGCTGCTCCTCACGAACTCCCTGAAGCTCGATGTCGATATCACCAGCGGGGCAGGCGGGCTCCTCTTCATGCCCACCATCCAGAACTACGAGACCGCGCTCTGCGATATCCTGTGGTACGAGCCCGATCACCTGCGCTTTTGCCAGATCCGCTTTGGCGGCGCGTTCATCAATTCGCTCATCATCGGGCTGATCTCCACCTTCCTGACGCTCGTCTTCGGCTGCATGGCAGCCTACGCGCTGGTGCGTTTCAAGTTCATGGGCCGCGACACGCTTTCGCTCTCAACCCTCGCGGTGCGCATGATCCCGCCCGCGGTGCTGCTCGTCCCGGTCTTCGGGCTCTGGAACAACGCGTTCTGCCTCGACAACGATTATGGCCTCGGCATGTGGATCCGCGATACGTTCGGCGGGCGCGGCGATGTGTGCCTCGCGGGCACGCATTCGGGCATCATCCTGATCTACGTGGCGATGAACCTGCCCTTTGTGATCTGGATCCTGCAGAGCTTCATCGTGCAGGTGCCGCGCTCCCTTGAGGAGGCCGCGCGGGTCGACGGGGCAGGGCCCTTCCAGACCTTCTTCATCGTGGTCCTCCCGCTCATCAAGCCGGGCCTCGCGGCGGCCTCGATCTTCACCTTCCGCATCGCGTGGAACGAATACCTCCTCGCCTCCGCGCTTGCGGATCGGGACACGATGACCGTACCGATCCTCATCGTGAACAACGCGAGCGAGTTCGACGGGCTGGGCACGATCTTTGCCACGGGCATGCTGCTCGCGATCCCGCCCATCCTCTTCACGCTTTTCGCCTCGCGCCAGATCATCACCGGCATGACAGCGGGTGCCGTGAAGGGATGAAGCCGCCGCGCCTCATACCCGGTGAGGCGCCGCGCCCGGAGACGAGCAAGGCCCATGTCCTCCTCCTCGCCACCTTTGCCACGAAGGAAGAGGAGCTGCGCTACTTCGAGGAGCGGCTCGATTACCACGGGGTCACGTGGTCGGCCTTTGACATCTCTCTCATCACCGAGGGGACGGTGCTTTCCGGCGCGGGCAAGCTCGAGGCGATGGACCGCGCCGTCGACAAGGCCATCGATGGCCTCACTCGCGCATTGGAGGCGCCGGCCCACGCTGTCGTGGGCCTCGGCGGCGGCACGGGGGGCGAGATCATCCTGCGGGCGATGCGCGCGCTCCCCATTACCTTTCCAAAGCTCTTGGTGACGACGCTCCCCTTCGATCCCCGCGTTGCCATCGCCGACAATTCCATCGTGCTCGTGCCCACGCTCATGGACATGTGCGGCCTCAACGCGACGCTGCGCGAGGTGCTGGAAAACGCCGCCGCCATGACGGCGGGGCTCTGCGCCACGCGTCGGCGCGCGGCGGCCTGCGTGGCCAAGCCCTCGGTCGCCGTGACCGGGCTCGGGGCCACCGACGGAGCCGTGGCGCCCCTCGTCGCGCGCATCCGTGCGCACCGTCACGAGGCCACCGTCTTTCACGCCAACGGCTATGGCGGCGCGGCCTTCGCGCGGTTTGCCGAGCGGGGCGCGTTTCACACCATCATCGATCTCACCCCCCACGAACTCACCCGGATCAAGGTGAACGGTGCCCATGTGAACATGCCCAAGCGGTTCAGCGCGGGGGGCGATGTCCCGCGCGTGACGCTGCCGGGCGCGCTCAATTTCGTGGGCCTCGGGGAAAAGCGCCTCGTGCCGCCGCGCTATCTCGAGCGGCCGCATTACGAGCATTCGGGCATGTTCACCCATGCCCAACTCACCCATGGCGAGATGTACGAAGTGGCCACCGCGCTCGCGAAATCGCTGAGCGCGCTTTCCGCGCCGCAGACGCTCATCGTGCCCATGGGTGGCTTTTCGCACCATGATCGCCCGGGCGGGGCCATCGAAGACGCCGAGCTTCGCGAGACCTTCCTCAGCGCGGTGAAGGCCAAGCTTTCGCCGCAGGTCACGCTCAAAGTCATGAAAGAGCACATCTTTGCGCCCGCGGTGACGGACGCCATCTGCGCCGCCCTTCCCCAGACCTTCGCCAAGGACCCGACCCATGTTTGACGCCGCCGATCTCACCGACAAGAAAGACGCGCTCATCGCCTCCGCGCGGCGATGCTTCGACCTCGGGTTGCAGACCAATGCGGGCGGCAATCTGTCGATCCGGCTTGCCTCGCGCGACGCCATCGTCATCAAGCCCTCGGGCGTGGGCTTTGCCGAGTGCACGCGCGACAATCTCCAGGTCGTGCATCTCGATCGCACCATCGAGCCTTCGGATCTCAAGCCGTCGAAGGACCTCGATTTCCACCTCGACCTCTACCGCATCCGGGACGACATCAACGCCATCGTCCACTGCCACAGCCCCTGGGCCACCGGCTATGCCAGCGCGGGGATCGAGATCCCCTGCCTTACGGTCCAGACCATCGAG
The DNA here is from genome assembly GCA_038525525.1 of Pseudomonadota bacterium. GTDB lineage: Bacteria > Pseudomonadota > Alphaproteobacteria > Rhodobacterales > Rhodobacteraceae > Shimia_B. The sequence goes on along the minus strand of JBCBHO010000001.1, from coordinate 418,114 downwards.
AAGATCGGGCGCATGCCGCTCATCCCGCTTTCGCCCAATGGCGGGCCGCAGACCGAGGTGGAGATCAGCCCCGTCTTCAAGGATCCGAGCATCCGCGCCGCCGTTCTTGCCAATCACGGCACCATCGGCGTGGGAAAGACCCTGATGGCCGCGCAATACCTCGCCGAGATCATCGAGGAGACCGCGCAGATCGCCTATGTCCGCGATACGCTCCTGGCGAGCCATGGGAAGACGACGGCGGACCTCCCGAGTTATGGCACCGCCGCGGAGGCGCGCTCGGCACTGGCAAGCTCCGCCTGACATCGTCTCGCGGCTTCGCCAAGGCCGCAGCGGGGGACGCAGGCGCTAGATGCTCTGTCCGCTTTCGTCGAAGAAGGTCAGCCGTTCTTCATCGAAGACGAGGCCCACTGTCTCTCCCGCAGAGAGCCCGGTATCCCCGGTCGTTCGCACCGTGATCTGGCCGAGTTCACCGCAATCGACGACGAGGAAGCTGTCCGCGCCGAGATATTCCACGAGTTCGATCGTCCCATCGCACTGGCCCTCGCCCGCCGCGCCGAGGCGGATGTGTTCCGGCCGGATGCCCAGCTGCGCGGCGGCGCGATCCCCCGGATACGCGCCGCCCCGCGCCCCTGCGAGGCGGTAGCTGCCGGAGCCCGTATCGCAAGGAAGGATGTTCATCTTGGGGCTGCCGATGAACTGGGCCACGAAGAGGTTCGCCGGACGCTCGTATAGCTCGCGCGGAGTGCCGACCTGCGCGATCTTGCCGAATTCGAGCACCACGATCCGGTCTGCCAGCGTCATCGCCTCGACCTGGTCATGCGTCACGTAGATCATCGTCGCCCCGAGCCGCTGGTGCAGCTTGGCGATCTCGTAGCGCATCTCCACGCGCAGCGCGGCATCGAGATTGGAGAGCGGCTCATCGAAGAGAAACGCCGTGGGCGCCCGCACGATGCAGCGCCCGATGGCCACGCGTTGCCGCTGCCCGCCCGAGAGATCCTTCGGGCGCCGGTCAAGGTAATCGTTGAGCTTGAGGACGTCGGCGGCCTCGCCGACCTTGCGGGCGATCTCATCCTTCGGCGCGCCCGCGGTCTTGAGCGGAAATCCCATGTTCTCGCGGACCGTCATGTGCGGGTAGAGCGCGTAGGACTGGAAGACCATGGCGAGCCCCCGCTTCGAGGGCGGCTCCGCCGTCGCGTTGCGGCCATCCACGGTGAGCGTGCCGCGGCTGATATCCTCGAGGCCGCCAATCATGCGCAGGAGAGTGGACTTCCCGCATCCCGAGGGGCCGACAAAGACCACGAATTCGCCGTCGCCGATGGTGAGATCCACGCCCTTGATGACCTGGGCCTCGCCGAACCATTTCTCGACTGTCTCGAGTGAAATCGCGCCCATGCCTTAGCTCCGTTTGGCCGTCGGGCTGGCCCACGCCAGCCAGATCGCAGCCGTCCATGTGAAATGATCGCCGCCGCAGGGGGTGGCATCCATGGGGTCGAAATATTCGAAGAAGCCCCCCGCAGTGATGAGATCCACCGTCTCCTTGCGCAGGCGCTCCTCCTCCGCGTGCCGGCCCATATCGGCAAAGCCCATCGCGATGAGGGAATTGACGACCGGCCATGTCGGCCCCCGCCAGTAGCGGCGCGGGTTGAAGTTCCCCGCCGCGGGATCATTCGAGGGGATGCCGAACCGCACGCCGTCCCAAACGGCCTTGAGACGCGCCTCCATCTCGGGGCGCTCGACGCCGGCGAGCCAGGCCAGGAATGCGCCGGAGCCGAGGCATCCGGCAAATGCGCCGGTGCGGAGGTCGCGCGCGTCATAGGCCTCGATCTCCGGGTTCCAAATGGTGGGGAGGGCCGCCACCATGTCGTCGGCCCAGGCGTCGAGCTCTCCGGGCTCCTCATCCAGGATGCGTGCGATCTCCGCCAGGTCGCGATGCGCGCGGATGAGGATGAAGGTCATGGCGGGGTCTGCCATGAGGAACGGGCCGTTCTTGACGATGTCCCCCTGGTCCCAGCCGCAAGCGCGCCCGAATTGCAGGATCGCGAGGTAGCGGTCGTAATCCTCCTTCGAAGGCCGCATGGAGGCATCGACATGGCCCGTATCGCGCCGCGTGTAATCGCCCACGCCCGAGCCGTCCACGTTGGCCATGCCCGGATCCCAATCGGCGCAATTGTCCCGCCCGGATTCCCAGGGATGGGTGACAGCCGCCACGCCCGACGGGCAGCGATGCGCGCGCCACCAGCGATGCGAGGCCAAGAGCTTCGGCCACAGCGCCCGCAGCCGCGCGTCCCCCGCGCCGGGATCGGCTTCGTAGATCTTGCGCGCGAGGATCGCCGCCACCGGCGGCTGGCTGATGCCGGAGGTGGCGGGCTCCCGGTGGGTGCCCCAGACATTCGGGCCGGGGAAATATCCCGGATCGGGCTTCCAGAAGACGATATGGGGCACCATGCCGGTCTCCCATTGCGCCGAGAAAAGCTTCTCAAGCTCGGTCCATGCCCGCTCGATATCGAAGGTCGCAAAGCCCCAGGCAGCGAAGGCGCTGTCCCAGTTCCATTGGTAGGGGTAAAGGCCCCGCGTGGGGATCGTGTAGCCGCCGCGGTCGTTCTCCCTGAGGATGGTACGGGCCTGTTCGTCGAGATCCATGGCTTTATCCTTTCACGCCGCCGGCGGTCATGCCCTTGGTCAGAAACCGCTCGAGCCCCAGGAAGATCGCCATGATCGGCACTGTGGCGATGACCGAGCCCGCCATCAGGTGCTGGCGCGGGATTTCCGAGGAATTGAGGCTGGCGATGCCGCGCGTGAGCGTGAACTTGGACGGGTCGTCGAGCAGCATGAAGGCCAGCAGAAATTCATTCCAGGCGATCATGAAGACATAGAGTGCCACCGAGGCCAGCGCGGGCAGCGAGAGCGGCAGGGTGATCTTCCAGATCACCTGCAGGCGGTTGAGCCCGTCCATGAGCCCGGCTTCCTCGATCTCGTGGGGCAGGTCCCGGAAATATCCTTGCAGCATGTAAAGGGCCACGGGGATCGTCGTGACCGGGTAGATCAGCACAATGCCCAGGATGGTGTTGCGCAGCCCGGTCATGGAAAAGGCGATGTAGATGGGCAGCGCGAGCACGATCATCGGCACCATGTAGATCAGCAGGATCGACCGGGACATGATCGCCTGCCCGTTGAAGCGCAGCCGCGCGATGGCATAGGCGCCGGGGATCGAGAAGAGCAGCGTGATCAGCACCGTCAGCACCGAGACATAGAACGAGGTCCAGAGGTAGCTGCCGAAGTTGAACTGGGTCAGCAGCTCGCGGTAGCTTCGGAAGAGCTCCCAGCCGAGGCTGAGATCGATGGAGAAATCGAGAGGGTTTTGAATGAGTTCCGACTGGTTCTTCAAGCTCGTCATCACCATGACGTAGAAGGGGATCAGCACGATCGCGACAAAGAAGATGTAGCCCGAGCCGGTGAGGAACCGCAGCACCGCGGCCTCGAATTCATGCCGCGTGAGCGCGCCGCGGGGCATGTCTCCGATGATGGTCACCATGGTGCGCGCGAAGGCGATGCCCAGAAGGGCGCCGCCGATGAGCGCGGGCACGAACGGGGCCTCGGCGACCATGGGCCCGAGCCCCGCGAGGATGGCCGCCACGACCGCCGCGGCGCCGATCCAGGATCCCGGCCCACGGAGAAGCCCCTGCAGCACACCGAGGCCGAGCACCGCGCCCCAGACGAGCGACACCAGGATCGACGGCCGGAAAGCCTCGCCCGTGGTGAATGACATCGCCACCGCCACCGTCGTCGACAGGATGACCATCCAGAGCGCGCCGAGGATCGGCGCAGAAACGAGGCCGTGATGGAACGCCCTCACAGACCTTCCTCCCGGCTCAGGAACCGAAAGAAGACGAAGCTGAAGATGATGAGGCAGCCGAAGATGACCACGGCCACCGCCGCGCCCGCACCGATATTCGAGATCGCGAAGGCCTGCTCGTAGACGTTCACGGTGAGCGTGCGGGTGCCAGCATTGCCGCCGGTCAAAAGGAAGATGTCGTCGAACTTGTTGAAGGTCCAGATGAAGCGCAGCAGGAAAAGGACCAACAGGATGCCCATCAATTGCGGGATCGAGAGAAACCAGAATTGCTGGAACGGGCTCGCGCCATCCATCTGGGCCGCCTCGTACATGTCCTCCGGGATCGACTGCATCCGCGCGAGGATGAAGAGGAAGCACAGCGGGAAATAGCCCCACATGGCAAAGACCGTCACCATGATCAGCGCGAAAGGACGCTGGCCGAAGAAGTTGATGCTGCTTTCCGTGACCCCCATCTGGATCAGAAGCGCGTTCACGCTGCCCGAGAAGGGATCGAAGAGGATGATCCACGTGAAGGCAACCGCGATGATCGGTGCCACGTAGGGAAAGAGGAAGAGCCCCCGGAGGATGCCCTGACCCTTGAACTGCCGGTCGAGGAGCAGCGCCGCGAAGAGCCCGAGGACGATCGCGCCGATGGTCCCGAAGAAGGTGTAGAAGAGCGTGACCCCGAGCACGCTCCAGAATTCGTCCCCGTCGAAGACATCGGTGAAGTTCTCGGTCGTGAAGGTCGTGTTGAAGAGGATGTTGTCGGCGGTCCCGGAGACCTCCGGCTCGCTACCCTCGGCGGCATCTTCGGCAGCGTCGGCATCGGGGGCCGAGACCGGGAAGATGAGCCGCTCGTTATAGCCGCCCTCCATGGTCTCGAGGCGGCAGGTGATGACGCGCTCGGCGATCGCGCATTCGGGCGGGAGGTCCCCTGCGATCTCGATGCCCTCGGGCAGGGTGTCCGTGAGCACCACGTCGGTGATGACGGCGTCCTGGCTCGAGTTGCGCAGCCGGTATTCGATCCGCATGTCCGCGCCGTCCCCGCGGAGCGCCTCGCGCACCACCGGCGCGGTCGGTCTGAGATCGGAGAGGCCCACCGGCTTCACGCTGATCCAAAAGATCGCGAGGAGCGGAAGGATCACGACGAGGGAAACGCTGATCAGCGTGGGCGCGAGGAGCCCATAAGCAAGGCGCGCCTCGCGCTTGGCAAGCTGAGTGCGCCCTTTTGGCGGTGCGGGTGATGTTGCGGCTTTCATGGGGGGCCGCCCTTTTCACTGCGGGTGATGGTGCCCGGGCGCCCATGGAGCGCCCGGGCCTTTCGCGACCGGCGCTATTCGATCGCGCCCAGTTCCTCGTTCATGGCGGCCACGGCGGCCGAGGCATTGATGTCGCCGTCGATGAACTGGCGCACGATGCGGTTGATGGCCTGGCTGTTGATCATGCGGCTGGCCAGCGCGAGCTGGCCGTCGGCCACGCCCCAGCGCTGCGCCACGTCGAGGCCGCCCACGATCTCTTCGATCATGGAGGCCTCATAGAGATCCCCAAGGGGGGCCCGGCGATCGATGCCCACGTCGAGCTGCGCCCACGCATCGGCAAAGGCCGTGGGATTGTCGGCGGTGCCGTTCCGCACGGGGAATTTGCCTTCCGGCGCGATGGCGAGCGTCTCCGTGTAGCCGTCGGACATCGAGAACTCGACGAACTGCATGGCAAGGTCGGTGTCCGCGTCAGCGGTGATGCCGAAATACCGGATATCGGCCCATGCCGCGCCGTCCGGGTTCGAGGGGCCCGAGAAGTTCGTGACGATCCCCGTCCGGCTGGCCAGCTCGGAGGACGTCGGATCATCGTTGATCGTCGGCGGCGCGCTGTCGCGCAGGCCCGCGAGCTCGTCCAGGATGAAGGGCGACCAAATAATCATCGCCGCGTCGCCCGCAAAGTAGAGCGAGCGCGACTGATCCCAGTAGAGCTCGCCCGGGGGCGATGCCTCGGCGATGGCCCTGTAGAACTCCAGCACTTCCGTTGTGGCGGCTTCATCGAGCGCCTGGAACCCGTCGGGCCCGACCGGGGACACGCCATTGGCCAGGAACACGTGCTCCAAGACTTGGCTCATGAAGTTCTCGTCGACCTTCGTCGCGGCCACGAAGCCGTACATCTCCGGGGGATTGTGAAGTGCGTCCACGGCCGCGAGCACGTTGGCATAGCTGGTGGGTGGCTCGAGGCCCGCTTCCTCGAAGAGATCCGCGCGGTAGACGAGCATCTGCGTCCAGCCGTCCACCGGAACGGACGCGTATCCGCCCTCATAGGCGGCCATCTCGAGCGCGCCGGGCGCAAAGGTGCCGCTTCCGAGGGCTTCGACGACATCCGAGGCGGCGTCGGTGTCGAGGATGCCCGCCTCTGCCCAGGGCAGCGCGTATTGCAGCGTATGGTAGATGACATCCGGCAGATCGCCTGCCGCGAAGGCTGCCGTGGCGCGCGTGCCGAGATCGCTTTCGGTCACCGGAATGACCTCGACGGACGTGCCCGTGGCCGCCTCGAACTGAGCGGCGAGGGCCTCTTGCCGTGCCAGGCGTTCAGGCTGTTCTTCGGTGGTCCAAAAGCGGATCGTGTCTGCGTTTGCAGCGAATGCCGGCAGGGCCAAGGCAAGCGCTGCGCCCGCTTTCAAGAAGCGACGTTTCATTGTTTTCCTCCCATTTTATGGCCCCATGAAAGCGCGCCGAAGCGAAGTGCGCAAGCTTCGTGATCCGAGCTCCCGAGCGCGGTGTCGGCCCGAACCACCTGCGCGGTGGACTCGCGGCGGCTTGCGCGTGAGGGTCGCGGCGTGCGACTCACCCAGGATTTCGAACGCGTCCGAGACGTCGTGAAACGTACCGATCCGAGCTTTGCCCGGGTCGATCGGGCGGCGCTCAAGGCGCAATTAGAGGACGTGAAAGCCCGTGCCGCGGAGGGCGCGAGGGAGCCGTTTCTTCTGTCTGCCATGCGTCTCCTGGCCCTCGCGGGCAACGGTCACACGCGCCTCATCCCGAATGATGCAATCTCGGTGCTGCCGGTCCGCTTCGTGGCCGTCGGCGCCTCGGTGGTCCTGACACGGACTGCAGTGCAGCGCGCGCCTCCCGTGCTGTCGAAGCTCATCGCCGTGAACGGCATGGATGTGGCCGAGATCGAGCGCGCGGCCGCACCGTTCCTTGCGGGAACGCCACAGAGACGGCGCGTGATCGGGCCCATTCTCCTGGCCTGGCCCGCTGCCTTGGCCCATCTGGGCGCAGTATCGACGGGCGATGTCACGCAGTACCGGCTAAAAGACGCGGGCGGCGCGGAGACCACCCTCGAACTGCGCCATGATGAGACCGTTCCGGCCACCGAGCTCTATCCGAGAAACGAGCACGGCCGTTCTTGTCCCGGCTGGAGCCCTCGCGCTTTCGCGGAGATCCACGAGCGCGGAGCGGCAGGCGTAGTAATTGATTTGCCGAGCTTTTTCGATCCGGAGCGGCGCGCGCTCCCGGACGCTATCGGAAACGCCGCCGCTTGGATCCGCGCTCATAGCGAGAGGCCTCTCGTGCTCGATGTGCGAGGCAATTCCGGCGGCGACTTTCTCCTGACGATGCCGCTCATCGATGCCGTCGTCGAAAGCGCCGGGCACTCTGGCGTCGTCGTGCTCGTGGACAAGTTCACGTTCTCCGCGGCCATCGTCTTTGTCGCGATCCTCAAGCATCGGCTCGGGAAGAAGCTCACGATCGTGGGGGAGGAGATGGGCGATGGGCTAAGGTTCTACGCCGAAGGCGATACGCTCGATTTGCCCGCAAGTGGCGCGGCGGTGCGCTATTCATCCGCGCTCCACGATTGGGAAACGGGCACGGTGGACGAGACCACGCCAGCCGACATAGCGCGCGTCATCGTGCCGGTGGGCCGGCTGGAGATCGCCAGCCTCGAGAGCGACCGCTGGAAACACCTCGCTTTCGATTGGGAGAGTCGGGCCGGGGCCGTGTCCCCGGGCTAGCCGATCACGAGCCTCGTGCCGTCCTTGGCGAGCGTCAGTGGCCCCGCCCACGTCTTCCTCACGGCGGCGTCCCATGCCTCGTCCGTGAACTCCGCAAATCCGTCTGGCACGAAGTGATTGAGAACGAGCGCCTTGACCCGGGCTGCGCTGGCGATGCGCCCGACATCCTCTGCGGAGGTGTGGCTTCGCAGGATGTGCGCCTTCAGCCGGTGGTCGCCGTTGGTCATGCGCGCCATGAGGAGGTCCACACCCTCAGTCAGCATGGCTTCGTGCACGAGGAGGTCGGCGTCGCGGGCGAAGTCCGCCATCTCGGGCATGAAGGCCGTGTCGCCGGAAAGGACCACTGCGTGCGCGCCCCACGAGACGCGCAGGGCGAAACTCTCGGTGATGGGGGGATGCATGTTGCGCATGACGTCCACCGAGAGGCCCTCGAACGGGACGGTCTCGCCGTCCCGCAGGGTTTGAAAGCTGACGAGCCCCGCGAGGTCCACGCGCCCTTCGTCCTCGATCCGGAGGGCGATGTCATCGTGCATGGAGGCAAGAAACCCTTCCCAGTACTGCGGGAGGCGCGAGGGACCGAAGACAACGAGCGGCGTGCTACGACCCGCCGTCCAGGCCGTGTGGATCAGAGGGCCGAGTTCGAGGTAGTGGTCCGAATGCAGGTGGGTGATGAAGATCGCGTCGAGATCCACGAGCGAGACGCCCTGATCGCAGACCGCCCGCGCGGCCCCGAGCCCGGCATCGACGAGGATCGTCTTGCCCGCCATCTGGAGCAGGATCGACGTCGGCATGTTGGAGCCCGGGCGGATGGCCGGGCCGCCTTTCACGCCAAGGATGGCGACGGAACCCTCCAAGGCTTTAGGCCCGCGCGGCGGGCAGAGGCCCGCGTCCGGCACCGCCTCTGCAGGAGGCGAGGCGCACGGGGCGCGGCGACCACCGAGCGCTTTGGCAAGCCGCGCGATGGGAGGGGCAGTGGGCAAAACTCATGCGGCGACGCTCGCCTCTGCCGCCTGAGAGGTCAATCATGCGCTTGAGCATTTTGGTGCGTCGCTCGTCTGCGGCGGGCGAGAAGCGAAACCGCCCGACGCCGGCACCAGCGCCGCCTTTGACAAATGGCTGACCAACGAGACAGCTTGCCCCTACCTTTGAGCCCAAGCTTCAGCCACGGGAGGCTGCCATGAGCGACACGTCACGCTTTGACCACAAGATCGAGGAACACATCCTGAAGGGTGGGGAAATCAAGGACGCTGCGCCGGATTACGGCTACCTCAGCGGCTTCGGCAATACGCACTCCACCCAGGCCGAGGAGGGCGCGCTGCCCATCGGCCGGAACTCGCCCCAGCGCCCCGCGCTCGGGCTCTATGCCGAGCAGCTCTCCGGCACCGCCTTCACCGCCCCCCGCGCCGAGAACAAGCGCTCCTGGCTCTACCGCATCCTGCCCTCGGTCAAGCATGGCCGGGGCTTCGAGGAAGTGCCCATGGGCAACCTGCGCACCGCCCCGGCGCGGGAAAGCGATCTGCCGTCGATGCAGCTGCGCTGGCAGCCGCTCCCCATCCCCGAGGCGCCGACCCACTTCCTCGATGGGCTCGCCACGATCACCACCAGCGGGGATGCCGCCATGCAGGCCGGGATCGCGAGCCATGTCTATGTCGCCAACCGGGACATGGGTCACCGCGCCTTCATGAACGCGGACGGCGAGATGCTGATCGTCCCGCAGGAGAACCCGGCGCGCTTTGTCACCGAGTTCGGCATCCTTATCGCGGAGCCGGGCGAGATCGTGGTGATCCCGAAGGGCGTCCGCTTTCGCGTGGAGCTCGTGTCGGGGCCGATCCGGGGCTATATCTGCGAGAATTACGGGCAGGCCTTCGATCTGCCCGAACGCGGCCCCATCGGCGCGAACTGCCTCGCGAATGCGCGCGATTTCCTCTCCCCCGTCGCCGCCTACGAGGACCTCGAGACCGAGCACCATCTTTTCTGCAAGACCGGCGGGCGTCTCTTCCGGACGGTGCTGCAGCAATCGCCGTTCGACGTGGTGGCCTGGCACGGGAATTACGCGCCCTACAAATACGATCTGCGCCGCTTTGCGCCCATGGGTGCCACGCTCTTCGATCATCCCGACCCGTCGATCTTCACGGTGCTCACCTCGCCGTCCGAGACCCTCGGCACCGCCAATTGCGATTTCGTGATCTTCCCGGACCGCTGGCTGGTGATGGAGGACAGCTTCCGCCCGCCCTGGTACCACATGAACGTCATGTCGGAGTTCATGGGGCTGATCTACGGCGTCTACGATGCAAAGCCCGAGGGCTTCAAACCCGGCGGCATGTCGCTGCACAACGCGCTGGTGGCCCACGGCCCCGATGCCGATGCCTTCGAAGCTGCCAGCACGAAGGAGCTGGCGCCTGAGAAGCTCTCCGGCACGATGGCCTTCATGTTCGAGACCCGCTACGTCCAGAATCCGACGGCCTACGCCTCGGACCTCGACCTGATCGACACCGCCTATCCCGACGTGTGGGATGGCCTCGAGCGGACCTTCCGCAAGCCCTAGCACCCGCCCCGTCGCGCCCTCTTCGCCAGATGCGCATCGGCAGGGGGCGTCGCTCGAAAGGCGCAAAGGTCAAGGACAGGCACGGACCAAGAAAACAGGGTAGGATTTCTCGCGAGACGTCGGCAGAGTGAGGCCATTGCTCGCATGGGCGTCATTCGCCCCGGCACAGTCCATTGAAGCGAAAGGATGATTGAAAAGATGCGTCAACTTTTCTTGGCGATTGCAGTCCTCGCATGCGGGAGCGCGTCGTCCCAGACGTTCGAGGAGACGGTGGCAGCGGCCCAGGCAGCCGTGGGCGACATCGCGCGCTACCAGGAGGCGCTCCAGAACCCGGACCCTCGGTTTCAGTATGCTATGGTCCAGCAAATGCTGAAGAACCCCGATCCGGCGCTCCAGAGGATCGCGAAGGAGCACGCGCTCTTTTCCACCAACCCGGTCATGCGTGAGGCGGCGATCAAGGCTATTTTCGATGCGGGCACGACATTGAGGTTGGAATTCGCGGGAAGCGGTACGTCGTACGAGTGGTTTCCTTCAATCATTTCGAAAGGCGGCGGGGTCTTCAGCCAGAACACGGGCCAGCTGTTGACGGCGGTGCCGCCTGCTCTGAACGATGCGTGCTGGGGCACGCGAGATACCTGCGCATTTCGGCAAGTCGGCAATGCCGTGCAGGTCAACTACGATCAGGGCAATAACTTTGCGTTCAACGCAAACCTCGTTTTGGGCACCGACGGGGTCTTGAGAGGAACGGCCAAACATTCGCGAGGCGAAACTCTACAGATGCAGATCGACCTCAAGCAGTGATCACTCGACCCAGAGCGTATCGAGCCTGAGCGGGCGATCCGCGAACCACACGTCCATGATCGAGACGCGCACGCGGCGGGCGACCGTGCCGCCGGTGCGAAGATCGAATGTGCCGGTGGGCGACATGTCAGGCGCGGCGAGCGGCGTCCAGAAGGCGGCGCCGGGCAGGCCGCGGTCCACCTCGATGACGATGCGGCGCGGCGGTGTCGTGGCCTCCGCGGGCTGGGTCCGCAGCGCGATGAGGTTGACCGGCACGAGCGCGCTTTGCGACAGCGTGATCTCGAATGAAATCGGGCGTCCGGGCCAGTCCGCGATCCACGGCGAGGTCAGGGACCCGGGCTCGAGCGCGGTCGCGCCTGTTTGCCCGCCCCCCTCGAAGGCCGTGACCCTGAAGCCCGCGCCGCCCGTCCCGCTATCCGGTATGGCGCGTGTGGCGGGGTGATTTCCGGAGAGGTTGGCGCGGGCGAGCGCCGAGACCCTGTCCATGCGCAGGAATCTCGCCTGCTGCGTGTCGGGATCGTTGGACAGAGCGATCCCCGCGAGGACGCCACCGACGCTGACGACCGACCCGGAAAAACCCTGCGTGAGCTCCCCCTCGACGCCTGCCTCGTTCATCACCGTGTAGAAGGCGTTGGCCCGCACATCCACCAGCGACACGCCCATGCGGTCGAAGAAGCCGCCGCCGCTATGGACACTCTTCACCAGCCCGGTCTCGTTGGATTGGAGGATGCCTGAGATATCGCGGCCCAGCGCGCTGAGCTCGATCGTGCATCGCCCGGCGAGATCGCCCTCCACATAGGCGAGGGCCAGATCGGTCTCGGGGTCACGCCAGAAGATCTCGGCCGCACCGGCCTGACGCGGATTTGGCACGGCAAGTGCCACACGGTCCCGCTGGACCGAGACATGATTGGGCAAGGCCGCGTAACAGAGGCCATTATGAACGAAGAGGAGCGCCTGACCGAGGCCGTCATCCACCAGTGCCACGTCCGCTGCCCGCGCGCTGGGCACGGCCATGGCAGCGGCGACGGCTATCGCCAGAAAATGCTTCCGTAATCCCATGGCTTCGGCCTTAATGCGCATATTCCATTCAGTGTTTTGAGGATGACCGCAAATGCGCGCCTTGATTGCAACATTTCTTTGCGTCCTTGCCGGCTCCGCTGTGTCGCAGGCCCAGCAGGCGGAAGCGATCTCTGGTAAAGTGGTGGCCGAGGCGGAGCAGGACCGCACGCTCATTTCGAAAGCGGGCTGGTTGCGTGGGCTCCACGTGCTCGGGACAAACCTGCAGACGCTCGAGAAGCCACAAATCCACGCGTTTCTGCCCGCGGGCGCCGAGGTGCCATTGGTCTGCGCCCGGATCACCTCGATGGCCGGGGACTACTCGGCGATGGTCGAGTTCGACATTCAAGCGAACGTGAATGCCGGGACCCAGCGCATGCTCACCTACGATCAGCAGAGCGATCTCGCCTTGGCCAACACGCCTGAGACGGGCGGCGTGGTCGTGGAGCGTGGCCCCTGCGAGGGGGACGTACCCCAGGCGGTGGGCACGCCCCGGGATTTCTACGTGAATTTCTGGAACCAGGCCGGCGAGCCGCAATTGGACGGGGCTCAAAACGCGACGCTCGTTCTTTTGATCAACGTGTCCCGGGCGGATAGCTTGCAGGCGCAGGCAGTGCTGCTGCCAAGTGCTCCGGGAGGCGCGCCCGTCAGCGCGGCGGTGCCTTGCAGCAAGATCAACGCGCCAGAGGCGCTGGCCTACAACTTCGAATGCCGCCTTCTCATGTCCCCCGACGTGATCAGAGGCATGCACGGCCACGTCATCGAGTTCTCCTACAGCCGCATCTACCGGGGAGAGCCCTCCGCCGTGCGGCGGGCCAATCTCCACTTGGGCCGACCCGATCGCTAATTCTGTCTCCAAACTGGTGGGAGACGGGCGGAGGCTTCTCCTCGATCTCCTGCGATGGCCGATCACCGGCGGCGCGGCGCGTTTGATCACGCTCTTCGCCTTCTTCGGTATCCTTCTCTACTACGTCCCAGAGCGCGAGCAGGCGATCTCCGTGTCCGCATCGACCGAGCGGCTCGTGGTGGAGGTGACCTCCAACCAGCTCTTCTGGGATCTGCCTGAAATCCTGATCTGTTATCCGCCTAAGGCGGCGACCGTGCCCTCCGGAGGTCTGTTGGCGAATGCGCCTGAGCAGGAGGAAGCGTCCGACGTTGACGCAGGCACGACGGACGAAGAATCGATCCAGCCCAATTCCGATGTTCCCCGATGTGATAATGCGCCCGCACCCGAGGCCTCTACGGAAGCGGCCGAGCAAGACGCGAGCGAGGAGACAAAAACGCTGCGCGCCGCGACGGTGGCCTGGCCCGAGGGCTATCGCCTCGAGTTTCGGGCCTTTGACGACGACTACGTGGAAGTCGGGGTGACATTTCCTCCCACCGTACCATCGGAGGACGGGCAGGGGACGGAACAAACACCGCAAGTTGCAATCGACTTCGAGGATGGTGGCTTTGCGAAGCGGGCGCTCGTTCTTTCCGGGAGCATTCTGCGCATACCCTACTTCATGGAGGGCGAGCGTACGGTTCTGGCCCTGCGAGGCTACGTGATCGTGGGCGGGCCGTCCACGACGGCGAACACGCATCTCTTGCGCGCGGGCAGCTATGAAAGCCGCCAGACGCTCCGGCCCGGTCAGTCTCCCCCGGTCGTGGCCAACGCCACCTTTCTACCGGGTGACCGGGTGAGCTTCGAGCGCCACGCGCCGCCGTTTTGGGCGCGGATCGCCGGTGTCACCTCGGCCCGGGAAGACAGCGAGGCGCCGGTCTCCCGGGCCTTCCTGACCGACCTCGATCTCCGCAACCGAGCCTTCGACGTCGTCGTGACGACGGAGCCCTTCTTCGGCGCGGTCGTCTTCACGCGGGTGGGGGGGCAGCCCACGGACATCATCCCACCCTGGACCGCGCGGCTCGCGGCGGATGCGGTGCCGGTGGCGGTGGCGACAGTGCTCGGCCTCGTGGCCACGATCCTTGCGATCCTCAGGACGTATCTGCCGGACAAGGGAAAGCAGGCGCGGGCTCAGGAAAGCGGCAGGACCAAACGGGAGGCTTTGGATGCCCCAGACGTCGATGAAAGTCTTGGACCAGAGTGAGGGCGGGATGGTAACCAAGGGCAAGTTATTTGAGTTTCGGAGGTTCTCATGAAGAAATATCTGAGCGTGGCGGCCGTTGCCGCCCTGGTGTCGGGTCTCGACAGCGCGCCGGCCCATGCGGATGGCAAGGACGTATTCCTCGGCGCGGTTCTCGGGGCCATTGCCAGCGAAGCGGTCCGCAGCAATCGACAATCCAACCAGCAGACCACCCGGCGCGTCGTGCGGCAGCAGGCCCCCAGCCTCAACAGCCAGTTTTCGCGGGCCGAGCGGGTCGAGATCCAGTCCGCCCTTGCCAACCAAGGCTACGCGATCGGCACCATTGACGGCATTCTCGGCCAGAACAGCCGCCGCGTGATCGGTCAGTGGCAAGCGAGCCGGGGCGAGGCGCAGACCGGGCAGTTAACCCGCGCGCAATACGTGGCCCTCGTGAGTGGTGCCGCCGGGGCTCCCGTGACCTTCGCGGCGCGCCCGCTCAACCGCAACGAGGTCGTGCTGCTGCAGGAAGGGCTCCAGCGCCTCGGCTACTACCGCGGTGGCATCGACGGTCAACAGGGGCCCGGCACACGGGGCGGCACGACGGCCTTTCTGGCCTCCCAAGGCTTCTCCCAAGGGCAGCTGACCCCGGTTCAGACGCTCGTGCTTGCACGTCAGGCGGCAGGGCTCGGGTCTCCGACCTACTTGCAGACCGAGGCCTCGGGGCAGATGGCCGCCTCGCCCTTCGGCGCGCCGCAGCAGCAATCGCCATTCGGTGCAGCGCCCACGCAGCAAGCGACTTTCGGAGCCGCGCCGCAAACGGGGTTTGGAGCACCTCAGCAAGGGTTCGGTGCGCCACAGGGCGGCCAGCAGGCCCTCTTCGGCGCGCCTCAGCAGCAGCAGGGCACATTCGGCGCCGTACCACAGCAAGGTCAGCAGGCCGTGTTCGGCGCGGTGCCCCAGCAGGGCGGCTTCGGCACCCCGCAACAAGGGCAGCAGGCGACATTCGGCACCGTTCCCCAGCAGGGCGGTTTCGGCGCCCAGCAACAAAGTGGGCAGCAGCCGGTCTTCGGCGCAGCACCGCCCGCTCAAACGCAGCAGGGCACATTCGGTGTTCCTCAGGGTCAGCAGGCCGGGACGTTTGGCACCGGCCAGCCTCCTGTGCAGCAGACTTTCGGCGTGGCGCCGCAGGCACAGGGCAATCAGTTTGCCCCGCAAGGCGGCCAACTGAACGCGCAACCTCCGATGCAGCAGCAGGCGCCGGCATCTACCCTCGATATCTTCAGCGGTAGTGGCGCCGGGCAGCAGCCCGCGCCCGCAGCGCCGGCACCTGCTGTCCCGCAATCGACCGCGCCTCAGATCCTAGTGGGCGGTCAGGCCGGGGCGGGTGTGCAGCAGCCAGTCTTTGGGGCGCCAGCGGCGGGGGGCGTTCCCGCGCAGCCCACGGGGCAAATGCTCTTCGCGCCGCCGAGCAACTAATGATTTCGTAAAGCTTGAGAAGCGCCGCCATCGAGCGGCGCTTTTTCTTTTCAGCCGTCTTGCCCCGCGGCGGCCGGGGCAGGCGCTGCGTCTTCAACGAGGGGCGCTGATGGAGCCGCGGGTGCGGCGGGTTCGTTGGCGGCCACCGGTTCAGGCTCGAAGTTGCCCCTGAAGGGGACAGCGGGGGAGGTCATCCACCCACGCTGGGGCACGTTCTCGAGAATCTTGAGCGTGCCACGGAAGCGCTGCTGCCCCACGCCCTCCACGCCGAGATCCACCTTTCCGAACACCGTCGCGTATCGCGTCGTGGGCGTTTCATCTCCCCAGGTAGGGAGAAAGCCAGGTAACTCGGCGTTATATCCCGGTAATTCAAGCCGCAGGATAAAGGACGAGTGCCCCACCGCAGCGGTGCCGGTAAGCGGAACGCTCGACACGGGCGCAAAGCCCGTGGCCGCCTGGGTGCGAGTTCCTGTTCCCACGGCGCGAAAATCCTGCTGTTCGAAATTGATGGTGGCCGCGAGGGAAATGGAGGAGGCCCGCAGCTTCATGGGCGTTGTGATGTCGAGCCGCGGCGCACCGCCGACCTGCGGATGGCGAAACTCGAGGATCCGCACCACCGAGGAGGCCGACAGGCCGAAGAGCGTCGCGTCTGTTGGGAAGGCCTGGATCTTGTACTCGCCGTTGTTGGCCGCCACGAACTGGTAGCTGACGATCGCAAACAGATCGCGCCCGAAGGTCTCGAATATCGTCCGCGCGTCGCTGGCGGGCAGTTGTAATTTGTCGGGGAACGGAAAGCTGGGCGCTTTGGGTCGGATATTCTCATCGACGACCGTGAAGCGCCACGGGAAGGCCTCGGCGTCCACAGGGGTCCCTTGGAAGATCTGGCGCGCGCAGTTGCTGGGCGTCGTTCTCCCATTCGTGGCGGAAATGTTGCTGCCAAGGCCCGCGTCGAGCCCACGCACGCGCTGGATCGGGAGGGTCTGGGTTTCGAAGACGTACTGCCCGGTATCGATCCCGAAATGCCGGTCGTAGCGCTGCGATAGGCGGGCCGAGGAGATGATCCCCGCAAGCGCCTGCTGGTACTGGAAGACCCCGTTGAAGAAGTCATTGCGCTCGAATTCATTGGCAAACGCCCGGTCGCACCTGATGCCATCGGCAGTGGACAGGAGGTATGCGATGAAATTGACGTAGAAATTGGGATCCTGGAAGCGTTGGGGATTGGCCTGAATCCAGGCATAGAGCGCACGGGGATAGGGAGCCTGCAGATTTTGCGAGCGCGCGAGCCCGAGGATATCGAGCTTTGTCGCGAACCCGCTCCCGGTCGGCGCCTGTTGTGCAGTGGACGGACTCGAGGCACCTCCCAAGGCCACGAACGCCATGAAAATCAATCCGAAAACAAATCTCATCATCGAAGCATCACCCCGCAGCCTGGGCTGCTAAACGTGTCTTAAAAATCGCTTGGATAAGCTTAGACAGGGGCGTCGCCGCGGCGCAACGAATTTGAGCTTCGCAGTGGGATCCGAAGCGTCGAAAACGGGGATGGCGTCATCAACTGCAGCACGACCGAGCCGGGATCATGGAGAGCTCATCGATGGACGCGGGCAGCCGTTCTGCGGCCGAGTGCCGACTGCCCTTTGTCCCGCAACTCGTCATTGCCGACGACGGCCCGAATGAAGGCTTGATGTGACGGCGAGGAATATGTATACAATTTGCATACAATTTAGTGCACCTATGCCCAAGACCAACAAAGCCGACTGCCTGAAAGACCTGCGCCTGCGCGTTTTGTCCACCGATCTCGCGCCGGGGCTCGACCTCGACGAGGTCGCGCTTTCCGCGCGGTATGGCATGTCGCGGACGCCCCTGCGGGAGGTCCTTCAACGACTACAGGGGGAGGGGTACGTCGTCATAAGCGAGAACCGGGGCGCGAAAGTGGCCTCCATGGATCTCGCCGTCTTGCGGACGTTCTTCCAGACCGCCCCGATGGTCTATGCCAACATCGCGCGGCTGGCTGCCGAGAACCGTACGACGCGCCAGCTCGAGGCGCTGAAGGCCACGCAGGCCCGCTTCACCGCGGCGACGCTGGAGGAGGATCCGGCCGAGGCCGCCATCGCCAATCATGATTTCCACGCATTGATCGGCGACATGGCTCACAATCCCTACCTCTCGGCGGCGCTCGCCCGCCTCCAGATCGATCACACCCGGATGAGCCAGACCTTTTACCGGCCCGCTGCCCCGTCGGAGGCGCGCATGGTGCGCCGGGCCGTTGCGCAGCACGACGCGATGATCGCGGCCATAGCGGCGCAGGACGCAGCGCTCGTGGTCGATCTCACGCTCCAGCACTGGGATCTGAGCCGGGACCGCATGGAGCAGTTCGTCCGGCCGGACCCGCTTCCGGTGGACCTTCCCGCACCCAAGGATGACGACCATGCAGTTTGAAGGCATCTACACCCCGCTGGTGACGCCCTATCGCGCGGATTTCTCTCTCGACGAGGCGGCGCTGGCGCGGATCGTGGAGCACCTCGTCGGCGCGGGGGTGCATGGGATCATCGTGGCCGGGACGACGGGGGAATACTACGCGCAGTCCAGCGAGGAACGCATCGACATGATGGCCCGCTGCAAGGCGCTCATCGCAGGGCGCGTCCCGATGATCGTGGGCACGGGCGCGATCCGGACGGAAGACAGCATCGCCTATGCCCGCGCCGCGCGCGAGATCTGCGCGGACGCGCTCCTCGTCGCTACGCCGCCCTATGCCTATCCGACGGGCCGGGAAATCGCGCTCCATGCCCTCGCCGTGGACCGGGCCGCAAACCTCCCCGTCATGCTCTACAATTATCCCGGGCGCATGAGCGTGAACATGGATGAGGCCTGCCTCGACCGGCTCGGGCGATCTCCGAATTTTCGCGCGATCAAGGAAAGCTCGGGCGACCCGGACCGTTTGCACATGCTCGCGCGCGACTATCCGCAGATCGCGCTGTCCTGCGGGATGGACGACCAGGCGCTCGAATTCTTTGCCTGGGGCGCACGGAGTTGGGTCTGCGCCGGGTCGAACTTCGCGCCCGAGGCGCATATCGCGCTTTACGAAGCCTGCGCGGTGGAAGGCGATTTCGCCAAGGGCCGTGCCATCATGTCGGCCATGCTGCCGCTCATGCGCGTGCTCGAGCAGGGCGGCAAGTTCGTGCAATGCATCAAGTACGGGCTCACGCTGCGTGGCATCGAGGCCGGACCGCCGCGCCGGCCGCTTCAGCCGCTCAACAAGGACGACAAACGCGAACTCGCCGAGGTGATCCGAACCATGGACACCGCCATCGCGCATATCATGGGGAGCGCCCAATGACCGATCTCTTGACCCACGGGGAATACCGGGCCCTGGCGCAGAGCCTCGACCTGCCGCGGAGCCCGTTCATCGACGGCAAGTTCCAGCGGGGACGCGGGCCCATGATGGCGACGCTCAACCCGGCGACGGGCGAGGAGATCACGACGATCGCGACCGCAAGCGCGGCGGACGTGGACCTCGCCGTCGCCAAGGCGCGGGAGGCCTTCGACCAGGGGCTATGGTCAAAGCGCGATCCCGAGGCGCGCAAGGACGTGCTCATCCGCCTCTGCAAGCTCCTGACGCGCGAGCGTCGTGCGTTGGCGGTGATGGAAAGCGTGGAGTCCGGGAAGCCGATCCTCGATTGCGAGACCATCGACCTACCCGAGACAATCCATTGCCTTAAGTGGCACGCGGAGGCCATCGACAAGCTCTACGACCAGACCGCGCCCACCGGCGACGGGGCGCTCGGGATCATCGTGCGTGAGCCCATCGGCGTCGTCGCGGCCATCCTGCCATGGAATTTCCCGCTGATGATGCTCGCCTGGAAGATCGGGCCGGCCCTGGCAGCGGGATGCTCCGTGATCGTGAAACCCGCCGAGCAGACGAGCCTTTCGGCGCTTCGCGTGGCCGAACTTGCCCATGAGGCTGGCGTGCCGCGCGGCGTCCTACAGGTGCTCCCGGGCGACGGGCCAACCGTGGGCGCGCCGCTGGGGCGCCATGGGCACGTCGACATGGTGAGCTTCACGGGCTCGACGGATACGGGGCGGCTCTTTCTTAAATACGCCGCCGAGAGCAACCTGAAGAAGGTGGTGCTCGAATGCGGTGGCAAGAACCCGGCGGTCGTTTTCGACGATGCCGAAAACCTCGACCATGTCGCCGGGCACATCGTGAACGCTGCCTTCTGGAATGCCGGGCAGAACTGCTCGGCGACCTCACGCCTCATCGTCCACCGGAGCGTGAAACCGGCGCTCATGGCGCGCATCGAGGCGCGGCTGCGGGACTGGCGGGTGGGAGATCCGCTCGATCCGGCAACCCATATCGGCGCGCTCATCGATGCGGAACACTGTGCCAAGGTCCGCGGCTATCTGGGCGGGGAAGGGGACGGGCCTTTCGTGGCGCCCGTGATCCTCGAAGCCACGCCGTCGGATGCCGTGGCGCGCGAGGAAATCTTCGGCCCCGTCCTGAGTGTCATCGAGGTGGCCAGCAACGATGAGGCGGTGCAGGTCGCCAACGATACGTCCTACGGACTGGCGGCCTCCGTCTTTTCGGCGGGCGGTCGCAACGCGCTCCGCGCGGCCCGCGATCTTCGCGCCGGGACCGTCACCGTGAATTGCTACGGAGAGGGCAGCATCGCGACGCCTTTCGGCGGCTACAAACAATCGGGCTTCGGCGGGCGCGACAACGGCCTGCATGCCCATGATCAGTACACCGAGGTCAAAACGATCTGGATCGACCTGACCGATCCCGCCGACGGGGACGTCCTGTCATGAGCGTCGATGCGGTGGGAACGGCCCGGCGCGGGCGCGGCGCGCGGCGCGCGGCGCGGCAGACGCGGGACATCACGATGCTGCCCGCGCTCAAGCGCAAGCTGCCGCTCACGGAGCCGCTCAGCCCCGAGCAGGTAGAAAGGATCGACGCCGCCTCCATGGACATCCTGGAGACCGTCGGGGTCCAGTTCCGGGATCCGGTCGCGCTCGACGACTGGCGGCGGGCCGGGGCCAAGGTTTCCGGGGAGCGGGTCTATCTCGACCGGGGCCTCGTGCGCGAGCTCATCGCGACCATTCCAGAGCGCTTTACCATCCACGCACGCAACCCGGCCAATGCGCTGCCCTTCGGCGGCGATCACGCGATCTTCGTGCCGATGACGGGCGCGCCCTACCTGCGCGATCTCGAGGATGTCCGCCGCAACCCCACGCTTGATGATCTCGCGAATTTCCAAAAGCTCAGCCACATGCTGCCCGCGATCCATTCCAGCGCGCATCACATCGTCGAGCCGTTCGATCACCCGATCAGCCAGCGGCATCTGCGCATCACGTATTCGTCGATGAAGCACTCCGACAAGACCTTCATGGGCATGACGACGAGCCCTAAGAACGCGGAAGACGTCATCGCCATGGCTGCCATCCTCTTCGGTGTCGACGTCATCGACAGTCACCCCGTCGTCACCGGCAATTGCAATGGCAACTCGCCGCTCGTCTGGGATGAGACGATGCTCGGGGCCCTGCGTGCCTTCAGTCGGCGCAACCAGCCCGTGCTCTGCTCGCCCTTCGTGCTCGGCGGGGCCAACACGCCAGCGAACGTGCCGGCCACCGTGGCACAGCTCAACGCCGAAGCGCTCAGCGCGCTGGCCTACACGCAGGTGATCCGCAAGGGCGCGCCGGCGATCTACGGCCATTACCTCTCCACGGTCAGCATGAAATCCGGCGCGCCCATGGCCGGGACGCCCGAGATCAGCCTGATGAATTTCATGATCGGGCAGATGGCGCGGTATTATGGCGTGCCGTGGCGCACGTCCAACACGCTCGGCGGTGCAAAGACCTTCGACGCGCAGGCAGGCTACGAGAGCGCGATGACGCTGAACGCCGTCCTGATGGCCGGGGCGAATTACATCTGGCATTCCGCTGGTTGGAACGAGGCCGGGATGCATTGCTCGATGGCGAAGTTCGTCGTGGATGCGGAAATGTGCGCCATGGGTTACCGCATGGCCGAGGGCGTCGATTGGACGGATTTCGAGGCCGCCCTTGCGGCGGTGGGCGATGTCGGCCCCGGGGGGCACTTTCTCGGGCATCCACACACGCTGGAGCATTTCCAGAAGGCGTTCTTCATGCCGGAGATGTTCGACAACAATTCCATCGAGCAGTGGCAGGCGGAAGGCGCGGTCGAGATCACCGCGCGCGCGCTGCGGCGGGCGAAGGCGCTCCTCGACGAATACGAAGAGCCCAAGCTCGACGTGGCAACCGATGAGGCGCTGCGAGACTTCATCGCGCGCAGGGAACGGGAGATCCCGGCCGCCGACGCGCTGAACCAGGACTATTGATGGTCCGCGTGCGCCGGCTCCCTGTCGACCCGGGCCCGGCCGGGTGGAACAGGCTCCTGCCGGAGCCTGCTGCGGCCGAATGCCTCGAGGGCACCCTGACCGCTGACTGGCTCGTGATTGGCGCGGGCTTCGCCGGGCTTGCAGCCGCGCACAGGCTCTCCAAGCGCGCGCCGGGCGACAGGATCGTCGTGCTCGATGCCGTGCGCGTGGGGGAGGGGCCCGCCGGGCGCAACACGGGCTTCATGATCGATCTGCCCCATGACCTGACCTCCGATGACTACAGCGGCGCGGTGGAGGCCGACCGCGCGGAGATCGAGGATAACAGGACAGGCATCGCCCATGCCCGCGCCATGGCCGAGGAGTTCGGCCTGACGGAGGAAGCCTTCACGCTCTCGGGCAAGATCAACGCGGCCGCCACGGAGAAAGGGTGCGCGCACAATCGGCGGTTCGCGCGGCATCTTGCGGCGCTCGACGAGCCTCACGAGATGCTCGATGCCGCGCAGATGCGCGACGTGACCGGGCTCGGCTACTACCAGAGCGGCCTCTTCACGCCCGGGACGGCCATGATCCAGCCTGCGAAGTTCGTGCGAGGGCTCGCAACGGGGCTGCGATCCAATACGCTCTCGATCTACGAGGAGAGCCCGGTGACCGGGCTGTCGCGCCGGTCAGGGGCCTGGGTTGCGACGAGCCCGAAGGGCGAGGTGCACGCGCCCAAGGTCATCCTCGCCGTGAACGGGCATCTCAACAGTTTCGGCTTTCACGAGGGCCGTCTCATGCATGTCTTCACCTACGCGTCGATGACGCGCGCGCTGAGGGCAGAGGAGGTCGCGGCGCTGGGTGGGGCCGCGCGCTGGGGTGTCACCTCCGCCGATCCCATGGGGACCACGGTGCGCCGGATATCCGGCACGGGCGGGGAGCGCATCGTCGTGCGGAACCGCTTCACCTTCGACCCCGCGATGGAGGTCAGCGAGGCCCGCGTCGCGCGCATGGCGCGAGATCACGAGAGATCCTTCCGCGCCCGGTTCCCGATGCTGGGGGGGGTGGAGATGGCGTATCGCTGGGGCGGGCGGCTCTGCCTGAGCCGGAACAACGTGCAGGTGGTGTCGGAGCTGGAGGAGGGCCTCTATGCCGCTTGCTGCCAGAATGGTCTCGGGACAGCGAAGGGCACCCTGGCGGGCGGGCTCGCCGCCGACCTCGCCCTCGGCATCGCCTCTGCGTCCCTGGCGCGTGCACGCGCCGCGCCTCTCCCCCGCAGGCTGCCGCCAGCGCCGGTCGCTGCGCTGGGCGCAGCCGCGTATCTGCGCTGGTCCGAGCGTCGGGCGGGGAGAGAGCTCTGAGCTCGCGGGCGTCAGTTCCAGGAGACCACGCTCAGCCCTGCCAGAGCAGTTCGCGCTCCTTGCGCACCACGAGATCCGAGAAGACATCGAACTCGCGTTTGACGTACTTGAAGAGGCGCTCGACCGGGGGCGGGGACTGGCCCTTCCGTGGCCCGATGAGGTAGAGGTGCCTGTCCGGATCTCCGATGCGGATGGAGAGCGCCTCGAGCTGCCGGCGCCGTCGCATGTTGAAGACGACCGAATAGGGCAGAACCGTCAGCGCGTCGGATTCCTGGATCACGTTGGCCACCGAGGACAGCGTGCCGCCTGAAAAGCTCACCTTGAAGTCAGACATGCCGATCCGCTGCAGGGCATCTCGGAGGTCCTGGTACAGCGGGCTCGTGGGCGGGGGCGCCACCCAAGGGAACTTGGCGATATCGGCGACCCTGAGGGAGGTGCCGCGCGTGAGCGGATGCCCGACGCGGCAGGCGATGACGTTCCGCCCGGGCAGAATGCGCTGCACCATCATGCCAGGGGGCAGCCGCGCCTCCGTGATCGGGACGATCCCGAGGTCCTGCGCGCCCTGTTCGAGCTGCGCGAGGATGTCATCCACGTAGCCGTAGCTCGTGTCGATGCGGATGGCGGGGAACTTCGCCTGGAAGCCCGCGAGCATGGGAGAGACGACACCGTCCATGAAGATCGGGGTGCCCGCGACGCGGACCGCCCCGCTGCGGCCCGTCTTGAACTGCGCCACAGTCTCGCCCGCGGCCTGATTGGCCGTGCGCACCGCGCGCCCGTGCTGGGCCAGCGCGAGGCAGAGCTCGGTGGGCTGCAACGGGCGCTTGCCCGCCGCGAAAAGCTTCGTGCCCAGGCGCTCCTCGAGGATGCCGAGCGACCGGGAGACGCTGGGCTGCGACTTGCCGATGGAGGCGGCGCCTTCGGACAGCCCGCCGCAATCTACGATCGCGGCGAGGATTTCGAGATGTCGGGGATCGATCTTCATGGGCAGGAGCAACATACCCCCGCGTTATATTGATTCAAGATAATTCGATTTTGACGCGCCCAAGATCGCGTAGCGTCGCGGCAACTGTTGGGAGCGGCATGAATCTACACGCAGGTCAGTTCGAAGCGCAGCGGGTCCTTTTCGGGGCAGGGTTGCGCCACACGGTGCGCGCGGAGCTCGAGCATCTGGACGTAAAACGCGCCCTCGTGCTCTCGACGCCAGCGCAATCATCGATGGCCATGGATCTCGCGGGCGCGCTCGGCTCCCATGCCGCCGGTGTCTATACGAAGGCCGCCATGCACACGCCTGTCACCGTGACCGAGGACGCGCTGGCCCATGCCGGAGAGGTCGGCGCCGATTGCACGGTGGCCATCGGTGGGGGCTCCACCATCGGGCTCGGCAAGGCCATGGCCTACCGCAGCGCGCTGCGCCAGCTGGCCGTGCCCACGACCTATGCCGGGTCCGAGGCCACGCCGATCCTCGGCCAGACCATGGACGGCGTGAAAAAGACGCTCACCAATCCACGCGTCCTGCCTGAGACGGTCCTCTACGACCCCGAGCTGGTGGTGAGCCTGCCGCGCGCCATGACAGTAACATCGGCGCTCAACGCCATGGCCCACGCCGCCGAAGCGCTTTACGCCGAGGACCGCACGCCAGAGACGACCGAGCTGGCCCTCGACGGCCTCGCCGCGTTCATCGAGGCACTGCCACGCGTGCTCGAGGCGCCAGACGATCTCGAGGCACGGGAAGAGACTATGCGTGGGGCATGGGCCTGCGGGGCGGTGCTCGGCCGCGTGGGCATGGCGCTCCATCACAAGCTTTGTCACACGCTTGGCGGGTCCTTCGACCTGCCCCACGCCGACACGCACGCGATCATCCTGCCCCATGCGGTGCATTTCAATGCCGCCGCGGTGCCGCAGCTTCTTGCCCCCGTGGCCGAGCTTCTCGGCGGTGGCACGCCCGGGCATGCGCTCTGGAACTTCGCGCAGGCGCTGGGCGCGCCCACGGCGCTCCTGGCTCTCGGCGTGGCGGAGGCCGATCTCGACCGGGCCGCCGATCTGGCCGTCGCCAACCCTTACTGGAACCCCCGCGATATCGATCGCGCCGACTTGCGCGCGCTCCTGCAGGACGCCTGGAGCGGCGCGGCCCCCGGAACACACACATGACGAAGAATGGGAGGACTACCTAAATGATCACTCGTCGTACCCTGCTGAAGACCAGCGCGGCCTCGAGCCTCGTGGCAGCAAGCGGCCTCGCCGCCCCTGCCTTGGCCCAAGGCGCCAAGATCAAGCTCGGCTATGTGAGCCCGCAATCGGGCCCCTTGGCCGCGTTCTCGGAGGCCGACCAGTTCATCCTCGATGGCTTCGCCGGGGCCTCGAGCGATTTCGAAGTGATCGTGAAGGACAGCCAGTCCAACCCGAACCGCGCCGCCGACGTGGCACGCGAACTCATTATCGATGACGAGATCGACATGATGCTCGTCGCCTCCACTCCCGAAACGACGAACCCGGTGGCCACGACCTGCGAATCCGAGGAAATTCCCTGCCTCTCCACCGTCGCGCCATGGCAGCCGTGGTTCATCGGCCAGCAGGGCAATCCCGGCGATCCGGCCTCGTGGGAGCCGTTCGACTTTTCCTATCACTTCTTCTGGGGGCTCGAGGATATCATCGCCGTCTTCAATGCCATGTGGGGGCAGCTCGACACCAACCAGCAGGTGGGGGCGCTCTGGCCCAATGACGGTGACGGCAATGCCTGGGGTGACCCCAATGTGGGCTTTCCGCCGGTCCTCGAGGCGGGCGGTTACACGATCACCGATACCGGGCGCTACCAGAACCTCACGGACGATTTCACCGCTCAAATCAACGCCTTCAAGCAGGCGAACGTGGATATCGTCACCGGGGTGCCGATCCCGCCCGATTTCACGACCTTCTGGACGCAGATGAAGCAGCAGGGCTTCACGCCCAAGGCGGCCTCCATCGGCAAGGCGATCCTTTTCCCGGTGGCCGTCGAGGCGCTGGGCGAGGCCGGTCACAATTTGAGCTCCGAGGTCTGGTGGTCGCCGTCCCATCCGTTCTCGTCTTCGCTCACCGGGCAGAGTGCGGGCGAGGTGGCCGCGGCTTACACCGCGGCCACGGGCCGGCAATGGACGCAGCCCATCGGCTTCGTGCACGCGCTCTTCGAGGTGGCGGTCAACGTGATGGGCCGGGTCAGCGACACGCGCGACGGCTTCGCCGTGGCCGAGGCCATCGGTGCCACGGACATGAACACCATCGTCGGGCCGCTCGCTTGGAACGGTGCGGGCCTCCCGCCCTTCGCCGCCAAGAACGTGGCCAAGACCCCCCTCGTGGGCGGGCAGTGGCGGCTCCAAGGCGACGGAAGCTATGACCTCGTGATCGTGGACAATTCCACCGCCCCGAACATCCCCACGGGCGGCGTCATGGAACCGATCACCTGATCGCAAAGCGCTCCGGGGCCATGCCCGGGAGCGCGCACGGGTTCCGTCATGGCCATTCTCACCCTCCAGAACATACAGAAGTCCTTCGGCGCGCTCACGGTGGCCGATGACGTCACCTTCGACGTGCCGGAGGGGCAGGCGCTGGGCATCATCGGGCCCAATGGCGCCGGGAAGTCCACGCTCTTCAATCTCATCACGGGCAACCTGATGTCGGATGGCGGCCGCGTGGAATTCCTCGGCAGGGACGTGACCCGCACGCCGCCCATGGCACGCACACTCGCGGGCATCGGGCGCAGCTTCCAGATCCCGCAGCCCTTCGAGAACATGACCGTCTTCGAGAATCTCGTCGTGGCCGGTGCCTTCGGGCGCGACATGGCCGAGGCGCAGGTGACGCGGGCCTGCGTCGAGATCCTCGAGCAGACGGAGCTGCTGCACCGCGCGAACACGCCCGCCAAGTCCCTCTCGCTCCTCGAGCGCAAGCGGCTCGAGCTCTCCCGGGCGCTGGCCACCGATCCCAAGCTCCTCCTGCTCGACGAGATCGCGGGCGGGCTGACGGAGGGCGAGTGCCAATCCCTCATTGCCACGATCAAGGCGATCCATGCGCGGGGTGTGACCATCGTCTGGATCGAGCATGTCCTCCATGCGCTGACCTCGGTGGTGGAGCGGTTGCTCGTGCTCGATTTCGGCAAGGTCATCGGCATCGGGGACCCCGCGGCGATCATGGCCTCCAAGGAGGTCAAGGAAATCTATCTCGGGATCGAGGCATGAGCCTGCTCAGGACCCAGTCACTAACGGCGCATTACGGAGACTTCCAGGCGCTCTTCGGCGTAGATCTGGAGCTCCACGAAGGCGAGACGGTCGCCATCATCGGCGCAAATGGCGCGGGCAAAACGACACTCATGCGCTCCATCTCGGGCGTACTGCGCAACAGCGCCGAGGCCGTCAGCTTCGACGGCCGGCCTGTGGGCGCGGCCAGCGCCGACGAAGTGCTCGGGCTCGGCGTCGCGATGGTGCCCGAGGGGCGCAAGCTCTTTCCGTCACTGAGCGTGGAGGAGAACCTTCTCATCGGGGCCCATAGCCGCAAGACCGGCGGGCATTGGTCGCTTGAGACCATCTACGACCTCTTCCCGATCCTCCGGGAGAAACGCCATAACCCGGGCACCGCGCTCTCTGGCGGGCAGCAGCAGATGGTGGCCATCGGGCGCGCGCTCATGTCCAACCCGCGCGTGCTGCTCTGCGACGAGCTGAGCCTTGGTCTCGCGCCCGTGGTGATCCGGGACATCTACGCCGCGCTGCCGCGCATCAAGGAAGCCGGCGCCAGCGTGATCGTGGTGGAACAGGATATCGGGCAGGCCATGAAGGTGGCCGACCGGGTCTATTGCATGATGGAGGGCCGCGTGACGCTCACGGGCCCGCCGGGAGAGCTGTCGAAGGACGCCATCCACGAGGCCTATTTCGGAGGAGCCGCGGCGTGAGCAAGCATTCTATCAGGGGCCTGCGCGCCGAAACGTTGCCGGTGCCGCTTATGCACGATGCTGCATCCCGCGAGTTGGGGGCTCCCGCATGATCTGGCTCGACACGATCGTCCAAGGCGTGCTTCTCGGCGGGCTCTACGCCCTCTTTGCCGCGGGGCTGTCGCTCGTCTTCGGGATCATGCGGCTCGTGAACCTCGCCCATGGCGACCTCATCGTCTTCGCGGCCTTCCTGATCCTCTTTCTCGTCTCGCTCACGGGGCTGAACCCCTTTCTGGCCGCCGCAATCGCGGCGCCGGTCATGTTCGGCGCGGGCTGGGTGCTGCAGCGTTTTGTGCTCAACCGCACGCTGGGCGACGATATCTTGCCGCCGCTTCTGGTGACGTTCGGGCTCTCCATCGTGCTTCAGAACGCGCTGCTCGAGGGCTTTTCCGCGGACAGTCAGCGGATCAGCGGGGGCGCGCTCGAGACTGCGTCGCTCCCTCTGGGCCCGGTGACCGTGGGTGTCCTGCCGCTTCTGACGTTCCTGTCGGCGGTGGCCGTGATCGTGGCGCTCAACCAGATCTTCTACCGCACGGCTCTGGGCCGCGCCTTCCGGGCCACGTCAGACGATCCCACCACGGCCAGCCTCATGGGCATCAAGCCCGCAGGTGTCTTTGCGACGGCCACGGGGCTCGCCATGGTCGTGGTGACGATCGCCGCGCTTTACCTGGGCATGCGGGCGAATTTCGACCCGTCCATCGGACCCGCGCGCCTGATCTACGCCTTCGAGGCAGTCATCATCGGAGGCCTCGGCTCGCTCTGGGGCACGCTCCTCGGCGGGATCATCATCGGGGTGGCCCAGACCGTTGGTGCCGCGATCAATCCCGAATGGCAGATCCTCGCAGGTCACGTCGCCTTTCTCCTCGTGCTCCTCGTGCGGCCACGGGGTCTTCTGCCGCGGGCCTTCGACTGATGGAGTTCCGTGTCGAAACCCGCACCCGCGCATCGCGCGCCGCAGCGATCGCGATGGCCGTCCTCCTCCTCCTGGGCGTACTGTTGCCAGCCTTCGCGGGACGCTCGCTCATCCAGGATCTCTTCTTCATCCTGACCATGCTCGTGCTTGCGCAGTGGTGGAACCTGCTCGCGGGCTTCGGCGGCCTCGTCTCAGTGGGGCAGCAGGCCTTCGTCGGGGCAGGGGCTTACGCGCTCTTCGGTGTCGTCATCCTGCTCGGGATGGACCCTGTGCCCTCGATCCTCGTGGCGGGCGTTGCGGCGCTGATCCTCGCCGTCCCCACGGCCTTCTTCGCGTTTCGCCTGCAAGGCGCGTATTTCGCCATCGGGACCTGGGTCATCGCCGAGGTCGTGCGCCTCTCGGTGGCGCAGTGGAAGGCCGTGGGCGGGGGCACGGGCACCTCGCTGCCCAGATCCGCCACGCGGGAAATGATGTTCACCGGTGCCATCGAAGATCTCTTCGGGGTGCGCTCGGCGGCCGCGCGCGACATCCTCGCCTACTGGCTGGCCCTCCTCCTCGCAGTGGCCACGGTGGGCGCGATCTACTGGCTCCTTCGCACCCGGCGGGGCCTCGCGCTCTCGGCCACGCGCGACAATCCGCAGGCGGCACGCTCGGTGGGTGTCAACGCCGCCGCCTCGCAGTGGCTGGTCTATCTGTCGGCAGCCTTCGGCACCGGGCTCGCCGGGGGGCTCATCTACCTGCAGAAGGCGCGCATCTCGCCCGATGCCGGCTTCTCGGTGCTCGACTGGACCGCCTATGTCATCTTCATCGTCGTCATCGGCGGGATCGGCACCATCGAGGGCCCCATACTCGGGGTGCTCATCTTTTTCGCCCTCCAGGCGCTGCTGGCGGATTTCGGCAGCTGGTACCTCATCACTCTCGGCCTCATCGGGATCACCGTGATGCTTTTTGCACCGCGCGGGCTCTGGGGCCTTTTCCACGACAAGACAGGGATAGAGCTCTTTCCGACGCGGCGGCGTCTCGTGCTCCTCCCATCCAGAAAGGAGACCTCCCATGGCAGAAATCACGACTGACGTCCTCATCATCGGCACCGGGCCGGCGGGCTCCGCGACGGCGGCGCTGCTTTCGACCTACGGCATCGAGAACATGGTGGTGAACCGCTACCGCTGGCTGGCCAACACGCCGCGCGCCCACATCACCAACCAGCGCACCATGGAGGTGCTGCGCGATCTTGGTCAGGACGTGGAGGCGGAGGCCTACATGCAGGCCACCGAACAGGATCTGATGGGCGAGAACGTCTTTTGCGAGAGCCTGACGGGCGAAGAGATCGGGCGCATGAAGTCCTGGGGGACGCACCCATTGAGCCGCGCGGAGCACCAGCTCAGCTCGCCCGCCCACATGAACGACCTGCCGCAGACCTACATGGAGCCGCTCCTCTTCACGACCGCCTGCAAGCGCGGCACTCAGAGCCGTATGAGCACCGAGTATCTCAGCCACGTGCAGGATGCCGACGGGGTCACGACCAAGCTGAAGGACAGGCTGTCGGGGCGGGTTTTCGAGGTGCGCTCCAAGTATCTCGTCGGCGCTGACGGCGGAAATTCCATGGTGGCCGACCACATCGGGGTTCCCATCGAGGGGAAGATGGGGGTCGGCGGCTCCATGAATATCCTCTTCAAGGCGGATCTGAGCCGCTACGTCGCGCACCGCCCGAGCGTCCTTTACTGGGTCATGCAGCCCGGTGCGGATGTGGGCGGGATCGGGATGGGCCTCGTGCGGATGATCCGCCCGTGGAACGAATGGCTCATCGTCTGGGGCTACGACATCAACGAGCCTGCGCCCGAGGTGGACGAAGCCTTTGCCACGCAGGTGGCCCGCCAGCTCGTGGGCGATCCCGAGCTCGATATCGAGCTCATCAGCGCCAGCGTCTGGACGGTCAATGATGCCTATGCCACGCACATGCAAAAGGATCGTGTATTCATCATGGGCGATGCCGCGCACCGGCACCCGCCCTCGAACGGGCTTGGCTCCAACACCTCGATTCAGGATGCCTATAACCTCGCATGGAAGCTCGCGGCCGTGCTGAAAGGGCAGGCGGGCGCCGGGCTGCTCGAGACCTATTCCGAAGAGCGGGCGCCGGTCGCGAAGCAGATCGTGACCCGCGCGAACCAGTCGATCGGTGAGTTCGGTCCGATCTTCGAGGCGCTGGGCATGACCGGCGGCGATGATATCGAGACGATCAAGGCCAACATGGATGCCCGCTGTGATGCGACGCCCGAGGCCGCCGAACAGCGCGAGGCGCTCCGGCAGGCCATTGCTTTCAAGAAGTACGAGTTCGATGCCCATGGCGTGGAGATGAACCAACGCTACAGCTCCACGGCGGTGGTGACCGACGGGCAGGTCGAGCCCGCCTTCGATCTGGACGCGGAGCTTCACTACCAGCCCACCACCTGGCCGGGGGCGCGGCTGCCCCATGTCTGGGTCTACGATCACGACACGGGCGCAAAGGTCTCCACGCTCGATCTTTGCGGCGGTGGCAAGTTCACGATCCTCACTGGCATCGGCGGCGAGGCCTGGGTCGGCGCTGCGGAGGCGCTGTCGGCGGAGCTCGGTGTCGAGGTTGCTGTTCACATCATCGGCCCGCGACGCAGCCACGTTGACCATACCGGAGATTGGGCGCGGGCGTCGGAAATCTCGGACACGGGCGCCGTGCTCGTGCGCCCTGATCACCACGTCGCCTGGCGCACCGAGGCGATGACCGCCGATCCCCCGGGCGACTTGCGCCGCGTGCTGAGCCAGATCCTTGCACGGGGCGAAGCCCAGGCCATGGCGGCAGAATGATGGGCGATACCGTGACACTCAAGGAAAGCGCCGGCACACGGGGCCGCGCCGCCCATTTCGCGGAGGAGGGGAGCGACACGATCGTCTCCTCCCAGATGGCCCCCGACACCGACCCCAGGCTCGCGCAGGTGATGGAGAGCGTCGTGCGCCATCTCCATGAAGTGGTCAAAGAGGTGGAGCCCACGCAGGCCGAATGGATGGAGGCGATCAAGTTTCTGACCGCCACGGGCCACATGTGCGATGACTGGCGGCAGGAATTCATCCTGCTCTCGGACGTGCTCGGTGTCTCGATGCTCGTGGATGCCATCAATTCCCGGCGGCCCGAAGGCGCGTCCGAGAACACAGTGCTGGGGCCGTTCCACGTGGCCGATGCGCCGGAATACCCGATGGGCACCAATATCTGCCTCGATGCCAAGGGCGAGGACATGGTCGTGCGAGGGCATGTCTACGACGTGTCGGGCACCCCCCTCGCGGGCGTGAAGATCGACGTCTGGCAAGCCAATGACGAAGGCTTCTACGACGTCCAGCAGAAGGGCCATCAGCCCGATTTCAATCTACGCGGCGTCTTTCGCACCGGTGAGGACGGCTCCTACTGGTTTCGCGCCGTGAAGCCGAAATACTATCCGATCCCGACGGATGGACCGGTCGGCAAGCTTCTCACCGATATGGGAAGGCACCCGTTTCGCCCGGCGCATCTCCACTACATCGTCTCGAAGGACGGGTATGACGAAGTCACCACCCATATCTTCGATCCGGACGATCCCTACATCGACAGCGATGCCGTCTTCGGCGTGAAGGAGAGCCTCATCGCGGAGTTCGAGAAGGTGACCGATCCCGAGCGCATCGCGGCGGCCGGTTTCGATGGCGCGCATTTCTGGGACGTCGAGTTCGACTTCGTTATGGCGCCGCTCGGCCAGTGATCCGTGGATCGATGGACGCGTCTCAGGGCCGTGGATGATCCGGCGCTGGCGTTTCGCCCCCCACGGTCTGTGCGCCGAGGGCGGCTGACAAGGCCGTCGCTGCTTGCATGACGGCCTGAGCGAGGGCCGGGATGTCACCATCGCCGATGCGCGCCACGGGTCCTGAAATCGAGAGGCCGGCAACCGCTTCGCCGGTCCAATTGAGGACGGGCACGGCGATGCAGCGCATGCCGAGGTTCTTTTCCTGGTCGTCCACCGCGAAGCCGCGCTGCCGGATGCGGGCGAGTTCCGAAAGGAGGGCGTCTGGGTCTGCGATGGTGTGAGGGGTAAAGCGCTCAAGGCGCCCGCTTCCGAGGAAGTGTTCGAGCCTCTGGGGGTTCATCTCCGCGAGCAGCGCTTTCCCGATGCCGGAGGCATGCATGGGCGAGGCCGAGCCAGGGGGAAAGAACGCGCGGATCGAGTGGTGGCATTCGGCCTGGCTCACGAAGACGACCGTGCCGTCGCGCGGCACGGCAAGGTTGGCGGTCTCGCCGGTGGTGGCCATCAGCTGCCGCAGGATGGGGGCCGCGCGATCCACCAGCGATGTCCGCCGCAGGTAGCGGGCTCCGATGACGAAAGCCTGCGCGCCCACGTGCCAGAATTGCCCGTCGGCGTCGAACTCCACGAGGCCCCGCCCTTCCAGCGTCACGAGGATGCGGTAGACCGTGGCAGGGGACTGGCCGAGATCGCTCGCAAGGTCCGAAAGGGTCGCGCCGGAGAGTGTCGAGAGGTGCTCCAGAACGTCCACTGCACGATCGAGAGACTTGATGGTGTTCTGCTCCGTCTTGTCGACCCAGGCCTTGGGGCGGCCACGGCTTCGGCGGGGGGAAGACTGCTCCATGCGGGCCCTCCTCTTCAGAAGTGAAATGTTTTTTCATCATATGAAAAATTATAGAGCGCTGTAAACAAGAGACTTTTCTACTCAGGGCTGGTTCTGAAAAACACTTTCAAAAAAATTGCCCCCACGTGACACGCCTCATAATGTGCGGCGTCCTTTGGGAGGAAAGACCATGAGCCTGCAGAACCCCGTGTTCATTCCCGGCCCCACCAATATGCCGGAAGCCCTGCGTCGCGCCTGTGACCTGCCGACGATCGATCATCGCTCGGCGGCGTTCCCCGGCCTTTTGAGCGCGGCCCGCGAGGGGGTGCAGGCGGTCATGAAATCGCGTGTGGCGGAGGTCTTCATCTTTCCATCCTCGGGCACCGGCGGCTGGGAGACGGCCATCGCCAACACGCTCCAAGCCGGTGATACCGTGCTCGCAGTGCGCAACGGCATGTTCAGCCAGAAATGGATCAAGATGTGCCGCGATTTCGGCCTTCGCGTTGTGACGAAGGACGTGCCCTGGGGCGAGGGCTTCCCGGCAGACTGGGCCGAAGAGCAGCTCGCGCAGGACACGGACCATCGCATCAAGGCCGTGCTGATCACGCATAACGAGACCGCCACGGGCGTGGTCTCGGACGTGGCCGCCCTGCGCCGCGCCCTCGACAGCATCGGTCATCCCGCGCTGCTCTTCGTCGACGGGGTGAGTTCGATCGGCTCCATGGATTTCCGCTTCGATGCCTGGGGCATCGATATCGCCGTTACGGGCTCGCAGAAGGGATTAATGCTTCCGGCGGGTCTCGGCATCGCGGCCTTCTCCACGAAGGCCATGCAGGCCGCCGCAGACGGGACGCTGCCGCGCGGCTACTTCAACATTCAGGATATGGCGGCCTCCTACGCGCAGGGCGGCTACCCCTACACACCCCCGGTGGGCATGCTCAACGGGCTCAAGGAAGCCAGCGACATGCTTCTGGCGGAGGGGCTCGAGGCGGTCTTTGCCCGGCACCGAAGGATCGCGGAGGGCGTGCGCGCGGCCGTGCGGGCCTGGGATCTCGAGATTTGTGCCTCCCGCCCGGAGCTCTTTTCTGATACCGTCACGGCGATCAAGACGCCCGCGGGCTTTGACGCCAACCGCATCGTTTCGCATGCCGAGGCGGCCTATGGCGTCTCGTTCGGCGCGGGCTTGGGGGAGGTCGCGGGCGCGGTGTTTCGCATCGGCCACCTGGGCAGCCTGACGGACGTGATGACGCTGAGCGGGATCGCCACGGCGGAAATGACCATGGTCGATCTCGGGCTCGACATCACGCTCGGCTCGGGCGTCGCGGCCGCGCAATGTGTGTATCGCCACGGAAACGCAAAGACCCTATCGGAGGCTGCCTAATGAAGGACATCATACCCGATATTCCCACCTACGAGGACATGCTCGCGGCCCACGAACGGATCAAGCCGCATATCCGCCGCACGCCGGTCCGCACGTCCGATTATCTCAACGAGCTCTCCGGCGCGGACCTCTTCTTCAAGTGCGAGAACTTTCAGGAGCCCGGCGCCTTTAAAGTGCGCGGCGCGGCGAACGCCGTCTTCGGGCTTGATGAGGCGCAGGCCAAGCTCGGCGTGGCGACCCATTCCTCGGGCAACCACGCGTCCTGCCTGAGCTATGCCGCCATGCGCCGGGGCATCCCCTGCAACGTGGTGATGCCGAGGACGGCGCCGCAGGCCAAAAAGGACACGGTGCGCCGCTACGGTGGCGTCATCACGGAATGCGAGCCCTCGACGACGAGCCGCGAGGCGACCTTTGCGGAGGTGCAGGCGGCCACGGGCGGCGACTTCGTACACCCCTATAATGACCCGCGCGTCATTGCCGGGCAGGGCACGTGCTCCAAGGAATTCATGGAGCAGACCGACGGCCTCGAGATGGTCATCGCCCCCATCGGGGGCGGGGGCATGGTGTCGGGGACTTGCCTGACGCTCTCCACCCTCGCGCCGGAGACCCAGATCATCGCCGCCGAGCCCGAGCAGGCCGACGACGCCTATCGCAGCTTCAAGGCAGGCCACATCATCGCCGACGATGCCCCGAAGACCGTCGCCGACGGGCTCCTCGTGCCGCTGAAGGAGCGCACCTGGCATTTCGTATCGAACCATGTGACCGAGATCTTCACGGCCTCCGAGCAGGAGATCATCGACGCGATGAAACTCACCTGGAAGCACTTGCGCATTGTCATGGAGGCGTCCTGCGCCGTCCCGCTGGCGTGCATTCTCAAGAACCCCGATTTTTTCGCCGGCAAGCGCGTCGGCGTCATCATCACGGGCGGCAACGTCGATCTCGACCGGCTGCCCTGGACCACCTGAACGAGGACAAGCGACATGAAAGACGTGACCGATTTTGGCGATCTGGAAGTGGGCTTCGATGTCCCGGCGTTGCCGGGCATGGACGAGGCGGATGTGCAGACCCCCTGCCTCGTGCTCGACCTCGACGCGCTCGAGCGCAACATCAAGAAGATGGGCGACTACGCCAAGGCCCACGGCATGCGGCACCGCGTGCACGGCAAGATGCACAAATCCGTCGACGTGGCGAAGCTGCAGGTCGAGCTTGGCGGCGCCTGCGGCGTGTGCTGTCAGAAGGTCTCGGAGGCGGAAGTCTTCGCACGCGGCGGCATCAAGGACGTGCTCGTCTCTAACCAGGTGCGCGAACCTGCGAAGATCGACCGCCTCGCCAGGATGCCGAAGCTCGGCGCGCGCACGATCTGCTGCGTCGATGACGTGTCGAACATTGCCGATCTCTCTGCCGGCGCGCAGAAGCACGGCACCGAGATCGAGTGTCTCGTGGAGATCGATTGCGGCGCGGGGCGCTGCGGGGTCACCACGACGCCGGAGGTCGTGGCCATCGCCAAGGCCATCGATGCGGCACCAGGGCTGAAATTCGCCGGCCTTCAGGCCTACCAGGGCGCCATGCAGCACATGGACAGCTACGAGGACCGCAAGGCGAAGATCGCCGTGGCCGTGGCCATGGTGAAGGACGCCGTTGACGCGCTCGCAGCCGAGGGGCTCACCTGCGATATCGTGGGCGGGGGCGGCACCGGCTCTTATTACTTCGAGTCTACCTCGGGGGTGTACAACGAGCTGCAATGCGGCTCCTACGCCTTCATGGACGCCGATTACGGCCGCATCCTCGACAAGGACGGCAAGCGGATCGACCAGGGCGAGTGGGAAAACGCGCTCTTCATCCTGACGAGCGTCATGAGCCATGCGAAGCCCGAAAAGGCCATCGTGGATGCGGGTCTCAAGGCGCAGTCCGTCGATAGCGGTCTGCCGGTGATCTATGGTCGGACCGACGTGGAATACGTCAAATGCTCCGATGAGCACGGCGTTGTGGCCGATCCCGACAAGGTCCTTGCGATCAACGAGAAGCTCAAGCTCGTGCCTGGGCATTGCGACCCGACCTGCAACGTCCACGACTGGTATGTCGGGCTGCGTGACGGCAAGGTCGAGACGCTCTGGCCCGTCTCTGCCCGGGGCAAAGCCTACTGATGGACGGCGCGCAATCGAGCAAGCAAGAGCTGGTCATCGTGCCGGAGGGCATGGTGGCCGACCTCATCACGCGCGAGGCGTCTTTCGCGGCCGTGGAAAAGGTCTTCGCCGCCATGGCGGCGGGCGACGCCTACAACTTTCCCGTCGTGCGGGAGGCCATCGGTCATGAGGATGCGCTCTACGGCTTCAAGGGCGGCTTCGACCGTGCGGGCGGTGTCCTCGGGCTGAAAGCGGGCGGTTACTGGCCCCACAATCTCGAACGGCGCGGGGTGATCAATCATCAGTCCACGGTCTTCCTCTTCGATCCGGACACGGGTCGGGTCGAGGCGATAGTGGGCGGCAACCTCCTCACGGCGCTGCGCACCGCCGCGGCCTCTTCCGTCTCCATCCGCCATCTCGCGCGGAAGGATGCCAAGGTCCTCGGCATGATCGGCGCCGGGCACCAGGCCACTTTCCAGCTGCGCGCCGCCCTCGAGACCCACGCCTTCGCGCGGGTGATCGGCTGGAATTTCCACCCGGAGATGCTGCCCAACCTCGCGAAGGTCGCGGACGAGATGGGCGTGCCCTTCGAGGCTGTGGATCTGCCGGGCATGGTGGCCGCGGACACCATCATCACGATCACGTCCTCCTTCGCCCCCTCGCTCCTCGCCGAGCATGTGAGCCCGGGGACCCACATCGCCTGCATGGGCACCGATACGATCGGCAAGCAGGAGATCGCCGCCGACCTCCTCGCGAAGGCCACAGTCTTTGCCGACGAGATCGCGCAATCGGTCACGCTGGGCGAGGCGCAGCATGCCATCAAGGAGGGCCTGATCGCGGAGGCGGACATCTCCCAGATCGGGAGCGTCATCAACGGAGACCATCCCGGACGGACCGCCGACGAAGAGATCACGATCTTTGACGGCACGGGCGTCGGCCTTCAGGACCTCGCGGTCGCCGCATCCCTCGTGAAGGTGTCGGTGGCTTCCGGACAGGCGACGGTGGTCCCGATCTAGGCCGCGGCCCGAGACGCGGTCAGGCCGCGCGCATGGTGTCACGGATCTCGGCGGGCAGGGCTGCCAACTGCTCGGTGGCCGATTGGTAGCCGTATTCGATCGTGTCGGGGAACTTCTTCCAGTCGAGAAGCCCCACCCGGGGCAGCTCCGGCCTCAGGCAGAGATCGGCGCGCTCAGACATGTCCCGCTGGCGATTGAGCGAGCTCAGGACCGTGGAGTTCAGTAGCGTCGACATGAGCCCCGGCAGCTTGAAGCGGCGCTTCCGCCTCGGCCGCAGCTTGTCCACGAGAAGGGCTCCGTTGCTCGGGATCTCGGTAATCGCGAGGGGCTTGCGCGCCTCGCCGAGCAGGTCTACCGCGATCGTGCGCGCCGCGCCCACCTCTTCAAGCACGTCCACGGGCAGGTTGTTGACCACGCCGCCATCCACGTGAAGCTCCCCGTCGATCAGCACGGGCGGAAGCACCCCGGGGATGGCATAGGTCGCCGTGAGAGCGCGCCAGAGCGGCCCGGACTGATGCACGACCTGCCGCTGCGCGGTGTAGTTGGCCGTGAGGCAGAAAAACGGAGTCCAGGTATCCTCGATGTCGATATCGGTGCCTGTGGCCCGGCGGATGGCCTCGATCCCGAGGTCACGGGTCTGGCGCCCTTTGACGAGCGAGATGAGGGGCAGGAGGTTCCAGTCGCGGGTCGGCCCGCCACTGTCGACGAAGACGGTGCGCGCGGCCGCTTCGAGATCCGTGGAGCGAAGGCCCATCGCGTACCAGGCGGCCATGGCCGCGCCGATGGAGGTGCCGCCCACGATATCGGGCACGATGCCGGCTTCTTCGAGGGCGCGGATCGCGCCGATATGCGCCGCGCCACGGGCACCCCCGCCCGCGAGCGCGAGGCCCACCGCGCGGCCCGTCAGGAGCCGCCCCACGCGGCCCACGTCATCGTCGCGCT
Organism: Pseudomonadota bacterium; assembly: GCA_038525525.1. Taxonomy (GTDB): domain Bacteria; phylum Pseudomonadota; class Alphaproteobacteria; order Rhodobacterales; family Rhodobacteraceae; genus Shimia_B. Next base: position 378,717 of record JBCBHO010000001.1, on the reverse strand, counting down.
CGAGACGCATGTGAAGGTGCCGGTCGATCTTGCGTGACGCGAGCCACCGCACCGTGCCGCGGGGGCTCTGGGTGCTTTCTGGATGAATGAGGAGCAGGGTGTGGCGGGGCAGAACCGCGTTTGCCGGTCGCTCCGCTGACGTCTCCGACTGTCCCGGTGCGGGGTCGTGCGTGGCATCCGCGATGCGGACGACCTCGTCCGCTTCGGCGACAGCCATCGACTGCCACGCGGCATTGCCGCCCTCGGACAGGATGAAGACGTGATGCCCCTCCTGCTCGGCCTCATGGATCTCGTGCCGCGCGCGCGCGAGATCTTCGCTCTCCGCGATCACCGTGACGGCGCCCGGGAGCGTGTCGGTGAGGCGATGCGCCACCGCGGCTAGATCAATCCCCTCGGTGACCGCCATCAGGCAGACCGTTTCGGGGACAAAGCCCGGATGCCGTGGCCCCGCGGCCCGTTCTGATCTGCTGATGAGCGTGCGCGCGATGGCGAGGCCAAGGCCGGGATGGGCCGTGAGCATCTGTTGGAAGGCATCGGCGCTGATCCGCGCCACCGTGGAGGTGCGAGAGACCCGGACCGTTGCCCCCCGGGGCGTGCCCTGGATGACGCCGATCTCGCCGATGGTTTCGCCCCGCCTGATCTCGCCCAGGAAGCTTTCGCCGCCCTCTCGCGTGGCTGCGTGTGCGGTGAGCCGTCCGCGCAGGAGCACATAGATGGCGTCGGAGGCCTCGCCCTCCGTCACCAGCGTGTCCTCCACGTTCAAGTGCAGGATCTCGAGCTCTTTGGACAGGTCATCGAGCAGAGTGTCGGCGTCGGCGGGGATACCAAATACATCCCCCAGCGCGCGCCGGGCAAAGGCAACATCTTCAATCATTAATCCTCCTCGCAGCTTAGCCGCTGGAGCGACCTTTGCGCGAAAGCCCTTTCAGCGCAACAATTTGGGCGCCTGGACCCGCTTGCGAGCGTCAGGCCCCGTGGGCCGAGAACGCGACCAGCACGATGGCGAGATATGTGAGCTGGTGAAGATACTGGTCGAGCCCCACGAGGACCCAGTAGCCCTTCTGCTTCGGATTCTGGTTGAGCCAGCTCGAGAGTTGATCCTTCGACCAGTCGGTGTGGTAATGCACAACGAACTCGGCGATCACGATGGCCCCGGCCAGTCCGATCCCCGTCCCCGGCACCACGAGGAGGATCAGGCCCGACAGGACGGCATGGAGCGCCGAGTGGCTCGCCCCGACAGGATGCCCGTAGATGCCCTTGGTGCGCACCATGGCCGCTGTCTGCCAGACATAATCGGCAAGCAGGTGCTTGGTCTGCAGGAGGCCGAGGAGAAGCCCGAGGTCCCAGATTTCCATCAGTTCAAGTCCTGCAGCAATCTGTTCGTCCTGAGCAGCTTTTCGGCGAGCGCCGCGGCCATCGTCCGATGAAACTCCGCGACGAGCGCCGGATCGTCCGCACGAAGGCGTTCGAGGCTGTCTTCGTCAATCCCAAAAACGACCGTATCGATCTCGGCGACCACGTCCGCGCCCCTCGGGCCGCCGATATAGCCGGCCATTTCGCCCACGAAAGCGCCCGAGCGCACGGAGCGCAGGCGCAGTGGCGCGCTGTCCGCCCCCGGCACCTGAATGGCCAGTTGGCCGGTATCGACGATGTAGATGTCGGATCCGTCCTCGCCTTGCCTGATGAGGTGCTCGCCGCGCCGGAGTTTCATGCGCGTCATGGCGGAGAGGAGCTTCTCGGCGAGGGCAGGGGACCCGAGCAGCTCCTGCAGTGCGGCGGGTGCGCCTTCGCGCGGGGGCTGCGTCGAGAGGCCCGCGAGGATGGCCTCCTCGGCGTCTTCGAGCGCCGCGTCGAGCGTGTCGACATGCTGCAAGCCGGACGCGGCCTTGAAGACCCCCGCGCGGTCGAATGTCTCGAAGACCTCGGGCAAGAGCTCGCAAAAGACGACGCGCACCCCGTGCTGTCGCGCCATGAGGCTGAGTTTCATCATCGCCGCACTCGCCGCGGCATCGACGTTCCGCACGCGGGCGAAGTCGAGGAGTATTTGACGCTTGCGCGGTGCGCTGCCGAGGAGCTGGCGCACGTGGTCCACCACCTGCTCCACGGAGCCGAAGAACAAGTAGCCCTGCAGGGTCAGGACCACGGCTTCGCCGCCATGACTGTCGAGCCACGCGCTCTGGCGTGGACCACGATCCACGCGGCTGCGCCGGGTGGAGAGGTCGAACTGGGATCGCACAGCCTTGAGACGGGCATAGCTGACGGCAAAGGTCACGGATGCCACCACGAAGCCCACCTGGATCGCGACAACGATGCCGAAGGCGAGCGTGATCGCGATGAAGCTGCCGCTGATCATCCAATCGAGGCCCGTCATGCTGCGCCGCTCTCGTAGGAACCAGCGTTCGATCAGGGCAGCCCCCACGAAGACGAGGAGTCCGAACCGCACGAAAGGCGGCAGAACATCCAGCAGCAGGGTGAGGAAGAGCCCAGCGATACCGATCACGACGCAGCACGCGAGGATTGGAAAGCGGCCCTCGCCACCGATCTCCTTGCCGATACTGGTGGCGGTGGCGCTGATGTAGCCCGGCGGCGCGCCGATCGCGCCCAGCGTCAGATTGGCCAAGCCCATGCGCCCGAAAATCCGTCGGTCGGGGAGATCCCGGCCCAGCACGAGCTCCGATCCCGACAGGTTGAGCATGGCGCCGACGAGCCCGATGATCACGGCTGCCGCTATGACCGGCGCCGCGTCGAGCACGAGGGCCACGTCCACGCGGGCCAGGTCGGACAGGCTTAGCGGGCTTTGCGTCAGTGGTTCGGGTCGGAGGATGCCCAGCTCACGCGCGGTCGCGATGTCGATCCCCGCAGCCCAGATGCCGGCGTGCGTGAGGAGAATGCCGAGGATGAGACCCATGGCGATGCCGAGGCTGGAGTCGATGCGGCGCGCCACGGCGAGGAGGGCGGCAAAGACCACGGCGAGGGCCGCTGGCACGTAGGCTGTCAGCCCGAGTGCGCCGGGGGCACTCGGCAAGCTGGCCTGCAGCGAGGCCACGACCAACAGCGCACCGCAGCTCGCCAGAAAGCCGGTCGCCACCGAATAGGGCAGGATCCTCAGGTACCGCCCGAGGTGAAAGACGCGGATCGCCAGAAACGCCAGGCCGGTTCCAAAGGCGGTGATGCCGAAGATGGCGAAGACCGTCGGGACCGCCGCGCCATCGGCAGCCGACGCGCCAACGGCAATCAACGCGGGAATGAGCACTGCAAGCGGCGCATTCTGAAGCGTCAGGAATATGGGCTCGGGGACCTCGCGCGTGGTGATCCAGAGAAGGCTGGGAATGACGCTGGACAGAAGGACGAGAAACGTCCCCGTGGCGAGGCCCGGTGCCATGGGGCCCGCGAAGATCAGCGATGCGAGCGCCGCGGCCTGGGCGATCTGCACGAGACCGACGACGCAACCCGTGCTTGCTCCTTTCACGAGGGTCACAGCTTTTGACTGCAACGGATCGTGGCTCTTGTTTGCAGGCGAGTTCATCGGTCCCACCGCCCCCGCCCCATGCCCGGCACGCGAGCTGGTTCGCTCCCCGGGGTCCAGTTTTTCATTTGTACGCCACATATTGTCTCCCGCGATGCAGCATGGGTGTGCATCACAGGTCAAGCCGCGTGATCACCGCGGTGAGGCCCACGCGCTGCCGCCGGGTGCGGAGCTGCAGGGCGCCGCAGCGCGGTGAACGGGCGAGGGTCGGCGGGACGACGTGTTGATGGGGCCGATGGATTACCCTCGCGGATAAGGCCAAAAAACCACCTCTTCACCGAAGGTTGCGCGAAAAGCGCGTTCCGCGCATGGTGTTGTCGTTGGGTGAAGAGGAAGGGGCGAGTATGACGGCTGCGCGAGCAAATGCCCGCTGGAGCGTGTTTGCCCTCGTCTCGGGGCTCCTGTTTATGCCCGTCTCCGCGTGGAGCCACACGCTCTCCGAAGTGGTGCGCGCGGCGCTTGCCGAAGACCCGGCGGCCAAGGCCGCATCCGAGATCGTGCGCGCCGCGGCCTTCGATCTTTTGTCCCTGGAGCGGGAGTTTCTCCCGCGCCTCGATCTCACCGTCGATGGCGAGGCCCAGTCCTATACCGACGACATCACGGTCTCCGCATCGGAAGAGAGAAGCTATGGGACGACGGCCCGCGTGGAACTCGCCGCGCGATACGTCTTTTTCGACGGATACCAGCGGGCCAACCGCGTCTATCGGGGGGCGGCGCGCCTCGACGGCTCGCTCTTTCGTTTGCTCGACGCCTCCGAAACGCTGACCCTGTCGGTCGTGCAGGCCTACATAGACGTGGCGCGCCACCAGCAGCTCCTCTCCGCCTCTGACGCCAACGTGGCACGGCACGAGGAGATCAAAGGCCAAGTAGACGAGCTCGTAGATGGTGGGAGGCTCCCGACCTCGGCCTCATTCGAAGTCGAGCAGCGACTGCTTGCGGCCCGGCTCGCGCGGCTCGAAGTGCGGCGGGCGCTGTCGGATGCGAACGCCCGCTTTGAGATCATCACCGGGATCGAAGCCCATGGCGGCTTCCGCGCGCCCGATGCCAGCGGACTGCCGGGCTCGCAGGCCCGGACACGGCAACTGGCCGTCGAGAACAGTTTCCGCCTGCGCTCCGCCGAGACCAACGTCCGGGCACAGGAATACCAGCTCGCGGAGACCCTGGGCGCGCGTCTGCCGACGATCTCCGCCAGTGCTGGCGCACGCCGGGAATGGGATGATTTCGAGCTCGATGGCGACCGCGGAAGCGGCTTTGTCGGCGTGACGATGACCTGGGAGCTCTTCGCGGGCGGCCGGAAGGCCCAGGGCGCGGCAGAGCAGGCGCGCGTGCGCGAAGCCATGGCCCGGCGCCAGCTTGCACAGCGGGAGGTAGAGGAATTCGCGGCCCTGGCCTGGAACGGTCGCGAGAACGCGCTGGCGCAGCTCGTGCTGCTCGATGTGCAGCGAAACGCAGCGCGGCGGATCGTGACGCAGTACACCGATGAGTTTCGCACCGGCAATCGCAACCTAATCGATCTGCTGGATGCCGAGCGCAGCCTCTTCAACGTCGAGTTCGAGGTGATTTCGGCTCGCGCAGCCCTGACCTTTTCCGGCTACCGGCTGCTTGCGGCGAGCAGCCGCCTCGCCGCGCAGTTCGGTGTGAGCCCGTCTGATATCGCGCTCGAACCCGCCTTTGAGGCCCGCGCGCGCAGCCGGGGGCCGGCCGCGATCTTCCGCACCGAGATCAAGGCCCTTGAATGACCGGGGCGATGCAGGAGAAGGGCGCGGGGCTGGCCATCATCGCGTGGCTGGCGGCGCATCACGCGCGCCCCTTTACCGAGCTTTCGGTTCTCTCCCGGCTCCCCGACGCGGTGGATCTCTCGAAACCTGAATATCTGGCGCAGGGTCTCGCGGCCGTCGGCCTTCGCAGCCGCCTCGTGCTGCGCCGTCCGGGCCGGCTTGATCCGGCCGTCTTGCCGGCCGTCCTGTTCGAGCGTGGCGGTCAGCCCCTGATCCTCGCGGGCCTGTCGGACGACGGTCGCAATGCGCGCATTCATGACCCCGCGACAGGGATCGAGCGGGAGGAGCCGCTTCGGACCCTCGCGCGGCGCACGTCGCGCGACGTGCTCCTGGCCACTGTCGAAGATGATCTCGCGGAGCGGCGCCTCGCGGAGCCGCGGGCGGGCAGGCGCGGGCACTGGTTCTGGCGGCCGGTTCGAGGCCACGCGGGCAGCCTCGGGCTCGTGGTGGTCGCCGCGCTCGGCGTCAACGCACTGGGCCTCGCGCTGCCGCTCTTCGTGATGAACGTCTACGACCGCGTGATCCCCAACCTCGCCTATGTCACGCTCTGGACCCTCGCGCTGGGCGTGGCGATCGCCATCGGCCTCGATCTCGCGCTCAGGAGCGTCCGAGCGATCATCCTCGAGCGCGTGGGCCGCCGTCTTGATACATCGATCTCGTCCACGCTCTTTGCGCAGGCGATGGCCCTGCCTTCGGTCGACCGCGCGCAAGGCTCCGCAATGATCGTGAGCCACATCCGCGATTTCGAGCAAGTGCGGGAATTCTTCGCGTCGGCGACGTTCGTGGCCGTGGTGGATCTCGCCTTCATCGGCATTTTTCTGGGCGTGCTCTGGTGGATCGTCGGGCCGCTTGCCCTCGTGCCACTGGTGGCCGTTCCCGTGGTGCTTCTGATCGCGCTCATTTCCCGCATCACGGTGGGGCCTTCCCTCGAGCGGACGCAAGCGCTTGCCGGGCGTCGCCAGAGCGTCCTCGTTGAGGCGCTTACTGCGCTGCCGACGGTCAAGAGCGTGGGGGCGGAGCCTGTCCTGCAGCGCGAGTGGGATGCGGCGAGCGCCGCGGCGGCGCGGGTCGCGGGGCGCGCGCGCTTCTGGGCGCAATTCGCGACGAACGCCACGCAGGTCATCCTGCAGACCGTCTCGGTGTCGATCATCGTCTGGGGCATATATCTTATTGCCCAAGGCGCCATCACCATCGGGGCGCTCATCGCGGCCAACATCCTGGCGGGCCGGGCGCTCGCGCCGCTTGCGACCATCGCGCAGACCGTCTTCCGCGCGCAATACGCCATGCGCGCGCTTGCCGCGCTTTCGGAGTTCATGGATCAGCCCGTGGAGCGCAGCTCTGAGGCCCAGTCTTCCCTGCGAGCGGAGGCGGGGGCGCTGTCTTTGGAGGGTGTGACGGTGCGCTATCCCGGGGCCTCCTCGGAGGCACTCAAGGAGATTTCGCTCGAGGTTGCGCCGGGCGAAACCCTCGCCCTGCTGGGCCGCGTGGGGTCCGGCAAATCGACGCTCGGCAAGGTGCTCAGCGGGCTGACGGCACCGGATGCGGGGACCATGCTTCTGGATGGGCGGGGGATCTCGCATTACGAGCCGGCGGAGCTGCGTGCGGCGGTGGGCTATCTTCCGCAGGAGCCCGAACTCTTTACCGGAACCTTCCGGGAGAACCTCGTGATCGGGCGGCCGCGAGCGTCGGAGGCTGAGATCGCGCGGGCGCTGCGCCTCGCAGCCATGGACGAGTTTGTCGCGAAAGCGCCGGAGGGGCTCAATCTCTTCCTCGGCGAACGCGGCGCACGCCTTTCTGGCGGACAGCGTCAGGGGCTCGCCCTCGCGCGGCTCCTTCTCCGCCGTCCCCGCCTCCTTTTCCTCGACGAGCCCACGAGCGCCATGGACCGGGACATGGAGGCGAGCCTCGCGCGCAACCTCCAAGAGCTGGTGCGCGAAGGAACGAGTCTGATCCTCTGCACCCACCGCCCGTCGCTCGCCGACATCGCGCCCCGTGTCGTGGTCCTTGAGCAGGGCCAAAAGATCCTCGATGGGCCGCGCGAGGCGGTCTATGCCAAGCTGCGAAAGGCCGCGGGCGAGACGCCGGGCATCAAGGCGGTGACCTGATGTTTGGCCCGCCGATCGAAGAGGATTTCATCAACGATCCGGTCGGTGTGCGCGCGGGTGGTCTCGGGCTTTTCTGGGTCGTCGCGGTCATCCTCGGGGGGCTGGCTGGCTTCGGCCTCTGGGCCTCCCAGTACGAGATCGAGGAGGTGACACGCGGCACGGGACGCGTCGTGCCCTCGAGCGAGCTGCAGGTCATCCAGAGCCTCGAGGGCGGCATCGTCGCGGGCCTCGATGTGCGCTCCGGCGACGTCGTCGAGGCCGGGGACGTGCTCATGCGCATAGATGATGTGGGCGCCGATGCCCGGCGCGGAGAGCTTCTGGAGCGCGAGGCCGCGCTCCTGGCCGAACAGGCCCGCGTGGTGGCCGAGGCAGAAGGTGCTGACGCCCTCACGTTTCCCGCGGGGCTCGAGGCGCGGGTGCCGGGCCCGGTGGCAGCCGAGCGTGCGGTGTTCCTGTCTCGCCGGTCGCAGCTCTCTGCCGAGCTGGCGATCCTCGAGGATCAGCTTGCCGGCCGGATGGCTGCCCGCGAGGAGCTCGCCGCGACCGAGGCCAAGCTTGAGGGGCAGTTGGTGCCGCTCCGGGAGGAACTGGAGCTCTCCGAGCGGCTGGCGGAGACCGGCGCCTTGCCGCGCATAGAGTTGCTGCGGTTGCGCGGGCGCGTCTCCGAGTTCGAGGGGGAGGCGCAGGTCATGGCGGCGCGGCTCCCCGCGCAGGATGCCGCGATCCGCGAAACGGAGAGCCGGATCGCCGCGGCCCAGTCGGCCTACTCGCTCGAAGCGCAGGAGCGCGCAGCCCGGATCCAGGTGGAGCTGGCGGTTGTGCGAGAGGAACTGCGTGCCGCAGAAGACCGTGTCACGCGGACCAGCCTGCGCGCACCGGTGGCGGGGACAGTCAATCGCGTCAACGTCACGACGGTGGGCGCGGTCGTCCAGCCGGGCGCGCCGGTCATGGAGATCGTACCGTCCGATGACAGGCTCCTCATCGAAGCGGAGATCAGGCCCGAGGACGTGTCGTTCCTGCGACCGGGCGATCCGGCATCCGTGAAGATCACGGCCTACGATTTCCTCGTCTACGGCTCCCTCGCGGGGGAGGTGCTGCGCGTCGGGGCCGACACGGTCACGGACCGGGAAGGACGCGCCTTCTTTCAGGTCGAGATCGAGACAGAGCGCACCGCGCTCACGGGACCGGGCGGCGAGGCGCTTCCCATCAGCCCCGGCATGGTCGCGCAGGTCGACATCCAGACAGGCTCGCGGACGGTGATGTCTTACCTCTTGCGTCCGATCGACCGCGCGCGCGCCGAGGCACTGCGCGAGCGCTAGGCTCACTTTGTCTCCGCGACGGTCACCCCGTCCCAGTCCGCGCCCGGGGGATGGGCCATGAAGCTCTCGACCCTGCCGCGGTAGAGCGCGATATACTCCGTCGCATCGATGCCCGCCGAGGCGGCGGCCGCTTCCAGCTGCTGAAGGGCATCCTTGGCCGCAGACCAGTCCTGCGCGAGGTAGGTCGAGCGCAGTGCGTCATTGGCTTGCCGAAGCGCTTCGAATTCCGGGCTCACGCGCATATCCTCGCCGCCAATAAGCGCGGAGACTTCAACGGGTTCGAGCTTCCCCTTCACCCTGATACGGTCAATCCGCAGGAGCGCGAAGGCATCCTCTACGGCCTCTGCCGTGGACGGCCCCACGATGATCGGAAACCCGAAGGCCTTTGACTGTCCTTCCAGCCGCGAGGCGAGGTTCACCGCGTCACCGAGGGCGGTGTAGTCGAAGCGCGTGTCGCTGCCCATGTTGCCCACGGTGCACTCGCCCGTATTCAGCCCGATCCCCACATCAATGGGTTCGACGCCTCTGCCGTCCTCTTCCGCGCGGATCTTGTTGAGCGTGGCGATGTCGGCCTGCATGCGGAGCGCCGCGTGGCAGGCGGCTTTCGCATGGCCCTCGTGATCGAGCGGCGCGTTCCAGAAAGCCATGACCGCGTCGCCCATGAACTTGTCGATGGTGCCGCCTTCATCGAGGATCGCATCGGACAGGACGCTGAGAAAGCGGTTGATCAGCTGGGTCAGCCCGGCGGGATCGTCCTTGAAGCTCTCTGCCAGCGTGGTGAACCCGCGCACGTCTGAGAAGAGAATGGTGAGCTCGCGCCGCTCACCGCCCAGCGTCAGCATCTCCGGCTCGTCCTGAAGCTGTGCCACGAGATCCGGCGAGACATACTGCCCGAAGGCGCTGCGGATGCGGGCGCGTTCCTGCTCTTCGCGGAGGTAGTTGGCGGTGGACATGAGCATGAGCATCGCGAGCGTGCAGAGGATGGGCCATGTCGGATCGAGGAGCGTGGCGCGCGCCTCGAAGAGCCACCACGTGAAAGCGCCATAGGCGGAGAGCACCATGAGACCGCCGATGATGACCCAGCGACCGGCGAGGATCGGGACCAGCGTCACGACGAGCACACCGAGACAGGCGAGGACCACTAGCTCTATGGCAATGGCGTAATTGGGCCGGTTGAGCATGGTGTCGAGGAGGATGCCCTCCAGCACCTGCGCGTGAATTTCTACGCCGGCCAAGGAAAAGCCCAGGGGAATGGGCCGGAAATCCTCCAGCCCGATCGCGGACGTGCCGACGAGTGCGATCTGCCCCTGCAGACGCCCGGCGTCCATGCGGCCATTGATGAGGTCGGCGGCGGAGATGTAGCGCGCTGGGACATGGGGCGTGAAATGCGGCCAGACCGTGCCGTCCGGGCCGGTCTCGATGGCTTGCCCTGCCACGATCACGGCATCGATCCCCGCCTCGTTCGTGCGGATCGCGAACGCGTCCTGCCCGGTGGCCACGCGGAGAAGCTCCGGTGCCAGCCCCAGACGGATGGCGCCATCGACGGACATCACGAGCGGGACACGGCGATAGGTGCCGTCCGGGTCCGGCCGCGTCGTGAACACACCGCGGCCCAGCGCAGCGGCCTCGAGCTCCTCGAGGTTCTCCAGCAGGTCCGGGAATGACATCAGGAAGGGCGCCGGATCCTCGCCTATGATGGCGTGGGGCACCGGCGCAGGAGGGCGCGGGCGCTCGATGCCAGTTCGAGCGCTGCGCACGCTGGTCTGGCCCACCACGACGCGGGTGCGGGCCATGGCGGCGGCAAGTGTGGCGTCATTGCTGGGCAGGGTGCTGAGCACGCTCCGGATGTCATCGGGGATCGCGGCATTGTCGGCGGCCAAGAGGTCGGGGGAGAGCCTGTCGGGTTCGGCAAAGATGACATCGAAACCGATGGCCACAGCCCCGGCCTCGGCGGCCCTGGTCACCATCTCCGCCACGAGGGTGCGCGGCCACGGCCATTGCCCCAGCTCTTCGATGGACGGATCGTCGATATCGATGATCGCGACCGGCGCCGGAGCATATTCCCGCGGGCTCATCTGCTGGAACAGATCGAACGCGGAAAAGCGCAGCGAGGAGACGACCGTCGGGTCCAGAATGCGCAAGGTCACGAGCAGCGCGATGACGACAAGCCCAGCCGCGCGACCGCGCCGCAGCCATGCCATCACCCCGCGCACGGAGCTGCCCAGTGGGTGCATTGATGTCGACGGGGGCCGCGGAGGGTGGGCAAGGCGCTAGGACTTCACCGAAAGAGTATTCATTTCCGCGCCTTAAAACCTTCGTCTTTGCTTCGAATCATATCTTTACGCTACGGTACTCGGCAGGTCGTTGTAGCCCACGTCTAATTAGAGGCGTCAAAGGTATTTTCTTCGGCTTCGGATCAGGGGTAGTCCGATGCGTTTTTATTTGATGGATAGCGGTCCCACCGTGGTGGGACGGCATGTCGATCGGTTTGTGGATGCCCATAGGGCAATTTCGGACGGGAAGATTGATCTCCCGGACGGAGATATAATTTTCTCCGGTGATTTCGCCCGGGACGCGGACAACCTTCTCCTCACGGGCCCTGATGGAAGCCTGACCGTCATCGCGGGCTATTTCTCCGAAGGGCCCGTTGCATTGGTCGCGCCCAACGGAAATTCGCTCAGCGCGCGCACCGTCACCACTCTCGCCAAGGCCGGGCAGGAGGACGACCTCATCCTCGCGACGGTCTCCGGCGCGCCCATAGGCCAAGTGGAAGGGATCGAAGGCTCCGCGACCGTCGAGCGCGCGGATGGCTCCTTCGAAGAGCTCACCGAGGGCATGCGTGTGCAGCTTGGCGATGTCGTCAGCACCGGTGAAGGGTCTGTCCTGACGCTGCTCTTCGTCGATGGCACCGTGTTCACCCTCAACGAAGACGCCCGCATGACGCTCGACGAGCTCGTCTATACGGCGGGTGCGGAAGACGGCAACAGCGCCTCCTTCGGGCTCGTGAAGGGCGGGTTCGTCTTCATTGCCGGAAAGGTCGCGGGCTCGGGCGGTATGGACATCGAGACGCCCGCGGCAACCCTCGGGATTCGGGGGACCACCGGCACCGTCCGCGTGACCGAGGACGATGGCGGGCAGTTGCTGCTTCAGGTCACGCTCGAGGAAGACCCCGTGCCCGGGGGCGGCTTTGGCAAGATCGGCATCTTTTCCCGGATCACGGGAGAGCAACTCGCGCTGATCGAGACGGGCGAGTCCGTCTGGGAAGTCACTATCGACGGCGTGACGACCGATATCGCGCGCTCGCCGGACGCACCGAACGCGGTGGAAGCGCTCCTGGTGGAGGCCGCGGCCGCCTTCGGCGCGGCACTGCGGGCGCAGGAGCAGGGCGAGGCACTCGTCCCGCTGGGGGGATCGCGCAGCTTCATCGGCGGCGCCGGGGAGGGAGGCGATGGCGGCGAAGGCTTCGCGACGGATCCCGGAGAGCTCGGGGACACGCTGGACACGCTCGAGAACGGCACCGAAGCAGATGACAGCCAATCGGATGACGCGGACGCACCCGACCAGCAACGCTCGAACCCGCTCATCGGGCCCGAGCCGGAGCCCATTCGCTTTGACACTGACGAGGACGCGCCGGTCAACGGGACGCTGTCCCTCGCCGATCTGGGCGATGCATCGGACCTGACCGTCATCACCGGCCCCGAAAACGGGTCCCTCGCGCTCACGGATGACGGGACATTCTCCTACATCCCCGATCCGAACTTTGCGGGCACCGACGGTTTCGTCGTCTCGGCGGAGACGCCACAGGGAGAGACCGTCAACACCGTGACGCTTGTCGTGCGCCCGGTGAATGACGCGCCGGAGGTGGCCGCTGCCGAGGGCGAGGTGGCCGAGGACAGCGTCCTTGCCGGGACGCTGGAAGCCACTGATATCGAGAACGACCCGCTGACATTCACGCTCACGGAGCAGGCCGCGAACGGCACTGTCGCGCTCGCGGCGGACGGATCATACACCTACACGCCTGAAGCCGATTTCGTGGGCGACGACAGCTTTGCCTATCTCGTCTCGGACGGCGATCTCAGCACGGAGGGGACGGTTTCACTCTCCGTCACGGGAGAGCCCGACGCCGCCGTCATCTCCGGACAGATCAGCGGCGCCGTCACCGAGGACATCGCTGTGATCGCGACGGGGGTGCTGATCGTCTCGGATGCCGATGCCGGAGAGGACGCGATCACGCCGCAATCGAACGTACGCGGATCCTACGGGACGTTCGAGATCAGCGCTGCAGGCGTGTGGTCCTATGCGCTCTTTGCCTCCGACGCGGCAGTGCAGGCCCTCGGCGTCGGAGATCAGCTGACCGACAGCTTTGCCGTCGCGACGGTCGACGGGACCGAGCAGGTCGTCGAGATCACGGTGAATGGCGCGAACGACGCGCCCGAGGTCTCCGGTGCGGTGGTGCTTCCGGGGGGCACCGAGGATCTCGAACTCATCATCACGGAGGCGCAGCTCCTCGCAGCGGCGACGGATGTGGATGAGAGTGATGTGCTGAGCGTCTCGGGTGTCCCCGTGGCTGACACCGGCACGGTTGTCGCCAACGAGGATGGCACGTTCACCTTCCAACCGGACGCAGACATCACCGGGCCAGTGCGCATTTCCTTCGCGATTAGCGACGGGAACGGCGCGAGTGTTCCGGCTGCCGCCAATCTGACGATTGCCCCTGTCAATGACAGCCCGGTCCCGGAGGCGGTGGAGGTCGCCGGGGCGGAAGACACGGTGATCCGGGGGCAGCTCGAGGCCACGGACGTGGATGGTGACGCGCTCAGCTTCGCCTTGGTCAATGGCCCGACCTCCGGCACGGTGATCGTGTCCGCCGATGGCAGCTTCGCATACACGCCCGACGCTGATTTCTCGGGAACCGACAGCTTCACCTATCTCGTCTCCGACGGAGTTTTCACCGCCGCTGAAACGGCCACGATCGAGGTCACGCCGGTCAATGATGCGCCGGAGGCCACGGCCCTGGGCCTCGTCGCCGAGGCCGGCGCTGCGTCTGGCCAGCTTTCGGTTGCGGATGTCGATGATGCCTCGGGCTTCTCGTTCGTCGTTTCGGGAGCGGGACCGTCCAACGGAAGCGTCGAGATCGACGCGGTCACGGGCGCTTTCACCTACACCGCGGATGCGGGCTTCGAGGGGTTCGACCGATTCGAGGTCAGCGTCCGTGACGCAGGCGGTGCCGTCACCAAGGCCACCATCGGCATCGCCGTCGGGAATGACGCCGTCTCGATCGAAAACGGGCAGGACCTTTCGATCTCCATCGAAGAGGACGCGACCCCGGATGCCGCCGCCGGGAGCGTCCAGATCCTGACATCCGCGCCGGAGCAGACGACAGACAACCTCGTCATCATTCTTGACCGGTCCGGCAGCGTCGGCGAGAGCAATTGGGAAACGCTGCGGCTCGACCTCGCGAACGCGCTCACCGATACCACCGATCCGAACCTGACGTCCCTCTTCGAGCGGTTCGAAGGGTCTCAGAGTTCGGTTCAGGTGAGCGTCGTGACCTATGCCGGTGAGGCCACCGTGCTCGAGGGGCCGGGCGGGCAGACGACGTTTGATCTGCTCTATGATCGGGAGGCGCTGTTCAATGCGCTCTCGACAGCGCCGTTCACCGGTGGCATTACGAACTTCGGCGAGGCCTTCTCGGCCGCGGAGCTCTTGTTGGACGCGGCCAACGCAGATGGGGCGGGGAACAGCTTCGTCTATTTCGCCACCGATGGCCGCCCGAGTGACGACAACTGGGAGCAGGCCTTCGCGAACCTCATCAACAGCCCGTTCGACGGGCGCACCCCGCAGGGCACCGGGGATTACGAGGTCACCGTTGAGGCGTTCGGGATCGGCGGGGATGTCGATGTCGACCAGCTGAATGCCATCGACAGCAACGACGCCGTGACGGTGATCGGCTCGGCCGCGCTGGCAGATGCCTTCATCAACACCCCCCTTTTCAGCGCAGAACTCGTGGCCTTCTCGCTGCAGCTCGTGGCCGACGGAGAGGACCGGGGCGTGATCGTCACGCAGGACACGAAGCCGGCATTCACCGTGTCCGGGCTGAACTACAGCGTGGCGCTGGCGGAAGTCTCCGGGCTCGTGGATATCCTGGGCGATCAGAACCTCCTTTTTGCCGAGGCGGTCTTCGACCTCGACGGGGACGTCACCACGGTGGAGGATCGGGAGACGTTGCGCACGGGCGGCGCGCTGGGGATCGGGGAAGAGGCTGTCACGAAGGCGGGCACGGACCAGGCGGACCTGCTCTTTGGCAGCGTCCTCGATGACGCCCTTTCCGGCGGCGAAGGGGCCGACATTCTCATCGGTGGAGCCGGTGACGATACACTGATCGGTGGAAGCGGGGCCGACAGCGTGCTCGGCGGGGCTGGGGATGACGTCCTCGTCGCCGGTGGGGTTTCAGAGGCCGGAGATGTTTACGATGGTGGGGCGGGCCGCGATACGCTCGCCCTGATGGCGCCGGAGGGCACCGAGGATCTGCTCCCGCTTATCGATGCGAAATCCATCGAGGCGATCAGCCTGACGAACGCGGGCGCCGATGTGCTCGACATCAGCCTCGGCGACGTTCTCGAGCTGCAAGGAGAGGCTGATCCAACGCTCGAGCAGCTCTTGGGGCAGGTACTCGATGCCGGGATCATGATCGACGGGGATGCAGGTGACACGGTCAATCTCGACGGCGCGGCGGCCAGCGGAGACGCCGAGAGCATCACCCGCACCGGAACCGTGGCCCATGATGGCACGTCCTACGACGTCTACGAGTTCACCGGCGCCAACAGCGAAGTGCTGGCGGTTCTCGCCATCGATCAGGACATCGTGGTGAACGGCGCCACGACCGGCGGCGCCTGACACAGCAGGGCGGAGCCGAGCGCGATTTCGATGAGCCTCGTCAAGATGTCCTTCAAGATCGGCGCGGCGCGATCCTCAGCGGCCAAGCCAGATCGGCGCACGCTTCTCGGCGAAGGCACGCGCGCCTTCGGCTGCGTCGTCGGATGAGAGGAGAGCGCGGAGGTGCCTGTCGTTCTCTTGCCAAAGTGCATCGCTGCCGACGTTTCTAGACGCCGCGGCGAGCGCGAGACTGGCTTCGATGGCAAGCGGGGCATTGGACGCGATCACCCGCGCGAGGCTTCGGGCGGTGTCTTCCAACTCGCCTGCGGGCACCACGCGATTGACGAGCCCGAGCGAGGCGGCGCGATCCGCGTCGATGGTGCCTCCGGTCAGGAGCAGTTCGTTGACAATCGCGTGCGGTAAGCGCTGTCCGAGGCGAAGAGCACCGCCCGCGCCTGCCACAAGCCCGATCTTGGCCTCCGGCAGTCCAAACACCGCCTCTTCCGCGGCGACGACAAGATCGCAGGCGAGGACAAGCTCGAAGCCGCCCGCAAGCGCGGGGCCATGGACGGAGGCGATGACGGGCTTGCGGCGTGGTCGGCTGACGAAGCCGCCCAGATGGCCGGGCCCGAACAGGATGTCCTCTGCTTCCCCACGCTCGAAGGCCGCGAGATCCATGCCGGCGGAAAAGGCGGGGCCCGCGCCGCGCAAGCTTCCGATGCGCAGATCGTCATCCCCTTCCAGCTCGGAGATGGCGGCACGCAGGGCCGCGCTCATCTCCGCGTCGATCGCGTTGCGTCGGGACGGTCGATTGAGCGTGATCGTGGCGGTGGGGCCGTCGCGCTCGAAAAGCACTGAGGTCGAAGACGCCATGAAAAGTCTCCCCTGGGCGGTCTATTGCGCGGCTTCGGCCGCCTCGGCAGCCCAGGCGCGAAGGTGTCGTCGAATGATCTTTCCCGTCGTGGTCATGGGCATGTCGTCAATGAAGCGCACCACGCGCGGGTATTCGTGGGCGGCGAGCCGCGCCTTGACGAATTCCGCTATCTCCAAGGCCAGCGCATCCGTCGGTTCAAACCCGTCTCGGAGCACCAGGTAGGCGGCCACGACGCTTCCCCTTATGGCGTCGGGTTGGCCCACCACCCCGGCGAGGCTGACCGCAGGATGCTTGAGAAGGCAGTCTTCGATTTCTCCCGGGCCGATCCGATAGCCGGCAGAGGAGATGACGTCATCGTCGCGGCCCAGAAAGTAAAAGCGTCCTTCCGCATCCTTCGTGCCTCGGTCTCCGGTCAGGAGCCATGTGCCTTTCGGGCCGGACACGAATTTTTCCTGTGTCGCTTCGGGGTTGTTCCAATAGCGGAGGAACATGACCGGGTCCGGGGCACGCACGGCAATCGCGCCTTCGGAGCCCGCGGGGAGCACCTCGCCCGTGTCACCGTCGATGATCTTGACCTCATGGCCGGGAACGGCGCGGCCCATGGCACCCGGCGCCGGCGGCTCGAGCGCGGCGCAGGAGGAGATGACCATGTTGCATTCGGTCTGGCCATAGAACTCGTTGATCGTGGCGCCCAATGTCTTTTTTCCCCAGTCGATGAGCTCTGCGCCAAGCGCTTCGCCGCCGCTGCCAACGGATCGGAGATTGATGCCAGCGCCGAGATCGTGTGGCGCGAGCTTCATGAGCTTCAGCGCGGTGGGTGGGAGAAAGGCGTTGCGCACGGACTGACTGAGCATGAGGTCGAAAGCCGCTTCGGCGCTGAACTTCTCGAAGCGGCATCCGACGACCGGGATGCCATGGTGCAGTGCAGGCATCAGCACGTCGAGAAGCCCGCCGATCCAGGCCCAATCTGCAGGGGTCCAGAAAAGGTCATCGCGCTGCGGCAGGAAATCGTGGCTCAGCTCCACCCCGGGCAGATGGCCCAAGAGGACCCTATGAGCGTGGAGCGCGCCCTTCGGATTGCCGGTGGTGCCGGAGGTGTAGATGAGGAGAGCCGGGTCTTCGCTGGACGTGTCGACCGGCTCGAACTCTTCCGATTGCCCTGCGCATCGCGCGTGAAAGTTGACTGCGCCCGCACCTGCGCCGTCGATCGAGTAGATGACCTCGAGGTCGGGCAGGTCAGGCCGGATTTCCGCGAGCTTCGCCGCGCCTTCGCGGTTCGTCACGACGACCTTGGCCCCGGAGTCGCGCAATCTGTGAAGGAGAGCGTCGCGTGCGAAGAGCGTGAAAAGCGGGATCGAGATGCAGCCCATCTTCGTGACGGCGATGTGGGCGAGGGCCGTCTCGACGCATTGCGGCAGGAGCACGCCGACCCGGTCGCCGACGTTGCCCGCGCCCCGTGAAACACCGTCCTGCGCGAGAGCATGGGCGAGCTGGTTGGACTTGCGTCGCAGGGCCCCGAACGTATGGCGCGTGGCCTCACCCGACTCAGATACGTCGATCAGCGCCAGGCGCTCCGGCTCCACCGCGGCCCATTTATCGCAGATGTCGACCCCGATGTTGTAGCGTTCGGGAATGGTCCATTCGAAATCGTCAGAAATCGCATTGAACGATCCCATGTTCACAAGCATACGGCCCCCTCCTCGTGGCACGGTCGTTATGGGGCCGAATGAAGGTGGGGCCAAGCCCAGGGGGCACGCCAAGAGCGTGCGGCGATGTCAGACGCTCGAATGCAGGCCCAAAAGCGCATCGCGCTTGATGTGATTTTGAGGCCAAGGCGGGCTGCATCGTCCCATCGAGCAAGAAGATCCTGTGCGGTGGCCACTGACATCTTGCGGCTGGAAGGGAGAGTTGGGCTGACGCAATTCTCGTAAAAAGAGAGTAAAATTCGACCACTTCACACGTCTCTAGCTTGCACGGATCAAAGCACCGGCTCACTCCCTTGACGCATGCGGAAACTAAATCTCTGAAATGACCGGCAAAATTTGGCTTGTTGCATTACGGGTCGAAATTTCGCAGGTGCAGCATGGATATTTTGGGGCTAGGCTTGCCGGGTGTCGGGGGAATTAAGCCGATTCCTGCGCGCCCAGTGATCGAGTGTGTACTATGAAACCTAAAGATCCCGCTGCTTTGGGAAAACTCGTTGCACTACGTGACATGCGCCCGAGAGACCTGCTTCTCGACTGGGTGAAGTCGCTGACGCACAAGCAGAAGCAACGCATTTTCCTCGCGATTGACTTGGCTCTCGTGCCGGTTGCGCTGGTCTTCACGGTGATCACGCAGGGCCATGTGAGTGATATCGCGGCCTGGAGCCGTGACGTTCTTGTCCCCATGCTTGCTTACCTCCTCATCGGGGCGTTGGCGCTGGCCCTCTGGATGGGCATCGGCAAGGTGAGGTTGCAGGATTTCGAGCATCGCGCGGTGGGGCGCACGGCCCGCTACGCAGTCGGGCTCTGCGTCATCCTTTGGGGCATCGACGAGGTTCTGGCTCAGTCGATCTCGCTGGGAACGGTCGTGATCTTCGGCACCTCGTACTTCATCGCCTCGGTGGGCCTGCGTCTCTTGGCGCGTAACGCCATCATCTCGCTCTACGAAAGCGCCGCGCCACGCTGTCGCGTGCTCATCTACGGAGCCGGAAAAACCGGCAGCCAACTTGCGCACGCGCTTCGCAGCGACGGTGGCATCGTGCCTGCCGCGTTTGTGGACGATAACCCGAGCCTCCACGGCATCGACGTGGCCGGAGCGCGGGTCTTCTCGCCCGCGCACATCCAAGACATCGTCACCGAGAAGAAGATCGATCGCGTGCTCATCGCGACGCCTTCGCTTTCGCTTCCCAAACAGATGCAGATCGCGCAACGCGTGCAGGATCTCGGACTGGAAGTGCAGACGCTGCCCTCCTTCGCGCAGCTCGTGGGCACGGAAGATATTCTCGATACCTTGACGGCCCTCCCGGCCTCCCAGTTTCTCGGCCGCGAAGAAGTGCTCGGGTCCTGGGACGAAACCAACAGCAGCTACGCCGGTAAATGCGTCCTGATCACCGGGGCAGGTGGCACGATCGGGGCTGAATTGAGCCAGCAAGTGCTGGCCTGCCGCCCCTCGCGGATCGTCCTCTACGAACTGTCGGAATACGCCCTTTACACGCTGCACATGGATCTCAGCGCCATCGCGGCGAAACTCGACGTCGAGCTTGTGCCCGTGCTGGGGTCGGTTTCGGATGAGACGCAGGTAGCCCGGGTTTTCGAGGATTTCGATGTGGAGATCGTTTTCCACGCGGCGGCCTACAAGCATGTACCGCTCGTCGAGGCCAACCCGATTGCGGGTCTCGCCAACAATGTCCTCGGGACCCAGATCCTCGCGCGCGCGGCACAATCCGCAGGCGTGGAGCGCTTCATCCTGATCTCGTCGGACAAGGCGGTCCGCCCTTGCAACGTCATGGGCGGCTCCAAGCGGCTCTCGGAGCTGATCATTCAGGATATCGCGAGCCGTGTGCCCGCCGGTTCCGGGCCGATCTACTCCATGGTGCGCTTCGGAAACGTGCTGGGGTCTTCGGGATCCGTTATCCCTCTCTTCAAGGATCAGATCCGACGGGGTGGCCCGGTCACGGTGACCGATCCGGAGGTCACGCGGTATTTCATGACCGTGCAGGAGGCCGTTCGGCTCGTCATCACCGCGGGGGCCATGGCCGAAGGTTCAGAGGTCTTCGTCCTCGAGATGGGCAAGCCCGTGAAGATCATGGATCTTGCGAAGGACGTCATCGAGAGCTCCGGGTACACCGTCCGCGATGAAGGCAGCCCGGACGGAGACATCGAGATCGAGATCATCGGTCTGCGGCCCGGCGAGAAGCTCGCCGAAGAGCTCACCATAACCGACGATCACGTGCGTACCCGGCACCCGAAAATCTTTTGTGCCCACGAGAGCAAGCTCTCGGAGATCGAAATGGCCCATGCGCTGCGCAAACTCCGCGAAGCGATCGTGGAAAACGATGCGGATGCGGCGCGATCCATCGTGGCGCAATGCGTCGAGCCGCATGTGCCGGTGCTTCCGCTGGAAGAAGCCGCGCGGCGCGAAACCGGGGCGTAAGTCGACCCGCTCAGGGCTTCCTGACGAAGACCAGCGCCATGGCGTCTTTCATCGTGATGGGTCCGCCGGTGTATTCCGCGCCGATTGACGGGGTTCTCAGCGCCAGCTCCCAGCCGTCGCCCTCAAGGCCAGCGATCGGAAGCGTCAGTGGATCGATCTCGTCCGTCGGTTTGCCTTCCATGTGGGCCAGCATGAACACCTGCTCTCCATCCGGCCCGTGGCGGAGGGAGGTAAAGAGAGTTCGGCCCTCTATGGGCTGCAGATACTCGAAGACGTCCTTCTCGCCGTAGTTCTCGCGGAGCCACGGCCGCGCGCGGCGGAAATTGCGGACCTGCAGGCTGAAGCCCGCCTGCTCCGGGTCGAGAGACGACAGGGAGTTCGACAGGTTGCAGTAATCATGCATGTCGTCCATCCAGGCGCGTGCGATCTGCTTCAGGCTCGCCACCGAGAAGGGGCCACCGGCGAGCTCGGGCTCGGAGGCATTGAGCAGGCGCGCGATCTCTTCCAGGTCGTACTCCGTCACCTCCACGAGCGCCGGCAGGAACTCGAAGAAGCGCGCGAGTTCTTCTCGCGTCTCGAAGCCCATCTCCTTGAGACGGCGGAAATTACCCGAGACGAGGTAGCTGTACTCATCCACCTGCCACTTGAGACTGATCGCCTCCTCGGAGACGACCTTAACGCCGTAGCGGTCATCCTGATTGCGGATGAACCCCCAGGACGCGCGCGCCATTGCATTGAGAAAATCCATCGGGACGCCCGGCATCGCGACATAGGTCAACACGTGCACGGCCGGATTGTCGTAGGCCTTGTCGAGGATCTCCATCCGAGTCCGGCCGAGGCGGGTGTTTATGTTGAGCTTGGGCGATACCTGCGTGCCGCGTCTGAGCGTGTCGTGGTTCGAGGTGCCCGAAATCCAGTTGGCGCCCACGTCGACCATTTCGCGGATCCGCCAGTATTTCGACAGCCAGAACGTGTAAAGAAACGGGGTGTTGTGGGCGAAGGTCAGGGGGCCCCACTGGAAGACGTCATCGTCGCGCTGCACTTCGATGACAGACCTGTAGGTCGAGCTGAGCTCCCAATCCTCTTCCGGCCACGGCCGGCCATCTTCGAAGATGAACCAGGGCCGGTATCGTGCGCCCGCCACCTCCTGCTCGAGGTCCGCCATGGCCTGAAGGTAGTCGTCGTCGTGCCGCAGAACCTGCGCGGCCGCGTCCCACCATTTGAAGTCTTGGGCCCCGTCTACGCGGACACCGTCCGCTCCGAAATCGACCTTGCGCCGCTGCATCTCCAGCAGGATCGCGCGCACGGTCGGGTTCTGGTAGTCGAGGTTTTGCCCATACATGTTGGGCCCGGCGAAGTAGTGCCCGTTGAGCGCCCTCAGGCCCTGGTTGTCAGAATGGCCGAACACAACGTCGAAGATCAGCGTCTTGGGCTTTGACGGAAACGTGTGGAGCGTCGCCGCGAGGTCCACGAGTTCGTCTGGCCGACCGGACTCGAGAAGCACCGGGTTCACGGTGGCCATGCCGGAAATGACGACGTCATATCCCCAGTTAGTCGTGTTCGGACGCAGGAGCGAGACGGTGACCTTCGTGTCCTCCGCGTGATCCTCCTGCCAGAAGTCAGGGCCGGTCTCGTAGACGGTCGTGGGCTCCACGGGCAGGAGCTGCACGGCATCGTAGCCTAGGAAAAGCTGATCCGCAGGCTCAAGCGGGAGGTCGCGCGCCACGCGCTCGGCAAGGCGCTCGTAGTGCCGATTGAGCGCAGCAAGCGTGCCGCCTGCCGTTGCCGTGGGCACGTGGACCTGCAGGATATTCGTCGGCGGGCCGAACTTGTGCGTTCCATCGCCCTTGAGCGCCGCCCAGTACTCGGCATCGCCCCGCGCAGCCTGCATGGCGGCGACGTCGTAGAGCTCCGCCGGGGCCATGGCACCAAAGGGCAGGGACATGGCGAGAGGATCAAGGATGCGATGCCAGGTGTCCTCGGCATCCCGCCAGGTGAGCGCGTAGAAATCACCGATCTCCTCGCGCGTGCCGGCGCGGAGCCCCTTTGCCGCCGAAAAGCAGAACGCCTCATCGCGGATGACGGGAACGAAGGTCCGCTCGAAGCTCACCTCTTGATGCGCGCGGGTCAGGTCGAGCGGAGCGCTCGGTCTGAGGACCTCGAGGAAGATGTCCCCGGACGGCACGCGCAGGTCGAGAAGTTCCGGTGTCCAGAAGCCGAAGACGGCCATATCGCCTTCAATGCGTGCCCCAAGCCGCCTCGCGATCGTGCGCCCTGCGTCAAAGCTCGTCTCGGAGGTGGTGAGGGCGTCGCGTGCGGCGGAGGCCTCCGCCAGAGCTGCATCTTCGACGAAGCTGATCGTGTCCTCAAAGCTCATCGGGTCTTCCTTTCGGTGTCCTGCTG
Source organism: Pseudomonadota bacterium (assembly GCA_038525525.1). Classification (GTDB taxonomy): domain Bacteria; phylum Pseudomonadota; class Alphaproteobacteria; order Rhodobacterales; family Rhodobacteraceae; genus Shimia_B. The sequence goes on along the minus strand of JBCBHO010000001.1, from coordinate 355,699 downwards.
TGTCGTGCCGGGCGAAATTGCGCCTTTCCTCGCGAGGCACGCGGCGAGCGTCAACCGGAATGGACCAGAAAAATCGCCGAAAGGGGCGGGAGGTAAACCTCCGCCGAGGCGGGTTGGCCGTGCATGCCGTGCCCATGCGCCGAGACCGCGCCCATGTTGCCGCGCCCGTGCCCGCCATAGATGTCGGCATCGGTGTTCAATGCCTCGCGCCAGGTACCCTCCGCAGAAAGACCGACTTTGTAGCTGGAATGCTCCTTCGCGTGGAAGTTGCAAAGGACGGCCACATCGCGCCCACCGTCGCCCGAACGCCGCAGCCAGGAATAGACGCAGTTTTCCGTGTCATCGGCGTTGATCCACTGGAAGCCGGACGGATCGGCATCCTTGGCATGGAGCGCAGGCTCACCGCGGTAGAGCGTATTGAGATCGCGCACCAACCGTTGGACACCGGCATGGGCCGGCGTCTCGAGCGCTGCCCAATCGAGCGTGCCGGCGTGATCCCATTCGCTCGCCTGGCCGAACTCCTGCCCCATGAAGAGAAGCTTCTTACCGGGATGCCCCCACATGAAGCCGAGATAGGCGCGCAGGTTGGCAAAGCGCTCGTCTCCAGCACCCGGCATCCGGCCGAGAAGCGAGCCTTTGCCATGGACCACCTCGTCATGACTGATGGGCAGCACGAACCTCTCCGAGAAGGCGTAGGTCAGTCCGAAGGTCATCTCGTGGTGGTGGGACGCTCTCTCGCGCGGGTCCACTTTGATGTATTCGAGGGTGTCGTGCATCCACCCCATGTTCCATTTGAAGCCGAAGCCGAGCCCTCCCTCGCTGACGGGCGTCGTGGTGCCGGGAAAGGACGTGCTTTCTTCTGCCATTGTCATGATGCCGGGATGGGTGTGGTAGGTGCTGGCGTTCATCTCGCGGAGCATGGCGATCGCCTCGTAATTCTCGCGCCCGCCGTCCTCGTTGGGGATCCATGCATCGGGCCCGCGGGAATAGTCCCGGTAGAGCATGGAGGCCACGGCATCCACGCGGAGCCCGTCGACATGGAACTCCTGAAGCCAGTAATGCGCGTTCTCAATCAGGAAATTCGCGACCTCGGGCCGGCCGTAATCGTAGATGAAGGTGTTCCAGTCCTGGTGGAAGCCTTCGCGTGGGTCGGCGTATTCGTAGAGCGCGCTCCCGTCGAACTGGCCGAGGCCGTGGTCGTCGGTCGGGAAGTGGCCGGGGACCCAGTCGAGGATGACCCCGATCTTCTGCCGATGCGCGGCGTCGATGAGATCCCGGAACTCATGTGGCGGTCCGTGGCGCACGGTCGGGGCGAAGAGGCCGACGGGCTGGTAGCCCCATGACCCATCGAACGGGTGCTCGCTCATGGGCATGAGCTCGATATGGGTGAAGCCCATATCCGCGGCATAGGCGACGAGATCTTCAGCCGCCTCGCGGTACGAGATGTGGCGACCGTCGGGTGCGCGCTGCCAGGAGGCGAGGTGAACCTCGTAGATGGAGATGGGCTGCGCCGCGTCATTGCGCGTGTGGCGTCGCGACATCCACTCCTCGTCGCGCCATCCATACCCCGAGAGATCGCGGACGATGGACGCGTTCTCGGGCGGGTGCTCGGAGCCAAAGCCCACGGGGTCGGCCTTCAGAGGCTGAAGCACACCGTCCTTGCCGAGGATCTCGTACTTGTAAGCCTCGCCTTCCCTGAGGCCGGGAATGAAGATCTCCCAGAGGCCCGCACCCCCACAGCGGCGCATCATGTGCCGCCGACCGTCCCAACCGTTGAACCCGCCGACTGCCGAGACGCGGCGTGCATTGGGCGCCCATACCGCGAAATGGACGCCGTCCACGCCTTCGTGCTGCATGGGGTGAGCGCCCAATCGGCTCCAGAGGGGATCTTTGCCGGTGCGGGAGGTGACGTCTGCCGAGGGCGCGCCGAGGACCGGGCCGAACCGGTAGGGGTCGTCGTAGTCCCAGGAATGCCCGTCCTTCGACGTGGCTTTGAGCCTGTAATTCTCAGCGCTTGGGATGTCCCCGGTAAAGACCCCGGGGGCATCTGGCACGGGCTGAAGCTTCACCTCGCCGGTCTGGGTGGTGATGGCGCTGACGGCGGCGCCGTCAGGCAGGTACACCACGAGATGGTCCCCGCCATCTGGCAGACGGTGGGGACCAAGCACTGAGAAGGGGTCGTCCAGCTCTCCGGTGAGCAAGCGCTCGAGATCGTGTGGGTCTATCTCGGGGAGGCGCAGGATCGATCGTTTCGTCATTCCCGGACGGTAGCGCCTCCCGCCACCGCTGCAACCGACGAGGGCCGATGCGACGGAGCAAGGCGATCAGCGCAGGGGCGCCTCCGGTGCGCTGCGGCGGGCGAAAAGGTCACCGGAAGGTGCCGAGGTCTCCTGTCGACAGAGCCAGTCCCGCGCGGCTTCCGCATCTCGCCAACCCTCCCAGAGGAACCTTCCGGTTTCCCCGCTCACCACGTTGAACGCGTCGTTGCCCATGGCTCTGAGCCTCTCGACCAGCCCGAGGGCGAGGGCTGGATAGGCCGGCAGATATTCGACCGAGATGATATCCACGGGCACAGAGAGGCCGCCGAGCACCTCTTCCTCATGTCCTTCGACGTCGATCTTGATGTAGCGGGGCGACCCGTATCGCGCGATGAGCGTATCGAGGGTCGTGACGCGCACGGCCTGCCGTCGATCCCAGCGCACGTGCTCGAAGCCGGTTGCCTGCGGTGCCTCCTCTACGAAGTCGGAGGCGAGGGAGGAAACCGTCGGGTGCCGGGATGAGACGGCCATGTCGGCCTCTCCGGCTGCGCGGCCCACGGCCATGTCGAGCACGGTGATGTCTCTCGGCATGGTCCGCGCAAGAAAGGTCGAGAACGGGCGCTGCGGCTCCAGCGCCACCACCTTTGCCCCCGCAGCCCGCATGGTGCGCGCCCGCGTACCCACATGGGCCCCCACATCGAAGGCGAGGTCTCCGCGGCGGAGCAATCCTCTGTAGAAGCGCGCCCAACGGCGCATGGTAGCCGGATTGTGATAGATCACGAGGGATCGGAGCAGACCCTGGGCCGAGATCAGCTGCTGCCTCACGTCAGGGGCGCAGATGCGCGGGAGGACCTGCCTCACTCCGCAGGATCATAGTGCGCCTCGGGGGCATCATCGTGCGCGTCGTCGACCTCGGCGCTTCGGGAGAAGACGACGATCAATCCCGGCAGGCTCGCCACGAGAATGACCGCGCCGAAGACGACGCTTGCACTCACACCCGCCGCCGCGCTCGCGCCGATGAGGGGGAAGACCGCGGCCGCGGCCCCCTCCCGGTATCCCCAGCCCGCGACGGAGAACGGGATCAGCATTGCGGCCAGGATCAGCGGGACCGCGTAGAGCACGTCCGGGAAGCCCATGGCCGCCCCGGTCGCGCGGGCTGCAAATGCAAAGGCTGCGAGGTTGGCCGCCACGATGAGGACGCTGAGAATGACCTGCGGGGCGGCGGCGGAGCGATGGAGCCAGCTCACCCGCATGGCCGAGAGAAAGCGGCGCACGATCCCTGGTAGCAAACGCGCGCGCAAAGGCCCGCGCAGGAGCGTTAGAAGGAGCAGGGTGACGACGAGCGCGAGGGAGGCGATCAGTGCGATGTTCTGGAGCGCAGGCTGTCCCGAAAGGAAGAGACCGAGGAGAAGCGCGGCGCCCAGGGCGATCTGACCTGCCAACCGTTCGATGATGACGGATTGCGCCGCGCGCTCGAGCCCCGCCGCGCCCTTTGTCCTCACAGCGCGCAGAGCGTCACCGAGCACGCCGCCCGGAACCGTGCTATTCACGAGGCTGGAGAGGTAATACTCCGAAATCGCGGCCCCGGGCCTGATATCGGTGCCGAGCCGAGCCGCGGTCAGGCGCCAGCGATAGGAGCAGAGGACCATCTGCGCCGAGCATGCCACGAGGGACGCCAGAACCCACCCGGGATGCGCGCCAGCGAGGCGGGCCAGTACGTCACCGGCGCCGACGCTCCACACTACGAAAGCGATGAGCACCACCGGTACGATGACGTGCAAAGCGCGGTAGGCGAAAGCTTTGACACCACGCGGGCTTTGGCCTTTGATGTTAGAGAAGCGCATCGATTGGAAATCGGTCTTTCTATAGGTCTTTCAAGTCATTGTGCATGTCACCAACGCGCCCGAAGCGCAGCACGAGGCTGCCGGATCGGTGCGCGAGGAAGCGCGTATGGCTGAACTCTCACTTGTTGATTTGCACAAGTCTTATGCAGACGGCAACGTCGCGCTGCACAATGTGTCCCTTGATATAGCCGACCGCGAGTTCGTCGTCATCGTCGGTCCCTCGGGCTGCGGGAAATCAACCACGCTTCGGCTCATCGCCGGGATCGAGGAAGAGACGGGCGGCGACATCCTCATCGGCGGAGAGCGGGTCAACCATCTGGCCCCAGGCGCGCGCGACGTGGCGATGGTATTTCAGGACTACGCGCTTTACCCGCACATGGACGTGGCGAGAAATATCGGCTTCGGCCTCCGGCGCCGGGGGCTGCCGAAAGACGAGGTGGCGCGGCGGGTTCGAGACGTGGCCGACATGCTCGAGATCGGGTCGCTCCTCAAGCGGCGTCCTGCCAAGCTCTCGGGCGGACAACGGCAACGCGTCGCCATGGGCCGCGCGATGGTCCGCAGGCCGAAGGTCTTTCTCTTCGACGAGCCGCTCTCCAATCTCGACGCCCGGCTGAGAGTATCCATGCGTGCGGAAATGCGGCGGCTTCAATCCCAGCTGCCCACCACAACGGTCTACGTCACCCATGACCAAACCGAGGCGATGACCATGGCGGACCGCGTCGTGGTCATGAACGAGGGGCGCGTGGAGCAGATGGGCCCGCCCATGGAAATATACCGGTCCCCGGCGAATACCTTCGTGGCCCGCTTCATTGGCTCGCCCGCGATGAACCTCATCGCAGCGCGTCTGAGCGAGGACGGCGTGACCTTCGAGGCCGGCGCGACGCTTGCCATCAGGGACAGCCTGCGGGGCGGCAGGCCCGGGCAGCCCATCCTCCTCGGGCTTCGGCCCGAAGCCGTGAGCCTTTCGACGGGTGATGACGGCTATCCGGCGCGCGTGGAAGCGGTTGAGCCCATCGGGCAGGAGATCATCGTCGAGCTTTCGCTGCCCGGGGCAGGGCGGCTCTGGAGCCGGCTTCCCCCGGAGACCGAGCTCCGCGTCGGATCGCAGGCGCACGTCACCTTCGATGCCCGACAGGCCCATGTCTTTGACCAGACGACCGGCGTGGCTCTCGCCACGGCGTGCTGATCCCGCAGTTTCATCCCCACCATTTAGAAAGGTGTCCCATGACCCATCGTTTCCTCCGCATCCTCGGCGCTGTCGGCGCCGCCTGTGCCCTCGGGCTTCCCACGAGCCTCGCGGCGCAGGATTTAATCACCCGGGACCGGGTCGGCCTGCCCGATGCGCCCAACACGATGACCTTCCGATTGACGGCCTTCGATCTCTATTCCTCGGATCCCGCCACGCGCGAGGCCTTCGAGGCGCTCTTTACCGACTTCATCGAGGCGCGACCGGACTGGAAAATCGAGACGCAGATCGTCACCGACAACATCGGACAGGAGCAAGCGCGCCTGCTCGAGCAGACGCGGGCCGGGCGGGGGCCGGATTGCGCGATGGTGGACAGCTCCCAACTCGCGCTCTTCAAGAGCGCTGACGTGCTCAAGCCCATGAATTCACATTGGAGCAGCGCGGAGATCGACGACCTCTTTCCCTATGTCCGTGAAGCCGTGACCAACGAGGCGGGGGATCTTCTGGCGTGGTGGTGGTTCACCGATCTGCGCGTGCTCTACCGTGACACGCGCCTCGTCCCCGATGCTCCGGAGACATGGGAAGACTTGGAGAGCGCTGCGCTCGCCACGGTCGAGGCCGGAAAAGAAGGGCTGCTCTTCAATGGTGGCCGTTGGGAAGGCACGACCTTTGACTGGCTCGCGCATTTCTGGGCGCAGGGCGGGCGTCTCGTCGATGACGCGGGCCGTCCCGTCTTTGCCGAGGGGGAGAACCGCGAAAGGTTCCTTGCGGCCATAGGCTTCTACAAGGGGCTCGTGGATGCCGGCGCGGCGCCGCCGCGGGTCACCTCCATCGTCAACTACGATGAGTTCAACGCCGCCGCCGCCGCGGGCACAGCCGCGCTCTTCATTGGGGGCAATTGGCAGTACGGGCAACTGCGCGGCACCCTTCCGGAGACGGATTTCGCAGCCTGGGCCGTGTCGGCCATTCCCGGGCCGACGGCGGATCAGCGCGCCACCGGCACGGGAGGCTGGACGATCGCCGCGCTCTCCGACGATGCCGAGGCCGTGCGGATCTGCGCAGAAATGATCCGCGAGATCTATTCCGGCCAGAGCAACGCGATCCAGGGCCTGCTGCCCACGTCAGCCGCGCAATACGAAGCGTTCGATGTCTTTGAAGGGCCCGAATACGACGTCTTCGCGGAGGCGCTCGTCGATGGGCAGGCGCGGCCCGGCGTGCCGATCTATCCCGAGCTGTCGAACGCCATCCAGATCCTGATGGGAGATGTCCTCTCGGGCGCGGCCACGCCCGACGAAGCGCTCGACGCCGCCAATGACGCCGTGCAAGCGGCCTTCGAGCGCCTCTAGGCCCAAGCGTGCCACAACAAGAAAGCGCCGGGCGGGCTCATGTGAGGGCCCGCCATGCCGTCTGGCCATGGTTGGCGCCCGCCCTCCTTTTGCTCGGTGCGTTCTACCTCGTCCCGATTCTCGATGTCCTCCGGCTTGCCTTCGGCGATGCCACGCTCCTGCGCCCGGCCACGCGCTACGGCATGGAGGGTGTCTCGGAGGTGCTCACGCAGCCTGCTCTGCCGGGCGTTCTCTGGGTGACGGCGGTCTTCACCGCAGCGAGTGTGCTGGGCATCCTCGGGCTCGGTCTCCTGATCGCACTCCTCGTCGTGAGAGGTGAAAGACGGCGGCTCCCCGGCATGGGGCTTCTTCGCACGGTGGTGCTCACCGCGTGGGTGGTGCCGGGCATCGCCAACGGGCTCATCTGGCAGATGCTCTTTTCCGAGGCGCCCTTCGGCGCGCTCAACTCCACCATCGCGCTCGTGGGGATCTCGCCGGTCCGTTGGCTTTCGGACCCGACGAACGCCATGATTTCCGCCGTCATCGCCAATGTGTGGCAGGGGACGGCCTTCGCCATGATCGTCTTCTATGCGGCCCGAAAGGGCCTCTCGCAGGATCTCTATGCCGCGGCGGCCATTGACGGCGCGGGCCCCACCGCGCGCTTCGTCTTCATCACGCTGCCTCAAATGCGGCCCGCGATCCTTGTCTCGACTGTCCTCGTGACGATCCAGACGCTCAACACCTTCGATGTCATCCTCGCGCTGACAGGCGGCGGCCCCGGCCGGTCCACGGAGGTGCTTTCGCTCTTCACGTTCAACACCGTCTTTTTCAACTTCGATCTCTCGGGCGGGTCTGTTCTGGCGGTCATTCTCGTTCTGATCGCGCTCCTGCTCACGGTTCTCTACATCCGGCTTCTCGTCGACCGGGAGGACCGAAGCTCATGACCCGGTGGCCGTCAGAGCGGATCGGAGACATCGCGACCTACGTCGTCGCGCTGCTTCTCCTTGTGCTCTTCGCGGCGCCGCTGCTTTGGCTGCTGTCGCTGGCCATTCGAACCCCGGCAGAGATCTTCCTTGGCGCATCGCGCTTCATTCCCGAGGACCCGACGCTCGCCAATTTCGAACAGATCCTCACGGACCGCACCTTTGGTCTTTACCTCTGGAACGGGATCAAGCTCTGCGCCCTCGGGGCGCTGGGCGCGCTCATCACGGCCATTCCGGCCGCTTACGTCTTCTCGCGGCGGCAGTTTCGGGGCGCGTCCATCCTGATGCTCGGCATCCTCACCGTGCAGATGGTCTCACCCCTCGTCCTCCTCATCCCGCTCTACCGGTACATGGAGAGACTGGGCCTTCTGGAGACGCATGCCGCAGCAGCCGGTGTCTACATGGCGCTGGGCGTGCCGCTCTCGGTGTGGATGCTAAAGGCGAGCTTTGATGCCATTCCACGCTCCCTCGAGGACGCGGCAGCCATCGATGGATGCTCGGCACCGGCAGTTCTCATCTTCGTGACGATGCCTTTGGCCGCGCCGGGAATGGCCTCGGCCTTCATTCTCAATATGCTCATGGGGTGGTCGCAATTCCTCGTGCCATTCATCCTGCTCTCGCAGGATCGGCTGCAACCCATCTCCGTCGCCATTTTCAACTTCGCGGGATCGACGAGCGCCTCCACGACGCAGCTTCTCGCGGCCGCCTGCGTCATCACGGTGCTGCCTGCCATAGCCGCATTCCTTGCGCTTCAGCGGCTCATCGTCGGCGCGATCATGGCCGGGGCCGTCAAGGGCTGAGGGAGCTGAATGCCCGGAGAAACCGGTTTCTGAAGTCGTCCATCCTGATCGCTTGAGTGGCTGGAGACGGGCGCATGCCGTCCACCCAGCCCCAAGACGCGAAGCGCTCGACGAGGTGCGCCGGCCCGATGACATGAACGGGCACGTTGAAACTGTCATCCTCTGACACGAAGGCTGCGGGCTGGTGATCGCCCAAGAGGACGATGAGCGGCTCAGCCTCGGCCAAGCGTGCCATGTAGCTCCCGGCTGTCCTGAGGCTGTAATCCACCGCCTTTCCAAACTGTGCCCTGACGCGATTCCTGTCCCGCCAGACCACGTCCGGAGCATCGCCCTCAGCGGCCATGGCGTTGAACACGCGCCCGTCACCGACATCCTCCCACGCGACAAGGCGGGGCACCGGCGTCCAAGGTGCATGGGATGAAATGAGGGCCACCTGCGCGAAGACAGGCGGACGATCCACGCCCGGCGCGCCGGGCAGCACTAGCCTGTCCAACGCGGCGAGCGTGAACTGGTCGGGCATGGTCACCCAGTTGAAAGGGCGCCCTTCGTAGCCGAGGTCCGCCGCGGCAAGGACCCGATCAAATCCCATGAAGCCTGCCTCTGGCCAATCCATCGTGATGGCGGGCATCACGGCGACTGTCTCGAAGGCGTTCTCGGACGCGAGGTGGAACAGCGATTTGCGCCCGCTCACCAGCGCCGCGCCGTAGGTCCGCTGGTCCGGTGACCAGAGGCCCGTGGCGAGCGTTGTGTGCGTGAGCCAGCTTTGACCACCGATCATAGGCGCTTCGAGCCACCCCGAGCGCATGGAGAGGCCGCGCGCGGCCAACTCGGCCGCGATGGCATCGAGCGTGTCGAGATGCAGGGGGGCGTAGCGGGGGTTCGTGAGGCTCGATGCACCGTAGCTTTCCACGTAGAGAAAGAGGACGTCTCTCGTGCCGATTTCGTCCAAGAGCGGAGTCGCGTCTGCAAAGGGGTCCGTCGACGCGGCTTCCTTGAAGTCACTGAGCCGGCGCGCCGTCTGGCCGAGCATCTCCGCCCGTTCGACGGCCACGCGCGCTGTGAAGGCCGCCCCGGGCACATCAAAGGGCAATTGCCACTTCCGCATGGCATCGCCGATCTCGGCGACGGCGAGGAGCAGAGCAGGGACGAGGGCAATCGCCGTCAGTCGTCTGGGGGCTTGAGGAAGCTCGATCTTCGACCATCGCATCGCCGCCCACCACAGGGCGAGCGCAAGCGCCGACAAAAGCGACAGTGCCCCGATGACGGCCCCGAGCGCGCGTGCCGTGCCGATTGCACCGGATCCCAGATTCCACGCTGCCGGGATGAGATGCAGGTCAACGAGCGGATTGAACCCGCGATTGTAGGCGGAGAACATGGCGAAATCGGCGAACTTGGTCAGGGTCAGAAGCGTCAGGGAGATGACGATGACACCGCGGATCAGAATTGCCCCGCGCCCCGTCACACCCATGACTGCAAGCGCGCCGAGGATCACCGGAAGCTCGAGTGGAAAGACCAGCAGGATATCCCATGCGAGCGCTTCGGGATGGTTGGGTGCCGCCAGAACGAGATAGAAAAGCAGCGCGCTGGCCGCCAATGATATCAAACTGGGGTAAGACTGCGTGTCGCTGCCGTGGACGGCCGTGGTCATTCGGGGCGTGAGAGCAGGTGGCGAATGTCCTGCATGAAGGACCACGCCAGGGCCAAGGCGGCAATGCCCGCGGCACCCGTCTTGAGCCACAGCGGCAGGACCGGAATGAGCAACGCCACGAGCGTCCCGACCTGGATAACGCACACGACCTTCCGGCTCATGCGCTCTGGCAGATCGCCCGTGAGCCTCGGCCAGATGGTGCCGGCCATCACGAAGAGGTAGCGGGGCAGGCCAAGCGCCAGAACCCAGAGCCCTGCTTGCCCCGTTTTCCACGCGAGGAGCGCAAGAACGAGCGCGAAGAGCGTATCCACCTCCATGTCGAACCGCGCCCCGAAGCCAGAAGTGAGCCGCGCATGACGCGCCGCGGCTCCGTCCACCCCGTCGAGGATGAGCGCGAAGGCGGCCATGGCAAACGCGGCCCAGAGGACAGGCTCAGGCACGGCGGCTCCAGAGAAGAGCAGGGAGGCGAGCACCGCGGTCAGGGCCAACCGAAAGACGGTAATCACATTGCACAGACCGAGCGATCGGTGGGGATACGTGCGGAGCATCACGACGCCAGCCACGCCAGCGCCCACCGTGAACAGGAGGGTGGCCACGAGGGCCCCGGTCTCGCTGCTCAGCCGCAGACCCATCGTCGCCACGAACGCCGCGCAGACAAGGCTCGCAATGAGAAAATCGCGCAACACCGGATGCAACGGCGAGAACGCTGTATCGCGGGCGAAAGGCTGATAGACTTGGCTCAGGAAGCTTCTCATCATCTCGCAGCTAAGCGAGGCCCCTGCGCCGTCAAGCATATCAATTGAACCACGCGGCCCTCATTCTAATTCAAAGTCTTAAGCAGGAGCTTTCATTCATGGCTCAAACATTGACGCAAAGATACGGCTATCCCACGGCCTCTCGCTGGCTCCATTGGCTGACCGCGCTCGTTGTCCTCGCGACGATCCCCGTCGGCGTGATCATGACAACGGAGGGTCTGCCGCGCACCGTGCAGAACTCGCTCTTCATTTTCCACAAGAACGTCGGGGTCATCATCCTCCTTCTGGTGGCAGCGCGCCTTCTCATTCGAAGCGCGACGCGCATAGAACCGCTGCCCGAGGGGACTCCGGCCTGGCAGAAGACAGCGGCCTCGGTGAGCCATGCCGCGCTCTATGTCCTGCTCCTTGTCATGGCGATCTCAGGCTATGTCCGCGTGGCGGCGGGCGGCTTTCCGATCGAAGCCCTCGATGCGCTGGGCATCCCGAAGCTCGTCCCGCGCTCTGATCCGCTGGCTGATACCGCGCAATGGATCCACTCCTCGGCGCGCTTCATTCTGGCGGCCTTCATCTTTCTTCACATCGGTGCGGCCCTGCAGCACGGCCTGATTAAGCGCGACGGCGTTTTTACGCGGATGTGGCCACTGAACGCGCCCCGCCCGTGAGCGCACCGGACGCGTCTCTCCCCGAAGGAAGTCTCCGCCCGGTACGCGCGGACGGGCATGTGCTGCGATCGGCACGGCGTCGCATTCCGGTGCCCGCGCGTTTTTGGGTCTTCGCGGCGATGACCCTGGCGTTTTCGGTGCCCCTCGTGATCGGGCTTGCTGCGGTACTCGCGCCGCTCGAAGCGATTGATGTCCTTCTGGTGTCGCTCTTTGCGCTCAACACCCTCTGGGTGTCGGCGTCCGCGGCCACCGCGATCCTCGGCACGCTTGACACGGACCAAGGGAAGCCCGTGCCACGCCCAGCAGGGGCAGTGCCGCGTGAGCGAACGGCGGTCCTCTACCTCATCTGCGGCGAGGATCCGACGGCTGTCGCTCGGCGCATCGAGGCGCTTCACGCAGATCTTGCGCGGGACAAGACCTCTGGGGACATCGATCTATGGCTTTTGTCCGACACCGATTCAGCGGCTGCGAAATGCGAAGAGGAGGTCATTGCACCTATGCTGGCCTCGGGCATCCTCAGATATCGGCGCCGCGTGAAAAACCTGAGGCGCAAGCCGGGGAACCTCGCCGATTGGGTGCGAGAGCACGGCCATGCCTATCAAAACATGTTGGTCATGGACGCGGACAGCGGCATGACGGCGGCGCGACTGAAAGACCTGCGACTGACTATGGAGGACGATCCCCGCCTGGGCCTCGTCCAGAGCGGGATCAGCCTGCGACCGGGCGGGTCGCGCTTCACGCGCCTCCAGCGCCTCTCCACGCGGCTCGCCGGGCCCTCCTTTATCCGCGGGCTCGGCGCCTGGGCTGGGCAGGCCGGGAATTACTGGGGGCATAACGCGCTTATCCGTGTCGCCGCCTTCCGGACGGCCATGGATCTGCCAGCACTCAGCGGCCCCGCGCCCTATGGCGGGGATTTTCTGAGCCACGATTTCATCGAGGCGGCCTGGCTCGTGCGGGCGGGCTGGAAGGTCGAGATTTCGCCGGACATGCGCGGCAGCTTCGAAGACGGCTCCGACCGCCTCGAAACATTCCACCGGAGAGACCGGCGCTGGTGTCAGGGCAATCTGCAGCATATCCGGGCGTTGCTGACTCGTGGCCTCCATCCCTTGAGCCGCCTCCACCTTGCTTTCGGCATCCAAAGCTACCTCTCATCCCCGATTTGGCTCATCGTCATTCTGCTCTTCTTGCTTGCGGGTATGGCCCCGGGGGCCGTGCCGATCCTGTCGGGTGCTCTGGCCTTGCTCCTCGTACCGAAGATCACCGCGATGATCGGCTTCCTGCGCAGGACGCGCCGCAGGAGCCGGCGCCGCGTCTTTCTCCGTGCGAGCATGGCCGAGCTTCTATTGAGCACGCTCGTGTCGCCACTTGTCATGGTCAGGCAAAGCCTTGCCGTCTGTGCAGTCATCCTTGGCCGGGATTGCGGTTGGAAGGGCCCGCGGCGTCTTGCGCGCCCGGCATTTCCGGACGGGTCGGTCGAATGTGCCGCGGGGCTGGCCCTAGTGGCTTTGGCCGCTCTTGGTGGTGAAACGGCCTACCAGGCCTTGTGGCTCACACTCATCTGCGGGCCGCTGATCGGTGCGCCGTGGCTCTATCCGTGGCTGGACCGGGATCCTGCTCGCTGATGCGCCGCCGCACGTTTCTTGCAGGAGCATTGGCCTCGGGGGCGTTGCCCTTGGGCGGGTGGGCGTCCGAGGCCCCAGAGAGCCTTGCAACCATCGCCGAACGGCTGTCGAGGGCCCCGCATCGCGACCCCTCCATGCGTCTCGCGCCGCCCTTCGATGCGCTTACCTATGACAGCTTCCGGGCCATTCGGCCACGAGAGGGCGGTGCCGCAGGCATCCCCCTAGGAAGCGGCTACAGCGCCGACCTCCTGCCGCCGGGCTTCTATTTCAGGGACAAGGTGGACATCGAGATTACGCAGGGCGGCGGGCTTCAGTCTGTCGGGTTTGACCCGGGCCTCTTCTCATACGGCGCCCGCTACTTCGAAGGCACGCCAGCACTCTCTGACGACGAGCGCGGCGGCATGGGCTTTTCCGGGCTGAGGCTGCGCGCGCCCTATCGTGCGCCGGGTATTTCCGACGAGTTCTTCGTCACGCAAGGCGCCAGCTACTTTCGCGCTGTGTCCCGCGACACGCTCTACGGTCTGTCCTGCCGGGCCTTGGCGATCGGGACGGGAGGGAACGGTCCCGAGGAATTCCCCCTGTTCACCCGGCTGCGCCTCGGCGAAGCCACGGGCGGAGCCGCGCGGCTTGATGCATTGATCGAAAGCCCATCGGTCACCGGGGCCGCGGAGCTCAGGATCGCTCCCGGAGAGCCCACCATCGTGGATGTCGATCTGGTCTTGTTTCCGCGCGTCACGGTCCAAGACGTCGGAATTGCACCGCTGACCTCGATGTACCTGAAAGGCCCGCTCCGGGCCGCGGTCGCGGATGATTTCCGTCCGCGTGTCCATGACAGCGACGCGCTGGAGATCGTTAACGGAGCGGGGGAACGCCTTTGGCGGCCCCTGTCCAATCCGGCAGCGCTTCAGACGTCGAGCTTTGTCGACGACGGGCCGTCGGGATTTGGCCTCGTGCAATCCCCCCGGAGTTTTGCCGCGTTCGAGGACCCAGAAGCCGCCTACCATCGGCGGCCCTCAGCCTGGGTTGAGCCACGGGGCGATTGGGGCGCGGGGCAAGTGATGCTGGTGGAGATCCCCACGGACGACGAGTTCTTCGACAATATCGTTGCCTTCTGGAGGCCCGATGCGCCGCTCGCAGCGGGCGGGACCTATCGGTTCTCCTACCGCGTCCACATCGGCGCACAGCCCACGCCGCGCGTGGAAGACGGGATCCGCATCGTGCAAAGCCGCTCGGGACTGGTCCATGACCGCCCAGGTCGGCTGCAATACGTCGTGGACTTCGAAGGCCCGGGCGCGGAGGCGCTCACACCGTTTCTACAAACCTCTGCCGGTGAGGTTGATGGCGTGTCGGCCTACCAGATCCCGGATCGGGGCCATCTGCGTGTGGGGTTCCAATTCGATCCGGGCTCGGCGGCGGTCGCGGAGCTTCGGCTTGTCCTGCGCGATCAGGGGCGAAGCCCGAAATCGCCCGTTTGGCTTCATCGGTGGACACCGGGCCGGGATGGTGGGCCGTAAGAGATCTCGATGCGGGCGAAGAGCGGTAGGTGGTCAGAGGCCGCCGTCACGTCGTCCTGCCTGATCACCGCGGCCTCCAGCACGCGAGCTCCGCCCGCGGCAAGCGCGCCATCGAGGGGCAAAAGCGGGTAGGCTGCCGGGAAGCTCCGCCGTGCCGGGCCCGCGAAAGCACGCCCCGCCACGCGCCTTGCGAACGCCAGACCCCGCCACGGCCGCCATTCATTGAGGTCACCGATGAGGAGAGTGGGGAGGTCTTCGCGTCGATCGAGGTGCTGACCGATGGCGCGCATCTGCGCGACCCGCAGCACCTGAGCCAGCGAGAAATGCGTGGCCACGACCCGGAAGCCGCGATCAGCCCGCTCGAATGTCAGAATTACCGCGCCGCGGGGGTAATGACCGGGCAAGTCCAACAGCGCGCCGTCGATAAGCTTCACTCGCTCGGAATGCAGGACGATCGTCCCGAGGAAGCCATCGCTCTCAGCGCCCCAGCGCAGGGAAGGGGACTGCTGCGCGGAGAAGAGCCCCGTGTCCTTCTCCAGTCGCTCGATATCCATGAGGGAGCGGTAAGGGCGCTGCTCGCCATCGGCTTCCGTCAGGACGAGGAGATCGATGTCGCGCGCCCGGAGCAAGCCCGTGAGCGCGGTCTGGGTCCGGTCCGGATTGACTGCACCGTCCCGCCCGCGGCAGCGGTGAACGTTCCAGGTCAGGCAGTTGAGGTGCAGCATGGAGCGAGGACAGATCACATTCCTCGCGGCCTCACCAGTTGGGGCGCGCGTGGTTGGGGCGTCAGGTCGCCAGCTCCTGGATGACACGCACGGCCAGGCTCACGTCTTCCTCTGTCGTGTGGAATTGCCCCACCTGAAAGCGGATGACCTTTCTGCCTCGAAACGCGCCCTGCGTGAGGTAGAGGCGACCGTCATCGTTGATCCGGTCCACCAGCTCCTGCTGGGCGTCGTCGTCGCCGTCTTGGCGGAAAGTGAAGATCGAGAGCTGGGGCGCGGTGACGATCTCGAACCCGCCGCGCCGCAGCGCGTCGCATGCCATACGCGCCCAGAGGCAGTGGTTGCGCATGCGCTGCCGCAAGTCCTCAAGGCCGTAGGAGCGAAGCAGGAACCAGAGCTTGAGCGCCCGAAAGCGGCGCCCGAGCGGGATCGTCCATTCACTGTAATTCGTCACAGACGCCGACGTCTTGAGATATTCGGGCTCGATCTTGAGCGTGTTCAGTTGAGGCACCGGATCGCGCAGGAATTGCAGGGAGCAATCGAACTGCGCGCCGAGCCACTTGTGGGGGTTCATCACCACGCTGTCGAAGCGCTCCGCGCCGCGCCAGATTGGCTCTCTCAGGTCCTCTGCAATCATCGCGGAGCCTGCCCATGCGGCGTCCAGATGGGTGTAGAGATCTTCCTTCTCGGCCAGGGTGGCGATGGCGGCCAGATCATCGCAGGCCCCGATGCCGGTGCCGCCGGTGATGGCGATGATGCCGGCGGGGATATGCCCCAATTCGCGGTCGGCCGAAATCGCGGCGGCGAGCGCCTCCGTATCCATCGCGTAGGTGGGGCCTTTGGTCAGGATCGTGACGAGGTTGGCTTGCCCGATGCCGGCAACCCACACCGCGCGATCGATGGAGCTGTGGCATTCCTCCGAGCAGTAGATGCGGAGAGCGCCTTTCTGGCTCAGTCCATCACGATTGCCGGTGTAGCCGGTTGCGCGTTCCCGCATGGTGAGGACCGCGGAGAGGGTCGCGGAGGACGCGCTGTCCTGGATCACGCCCGTCATGCCGTCGAGCCCCAGCGCCTGTGCCATCCAGTCGACCATCCGCCCCTCGAGCTCCGTGGCCGCGGGCGAGGTCTGCCAGAGCATGCACTGCGCCGCCATGGCCGTGACCAGGAGCTCGGCAAGGATCGATGGGGGCGCGGCGTTGGCCGGGAAGTAAGCGAAGAAGCGGGGATGCTGCCAATGGGTCATGCCAGGCATCACGATCTCCTCGAAATCAGCGAGGATCTGCGCCATGTCCTGCCCGGTTTCCGGCGGAAGATCGGGGATCTTGCCTGCGATGTCGCCGGGCGCGGTTTGTGCGCGCACTGGGCGATCAAGTAACGTGCGGTGATAGTTTGCGGACCACGATGCGATATCGCGCGCGTAGGTTTCGAATTCGTCCCAATCCATGGCTTCGGTCTAGGAGGCGCGTCGGCCTCAGACAAGTGCCGCACGCCGGAAGAGCATGGAACTTCAGTGCATTATGACCCGCAGCCGTTGCCGGCGGGCAGGGTGCTTGGTGGCCCAGACACGCCTGGTCGGGTGCTAGACCTTCGGTACAGGGAGCGCCGGCATTCTCTTTGATGGATGTCAGCCCTACCGACGGGACGACCGCGGCTAATGGCCAGCGGCTATTCCGCAGCCTCGAAATTCCGGAGGGGGATTGTGATGTTCAGCGCGTAGCGATCGGGCGTCTCTTCCACGCTTTGTTCGCCTTCCAGCTGACTGACGAAGGCCGTCATCAGCCGCCGCCCGAGCCCATCCGAACTCAGCACACCGTCGTCCGGCAACTCGCTCTTCTGGCCCGGGGGCGCGACGCTGTTGGCCACAGTGAGGCGGAGATCCCTGCCACTCGTGGTCAGCTGAACGTCGATGAAGGCCTTACCTTCCGCAGACTTACCATGGTGCTTGAAGGCGTTTGTCATCGCCTCGGATACCAGCATCGAGAAAGGCACGGCTTGGTCCGGGAAGAGAGGCGCGGCAGAGAGCTGCGAACTGACCTCGATCTCCTGCTCCCGGGCGAGCGCGGAGGTATCTGCCACCACCATTTCGACCAGATCAGCGGAATTGACCTGTGTTTCGTCCGGTGTGGTGTAAAGCGAGCGGTGCAGCATCGCGAGGCCACGCACCCGGCGCTGCAAATTCGATAGCATGCGCCGCGTTTCGCCCTGCTTTGCCTCGCGGGCCTGCATGTTGATGATCGAGGCGATGAGCTGAAGGTTGTTCTTGACCCGGTGGTGGACTTCCTTGAGCAGCACCTCCTTGTCGCGGAGGTCCTTCAGCTGCCGGTTCTCCGCTTCCGTGATGATGACGGCCATGCGATTGAACGCGCGTTCGGCCTCCTCGAGCTCTTCGGGCGCATCGATGAGCTCGAGAAAGGCGTCCTCCCGGTCACCGAGTGCGAACCGGCGCATGGAGGAGCGCAGGCGTTTTATGTGGCGAACAACCAAGCGCTGAAGACCGAAATAGGCCACGCCCACGCCCGCAAACCACATGAGAACCGGGAATCCGATGGCCCAGGCCTGCGCGCTGCTGATCGCGCCGAGGCTGCTGGCCGCTGCGGGCCAGGATCCGACGAGGGCAAGTTGATCTTCGATCATGCGGCTCACGGTGTAGAACCGGAAAGATCCGTCCGCCGCGCGCGCGGAAAACGTGCCGCCCTTCCGCGCGAAAACCTCGTCGAGGGGTATGTCCGCGGGAAGGAAGTCGCTTGCCCCTTCGAGGGGGCCACTCGATGAGATGATCGTCCCGGCGGAATTCACGGATGCGAGGCGCAGACCATCCTGGCCTGCTTCGGCATCTTCGAGCAGGGGGTTGGCGATCCAATGAGGGATGGAGAGCGTCACGAGCCCCAAGGCTTCACCGCCGGCGCGCGCCGCGTGAGAGACGAGGACGACGGACTGGCGGGAAACGCGGCCCTCGGTGTTCATGGATATGGTCGGACCATCGAGGGCCAAGGCGTCCGCGAGCCCCGGTTCGTCGGAAAAGTCAACGACATCGCCGGTCGAGGAGCATCGCATGATGCCGTCCCGCTCCGTGTAGCCGGCGAAGATGTATGAGTTGCTGCCGGAGACGAATTCTCTGAGGAGGGCAGGGCAATCGGAGACCCCGCCCGCGATGGAGGCAGCCAAGCCGGCGGCGGCGCCGACGGCTTCCTGGATGAGCTCACGCTCCGCTGCGGCAGCGGCGATGGTTTGCGAGGTCAGGGCGGCATTCGTAAGCTCTTGGGCTTCCCCGATCACGGCCCGGGTTTGGTAGATGGAGATGAGCCCGAGCGGAAAAAGCGCGAGCGTCATGAGCAGGATGATACGCGCAGACAGGCTCTGCAGCGATTTTCTCAAGCGGTCGATTGAAAGCACGTTGGCTTTGCCCATTCATTCCGGGCCGGTAGATCAGGCCACGTGTTTCTGCGATCCCACGATGCCACTCGTGACAGCGTCTGTCATCTCGAGGGCTTCGTCGTCCTCAAGGCCCATGAGCTCGGCGAGGCGGGCTCTGCCCCGGTTCACGCGGCTCTTGATCGTGCCAACGGCGACGTTGCAGGTGTGCGCTGCATCCTCATAGGAGAAGCCCTCTGCACCAACGAGAGTGAGCGCTTCGCGTTGTTCATCGTTGAGAAGTTCGAAGGCGTCCTGAAAGTCCATCATCTGCAAGCGGCCGTCATGGTCCGGCTTCGTGGCAAGGCTTGCAGCATACGTGCCATCCACGTCTGCCACTTCGCGCCGCGCTTTACGATGGTGCGAGTAATACGTGTTGCGGAGGATGGTGAAGAGCCATGCACGCATGTTCGTGCCTTCTTCGAACGTCTCGATCTTGGTCCAGGCCTTGACCAGCGCATCCTGCACCATGTCATCGGCGAGAGCGGAGTTTCGAGTGAGGTTCAGTGCGAAGGCGCGCATGGGGCCCAGATGCTCTACGAGCTGGTCGCGTACATCAGTTTTGGCCATCCGCTCCCTCGCTCGCTTTTTGGGCTGCAGGACCCTCGTTATCGTTGGAAACAACGCTATTACTTCCGGCGCGCAAGTCCGCGAGCAATTGTTTGAATCGGTCAGGAATGTCTTGTTGTGTGATCTGGTCGTAGGCTCGACGCAAGTTTGCGTCGATCTCTGCGTTCGCCTTGGAGGGATCTTCTTCCGTCATGTGATCATCAAACATTCTATAAACCGCGTCGCTGCACGCCCACGGGAACGGAACTCACGCGGGAGCGTTAAGTTCCATACAATGTACTATATTAAGAAAGCCCAACCATGACGACGTCTCACGGCGATGATCTTTCGGCGATTATTGCGCAAAATCTTCCCTATCTCCGTAGATATGCGCGCGCCCTCACGGGCTCGCAGGCCCGTGGTGACACGTATGCCATCGCCGCCTTGGAGGCCGTTCTCGAGCGCCCTTCGATTTTCGATCAGTCGCTCGAAAGCAAGGTAGCGCTTTTCCGTGTGTTCAATTCGATCTGGCAAAGCACGGGTGCCACCTTCGAGGCCGAGGAGTCTGGCTTGCAGGCGAAGGCGCAGGAGCATCTGTCCCGCCTGACGGCAGACACCCGCGAGGCGCTGCTTCTTCACACGATCGAGGAGATGGCTTTCGAGGATGTCGCGGTGGTGCTCGATGTGTCCCCCGCGGAGGCGCAGCAATTGATCGATATTGCCTATTCGGAGATGTCGAAATCACTGACGGGCGCCATCATGATCATCGAGGACGAGGCGATCATTGCGCTCGACCTCGAGGCAATCATCACCGAGATGGGCCACAAGGCCACCGGCATCGCGCGCACAGAGACGGGCGCCATCGATCTTTTCCGCCGGGAGCGGCCCAGCCTCATCCTGTCGGACATTCACCTCGCGGACGGGTCCTCGGGCATCGATGCCGTGCGTCAGATCCTTGCGGAAGCGGGTGACATCCCGGTGATCTTCATCACCGCCTATCCGGAGCGGCTTCTCACGGGGGAGGGGCCGGAGCCGGCCTTCCTCATCACAAAGCCCTACACGGAAGAGCAAGTCCGCTCGGCGATCAGCCAGGCAATGTTCTTCTCGTCCACGGAGACGTTGAAGGCCTAGTGAACGAGGGTGTTGAGCGGGATCACGAGGCACAGGCTGAAGATATTTTCTCGCCGCTCGGTCTCGACCCGCCCGCCCAGTTGGTAGGTGACCGCCATTTCCATGAGGCGTGACCCGAAGCCTTCGCCTTTCGGCGCAGGACGGTCATGTTCGTATCCAGGCTCCGCCACTTCGAGCCAGCGGATGACGAGCTCTTCTCCCTCGATGTCCCAAGCGACTGTGACACGGCCATCGACGGCGCCGAGAGCGCCGTACTTGCTGGCATTCGTCGCGATCTCGTGCAGGGCGAGTGCCATGTAGATCACGGCTTTTTCGCCGACATTTACATGGGGGCCTTCGAGGCTGAGCTGTGCCGAAGGCCCAGCGAGGTGCGCCGCGAGGAGCCGTCGCATGAGGGCGCCCAAATCCGTGCTGGGAATGTTGACATTCTCTGCGGCTACGACGGGCACGATGAGCTGATGGGCGTCGTTGAGTGCACTGATGCGCTGGCCGAGGCTGTCTGCCATCTCCGCGGGTGTCTTGGCGTGTCGGCTGTCGATGCGCACCATGCCATTGATCATCGAAAAGAGGTTCTTGATCCGGTGCGTCATCTCGTCGAGCACAAGTTCGCGCTGCGCAACGGTAGCCCGAAGTGCCAGCTCGGCCTCCACCACCTTCGCCAGATCCTTCAGGGTTGCGAGGTCCTCGTCGGTCCAGTCATGGGGCTTGTGATCGATCGCACAAAACGATCCCAGGACGCTTCCATCCGGGGCGCAGATCGGGACGCCGGCGTAGGCTGCAACGTCGAGCTCGGTGATGGCAGGATGGTCTTTCAGACCAGAGGAATTCGCCGTGTCGCTGACGATGAAGGGCTCGCCCGTATCCACCACGTAGCGGCACATCGATTGATCGAGTGGCGTGCCGCGGTCCTCGGCGGCCTGACCCGAGAGACCATACTGAGCTTTGAAGAATTGCCGGACGTCGTCGACAAAAGACACCAGCGCGACAGGCGCGTCCAAGATGCGTGCCGCGAGGCGCGCCGTCCTGTCGAAATCCACCGAGGCCGGAGAATCCATCATTCCGCTGCGGTGCAGAGACGCCAAGCGTGCAGGGTTCGTCACCCCTTTGCGCTCCGCGGAGCTGTAGGTGTCCTGATGCGTTGTTCCGGCGCCGTCCTTCATGGAGGCCTCACACATTTAAGGTTAGGGAAATTCTACCGGCTTTCCCGAAAGTCGCGTCGTGTTTTTGCGGAACATTTGATGCGTATACAACATAATAGCGCGCGTCGCCAGTGTTGAAAGCATGCTCCCCGGGCGCAAAAAGAGTTTTACGCTCGCCTTGTCAAGTTCTGTTGACAAATCAGCAGCTTGCTTGCGCGCTCATCGATTGATCGGCGCGAGAACTCGGGATGTGGCCGCTTGGTCCAGATGTATGGAACGCAACGGCCCCCTGCGCGTTATGTCGCAGTACGCATTGTGTCACCGGGCATTTGAGAAAGCGCAGGACCTTTAGACCCGGCCGAAGACCGTGCGGCATTCACGGCACGCGCTACGCGTCTTTCTTCAGAAGGCCGATCAACCGAAGCGCATGTTCGACATCCAAGGAGCTAAACGGGCGCGTGAGCACCGCGCGCGGAGTGCCAAGATCAACATCCGGAGACCCGTCTATCAGGATCAGGTGGGTCTGATGCGCACTCAGGGTCGACAAGAATAAACGGGCGAGAGCGGTGCTCGCATCCAGCCCGAAAATAACAAGCCTGTAGCCAACGAGAAGAGCATCCTCTTCTTGCACATCCCCGACAGTGCCCTCGTCCACGGGCGGCACACGGGAGATGTGTATCGGGCCCAAGCCGCACCCCTCAAGCGTTTCGCTGAGGTCCGAGGCTTCGACCATGTTGTTTGTAAGGATCAGCGTCGCACCTGGACGCATCGTGAGGTCGCTGTTCACCGAGCGTGTCCCGCCATGAAGTAGCGTCGGGTGTGCGCGTTTACTTTCCTGATCGCATTTAACTGCGACATAGCGATCAGGAGTTTTTTGGTGCCATCATCGATGTGCGCCACTTGCCCGCCGCAGTGCGGCGCGATGCCGGACAACCGGCGGAAGGAGACCAGTAATGACGCGTGAAGAGTTTTCTCGCATCAAAGACATGCCCGGTGAGGAGCGGATCGCGCGGCCCGGAGAAGTCGTGCTGCGAGAGCACGACACCTCGTCGATGATGTACATTGTCCTCGAGGGTATGGGGCTGCGCTACAAGACGCTGCCCGACGGCAGCCGGCAGGTCGTGGGCTTCATGTTCCCGGGCGATATGGTCGGGCTGCAAGCTGGCTTCTCCGAGAAAATGGGTCACGCCATCGAGGCCACGACGCAGATGCGATTTCGCACGTTGAAGACGCAGGATCTCGAGCGCACGTTCGAAGACGATCCGGAGCGCGCCCTGGCCATCACGCGCTTTGCCGTGGAGGAGGAGAGTGCCCTGGGCGAGGCTCTGGCGACCGTGGGACAGCGCGAAGCAATTGCCCGTTTGGCGTGGCTCTTTTGCAAGATCCACGACCGACTGACGAGCCTTGGCATGGACGAGGACGTCGGTCTACCGCTGCCGTATCGGCAGCAGGATGTGGCAGACGCGCTGGGCCTGTCCCTCGTTCATACGAACAAGACGCTGGCAAAGCTGAAGCGAGACGATATCGCAAGCTGGACGGGCAAGACGCTTCACATCCACGATTTCAATCGTTTGCAGCAGCTTCTTGATGGGGCCGACATCAACGTGGGCTGATGCGTCCGATGCCTCGGGCTGAGCCCGGCATGTTCTGCCTTTCCATGGGGCGATCCTGTCTTTAGCCATGCGCGGCGAAGGAGATCGTCTCATGAGCCATCTGACCGGAAAAAGCGTCATCATCACGGGGGCCAGCCGCGGCATCGGAGCAGCTGCTGCACGCCACCTGGCCAATGAGGGCGCCTTGGTAACGCTTGCAGCGCGATCCGCTGGCGCCCTCGACCAAATCGTAGAGGATATCCGGGGTGAGGGCGGCACGGCATTGTCCCATCCCTGCAACATCGCCGATCCTGACGAAGTGAAGCGCCTCATCGATACGGCGTCCGCCGCCCATGGCGGCCTCGACCTGCTCGTCAACAATGCAGGGCTCATCGATCCAATCGCCCGTCTCGAAGACAGCGATCCCGAAGCGTGGTCAATGATCGTCGATGTCAATCTCAAGGGCGTCTATTACGGAATGCGCTACGCGATCCCCGCGATGTCCGTGTCCGGGACGATCATCAATATATCCTCGGGCGCTGCGACGGGCGCTTTAGAGGGGTGGTCCCATTACTGCGCCACGAAGGCGGCGGTCCTTTCCCTGACGAAGTGCGGGCACAAGGAGCATGGAGACAGGGGCATCACGGTCGTCGGCCTCTCTCCGGGGACGGTTGCGACGGAGATGCAGGTGCAGATCAAAGCCTCGGGCATCAATCCGGTAAGCCAACTCGATCCTGAAGACCACATTCCCCCGGAATGGGTGGCACAGGCCATCGCCTATCTTGCGGGGCCGGACGGTGCCGCGCATGCCGGGGGCGATTTCTCGATGAAGACGGCCGGAGGGCGCGCCGCGCTCGGGCTGCCTGCTCCGTGACCTCACGGCTTGCACGGGAGCGGGCATCTGAGCAGAGTGAGGCATGCATGACGACCATCCCCACGACAATGCGCTGAGCGACATCGAGGCGCGGGTCAAGGCGCTCGAAACCATCCTCGTGGACAAAGGGCTCGTTGATCCGGCGGCCATTGACGAGATCATCGAGACCTATGCGGAGCGGGTCGGGCCCAAGAACGGCGCGCAGGTCGTCGCCCGCGCCTGGACAGATCCGGATTTCGCGGCGGCACTGCGCGAAGACGCGACGACAGCCATCGCGAGCATGGGCTTCGAAGGCCGGCAAGCCGAGCACATGGAGGTGCTCTGGAACGCGCCCGGCGTTCACAACATGGTCGTCTGCACCTTGTGCTCGTGCTACCCGTGGGCCGTGCTGGGGCTGCCGCCCGTTTGGTACAAATCTCCCCCATACCGGTCCCGCGCCGTGGCAGAGCCGCGCGCCGTCCTTTCCGAATTCGGCGTCACGCTGCCCGAGGGCACGCGGATACGCGTGTGGGATTCGACCGCGGAAGTGCGGTATCTCGTCATCCCGGAGCGTCCGGATGGGACAGAGGGCTGGCCTTCGGACAGACTGGCGACCCTCGTGACGCGCGATGCCATGATCGGGACGGGGCTTGCCCTCGCGCCGGGCGCATGATCGGTCCTCAGGACCTCGGCGGGCGCGGCGGCTTCGGCCCTGTCCGGCCTGAAGACAACGAGCCGGTCTTTCATGCACCGTGGGAGGGGCGCGCGCTGGGCCTCACGCTCACCGCCGGTGCGCTGGGTCATTGGACCCTCGATGAAAGCCGCCATGCCCGAGAGTGCCTGCCGCCCGCATTCTACCTCGACGCGTCCTACTACGACATTTGGCTCACGGCTCTCGAAGCACTCCTCGAGCGCCATGGCGAGGTGAGCGCCGAGGAGCGCGTGCGGGGAGAAAGCCATCGTCCCGGGCTGCGGCCGGAGCGGCGCCTGAAGGCGTCGGAGGTCGCAGCGGTCCTTCGTCGGGGCGGACCGGTGGATCGGGAGCCGCGTCACTCCCCGCAATTCAAGGTGGGAGAGAAGGTGATGACCCGGCGTGATCGAACGCCCGGCCACACGCGCTTGCCGGGATACGCCATGGGCAAGACGGGCGAGATCGTCGCCATCAGGGGATGTCACGTCTTCCCGGATGCCCATGCGCATGGCCGGGGGGACGAGCCGGAATGGCTCTATGCCGTCGCCTTCACCGCCAGCGAACTCTGGGGTGCGGGCGCGGAGAATGCGCAGGATGACGTGATGATCGATGCGTTCGAGCCTTACCTCTGCCATGACTGATCCCGCGCCCCCCTTTGATGCGCCATGGCAGGCGCAACTTTTCGGGATCACCGTGGCCTTGCAGGAAAAAGGCGCGTTCTCAGCGGCGCAATGGGCCGACGCCCTGGGCGCAGAGCTGGCAGGGGAAACGCGCTCTGGCAATGACGCGTATTGGAAGGCGTGGCTCCGAGCCTTCGAGGCGATCCTCGCCAAGGCCAAGCTCGCCAACGCGGCGGAAATCGCGGACCTCACGCGCGCCTGGCAGGCCGCGGCTCGGGCCACGCCCCACGGCCAGCCGATTGAGCTGTGACGCGGGTTTGACGGACGCCTGCCAGACTAGAGCTTCGGGCGCGTCAGTTTTTCGTAGAGGCCCTTGCGCAGCAGCCGCCCCACGGGGCCCGGCGCGATGCGGCCCGCGGCAGCCATGAGCTTCGCCTTCCCACCCGGTATGATGGACCTCTTTCCCGCTGCCAGGCCAGCCAGGATGATGCGCGCGGCGTCTTCCGGCGCAAGCCGTGCGGCAACCGTCTTCGCATCGTTTTCCGGAGCGTATCGGGCCGCGTGATCCGTGGCGAGCGGCCCCGGAAAGACGATCGCCGCGGATTGGCCCCGTGGAAGCGCCTTGTCGAGGGATCGCGCAAAGCTGGCGATACCGTCCTTCGAGGCGGCATAGGACACGGCGCCGGGGTAGCCTGTGAAGGTCGACAGCGAGCCGATGAAGGCGTGCTTGGAGTTGGCTGCCATGGCGCCTGTGGCGAGGAGATGCGCCGTGATGGCGACCGGCGCACGAAAGTTCAGGTCGAGGATGCGCTTGTGGTGCTCGGCGGGGATGTCCTCGAAGGGGCCGGTGCCCGAAATGCCAGCGGAGTGGATGATGAGCTCTATGGGCCCAAGCGCGGCGATCTGCGCCGGAGCCTCTGCATCCGTCAGATCGAGCGACAGTGTCTCCACGGGAAGCTGCGCCAGGTCCGCCTCCGAGAGGTCGACCGCGACGACATTTCGGCCTGCTTCCATGGCCGCGAGGGTGAGTGCGCGCCCGAGGCCGTTGGCCCCCCCGGTGATCACTGTTTTCATGGCCTGCCACCAAAGGCGTGCCGCAGGGTAAAGAGGGGACCCATGCGCGCATTGCGCCCACGTGCGACGCTCGCGGCGATGCTGCGGGCCACGATCGCGGGCGACGTGAAGTATCGCCGTGCCGCGATGTCGCCGAGGCCCGCCTTGTCATGCATGCCCGTGGCGGTGGGGCCGGGGTGTATCATGAGCACGTTCACGCGCCCGTCCCATTCGAGGGCCAGCGCACGGGCGGCCCCGTCGAGCGCGGCCTTCGTCGCGGCGTATACGCTGAAATCACCGTGGGCCCCGCGCGCAGCGGTCGATCCAATGAACGCCAGGGTGCCGCCTCTCAGCCGCGGAAGGAGAGCCTGCGCCAAGAGGAGCGGTGCGACCGTGTTGAGCGCGATCATCTGCTGGATCTCCTTTCCCGTGTGCTCTTCCGGGCGTCCCACTTTGCCCGCGCCGGCATTGAGAATCGCGGCATCGAGTGTCTCCGGTAGGGCATTGAGCAGCTCTGAAGGATCCCCCGTCGCATCGTGGCGGATATACTCGCATCCCGATGGCAAGGGAGGCTCGATATCTCCTTCCGCGCGGCGGCCGGTTGCGAATACCTGCCAGCCTTGGGCGGCGTAATGGGCGCAGAGCGCGCGGCCGATGCCATCCGATCCGCCGGTGATGAGAACCTTGGGCACGGTATTCCTTTCCGTCTGGCGCGCTAGGCGTCGTAATCGCCAAGCTTCGGCGCTGGCAGATCGAGCGCGAGCGTGGAGCGGGAGAACTTGAGGGGCGTACGCAGGGCAGGGATGCCGCCCGGCGCGATCTTGAGGCCGCGCGCGTCGATCTGCGGATCCGCGAGGGCCTGGGCCACGCTATTGATCGGTGCGGCGGGCACAGCGACGGCGACGAGGGCTGCAATGAGATCGTCGCGCGGCCATCTGGCGATGACATCGGCGAGCATCGGCACAAGCGTCTCGCGATGCTCGATCCTGTCCTGGTTCGTCTTGAACCTCGGGTCGCCCGCCCAATCGGGGCGCTCGATCACCGTGCAGAGCTTGGTGAAGAGGTTAGAGTTCCCGCAGGCGATGATGATGGGGCCGTCGGCGGCGTCGAAGGTCTGGTAGGGCACGATCGATGGGTGCGCATTTCCCATGCGCGTCGGGCTTTGGCCCGTGGCGAGGCAGGAAGACGCCTGATTGGCCATCATCGCGACCATCGTGTCCATGAGGGCAAGGTCGATATGCTGCCCTTTCCCGGTGCGTGCGCGGTCTGCGAGGGCGGCTTGGATCCCGATGACCCCGTAAAGCGCTGTGAAGAGATCAGCCAAGGCCACGCCCACCTTCTGCGGCGGCCCGTGGGCCTCGCCGGTGACGTCCATGATGCCCGAAAGGCCCTGGATGAGCGCATCGTAGCCTGCATGCTGCGCATAGGGGCCGTCCTGCCCGAAACCCGTCACCGACGCGTAGATGAGCGCGGGGTGGTCGGCTTCGAGCGAGGCGTAATCGAGGCCGAATTTTGCGAGACCGCCCACCTTGAAGTTTTCTATGACGACGTCGGCATCGGCGATGAGCGCCTTGACCCGGGCTAGGTCAGCTTCGTCCGATAAGTCTGCGACAAGGCTCCGCTTTCCCCGATTGCAGCAGAAAAAGTAGGTGGCGGATCGATCTCCGTCGCGGTCGATGTAATGCGGCCCCCAAGACCGTGTTTCGTCGCCCTGTGGGCTTTCGACCTTGATCACGTCGGCCCCGAGATCGGCAAGCGTTTGGCCCATCATCGGACCCGCCAAGACCCGGGCAAGCTCGATCACTTTCAATCCCTCGAGGGGTGCGGTCATGGGGGCCTCCTTGCCGTGCGTGGCCGTGGCCCCCGTCTCCCTTCCGTCAGGCAGCTTGGGCGCTTTGCCGTTCCTTCAGAAGCCTAGGGATTTTCTCCTTGAACTTGAAGAAGCCCTTGTCGGCGAAGGGCCACGCCGCCGCGTCATAGGCCCGGACCTGGCGGCAGAGATCGACACCCTTCTGCGCCAGCTGTCGCTCGGCCAGCTTGAGCTCGTCCGCGATGGGCCCCGCCGGTGCGTGGGCTGTCACGATCTGCTCGATCCCGTGCCGTTCTGCCCAAGCCGCCAGATCGGTGGACAGGATCTGCGGCGCATCGGCGATCCCGTATCGCGCGGCCGCATCATCGGTCAGCCCCTCCCGAAACGCGACGACGCGCTCTGCCGGGTCGAGCGGGGTGCCGTGGTTGTGCGGCTTCAGGACGAGGGCTTCCTTGTGGTCCATGCGCATGATGTCGGTCGGGCTCAGATCTTCCCAATGCAGCAAGACCGCTGTCGCCTTCCCCGGTGTCGTGGGCTCGGTCACCGGCACGGGGCCTGCCGCGTCGAAAGGCGCATCCTCGAGCGGCTGGGGGTCCTTGTTGAGGCCGTCGGGCTTGAAACGGCGTTCAGTGTACCTGTGGATGTTGTCGGCCTTGGCGGCGTAGACGCGCCCCCGTGTCTGGATCCCGGCAACCCAACGCCAGCCCAGCGTGTTGGAGGCCGGGTCTCCGTCGAGCAGGTTGCGCAGGAAGAAATCGGCGCCGAGTTCCCACGGCAATTCCAAGGTGAAGATCCAGATCGACGCAAACCACATGCGCGCGTGGTTGTGCAGATAGCCGGTATCGGTGAGCTGGTTGGCCCAGTAATCGAAGCAATCGATACCGGTCTCGCCGTTGCACGCCGTTTCCCAGTCCTTTCGGAGGCGGCGGTCCTTTTCAAGAGCGGCGACGGCGTCATCGAGGTCGCGTTGGTAGCGATCCCATGCCTCCGGGCGGCGTTCCATCCAGCCTTTCCAGTAGGTGCGCCAATAGACTTCCTGAATGAATTTCTCGGCGGTCGACGGGGCGAATTTCGACAGCGTGGCGTCGATGACTTCGCCCTCGGTGATCGCGCGATGGCGGATATAGGGCGACAGCTGTGAGACATGCGGGTGCCCTGGCAGGTCGTAGTTGCGCTTGGCGGCGTAATCGCGCCCGGCCTTGGGGATGAAGCCGTTCAATCGCTCAAGCGCGGCGGTGCGGGTCGGTGCAAACTGTGTCATGGCAAGGGAGGTAGGCCCTGCCTTGCCCAGTCAAGCCACGACCTCAGCCTAGTCGGCCGATGCCATGGCGCCCTGGCAGGCGCGCATGTAGCGCTGGCCGAGCACCATGTCCCAGCCCACGTAGTAGCCGCCGCGGATCTTCTCGGCGGTCTCGCCGAGGGCTGCCCATCCATCGTGGATGAGAGTGACCCGCGTGCCGTTGGGCTGCGCTTCGAAACGGACATCGATGAAGGTCGCCTCGTCTTCGGGCCGCCCGACATGCCACCGGATCGCCACGCGGCGCCCCGGTTCCCACGCGGTGAATGTGCCCCACGGGTGTCGCGTTCCGTCGCGCTTGGTTTCCTCGATCAGTCCGCACTCCCTGTCTTCGATCGTGACGCGCTTGGGTGTTGCGTCGTCTTGTGCGGACAGGGAATGGCTTTCGACGGGCCACCATGTGGGGAGGCCATTCGTGAAGAGCTCGAATGCCTCCTCGGGAGGCAAAGGGACAGTGATGATCTTCACGACCGGATCCAGTGACATGGCAAGCTCCTTCGCGCGGTTCTGCGCTTCATGGGCGTAGGAGGCGAGGGCATCCTCCCACAGGGCGTCGGCATAGGCCTTGAGTGCCGCAAGGCTGCCGGCAGACAGTCGATAGATGCGGCGGTTCCCCTGGCGCACGCAGGTGACAAGGCCCGCCTCCGCAAGCACCTTGAGGTGCTGCGAGACGGCAGGCCGCGATATGGGCAACGGTTCAGCGAGTTGCGCGACCGGCGCGGGGCCGTGGCGCAGCCGCTCGACGAGGGCTGCCCTGTTGGTGTCGGCAAGAGCCGCGAAGACCGCGCAGTCTGACATGGCGGCACTATAAGCCAATCTTGACAATAAGTCATCATTGCGTAAGTGCTGGCTTACATATTCATCCCAGAGCGCGGAGCGGTCGCCCTTGTAGCCCCTAGGGCGCGGAACTAAGACTCCGTTAGGCCGCTTCGGCTAAGGCCCAATTCAGCACAGACAGGCAAGCGCATGATCGACCCACGTGAAACCTACATGAACCTCGTGCCCATGGTGGTCGAACAGACCAGCCGCGGCGAGCGGGCCTATGACATCTTTTCGCGGCTCCTGAAGGAGCGCATCGTCTTCATCAACGGACCGATCCACTCGGGCATGACCCACCTCGTGGTGGCGCAGCTTCTTCACCTCGAGGCGGAGAATCCGAAAAAAGAGATCTCGATGTACATCAACTCGCCGGGCGGCGAGGTGACGGCAGGCATGAGCATCTACGACACGATGCAATACATCCGCCCGAAGGTGTCGACGTTGGTCTGCGGCCTCGCCGCGTCCATGGGATCGATGATTGCCATCGGCGGCGAGCCGGGCATGCGCTTTGCACTCCCCAACGCTGAGATCATGGTCCATCAGCCCTCCGGTGGCATGCAGGGCGTGGCCGAGGACATCCTGATTTCCGCACGCCACATCGAGAAAACGCGGGAGCGCTTCTACCAACTCTACATGAAGCATTCCGGGCAGGATTATGAGACGGTCCGTGACGCTCTGGACCGCGACAAGTGGATGACCCCCGAGGAAGCGAAAGAGTGGGGCCACATTGATGAAATTGTCGAAAAAGCAGAGGCCCTGAGCGAGGATTGATCCCGCTTTTTGCCATTGTGGCTCCGGCGGGATGCCCATAGGCTCCCTCTTCAGAATTACGCGGTTCACACGCATTGGGGAGCGGGCATTCCCCGGAAGGACAAGAGCGATGGCAAGCAATTCGGGCGACAGCAAAAACACCCTGTATTGTAGCTTCTGCGGGAAGTCACAGCACGAGGTGCGCAAGCTCATCGCCGGGCCGACCGTGTTCATCTGCGATGAATGCGTCGAGCTTTGCATGGACATTATCCGAGAGGAGACGAAATCCTCCGGTCTGAAATCCGCGGATGGTGTGCCCACGCCGAAAGAGATCTGCGAAGTGCTCGATGATTACGTCATCGGGCAGCCGGTGGCGAAGCGGGTGCTCTCGGTGGCCGTGCACAACCACTACAAGCGCCTCAATCACGCGCAGAAGAGCACGGACATCGAGCTCGCGAAGTCCAACATCATGCTCGTTGGCCCCACCGGCTGCGGCAAAACGCTGCTCGCGCAGACGCTCGCACGCATCCTCGACGTGCCGTTCACGATGGCCGACGCCACGACGCTCACCGAAGCGGGTTATGTTGGCGAGGACGTGGAGAATATCATCCTGAAGCTGCTGCAGGCTTCGGAGTACAACGTCGAACGCGCGCAGCGCGGGATCGTCTATATCGACGAGGTCGACAAGATCACGCGGAAGTCCGACAACCCGTCGATCACGCGGGACGTGTCCGGCGAGGGCGTGCAGCAGGCTCTGCTCAAGATCATGGAAGGCACCGTTGCGAGCGTGCCGCCGCAGGGGGGGCGCAAGCATCCCCAGCAGGAGTTCCTGCAGGTCGACACGACCAACATCCTTTTCATCGTCGGTGGTGCCTTCGCGGGCCTCGACAAGATCATCGCACAGCGCGGCAAGGGCACGTCCATCGGCTTCGGCGCGGATGTGAAGGACAATGACGACCGCGGCACCGGTGACCTCTTCCAGGATCTTGAGCCGGAGGACCTCCTGAAGTTCGGCCTCATCCCGGAATTCGTCGGCCGCCTGCCCGTCATCGCCACGCTGGAAGACCTCGATGAAGATGCGCTTGTCACCATCCTCACCGAGCCGAAGAACGCGCTTGTAAAGCAGTACCAGCGCCTCTTCGATC
Source organism: Pseudomonadota bacterium (assembly GCA_038525525.1). GTDB lineage: Bacteria > Pseudomonadota > Alphaproteobacteria > Rhodobacterales > Rhodobacteraceae > Shimia_B. Next base: position 323,520 of record JBCBHO010000001.1, on the reverse strand, counting down.
TCGAGGACACGCAACTGACCTTCACCGAAGATGCGCTGCGTGCCATCGCCAAGAAAGCGATCGAGCGGAAGACCGGTGCCCGTGGCCTGCGGTCCATTCTCGAGGGTATCCTGCTCGACACGATGTTTGATCTCCCCGGCATGGAGAGCGTGACCGAGGTCGTGGTGAACGAGGAAGCGGTCACGGCAGAAGCCGCGCCCCTGATGATCCACGCGGATGCCAAGGAGCCCGCGACGGCGGGATAAGCCGCCGAGGCTGTACCGCGCTCGAGGTCAGGTGTCGGGAATGACGAAACCGCCCCAAGCCAAATTCGGGTCACGTCTCGTGGCAGTGGCGGCCCTGTCGCTCGCCGGAGGCGTCGCCGCGCAAGAGGCGAGCCTGGGGCAGGGCGCCACCATTCGGCTCCTTGATCGCGTGACCGGCGAGCTTTCCGACGTAGATCTGGGGATCGGGCAATCGGCGCGGCTCGGACAAATAGACATTCTGCTGGAAGAGTGCCGGTATCCCACGGGCAACCCAGCCGGTGACGCCTACGCCTTTCTGCGCGTCGAAGACCAAGCCGCCGCTCAAGAGATCTTTGCCGGGTGGATGATCGCGTCCTCGCCGGCCCTCAACGCCATGGATCACGGACGCTACGACGTCTGGGTCATCCGCTGTAGGACATCCTGAGCGCTCGCGGGCCCCGGCACGGCCATGAAATCCGCGTTCGTTGACAAGGCCCTGGTCAGGGCGCGCCGGTAGGCACTCCGCTTGATTTCGATCGCGCCCAGCGAGGCGAGGTGATCGGTAATGAACTGCGTGTCAAAGAGGGTGAAGCCCGCGCGCACGAGCCGGTCCACGAGGTACACCATCGCGATCTTGGATCCGTTCGTCCGCGCAGAGAACATGCTCTCTCCGAAAAACGCACCGCCGATGGCCACGCCGAAGATGCCACCGCGGAGCCCCTCATCATCCCAGACTTCCATGGAATGGGCATGCCCGCTCAGAAAGAGATCGAGGTAGAGAAGGCGCAGCTCCTCGTTGATCCATGTTTCCTGCCTGTCGGCGCAGCCTTCCACGACCCCGGAGAAATCCGTGTTTACGCGAATGTCGTAGCCGCCGCGACGCAAAGTGCGCTTCAGGCTCCGGGAAATGTGCAGCTTGTCGAGGGGCATCACGCCGCGGCGCTCCGGATCCACCCAGAAGAGGGTGGCGGAATGGCGCGCTTCCGACATGGGAAAAATCCCAACTTGATAGGCCCGCAACAAAAGGTCGGGCGTCAGGAGCACGTCATCACGCATGTCTGTAGGCCGAGCGGACAATTGGCACTCGGAAAGCGTAGCTCAGATTATTTTGAAAAGCGACTAAAGCCTAGCCGACCTTCTCCAACCACTTCTCCAGCCAGTGGATCGTGTAGTCACCGGCATGGATATCGTCCTCCGCGAGGAGCGCGTGGAAGAGCGGCACCGTGGTCTCCACCCCATCGACGATCAACTCACCAAGTGCGCGATTGAGACGGGCGAGCGCCTCGGGCCGGTCGCGCCCGTGAACGATGAGCTTACCGATGAGCGAGTCGTAATGCGGAGGGATCATGTAGCCGTCGTAGAGCGCGCTATCCATGCGCACGCCCAGCCCGCCCGGCGCGTGGTACTGCGTGATGCGGCCCGGTCGCGGCGCGAAGGCGGGGAACGTCTCTGCGTTGATCCTCACCTCGATGGCGTGGCCATTGATTGTCAGGTCGTCCTGCGTGAAAGAAAGCGGCAGGCCCTCGGCCACGCGGATCTGCTCGCGCACGAGGTCCACGCCAAAAATGGCTTCCGTTACAGGGTGTTCGACCTGCAAGCGCGTGTTCATCTCGATGAAGTAGAACTCGCCATTCTCGTAGAGGAATTCGATGGTGCCCGCGCCGGTGTAGTTGATCTTTGCCACGGCATCGGCGCAGATCTTACCGATGCGCGCCCGCTCGTCGGCGCTGATGGCGGGGCCTGGCGCCTCTTCGAAGACCTTCTGGTGCCGCCGTTGCAGCGAGCAGTCACGCTCTCCGAGATGCACGGCGCCGCCATTTCCGTCGCCGAACACCTGGATCTCGATGTGGCGTGGCGTGGTCAGGTATTTCTCGATGTAGACTTCGTCGTTGCCGAAGGCGGCTTTTGCCTCCGAGCGTGCGGTGCGGAATGCCGTCTCGAGCTCGCTTTCGGAGCGCGCGACCTTCATGCCGCGCCCACCGCCGCCGGCGGTGGCCTTCACGATAACGGGATACCCCGCCTCCGCGCCGATCTTGAGCGCGGCTTCGACATCGGCCACGCCGCCGTCCGAGCCCGGCACGCACGGGACGCCGAGCGCTTTCATCGTGTCCTTCGCGGTGATCTTGTCACCCATGACGCGGATATGTTCGGCCTTGGGACCGATGAAAGTGATGCCGTGATCCTCGAGCGCTTGTGCAAACGCCTCGTTCTCGCTCAGGAAGCCGTACCCGGGATGGATCGCGTCCGCGCCGGTGATCTCTGCTGCCGAGATGATGGCCGCGATATTCAGGTAGCTTTTCGGCGATGGCGCGGGCCCGATGCAGATCGCTTCGTCGGCCATGCGCACATGCATGGCGTCTGCATCGGCCGTGGAATGGACGGCGACCGAGGCGATGCCCATCTCCCGGCAAGCGCGGATGACGCGGAGGGCGATTTCGCCTCGGTTAGCGATCAGGACTTTCTGAAACATCACTCGATGATCATCAGGGGCGCGCCGTACTCCACGGGGGCGCCATCATCCACGAGAATGCGGGTGACCTTTCCGGAGCGCGGTGCCGGGATCTGGTTCATCGTTTTCATGGCCTCGATGATGAGGATCGTGTCGCCTTCTTTCACCGTCTGACCCTGCGCCACGAATGCGGGTGCGCCGGGCTCGGACTGCAAGTATGCGGTCCCGACCATGGGGGAGGTGACGGCGCCCGGATGGCTGGCCGGATCCTCGTTCCCGCCCGAAGCGGCCGAAGCCGGCGCTGGCGCCTGCTGGACTTGCGCGGCAGCCGCCGCCGGAGCTGGCGCGGCCGACTGCGCCGCATTCAGTGCTGCCAGAAGAGCACCCATGTTTTCGCTCCCTCCCGCGCGGCCGACGTCGAGGCCAGCGCGGCTCACACGCACGTTGAGACTGTCATCTTGGCCATAGGCGCGGGTGACTTCGAGTTCCGTGAGCTCATTGGCCTTCAGGAGCTCTGCCAGCGCCTTGATGAAGGCGACATCGCCGTCGAGATTGTCCTTGGTCATTGCCCCTCACGCGTTCTTCTTGGCCTTACGTGGCGTTTTTCGCGCTATAGAACAAGGTGCACTTGAGGGGAAGGGGCGGAGCGTATCGCGGTCCTGAAGCCCTCGCACTCTCAGCAAGGGACTTTGGCGGAAAAGAAAAGGCCCCTTCCCAGGGGACGGGAAGGGGCTTCTTGAGACCACGGTTTGTGGTCGCCGCAGCTTCGGCAGTTCAGCTGCGGTTTTGGCGGTTTTCGATGAGGTCGTCGACGACCGCGGGATCGGCGAGCGTGGAAGTGTCCCCGAGCGCTCCGAAATCGTTTTCCGCGATCTTGCGCAGGATGCGCCTCATGATCTTGCCCGAACGCGTCTTTGGCAGGCCGGGCGCCCATTGGATCAGGTCCGGCTTGGCAATGGGCCCGATTTCTTTGCGCACCCAGGTCTGGAGTTCCGCGCGAAGCTCGTCCGAAGGCTCTTCGCCCGACATCAGCGTCACGTAGCAGTAAATGCCCTGTCCCTTGATCTCGTGCGGGTAGCCGACCACCGCGGCCTCGGAAACCTTCTTGTGCGCCACAAGCGCGGACTCCACTTCCGCGGTGCCCATGCGGTGGCCCGACACGTTGATGACGTCATCGACGCGGCCGGTGATCCAGTAATCCCCGTCGGCATCGCGGCGGCAGCCGTCGCCGGCGAAATAGTATCCCTTGTAGTCCGAGAAGTAGGTTTTCACGAAGCGCTCGTGGTCGCCGTAGACCGTGCGCATCTGCCCGGGCCAGCTATCGGCGATGCAGAGCACGCCCTCGACGCCGTTGCCCTCTATGACCTCGCCCGTGGTGGGCTCGAGCACGACGGGCTTGACGCCGAAGAAGGGCTTCATGGCGCTGCCGGGCTTCGTCGCGTGGGCGCCGGGCAGGGGGGTCATCATGTGCCCGCCTGTCTCTGTCTGCCACCACGTGTCGACGATGGGGCATTTTCCCTTGCCCACAATGTCGTTGTACCAGTTCCACGCTTCCGGGTTGATGGGCTCCCCCACCGTTCCCAGGATCTTGAGATCGCTGAGGTCGTATTTCTCCACGAAGCCGTTGCCTTGCCCCATGAGCGCGCGGATGGCGGTGGGCGCGGTGTAGAACTGATTGACCTTGTGCTTTTCACAGACGGCCCAGAAACGGCCCGCATCGGGATAGGTGGGCACGCCTTCGAACATGAGCGTGGTGGCGCCGTTGGCGAGCGGGCCATAGACGATGTAGCTGTGGCCGGTCACCCAGCCCACGTCAGCGGTGCACCAGAAGATGTCCCCGTCGTGGTAATCGAACGTGTATTGGTGCGTCATCGAGGCGTAGACGAGATACCCGCCCGTGCAATGCTGCACGCCCTTGGGCTGACCCGTTGAGCCGGACGTGTAGAGAATGAAGAGAGGGTCTTCGGCGTTCATCTCCTCGGGCGGGCAGTCGGCGGAGGCGTCCGCCATGAGCGCCTCGTACGAATGATCGCGTCCCTCTTTCATGCCCGGGCCTTCGCCGGTGCGCGCGACGACGAGCATGGGTACGTCACCGCAGCTTTCCATGGCCTTGTCGGCATTGGCTTTGAGCGGGGTGTTCCGCCCTCCGCGCGGCGCTTGGTCTGCGGTCACGACGAGGGACGCTTCGCAGCCGGAGATGCGTGCCGCCAGGGCATCAGGGGAGAAGCCCCCGAAGACGATGGAATGGATCGCACCGATCCGCGCGCAGGCCAGCATGGCATAGGCCGCTTCCGGGATCATCGGCATGTAGAGCACGACGCGGTCGCCGCGGCCCACGCCGAGCGATTTATAGACGTTCGAGAGCTTGCAAACCTGCTCGTGAAGCTCGCGGTAGGTAATTTGCTTTGAAAGGTTCGGGTCGTCTGCCTCCCAGATGATCGCCGTCTGGTCGCCCCTTTTTTCCAGATGCCTGTCGATGCAATTGGCCGCGACGTTGAGCGTCCCGTCTTCGTACCATTTGATGGAGACGTCCGGATGCGCGAACGTCGAGTTCTTCACCTTCGTGAAAGGCTTGATCCAGTCCAAGCGCTTGCCGTGCTCGGCCCAGAACGCATCGGGATCGGCCATGGAGGCGGCATACATCTCCTCGTAGGTCGCCTCGTCGGCATGGGCCTTGGCCACGAAATCGGGGGAGGGGGCGTAGGTTTTTTGGCTCTCATCCAGCATGGCGGCGCTCCTTGATGTCGTAAAAAGGGGGCCGTGGAGGCCCCCTTAGAAAGTCAGATGGCCAGGTACTCGGCGCGCAGCTTCTCGTCGTCGAGCACCTCCTGCGCAGAGCCGTCATAGACGACCGTGCCGGTATCGAGGATCACGGCGCGGTCGGCCAGCTTGAGTGCCGCCACGGCGTTCTGCTCAACGATGACGGTGGTGATGCCCTGGTCGCGGATGTGGTTCAGCGTCTTGGCAATTTCCTGCACGATGACGGGCGCGAGGCCCTCATAGGGCTCGTCGAGGAGCAGCACCTTGATATCGCGGCAAAGCGCGCGGGCGATGGAGAGCATCTGCTGCTCGCCGCCCGAAAGCGTCACGCCCTCCTGCTTTCGGCGTTCGCCGAGGCGCGGGAAGAGGTCGTAGACCCGGTCGAGCCCCCAGCCCTTGGGCGGCGCGATCTGCGCGAGTTGCAGGTTTTCCTCCACGGTGAGGCCCGGAATGATCCGACGATCCTCGGGCACGAGGCCGAGCCCCGCCTGGGAGGCCTCGTGCGAGGCCATCTCGTGAAGCGGCTGGTGATCGAGCCAGATCTCGCCCTGCGTGACCATCGGCGAACCGGTGCGCGCGATGGCGCGGAGCGTGGATGTCTTGCCTGCGCCGTTGCGACCCAGAAGGGCGAGGATTTCGCCCTCGTGGATGTTGAAGCTGATGCCTTGGACGATGTAGCTCTCGCCGTAATAGGCATGCATATCATAGACGCTGAAGAAGGCCGGGGCCGTCGCCGCGTGGTTGGCATTGGGGTTAAACGGTTGGTTCATCTTGTTCCTCCTGCGCGGGGGCCGAATTTTCCGAAGAAAATTCGTGGGTGCCGGAGCGCGTTATGGGACAGAAATTTCTTTGGAAATTTCGGCGCCCTTAGACCTGTGCCTCGCCGAGATACGCTTCGCGCACCTTGGGATGGCCTTTGATGTTATCGGGCGTCTCCTCCACGAGCGGCGTCCCTTGCGCGAGCACGGTGATCCGCTCGGCGAGGCTGAAGACCACGTGCATGTCATGCTCGATGATACACATCGTGATGTTGCGGCGGTCCCGGATCGTCTTCAGCAGGTCGATCGTGTTGTTGGTGTCGGCGCGCGCCATGCCCGCGGTGGGCTCGTCGAGAAGCAGAAGCCGAGGCTCCTGGCTCAGGCACATGGCCATCTCGAGGCGCCGCTTGTCACCGCGCGAGAGGGAGGCCGCGTGCATGCCCGATTTCTCGAGCATGTTGACGTCCTCGAGGATGTGCCGCGCCATTTCGTGGATGTCGTTCTCCTTGCGCACCGCGCCGAACGCGGAGAGCTTGTAGGAGCCATCACGCTTGGCAAAGCAGGCGATCATCACGTTTTCCATCACGGTCAAATCGCCGAAGATCTCCGGCGTCTGAAAGACGCGTGAGATGCCCATCTGGTTGATCTCGTGGGGCGAGCGGCCCAGCACGGAGTTTCCGTCGAACATGACAGAGCCCGTATCTGGGATCAGCTTGCCCACGAGGCAGTTGAGGAGGGTGGATTTGCCAGCGCCATTCGGCCCGATGATGGCATGCACGCTGTTTTCGGCGACGCTGAGGTTCACTTCGCTCAGCGCCTGAAGGCCGCCAAAGCGTTTGCCGACATTCTTGACTTCGAGAATTCCCATCTGTCCGCTCCTTACTCTGCCGGTTTCACTTGGCCGCCCTCGGCCTCTTCCTTGCCGCGCTTGCCGCGGACCCAGTCGCCGATCCGCTTGCCGCCTTCAACGAGACCGCCGGGCAGGAAGATGATCACGGCCATGAACATGAGGCCGAGCGTGAGGTGCCAGCCCTTGCCGATGAAGGGGTAAACCATGGAGACCATGACCCCCTCGAGCCAGTCAGGCGCAAAGGCGAACCAGCCTTCCAGCGTGGCCTTGTTGATCTTCGAGAAGATGTTCTCGAAGTACTTGATGAGGCCCGCGCCGAGGACCGGCCCGATGAGCGTGCCGACACCGCCGAGGATGGTCATGAGCACCACCTCGCCAGAAGCTGTCCACTGCATGCGCTCCGCCCCGACCTGGGGGTCCATGGCGGCCATGAGGCCACCGGCGAGGCCCGCATACATGCCCGAGATGACGAAGCAGGCGAGCATGTAGGGGCGGGTGTTGAGGCCCGTGTAGCTCAGGCGGTTCTGGTTCGACTTGATCGCGCGGAGCATGAGGCCAAAGGGCGAGCGGAAGATGCGGATCGCGATGTAGAACGACATCAGCATCACCAGGCCGCTCAGGTAGTAGCCCCAGTTGAACGTCCAGAGCCAGTTCCCGACGCCTATCTCAGTGCTCGCCGTCATCTCCATGCCAAAGAGGCTGGGCTTCGGGATGTTGCCCTCTGCCGTCACGGACCCGCCACCGAGGAATTCCGGCAGGATGCGCGGATCGCCGAGGGCGGGCTGAAGGCCGGTTTCACCGCCGGTGATCGGGGTAAGCACCGAGGCTGCGAGCACAAAGGCCATCTGCGCGAAGGCTAGGGTCAGGATCGAGAAGTAGATGCCCGAGCGCCGCAGCGAGATGTATCCGATCGCCAGCGAGATGACCCCGGCGATGAGTGTCGAGAAGATGATCGCGGGGATTACGTTCATCGACAAGAGCTTCAGCATCCACATGCCCGCGTAGGAGCCTGCTCCGAGAAAGGCCGCGTGGCCGAAGGAGAGGTAGCCCGTGAGGCCGAAGAGGATGTTGAAGCCGATCGCGAAGATCCCGAAGATCACGAAACGCTGCATCAGGTCCGGATAGCCCGCGTTGAACTGCGCCATCGCCGAGCCCTCGGGGAAGGGGTTCAGCAGGAGCGGGGCCGCGATCACCAGCACCGTGACGATCAGGAGGAGACGGAAGTCTTTCTTGTCGAGACCAAGCATGGATTAGTCCTCCATCACGCCCTTGCGGCCCATCAGGCCACGCGGACGCGTCAGTAGAATGAGAATTGCGGCCAGGTAGATGACGACCTGGTTGATGCCCGGCAGGACGCTGATCACTTCGCGCATGGAGGCGAAGCTCTCGAGAATGCCGAGCACGAACCCGGCAAGCACGGCACCGGGGAGCGAACCCATACCGCCCACCACGACCACGACGAAGGAGATCACGAGGAAATCCATGCCCATGTGGTAGTTGGGCGAAACGATGGGCGTGTACATCACGCCAGCGAGCCCCGCCACGGCGGCGGCGATGCCGAACATGATCGTGAAACGGCGGTCGATATTGATACCGAGAAGGCCCACCGTCTCGCGGTCAGCCATGCCGGCGCGGACGACCATGCCAAAGGTCGTGAACTGCAGGAATGCGAACACCGCGGCGATGATGATCATCGAGAAGAGGAAGTAGACGATCCGCCAGTAGGGATAGATGATCGCGCCGGGATCCATGCCGATCGCCGCGCCGAAGTCGAACGAGCCAATGAAGGCGTCGGGCGCGGGGGCGGGGATCTGGTTGGCGCCGAAATAGTACTTGATGATTTCTTGCAGCACGATGGCAAGGCCGAAGGTCACGAGGATCTGGTCCGCGTGGGGGCGCTTGTAGAAGTGCTTGATGAGGCCACGCTCCATGGCCACGCCGATGGCGATCATGATCGGGATCGAAAAGAGGATCGAGAGCGGCACCGACCAATCGATGATCGCGGCGCCCGCGGCCTCTCCGAACCAATCGTATATGTAGGGGACATCCACCTTGAGCGGGTTTCCGAGGAAGTCGGTCCGTGTCTCGTCGACCACTTCATGGGACAGGCTGAGCAAGCGGCTCAGCGTGACCGTGCAAAAGGCACCCAGCATGAAGAGCGCGCCGTGGGCGAAGTTCACCACCCCGAGCGTTCCGAAAATGAGCGTGAGACCAAGGGCGATCAGCGCGTAGGCGCTGCCCTTGTCGAGCCCGTTCAGGATTTGAAGAATGATCTGGTCCATGGCTCTCCCCTTGGAGCATGCGGGTGGTGCGCCGGGCGCACCGATCGAATGGAGCGGCTAGGAAAGCGTGGGGCGCGACACGTCGCGCCCCAGCTTTGAGCTTATGCGCCCGGGTTGCAGGTCCCCAGATCACCGCCGAAGATGGAGGCGTCGTAGGTGACCTGTGCGGCCGGGGTGACCTCCACGATCTCGAGCAGGTCGAACTCGTTGTCCGGGTTCTCCTTGCCCTTCACGACGAGCACGTCCTTGAAGCACTGGTGGTCTTCGGCGCGGTAGAGCGTCGGACCATTGCCAAGGCCGTCGAACTCGAAGTCGGCCAGCGCTTCGTCCACCGAGCACGGGTTGAACGAGCCACCGCGGGTCACGGCGTCTGCATAGAGCAGCGTCTGCACGTAGCAGGTGTGTGCGGCCTGCGACGGCGGGAAGCCGTACTTGGTGCCGAAGGAGCGCGTGAAGGCCTGCGAGCCCTCATCGGGCAGCGACCAGTGCCAGTTCGTGGAGCCGAAGATGCCCTTCACGTTCTCGCCGGCGCCCGCCGCCATGAGGCGGGAATAGAGCGGAACCACGATCTCGAAGTTCTTGCCGTTGGCTTCCGCGGCGCGGAGGCCGAACTGCACGGCGGAGGTGAGGGAGTTCACCATGTTGCCGCCGTAGTGGTTGAGGACGAGCACGTCCGCGCCCGAGTTCAGAACCGGCGCGACGTAGGACGAGAAGTCGGTCTGCGCGAGCGGGGTGAGCACGGTCGCGACCGTCTCCCAGCCCATGGCCTCGGTGGAGGTCCGGACGGCTTCCTCGGTCGTGTAGCCCCAGTTGTAGTCCGCCGTCAGGTGATAGGCCTTGCGGTCCGTGCCGTAGTTCGCGGCAAGGATCGGTGCGAGAGCAGCGCCGGACATGTAGGAGTTGAAGAAGTGGCGGAAGCCATTGGCCTTCTTGTCCTTACCCGTCGTGTCGTTGGAGTGCGTGAGGCCAGCCATGAAGATGACGCCGGCTTCCTGGCAGAGGGCCTGCACGGCCACGGCCACACCGGAGGACGAGCCGCCGGAGATCATGATCGCGCCATCGCGCTCGATCATGCCGCGTGCGGAGGCGCGCGCCGCGTCGGGCTTCGTCTGGGTGTCGCCGGTGACGTACTCGACCTTCCGGCCCAGGATCCCGGTGCCGTCCAGCGCCTTCGAGGAGAAGGTGTTGAGCATGCCGCCGTCGCCCTCGCCATTGAGGTGCTCGACCGCGAGCTCGAATGCACGGAGCTCGTCCGCGCCTTCGTCAGCGTAGGGGCCGGTTTGCGGCACGTTGAAGCCAAGCGTCACGGAGCTGTCGCCCGGCGCATTGGTGAAACCCGCGTGGCCATCGGCGCGCAGATAGGTTGGCAGAGCAAGCGCACCACCAGCGGCGGCACCTGCTTTCAGGGCACCACGGCGGGTGAGGTTGAGTTTGGACATGTAATCCTCCCAATTGGATTGAGGCACGCATCGTTCGCGCGGCGCGCCCGGACACACTCTCTCGCGAGTGTATTGCTGTTATCGCCGCTCGACCGAAAACAAAGCAACAACCCACTTGAAACGCTGAACTTTTTTGTAAATAAATCCACATCTGCCCTTGAGGAGATGTAAACTTCTTATCTGCGCAGTGCAGAAACACGCTGAATCGAAAAAGAAATTTCCATGTCGTCTCACGCGCCGCCATCCGCCCTGACCGGCTCCAGAATCCGGGAGCGTCGGCTTTCCATCGAGATGCGGCAAGCGGATCTTGCGCGGGAAGTCGGGATATCGGCAAGCTATCTCAACCTCATCGAGCACAATCGCCGCAGAATCGGAGGCAAGGTTCTTCTGGCGATCGCGACGGCCCTCGATGTGGAGCCCGCCGCGCTCTCGGAAGGCGCGGAAGCGTCGCTGCTTCAGACGCTGGCGGAGGCAGCCAACACGATGGCGGGCACAGCGCGCCCAGCTGAAATCGACCGGGTGGAGGAATTGGCGGGCCGGTTTCCCGGCTGGGCCTCGCTCATCGCACAACAGGCCGCGCGCATCGAACGGCTGGAGGAGACCCTGGAGGAACTCAATGACCGGCTGAGCCATGATCCTTTTCTGTCGGCGCAGGTCCACGAGATGCTGTCGACGATCACGGCGATCCGCTCCACGGCCGCCATTCTCGCGGATGATCCCAATATCGAGCCCACATGGCGCAATCGTTTTCACGGCAACCTGCGCGAGGACGCCTTGCGCCTGACGTCCGCGACCGAGGCACTGGTGACCTATCTCGACACCCAGACCGATGGCGCAGACCCAAAGCAGAGCCCTCAGGACGAGCTCGATGCCTGGCTTGAGCACCGCCGACATTACCTGCCCGAGATCGAAGAGGGGCGGGACGTCACCCTGCCGGATTTCTCCGCTCCGGCGACGCAGCTCGCCCGGGAGTACATCGCGCGCTACACCGACGAGGCGGGGATGCTACCCGAGGCGCGCCTCGCTGGGCGGATGGCCGAGATCGGCTCAGATCCCCTCGCGCTCGCCCATGACATGGGCTTGCCGCTCGACGTCGTGCTTCGCCGTATGGGCCAATGTCCTTGCGTCGGCGAGGGGGTGGGGCTCGCGGAATGCGACAGTGATGGCACTCTGATCACCCGGCGCGCGCCGGAAGGATTTCCCATCCCGCGCACCGGTGTTGGCCGGGCGCTCTGGCCGCTCTTCTCTGCACTGGCTCGGCCCCACGTCCCGATCCGCGCGGAGCTGCAAGTGGTCGACGGGCAGGGCGCGCGGATGCTCGCCTTCGCCTATGCGGCCACAAGGGACCCTGTGTCCTATGGTGCCGAACCGCTCCTGCGTGGCACGCTCCTCCTGTTGCCAAGCTAGGCTTTGACAACTGCGCCGCAGCGCGGAATGCTGCGCATACAAGAACAGCCGGAAACCGGCGTTTTGGGAGGGCCTTTGCGATGAGCACGGGCAAGCGCGTTCTCTTGATCGAGGACGAGCCGAACATCATCGAAGCCGTGCGCTTCATCCTCAGCCGGGACGGCTGGGCCGTTGACACGCATTCGGATGGGGCGACGGCTCTGGCGGCCTTGGAGCGGCGGATGCCCGATGTTGTCATCCTCGACGCCATGCTTCCCAACAGGTCCGGTTTCGAGATCCTGCGCGACCTGCGAGACCAGCCGGAGACAGCCGATCTCCCCGTTTTGATGCTCACCGCGCGCGGGCAGGCCAAAGATCGCGAGCGCGCCGAGGAGGCGGGCGTCAGCGATTACATGACCAAGCCCTTTTCCAACGCAGAGATGCTGGAGCGGGTGCGCACGCTGTCGAGCCGCTAGCCATGGCCGCCGAAAAGCCACCCATGTTCCTCGAGCGCGACGGCTACAGGCGGCGGCGGATTGCGGATGCCGCGCGGATCGTGCCCGTCTTCGGCGGCATCCTCATCATGGTCCCGCTGATCTGGGTCAAAGGGCCTGAGGGCGGCATCAGGACCGTGCAGGCATTCCTCTACATCTTCGGCATCTGGGCCATCATGGTGGGGCTCGCAGCGTTCATGTCGCCTTTGCTCAAGCGCATCAGCCGGGGCTAGGGCTTTGGCGAGCTTCAACCTCCTCGTCACCGTCTGCCTGGGCTATGTCGCATTGCTTTTTGCCGTGGCCGCACTGGCCGAGCGCCGCGCCGCCCGCGGCCAGGTGGCCTGGCTGCACTCCCCATGGATCTACACACTGTCGCTCTCGGTCTATTGCACGGCGTGGACGTTTTACGGTGCTGTGGGGTTTGCTGCGCGTTCCGGCTTGGAGTTCCTCACCATCTACCTCGGCCCGACGGGTGTCCTCATCGGGTGGTGGCTCGTTCTGCGAAAGCTCGTGCGGATCGGGAAGGCGCAAAAGATCACATCCGTGGCGGACCTGATCTCCTCCCGCTTCGGGAAGTCGACATCGCTGGGCGTCCTCGTCACCCTTCTCGCGGTCATCGGAACGACACCCTACATCGCGCTGCAGCTTCAATCGGTGGTGCTTGGCATTTCCGTTTTCGCCGAAGGCGGCTTCGCCGGCGAGAGCGCGGCTCAGACCGCGCTTTGGGTGGCAGCAGGCCTTGCGGTGTTCACCATTCTCTTCGGAACCCGAAATCTCGATGCCAATGAGCGCCACCATGGCGTGGTCATGGCCATCGCTGTGGAAGCCGTCGTCAAGCTTCTGGCCCTGCTAGCCGTGGGAGTGTTCGTCGTTTGGGGCCTCGGGGGCGGCATCGCGGACATGGCCGCCCGGATCGATGCCTCTGCGATCTCTCAATGGGAGACGAGCCAGAGCCGCTGGATCGGGCTCACGTTCCTGTCGGCCGCGGCCTTCATCTGCCTTCCGCGCATGTTCCAGGTGCTGGTCGTCGAAAACGCCGACGAGCATCATATGGCCACGGCCAGCTGGGCCTTCCCGGGCTACCTTCTGCTGATGTCGCTCTTCGTGGTGCCCATCGCGGTCATGGGACTTGAGCGGATGCCTGAAGGCACGAACCCCGATCTCTTCGTGCTCACGCTGCCGCTGAGCGAAGGGCAGGGTGGCCTTGCCCTCTTCGCTTTCCTGGGCGGGTTTTCCTCGGCCACCAGCATGGTCATCGTGGCCGCCATCGCGCTCGCGACGATGGTGTCGAACCACATCGTGATGCCCATCTGGCTGCGCGTTCAGGGAGAGCAGGCAAGTGTCACCGGCGATGTGCGCTACGTGCTCATCCTGTCCCGGCGGATCTCGATCGTGGCGATCCTCTTTCTCGGATACCTCTATTACTCCTTGTCGGGTGGCTCAGAGGCGCTCGCGGCCATCGGTCTGATCTCGTTTGTCGGCGTCGCCCAAGCGCTGCCGGCGATGCTCGGCGGTATATTCTGGCGGGGTGCCACGCGATTTGGGGCAGGCGCGGGCCTCATTCTCGGGAGTGCGATTTGGGTCTACGCGCTCTTTCTGCCGTCCTTCGGGGCGGGCGCTGTCTTCTCCGAGACCATGCTGGCCAATGGGCCATGGGGCGTGTCGTGGCTCAGGCCTCAGGCGCTTTTTGGCATTGGCGGGCTCGATCCCGTGGTTCACGCGGTCTTCTGGTCGATGCTTCTCAACACCGGGGCGTTCGTCCTCGTCTCCCTCTTGACGTTCCCGACGCCGCTGGAGCGCCTGCAAGGGGCGCAGATCGTCGACGTGTTCGATCTGGCTGGCGGGACCGGTCGCCCGCAATCACAAACGGTGGAGAGTGAAGATCTCCTCATCATGGCCCAGCGGATCGTGGGCTCCTCCGATGCGCAGAAGCTCTTTCAGCGAGAGGCGATGCGGCAGGGCAAGCTCGGCTTCCTGCCCGATCCGACACCTGAGTTTCTCGCGCGTCTGGAGCGAGAGCTGGCGGGCTCCGTGGGCGCGGCGACCGCCCATGCCATGGTCAACCAGATCACCGGCGGCAGCGCCGTGACAGTGGAAGAGCTTCTCGCCGTGGCTGATGAGACAGCGCAGATCATGGAGTATTCCAGTCAGCTCGAGGCCAAGTCTGACGAGCAGGCACGCACCGCCCGGCAGCTTCGCCGCGCAAACGACAAGCTCACCGCGCTCTCGCAGCAGAAGGACGCGTTCCTCAGCCAGATCAGCCACGAACTCAGGACCCCGATGACCTCCATAAGGGCCTTCTCCGAGATCTTGCGCGACGAAAGCCTCGAAGCCGAAGAGCGCCAGAAGTTCGCCCGGGTGATCTACGACGAGACCACCCGATTGACGCGGCTCCTCGATGATCTCCTGGACCTCAGCGTCTTGGAAAACGGGCAGGTCAGCCTCGAGACACAGACCGCGTCCCTTGGGGCCGTGATCGACAGATCGCTTGCGGCGGCGACCCTCGGCACCCGGCTCAAGGTGCGGCCCCGGCAAGGTGCGGACATCGTGATCGAAACGGATGTGGGCCGCCTGTCACAGGTCTTCATCAACTTGATCCGCAATGCCGAGAAGTACTGCGATGCTGAGACGCCGCAGCTCTCCATCCGCGTGCGTCAGCTCGACGGTGAAGTGGCCATCGACTTCATCGACAATGGAAAGGGCATTCCCGCATCCGAGCGAGACGTCATCTTCGAGAAGTTCGCGCGTCTTTCCGACACCCAGCGCGCGGGCGGCGCGGGTCTCGGGCTGGCCATCTGCCGGGAAATCATGACCGCGCTCAAGGGCACCATCAGCTACTTGCCGGGGCAGGGCGGGGCCGCGTTCCGCGTGACGCTCCCGCGCAGCATCGCACTGGCAGCGGAATAGGCCGCTACTTTTTTGCGAGCGCCTCGAGTTGAGGCTGGAGATGTGAGAGTTCGTAGCCGGCTTTTGTGGTGGCGGCGAGGATGTCCTCCGTCGTCATTTGTCCAGCTTGTGAAAGCGACCACAGGATGGAGGACCGGGTGCCCGAGGCGCAATAGGCGAGAACGGGCCCCGCCGCCTCCTTCTGCGCAGCTGCCTGTCTCTCGACATGGCCCATCGAAAGCTCGGCATGGACGAGCGGGTTGTCCACAAAGGTCAGCCCGGCGGCCTCCACGGCGGCTTTCAGAACCTCGCCGTGCAATTCCATGGGCACTTCGCCATCGGGCCGATTGCAGATCACCGTCGTGAATCCGGCTTCCTTTATTGCCGGAATGTCGTCCGGCTCGATTTGCGGGGTGACGGCGTAGTCGGGGGTGATGGTACGAATATCCATGCTGTTGCCTACTGCGCGCGCCTCTGCGCGTAAAGTTGAATAGGCGCGGCGAGGCTTGCGGCGCAGCGGGCTTTTCCGCAGAGTTATCCACAAGCAGGCAAGGATGCCGCCAGAAGAATGGGGCACGTCATGGCAGAGTATGTTAGCTACCGTGCGCGAGACGGTGTGGCGGTGCTGGAAATCGACAATCCGCCGGTAAACGCGCTCTCGCAGGCCGTGCGCCACGCGCTACTACGGTCTCTTGAGCGAGCATCCGACGACACATCGGTGCACGCGATCGTGCTCATCGGGAAGGGCCGCGCGTTTTCGGTAGGGGCCGATATCCGCGAATTCGACAAGCCGAGCGCCGAGCCCTCCCTGCCGGAGCTGTGCGATGCACTCGAAGCGAGTGCAAAGCCCGTCGTGGCTTGTCTTCATGGCACCGCTCTCGGCGGAGGCTACGAACTGGCCTTGGCCGCGCATGGGCGATTGGCGCTCGCAGGCACGCGTGTCGGCTTTCCGGAAATCAACCTTGGCCTCCTCCCTGGCGCGGGCGGCACGCAGCGCTTCCCGCGCTTGGTCGGGATCGACGCTGCCCTCGAACTGATGCTGAGCGGCAAGCCTGTGACGCTGAAAGAGCCGATGGCGCATCCCTTCGTCGACGGGTTGGTCGAGGGGGACTTGCTTTCTGCCGGTATCGCGCTGGCCAATGCCCTCCGAGAAGACCCTCTTAAACCCACGAAGGACCGCAGGGAGGCTTTCGCCGATGGCATGGCGTATCAGGCCGCGATTGCGCGGGCGCGGACACGCGTCAGCACGCATCCCACCCGCGCCGCCGCGGCCATTGTCGATTGCCTGGAAGCGGCATCCCTGCTCCCATTTCGCGCGGGCCTCGCGCTCGAGCGGGACCTCTTTTTGGAGCTCCGGGAGACCAATGAGGCAGCCGCTTTGCGCCATGCCTTCCTGGCCGTGCGAGACGCCGTGAAGCCCCGCGAGGGGCTGCCAGCAGGCCGGGCGATCCAGAAAGTGGGGCTCATCGGCGGCGGCCTCATGGGCGCAGGCATCGCTGTCACCTGTCTTGACGCAGGCTGCTCGGTCCAGCTCCTGGAGAAGAGCGCCGACGCCGCCGTCACAGCACGGACCCGCGTTGAGGGCATATATGATCGCGCCATCGCCCGTGGCAGGCTCACCGTGGCCGCTCGAAATGCGCGCCTGGCGCGCCTGAACTGCACTGCGAACCTCCCGGATATCGCAGGGTGCGAGCTGGTCCTCGAATGCGTGGACGAAGACGCCGCGCTCAAGACGCGCCTGCTGAGCGATGCCGGTGCGGTCATGGCCCCGGACGCCATCCTTGCCTCCAACACCTCCTACTCGGACATCGATATGTTGGCGAAGGCGAGCGGTCGCCCGGACCGTTTCGTGGGCCTGCACTTTTTCGCGCCCGCCCATGTGCAGGCGCTCGTGGAAGTGGGCGTTGGGGCGGATACCGCGCCCGAGATCGAAGCGACGGCCATGGCCTTTGCCACGGCGCTGGGAAAGAAACCGATCCGCGTGGCCGCCACCGAGGGCCTCCTCGCCAATCGGCTCCTCGCGGCGTACCGACTTGCCGCGGACGGATGTCTCGCGCGGGGCGCGACGCCCTACCAAGTTGATGAAGCCATGCGCGCCTACGGCTTTGGCATGGGCCCCTACGAGAGCTTTGACCTCTCGGGGCTCGATATATCTGCGGCGTTCCGCGCGAGCTACGCGGAGCTACGCGGCGGCCGCCGTTTCGACATCGCTGACTTGCTCTGCGAGGAGGGCCGGCTTGGCCAGAAAACGGGGCGCGGCTTCTACATTTACGACGATGCCAAGGATCCCCGCCGCGGCAGGGAAGACGATGCACTCCTTGCCCTGATCGACGCCGAGCGAGAGCGCCGAGGGTACGAGGCTCAAAGCCTCAAGCCCTACGCGATCCAGGAGGCCTGCCTTCTGGCGATGATGAACGAGGGCGGGCGGCTTCTGGACGAAGGCATTGCGGAGCGGGCAGGGGATATCGACGTGGTGATGATCTTCGGCTTCGGATTCCCGCGTCACCGGGGCGGGCCGATGAAGGCGGCGGAGCTGTCGGGCCTCCTCAGGCATCTGCGCCGCCTCGAAGACCTGGCCCGGCGAGATCCCTTCTGGACACCGTCGGAAACGCTGCGGGAGGCCGTGAAGAACGGCAACAGGTTCTCCGCCGTCCTCTGAGCGTTCAGCGTAGCGCGAGCCCGATCACGAGCATCGCGATGCCGAGCGCGGAGACGGCGAGGGACCCGAGGTTCCAAGGGATCAGTTGCGCGAGGCGCGCACGCATGGCCTCGTCGTCGAGCTTTGCCGCCTTCGCGCGGGCAGCGGACGCGATGCAGTATCCAAGGCCCGAGAGACCGACAAGCGTGATCACCACACCAATGGGAGCAAGGGCCGAGATGATCATGGCGAACTCCTGAGTAGTCCAGCGCCCGATAACCGAGCGAGGCCTCCGCGCCAACCCCTTCTAATCCGCTTGCGGCGCGCGCGGCAGCGCACTATCCGAGCGGCTCACGCATCAGTCAGGAGCCATCGATGTCAGACCTCTCCACCGATCCCTCCAGCGACGGCGCATCGGAATCCTATCGCGTTACTGCCGGTGAGCTGCGCCAGTTCATCGAGCGCTTCGAGCGCCTCGAGGCTGAGAAGAAGGACCTCGCGGAGCAGCAGAAAGAGGTCATGGCGGAGGCCAAGGCACGGGGCTACGACACGAAGGTCATGCGCAAGATCGTGGCACTGCGGAAGCGCGACAAGGACGATATCGCCGAGGAAGAAGCCGTCCTCGACATGTACAAGGCCGCGCTCGGTATGTGAGCCGACCCCCGCATCAGGGGGTGATCAGCGTCACCCCGTGGATGCGTTCGATGGCGTAGACGTCTTCCTCGTAGGCCTGCGTCATGGCGTCGACGACCTCGTGTGTCCAGCCAGGCATGTCGAGCTCTTCCTCGAGTTCTTCCTCAAGCGCGAACTTGTCGAGAAAGGCCGCGATGATGCGGCGCTTCTGAATCTCTGTCTGGGGGGGATGGCTTTTCAAGTAACTCAAGAAGCGCTGGAAGCCTTCTTGCGTCATGATCTCACTCAAGAGGTCGAAGCCGCCGACGATCGGCACGCCGTGTTCGATCCCGGAGACCTCTTGCACGACCTGTGACCAGATCAGAGGCGTATCCTCGTTGCACCAGACCGTGAGCTCCGCCGCCGGCAGCGCTTCGCGCAGGCGCAGGATCACGTCAGACCACCGCAGTGCCAACGGATCCATCTCTGCCCGGATCTGGTCCCGCACGTTCTCCGGCAGGCTTTTCAGCACCGCGGGCACGAAGGTCGCCGGGTTCCTGATGCCCATGTGCAGCTCGATCTTGTCGCGCTCGAAGAGCCGGCCAAAGGCCTCCACGCGCGACGGGCCGAGGCTGTAGAATTCCCCGTTTTCGAACACACGTGCCGAGATGCAGCAGAAGTTCGGATTGCTCATGACCACGCGGTCGGCCTCGTCATCTCCGAGGATGGCGTCGAGCATCTCGTCGCGGCTCACCGCGGGCTGCGTGCCGCCGGCCATGGCCTGAAGCGTTTCCCGGACGAGTTTCCGGTAGCGCCCCGGATTGGGAACCGCGATCCCGCGCTCGGCAAGGCTCTCTCGGTTTTTGAGGAGACACCTCAGGAGCCGGTCTTCATCGGTCTCGTGCGCGCCGATATGGTAAACGATTTCCATGCTTGCTCGGGCCTACGGAGGCTTTCTTGGCTCGTGGTGACGGCATCGATGTTATTTCCGGATTTCGTATGGCGCGCAACCGCAGCCGAAGCCGCGCGAAGGGCTTGCGTGCTCTCTCGGCACCGCGTATCTGCGCTGCCGTGCCCCTATAGCTCAGCTGGTAGAGCAACTGATTTGTAATCAGTGGGTCGGGAGTTCGAGTCTCTCTGGGGGCACCACGGCCGTTCTTCGGGCGATATCAGGCCGAGCCCGCCTGCACATACCGCGTGATGGCGGCCCGACTGCCATCGCTCCAGATCAGCTCCAGCCAGCGACAGAAGTGATCGGCGAAGCCGCTGTTTTTTGCCAGCTCATCGTAAATATGCCGTTGCTCGATCCAAGCCCTAGGAGCGCTGCGCGCGTGGTCGGCGGCCTGCTTGAGTGCATCCCAATGCGGGTCATTGGGCTCGATCACGCGGCCATTTTCGCTGGTGCCCGCGCACATGCGCGCCCAGAGGGCCTCAGTGAGCGCGAGACCTTCGACGGAGCCTCCGGCTGAGATGGCGTCGCGCAGGATCGGAAGGACGAAGCCGGGATGCCGCGAGGAGCCATCGAAGGCCACGCGCCGCGTGGTGTCATGGATCTTGTCGTTTGCGAAGCGGCGCTCGATGAGCTTGAGGTACTTAAGGGGTGTCATCCCCGGTACGGCGGCCACATAGGGCGCGACTTCCTCGGACTGTGTCTTGCGGAGAAAGGCGGCGATATCATCGTCGGCCATGCAGGCGGCAATGGTGGGCACGTCGAGGAGCTCCCCCACATTGGCCAGCATCTGGTGCCCTGCGTTGAGCATCCGGATCTTCATGGTCTCATAGAGATGCACATCATTCGTGAGCGTCGCGCCCACGTCTTCCCAAGGGGGGCGGCCCGCGCAAAAGCGATCTTCGATGACCCATTGCCGGAAGTTCTCGTGCGTGACCGGGGCTGCGTCCTCGATCCCGAGGTCCCGCGCGAGAACGAGCTCACTGGGACCGGTGGCAGGCACGATGCAGTCCACCATGGCATTGGGGAAGTATGCGTTGGCCTCGATCCAGCCCGCGAGGTCCGGATCGCCCATCCGGGCGAGCCCGACCACCGTCTGTTTCAGCACGTCGCCATTGTGCTGAAGATTGTCACAGCACTGTCCGGTGAAGGCGCTCTCCCCCGCGTCCCGCCTGCGTCTGAGGGCCTCCACCATGGCGCCAAACGCGGTGCGCGGTGACCGCGGGTGCTCTGCGTCGTGCATAATGTCGGGATGCGCGCTGTCGAGGCCGCCGTGAGCGTCGCGGTAGTATCCGCCTTCCGTCACAGTGAGCGCGACGATGCGGATCTCGGGGCGTGCCATCATGTCGATCAAGGCGCCATGCCCTTCCTCGATCGGAAGGAAGTCGATCATAGCACCGGTCACTTCCATCGACGTGCTCGACGGGTCGAGCTCGATGAGCGTGGTCAGGCAATCCTGCGACCTGAGGCGCTCTCGCATCGCAGCGTCAGCGGGTCTCACACCGGCGCCGATGATCGCCCAGTCGAGCGCCTTGCCCTCCTGCATGAGGCGGTGGAGGTACCACGCCTGATGCGCCCGGTGAAAATTCCCGAGGCCGATATGCACGATGCCCGCTGTGAGGCGCGATCGATCGTAGCGCGGCACAAGGACCTGCGCGGGCATATTGCCGAGGTTCGCGTCGCTGAGTCTGACCGGGCCCTCTACCATCAGCTCATCCAATTACCGCCATCCACACCGAAGGTCTGGGCGACGATATAGTCGGCCTCCGGTGTTGCGAGGAAGACCGCGATGCCTGCCAGGTCCTGCGCGGTACCCATACGCCCGAAGGGCACGGCCGCGCCGACCTCTTTTTTCTTCTGACCGGGCGCTTTGCCCTCGTATTTGGCAAAGAAGGCATCGACCCCGTCCCAATGCTCACCATCCACGACGCCGGGCGCAATGGCGTTGACGTTGATGCCGTGGCGAATGAGGTCGAGCCCGGCGGATTGCGTGAGCGAGATCACGGCGGCCTTGGAGGCGCAATAGACGGCGACGAGGGGCTCTCCCCGTCGGCCTGCCTGGCTCGCCATGTTGATGATCGTGCCCTTGGTCCCGTGCTTGATCATGTGCCGCGCGACGGCCTGAAGGGTGAAAAGCGTCCCTGCGACGTTGATGTCGAAGACCCGGGCGTAATCGGCGCGCTCGATGTCCACGATCGGCGCGGCCGTGAAGAGCGCTGCATTATTCACCAGAATGTCCACGGGTCCGAACTTCGCATGTCCCTGACCGATCGCTGCCTCGATGCTCCGGGGATCCGTGACATCCATCTCCACCGCGTGGGCGGCCTCGCCGATCTCCGCGGCCGCTGCTTTTGCCCGGGGCACGTCGATATCGCCGATCACGACGCGCGCGCCTTCTTTCACATAGGCTTCCGCAAAGCTGCGACCGATGCCGCGGGCGGCTCCCGTGATGAGCGCTGTCTTTCCGGCGAGCCGCATATCAAGCGAGCCGGAGCCCGTCTGGACCAAAGCGGTGGATCTCATCGTGGCGCGGCGAGAGGTGGATCGTGTCCCCGTGGCGAAGGCTCACATCCCCGATGGCGCGCACGGTGAGCGTCTCGGCGAGGCCTGTATTGTGGATGTGAAAGAACGTGTCCGACCCGAGATGCTCGGCCACACCCACGGTGCCCGTCCATTCTCCGCCGTCTTGCACTACGTCGATATGCTCCGGGCGGATGCCGATGGTCTGAGCTCCATGTTTTTCTGCCACCTCGCCGGTGATGAGGTTCATCTTGGGCGAGCCGATGAACCCGGCGACGAAGAGATTGCGGGGCGTCCGGTAAAGCTCCAGCGGGCTGCCGACCTGTTCGATGACCCCGGCCTGCAGCACGACGATCTTGTCGGCCATCGTCATGGC
Organism: Pseudomonadota bacterium; assembly: GCA_038525525.1. GTDB lineage: Bacteria > Pseudomonadota > Alphaproteobacteria > Rhodobacterales > Rhodobacteraceae > Shimia_B. The sequence continues at coordinate 300,897 of JBCBHO010000001.1, read as the reverse complement.
CTCCACCTGGTCGTGGGTCACGTAGATCATCGTGGTCTTGAGGCGCTCGTGAAGCTCGCTGATCTCGAGCCGCATGCCCACGCGCAGTGCCGCGTCGAGATTGGAGAGGGGCTCGTCGAAGAGGAAGGCCGCGGGCTCTCGCACGATGGCGCGCCCGATCGCCACGCGCTGCCTCTGGCCGCCCGAGAGCTGGCCCGGGCGTCGGTCGAGGTAGTCCGTGAGATTAAGGACGGAGGCGGCGCCCTCGACCCGCCTGGTGATTTCCGAGGCGTCGAGCTTGGCCATGCGCAGCGGGAAGGCGATGTTCTTGCGGACACTCATATGCGGGTAGAGCGCGTAGGACTGGAAGACCATGGCGAGACCCCGGCGTGCCGGGACGACGGATGTGGCGTCTTTGCCGTCGATCTCGATGGCGCCGGTGGTGATGTCCTCGAGGCCCGCGATGAGCCTGAGAAGCGTGGACTTGCCGCATCCGGACGGGCCCACGAACACGGTGAATTCGCCGTCCTCGATGGTGAGATCAAGAGGCGGGATGACTTCCACATCCCCGAAGCTTTTGGTGACCTGATTGAGTTGGATCTGTCCCATGCGTTTTCCTTTGCGCGTCGGCCTGGCTTCGGCAGAGCTTTATTTCACGGCACCGAAGGTGAGGCCGCGGACGAGTTGCTTTTGGCTGAACCAGCCGAGGATGAGGATCGGCGCGATGGCCATGGTGGAGGCGGCGCTGAGCTTGGCGAAGAAAAGGCCCTCGGGGCTCGAATAACTCGCGATGAAGGCGGTGAGCGGCGCGGCGCTCGCGGCTGTCAGGTTCAACGTCCAGAACGCCTCGTTCCAGGCGAGAATGAAATTCAAGAGAACGGTGGAGGCGATCCCCGGCACGGCCATGGGGGTCAGCACGTAGAGGATTTCTTCGCGCAGACGCGCGCCGTCCATGCGCGCGGCCTCGAGGATCTCGCCGGGGATTTCCTTGAAGTAGGTATAGAGCATCCAGACGATGATCGGCAGGTTGATCAGCATCAGCACGAGAATGAGCCCGCCCCGCGTGTCCAGAAGGTTGAACTCCACGAAGATGAGCGAGATCGGGTAAAGGACCCCGACCGCAGGCAGCATCTTCGTCGAGAGCATCCAGAGCAGGATGTCCTTCGTGCGCCGCGAGGGCACGAACGCCATTGACCACGCAGCCGGCACGGCGATGAGGATGCCAAGGAGCGTGGAGCCCCCGGCGATGAAGACAGAGTTCCACAGGAAGCGCATGTAGTCGGAGCGGTCCTGCACCACCGCGTAGTTCTCCAACGTCCAATCGAAATTGAAGAAGAGCGGGGGATCGTTGATCGCCTGCGCCTCGGTTTTGAAGCTGGTCAGGATCGTCCAGTAGATCGGAAAGAAGATGATGAGCGCGATCGTCCAGGCGGCGGCCGTGGTGAGGATCTTGCGGCGGGGCGTGATGGCGCGGGCCATGTCAGGTCCTTCCCGTTGGGCGCGTGGCCTTCATCAGTTGACTGGGGCGCGCTGCGGTGCGCCGGGCAGGGCAGGGCCAACGATCAGGCATCGAGGTTCTTCCCGACAATGCGCATGAGGAAAATCGCCACGATGTTGGCAAGGATGATTGCGTAAACGCCCCCCGCGGATCCAAGTCCGATATTCTGACTGTCGATGACGCGTTGGAAAATGAGGTAGGTGAGCGTCCGGGTCCCGAAGGCACCGCCCGTCGTCACGAAGATCTCTGCGAAAATCGACAGGAGGAAAATGGTCTGGATCAGCACCACGATCGTGATCGCGCGGCTCAGATGGGGCAGCACGATATGCCAGAAGCGCTTGAGAGGCGGTGCGCCGTCCATCTCCGCGGCTTCGAGCTGCTCACTGTCGAGAGACTGGATCGCCGTGAGAAGGATCAGCGTCGCGAATGGCAGCCATTGCCAGGACACGATGAGGACGATGGAGCCGAGCGGCACGTCCGAGAGCCAGGAGATCGGGTCCGCCCCGAAGAAGCGCCAAAGATGCGCGAAGATGCCGTTGACCGGGTCCATGAGCATGTTTTTCCACACCAGCGCCGAGACGGTCGGCATGACGAAGAACGGTGCTATGACGAGGATCCGCACGGCACCCTGACCCCACATCGGTTGATCAAGGAGCATCGCGAGCAACACCCCCAGAACCACCGTGATCAGGAGCACGCCGCCTACCATGACAAGCGTCGTTTGCACGCTGGGCCAGAACGCACTTGAAGACAGGAAGCGGGTGTAATTCTCGAAGCCGACCCAGTCCAACCCGCGTTCCAGGCTGTCTCCACGGAGCGGCAGATACCTCTTGAATGAAAAGAAGAGGGTCATGAACAGCGGCACGAGCATCCAGCCGAGGAGCAGGATAACGGCGGGAGCCATCATCACGCGGGCCGCAGATCGGGATGCTTTGGTTGCCATCGGTCAACTTCCTGGGTCAGGCGTTTCGATCAGCTTCATGGGAAGCCGCCAACACGCGAGCCAAAGCCCGCAACGGTGGAGGTGTCGGTTCGAAGTAAAAACCCGGGGGCGACAGTCGCCGCCCCCGGACCGGGAGGACCCGTTACTAGCGGTAGCCCGCCGCTTCCATCGCGTCGTTCACGATGGCCTGCGCCTTGCCAAGTGCCTCGTCGACCGACTGCTGCCCTGCATAGACCGCCGAGAATTCTTGGCTCACCTCGGTCCAGAAACCGGCCCATTCCGGGATGGCCGCGAACTGGATGCCGACGTAAGGAACGGGGTCCACGGTCGGATTGTTCGGGTCGGCGGACAGGATGGAGTCGAGGGTCTTCTGGGCGAAGGCCACCTCCTGATACTCCGGCGTCTCGTAGAGCGACTGACGCGCGCCCGGCGGGACGTTGGCCCAGCCTTCGTTCTCCGCGACGAGCTCGATGTAATCCTTCGAGGTCGCCCATTCGATGAACTGCTTGGCCTCGGCCTCCTGCTGGGTGCCCGCCGGAATTGCCAGAGCCCAGGCCCAGAGCCAGTTGGAGCGCTTGCCAAGCCCGTTATCGGGCGCAAGCGCGAAGCCCACGCTGTCGGCCACGGTGCTGTCATCGCCGGTCACGAAGGACGCGGCCACGGTCGCGTCGATCCACATGCCGCACTTGCCCTGATTGAAGAGCGACAGGTTCTCGTTGAAACCGTTCGTCGCGTAGCCCGTCGGGCCGCTCTCGTTCATCATGTCCACGAAGAAGGTGAGCGTGTTGTTCCACTCTTCGCTGTCGAGCTGCGCGTTCCAGTTTTCATCGAACACGCGTGCGCCGAACGAGTTGGCCATGGCATTGATGAAGGCGCCGCCTTCACCCCAGCCAGCCTTGCCACGCAGGCAGATGCCGTTGATGTCGTTGTCGCGGTCGGTCATCGCCGCCGCCGCCTCGCGGATGAATTCCCAGCTCGGCTCGTCAGGCATCTCCAGACCGGCTGCCTCCATGAGGTCCGTCCGGAACATGACCATCGAGCTTTCGCCGTAGAAAGGCGCTGCGAAAAGGGTGCCGTCGTGGCTCAGGCCCCCGCGCATGGCAGGCAGGATGTCGTCCACGTCGTACTCGGCGGAAAGATCATCCAGCGGCACGAGCCACTCATTGGAGCCCCAGATCGGGGCTTCGTACATGCCGATCGTCATGATGTCGAAAGCACCGCCATTCGTGGTGATGTCGGTCGTAACACGCTGGCGGAGGACGTTTTCCTCGAGTGTCACCCACTCGACCGCGATCCCGCTCGCTTCCGTGAATTGGTCGGTGTATCCCTGCATGCGGATCATGTCGCCGTTGTTGACGGTGGCGATCGTGATCGTCGCGCTGTGGCCATCTGCGAAGGCAGCCGAGCTGGCAATAATTGCAAGCGAACTGGCCGCACAAAGTGCAGTCATCTTACGCATCCGTTTTCCTCCCTAACTGGATGATCTCTCAACGCTAGTGGAGCGAATGCCGCGGCGTCAATGTATTTTTTGCGCGCGTTAAAAATGGGCCGTACTAGGCGCTGTCGCGCATGAGCAGTTTTCCCTCTATTCGCGTGCTTTTCCAAGCATCTACGTTGCCCTCAATCGCGCGGAAGAGCGTGTCGACTGCGGTCTTTGAGACGGTGTCATAGTCGTGGGAAATGGTTGTCAGCGGTGGGCACGTATAGCGCGAATGCGGGTGTCCATCCTGGCCTGCCACACGAATCGCGCAGTCCGGATCGCGCCCGATCTTCAGCCCCCGTTCATAGCAGGCTGTGAGCAATCCGATGGCGAGGCGGTCGTTGCTGCAAAGCACCGTGTTGGTCCTGAAAAGGTCCTTCGCCAGGGCCTCATGGCCGCCCACGCGCCCGATCTCCTCGAAGCCCCAGCCTTCTCCGTCGATCGATACGACCTGCGGGTCGTGGCCGAAGCTCTCCATGGCGTTGATGTAGGCCTGGCGACGGCGGTGGGCGTTGGGGTTGGCGGGGGTCTTCATCTCGAAGAAGCAGGGGGGCTCCCCCGTACGGCACAGGTAGTCGGCGATATGCGTGGTGAACTGGGCGTTGTCGGAGCCCACGAATGCGAGGCCAAGCTCGTCCACTGAGCTGTCGAAGATCAGTGTCGGAACATCTTCGCAGAACCGGCGGAGGGCCTCCTTGTTCGACGTTCGGCCCAGCGGCGCAAGCAGCACGCCCGCAGGCTTGAGGGCGCGGAGATTGTCGAGCAGTTCCTCTTCATGAGATGCGCTGCCATGGGCGCTGAAGAGTGTCGGGCGGTAGCCCGCGTGGATACACCGCTCCTCGAGCGTGCGCGCGATCTCGGCAAAATAGGGGTCGACGAGAAGGGGCACGACAATGCCGATCGTCTTCGTCAGCTTCCGGTTCTGGTTCACCGCGTAGATGTTGGGCCGATACTCATGCTCCCGCAGGGCAGCCTCGATGCGCTCGCGAATTTTTGGACGAACACTCGAGGGATCGTTGAAGAATTTTGAGACGGTCGGGCGCGAGATGCCGCTCACGGCGGCGAACTCTTCCATGTTCCGAATTCTCGTCCTTGTCATCTCCGACACCTGCTTGGATGGAACCAGATTACAATTTATCGCGCGGCAAAAATCAATGTTTTGGAAGAAACAATCGGCAAGCTCCTCATGTCGCATGACAATTCGGCATCATGCCGGGGCTCTGCCCGTCAATAGATCATCGATGCAAGAGTGCGCGACGGTGTGCCCGGTTTTTCATCGGATTGGCCTTTCCCTCCAACGCGCGGCATGATGAGGTATCGCGATAGGCCGCATCCCAAGGCGGCGCGACACACGATCAGGGAGAACACCATGACCAAGCTCACAGGCTTCATGGCCATGGCCACGCTTTTGTCGACGACGACACTGGCAACGGCCGAGACACTGCGCTGGGCGCGCGCGGGCGACGCGCTGACGCTCGATCCCCACGCGCAGAACGAGGGGCCAACGCACACGATCCGGCACCAGATGTACGAGCCACTCATCATCCGCGACACGACCGGGGCCTTCGAGCCCGCCCTTGCCACGTCGTGGTCCCCCAGCGAAGAGGATCCCAACGTCTGGATTTTCGAACTTCGTCAGGGCGTGACCTTCCATGGCGGCGAGGACTTCACCGCTGAAGACGTTGTGTTTTCCTACGAGCGCGCGAAGCAGCCGAACTCCGACATGAAAGAGCTGATCGGCTCGATCACCGAGGTCCGCGCTGTCGACGATTTCACCATCGAGATGGTCACCGACGGCCCCAACCCGATCCTGCCGTCGAACCTCACCAACCTTTTCATCATGGACAAGGGTTGGTCCGAGGCGAACAACACCGTGAATGTGCAGGATTTCGAGGGTGGCGAGATCACCTTCGCAACCACGAATGCAAACGGCACCGGGCCTTACGTGCTCGAGTCCCGTGAGCCGGACGTGCGCACCGTCATGGTCCGCAACGACGACTACTGGGGCATCGACGAGTTCCCGATGGAAGTGACCGAGATCGTCTACACGCCGATCCAGAACGCCGCGACCCGCGTGGCGGCGCTCTTGTCGGGCGAGGTGAACTTCCTTCAGGACATGCCGGTGCAAGACCTCGCGCGGGTCGACGATGCGGACGGCCTCGTCGTCAAGCAGGCACCGCAGAACCGCGTGATCTTCTTCGGGATGAACCAGGGCGCGGCCGATATCGAGGCCGACAACGTCGACGGGGCCAACCCGCTCGCCGATGTGCGCGTGCGCAAGGCCATGTCCATGGCCATCAACCGCGACGCAATCCAGCAGGTCGTCATGCGCGGCCAGTCCGAGCCCGCGGGCATGATCGCGCCGCCCTTCGTCAATGGCTGGACAGCGGACATGGATGCCGAATCCAGCACCAACGTGGCGATGGCCCAAGAGCTCATGGCCGAGGCGGGCTATGGCGATGGCTTCGCCATCCGGCTCGACTGCCCTAACGATCGCTACATCAACGATGAGGCGATCTGCCAGGCGGCCGTTGGCATGCTCGGTCAGATCGGCGTCACCGTGAATCTCGATGCAAAGCCCAAGGCGCAGCATTTCCCGCTGATCACGGACGGTCAGACGGACTTCTACATGCTGGGCTGGGGCGTGCCGACCTATGACAGTGAGTACGTGTTCAACTTCCTCGTCCATGGCCGCGAAAGCGACATCGGCACCTGGAACGGCACGGGCTTCGACAATGACGAACTCGACGCCAAGATCAAGTCGCTGGCCTCGAACACGGATCTCGAAGCTCGAAATGCCGACATCGCCGAAATCTGGCGCGTCGTGCAGGACGAAGCGCTCTACATCCCCATTCATCACCAGGTGCTGAACTGGGGCATGGCCGATGGTGTCGGCATCGAAGTCGATCCCGAGGATCAGCCCAAGGTGAAGTATTTCACCATGAGCACCATGAACTAACTCCTGCGGGCCGCCCGTTTGCCGGGCGGCCCTTCCCTTTGGTCCGCAACAACCAAGGAACGTCCCATGCTTCGCTTCTCCACAGCGCTCGCCCTCGTTCTGGCCCTTCCGGCCAGCGCCGAGGAGTTCAACTTCGCCGTCACGACCGATCCGCAGACCATGGATCCCCACGCGGTCAATTCCGCGCCGGTGCTCGGCTTCTTGAATAATGTCTACGAAGGCCTCGTCCGGCGCGGCAAGGACATGTCCATCGAGCCCTCGCTGGCCGTGAGCTGGGAACCCATCGGCGAGGGCGAAGGCTGGCGCTTCAATCTCCGCGAGGGCGTTACCTTCCAGGACGGGTCTGCATTCAACGCCGATGACGTCATTTTCTCCTACGAGCGCGCGTCCTCCGAACAGGCCGACACGTCGAGCTGGTTTGCGCCCGTAAGCGAGGTGATCAAGGTCGATGACTTCACGGTCGACATCATGACCACCGCGCCAAACCCGATATTTCCCGACAGCATCGCCAACTGGATGATGATGGACAGCGGCTGGGCCGAGGCCAACGGCGCGGTGCGCCCCGACAAGGATCAGGGCAACTTCGCCACGCTCAACGCCAATGGCACGGGGCCCTTCCGGATCGTCTCGCGCCAGCCCGATCTGTCGACTGTGCTCGAGCCCCATGCCGGCTGGTGGGGAGATGTGGAGCATAACCTCACGCGCGTGGAGATGACACCGATCCAGAACCCGGCGACAGCGCTGGCCGCACTTCTGTCCGGCGACGTGGACTTCATCAATCCGGTCCCGATCCAGGACGTCGCGCGGCTTGCCGGCAATCCCGATGTGCAGGTGATCCAGGGCATCGAGGCCCGCGTGATCATGCTGGGCTTTGACCAGCAGGAGGGCGGTCCGAGCACGAACGACATGTTCCTCGATCCCGCCGCCCGCGAGGCCGTGGCCCGTGCGGTGAACGTGCCCGCGATCCTGCAGACGATCATGCGCGGCAATGCCGAGGTGGCCAGCCAGCTCGTGAGCCCCGCCATGCGCGGCTACTCCGATGCCGAGGCCGCGCCTTATGGCTTTGACCAGGATGCCGCGCGCGCCCTCGTGGAAGAGGCGGGCCTCACCGGGCAGACCATCGAGTTCAAGTGCCCGAACGACCGCTATCTGAATGACGAGGCCGTGTGCCAGGCCATCACAGGCATGCTCGCGCAGGCGGGCATGGACGTGACCCTCGATGCGATGCCCGTGTCCAACTACTGGCCCGAGCTGCGCGCCGACAACTTCGACATGTACCTCCTCGGCTGGTCGCCCGGGACCTTCGATGCCGAGCATCCGATCCGCTTCCTCGCGTCCACGCCCAACGAGGAAAAGCGCCTCGGCAGCTGGAACTTCGGCGCCTATTCCAACGCCCGCATCGACGAGCTCTTGCCCATGATCCAGTCCGAGATCGACGAGGAGGCCCGCCAGGCCATGCTCGATGAGGTGGCCGGCATCATGCAGGACGAGGTGGCCTACGTGCCGCTTTATGTGCAGCCGCTTGTCTGGGGTGCCCGCGCGGGGATCGAGCTCACGCAGCGCCCGGACAACTTCTTCATCCTTCGCTGGGTGACAGTGAACTAAGGCTGCTCAAGAGAAATACGCGCCCCGGCCTTCTAGCCGGGGCCTCTGCCCCCGCGAGCGCTGAGGTGGAGGTCCCGGGTCAGGCCCGGGACGTGAAGCGCAAAAGGTCGGGCCTATGCTCTCCTACATCATCAGACGCGTCGGCCAGTCCATCCTCGTGCTGCTCATCACGGGGCTCGTGGCCTTTTCGATGTTCCGCTTCGTGGGTGATCCGATCGACAACATGCTGGGTCAGGAGCGCACGATGGAGGATGTCGAGCGCCTGCGCGCGCAGCTCGGCCTCGATCAGCCCTTCGTCGTGCAGTATTACCGCTTCCTCGAACAGGCCGTGCAGGGGAACTTCGGCGTCTCCTTCCGGCAGGGGCGGCCGGTGGCGGAGATCCTGCTCGAGCGGGCGCCGGCGACGCTGGAGCTTGCCGCCGTCTCCGGCCTTTTTGCGATCATCCTCGGCATCGGGCTCGGCGTCTTCACCGCGATCCGGCGCAACGGGTTCACGGCGAACTTCATCATGTCCGCCTCGCTCATCGGGGTCTCGCTCCCCACGTTCCTGATCGGCATCCTCCTCATCTACCTTTTCTCGGTGGAGCTCGGCTGGCTGCCGTCCTTCGGCCGGGGCGAGACGGTGGATATCGGCGGCTGGTCGACGGGCTTTCTCACGGAGTCCGGTCTCCGCGCGCTTATCCTGCCGTCCATCACGCTGGGCCTTTATCAAATGACCCTCATCATGCGCCTCGTACGTTCCGAGATGCTCGAAGTGCTGCGGCAGGATTACATCCGCTTCGCCAAGGCGCGAGGCCTCTCTGACCGCGTCATCAATTTCCGCCACGCGCTGAAGAACACGATGGTCCCGGTCATCACCGTCATCGGGCTCCAGCTCGGATCGATCATCGCTTTCGCCATCATCACGGAGACGGTCTTTCAGTGGCCCGGCGTGGGCCTCCTTTTCATCAACGCGATCCAGTTCGTCGATATTCCCGTCATGGCCGCCTACCTCATGCTGATCTCGGTCATGTTCGTCGGGATCAATCTCCTCGTGGACATTCTCTACGCCTTCATCGACCCGCGGCTGAGGGTGTCGGCATGACGCGGTTCCTCGAGTCCGATCTCTTCTACGCGTTTCGCACCTCGCCCGTGGCCGTGGTGTCGTTCATCGTGACCGTGCTTCTTGTCCTGTCGGCGGTGCTCGCGCCGCTCATCGCGCCCACGAACCCGTTCGATCCGGCGAGCCTCGATCTCATGAACGGCTTCACCGCGCCCATGGCGCCCAATGCGTTCACCGGCGACAGCTTCCTTATGGGCACGGATGACCAGGGCCGCGACGTCTTCTCCACGATCCTCTACGGCATGCGCATTTCGCTCTTCGTGGGGGTGGCGGCCGTCCTCTTTGCGATGACGCTCGGCATCTTCCTCGGTCTCCTCTCAGGATATGTCGGCGGCTGGACCGAGACGATCATCATGCGCACGGCGGACGTGCAGCTCACCTTCCCGTCGATCCTCGTGGCCATGCTGATCTTCGGCATCGCCAAGGGCATCACGCCCGTGGAGTATCGCGATCAGATGGCGATCTGGGTGCTCATCCTCGCCATCGGCCTCTCCGACTGGGTGCAGTTCGCGCGCGTCGTGCGGGGTGCCACGCTGGTGGAGAAGTCGAAGGATTACGTCGCCGCAGCCCAGCTCATCGGGCGTGGGCCCATGACGATCATGGTCCGCCACATCATGCCCAATGTGCTCTCTCCCGTCCTCGTCATCGCCACGATCTCGCTCGCGCTCGCGATCATCGCGGAGGCGACGCTGAGCTTCCTCGGCGTCGGCGCGCCGCCTACGCAGCCTTCGCTCGGCACGCTCATCCGCATCGGGCAGGGCTTCCTCTTTTCGGGCGAGTGGTGGATCCTCTTCTTTCCCGCCATGACGCTCCTCATGCTTGCGCTCGCCGTGAACCTTTTGGGCGACTGGCTCCGCGACGCGCTTAACCCGAGGCTCAGATGACCCAAGCACTGCACTCGCAAGCGCGCAGGCGCCATGCCCGACTTCGGGTGGGCATCGCTTTGGACGATGGATGCGCACTTCTTTCCGCCAGTCGGGCAACCGTTCGTGGTGCGACATCGGCGTATGCCCTCCCGGGGGGGAGGTCGGGCATGGCGCCTGCGCGCCAGAGCGCTGATACCTACGCGCTTTGAAAGAGAGAAACATGACCGAGCCCGTCCTCTCCATTCGCAACGTCACCGTCGACATCCCGACGCGGCGCGGCCTGTTTCAGCCGGTCCAGAACGTCTCCTACGACATCCGCCCCGGCGAGATCCGGGGCGTTGTGGGCGAGTCGGGCGCGGGTAAATCCATGACCGGCAACGCCGTCATCGGCCTCCTCGACCCGCCCGCGCGCATCGCCGAGGGCGAAGTCTGGCTCAACGGGCGGCGGATCGACGGGCTCGACGCCGAGGAGAAGCGGCGCATCCGGGGCAAGGAGATCGCGATGATCTTCCAGGACCCGCTCACCTCCCTCAATCCGCTCTTCACGGTGGGTCAGCAGCTCGTGGAGACGATCCAGCTCCATCTCGGGCTCTCGGCGTCTGACGCGAAGACGCGCGCGATCGAGCTTCTGGATCGCGTGCGCATCCCGAACCCTGCCGAGCGTTTCGATCAGTATCCCCACCAGTTCTCCGGCGGCATGCGCCAGCGCGTGGTCATCGCGCTCGCGCTCTGCTCGGAGCCCTCAGTGATCGTGGCCGATGAGCCCACCACCGCGCTCGATGTCAGCATCCAGGCGCAGGTGCTGGACCTTATCAAGGAGCTTGCGCGCGAGCGGCAGGTGGGGGTCATCCTCGTCACCCACGACATGGGCGTCATCGCCGACACGACCGACGAGGTCACGGTGATGTATGCGGGCAAGGTGGTTGAGCAGGGCACCACGGCCCAGATCCTCGGCGCGCCAAGCCATGACTACACGAAGAGCCTCATCGCCGCCGTGCCGCGCCCGCAGGTCAAGCTCCACCGCTTCCCACAGGTGAGCTATGGCGGGCGCGAGACAACCTTCAAGATCGAGGACCTCGCGCGCAATTGGGGCCGCTCCACGGCCTCGAAATCAGGCACCCTGCTCCAGGTCGAGGGCCTCACCAAACGGTTCCTGTCCAAGGGCTCCCTCATCCCGTCCCGGCGCGAGTATTTCACCGCGGTGGACGCGGTGAGTTTTGACATCAAGGACGGCGAAGTCTTCGGCCTCGTGGGCGAGTCCGGCTCCGGCAAGTCGACCGTCGCGCGGATGATCGCCACGCTCTACCCGGTGGACGATGGCAAGGTGATCTTCGACGGAGAGGAGATGACGGGCCTCGATGCCGCGGGCATCGCGCGCTACCGGCGCCAGATCCAGATGATCTTCCAAGACCCATTCTCGTCGCTCAATCCGCGCATGTCGGTGGGCGATATCGTGGCCGAGCCGCTCATTCATCACAAGCTCTTGGCGAGCGGGGAGGTCGGCCCGCGCGTGCGCGAGCTGCTGGACCGCGTGGGCCTCGCCTCGGATGCCCATCGCAAATACCCGCACGAGTTCTCTGGCGGTCAAAGGCAGCGCATCTCAATCGCGCGGGCGCTCGCCACACAGCCGCGCTTTCTCATCTGTGACGAACCGACGTCTGCGCTCGACGTTTCCATTCAAGCCCAAATTCTCAATATCCTCAAGGACTTGCAGGAGCATCTTGGCCTAACGATGCTCTTCATCTCCCATGATCTGCCGGTGGTTCGCCAGATGTGCGACCGTGTGGGCGTGATGCGTCAGGGCAAGCTGGTGGAGCTTCAGGAAACAAGCGCGCTCTTCGAGAGTCCGAAATCCGACTATACCCGGGAGCTGCTCGAGCTCATGCCGCGGCTCGATCAGCTCTCGGAAGAGGAGATCGCCGGGCTTCGCGCCTAGTCGAGCGGGAAGGTCAGGCCCACGGTGATGATCCCGTCCACGGGGCTGCCGTCCAGCGGAATGATCTGTGAGAAGACCGGTCCCTGCCTGAGCTGCAATCCGAGGAGCGGGACGAAATCGCCCGCGCGGAAATCCGTGATGGTGTCGGCATTCTCGTAGTAGGCGAGGCCGCCAAAAACTTGTGCCGCGCCGCTCTGCCACTCGTAAAGATCGACCGCGCCGGTCAATGATACCGACGGTTCGGCATAGGAATTTCGATAGGCACCGACGCTGACATCCACCGTCCCGCGCCATGTCAGGAAGACGCCGGGAACAAACTCCTCGAATCCGTCCGCACCGAGATGATGTGCGCCGAGAAGCACGGAAACAGCATCAGGATCCGCGGCGGCGGGGCTCGCCGCGAGGGCGGCAACCAGGGCAAAGGTGGCTTTCATGACTGCGCGTGCCTTCTTTCTTGATTGACGGCACGCTCGCGCAGAATTGTGGCCAAATCTGGGCGGTCTAGCCCTTCAGTGGCACCCGTTCGATGACTTCGAAACGCCCGTCTTCGCGCTCGCCGCATATGCTCACGGCATCGATGACAAAGGGGCTTGGGAGAACAGCTGCAAAATGGGCCCTGAGGATTGTGGCCACCGGCTCGGGCTCTGGCAACGGGCCGGTCAGCGTCATGTGAAAGCGGAATTCCTCGAGCACGTACGGGTAGCCCCAACTGTCGAGAAGCGCCTCTTGCGAGGCCGTGAGGCGCGTACGCTTCCGTCGGGTGAGTTCATCGGCTGTGAGGGGCGCGCGAAAGCCATCGAATTGCGTGACGCAGGACGCGGCGAGATCGTCCAACTCGTCCGAACGCACTGCCGGGACAAGCGCGATAAAACTGCCGAGGGTGGCAACCCGCAGTCCATCGAGCGTGACGGGCGTCTGCCCTTGCGCGAACTCCCTCAGCGCCCCTGAGAGCAACCCTGCGGATACGCCATCAGCCGTCCGAAACGGGGCCTTCAGCGTCGCGTGGAAGCCGTACTTGCGCGGGCGCTCGGTGATCTCGGCCGCGTTAAGACCCAGCTCCGGGTGCGGTTTCTCTTCAAGGTTTGCGGCGTCCCAGCCAAGCCACGCCGCCGCCATGTCCGCGAGCGGCCCCTCGGGGCAGGTGTAGTAGAGGGCGTAGCGCCGGTGGGTCATGCGCGGAGGTTGCCGTGTTTGAAAACGAAAGGAAAGCGCTTGGCGCGGCGGTTTACCCCGGCTCGGCATCGGGCCCGCGATCGAGGCGGTGGATCCCCGGCGCGACCTCCGGGAAATTCGCGCGCACGAGCGGGTCATGGCCCGGTACGATCAGGCCCGGCCTGGAGGCCAGGCGGTGGAGCGTCTCGAAGCCTTCGAGCATGTCCTCGACATCAATGACGATGGGGAAGGGCCTGCGATCAAACGCATTTTCGTAGTAGTGGGCGGCATCGGAGGCGAGGCAGAGCCATCCGGCCTCGGTCAACACGCGCACCGCCTGAAGGCCCCGCGAATGCCCTCCGATCCGATGGACAGTGACGCCCTCGGCGATCTCGGCGTCTCCGTCGTGAAAGATGACCCGCCCGGAATAGACCCGCTTCACAGCCTCGCAGACGTGGTCGGCCGTGAAGGGCGCCCGCAGCGTGTCGTGGCACATGCAAGGCCCGGTGGCGAAGGCCATCTCCGCGGTCTGGAGGTGAAGGGTGGCATTCGGAAAGAGGTGCAGGCCGCCGGCATGATCGTAGTGGAGATGCGTGACGATGACCTCGTCCACGGCCTCCGCCGCGAGGCCCAGCGGTTTCAGGGCCTCCCTCGGATCGGTCGAGATCGGTCGGCCGCGTGCCGCCCCCTCGGCGGCGTCATAGCCTGTATCTACGAGGATGTGGCGACCATTCTTCTCAAGCACCCAGAGGAAATAATCCATGGCATGGGGCGCGTCGTGATTGTCATCGAAGAGGAAGCTGTCGGCCCGCGTGCGCGCGTTGCGTTCCGCATATTTGACCGCGTGGACGCGCCAGCTCACGGGAAGACCTGCTCATAGGTACGAATGTCCTTGCCGACGATCATCGGTGCCGTCTCGGCGTCGAAAATCTTGAAATGCTCGGTCGCGAGATGCGCGTCGAAAGCCGCGGCATCATCGTAAAGTTCGTAGAGAAACACTTCATTGGGCCGGGCATCATCATGGCACACGTCAAAGCGATGACAGCCCGGCTCATCGCGCAGGGAGGCGGCCGCGTTCGGGCGGATGGATGTTAGGAAATCCGGCATCTTGCCAGGCGCGATTTTCAAGGTGACCACCACTGCAAACATATCGCGCTCCGCCTTGTCCCGCTTTCTTGTATCTCATAACGTATACGTAATTTCACCGTCAACGAGGGCAGGCCATTGGCGCAGACTTTCAGGATCGCCGTCTTCGAGGGTGACGGCATCGGGCCGGAGATCACAGCGCCCACGCTGGCCCTCCTAGACACCCTCGCATCCGACTATGCCCTCGACACCGTCACGCTGCCGGCCGGGGCGCAGTGCTATGCGGATACGGGGAAAGCGCTGCCCGAAGCCTCGCTTTCCCAGGCGCGGGACGCTGACGCGATCCTTCTCTCCGCCATGGGGCTTCCCCACATCCGCTACCCGGACGGGACGGAGATCGTCCCCCAGATCGATCTCCGCATCGCACTCGATCTCTATGCCGGGGTGCGCCCGGTCCGCATCGTCCCGGGGCAGCCGAGCCCCCTGAAGGTCGCCGCCACCGAGGCGCTGGATTTTGTCCTTGTCCGCGAGAGCACGGAGGGGCTCTTTCACACCAAGGGCACGGGCCGCGTCACGGACGACTACGCCGAGGAAACCCTTCGCCTCACGCGCCGGACGAGCGAGCGGGTGTCCCGCTTCGCCTTCGAGCTCGCGCGCGCGCGAAAGGCCGCCGGGAATGGGCCCGGGCGGGTGATGTGCGTGGACAAGGCCAATGTTTTCCGCGCCTTCGCCTGGTTTCGAGAGATCTTTGACGGCGTGGCCGAGGGCTACCCCGACATCGCGGCCGATCACGGCTATGTCGATGCCGTGGCGCTCTGGATGGTTGACCAGCCGCACCGGTTCGACGTCATGGTGACCGAGAACATGTTCGGCGATATTCTGAGCGATCTCGGCGCGGGCCTCATGGGCGGGCTGGGTCTCGCCCCCTCCGCCGATATCGGGGACACGCACGCCGTCTTCCAGCCCTGCCACGGCACCGCGCCCGACATCGCGGGCAAGGGCCTCGCCAATCCCATGGCGATGATCCTCTCGGCGGCCATGATGCTCCGTTGGCTCGGCGAGACCCATGGCGCAACAGCCCCTCTTGCCGATGCGGAGCGTCTCGAGCGCGCGGTGGACAAAGTCATCGCCGAAGGCCGCGTCCTCACCGGTGACCTTGGTGGCACGGCAGGTACGGCGGATGTCTTCGCCGCGGTCGAGGCCGCGCTGTGACGATGCTGCGCGTCGTGACCGTTGGGGCGGGGTACTTCGCCGCCTTCCATCACGAGGCGTGGCGGCGGCACCCGCAGACGGAGCTCGTGGGCGTGGTCGATGCGGACCCGGCAAAGAAGGCCGACTTCACGAGCCTCGGCGCGGCCCTCGACGCCAAGCCCGACATCATCGACATCGCGTCCCCGCCACCGTCGCACGCCGCGCTCGTGCGCGAGGCCATCGCCGCCGGGCCTCGGGCGATCATCTGTCAGAAGTCCTTCACCACCTCCGCATCCGAGGCCGCAGCGCTCGCACAGGAGGCGGATGCTGCGGGGATCCCCCTGATCGTGCACGAGAATATCCGCTTTCAGCCGTGGTATCGCCGGATGAAAGAGGCCATGGGTGACCTCGGCGACATTCACCAGCTCAGTTTCCGGTTTCGCACCGGCGACGGGCAGGGGCCCCGCGCCTATCTCGACCGTCAGCCCTACTTCCAGACGATGCCGCGCCTGCTCATTCAGGAGACCGCGGTGCATTGGATCGACACGTTTCGCTTCCTGCTCGGTCCGATCGAGGGGGTCTATGCCGACCTGCGGCACCTCAATCCCGCCGTGACGGGCGAGGATGCCGGTCACGTGCTCTTCAGCTTTGACGGCGGCGTGCGCGGGGTCTTCGATGGCGACCGCCACCTCGACCACGATACGCCCGATCCTCGTCTGACATTCGGCGAAGCGCTGCTGGAGGGCACAGAAGGGACAATCACGCTCAGCGGTGACGGTGCCCTGTCCCAGCGGGACTTTGGCACGCGGGAGACCCGGATCATCTTTCCGCCCAACAGCTGGCCTGGCTTCGCGGGGGATTGCGTCTACGCGCTGCAGGCCCATGTCGCCTCCGCGCTTCTGGGCCATGGGCACTTCGAGAACGAGGCGCGGGACTACGTGGCCGTGCGCGAAGTGGAAGAGGCGATCTACCTCTCCCACGAAGAAAAACGCTGGGTGGCCACATGAGCGAGACCGCTGCCACCCGCGCCGCGGAGGCGCTGCGACAGCTGATCTTTCGGGGGGAGCTCGCGCCGGGATCCGATCACCTCGAGGCGGAGCTCGCGGACAAGCTCGGCATGTCGCGCACGCCCGTACGCGAAGCGTTGACCAAGCTCGAGGCGCAGGGGCTCGTGACGATCCGTCCGCGCCGGGGCGCACGCGTGGTGGGGCTCTCGCCCGAGGACATGGACGAGATCTACGATGTTCTCACGGTGCTCGAGGCTGCCGCGGCGGGGCGGGCGGCGGCGCGGCGGCTCTCGAGCTCGGAACTCTTGCCCATGGAGACGGCCATCGAGGCCATGGAGGATGCGCTCGCGCGGCGCGACCTCGAGGCCTGGGCGGATGCGGACGATGCCTTCCACACCGCGCTCGTGGCGGCCTCGGGCAATGCGCGACTGGCCGAGACGGTGGCGTTGCATGCCGATCAGGTGCGGCGGGCGCGGTCCGTGACGCTGCGCCTGCGCCCGCCGCCCCACGGCTCGAATGCCGATCAACGCGCCGTCCTCACCGCGATCCGTCGGGGAGAGGCGGCGGAGGCAGAGCGGCTCCACCGGCGGCACAGGAGCCGCGCGCGAGCGCTCCTCGTCGACTTCCTGAAACGACATCAGCTCAATCGCGTATGACACTGAACTTGCAAGAAAAGCGGGCCGCGGCCCAAGAGATCTTCATGGCTGGCGTGGCCGCCGCCGACCCCGGTGATGCGGTGGCGCGCGCGCTCAAGGCGCGGCCCGTGGAGCCGGGGGCAACGATCATCGCCGTGGGCAAGGCGGCGCTCCGCATGGCGGAGGCGGCGCGGGCCGAGGTCGAGAACCCGCGCGAGATCCTCATCGTCACCAATCCCGAGAATGCGCGCGACGTGGCAGGGGCGGAGGTCTTCGCCGCGTCTCACCCCGTCCCGGACACGCAAGGCCTCCGGGCCGCGGAGGCGGTGGAGGCGGCGCTGAGGCGCGCTGATCACGTGCTCGCGCTCCTGTCGGGCGGGGGCTCGGCGCTGTTGCCCGCGCCGGTCAAGGGCCTGACATTGGACGACAAAATCGGGGTGAACGAGCTTCTCCTCGCCTCGGGCGCGGACATCACGCAGATGAACCTGGTGCGCCAGTCGCTCTCGCGGCTCAAAGGCGGCGGGTTCCTTAGGGCGGCGGCGCCCGCGCCGGTGCGGGCGCTCATCCTGTCGGACGTGGTGGGCGATGACCTCTCCACGATCGCCTCGGGACCCACGGCGCCCCCCCTCGGGACGCGGGCGGACGCGGCCCGTGTGCTCGAGGCGATTGGGCTCTTGGACCGGGTGCCAGAGGCCGTGCGCCAGATCCTCGCCGCGCCGGAGGAGGCCTGGGAGGGGCCCTCGGCGGAGAACGAGCTGGTGGGCTCGAACACCGCGTCGGTCATGGCCATGGCAGCTGCTGCGCGGGCCTACGGGCTGCCTGTCCATGTCCATGCGCCGGCGCTCACGGGCGACGTGGAAGAGGCCGCACGCCGCGTGGCGGGAACGACCGATCCCGGCATTCACCTCTTTGGCGGAGAGACGACCGTGACCCTGCGCGGCAGCGGAAAAGGCGGACGCAATCAGGAGCTTGCGCTGCGCGTGGCGCTCCATCTCAGGCGCGGGGATTGGGTCTATCTGCAAGCGGGGACAGACGGTCGCGACGGGCCCACGGATGCCGCGGGCGCGGTCGTGGATGCGGAACGGCTCGCGGCGATGCAGCAGGGTGGAGACCTCCTCGCGCAGCTCGAAAACAACGATGCCTACCATGCGCTCAAGCCGGCCGGCGCGCTCCTCGTCACCGGTGCCACGGGGACGAATGTTGCCGATCTCGGGGTCCTGATCCGCTAGGGGCGCGGGGCCGGAGCCCGGCCATCGGCTCAGTCGACGGGGAGGCCAGAGGGCACGGCATCCGGGCGCCCGAGGGGGCGCGTGTGCGCCGTCTTCCCGGTTAGCGCGTGAAGGAAGGCCTCGATATCACTGAGCTCCGCGTCGCTGAGGGGAATGCCGTCGAGGTCGAGCGCAGCCTCTTGCCGGGCCATTTCCCTTGCATCGGATTGTATCACGAAATCAATGGCTTCCAGCCATGCTGCGTCGGGCAGCTTTGCCATCGTCGGACGCCACGCGGCGCGGGCAGCGCGGGGATCGCGATGATGCTCGAGGATCCCGCGCAGCGTGGGATAGGCCCCGTTATGGCCGTAAGGCGCTGTGAGCGCGACGTTGCGGAGCGAGGGCGTGCGGAAGCGGTAGGCGTCCTCGAGGAGGTTCGTCTCTCCCATCCGGCCCACGTCGCGCGGCATGGGATCGAAGCGCCGCGTCCTGCCCGGGCCGAAAGCGGGGAGCGCGAGGGCATGGAAGTCTTGATCGGTGAAGAGGGGGCCCGAGTGGCAGGCATGGCAGCTGGCTTTGCCGTAGAAGAGCTTCCGGCCCCGTTCGGCGGCCGCGGGCAGGGGCGTGCCGTCCCGGAGCCAATCGTCATAGGGGCTGTCGTAGCTTTGCCATTCCGAGCCGATGAAGGCCCCGAGCGCGTTGGCGATCTCCACGATCGTCACCTCCTCGGGAGACCCAACATCGGGGAAGGCCGCCACGAACATCTCGCCGTATTCCGGGATCACCCGGACGCGCTTGGCGAGGATCGGCCAGGCAGCGTCGATCCGGTCATGCACCGCCCCCGCCACCTCGTTTTCCGCCGGGTTCCCAGCCATCTCGAATTGCGCCGTGAGCGGCAGCACGGCCTGCGCGGCGATGATGTTGTCGAGGCCCTGCGGAAGCCATTCCTCGGCCGGGGAATTGAAGCCGTTGCCGTAAAGATCATCGATGCTCAGCCGGCCGTCATGGAAGAGCACGCGCACCGAGCGGTGGCCGAGGTTCCACAGCGTGGGCGCCGAGCGCGGGATTCTCTTCCGGATGCGGTCGGCCCCGCCGAGCGAGACCCGCTCCGGGCCGATCCCCACGCCGCCCTCGCCGATCCCGAGGCTCAGACCATCGCCGCCATGGAGCGTGTGATGGTGGCAGGTGCCGCAGGAAATGTTGAGGTTGCCGGAGAGGACCTTGTCGTAGAAGAGCAGCTGCCCGATCTTGGCTTGATCTTCGTCGAAGGGCAGAAAATCATCCGAAGTGATGGGCTCGCTCGCCAGCGCGGGGCCCGCGAGGAGCGAAAGGACGAGACCATGAAGAAGCTTGCGGTAGCGCTTGCGCTTGCCTGCCTTGCGGTGCCCGCTGCGGCCGAGATCGAAGAGGCGCGCGACCTGATGGAGGCCGGGCGCTTCGAGGAAGCCTATGCCGCGTTCTGGCCCGCGGCGCGGTCCGGCAATGCCGATGCCGAGGAGCTCATCGGGGTCATGTACGCGCTGGGGCTCGGGGTCGAGCAGGACTACGTGCGGGCCTTCGAATGGTACCTGCGATCTGCGATGAAGGGGCATCCCGGCGCGCAATCGGGCGTGGGCTGGTACTACGAGGTCGGCCTCGGCATACCTGCCCCCGATCTCACGCGGGCCTACATGTGGTACGTGCTTTCGGCCATCGGAGGCGACCCGGACGCGGCGATTTCGAAGGAAGAGGTGGTCAAGAAGATGACCCCCGAAGAGATCGCCCATGCCGAAACCCTCGTGGATGATTACCGGGTCTGGATGTACCCGTTTCGCTGAGCTTACCGGGCCGGGCGGTCAAAACAAGCCGGCACCGGGCGCGCACAAGGCGATTGCATAGTTCTGCCTCCGCCGGGGCGCCGTGAGGGGACGGCAGGCTCAAATCTGCGGGCGCGGGCGAAAAGGGCGGGCCTTTGGCCCCACCCTCAATCGTCGCCTTAAGTCACAAAGAGCGCGCCCTTACTCGGCGGCCACCTGTCGACCGGTGCCCTTGGCAGAGTAGGCGGCCGCGATGACGGCCTCCGCGATCATCTCCACCTCCTCGAGCGAAAGGCGCGCGGGCAGGCGCACGTCGCAGGCGCGCTCGAGCATGGCGCGCGTCTTGGGCAGGTCGCCGCCGGGGATCGAGGCCTCCGGCAGGAACGCCCAGTTCCAGAAGGCGCGGGCATTGTCGGCGGAGAGCCCGAAGACTTGCGCGCCGAGGTGCCGGGCCTTGAGCTCGGCAACGAGGGCGCGGGCCTCCTCGTCGGTGAAGCCGGTAAGGTTGAACTGGATGGAGTCCGGGGCGCGGTGCTCGCCCGGGAGCGGGTCGGGGACGTGGAAGAACTCCGTCGCGTTCAGGATGGTGGCCATGTGATCATGATTACGCTTGCCCTGCTCGCAGCGGCGGTCAAGCTCGGCCAGCTGCGCGTCCACGACGACGGCCGACAGGTTGCTCAGCCGCGTATTGTAGAGCGGGAGCTTGTTCTGCCAGCGCTTGAACGGCTCCTGCAGAACCGGGTGCTTTTTCCAGTTGTGCTCGTAGGCGCCGGACATGATCACCGCGCGGGCGGCGAGGTCCGCGTCATCGGTGATGAGCATGCCGCCCTCGCCGGAATTGAGCATCTTGTAGGATTGGAAGGAATAGCAGCCCACGCGGCCGATGGTGCCGATGCGCTTGCCGTTCCAGAGCGTGCCGAGGGAATGGGCGGCATCTTCGACGACAGGAATGCCCGCGGCATCGGCGAGCGCCATGATGGCGTCCATGTCGGAGGTGTGGCCGCGCATGTGCGAGATGAGCACGGCATCGGCGCCGGGGAGCTTGGCTTCGAAATCCGCGAGGTCGATGCGGTAATTCTCGCCGCATTCCACCAGCACCGGCACGCATTCGGCGTGGACCACCGACGACGGCACGGCCGCGAAAGTGAAGGCCGGGATCAGCACGCGGGCGCCGGGCTCGAGCCCCAGCGCCTTCAGCGATATGAAGAGCGCCGCCGAGCAGGACGAGACGGCGACGGCGTATTTGACGCCCATGCGCTCGGCAAATCGGGCCTCGAGGCGTGATACAGGGCTGTTTTCGGAGGTATAGCGGAAGAGATCCGCGCTCTGCATGAGCGCTGCCAGCTCTTCGCGGGCGGCCTCGGGGATGGGTTCTGCCTGGTGGACGTCAGGAAAGTTCGTCATGTTGCTCGCTCTCTCAATGTCGTTTGGGACGGAAAATCACAGGGAATTGTGAATGTCCAATGACACGTTGTGATCTGGCGCGATGGGCGGGTTCGGGAAGGGCGGGGCGTGGCGCCGGCAGCACGATCGGCCAGTAGAAAGGGGCGCGCCGCAAGCACGCCCCTTCCAATGTTGATAACGGTGCGCCGGATCAGTTGAGGTCTGCGGCGCGACCCTCTGCGAGGAAGTCCTCGGCCTCGGCTACGGCGGCCTGGAGGTTTTCCAGCGTCTCGGGGCCACCGTCGATGTTGTCGTTGAACCAGCCGAGCACGGGCTCGGCGGCTTCGGCGAAGGCGGCTTTCTCGGCCGGCGTGGGCACGTAGAGATCACCGCCACCGGCGACGAAATCGGAATAGGCCTGGATCGACTTGCGCTTGGGCGAGGCGAAGGTGGCCTGCTGGAGCGCGTAGAAGCCATCCACCACCACGCGGCGCAGGCTTTCGTCCATGGACATGAACGTCTCGTTGTTCATCACCCAGAGCGCGCCCATGTAGGCGTGCCCGTCGAGGGTGACGTATTGCAGGCCGGCATCGGGGAACTTCATGTTCATGATGTCGGTGATGCCGTTCTTGGAGCCGTCTACGACGCCGGTCTGGAACGAGGTGAAGAGCTCGGGCCACGGGATCGGGGTGGGCGAGGCGCCGAGGGCCTTCACGAGTTCCTGGGGCAGGTCGGCCACGACGGTGCGGAGCTTCAGCCCATCGAAATCGGCGGGTTCTGCCAGGCGGCGCTGGGTGTTGGCGAAGTTTCTCCAGCCGCCCGTATTGCCGATGGTCATGAGGCGGATCGTGTCGCCTGAATCCTCCAGCATCTTGCTGCGCATCTGGCGGGTGAAGTCGGTCTGTGTGAGCACGTATTCGGCCACGCGGTCATCGGCCATCACGTAGGGCAGATCGAAGACCTGCACGTAGGGGAAGACGCCCGAGGCACCGCCCGAGGTGGTCACGAAGATGTCGATGGAGCCGTCGGAGACGCCTTGCAGGCATTCCGTGCCGCCCGAGCAGAGCTGCGTGCCGATGAAGAGCTCCACGGCGATGGCGCCGTTG
This sequence comes from Pseudomonadota bacterium, assembly GCA_038525525.1. Classification (GTDB taxonomy): domain Bacteria; phylum Pseudomonadota; class Alphaproteobacteria; order Rhodobacterales; family Rhodobacteraceae; genus Shimia_B. The sequence goes on along the minus strand of JBCBHO010000001.1, from coordinate 277,965 downwards.
GACGCCGCCTCGACATAGTCCTTGAAGACGATGAGGCCGTCGTAATCCTCGTCGTTCTCGTTGGAGTTCGCGGTGGCGCGGAGCGTGAACTCCGCGTGGCCCGCCGCGTAGGCGCCCATCGCCGAAGAGGCGAGGAGTGCGGCGGCCAGTGCCGCCTTGGTGAGACCGTTGAGCATGTATTCCTCCCATGTTGTTGAGGTCTTCTCCGAGTTTTCCCCGGAATTCAGTGGTGCCCGCGGCCTAGTTGGCTGGCGGCGGCGGGCTGATGCATTCGAAGAAGCCCGCCTCGGGCGGGCAGGCGATGAAGCCGGTGAGGTAGGGCACCGACATGGAGATCGCGGGCACGTAGGTGATCAGGAAGATCACCGCGACCTCCACGGCGAGGAACGGCAGGATCGCCTTGGCAATCGTCTCCACCTTCTCGCGCGAGACCGAGCTCGCCACGAAGAGGACGAGGCCCATGGGCGGCGTGGCAAGGCCCACCGTGAGGTTCACGCTCATGATGATCGCGAAGTGCACCGGGTGGACGCCGAGATCGACGAAGATGGGGCCGAGGATCGGCCCCAGGATGATGATCGCGGGCCCTGCATCGAGGAACATGCCCACGATGAAGAGCAAGAGGTTGATGAGGAGCAGCAGGACGAGCGGGTTCTCCGAGAGGCTCAGGATGAACTCCGCCAGGATCTGCGGCGCGCCGGACAGGGCGACCACCGTCTTGAAGCTCACCGCCGCGCCCACGAGGAGGAGCACCGCCGAGGATGCAAGCGCCGAGCGGGCGAGGACGCCGGAGAAATCGCTCACCTTCATGGAGCGCAGGACGACCACCGAGACGAAAAGCGCGTAGGCCACGGCGATGGCGGAGGCCTCCGTCGGCGTCATGAAGCCCCCGAGGATGCCGCCCAGGATGATGACGGGCGTGAGGAGGGGCGCCACGGCCTTTTTGCAGACCAGGCGGAAATCGTGGCTCACGCGGCCGCGGTACTGCACGAGCAGGAGATGCATCGTCACGCAGCAGGCCACGAAGAGCGCGAGGTTGATCCAGGCCTGGCTGGCGGGCGCGTCGTCGCTGAAAAAGCCCGCCGTCCCGCCGATGATCCGGAAAAGCAGGAAGCCGAGGGTCACCCGGATGAGGATGAGCGAGGTCCAGAATTCGACCGGGCTGATCGTCTGATTCTCATGCACCACGCGCTGGGCGGGCGGCAGGTCGTAGCGGTCGGCGGTGACGCGGACCATGATCATGAGCCCGACGCCCACGAGGATGCCCGGCACGATGCCCGCTAGAAAGAGCGCGGCCACGCTCTCGCCCATGACGTAGGCGTAGATGATCATGATGCCCGAGGGCGGGATGATGGGCCCGATGACGGAGCTGGCCGCGGTGACAGCGGCGGCGAAGCGGCGGGTATAGCCGTTCTTCTCCATGGCCGGGATGAGCGTGGAGCCCAGCGCAGAGGTATCGGCCACGGCCGAGCCCGAGAGGCCCGCGAAGAGGATGGAGCTCAAGATGTTGACCTGCGCCAGCCCGCCGCGGAGATGTCCCATGATGGCCTGTGAGAACTCCACCAGGCGGATCGTGATCCCGCCCCGGTTCATGATCTCGCCCGCCAGCATGAAGAAGGGCAGCGCCATGAGCGGGAAGCTGTCGATGCCGTTGTAGAGATTGCGGTAGAGCACCGCGAGATCGCGGGTCTGGCCTTCGAGAGCGAGGAGCGCCCCGGGCGCCAACAGAAGCCCGAACACCACGGGCAGCCCGATCATCAAGAGGAAGAGGAAGACAGGGAGAAACCAGATCAGCATGCCCGCGCGCCATTTCGAGCAGGGCACGAATTTCCGAAGAAATTCGTGCGGGTGGGGAGTGGGGTGCGCGGTCCAGTCATCAGTCGATCGGGGCGGCTTCGGCCAGCGGCTTCAGGCGCGCCTGCCCGCCGAGGAGCGTGATGAGCTGGCGCAGGATCAGCTCGAGATTGACGAGGACGAGGAGCGAGAAGCCCACGAAGAGCGAGGCGAAGGCCCAGGCATTCTTGAAGCGGATACGCTCGCCGCCGAACCAGTCGAGCGGGAGGCGGAGGGAGGCGGAATTCCCGCGCGCGGTGAAGCTGTTCACATTCTCCCAACCGAGCTGCGCGCAGGTCCAGATGACGGCCATGGCGCAGCCGAGCAGGAGAAGCGACAGGAGCGAGGAAAGGACCCGGCTGAGCGCGCGTTCGAGCATGTCGATGGCCACGAAGCCGCCCTGGCGGTAGGCCAGCGGCCCGATGAGGCCGGTCATCCAGAGCATCAGGAAGCGCGCGGCTTCCTCTGTCCAGTTGGGCGCGTCGAAGAAGAGCCGCATGAAAATCTGGTAGAGGATGAAAAAAACCATCAGCGCCAGCGCCGCGATGGCCAAGGCGCGCCCGATGGCCAGAAGCACATCGTTCAGCTTCTCCAGGGGCCGCAAGAGCCCCAGCAGTAGCGGCATCGCGCTACCCTCCCCGTGTCGTTGACGTGGACCGTTGGCCGGCCTCTATCGTCACTATGTGCAGGGCTCAGCCCTGCGTAAAGCGTCCATAGCTGCCGGACGCGAAAAGAAGCGGCTCGCCGGGCTGCGTCGTCACCGAGAGCACCCGCCCCACCGTGATGACGTGGTCGCCGCCGTCGTAGATGGCATGCTCGGCGCAGTGGAAGCGCGCGATGGGCGCCGTCAATAGCGGGGTGCCGTCGGGATGGGCCTCCCAGTCGAGCCCGTCGAAGGCGTGGGGGCCTTTGGCGAAGGCGTTGCCGATCTCCTCCTGCGCGGCGCTCAGGACATGGATCGCGAAGGGCTTGCCGGAGGTGTAGGCCTCGAAGCGGTTGGAGCTCTTGGCAGGGCACCACATGACAAGGGGCGGATCGAGGGAGACGCTGGCAAAGCTGTTGGCCGTGAATCCCATGGGGCCGTCCGGGCTCGCCACGGTGACAACGGTGACGCCGGTGGCGAAGCGGCCGAGCGCATCGCGCAGCTTGCGGCTGTTGTCCTTCGTCGGTGCGAATGTCTCCATCTGACCCATGGCTAGCCCTTCGATACGTGCGTCTAGGGGACTTCGTGCCCGAGGGCAGCGGTGTAAAGCTCAAACCACGTCTGGCGGTCCATTTCGACCTTGAGCGCGTCGGAGAAGCCCGCGATGCGCGCGAGGTTGTTGGTCCCCATGACGGGCATGATCCGCGCGGGATGCGCGAGGAGCCAAGCCACGGCGACGGCTGTTTCATCGACGCCCTGCGCCTGAGCGATCTTCCCAAGCGCGGTCATGACGGCGGCGTTGCGGAAGAGGTCCCCGCCGGCGAGCGGCGACCACGCCATGGGCGGCACGCCGCGCTCCTGCAGGTAGGCCACATCGCCGTTTGTGAAGGGCGCGTGGTGGAGGAGGCTGATCTCGATCTGGTTGGTCACGAGGGGAGCGTCCATGGCCGATTGAAGGAGGTTCCAGTCGTGGAGCTTGAAGTTCGACACGCCCACATGGGCGACCTTGCCCGCCGCCACGACGGCGTCGAGGGCAGCGCCGGTCTCGGAGGCGTCCATCATCGGGTCCGGGCGGTGAATGAGGAGGAGGTCGATCTTGTCCACGCCCATGAGCCGGAGCGAGTGGTCGACGGAGGCGGTGATGTGGGCGCGGGAGGTGTCGTAGTACTTCACGCGCGCATCGGCATAGCGGCCAGCAGGCGCGACGATATCGCATTTGGTGACGATCTCGACACGGTCCTTCAATGCCGGGGCCGCCTTGAACGCCGCGCCGAGGAGCTCCTCGGCCTCGTAGCCGCCGTAGATGTCGGCCTGATCCATGGTGGTGATGCCTTGGGCGAGGCAGGCCTCGATCTTGGCCTCGATATGGGCGGGCGAGGTGTCTTCGTCGTCGCCCAGCCGCCACATGCCGTAGACGATGCGGCTGAGCTCGAGTGGGGTGTCTTCGCCCTTGGCTAGCGTGATGCGGTCCATGTCAGCGACGGTCTCCGGTTCCGAGGGGGGTGGCGGGCGTGGTGGCGGGCACGCGCCCATAGGCGTGGGGCAGGCTGAGCGTTTCGAGCTCTGGCATCACGAGGCGGCCGAAATGCTTTGCCTCATCGATATGGGGATAGCCGGAGAAGATGAAGGCGCGGATGCCCATCTTCTTGTACTCTTCGATCTGCGTGAGGATCTGGTCGGCGGATCCCACGAGCGCGGCCCCGCAGCCGGAGCGGGCGCGGCCGACGCCTGTCCAGAGATGGGGCTCGACAAAGCCGTATTTGTCGGCGAGTTCGCGGGCCTTGGCCTGGTGGGAGACGCCGAGCGAAGTGCTGTCCAGAGCGCGGTCGCGGATGAGCGTGCCGTACTCGTCGTCGAGCTTCGAGACGATGTAATCGGCGTATTCGCGGGCCTCGGCCTCCGTCTCGCGGACGATCATGTGCACGCGGAGGCCGTAATCGAGCGTCCGGTCATACTTTTCAGCGACTTGGTGGACGTCCTTCATGCGGCCTTCGAGGTTTTCCTTGGGCTCGGGCCACATGAGATAGACGTCGCAATGCTGCCCGCAGAGATCGAGCGCAGCGGGGGAATAGCCACCGAAATAAAGGAGCGGCCCGCCCGTCTGATAGGGGCGTGCGGGGTCGGTCGTGACGCCGTCGAACTGGTAGACCTCGCCGTGGTAGGTGATCTCGTCCCGCGTCCAGGCCTGCTTCAGGATCTCCACCACTTCGCGGGAGCGTTGGTAGCGGTAGCCGCTCTCGGCTTTTTCCCCGGGGAAGTCCGAGGAGATGATGTTCACCGTCAGCCGCCCCTCCATCATGTGATCGAGCGTGGCGATGGTGCGCGCGAGCATGATGGGCTGCATCTCACCGCAGCGGACGGCGGCGAGCATGTTGATCTTCTCGGTGAGCGGCGCACAGCCCGCCACGAAGCTCAGCGTATCCTGCCCCACCTGGTAGGAGGAGGGGCACAGGATATTGCGAAACCCCTGCCGCTCGGCCTCCAGCACGATGTCCCGGCAATGGGCCCAGCTCGAGCGGAGCGCGCCGTCCGGCACGCCGAGGAACTGGTAATCGTCCGAGCAAAGCGCGGAGAACCAGCTCACTTCGGCACCGGTCAGATCGGGGGAGGTGATGGGGACGACGCTCATCGATTCTTCCGCGTGGAGCCTTTCAATTGCGGCTTGCGTAACAGCCGGAACAGAGTGCATCAATAGTGTATCAATAATCGAGTCTTCCTCCATGGATGCCCGCGGGAGCCTGCCCAAACACATGCAGATCAGCGAATTGCTCGTCCGCGAGATCGCGGCGGGGCGGCTGGCCGACGGGGCGCGCCTGCCCGGCGAGCGCGAGATGGCGCAGGGGATGGGCGTGGCCGTCGGCACGCTGCGTCGTGCGCTCGATGACCTGACAGAGCGCGGGCTCCTGGAGCGGGTGCAGGGATCCGGCAACTACGTGCGCCAGAGTGTGGATGCGCGATCGGTTTACGCGTTCTTCCGGCTTGAGCGGCCCGAGGGGGGCGGGCTTCCCACGGCGGAGGTGATTTCGGCCGAGGCCGTGCCGCGGCCTGAACACTTGCCCACCGAGACCCACGAAGCGCGCGTGCTACGGGTCCGGCGGCTGCGGCGGCTCGACGGCGTCGCTGCTGCGCTGGAGGAAATCTGGCTCGACGCGCCCGGCGCCGCAGGTCTGGCCCGGCAAGAGCTTTCCGAAAGCCTCTACCTCACCTATCAGGAGCGCCTCGGGATCGCGATTGCACGCACGGAAGATCGCGTGGGCACGGGCACGCTGCCCGACTGGGGCGCGCTTGGTCCCGCGCCCGGCAGCATCGTGGGCCACGTGGCGCGGCGCGGCTGGGCCGGGGGGCGCGTGGTGGAGGCGTCCGAGACATGGTTTGACAGCGAGGCGGCGCGGTTCGTCTCGCGCACGAGGTGAGAGCGATGAAGAAGGTCTGCTACGGCGTCATCGGCTGCGGCATGATGGGACAGGAACACATCCAGAATATCGGGCTTCTGCCGCAGGGCGAGGTGAGCGCGGTGCTCGATCCCATCCCCGAGATCGCCGAGCATGCCTCCGCCATGGCGGGCGGCGCGCGCATCGCGGCCACGATGGAGGACATGGTCCGGGACGAAAACGTCGACGCGCTCGTTATTGTCTCGCCGAACCACCTGCACGTGGACCAGCTTTTCGAGATCTCGCGGATCCGGCACCTGCCGATCCTCTGCGAGAAGCCGCTTTACACCCACGCCGACCAAGCCGCGCGGCTCAAGGTCTTCGAGGAGCGCTACCAGGCGCCCGTCTGGGTGGCGATGGAGTATCGCTACATGCCCCCCATCGCGGCGCTGCTGAGCGAGGTGGCCGCGGCCACGGGCGGGATCGAAATGCTCACGATCCGCGAGCACCGCTTCCCCTTCCTGCCCAAGATCGGAAACTGGAACCGCTTCAACCGCAACACCGGCGGCACGCTTGTCGAGAAGTGTTGCCACTTCTTCGATCTCATGCGGCTCGCGATGAAATCCGAGCCCGTGCGCGTCATGGCCTCCGCCGGGCAGGCGGTGAATCATACCGGCGAGAGCTATGGCGGCGAGGTGCCCGACGTCTGGGACAATGGCTATGTCATCGTGGATTTCGCCAACGGCAAGCGCGCGATGCTCGAGCTCTGCATGTTCGCCGAGGGCTCCCGCTACCAGGAAGAGATCGCCGCCATGGGGCGTGACGGCAAGATCGAATGCCAAGTGCCGGGGCCGGGCCGCTTCTGGTCGGCGGCGCTTGGGCCCGCACCGGTGCCCCGCGTGGTCGTTTCTCCGCGTTCGCCCAAGGGCCCCACGGAGCGCGACATCCCGGTAGACCCCGCGCTGCTCGAGGCCGGCGATCACAACGGCTCCACCTACTACCAGCACGCCCGCTTCAATGCCGTCGTGCGCGGGGAGGGCCGGGTGGAGGTGACGCTCACCGACGGCGCGCGCGCCGTGGAGATGGGGCTCGCCGCGCAGCAATCGGCCTTGGAAGGCCGCGCGATCCGGCTCGATTTCGGGGACGCCGCAGCTGTGGCCTGAGCGCGGCGGACTTCCCTTCAGTGCCGCGATCCGCTACCCCGCCGCGTCATGAGCCAACCGCCTCACACCCCTGCCGCCAGGGCCGTCGCCCGCCTCTCCGTCGCGCCGATGATGGCGTGGACGGACCGGCATTGCCGGATCTTCCACCGGCAATTCACGGCTTACACGCGGCTTTATACCGAGATGGTGACATCGGCCGCCCTCGTGCGAGGCGGGGCGCTCAGGCTGCTGGACCATGACCCCGCGGAGCATCCGTTGGCGTTGCAACTCGGCGGCTCCGAGCCCGGCGAGCTGGCCCAGGCCGCACGCATGGCGGAGGAGGCAGGCTACGCGGAGGTGAACCTCAATGTCGGCTGCCCGTCGGATCGCGTGCAATCGGGCACCTTCGGCGCCGTGCTGATGAAAGAGCCCGCGCGCGTGGCCGCCTGCGTCGCTGCCATGGCCGCCGCCGTGAAGATCCCGGTGACCGTGAAATGCCGCATCGGCGTCGATGACCAGGAGCCCGCGGAGGTGCTGCCAGCCTTTCTCGAGACGTTGCAGTCGACGGGGCTGCGGCAGGTGACGATCCATGCACGCAAGGCGTGGCTCAAGGGGCTGAGCCCAAAAGAAAACCGGGACATCCCGCCTCTCGATTACGATCTCGTCTACGAGATGGCGCGCGCCTTCCCGAGCCTTTCTCTCGCGATCAATGGCGGCGTCGAGAGCCTCGAAGACGCCGAGGCCCATCTCGCGCACATGGCAGGCGTCATGGTGGGCCGCGCAGCTTATCACAGGCCAGCTGATCTCCTCATGGACGCCGATAGGCGCCTCTTCGGCGCGGGGCGCCATCGCAGCCGCGAGGAGGTGCTCGATGCCATGGAGCCCTACATCGCCCGGCACCTAGAGGGCGGTGGCAGCCTCCATCAGGTGACGCGGCACATGCTCGGGCTCTATGCGGGCCAGCCGGGCGCGCGGGCCTGGCGGCGCATCCTGTCGGAAGGCGCCACGCGGGAGGGGGCAGGCCTCGCGCTCCTCGCTCAGGCGCGTGAAGCCGTCATGGGCGCGCGGGCCGACGCGGCCGCCTGATCCATGGACTGGACGAGCCTTCTGCCCATCGCGGGCGCGCTTCTGGCGATCGGTGCCTTCGCGGGCATCCTCGCGGGCCTGCTGGGCGTGGGGGGCGGGATCGTCCTCGTCCCAGCATTTCTCTACAGCTTCCGCGCGCTGGGCTTCGACGGGCCGGAGGTCATGCAGCTTTGCGTGGCAACCTCGCTTGCGACCGTCGTTGTCACCTCGTGGCGCTCCGCGGCCTCGCACAACAAGAAGGGCGCGGTCGATTGGGACATCCTGCGCGCCTGGGCGCCTGGCCTCGTGCTGGGCGCGGCGCTCGGCGTCCTGACGGCGGCGCAGCTCGGCTCCGGGGCGCTGCAGCTCATCTTCGGCGGGCTCGCGGCCCTCGTGGGCCTCTACATGGCTCTGGGGCAGAGCAGCTGGCGGCTCGGCCCCGTGCTCCCCGTGGGGTGGGGTGGCCGCGCGGCCGCCGGGGTCATGGGGCTCCTGTCAGTGCTCATGGGCATAGGCGGTGGCTCCTTTGGCGTGCCCACGATGACGCTCTTCGGCGTGCCGATCCACCGCGCCGTGGCCACGGCCGCGGGATTTGGCGTGGCCATCGCGGCGCCGGCTGTGCTTGGCTTCCTCTTCATCGAGGTCTCGGGCCCCGTGCCGCCATTCACCGTGGGCGCGATCAACCTCGTGGGCTTTGCCATCATCGTGCCCATGACCGTGCTCACCGCGCCCTACGGCGCGCGCATCGCCCATGCCCTCCCCGCCGCGCAGCTCAAGCGCGTCTTCGGGGTCTTTCTGCTTCTCGTCGCGGGCAACATGGTCCTCGAAGTGCTCGCGCCGTGAGCGGGCCGGGCTGGGAGCGGTTCACGGTCCCGGGTCTCGCCCCCTGGCTCGAGGCCGTGCGACCCGTGGCCGACGCCATCGCCGGGGACCCTGACGCGCGCGCGGCCTGGCTCCGGCACGGCGAGACATGGTTTGCCGGGGTCAACGTACTGCCCAATGATGCGCGCGGGGCCGTTCCGGGCGGGCCGCCGCTGCCAGACATGCTGGGCGATTACCCCTGGGATGCGGGGCAACTCTCCATCGTTTATCCCGGCTATCCGCAGCGCGACGCGGACGAGAGCGAGGCCGCGCACCGCTTTCGCCGCCTGAGGGATGCGGCCCATGTGGACGGGCTCCTGCCCGTGGGCCCGGAGCGGCGGCGCTTTATGCAAGAACCCCATGCCTTCGTGCTCGGGCTGCCGCTTAACACTTGCCCGGCAGGGGCGAGCCCGCTCGTCGTCTGGGAGGGGAGCCACGAGATCATGCGCGCGGCCTTCACTGCGGCGCTGGAGGGCGTGCCGCCCGAGCGCTGGAGGACAGTGGACCTGACGGAGACCTACCACGCGGCGCGGCGCCATTGCTTTGAGACGTGCAAGCGTGTGCCCCTCCCCGCCGCGCCCGGGGAGGCGACGTGGCTCCACAGGCTCACACTTCACGGCGTCGCGCCGTGGGAGGCGGGCGCGTCAGAGGGCAGAATGATCGTCTATTTCAGGCCGGACTTCGCGGGAGCGGATTGGCTCTCTCCCCCGTGAGCCTCAGCGCGCGCGGTGCGCCCGGCCGCCGCGGCGGACCTTGAGCCGGGGCGCGCGGGAGGGAAGCTCGGCCATGATCGCGCGGCGCGTCTCGGGCGTCAGCGTGCCCCAGGACCCGATCTCTTCGAGCGAGCGCAGGCATCCCACGCAGATGCGCTCCGTGGGATGGATGGAGCAGAGCTTCACGCAGGGGCTCTCCACCGTGTCGCGGGTCCAGACGGCGTCGGACTGATTCAAGATATCGTCGCTCATGTCCCTTCATTGCCCATATGTTGTAGCCTGTCCAGCGCTCCTTGCAGGATATACGCGGCGGCGACCTGATCGATGATCTCCGCGCGACGTTTGCGTGTCGTATCTGCCTCAAGGAGGGCCCGTTCCGCGGCCACGGTGCTCAGCCGCTCGTCCCAGAAGGTGATCGGAAGATTTGTGAGCGCGGTCAGGTTGCGCGCGAAGGCGCGGGTGGCCTGGCAGCGGGGGCCTTCACTGCCGTCCATGTTGCGCGGCAGACCCAGGACGATGCCCGCGGCCTCGCGGGCAGCGAGCGTCGCCAGGAGACGGGCCGCATCCTGAGAGAATTTCTTGCGCCGCACGGTGTCGAGCGGGGTGGCCACGCTGAGCCGCCTGTCCGAGAGCGCGATGCCGATGGTGTGAGTGCCGAGGTCGAGGCCCGCGATGGGCGCCCCCGGGGGCAGCGCCGCGCGGAAATCGGCGATGTCGTCGAGGATCATTCGAGGCCCGTCTCCACGGCGGTGGTGGCGAAGAGCCGCATCGCATCGGCGCGGTCGGCAAAGACCTCGCGGGCCTCGTCGAGGATCGCCTGCGCGCGCGCCCGGTCCCCCAGCACCGCCTGCGCCCGGATGAGGCGCGCCCAGTCGGCGGGCGGGCCGCCTTGTGTGGCGAGACGGTCGGCGAGACCCTCGACCATGCCCGCGATCATCTCCGCACGGTCGGCGGCGTCGAGCTCCGCTGCGGCGGCGATGTCCTCCTGCGAGGGGCCGCGCCCCTCCGGCAGAACGTAGCGGATGCCGGCGGCGGCGGCCGTTTCGGGGATCTGCGCGCGGATCGCGGCATACCACCGGTCGGTCGGCGCGCTTTCCTCGAGGAGCGGGCGCCAAAGGGCGAAGGCCGCGTCGGCGCGTCCGGTCTGGTTGTACATGAGGCCAAGATAATAGCGGGTGGGCGCGTCCTCGGGCGCGGCCGCAGCCGCGCGGCGAAGCACCTCCTCGGCCTGGGGAGAGACAAAGCCCCCCGCGGCCACGATCATCAGCTCCGCGAGATCCCGGATATCAGCCCCGGTGACGTCCTCGCCCTTCACGGCCATGAGCCGGCGCTGCGCCGCGATGGCGGCCTCGAAATTTCCAAGCTGTGCCTCGTTCTGCACGAGAAGGCCGAGGCCGCGCTGATCCTCGGGATTGGCGGCCACGGCCCCGCGCAGCCGGTCCATGATCTCGGCATCGGCCGGGTCAATCTCGGGCCGCGGCACCACGCTGCGGAATTGCGCCTCGGCCGCCGACTGGCTCGGGCGCTCGGCGGCGCGGGCATCCATCGCGGCCATGCGCGCCTCGAGAGGCATGTCCCCGTAGCCTGGCACGCCGATCAGGAGGTAGACGCCGATGGCCAGCGCCCCGGTGAGGAGACCCGCCCCCACGAGGAGCGCCGCGCCGCCCTGGCGTGCACCGGGTGCGCCGCTCGCTTCGGCATCGGCCGCGAGGAGGCGGCGGGCGATCTCGCTCCGCAGCGCCTCGGCATCGGCTTCGGTGATGGTGCCGCGCTCGAGATCGCGGGCGACTTCCTCGAGCTGCGCCTTGTAGATCTCCACGTCCCGGCTCTCGGCCATTTCGGCGGGGCGCGCGCGCAGGCCGGTGAGCGCCACGATCACGACGACCGCAGCGGTGAGGGCTCCGACGATGGTCCAGAATGCAAACACGCGTGGCTTTCTCCCGTTGCCGCCCATGTAAGCCACGCATCCGGGAACCGAAAGAGCAGCGCCCGACGCGCCTATGTCGCATCCACGCGATGGCCTGACGCTCATAGTCATGGAGCAGGGGCACGCGCGGCTAAAACGGGTGAGCCTTGAGGAGGGACATGGATGAAACGCTACTCGGCCTTTGCCATCGCGCGGGAGGCGTTGCGCTTTCACAGCGGATGGGAGCGGGCCTGGCGGACGCCGGAGCCCAAATCCGCCTATGACGTCGTCATCGTGGGCGCGGGGGGGCACGGCCTCGCCACGGCCTACTACCTCGGCAAGAATTTCGGGATCACCAACGTTGCGGTCATCGAGAAGGGCTGGCTCGGCGGCGGCAATACCGGCCGCAACACGACGATCATCCGCTCAAACTACCTCCAAGACGCATCGGCGGCGATCTACGAGAAGGCGCGGTCGCTCTACGAGGACCTGAGCCAGGACCTCAATTACAACGTCATGTTCTCCCCGCGCGGCGTCATGATGCTCGCCCAGACGGAGCACGAGATCCGCGGCTACAAACGCACCGCCCATGCCAACGCCCTGCAGGGCGTGGCCACCGAATATATCGGGCCCGAGCGGGTGAAGGAGCTTTGCCCGATCATCTCCATCGACGGGCCGCGCTATCCCGTGCTCGGCGCGCTTTGGCAACCGCGGGGCGGCACGGCGCGCCACGACGCGGTCGCCTGGGGCTACGCGCGCGCCTGCTCGGACATGGGCATGGACATCATCCAGAAATGCGAAGTCACGGGCGTGATGTCGGAAAATGGAAAGGTGTCGGGCGTCGAGACCACCAAAGGCGCCATCAAATGTTCGAAATTGGGCATCGTCGTCGCCGGGCATTCGGGCGTTCTGGCGGAGATGGCAGGCTTCCGGCTGCCCATCGAGAGCGTCGCGCTGCAGGCGCTCGTCTCAGAGCCCATCAAGCCCTGCATGGATGTCGTTGTCATGGCCAATACCGTGCATGGCTACATGAGCCAGTCCGACAAGGGCGAGATGGTGATCGGCGGCGGCGCGGACGGCTTCAACAATTACACCCAGCGCGGCTCCTTCCACCACGTCGAGGAGACCGTCCGCGCGCTCATCGAGACCTTCCCCATCATCTCGCGGCTCAAGATGCTGCGCTGGTGGGGCGGCATCGTGGACATGACCGGGGACCGTTCGCCGATCCTGTCGAAGACGCCGCTCGAGAATTGCTTCATAAACTGCGGCTGGGGCACGGGCGGGTTCAAGGCGATCCCGGGCTCCGGCTGGGGTATGGCCGAGCTCATGGCCAAGGGGCATTCGCCGCTCACCGCTGAATTCGGCCTCGACCGCTTCCGCGACGGGCGCTTCATCGATGAATCCGTGGCTGCGGGGGTGGCACATTGATGTCTGGTCTCGTGCGCCTATCTGTTCCGGCAGGGAAACGAGGAAGGGTTCCATGGGTTTCATCACGCGAAACGCACCTGCCTTCGCCGGGCTCGGCGCAGGCATCTTCGGCGGCCTCGTGGCCATCATGCTTGGCGTCGTCATGTTCACGGGCGAAGGCCTTGGCAGCGACGGCGAACCGCCCGTGCAGGTCTACACGAACTTCTGAGGCGGCTCTTCGGCGCGCGCCTCGCGGGGGTGCGCCATGCTGATGCTCACATGCCCGTCCTGCGGTGAAGCCAAGGACGAAACCGAACTCGCGCCCGGCGGCGAGGCGCACCTGACCCGCTTCGGGCCGGGGAGCTCAGAGGGCGAGTTCGAGGCCTACCTCTTCCACCGGCAGAACCCGAAGGGCGTCCATTTCGAACGCTGGCGCTGCGCGTCAGGCTGCGGAAAGTGGTTCCACGCCGCGCGCTGCACGGCCACGAACGAGGTCTTCGGGACCTATTCCGCGCAGGTCACCGCGCCCCCAAAAGAAATCCACGAGGCCATCGCGGCGCGCCGCCCGGACTGGGAGGTGCCGTCATGAGCACGCGGCTCAAGACCGGAGGGCGGCTCCTCGACCGCGCCAAGCCGGTGGACTTCACATTCAACGGCAAGCGGTTGAAGGGGCTATCGGGCGATACCCTCGCCTCGGCCCTGCTGGCCAACGATCAGATGCTCATGGGCCGGAGCTTCAAATATCACCGCCCGCGCAGCGTTGTGACCTCGGACGCGTCCGAGCCCAACGCGCTCTTCAACCTGGGGCAGGAGGGCCAGTTCGAGCCCAATGCGCGGGGCACCATGACGGAGCTTTTCGACGGGCTCGAGGCCGCCTCGCAGAACCATTTCCCCTCGCTCGAATTCGACGTGGGCGCCATCAACGCGCGGCTCGCCCGGTTCCTGCCGGCGGGCTTCTACTACAAGATGTTCATCCATCCGCGCCCCTTCTGGAAGCACATCTATGAGCCGTTCATTCGCCAGTCCGCCGGGCTCGGGAAAGCGCCGAAGGCGCGCGACGCCAGCACCTACGAGCATTTCCACGTCCATTGCGACCTGCTGATCGTGGGCGGCGGGATCGCGGGGCTACAGGCCGCGCTCACGGCGGGGCGGGCCGGGCGCGAGGTGCTCCTCTTCGAACAGACTGCCCATTGGGGCGGGCGCGCCGTGGTCGACGGCGCGGTCATCGACGGCCAGCCTGCGGAGGCCTGGGTGAGCGCGGCGCTTGCTGAACTCGACGCCATGCCCAACGTCAAGCGCCGTGCGCGGACGATGGGGGCGGGCGTCTACGATCACGGCTATGCCCTTGGGTATGAGCGGCTTTCGGATCACGCACCCGGAGAGGCAGGGCCGCGGCACAGGCTCTGGCGCATCCGCGCGGGCCACATCATCGCGGCCACCGGCGCCATCGAGCGGCCCTTGAGCTTTGCCGGCAATGACGTGCCCGGCGTGGTGCTCGCTTCGGCGTTGCGCGACTACGTGGTGAACTGGGGCGTCTCGCTGGGCGACCGCACGGTGATCGTGACGAACAACGACGATGCCTACCGCACCGCGCTCGCGCTCAAGGAGGCGGGCCTCGACGTGCCCGCCATCATCGATGCGCGCGCGGGCGGGGGTGGTGCCCTGGCCGATGAGGCGCGCAAGCGTGGCATCCGCATCGAGACGGGCAAAGGCATCGCCCACGTCCACGGTGGCAAGCGCGTCACGGGTGTGGCGCTCTGCGCGCAGGCGGGCGAGGGCGCGGCGCTCGAGGAGATCGCCTGCGACTGCGTGGCGATGTCGGGCGGCTGGTCCCCGGTCGTGCATCTCTGGAGCCATTGTGGCGGCAAGCTCCTGTGGGACGAGGAGGCGGCGATGTTCCGCCCCGATCCCGCGCGGGGGCCCACCGGCGCGGACGGCATGCCCTTCGTGACGACGGCGGGTGCGGCCTCGGGGCCTCTGACAACGGCGAGCGTGCTCGCGGATGCGACAGAAGCGGCCGGTGGCGGCGACGTACCCTTCGCCGAGGAGCCTGCCCATGCCCCGCTGGAGCCCGTCTGGATGATGCCGCAGGGGGCGAGCTACAAGCTGCGCGCCAAGGCGTGGCTCGATTTTCAGAACGACGTGAAGGTCTCGGACGTGCAGCTCGCGGCGCGGGAGGGCTTCGAGAGTGTAGAGCATGCCAAGCGCTACACCACGCTCGGCATGGCCACCGATCAGGGGAAGCTCAGCAATATCAACGGGCTGGCGGTCCTGGCGAATGAGCTCGGCACCGACATTCCCGCCGTGGGCACCACCACCTTCCGCCCGCCCTATACGCCCATCTCCATGGGCTCCATCGCGGGCGAGGCGCGGGGCGAGATCTTCCAGCCTTTGCGGAAGACGCCGCTGCACGACTGGCACGAGGCGAACGGTGCCCATTGGGAGCCGGTGGGGCATTGGCGGCGGCCATACACCTTCCTCCGCGCGGGTGAGAGCGTCGAAGAGGCCGTGGCGCGAGAGGTGAAGAACACCCGGCAAGCCCTTGGGTTGCTTGATGCATCCACGCTGGGCAAGATCATCGTGACCGGCCCGGATGCGGGCAAGTTCCTCGACATGATGTACACCAACATGATGTCGACCCTGAAGCCCGGGCGCTGCCGCTATGGGCTCATGTGCTCGGAAAACGGCTTCCTCATCGACGACGGCGTCGTGGCGCGCCTGGACGAGGACACGTGGCTTTGCCACACCACCACTGGCGGCGCAGACCGCATCCACGGGCACATGGAAGAATGGCTCCAGACGGAGTGGTGGGACTGGAAGGTCTACACGGCCAACGTCACCGAGCAATACGCGCAGATTGCCGTGGTCGGCCCCAACGCGCGCAAGGTGCTCGAGGCGCTTGGCGGCATGGATGTGAGCGCCGAGGCGCTGCCTTTCATGGCCTGGGCGGACGGCACGATCGGCGGCTTCGACGTGCGCGCCTACCGCATCAGCTTCAGCGGGGAGCTCAGCTACGAGGTCGCCGTGCCCGCAGGGCAGGGCCGCGCGCTCTGGGACGCGCTGCTGGAGGCGGGCGAGGTCTTCGGCGTGATGCCCTACGGGACGGAGGCGCTCCACATCATGCGGGCCGAGAAGGGCTTCATCATGATCGGCGACGAGACCGACGGGACGGTGATCCCGCAGGATCTCGGCCTGCACTGGGCGCTCTCGAAGAAGAAGGACGACTATCTCGGCAAACGCGCGCAGGCGCGGACCCACATGGACAATCCCGATCGCTGGCAGCTTGTCGGGCTCGAGACCTTCGATGGCTCGGTTCTGCCCGATGGCGCCTATGCCGTGGCCGAGGGCACCAATGAGAACGGGCAGCGCAACATGCAGGGGCGTGTCACCTCCACCTACCATTCCCCCACGCTCGGGCGCGGGATCGCCATGGGGCTCGTGCACAAGGGGCCCGAGCGCATGGGCGAGACGCTCACCTTCCCCAAGGTCGACGGCACGGAGGTCAAGGCCCGGATCGTGAGCCCGGTCTTCTACGACCCGGACGGGGAGAAGCAGAATGTCTGAGCGGATCCACGAGGGCCTCGTGCGGCTGCGGGAGATGCCGACACGCGGGATGATTACGCTCCGCGGCGATCTGGACGACGCCTCGCTCCGCAAGGCGGTGGAGGCGGGCGTGCCCATGCCCAAGCGCGGGCGCCTCACGGTGGCAGGCGCGCGGATGGCGGCGTGGATGTCTCCCGATGAAGTCCTCCTCATGGCGCCTCACGGGGCGGTGGCGGAGGATATCACCGCGCTGAGGGCCGCGCTCGCGGGCACCCATCACCTCGTGGCGGACGTCTCCGACGCGCGCTGTGTCATCGAACTCACTGGCGTCAACATCCGGGAGGTGCTGGCCAAGCTCTCTCCCGTGGATTTCCGCGATTTCGACGTGGGCCGGTTCCGACGCACGCGGCTCGCGCAGGTGCCCTGCGCCGTTGGCATGGTCGCGCCGGACCGCGCCGAGCTCATCGCCTTCCGCTCGGTGACAGATTATGTCTGGGCGGTGCTCGAAAACGCCAATGACGCCGCCGCCCCAGTGGGCCATTTCTGACCGCAGCCGCGCGCCATTGGGCGAAGGGAGCGCGAGGGCGGAGGCCTGCCGCTGCCCTTGACCTTATGCAAATCGCGGCGACATAGAAGCGCACGACTATCAAAGCATTCAAGGAGCCTCCCATGGCGTTCGAGCTTCCCGATCTTCCCTATGCCCACGACGCGCTTGCCGACAAGGGCATGTCGAAGGAGACGCTGGAGTATCACCACGACCTGCACCACAAGGCCTATGTCGACAACGGCAACAAGGCGATCGCGGGCACGGAGTGGGAGGGCAAGACCCTCGAGGAGATCATCGTCGGCACCTACGACGCGCACGCCGTGGCGCAGAACGGCATCTTCAACAACATGTCCCAGCTTTGGAACCACAACCAGTTCTGGGAGATGATGGGCCCGGGCGACTCAAAGATGCCCGGCGAGCTCGAAGCCGCACTGAAGGACACGTTCGGCTCCGTCGACCAGTTCAAGCAGGAGTTTTCCGCCGCGGGCGCAGGGCAGTTCGGCTCCGGCTGGGCGTGGCTCGTCAAGGACAAGGACGGCGCGCTCAAAGTCACAAAGACCGAGAACGGCGTGAACCCTGTCTGCTTCGGGCAAACGGCGCTCCTCGGCTGCGACGTGTGGGAGCATTCCTACTACATCGACTTCCGCAATGCGCGTCCGAAATACCTCGCCAACTTCCTCGACAACCTCGTGAACTGGGAAAACGTCGCCTCCCGCATGTAAGGCCGTCCTCGGTGAGCATCCTGATTGGGCTGGCGGTACTGCTGCTGGCCCTTTTCGTTTACGCGGCTTGGATCGAGCCGGCATGGCGGCTCCGGGTGGTGCGCTACGATCTGCCGCTTGAGGGATGGGGCAAGCGCGAGCCGCTCCGGATCGTCATTATCTCCGATCTCCATGCCGGGGCGCCGCACCTGCCGCTGCGCCGTGTGCACCGCATCGTGCGGCGCGCGCAGGCGGAGGCGGGGGATGTGGCCGTCCTCCTCGGCGATTACGCGGCCGCGCACGCCTACACGGTCGGGCGGCTGCCCGTGCCCGACATCATCGGCGCGCTCAAGGCCTTCACGGCCCCGCTTGGCACCTACAGTGTCCTCGGGAACCACGATTGGTGGCAGGACAGGCAGGCCTACCCGGAAGGGCGGCCCACCGCGACGGCGCAGGCGCTGAGCGACCATGCGATCCCCCATCTCGACAACGAGGCGGTGCGGCTCCGCGAAGGCCCCGATGCATTCTGGCTTCTGGGCCTCGCCGACCAGCGCCCGCTCTCGCCGGACCCCAAGGTTGACGGGTTCGACGATCTCGACGCCGCGCTGGAGCAGGTGAGCGATGATGCGCCCGCCATTCTCCTGGCCCACGAGCCCGACATCTTCCCCGACCTTCCCGAGCAGGTCGTGCTCACGCTGTCGGGCCATACCCATGGTGGACAGATCCGGCTCTTCGGGAAGTCACCGGTGATTTGGTGGGTGGGCTGCGAGAAATACGCCTATGGCGTTTACGCCCACGGTGCGCAGCGCATGGTCGTCTCGGGCGGGATCGGCTGTTCCGAATACCCCGTGCGCTTCAACATGCCCCCCGAGATCACGGTTGTGACCGTGCGCGGGGAGGATGGCTAGGCCAGCGTCTTCTCCACGTGCGCGAGCGCGCTCTCGACGTCGGGGGTGACATCGAAGAGATCGCGCAGGCTCGCCGCCGCGAAGCCCTGCTCGATCACGTGCTCGATCAGGGTCACGAGGGGCTGCCAGTAGCCCGCGATGTCGATGAGCACGATGGGCTTGCCGTGGAGACCGAGCTGCGCCCAGGTGAGCACTTCGAAGAACTCGTCGAGCGAGCCGGCCCCGCCGGGCAGGATCGCGATGGCGTTAGCATTCATGAACATGACCTTTTTGCGCTCGTGCATCGTCTCGGTGACGATGTACTTGCCGAGGTCGACCTTGCCGACTTCCATGCGCACCAGGTGTTCGGGGATGACGCCGAACGTATCGGCGCCGGCCTCTATACTTGCTCGCGCCACCTCGCCTATGAGCCCGACGTCTCCCGCACCGTAGACGAGCCGCCAGCCGCGCGCGCCGAGCCCCGCGCCCAGCGCCTGCGCGGCGGCCACATAGGCCGGGTCCGCGCCGGGCCGGGAGCCGCAAAAGACGCAGAGCGAGACGGAAGTGGCAGCCATGGCGCAGTCGTCCTCAATTCAAGGTGTGGGGGCTTTGACCCTGCAGGGCAGAAAGTCTAGGCTTCGCAGCAACATGACGGCGGGGGCTCTGGAGGGCAACCCCGCGCGTCGGGGGGAGACAGAGCATGGCAGCGACCGGACGCGCATCACAGCGCAGCGTGCTGATTATCGGCGGCGTGACCGTGAGTGCGGTGGCTCTCCTTGCAGTCCTTTTGCTCCAGACAGAGGGGGAGGCGCCTCGGGGCTGGGAGGTCACAGCCGTGGCCCCCCACGCGACAGCGCCTGCTCCTGCGACCCCGCAACGTGGCTCCGAACCCGTGACGGTGGCAGATGCGCCCCCGGCAGACCCAGAGGAGATGGATGCGCCCGAGGCAGCGCCGCAGGAGGCGGAACAGACGGCCCGCGCGGATGCGGTTACGGATGGGGCTGAGCCGGAGCCTGACATGGCTCGCCCGAGCTTTGACACGGTGCGCGTGGAGGCAGACGGCGCGGCGCTGCTCGCAGGCCGCGCGGCCCCCGGCGCGGATATCGACATTCTACTCGACGGCGCGCTTCTGGCAGCGGTGACCGCCGATGGCGGGGGCCGCTTCGCGGCTTTCGTCACGGTGCCCGCCTCGGAGGCCACGCAGTCGCTGACGCTCATGGCGCGGAAGAGCGGGCAGGAGCTCGCTTCGCTCAACGCGCTTTTCGTGGAGCCTGTCGTCCCGCGCGTGGCCGGGGCGCCACAGGCCATCGCCATGGCCGAGCCCACGGTCGAGCAGGACGCTCCAGATGAAATTGCCCCGACCGTCCCGGCCACCGGCCCCGCGGCCACGGCGATGGCGGAGGAGTCGGGCCCCGCACCCACGGGCGTGAGCAGGTCCGACGCGCCAGAGGCGCTGGCCAGCCTCGAGACGGGCGATGCGCCCGAGATCGCCTCGCAGGCTGCGGCGCCCCTGACCTCGGCGGCCCCCGCCACGGCTGAGCCGCGCGTCCTCCTCGCCGATGAAGACGGGCTCCGCGTCGTCCAGAGCCCGAACGCCATGACCAGCGTCGCCCTCGACACGATCACCTATGACGACGCGGGCGATGTGAGCCTCGGCGGGCGCGGGGAGGGGGCGGGCTTCGTGCGCATCTACCTCGATGACGAGCCCATCACGACATCCCCCATCGCACCGGACGGCAGCTGGCGCACCGCGCTCCCCGATGTCGACACGGGCATTTACACGCTGCGGGTGGACGAGGTCTCGACCGAGGGCGAGGTTACCTCGCGGGTGGAGACCCCCTTCAAACGCGAAGATCCCGAGGTCGTGGCCGAGCTCGCCGCCGAGGAGCCGCCCACCGAGACCGGCATCATCGAGATGGCGACCGTTGACCCAGGCGCGCTGGAGACAGGGGCCGTCGCGCTGGGCGCGCTTCGCCCCGACGTCATGACCGTGCAACCGGGATCGACGCTCTGGGCCATGGCGCGCGAGACCTATGGGCGGGGCATCCTCTACGTGAAGGTCTTTGAGGCCAACCGGGACCGCATCCGCGACCCCGATCTGATCTATCCCGGTCAGGTCTTCGACATGCCAGAGTAGCGCCCGATGGCCGAGCCAGCCCCGGCCGGGGCCAGCCAGCAGAGCCAGCAGACCCGGGCCGAGATCGGGGTCATTAGCCGCGTTCTGCCCTATCTCTGGCCCGCGGGAGAGCCCGCGATGCGGGCCCGCGTCGTGCTCGTGATCGTCTCACTGGTGGCCGCGAAGCTCGTATCGGTCGCCACGCCCATCTTCATGGCCAACGCGGTGGACAGCCTCGCGGGGGAGCGGCCGGACCCTGTGGGCCTCCTCGCGGCGGGGGCGCTCGGGCTCACGGTGGCTTACGTTCTGCTGCGCTTTCTCAATATCGGCTTTCAGGAGCTCAGGGGCGTGCTTTTCGCGCCGGTAGCGCAGCAAGCACTCCGACGGCTCGGGCTCGCCACGTTCCGCCACATCCACCGCCTGAGCCTGCGGTATCACATCAGCCGCAAGACGGGCGGGCTTTCCCGGATCATGGAGCGCGGGGTGAAGGGCGTCTCGTTCCTGCTGCGCTTCTTTCTCGTTTCCATCGGGCCGCTCCTCCTCGAGCTCGTGCTCATTTCCGTGGTGCTCTGGGCGTTCTTCGATGTGCGCTACCTCTTCGTGCTGCTCGCGGCGGTCGTGACGTTCGTGCTCTTCACGACCATCGTGACCGAGTGGCGCGTGAAGATCCGGCGCGAGATGAACGCGCAGGATACCGATGCCAACCAGAAGGCCATCGACAGCCTCCTCAACTTCGAGACGGTGAAGTATTTCGGCGCCGAGGCGAGCGAGGCGGCGCGCTATGACGCGGCCATGGCGGGCTACGAGGCCGCGGCGCTCCGCACGAGCTATTCGCTCGCCGCGCTCAATCTCGGGCAGGCGCTGATCGTGAACGCGGCGCTCCTCACTGTCCTTGTCATGGCGCTTCTCGAGGTGCGCGCGGGAGGCATGAGCGTGGGCGATTTCGTCCTCGTCAACAGCTACATGATGCAGATCATGGCCCCGCTCAACATGCTGGGCTTCGTCTACCGCGAGATCCGGCAGAGCCTCGTGGACATGGGCGACATGTTCCTCCTCCTCGACGAGAAGCCGGAAGTGGAGGATGCGCCGGGCGCGCCTGCCCTTGCCGTGAATGGCGGCGAGATCGTCTTCGACGAGGTGGCCTTCGGCTACGAGGCGGCGCGACCGATCCTGAAGGGTGTGAGCCTGACCGTGGCGCCGGGCGAAAAGGTCGCCATTGTGGGCGCATCGGGGGCAGGGAAGAGCACGATCGGGCGGCTTCTCTTCCGGTTTTACGACGTGGCAGGCGGCGCGCTCCGCATCGACGGGCAGGATGTCCGCGATGTCACGCAGGAGAGCCTGCATGACGCCATCGGGGTCGTGCCGCAGGACACGGTGCTCTTCAACGACACGATCCGCTACAACATCGCCTTTGGAAAAGACGGCGCCACGCAGGACGAGATCGAAGCGGCGGCGCGGGCCGCGCAGATCCACGATTTCATCGTGAGCCTGCCGGAGGGCTACGAGACGCGCGTGGGGGAGCGGGGGCTCAAGCTCTCGGGCGGGGAGAAACAGCGCGTGGGGATCGCGCGCACGCTCCTGAAGGATCCGCCGATCCTCCTGCTCGACGAGGCGACCTCCGCGCTCGATACCGAAACGGAGCACGATATCCTCGGCGCGCTCAAGGCCATGGGCGAGGGACGGAGCGTGATCACCATCGCGCACCGGCTCTCCACGGTCATCGATGCCGACCGGATCGTGGTGCTGGAGGAGGGCCGCGTGGTGGAGGAGGGGAGCCACGAGGCTCTTCTCGCCGCGGAGGGGCGCTACGCGAGCCTTTGGCACTTGCAGTTGAACGAAGAGGTGGCCTGAGGCCGGTGCCGCCTGCCTCGGACGGCTCCCGCCCACCCCCATCGGTCCTGGCCTCGGCGCCTGCGCCTGGAACCCCCGCCGCCCTCGGCAGGCGGCGTCGCACTCTACTCGGCGGCCTTGAGCGGGGTGAGGCCCGGGACGCCCGGCACATCGGTGCCGTCCGGGCGGGTGTCCGGCGTCTCGTCCCAGAGGATTTCCGGGGCCTTGATCCGCCGCGCCTCCCGCTTCAGCGCCCAGTCCTGCGCCGCGCGGCTGCCGCGGCCGAAGGAAAGCCGCGCGAGGAGGCGCGCGAACCAGCGGACATAGGTCGTGGCCCAGACGCGGAGCGCCAGCATCGAGGGGGTGAAAACGAGGGTGAGGACAGTGGCCACGCCAAGCCCCCAGACCACTGCCGTGGCAAGCTGGATCCACCAGAGTGCGGTGGGGCTTTCGATCGTATAGCCGCCGCCGATGAAATCGAGCGATAGGCCGAACATCATCGGCGCGAGGCCTGCCATCGTCGTGATCGTCGTCAGCAGCACGGGCCGGATGCGCGCCTCCGCCGTGCGCACGATCGCTTCGATCCGGGGCATGTAGCGCGAGTATTCCTGGTAGGTGTCGATGAGAACGATGTTGTTGTTCACCACGATCCCCGCGAGCGCCACGATTCCCGTGCCGGTCATGATGATCGAGAAGGGCTGGTTCATCACGAGCATGCCGATGAGGACGCCGGTCGTGGAGAGGATCACCGCCAGAAGCACGAGCGTGGCGTTGTAGAAGCTGTTGAACTGCGCGAGCAGGATGATGAACATCAGGCCGAGAGCGCCCGCGAAGGCCTGGCTGAGAAAGGCGCCGCTCTCCTCCTGGTCTTCCTGGTCGCCGGTCCATTCCCATTGCAGCGTGGAGGGGAAGGGCCGCGTGTCGAGCCACTTGGTGAGCTCGGCGATCCGCTCGTTGGCCGTCACCGGGATGACCTGCAGGCCGTTGGCACGGGCCTCCTCGGCCTCCGGGCTCTCGGCGGGGACGAGGCCCAGCGTCTCCTCCCCGTCCATGATCTTGGCGAGGCCCGGCTCAACGTCGGCCTTGACGTTGTAGAAGCGCTTCTGGTCGATCCGGTTGATGAGGCCCAGCTTGGCGACCGGCTCCCGCGTGACGAAGTTCGAAAGCGGGATGAGGCCCTGATTGGTGCGGACCTTGAGCGTGTCGAGTGTGGAGAGCACGCGGTCTTCGGCGGGCAGGCGCACGCGGATCTCGTTCTCGTCGTCCGAGCCTTCGGGCGTGTAGACATCGAGGAGGATGCCGCGCGTCACGAGCTGGACCATCCCGCCCACGGTGGCCACGTCCGCGCCATAGCGCCCGGCCTTCTCGACGTCCACGTTGATCTGCCAGTCGATGCCCGGAAGGGGCAGGCTGTCTTCGATAAGGATGAGGCCGGGCGTGGCCTCGAACTGGGCGCGCGCGACCTGAATGGCGGCGGTAAGCTCCTCGAAGCTGTCGCCCCGGATCCTCAGGTGGATGGGCTTGCCGGAGGCCGGGCCCTGAGCGAGGTTCAGCGTCTCCGTGTAGATGCCCGGGATGCGCGCGAGATCGGCCTCGAGCTCTTCGAGGACCCGATCCCCGTCGAAATTCGGATCTACGGCATTCGTCTGGAATGGCACCACGCCGAGGATCTCTGTCTCGCCGGTGACGACCGGGCGATCTTCCCACGGGATGAGCTCGATCTGGGCCTGGGCGATGGTGTCGAGCGGGCTCGAGGCGCCGCCGGTATTGGAATTGAGCCCGCCCTCGCCGGCGAACGCGAAGGTGCTGTCCACGCCTTCGTGGCGCAGAAGCACCTCTTCGACGTCCTTCAGCACGGCGTCCTTCTCCTCGAGCGAGAGGTTGCCGCGGGCCCGGACATAGACGATCGCCTGCTCGGGCTCGCTTTCCACGAAGAACTCGACGCCATTATTGTTCTGCCCGAAATAGCCGAAGACGGAGACGACGATGAAGCCCACCGCCCCGATGGTGACGATGGGCATGATCGGATTGCCGGCGATGAACTTGATGAAGTGGCCAAAGGGCGTGCGTTGGTGGCCCGATCGGACGCGGCGCTCGCGGCCCCGGAGCTCTGCGGCGCCGAGGGCGATGGAGGTGGTGACTGCGCCGACGAGGAAGATCAGCGCGCCGGGGATCGCCGCGGTGATCCCCTCAGGCGCGCCGTCGCCCAACAGGTAGCTCGGATTGAGGAGCTGCATTGCCCCGAGGAAGGTGATCATGAGCGTGAGGGGCACGAGCGCCGCGCGCACTACCCAGGGTAGCCCGCCGCGCAGACCCTCGGAGATGTTGGTGATCGCCCGGGAGAAGCGGCCCGTGACGCCGCCCAAGACCGGCAGGTAGACGAGCGCCACGATGAGCGAGGCCGATAGCACGAAGATCAGCGTCACCGGCAGCATCCCCATGAACTCTCCCGGCACGCCGGGCCAGAAGAGCATCGGCAGGAAGGCGCAGAGCGTCGTCGCCGTCGAGGAGACGATGGGCCAGAACATGCGCTTGGCCGCGTCGGTATAGGCCTCCATGGGCCCCGCGCCGTCGCGGATGCGCTTGTCGGCGTATTCCACCACCACGATGGCCCCGTCCACGAGCATGCCCACGGCGAGAATGAGGCCGAACATGACGATGTTGGACACGGTCACGCCCATGATGGCGAGGAAGACGAAGCACAACAGGAACGAGGTGGGGATCGCGAAGCCCACCAGCAGCGCGGGCCGCGTGCCGAGCGCGGCGAGCACCACGATCATGACAAGCGCCACGGCGGTGAGCACCGATCCCTCGAGCTGGCTCACCATGGATTTGACGACGCGGGATTGGTCGTTGGAGACGGTGACGTCGATCGCCTCCCGCAGCGTGGGCTCCCACGCCGCCTCGGCGGCCTCGACCTCGGCGCGCACGGCGTCGGCGGTGTCGATAAGGTTGAAGCCTTTCCGCTTCACCACTTGGAGCGCGATGGTCGTCTCGCCGTTGAAGCGGGCCGTGCCAGTGGCGTCCTCGAAGGTGGGGCGGATATCCGCTATGTCGCCCAGCGTGATGACGCTGTCGCCGTTGATTTTCACGGGCAACGAAAAGACATCCGTGGCCTCGTCGAAGGAGGAGGGGATCTTGACGGCGAAGGCGGAGCTGGCGCTTTCGACCTCGCCGGCGGGGATGAGCTGGTTGTTGTTGACGACCACGTTCACCAGCTCGCTCGCTGTGACGTTGTAGGACTCGAGCTTCAGCGGGTCGATGATGACCTCGAGCATCTCCTCGCGCTGGCCCGTGAGCGCGGCCTCGAGTACGGCATCCATGCTCTCGATCCGGTCCTGCAGGTCTTTGGCCACGCGCAGCATCGTCCGCTCCGGTACCGGGCCGGAGAGCGAGACGATCATGATGGGGAATTCCGAGAAATTGAGCTCGTCGATCGTGTAGCCGTCCCAGCCCGCGGGGAAGTTCGACTCCGCCCTTTGCATGGCCGCGCGCACGTCCGAGAGCGTCTGGCTCTTGTCCCAGCCGAACTCGAACTCGAGGACCATGTTGGCGTAGCCGTCCGCGGCGACCGAGTTCATGGTGTCGAGCCCGTCGAGATCGGAGAGCTCTGTTTCCATGGGCTTCACGAGAAGCTTCTCGGAATCTACCGCCGAAATGCCCTGGAACGGGACGGAGATGACAACGGCGGGGATATCGATGTCGGGCTCGCCTTCCTTGGGAAGAAGGGCATAGGCCACCCCTCCCACCACGAGCGAAAGCACGATGAAGGCCAGGATCATCCGCGCGCGCGACGCGGCCCAATCGACGATACCAGTCATTTACTCGGCCTCTCTCACAGTGGGCGCCACGGGGACGCCCTCGGTCACGAATTCTTGCCCCAGTACGATAACACGGGCCGTCTCGGCGAGGCCTGTGACAAGCACGCCTTGGGGCGTGTCGCGCAGGAGCGAGACGGGGATGAAGCGGGTGATGTCCTCTGCATCGGCGATGCGCACGCCAAGATCGCCCGCGGCGTTGAGCGTCAGCGCGGAGCCCGGCAGGAGGTGCGCGGCTGTTCCCTCCGCGCGGATCAGGATGTCGGCGGTCTGTCCGTCCCGGATGGAGAGATCCGTGTTGGCGACCTCGATCTCCACGCGGAAGGTGCGCGTCAGCGGGTCCGCCTGCCTGGACGTGAAGGTCACCGCGCCGGCGACCTCGCGGCCCGAGACGAGCACGGCCATGGCGGCGGCGCCGATTTCGACGCGGTCCACGTCCGCCTCGGCGACGAAGCCCACGAGCTTGATCGGATCGAGCTGGATGATCGTGGCGCAGGAGAGGCCCGGTTGAAGCAGCGAGCCGAGCTCTGCCGTGTCGCTTTCAAGGAGCCCGGAGAAGGGCGCCTTGATGCTGAGGCGTTCGATCTCCTTTTCGGCGGCGGCCACGGCGGCCTGCGCGCTCTCGATGGCCGCTTGCGCCGCCGAAAGGCCGCTTTCGGCCGATTGCACGGACGAGCGCGCCGCCTGCACCCGCGCGCGTGTCTGCGCCACGCGGGTCTCGGAGGCGAAGCCGTCCACGCTGAGCCGGGAGGCAGCGTTGTCGTTGATGAGCGCTTCTTCCAGCGCGGCCTCGGCTTCGATTACGCGCGCCTCCGCGGAAGGGACGCCCGCGCGAGCCTCGGCGAGCCGGGCGCGGGCTTCCGCGAGGCTTGCGTTTCGGGTGCCGGGATCGAGCTCGCAGACGATCTGGCCGGCTTCCACGAACGCGCCGCGGCGGAGCGGGGGGCTGATGACCTGCCCGGTCGTCTCTGCTTTCACATCCACCTGTCGGGAGGCCTCGGTCCTGCCGCGCACGGCCACCGTGCTGTCGATGGTGCGAGCCGTGGAAGGCTGCACGACCACCGCGATGCGCGCGTCCTCCTCGACACGCTCCTCGGCGACCTCGGCCATCGCGTCCTCGACCTCGGCGGGTGCCTCGGCGCTTTCGCCGGCTCCCGTGATCAGGTCCCGCTCGAAGACGAGAAGGTAGAGCACGGCCACAACGATGAGCGCTGTGAGGATCGGCAAAAGACGCATTTGTTAGACTTTCTCAAAGACCTGTCCAATGCCGCAGCGCAAAAGGTGTCACGTGACAGGCTAAACTACTTGGTTTGAATTAGGCGTCTCCGTGCGTCAGCGCAAGAAAAAGCGCCACTCATCGCCGCGCGCGCAGAGCCCCGCGTGACCGTGCCGGCGGCGCGTTTCGCCTTGAGGGACGCGGCCTTGCCGGGATATGGACCCACCGAACAGGCAATCAGGGGACATGCGCCGTGAGCAACACCGACGGGTTCATCGCTGAAGTCGAAGAAGAACTGCGCCGCAACAGGTTTTCGGCGCTGCTCCGGCGCTATGGCTGGATCGCTGCTCTGGTGGTGATCGTGCTCGTGGGCGGCACGGCCTGGAACGAGTACCGCAAGGCGCAGGCCGAGGCCGAGGCGGAGGCGCGCGGCGACGCCATAAACACGGCGCTCACACTCCCGGACGCAGCCGCGCGCGGCGCAGCCCTCGCTGCCGGTGACGGCATCGTGGAGGCGTTCCTCGCGGCATCCGAGTGCCAGACGGCAGGCGACACCGCCGCGGCGGTCGAGGTGCTGGAGCGCGTGGCCTCCGACCCCGAGACGCCTGCGCTCTACCGAGAGCTGGCCCAGATCAAGCGGCTGGCCATCGACACCGACGTCTCCGGCGCCGATCGCGCGCTGGCCCTATCGGCGCTCTCGGAGCCGGGCGCGCCCTACCGCACCGTGGCGCTAGAACTTTCTGCGCTCGATCTCGTCGCTGCGGGGGAGACCGAGGCCGCCATCGACGCCTTCAATGCGATCCTCCAAGACGCAGAGGCCTCGCAGGTCCAACGCCGCCGGCTCTCGGAGGTGGTTATCGCGCTGGGCGGTACGCCCGAGTTGGCAAGTGCCCTCCCGGGTGCTAGTGGATTTGTGCCGTCAGAATAAAAGAGAGAGCGGGCAGGGTGGTGGAACGTTTTCGTCGGTTGGGTGGTCCGCGGGCCGGTTCCGCGGTTCGCAGCACCTGCGCGGCCCTGTCGCTCCTCGTGATGGCCGCGTGCGGTGCCCCGGAAGAGGTTCTGCTGGGCGATCGTGAGACTTTCGGGCGCGACGCCTCGCGCGCGTCTGTCGCTTCTGCGAACACGTTACAGCCCATTTCGCTTCCCACCCCAGAAGCCAATGCCAGCTGGACCCATCCGGGCGGCAACCGGCTTCACCGCCTCCCCAACGCGGAGTTCAACACTTCCGCCGCGCTGCAATGGGCGGCCGATATCGGCGCGGGCGATGGCCGCAGGCAGCGCATCAGCGCGACGCCCGTCGTGGCGGAGGGGCGTGTTTTCACCGTGGACAGCGAAGGCCGCGTGAGCGCAACCTCCACTGCCGGCGCGCCGCTCTGGCGCCGCGGGATCATCCCGCCCGGTGAAAGCGCGGGGCAGGGCGGCAGCGCGGGCCTCGCCTTCGGCGGTGGCGCGCTTTACGTCAATTCGGGCTTTGGCGAGGTGATCGCCATCGATCCCGCCACGGGCGGCGAGCTCTGGACACAGGACATCGACGCCCTCGCTGGCGCGTCCGCCACCTATTTCGACGGCCGCCTCTACGTGGCCGCGCGCGACAGCGTCGGCTGGGCCATCGATACCGAAACCGGCCGCATCGACTGGCAGATCAGCGGAACCCCGTCAGCCTCAGGCTATCTCGGCGGTGCGGGTCCGGCGGTCACCGACGACTTGGCGATCTTCCCCTTCATCTCCGGCGAGCTTGTCGCCACCTTCCGCCGCGGCGGGGTGCAGCGCTGGACGGCCACGGTGCTTGGCGCGCGCTCGGGCGTGGCCTATTCCGGCATCTCCGACATCTCCGCCGACCCGGTCGTGGCCGGCTCCAACCTCTTCGTGGCCAATCCCGCAGGCCGCCTCGCCGCCATTAGCCTCGGCAATGGCGAGCGGCTCTGGACGGCGCAGGAAGGCGCGCTCACCACGCCCGTCGTCGTGGGGGGCTCCGTCTTCTTCGTGTCCGACCAGAACGAGCTACTCCGCCTCGACGCGCAGACAGGCGCGCGGATCTGGGGCGTGGCGCTGCCGCTCTTCGAGGAGCGCCGCGTGCGGCGTCAGAAGACGGTCTTCGCGCATTTTGGTCCCGTGCTCGCGGGCGGGCGGCTCTGGCTCGCGTCGTCCGATGGCGAGCTTCGCGCCTTCGACCCGGTGAGTGGCGCACAGACCTTCAGCACCGCCATCCCGAGCGGCGCGGCCACGGCGCCCATCGTGGCCGGCGGGACGCTCTATGTCGTCTCCAAGCGCGGCACACTCCTCGCCTACCGCTGAGGGCGCTTTCCCTCCCGCGCCCGGCGGTGTAAGGCACGCGCCTGACGCTGCCGGCGAGTGATCCGATGACCTTCTCCCTGGCCCTCGTGGGCCGCCCGAACGTGGGAAAATCCACGCTTTTCAATCGTCTGGTGGGCAAGAAGCTCGCCCTTGTCGATGATCAGCCCGGCGTGACGCGCGACCTGCGCGAGGGCGCGGGGCGGCTGGGCGATCTCCATTTCACGGTCATCGATACGGCGGGCCTCGAGGAGGCGACCGACGAGAGCCTCCCGGCGCGGATGCGCCGCCTGACGGAGCGCGCGGTGGACATTGCCGATGTCTGCCTTTTCATCGTGGATGCGCGCGCGGGCGTCACGGCCGCCGACGAGACCTTTGCCGAGATCTTGCGCAAGCGGGCCAAGCATGTCGTGCTCGCCTGCAACAAGGCCGAGGGCCGTGCCGCCGAAGACGGGCTCATGGAAGCCTACGCGCTGGGCCTGGGCGAGCCCCTGGCGCTCAGCGCCGAGCATGGGGAGGGCATGGCCGATCTCGCCGCCGCCCTTCTTCCTTTCGAGGAGATGTTCGCCGCGGCCGCGGACGAGGCCGTCACCGATGTCGACGTGGAGGCCGAAGGGCCCGACCGTCCGCTGCAGGTGGCCGTGGTGGGCCGCCCCAACGCGGGCAAGTCGACCCTCATCAACCAGATGCTGGGCGAGGACCGCCTGCTCACCGGCCCCGAGGCGGGGATCACGCGCGACGCGATTTCCGTGACCATGGATTGGGCCGGGACGCCGGTGCGCATGTTCGACACGGCGGGCATGAGGAAGCGGGCGAAAGTCCAGGAAAAGCTCGAGAAACTCTCCGTGGGTGACGGGCTGCGCGCCGTGAAGTTCGCCGAGGTCGTGGTCGTCCTCCTCGATGCCGCGATCCCCTTCGAACAGCAGGACCTGCGCATCGCGGACCTTGCCGAGCGGGAGGGGCGCGCTGTGGTCGTGGCGGTCAACAAGTGGGACCTCGAGGACGACAAGCAAGCCAAGCTCGCGGGCCTGAAGGAGGCTTTCGAGCGTCTGCTGCCGCAGCTCAAGGGCGCGCCGCTCGTGACGGTCTCCGCCAAGACGGGCCGCGGGATAGATCGCCTGCAGGCCGCCGTGATCCGGGCTCACGAGATCTGGAACCGCCGCGTGCCCACCGCGGCCCTCAATCGCTGGCTCGAGGCCATGGTCGAAGCGCACCCGCCGCCCGCGCCTGCGGGCCGCCGCATCAAGCTGCGCTATGCCACGCAGGCAAAGACCCGCCCGCCGGGCTTCGTTGTCATGTGCTCTGCGCCTGACAAGATCCCCGCCAGCTATTCGCGATACCTTATCAACGGGTTACGCGAGGATTTTGACATGCCGGGCACCCCGATCCGGCTCACGATGCGCGGCCAGGGGCGCGACAATCCCTTCAAGAACCGCAAGAAATCCACCCCCTCGCGGCTGCGCAAGCACCTAGGCAAGAAACCCCACGGGAGTTAAGCTTCGGGCATTTCAACCTGAGGTTATTCATGCCCAAGATCATTGCCGTTTTCTGCGACG
Organism: Pseudomonadota bacterium; assembly: GCA_038525525.1. Taxonomy (GTDB): domain Bacteria; phylum Pseudomonadota; class Alphaproteobacteria; order Rhodobacterales; family Rhodobacteraceae; genus Shimia_B. Next base: position 246,521 of record JBCBHO010000001.1, on the reverse strand, counting down.
GGACGTGGAACAACGAATCCATCGATATCCCGACCCATGTCCGCAAATGCGCCCAGGCCTGCGCGCAGACAGACACGCAGGTGGCGGCCTATTTCAGCGGCGTCGGCGCGCGCACCCGGTCCACCTGGGCTGGAACGCAATTCTGGAAATATGGCGGCGGGATCTTCGGCTGGGGCCTCAACCAGCGCATCCGGGAGGCCTATGCCTTCGTCGTCGAGAATTACGAACCCGGCGACCGGCTGATGGTCTTCGGCTTCTCCCGGGGCGCATACACCGCGCGGTCCCTCGTGGGCATGATCCGCAAATGCGGGATCATGGAGCGGTCGAAGCTCGCGCCCTACGCGCTGCAGGACGCCTTCCGGCTTTACCGCACGCCAGGCGCCGAGAACCATCCCGACGCGCCCTACATCATGGAAAAGCGCCGCAAGATCAGCCCGCGCTTCGCGACCTCCGAGGCAGATCTCGCGGCGCGGGATGGCGATGCACAGCTGGTGTCGATCTCCTATCTCGGCGTGTGGGACACGGTGGGGGCGCTCGGCATCCCCGTCTCCGTCTTCGGGGCCTTGGCGCACATCGTCAATTGGCGGCACCGCTTCCATGACACGGAGCTCTCGAGCCTCGTGAAGGCGGCGCGGCACGCGGTGGCCATCGACGAGAAGCGCAAGCTCTTCGAGCCCGCGCTCTGGAGCAATCTTGGCCCGCACAAGAAGAGCGACGGCTCCGAGAGCCTCGGCCTCAATCAAGGCACCACGGGCGATCAGCGGCCCTACCAGCAGCTCTGGTTCATCGGCAATCACGGGACGGTGGGGGGCACCAGCAAGATGAGCGGTCTGGCCGCGATCTCGCGGGACTGGATCCTCGAAGGAGCCCTCGACCGCGGTCTCGAGCTCAGCCACGACGCGGCCTTCACGCTGCCCAATGCCGCGGAACCGGGCAACCCGGGATCGGCTGCGGCGCTCTACGACATGGTCCCGTCGATGCTTGCGTGGCGAAAGGGGCCCAACGAGGACGCCGATCTCCATCCCAGCGTGGACGAGCGGCTCGACGGCGTGCCCGCCTACAGGCCGCAATCCCTGCGCGGCGTGCGGCCCTACAAGATCTCGCCGGTCTGAGCGCGCGCCGAGCGGATGGCGAGGATGAGGATGAAGGCCGCGGCGACACTTGCAAGGATCTCCACAAGCCCCTGATTAGCAACGACAATCGCGAGGAATGCCCAGGCAACGGCGAGGCCGTATTCCAAGGCCCGCGTCTGGCTGATTTGCACCGTGGCCGCCAGCAGGAAGGCGGCGGGAATGAGGATGAGCGCCCAGCCGTAACCATCTGTGATCACGTCATTTCCTGCAAGTAGCGCGGCGAGCGAGACGAAGGATGCCGCGCTGAGCCAACCGGCATAGAGCCCGAGCGGCGCGCGCAGCCAGAGCCTATCTGTCACGGGGCTCTTCACGAGGGCGATGAGCGCCGTGGCGAGCATCATCCAGATCGTCACCGTGGCCCACAGCACGCTCGCATTGGCGATGGCGATCCAGAAGGTGCCGATGCCGAGCGAGACGATGAGCCAAGGCCGCGTGGCTTGCCATGCCGGGTCTTGCGCGCGCTTCAGGGCGCCAAAGCCCGCGGATGCGATAAGCCAGAGGTAGATCACGCCCCAGATGGCGAACGCATAGCCCGCGGGCTGGATCGGCGGGTTCACCTGCGGGACGGGAAGCTGATCGGCGCGGAAGCCGGTGAAGGGGTCCGTGAAGAGCGGCGAGACCGCGAAGGCGACCGACAGCAGGAATGTCAGCCAGGCCATGGGCGTCATGCAAGCGACCCCTCGGCGGTGATGCGCGTCGCGCCGCCAAGGTAGGGGGCGAGAACTTTGGGAAGGGTGACCGAGCCATCGGGCTCCTGCCCGTTCTCGAGCACGGCGATGAGGCAGCGGCCCACGGCGACGCCCGATCCGTTGAGCGTGTGCACATAGGCGGGCTTGCCGCCGCCTGCGGGCTTGAAGCGGGCATTCATGCGCCGCGCCTGGAAGTCCCCGGTGGTGCTCACGGAGCTGATCTCGCGGTAGGTGTTCTGCCCCGGAAGCCACGCTTCGATATCGTAGGTCCGCCGCGCGCCAAAGCCCATGTCGCCGGTGCAAAGCACGACCGTGCGATAGGGAATCTCGAGGGCCTCCAGAATGGCTTGCGCGGCCCCCAGCATGCGCTTCTGCTCGGCCTCCGACTGCTCGGGATGGGTGATGGCGACCATCTCCACCTTCTCGAACTGGTGCTGGCGGAGCATACCCGCTGTGTCGCGGCCCGCGCTGCCCGCCTCGGAGCGGAAGCAGAGGGAGTGGGCGGTGAGGCGGATGGGGAGCGCTGCCTCCTCGAGGACCTCGCCCGCCACGGAATAGGTGAGCGAGACTTCGGAAGTGGGGATGAGCCACCAGCCATTCGTCGTCTGGTAGCTGTCTTCCCCGAATTTCGGCAGCTTGTCAGTGCCGTACATGGCTTCGTCGCGCACGAGGACGGGCGTGTTCGTCTCCGTCATGCCGTGCTCGAGTGTGTGCTTGTCCAGCATGAATTGCGCGAGCGCACGGTGCAGGCGGGCCATGGTGCCCTTTAGCAGCACGAAGCGCGTCCCGCTCATCTTGGCGGCGGTCTCGAAATCCATGCCGGGCTTCACGGCGGGGATGTCGAAATGCTCGCGCGCATCGTTGATGCGGCGGGGTTCGCCCCAGCGGTGGATCTCGACATTATCGTCCTCGTCCGCGCCGTCGGGCACGTCATCGGCGGGGAGGTTTGCGATGCGGGCGAGGGCGTCCGTGAGGCGGGCTTCCTCGGCCTTGGCCTCCTCGTTCAGCTTCGCGATTTCCGCTTTCTTTTCAGAGACAAGTGCGCGGAGGCGCTCGAATTCCGCCTCGTCGCCCCGGCCCTTGGCGGCGCCCACCTCCTTTGCGGCCTTGTTGGCCTCGGCCTGGGCGGTTTCGGCGGCGAGGATCTTGGCGCGGCGGGCCTCGTCGATGGCGAGGATCTCGGAGGAAACGGGCGCATCTCCACGCCGGGCGAGGGCCGCGTCAAAGGCGGCCGGGTCCTGCCTGATCAGCTTGATGTCGTGCATGGCTCTGTCCTCCGTGCGGCCTGTTAACGCGGGGCGCAAGGGAGGAAAAGGGGCCGAAACCGGCGATGTGGAATGCCTTTACCGACCACGCACGGTCAGTATGCACGCGATCCGCGCAGGCTCCGGGCGACAAACTGCTTATAGCGTGCGCTGGGGCTCAGAGCGGCTGCCAGACCGCCGTGTCCGGGTGGAACTGCGACCACGCAAACCAGAAGGCGTCATGCCCGCCGGGATCGCTTCCGTCGGTGCGCTGCGCTTTGAGGCCGCCGGCCGTCAGCACGATCTCGATATCCTGGAAGCGGACCTCGCGCCCGTCGCGCAGCGCGAGGAGCGCCGCGCCATGGGGGAAGGCCACCGGCGTGCCGGAGGCGGTGAGGGCGCCGATGACATCGTCCTGGACCTCGAGGCGCGGGTCCACGTCGCCCACCGGGAAGATCGGGCCGGCGGCGTCGCGCCCCTCGCGGAAGTTGAAATCGCGCCCCAGCGCCAGCGCCTCCACGAGGACCGTGGTCTCTGGATGAGCGCGCTTCCAGTCGCCCCAGGTCGTCGTCACGAGCCCGGCGCGGGGCAGCGCCACGCCAGCCTCCGCGAGCGGCCCGGTGACGGCATGGCCGAGGAAGGTATCGAAGACGGAGCGCGTGTTGAGGTCGTACATCACCTTGTTCGACCGGCTGAGCAGCCCTGATGTCCGCAGGATGGGGCGCGCCACGCCTTCGGGCACCGCGTCGGTGAAATAGGCCTGCGCCGCGCCGCAGAGTGTGCAGTACGGGATGCCGAGGTCGCGCCCGCCCAGCGTGTCGTTGACCATCTCGCGCACTTCCATGATCCGCCGCGGATAGGCGCGGGCCTCTCCGTTGATCACGAGGCCGAAGACGATGGCCTCGTCGGCCAGCCAGTCCGCATCGGCCGCGCTGCTCACGTCCGGGTTGTCGGCGGCGGGGATGCAATTGCAGATCTCGGGGTCGCCGAACACGCGATCATCGATGAGCACGCCGCCCCAGGAGACGATGCGCCAGTCGAGATCGCCCTCGACGAAGATGCCTTCGAGGCCGGGGAGAAAGCGCGTGAAGATGGCGCGCTTCGTGTCGAGGTAATCGGGCGGTGCGGGGATGTCCCAGGCGATGAGGTGGTCTGTGAGGATGCCCCAGCGGCGCGGGCGATTGAACTCGAGGCCGGTGAGGGCGCTCGCGGCCTGGGCCAGGGCATTGTCGAAGCCCAGCCGCCAGGTGAAGCGCATCATGTCGGCGATGATCCAGGCGAGGCGCGGGTCGCCGGATGCCGCGATGACGGCGAGCGCCTCCTGCTCCGGCTCACCCCACCGCGAGCGTTCGAGGCTGTCGACGAAGACGACGCGGATCGCGTCTTCGACCTCGGGGGAAAGCGGGCCCGTGGGGATGGCGGGCGGGGTGCCGAAGCGCTCGACGATGTAATCGGGCAGGGCGGGCGCGTCCCCGGCCGCGCTTTGCGCATGGGCAGGGGTGGCCAGCAGGCAGGCCAGGGCGAAGAGAATGCGGGCAAGGGTCATGGGCGGCCTCTTGTGACGTCGGCAGAGCATCCGCCGGGACGGTCATCCGCTCAATGCACGATTGGGTCAGCGCCCCGTGATGGACGCACCGCCATGCCCGTGATATTGGTCGGATAAGGAGGCTAGGCCCATGGAAAAGTTCGATAAAATTACGGGCGTGGCGGCGCCGATGCCGCTCGTCAACATCGACACCGACATGATCCTGCCCAAGCAATTCCTGAAAACGATCAAGCGCTCGGGGCTCGGCGTCCATCTCTTCGAGGAGATGCGCTACGACATGGACGGGCGCGAAGAGCCCGGTTTCGTGCTGAACCGCCCGGCCTACCGCGCGGCGCAAGTCATCGTGGCGGGCGATAACTTCGGCACCGGCTCGTCGCGCGAGCATGCCCCCTGGGCGCTTCTCGATTTCGGCATCCGCTGCGTGATCTCAACGAGCTTCGCCGACATCTTCTACAACAACTGCTTCAAGAACGGCATCCTGCCGGTGACGCTCCCGCAGGCCGAGGTGGATATCCTCATGGCCGATGCCGAGAAGGGCGCCAATGCCCGTGTCACCGTGGATCTCGCCGCGCAAGAGATCACGACGTCCGACGGGCAGGTGATCGGTTTCGAGATCGACCCGTTCCGCAAGCACTGCCTGCTCAACGGGCTCGACGATATCGGGCTCTCGCTCGAGAAGGCCGAGGCGATCGATGCCTTTGAGGCGCAGGCCAAGGCCGCCGCGCCCTGGCTTTGAGGGGCCTATCGCTTGACACCGCGCGCGCGTTGACCCACTCCGCCCCCGCAGCGAACGGAGGGCTTGATGGGCGCAGAAAAGAAAATCCGCTGGAACGGGGGCGTGCAGCCGGAATCGATGGAGATCCTGCTCGGCGAGGGCGGATGCATCGTGAGCCCCACGAAGGTCGGCTACATCATCATGACCTCGGATGCCGGTGGCCTCGAGCGGAAGTTCGACGCCAAGGTGCGCAAGCGTAACAAGCCCGGCGTGGTGCTCTGCGGCTCCATGGAAGAGGTGCGCGCGTTGGCCGAGATGAACGACGAGATCGACGCGTTCTACCAGGCGCATTGGGATGGCGATATCCTGCTAGGCTGCATCCTGCCGTGGAAGGAAGAAGCCAAGAAGCACATCCCCGCCGGCGCGGAAGAGCTGATGATGGACGAGCGCGGCACTTCCTGCTTCGTCATCAAGTTCGGCGTGCCCTCCGAGATGGTCGCCCACGAGCTCTGGGAGAAGCACGGCAAGCTCGTCTTCGCCTCGTCCGCCAACCCGTCAGGCAAGGGCAACCGGGGCCTCGTGGAAGGGATCGGCGAGCGCATCGAGAACGAAGCCGACCTCATCGTGGAGGCCAATGATTACGTGGCCTCGATCCAGCCCGATGCCAGCGCAGAGACGCGCTACGAGCAGGGTGTGATGGTCTCCATGGTAGACGCCTCAGGCGCGCTGGTGCCGCTCCAGAAGGGCGATCGGGACGTGAGCCCGGGACCGGTGCTCATCCGCAAGGGCCTCGCCTGCACCGAGATCATGGAGCTTCTCTCGGAGCATTTCATCAGCTGGGACTACCGCCACGGGCACTACTACTAGGCGCGGAACCCCCAAGCTCGCGCAGGGCCGGGACCTGGCTCGCGGTCTACTCAGCGGCCATGGAGAGCCTTGCGCGGCCATCCTCGGCGGCAGCGCGCCAGATCTCGCCCGTGATCTCGGTGGGGTCGGCGCCGCTCGCGCCCAGCATCTTCGAGATCGCGCTGATGGCGCTGAAAGACCAGAAAAGCCCGGCCTCGAGCATGTAGGGCACGCCGGTCTCCTCGTGAACGCGGAAATCGTAGAGCGAATAGTGCCGCGCCCCGAGCGCCACATGGGCGGTGCGAGCGGCTTCGGTAAGCCGCTCGGCGAGGGCGGGCGAGACCTCGGCCGGGCAGACGGGCTGCGCATCTTCGCGCTTTGACTGGCGCATTTTGCCGTCACCTTGGGCTTCGAGCTTGTCCTCGACCTCCCGGATCGGGCGCGCCTCGCTCACCGGGTATTCGATGAAGGCGGGGACGTGGAGCGCGCCGTCGCGCTCCACCACCGCCGCGCGGATCTCGCGCCCGGGGATGTAGGCCTCCGCGAAAACGCGCGGGGATTGCGCGCAGGCATGATCGAGCGCCGCCTCGGCCTCCGCGGGGTCACGCACCACGGAGATGCCGATGGAATTGTCTTCGTCATCGGGTTTGACGACGTAGGGCACCGCGAGCGTCGGACGCGCCGCGCCGAAGAGGCGCTCCGCCGGGGCCACCTCCACGCCGGCGGAGGCGGCCACGTCGCGCGTCCAGAGCTTGCTCGTGGCGAGCCCGGCCACGGCGGCGGGCGCGCCCACCACGGGGATGCCGAGCAGATCCTCGAAGAGCGCGCGATAGCTCGTCATGCCCTTCTTGCAGAACATGTGCGGGACGAGAAGATCGGGGCGCCCCACCTGTCCGAGCGCCTCTCCGAGCGGAAGGGCCGGGCCCAGATCGTCGGGCGCAGGCCCGAAGCGCCAGCGGCCGTCCGGGGAGACCGACGCGAAGCGATGCGAGATGCCGGGCGGGCGTAGCACCTCGGACGCGTACATCTTCGAGAGGTCGTAATAGAAGCTGTTATGCGTCGAACCGAAGAGGTGAAGCACGTCCATGGGAGCCTCCAGTGCAGCGATACCCAAGGAGATGGCGCATTTTCGATCGGCGGCGAGGGAAGATCAGGGCAATGCGCGGGGCCACGCACCTAACGATAGGCCCGTCCCGTGCGCACGCGCGCGGCCAGACCGCGCCCCGGGGATGCCGCCGAAGGCGGCGAGAGCGCCGGGAGAGGCGGATCACGCGCGTAAATTGAGCCGCGGTTTCTTGCCATCACCTGCGGGCGTCGTTACGTCCCCACTAACCACTACTCGAGGGCCCCATGGAAACCTTTGGATCGCTGCTTTTTCCGCTCCTGATCATCGCCATCTTCTACCTGCTGGTGTTTCGGCCCCAGCAACAGAAGATCAAAGCCCATGCCAAGATGGTCTCGGAGCTGCGCCGCGGCGACCAGGTCGTCACGCAGGGCGGCCTCATCGGCAAGGTCACCAAGGTGAAGGAAGACAACGAGCTCGAGGTGGAGCTGTCGCAGGGCGTGAAGGTCCGCGTGGTGCAGGACACGATCGCGCGCGTGATGTCCAAGACCGAGCCGGCGGAGAAATAGCATGCTCAAGATCGAGGGCTGGAAACGGGTCCTGATCTGGGCGGTGGTGCTGGGGGGGCTTCTCCTGGCGCTGCCCAACGCATTCTACAACCGCGTGGAGCAATCCAACGACGCCGAGGCGCGCATAGAGGCGGGCTTCGAGACGCAGGAAAACGCCGAGGCCGCGGGGCAATGGCCCGATTGGATGCCGTCCTCCCTCGTCAATCTGGGGCTCGATCTGCGTGGCGGCGCGCATCTTTTGGCCGAGGTTCGACTCGAGGAGGTCTACGAGACGCGCCTCGAGGGGTTCTGGCCGGAGCTGCGTGATGCGCTGCGCCCCGAGCGCGCCACGATCGGCACGATCCGGCTTCAGCCCGGCGGCGGCGATGAGCTGCGCGTGCGGATCAGCGAGGAGGCCGGCATGGCGCGGGCCATGGAGGTGGCGCGGAGCCTCGCCAACCCGCTCCAGACCCTCACGGGCGCACTCCAGACCGATATCGAGGTGGCCAGCGACGGCGACATCCTCATCGTGCGCCTCTCGGCGGCCGAGCAGGAGGCCACCGACGAGCGCACCATGGCGCAATCGCTCGAGATCATCCGCCGCCGGATCGACGAGGCCGGCACGCGCGAGCCCACGATCCAGCGCCAGGGCGCGCGCCGCATTCTCATCCAGGTGCCGGGCATCGGCTCGGCGCAAGAGGTCAAGGAACTGATCGGGCGCCCGGCGCTCCTCACCTTCCAGCCGGTCGTCGGCTCCACCTCCGACGCGAACGCAAATCCCGGCCCGGGCAACGAACTCCTTCCCGCACAGGAGGCCGAAGGGCTCTTCTACATTCTCGAGCGCGGCGCGGTCGTGACCGGCGAAACGCTCGTGAACGCGCAGCCCTCCTTCGATCAGAATGGCAATCCGAGTGTCGATTTCCGCTTCAACACCACCGGCGCGCGGGCCTTCGGCGAGTATACCAGCGCCAATATCGGCTCGCCCTTCGCCATCGTGCTCGACGGCGAGGTCGTGAGCGCGCCTACGATCCGCAACGCGATCACTGGCGGGGCGGGGCAGATCTCCGGCGCGTTCACGATCGAGGAATCGACCAATCTCGCGATCCTCTTGCGCGCGGGCTCGCTGCCCGCGGGGCTCGATTTCCTCGAGGAGCGCACCGTGGGCCCGGAGCTCGGGCAGGATTCGATCGACGCGGGCACCATCGCCTGTATCGTCGCCTTCGCGCTCGTACTCGTCTTCATGGCGCTGAGCTACGGCCTCTTCGGGCTCTTCGCCAATGTAGCGCTCGTGATCAATGTCGGCCTCATCTTCGGGCTCCTGAGCACGCTGGGCGCCACGCTGACACTGCCCGGCATCGCGGGGATCGTGCTCACCATCGGCATGGCGGTGGATGCCAACGTGCTGATCTTCGAGCGGATCCGCGAAGAGCTGAAGACCGCGAAGGGCCCCGCGAGAGCCATCGAACTGGGCTACGAAAAGGCACTTTCGGCCATCATCGACGCCAATATCACGACCTTCATCACCGCGCTCATCCTCTACCTGATGGGCTCTGGCCCGGTGCGCGGCTTCGCGATCACGCTGGGCCTCGGCATCCTGACATCGGTCTTTACTGCGATCTTCGTGACGCGGGTGCTGGTGATCATGTGGTTCGAGCGGAAGCGGCCGAAGGTGCTTGAGGTATGACGTCGCCGGCCCCTGTGCTGCTTAAGCTCCCAGCGCATCCCGCCCCGGACCTGATCCGGGGCCTCCTTGTCATCAATCCCGAGGTAAAGGTCCCGGATCATGTCCGGGACGTGAGGAGCTCCGATCCATGCGCCTGAGACTGGTTCCCAAGGAAACCTCCATCGATTTCTTCTCGCGCTGGAAGCTCTGGTTCGGGATCTCGGCGCTTCTGATGGTGCTCGCTTTCGGCTCCTACCTGATCCAGGGGCTGAATTTCGGGATCGATTTTCGCGGCGGCACGACGATCCGCACCGAATCCACCCAGCCCGTGGACGTTGGCGCCTACCGCGACGCGCTGCAGGCGCTCGAGCTCGGGGATGTCTCGATCTCGGAAGTCTTCGATCCGACCTTCGGGCCCGACGAGAACGTGGCCCAGATTTCCATCCAGGCGCAGGAGGGGCAGGAGAGCGTCACCGCCGACACGATCAATGCCGTGGCCGAGGCGCTTTCGGCCATCGATCCCGGCATGCAGCTTCCCTTTCCAAGCGTGGAATCGGTGGGTCCCACCGTCTCGGGCGAGCTCATCCAGACGGCGATCATCGCCGTGCTCCTCGCGATCGGGGCGGTGCTGATCTACATCTGGCTGCGCTTCGAGTGGCAATTCGCCCTGGGCGCCGTGGCGGCCCTGGTCCACGACGTAATCCTCACGATCGGCATCTTCAGCGAGCTTCAGATCCGCTTCGACCTCGCCATCATCGCCGCGCTTCTGACCATCGTTGGCTACTCCTTGAACGACACCGTCGTGGTCTTCGACCGGGTCCGCGAGAACCTGCGCAAATACAAGAAGCGCCCTCTGAAAGAGGTGCTGAACCTCTCGATCAACGAGACGCTCTCGCGCACGGTCATGACCTCGGTGACAACGCTTCTCGCGCTCTTTTCGCTCTACGTGCTGGGGGGCGATGTGATCCGCGGCTTCGTCTTCGCGATGATCTGGGGCGTGATCGTGGGCACCTATTCCTCGATCTTCGTGGCCTCCGCGATCCTTCTCTATCTCGGCGTCAAGCGCGACTGGTCGAAGCCCGATGCGGGCGCTGGCACGCAGTTCGGCGCGGCAGCAGGCGGCACGCAGTTCGGCGGCGCCAGCAAGGACGACTAGCCATGTTCGGATCGCCCCGCCGCGCGTGCCTCGCGGGAGGGGCGCTTGAGCGCTGAGGGGCGCGCCGCAACCGGCCTTTCCGTGGCGGGGCTGGGCATCGGTCGCGCGGGCCAGCCACTCCTGAGCGGGGTCTCTTTTGACGTGCCAGCTGGCACCGCGCTCTCGCTCCACGGGGCGAACGGGCTGGGCAAGACGACGCTCCTGAGGACACTCGCGGGCCTCTGTCCGCCGCTCGCGGGCACGCTCCTCCATGACCCCGAGACGGTGGCCTACGCCGCCCATGCCGACGGTCTCAAGGCCACGCTCACGGTCGCTGAAACGCTCTCCTTCTGGGCCCACGTCAATGGCACGGCGCGCGTGCCCGAGGCGCTTGGGGCTTACGGGCTCACGGCGCTGGCCGACCGGCCCGGCGCCGCGCTCTCCGCCGGGCAGCGGCGGCGCTGCGCGCTGGCGCGGCTCGTCGTGAGCGGGCGGCCGATCTGGCTCCTCGACGAGCCCACCGCCGCTCTCGATGCCGAGGGCCAGGGACAGCTCGCCGACGCGCTCGAGGCGCATCTTGCAAAGGGCGGAAGCGCGCTCCTCGTCACCCATGGGACGCCCCCCATCGATTGCCCGCGCCTCGATCTTGGCACCTTCGCGGCGCGGTCCCCGCGCGCGGGCGCCTTCGCGGAGCCGCTCGAATGATCGCGCTGCTCCTGCGTGATCTGGCGCTGGCGCTGCGCTCGGGCGGGGGCTTTGGCCTCGGGCTCGTGTTCTTTCTGATCGTGATCGTCCTCGTGCCCTTCGCCGTTGGGCCCGAGCGCACGGGGCTGGCCACGATAGCCCCCGGGGTCCTCTGGCTCGCGGCGCTTCTGGCCACGCTGCTGACGCTCGACCGGCTCTTCGCGCTCGATGCCGAGGATGGCAGTCTCGAGCAGCTTGTCCTCGCGCTTCCAGCGGAGGCGATCTTCTTTGCCAAGGCGCTGGCGCATTGGCTCACGACGGGCGCTGTCCTCGCCGTCCTCGGCCCGCCCCTGGGGATCCTCCTGGCGCTGCCGCCGGGGGGCATGGTGCCGCTTTTCCTCGCGCTGGCCGTGGGCACACCGGCCCTCAGCTTCATCGGGGCCTTCGGCGCGGCGCTCACCGTCTCGGTCAAGCGCGGCGGGCTTCTTCTCTCGCTTCTCGTCCTGCCGCTCTACGTGCCGACCCTCATTTTCGGCGCGGAGGTGGCGCGGCGCGGAGCACAGGGGCTGGCCTACGACGCGCCGTTGGCGCTGCTCGGCGCGACGAGCCTCGGCGCGGTGGCGCTTTTGCCATTCGCGGGCGCTGCGGCATTGCGCGCCTCCCTGCGCTAGGCCTTTTGAACCATGGGCCGAGACGCTAAATCCCTTTCGATGGTCAATCTCTGGCAATACGCCAATCCCCGGAAGTTCATGGGGTGGACCGGGGTCGCCTTGCCGTGGCTCTGGGCGCTGGGCGTGGGGCTCACGGTGCTCGGCGTGGGCTGGGGCTTTTTCTTCACCGGGGACGATTTCCGCATGGGATCGACGGTGAAGATCCTCTACGTCCACGTGCCCTCCGCCCTCATGGCGATCAACGGCTATTTCCTCATGTTCGCCTGCGCGCTGCTCTGGCTCATTCGGCGCCAGCCCGTGAGCGCACTCGTGGGCCGCGCGGCGGCGCCCGTCGGGCTCGTGATGACGCTCATCGGGCTTCTCACCGGCGCCATCTGGGGCCAGCCCATGTGGGGGACATGGTGGGCCTGGGATCCGCGGCTCACCTCGTTTCTCATCCTCGCGCTCTTCTATCTAGGCTACATCGCGCTCTGGGAGGCGATCTCGGATCCCGAGCTGGCCGCCGACCTGACGGCGATGCTGGCCATCGTGGGCTCGGTCTTCGCCGTGCTTTCGCGCTACGCCGCGCGGTTCTGGAACCAGGGGCTCCACCAGGGCACGAGCGTGCCGGTGGCCACGGGGGGGCGCACCATCGACGATACGTTCTTTCTGCCGCTCGCGATCGCCATGGCGGGCTTCCTTTTCCTCTTTCTCGCACTCACGCTCCTGCGGGCGCGGACGGAGGTGCGGCTGCGCCGGCTCCAGGTGCTCACCGCGCAGGCCCCGGCGTGACGGCGCTCGGGCAATATGCGGGCGAGGTGCTCGCCGCCTATGCAGGCACGCTCGTCCTCCTCGGTGCGATCGTGGGGCTCACGGTCGTGCGGGCGCGGCGGGTCAAGCGCCTCCTCGCGGAGGCGGAGGCGCGCGATGGGTAGATGGCTCGCCTTCCTGCCGCCGCTTCTCTTCGTGGCGCTGGCGGCGACGTTCTACATCGGCATGCAGCGGGTTGACCCGGACGCGTTGCCCTCCGCGCTTATTGGGCGCGGGGCGCCCGACACACTGCCGCCGGAGGCGGTGGCGGGCACGGCACCGCTCGACAGTCTCACTGAAGGCGAGGTGACGCTCGTGAATTTCTGGGCGAGCTGGTGCCCGCCCTGCCGGGCCGAACATCCGAATCTTCTTGCGATGGAGGCCGAGGGCCTGCGCATCGTGGGCGTGAATTTCCGCGACGATCCCGGGGCCGCGGCGCAGTACTTGCGCGACGATGACAATCCCTTCGCGGCCACGAGCGTGGACCCGACGGGACGCGCCTCTCTCGATTGGGGGGTCTCGGCCCCGCCGGAGACCTTCATCCTCGCCCGCGATGGCACGGTACTCCACCGCTACATTGGCCCTCTCGTGGGCAGCCAGTACGAGCAGCAATTCCTCCCCGTCCTGCGAGAGGCGCTGAATTAGCAGAGCGGACCGGGGCTGTGCCCCAGAGCGCGAGTCATTTCCGGAGGCATCCCAAGGGAGCCACCGGTGGGATGTGTCAGCGCGGGCCTATTCGGCGGCCACCGGCTCCTTGGCGAGGTTGCGCAGCACGTAGTGCAGCACGCCGCCGTTTTCGATGTACTCGATCTCCACGCCCGTATCGATCCGGCACTTGAGCTCGATCTCTTCGGTGGTGCCGTCCGCGCGGGTGATGGTGGCGGGCACGATCTGGAGCGGTTTGACGCCTTCGAGGCCGGTGATGTCCACCGTCTCGTCGCCCTTGAGGCCGAGCGTCTTGCGGGTCACTCCGTTCGTGAACTCGAACGGGATGACGCCCATGCCCACGAGGTTCGACCGGTGGATGCGCTCGAAGCTCTCGGCGATGACGGCCTTCACCCCAAGGAGCGCGGTGCCCTTGGCAGCCCAGTCGCGGGAGGAGCCCGCGCCGTATTGCTCGCCGCCGAAGACGACGAGGGGCGTGCCCTCTTCCTGGTAGGCCATGCAGGCGTCGTAGATCGACATCTGCGTGCCATCGGGCCCGAGCGTGTAGCCGCCCTCGACGCCGTCGAGCATCTCGTTCTTGATGCGGATATTGGCGAAGGTGCCGCGCATCATGACCTCGTGATTGCCGCGCCGCGAGCCGTAGGAGTTGAACTCCCGCGGGGCCACCTGGCGCTCGGTGAGATACTTGCCTGCGGGCGTCGTTTCCTTGAAGGACCCCGCGGGGGAGATGTGGTCAGTCGTGATCATGTCGCCGAGGATCGCCATGACGCGGGCGCCGGTGATGCTCTCGATCGCCTTCGTATCCATTGTCATGCCCTGGAAATAGGGCGGATTCTGAACGTAGGTCGAGGTGGCCGGCCAGTCATAGGTCTCCTGGTCCGGCACATCCACGCCGCGCCATTTCTCGTCACCCTTGAAGACATCGGCGTATTTCTCCTGAAACGCCGCGCGCGTCACGGTTTTCTCCACGAGCTCGGCGATCTCCTGCTGCGAGGGCCAAATGTCCTTGAGGTAGACATCCTTGCCCTCGGGTGTCTGCGCGATGGGATCCTTGGCAATGTCGATGTTCATGTCGCCCGCGAGCGCGTAGGCCACCACGAGGGGCGGCGAGGCGAGGTAGTTCGCACGAACGTCTGGCGAGATGCGGCCCTCGAAGTTGCGGTTGCCCGAGAGGACAGAGACGCCCACCAGATCGCCCTTGGCGATGGCCTCGGAGAACTCCTTCTGGATCGGCCCCGAATTGCCGATGCAGGTGGTGCAGCCGTAGCCCACGAGATTGAAGCCGATGGCGTCGAGATCGTCCTGCAGGTCCGCAGCCTCGAGATAGGCGGAGACGACCTGGCTGCCCGGCGCGAGCGAGGTTTTCACCCAGGGCTTGCGGTTGAGGCCGAGCTCGCGCGCTTTCCGCGCCACGAGGCCAGCGCCGATCATCACGTAGGGGTTCGAGGTGTTGGTGCAGGAGGTGATCGAGGCGATCACGATGGAGCCGTCGCGGAGCGCGAAATCCTCGCCTTCCACAGGCACGGACTTGTGTGGCTCGGTCGCCGTTGTGGGGGCAGGGCCTTCGGCGGCCATGTCCTTTGATTCGAGCGAAACGTCGACGCCGCGGTGATCGGCCACGACCTTGTAGAACGCCTCCGCCGCGCCGGTGAGCGGCACGAAATCCTGCGGACGCTTCGGGCCCGAGATCGCGGGCACGATCGTTCCCATTTCGAGGTGGAGCGTGTCGGTGTAGATCGGCGCATAGTCCGCGTCGCGCCAGAAGCCGTTCTCCTTGGCGTAGGCTTCGACGAGCGCGATGCGCGCCTCGTCGCGGCCTGTCGTGCGCAGGTAGCGCAGCGTCTCGCCGTCGATGGGGAAGAAGCCGCAGGTCGCGCCGTATTCGGGGGCCATGTTGGCGATGGTGGCGCGGTCCGCGAGCGGCAGGGTATCGAGCCCCGCGCCATAGAATTCCACGAACTTGCCGACCACGCCCTTCTTGCGGAGCATCTCGACGACCTTGAGGACGAGGTCCGTGCCCGTCGTGCCCTCGACCATCTCGCCGGTGAGCTCGAAGCCCACGACCTCGGGGATAAGCATCGAGATGGGCTGGCCCAGCATCGCGGCCTCCGCCTCGATCCCGCCCACGCCCCAGCCAAGGACGGCGGCGCCGTTGACCATCGTCGTGTGCGAATCCGTGCCCACGAGCGTGTCAGGGTAGGCCACTTCCTGGCCGCTCTGGTCCGTATCGGTCCAGACCGTCTGCGCGAGGTATTCGAGATTGACCTGGTGGCAGATGCCGGTGCCCGGCGGCACCACGCGGAAGTTGTTGAACGCCGACTGACCCCATTTCAGGAACGTGTAGCGCTCCATGTTGCGCTCGTATTCGCGGTCCACGTTCATCTGGAAGGCGCGGGGATTGCCGAATTCGTCGATCATGACCGAGTGGTCGATGACGAGGTCCACCGGGTTGAGCGGGTTGATCTTCTGGGGATCACCGCCCAGCGCCTTGATCCCGTCGCGCATGGCGGCGAGGTCCACCACGGCGGGGACGCCCGTGAAATCCTGCATGAGTACGCGGGCGGGGCGGTAGGCGATCTCCCGTGGGTTTTTGCCGCCTTTCTCGCCCCATTCGGAGAAGGCCTTGATGTCGTCGACGCTGACAGTGCGCCCGCCATCCTCGAAGCGCAGCATGTTCTCCAGCACGACCTTGAGCGCCGCGGGCAGCTTCGTGAAGCTGCCGAGACCGGCCTCTTCTGCGGCGGGGATGGAATAATAGGCGAGCGTCTCATCGCCCACCGTGAGCGAACGGCGGGTCTTGGCCGTATCGGTGCCGACCTGGACTGTCATGGTGGCCTCCTTGCGTGGTTTGGGAGCTGGGAGTCTCTCCGCAAAGTGTAGGAGCGCGGTGGCGGGTTCAAGAGCGCGGTATGCTATGGCGCACCTTGCCCGATGCAAAGGGGGCGTTCGCCAGGGGCGAGGGCGCAAAAATGGGCACGCACAGCATGATCATCGCAGCGGTAGGCGGGAGCGCCGTTGGGGCACGGCGGGCGCTTCCGCGAAACGACACCGGGGTATAGGTGGGCGCCGGGGACGGGCGCGCATTGAGGGTCATCCATGCCCCGAAGAAAACTGATCCCGTCGCGTGTAACGCGGCGGTGCGCGGCCCGTGTGGTCA
This sequence comes from Pseudomonadota bacterium, assembly GCA_038525525.1. Lineage (GTDB taxonomy): Bacteria > Pseudomonadota > Alphaproteobacteria > Rhodobacterales > Rhodobacteraceae > Shimia_B. The sequence goes on along the minus strand of JBCBHO010000001.1, from coordinate 229,972 downwards.
TGTTTCCATGACAGTCTCTCTCGTTTCGTTGATTGGCTTCCGCGGAGCGGATCGCCTAGATCATGGCGGCAACCAAGGGAATCCCACCATGCGAAAGCTCTACGCCATCATCGCTGCGCTCTTTCTGTCCTCCGCCCAGGGGGCCGTGGCTGAGAACGTGACCGTGGTCGAGCTTTATACCTCGCAGGGCTGTTCGTCCTGCCCGCCGGCTGACGCCATGCTCCATGACATGGCCAAGCAGGACGATATCATCGCCCTCGCGTTGCACGTGGATTACTGGGATTATATCGGCTGGAAGGACGAATTCGCCCAGCCGGCCTTCACCGAGCGGCAGAAAGGCTATGCCCGCGCCGCCGGCGCACGCTCCGTCTACACGCCCCAGATGATCATCGGCGGGCAGGATCACGTGATCGGCACCCGCCCCAACGAGGTCGCCACGCATCTCGTCAACCACATGGCCAAGGCCGCCCTCGTGGAGATCGAGACAGAGCGCACGGGCCAGCGCGTGCGCGTGCGGGCGATCCCGGTCACCCGGATCAACGGCGAAGTGGTGGTGCAGTTGGTGACCTACCGCCCCTCGAGCCGGGTTGAGATCAAACGGGGCGAGAATGCGGGGCGCACCCTCGATTATGCCAATGTCGTGACCTCATGGCAGGAAGCACGTCCCTGGAGCGGGCGGGGCGAATACACGCTCACCGCGAGTGTGCCGACCTCCGAGCCCGCCGTCATCATCTTCCAGCGTCCGGACCACGGCGAGATCATAGGCGCCGCGCGCCTGCGCTAGGCAGTCGTCGCCTTTTCCCAGCCTTTCCAGCGGCGGTGGATCCACATCCAATGCCCCGGCGCCTCTTTGACCCTGTCTTCGAGCAAGTCCATGAGAGCGCGCATCATCTCGCGCGGCGGCCCATGGGGAATTGGCTCTAGGAGCTCGATCTCGAAGCGCGTGGGGTCGTCGCTGCGGCGGGTGTTGAAATACGGGATGAGAAGCGCGTCGAACTTGAGCGCGAGTTCGGCAGCCGAAAGCGCGGTCCGGGCCGGCTTTCCCATGAAATCCATCCAGGCGCCGCGATGAAAGAACACGTCGTGCAGCAAGAACCCGTGGCCCCCCTCCGAGAGGAAGCGGAGGAAGTCCTTCGTACCTTCCTTGCCCTTCGGAAAAACTGGCCCGGAGACCTGCGCGATGCTCTCCACGTAGTGCGCGTTGAAGTAGGGATTGGCCATGGGCTTGTAGAGGCCCCCGACCTTGAAGCCGCGCAGGTCGAGAGCGATGCGCGTGGCCTCGTGATTGCCCCAGTGGCCGGAGCTGAAGATGATCGCCCGTCCGGACGCCAGCGCTGCCTCGGCGGCGGCGAGGCCAGGGCCTGTGATCTCGTGCTCGGCGATGCGGGCGCGGAACTCGTCGTGAGAATAATTCTCCATCACCGTGCGCCCGAAGCCCTCGAGCACGGCGTCGGCGATGGCTGCGCGCTCTGCGGCGGGGCGCTCGGGATAGATCAACTCGAGATTGGCGAGGGCGCGCTTGCGGTAGCCCACGGCGGGCCCGATGAGGCGGCGGCAGGTCCAGGCCATGGTGGCCATGCGCCGCTCGTAGGGCAGGATGCGCAGCGCGCCGATGACGCTGCGAAAGAGCGCGTTCTCGAGCCAGAGGCTGAGCTGAAGCGGGCGGTCGGCCATGGACGTGAAAAAGGCCCCTTGATCGGAGCCCTTTCCATAGGCGCTCGGCGCCCGCCCGTAAAGCTCAGTAGCTCTCGCCGCGGCCCGTTTCGATGGCCCATGCGAGCGATTTCTCGGGCCAGCTTTCGCGGCCTCCGCGGTCGCGGATCTCGGTGAGCTGGAGGCGCGCCATGTCCATCGCGCCGATCTCGACATAGTGCTGGCCCATGTAGGAGCGGGCAAGGAGGTTGTCGGGATTGGCGGAGAGCGCGGTGTAATAGGCGGCCATGGCGCGGTCGCTCTGGCCGAGCTTGCGATGGGTGAAGCCCCAGTAGGTCTGGGTCCGGTCATCGGCCTGATCCATGGTCGCGAGGATCATCTGCGCGTCGTCATATCGCGCCGCGTAGGCGAGCTCGCGGACGAGAGCATAGGCGCGCTCTTGGTCGAACTGCGGCGCGGCGTTCGAATCCTGCTGGATCGCGACGCAGGCCCCGGTCTCGGTGTCATAGACTTGGCCCTCGGCGCACTGCGTCGTCGTTTCCGTCGGCGTGGGCGGGGAGGTGGACATGCCTCCTGCCGCGAGCGTGGCGCCGGGCAAAGTGGCGAGGAGAAAGGCGAGGGAGAGGCGCATGGGGGTTCCTGCAGAGGTGGCGTTACTACCCAACCCAACATAGCTGTGCGGCGCGAAAGAAAAGCCGCGCGCAGGCTCGCTGCAGGCCAGGGGTCAGGTCGCGTCAGGGTCGTTGTGGTAATAGCCCACGCCGTGATCCGCCTCCACCCACTTGGCAAAACGGTCGAGCCCGTCGCTCGGCATCGCGTGGAAGGGCGTGCCATTGGCCATGATCCCGTGCTTGTCGCTGTCGGGGTAGTAGAACACGTCCGCGGGGATCATCGACGAGAGCGCGAGGTACCGCAGCTCGGCATCACTGGTGTTCAGGAGCTGGAACGGGATGCCCGTGCCGGCGCGGATGTAGATGACATCGCCCTCTTTGAACGGGTGCCTGTCCTCGCCGTAACGCAGCGTGCCTTCGCCGGCGATGATGTAGAACGCCTCGTCGTTGACGTAGTGGTAATGCCGTGGGAAGGCGCGGCTTTGCGGCGGCACGACGGTCACGTTGATCCCGATCTTCTTCCCGCCGAGGGCGAGGGCGATCTTGCCCAGACGGGCCTCGAAGGGGCCCGAGCGGTCGATGGTGGAGACGAGGTCCGGCTGCTCGAGAATGTCGGACGAATTGATGATGGGCGCGTCGATGGGCATGGGCTCTTTCCCGTCTGAAATGGGAAGAGGCTAGCCCGGCTTCATGACAGTTCGGCGTCACCTCAATCCCCGAAGACGCGGGCGAAGATCGTGTCGACATGCTTGGTGTGGTAGGCGAGGTCGAACTTCTCCTCGATCTCCGCCTGGCTCAGTGCCGCCGTCACCTCCGCGTCGCCCTTCAGCTCGGTCAGGAAATCGGCGCCCTCTTCCCAGACCTTCATCGCGTTGCGCTGCACGAGGCGGTAGGCATCCTCACGGCTCACGCCGGCTTGCGTCAGGGCCAGAAGCACGCGCTGGGAGTGCACGAGGCCGCGGAACTTGTTCATGTTGGCGATCATGGCGTCCGGGTAGACGACGAGCTTGTCGACGACGCCTGTGAGCCGCGCGAGGGCAAAATCGAGCGTCACGGTCGTATCCGGCCCGATATTCCGCTCCACCGAGGAGTGCGAGATGTCGCGCTCGTGCCAGAGCGTGACGTTCTCCATCGCGGGCACCACGGCCATGCGCACGAGGCGGGCGAGGCCGGTGAGGTTCTCGGTGAGCACCGGGTTCCTCTTGTGCGGCATGGCGCTCGAGCCCTTCTGACCCTTGGAGAAGAACTCCTCGGCCTCGAGCACCTCGGTGCGCTGCGTGTGGCGGATCTCGGTGGCGATATTCTCGATCGAGGAAGCGATTACGCCCAAAGTGGCAAAGAACATGGCGTGCCGGTCGCGGGGGATGACCTGAGTCGAGATGGGCTCGGGCCGGAGGCCAAGCTTCTCGCAGACATGGGCTTCCACGGCGGGGTCGATATTGGCGAAGGTGCCCACCGCACCCGAGATCGCGCCGGTGGCGATCTCGAAGCGCGCCTTTTCGAGGCGGTTCCGGTTGCGCTCCATCTCCGCGTAAAAGCGCGCGAAAGTGAGCCCCATCGTGACAGGCTCGGCGTGGATCCCGTGGGAGCGCCCGATGCGCATGGTCATCTTGTGTTCCATCGCGCGGCGCTTGAGCGCCGCCAATAGCGCGTCCATGTCGGCAAGCAGGATATCGGCGGCGCGCACGAGCTGGATGTTGAACGTCGTGTCGAGGACGTCGGAGCTCGTCATCCCCTGGTGGACGAAGCGCGCCTCGTCATTGCCGATGATCTCGGCCAGATGCGTGAGAAAGGCGATGACATCGTGCTTCGTGACGGCCTCGATCTCATCGATCCGCGCCACGTCGAACTCCGCGTCCTTGGCTTTCCACACCGCCGCAGCGTTCTCCTTGGGGATCACGCCCAGCGCGGCCTGCGCGTCGCAGGCATGGGCCTCGATTTCATACCAGATGCGAAACTTTGTCTCGGGGCTCCAGATGGCGACCATGTCGGGGCGGGAGTAGCGTGGGATCATGGAGAAGCCTTTTCTGGACGATGCGCGCGCGTCGTTTAGGTCACGGTCCTCGAAGACACAAGGAACGCCCATGCGCCCCATCGCCGTCCTGGCCCTTCTGCCCTCGCTGGCTTGCGCCGAGGAGTTTTCGCCGCTGAGCGGCGCGGAGATCACGGAAGCCCTCACCGGGGTCACGCTCACCTACGAGGACGGCGCGGTGCAGACCTTCTACGCCTCGGGCCGCACGCTCTACGACAACGGGCGCCCCAGCTGGGGGACATGGGCCGTGCGGGGCAATGAATACTGCTCGCAGTGGCCGCCCGCCGACGGCTGGGCCTGCTATGCCATGGATGGCGCGGGCGAGTTGCTGCGCTTCGTCGGCGAAAGCGGGGACGTGAGCGCCGGAATGATCACCCGATGAGCGCTCTCGAACACGCCGATTTCAAGCGCGTCTGGCTCCTGAAGCGGGAGATCGTCCACAAGGCCGAGGCGCCGAACCGCTTCGAGGGGCTCGCGCGGATCACCCGCCGCTGGACCTATCTCGAATGGGGCAATCTCGAGGTGCGCGGGCGCGATTATACCGCCGGGCGGCGCTATTGGTGGAAGCCCATGGAGGGCGGTTTCGATGTCTGCTTCGAGGATGGCGAACCCTTCCACAAGTTCACTTTCGACCGTCCGTCCGCACGCCATGACTGCGACCCAGACACCTACCTCGTGCGCTACGACTTCAGCGAATGGCCCACTTGGCGCTGCACCTGGGAGGTCTCCGGCCCGCGCAAGGACTACAAGATGTCCTCCACCTACGCGCCCTTCTCGGCGATGAACTCGCTCAGGATGTGAGCGCGCCCTTGCAGCGGCGCGCGCCATGGGGATATTGGCGCTCAAAGTTCTAGAGGAGGGGCCCATGGCCACCACATACGACAAAGTCCTGACCGAGGCCGTGGGGCCCAGCGAGGGGGCGGCCAAGCTCATCAAGCAGATCGTGCTCGTGGTGGCTGGCATCGCCGCGCTGGCGATCCTCGCAAAGGTAAAGGTGCCCATGTGGCCCGTGCCGGTGACGATGGGTACTTTCGCCGTCCTGACCATCGGCGCCGCCTACGGGCCGCGTCTCGGCTTGGTGACAATCCTCGGCTACATGATCGTCGGCGCGCTTGGCTTTGATGTCTTCGCCTCGTCCTCGGCCGAGAATTTCGGCCTCACCTACATGATGGGCGGCACGGGCGGCTATCTCGTGGGCTACGTGCTGGCGACGCTGGCATTGGGCTACTTCGCGCGCCTCGGCTGGGATCGCTCCATGCTCAAGATGGCGGCAGCCATGCTCGTCGGCAATGCGCTCATCTATATCCCTGGCCTCCTCTGGCTGGGGCAGCTCTACGGCTGGGATCAGCCGATCCTCGCATGGGGCCTCACGCCCTTCCTCGTGGGCGATGCGGTGAAGCTCGCGCTGGCCGCGCTCCTCGTGCCGGGGCTCTGGAAGCTGATCGGCGACGCGCGCGCCTGAGAAGACCTGCCGCAAAACCTGATTTCGTAAACGGGCGTCCTTTGGGCGCCCGTTTTCATTGGAAAGCCACGCGGGCGCGTAGCCCTCGGTGGTCGGAGCCGAGGAACCCCAGTCGCTCCACCGAGCCCGAAGGCGCGAGGACGTGGTCGATGGGCAACCGCAGTCCGCGATGGGCGAAGGTCACGGCGGAGGGCCCGCGATAGGACACGCCCGCCACCCGCGCCGTGGATCGGACGGCGTGGCTCCACGGCACCTGATTGAAGTCTCCGCCGATGATCATCGGGCCCTCGAGGTTTTCCAGCACGGTGTGGACTTCCGGGAGCTGGCCGGGCTGCGCAAAGGGCCACGGCCAGTGCAGGTGCACAGAGACGACCCAGCCGGGGCCGCTCTCCCCGGCCACGTGCAGCGCGGCGAGCCCGCGCGCGCGGCTGCAGCGCCCGCCTTCGGGCCCAGCAGGAAGCCGGGAGAGCACCGCCATCGAATAGAGCGCGCCGAAATCGCAGCGTTGCCGGACAGGGAAATCCTCCGCGAGGAGATCGAGAAGGCGCGCGTTCTGCGGAGAGAGCTCCTGGAGCGTGACGATGTCGGCCCCCGCGGCGCGGATATCGGCGGCGACGTCTTCCACCGCGCGGTTCCAGTAACCCAGGTTCTTCTGGTAGAGGACGATCTCGCCCGGATGGTCCGGACCGCGATCCCAGAGAAGCTGGTTGAGGGCGAGGCTCGCGAGCGTGAGCGCTGTCGCCGCCCAGGCCCAGCGCGCTCTGCGCAGGGAGGGCCAGAGGCAGAGACCGAGAACGCCCAATCCAAGTGGCACGCGCAGCACGGCGAGACTGTCGAGCGCGGGGTGTAGCGCGCCGCCATGGGAGGCGAGAAAGAGGGCGACAACGAGGAGAGCGGCGATCTTCATCGCGTCTCGCTAGCCTGAATGCGCCCGGGGCGCGAGCGCTTAGGCCACGCGGTCCACCGGACCGTCGATGAGCTTGGTCTTCACGACGCTGGTGGCTTCGAGTGTGCGGTGCACCGGGCACTTGTCGGCGATCTCGAGGAGCTTCTGGCGCTCGGCCTCCGTGAGGTCTCCGTCGAGATGGATGTGGCGCACGAAGTGGTCGAGCTTGGCCGAGGTGCTGGGCTCGGTATCTTGCCCGTGGACCTTGTCATGGGTGACGTCGACGTAGACATGGCGCAGCTTGAGGCCCTTCCGTCGCGCATAGAGGCGGATCGTCATGGAGGTGCAGGCCCCGAGCCCCGCCGAGAGGAAGCCGTAGGGCGACATGCCCCGGTTGGTGCCGCCATAGGCCACCGGTTCGTCAGCGAGCGCGTGGTGCGTGGGGCCGTGGGTGATGTCCTGCAGGAAGCCTTTGGGGTCGGCCTCGGCCACGCGGACGACACCCTCCGGCGCCCCGATCGGGGCGGCGAGCTTGGGCAGCGCGAGATACCGCGTCGCCCAGGCGGCGATGACCTCGGCGGCATATTCGGCATCGTCGGCGTTGGTGATGAGGTGATCGGCGCTGTCGAGGGTCACGAAGCTCTTTGGATGCTTGGCGGCGCGGAAGATCGCTTCGGCATTCTCGATGCCCACGATGGTGTCCTTCGGGGCATGTAGGATGAGATGGGCTGCGCGGGTCGCGGCGATGGCGTCCGCGAGGGTCTCGGAGGCGACATCATCCACGAAGGCCTGACCGATGGTGATGGGACGGCCGCCAAGATTGACCGTGGCGTGGCCGTGCGCAGCGATATCAGAGAGCGCGCCTTCGAAATTATGCGTCACGTGGGCGGGCTCGAAGGGCGCGCCGAGGGTGACGACGGCGCGGATGCCGGGGAGGTCTGCGGCGGCCTTGAGCACCGCCGCGCCCCCGAGCGAGTGCCCGATGATGAGCGTGGGTGCCATGCCCCGTGCCTCGAGCGCGCCATGGGCCGCGCGGAGATCGGCCACATTGGATGAGAAGGTCGTGTTGCCGAATTCGCCCTCCGAATGCCCGAGGCCGGTGAAATCGAAGCGCAGCACCGCGAGCCCCAGCGCGGCGAGGCGGGAGGCGATGCGCCGCGCGGCGGGGATGTCTTTGCCGCAGGTGAAGCAATGGGCGAGGAGCGCCGTGCCCAGATGCGGCCCGTCGGGCATGTCGAGGCGTGCGGCGAGTTTGGAGCCGTCATGGCCCTCGAAGGTGAAGCGTTCGGTGGGCATGGGGGCCTCCTTCTGGTGCACCGAGGATGGGAGGCGCGCGCGCGTCTTCCAAGCCCTGTTACGCCCGAGGCACGGGGAGGTGATGCGTGTTGCAGCCGCGCCGGGCGGCGCGCGGTCAGGGCGTGCCGAGGAGGGCCGGGTCGTGGGGGTAGGTGGTGAGGTTCTCGTAGCCGGTCTCTGTCACCAGCACCTGGTCTTCCAGCTTGATGCAGAAATCGCCGCCATCTTCGCCGACGAGCGCCTCCACGCAGAGCGTCATGCCGGGCTCGAGCTCGTAGTCGAAGGCGCCGGGCACCATCTTGTCGGGATAGGCCACGAGAGGCCATTCATCGCAGAGCCCCACGCCATGGGCGAGGCAGCCATATTTGCGCGCCTGGTACTTCTCCGGCAAACGGTGAGAGCGGGCGATCCAGTCCTCGATGTTGAGGCCTGGGCGGATCATTTCCATATTGGTTTCAATATGTTCCAAGGCGCACTTCATGGCCTCTATCATGTCGGGGCGGGGCGTCTCCTCGCCGATCCACCAGGTCCGGGAAATATCCACGCAGATGCCGTAGCTCCCCACGAGGTCGGTGTCGAAGGCGAGGATTTCATTGCGCTTGGGGATCCGCGGGCCGCATTCCTGAAACCATGGGTTCGTCCGCGGGCCGGTGGCCAATAGCCGGGTTTCGATCCATTCGCCGCCGCGCTTGATGTTCTCGGCATGGAGCACGGCCCAGATATCATCCTCGCAGGTGGTGCCGTCGCCCATATGGGCGCGGGCGAAGTCTTCCATGGCGCGGCAGGACGCCTCGCACGCATGGGAGGCACAGCGCATCGCCATGATCTCATCCGGGCCTTTGACGGCGCGGGCCTTCTCGGTGAGCTCCTCGCCCGGAAACACCTCGAAGCCGTGGGCTTCGAGCGCGCGGAGCCCGTGGATCATGATCTTGTCCACTCCGAGCCGGCTATTCCCGCCGCCGTGTGCGTTGATCAGATCGCGGACCTCCTTGGAGAAGGCGTCCGTGGCCGGCTCGATCCGGTCCCCGCGGTCGAAATAGAAGAAATCCGCGCCGGAACGCTGCTCGTTCACCAGCGGATTGAAGGTGCTCAGGAAGGGCGCGATCTTGTAGTCCCAGAGCACCATGTGGCCGTCGGCGCAGACCATCAACGCGCGGAACGGGTTGTGGGTGTTCCAGAGCTGCATGTTGGTGCTGTCTGTCGCGTAGCGGATGTTGAGCGGGTCGAAGACGAGGAGTGCGCCGTAATCGCGCGCGGCGATGGCCTCGACGAGCCGCCCGTGGCGGTAGCGGCGCATGGCCTGGAGATCGGGTAGGGCGAGGCCGGCCGCCTCCCATTCGGCGTAGGCGAGCGCGGTGGGGCCGATCTCGATCCGGTCGTTGTTGTCCGGCGTGTTGTCGCCCTTCAGCCCCGCTTTCAACGGGTCGATCTTGCGGATATCTCGGTAGGGCCGGTTCATGCGCGTCTGCCTTTTGGGGGCAGCGTGGAAGCCGCGGCGCGCGACGTCTGGAAGGAATGCGAAGCGAAATGTCGGATTCGGTGCTCCAGCAGCACGTGCCATACCCGGCGACGGAGGCGCGGCGTTTGCCCGGGATGCAGATCCTGGCCCCGCGGGACTGGCTAGCCTTCGACGAGGCGGAGGCGGCGCAATGCGCGCTGCGGCGCAGGCTCCTTGGCGAGCGGCGCGCGGAGGTGCTGGCGGCGATGCCGGGGACCGAAGTGCTCCAGGCGGAAGCCTGCGCGGTGATCTCGGCGCATCTCGCCCGCGATCACGGGCGGCCGGGCGTGGCGCGGTTCGAGGACCTAGCGGGCATGGTCCAGGAGGATGTGATCCTCCTCGAGAAGCGGGACGGGGCCCATGTCATGGTGGCGGCGCTGCTCTGCTTTCCGGCGTCCTGGACGCTGGCCGAGAAGATCGGCCGACCGATTGCGCGCATCCACGCGCCCGTGGCCGCGATCGACGCGCGGATGGATGCGATGATCGAGGCGGTCTTCGCGGCGGTGACGCAAGCGCGGCCGCTCTGGCGCTACAACCAGCTTTGGTACCGGGATCCGGCACTCTTCCAGCCGCGGCGCGAGGGTGATCCGCGGGGCCACGAGGCGGGGGACTACCTGCGCACGGAGCGCCAGTGCCTGGTGCGGATGCCCTCGGGCGCGCTTCTCTTCACGATCCACACCTACGTGGTGCATCGCGACGATCTTTAGGGCTTTGCGTCGCCGGGCGGCTCTGTTCCTGCGCGCGGGCCTGCGCCCGTGCTCGAAAGGCGCCCGCCCACCGACCCGGGCGATCTACATCGAGAAGAGCGCCGCGAGGTAGGCCGCGTAGGCGAGGAGCGCGAGCGCGCCCGAGACGCGGGCGAGGATGGGGCGTGTTACGAGAAGCGCGAGCAGGGCGGCGGTGGCCGCCAGCATGACCCAGACGTCGAAGCTGCGGATGGCGGCGACGTCGGGAATGGGGGCGACGAGGGCCGTGACGCCGAGGATGCCCAGGATGTTGAAGAGATTCGAGCCCACGATATTGCCAAGGGCGAGGTCCATTTCGCGCTTGCGGGCGGCAATCAGGGTGGTGACGAGCTCCGGCAGCGAGGTGCCGATGGCCACGAGTGTAAGCCCGATGACCGCCTCGGGGACGCCGAGGCCCGCGGCGAGGCTGGACGCGCCGAGGACGAGGGCGCGCGCGGCGGCGATGGTGATGGCAAGGCCCGCGAGAGCGAGAAGCAGCGGGCCGAGCGCGGTGCCCTCCCGCGCGCCGGGCACCTTGGGCGAGGTGGCGAGCGTGCGCCAGAGATAGGCGGCGAGGCCCGCGAGGAGCACCGCGCCCGCCCCGCGGGAAACGCCGCCCGTGGCGATGAGGGCCGTCGCCGCGAGGGTCGCGAGGGCGAGCGCGATCATGTCTCCGCGCAAGGCCGCGCGGTCTACCCCGATGGGGGCAAGCAGCGCGCCCAGGCCCATGATGAGGAGGATGTTGCCGATATTTGAGCCCACGACGTTGCCCAACGCGATGCCCGGTGCATCCGCCAGCGCCGCTTGCACGCTCGTGGCGAGCTCGGGCGCGGAGGTCCCGAAGCCCACCAGCGTGAGCCCGATTACGAGGGGAGAGACACCAAAGGCACGCGCCGCGGTGGCGGCGCCGCGCACGAGAAGCTCACCGCCAAGGATGAGCCCGGCCAAACCGAAGATGACGAGGAGGATATCGCCCATGGGCGCAGACTTTCATGGCGCGGGACACCGGCCCGCATCGCCGGAAGATGGCCCCGCCCCGGGGCGGCTTCAAGAGCTCAGACCGTGAGGTTGAGCGGGTCGATATAGGCCGGGTCCTCCTCCCGCATCACGCGCAGGATGTCCCGGTGCATGCGGCGCTTGAGCTCTCCGAAGATGGCACGGCTCTTCGAGAAGCCCTCGGCCAGCTCGAGGGCGCCTGCGAGGGTGGCCTCGGCGTCAGGGAAGGCTGCGGTGATGACCTTATCTGCGAGGAGATCTTCTGCCGTGGCGCGGCGGCCCGACAGGATGAGGTCGTTGAAACGCGGCTCGGGGATGGCCTTGCGGGTGAAGGCGATCATGGAGGGCAGGAAGGGGATCGAGATGTCCACCTCCGGGAAGCAGAAATAGCCGCGATCGGCCCGCATGACGCGGAAATCGCAGCAGCAGGCGAGCATGGCGCCGTTGCCGAAGGCATGGCCGGTGAGCGCGCCGATGACCGGCACGGGCAGCGTCAGAAGCGCGGCGAAGACGTCGTTCATGGCGTACATGAAGGCGCGGATGTCGTCCTGCTTGCCGCCATGCATGGCCGCCATGAGCCAATTGAGATCCACGCCCTGCGACCAGTTCTTCTCGTCGCTCGAGGTGATCACGAGGGATTTGACGGAAGCGTCGCTCTCCACGTCCGCGAGGGCCGCTTTCATCGCCTCGGCGAAGGCGAGGTTCTGCTTGTTCTCGCCGTTGGTGAGCGTGAGCACGGCCACCTTGCCGCGCCGCTCCAGCGTGAGGACATCGTTGGCGATCGTAGGGGCGGGGGTGGACATGGGTTGGCTCCTTGACGTGCGCGTCAGGTGTCATGCGCAGGGCGCGCCCGCGCAAGGAAAACGTGAGGTCACGGGCGCGGTGCGGGCGCGGGGCTGGCGCGTAGGGCAGGGGGCTATCCAGCGCCTGCCTGCGCCCCTAGGCTGAAGGGGTCGATCAAAACGGAGACGCGCCATGACCCATCCTGCCCTCACATCCGCCTCCGTGGCCGTCGTCACCGGCGGCGCATCGGGGATCGGGCTCGCGATCGCCAGCGAATACGCCCGGCTTGGGATGCGCGTGGTGGTGGTTGACCGCGCGGCCGACAAGCTCAGCGCGGCCGAAGAGCGGCTGCGCGCGGCGGGGGCGGCGGAGGTCATGACCGCCGACACCGACATTTCCGACCGCGCCGCCGTCGAGGCGCTCGAGGCGCGCGTGGCGGAGGCTTTCGGCGGCACCGACATCCTCATGGCCAATGCAGGGATCGGCGTGAGCTCCTCCTGCCTCGGTCCGCGCGAGGCGTGGGAGACGACCCTCGGGGTCAATCTCTGGGGCCCGGTGCATTGCTGCCAGGCTTTCGTGCCGCGGATGATCGCGCGGGGGCGGCCCGGCTTCATCGTCAACACGGGCTCGAAGCAGGGCATCACCACTCCGCCGGGCAACCCGGCCTACAACGTGTCGAAGGCGGGCCTCAAAGCCTATACCGAGGCGCTGGCCCACGAGCTCAGAAACACCGAGGGCGCGGCGCTGACGGCGCATCTCCTGATCCCCGGCTTCGTCCATACGGGCATGACCGGACGGGCCGAGAAGCCCCCGGCGGCGTGGACGGCGGAGCAAACGGCGGCGTTCTTCCTCGAAAGCCTCGCGCGCGGCGACTTCTACATCCTGTGCCCCGACAACGATGTGTCCCGTGGGCTCGACGAAAAGCGCATCGCCTGGGCCATGGGCGATCTCATCGAGAACCGCCCGGCCCTGAGCCGCTGGCACTCCGATTATGCCGAGGCCTACGCGGCCCATGTGAAAGAGAGCTGAGGCCGGTGTCTCGGAAGCGAGACACATTGCTGCGCCGCGGCGAGGCAAGGCCCCGCGCAGGTGCTGCAGCGCGGCGGGACTCCGCGCACACGCTGCGGTAGCGTTCGGCATGCGTCACGCAGACCTCGTCTTTTCCGCCATCACCTCGGAGCAAGCCGCGCGCTCCCGCATCGTCGCCTCCTGGGCGCGGTCGCATCGCCGTCACGGGCTCGACCCGGCGCGCAAGGGCGAGGCGACAGTGCTGAGCGCGTGGGAAATGGCGCCGCGGCTCGAGGCCAGCGAGCGTCTCACGCGGTTGGCGGCTTCCAAGCTCGACCAGCTCTACGGGCTTGTTTCCATTTCAGGTTGTGCCGTCGTGCTCACCGACGGCGACGGCGTCATCCTCGACCGCCGCGTGTCGGACGGAGAGGCCGGGGCCTTCGCCTCTTGGGGTCTCATCGAGGGCGCGGATTGGAGCGAGGCGCAGGAGGGCACCAACGGCATCGGGACCTGCCTCGCCGAAAAGCGCAGCCTCATCGTTCACCGGGACGAGCACTTCTGCTCGAAGAACGTCGCCATGAGTTGCATCGATTCGCCGATCTACGGCGCGGATGGGGCGATCCTCGGCGCGCTCGACGTCTCCTCCGCCCGGGCCGACCAGACCGCGGCGATGAATTCCATGATGGCGGCCATGGTCGCGCAGACCGCGCGGCAGATCGAGGCGGACAATTTCAAGGCCAGCTTCGAGGGGGCGCGCGTCGTCTTCGCGGGTGGCGAGGATGCCGATCGCAACGCGCTTCTGGCGATCAATGGCGATGACGTCGTCATCGGGGCCACGCGTGCAGCGCGGCAGCATTACGGCTGGCGCGCGGAGGGCGCGTTCGAGCCGGTGGCCGCCACCGACATCTTCGGGCGCGACGGAGAACTTTCGGGCCTCGACCGCTCCGAGAAGGCCGCGCTCGTGCGGGCACTCACCCGAGCGGGTGGCAATGCCTCGGCGGCTGCGAAGGCGCTCGGCATCGGGCGCGCGACGCTCTACCGCCGCATGAAGCGACTGGGCATTTCTAGAACGCTCTGAGGGACAGGGTGTATCAGCCGCGGGACACATCCGCGGCGCGTGACTTGGGCGGCCTCTTCGCAGGGCGCCGACCGGCGACCTAAGCTGGCGCCACGCCGCACCATAAGCGGCACAAGGACGAAAACCGCAAACATCCTTTGGGAGGATAGCAATGAACGACATGACCTTGATTGACGGGGGCACCCATGTGGCGCCCTTTGCCAAAAAGTATGACAACTTCATCGGTGGCGAGTTCGTGGCGCCGAAGGCGGGCCGCTACTTCGACAATGTGAGCCCCCTCACGGGCCTGAGCATGGGCCAGATCGCGCGCTCCGGCGCGGAGGATATCGAGGCCGCCCTCGATGCCGCGCACAAGGCCGCCGATGCCTGGGGCAAGACCTCCGTCACCGAGCGCTCCAATATGCTCCTCAAGATCGCGCAGGTCCTCGAGGACAATCTCGAGCTCCTCGCCATTTGCGAGACCTGGGACAACGGCAAGGCCATCCGCGAGACCCGCGCCGCTGACCTGCCGCTCGCCATCGACCACTTCCGCTACTTCGCCGGTGTCATCCGCGGGCAGGAAGGCACGATGTCCGAGATCGACCACGACACCGTCGCCTATCACTTCCACGAGCCGCTGGGCGTCGTGGGGCAGATCATCCCGTGGAACTTCCCGCTCCTCATGGCCACATGGAAGCTTGCCCCGGCGCTGGCGGCGGGCAACTGCATCGTGCTCAAGCCCGCCGAACAGACGCCAGCCACGATCATGGTGCTTCTCGAGCTCATCGCCGATATCCTGCCGGCGGGCGTGCTCAACGTGGTCAACGGGTTCGGCCTCGAAGCGGGCAAGCCGCTCGCGCAATCCACGCGCGTGGCCAAGGTCGCCTTCACCGGCGAGACGACGACAGGCCGCCTCATCATGCAGTACGCCTCCGAGAACATTATCCCGGTGACGCTGGAGCTCGGCGGGAAATCCCCCAACATCTTCTTCAGTGACATCGCCGCCGAGGATGACGCCTATTTCGACAAGTGCGTCGAGGGCTTCGTGATGTTCGCGCTCAACCAGGGCGAGGTCTGCACCTGCCCGAGCCGGGCGCTGATCCACGAGAGCATCTATGACAAGTTCATGGAGCGCTGCCTTGAGCGGACGAAGGCCATTGCGCTGGGCGATCCCCGCGAGGGCGACACGATGATGGGCGCGCAGGCCTCGAGCGAGCAGAAGGAGAAGATCCTCAGCTACTTCGACATCGCCAAGCAGGAGGGCGCGGAAGTGCTCACCGGCGGCACGGAGCGCAAGATGACCGGGGACCTCGAGGGCGGCTACTACATCGAGCCGACCATCCTGAAGGGCCACAATAAGATGCGGGTCTTCCAGGAAGAGATCTTCGGGCCCGTCGTCTCCGTCACCACCTTCAAGGACGATGCCGAAGCGCTCGATCTCGCCAACGACACGCTCTACGGCCTCGGCGCCGGCGTGTGGTCGCGCGATGCCAACAAGTGCTACCGCTTCGGGCGCGAGGTGAAGGCCGGGCGCGTCTGGACGAACTGCTACCACCTCTATCCCGCGCACGCGGCCTTCGGTGGCTACAAGCAGTCCGGTATCGGGCGCGAAAACCACCGCATGATGCTCGACCACTACCAGCAGACCAAGAACATGCTGGTGAGCTACTCGCCCAACAAGCTGGGCTTCTTCTAAGGGGCCTTTGATGAAAATTGGCTGTGCGATCCGTGAAAACGGGTCGCGCAGCCTCACTTTTGGCGCAATTGCCGGTCAGTGAACACGGATGGCTTACGCAGATCCTCAGAACTTCGATGTTGTCGCGCCGAAGGCGCCCCGTGCCCGGATCGGCGCGGTGTTGATCCTCGCTGCGGCGGTTGGGCTTTTTGCCGTCAACGCGCTCCAGGCTGAAAGCCCCGGAACCTGCCATTTCGCGGAGGCCATCGCGCCGACGCATCTGGCCTCCCTCGTCGAAGGGGCAGCGTTCCTCGCACGCGTTGGCTGACGCCGCGCGCGGCGACGTGTCCTGACAACCGGACCAGTTGTGCTACCTTTCAGGCGGCGATGACCGCTGCCTGACTTGTGTCTTCTGGAGGACGAAATGACAGAACACGTGACAATCTCCTGCGCCACGGACGCGGACGTGGTCGAGGGCACCTCGGCCACCGCGCGCGTCACCGCGACCCCGGCCGCCCTCGCGCTCATCGAGGAGATCCGCGGGGACCATGGCGCTGTGATGTTTCACCAGTCCGGCGGCTGCTGTGATGGCTCGGCGCCCATGTGCTACCCGGTGGGCGATTTCCGCACTGGCGCATCTGATGTGAAGTTGGGCGAGATCGACGGGGCGGAGGTCTGGATCTCGGGCCCTCAATTCGAAGCCTGGAAGCACACGCAGCTCATCCTAGACGTCGTCGAGGGGCGCGGCGGCATGTTTTCGCTCGATAACGGAACGGGGAAGCGATTCCTGACGCGGTCACGGATCTTCACCGACGAGGAGAAGGCCGAACTCGGCTTATGATCGAGGGTCAGGCAGGTGGCGTGAGACCAAGATCTCCATGCGTTTGAGCTATGCCTGCAGCAAGAGGCGTTTGGTAGGTGAACCAAGATCGAGGGCCTCAGCCACAAGGCCTTGATCCTACGGGATCTCGACTTTGTGCCGCGGATCTTGACGGCCATCCTCTGGGTGCATCCGATCTACGTCGGCGGCGCGGCACTCTTTTTCTCGCGAGAGCGCGCTTTTTCGGCGGGGCGGGCCTTTGAGCGGCGGGCACCGATCGCGACCCGATCGCGACCCGGTCGCGGAACGGGGTTACGTACACGTCGCCCTCACGATCGCGCCCGAGGACGACGAAGTTCTCCAGCGCTATGTGCCGGCGAGCACGGAGGGTTAGCGCAGCAGCGCCTCGAGCAGCGCGCGATCCGGAAAGCACGTGGGGGTGAGCCCCTGGCTCTCCTGCCAAAGACCCACGGCGCGGCGTGTCTTGTTTCCGATGAGGCCGTTGGCCCCGCCCACGTCGTAGCCCAACCGCACGAGCCGCTCCTGCGCGCGCGCCACGTGGCCCCGGGTCATGGCATCCGTGGGTGCCCATGCGCCTTGGAAAGCGGTCGCCCCGAAGGCGATGCGGTCGGCGAGGTTGCCCACGAAGAGCGCGTAGAGATCGCTCTCGTTATAGGCCTTCAGCACCGTGAAATTGGGCGTGGCCATAAAGGCCGGCCCTTGCGTGCCCGCGGGCAGCACGAGAAAGCCGTCCACTCGGCGCTCGTTGACCGGGAAGGGGCGGCGCGACACACGGACGACCCCGTCCTCCTCCCATTTGAAGATCCGCTTGGCCTGATCCGGGCCGTTCCGCGTGCAGGGGACACTTTCGGGCAGCGTGATCTCGTAGCCCCAGTCCGACCCGGCCACCCAGCCCTTGTCTGCGAGGTACCCGGCGATGGAGGCAAGCGTATCGGCCTCGGAGCCCCAGATATCGGCCCGCCCGTCGCCATCCCCGTCCCGCGCATGGGCGAGGTAGGACGAGGGCAGGAATTGCGGCTGGCCCATGGCGCCGCCCCAGGACGCACGGAGGGAGAGGCCCGTCTCTTCGGCGATGACGAGCGCCTTGGCGAATTCGGCGGTGAAGAGCGGGCGCCGCGTCCCCGCGAAGCCCCGCGTGGCGAGGACACGGAGCGCGTCATGGGGGATCGCGGCGCGGCCATAGGCGCTCTCGCGGCCCCAGATGGCGAGCACGATGCGGCCCGGCACGCCCGTCTCCCGCTCGAGCCGTGCGAGGAGCGGCCCGTGCTTTTCCGCCAGAGCGCGCCCCTGGGTCGCGAGCGCCCGCAGGCTGGCCTCGTTGAAGTAACGCTCGGGCGCGGCGAATTCGGCCTGGCTGTCGCGGGCGGGCACGCCTCCCGCCGCGGCGAGGCCCGGGAGCGTGAAGTCCGGGGTGAGACCACGGGTGAGCCGCTCGAAGGCCGCGCGGTCCACGCCTGCCTGCGCGGCGGCGGGCCAGGCCGTCTCGTCGAGCCAGCGCTCGAACGCAGCGTCGGCCCGGGCCGGGAGCGGGGCTGCGAGGACAATCGTGAGGATAAGGGCGACGAGCGCGCGCATGGCCCATTGGCGCGCGCGTGTCGCGCCCCGTCAAGGGCGCGATTGGAGCCCGTCAGAAGGGCCCGTCAAAAGGGCAAGGGCGGCAGCGTGGAAAGCTCCGTGAGCACACCGGCAGCGGCACCTTGCGCCACCGCGATGGCCGCGCTGCCCAGCGCCGTGGCGCGGGCCACCTGCCGCGCGAGCGATGTGCGATGCGGCCGCGCCGGGGGCTCGCGAAAGACCGCGCGGGCAAAGGAGGCTTCCGGGTCGCGGTAGGTGCGCACCGAGGGAAGCGGGCGGTAGGACGACCCGTCGTAGTAGAGCGTGAGCGGCGGTCCGTTCGTTTCCGCGGCGGGCTGCAGGATGCGGCCCACGCGCACGAGGCGCTGCATCTCGTGGGCGCCCTCGGCCCGGCGCGCCACGCGGCGCGGGCTGACGGCGGGTGCCGCGGGCGACGGATCGGTGGACTCCGGTTCCGGCGGCGCGGGATGCGTGATAACGGAGGGCTCGAGAGGCTGCACAGGCCGGCCGCCTCGACGACGCTCCCGCAGGCGTGCCTTGGCCACCAGCGGAAGGTCAAATCCCTCGTCCGCCGAAATGCTCAGGCTCACCTGGAGCGAGAGGCGCGTCCCCAGATGCTCCGCCACGCCCGCGAGGAAGGTGTCGCGGTCATCGTTGAGGGAGCAGGGCGCGGGATCGTCGGCCCCATCGCCTATTGAGACGAGGAGAGAGGATGCGTCCGCGTCGCTGGCGCCCGCGTCTCCATGGGCAAATCCGAGCCGGGTCTTGCCGATATCGACGGCGCAGACACCGTGGCCCAGCCATGTGAGGGAAACAGGCTCCTGCCGCGCGGCTTCGAAGCCTGCGCGAAATTCCTCGGCCAACACGGCCAGGTCGAGAGATGCACCAGACGTACTCGTTAAACACATTACCCTAGACGTCCGCATGTTGGACCTCCTTTCACGAGGTTACGTGTCGTCGGAGGAGATCAGCACGAAACGGTGCAATAACTTGGGGGAGATTGCGGCACTTTTAAGAACAATTTTTGCGTGTGCCGCGAGCTGGCCCTGAAAAGAAAAGGGCGCCCCGCGAAGGAGCGCCCTGATCGTGCGTGACGAAACTGTGCTCAGCAGCTGTAGTAGAGCGCGAACTCCACCGGGTGCGGCGTATGCTCGTAGGCGGTGACCTCTTCCATCTTCAGCTCGATGTAACCCTCGACCTGGTCGCGGGTGAAGACATCGCCGGCGAGGAGGAAGTCCATGTCGGCCTCGAGCTCCTCGATGGCTTCGCGGAGCGAACCGCACACCGTAGGGATAGAGGCGAGCTCTTCCGGCGGGAGGTCGTAGAGGTCCTTGTCGGAGGCCTCGCCCGGGTCGATCTTGTTCTTGATGCCGTCGAGACCGGCCATCAGGAGCGCCGCAAAGCACAGATACGGGTTTGCGGAGGGATCGGGGAAACGCGCCTCGACGCGCTTGGCCTTTGGGCTCTCCGTCCACGGGATACGCACGCAGCCCGAGCGGTTGCGCGCGGAATAGGCGCGCAGAACCGGGGCCTCGAAGCCGGGGATCAGGCGCTTGTAGGAGTTCGTGGACGGGTTCGTGAAGGCATTGAGCGCCTTCGCGTGCTTGAGGATGCCGCCGATGAAGTAAAGTGCTTCCTGGGAGAGATCGGCGTACTTGTCGCCAGCGAAGAGCGGCTTGCCGTCCTTCCAGATCGACATGTTGCAGTGCATGCCGGTGCCGTTGTCGCCCGCGATGGGCTTCGGCATGAACGTCGCAGACTTGCCGTAGGCCTGCGCCACGTTGTGGATGACATACTTGTATTTCTGCAGCTCGTCGGCCTGCTTCGTGAGGCTGTCGAAGATGAGGCCGAGCTCGTGCTGGCACGATGCCACCTCGTGGTGGTGCTTGTCGACCTTCATCCCGAGCCGCGCCATCGTGGAGAGCATCTCGGAACGGATGTCCTGGCCGTCATCGACGGGCGGGACCGGGAAGTAGCCGCCCTTGACGCCCGGGCGGTGGCCCATGTTGCCCATCTCGTACTCGGTGTCGGTGTTCCAGGATGCGTCGATCGCGTCGACCTCGTAGGAGACCTTGTTGATGGAGTTCGAGTAGCGGACGTTGTCAAAGAGGAAAAATTCCGCCTCCGGCCCGAAATAGCAGACATCGCCGATGCCCGAAGACTTGAGGTAGGCCTCGGCCTTCTCGGCGGTGCCGCGCGGGTCACGATCATAGAGCTCGCCGGTGTCGGGCTCCACGACGGAGCAGTGCAGACAGATCGTCTTTTCCGCGAAGAAAGGGTCCACATAGGCAGACTCGGTGTCGGGCATGAGTTTCATGTCGGACTGGTCGATCGACTTCCAGCCGGCGATGGACGAGCCGTCGAACATGAAACCTTCCTCGAGGAAATCCTCGTCCACCTCAGTGGACATGACGGTCACGTGCTGCAGCTTGCCGCGCGGATCGGTGAAGCGGATATCGACATAGTCGGCCCCTTCATCGGCGATGAGTTTGAGAACAGCTTCTTTGCTCATGAAGTACCCCTGTGGTTCGAGCTTGGTGTGCACGTCCCGGGCTTGATCCGGGACCTCGTGGTGTTGGCGGAGAGGCCCCGGATCAGGTCCGGGGCGGGTGGTCCTTCGTGGCTAGATGGCGTCCTCGCCGTTCTCGCCGGTGCGGATGCGGATTGCCTGGGCCACGTCGGAGACGAAGATCTTGCCGTCGCCGATCTTGTCGGTCTTGGCCGCGGTGATGATGGCCTCGATGGCGCCGTCGAGCTGGTCGTCGGCGAGCACCACTTCGATTTTGACCTTGGGCAGGAAGTCCACGACGTATTCAGCGCCGCGGTAGAGCTCGGTATGGCCCTTCTGGCGTCCGAAGCCTTTGACTTCCACCACGCTGAGGCCCTGAATACCGACGTCCTGGAGCGCTTCTTTGACCTCATCAAGCTTGAAGGGCTTGATGATCGCTTCCACTTTTTTCATTGCGCGCGACTCCCTAGGCGGCTTTTTTCCGGGTGAGACCATGTTCCCCCCAACGGAACAATTCGAAGCGCCAGAGGGTGCTGTCGGCGTCGGAGTGAACGCGGCGCGCTGATCAAAAATTAGGCAATACGGCGCGCAGATGGGCGCTTTGCGAACGAATTTGGCGACTGACATGACCGAACTGCTCACCGCTGCCCAAATGCGCGCCATCGAGGCCAAGGCCATGGCCGAGGGCGACGTCACGGGCCTCGCGCTCATGGAGCGCGCCGGTCAGGGGGTGGTCGAGGCGATCTTCGAGGAATGGCCCGCCTACCGCGACGCGCCGCAATCCGTCTCGGTGCTCTGCGGGCCGGGCAACAATGGCGGCGACGGCTACGTGGTGGCGCGCCTCCTCCACGGGCTGGGCTGGCAGGTGGCCGTCTACGGCATGGACCATGGCGAGAAGACCGGCGCCGATGCGCGCGCGAACCGCGCCGCGTGGGAGGTGCTGGGCCCCGTGGCGCAGCTCGAGGAGGGGGCGTTTCGCGCGGCCCCCGGCACCGCGCTCTACATCGACGCGATCTTCGGCATCGGCCTGTCGCGCCCGGCCTCTGGCGAGCTGGCGCGCTTCATCGGCTATCTCGCGGGCTCCGGCGGTGATTACGGGTATTATCAGCCGCGCATGGTGGCCCTCGATGTGCCATCCGGCCTCTGCGCGGATTCAGGGCGCGTGCTCGGATGCCCCGAGCCCGATCCGTTCAACAGCCTCGCGCCCTATGCGCACCTCACCGTCACGTTCGAGGCGCCGAAGGCCGGACACTTCCTGGCGGACGGGCCCGCGCTCTGCGGCAAGCTCGCGGTCAAGAGCATCGGCCTCACCCGTGCACGCAGCGAGCGGCTCCCCACGGGCGACGGGATGCCAGCCAGCGGACTGCGTCCTCCGCGGCTCACGCTGCATCCACCGCTAGAAGTCGGCCCCGAGGAGCCCCATGCGCTCTTCCGGCCTCTGCTGCGGCGCAAGTATGCAGGCCACAAATACGAGCACGGCCATGTCCTCGCGCTTTCTGGCGGCGTGGGCCGCACGGGCGCGTCCCGGCTCGCCGCGCGCGCGGCGTTGCGCGTGGGGGCGGGTGCCGTGACGCTTGCGGCCCCGCCCGCTTCCCTCACCGAGATCGCGGCGCAATCCACGAGCGTCATGTGCCGGTCGTTGCGTGCGGCGACCGACCTCAGCGAGATGTTGGAAGACATCCGCATCAATACCGTCTGCATCGGCCCCGGACTCGGGCTGGGCGAGCGGGAGGCTGCGCTTCTCGAGGCCGCGCTCGCCGCCGCTCCGCCTCCGGGCGCGGGGACGTATGTGGGGCAGGGGCGCAAGCTCGTGCTCGATGCCGATGCCCTCACGCTCCTCGCCGCGCGCGCGGAGCCGTTCGCGGGCCTCGGGCCCCATGTCGTGCTGACGCCGCATATGGGGGAATTCGCGCGCCTCTTCCCCGAGGAGGCCGCGCGTCTCTCAGGCGCGCCGCGCCCCGCCATGCGCTATGCGGAGCAGAGCATGGCCGCGCTTGCCGCCGCGCGCGAGGAAGGCGAGGCCTATCGCGCGCATGCAACGGCGCAGACAGGGCCCGCCTATTCCAAGGTCGATGCCGTGCGGGAGGCGGCGGCGGCCTCCGGTGCGATCGTTCTCCTCAAGGGGGCTGACACGGTCGTCGCCAATCCCGCTGGCGAAGCATGGGTCCATGCCGCTAGCCGGGAGCGCGCGGCGCCCTGGCTCGCCACGGCGGGGTCGGGGGACGTGCTCTCTGGGATCATCGCGGGCCTCGCGGCGCGTGGCCATCGCCCGGATGACGCCGCAATCCTCGCAGCCGCGCTCCATGTTGATTGCGCGCTGGCCTTCGGACCGGGCCTCATCGCGGAAGACCTGCCCGAAATGCTGCCCCGCGTCCTGCGAGACGCCGAGGCTCAGTGAGCGCGGCCGGTCACCGCCTCCGACATCAGCTCGAGCCCACCGGCATAGACGATGTGCGCGCGCGCGAAGCGCAGCGTGAAGAGGCGCAGCTCCCGAGGCCCCATGGCCTCGATGAAGCGCCCGTCCACGAGCTGCGCCGCGGGGAGCGAGATCGCGGTGGCCCCGTGAAGCTTTTGCACCCGCCAATCCCTGAGATGGACGCATTGCCCGGCGGGCAGGGTCATGGCCGCTTCGGGCAGGCCTTGCCCCAGCGCGCCGGCTGAAATGCGGATCGCGGGCACGGTCACGACGCGCTCGTCGATGCTGGCGAGGGTGCGCATGCCGCCGTCACGCGTGACGATGCGATCTCCCGCGCCGAGCGTTTCGACGGGGCGGATGCCTTCGGCCGTGATGATATCTGTCCCGGCCACGAGGCCGGTGACCTCCGCGGCCATGGCCTGAACGGGACACGCGCCGCTGAACGCGGCGGGGAGAGGAGCGTTTGACGCCATGTTTGGTTACCTGCTCGGTATTTTTTCGCGAGAGTACTAACGAAACGTGACCGTGTCGCGAAAAATCTGAGCGTCACAGGCGCCGCGCACCTTTGCACTCGCGCGTGCCTGCGCGCTTTGCTACAGCCAGCGCAGTGCGGATGTGGCGAAACTGGTAGACGCACCAGATTTAGGTTCTGGCGCCGCGAGGCGTGGAGGTTCGAGTCCTCTCATCCGCACCAATGCTCCTGAGGACGTCTCTCAATCCCTGAGCGAGGGCGGCCGCGCGTCGATCCAGGCACCGTCGGCCTTGGCAGAAGCAACCGCCTGATGCACGGCGGCCATGGAGCGGAGCCCGTCCACGGCACGGGGGTAGGCGCCGTGGGCCTCTCCACGCAGGGCGGCGGCGAGATCCACGTAGATATTGGCCACGGCGAGCGGGAAGCCCTCGGGATGCGCGATGGCCACGCGGGAGAGGCGCTGCGCCTCCGCGCTCAGCCCCGCTTCGCCCTTTTCCATGATCTCCGTGCGCCCGCCCACGGGCGTGTGGAACACCTGGTTCGGTTGTTCGGAGGCCCAGCGGAGCCCGGCCTTTTCGCCGAAGACCTGGATGTCGAAGCCGTGCTGGCGGCCTATGGCCACCGACGACGTCCAGAGGCGGCCCACCGTGCCGCGCTCCATGCGGAAGTTCACCATCGCGTCGTCTTCAAGGACGCGGGATGGGATGGTGCTCGCGAAATCCGCGGACAGCGTGCGCACCTCGTCGCCGGTGACGAAGCTTGCCATGTGGAGCGCGTGGATGCCGCAATCGGCGAACTGGCCCGAGACGCCCGCCTGCGCGGGATCGTAGCGCCAGCGGACGCGGGGGTTTTCGGCGTCCGTCGCATCGCCATGGTGCCCGTGGCTGAACGCGGCCACGATGAGCCGCACTTGCCCGAGCGCGCCCGAGGCCACCATGTGCCGCATCTCGCGCACCATGGGATAGGCCGAGTAGCAGTAATTGACCGCGCAGATCTTGCCGGAGGCTTCGGCCACGCGCACGATCTCCTCCCCTTCCTCTACGGTCATGGTCATGGGTTTTTCGCAGAGCACGTTGAAGCCCGCCTCGAGGAAGGCCTTGGTGATCTCGAAATGCGTGGCGTTGGGCGTGGCCACGGTGACGAGGTCCACGCGGTCGTCGCGCTCGCGCTCGCCCGCGAGCATCTCCCGCCAGTCGCCATAGGCGCGGCCGGGCGCGACGCCCAGGCGCTGGGCGAAGGCGCGGCCTTTCTCCGCGTCGTGGTCGAGCGCGCCCGCCGCCAGGACGAAATTGCCATCCGCCTGCGCGCCAAGCCTATGCGCCGGGCCGATCTGGCTGCCTTCGCCGCCGCCGATCATGCCCCAGTTCAGTCGTGTCATGTGGTGTCTCCTTGGGGGACGGTGCGCGGTGCGCAGCCTACGGATGGGCCGCACAGGGTATGCATTGCGGACGGACCGTTCTCAGTATCTGACATCTTCCCACCCGCCGCTCTCCGATGAGTGGAGCGCCGCCTCCGTCACGCGCAGCACGTCGAGGCCGTCCCGGAACGTCGGCCAGCGGTTCTCGCCCTCGTGGATGGCGGTGAGGAAATCCTTCGCCTCGATGATGATCTGGTCCTGGTAGCCCGTGCCGTGCCCCGGCCCCTGGCAGAAGGGGAGGTAGTCGGGATGGGCGGGCCCGGTGAGGATCTTCTTGAAGCCGCGCTCCGCCTCAGGCCCCTCGCGGCGATAGAGCCACAGCGCGTTTTGGTCCTCCTGGTCGAAGCGGATCGCGCCGTCGGTGCCGTGGATCTCGTAGGCGTAGCCCATCTTGCGCCCCGTCGCGATGCGGGAGGCATAGATGTGCCCCATGACGCCGGAGCGGAAGCGGCACATGAGCTGCACGTGGTCGTCATTCGTCACCTCGCCCCCTGGGCGCGTGCGATGCACCGTCTCGAGGGAGGCGCTGACCTGCGCCATGGGGCCCATGAGCGCGAGCGCCGCGTTGAAGGCGTGGGGCGCGAGATCCCCGATGCAGCCCATGGCCATGCCCTCGGTCCGCCAGTTGGCGGGCTCCTCGGGGTCGGCGAGGAAATCCTCCGTGTGCTCCCCGCGAAACCACGTGAGCTGTCCGATGGCGCCCTGGGCCAATAGATCGCGGGCAAAGCGGGAGGCAGGCGTGCGGATATAGTTGTAACCCACCATGTTTATGTGGCCCTCGGCGGCGGCGACCATGGCCTCGGCATCGGCCATGGAAGCGCCCATGGGCTTCTCGCAGAGGACGGGCTTGCCCAGAGCGAAGGCGGCCCCGGCGATCTCGCGATGGTGGCTCTGTGGAGTGGCGATGATGACCGCGCCCACGCGCGGATCCTCCACGAGGCTGCGCCAGTCAGCCGTGCCACGATTGAAGCCGAAGGCCGCGCGGTACCGCTCCGCGCTCGCCTCGCTGGTGGCCGCGATAACCTCGAGCCGGGGCCGGAGCGCCGTGTCAAAGACCGCCCCCACCGCCGCCATGGCCACCGAATGCGCCTTGCCCATGTAGCCGCCACCCACGACGCCGATCCCGATCTCGCTCATATGCCCTCCCAAGGTCTGCCGGATCACTCTTGAGCAGACGCGTGCAAGCTGCAACTGTCCGCTGACGATGACGGGAGGACTGGATGGGCGAGGGCATCATCCGGCTCACGGTGGCACAGGCCATCGTGCGCTATCTGGAAAACCAGTGGATCGAGGTGGACGGCACCGAGCACCGCGTCTGCGGCGGGGGCTTCGGCATCTTCGGGCACGGCAACGTGACCTGCCTCGGCGAGGCGCTCTACCCGGTGCAGGACAAGCTGCCGCTCTACCGCGGCCAGAACGAGCAGGGGATGGGCTTTGCCGCGGCGGGCTATGCGAAGGCCTGGCTCCGGCAGCGCTTCATGTTCTGTACGGCATCGGCGGGGCCGGGGACGGCGAATCTGCTCACATCCGCCGCGCTTGCCCACGCAAATCGCCTTCCCGTGCTAATGCTTTGCGGCGACACCTTTCTCACGCGCCTTCCGGACCCGGTGCTCCAGCAGCTCGAACATTTCGGGGATCCGACGCTCGGGCTCAACGACGCCTTCCGCGCCGTGAGCCGCTACTGGGATCGCATCACGCATCCCGCACAGGTCATCCAGAGCCTGCCTGCCGCCATGGCCACGCTCCTCGATCCCGCCGATTGCGGGCCGGCCTTCATCGCGCTGCCACAGGATGTGCAGGGTTGGGCCTATGACTACCCCTTGGAAATGTTCGACAAGAAAGTGCACCGCATCCGGCGCCAGCCGCCCGACGCCCGCGAGGTGGCCGACGCCGCGGCGACCCTGAGGGGCGCCGAGCGCCCCATGATCATCGCGGGCGGCGGCGTGCAGTATTCGGGCGCGGTGGTCGAGCTCACGGCCTTCGCCGAGGCGCATCAGATCCCGGTGGTGGAGACGATCGCGGGCCGGGCGAACCTCCTCGACACCCACGCACTGAACACGGGGCCCATCGGGGTGACCGGCTCCGACAGCGCCAATGCCATCGCCAAGGAGGCCGACGTCATCCTCTCGGTCGGCTCGCGTCTGCAGGATTTCACCACGGGCTCCTGGACGGCCTTCGCGCGTGACGCGCAGATCATCGGGCTCAACGCCGCGCGCCATGACGCGGGCAAGCACCGTTCGCTCCCGGTGGTGGGCGATGCCAAGCTCGGGATCGAGGCTTTGGGCGTAGCTTTGGGAGACTACACGGCTCCCGCCGACTGGACCGCCCGCGCCCGCAAGGAGCGGGAGGCGTGGGACGCCTATGTCGCGGGCAATACTCGCGCCGGAAACGGGCCCAACTCCTACGCACAGGCCATCGGGGTCGTGAACGCGCTCTGCCACGCCGAGGATCGCGTGGTCGCCGCCGCAGGGGGCCTACCCGCAGAGGTCACGGCCAACTGGAAAACGCTCAGCGTGGGCTCCGTTGACGTCGAGTTCGGCTTCTCCTGCATGGGCTACGAGATCGCCGGCGCCTGGGGCGCGGCCATCGCGCAGGCCGAGCGTAAGCCGGGGCGCGACGTCATCTCCTTCTGCGGGGACGGTTCCTATCTCCTCATGAATTCAGACATCTACAGCTCGGTCCTCACGCAAAAGAAGATGATCGTGCTGGTGCTCGACAATGGCGGCTTTGCCGTCATCAACAAGCTCCAGAACGGCACGGGCAACGAGAGCTTTAACAACCTCATCGCCGACACGCCCACCGCCACGCACCAGATGAGCGTGGATTTCGCCGCCCACGCCGCCGCCATGGGCGCGATTGCGGAAACGGTGGCGAACCCGGCGGAGCTCGCAGACGCCTTCAAGCGCGCGCAGGCCGCTGACCGCACCACCGTGATCGCCATGCAGGTGGACGCCTACGAGGGTTGGACCACGCAGGGCCACGCCTGGTGGGAGGTGGGGACGCCCGAGGTCTCCGAGAGCGCCCGCGTCCGCGAAGCGCGGGAGAGCCAGGAAGCCACGCGCGCAGAGCAGCGGAAAGGCGTCTGATGGATCTCTTCGAGGGGATCGCGAAGAACCACTTCGTCGTTGTGGGCCGCGCGGGCATGGACATCTTTACCGATCCCGGGCTCACGGTGGAGGCCTCGAGCCGCATGGGCGTGGCACTGGGCGGATCGTCTGCCAATATCGCCGCA
The DNA here is from genome assembly GCA_038525525.1 of Pseudomonadota bacterium. Classification (GTDB taxonomy): domain Bacteria; phylum Pseudomonadota; class Alphaproteobacteria; order Rhodobacterales; family Rhodobacteraceae; genus Shimia_B. The sequence continues at coordinate 201,828 of JBCBHO010000001.1, read as the reverse complement.
GGCATCTGCAAGCTGGGCGGGCAGGCCTCCCTCGTCACGCGGGTCTCCGACGACAGTATCGGCAGCTTTTGCGTGGCGCAGCTCGCGCAGTATGGCGTGGGCACTGAATACGTGCGCCCGGTGGGCGGGGAATATCGCAATTCGCTGGCCATCTACGAAAGCGTCGTGGAGGGGCACCGGAACGTGCTCTACCGCAACGGCGCCGCCGATTTTCAGATGGACATCGAGGATGTCGAGGCGGTGGATTACGCCCGCTTCGGTGCGCTCATCACGGCGGGCACCGTCTTCGCCGCTGAGCCCTCCCGCTCCGCCGCCTTCCGCGCCTTCGAGCTGGCGAAGGCGGCGGGTCTGCCCATCCTCTTCGACGTCGATTATCGTCCCTATTCCTGGCCATCGGCAGCGGTGGCCGCCGATGTCCTGAGCCGGGCCGCAGAGGCCTCCGACGCCATCGTGGGCAATGACGAGGAATTCGGCTTTATCGCGGGAGACTACGCGCAGGGCCTCGCCAAGGCGCGGGAGCTCAGTGCAACGGTCCCGCTCGTGATCTACAAGATGGGCGAGAAGGGCGCGCTCACGTTCCACGGCGGGCGAGAGCTGCGTACCGGCATCTATCCCGTGGAGGCCCTAAAACCCACCGGCGCAGGGGACAGCTTCATGGCCGGGCTCGTCACCTCCCTCGCTGCCGGGCACGACCTGAAGGCCGCGATCCTGCGCGGCTCGGCCTGCGCCTCGATCACGGTCTCGCGCCCGGGCTGCGCACCGGCCATGGCCGACACCGCCGCGCTCGAGGCCTTCCTCGCCGCCCATCCCGGACCCACCGACGCCTAGAGGCCCGCCATGCACATCCCCCCCTTCGACAATCTCAACGTGCCTATCGTCGGCGCGAACGACGCGACCGTGCCGCTCAACTACTTCAACATCGTCAAACTCAAGGTGGGCGAGGCCTTCGAATACGAGGTGCCGGGCTACGAGACCTGCATCGTGCCTGCCACCGGGACGGTGGACGTGGAGGTGGGTGAGTTCAGCGCCGAGGCGCTCGGCGGGCGCGGCGCGGATGTCTGGGACGGGGAGCCCGAGGGCGTCTACGTGCCGAGCGGACTGCCCGCGCGGATCACGGCGCGGGACGCCTGCGAGGTCTTCGTGGCGGGCGCGAAGTTTGACGAGGTGCTCTCGCCCTTCGCCGTGCGCGCCGATGAGCTCGACCTCGTGCAATACGGCTCCGACGAGACGAAGACGCATCGCAAGATCAAGCACATCCTGGGCCAGAAACAGGCGGACCGGGTGGGGCGGCTGCTGGTGAGCGAACTCTATACCGTGGGGCAGGGCGGCTGGTCGGGCTTTCCCTCCCACAAGCACGACACGGATCGTTTGCCCGAGGAAACAAGGCACGACGAAACCTACAACTTCCGCTTCCGCCCGAAGCATGGCTCGGGCCTCCAGATGCTCCAGCGGGAGGATGGCGAGGCGGGTGATGCCTACCACATCGTCGATGGCTCCACGATCTGCATCGACAAGGGCTATCACCCCTGCGCGGTGCTGCCGGGCTACGAGATGTACTATTTCACGATCCTCGGCGGCCTCTCCCAGCGCCCACTGGTGCAGTGTTTCCAGCCAAGCCATGCCGACCAGATCGAGACCATTCCGGGCATCAAGGACATGATCGCGAAGTTCAAGTAACCCGTCCCGGGCACGCCCCGGGACCTCTGCCGCCAAACCGCGAGGCACCGGATCAAGTTTGGGGCGCGGAACCCGATGAAACCCGTCCCGGGCCTGCCCCGGGACCTCCGCCGCCAAACCGCGAGGCCCCCGATCAAGTCCGGGGCGCGGGACCCGATGAAACCCGTCCCGGGCCTGCCCCGGGACCTCCGCAGCCAAACCATGAGGCCCCGGATCAAGTCCGGGGCGTGAAGGACCTGAACATGCCTCTGGTGACCCTTTCGGACGTCCTCGCCCCGGCGCGTGCCAAGGGATACGCCGTGGCGGGCATGGTGACGCTGGGCTGGGAGGATATGCGCGCCTACGTGGCCGCCGCCGAGGCGGAGGGCGTGCCGGTCATCCTGCAGGCGGGGCCCTCCTGCCGGGCCCATACGCCGCTGCCGGTCCTGGGCGCGATGTTCCGCCACCTGGCGGAGGCGGCCTCCGTGCCGGTCGTGGCCCATCTCGATCACGGCTACACCTTCGAGGAGTGCGAAGCGGCGCTCCGCGCGGGCTTCACCTCGCTCATGTTCGACGGCTCGCGCCTGCCGCTTGCCGACAACATCGCCGCCACCCGCCGCGTGGTAGAGCTCGCCCACGGCGCGGGGATGTCCTGCGAGGGCGAGATCGGCTTCGTGGGATATACGGGCGGCGAGGCCTCCGCTGGAACCGACCCAGTGGAGGCGGAGGTATTCGCGCGGGAGACGGGCGTCGATGCCATGGCGATCTCTGTGGGCAACGTGCACCTCCAGACCGAGCAGAGCTGCGGCCTCGACACCGGCCGCATCGCCGCCATCGAGGCGGTGACGGACCTGCCCCTCGTCATCCATGGTGGCTCCGGCGTGCCTGCGGCGCAACGCCAGGACCTCGCACGGACGACGGCGATTTCGAAATTCAACATCGGCACCGAGCTGCGCATGGCCTTCGGCGACGCGCTCCGCGCAGCAATCGCCCGCGATCCCGCCCGGTTTGACCGCGTGCAGATCCTCGCTGACACCCATGCCCCCATGGTCGAGGCTGCCCGCGCGGTGCTCCGCACCATGCGGTAGCGCGGCCCGGCTTTCCGCTTGCCCCCGCGCGTCGCGCTGATATCAGGCGCCATCTTTCACGACCGCCGCGGACGCCTCCGTGGCGCCAATGCAATGGCGAGGACGACATGCAGGTCACAGAAACTCTCAACGACGGCCTCAAGCGGGGCTACACGATCACCCTCCCGGCGAGCGAGCTGGACGATCAGGTCACGGCCAAGCTCAAGGAAGCGCAGCCCGACATCGAGATGAAGGGCTTCCGCAAGGGCAAGGTCCCGCTGGCGCTCTTGAAAAAGCAGTTCGGCGACCGGGTGCTTGGCGAGGCGCTGCAGGAAACGATCGACGGCGCGATGTCGAAGCATTTCGAGGATAGCGGCGACCGCCCGGCGATGCAGCCGGACGTCAAGATGACGAAGGAAGACTGGAAGCCCGGCGACGATGTCGAGGTGGCCATGTCCTACGAGGCACTACCGGAGATGCCGGATGTCGATCTGAAGGGCCTGAAGCTCGAGAAGATGGTCGCCAAGGCCGATGACGCCGCGGTGACCGAGGCGCTCGAGAGCCTCGCCGAGAACGCGCAGAACTTCGAGGACCGCAAGAAGGGCTCCAAGGCCAAGGGCGGTGACCAGGTCACCATGGACTTCCTCGGCAAGGTCGATGGCGAGGCCTTCGAAGGCGGCGCGGCAGAGGATTACCCGCTCGTGCTCGGCTCGAACTCCTTCATCCCCGGCTTCGAAGAGCAGCTCGTGGGCGTGAAGGCGGGCGAAGAAAAGGACGTGACCGTATCCTTCCCCGAGGATTATCAGGCCGCGCATCTCGCCGGGAAAGAGGCTGTCTTCTCCTGCACGATCAAGGCGGTGAAGGCCCCGAAGAAGGCCGAGATCAACGACGAGCTGGCCAAGCAGTTCGGCGCCGAGGATCTGGCCGCGCTCAAGGGCCAGGTCTCCGAGCGGCTGGAGGCGGAGTATTCCGGCGCCGCGCGCGCGGTGCAGAAGCGCGCGCTTCTCGATGAGCTCGACAAGGTCGTGGAGATGGAGCTTCCGCCGTCCCTCGTGGATGCCGAGGCGGGCCAGATCGCGCACCAGCTCTGGCACGAGGAGAACCCGGAGGTCGAGGGCCACGATCATGCCAAGGTCGAGCCCACCGATGAGCACAAGAGCCTCGCGCAGCGGCGCGTGAAGCTTGGGCTGCTTCTCGCGGAGCTCGGTCGCAAAGCGGAGGTCGAGGTCTCTGACGCGGAGATGACGCAGGCCATCATGAATGCGGCGCGGCAATACCCGGGCCAGGAGCGCCAGTTCTTCGAGTTCGTGCAGCAGAACCAGCAGATGCAGCAGCAGCTGCGCGCGCCGGTCTTCGAGGACAAGGTCGTGGATTACATCTTCGAGCTGGCCACGGTGACCGAGAAAGAGGTGTCGAAGGACGACCTGCAGAAGGCTGTCGAGGCTCTCGAAGAAGAATAGGGTGTCCGGCGGGACGGACGCTATACGCCTGGCGGCGAAGGCGCCCCGCCCGCCGTCCCTTCTGGCGCATTGCCGAGAGGGCTGGCCTTGGGGCCGGCCCTTTTTCGTGGCAGGTTCCTCGGCATGATCGTCGAAGAGGTACACGAGGGATGCGGAGCGCTTTGCCTTGACGTGCCTCTCGGCCTGCCGGAGTGATTCGGCAATCCCGGGGCAGTGGACCGCTACGCAGCCTTCGCGGACAGCCCTGAGGCCACCATGCTTGCCGCGCGCGCGGCTGGTGAGACGCTCGGTATGCTCACGTTGAAGCTCCACTACGGGACGCAGTGCGAGATCCATGTCCTGGGCGTTCGCGCGTCCCATCACAGGCGCGGCGTGGGCCGGGCGCTCTTGCGCGCAGCGGAGGCGCGGGGCCGGGCGGAGGGCTGCGCCTTTCTCGGTGTGAAGACCCTGGGCGAGACCAATCCCGATCCGCACTATGCCCGGACGCGTACCTTTTACCGAGCCATGGGCTTTGTGCCCTACGAGCGCCTCGATACGCTCTGGGGGGCGGAGACGCCCTGCCTCCTGATGATCAAGCCCCTCTAGGACGCCCCGCCTTGGAGCGGGCAGCGTTCCTTGGCAGCGTCCGCCCATGCGATATGCGGCGTTTCTCCGGGCCTTGGACGTGGCAGGGCAGGGTAAGCTTCCCATGGCCGAACTGCGCGCGCTCTGTGCGGGGCTCGGGTTCACGCGCGTCCGAACCTACATCCAATCCGGCAACGTCGTCTTCGACGGGAAGGCCCCGTGCGCGCAGCACTTGAGCGCGCGCTCGCAGCGCATATGGGCCGGCCCGTGGGTGTTGTCCTGCGCACCGGTTTGGAGATTGAATTCCTGCTCGCAGCCATGCCCTTTCCCGAAGCGGCGCCGAACCGCGTGGGCGTCATGCTCTTCAAGGAGGAGTTCGGAGAGCTCTGCCCAGTAGACCACTCCCTTGCGGGGCAGACCGATAAAGAGGTCGTGCCCGGCCCGCGCGCGCGCTCTTCATCCACTTTCCCTCGGGCATGAGGCGCTCGAAGCTTCTCATTCCCGGCGCGGCGCATGGCACGATGCGCAGTCTCAACACGCTCCGGAAGGTCGCGGACATGGTGGCCGTGCCTTAGTTGCTGACGAGCCCGGTTTCCTCGAGCATGCCACGCCGCTTGGCCTCGTGCCAATAGCCCCGGGCATACCACTTGATCGCGGTGGCCTCGTCACCGTCGGACAGAAGCCACGCGCCGCGCAAGTACTTGAGCGCGAATTCCAAGTTCGTATCGGCGTCGAGAAGGTCGCTTGGCGCGCCTTCGAAGCCCATGGAGCGCGCAGTGGCGGGGAGGATCTGCAAGAGGCCCCAATAGGGCCCGTTGCGCGCCCAGGGGCGATGCGTGCTCTCCCGGATGGCGAGACGATGCACGAGGCTGCGCGGCAGCGCGTAGTGATCGGCCCAGAAATTGATCTTGGCGCGCAGCTCCGGCGTCTCGTTGGGGTGAAGCGGGATGGCGGGCGCGGCACCGGCCTGTGGCGCGGTCGGCGTCGCGGGCTCCGTCGCGGGGGCGCTGCAGGCCGTCACGAGAACGGTGGCCAGCGCAAGAAGAAGACTGCGGATCAAGGGTCAACGCTCCTCGGTTGCCTCGGCATCGCCACTCTCCGCAAGGCGCCCGCCCGTGCAATGCGCGAGTTTGTCGTCGGCGGAGAAGCGCTGCTACAATCGCCCTCTCTGGCAGCGCAGCCGCACGCAGCAGCGTACAGCCTCCGCTTCTTTGTGCCCCGTACCTCCGCCGGAGGCATCCTCTTTTGCGGCCCGCGCTGGGCTCATAGGCTGGGAACACAAAAAAAAGCGCCGCGCGGTCTCCCGCGCGGCGCTTCATAGCGTCCCGGCTGGATCCGGGGCCTAGTCCATGTCGTCCGCGCTTTCGTCCTCGGCCGGAGCCTCCTCCACTTGCGTGGCGAGTTCCTCATCGTCGGACGTCGCTGCGCCGATATCCTCGAAGAGCTCGGCGATCTCGAATTCGGCTTCTGCCTCTTCCTCGGCGGCGAGGTCCTGAATGGACTTGCCGGAGGCCTGAAGCTCCGCCTCTTCCTGCGAGCGTGCGACGTTGAGCGTGATCGTGGCGTCCACTTCCGGGTGCAGCTGCACGGTCAGATCATGGAGCCCGAGCTCCTTGATCGGGCCCGTCAGCGCGATCTGCTTCTTGTCAACGGTAAAGCCGGCCTCGGTGGCGGCGTCTGCCGCGTCACGGGGCGTGACGGAGCCGTAGAGCGAACCCGCGTCAGAGGCCGAGCGGATGACGACGAAGGTCTCGCCGTCGAGCTTGGCTGCGAGGCTCTCGGCCTCTTTCTTCGTCTCGAGGTTGTTGGCCTCGAGCTGCGCCTTCTCGGCCTCGAAGCGGGCGAGGTTGATCTCGTTGGCGCGCAGCGCCTTGCCCTGCGGGATCAGGAAGTTGCGGGCATAGCCCTCCTTGACGGAGACGACTTCGCCCATCTGGCCGAGCTTGGCCACGCGTTCCAGAAGAATGATATCCATGTCTCGTCTCCCTTACTTCACGGCGTAGGGCAGGAGCGCGAGGAAGCGGGCGCGCTTGATGGCGCGCGCGAGTTCGCGCTGCTTCTTGGCCGAGACGGCGGTGATCCGGCTCGGCACGATCTTGCCGCGCTCGGAGATGTAGCGCTGCAGGAGGCGGGTGTCCTTGTAGTCGATCTTGGGTGCGTTCTCGCCGGAGAACGGGCACACCTTGCGACGGCGGAAGAATGGTTTGGCTGCCATGGGTCTCGTCTCCTATCAGTCGCGGTCGCCACGGTCCCGGCGGGGCCGGTCACCACGGTCGCGCTCGTCGCGCTTTTGCATCTGGATGGACGGGCCTTCGTCGTGGCCGTCGACCTTGATCGTGAGGACGCGCATCACGTCATCGTGGAGGCGCATGAGGCGCTCCATTTCCTGCACGGCGGGCGCGGGCGCGTCCGTCTTCAGGAAGGCGTAATGGCCCTTGCGGTTCTTGTTGATCTTGTAGGCCATCGTCTTGACGCCCCAGTACTCGTTTTCCACGAGCGTGCCGCCATTGTCGGACAGCACGGAGCCAAAATGTTCGATGAGTGATTCGGCCTGCGCGGAGGACAGATCCTGGCGCGCGATGAATACATGCTCGTAAAGCGGCATGGTTTCTCCAGTTTTTCGAAGCGACTTCAAAGCGTTGCCAATAGATCCGCGGGCAACGCACGAGAGGATCGCCGGGTGTGGTGGTCTCGCGGATGGCGTGTCATGACATGGCCTTGGCAGGCACGCAAGCGGGGCACGTCTTCGCCCCGATGCCGCCACGTTGTCCTCGTTAAGGTGAGCCTAACGCAACTTTAGGCCAGGGGACCGACGATGACCTACACATCGATGGAGAACACAGGAACCGCATCCAAGGTGGAGGATTTCGCCGCCTGGAGCACCCATCTTTCCGGGAAGCAAGCCGATGGCTTCGGCGCGCTTACGCGGATCATCCAGGGGGTCTTCGGCGTAGCAGCCTGCGCGGCAGCGCTTTCGCTCTGGCTGGTGCCGGGCTCCGATCTCGGGCTCGACATGATGGCCCTGAAGGGTGCTCTCACCTGTGGCCTCGTCATCGTTGGCTTCGTGCTCTGGCGCGACGGTCGCGAGGAACGCAGCGAGGTGGAGGTCGATTTCGAGGCGCGCGAGGTGCGCGTCATGGGCCAGCACCGCGGCCAGGCGAAGCTCCGCAAGCGCTATGACTTCTCTGAGCTCGGCGCCTTCGACGTCGTCGACGGGGCGCTCTTCATCCGCAACAAGGAGGGCCAGCCCCTCGCGGTGGTGCCTCTCGAAAAGGGTGTGGCAGACGCGCTGAGCGCCTGACCCGGCGGAATTGTGCGCCTGCGCGAGCAAAAAGCCGCGTAGGTGCATTCTTGAACACATCCTGTTGAAGCCCGTGAAATTGCCGGGCGGAACGCACCGGGCCATATCCAAGGGCTGTAACTCAGCCTTGGAGCCCGACCCATGAAACCCACTGTCCTTGCCACCGCCTTTGCTGCGCTCACCGCCGGCACCGCGTTCGCTGACGGCCACCTGCAAGCCTACACGCTCGATCCTGCGCACTCCGCCATCCAGATGAGCTGGGGCCACGGCGATTTCTCTTCGACCTACGGCATGTTCTTCGAAGTGAACGGCGAGATGATGATCGACTTCGACAATCCCGAGAACACCACCGTGTCGATTTCGGTTCCGCTCGAGGATCTCGTGGTGGACCCGACGCTGAAGGGACACCTCGCCTCCGACAACTTCTTCGGCGGCTATGACGGCAAGATGGTGGAGTTCACCTCTACCTCCGTGAACGTCACCGGTGAGAACACCGCCGAAGTGACCGGCGATCTGACGATCGCTGGCGCGACCTCCGAGGTCACGATCGATACGGTCTTCAACGCGCGCGGCGCAGGCCCCACCGGCGGCGAAATCGCGGGCTTCACAGGTTCCACCACGATCCTGCGCTCTGATTTCGGGATCGACTGGTTCACGCCGTTCGTGTCCGACGCGGTGGCCGTCGAGGTCTCCATCGAAGCTTCGCCAGCCTCGTAATTTCACTCACGGAACGAGTTTGGCGGGGGCGTCTCCATGGGAGGCGCCCCATTTGTTTGCGCTGAGGCTTGGCTTGGTCTCGGGCGTCAGGACGTGCCGGCGTCGTCGTCCGCGGCGTTGGTGGCCGTGAGCCCGATGCGGACATCGACGCCGAGGCCGAGGCTGCCCTCGTCGGTGCCCGTGCCGATGGCGAAGGTCATTCGGTCGAGCGTTATGGACCCGGTCGCCCGGGCAGTGTCGCCTTCGAGCGACAGATCAAAGGGCAACGACAGCGGCGCTTCCGTGTCCTTGATGCGGATCGTGCCCTGCAATTCGTAGCCGTCTCCCAATGCGACGATGTCGCCGGTCACGGTGGCAGTGGGGAAGGCCTCGACGTTGAAGAAGTCTGCGCCCATGGCCTGGCTCGTGACCGAGCCCAGCGTGAGCGAGCCGATGGAGACGGTCACCTCTGCGTTGCCTTTCATATCGCCCTCGGCCTCCGGGTCGAAGGCGATGGCCGCCGTCCAGTCTGCGAAGGTGCCGGTGACGGGCGTGCCAAGCTGGGTCACCTCAATCTCAATTTCGCCGTCGAGGACGCGCCAGTCGGACGCCACCTCCTCGAGTGCCACGGTGTCCACTCCGCCCTTCACGGGCACAAGCGCGGCGGCCGTCCCCACGGCTGCAAAGATCGCCACGGCCGTGACGGCAGGAAGCGCCGTGTGCGGCGTGGGTGAGACGCGCGGCAGGTTCGGGCGGCCAAACCACATGCGGCGCAGCGTGGCGTCCTTGTCGATGAAATGATGCTTCAGCGCACCTGCGATATGGAGCAGGATCGCGATTACCATCAGTCGCTGGAAGAGGAGGTGTGCGCCTGCCAGCGTGTTGGCCAGCTCCGGATCCTCGGGGATGAAGAAGAGGTTTTGCCCGAACGGCCACGGGATCGGTGCAAAGCCCTCCGTGGCGGCGTGCGTCATCCAGCCCGTGAGCGGAACGAGCACGAGGGACGCGTAGAGCGTCCAATGGGCGAGCTGCGCCATGAAGCTCTGTGTCTTCTTCTCTCCCCCGATCATCCCGGGCTTTGGTTGCGAGATGGCCCAGGCGATCCGGAAGAGCGCCACGAAGAAGATGGTGAGGCCGATGGCCTTGTGCACGGCATAGAGCCTGATCTTCCAGTCGAGCGCGACCGGATCTGAGATCGAGAGGTCATAGGCGATGCTGCCTGTGGCGATGACGCCGACGATGAGGAGCGCGGTGAGCCAATGGACGGTCTTGGTGACGAGGCCGTAGCGCGTGTCAGTGTTGGTCAGACCGGGGGCTGAGGGGTCGGTGCTGGCGGTGGTCATGGCGCGGGAACTCCCGTTTGAGCTGTCAAGAAGAGTAGGGCGCGGAGCTGCGTCCGTCATCCTCGCTCACGGCACATTGCGTGTGCTCCCCGCGCGCTGAACCCTTTTCCTCCGGGCGGCTGGGCTGTATTGGCCGCGGAAATCAGAACGGGAGCAACAAATGCGGGCATGGGTATTTCCAGGGCAGGGCGCGCAGGCCATCGGCATGGGCCGTGCGCTGGCGGAAGCCTATCCGGCGGCGCGGGCCGTCTTTGACGAGGTGGACGAGGCGCTTGGAGAAAAGCTCTCGACCCTCATCTGGGAGGGCGAGGCGGAGGCGCTCACGCTGACGGCCAATGCCCAGCCAGCGCTCATGGCGACGTCGCTTGCCGCAGTCCGTGCGCTCGAGGCCGAGGGGCACAACTTAGGCGACGCGGCCTTCGTGGCGGGCCATTCGCTGGGCGAATACTCCGCGCTCGCTGCCGCTGGCACGCTCTCCATCGCCGACACCGCGCGCCTCCTGCGCATCCGCGGAACGGCGATGCAGGAGGCCGTGCCGGTGGGCGTAGGGGCCATGGCCGCGCTGCTCGGGCTCGATTTCGACACGGCCACTGCCGTGGCCGCGGACGCCGCCGATGGCGAGGTCTGCCAGGCTGCTAACGACAACGATCCCGGGCAGGTCGTCGTCTCGGGCCATAAGGGCGCCGTGGAACGCGCCGTCGAGCTCGCCAAGGAAAAGGGCGCCAAGCGCGCCGTGATGCTGCCGGTGAGCGCGCCGTTCCATTGCACACTCATGGAGCCCGCCGCGCGCGCCATGGAAGCCGCGCTCGCCGAGGTGGAGATGGCCGACCCCGCTGTGCCGTTGGTGGCCAATGTGCGCGCCGAGGGGGTGACGGATGCCGCCACGATTCGCGCGCTGCTCGTGGCGCAGGTCACCGGCTCCGTGCGCTGGCGCGAGAGCGTGGGCTTCATGGCCGCAAACGGCGTCACCGAGATTTGGGAAGTGGGCGCGGGCAAGGCGCTCTCCGGCATGATCCGCCGCATCGAGCGGTCCATCGACACCAAAGCCATCGGCACGCCGGACGACGTCGCCGCGCTGAAAGGAGCCTGACATGTTTGACCTATCCGGAAAATCGGCCCTGGTAACCGGGGCCTCGGGCGGGATCGGCGGGGCCATCGCCAAGGCGCTTCACGGCGCGGGTGCCACGGTGGGGCTCTCGGGCACGCGGGTCGATCCGCTCAGCGCGCTGGCCGAGGAACTGGGCGAGCGGGCGCATGTCCTGCCCTGTAACCTCTCAGATGCCGAGGCTGTGGCGGCGCTCCCGAAGCAGGCGATCGAGGCCATGGGCAGCCTCGACATCCTCGTGAACAACGCGGGCGTGACGAAGGATAATCTCTTCATGCGGATGTCCGAGGAGGAGTGGGCGACGGTCCTCGACATCAACCTCACCTCCACCATGCGGCTCTGCAAGGGCGTGGTGCGCCCGATGATGAAATCCCGCTGGGGGCGTATCATCAACGTCACCTCCATCGTGGGCGCCACGGGCAATCCCGGGCAGGTCAACTATGCCGCCTCGAAGGCCGGGATGGTCGGCCTCTCCAAGAGCCTCGCCTATGAAGTGGCCTCCCGCGGGATCACCGTGAACTGCGTGGCGCCGGGCATGGTGGAGACCGCCATGACCGACAAACTCAATGACGAGCAGAAGGGTGCGATCCTCGGTCAGATCCCCATGGGACGCATGGGATCGGGTGACGAGATCGCCGCAGCCGTGCTTTTCCTCGCGTCTTCCGAGGCGGGCTACGTCACGGGCACGACGCTGCACGTCAACGGTGGCATGGCAATGCTTTGACCGCCGAAAACAAAGGGAAATCCTCGAGCCGCTCCGACGTCTTGACGCGCTTAGGTTGTATGAAGAAAGCGCCTGTGACCGCTAACAAACGGCCCCTGACAAAGGATTTGCCATCGCCAAGGCCTGTGCTATAGGCGGCGCAGTTTCCGCCGGGGGAGCCAGATGCGCACGCGCTGGGACCCGGATGCGCCCCTAGGTGCAATAATGATAAGACCGCCCCGCGGGGCCCAGAACCGAATGAGGATCAGACGATGAGCGACGTTTCCGATCGCGTGAAGAAAATTGTGGTGGAGCACCTCGGTGTGGACGAAGCGAAGGTACAGGACAGCGCTTCCTTCATCGACGACCTCGGCGCCGACAGCCTCGACACCGTGGAACTCGTGATGGCCTTCGAAGAAGAGTTCGGCATCGAGATCCCCGATGATGCGGCGGAGACGATCCAGACCTTCGGCGACGCGGTGAAGTTCATCAAAGAAGCCACCTGATCCCCGGCTCATCAGAGCTGAAGCGGCGTCCGGTTCGGGCGCCGTTTTTGTTTGTGCGGATGGGCGCTTGGCGGCTCCTTGCGCGCTCTCGCTGCCCTTGAGGCAGGCGGGACGCGCTTGTAAGGAGGGCCAAAGACCAAAAGGAGAGCGAGCATGCGGCGCGTTGTCGTGACAGGCCTTGGCATGGTGTCACCCCTGGCAGACGGAGTGGAGGCGACGTGGCGTCGGCTTCTGGCGGGCGAAAGCGGCGCGGGCACCATCACGCGCTTTGATGCTGCGCATCTGGCAACGACCTACGCCTGCGAGATCCCGCGCGAGGGTGAGGACGCCTTCGTGCCCGACGATTACATGGAGCCGAAGGAGCAGCGGAAGGTGGACGAGTTCATCGTCTACGGGATGGCGGCCGCCGTCCAGGCTGTCGAAAGCTCTGGTTGGGTGGCTGACACCTCCGTAAAGCAGGAGCGCACCGGCGTCATGATCGGGTCGGGGATCGGCGGGCTGTCGGCCATCGCCGATACCGCCGTGCTCCTGAAGGAACGCGGCCCGCGCCGCGTGTCCCCCTTCTTCATCCCGTCGGCGCTCATCAATCTTGTCTCCGGGCAGGTCTCGATCCGCTTCGGCTTCCGCGGGCCGAACCACGCCGTCGTCACGGCGTGCTCCACGGGCGCCCATGCCATCGGCGATGCCGCGCGCCTCATCGCGCTCGACGATGCGGATGTGATGGTTGCGGGCGGTGCCGAAAGCCCGATCAGCGAGATCGGTATCGCGGGATTCAATGCCTGCAAGGCGCTCTCCACCAAGCGCGGCAACGATCCCGCCGCGGCGAGCCGCCCCTATGATGCGGACCGGGACGGCTTTGTCATGGGCGAGGGCGCGGGGGTCGTCGTGCTCGAGGAATACGAGCACGCCAAGGCCCGCGGCGCCACGATCTATGCCGAGGTCTGCGGCTACGGGCTCTCGGGCGATGCCTACCACATTACCGCGCCGAGCGAGACGGGCGAGGGCGGCGGCCGCTCCATGGCCGCGGCCATCAAGCGGGCCGGGATCGAGCCGAAGCATCTCGACTACATCAACGCGCATGGCACCTCGACGATGGCCGACACCATCGAGCTCGGCGCTGTGGAGCGGATGATGGGCGAGGATGCGGGGACGGTAACGATGTCCTCCACCAAGTCCTCCACCGGGCATCTCCTAGGGGCCGCCGGCGCCATCGAGGCGATCTTTTCGATCCTCGCCATCCGCGACCAGGTCGTTCCGCCCACGCTCAATCTCGAGACACCCGCCGTCGAGACGGCCATCGACCTTGCGCCGCGCGCCAAACGCAGCCGCGAGATCACGTATGCGCTGTCGAATTCCTTCGGCTTCGGCGGCACCAATGCGAGCGTCATCTTCGGAAAGGTCTGAGCCATGTGGCGACACATCGCCTCCAACGCGTTGTCGATCTTCGTGGTGGGGCTTTTCCTGCTCGGCGGCCTGATCCTCTGGGGCATCGGGCGCTATGAGGCGGAGGGGCCGCTGACGCGCGCCATTTGTCTCCAGGTCGCGCCGGGCTCGACGCTAACGCGTGTGGCGACGCAGCTCGAGGCCGAGGAAGCGATCTCGAGCCGTGCCATCTTTCGCATGGCCGGCGACTACACCGAGAAGGCGCGCGAGCTGAAAGCAGGTTCGTTCCTCATTCCCGAGGGCTCTTCCATGGCCGAGATCCTAGATCTCGTGACGGCGAGCGGGCAGAGCACCTGCGGGACCGAGGTCGTCTACCGTGTGGGCGTAACCGAGCTCAACGTGCAGGTGCGCGAGCTCGATCCCGAAACCCAGCGCTTCGTGGAACGGGCGGAATTCGTTCCCGCCGAGGAGCCTTTGCCAGAGGTCTATGTCTCTGCCAAGGACACCGCCGACACGCGCTACCGCATCGCCATCGCCGAAGGCGTGACCAGCTGGCAGATCGTGACCTCCCTGCGCGATATCGACGTCCTCTCCGGTCCGGCGGACGAGATCCCGGCGGAAGGTGCGATGGCGCCTGACAGCTACGAGGTCGTCCCCGGGACGGAGCGGCAGGCGCTGGTGGACGCGATGGTCGAGGCGCAGTCCGAGCGCCTGGCAGGCGCATGGCAGAACCGGGAGGAGGGCCTCCCCTACGAAACCCCGGACGAGGCGCTGATCATGGCTTCCATCATCGAGAAGGAGACCGCGCTCGCCGAAGAGCGGGGGCAGGTGGCCTCCGTCTTCGTGAACCGGCTCGAGCGCGGGATGCGGCTTCAGACCGACCCGACGGTGATCTACGGGATCACCCGCGGGCAGGGCGTGCTGGGCCGCGGCATCCGGCAGAGCGAGCTCCGGCGCGAGACGCCGTGGAATACCTATGTCATCGACGGGCTGCCGCCCACGCCCATCGCCAACCCGGGCCTCGCGAGCATCGAGGCGGCGCTCAATCCCGACGAGACGCCCTTCATCTTCTTCGTGGCCGACGGCACCGGGGGGCACGCTTTTGCAGAGACGCTGGCAGAGCACAATGAGAACGTCGCGCGCTGGCGGGCCATCGAGGCGGAGCGTGCGAACTCGGAGTAAGTGCCTGCGATTGTTTACGTTTTGTTAAGCCGACCGCGCGCTGACAAGATGCACGCATAGATTGCAAACTTGACTCATCGAACGCCCTGAAGTATACCTTCGGACACACTAGGAGACGTGGGCAAGCGGCCTCGGGGTGATCCCGACGCCGCTTTTTTTGTCCTGGCGTGCAAAGCACCATGAAAGGTTTGCCTTATGGCGTCACGAGACCCGCCAGACGGCGCGGAAAACCTCAATGCGCGTTGGGTGCATCTATCCGACCTGCTCGAGGACTACATCACGCAAATCGCAGCCATCATCGCGAACCTGAGGGAAGGAGACTTCTCCGGGCTCGCGCAGTTCACGAAAGCCAAGAACGACCTCGTCGGTATCGCCCGGCAGCTGAGGGACGCGGAGATCAAAATTGACGACCAGCGACAGCGAAACAAAGGCGGCGTGCCCGGCGCTGGCGCGCCAATCGACATGGACGCCGCACGAGACGCGCTCGGGAGCCGACTTGATCGCCTCCGCGAAGCACGAGGTGCAGCAAGAGCTGCTGAGGTCCCTGACGGATCTTGAGCTCGCGGCACTGCCGTGGCTCTGGGAAGTGTGGGCCCACGACCATCAGCTGCCGCCAAAAGGCTCGTGGCGCAGCTGGGTCGTGCTCGGCGGACGCGGCGCGGGCAAGACGCGCGCGGGGGCAGAGTGGATCCGCTCGGAAGTGGAGGGCAGCTTACCGCTCGATCCGGGCCGGTCACGACGCGTGGCACTTGTTGGACAAACCTATGACCAGGCCCGCGAGGTGATGGTGTTCGGGGAGAGCGGGATCCTCGCCTGTTCTCCTCCGGACAGGCGCCCTGAATGGCAAGCGACGCGGCGCCGGCTCGTCTGGCCGAATGGCGCGGAGGCACAGTGCTTCTCGGCCAATGAGGCAGAGGCGCTGCGCGGCCCGCAATTCGACTGTGCCTGGGCCGATGAGCTCGCAAAATGGCCCGATGGCGATGCGTGGTCGAACCTACAACTGGCGCTGCGGCTCGGCGACGAACCGCGGGCCGTGGTGACGACGACGCCGAGAAACAGCAAAGTCTTGCGCGCGCTCCTCGAGACGAAGTCGACGGTGCAGACGCAAGCACCCACCGAGGCCAACCGCGCGTACCTCGCGTCTTCGTTCCTCGAGGAGGTGCGGACGCGCTATGCGCATTCGCGCCTCGCGCGACAAGAGCTCGACGGCGTCATGCTCGATGACGTGGAAGACGCGCTCTGGACGCGGGAGATGCTCGAAGAGGCGGCCTTTGATATCCGCCCGCAGCTCGACCGGATCGTGGTTGCTGTCGATCCTCCCGCCGGAACGCAGGGCGACGCATGCGGGATCGTTGTCGTAGGCTGCCGCATGGACGGGCCGCCCGTCGATTGGCGGAGCTACGTGCTGGCAGACCGAACTGTCGAGAAAGGCACACCGCTGGGCTGGGCGCAGGCCGCGGTGGCCGCGGCGCATGACTTTGGCGCGGACCGCATTGTGGCGGAAGTGAACCAAGGCGGCGCGATGGTGGAGCAGATGATCCGCCAGGTGGATCCACTCATCGCTTATTCGGGTGTCCACGCGACACGCGGGAAGGCGGCGCGGGCCGAGCCCGTCGCCGCGCTCTACGAACAGGGGCGCGTCAGCCATGCCAGGGGCCTTGAAGCCCTCGAAGATGAGATGTGCCAGATGACGACGGCGGGCTTTCAGGGCCAGGGGAGCCCGGACCGGGTGGATGCGCTCGTCTGGGCGCTCACCGACGCGATGCTCACCCCGGCCGCCCGCTGGAAAGCGCCGCGCGTCCGCGGACTTTGATGAGACAATCAGGAGCTCAAGACATGGTTTTCAACCTGTTCAACACCGCCCGTCCCGACGCGGACGCGGAGGTGAAGGCCTCGGCCACGGGGCCGGTGATCGCCTATCAATCCTCGGGCCGCATCGCGTGGACCCCGCGGGACGCGGTGACGCTGACGAAGGCGGGCTTCACGGGCAATCCGGTGGGCTTTCGCGCGGTCAAACTCATCGCCGAAGCCGCTGCAGCGCTCCCGCTGATCCTGCAGGACGCAGAGCGGCGCTACGAGACGCACCCGGTCCTCGACCTCGTCAGGCGCCCAAATGCGGGGCAGGGGCGGGCGGACCTTCTCGAGGCACTCTACGGCCAGATCCTGCTCAGCGGGAATGGCTACGTGGAAGCGGTGGGCGAGGGCTTCCCGCTCGAGCTCCATGTGCTGCGCTCGGACCGGATGAGCCTCGTGCCCGGCGCCGATGGTTGGCCCGTGGCCTATGACTATACGGTGGGAGGCCGGAAGCACCGCTTCCATGTCACCGAGGGCGCGAGCCCGATCTGCCACATCAAGAGCTTCCATCCGCAGGATGATCACTACGGCCTCTCGCCGCTCCAGGCCGCGGCCACGGCGCTCGACGTGCATTCCAGCGCCACGCGCTGGTCAAAGGCGCTCCTCGACAATGCCGCGCGGCCGTCGGGCGCTATCGTCTACAAGGGCGCGGACGGGCAGGGACAGATGGGGCCAGACCAATACGACCGGCTCGTCAACGAGATGGAGATGCACCACCAGGGCGCGCGCAATGCGGGGCGACCCATGCTGCTCGAAGGGGGACTCGACTGGAAGCCCATGGGCTTTTCGCCCTCGGACATGGAATTCCACAACACCAAGGACGCCGCGGCGCGCGAGATCGCCACGGCCTTCGGCGTGCCGCCCATGCTGCTCGGGATCCCAGGCGAAGCGACCTATGCCAACTACCAGGAAGCGCATCGCGCCTTCTACCGCCTGACGGTACTGCCGCTGGCCGCGAAGGCCAGCCAGGCGCTCTCCGCATGGCTCGGCGCCATGGCGGGCGAGGCGGTGGAGCTGCGCCCCGATCTCGACCAGGTGCCCGCGCTCGCGGCCGAGCGGGAGGCGCAGTGGAGCCGCATCGCGGGCGCTGATTTCCTGACCGGCGACGAGAAGCGGCACCTCCTCGGCCTGCCGCCCCGGGAGCTCGGCGATGACTGACGAGATCGACGCCGAGGCGGAAACAAAGAGCGGCATCGCCCGGATGCCGCTCTACGTCACCTCGATCAACGACGCCGATGCCCTCGTGGCGGCCATGGATGCGCGGCTGGCGAGCGTGGAAGGGGCCATGCACATCGTGGAGACCGAGCGCGCCGTGAACGAGGAGAAAGAGAAGTTCATGGTGAGCCGCTTCAACGCGCTCGATGGCCGGCTCGACAGGATCGACGGCCACATCGCCAAGCTCGTCTGGCTCATTCTCGCGGCGATCATCGGCGGCTTCATGTCGCTCGTGATCCGCGGCGGACTGCTGGGCCTTTAACTCTGCGCTGATGGAAGAATTCGCCGGGGCGCGCGCCCAACGACGCGCCTGCGCGAGGGAGAAACGAGGGGTGTTCTCCTGTCAGCCTTGTCGGCCCGAGAGGACCGGCAGGGACGAAACTACCCCGCCCGCAACGGGGCCAAGCGGTGAGAGGCCGTTTCATTCCAGACATGCAGGAGATGCAAATGGCAGAGAGCTACGGGCTTGAGCGGAAGTTTTGCCGCCTCAAGGGGTCGGTGGCGCTGGGCGATGACTTGGTCGTGGAGGGCTATGCGTCGCTCTTCGGCGTCAAGGACACGGGCGGCGATATCGTGGAGCGCGGAGCCTACACGGCCTCGCTGGAGATGCTGAAGAAGGCAGGTCGGAGCGTGAAGATGCTTTGGCAGCACCGCCCCGAGGAGCCCATCGGCACCTGGGACGAGGTGCGTGAAACCGAGAAGGGGCTCTACGTGAAGGGCCGCCTCCTGCCGGACGTGGCCCGCGCGCGGGAAGCGGCGGCGCTCCTGAAGGCGGGGGCCATCGACGGGCTCTCCATCGGCTACCGCACCCTCAGGGCGCAAAAGAACAGCAAGGGCCAGCGGCACTTGCACGAGCTGGAGCTTTGGGAGGTGTCGCTCGTGACCTTTCCCATGCTTCCGGATGCGCGGGTGGGCGCGAAGGGCAGCGAGCCCGTCGACGCCCTTCTGCGCGACATTGCCCGGGCATTGAACGCGGCGGGCGCGCGGCTGGCGAATACCTGAGCCAGCGGTCTCAACCACCCGAAAGGATCACTGATGACACCTGAGACGAAGGCTCAGGCCGGGGAAGATCTGTCTCCGGCTGTGGCCGTGAAGCAAGCGCTCGCGGGCTTCATGGGCGATCTGGAGGCTTTCCAGAGCGACATTCAATCCAAACTCGACAAGCAGGAAGAAAAGCTGACCATGCTCACGAAGACCAAACTCACCCGCCCGGCGCTGTCGGCGGCGCCCGTGGAAGCCCCGCACCAGAAGGCGTTCAACGCCTATCTGCGGACTGGCGATGATGACGGCCTGCGCGGCCTCGACATGGAAGAGAAAGCGCTCGCCGTGTCCGGCGATGGCGGCTATCTCGTGGATCCGCAAACGGCGGAGGTGGTGCAGTCCACGCTCTCCAGCACCGCCTCGATCCGCGCCATCGCCAACGTCGTGAATGTCGATGCGACCTCCTACGACGTCCTTATCGACCATGGGGATATGGGCGCGGGCTGGGCCACGGAGGCGTCCGCCGTCACCGAGACCTCCACGCCCCAGATCGACCGCATCTCGATCCCGCTCCACGAGCTTTCGGCGCTGCCGAAGGCCTCCCAGCGGCTCCTCGATGACAGCGCCTTCGATCTCGAGGGATGGCTCGCGGGCCGGATCGCCGACAAGTTTGCCCGCGCCGAGGCTGACGCCTTCATCAACGGCGACGGCGCCGACAAGCCAAAGGGCTTCCTCACCCATGCCATCGTCGACGATGCCTCCTGGGCCTGGGACACGCTGGGCTACGTCGCATCCGGCGCGGCGGCCGACGTCACCGCCGATGCGATCGTGGACGTGGTCTATGCGCTCGGGGCGCAGTACCGCGCAAACGCGACCTTCGTGATGAATTCGAAGACGGCGGCACTCGTGCGCAAGCTCAAGGACGTCGATGGACGCTTCCTGTGGTCGGACGGCCTTGCCGCCGGTGAGCCCGCGCGCCTCATGGGCTATCCCGTGCTCATCGCCGAGGACATGCCGGACGCCGAGGATGCCAATCCCGACTGCATCGCCTTCGGCGATTTCAGCGCGGGCTACACCGTGGCCGAGCGCCCGGACCTCCGCGTGCTGCGCGATCCCTTCTCGGCCAAGCCCCATGTCCTCTTTTACGCGACGAAGCGCGTGGGCGGCGACGTGAGCGACTTTGCGGCGATCAAGATCCTGAAGTTCGCCGTCTCCTGAGCGCGGCACCGAGGCACGGGGCAGGAGGGCGCGCTCTGCGCTCTCCTGCCTCCCTGCCAAATTACCTTCAGGATTTTTGCAGCTAGGACGGGAGACGTTCCATGATGCTCATCGAAGAGACGAGCGTGCCCGACGCGGCACTGCCGGTGGCGGAGTTCAAGGCGCATCTGCGGCTCGGCACGGGCTTTAGCGACCATGCCGTGCAGGACGCGGTGCTCACGTCCTTCCTGCGCGCGGCCATGGCAGCCATAGAGGGACGAACGGGCAAGATCCTCCTGAGCCGGGATTTCGCCTGGACGCTGACGCGGTGGCGCCATCCCGTGCAGCAAGTTCTGCCCGTGGCGCCTGTTACGGACCTCGTCGAGCTCGTCATCACCGATGCCGCGGGCAATGAGACGACCATCGATGCGAGCAGCTACCGCCTCGAGCGCGATCACCACGCGCCGCGCCTGTGTGCCGCGGGCGGCGTCCTCCCCGCGATCCCGGCGGGCGGGACGGCGGACATTTCCTTCCGCGCGGGCTATGCGATTGCCTTTGGCGATCTGCCAGCTGATCTCGCGCAGGCGGTCTTCATGCTCGCCGGGCACTACTACGAACACCGCGCAGAAACGGGCCGGGACGAGGGCGCGATGCCCTATGGCGTCAGCGTGCTTCTCGAGCGCTACCGGCCGCTGCGTCTTGGCACGGGAGGGGGGCTCGCATGAGGACGTCCATGCCGATGCTGAACCGGCCCCTCGTGCTCGAAGAGCGGGTGCGGACGCCCGACGGGGCGGGCGGCTACACCGAGAGCTGGGTCCCGCTGGGCACTCTCTGGGCCGAGCTCAAGGCGGGCACGGGACGGGAGACGGGCGAGAACTTCTCGACCCGGTCGCGCGCACCCTACCGGATCACCGTCCGCGCCGCGCCCGAAGGTGCACCGTCGCGCCCGAAGCCCGATCAGCGCTTCGTGGACGGCACGCGCATCTTCGGCATCCGTGCCGTGGTGGACGCGGGCACCGATGGCCGGTTTTTGACCTGCAACGCGCTCGAAGAGGTGGTGACATGAGCTTTGCCGGATCAAGCGGGCTGCAGGCGGCCGTTTATACTGCGCTCATCGGGGACGCCGCGCTCACGGCGCTCGTGGGCAGCGACATCTACGACGCACTGCCCTCCGGCGCGGTGCCCGAGCTCTACGTGAGCCTCGGCCCGGAAGACGCCATCGACGCCTCCTCAAAAACGGGCGCAGGCGCGCGCCATGATTTCACCGTCTCCGTCGTCACCGATGCGTCAGGCTTCCAGGCGGCCAAGGACGTGGCCTCGGCCATTTGCGACGTCCTCCTCGACGCTGACCTTCCCCTCACGCGGGGGAGCCTCGTCGGGCTCTGGTTCCTCAAGGCCAAGGCCGCGCGCGCCGGCGACAGCGACGTGCGCCGGATCGACCTGACATTCCGCGCGCGGATCGACGGGGTCTGACCCCGGCTCCTGCACGCGCCACCCTCACTACCCTTCCAGAATGGAGAAAGAGCCATGGCAGCTCAGAACGGCAAGGACCTGCTTCTCAAGGTCGACATGAACGGGACGGGCTCCTACGAGACCGTGGCGGGCCTGCGCGCGACGCGCGTCAGCTTCAACACGGAGGCCGTGGACGTCACCAGCATCGAAAGCTCGGGCGGCTGGCGCGAGCTCCTCGCGGGGGCGGGCACGAAGACCGTGGCGATCACGGGATCGGGCGTCTTCAAGGACGAGGTCACCGACGCCCGGATGCGCGAGATCTTCTTCGCGGGTGAAAACCCGGGCTTTCAGATCATCGTGCCCGATTTCGGGACCGTGGAAGGACCGTTTCAGGTCACCGCGCTCGAATATGCGGGCTCCCATGACGGCGAGGCGACCTACGAGCTTTCCCTCGCCTCGGCGGGCGTCATCGGCTTCACGGCATTCTGAGCATGGCCAACCCGCTGGCAGGAGAGGTGGCGCTGGTCGTCGCCGGGGAGCGGCGCGTCTGCAAGCTCACGCTGGGCGCGCTCGCCGAGCTTGAGGAGGCGCTGGGCGATGACAGCCTCATCGCACTCATCGAGCGCTTCGAGGGAGGCCAGTACAAGGCGCGGGACGTCCTCGCACTCGTGGTGGCGGGCCTCCGCGGCGGTGGATGGTCGGGATCAGAACGCGACCTCATGGGCGCCGAAATCGAGGGCGGCCTGCGAGAGGCGGCGCGGGTGGCGGCGCGTCTTCTGGTGCTCGCCTTCACGCCGGTGGGCGAATGAGCGCGCTGGACTGGCCTGCGCTTTGCCGGCTCGGCCTCACGCAGATGCGTCTCAAGCCCGCGGAATTCTGGGCGCTCACGCCCGCGGAATTGCAACTCATGGCCGGGACCGGTGGCAATGCGCGGCTCGGCAAAGCCGATCTCGGTGTGCTCATGTCGCGCTTCCCGGACGCCGTGGACGATTTGGAAAAGGAGCCCAAGGATGATTAATTTCGATGGCCTCGGCGGGTTTGACGACGAGCTCGGTCAACTGACGGGAAGCGTGGAGGAGGCGCGGGTCGTCACCCAGAGCTTCACTCACGAGATCGATCGCGTGAAGCTGTCGTTGGCATCGGTGAACACCGACGTGGCGACCTTCGAAAAGGGGCTGTCGAAGGGCTTGAAACGCGCCTTTGATGGCGTCGTGTTCAAGGGGCTCGAGCTTTCTGATGCCATGCGGGTGCTGGGCGAAAGCCTCTCGCGCACCGTCTACAAGGCCGCGCTCGACCCCGTTGCTGATGGTTTTGCAAGCTCGATCGCGAGCGGCCTCGGCGGGCTCTTCGGGGCCTCACCCTTCGGCGAGGGGGCGGCGTTCTCGAGCGGGCGCGTCACGCCCTTCGCCCGGGGCGGGATCGTGAGCCAGGCCACGGCCTTCCCCATGCGGGGCGGCGTGGGGCTCATGGGCGAGGCCGGGCCCGAGGCGATCATGCCGCTCGCGCGCGGCAGCGACGGGCGGCTCGGCGTGCGCAGCGCCGGGGGCGGCACGCCCGCCAATGTCACCATCAACGTCACCACACCGGATGTCGCGGGGTTCCAGAAGAGCCGCGGCCAGATCGCCGCACAGGTGAACCGCGCACTGGCCCGCGGACAGCGGAACGCCTGAGGGAGGGCCCCATGTTTCACGAAGTCAGATTTCCCGCCACGCTGAGCTTTGGCTCCATCGGCGGGCCCGAGCGCCGCACGGAGATCGTGGCGCTCGCCAACGGGTTTGAGGAGCGCAATACGCCTTGGGCCCATTCCCGGCGTCGCTACGATGCGGGCGTGGCCATGCGCTCGCTCGATGACGTTGAGGAACTCATCGCGTTCTTCGAAGCGCGGCGCGGGCAGCTCCACGGCTTCCGCTGGAAGGACTGGTCCGACTACCGCTCCGTTGCGTCCAACCGGCAGGTGGCCTTTGATGACCAGGTGATCGGAGAGGGCGACGGCGTGCGCGCCGACTACCAGCTCCTGAAGGTCTACCGGTCGGGCCAAGAGCTCTACGAGCGTCCTATTCAGAAGCCCGTGGACGGCTCGGTGCGCGTCGGCATCGGCAACGTGGAGCAGCAGGACACGATCGATTACACCGTCGACCCGGCCACGGGCATCGTCAGCTTCGCACACCCGCCGGACGACGGAGCAGAGGTCACGGCGGGCTTCGAATTCGACGTGCCTGTCCGATTTGATACCGCCTCCATCCAGACCTCCGTCGCCTCGTTCCGGGCAGGAGATGCGCCGAGCGTGCCCGTCGTGGAGATCCGGGTATGAGTGCCGAGGCGCTCAAGGCGCATCTCGCCACCGGTGCCACCAGCGTCGCCCGCGCTTGGCTCCTCGAGCGCCGCGACGGTCTGCGCTTCGGTTTCACGGATCACGATCTACCCCTCAGCTTCGCCGGCGTCACCTTCGACGCCAATGGCGGGCTCACGGCGGCCGCGCTGACGCAGACCTCGGGTCTCTCCATCGACAATACCGAGGCCTTGGGGGCCCTGAGCGATGCTCGGATCACCGAGGCCGATATCAATGCCGGGCTCTATGACGGCGCGTGGGTGACGGCTTGGCTCGTGAATTGGGCTGAGCCCACTGCGCGGAAGGTACTGTTTCGCGGGCAGGTGGGCGAAGTGCGACGGGGCGACGGCGCCTTCACCGCCGAATTGCGGGGCCTCACGGAACTGCTCAACGAGCCGCAGGGTCGCACCTATCTGCGGACCTGCCCCGATCTCGGCCTCTACGATTTCGATTTCTCGCAGCCGGGCTACGCCACCGAGGTGCCGATCGAGCAGATCGAGGACAGGCGCATCCTACGCTTTCCAGCGCTTCCAGGCTTTGATCCGGACTGGTTCGAGCGGGGGCGGCTCGAAGTCATGAGTGGCGCGGCCCAAGGGCTCAGCGCCGCGATCAAGTGGGATAGGATCACGCCTTCGGGGCGGGAGATCGAGCTCTGGATGTCCGTGCGCGCGGATCTCAAGCCGGGCGACACCGTTCGGCTCGAGGCAGGCTCAGACGGAACGCTCGAGACCGCGAAACTTAAATTCGACAACGTCGTCAATTTTCGCGGCTTTCCCTTCATCCCCGGCGATGACTGGCTCTCCGCCGTGCCCCGGCAGGGCGGACGCAACAGCGGCGGCGCGCTCGTCTGATGACATGCGACGTTGTCCGCGTGGCACGCCAGTGGCTGGGCACGCCCTATCATCACCAGGCGAGCGAGAAGGGCATCGGCGCGGATTGTCTTGGCCTCGTGCGAGGCGTCTGGCGCGAGCTCTATGGCGGGGAAACCGTGCCCATCCCGGCCTACAGCGCGGATTGGTCGGAAACGGCACAGGACGAGCGCTTATGGGAGGCGGCTCGGGGGCATTTCCGGGAGGTCTCGCGGCCTCCTGTGCCCGGCGACCTCGTCCTCTTTCGGATGCGCCGCGGGACTGTGGCCAAGCATCTCGGCATCATCTCCGGCATGCAGCCCGATCCCTGCTTCATCCATACCTACCAAGGGCACGGGGTCGTCGAGACGCCTCTCAGTGCTCCCTGGTCCCGGCGGGCAGTCGCCCTCTTTGAATTTCCCCAACGCGAGGCCTGATCGATGGCGACACTCCTTCTTTCTGCTGCGGGCGCGGCGCTTGGCGGTGCCGTGGGGGGCTCCGTCCTCGGGGTCTCCTCCGTGGCCATCGGGCGGCTTGTGGGCGCCACGATCGGCCGCTCCATCGATCAGCGGCTGCTCGGGCAGGGCGCGCAGGCCGTGGAGACCGGGAAGGTCGACCGGTTTCGGCTGACCGGGGCCTCCGAGGGCTCCGCCATGACGCAGCTTTACGGGCGGTTGCGCGTCGGCGGGCAGGTGATCTGGGCCACGCAATTTCTTGAGACCCGGCGAACCACAGGCGGCGGGCGCGGGCGCAAGGGTGCGCCGCCGCAACCGAAGACCACGACTTACAGCTACTCCGTGTCCCTCGCCATCGCGCTCTGCGAAGGAGAGATCTCGCGCGTGGGGCGCGTCTGGGCAGATGGTGAGGAAGTCGCCCCGGAAAGCCTGAACATGCGGGTCTATCCGGGCTCGTTCACGCAGCTGCCGGACCCGAAGATTGCGGCCGTGCAGGGCGCTGAAAACACTCCGGCCTTTCGAGGGACGGCCTACGTCGTGATGGAGGACCTCGACCTCACGCCCTTTGGCAACCGGGTGCCGCAATTCAGCTTCGAGGTGATACGGCCTGCGCAGGGCGGGACGCACGCGGCGCCCAAGGATATGGGCGATGCCGTGCGGGCCGTGGCGATGATGCCGGGCTCGGGCGAGTACGTGCTCGCCACGACGCCGGTGGTCTACGACGCGGGCTACGGCAAGACCTCGCTGGCCAACGTGAACACGGCTTCCTCCCTCACGGACTTCTCGGTGTCGCTGCAAACCCTGCAGGAAGAACTGCCGAATTGCGGATCGACATCGCTGATCGTGTCGTGGTTCGGCGATGATCTCCGCTGCGGAGCATGCAGGCTCACTCCCCGCGTGGAGCGGAAGGGAGCCGATCCCTCGGACATGCCTTGGCGCGTGGCAGGGATCAGCCGATCCGAGGCAGAGGTCGTGCCCCTCGATGATGCGGGCCGCCCGGTCTATGGCGGAACGCCCACGGACCAATCCGTGGTGGAGGCGATCGAAGCCACGAGGGACGCGGGGCTCGAGGTGATGTTCTACCCGTTCATCCTCATGACCCAGCAGGCGGGCAACAGCCTGACCGATCCCTATGGGGGTGGCGAGAGCCAGCCGGCCCTGCCTTGGCGCGGGCGGATCACGACCTCGCTCGCGCCCGGCTCTCCGGGTGGCCCCGACGGGACCGCCGCTGCGGAGGCCGAAGTGGCGGCCTTCATGGGCATCGCCCAGGCATCGGATTTCGTGGTGGACGGCAAGAGCGTCAGCTACACCGGCCCCGCGGATACCGGCTATCGCCGCTTCATTTTGCACTACGCTCATCTCTGCGCAGCGGCTGGAGGCGTCGACGCGTTTTGCATCGGGTCCGAGATGCGGGGCCTCACCACCATCCGCGGCGCGGGGGGAAGTTTTCCCGCCGTGGCCGCTCTCATGGTGCTGGCCGCGGAGTGTCGGGCGATCCTTGGGCCGGACTGCAAGATCAGCTACGCCGCCGATTGGTCGGAATATTTCGGGTACCAGCCCCAGGACGGGTCCGGCGATGTCTACTTTCATCTCGATCCGCTCTGGATGCATGACGACATCGATTTCATCGGGATCGACAACTACATGCCGCTCTCCGATTGGAGAGGCGGCTCGGACCACCTCGATGCCGAGGCCGGCGCGATCTATGACCTCGACTACCTGATGGGCAACATCGAGGGCGGAGAAGGCTACGACTTCTTCTATGCCTCGCCACAGGCGCGCGAGGCCCAGATCAGGACGCCCATTACGGATGGCGCTCACCATGAGCCGTGGGTCTATCGCTTCAAGGACATTCGCAACTGGTGGGGCAATTATCACCACGAACGCGTCGGCGGGAACCGGGCGACCTTCCCGACAGACTGGCGCCCCGCCGAGAAACCAATCCGCTTCACGGAGCTCGGCTGCGCGGCGATCGACAAGGGGACGAACGAGCCCAACAAGTTTCTCGATCCCAAGTCCTCGGAATCAAGTCTGCCGCATTTCTCCAACGGGATGCGCGATCCGCTGATCCAGCTTCAGTATCTGCGCGCCATGGCGACCTACTGGGAGAACAGCGCGAACAATCCGGTATCGAGCACCTATGACGGACAGATGATCGACACCGCGCGGGCCCATGTCTGGAGCTGGGATGCCAGGCCCTATCCTTATTTTCCGGGCCGTCGCGATGTATGGGCAGACGGGGAGAACCATGCGCGGGGCCATTGGATCAGTGGCCGGTCATCCGGTCGGACGCTTGCGGATGTCGTCGCCGAGATTTGCATGCGCTCCGGGGTTACGGAATTTGACGTGAGCCGGCTCTTCGGCTTTGTCCGCGGCTATGTCGTTACCGATGTGAGCGACGCGCGGGCTGCGCTGCAGCCCCTCATGCTGGCCTACGGCTTCGACGCCGTGGAGCGGGATGGCACCCTACATTTCTTCAATCGCGACGGTGAGGTTACGGAGGCCATACAGGAAGGCGCGCTCGTCTATCGTGGTGGGGAAGAGCCGGTCCTGCGACGGGATCGGGCTGCCGATGCCGAGATCGCCGGGCGCGTTCAGGTGACCTTCGTGGACGTGGACGGAGACTTCGAAACCGCGGCAGCCGAAGCCGTGTTCCCCGACGAGGACTTGCACACGACAACGAGCTCCGAGCTTCCGCTGGCTCTGACGCGGGCAGAGGGGCGCGCGATCGCGGAACGGTGGCTTTCGGAGACGAAACTGGCGCGCGACGGTGCCGAGTTTGCGCTGCCTCCCTCGCTGGCGCATCTGGGGGCGGGGGATGTGGTGGCCTTGCCGGAGGCTGGCGGCGAAGCGCGGTTTCGCATTGACCGTGTCGAGGACACCGAAGCGCGCCTGGTGGAGGCTGTCCGGGTGGAGCCCGGGGTCTATGATCGGCCTGCCGATCTCGAGGCCGAGGTGGTCGTGTCGGACTTCGTGCCGCCGCTGCCCGTCTTCGCGGCATATCTCGACCTGCCGCTCATCACCGGAGATGAGCCGCCCCATGCGCCGCGCATTGCCGCGACGGCCTCCGACTGGCCGGGTGTCGCTGCCCTATTTGCATCGCCCTCGGGCGAAGATTTCGAGCTCTTGGATGTTGTCGATGTGCCTGCAACCCTCGGTGAGGTCCTGGAAGACATTCCCGCTGGGCCCCTTGCCGTCAAAGACCGGGCCACGACGATCCGCGTGCGCCTGACACAAGGGATGTTGAGCAGCATCACCGAGGCTGCGCTTCTGGCCGGCGGCAATCTCGCGGCGCTGGGAGACGGCACGGCGGATGCTTGGGAGATCATCCAGTTCCAGGAGGCGCGGCTCGTGGCCGAGAGCACGTATGATCTGACAATCCTGTTGCGTGGGCAGCTCGGTTCGGATGCCCTCATGCCCCCGACGTGGTCGGCGGGGACGGTCTTCGTCCTGCTTGACGGAGCCGTGCGCCTGCTCGATCTGCCGAGCACCAGCAGGAACGTCTCCCAGACGTATCGCATCGGGCCATCCGGGCGCCCTTTCGATGATCCGAGCTATCGCGAGGCGACGCTTGCCTTCCGCGGCAACGGCCTCCGGCCCTATGCCCCCGTGCACCTCAGTGCCAAGCGAAAGAGCGATGGGGCGCTTGAGGCCCAGTGGATTCGCCGCACCCGCGTGGACGGCGACATCTGGGATGGCGGCGACGTGCCACTGGGCGAGGCCAATGAAAGCTACCGCGTCAGCCTGCTCCAAGGCGGCGTCTTGGTGGTCGAAGAAATCACCAGCGCGCCGGAATGGTCGCTCCCTGCGGGAGAGGTCCCGCAGGGTAGCCTCGAGGTGGAAGTGTCTCAGATTTCAGAGAAATACGGGCCTGGGCCGAGTGTTGTGTGCCCCGTGACGTGATCTTCTCCGTTTAAGTTTGCGTGCTTGTGCCTATTTTGTGTAGGCACGGCGCAAATGGAGGAGGCCGCCATGGCTGTCACGGACCAAAAGCTCAGCACACTCGACCCCGTCTGGGCACGGGTGTGTGCGGACGGGCATGACGCGATCGCGGAGGAGCCCATCCTCGGCGGTTTGGTGCATTCCTCGATCCTGCACCACGCGACGCTCGAGCATGCTCTGGCTTACCGGATCTCGCTCAAGCTCTCCTCCGCGGAAATGTCGGAGCAGATTCTGCGCGAGATCGTGGATGAGGCCTTCGAGGCGTCGCCGGACATCGGCATGTCCGCACGCGCGGATCTCGTCGCGGTCTTCGAACGCGACCCTGCTTGCCACCGGATGATCCAGCCCGTGCTGTACTTCAAGGGATATCAGGCCGTGCAAGCTTATCGGATCGCGCATTGGCTCTGGAATTCAGGCCGCAAGGATCTTGCCTACTTCGTGCAGGCGCGGGCTTCCGAGGTCTTCGGCGTGGATATCCACCCGGGCGCGCGGATCGGGAAGGGGATCATGATCGATCACGCCCATTCCATCGTGATCGGCGAGACCGCGGTGGTCGGGGACAATGTCTCCATGCTGCATTCGGTAACGCTCGGCGGCACCGGTAAAGAAGATGACGACCGCCATCCCAAGATCCGTGACGGTGTGCTGATCGGGGCGGGGGCGAAGGTGCTCGGCAATATCGAGATCGGCCATTGCAGCCGGATCGCCGCGGGCTCCGTCGTGCTCGACCCCGTGCCACCCTGCAAGACCGTCGCGGGTGTACCCGCTCGCATCGTGGGCGAGGCGGGCTGCGATCAGCCCTCCCAGCTCATGGATCATCTTCTCAGTGTTTCCGCGGGGCCGGACGCCTGAACGTCCGGCCATACGGCTTCTACCTTTAGGCCAGCATCGTCAGCGGGTTCTCGAGGTTATCCACGATGTGCTGCAGGAGCTCTGCGCCAAGCGCGCCGTCGATCACGCGGTGATCTACAGATAGCGTCACGGACATGACCGTGGCCACGCCAAGCTCTCCGTCATCGCCCACCACGGGCTGCTTCTTGCCAGCGCCCACCGCGAGGATGGCACCGTGGGGCGGATTGATGACGGCGTCGAAGTTGTCGATGCCGAACATGCCGAGATTAGAGATGGCAAAAGAACCGCCGACATATTCGTGCGGCTTCAGCTTTCCGTCCCGCGCACGGCTGGCGAGATCTTTCATCTGCGCGGAGAGCGCGGAGAGTGATCGCTGGTCGGCATCCTGCAGGACCGGCGTGAAGAGGCCGCCATCGACGGCCACGGCCACCGCGACATCCGACGGCTTCAGCTTGATGATGCGATCTCCAGCCCAAACGGCATTGGCATCCGGAACAGACTGAAGCGCGAGCGCGCAGGCCTTGATGATGAAATCGTTGACCGAGAGCTTCACCCCGCGCGCCTCCAGCTGCTTGTTGAGCTGGCTGCGGAACTTCAGAAGCGCGTCGAGCTTGATATCGCGACGCAGGTAGAAATGCGGGATCGTCTGCTTCGCCTCGGTGAGGCGGCTCGCGACGGTTTTGCGCATCCCGTTTAGCGAGACTTCTTCGGTCTCGCGCCCCTCCAGCATCTTGCGGACCTGATCGACACCCGGACCTGTCGGCATCGCGCCAGCGGGTGCGGCTGCCTTCGGGGCTTCTTTCGAGGCTTCGGCAGCGGGGGCTGGTGCGGGCGCCTTTTCCGCATTCTCCACATCGGCCTTGATGATCCGACCATGCGGCCCGGAGCCCTTGATAGAGCTGAGATCAAGGCCCTTGTCCTTGGCAATGCGCCGCGCGAGAGGCGAGGCGAAGACGCGGTCACCGCCAGACGCGACAGGCGAGGGCGCAGGCGCCGCCGCGACCGGCGTCGTGCTTTCGCCAACAGTGGCGGGCTCGCTCACGGCCTGAACCTCCGCCGGCGTGGGTGCGTCGGCCGCCGGGCGCACCGGCGCGCTTTCACTGGCGCTGTCGGGCACGTCCTCACCATCTTCGACAAGGATCGCTATGGGCGCGTTGACTTTCACGCCCTCCGTGCCCTCGGCGATGAGGATCTTTCCCATCACGCCTTCGTCGACGGCCTCGAACTCCATCGTGGCCTTGTCGGTTTCGATTTCCGCGAGCAGGTCGCCGGAGGAGATCGTGTCCCCCTCCTTGACGAGCCATTTCGCGAGAGTGCCTTCCTCCATCGTGGGCGAGAGGGCGGGCATCAGGATTTCAGTCGCCATGTTATTTTCTCCCTCTACTGAACGTGGCCGCCCTTGAGCGGCTGCGTGGGGGCATTGGCTTCGGCGTTGAAAATATTGGCGATCTGGTGGAACGCCTCCTCTTCACTGCCGTCAAAGGAGGTCTGGGCGAGGGCGCGCGCCATGTGGCGCCCGATATCTGCGAGCATCACGCCCGCTTCGCCCGGATTGACCAGTTGCTCAGGATCGAGGTGTACACTCACCGTCTCCTGCGCATTCTCTACGCGAAGGGCGATCAGCATCGGATTCTGGATGCTGACCCCTTCCTCTTTCTTCTGCCAGAACATGCGCAGACCCTCAGCGGTAGGTGACCTGGCGCACGGCCTCGAGCACCTCTGCGGTGCTGGTGAGGGCATGCTTTTCCAGGTTGGCCGCGTAGGGCATGGGCACATCCTTGCCCGTGCAATTAATGACCGGCGCGTCGAGGTAATCGAAGGCGTGGGTCATGATGTAGGCGCTGAGGTGATTGCCCATGGAGGCCACGGGGAAGCCTTCTTCCACGGTCACCACGCGGTTCGTCTTCTGCACGGAAGCGATGATGGCGCCGTAGTCGATGGGGCGCAGCGTCCGCAGGTCGAGCACCTCGGCGCTTACACCTTCTTCTGCAAGCTTATCAGCAGCTTCGAGCGCGTACTTCATCCCGATGCCGAAGCTGATGATCGTGACATCGTCACCCTCGCGCCAGATGCGCGCTTTCCCGAATGGGATGGTGAAGTCGTCGAGCACCGGCACCTCAAAGGACTGACCGTAAAGGATCTCGTTCTCGAGGAAGATGACCGGGTTCGGGTCCCGGATCGCGGTCTTCAGAAGGCCCTTGGCGTCCATGGCCGAGTAGGGCTGCACCACCTTGAGGCCGGGGACGGACGAATACCATGCCGCGTAGTCCTGGCTGTGCTGCGCTGCCACGCGGGCTGCCGCGCCATTGGGCCCGCGGAAGACCATCGGTGCACCCATTTGGCCGCCCGACATGTAAAGCGTCTTGGCGGCGGAGTTGATGATCTGGTCGATCGCCTGCATCGCGAAGTTGAACGTCATGAACTCCACGATCGGGCGCAGGCCGCCAAAGGCTGCCCCGACAGCGATGCCGGCGAAACCGTGCTCCGTGATCGGCGTGTCGATCACACGCTTGGCACCGAACTCGTCCAGCATTCCCTGCGAGACTTTGTAGGCGCCCTGGTACTCGGCCACCTCCTCGCCCATGAGATAGACGGCGTCGTCCCGGCGCATCTCTTCGGACATCGCATCGCGGAGTGCTTCGCGCACGGTCTGCGTCTTGAACTCGGTGCCCGCGGGCACGTCGGGCTCCACGGCTTTCGACTCCACCGGCATGGCAGGTGCCGAGGGCGCCACCTTGCCCTCAGCGCCATTCAGCACGGCGGGGGCAGGGGCCGTCTCCTCCTTGGGGGCCTCGACCTCGGCCGCGGTGGCATCCTCACCGTCTTCCAGCAGGACCGCGATGGGCGCGTTCACTTTCACGCCCTCGGTGCCCTCGGAGACGATGATCTTTCCCATCACGCCCTCATCGACGGCCTCGAATTCCATCGTGGCCTTGTCTGTTTCGATTTCGGCAAGGATCATGCCGGATTCGATCGTATCGCCTTCCTTCACCAGCCACTTGGCCAGCGTACCTTCTTCCATCGTTGGTGATAGGGCGGGCATCAGGATCTCGGTAGCCATTATGCCATCTCCTGCGGCGCTTCTTCTGCGTAGATATCGGTCCAGAGCTCTTCGAGCGCGGGCTCGGGGCTCTCCTTGGAGAACTCGGCGGCCTCGTTCACGACGGCCTTGATGTCCTTATCGATGGCCTTGAGCTCGTCCTCGGTGGCGTGCTTGCCGGTGAGCAGCATCTGGCGCACGCTTTCGATCGGATCGCGCTCGTCGCGCATCTTCTGGACCTCGTCGCGCGTCCGGTATTTCGCCGGGTCGGACATGGAGTGACCGCGGTAGCGATAGGTCATGACCTCGAGGATGTAAGGGCCTTTGCCCGCTCGGCAGTGCGCGATGGCCTTCTCGCCGGCTTCCTTCACCTTGAGCACGTCCATCCCGTCCACTTGCTCGCCGGGGATGCCATAGGCGGCGCCCCGCTCCCAAAGCGACGGCGACTTCGTGGAGCGCTTCACGCTGGTGCCCATGGCGTACTGGTTGTTCTCGATGACGAAGATGACCGGCAGGTCCCAGAGTTCTGCCATGTTGTAAGTCTCGTAGACCTGGCCCTGGTTCGCGGCGCCGTCGCCGAAATAGGCGAAGGTGACGCGGTCGTTGCCCTTGTATTTGTCGGAGAAGGCGAGCCCTGCGCCGATGGGCACCTGTGCTGCGACGATGCCGTGACCGCCGTAGAAGTGCTTCTCTTTCGAGAACATGTGCATCGAGCCGCCCTTGCCCTTGGAGTAGCCGCCCTCGCGGCCCGTGAGCTCGGCCATGACGCCTTTCGGGTCCTTGCCGCAGGCGAGCATGTGCCCGTGGTCGCGGTAGGAGGTGACGCGCTTGTCGCCTTCATCGGCAGCGGCCTCGAGACCAACCACCACGGCTTCCTGCCCGATATAGAGGTGACAGAAGCCCCCGATTAGGCCCATGCCGTAGAGCTGACCGGCCTTCTCCTCGAAGCGGCGGATCAACAGCATCTCGCGGTAGTGGTTGAGCAATTCGTCCTTCGAGACGTTGGCGCCCTTTTTGGCTGCGGCGGTCTTGCGCGTGGCCATCGGCTCCTCCCAGATGGTTCAACGTTAAACTATCCCGTACCCGATTCACGACGCGACGTTAACCCACGACATGTGGCACGCGGCAATGCGCCTGTTGCATGGCTCTCGTGGCGAATTCTGGCGGGATTGGCGGCGAATGCCCTACTCGACGACGATTTCGTCGGCGCGGATGAGGCCCAGCACGTCACGGGCCTGTTCATCGAGAAGATCGAGATCAAGATAAGTATCCGACAGCCGCAGGGTCTTATTCTCGAGAACGGCGATCTCGGCGGAGAGTTCCGACAGTTCCTCCCCCAGGATGCGCGCCTCGGCCTCCACCTCCGCGCGTTTGAAAAGGCCGAAATCCCCCTGGACCGCTGCAAAAGTGAAATACGCGCCGAGCGCGAGGCACGTCGTCAGGTAGGCGAGCGCGCCCAGGGCGGGCGTGGTGCGAGAAGGGGTCATGTCTGCCTCTTTGGCCTCTCTCGGGCCGTTGAGTACACAATGACACAGGTGATTCGCCCTGTGAATCCCCTTTCTCACAAGTCTTTACGGTATCTGTCAGGCGATGGACGCGCGGTAGATGGAGTCGATCGTGTCAGCGATCGTCGTGTTAAAGGCCTCGTCGTTCTGCTGGGCGCTCAGCCCCTCGGTCAGCGCCCGTGAGAAGCTCGCGATCATGCCCTTGTTCTTCGAAAGCCGCGCATTGGCCTCGTCACGCGAGTAGCCGCCCGAGAGGGCGACGACGCTCATGACCTTGTCGTGGGCGATGAGCGGCGCGTAGAAGCCGGGCGTCTCGGGCAGCGTGAGCTTCAGCATGATCTCGGACAGCTCGTGATCGAGCCGCGCGAGGAGCGCGGTGCGCAGCATGTCCTCCGCCTCCGCCTTGTCGGGGATCGAGATCGTGATCTCCGGCTCGAGGATCGGGACAAGGCCGTGGGCCGCGATCTGCGCGCCGAATGCGAATTGCTGTTCCACGATGGCCGCGATGCCGGCCGCGTTGGCCGCGTTGATGACGGAGCGCATCTTCGTCCCGAACACCCCTTTCTCGACCGCGCGTACGCAAAGATCGTCGAGATCCGGGATCGGCTTCATGAGCTGGACGCCATCGGCCTCCGCCTCGAGCCCCTTATCCACCTTCAGGAACGGCACGACCCCTTGGTCTTCCCAGAGATAGGCCGCGCTGTCCTTGCCGTTCATCTGCCGGTCCATGGTGTCCTCGAAGAGGATCGCGCCGACGACCTTTTCGCCGGTGAACGCGGGCGCGTCGACGATCCGGGTGCGCATCTCGTGGATGAGGCCGAACATCTCCTCGTCGCCGTTGAACGCATCCTCTTCGATCCCGTAGGCCTTCAGCGCCTTCGGCGTCGAGCCCCCTGACTGGTCAAGTGCTGCGATGAAGCCTTGTCCGGCGCGGATCTTGGCGGCTTGGGTCTCGTTCGGCATGGGGATCTCCTTGGGTTCGAGGCGAAGTAGAGCCCCGGGCGCTGAGATTCAATGAGGTTTGGGGTCAGGCAGGGCTCAGCCGAGGGCGGCCACGCCCGGCAGCGTCTTACCCTCCATCCATTCGAGGAACGCGCCGCCCGCGGTGGAGACATAGCTGAAACGCCCTGCCGCACCGGCCTTGTTCAGCGCACTGACGGTATCCCCGCCGCCCGCCACGGATGTGAGCTTGCCCATGGCCGTGAGCGTCGCCGCGGCCTCCGCCGCCGCGTTGGTGGCCGCATCGAACGGCGCGATCTCGAAGGCACCGAGCGGGCCGTTCCAGATCAGCGTCTTCGCGCCTGCGAAAACCTCCCCCAGTCTCGCCACGGTTTCGGGCCCGGCATCGAGGATCATCGCGTCCTCGGGGCAGTGATCAACGGGCAGGGTCTCGCTGGCAGCACCCGCCTCGAACGCGCGGGCGACGACGATGTCGACGGGCAGGTGGATCGTGCATCCCGCGGCCTCGGCTTTGGCCATGATCTCCCGCGCCGTCGGGGCCATGTCGTGCTCGGCGAGGCTTTTGCCGATGCCCAGGCCCTGGGCCGCGAGGAAGGTATTGGCCATCCCACCCCCGATGACGAGGTGATCGACCTTCTGCACGAGGTTGCCCAGAAGATCGAGCTTCGTGGAGACCTTTGCACCGCCCACCACGGCCACGACCGGGCGCTCCGGGTTGCCGAGGGCCGCTTCCAGCGCCTTAAGTTCGGCCTCCATGAGCCGGCCCGCGCAGGAGGGCAGGTGATGCGCCACTCCCTCTGTCGAGGCATGGGCACGGTGCGCCGCCGAGAAGGCATCGTTGCAATAGACATCACCCAGCGAGGCGATGAATTGCGCCATGCGCGGGTCGTTGGCCTCCTCCATGTCCGCAAAGCGCGTGTTTTCCACGAGGATCACCCGGCCCGTATTGGCGTCGAGGAAGTCCCGGCTGGGCCGTTCTACGAAGAGCACCTCCTCCCCGAGGGCCGCGGTGAGAGCGGGTACGAGCTGGCGCAGGGACAATGTGGGATCGGGCTTGCCTTTGGGCCGCCCGAAATGCGCCAGAAGCACCGGCGTGCCCCCCTGCGCGAGGATATGGCGCACCGTCGGCACGATCCGTTCGATGCGCGTGGCATCCGTCACCACGCCGTCCTGCATGGGCACGTTGATGTCCACGCGGGTCAGGACGATCTTTCCCCCCAACTCCATCTCGTCGAGCGTTTTCCAGGCCATGGTGCGTCCTCCCTTTCGGGAATGTTAGCAGACCATCCCGGCGAATACATCAAGGCCCCTTTCCCTCCCCCGGCCCACGCCCTAGGGTCCGCGCCGACAGATAAAGGAGAGCCAAATGGCCGAGATCAAAGACCCCGAGAACACGATCCTCATGGAGCTGAAAGGCGGCACCGTCACGATCGAGCTCCTGCCCGATGTGGCGCCCGAGCACGTCGCGCGGATGAAGGAGCTGGCGCGCGAAGGCGCCTATGACAACGTGGCGTTCCACCGGGTCATCGACGGGTTCATGGCGCAGACGGGCGACGTGGCCAACGGCAACATGGAGAAGGATTTCAACATCCGCATGGCCGGCACGGGCGGCTCCGACAAGCCGGATCTGCCCGCCGAATTCTCCAAGGTCCCCCATGCGCGAGGCTCGCTCGGCGCGGCACGGAGCCAGAACCCGAACAGTGCGAATTCGCAGTTCTTCATCAATTTTAAAGACAACGATTTCCTCAACGGCCAGTACACGGTCTACGGGCAGGTGATCGCGGGCATGGAGCACGTGGACGCGATCACGCGCGGCGAGCCGCCCATGAACCCGGACCGCATGATCTCGGTCAAGGTTGCTGCCGATGCGTAGGCTCGCGCTCGCATTGAGCCTCCTCGCCGGGCCCGCCGCGGCCACGGGGATCGAGATCGACGTCGACGGCACCCACGTGCAGGGCACGATCGCCATCGACCTATTCGAAGAGGTCGCGCCCAAGCACGTGGCCCAGATCACCGCGCTCGCCGAGCAGGGGTTCTACAATGACGTGTATTTTCACCGCGTCATCGACGGCTTCATGGCCCAAACGGGCGATGGCGAATTCGGCACCGTGGGCAGCGACCCGCGGCGCGCGGGCACAGGCGGCTCGGATCTCGGCAATATCGACGCCGAGTTCTCCGATCTGCCATTCCTGCGCGGCACCGTGGGCATGGCGCGCAGCCAGAGCCCCGACAGCGCCAACAGCCAGTTCTTCATCATGTTCGCCGAGGGAGACTTCCTCAACGGGCAGTACACGGTGGTGGGCGAAGTGACGGCGGGCCTCGACGTGCTCGACGGGATCAAGCGCGGTGACGGCTCCACGCTTCAGGTCACGGGCGAACCGGACCACATGTCCGCCGTTCGTGTCACGGACTAGCCTCCGCGCCAAAGGCGCTTCAAAGCGCCTTTGAGGGGGTCAGCGCGCGATGCTGGGCCGGGCCACCATGGGGTCACAAGCGCGTGTGAGGGGTATGCGGGGGCGCGACATTCTGTCAGTTCTCCTCTGACACCAGAGGAGATCCC
The DNA here is from genome assembly GCA_038525525.1 of Pseudomonadota bacterium. Lineage (GTDB taxonomy): Bacteria > Pseudomonadota > Alphaproteobacteria > Rhodobacterales > Rhodobacteraceae > Shimia_B. The sequence continues at coordinate 163,672 of JBCBHO010000001.1, read as the reverse complement.
CGATGCCCCGCATGCTCCGCGCGCTCGCGCTCGCGTTCCTCCCAATCTTGCCTCAACCGCTCCTGGCGCAAGCCCCGGCCGAGGCGGCCCCGCAGTTCTGGTCGGTGGAGTGGGGCGACACCGATTTCTCCACCAATACGCTCGAGAGCTGGACAGAAGTGATGTCCGGCGGGCCACCGAAAGACGGCATCCCCTCCATAGAGAACCCGAACTTCCAGTCCGTCGCGGACGAGACCGAGATCGGCGACCGGGAGCCTGTCATCACCGTGGAGATCGAAGGCGCGGTTCCCCGGGCGTATCCCATCCGATACCTCACCTGGCACGAGATCGTGAATGACGAGGTGGCCGGCATCCCCATCGCCGTCACCTTCTGCCCGCTCTGCAATTCCGGCATCACTTTCGACCGGCGCGTGGCGGGCCGCGTGCTCGAATTCGGTGTCTCCGGCAAGCTCCGCAATTCCGACATGATCATGTATGACCGCCAGACCCAGAGCTGGTGGCAGCAAGCCGTGGGCGAAGGCATCGTGGGGGAGCTGACGGGGGTGGAGCTCGAAACGCTGCCGACCTGGATGGAAAGCTGGGCCGAATTCCGGGAGCGCAATCCCGAGGGCGCCGTCATGATGCGGCCCACGGGCTTCAACCGGCCCTACGGCCAGAACCCCTACGTCAACTACGACAGCTCGAGCAGGCCCTTCCTCTACAACGGCGAGAACCCGCCGCACGGCATCAACCCGCTCGTGCGGGTTGTGCGCGTGGGCGATCGCGCCTGGCCGCTGACGCGGCTCTCCGAGGAGGGCGAGATCGTGGAGGCCGGAATCCGCATGACATGGCGCGCGGGGCAGGCCTCGGCGCTTGATGCCCGCTCCATCGCCGAGAGCCGAGACGTGGGCACGGTGCGCGTCTTCGATGCCGAGACCGGCGAAAACCTCTCCCACGACGTGATGTTCGCCTTTGCCTACCATGCGTTCTGGCCCGACGGGACGTGGATGCTCGGCTCCTAGTCTCGCTTGCATTCTCGGGGCGCTCCTTTAGCTCTGCGGCAATCGACGCGAAGGAGCCCCCATGGAAATCAGAGCCAACTATCCCAGCCTCGTGGGCCAGACCGTGCTGCTCACGGGCGGCGCGTCGGGCATCGGCGCTGACATCGTGCGCGGGTTCACCCAGCAGGACGCACGTGTCGGTTTCGTCGATTTCGACGCCGACGGGGCCGCCGCACGGGCCGAGGAAACGGGCGCCGCCTACGAGGTGGCCGATCTCCGCGACATCGCCGCCCTCAAGCGCGCCTTCGCCAATCTCATCGCGCGTCTCGGGCCCCCGAAGGTGCTCGTCAACAACGCCGCGCGGGACGATCGCCACGGCTGGGAGACGGTGACGGAGGAATATTACGACGAGCGCATCGCTGCGAACCTGCGCCACATGTTCTTCGCCACGCAGGCCTGCGCGCCCGCGATGATCGAGGCCGGGCGGGGCGGCTCCATCGTCAACATGGGCTCCAACAGCTGGTGGGAGAGCTCTGGCGGCATGCCCGTCTACACGACCTCGAAGGCCGCCGTGCACGGTATGACGCGAAGCTTTGCCCGCGATCTGGGGCCACACCGCATCCGGGTGAACACCGTGGTGCCGGGCTGGATCATGACGGACCGGCAAAAAGAGCTCTGGGTCACGGAGGACGCGCTGAAGGCGCATCTCGCCAACCAGTGCACGCCCGACCCGATCCAGCCTTCCGAGGTGGCAGAGATGGTGATGTTCCTCGCCTCGGACGCCGCAAGTGCCTGCACGGCGTCGAACTTCTTCGTCGAGGCCGGCAGCGTCTGACGCAACGGCGCGCTGGCTTGGGGCAGGGGCCCCGGCTAATTGACGCGCAGGTCAATTTCGGGAGGACACCATGGCAGACGCGAAAGCCACATTCGATTTCACCGGCAAGAACGTCTTCGTCGTCGGCGGCACGTCAGGGATCAATCTCGGCATCGCCGAGGCCTATGCCGCGGCAGGCGCGCGCGTGGCCGTCGCCTCCCGCAAGCAGGACAAGGTCGACGCGGCCGTGGCCAAGCTCGGCGATGGCGCGCTGGGCTATGCCTACGACGTGCGCAACTACGATGACGTCGCCGCGGGTTTTGCTGCCTTCGAAGAGGCTGCGGGCAAGATCGACGTCCTCGTCTCCGGTGCTGCTGGCAACTTCCCGGCCCCCGCCGTGGGCCTTTCTCCGAACGGCTTCAAATCCGTGGTCGACATCGACCTCATCGGGACCTTCCACGTGATGCGCGCGGCCCATCAGCACCTCGCGCGGCCGTCTGCGATCATCAACATCTCCGCGCCGCAGGCGGTGCAGGCGATGCCGTTCCAGATCCATGTCTGCGCAGCCAAGGCCGGTGTCGACATGATCACCAAATGCCTCGCCATCGAATGGGGCGCGGAGGGCATCCGCGTGAACTCCGTGATCCCCGGTCCCATCGAGGGAACCGAGGGCATGGAGCGCCTCGCGCCGGGTGAAAAGATGAAGGCGGCGGTAAAGAAATCGGTGCCGATGAACCGCATGGGCACGCCCGATGACGTGGCAGAGGTTTGCCTTTTCCTCGGATCCGAGGCCGGTCGCTACGTCTCCGGCTCGATCATCGGAGCCGATGGCGGCTGGTCCATCGCCGGGGCGCGCATCGACCAACTCATGGGAATGTAAGGAAAATTTTCTGCCTTAGGCTGAATTCCGCCTGAAATCACAACCTCAGGTTTTCCTGACTTCCACGTCAAGCGCCGCGCAGGCATGCTGTCTGCGCGGCGCTTTTTTTGCCGCGATCACATTTTTAGACGAACTCATTTTGGAGAAAAGTCATGCCCAAGGACCGGATTGAATCCGCCTATCGCGTGCGTGTGGAAGCCGCCAATGCGGCCAAGAACAGGCACCATCCCCCCCATAAAGCCAACCGTGATGAGCAGCGCTACGCATCCGCCCACTACGCCATGTGCTTCACCAAGGGCCTCGATCATGATGCCACGACAGGCCTCGTCGTCGATCCCACGCATTTCGATGCGTTCCGCACCTGCATCGATGAAGGCTGGGTGGAGCCCTTCACTTCTCGCGTGCCCGTACCCACCGATCCCGAATGCGGCCGCCGGAAGTGGGAAGCGCCCACGGCCGGGGTCGCCTACGATCTGCAGGGCCCCGATGCCCAGGCGGTCACGATGCCGCCGGCGCCGGAGCTTTGTTCGGACGAGCTGGCCTTCGAGATGGCCGAAGTCTACGAAATCGCGCTCCTGCGCGATGTGCCCCTGACGAGCTTTGACGCGGGCGGCGGGGCCGGGGAGGCCGACATCGACGCCGCGCTCGGCCGCCTGAATGGCATGGATTACGTGACCGACGCATTCCCAGGACGTGCGCGCGCCAATGAAGGTGGGCAGCTCACCCGGCAGACGGTCTTCCGCGGCTCGAGCCCTGGTTGCGAGCTGGGCCCCTACCTGTCGCAGTTCATGGTCATGGGCAACGATACCCTCGCCGGGTCGTCTGTGGCCGATGGCTTCGTGTCCTACGGCGCGCAGCGGATTGACCAGCGGGTGCCCGTGGCCATCCCCGGCCAGGATCACATGCAGCTCTGGCAGGATTGGCTCGACGTCCAGCAAGGGTTCGACGTGAACTCCGCCGGCAAGGGCAAGAACAACAAGCCCTGTTCCGCGGGGCAGAACTTCCAGGACGCGCCGCGCTTCATCTGCACACCGCGGGATCTCGCGACCTACGTGCACTACGACGCGCTCTACCAGGCCTACCTGAACGCGACGCTGATCCTTCTCGGGCACGGCGCGCCCTTCGATCCGGGCTTTGCCAAGCTTTCCGGCATGCGGGACATGTTCAATCCCATCACCAATGCCCGGGTGCCGCAGAATGCCGGGGGCTTCGCGCTCTATGGCGGGCCGCACATCCTGACGCTGGTGACGGAGGTGGCGACGCGGGCGCTCAAGGCCGTGCGATACCAGAAGTTCAACAATCACCTGCGCTTGCGCCCCGAAGCTCTTGCTGGTCGCGTACATCGCGCGTCCGAGATCGACGCGGCGTTTCCGGCCACCTGCGGGGCCTTCGAGAAGCTCCACGAGCAGATGAAGGAGACGGTGCACGCGGTCAAAGACTTCAACAAGAAGACCTGTGGAGAGGCCACCGCGCTTCTGCCGATGGCCTTCGCGGAGGGCTCGCCCATGCACCCGACCTACGGCGCGGGCCATGCCACCGTCGCCGGGGCCTGCACGACCATCGTGAAGGCCTATTTCGACACCGGCGCGGTGCTCGGCACGAAGAAGACCGACGACAAATGCAGCGCCGGGCGCATCGGCTTTTTCCATGACATCGAAGAGGCGATCCATTTCCAGACCGTGGACAAGGGCGAGGCGCTGGAGCGATGCGCGAGCCCGTGCCCGCTCACGCTGGAAGGGGAGCTCAACAAGCTCGCCGCCAACATCTCCATCGGGCGCAACATGGCCGGGGTGCACTACTTCTCCGACTATTACGACAGCTTGCGCATGGGCGAGGCCATCGCCATCGGAATGCTTGAGGAACAAGCCCTGTGCTATCCGACCGATGACTTCGTCATGTCCATCCCGACCTTCGACGGGGACCTCGTCCGCATCGGGGCGAAGTAGGAAGCAATGGGCTCCTGACCGCGCCGCACGCCCCGTTCACCCCGGGGCAGCGGCGGATGGTCAGGGGTGTGCCGGGGGGCACAGACCGTACGCCGCGCGACCACCATCCGTACACAGATTGTATGTACGTGGTGGATCGCCGGTCCCGCCCCGGGACCCTTAACGCGGGTCCGGGGCGGGCGGTTTTGCCAGACTGCCGGGCAGGGCGGCTCCGCGTTGTGTGATGTCGTAGGCAGGCCCGGAAATGAAAAACGCCGCCCCGGGTGGGGCGGCGTTTCCGGTGTCTCAGGCGAAGGGCCTATTCGGCGACGACGGGCGCCTCCGGATCCATCGTCGTCGGCACGCCTTGCCGCTCGCGGCGGGCATCGTTGTAGATCGCCTTCACCAGTGCGATGCCTTGTAGGACCATGACGACGGAGAAGGGCAGCGCCCCGATCACCATGGCCGTCTGGATCGCGCGCAGGCCGCCCGCCGGGTCGCTCTCCGTGGCGCCCGCGATGAGGAGGCCCGCAACGACCGCGCCGAGCGCGATGCCCCAGAAGTAGATGTGGGGCCGTGCCTTCGGGCCTTCGTCGCCCGCCGCGTTGATCGTGTTGACGATCAGGACGGCAGAGTCGGCCGTGGTCACGAGGTATGTGAGCAGAAGCACCACGATCACCATGGACATCAGATAGCCCAGGATGCCCGGCAGCATGTAGACGACGGCGGCAAAGATCTTGTCCCCGTCCGGCGCGTTGTTAATGAGGCCGTCGGCCCCGCCGGTAAGCTCCAGGTCGATCGCCGTACCGCCGGCCCAGGTGAACCAGACAAAGCACATGAGCGAGGGCACGATGATCGCGCCAAGCACGAATTCCCGGATCGTGCGCCCCTTGGAGATGCGCGCGAGGAACAGGCCCACGAAGGGCGCGAACGCGATCCACCAGGCCCAGTAGAAGACGGTCCAGCCGCCCTGCCAGCCTTCAAGCTGCGTGGCGACCGAGCCTTCCACCCCGTCACCCTGCCAGACGGTGAACATCATCGAGGGGAGCGCGACGAGATAGTCCCATACCCCGAAGATGAGCGCCTGCAGGCCAAAGAACGTCGACCCGAAGAACAGGAAGAAGAGCAGGAGGAAGATCGAGAGCCCCATGTTGAGGTTCGAGAGCCACTTGATCCCCTTGCCCACGCCCGAGAGCGCCGAAAGCGTCGAGAGGCCCATGATCACGACGATCGCCACGAGGACACCTGTCACATTGGCCGTGCCCGCCTCGTTGGTCAGGCCGCCGATGCCGATGCGCTGAAGCCCGGCCACGAATTGCTCCACGCCGAAGCCCAGCGTCTGCGCCACGCCGAGGATCGTCGCGACCACGGCCACGATATCGACGAGCGCGCCGAGCGGGCCCGCCAGCGCCCGGCCGAAGAGCGGCGTGAGCGAGGAACGCATGGTGAGCGGCAAACCGCGGCGATAGCAGAAGAAGCCGAGCGCGAGGCCCGCCACCGCGTAGGAGGCCCAGGCGCCAAGGCCCCAATGGAGGAAAGACCACTTGTAGGCGTTGCGGATATTGTCCTCCGCGCCCCCGGTGGCAAGGCCCTTGATGACGTCGGGGTTGTTGCCGAAGTGGTAGACCGGTTCGGCCACCGCCCAGGTGAGCATGCCCACGCCGATGCCTGCGCCGAACATCATGGAGAACCAAGAGAAGTTGGAGAATTCGGGCGTGTCACCATCGAGCCCGAGCTTGAGCCGCCCGGCCGCGGGCCAGAGCGCCAGGCCAAAGCACAGGATGATGAAGAACGCGACGATGTAGATGTACCAGGAGGCGGTGTTGGACAGGATGAAGCTGTTGATAGCGTTCAGAACCGTGCCGGCCTGCTCCGGAAAGACCACGGCCCAAACGACGAGGGCCGCGATGATGATCTTTGAAATGACTGCGACATTCTTGGAAAAGCCCGAATAAAAACCGCTACTTGCGGTCTTGATATCGAGCTCCATGAGAGGAGGTTTGATGGACATGCGGACTCCCAACCTGTTGTTGTTGTGCCGCCAACACATCACAGGCTGATCGGTTCCCAAAGGGATTTCTCGAGATGCCCAAGTTCTGGGCACCAAACGCGCATGTCGTAGTCGGGCCGCGCGGGGGCCTGTCCGGTGCAAGACGCAGGCTTGATCTGGCAGCCCTCGGCACGGGCCGCCGGGCGTCGACCTAGAGCTGGCGCAGGCTGTCCAGGACCGCGTCGAACGCGCCCGGATGGATGCCCGTGTCTGCCCATTGGAGGAGGATGGTCACGGTCTCGTCGCCGGCCACATAGGCGCGGTAGATCAGCGCCAAGTCGCCCTCGGGGAAGCTCTGCTGCCCCACCGTCTGCGCCGCAGAGCTGACCCCCGGCACGGTGATCGGTCCCGGCTCCGTGAGGAAGGTGACGTCAAAGCCCGCGATCTTCATCATGAGCGGAGCTTCCTCGATGATACCCTGCATGACCAGGAGGGGCAGGAGAGCGTCCGGCGCCTGGGTCGCCTGGGTATAGACATGGGCGCGCAGCCCCGCCGGGCCGCCCGCGGCGTCGGAGGTGAAATTGGCGATGTTGGTGACCTCGCCCAAGGACGCGAAGCTGTCTCCCGCCGCGGAGATTTCTGCCGGGGTCATCGCGCGCCAGCTCGTGGGGATTTGCATTTCGACATTGGCCAAGGGCAGCGTGACGGGCGTGAGCGCGCCGTCGAAGGCCGCCGCGCTTTCGCCGGAAAAGACGTCGTCGAGGCCCGGGCCGCTCGCCTCGTCGCCGAAGATCACGAAGAGCCCGGCCGCGCCCAGAAGCGCTGCAGCACCGATCCAGATCTTCCAGTTCGTGCCCTTCCGTTTCCGCTCGGCGGGAGGGTGGGCCTTGGGCTGCTGCGGGCTGGGCCGCTTCGCCTCGATCCGGGCCAGTCGTTCCGCGAATTCCGTGCTCGGCATGGTGCCTCCATCCAATCATCCAGTGCGCGCCGCGGTCCTCGCTGTGCGGGCCTGCGCGCCGCGTCAGTGCTCGCGCGTGGATTAGTGGTAAAAATCGGCGGAACTATGGCCCGTGGGCGCGGGATCGAAGCCAATCTGGACGAAGCCGTGGCGCTGGGGCAGGCTGATCCGAATGAGTGACCCCGGATGATGCGCGCCTTCTCCGAGACATCCTATGTCATCTGCACCACGCCGCGCAGTGGGAGCACGATGCTATGCGGGCTTCTGCGGTCCACAGGGGTGGCGGGGTGGCCCGAGTCGCATTTCCATCGGCCCGCCCTCGCGTCCTGGCTCGCAGATCATGGCCTCGCGCGGGAGGACTACGCCAGCGACGCGGCAGCCTGCGAGGCCGTCTTCGCGGCTGCCACGGAGCGCGGGAAGGCGGGCGGTGACGTGTTCGCCCTGCGCCTCCAGCGGGACAGCTTCCTTTTCTTCTTCGAGACACTCGCGCGCCTCGTCCCAGATCGGGCGGGCGACGCTGCGCGCTTCGAGCAGCTCTTCGGGCAGACGCGTTTCATCCATCTCTTCCGCGGTGACCCCGTCGATCAGGCAATCTCGCGCCTGCGTGCGGAGCAGACCGGCCTCTGGCACCGCCGGGCGGATGGGTCCGTGCTGGAACAGGAGGCGCCGACGCTGCCACCGGGCTACGACCGCGCGGAGATCGAGGCCCATGTTACAGCCATCACCGCGCAGAATGACGCGTGGACGCGCTGGTTCGCCCAGGAAGGGATCACGCCAATCCAAGTACGCTACGAAGATCTCGCGGCCGCACCCAAGAAAACCCTGCACGACCTGCTCGCGGCGCTTGGTCTCGATGCCGCGCGCGCCGAAGCAGCGCAGGTTCAGACGGCCCGGCTCGCGGACGCGACGAACAGCGCGTGGCGGCAGCGCTTTGACGCCGGGCGATAGAGCCCCGCGTCAGATCTTTGGGATCAGCCGATCTGCACGAGCGCGTGGCGCTTCTTGCCCGCCGAAAGCTTGATCGGGGAGCTCAAGGCCGCGGCGTCGAGCATGAGGCCCGCATCGGTGAGCGGGGCATCGTCGAGGCGCGCGCCATTCTCGGCGATGAGGCGCTTGGCTTCCTTGCCGGATTTCGCGAGGCCCGCGCGGGTGATGAGCTGCACGATGGAGATCCCGTCGCCCACATCGGCGGCAGAGAGGGTCAATGTCGGCAGGTCATCGCCCACGCCGCCCTTCTCGAAGACTTCCCGCGCGGTGGCTTCTGCGGCCGCCGCTGCCTCCGCGCCGTGGAGGAGCGTCGTCACCTCGTTGGCGAGGGTGATCTTGGCCGCGTTGATCTCCGCGCCCGCGAGCGCGCCCATGCGTTCGCATTCCTCCATCGGCAGTTCCGTGAAAAGCTTGAGGAAGCGGCCCGTATCGGCGTCGGTCGTGTTGCGCCAGAACTGCCAGAATTCGTAGGGCGAGAGCATGTCGCCGTTGAGCCAGACCGCGCCATTCGCCGATTTGCCCATCTTGCGCCCGTCGGACGTGGTGAGGAGCGGGGTGGTCAGGCCGAAGATCTCCGTCTCCGCCACGCGGCGGGTGAGATCGATGCCGTTGACGATATTGCCCCACTGATCCGACCCGCCCATTTGCAGGAGGCAACCGTAGCGGCGATTGAGCTCGAGGAAGTCGTAGGCCTGCAGGATCATGTAATTGAACTCGAGGAAGCTGAGGCTCTGCTCCCGGTCGAGGCGGCTCTTGACGCTTTCAAAGCTCAGCATCCGGTTCACCGAGAAATGCCGCCCGATATCGCGCAGGAAGTCGAGGTAATTGAGCCCGTCGAGCCATTCGGCGTTATTGAGCATCAAAGCATCGCTCTCACCATCGCCATACGTGATGAGCTTGGCGAAGACTTGGCGCATGCCCGCGATGTTGGCGTCGATCTGCTCGGGGCCGAGGAGGGGGCGTTCGTCGGAGCGGAAGCTCGGATCGCCCACCTTTGTCGTGCCGCCGCCCATGAGCGTGATGGGCTTGTGCCCCGTCTTCTGCAGCCAGCGCAGCACCATGATGTTCATCAGGTGCCCGACATGGAGAGACTGCGCCGTGGCGTCGTAGCCAATATAGGCCGGCACCGTCCCCGCCACCATTGCCTCGTCGAGCGTCTGCATATCCGTGCAGTCCGCCAGGAACCCCCGCTCGATCATGACCGAGAGGAATTCCGATTTCGGGTGATACGTCATTTGCCTTGCTCCGCGGGGTGCTGCGCGGCATGGCTATAGGAAAGATCAAGGGGCAGGGGAAGTGGTGGCGTGCGCGTGATTGGGACGATGTCTGGGACCTCGCTCGACGGGGTGGACGCGGCGGTGCTCGAGACCGACGGCGTGGATATCCAGGGCTTCGGGCCCACCGCCTTTCGGCCCTATGCCGAGGACGAGCGCGCGGTCTTGCGCGCGGCGCTGGGCTCCTGGCGCGCGGACGACGCGGCCGCACTCGTGGAAGCGGCCCACGAGGAGCTTCTGCGCGATTTCGAACGCCCCGATCTCGTGGGCTTCCACGGCCAGACGCTCGCCCATGATCCCGGCGGGCACGGCACCTACCAGGCCGGTGACGGCGCGCAGCTTGCCGATACGCTGGGCTGGCCCGTGGCGTGGGACTTCCGCACCGCGGACGTGCAAATGGGCGGGCAGGGCGCACCGCTCGCGCCCTTCTATCACTGGGCGTGTGCGCGCTGGGCAGGCTGCGAGCGCCCGGTAGCCTTTCTCAATCTCGGCGGTGTGGGCAATCTCACCTGGGCGGATCCAGCGAGCGACGTGCCCGAGGCACCGGGCGTGCTTTTGGCCTTCGATACCGGTCCTGCCAATGCGCCCCTCGATGACCTCCTGCGCGCGCGGCGCGGCGCGGCGCGGGACGAGGGCGGGGCGCTCGCGCGGGAGGGCGAGGTGGACATGGCACTCATCGAGCGCTTCCTCGGGCATCCGTATTTCTCCAAGGTGCCGCCAAAATCGCTCGACCGGGATGCCTTCGCAACGGCGCTCGATGTCTCCGGGCTAGGCGACGCCGACGCCGCGGCCACGCTTACGGCGGCGGTGGCGGCGAGTGTGAGCGTGGGGCTTGAGGCCTGCCCCTCCGTGCCCGAGCGCGTCTTCGTCACCGGCGGCGGTCGCCATAACGCGACGATGATGGAGATGATCGCGGCGGGGGCAGATTGTCCCGTCCTGCCGGTCGAAGAGATCGAGCTCGATGGCGACATGCTCGAGGCGCAGGCCTTCGCCTATCTCGCCGCGCGGGTGGCGCAGGGGATGCCGACGACCTGCCCGGGCACGACCGGGGTGATGGCCGTGGTGGGCGGCGGTATCGTCTCACGGCCCGCGTGATCCGGTGGGACGAACGCTCTTGCTGCGCAATTCGCCCAAGCAAAATCCCGGCCGCCGTCCCTTGGACCGCGCTCCGCCTTAGGTGCTACGCAGGATGTCGAAGCCCTCGGGCGCGAGCTCGAACCCTTCGAACTGGAAGCCGGGCGACACGGTGCAGCCCACGAGCGTGTAAGCGCCCGTGGTGCGCGCCGCCTGCCAATGCCCCTTCGGCACGACGATCTGCGGTGTCTCCCCCGCGCTGAGATCGGGGCCCAGCTGGTGGTCCCGCGCAGGCCCCGCCTCGCTCGCGGCCATTGACAGGATAAGCGGCGCTCCGGCGTAGAAGTGCCAGATCTCGGCGGCGTCCACGCGGTGCCAATGGCTCGCCTCCCCGTCGCGCAGGAGGAAATAGATGCACGTCCCAGACGCGCGGCCCTCGCCGCCGGTCTCGCGCCAGGTCTCCTTGTACCAGCCGCCCTCGGGATGGGGCGCGAGCTCCAGCCGGGAGATGATCTGCTCGGGTGTCATGGTCGCTGTCAGTCCGGTGCGGACGGCGGAGATATCATGCGGGGTCATGGAAGGGCCTCGGCGAGTGCTTCGAAATTTGCTGCGCAGATGTCCCATTCCGCGCTTGGTTCAAGGTCGGTTGTCTGGTCCGGCCCGTGCTCCCGGGGGCGGGGCACGAAGGCCGTGGCGAGGCCCGCCGCGCGGGCGGCGGCGAGATCGTCGTTGTGGGCTGCCACCATCATCACCCGGGCAGGCGGGAGGTCGAGCGCCTCGCAGGCCGCCTGATACACGAGCCGGGCCGGTTTGTAAGCCCGGGCGATCTCGGCGCCGAGGATGCAATCCCAGGGCAGGCCGGCGTAGCGCGCGAGCCGGGTCATGAGCGCGATGGAGCCATTGGAGCAGGGCGCGATGATGCGGCGCGCGCGGATCCGCTCGAGGCCCGGGATGACATCGGGCCAGGGATCGAGCTTCTCCCAGGCGCTGTTCAGGTCCGGCGGCGCGGTGACACCGAAGCGCGCCGCCACGCGCGCGAGGTTCTCGGCATGGAGGGTATCGAGGCGCACGTAACCTCGCGCGCCAGACCGGATCTGCTCCATCGCGGGCTGGTATTCCCCGCGCCAGGCATCGGCAAAAGCCGCGCCATCGATGTCGAGGACGGCTGCGACCTCGCGCGCGACTGCGCTCCGCCAGTCGACACAGGTCCCGAAGACGTCGAATATGAGCGCACTGGGAGCATGTCGGGTCATCGCGTGAGTATGAGGCCCCTGGGGCAGATGGGGAAGTCATGGCGAGAATTCTGATCGTGGGCGCGGGGCTCGTGGGAGCCGCGCTGGCCGAACGCTTGGCCCATGCGGGGCAGGAGGTGATCGTGTTGGCCGAGGGGGCGGGCCCGGCGACCGAGGCCTCCTTCGGCTGGATCAACGCGAGCACGACCCGGGACCCGGCCTATTTCGCGCTGCGCGCCGCGGGGCTTGCCGCCTGGGCCCGGCGCGCGCCGGATCTCGGGGCCGCCGCGCCGCGCTGGTGCGGTGCCTTGAGCCTCGACGCGCCGGGCGATGCCGCGCCGCTGCTCGCGCTGGGCTACGAGGTGGCACGGCTGGAAGAGGCGGAGGTCGCCGTGCGCGAGCCGGCTCTTTTCCTACGCGGACCGGCCCTCTGCTTCGCCGCTGAGGGATATCTGGAGGCCGGCCCTGCCGCACGCGCGCTTCTTGCCCGTGCCGTGGCGCGGGGGGCCAGGGTCCTTCTCGGCCAGCGCGTCCTCTCCGTCCTCGCCGGGGACGGTGCCGCCGTGGGCGTGGAGACGCAGGCGGGCCTCCTCCTGGCCGATCATACCGTGCTCGCCGCGGGGACAGGCACGCCCGATTTGCTGGCGCCGCTCGGCCTCAGGCTGCCCCTGCGCCACCGTCCGGGCAATCTCCTCGTGACCGCACCCGCTCCCGCCATGCTGGGCCATGTCCTCGTGACCCCCGAGCGGGAAATCCGGCAGGACGCCTCGGGCCGCTTCCTCGTGCCGTCCTCCCCGCCGCCCGCGCCCGAGGGACATATCACGGGCCTCGCGCGTGCTTTCGACATGGACGAGATCGCAGAGGCCTCGCTGGCAGTCCTGCGCAGGCATCTGCCCGTGAAGGATCTGCGCTACGAGCGCATCCTGCGCGCCGCCCGTCCGGTCCCGGAGGACGGCCTCCCTGTCATCGGGGCCACGGGCATCGCGGGGCTCTCTCTCTCCGTCATGCATTCCGGCGCAACGCTCGCCGCTGTCGCCGCCGAACTCCTCGCAGACGAGCTCACCACCGGCACGCGGCACGATCTGCTGGCGCCCTACCGCCTGGCGCGGTTCCAGGCCTGACGCCCGCCGCGACCCCGAAACCGTGCGCATCCCCCCGCATCTTTGTGCCCCGTACCTCCGCCGGAGGCCGGCCCCGAACGCGCCGCCGCCGCGGACCTCCGCTCAGCCGCGCAGGATCTGCGTCCCGGCATAGGTCGCCGCCTCGCCCAGCGCTTCCTCGATGCGGATGAGCTGGTTGTATTTGGCCAGCCGGTCCGAGCGCGCCAGCGAGCCTGTCTTGATCTGTCCGCAATTCGTGGCCACGGCGAGATCGGCGATGGTGGCGTCCTCGGTCTCGCCCGAGCGATGCGACATCACGCAGGTCATGCGGCTCCGGTGCGCGAGGTCCACGGCCGCGAGCGTCTCGGTGAGCGAGCCGATCTGGTTGACCTTCACGAGGAGCGCGTTGGCCGCGCCCTTCTCGATCCCGGTCTCGAGGCGGGCGGGGTTGGTCACGAAGAGGTCGTCGCCCACGAGCTGCACCTTGTCGCCGAGCGCCTCGGTAAGCGCGACCCAGCCCTCCCAGTCATCCTCGCCCATGCCGTCCTCGATGGAGATGATGGGATAGTCGGCCACGAGCTTTGCGAGGTAGTCGGCATTCTCCTGCGAGGAGAGGGAGAGGCCTTCACCGGCCATTTCGTACTTGCCGTTCTTGTGATACTCGGTGGCGGCTGCATCGAGGGCGAGGAAGATCTCTTCGCCGGGCTTGAAGCCCGCCTTTTCCACGCTCTTCAGGATGAAATCGAGCGCCTCGCGGGAGGAGCTGATATCAGGGGCAAAGCCGCCCTCGTCGCCGATCCCGGTGGAGAGCCCCGCGGCCTTCAGCTCCGATTTCAGCGTGTGGAAGACCTCCGAGCCCATGCGCACCGCCTCGCGGATATTGGCGGCGGCCACTGGCATGATCATGAATTCCTGGATGTCGATCGGGTTGTCGGCATGCTCGCCGCCATTGAGGATGTTCATCATCGGCACGGGCAGGACACGTGCGGAGGTGCCGCCGACGTAGCGGTAGAGCGGCTGCTCGCAGTATTCGGCGGCGGCCTTGGCGGCGGCGAGCGAGACGCCGAGGATGGCGTTGGCGCCGAGGCGACCCTTGTTGTCGGTCCCGTCGAGCTCGATCATGGTGGCGTCGAGCATGACCTGTTCGGTGGCGTCCATGCCGGCCAGTGCTTCGGCGATCTCGCCGTTCACGGCGGCCACGGCCTCGAGCACGCCCTTGCCCTTGTAGCGGGATTTGTCGCCGTCGCGGCGCTCCACGGCCTCGTAGGCCCCGGTGGACGCGCCCGAGGGCACCGCGGCGCGGCCCATGGAGCCGTCCTCGAGCGTGACATCGACCTCCACGGTGGGGTTGCCTCGGCTGTCGAGGATTTCGCGGGCGAAGATGTCGATGATGGCGCTCATGGCGGGGCTCCCTGATGTCCGTTGCCAGAGCGCTTAACAGGCCCGCGCGCGGGTTTCAAAGGAGGCTCACGCCGCGCGCCGCTTGAGCCGGGCTTCGCGCGCCAGCGTGTAGAGGCCCGAGGCCACAACGATGGCCGCGCCAGTGAGCGTCAGCGCATCGGGGCGCTCAGAGAAGAAGATCACCCCGATGACGAGCGCGAAGACGAGGCGGGTGTAGCGGAAGGGCGTGACCACCGAGATCTCGCCGATCCGTGTGGCCTGCACGATGGCGTAGTACGCAAGGAGCCCCACGACGACAGCGGCGAGGGCACGGGGCAGCGTTTGGGTGTCGAGCGCGGCCGCGCCCACGCCGTCGAAGGCCATCAGCAGAAGCCCCGCGGGGATGATGGAGAGAAACCCGAGCCAGGCGAGCTGGATCGAGGGCGTGGCCGGCGGCACGCGGCGCACGGCGATGTCGCGGCCCGCAAGGCCCAAAGTGCCCAGGATCGCGAGGATGGCCGCGGGCTCGAAGGCATCCCTTCCCGGCCGCAGGATCAGGAGCACCCCCGCAAGCCCGACGAGGATCGCCGTCCAGCGGCGCCAGCCCACGGCCTCGCCCAGAAAGAGCGCGGCCCCGAGCGTCACGAGAAGCGGCGCGGCCTGCAGGATTGCCGAGGCCAGCGAGAGCGGAATGAGCGCGAGGGCCGAGACGAAGCAAAGTGTGCCCAGCATCTCCATGACACAGCGCGCGAGGATGGCGGGATGCGCCAGAGCGCGGGAGAAGAGCGGCAGCCCCTGCGCGCGCGCCATGACCGCGAAGACAGGCGCGCCGAGGGCGCCGATGAACAGGATGACCTGTCCGGGCGGCCAGGAGGCCGAGAGCGCCTTGATCAGCGCATCCTCCGCGGCAAAGCCCGCCATGGCGAGCGTCATGAGGAACGCGCCGCGCAGATTGTCCATGGTCTTGCTCCGGATCAGGTCGGGCGCGGGAAAGAGCGCTCCGCGCAGGCCCCCGCCCGAGGACCCTTAGGCCGCGCGCGGAGCAGGGTCCATCGTGGATCCGGTGCGTGGCGCCATGCGGCTGGCGGGACGGGGACTGTGGCGGCGGATGGCTCGACCCGCCTCACCGCCAAAAAGGCTGCCCGGGTACACGGGTCGGTGGGTGGGCGTCTTTCGAGCACGGGCAACGGCCCGCGCGCAGGAACAGCGCCGCCCGCGACCCATCAAATTCGATCACTCGCGCAGGCGGATCATCAGGTGATTGGCTTCCTTGCGCGTCTCGAGGCTCTTGATGTCGCCCACGAGGGTGGAGAGCTTGCGATAGCCGTAGGTGCGGGTGTCGAAATCGGGCCGCTCGGCCTGGATCGTCTGCCCGATGAGGCCGAGCGAGTACCATTCCCCGTCATGGTCGAGCCGGTCCATGGCCGCCTCGATGAGCGGGAGCGCGTCGGCGGCGGCCTTGCCGCCCTTGCGGGGCGTGGCCTTGGCGCCGGCCTCGGGCTCGGCGATGTTCTCGAGGAAAATGAAGCGGTTGCATACGGTGATCAGCGCCTCTGGCGTCTTTGCCTCGCCGATCCCGATGACCATGAGCCCGTCTTCCCGGAGCCGGTTGGCCAGCGCCGTGAAGTCGCTGTCGGAGCTCACCAGCACGAAGCCGTCGAAGCGGCGGGTGTGCAGGATGTCCATGGCATCGATGACGAGGCCGATATCGGAGGCGTTCTTTCCTTGCGTGTTGGCCGTCTCCTGGTGCGCGTTGAGCCCGAGCGAGCGGATCCGGCTCGACCAACTCTTCAGCTGACCCGACGACCAGTCGCCATAGACGCGGCGCAGCGCGGGCTCCCCGATGGACGAGATCTCCTTCAGGATCGCCTCGGCGTGGCGCGCGGGGACATTGTCGGCGTCGATCAGCACGGCCAGGAGAGGGCGGTCGCGGGTTTGGGCGGTGTCAGCCATTCTTGCGTTTTGTCCCGTAGAGTTCGAGCCGGTGGCCCTTGAGGTCGAAGCCCAGCCGCTCGGCAATGCGCTCCTGCAGTTTCTCGATCTCGGGATCCACGAACTCGATGACTTCGCCCGTGGCCAGGTCGATGAGGTGGTCGTGGTGATCCCGGTCGGCATCCTCGTAGCGCGAGCGCCCGTCGCCGAATTCGTGGCGCTCGAGGATGCCGGCCTCCTCGAAGAGCTTCACCGTCCGGTAGACGGTGGCGAGCGAAATGCCTGCATCCACGGCAGAGGCGCGATTGTAGAGTTCTTCGACATCGGGGTGATCGTCAGCCGCCTCGAGCACGGTGGCGATGGTGCGCCGTTGGCCGGTCATGCGCAGGCCCTTGGCCTCGCAGCGTTCGATGATCGTGTCCGACATGTGCGCCTCTCGTCCCGCGCCGGGCATACTCCGCCGCCTCGCCGGCCTCAACCGTTGACATCGCACGCCCCCGCGGTCAGCGATGAGGATCATGGCTCCCAAGGATCACCTCGATACGTTCGGCACCGTCTCTCTGGTGGCGTTCGCCCTCCTTCTCGCGTTCAATCAGGTGGTGATCGCGGTGGGCGGTGACGGCTGGCAGCCCGTCTTCATGGCCGCGCTGCGCTCCCTCGGCGGGGCGATCGTGCTCTATGGTTGGCTGCGCTTTCGCGGCATCGCCTTCGGGCTCAGTCGGGAGATGTGGCCCACGACGGCCCTCATGGGCGCCATCTTCGGGCTCGAGTTCATCTTTCTGTTCACCGCGCTGGACCTGACGACGGTGAGCCGGGCGAGCGTGATCTTTTACGCCATGCCGGTTTGGGCGGCGCTCGGCGCGCGGATCTTTCTGGGCGAGAGCGTGGGGCCGGTGAAGCTCGCAGGGCTTGCCGTGGCCTTCGCGGGCATGGCTTGGGCCATCCTCGACGGGCAAGGCGTGGCGGGGGGCTCGCTCGCGGGCGATCTCTGCGCCATGGCGGCCTCCATCGGCTGGGCCGCTATCCTTCTTGTCGTGAAAGGCAGCAATGTGAAGGACTTGCGCGCCGAAGTTCAGATTTTCTGGCAGGTGCTGCTCTCAATCCCGGTGCTCTTTATCGGGGCGCTTTTCTTTGGTCCCTTGGTGCGGGAGCTGGCCCCGATCCATTATGCAGCGCTTGCCTTCCAGATTTTTGCCGTCGTGAGCTTCGGCTTTCTCTTCTGGTTCTGGCTGATCAAGATCTACCCGGCTGCGTCGGTGGCCTCTTTCAGCTTTTTATCGCCGGTTTTCAGCGTGTTGCTTGGCGCGCTTCTTCTTGGTGAGCAGGTGGGACCGAGCCTTTTGGGCGCCTTGGCGCTCGTGACGCTCGGGCTCGTGCTGATCAACCGCCGCCCGCGTCAGGTACCGCAAAAGGTCTGAGTGACTTCCTCGCCGGGGGCCGGAGGCCGTGTGAAGCGCGGGTCCTCTGGCGCAACGCATGGGGTGCGTAGCGCGCCATGGAGCGCCTCGAAGGGCCCGAAATCGTCGTAGACCGCGGATTGAATCGCCTGCTCCACGAGATGGTTTCGCGGAATGAGTGCCGGGTTCGCCCTAGACATCAGTTCATCGTCTGGTGAGCGCGCCTGCCAAGCGGCGCGCCAATCCTCGAAGCCGTCATGGTCGACGGCGTGAGTATCCTCCGCCAAGGCGCGGAAAGTATTCGTGAAATCAGCTTCCGCCTCCGCCATCATCGTCAGGAGCCCGGTGATCAGGTCCACCTCCGCGTCACCCACCACCTTCAGGCCAAGCTTCGCGCCAAAGGCCGCGCGCCACGCGCGCTGGTAGGCCGGGGCGAAGCCGTTCATGATCTCTGTGAAGTCCTCGATAGCGGCATCCCTGTTGGGCATGAGCGGCAGGAGCGCCGTGGCCAGCTGCGCCATGTTCCAGGCGGCGATGCCCGCCTGGTTGGCGTAGGCATAACGGCCCATCTGGTCGATGGAGGAAAAGACCCGTGCGGGGTCGTAGCCGTCCATGAAGGCGCAGGGGCCGTAATCGATGGTGTCACCGGCGATATGGGCGTTGTCGGTGTTCATGACGCCGTGGATGAACCCTACCGACATCCAGCGCGCCACGAGCGAAGCCTGCGCCGATACGGTGGCGGCGAGGAGCTCGGCGGGGCCTGCGGCGTCCGGATAGTGGCGGGCGATGACATGGGCGGTCAGCGCTTCGAGCGCGTCCACGTCACCCCGTGAGGCAAAGACCTGAAAGGTCCCCACGCGGATATGGGAGCGCGCCACGCGGGTGACGACCGCGCCGGGCAGCGGTGCCTCGCGCAGCACGTCCTCGCCGGTCGTCACAAGCGCGAGCGCGCGGGTCGTGGGGATGCCGAGCGCGTGCATGGCCTCGCTGACGAGGTATTCACGCAGCGCGGGCCCGACCCAGTTGCGTCCGTCACCCATGCGCGAATAGGGCGTCGGCCCCGATCCCTTGAGCTGAATGTCCCAGCGCGCGCCCCCGTTCACGACCTCACCCAGAAGGATCGCGCGGCCATCGCCGAGCTGCGGGTTCCAGCTTCCGAACTGGTGCCCGGCGTAAAGCGCGGCGAGCGGCTCGGCCCCCTCGGGCACCGCGTTGCCGCCGAAGATCGCGGCCTTGTCCGCGTCGTCCATGGCGGGCAGGCCGAGCTCCGCGGCGAGCGCGTCGTTCCACGCGCGCAGGCGCGGGGCGCGCACCGGGGTCGCGGGCAGCTTGGTGTAGAAGCGCTCCGGCAGGCGGGCATAGCTGTTGTCGAAGGGGATCGCGCCCGCGCTCATGTCAGCGTCCGCACCATCAGGCTGTAGCGCTCCCGCGCCTCGAAGCCCGAGCGCGCGTAGCTCCGTCGCGCGGCCTCGTTGCGCATGTCCACCTCGAGCGCGAGTGACATCGCGCCTTTCTCGCCGAGATAATGCGAGAGCGCATGGAGCGCGTCGCCGCCGATGCCGCGCCCGCGCACGGCCGGCCGTAGGTAGAATTCGTCGAGATAGGCGTCGAGCCCGCCATATTCGAGCGACCAGCCATAGCAGACGAGCGCATAGCCTGAGGGCGCACGTCTCGGCCCGATCAGGAAGACCTCGCCGTGCGGGGAGCCCTCGAGAAGGGGGCTGAGCGCGCGCTGCCGGTGCGCCTCGTCGGTGTCGATGCCTTCCTCGTGGTGAAAGGCCGCCACGAGCGGCGCGAGGATGGGCAGGTCCTCGACAGTGGCGCGATGGATGGCGGTGCGCGGGCTCATAGCGTGGCCAGCCTGTGGGAGAGCAGCGTGAAAAAGCGCGTGCGGTCGCCGTCGCCGAGGAAGGTGGCGTTCTTCGGGCGGTCCGTCACGCCCCACCAATCGGCCACGGTCATGCCGCGCGTGAGCGGGCTCTCCACCTCGATCTCCACGTTGATCTCGCGCCCGCTGAAGAGCGTCGGGTCGATGAGATGGGCGATCACGCAGGGATCGTGCAGCGGCGCGCCGGCCGAGCCGTATTTCGCGACGTCGAAGCGCTCGAAGAAATCCGTCCACCCCGCCACGGCGTCGCCCACTGGCGTGCCGAGGCCCTTCATGGCCGCGATCCACTCCGCCGAGGTGAGCATCTTGTGGGTAAGGTCGAGCGGCGCGACCGTAAGCTTCACGCCGGATTTGAACACCTTTTCAGCGGCTTCCGGGTCCACGTAGATGTTGAACTCGGCGGCGGGCGTGATGTTGCCCACCTCGAAATAGGCCCCGCCCATGAGCACGATCTCCGCGATCCGCCCGGCGATGTCAGGGGCCCGCTCAAGCGCCGTGGCGATATTGGTGAGCGGGCCGAGGGGGCAGAGCGTGACACCGTCGGTGCTGCGCACGGTCTCGATGATGAAATCCACGGCGTGCGTCTCTTGCAGCGGCATCGTCGGATCGGCGTGTTCGACCCCGTTGAGCCCCGTCTGGCCATGGACATGCTCCGCCGTGACGAGCGAGCGCCCCATGGGCCGGTCGCAGCCCGCGAAGACGGGCACGTCGGTGCGCCCCGCCAATTCGCAGACGATGCGGGCATTCTTGGCCGTCAGCTCCAGCGGGACATTGCCCGCCACCGCGGTGATCCCCAGCACCTCGATCTCCTCGGGTGAGGCGAGGGCGAGGAGGATGGCCACGGCATCGTCCTGGCCGGGATCCGTGTCGATGATGATCTTGCGCATGGGGCAGAGGTGGTGGGATTTGCGCGCGTTGTCCAGACCGCGCGGGGCCTAGCGGCGCTTCTCGGCCTCCCAGAGCGCGTTCATCTCGGCGAGCGTGGCGTCTTTCGGTGTCCGGCCTTCGGCGGCAAGCGCGGCCTCGATCCCTCGGAAGCGGCGGGTGAATTTTGCATTCGTGGCACGCAGCGCCGTTTCGGGATCCACGCCGAGATGCCGCCCGATATTGACCATGACGAAGAGAAGATCGCCGAACTCCTCCTCGATATGGGCCGGGTCCGCGCCCTCGCGCGCCTCCACGAGCTCCCGCGTCTCCTCGGTGAGCTTGGCGAGCACGTCCTCCACATCGGTCCAGTCAAACCCAACGCGAGCTGCGCGCTTCTGGAGCTTGAGCGCGCGCATGAGCGCGGGCAGGCCCATCGCCACGCCGTCGAGAACGCCCGTCTCGGCCTTGCCCGCGCGTTCGGCGGCCTTGATCTGCTCCCAGTCCTGGACCTGCTGTTCGGCGCTTTTCTCGCGGCTCTCGTCGCCGAAGACATGGGGGTGGCGGGCGACCATCTTGTCGGAGATCTTGTCGGCGATGCTCGCAAAGCTGAAAAGCCCGCGCTCCTCCCCGATGGCGGCGTGGTAGACCGATTGCAGGAGGAGATCGCCAAGCTCGCCCTCGAGTTCGTCCCAGGCCTCGCGGTCAATGGCATCGGCCACCTCGTAGGCCTCCTCGATCGTGTAGGGCGCGATAGTCGCGAAGGTCTGCTCGATGTCCCAGGGGCAGCCCGTCTCCGGGTCGCGTAGGCGGCGCATGATCTCCAGAAGCCGTGGCATGCCGCCTTTCGGATCGTGCACGAGATCCTCTGCCATTGCGCTTTCCTCCGCCGCCTGTAGCTTGGCCGGATAGGAGGACAGCCCATGCCCATCGTCAACCGCATCGCGGAGTTCGCCGAGGACATGACGGCCTGGCGGCGGCACCTCCACCAGCATCCGGAGCTCGGGTTCGACTGCCACGGGACGGCGGCTTTCGTCGTGGAGCGGCTGCGCGAGTTCGGCGTGGACGAGATCCATGAAGGTATCGCGACGAGCGGGGTCGTGGCGATTATCGAGGGCAAGGGGCAGGGGCCGACGATCGGCCTGCGCGCGGATATGGACGCGCTGCCAATGGAAGAGACCTCCGGCGCGGACTGGGCCTCGACGGTGCCGGGCAAGATGCACGCCTGTGGCCATGACGGACACACCACCATGCTCCTCGGGGCCGCGCGCTATCTCGCGGAGACGCGCAATTTCGCGGGCCGCGTGGCGCTCATCTTCCAGCCCGCCGAAGAGGGCGGGGGCGGCGGCAACATCATGGTCGAGGAGGGCATGATGGACCGCTTCGACATCGCGCAGGTCTACGGCATCCACAACGTGCCGGGCATCGAGGAGGGCGCGTTCTACACCGCCCCGGGCCCGCTTCTCGCGGCGGTGGATACTTTCCATGTCGATATCACGGGCGTGGGCGGCCACGGCGCCTATCCGCACGAAACGAAAGATCCCGTCGCCGCCGCCGTGGCCATCGCGGGAGCCATGGGCACCATCGTGAGCCGCAATCACAAGGCGCTCGACGATCTCGTGGTCTCCGTGACGATGATCCATGCCGGATCGGCCGACAACGTCATCCCCGGCACCGCCTATCTCGGTGGCACGGTGCGGACCTTCGATCCCGAGGTGCAGGCCATGGTCATGCGCCGGATGGAGCAGATCGTGGCAGGCCATGCTGCGGCCTATGACGTGGAGGCGACGCTGCGCTACGAGAAGGGCTATCCGGCGACGGTCAACGATCCCAAGGCCGCGGCCTTCGCGGCCGACGTCGCGCGTCAGATATCGGCCAATGTGGACGACAATACCGGCCGCGAGATGGGCGCGGAGGATTTCAGCTACATGCTTCAGGCCCGCCCCGGCGCGTTTCTCTTCCTCGGCATCGGCGAGGCGGCGGGCCTTCACAACCCGGCCTACGATTTCAACGACGATATCGCCCCGGTGGGCGCGTCTTTCTTCGCCAAGCTCGTCGAAACCGCGCAACCCGTCAGCCCATGAACGACCTCACGCAGATGGACATGGCGCACGCCCTGCGCCCCTGGCAGTTCACCGGCGGCGAGCCGCCCGTGGTGATCGAGAGGGGGGAGGGCTGCACCGTGTGGGACGTGACGGGCGCGCAGTATCTCGACGCGGTGGGCGGCCTCTGGAACACGAATATCGGGCTCGGACGCCGCGAGATGGCCGAGGCCATCGCCCAGCAGGCCGAAGAGCTCGCCTTCTCCAGCACCTTCGGGGACATGTCGAACGCGCCCTCGGCGGCGCTCTCGGCCAAGCTTGCGCATCTCGCGCCCACGGGGCTTAGCCACGTGCATTTCACCACCGGCGGCTCCACGGCCATCGACTCGGCCTATCGCATGGCCTGCTTCGTGCAGGCCGCGCGGGGCTTTGAGGGGCGCCACCACATCATCGCGCGCGAACACGCCTATCACGGCTCCACCCATATCAGCATGTCCATCGGCAACCGCGACGGGGACCGCGCGCCGGAGTTTCGCTACGAGACGAAGACGATCCACCACATCTCCGCCCCCGACACGCTGCGCGGCGGGGCGACGGTTGCAGGCTGCGTGGCCCAACTCGAAGCCAAGATCGCGGAGATCGGGGCGGAGCGCGTCGCCGCCTTCTTCGCCGAGCCGATCCAGGCCTCGGGCGGCGTCATCATGCCGCCGGAGGGATATCTCAAGGCCATGGCCGAGACCTGCCAGCGCCACGGCATCCTTTTCGTCGCCGACGAGGTCGTCACCGGCTTCGGCCGCATCGGCCACATGTTCGCGAGCGAGGACCGCTACGGCGCACGCCCGGATATCCTGTGCTGCGCGAAGGGCCTCTCCTCCGGCTACCAGCCCATCGGCGCGATGCTCTTTTCCGATGCGATCTGGGACACCCTCGCCGCAGAGCCGCGCTGGTACACGTCGGGCTACACCTATTCGGGGCACCCAGTTGCCTGCGCGGCGGCGCTCAAGAACATCGAGATCATCGAGCGGGAGGGCCTCTGCGCCCGCGCGCTCGAACTGGGCACCCTCTTTCAGGAGGGGCTCGCCACGCTCCGAGATCTCCCACTCGTGGGCGATGTGCGCGGCGAGGCGCTCATCGGCTGCGTGGAGAACGTGGCCGACAAGGAGACCCTCGCGCTCCTGCCTGAGGAGATCGATGTGGGACGCCGGATCTCGGAGGCCGCGCAGAAGCGGGGGCTCCTCGTGCGGCCGCTCGGGCACCTCAACGTCATGTCGCCTGCGCTGACGATCTCGGAGGCCGAGGTCGCGTTCTGCGTCGAAACGCTGGGCGCAGCGATCCGGGAGGTGGCCGACGGGCTCACGCGAGAGAACGTGAGGATCGCCTGACATGGCGTTGAAAGATAGCGAAAATGACGTCGATGGCGCGTTCACGCGGGAGGCGCGGACCGGGCTCTCCTTCGAGAACGCTTTCGGCGGCGCGCTCTCCTTCATGCGGCGCCGCTACACGAAGGACCTCACGGGGGTCGAGCTCGCCATCACGGGCGTACCCTTCGATCAGGCGGTGACCAATCGGCCTGGCACGCGGCTCGGGCCCCGCGCGATCCGGGAGGCCTCCACGCTGCAGCCCTGCGATCCGCCTTATGGATGGGATATCAATCCCTTGGTGGATAATGTTCTCGTGGATTACGGAGATCTCGCCTTCGACTACGCGAAGGTTGCGGACTTTCCCGCCGCGCTCGAGACCCATATCGCGGGCATCCTCGCGGCGGGCGCGGGCAGCCTCGCCCTCGGCGGAGATCATTACATCACGTACCCGATCCTGAAGGCTTACGCGGCGCGCTTCGGACCGATCTCGCTCCTGCAGTTCGACGCCCATACCGATACCTGGGCCGATGACGACGAGAGCCGCATCGACCACGGCACGATGTTCTACAAGGCCGCGAAGGCCGGCATCATAGATGTCGCGCATTCCGTGCAGGTGGGCATCCGGACGCTCAACCCCGACACGCTGGGCGTGCCCATCATCGACGCGCCCGAGGTCCATGACGACTGGCGCGCCGCCGTGGAGAAAATCAAGTCGATCCTTGGGGATAGGCCGACATACCTCACCTTCGATATCGACTGTCTGGACCCGGCCTTTGCGCCCGGGACCGGCACACCGGTGTCGGGCGGCTTGAGCTCCGCGCAGGCGCTCTCCATGCTCCGCGCGCTTCGGGGGATCAACATGGTGGGCGGCGATGTCGTCGAGGTCTCTCCGCCCTATGACGCGGGCAACGCGACCGCCATTGCGGGTGCTCATGTCGCCATGGAGCTCGCCTGCCTTTATTGCTGGAACCTCCGCCAGCGACGTTAACACCCTGAGAGCGCGACGCCCCGCTTCATCCTTCCAAGAGTACCCAGATCACGAAGGCGCCTCCCGCCCATGCCCAGCCAACCCATCTCCGGCAACGACCTAGCCCGCTTCTCGGGCCCGCAGACCTTCATGCGGCTGCCCGCGCGGGCGACGGCCGAGCGCCTCGACGTGGCCTTCATCGGCATTCCCATGGATATCGGCACCTCCTGGCGCTCCGGCACGCGCTTCGGGCCCAAGCAGCTCCGGCAGGAAAGCGCGATGATGCGCCCCTACAACATCCAGACGGGGGCCGCGCCTTTCGACGGGCTCGAGATGGGCGATCTGGGCGATATCCCGATCAACACGTTTTCGCTCAGCGAGACTATTCGCATCATTACAGAGTATTACGCGGATGTGCTCACGCATGATGCGATCCCGGTGGCCCTCGGCGGAGACCACACTCTGACCCTCCCGGTGCTGCGGGCCATCGCCAAGAAGCACGGGCCTGTGGCGCTCGTGCACGTAGATGCCCATGCCGACGTCAATGACGAGATGTTCGGCGAACGCGAGACACACGGCACGGTCTTTCGCCGGGCCTACGAGGAGGGTCTGATCCTCCCCGACAAGGTTTTCCAGATCGGTTTGCGCGGGACGGGCTACACGGCCGAAGACTTCACCGAGGCGCAGGGCTGGGGCTTCAACATGACGCTGGCGCCGGAAATCTGGGGCAAGAGCCTCGCCCCGCTTGCCGCTGAAATCCTGACCAAAATCGGCAACCGGCCCACCTACATCACCTACGACATCGACAGTCTTGACCCCGCCTTCGCGCCCGGCACGGGCACGCCGGAGATCGGCGGGCTGACCACGTGGCAGGCGATGGAGCTCATTCGCGGCCTGCGCGGGCTCAACATCGTGGGCTGCGACCTCGTGGAGGTCTCGCCGCCCTATGATCCCTCGGGCAACACGGCGCTCGTGGGCGCGAACCTCGTCTTCGAGTTGCTCTCGATCCTGCCGGGCGTGCCCTACCGTTAGGCGGCCTGCTCTCGCTGCCTTGTCCCGTCGCTAGCCTTGCCCCGGGCCGGGCGAGACCCACACTCACGCCATGAAGACGACGATCCTGATCCTAGCCTTCGTGGGTGCTGCCATGGCCTTTTTCCGATTGATGCCCGTCACGCCGGAGAGCGGCCCGGGCCGCCCCGAGATCCGCGATGTGGGCGATTACAGCTCGGAGGGCGGACACTATGCCGTGCGACCGGCGGAGCTCGTGGAGTTTCCTGTCCTGATCGAGCGGATTGAGGCCACGCCGCGCACGCGCCAGCTCGCGGAGGGGGTCTACCTCCACCATTCGCTCTTCTGGGGGTTTCCGGATGTCACCCATGTCTGGCAGGAGGCCGACCACGTGCACCTCGCGAGCCATCTTGTCGTGGGGCGTGCCGATTTCGGCGCCAACCGGCGCCGCATCGAGGGGTGGCTCTCGGGGCTCCGCTAGGCGCGCTCACGCGCTCAGGCAGCCCTCGCTCAGCTCGCGCCACATGGTGTTGTTCAGGCTCATCTGGCACTGCGCCGTGAAGGTGCGGCCCGAGATTGTGAAACAGGTGATGTCGCCCATTTCAAACCGTTCACCGGAGGACCCGCGGCACCAGCAATCGAGCGCGGGATTGGTCTCCGCGGTCACCGATCCGGCCAGGAAGATGAGAGAGAGGATGAGTTTACGCATGGTCGAGCGTACCATGGACGCCCCCTTGACCAAAATGCCAGCGCGTCGCACCTAGGCCGCCATGATCCCTCGCGAGACCCTCCAGCAGATCACCCAGCGCTTCGAGTTTCTCGAGGCCTCCATGGCCGCGGGAGAGGGTGATATCGCCAAGCTCGGCAAGGAATACGCCGATCTCCGCCCGGTGGTGGAGCAGGTGCGCGCCTATTGGCAGGTGGAGGAAGACATCGCCGAGGCCGAGGCGATGCTCGCCGATCCCGACATGAAGGCGCTGGCCGAAGAAGAGCTGCCCACGCTCCGCGCGCGGCTCCCTGAGCTCGAGGGGGCGCTGCGCATCGCGCTTTTGCCGAAGGATGCCGCCGATGCACGGCCCGCCATGATCGAGATCCGCCCCGGTACGGGCGGCGACGAGGCTTCGCTCTTCGCCGGCGATCTTCTGCGCATGTACCAGCGCTATGCCGAGGCGCAGGGCTGGCGCTTTGACATCGTCGAGGAGCAGGCAACAGAGCTCGGCGGCATCAAGGAAGTGGTGGCCCATGTGCAGGGCGAGGGCGTCTTCGCGCGGCTCAAGTATGAAAGTGGCGTGCACCGCGTCCAGCGGGTGCCCACGACCGAGAGTGGCGGGCGCATCCATACCTCCGCGGCGACCGTGGCCGTGCTTCCAGAGGCCGAGGACGTGGACATCCAAATTGATCCTCAGGACATCCGCATCGACACCATGCGCGCGAGCGGAGCGGGCGGGCAGCACGTCAACACGACCGATTCGGCCGTCCGCATCACCCATATCCCCTCGGGCATCGTCGTGACCTCGTCGGAGAAGTCCCAGCACCGCAACCGCGAGATCGCCATGCAGGTGTTGAAGGCGCGGCTCTACGATGCCGAGCGCCAGCGCATCGATGGGGAGCGGTCCGCGGACCGGAAATCCCAGGTGGGCTCCGGGGACCGCTCCGAGCGGATCCGCACCTACAACTTCCCCCAGGGCCGCATGACCGACCACCGGATCAACCTGACGCTCTACAAGCTCGACCAGGTCATGGCGGGCGACCTCACGGAGATCGTTGACGCGCTCACCGCCGAGGCCCAGGCCGAGCTCCTCGCAGAGCAGGGGCTATGATCCCGCGCGCGCTCGTCGCGCGGCTCGAGGCGGCCGGCATCCCGAATGCGGCCGGTGATGTGCGGCGGCTCTTCGAGGAGGCCTATGCGGCGGGCAACGCGCCCGGCGCGCCCGCGCAGACGCGCGAGGCCCCCAACGAGGTGACGCTCGAGATGCTCTCCATCTTTCTCGACCAGCGGCTCGCGCGGATGCCCGTGGCGCAGATCATCGGGCGGCGCGCCTTCTGGCGCCACGAATTTCGCGTCACGCCAGACGTGCTCGACCCCCGCCCGGAGACGGAGACGCTCGTGGCCGCTGCGCTCGAGCAGCCATTTGCGCGGGTGCTCGACCTCGGCACAGGCTCGGGCTGCATCCTGCTTTCGCTGCTCGCAGAAAGGCCCGGAGCCGAGGGGCTCGGCACCGATGTCAGTGCCGCCGCGCTCGCCGTCGCCGGGTGGAACGCGCGCGAGCTTGGCCTCGAGGGGCGGGTGCGCTTTGCGGAGGGCCCGTGGTTTGACCCCGTGGCGGGGCGTTTCGACCTCATCGTGTCCAACCCGCCCTACATTCCCGCGGCCGATGTGGCCGGCCTCGCGCCCGAAGTGCGCGATCACGAGCCCCACGGCGCGCTCACCGATGGGGGCGACGGGCTTGGCGCCTACCGCGCGATCCTCGCCCGCGCGGGCGCGCATCTGGCACCCGGCGGGCGCATCCTCCTCGAATTCGGCGCGGGGCAGGGCGCGGACGTGGCCGCCATCGCCCGCGATGCTGGCTGGAAACACATCGTTTCCCACGCCGATCTCGACGGTCGGCCGCGTGTTTTGGAGGTTGCGGGGCCGCTTTGACGGGTATTTCCCCTGAAAATCGCGCCCAAGTGCAGAAAGACGGTTGTCAGCGCGCCCGTCCCATGCGACGAAACGGCATCCGCAGGGTGAGCACGCTCCCCGCAGGATATCAGCGCAAAATCAGTGACCCCCGCCCATACGGCACCATCTCGGTCACAAGCACAGGCTCAAGAAGCACTTTATGAGATCATCGAAATCGCGTTCGCGGAATAAAAACCGCAACAATAACAATCGGTCGATGGGCAACATCATCAACCGCGTCTTCGACAGCTCGGGGCCGGAGGGGAAGGTGCGCGGCACCCCCCAGCAGATCATCGACAAATACAACCAGCTCATGCGCGACGCCCAGCTTTCCGGCGACCGCGTGAACGCCGAGAACTTCCAGCAGCACGCCGAGCATTACACGCGTCTCTTGGGCGAGGCGCAGAAAGAGCAGGATGCGCGCCGCGAAGAGCAGGAGCGCCAGAACCGCGAGCGCCAGGCCGAGCGCGACCGCGAGCGCGCCGAGCGCCAGGAGCGGGAATCGAACGGCAGCGACGAGCAGGGCGGAGACCAGCAGGGGCAGGGCGGCGGACGCCGCCGCGACCGGAGCGACCCCGCCCAGCAGGAGCAGCCCGACGTGGTGGAAGCCACGGGCGGCGATAGCGGCCTCGTCGAGACGCCCGAGAACGGCAACCCGGCGCCGAAGCCCAAGCGCACCCGCAGCCGCAAGAAAGCCTCCGATAGTGGAGGCGATCAGGGCGGCGAGGCACCGCAGGCCGCCGAATAGCGCCCCCAAATCATTGACGAATAGCGTTAATGACTGGTGCGCTTTGCGCGTGCCCTAAATGAGCCGCGCCAGGGCGCAGAAGCGTTCGAGATCGATCTCTTCCGCGCGGGCCGTCGGGGCTATGCCCGCGGCCTCGAGCTTCTGCTCCAGATCCTCCGTCAGCCCCTTGAGGCTCGCGCGCAGCATCTTGCGGCGCTGGCCGAAGGCCTTGGCCGTGAGCCGAGAGAGCGTAGCAGGCTCCGCGGGGTAGCGCGGCGTGTCGCGTGCCACGAGGTGCACCACCGCTGAATGCACCTTCGGGGCGGGTTGGAACGCCTCGGGCGGGAGGGTCATGGAGATGCGGGCATCGGCGCGCCACTGGGCGAGGATCGCCAGCCGGCCATAGGCCTTGGACCCCGGCGCGGCCACGATGCGCTCGGCCACCTCTTTCTGGAACATGAGCGTGAGACTTTGCCAGAAGGGCGGCCATTCAGGTGGCGAGAGCCACCGCGTCAGGAGCTCCGTTCCCACATTGTAGGGCAGGTTGGCCACGACGCGGATGGGCGGGGCGAGATGCGCGCGCGTATCGAGCGCGAGCGCGTCGGCATTGACCACCTCGAGACGCCCGGGATAGGCCGCGGCGATCTCCGCCAGGGCGGGTAGGCAGCGCGTGTCCTTTTCCACGGCCACGACGCGCCGCGCGCCCTCGGCCAGGAGGCCGCGGGTGAGCCCGCCGGGCCCGGGGCCCACTTCGAGCACGTCGCAGCCCGTGAGATCACCCGCTTGCCGGGCGATCTTGGCGGTGAGGTTGAGATCGAGGAGGAAATTCTGCCCCAAAGCCTTCTTGGCCTTGAGACCGTGGGCGGCGATGACCTCGCGCAAGGGTGGCAGGTGGTCGATCTGCATCAATGGGCGCCGGTGTCCCAGGCCATGCGCAGCGCGGCGATCATGCTGTCGGGGCGGGCGAGGCCCTGGCCTGCGATGTCGAAGGCCGTGCCGTGGTCAGGCGAGGTCCGGCGGAAGGGCAGGCCCAGCGTGACGTTCACGCCGCCGTCGAAATCGAGCGTCTTGATCGGGATGAGTGCCTGGTCGTGGTAGGCGCAGATGGCCACGTCGTAGCCCGCGCGGGCGCGGGCGTGAAACATGGTGTCGGCCGGCAGCGGCCCGCGCACGTCGTATCCCTCCGCGGCGAGGCGCGCGACGGCCCCGTTCATCCAGTCGAGCTCCTCGCGGCCCATCTTGCCATCCTCGCCGGCATGGGGATTGAGGCCTGCGATGGCGATCCGGGGCGAAGCGATCTCGAAATCGCTCTGGAGCGCGTGGTGGGTTATGCGCACTTGTTCGCGAAGAAGCGCCTCGGTCAACGCCGTGGGTACCTCGCCGAGGGGAATGTGAATGGTGGCGGGCACCACGCGGAGCTCCGCGCAGGCGAGCATCATCACCACGGTCTTCACCCCGGCCAGATGCGCGAGAAACTCTGTATGGCCGGGAAAGGCGAACCCGGCCCCGTCCTTGAGCGCGGCCTTGTGGATTGGCGCGGTGCACAGGGCGGTCGATCGCCCTTCCTGCACGAGGGAGACGCCGGTCTCGATGGCCGCGATCACGCCCGCCGCGTTCTGCGGATCGGCGCGGCCCTTCCGAGTGTCGCCCGCAAAGCTCAGCGGCCAGACCGGCATCGCCCGCGGCATCACCTCCCCCGCATCCTCGGGGCGCGTCACCTCTTCCCATGGCAGCGGGAGGGGCAGCATGCGCGGGTCACCCACCCAGAGAAAGCTGAGCTCGTCGCGCAGCGACGCCCACGCCTCTTGTGCAAGCTCCGGGCCCACGCCCGCGGGCTCGCCGCAGCTCAGCGCGATGGGAAGGCGGGCCATCAAAAGCTCAGTTGATGGTAATCGCGGCCTGGGCGCGCAGCTCGGCGAGGAAGCCGTCCGCGAGGCCGTTGAGGCGGCGGCTGCGGAGTTCGTTGCGGATCGCTTCCCGGTTTGCGCTGTCGTCGCTTGCTGCGTCCTCGGCTGCCTCGAGCGCTGGCACGCGATTGCAGAGCATGAGGAAGACCAACGTCTCGTCGCCCGCACGGGTGAGCGCCGTGGAAACCTCGCCGGGATCGAGCTTGGCGAGCTCGATGGCCACGTCATCGGGGATTTCGGAGGGCGCGCGCGCGCCGCGCTCCAGTGCCTCGGGCGCCATGTTGCGCGCCACGCCATAGAGATCATCGCAGGTGTCCACGTTGGCCTCGATCCGGTTCGCCTGGGCGATGTCACCGCCCGGCAGGTAAAGCGCGGCGTAGTCGATGGCCGCGGGCGTCGCTGGGCTGCCTTCGCGCTCCTCTATGTCGCGGAGTTGGAAGAGGATGATGGCATTGTCGGTGCGCAGGGGTTGCGTCACCTCGCCGGGCGCGAGCGTCAGCAGGATTGGCCCGAGGCCGGGCGGCAGGTCCGAGAGCTCGAGCCAGTTGACCCGCCCGCCTTGCTCCCGCGATGGTGCCGCCGAGAGGTCGCGCGCTTCCGCTTGGAACCGGCTGATCGAGGTGATCGCCTGAAGCCGCTCTGCATTGGCCTCGGCCGTCGCCACCTCGCCGGGCCGGTTCGGCCGGGCGGGCAGCACGATCTCGTTGAGGAGCACGCGGATGCGGGAGCCATCGGCGACGGCACCCTGCGCGCGGTCGATCTCGTCGTCGGTGATCTCGGAGCGGCCCGCGAAGCGCGCGCGCACCAGCTCCCGCCAGGTGACACCGACGCGGATGAACTCGCGAAAGGTGCCTTCCTCGATGCCCTGGCTGCGGAGCCGGGCGACGAAGGCCTCTGTTTCGAGGTTTGCGCGCCCTGCGAAGTCCGCCATGCCGCGGGCGAGGCCCTCCTCGGTGAGTTCGATGCCCGCGCGGCGCGCAGCCGCGATCTTGAGCCGGTCCTCGATGAGTTGGTCAAGCGCCAGCGCGCGGCTCGCGCCGGGCGCATTCACAAAGGCGAGAAAGCGCGCGCGCTGCTCCACTTCGAACGCCGTGACGACGTCGCTGTCGACGCTGGCGACCGTGCGGAACTGCGATTGCGCCGCGAGGCTCGCGGGCAGGGCGAGGGCCAGGAGAAGGGCGAGGAGGAGACGGAGGCGCATGGCGGCGTTCCCTACGAAACTTTGGTCTGCTTTCTTGTTTTGACGGGCCCCGGCCATCAGCGGCATTGGGGGCCCACGCGCGGCGTGCTCGCGCCGGTGCCAAAGCCCCGCAATCCCACGGTGAAGCCGAAATCCGTGCTGGGCGTGACACTAGCCGATGAGGTGAAGTTGCGCGAGGCGGAAAGCGCGATCTCCACGCATTCGTTGATCCACCGGAAGCCGATGCCGGCCTCGGTGGTGGCCTCTGTCGTGAAGTCGTATCGGAAATCGGCGAGGGCGGTGAAGGTGGGCGTGAGGTCGTAGCCAGTCGTCAGCGTGAGCTCGGAGGCAGCGGAGTTGCGGTCTTCTTCCGGATCGGCGTCCAGATAGGCATAGGACGTTGCTGCGCGGAAGCGGTCCCCGTCATAGCCCACGCGGAGGCCCGTTTTCTGCACGGCGAGATCGGTGTCGAGCGTGATGCGCCCGATCACGTCATACCGACCCTCAGTGGCCAGGGTGCCGGAAATGAGCCAGCTCGAGCTGTCCCCCGAGAGGCCCGAGGCTTCGGTGAAGTCGGGCGCGCCGCTCAGGCGCTCGACCCGGCCGAAGGTGAGCGTGCTTTCCCAACCCGCCGGGCCCGAGCGCGTCCAGGTGAGACCGAGGTCGATCCGCGTGCCGTCCTCGACCACGTCCTCCCCCGGGGCGCGGTTGAGGCTAAAGAGGTTGCCCTCGTCGAATTCGACGCGGGTGCTGTCCTCGTTGGGGATGGCGGCGTCGCTCCGCGCTGTGCTGGCAAGCTGGATCTTGGGCGTGAGGACGTGGCGCGCGCCACCGGCGCTTTGCGCCATGAGTGGCCAGGAGAGAGAGACAGCGAGGCCCGCTTCGCCCCGGCTCGCATCGTCTTCGAAGAGCGTGTCGTCGGAGATGATGAAGGCATCGGCGCCCACGAGCGCCTGCGCGCCGAGGACGAGGCCGGGCCCGGTCACCCATTCCCGCGCCCAGTCGAGCGTGACGCCCGTACGCACCACGTCGAGCCCGTCCGAGACGCCGTCCCCATCGCTGTCGGTGGCTGCGTCCGACGTCCGCAGATGGGCCTGGAAATCCGCGCGGAGCCGGGCCGATCCGCCGAGAAGGCCGGGCGCGAAGACGAGGTCGCGCCGGCCATCGAAGATGAGCGAGGGAAAGGTGTTGTTGTTTTCGCCATCGCGCAGGGACCGGAAGACGACGAGCTCGTATTCGGCGTCCGTCGTGCCAGTGGTGCGGGCCAGCGTAAGCGCGCTGTCGAGGCGGTCCTTGTTCGAGTAGTCGTAGTCGGAAAAGTAGGAGCGGTCCGAGGCGGTTTCGATATCGAAGGTGAGCTCGTAACCGCGGAAGACATCGAAGCGGCCCGTGGCGAGGACCCCGCCGCGCAGCGCGCTGTCGCCGAACTCGTCGCGCGACACGTAGGTGCTCCAGTCGATCTCGCCGCGCCGGAAAGCCTGCCGGTAGCGAAACTCCAGCGTGCGAGTTTCGGTCGTGATGAAGGGGGTGACGGTGAGATCGCGGCTGTCGCCCAGGGCAATAAAGTAGGGGATCTTCACACCGTAGCCGAGGAGGGAGGAGGTGCGGAATTCCGGGCGCAGAAAGCCAGTGGCGCGCTCGAGCGTTGGGTCGGGGAGGCGCAAGCGCGGCAGGTAGAGGATGGGGACCCCCATGATCTGCAGCTGAGCCTCGTCGAAATAGAGCTGCCGCTCCTCTTCATCGTGGATGATGCGCGCGGCCCGGATCTGCCAGAGCGGCGGGCGGCCGCTGTCGCAGACATGGCAGCTCGTGGCCCCGACTTGCAGCGCCTGACTGTAACGCCCGCCCACACGCTGGATCTCGGCGGCCGCGATCTGGAGCTGCTGGTTGAGCACGAGGCGCGCGCCGAGGAGGATCCCATCCCGCAGCCCGCCGCTCAGCTCAGCCTGGTTCGCGAGAATGACGGTCGAGCGTCCGTCGCGCAGAACGATGGGGCCCTCCATGGTGAGCGTGTCCGTCTCCCCGTCATAGGTGACGCGGGAGGCGGTGAGGCGCGTGTCGCCCTGAAGAACCTCGACATTGCCTTCAGCGATGAGGAGGCGGTCCTCGGTGAGACTCACGCGGTCGGCCACGAGAGAGGCGGGCGTGCCGGTGGTTTCGCTTTCCTGCGCGGCGAGGGGCGCGGACAGTGAGGCCGCGACGACGACGCAAAGGAGCGCGAGAAGCCGCCTCATCCGTCCTCGAGCCTGAAGAGACGGCCGAGGGCGAGGCCGAGCGCCGCGAGGGGCGGGGCCCAGGCTGCGAGAAGGATGGGCATCTGCCCGTTTTCTCCGAGGATCTGCGCGAAGTTCCTGACGAAGTAGAGCGCGAAACCCGCGAGGATCGCGGCCAGCACGGCGGCGCCGGTGCGGCTCACCCGGGCATGGCGCACCGTGAAGCTTGCCCCCACCAGCATCATCGCCACCATGAAGACCGGCAGCGCGAGCTCCATGTGAAACCACACGAGATGCCGCCGCGCCGAGAAGCCAGCGCGCTCGAGCTGGTCGATGAAGGCCGGCAGTTCCCAGATCGGGATGGCGGAGGGCGAGCCGAAGCTGTCCCGGATGCCCTCGGGCGTAAGCGAGGACGGGATGCGCAGCGTGTCATCAGCGCGGGCGGCGGCCTCCGGGTTGGGGTTGCGGTCGAGCGGCCAGCTCTTGGCATCGCGCAGGTCCCAGCCGCCGCGCGTGAGCGTGGCGTTTGCGGCTTCGATCCGGCGCACGGGCGTGCCGTCCTGCGCGAAGGAGATGAAGGTGACCTGGCGCAGCGTGGTGCCGTCGAGCGTGGAGGACAACGCCCGGATTACGGTTTGGCCATCGCTCGAGCCCTGCCGGAGCCAGAGACCTTCATCGGAGATCGAGAGCGTGGAGCCGTCCTCGTCGATCCGGTCCGTGCGCGCCTCGTATTCCTGGCTCATCTGCGCCACGAGCGGATTGAAGACCGCCACCGCCACGGTGCCGATGGCCAGCGCCACGATACCCGGCGCCACGAGCGCGCGGAGCGCCGAGCGGCCAGAGGCCCGCGCCACCACCAGCTCCGAGGACCGTGCGAGCGAGATGAAGAGCGTCACCGAGGCGATGATCATCAGGAGCGGAAGGATGCGGTAGAAGCCCACCGGCGCGTTGAGTACTGTGAGGCCGAGCAGCGCGCCGAGGCTCACCTCGTCGCCCGCGAAGCGCCTGACCTGATCCATGAAATCGAAGAGAAGCGCGAGCCCGAGAAAGATCGCGAAGACCGCGCCGAAGGTCGTCAGGAAGCGCCAGGCGAAGTAGCGGTGGAGCGTCATGACGGGACCGCGCCTCGCGCCATGCGACGCCCACGGTCTGCGCGCAAGAACCCGGCCCAGGCGATGGCGAGCCCGAGGGCGGCGGGCAGGTAAGCGAGTGGCCAACGCGCGGGTTCGGAGATGATCTGCTCAGCGGCCACGCTTTCCAGTGCCTTCAGCAGCACCAGCGCCGCCAGCGCGGCGATGATCTGGCGCCAGATTCCCATCCGCGAAAAGCCCGCGCTCATGAGCGTGGCAAAGCCGAGGAGCGCGGCGACGAGGGGAAAGAGCGGCTGCGAGAAGCGCTCATGGAGCTCTTGCGCGAATTCACCGGCACTGCGCCCGGTCCGCGCAAGGATCTCCGGGGTCGGGTTCAGGAGCTCGGCCGTGGAAAGCTCCCTGAGCGCAGGGCGTCGGCCTGCCGTCGGATCCACGAGGCGGCCCACATCGATCACGAGGTCGTCGAAGTTGGTGACGAAGAGCGTGCCAAACTCCGGGCTGAGGGTCTGGCTCTGCCCGTCAATCATGACGAGGCGCGGCCCGTCCTCCGTGCGCACGAGAAAGGCGCGTTCGGCGGTGAAGATCTGGTCGCGGATGCCCGGGCGCATGTCCGCGAGGAAGACATCGAGCAGCTCGCCATCCTCGGAGATGTCGCGCAGGTAGAGCGTGGAGCCCTGTCCGGGATGGGTGAAGACGCCCTCGCGCAGGAGCCGCCCGGAGACGTTCTCGCTCACCTCCGCATTGCGCACCGCGAGGCGCTCCTGGCTGATGGGCACGAGCACGTGCATGAGGGCCGCCATGAAGAGCGCCGTGATGACGCCAAACATCGCCACCGGCCGCGCCATGCGCCGCGCGGAATAGCCGGTGGCCTGCATCACCGCGATCTCGCGGTCACCCATCATGCGATTGGTGACGTAAAGCACCGCAGCGAACGCTGCTACGGGGAGGACGAGGCGGATCAGGTTGGGCAGCGACAAGGCCGTGAATTCGAGGAAGACGAGGGCCGTCTGGCCATCGGCGATGAGCCGGTCAAACAGCACAACGGCCTGGTTCACCCAGTAGACCATCACGAGCACCAGTGCGAAGAACCCGAAGAGCTGCAGGCACTGCGAGAGCATGTACCTGTCAAAGCGTGCCATACTGCTCCGCCATGCCGTGCGCGGCCCTCGTTCGACGTCCTCTGGTGGCGGAGGTCTACTCCATTTCCCGCGCCTCGGAAAGGGACGCGCTGCGCGGTCCGGGGCGGGTGGCCAATCCCCGGAGGCCCCGCTAGGTTTTGCCCAAACCATCCCAGCGGAGCCAATTCATGACCACCCCTCTCGCCTTCGATTTCATCGAGACCGACCTAGACGCCGTCGCCGCCTTTTCCGGGCAGGTCGCTTGTTTCGTGGAGGCCACGGGCAAGCTCGACCAGACCGCGCGGCGGGTGAACAGGCTCATGAAAGGCGCGCTCGAGCGCTTTGCCGAGAGCGACAGCTTCGCGGACATGTCCGAAGGGGACGCGCGGGAACTCGCCTATCCCACCGGCATGGAAGCCTCCGGCGTCATCGTGGCCAAGATCGGCCGCAAGGCCGATGCGACGACGGCGCGCCGCGCGGGCGCCAACATCGGCAAGTCGAAGCGCGACGGCGCGCTTCTCGTGCTGGCGGGCAATATCGGGCGGGCCGCCGAGATCTCCGAGGGGATCGCCCTGCGCGCCTACGCCTACAAGGACATGAAGAGCGCACCCGGTGACGCGCCCCATGGGGTCACCGTGATGTGCTCGAAACCCGAGGACGTGGCGGAGGCCGCCCGCGCGCCGCTCGCCGTGGCAGAGGGCGTCTTTTTCACGCGCGACCTGACGAATGCCCCGGCCAATCACCTGACGACGACGAATTTCGCGGATCAGCTCGCCGCGATGTCCGAGATCGGGCTCGAGGTGGAGGTGCTCGAGGAGCCCGAGCTCGAGAAGCTCGGCATGCGCACGCTGCTCTCCGTGGGGCAGGGCTCGTCCGCGCCCTCGAAGGTCGTCGTGATGAAATGGAACGGCGGCGGCGACGAGGCCCCCTTCGCCTTCGTGGGCAAGGGCGTGGTCTTCGACACGGGCGGCATCTCCCTGAAGCCCGCCGGCGGCATGGAAGACATGACCATGGACATGGGCGGCGCGGGCGTTGTCTCGGGCGTCATGCGCGCGCTCGCGCTGCGAAAGGCGCAGGCCAACGTCGTGGGGCTCGTGGGCCTCGTCGAGAACATGCCGGGGCCTGACGCCACGCGGCCGGGCGACGTGGTGACGTCCATGAAAGGCGACACCGTGGAGATCATCAACACCGACGCCGAGGGCCGCCTCGTCCTCGCCGACGTGCTCTGGTACGCGCAGGAGCGCTTCAAGCCATCGGGTGTCATCAACCTCGCCACGCTCACGGGCGCCATCATCATCGGCCTCGGCCATGAGATGGCCGGTGTTTTCGCCAATGACGACAGCCTTGCCGAGAACCTTCTCAAGGCGGCGGGCGACGAGGATGAAGGTGCGTGGCGCATGCCGCTCGCACCGGCCTATGACAAGCAGCTCAAGAGCCAGATCGCCGACATGAAGAACGTGGGCGGACGCCCGGCGGGCTCCATCACGGCGGGCCAGTTCCTGCAGCGCTTCGTTCTCGACGAGATGCCCTGGGCCCATATCGACATCGCGGGCGTCGCCAGCGTGAAATCCGACACGAGCTATGCGCCGAAGGGCGCCACGGGCTGGGGCGTGCGCGCGCTCAACCGGCTCATCGCGGACCATTACGAGGGCTAGGCGCAGGGTGAGCGCGCGGTTTTATCACCTGACGACGTCGCCCCTCGATGTCACGGCGCGGATGCTCCTCGAGAAGTCCCTGGCCGCGGGCTGGCGCGTGGCGCTCCGCGGCACGGATCTCGAGCGGCTCAAGTGGCTCGATGAAAAGCTCTGGCTCGGCCCGGAGGACGGCTTCCTGCCCCACGGTCTGGCGGGGGGCGACCACGATGCGCGCCAGCCTGTCCTGCTGACGACCGGCGCGGCAGCGAACGATCCGCACTGCCTGATGTCGATCGACGGGGCAGAGATCGCGGCGGAGGAGACGGAGGGCAAGGAACGCACCTTCATCCTCTTCGACGGGCAGCACGGTGACGCCGTGGCACGCGCGCGGGTGCAATGGAAGGCGCTCACCGGCGCGGGCGTCGCCGCGCAATACTGGGCTCAGGAAGATGGGCGCTGGACGATGAAGGCGGAGAGCTAGTCATCGCCTTTGGCGGTCGCGACGTGCAGCACCGCGCCGATTGCCGCGCCAAGGGCCACGCCCACCCCGATCTCCCAAATGGCTATCCCGATCCCGACGCCGCCAGCGATCCAGCTGGCGAGGGTCACGGGGGCGTTTCACTTCTTCAGCGCATCAGGGTCAGGCGACCATCCTGAATCTGGAGCGTGTCGAAGCGGCTCAGGTAGCTCATGCCGAGCAGCGAGCCGGGCATCTGGCCGTTATTGACCGAGGCGCGTACGCCGCGATCGACAAAGCTGCCGAACTCCACGGTGTCGAGCCGCACGGGCGCGATCTCCACCGGGCCGTTCGCCGTCATTGCCTGCCCGAAGAAAACGAGATCCGCCGTGTCGAGCCCGGCGCGGGCAGCGTCCTCGCGCGTCAGCACGACGTCCGTGGCGCCGGTATCCACCACGAACTCGATCGGCGCGCCGTTGACCTCGAGCGTCAGATAGAAATGCCCATCTCCCCGGCGCGGGACGCTGACTTCCCCCTCGGTGACGAGGGCCTGCGAGGTGCTGAATTCGCTCTGCACGTCGTCCCAGAGGCCATAGGCCACGATGAGCCCCACGAAGAGCAGGAACCACGTGCCCATGGTGCGCGCGGTCTGGCCAAGCGAGGGCCGGTTGCGCACGAAAAACCCGCCGCCGATCACGGTGAGTAGGACGAGGAGAAAGAGCAGGGTCGCGATGTTGTCGCCGGTCATGGTCAGAATATGGGGTCAGCCGGGGATCGTTACAAACCCGCTTTCGGCAAGGCCTGTGAGGATGAACTGCACCGAGAGCGCGGCCAGAAGCATGCCGAGGAGCCGGGTGACGATATTGATGCCCGTGCGGCCCAGGGCCCGCTCGAGCAGGCCGCCGGCCAGGAAGAGGAGGAAGGTGAGCGCGATGACGCCGGCCATGACCCCGAAGATGCCCGCCGTGGCGGCCATGTCGCCCGCCACCTGGCCGGTGAGGAGGATGATGGTGGCGATGGCCCCGGGCCCCGCGATAAGCGGGAGCGCCAACGGGAAGACGGACGGGTCCGCGCGGCTCTCGGCCTGTTCGCCCCGGCGCTCCTGCCTGCGCTCGAAGAGCATGTCGAGCGCGGTGAGAAAAAGGAGCGCGCCGCCCGCGATGCGGAAGGCCGGAAGCGAGATCCCCACGAAGCCCAGCAGCGCCTCTCCCGCGAGCCCGAAGAGGAGGAGGATCGCCAGCGCCACGAGGCAGGCCCGCACCGCAATGGCGCGCCGCGCCTTGGCCGTCATGCCCGTCGTCAGCGCGGCAAAGAGCGGCGCGAGGCCGATCGGATCGATGATGACGAAAAGCGTCGTGAAGGCGGTGATGTAGAAGGCGGCGTCCATCAGGGCAGCGCGCTCCGACAAAGGTTACACCCGTCCCGGACTTGATCCGGGACCTCCATCTCAAAAGGGAGAGGCCCCGGATCAAGTCCGGGGCGCGTGACGCGTGGTGCGGGGTGTGGATCACCCATTTTCCACCTCGTCGAGCTTCTCCTGCGCCGCCATCCAGAGCGCCTCGGCCCTGGCGAGGCCGTCCATGATCTCGGCGTATTTCTTGTTCCACACGGCGAGCTCGCCCGCGCGCGCGTCTTCGTAGAGCGCGGGGTCGGCGAGTTTATTCGCCAGCTTCTCCTGCATCTCGGTGATCTTCTCCACCCGCGCCTCGGCGGTGCGGACCTCGGAGCGCAGCGCGAGGATCTGGTCGCGCGAGGGCTTCGGCTTCTTCGGGGCCTCCTCCTTCTTCGGCTTCGCGGGGACCTGCAGGAGAAAGCGGCGATAGGCCTCGAGATCCTCGTCATAGGGCGCGACTGTCCCGCCAGAAACGAGCCAGAGCCGGTCGGCCACGAGCCCGAGGAGGTGCATGTCGTGGCTCACGAGGATCACCGCGCCTTTATACGCTGCGAGCGCCTGCACGAGCGCCTCGCGGCTCTCCATGTCGAGGTGGTTCGTGGGCTCGTCGAGGATGAGCATGTGTGGCGCGTCGAGCGTGGCGAGCAGCAGCGAGAGCCGCGCCTTTTGCCCGCCTGACAGGCGCTTCACCTCCGTGTCGGCCTGCTCCGGGCCGAGCCCGAAGCCTGCCAGAAGCGGCCGCAGCCGGCCGGGCAGCCAGTCGGGCCGCAGCGCGCGCAGATGTTCGAGCGGGGTCTGGTCCACCTCGAGCTCGTCCACCTGGTGCTGCGCGAAATAGCCGATGCGCAGCTTCGAGGCCTTCGTCACGCGGCCCTTTTCGCTGGCCAGCCTGTCCGAGAGGAGCTTCGCGAGTGTGGATTTGCCTTGCCCGTTCTTGCCCAGGAGCGCGATGCGGTCGTCCTGATCGATCCTGAGCGTGAGCC
Source organism: Pseudomonadota bacterium (assembly GCA_038525525.1). Classification (GTDB taxonomy): domain Bacteria; phylum Pseudomonadota; class Alphaproteobacteria; order Rhodobacterales; family Rhodobacteraceae; genus Shimia_B. The sequence goes on along the minus strand of JBCBHO010000001.1, from coordinate 122,254 downwards.
GGTCGAGCACGGGCGCCCCGCCATAGCCCACCGCCGCGCCGTCCAGATTGACGATGGGCGGGCTCAGCTCCTCGGGCTCGGGGAAGGAAAAGCGCGCCCGGGCTTCGGCCTCGGGGGCGGTGATGATGTCCATCTTCTCCAGCGCCTTGATGCGGGCTTGCGCCTGTTTGGCCTTGTCGGCCTTGTAGCGGAAGCGGTCCACGTAGCTCTGAAGATGCGCACGCTTGGCCTCCTGCTTCTTGGCCTCCGCGGCCTGAACGGCGCGCTTGGCGGCGCGGGCGCGGGCGAAGGCGTCGAATGTGCCCTGGTAGAAGGTGAGCTGGCGATGCTCGAGATGGAGGATCGAGCCCACTGCGCGGTTCAGAAGGTTGCGGTCGTGGGAGATGATGATGACGGTGTGCGGGTAGCTCTTCAGGTAGCTTTCGAGCCAGAGCGCCCCCTCGAGATCGAGATAGTTCGTCGGCTCGTCGAGGAGGAGCAGGTCGGGCTCGGCGAAGAGCACGGCCGCTAGGGCCACGCGCATGCGCCAGCCGCCGGAGAAATCCGAGCAGGGGCGGTGCTGGTCTGGCTCGTCGAAGCCCAGCCCCTTGAGGATGGTAGCCGCGCGCGCCTCCGCCGACCATGCGTCGATATCGGCGAGGCGCGTCTGGATCTCGGCGATGCGGTGGGCGTCGTCGGTCTCCTCGGCCAGGAGCGCGGCCCGCTCGGTATCGGCCTCGAGCACTGTCTCGAGGAGGCTGGCGGCGCTTGCCGGCGCCTCTTGCGCCACGCCGCCGATCTTCGTGCCGCGGGGGAGTGTGATCTCGCCGCTCTCGAGCGCGAGTTCACTCCGGATCAGGCGGAAAAGCGTGGTCTTGCCCGCGCCGTTCGGGCCCACGAGACCCACCTTGTGACCCGCAGGGATGGTGGCGGAAGCCTTCTCGAAGAGCCGCCGGCCCTCCACGGCGTAAGTTATGTCGGCGATGCGGAGCATGGGCAGGCTCTAGCCCGGCTGCGCGCGAGAGGAAAGTCGGCGCGCGGCTCTGTTTCTGCGCGCGGCATGCGCCGTGCTCGAAAGGCGCCCGCCCACCGACCCGGGAGGCTTTTCAACCTCCGGCCCCCATGTTAGGCGGCGCGCGAAATCCAGACCTGACGGAGCATCCCATGGCCCTCGAACGCACCTTTTCGATCATCAAGCCCGACGCAACGAAGCGCAATCTGACCGGCGCGATCAACGCCAAGTTCGAGGAGGCGGGCCTCAGGATCGTGGCGCAGAAGCGCATCCACCTGACAAAGGCGCAGGCAGGCGTGTTCTACGCGGTCCATGCCGAGCGTCCGTTCTACGACGAGCTCTGCGAATTCATGGCCTCGGGCCCGATCGTGGCGCAGGTGCTCGAGGGCGACGGGGCCATCGCGAAAAACCGCGAAGTGATGGGCGCGACGAACCCCGCCGATGCCGCGCCGGGCACGATCCGGGCGGAATTCGCCGAGAGCGTGGGCGAGAATTCCGTCCATGGCTCGGACGCGCCGGAGACGGCGGCCGTCGAGATCGCGTATTTCTTCTCTGGGCTGGAGCTGGTGGGCTAAGCGCCCGGCACATCCGTCCACATGATCGAGGCCGCGCCGCAGGGTGCGGCCTTTTTCTTTGCTGTTCAGAGCCGCTGCCGGCTCAGGCGCGGATGCCAAGGGCGTCGAGCGCGCGGGCCAGCTCCCGTGGCATGGCCTCACTCTCGGCGTGCTTTCGGGCTGCAGCGGCCTTCAGGGTATCGAAGCTTTTGCGCAGGGCGGCCTTCTCCGTGCCGTGGCAATCGTTCCACGGTCGCCCCTGCAGGCCCATGTGAAGCACGTAGTACCCGATGAAATGAGGCCGCTCGCCCGCGGCGAGAAGCCGGGCATAGGCGGCATCCGCGCCAAGCGCGCGGATCTCTTCGGCGCTGTGTATGCCTGCCCGCGCGAATTGGGCGACCGCCGCAGGGCCGAGATTGCGGATGCTGTCCACCGGAGCCATTGGCGCAGCTTAGGCGCGCGCGGCACCGATGCAAATCCCGCACGCGCTGCTAGAGCGCGGCCCAATCCGTAAACTGGAAGCTCGGCTGGGGCGCCTTGGGCGTGTCCGCGTCGCTTTGGGAGTTTGATTTTGTAGGCGCGGGCCGCTTTTGCGGTGCCGCAGCCGGCTGAGGGGTGGGTCTTTGGGCCGCCATGGGCGCCTCCGTCGCGTTGTCCCCCCTGGATTTCGCGTTTTGTGGCCGGGCTTTTGCCCTTCCGGTAAGAATGCTCGGGGAATTTGGCGTTTTTGTGGCTGCGTCGCGGGTGTTTTGCGCCCTGCGATCCGTGGAAAATGGGGACGGGATATGTCCTGTAACCAATGCAAGTTCACGAGAATGTCATTAGGTGAACGCCTCGGTCTGATTTTTGCGGCGCGCAAGTCACTGAAATTGAATGTAGAAAAAATCAAGCCGAGTGCGGGAGCTGCGGAAGGGGCTCCAAATTTTTTATCCGACGCTTGGAACGTGACCAGCGTCGATCCGTTGTCACCCCACAGCGAGGCACACTGCCCCGCTCCGACCAAACCGACCAGAAAGGACATCTCATGTTCCGTAAGATCGCAATCGCTGCCACCACCGCAACGCTTCTCGGCTCCGCCGCAGCAGCCAACGAATTTGGTATCCTCGACGGCGTCGAAGAAGGCGCACAGTTCTACGATGTGCCGCTCGCAACGCTGGACGCTGCAGGCATGGTGCAGATTGAAGACCAAGATGGCACCGTGCTCGGTATGGCCGACGCGGCCGCAGGTCCGAACACCGACCTGCGTATTGAGTTTGACACGCCGGTGATGGCCGGTGGTGAGCTGATCGCCAAGATCATCGTGGACGGCGAAGTCGTCGACATGGAAATGATCGAAATCGACGGGTAAAGCCGATTGATTTGACGGAGAAGGGGCTGCCGCGCGCAGCCCCTTTTCTTCTGCGCGGGTCAGTGCGCCTTGAGCGCGATCGTCTGCCCGCAGGCTGCGGCTGCATCTTCCGCGTCGTGAGTGACCATGAGTACCGGCAACTGTGCGGCACGCGCCCGATCGAAGACCAGCGCCCGCATCCGGACCCGCAGATCGGCGTCGAGCCGGGAAAACGGCTCGTCGAGGAGCAGCGCCTCGGGCTCGGCGAGGAGCATCCGCATGAGCGCCACTCGCGCGCGCTGACCTCCGGAGAGCGTGGCAGGATCGCGCGCCTCGAACCCGGCAAGGTCGATCTCGGCGAGGGCGTCGGCGATGCGGCTCTTCCGGTCCCTCGTGCCCCGCGGTAGGCCAAAGCCGATATTCTGCCCCACCGAAAGATGCGGAAAGAGCAGGTGATCCTGAAAGAGGATCCCAACACGCCGCGCCTGCGGCGGCAGTCCGTTGAGGATGCGGCCGTTGAGGCGGATCGTTCCGGCACAGCGGAAATTAGCAGAAAGCGTCCCCGTGATGGCGGCCAGAAGCGTGGATTTGCCCACGCCCGAAGGCCCCATGACCGAGAGCACATCGCCCGGCCCCACGCGGGCATCGACCCCGAGCAGCACATTGCCGCCCTGCTGGGTGATTTCCACGCCCTCGAGCGCGAGCCCCTCAGCCATGGTGCAGGCCCTTCCTGTTGCGGAAGACGAGGCGGGGCAGGAGGAGCGCCGCGGCGAAGGGCAGCCAGGCCGCGGCGGTGAGCGCGAGGGTCCAGACCCCTATGGCGCGTCGATCCCCGCCGGAGGAGAGCGCGATGGCCTCCGTCGTCAGCGTCGTGATCCGCCCGCCCGAGGCCAAGAGCGTTGGCAGGTACTGGCCCACCGAGACCGCCATGCCGACGGCGAAGGCCGTGAGGATCGGGGCGAGGAGCATGGGAAGCCGCAGGCGCCAGAGCACGCCCTCCCGCCCTGCGCCCATGGCATGGGCGAGCGTGGCATAGCGGGTATCCCAGGCACGGAAGGGGCCCGCGAGGGCGAGAAACATGTAAGGCAGGACGAAAACCATGTGGGCGAGCAGGACGGGCCAGAACCCCATGCCCGCGCCGAGCTGCAGGAGCAAGATCTGAAGCCCAGGCAGAAACGCGATCTGCGGCAGGATGAGCGGCAGGTAGAGGACGAGGAGGCCGAGCTGGCCCAGCGAGCGGCCTCGCCGGTGCTCCGCCTCAAGGCAGCCCAGCACGAGAATGAGCGCGAGGAGGGCTGCAAGCGCCGCGAGGCCCAGCGTCAGCAGTGTCGTGTCGAGGGCCGCCGCGCCGTGCCGGTCCCAGGAGCGGAGGCCAAAGCTCGAGGGCAGCGCCTCGGGAAAGCGCCAACGCCCGGCAAAAGACCACGCGATCTGGCTCGCGATCCCGCCGAAGATCGCCAGCGCCGCCAGGGCCGAGACGGCGAGGCCCACGCCGCGCGCGGCGTAGTCGGGCAGGCCCGCGCCGCGCGCGCCCGTGGCGACGGCCACGTGTCCGAGCCGGGCGACCGCGATCTCAAGGACGCGCCAGGCACCGATAGCGCCCACGACGAGCGCAAGCTGCAGGAGGGCCGCCGCCGCGGCGGGCCCGCGCAAGGCGAGATCCGGGTCGGTCATCCAGCGCAGGATGAAGATCGAGAGCGGGGGCGGCGTCGAAGGCCCGAGCACGATCGCCACGTCCACGTTCGACATGGCATAGGCGAGCACGGCGTAGACCGGCAGCCGGAGTTGGCCGTAGAGCGCGGGCAGCACCGTGAGCGCCCAGCCGCGCGTGCGCCCGTATCCCATCGTCTGCGCCACTTCCATGCGCGCGGCGCTGTTGATCTGGGGCAGGGCGGCCAGCGCCATGAGCATCAGAAAGGGCAGCTCCTTCGCCAGAAGCCCCGCGATAAGCGCCCAGCCCCCCGGATCCCCGATGATGAGCAGATCGAGCGGCCGCTCCCACCCCGTGAGCCAGGGCGAGGTGAGCCGCGCGAGCCAGCCTGACGGCGCGATGAGGAAAGCGAGGCCGAGCGCCGCCGCGGCATGGGGCACCGAGAGAAGCGGGGAGAGCAGCCGCTCCAGCGCGGAAAAGACCCGCGTGCCCTGCCAGCCCGCGATGAGGAGAAAACAGCCCAGCAGAGCGCCCATGGTCGACAGGAGGCCGGTCTTGACCGAGAGCCACGCCGCTTGCGCGATCCCGGGCTCCGCGAAAAGCAGCTGCCACGGGGCAAGGGAAAACGCGCCGCCCCCACCGGGCCTGAGGTATCCCACGGCCGGCAGGAGCGTTCCGATCAGGCCTGCGGCGATGGGCCCGATGAGAAGCGCGATGGTGAGGCCGGGAACGAGCGCGAAACCCCGGTCCGGCACGGCCCCAAGGGGGCTCCGCACCGGTGGAGCGTCGCGCGCGACCGCGGCGTCGTCAGTTGGCAACGCCGTAGCGCTCGAGCCAGTCCTGCTCGACCCGTGTCATCCAGCTCGCATGGGGCTCGGGCAGCGCGGTGCCAAGCTCGGCAGGGGAGAGCGTGGCGATGCCCAGCTCGAGCGCGTCGAAGGCTGCGCGATCCTCGGCGTCGAGCTTGTCCATGTCGAGCACGGTGCCGTAGCCGAGGATTTCCGGCGTCTGCGCGCGAAGCTGCGCCTCGGGCGACAGGAGGAAGTTGGCCACCACCATGGCGCCCGCCTTGGCGTTGGCGTTGTAGGGGATGGCCACGAAGGACGCGTTCCCGATGGTGCCCTTGTCGAGGACGAAGGTGCGTGCGCTTTCGGGCAGTTGCTCATTGGCGATGGCCGCGGTGGCCTCACCGGGCGACAGGCTCACGGCGAGGTCGATCTCCCCGTCGTTGATGAGCTGGAGCTGGCGCGGGCCGGAGGCCGGATAGGCGCGGCCCGAGCGCCACATGTTGGGCGTCGTCTCCTCGAGCCAGGCCCAGAGCGGGGCCGTGACCTCGGCGTAGTCCTCGCCTGCATCCTCCTGCAGGCGGGCAGGGTCCTCCACGAGTTCATAGAGCATCTGCTTGAGGAACGTGGTGCCGAGGAAATCCGGCGGCTGCGGGAAGGTGAAGCGGCCGGGGTTTTCCGCGGCCCACTCTGCGATGGCCTCGGCGGAGGTCGGCGGCGTGTCCATCGTCTCGCTGTCGTAGATGAAGACGACCTGGGCTGCGGCCCAGGGGCTCTCGAAGCCGTCGGTGGGCACGGTGAAGTCCACGGTGACGGGCTTGCCCTCGGTGTCCACGAGCGCCCAGTTGGGGAGCTCTTCGGCGAAGGGCCCGAAGAGGAGGCCCGCGTCCTTCAATGCGATGAAGTTCTCGCCGTTGATCCAGATCATGTCGACGGCGCCGCCCTCATCGGTTCCTGCGGCTTCTTCCGCCACCACGCGCGCCACGGCATCGGCGGTGTCGGTGAGCTTCACGTGCTCGAGCGTGACGCCGTAATCGTTCATGACGCGCTCGCCCACCCAGGCGATGAAGTCGTTCGTCGTCGTGGCCCCGCCCCAGGCGTGCCAGAACACGGTCTCGCCCTGCGCCTCTTCCAGCACGGCCTCCCAATCGGCCGGGTCAGGCTCGCCATGGGCCGCACCGGCCAGGGAGAAGGCTGCCGCGGTGGCGGCGGCGGTGAGGAAGTGTTTCATGGCGGGGTCCTTTCGTCAGTCGTCCCGGAACACCTGCCGCGCGAGCAAGATGCGCGCGGCGGCGGTGATGAAGCAAAGGCCCCCGAAGATCCAGGCGAGGGGGGCGAAATAGGCGGGCAGCATGCAGAGCAGGCAGAAAAAGACGATGGTCTCGAAGCCTTCGAGGAGCCCCCCTGTGAAGTAGAGCGATTTCGAGCCGCGCGCGGCGGTCTCCATTTCCCGCTTCTCGGCGAGGATCGCGTAGCCGAGGAAGGTGGCGCCGTTGAAGTAGAAGCTCGCGAGGAGCCATCCGCCGGCCATGCCGTTCATTGCCGGATCGGCCCAGATGAAGGCCATGGGGATCGCCCCGTAAAAGAGGAAATCGCAGGTGATATCGAGATAACCGCCGAAATCCGTCTTCCGCGTTGCGCGCGCCACGGCCCCGTCGAGCCCGTCCGCCAGCCGCGAGGCGAGGACGAGCACGAGCGCCGCAAGGTAGGCCTCGACCACGATGGCCGCAGCCGCCAAAAGCCCGATCGCGAGACCGGCCAGTGTCACGCCATCGGCGGTGATGCCGGTCCGGGCCATGCGATGCCCGAGGGCATTGAGCGGCGGGTCGATAAGGGGGCGGAGTTGGCCGTCGAACATTGTGCGGGAAGCTATGCCGAGAATGCGTCCGGTTGCATACCGGTAATTGCCCGGTTCCAACGGCTTTGTGATCCTCTGAAATTCGCCGTGTTGGACTGTAAAGTGAAACACGAAACAGATCAGTCGCCGCAAAACACGGGCGGGCATCTCAGCGCTTCGGTCGTTATTCGCAGGCGCAGTCGGGAGGCAAAGATCGCCGGGTTGAACGCAGTAACGGCGCTCAAGCTACTGGGTAGGGTAGGGCCTAACTGCTGAGTTTCAGAACAAAACGTTGAGTAAACCCGCACAGAAAAGGAGCGATTGGGGCAGGGACGAAAGTTTTACAGCGTAGGGTCGTGAAGAGGCAAACTCGCCAAGCGGTGAGAGCGCATTGGGGCCATGGATCAAGCCTTTACCATCCTTAAGAGAAAGACAAGCTGAGGCGATGCGCGTAGATATCGCTATTGCCCTGCGAGTGAAAGCTCCTCCTCAACCGATATGGGATCAAGGTCTCTCAAGTGAACTACCGGCAATTGATTTCGCGCGACAAAAAAGTGTGACCTGAGGTTTTGCCACGAGCGGAGGTTCGAGCCGTATGTTCGAACACGCGAACAAAAGGCGTAGTCAGGCTTCTTGGGTCTGAACGCTAGTGCTTTTCGCTACCGCGTAAGAAGCGCTCGAGACATGGTCAGACAAGCCTCTACGAAGGATTTCTTCCGACTGATTTTGCTGAGAAAATTTGGCTCCGGCGGTAGGGATCGAACCTACGACCAATTGATTAACAGTCAACTGCTCTACCGCTGAGCTACGCCGGAATACCGACGCGCGTATAGCAATGGCCTTTGGGGGCGTCCAGAGGGATTTGGGGTCAGGCGCGGGTGAATCTCGCCTGCTCGGATAGCGGGCCTTCGGGGGCGGCGAGGCCGCGGGCCGTGAGGTCGATCAGGTGGGCGAGCACGTTGCGGGACGCGGCCGGCCAGAGGCTGCGCGCCACGTCTTGGTAGACCGCCTCGGTGATGTCAGCCGCGCTTTGGGGCGTGGTGCACAAGCGGGCGACGATCTGTGCCTCCCGCGCCTTGCGATGGGCCACGAGCCAGGCGAGGCGGGCGGCGGGATCGGTGACCGGCGCGCCGTGCCCTGGATAGTGGACGCGGTCTTCCCGGTCCGCGAGCAGGGCGCAGCTCGCCATGAAATCGGTGAGATCGCCGTCGGGCGGCGAGACGAGCGTGCTGGCCCAGCCCATGACGTGATCTCCCGAAAAGAGTGCCCCGCGCCAGCCGAAGCAGAGGTGATTGCCGAAATGGCCGGGCGTGTGGAGGGCGGTGATGCGCTCGCCGCCGAGGGTGAGGCTCTGCCCGTGAGCCAGTGTGACGTGCGGCACGAAATCCCGGTCGGCGCCTTCGCCGCCGCCGAGCGCGCCCTCGAGCGAGGCCATGATGGCGGAGGTGCCTGCGCCGGTGGGGCCGAAGGCATAGACCGGCGCGCCGGACGTATCTGACAGCGAGCGGGCGAGGGGAGAATGATCGCGATGGCTGTGCGTGACGAGGATCGCTGCCACCTCGCGGCCCGCGAGCGCGGCATGGATCGCGGCCGCGTGGCTCTCATCGTCCGGGCCCGGGTCGACGATCACGGCGGCGTCGCGCCCGAGGATATAGGTATTGGTGCCGTCGGCCGTGAGCGGCGAAGGGTTCGGCGCGCGGACAAGCAGCAAGTCTTCTTCGAGCTCGGTCGCAGGCATGCTCTCCTCCCGTCCCCCATGGCCAACCCGGCACGTCCGCCCTAGGCTCGCGCCATGTTCGGCTGGCTCAAACGATACATGCCCCGGGGGCTCTACGGGCGCGCGGCGCTCATCGTGGCGCTGCCGTTTCTCGCGCTCCAGATCATCGTGTCGGTCGTCTTTATCCAGCGGCATTTCGAGGATGTCACCCGGCAAATGGTGAACACCACCTCCGTCATGATCTCCGAAGTCCTGCGCGCCGCCGACGAGACCGGCGTCGCAACGGCGCATGCGGAGGTTGCCACCCCCCTCGGGATCCGGCTGTCGCAGGAGCCCTTGCCAGAGGCCCCGGGGCGGCTCTGGTACGATATCTCCGGGCTCACGATCATTTCGCGGATGGAGGAGATTTACGACCTTCGCGCCATCGATCTGAGCAATATCCGGCAGGTGGAGGCGTGGATCGCTTGGCAGGGCGACGTCTATCGCGTGGCGTTCGGGCGTCCCTACGTGTCCGCGCGTAATCCTCACCAGCTCCTCGTGCTGATGCTCGTGGCGGGGGCTGTCATGATCTTCATCGCCTTCATCTACCTGCGCAACCAGCTGCGTCCGATCCGGCGGCTCGCCGCCGCGTCGGAGGCGTTCGGGCGGGGCAGCATCGTGCCCTACACGCCTTCGGGCGCCACCGAGGTGCGCGCGGCGGGCTCTTCGTTCCTGGCCATGCGGGCCCGGATCGAGCGGCAGATCGAGCAGCGCACGCTGATGCTGTCGGGGGTGAGCCACGACCTCCGGACACCGCTCACGCGCATGCGGCTCGCGCTGTCGATGATGGACGAGCCCGAGGCCGCGGACATGCGGCGCGACGTGGACGACATGAACGGGATGATCGACGCCTTTCTCGAATTCGCGCGCGTCGGCGCGGCGGAGGAGATGGTGGAGACGGATCTGGGCGCGCTGATCGGCGAATGCATCGAGGATGTGCGACGCATGGGCCGCAAAGTCGATCTCGCGGGCGCGCTGCCGGAACTCACCATGGGCGTGCGCCCGATCGGGCTCAAGCGCAGCGTGACGAACCTGCTCTCGAACGCCGCGCGCTATGGCAAGCGGGTGCGGCTCTCCTGCGAGGTGCTCGAGCGCTCGGTGCGCATCCGGGTCGAAGATGACGGGCCTGGGATTCCCGAGGCGGAGCGTGAGGCGGCCACCCGTCCGTTCACCCGCCTTGATCCGGCACGGGGGCAGAACGAGGGCGGCTCGGTGGGCCTCGGTCTCGCCATCGCGGCGGACACGGCGCGGCGACACGGGGGGATGCTGCGGCTGGGAGAAAGCGAGGAGCTCGGCGGGCTTTCGGCCGATCTGATCCTCGCGCGGTGAGGCGCGCGCCTTGCCTGACACCCTCGCCGATTTGCGGATGCGCGCTCGGTCTGCGGTCTCGATGGCGGTAGGCCCGGCAGGACTTGAACCCGCAACCAAAGCGTTATGAGCGCTCTGCTCTAACCAATTGAGCTACAGGCCCGCCGCCCAAGTCGGGTAGGCGAGCGGGCCGGTGGCGTCAAGCTTGGCTGTGAGCCCGCGCGCTGCTAGGGGCGAAGGGCAAGGAAAGGACGCGGCATGGCGCATCTTGGCCCCCTCACGCGACGCTTCTTCAAAGTGCTTCTGGCGTCCATGGTTGGCGTGTCGCTGATCGGTATCCTGCTTCTGGCTCTGGCGGGCATGCCCCCGCCGTGGCCACTTCTCCTCCTGCCGATCATGGTCACGGCCTTCGATGCCGGGCGCGAACTGGAGCAGCGCGCGGGCAGGCTTTCTCTCGCAGACGGGGCACGGGTCGCGGCTGTGTTTCTTGCGGTCACGGTGGGTCTCTATCTCTTCGTGGGGATCGGCGCGCTGGCCGGGCAAGGCATGCTGGGCATCCTGTCGGGGGGCAGCCTCGTGCGGCTTCTTGGGCCGTTCGCGTTCATGGTGGTTCTCTCATTCGTGCTGATCCGCGCCATGATGTGGTTTGGCGCGCGCACGGTGCGCAAAGCGGGCTAGGCAACGCCTCCGAGCGCTGCTACGCGGCTGCCATGACGGACGGAAAAAATGGCCTGACCTACAGCGCGGCGGGCGTCGACATCGACGCCGGAAACGCGCTCGTGGATCGCATCAAGCCCGCGGCGGCACGGACGGCGCGCGCCGGGGTGATGGCCGATCTTGGCGGCTTCGGCGCGCTCTTTGATCTCAAGGCGGCGGGCTATGTCGACCCGGTGCTCGTCGCGGCGACGGACGGCGTGGGCACCAAGCTCAAGATCGCCATCGACACCGGGCAGCACGCCACGGTCGGGATTGATCTCGTGGCCATGTGCGTCAACGATCTCGTCTGCCAGGGCGCGGAGCCTCTCTTCTTCCTCGACTACTTCGCCACTGGCGCGCTCGACGTGGACGCGGCCGCGGCCGTGATCGAAGGGATCGCGGAGGGGTGTGCACGGGCGGGCTGCGCACTGATCGGCGGCGAAACGGCGGAAATGCCGGGCATGTATGCCGCGGGCGACTACGACCTCGCGGGCTTTGCCGTGGGGGCCATGGAGCGCGGCGCGCATCTGCCCTCCGGCGTGACCCCGGGCGACACGGTTCTCGGGCTCGCGTCCGACGGGGTGCATTCCAACGGTTATTCGCTGGTGCGCAAGATCGTGGAGCTGAGCGGGCTCGGCTGGGAGGCGCCTTGTCCGTGGGCCGAGGGCGCCTTGGGCGAAGTGCTCCTCGCGCCCACACGGCTCTATGTCCGGCCCGTGCTTTCGGCCATGGCATCCTCGAAGATCACGGCGCTCGCCCATATCACAGGCGGCGGCCTTACAGAGAACGTCCCGCGCGTCCTGCCCGAGGGCATGGGCGTGGAGATCGACTTCGGCGCGTGGCGCCTGCCGCCTGTCTTCCGCTGGCTGGCGGAAGAGGGGGGGCTGGCCGAGGCGGAGCTCTTAAAGACATTCAACGCGGGCCTCGGCATGGTCGTGGTGACGCCCGAGCCCTCAGCCGCGCGTGCCGCGCTCGAAGCCGGCGGCGAGACGGTCTTCACGCTCGGGACGGTGACGGAGACCCCCGGGGTGACCTACACGGGCCGCCTTACTTGACGAAACGGGTCGCGATTTTTGCGTCCGGCGGTGGATCGAACGCGGCCGCGCTCATCGCGTCCATGGCTGGAGATCATCCCGCGCGGCCCTGTCTCGTTTTTTCCAATGATGCCGAAGCGGGGGTGCTGGAGAGGGCGCGCGCGGCGGGGATCCCAACAGAGGCGGTGAGCCACAAGCCTTTCGGCACGGATCGCACCGCCTTCGAGGCCGAGATATCGCGCCTCATCGCGCCCCACGCCCCGGACATCATCTGCCTTGCAGGCTTCATGCGGGTCCTGACCGGTGGCTTCACCGGGGCCTGGGCCGGGAAGATGCTCAATATCCATCCCTCGCTCCTGCCAAAGTATCGCGGGCTGCACACCCATGCCCGGGCGCTCGAGGCCGGTGACCCGCTGCATGGCTGCACCGTCCACGAGGTCACGGCGGAGCTCGACGATGGCCCGATCCTCGGCCAGGCGCAGGTGCCGGTCCGGCCGGGCGACACGCCCGAGACGCTGGCCGCGCGTGTCCTGCAGCAGGAACACATCCTCTACCCGGCCGTTCTGCGCCGCTTTGCCGCCGGAGATCGCACACCTGTGATGATCGACGCCGACGCCTAGCGCCTTTTCATTGCCAAAGTGCACGCGTAGAAGCGCCCGGAACCGCCGGGGAAGAAAAGAGAAAGCACGCCCGCCGATGAAAACCATCACGACGACCGAGGACCTCGCCGCGTTCTGCGCCGATTGCGAGAGCCAGCCCTACATCACCGTCGACACCGAGTTCCTGCGGGAGCGGACGTACTATTCAAAGCTCTGCCTCGTGCAGATCGCCCATCCCGGGGCCGAGAACGCCGCGGTGCTGGTGGACCCGCTCGTCGATGGGCTCTCGCTTGAGCCGATGCTGGCGCTCTTTCGCAATGAGAACGTGGTCAAGGTCTTTCACGCGGCACGGCAGGACCTGGAGATCTTCTTCCTCGAGCACGGCGTCTTCCCGGAGCCGCTTTTCGACACGCAGGTCGCGGCCATGGTCTGCGGGTTTGGCGAGCAGGTGGGCTACGAGACCCTCGTCCGCAAGATCGCGAAGGAAGGGCTCGACAAGTCCTCGCGCTTCACGGACTGGTCCCGCCGCCCGCTGACGGACGCGCAAAAGAAATACGCCATCGGCGATGTCACGCATTTGCGCGTGATCTACGAGTTCCTCGCCGCAGAGCTCGAGCGGACGGACCGCGCGCGCTGGGTCCAGGAAGAGCTCGCGATCCTCACAGACCCCGCCACCTATGAAATCGCGCCCGAGACGGCCTGGAAGCGCGTGAAAACGCGGACGACGTCGGCCAAGTTCATGGCCTACGTCAAGGAACTCGCGGAGTTCCGCGAAGGCTACGCGCAGACAAGGAACGTGCCGCGGAGCCGGGTCTACAAGGATGACGCGCTCGTGGAGCTGGCGTCGACGAAGCCAAAGAACATCAACGAGTTGGGCCGCTCACGCCTGCTCCTGCGCGAGGCGAGGAAAGGCGAGATCGCTGACGGGATCCTCGCCGCCGTGGAGCGGGCCAGTGCCATGGGACCAGAGGATTACCCGGAAGTGGATCGCTCGCGCGAGAAGCTCCAGGTGAACCCGGCGCTCGCCGATCTGTTGCGCGTGCTTCTGAAGGCGAAAGCGGACGAGAAGAACGTGGCCCAGAAGCTTATCGCGACCGTGTCAGACCTCGATGCCATCGCGGCGGGGGAGCGTGACCTTGCTGCGCTGAAGGGCTGGCGTCACGAGGTTTTCGGCGCGGATGCCATGCGACTATGCGATGGATCCGTGGCGCTCGCTGTGAAAGGCGAGCGCGTGAAGCTTGTTAATCTGTAGCCTTTGAGTGCAGAATTTCCGCGGTGTTAGCGGCGGCGGCTCAGGCTGTTCGACGCGCTCCGCACTAATACGCTGCGCGCGCTGCCGAGCTCCGCATCGGAGAGAAACCGCGCGACGGTGACCTGCCCGCCACCGGGGCCCCGGCCTTGGAAGGCTCGGAAATCGAGTGTGATGCCCTCAGCGCTGGCTTGCGCGGTCGTGAGGTCTGCCGAATAGGCGCCGGCGGCCGTTGCGGTGCCCCGGGCCCGGACGATGACGCCGCCCACCGTGGGCGTGACCTCCAGCTCTGAGATCGCGGCCACGAGCGGCCGCGCGTCCACGCTCTGAACCACGCGATCGGCGGGCACGAGCGGGCGGATGGTGGCGGGGTCGATGGCGCGGGGCGTGTCATCTCCCCGGAAGATATTGAGCGGGTTGAACCTGCTTTCCGAGATCCGTGCACAACCGCCCAGGCAAAGGACGCCCACCAGCATCAGACAAATCAGCCGCGCCATGTTGGCCTCCCCCGCACTTACGCTTATGTGCCTAGCTTAAAGGGAAGCGCCTGAAAAGGCGCGGAATTCAAGGAGCATGTCATGGCGCAGGCCGACTTCGAGGAGATCGTGGAGACGTTCGAGTTCCTCGACGACTGGGAAGACCGCTATCGCCACGTGATCGAGCTGGGGCGGGCGATGCCCGAGATGGACGCCGCGCTCAAGGTGCCCGCGACCAAGGTCGAGGGTTGCGCAAGCCAGGTCTGGCTCCATGACGGGGGCGGGAGCGCGCTGAGCTTCCAGGGGGACAGTGACGCGATGATCGTGAAGGGGCTGATCGCGGTGCTGCTCGCGCTTTACAACGGCCTCACGCCCGAGGAAGCGGCCAAGGTCGATGTCCGGGCAGAGCTTAGCCGGCTGAACCTCACAGAGCATTTGAGCTCCCAGCGCTCGAACGGCCTCAAGGCCATGGTTCAGCGCATTCAGGAGACGGCTACAAAGGCGGCTTAGGGCTCTCGGATCGCCTAGGTCGCGGCGAACACGCGCGAGAGCAGGGCGGCGGCCACATCGGAGGGCTGCTCCAGCGCATCGCGCGGCTCGCCGGGATGGAAGCGCGCGCGCAGCGCGGTGGGCATGGGCGGCGGTGTCTCGATGACGACCCGTGGCCCGGTGCGGACCGTTTCCGCCTGCCAGGCTTTCGCGAGCGCCATCTGGCCCGCTTTCGTCGCCCCGTAGCTTCCCGAAAACGCCGTGGCGGGCATGTGATCATCGAAAAAGAGCGCAGTTCCCTCGCGGCCGAGCAGCGGCGCGACATAGCCCACAAGGCGCTGCATGGCGCTGAGGTTGGCTTCGACGCTCTTCGACCAATCCTTGTCCTGGATCATCGTGGCCGGAGAGAGCGGCGCGGCATGGATCGCCGTGTGCGCCCAGAAATCCACGCGCCCCCACCGATCATGGATCGAGCGGCACAGGTGCTGCATCGCGCCCGCATCGGTGGCATCCATGGGGGCAAGCGTCGCCTCGCCGCCCTTCGCCTTGATCCGGTCGTCGAGCTCTTCGAGCGCGCCGATCGTGCGGGCCACTGCGATGACGTGATGCTCGGGCGCCAGCGCCTCGGCTAAGGCTGCCCCGAGCCCGCGGGACGCACCGGTGATCAGTGCGACCGGGCGCGCATTGTCCACTTGGTCCTTCATGGGCGTGCCTTCGCGCGGGTGGGCGCTGCCGTCAACCCGCTTCCTCCTGGCCCGGCATGGCCAGGGCGCGGGCCGCGCCGCGGTGCTCCACGATGACGCGTCCGGGCTCGATGGCCAGAATGCGGGCCGTGCCCGCCGTATCTCCCGGCGCGACGCGCAGGACGTCGCTGCCGAGAAGGAGGAGGGCTTCGGGGGCGGTGGCGCTGCCCATGGTTCCCAGGAGGCGGAGGCCGCCATGGGGCAGGGCGTCCTCTTGCGTGGCGAGATCGCCCGCTTGGCCCGCAACTGCATTCTTCATTTTTCTGCTCGTTGGTTGTGCGCGGGGCAGATATCGTCATCGCGGTGCGGTCTGAAGAGGCAGAGGCCGCTTTCGCTGCGTCATTGCGGCGCGACCGAGCCATTTCTCGCGGCAAGCTCGTGGGGCATGTAACAAGATTGTTGCACAGCCTCCTTTTGGTGGCTGTATTTTCACCCTGCGCCGGGGTAGGAGGCGCGGAGCCAACGCAGTCGGAGCGAACGCATGTGCGGAATTCTCGGGGTCGCGAACACATCGGACCCGGTCTTTCCCGAGCTTTACGATGGCCTACTCATGCTGCAGCACCGCGGGCAGGATGCCTCCGGCATGGTGACCTATGACGGCGAGTTCTTCCGGGAAAGGAAAGAGAACGGCCTCGTCAAGGATGTCTTCCGTCCCGAAGATGCCGAGGTCCTCCGCGGGCGCGTGGGCATCGGGCATTGCCGCTATCCGACGGCGGGCTCGCTCAGTGCCGCCGAGGCGCAGCCCTTTTTCGTGAACGCGCCCTACGGGATCACGCTCGTCCACAATGGCAACATCACCAACACCGCCGAGCAGCGCCAGAAGGTGAAGGGGAAATACTCCCGTCACCTGCGCACCAACAGCGACAGCGAGATCCTTCTCAACGTGCTCGCCGACAAGATCGGCGACGCGATCAAGGTGATGGGCACGACGGACCCCAAGCAGACCGTCTTTGCGGGCGTGAAGATGACGATGGAGCGGGTTCAGGGCGCCTATTCCTGCCTGGCGCTCGTGGACGGGGTGGGCATGCTCGCCTTCCGCGACCCCCATGGCATCCGCCCGCTGAGCGTCGCCGAGCGCCAGAACGACATGTTCGGCTCCGACTATGCCTTCGCCTCCGAGGACGTCGCTTTCGGCATCAACGGCTTCACGAAGCTGCGTGACCTGCGCCCGGGGGAGGCGATCCTGATCGACCTCGAGGGGCAGATGCATTCGTTTCAATGCGCGGAGGGGCAGCTCACGCCCTGCATTTTCGAGTATGTCTACCTCGCGCGGCCAGACAGCCTGCTCGACGGCATCTCCGTCTACAAGACGCAGATCCGCATGGGCGAGACGCTGGCGCGCCAGATCGCGGCATCGGGCCTCGATATCGATGCGATCATCCCGGTGCCGGATTCAGCGCGGCCAGTGGCGCTCGAAGTCGCCAACATCACGGGCATCACATACCGCGAAGGGCTGGTGAAGAACCGCTACGTGGGCCGCACCTTCATCATGCCGGGGCAGGGGCAGAGGCAGCAGAGCGTGCGGCGCAAGCTCAACGCCGTTCCGCTGGAGTTCAAAGACAAGAACGTGCTCCTCATCGACGACTCGATCGTGCGCGGAAACACGATCAAGAAGATCGTGGAGATGTGTCGTGAGGCCGGGGCCGCCAAGGTCTACGTCGCCTCGGCCTCACCTCCGGTCAAATATCCCAACGTCTACGGCATCGACATGCCAACGAAGCGCGAGCTCATCGCCGATGGTCGCTCCATCGAGGACATCCGCGCCGAGCTCGGATGCGACGCACTCTTCTACCAGAGGCTCGAAGACCTGATCTGGGCCGCGCGGGAGGGCAACCCCGAGATCGCGCAGTTCGATTGCTCCTGCTTCGACGGCGTCTACGTTACCGGCTCCGTGAGCGCGGAGTATCTGGACGACCTCGACGCCTCCGACCGTGTCTCGCAGAAAATGGACGAGCCCGCGCCGTCGGCGTGGAACAGGGAGCGCCTCGCCACCGGGACGTGAGGCCGCGCCTCAGGCCTCTTCGCAGGAGGCCATCACCGTGTCGTATTGCGCCGTCACCCAGCTCAGCGCTGCCTCAGGATCCTGCTCCTGGATCGTGTCCGAGAAATTCGCGAAGACGGCTGCAGAGCGCGACTGGTCGATCATGTCGATATTCTGCGCGGTGATGACCGTGTCGTAGATGAAAAAGGCAATCGCCACGAGGAGCACGCCCCGCGCCACCCCGAAGAGAAAGCCGAGCCCCTGATCGACGCTGGCAAGCGGCGAGCGCTGTACGAGCGTGCTCAGAAGCGGGGTGAAGAGCGAGACGACGACGAGCGCCACGAGGAAGACGGCCCCGAAGGAGATCACGACCGAGGGCTCGCAGCTGTCGCCAATGAAATCGCCCACATAGGGCACCTGTCGCACGAGGGGCTGGGCCTGCTCGAGGAAGACGACGCCAAGGATCGCGGCCACGATCCAGCCCGCGATGGCCAGAAGTTCCCGCGTCAGGCCGCGGGAATAGGCGAGAAGCGCCGACACCACGATGAGCGCGCCGACGATGCCGTCAATGAGCGTGAAGCCATCCATCTAACTGCCCTTCGATGGGGACATTGCCCCGAATGTTTCGGTCACAAAGCCTGATAAATCGGGCATTTGTGTGAGCTTTACGCCCTGATCGGCGATGCGCTTGGAAAGCGGCGGCACGATCGCGGCGGTGAAACCAAGTTTCTGAGCTTCTTTCAACCGATTTTCAGCTTGTGACACGGGCCGGAGCGCGCCCGAAAGCGAGATCTCACCGAAGAGGACGGTGTCCTCGGGGAGCGGAGCGTCCTCGCGCGCGCTGACGAGGGCCGCGGCCACGGCGAGGTCAGCTGCAGGCTCTGAAATGCGCATGCCACCGGCCACATTGAGATAGACATCGAGCCCGGCAAAGGGCACGCCGCAGCGCGCCTCGAGCACGGCGAGGATCATAGCGAGCCGCGCGCCGTCCCAGCCCACCACGCTGCGCCTTGCCTGGGCATGGGGCGAGGGGGAGACGAGCGCCTGGATTTCGCAGAGGACGGGCCGCGTGCCCTCGATGCCCGCAAAGACGACCGAGCCCGCCGAGGGCGTGCCGCGCTGGGAGAGGAAGAGGGCGGAGGGGTTCTTCACCTCCACGAGGCCCTTGCCGGTCATCTCGAAGACACCGATTTCGTCGGCGGGGCCGAAGCGGTTCTTCACCGCCCGCAGCAGGCGGAACTGGTGCCCGCGCTCGCCCTCGAAGTAGAGCACCGTGTCGACCATGTGCTCGACGACGCGGGGGCCCGCGATTTGCCCCTCCTTAGTGACATGGCCCACCATGATGACGGCGATGCCCTTCCGCTTGGCAAAGCTCGTAAGTTCGTGAGCCGCGGAGCGCACCTGGGAGACCGAGCCCGGCGCCGCATCCACGTGATCGGCCCACATCGTCTGGATCGAGTCGATTATGGCGAGGTCCGGCTTCTCGGCATCGAGCGTCGTGAGGATGTCACGAAGATTGGTTTCCGAGGCAAGGAGCACGGGGCTCTCGGTGAGACCGAGGCGGCTTGCACGCATGCGGACCTGCGCAGCGGCCTCTTCGCCGCTGATATAGATGACCTTCAGGCCGTTCCGCGCGAAGCGCGCTGCCGCCTGCAGAAGGAGGGTCGATTTGCCGATGCCCGGGTCGCCGCCCACCAGGAGGGCCGAGGCCTCCACCAGCCCGCCGCCGAGGACCCGGTCGAGCTCCGCGACGCCGGCCTCCGTGCGGGGCGGGGGCGCTTCTTCCGTGGACAGATCCGAGAGATGAAGCGCGCGCCCGCGGGTGGCGCCGAGCGTCTTCTTGCCCGGGCCCGCGGCAGAGAGCCCGCGGTCTTCGGCGATGGTGTTCCACGCGCCGCAGGCGTCGCATTGCCCTGCCCATTTGGAATGAACCGCCCCGCAGGCGCTGCACGCATAGGATGTCTTGGCCATGGCCCGTCATGCCGCGCAGTCGCGCGCTGGGCAAGGGGCGCGTTAGCCGCCGATGTAGCGGCGCGTATAGCGCGCGCCGAGCGAGGTCAGGATCTCGTAGCCGATGGTGCCGGCGGAGGTGGCCAGATCATCCACCCGCTGCGCGTGGCAGAGGATATCGAGGGCGTCGGGCACCTCGGGCAGATCCGTGACATCGACCGTGATGAGATCCATGGAAACTCGCCCCACGAGTTGGCAGGCCCTGTCGCCGGCATAGAGGCTGGCGTCGCGCCCCACGGCCCGGATGAGGCCGTCGGCATAGCCGCCGGACACCGTGGCAATGCGGCTCGGACGATCTGCTTTCCAGATGTTGCCGTAGCCCACCGTCTCGTCCACGGCCACGTCGCGGACCTGGATCACGGGGAGCGAGAGCCGCACGACCGGGGCCGCCTCCGTGAAGGGCGCGCCGCCGTAGAGGCCAATCCCCGGGCGGGTCAGGTTGAAGTGGAAATCCTCGCCCAGAAGGATGCCGCCGGTGGCCGCGAGCGAGCGGGTCTCTGCCACGCCGAGCGTCATCTCGCGGAAGGCCTCGAGCTGGACCGTGTTCATGATGTGGCTGGCCTCGTCCGCACAGGCGAGGTGGGAGATGACCATCTCCGGCGTGCCGGGGAGCGCCTCTCGCACATTGCGCCAATCGTCGGGTTCAAGGCCGAGGCGGTTCATGCCGCTGTCGAGCTGGATGCCGAAGGGGGCATCGGGCAGCGCGTCCCGATGTCGGCTCAGCTGTTCGGGGGCATTGAGCATGGGGATGAGATCGTGCGCCGCGATCTCGCCCGCATCGCCCTCCATATGCCCGCCGAAAACGCAGATCCGGGGGCCATCACCCAGCGCCCTCCGAAGCGCTGCACCTTCCTCGGCCACGGCCACGAAGAAGGTACGACATCCCGCGCGGGCCAGTGCCTTGGAGACGTGCTCGGCCCCGAGACCGTAGCCGTCCGCCTTCACACAGGCCCCCGTCTCGGCGCGGGACTTGGCGTCGAGCGCCCGCCAGTTCGCAACGAGCGCGTCCAGATCGATGGTGAGAGTGCCGGTGGCCATGCCTGCTTGTCACTGGCGCCAGATGCGCCGTCAACTGGTCACGGCGGCGCGGGCCCTGGGCCGCAGGGGCCCGAGATCGGAAAAGTGAAACTCAGGGGCGCGCGACGGCCAATCTGGTCGGGATTGCATCGTAAAGTGGCAAGGCTGAGCCCCTAGAAATCGCCGCGATCGTTCTGCTGCCAGGGCTTCACGAGATTGCCGAAGCGGGTGAAGCGGCCCTCGAAGCTCAATTCCACGGTGCCGATGGGCCCGTGGCGCTGCTTGCCGATGATGACCTCGGCCTTGCCGTGGAGCCGCTCCATCCGCTCCTGCCACTCGGCCATGGCGTCGAGCTTGTCGTCTCCCGGCTTTTCTCGTTCGGCATAGTACTCCTCGCGGAACACGAACATCACCACGTCGGCGTCCTGCTCGATGGAGCCCGATTCACGCAGGTCTGAAAGCTGAGGCCGTTTGTCGTCCCTTGCCTCGACTTGGCGCGATAGCTGGGAGAGGGCTATCACGGGGATGTCGAGTTCTTTGGCGATCGCTTTCAGGCCCTGCGTGATCTCGGAGACCTCGTTGACCCGGCTGTCCTTGGCCGAGGCAGGTCGCACGAGCTGGAGATAGTCGACGATGAGCACGTCGAGCCCGTGGGTCCGCTTGAGGCGGCGGGCGCGCGCGGCGAGCTGGCTGATCGGCAGCGCGGGCGTGTCATCGATGAAGAGGGGGCAGCTTTCAAGCTGCTTGGCGGCTTCCACGAAGCGGCGGAATTCGCCTTCGGTCATGTCGCCGCGGCGGATCTGCTCGGAGGGGATTTCGGCCGCCTCCGAGAGGATCCGGGCGGCGAGCTGCTCGGCACTCATTTCGAGGGAGTAGAAGCCAACCACACCGCCATTCACCGCACCTTCCTGACCGTCATGGGTCAGGCCGCGCTTGTAGGCCTTTGCGATGTTGTAGGCGATGTTGGTGGCGAGGGATGTCTTTCCCATCGACGGCCTGCCTGCGAGGATGAGCAGGTCCGACCGGTGAAGGCCGCCCAGCTTCTTGTCCATGTCGATGAGGCCTGTGGAGACGCCTGCGAGCCCCCCATCCCTCTGGTAGGCTGCGTTGGCGACCTGCACGGCGTCTGTGACGGCCTTGAGGAAGCTTTGGAAGCCCGTGTCGCTCTGCCCCTGTTCGGCGAGTTTGTAGAGCACCTGCTCGGCCTCGACGATCTGCTCGCGTGGTTCGCTCGCCACATCCATGCGCGCGGCCCGGTCGGCGATGTCGTGGCCGACAGCGATGAGTTCCCGACGGATCGCGAGATCATAGATCATCTGCGCATAGTCCCGCGCCGCGAAGGCAGAGATCGCCGCCCCGGCGAGCCGCGCGAGGTAGGCCGGTCCGCCCAGCTCCTTGAGGCCCTCGTCGTCCTCGAGAAACGCCTTCAGCGTCACCGGAGAGGCCAGCGCATTCTTGGTGATGCGCGCGGCCGCCGTTTCCCAAATCCGGGCATGGACGGGATCGTAGAAGTGCTCGGGCCCAATGACGGATGCCACGCGATCGTAGAGATCGTTGTTCGTCAGGATCGCCCCGAGAAGCTGCTGCTCGGCCTCGATGGAATGGGGCATCTGGTCTGCGGAGGCGCTTTGAATGGCCCCCGTCAGCGTGGCGATCTCGTTCATGCTGTACTCCTCAATGCGGGAGTAGTTAGCCACGCGCGGGTGCGTTGGGAACCTCTGATAGATCTGTGAGTAACCCGGCCCATACGGTGGAAAGTGACAGATAAATGTTGCGTAAGCAATCAATATTTAGGGTCAGCTTTGCCACAAACCGCAACATGATGAATTCTTTGCGCGCAGAATCAGCGAGTTATCCACCATCCTGGGCCTGCTAAAATCATGTGCACAACTCGCGGCCTACATCCGGGCCGCTTGCCACTCCGCCGGCGCGTGCAGGAATTTCTCAACCTCTTCAAGCGCCTGCGCGGAGAAGGCGCCCTGCGCCCGCGCCTCGGCCAGCACGTCCCACCATGTGCAAAGATGGTGGAGCGTCACCCCGTGATCCCCAAGCGTCTTCTCCGTTTCGGGGAAGATCCCGTAATAGAAGATCACCGCGGTGTGGCCGCACTCCGCGCCCGCCTCGCGAATTGCATCGACGAAGGAAAGCTTCGAGCCGCCATCGGTCGTGAGGTCTTCCACCAGCAGGACCCGTTCGCCCTCGGCCATGTGGCCCTCGATCCGTGCCCCGCGCCCGTAGCCCTTGGGCTTCTTGCGCACGTAGGTCATCGGCAGCGCCATCCGCTCGGCCACGAGCGCGGCAAAGGGGATCCCCGCCGTCTCTCCGCCCGCAATGTTGTCAAAGGCTTCGAAGCCCGCGTCGCGCATGACGGTGGCCACGAGAAAATCCATCAGCGTGCTGCGGATCCGGGGAAAGGAGATGAGCTTCCGGCAATCGATGTAAGAAGGCGACGGCTTGCCCGAGGCGAGTATGTAGGGCTCCTCCGGGCGAAAATTCACTGCGCCGATCTCGAGCAGCATCCGCGCTGTCAGCCGTGCCATTTCCTCTTTCGATGCAAAGCTCATCGCCGCGCTCCTTCAGCTTTCCATAAGTGTCTTCCCCGGAGGGCTGCCGGAGGGCATCACCGCACGCGCCAGGCAAGCGGGAATTCGGGATCAAAGAGGATCACCGGCCCTGCGCCCGTCTCGATCTGTGCCGGGTAGTCCGGCGCGATCTTCTCCAGCGTGATGGTCGTCTCGTTGGGCGCGAGCCCGTAGAAGTCCGGCCCGTTGAGGGACGTAAACGCCTCGAGCCGGTCGAGCGCGCTGGCGGCCTCGAAGACATGGGCGAGGCAGCTCATCGTATTCGTGGCCGTGAAGATGCCCGCGCAGCCGCAGGCATTTTCCTTTGCGTCGTTGGCATGGGGCGCGCTGTCGGTGCCGAGGAAAAACCGCCGGTCGCCGCTCGTTGCCGCCTTCACGAGAGCGCTGCGATGGGTCTCGCGCTTGGCGATGGGCAGGCAGAAGTAATGGGGCCGGATGCCGCCCTTGAAGAGCGCGTTGCGGTTGATGATGAGGTGATGCGTGGTGATGGTGGCCGCGAGATTGGCGCTCGCGCTGGCCACGTAGGTCACCGCCTCTGACGTCGTGATATGCTCCATGATCACGCGCAGCGCGGGCACGGCGCGGCGGATCGGGTCGAGCACGCGGTCAATGAAGACGGCCTCGCGATCGAAGATGTCGATGGCGGGGTCGGTGACCTCACCGTGGACACAGAGCGGCATCCCGATCTCGGCCATGCGCTCGAGCACGGGCCGGACGCGGTCGAAATCCCGCACGCCGGAAGCAGAGTTTGTCGTGGCTCCGGCGGGGTAGAGCTTCGCGGCCGTAACGATGCCCGCGGCATGGGCGGCGGCGAGGTCGCCCGCATCGGTTTCCTCGGTCAGGTAGAGCGTCATCAGCGGCTGGAAGCCGGCCATCTCCGGCGGGAGCGCAGCCATGATGCGCTTGCGATACGAGGCCGCATCCTGACCGGTGAGCACCGGGGGCACGAGGTTCGGCATCACGATTGCGCGTCCGAAATGCCGGGCGGTCTCCGGCAGCACGCCGCGCAGCATCTCTCCGTCGCGAAAGTGGACGTGCCAGTCATCGGGGCGGCGGATCGTGAGCTCTTGCACCATGGCCCGCTCGTAGCGCGGAACGGGCAGGGGGGCCAGCCTGCGAATGCGCGGGCATGAGTGCCCAATCCTTGGGCAATTGCCCGCGCGTCGTGCGGGATCGGGCCATGGGCGTTGCGAGGCGCGGCTCCCTGCGCCTAACTTGGGGCAGACGATTTGGGGGAGCGATGTTCGACCTGCCGCAGCCTAGCCAGCCGCGCGCCATGCAGCGCGCACGCGGGCGCGCGCATGTCGCGTTCCGCGGTGGGCGGATCACCGGGCTGTCGCAGGCCGGCTCCGGCAAGGTGATGATCCCCGCGTGCCACGGCGCCTTTCCAGAGGCCGTGTTTCTCAACACGGCGGGCGGGCTCACCGGCGGAGACAGCTTCGCCTTCGATGGCAGCATCGATGACGGCGCGCTCATGCTGACGACGCAGACAGCCGAACGCGCTTATGCGAGTACCGGGACCGAGGCGCAGGTGGACGTGACACTGCGCGCGGGCCCGGGCGGCACGCTCTTTTGGCTGCCGCAAGAAACGATCCTCTTCGACGCATCGGCTCTCCGCCGTCGGACGGTCCTCGAGGCCGCGCCCGGCGCGCGCGTGCTTTCGCTCGAAATGCTCGTCCTTGGCCGCGCGGCCATGGGGGAGCGGCTCTCGAGCTTCCGTCTCAAGGATCGCCGGGAGCTTCATGCGGGCGGGCTGCAATGGATGGATGCGCTCGCCCTCGATGCGCGCCTCATCGGCAAGGCGGCAGGGCTCCGCGACGCGCGGGCCATCGCCACGCTTCTTTACTGGGGGCCTGACGCCGAGGATGTCGCGCTCGATCTGCCGCGGGGTCTTCATGCCTCCGCTTGGGGCGGAAAATGCGTCATCCGCGGCGCATTTCCTGACCTCTGGCCGCTCAAAATCGCGCTCGCTCCCGTGCTGCGCCAACTCACCGGCGGGCATCTGCCCCGCGTCTGGGCCGTCTAAAGGACTAGAGATGAACCTGACACCGAGAGAAAAAGACAAGCTCCTCGTCTCAGTCGCGGCCATGGTGGCGCGCGGGCGGCTCGCGCGGGGCGTGAAGCTCAACCACCCCGAGGCCATCGCCCTCATCACCGATTTCGTCGTCGAGGGCGCGCGCGACGGCCGCTCCGTGGCCGATCTCATGGAGGCGGGGGCGGGCGTTATCCGCGCGGACCAGTGCATGGAGGGCATCGCCGAGATGATCCACGACGTGCAGGTCGAGGCCACCTTTCCGGACGGCACCAAGCTCGTCACCGTTCACCATCCAATAAGGTAGCGACCATGCTTGCATTCATCTTGGCCATTGCCGCGGGGTTTGCCTCCCGCCTCGTGCAGGAGCCCTTGGTGGGCGCCCTGGAGAAGGTGCTGCTCGACAAGATCGACATCAAGACGGAGGACGCGCTCGCCCTGTCTTACGCGGTCTGCCTGCTCGTCGTGGGCATCCTCGTCGCGCTTTCGGCCTCCACCGTGTCTGCCTTCGCGATCCTCTTGGGCGGGTTGCTGGGGCTCTTCGGAACAGAGATCGTGGCCGCCATCAGAAAGGCCATCGGATGATCCCCGGCGAGGTGCTGCCCGCCGCGGGCGAGATAGAGCTGAATGCCGGGGCGGAGGTCACGGTCATCATGGTCGCCAATACCGGGGACAGGCCGGTGCAGGTGGGCAGCCATTACCATTTCGCAGAGACGAACGCGGCGCTGGAGTTCGACCGTGATGCGGCCATGGGCAAACGGCTCGACATCGCGGCGGGGACTGCGGTGCGATTTGAGCCCGGTCAGCAGCGCGAGGTCTCGCTCGTACCGTTGTCCGGCGCGCGTGAAGTCTATGGCTTCAACCAGAAAGTGATGGGCAAGCTGTGAGGACAGTGACCGAGACCGGAGCCGATCCCTGTGCCTGACGACAAGACCGATCTCCTCGCCTACAGCCGCGACTTGGAAGAGTTGAAGCTCTTGCGTCAAGAAATGGCGCTCTTTCACGGTCAGACATTTCAGACCGAGCTCGTGGGCTTCGGGGCGATCTTCGCTTACTACGCTTGGGTGATCTCCGTGGAGGTCTCGGGCCCGCAGCAGGTATGGGCCAATAGTGCGCTTACCGTGCCGCCGATTCTCGCGACCGTGGGCGTGCTGGGTCGCCTTGAAGCTTACCGGCACCGCATGGCGCGGCTCGCCGTTTATATCGCACTCGTAGAGAGCCGCGCTTTTCTGGAGCCCGGGTGGGAGAATTTCTTGCGTATGTCCCGAGGGCTCGGGCCGCTTGCGTCGCTCAGCTACGACGAGGGGACCGAGGCCGAGCGCCGGCAAGCCATTGCAGTGCTTATCGCAGACCAGAAGGGCACGCTTTGGTCCACATGGCGGGCACGGCTTCTTCTCTGGTTCGCGGTTCTCGCCTTCACCATGGTCGTGACGGGCCTAAGCGTCACGGGCTTCACGATCATCTCCACCGAAACGTCTGGCTGAGGAAACCGCATGCCGTCAAAAATCTCGCGCGCCGCCTATGCGGATATGTACGGGCCGACCACCGGCGACCGGGTACGCCTCGCCGATACGGATCTCATCATCGAGGTGGAGAAAGACCTCACCACCTACGGCGAGGAGGTGAAATTCGGGGGTGGAAAGGTCATCCGCGACGGGATGGGCCAGAGCCAGCGCACGCGCGCCGAGGGGGCCGTCGACACCGTCATCACCAACGCGCTCATCGTGGACCATACGGGCATCTACAAGGCCGATGTCGGCCTCACAGACGGGCGCATCGCGGCCATCGGCAAGGCGGGGAACCCGGACACGCAGCCTGGCGTCGATATCGTCATCGGGCCGGGGACGGAGGCCATCGCGGGGGAGGGCAAGATCCTCACAGCGGGCGGCTTCGACGCGCATATCCATTTCATCTGCCCGCAGCAGATCGAGGATGCGCTGCATTCGGGCCTCACGACGATGCTCGGCGGCGGCACGGGTCCCGCGCACGGGACGCTGGCCACGACCTGCACGCCCGGGCCCTGGCATATCGGGCGGATGCTGCAGGCTTTGGACGCTGTGCCCGTCAATATCGGGCTCTCCTGCAAGGGCAATGCGTCCCGCCCCGACGCGCTCGTGGAGATGGTGAAGGCGGGGGCCTGCGCCATGAAGCTTCACGAGGATTGGGGGACGACGCCCGCGGCCATCGACACCTGTCTCAGCGTGGCCGACGACATGGACGTGCAGGTGATGATCCACACCGACACGCTCAACGAGAGCGGGTTCGTGGAGAACACCGTCGCCGCCATGAAGGGCCGCACGATCCACGCTTTCCACACCGAAGGAGCGGGCGGGGGGCACGCGCCCGACATCATCAAGGTCTGCGGGCTGGACCACGTCATCCCGTCCTCGACCAACCCCACGCGGCCCTACACCGTGAACACGCTCGAAGAGCATCTCGACATGCTCATGGTCTGTCACCACCTCGACAAGTCCATCCCTGAAGACGTGGCCTTCGCCGAGAGCCGCATCCGGCGGGAGACCATCGCCGCCGAGGATATCCTCCACGACATGGGGGCCTTCTCCATCATCGCCTCGGACAGCCAGGCCATGGGCCGCGTGGGCGAGGTCATCATCCGCACCTGGCAGACGGCGCACAAGATGAAGGTGCAGCGCGGGCGGCTCCCGGACGAGGATGGCGACAACGACAATCTCCGAGTCCGCCGCTACATCGCGAAATACACGATCAATCCGGCTATCGCCCACGGCATCAGCGGAGAGATCGGGAGCATCGAGGTGGGCAAGCGCGCCGATCTCTGCCTCTGGAACACCGCATTCTTCGGCGTGAAGCCCGAGATGGTGCTCGTGGGCGGCTCCATCGCCTGCGCGCAGATGGGCGATCCCAACGCCTCCATCCCAACGCCGCAGCCCGTCTATACGCGGCCCATGTTCGGCGCGATGGGGCGGAACGTGGAGAATTCGGCGGTGCTCTTCGTGAGCGAGGGGGCGGAGACCGGGCATCTGGGCCTCGCCAAGGAGACCGTGGCGGTGAAGAACACGCGCGGCATCGGCAAATCCTCCATGGTGCTCAACGATGCCACGCCCGAGGTGGAGGTGAACCCCGAGACCTACGAGGTACGCGCCGATGGGGAGCTTTTGACCTGCGAGCCTGCAAGCGAGCTGCCCATGGCGCAGCGGTACTTTCTCTTTTGAAGGCTCTTCTCCTCACCAGCCTCGCCGCACCGGCGCTTGCATGCCCCGCGGTCGACGACCTCGCCACCGGCGTCGCCTTCATCCTCGACACGGGGCAGATCGAGCGGCACGTGGCGCAAGCCGACATGATCGAGGCGCGGCTTTTGACGACGCTGGGCGAGGATACCGGCGAGGCGCGCACGGCGCTCCACGGGATCTACCCTCTGGTCTCCGAAGTGGGCCAGACCCGGCTCACCCATGATTGGCCAGCGGGGCTCGCGTCGCTTCCTTACCCACGGTTCGGCCTGACGGAGGACATCGCGCTCGTCACCACCCAGCAGCGCTTTGCCTTTCCCGGCGTCTTTTCCGTGTCGGTGGGCGACACGCCCACGCGCGTGCGTCTCGGCGACTGCGAGCTAGAGGTTTGGGGCGTGGCCACCTCTGTCTCCCTTGGGGAGGAGCGTGGATACACCACGTTCTTCCATTGGTATCCTGCGCTGGGCACGGGCGTCCGGGTGCGCTGGGCGGAGAACGGTGCTCTCTCCGGCGAAGTCTCGGTCGTGGGGGTGGAATGGTGAGCGGTATCAATCGGATAGAGGCTTTGCACGAGGTGCATGGCGGGGTCCCGGACATGGGGGATGTCAGCCCCGGGTGGTGTGGCTACTTCGCGAGGCATCGAAAGACAGACCCAGAGGCACCGCATGGCTTTCATGTCAGATATCCCCGCCGGGCGCACCGTCACCAGCGCGCTCCGCTCCCTTGGAACAGCCGTCACCGACGGCTTGGTGAAGTTCGGCCGGGCGCAGGCACGCTCGGACGAAATCGAGTATTTCATGTCGTTGTCGGACGAGGAGCTGGCCAAGCGTGGACTAACACGCGAGACGGCCGTCCGGCACGTCTTCCGGGACCGGATGGTCTTCTAAGCCGCGCTAGGGGGCGGGCATGAGCCTGCCCCGCGCAACGGCCGTGGGTGCGAGCGACGCGCCCGTGGCCCATGTGACGCTCGATTATGCCGGGCGTCTTCTGCGCCGCAAACGACTTGTCAGGTCAGACGGCGCGGATTTTCTCGTCGATCTCCCGCACACGACGCATGTGGAGCCCGGGCAGGCTTTCCTGCTCGAGTCTGGCGACGCCGTGGAGGTGCGCGCGGCCGATGAGACGCTCCTCAGGATCAAGGGCGCTCTGCCGCGGCTCGCCTGGCATATCGGCAATCGTCATACGCCCTGCGAAGTGCACGATGATTACTTGTTGATCCAGTCTGACCCGGTCCTGCGCGAGATGCTGACCCATCTCGGCGCTGACATCACCGCGGTATCAGGGCCGTTTCGCCCGGAAGGCGGTGCATACGGTCACGGGCGCACCATGGGACACGCCCATGACCACTGAGCTTCTCGCGCTCACGCAATGGCTGTCGCCTGCGTTTCCGTTGGGGAGCTACGCCTATTCCCACGGTCTCGAGACGGCCATTGCCGATGGCACGGTGACAGATTCCCGCACCTTGGCGGCATGGCTGGAGACGGTCCTTTGCGCCGGTGGCGGCTGGAGTGACGGGGTGCTGCTCTGCGCGGCGCAGCGTGGCGAGGAGGTAAGCGCCGTCGCGCGCGCTTTGGCCGGGAGCAAGGAACGACTGGAGGAGACGGAAGCGCAGGGGCGGGCCTTCGTCGATACGCTGGCCGAATTGGGCCACGATATCCCGCCAGCGCCGCTTCCGGTGGCGGTCGGGATGGCCACGAAAGAGTTCGAGCTGCCGCCCGCGACCATCGCCGCGATCTACTTGCAGAGCTTCGCGTCCAATCTCGTTTCCTGCGCCGTGCGGTTTGTCCCGCTCGGGCAGAGCGAGGGGCAGCGCGTCCTCGCTGGCTTGTCAGAGACGATCTCAGAGCTCGCAGAGAGGGCCGCGAGGACCGGGATCGACGATCTTGCGACAGGGGCATTCTTTAGCGATCTCAGTGCTATGGCGCACGAATCTCAATCTGCGAGGATCTTCAGGACATGAGCGGCAACGGCCCCTTGCGCGTCGGGATCGGCGGCCCCGTCGGCGCTGGAAAGACGACCCTGACAGAGCAGCTCTGCCGCGCCATGGCGGCGGAGCATTCCATGGCCGTCATCACCAACGACATCTATACGCGCGAAGACGCGGAATTCCTGCTGCGCGCCCAAGCGCTGCCGGAGGCTCGCATTCGGGGCGTGGAGACGGGCGGCTGCCCGCACACGGCCATCCGGGAAGATGCCTCCATCAACCTGCGCGCCGTGGCCGATCTGACCACGAGCCTGCCGGATCTCGAGCTCATCCTGATCGAATCCGGTGGAGACAATCTGGCAGCCACCTTCAGTCCGGAGCTCGCCGATCTCTCGATCTACGTCATCGATACCGCGGCAGGGCAGGATATTCCGCGCAAGAAAGGTCCCGGGGTCACACGGTCCGACTTGCTCATCATCAACAAGACCGATCTCGCGCCCCATGTGGGCGTCGATATTCCCCAGCTCGAACGCGACGCCGCCACGAACCGGGGACCGCTTCCCTTCGTGATGGCCTCTTTGAGGTCCGGCGGGGGCGTGGACGAGATCGTGAGCTTTATCCGGCGCGAAGGCGGGCTCTGATCACTCTGCCGCGGAGGCGGCTTTTTCCCGCTCGGCCACCCGTTTGAGGGCGCGCCGCATCGCCGGCATCGGCTTCCGCTTCAGCGAAGAGCCCGCGAGCCAGGTGATGAGCTTGGGTCGGTCCAACTCTTCGACCTCTTTCAGCAGGTGCCTGAGATATGGCGCGTAGTCCCGGCGACGTCGGAAGAGCTGCGCGAACCGGGTGAGGTCCAGCTTGCCGTCGAGGCCGAGCTTTATCGCGTCGGGCAGGATGCGCAGATCCTCCATGACCGAAGGCAGATCGCGCCCCAAGTAGCGGCACCGGAAGCGCGTGAGGCCTGTCGGGTCTGACGGGCGCGCGAAGAGCGCCGCATGCATGGCCTCGAGCTCTTCATCGGGATTGTAAAGCACGAGCAGATGCCGCGCGGCCTGCGCCATCTCCGGCGCGTAGCCATAGCGATCCGAAAAGGAGCGCTTGCGCATGCCCACGAAGCGCGGGTCCCATTCTGTCAGCCTCGGGTCGAGCGTCGCCTGCGGGCTGATGGCGATGACATCGGCGCCCGGCGCCGCGACGCTGAAGGCCGCCGCCGCGTAGCCTCCGAGGCCCGCGCCGAAAAAGCAGACGTGGTCGTAATCGTCGAAGACACCCTCGTCGGTGAGCGCGTCGAAGAAGGCGTAGATCGCGGGCGCGCGGAACCATGTGGGCCGTTGGCAGAGCACAACCATCACCGTCGCGTCGAGATCCTCGCGTGCCAGCGTCAGCCCGTGAGGCAGCGCAAGATCGTGATTGTTGCGGATGTCGGATGCGGATTCGAAGGTCACGAGCAGCCGCGCACCGCTCCCCACCTGGATGATGTGGTGATCGGGATCGAGCTCGATGTAATCGCCCACGTCTTCGCAATGCGCGCGCAGCGCGGACTGCCAATCCTCACGATTAAGTTCGGAGAGATCGGGCAGGGGGCGCGGCTGAGGACTGTCTTTCGGCATCATGTCACCACCTTACGCGGCCACGGGCCCGGTGTCGCCGGATTCGCGCGCAGAAATTGACTGTGCAGCAGCCCGGGCCAATCGCGCGATCAGAAGAACGCCTGCAGCCCGGTTTGCGCGCGCCCAAGGATGAGCGCGTGAATGTCATGGGTGCCCTCGTAGGTGTTCACGGTCTCGAGGTTCGCGGCATGGCGCATGACCTGGTAGTCTTCCTGAATGCCGTTGCCGCCGTGCATGTCGCGCGCCACGCGGGCGATATCGAGGGCCTTTCCACAATTGTTGCGCTTCATGAGGCTGATGAGCTCTGGCGAGGCGGTGCCCTCGTCCATCATCTGCCCGAGGCGCAGCGCCCCCTGAAGGCCGAGGCTGATCTCGGCCTGCATGTCGGCGAGTTTCTTCTGGAAGAGCTGGGTCTGCGCGAGGGGCTTGCCGAATTGCTTGCGGTCGAGGCCGTATTGCCGCGCCGCCGTCCAGCAGAACTCGGCCGCGCCCATCACGCCCCAGGAGATGCCGTAGCGCGCACGGTTGAGGCAGCCGAAGGGCCCTTTGAGGCCTTCGACGCCCGGAAGGAGCGCGTCTTCGCCCACCTCGACGCCATCCATCACGATCTCTCCTGTCACCGACGCGCGCAGGCTGAGCTTCCCGCCGATCTTGGGCGCGGAGAGGCCCTCCATGCCCTTTTCCAGCACGAAGCCTCGGATCTTGCCGCCATGGGCCTCGGACTTCGCCCAGACCACGAAGACATCGGCGATGGGGCTGTTGGAGATCCACATCTTGGAGCCCGTGATCCTGTAGCCCGTCGCCGTCTTTTCCGCGCGGGTCTTCATGCCCGCGGGGTCGGAGCCCGCATCGGGCTCCGTGAGGCCGAAGCAGCCGATGAGCTGCCCCGAGGTGAGACCCGGAAGGTACGTCTCGCGCTGCTCCTCGGAGCCGTAGGCGTAGATCGGGTAGATGACGAGAGAGGATTGAACGCTCATCATGGAGCGGTAACCGCTATCGATACGCTCGATCTCGCGGGCGATGAGGCCGTAGGCCGTGTAGGATGCGCCGAGCCCGCCATAAGCCTCCGGCACCGTGGCACCGAGAAGCCCGGCCTCGCCCATCTTGGCGAAGAGCTCGGGCGCGACCGTCTCTTCGCGATAGGCCGCGATGACACGCGGGGCGAGTTCGTCGGCTGCGAATTTCGCCGCCGCCTCACCCAACATGCGCTCGTCTTCGCCGAGCTGCGCGTCGAGATGGAAGGGATCCTCCCAGCTGAAGCGATTGAGCTCTGGGGCGTCCTTGGCGGTGATCTTGGCGGGTGCGTTCATGGCGGGCCTCCTTGCCTGCGTACCTAGCTTGGGGAGGCCCGGGGCTCAAGCTGCGCAAGTGCCATGCTGACCGGCTGCAAGCACATGCGCGGCCGGTCCGCTGGCGGTGTTCTGCCTACTTGGCGATGGGGCCTATGAGCATGATCATCTGGCGGCCTTCCATCTTGGGCATGTTCTCGACCTTGCCATGCTCCTTGGTGTCCTCGGCCACGCGCAGCAGAAGGTCGCGGCCCAGCTCCTGGTGCGCCATCTCGCGACCGCGGAAGCGGAGCGTGATCTTCACCTTGTCGCCGTTGTCGAGGAATTTGTAGACATTTCGCATCTTGACGTCGTAGTCGTGCGTGTCGGTGTTGGGGCGGAATTTCACCTCCTTCACCTCGATCGTCTTCTGCTTCTTGCGGGCCTCGGACTCGCGCTTTTGCTGTTCGTACTTGAACTTGCCGAAATCCATGATCTTGGCGACCGGCGGATTGGCGTTGGGCGAAATTTCCACGAGATCGAGACCGGCATCTTCGGCCATTTCCATGGCCCGTGAGGGTGATACCACGCCGACATTGTCCCCATTTTCATCGATCAGTCGGATTTCCGGAGCGCGGATGCGGTCGTTGACGCGGGGTCCGGTGTCGCGCGTTGGCGGCGCGTTGTGGGGTCTGCGAGCTATGGTCTTTTTCCTTTTATCGTGGGTCCGATTGCGAAGCCGCAAAATAGACGCGCGCGCGGTTTGATTCAAGGTCATTCCCGACGACGAGGCCGCCTTGGCGCCACGTGGGGGGATTGTTGCCATGTCGGGGCGCGGCGACACGCAAGGGCAGGCCGAAATTACATGGAACTCTCCGTGCAGCTTCCGAATTTTTATGGCAGTGCCCACATTGTTAGGGCGGGTGCTGCAGGATGCGGCCGCGCCACGGAAGAAAGGAAGCGCCATGCGCTATGTGATTTGGATCGTTTTGGCTGCCGTCGTCGCGGGCGGGGCCTACGTGTATTCCAGCGGCGGTTTCGGTACTGCCTCCGAAGAGCCAGCCGCCGCCGCGGAAGAGGCGGTCGAAGCCGCCGAGGACGCATTGGAGGAGGCCGGTGAGGCCGCGGGCGCCGCCACCGAGGCGGCCGAGCAGGCCACGGAAGACGCGATGACCACGGTAGAAGGCGCAATCGAGGACGCCACCGCCGCCGCCGAAGACGCCGTGAACGACGCGACCGCCGCCGCGGAGGAAGCCGTCGATAACGCGACCGCCGCCGCCGAGGACGCTGTCGAAGGCGCCATGGAGGCCGCCGAGGGTGCGATGGAGACAGCGACCGAGGCGATGGACAACGCCCTCGAGAGCGTCACCGGGGCCGCGGACGAGGCCACCGATGAAGCAGGCGCAGCGCTCGACGAGGCCGCGGAAGCTGCAACGGAAACCGGTGAGGCTGCCGTGGAGACCACGACCGAGGCCGCCACGGGCGCCGCAAACGCCGTGGAAGAAGGTGCTGCGGCCGTGCAGGCCGTCCTGACGCCGGAAGAGGACGTGGAGACGACCTCTGACGCGTCGCGCACGATCGAGCTGCAGCCCGCGCCGGAAGCGGTCGACCAGGTGGAACTGAATGAAATGCTCAATCCGGAAAGCTTCGACTTCGAAGGCGTGGCGGAGATGGTGCAGAGCTCGGATCTCGACACGGACGTGAAGATGGGCCTCATGACGGCCATCGAGGCGGCCCAGGAGAGCCCCGAGATGCTGCAAAACGTGATCCGCCAGGTGCGCAACGAGTTCGGCGGCCAGTAAACGCGCCGTCTCAATGCCTGAGAAATGATGAAGGCCGGTCCGTCGCCACGGATCGGCCTCTTGCGTGTCAGCCCACGAAGGCGCGCTCCACCACGAAGTGCTTGGGATCGGAGTTTGCCCCTTCCTCGAGGCCGAAGCCTTCCAGGATCTTCTTCAGATCGCTGTTGAGGCCGATGGAGCCACAGATCATGGCGCGGTCTTCCTGGGCCGTCATCCCCGCCACGCCGAGATCCGCAAAGAGCGAGCCATCCTCGAGCCGCGTGGTGATGCGCCCCATCGTCGGGCTCTCTTCGCGGGTGGTGGTGGGGTAATACGTGAGTTTTTCGATGCCGCCCGCGCCGAGAAGCTCGGCCATCATTTCGTCGGACCGGATGTGGTCGACGATCTCGCGGGAATAGGCCAGTTCGGCCACGTCGCGGCAGGTATGGGTGACGATGACGCGCTCGAACTTCTCGTAGGTCTCGTGATCCCGCAGGATCGAGGCAAAGGGCGCGAACCCCGTGCCGGTGGAAAAGAGCCAGAGCCGCTTTCCGGGCAAGAGCGCATCGTGAACGAGCGTGCCCACGGGCTTCGGGCGCAGGATCACCTGGTCGCCCGGCTTGATCTTCTGGAGCTTTGACGTGAGCGGGCCGTCCGGGACCTTGATCGAGTAAAAATCGAGCCCGTCATCCCAGGAGGGCGAGGCGATGGAATAGGCCCGCAGGATGGGCTTTGCCTTGCCCGTCGCCGGGTCCGAGTCGCCCATGAGCCCGATCATCACGAACTCCCCGGACCGGAAGCGCAGCGAGGCCGGCCGCGTCACGCGGAAGCGAAACAGGCGGTCCGTGTAGTGTTTCACATCGAGCACGGTCTGGGCGTCGGGGAGGACTGGGGTCGCTTGGTTCACGGGGGCGGGCCTCTGAATGTGTCAGCGCTGCTTTACAGCTGCGATGTGCGTGGCGGTGGCGCGGGTGTCAAGGCGCACGCGCGTCGCTTGATCCGCGCGGCATCTGTTTCTAAGGAGCGCCATGACTTCTCGTAAAGACATCCGCATCGACGATCTCGATCGCAAGATCCTCGCCGAATTGCAGCGGGATGCGGCGCGCTCCCTCGATGAGATCGCGAAGGTCGTGAGTTCGTCGAAGACGCCCGTGTGGAACCGGATCAAGAAGATGCGCGAGGCGGGCATCCTCAAGCACCAGACCGTGGAGCTCGATGCCGAGGCGCTCGGGTTCGAGGCGTGCTTTTTCGTCCTGATCCGAACGTCCGAGCATGACGCGGCATGGCAGGAGAAGTTTCTCACGGCCATTCGCCAGCGCCCGGAAGTGCAGGAGGCGCACCGCCTCGCGGGCGATATTGATTACATCCTGAAAGTCAGGGTGGCGAATGCGCGGGCTTATGATGACTTCTACCAGGCGATGATCGCGGAGGTGAAAGTCTACAACGTCACCGCGCTCCTGAGCATGGAAGAGCTGAAAAGCACGCGCGCGCTGCCGCTCTAGCGGGCGAGCGAGACCTGCAGCGCCTCGAGCCCGTGAAAGTGGTACGTGTCGCCATAGACAGGCGGGGCCTCGAGCCGCAGCGGCGGGAGCGCCCGGAGGCCAAGCAGCAGCTCGAGCCGCGCAAGGGGCGCGCCCACGCAGAAATGGAGGCCTGCTCCGAAGGCCACGTGCGCTTTGGCCTGGCGCGTTGGGTCAAAGCGATGGGGATCGGGGAAAACCGCAGGGTCCCTGTTTGCCGCGCCGAGGACGCAGGCCACCTCGTCACCGCGCTTCAGAGTGTGACCGGCGATCTCGGTGTCCTCGTAGATCCAGCGCGTAAAGATGTGGAGCGGCGGATCATAGCGCAGGATTTCCTCCACGCAGTTCTCTGACACATCCGTCAGGCCCTCGCGGAGGAGGGCCGCAAGCCCGTTGCCCAGCGTGTGAACGGTGGCCTCGTGGCCCGCGTTCAAAAGCAGGATGCAAGTCGTGATGAGCTCGTCGGTGCTGAGCATCTCCCCGTCTTCCTCGGCGGCGATGAGATGGGTGATGAGATCGTCGGCAGGGCGAGTGCGGCGCTCCTTTACGTAGCCGCGCAGGAAGTCGCTGAACTCCGTGGCAGCCCGGCTGGCCGCGATCTCGATGTCTCGGGTGCGGCCGGTCTGGTACATCGCGACCATGGCGTTCGACCAGGCGAGGAGGTCGGGGGCCATGGTCTCCGGCACGCCAAGAAGCCGCGCGATGACGCGAACGGGCAGGGGGCGGGCGAAGCGGGCGAGGATGTCGAAGGCCGCGCCGCGCGGCAGGTCGGCCACGAGCTCTGC
Organism: Pseudomonadota bacterium; assembly: GCA_038525525.1. GTDB lineage: Bacteria > Pseudomonadota > Alphaproteobacteria > Rhodobacterales > Rhodobacteraceae > Shimia_B. The sequence goes on along the minus strand of JBCBHO010000001.1, from coordinate 85,046 downwards.
TGCGAGCGCCTCGATCTCCGGACCGAGTTCGCGGACGCGGCGGCCCGTGAAGGCGCGGAGGACAAGGCCGCGCAGCCGCGTGTGCCGCGGGGGCTCGAGCTCCAGCATGGAATGCGCCTCCACCGCGTAAAAGGCACGGAGGTGGTCCGGCACTGCGGGCGCGGAGAGCGGCGTTCGCCCGGCGGAGCGGCTCTTCAGGATCGCGCTGACCGCGCCGTGGCTCACGGCGGCGGCCATCCCGTACTCCTCCCACCAGACGATTTCACCCAGTGCGCGCGCGCGGTCGTAGGCCGGGTAGGGGCTCTGTACGAAATCGGGCTCGGAGGGGTCCTGGCTAAAGCGTTCCATGGCGCCTGCATCCGATGACGCGCGGCCCTGCGCAAGGGACCCCGCGTCAGACACACGCAATCTCCGCGAAATCGCAGGAGATGGCTCTGATTGGTGTTGGTACGCGCACAAGTACAGGGCGACCGAATTCCTTACTAAAATGATAAAAAATGTCACTCGACACAGTTGACCTCAGGGGGCGAGGTGATAGTTGACTAAATATGTCAGGCTTTCGCCAAGAGAGCTCCAAATTGAGAGACTAAAATGACGACACTTCGCGCCCGACTTCTGGGCTCCGCATTCATCTGTGCTCTGGCCGCTCCGGCAGCATTCGCGGAAGGGGAGCTCAACCTCTACTCCTCGCGCCACTACGACACCGACGAGCGGCTCTACTCGGATTTCACAGACCGCACCGGCATCACCATCAACCGCATTGAAGCAGGCGCAGACGATCTCATCGCGCGCATGCAGACCGAGGGTGCGAACTCTCCCGCAGACATCTTCTTGACCGTCGACACCGTGCGGCTGACGCGCGCGAAAGAGCTCGGCCTGCTGCAGCCGGTGGAAAGCGACGTCCTCGAGGCCGCGATCCCAGCCTACCTGCAGGACGACGACAACACCTGGTTCGGCTTCTCACAGCGCTCGCGTATCCTGTTCTATGACAAGGATGACGTGGCAAACCCGCCGATGACCTATGAGGACCTCGCAAGCTCGGAATACGCGGGCATGGTCTGCATCCGGTCCTCCTCCAACGTCTACACGCAAAACATCGTGGCGGCGCTGACCGCGCATCTCGGTGAAGAGGCGATCCAGGAGTGGGCGACGGCCGTCGTCGGAAACTTCGCCCGCGATCCGCAGGGCGGCGACACCGACCAGCTGCGCGGCATCGCCTCGGGCGAGTGCGACATCGCCATGTCCAACACGTACTATTACGCGCGCGCGCTGCGGAAGGGGGACAGCACCATGACCGCCGAAGATCTCGCGGGCATCGGCTGGGTCTTCCCGAACCAGAACTCCATCGGCGCGCATATGAACGTCTCCGGCGGTGGCGTGGCCACCAACGCGCCCAACCGCGAGAACGCGGTGAAGTTCCTCGAGTATCTCGCGTCCGAGCAAGCGCAGCAGTACTTCTCGGCCGGCAATGACGAGTATCCGGCGGTGCCGGGCGTCGGTCTGAGCGACTCGGTGGCGACACTGGGCATTTTCCGTCCGGACACGATCGACCTTGCCACGATCGCCGACAATATCGACGAGGCGAACGCGATCCTGACGAACGCGGGCTGGGAGTAATCGCCCCGTGGAGCGTCGAGAGCCCCAGGTCCAGCCGGGGGCTTTTCTTTTAACTGCGCCTGCCGAGCGCCCGGCAGAGCAGGATCACCGGCAAGAGCCCCACCGCCACCAGCACGAGCGACGGTACGGCCGCCCCTTCGAGGCGCTCGTCGGAGGCCAGTCGATGGGCCTGCACGGCCAGCGTGTCGTAGTTGAAGGGCCGCATGATGAGCGTCGCCGGGAGCTCTTTCATCACGTCCACGAAGACGATGAGGAGCGCGGTGGCCACCGAGGGCCAGAGCGCTGGGACGAAGATGCGCCGCAAGAGCACGCCGGGGCCGGAGCCCAGCGTGCGCGCCACGGCCTCGGTATTGGGGTTGAGCGTGGCCATGCCACCCTCGAAGGCATTGAGCGCTGCGGCCATGAAGCGCACCGCGTAGGCCACCACGAGCAGCCAGATCGACCCCGTGATGAGAAGCCCCGTGTCGATGCCGAACGTCCCCTCCATGAAGGCGTCGATACGATTGTCGAGCGTGGCGAAGGGCACCATGAGCCCCACCGCGATGACCCCGCCCGGCACGGCATAGCCTAACCGCGCGATTTGCGCGGACGCATGCGCGACAGGCGTGGGGCGCAGCCGTTGGCTCGCGCCTATGAGGATCGCAAAGGCCACCGTAACGATGGCCGCGACAGAGGCGAGCGTGAGCGAGTTCTTCAGGAAAAGAAGGTAGCGCGCTGAAAAGAGGTCCTGCTCGGAATTGAGGGCCATGGAGAAGAGGACGACCACCGGCAACGCGAAGCCGAGGATGACCGGCAACGCACAGGCCGCCATGGCCCACCAGCGCGCCGCGCCCGTCAACGTCACCATGCCCACCCGTTCGTGCCGCTTGCCCGCCCCGTGGTGGCGCGCGCGACCGCGTTGGGCCCGTTCGAGGAGCCCGATCAGGAGCGCCGCGAGGAGGAGGCAGAGCGCGAGTTGCGCGGTGGCCGGACGGTCCGCGAAGCCCAGCCAGGACCGGTAGATGCCCGTCGCGAACGTCTGCACGCCGAAGAAGGAGACTGTGCCGAAATCCGCCAGCGTCTCCATGACGGCCAGTAATACCCCGCCCATGATGGCCGGGCGCGCCAGCGGCACCGAGGCGCCGAGGAAGGCCCCGAGCGGGCCGCGCCCGAGGGACCGCGCGGCGAGGTAGGCCGTCGCGCTCTGCTGCAGAAACGCGGCGCGGGCGAGGAGGTAGACGTAAGGGTAAAGCACCAGCGTCAGCATGAGTGCCGCCCCTCCGACGGATCTGATTTCGGGGAACCAGTAGTCGCGCGGACCCCAGCCAGTAAGGTCGCGCAGGAGGGATTGGACGATGCCGGGATGGTCCAGCACGTCGGTATAGGCATAGGCCAGCACGTAGGCGGGGAAGGCAAAGGGCAGCGCAAGCGCGATCTCGAAGAGGCGCGCGCCGGGAAACCGCGTCATCGTCACCAGCCACGCGCAACCCGTCCCGATGGTCGCGGTACCAATCGCCACCAGCACGACGAGGATGAGCGTCGTGAGCGTGTAATCGAGGAGCACCGTGTCGGCGAGCTGTCGCACGGTGTCCAGCGTCCCGGTGGCCGCGACGCCCGCGACGAACGCCATGGGCAGCAGACAAAGCGCCGCCGCGCTGACCGCGCCAATGCCGAGCCAGTTCGCCCTCATGAAGTCAGGGTGCCGCTTCCAGCGCTGCGATGATCGGGTTGAAATCGTCCGCCTTGAGCGAGGCCCCGCCCACGAGCGCCCCGTCAACGTCGCCGATGGCAAAGATCTCGGCCGCATTGGCGGCCTTTACGGATCCGCCATAGAGGAGACGAACGTCGTCCGCGCCGTCCATCAGCTTCGAAAGCTCCTTTCGCAGGTCGGCATGGACCTCCGCGATCTGCTCGGGCGTCGCCACGACGCCTGTCCCGATGGCCCATACGGGCTCGTAGGCGATGACGGTGTTGGCGGGCGTGGCACCGGAGGGCAGGGAGCCCGACAGCTGGCGCCGCACGACATCGAGGGTCTGGCCCGCTTCCCGTTCGGCCAGGGTCTCTCCGATGCAGACGATCGCCCCGAGACCCGCGGCAATGGCGGCTTCGGCCTTGGCTTTTACCAGCGCGTCGGTCTCGGCGTGGTCTGTGCGCCGCTCCGAGTGCCCGACTATGACAGCGCTTGCCCCGGCCTCTGCCAGCATGGGCGCCGCGATATCACCGGTATGCGCGCCGCTTTCGGCGGCATGGCAATCCTGCGCGCCGAGGGCCACGGACGAATTCGCAAGAGCCTCCGCCATGCGCGTCAGGAGCGTGGCGGGCGGCGCCAGAAGCACATCCACCGACGGGGTCTGATTGGCGATGGACACGGCGCGCGCCTCAGCGATCGCGCTGCCCATCCCGTTCATTTTCCAGTTTCCGGCTGCAAGCTTGCGCATGGGATTTCTCCTTTTCGGCCCTCAATGTCGCGCAGGGCACGGGGGCGTCAAGCAGGGTCTTACGACAGCTTCGGGATGGCGTTGGGATCGAGCTTTTCAACGGGCTCGAACTTGATCGATTCCCCGCATCCGCAGGCCTCTGTCACGTTCGGATTGTTGAACGTGAAGGCGCTCTCGAGGAGCGAGGTCTGGTAGTCGATCTCGGTGCCGAAGAGGAACATCTGCGCCGTGGGCGCAATGAGCACGCGCGCGCCATCCTGCTCGACGACCTCGTCGGACGGCTCTGCGCCGTCCACGTAATCCATGGTGTATTCCATGCCCGCGCAGCCGCCCTTCTTCAGCCCGATCTTCAGGCCGTACTTTCCGCCCTTCGCCATGAGCTTTGAGATCTGCTTCACGGCGGCGGGGGTGATTGTGACGGGGGCTTGGCCCGAAATGCCAAACATGCGGCGTCTCCTGCGCTGGAAGCCAGAAGATAGGCTCTTTTGCGTGGTCGCTCAAGGGCATGGCCGCATGGGCCCCCGAAGGCTGGACACTCCCACGTGCGGGCCCATACTGAGCCGAAGCAACAAGGGAGGCTGCCATGAAATTCCTCGCGATCACCACTGCACTCACGCTCACCGCCACCACCGCTCTCGCAGGCGGTCATGCCTGCTACGAAGGCAAGACGATCACGGAGGGCAAATTGACCGTCGCGACGGGTAACCCGGCCTATTTCCCTTGGGTCATGGACGACAATCCCCAGTCCGGCATGGGCTTCGAGGCCGCCGTGGCCTACGCCGTGGCCGAGGAGATGGGCCTCGCGGCCGAGGATGTCGTGTGGGTGCGCACCTCCTTCGACGAGGCGATCCAGCCCGGTGCAAAGAATTTCGACGTCAACATCCAGCAATACTCAATCACCGAGGAGCGCGACATGATGGTGGACTTCTCGGCGCCCTATTACAGCGCGGCCATGGCTGTGCTGGCCGTGGGACCTGCATCCTCCACCCCCGCGGAGCTCGGCGCGCTGCGCGACCTGCAATGGGGCGCTGTCGGGACCACGACCGCGGTGCCGAAGCTCCTCGAAACGATCAAGCCCACGAGCCAGCCCCTTCTTTATGGCGACAACGCCGATGTTACGGCCGCCATGCAGGCGGGCCAGATCGACGCCGCGCTCTTTGACCTGCCCACGGCGCTCTTCCTGTCGGCCGTGGTCATCGAAGATAGCCAGGTCATCGGCCAGTTCCCGGCCGACCGCACGGAGATCCCGGATCAGTTCGGCATGCTGATGGAAGAGGGCAACGCGCTCAAGGAATGCGTGGATGCCGCGCTCGCCGCGATCACGGAAAGCGGGCAATTGGCCGATATCGAGGCGCAGTGGCTGCAGGACACGACCGGCGTGCCGCTCATCGCGGAGTAACCCATGGCCTTGGCCGACGAGGGGGCGCGGCGCAGGCAAAAGCTGCCGCGGACACGCCGCCAGATCTATGAAGACCGGATAAGGCGCCGCTCGCTCCTGATCGCGGGGGCGTCCACGGCGGCTGTCTTCGCCGCGATCATCGTGCTCGTGCCGATGGCGCCGGGCTGGGAAAAGGTCGCGCGCAGCTTTTTCAACGGAGACGTCTTCGCGCGCACCTTCCCGGGGCTGCTCGACGCCTTCCTGCAGAACCTGATGATCTTCGCGTGGTCCGCGCCCCTCATCGCGGTGCTGGGGCTGGGGGTTGCGCTGATGCGCGATGCGCGGTCGCCGGTGCTTTTTCCGCTGCGCATCTTCGGCGCGGCCTACACGGACGTGTTTCGCGGCCTGCCCGTGATCCTGACGGTCTATCTCATCGGCTTCGGCATCCCCGGGCTCGGGCTGCCGCGCCCGTGGAACAGCCCGTACATCTGGGGGACCGTGGCGCTCGTGCTGACCTATTCGGCCTACGTGGCCGAGATCTTTCGCGGCGGCATCGAGAGCGTGCACACCTCCCAGCGCGCGGCGGCGCAATCGCTGGGCCTGAGCGAGCGGGACACCATGCGCTACGTGATCCTGCCGCAGGCGATCCGACGGGTGATCCCGGCCCAGATGAACATGCTCATCGCGCTCCAGAAAGACGTGGCGCTCCTGAGCTTTATCGGGCCCGTGGAGATCTTCCGGCAGGCGGGCGTCTACAAATCGCTTCTGGCGAATTTCACACCCTATGTCGGGGCCGCGCTGATCTTTCTGGCGATCACCATCCCGGCCACCCGCTACGCGGATTATCTCATCTCCAAGCAGGCGCGAGAGCGATCATGAAGCTCGCGCTGCGGGACGTGGTCAAGGAATTCGGGTCAAATCGGGTCTGCGACGGGATCTCGCTCGACGTCGAAGAGGGTCAGATGGTCTGCCTTATCGGTGCCTCCGGCGCCGGCAAGTCCACGCTCCTGCGCTGCATCAACCTCCTCGAGCCCATCGAGGACGGCGCGATCTACCTGGATGGCGAGGATATCAGCGTGCCGGGGCTCGATCCCGAGCCCGTGCGGCGGCGCATTGGCATGGTCTTCCAGAGCTACAACCTCTTTCCGCACATGACGGCGGAGGAGAATGCGATGCTCGCGCCGCGCCGCGTGCGCAGGATGAGCGTCGAGGCGTTACGACCCGAAATCACGGCGCTTTTCGAGAGGTTCGGTCTCGCAGATCGCAGGGGGCACTATCCCGACCAGCTGTCCGGTGGGCAGCAGCAGCGGGTGGCGATCGTGCGCGCGCTGGCCATGCGGCCCGAGGTGATGCTCTTCGACGAGATTACCAGCGCGCTCGACCCGCAACTCGTGGGCGAGGTGCTCGATGTCCTGCGCACACTGAAGAGCGACGGCATGACGATGGTCCTCGCCACGCACGAGATGAACTTCGCCCGAGAAGCCGCTGACAAGGTTTGCTTTTTGAAGGATGGGCGCGTGGTGGAGGAGGGGCCGCCCGCGCAGGTGCTCGCAGCACCTGAGCGCGCGGAGACCCAGGCCTTTCTCGCGCGGACGATCAAGTGAGCTAGGGCAAGGCCGCGAGGTAATCGGCCAGCGCATCGAGCGCCGCACGGATGCCGGGCTCGTGGCGGCCCTCGCGGTGGCTCACGAGCCAACGATGGTGCGTAAGCTCTTCGATGATCTCGCCTTTTCGTTCCAGCCCCGGCCGCGCTTCTCCCACGAAGGTCGGCAGCATGACCTGCCCGATGCCGGCCTCGGCCATGGCGAGAGCCAGCCTTGGATCATTGGCCGTCGTTACGATGTCGGCGCCGTGGTGCCGCGCTACCCAGGCCGACGACGCCGTGGCAGCCGCATCATAGGAGGCCCCGATCCAACCGGAGACACCGGGCCGCCCATAGGCGGCGAAGGACACCGATCCGATGGCGCGCCCGGCCAGCCATGGTTGCTCCGGCCTGCGATTGCGGAGGCCGATGTCGATCTCGCGCCGCGCGATATCCATCTCGAGGTTGCAATGCAGGAATTCCGGCACCCAGATCGCGCCGGGCTGCCAGACTTGCGCGATGTTCTCAGCCAGATGCAGCGCGGTCCACGTCCCGGCGGAGATCCGCACGCGCACCGGGCCGGCCTGCGCCTCGCGCCAGGTGGCGATGTCGGCGGCGGCGGCCTCCATGCGCTCGGTCCTCTGCAGGAGCGCGCGGCCTTCGGCGGTGGGCGTGTAGCCTTGCGCGCCGTGCAGGAAGAGCCTGCGCCCCATCCGCGCCTCGAGCGCGGTCATCCGGCGCGACAGGGTAGCGGCGCTCACGCCCGTCTCCTGCGCGGCGCGGGCCAACGCTCCGTGGCGGGCCACGGCGGAGAAAAGTGCGAGATCGTCCCAAGGCATTTGCATGAATGAAAGTGTGGTTGCGATTTGGCCGGGATGCAAGGGCGGGGCCGTGGCGTATCTTACTCCTGAGATACAAAGGAGCAAGCCCATGGCTGTCTGGTTCTTTCCGCCACGTCCCGCCAAAACAGAAGCAGAGAAGGAGCGCGCGCTGTTTGCAAAATTGGTAGCAAAAGATCGCCTTGAGCGCCGCGCGCGGCTCTGGGCACGGCTGCGCGCAGTGCTTGGCTTAGCGTAGGGGGCGGGCAGGATTGCCCGCGACGGTCACACCGTCGCCCACGTCTCGCGTGACAACGGCGCCTGCGCCGATGATCGCGTGGTCCCCGATGGTGACGCCCGGCAAGATGAGCGCACCACCCCCGATCCAGACATCCGCGCCAATCGTTATGGGCTGGCCAAGCTCGAGAAACGCGGCGCGGCTCTCCGCGTCTCGCGGGTGATCGGCCGCGAGGATTTGTGTCATCGGGCCGATCTGCGTTCGGTCGCCGATGGTCACCGGATAGATGTCGAGGATGGTGCAGCCATAGTTGAAGAAGACGTCGTCGCCGAGGTGAATGTTGGTGCCGTAATCGACGTAGAAGGGCGCGCGTATGGCGCAGTCCTTGCCGCGCGAGCCGAGCAGCTCGTCGAGGATCGGGCGACGCGCGTCACCGTCGGAGACGGTTGTCCGGTTATAAGCGGCCATGAGCTCCTGTGCCCTGGCACGCGCGGCCACGAGCTCCGCATCACCGGGGCGATAAAGATCGCCGGCGATCATCTTTTTTCTCTCGCTGCGGGCGTCGGTCATGCAGGATCAGACTCGCGCGGCTGCATCCAGAGCGCGCCGTGCCCAGTCCGTGGCCTCGTCCGGGCCATCGAGCGCGCTTTCCGGGAGCGTCCAATAGCCCATGGACGCCGTCTTTTCCTTGCCTTCGTAGACAAATTGCGCGCCGCCCTCCGCGGCGAGCGCCTCGGCCAGTGGGCCGGAAGCCTTGATGTAGATGCGATTTTCCGGGCCGATGATCGCGAAGATCTGTCGCTCGGAATAGACCGAGAGCCCGCCAAACATCTTTCGCGTCGTCAAAGCTGGCAGGCCGGAGAAGAGATCCCTGACAAAGGCGATATCTTCTGCCGTGACCGCCATCTATCGCGTCACATGAAGCCGAGCTCGAGCCGGGCTTCCTCGCTCATCATGTCCATGCCCCAGGGCGGGTCCCAGGTGATCTCCACGTCGACCTGCTTGATGCCCGGGAGCGGCTCGACGGCGTCTGCCACCCATCCGGGCATGTCTTCGGCCACCGGGCAGCCCGGTGCTGTCAGCGTCATGATCACCAGCACGGCGTTCTCTTCGTTGATCGAGATCGTGTAGATCAGGCCCAGATCGAAGATGTTCACGGGGATCTCCGGGTCGTAGACCGTCCGGATCGCTTCGACCACGCTGTCATAGAGCGTGTGGTCGGTCGTGGACGGGCGAATTACGAGATCGCCCTCTGCCTGGCTCATTTGGGTCATGTATCGCTCCTCGCGCGGGATATATGCACAAGCAGCGGCATCGTAAACTCTTTCCCCCGCCATTTCCCGCCACTCCCCCATCACGCCCTCGCCACTCCCCCGGGGCAACCGCGCGCGCTTCTGCGGCCTGCCCGGCGTCTTCTAATGGACGCAAGGGGGCTCCGTTTGCTACTCTACCTATGATTGCTTCCGGGAGGATGCCCATGGCCCGCAATCTTGGCATGACCGGCTTGAGGTGCCGGGCGTCTCGGCGCCCGATGCAGGACTTCGATCAGCTGCCGCCTGAGCTGCGGCGCTGGGTGGCGAGCGCCGTGCTGCCCTGGAGTGTGGCCACCGTGCGCAAGGCCTTCGATCGCGCGCTCGCAAAAACCGGGAGCGTCGCGCTTGCCCTCGAGGAGCTGGACCGGCGGCAGAATGCGAAGCTCGAAAAGGATGCGCCGCTCGTCTGGGGCGCGGGTCATCCGGCAGGTCACGCCCCGGGCAAACCGCACTAGCACTCTGATCTACGTGCTCCGCGTGCGGCCCTTGCGCAGCGGGGCAGGGCGCACGCGCGTTTCGATCTCGTCGAAGAGAAGCCCCGCGATGTTCTTGCCCGTGCTCTTCTCGATACCTTCGAGCCCGGGAGAGGAGTTCACCTCGAGGAGCTTGGGCCCCTCGGCCCCGCGCAGCAGATCGACGCCCGCGATGCCGAGCTTGAAGGCTCTCGCGGCCTTGGTCGCCGCCTCACGTTCGGCCCTAGAGAGCTTTGTCACCTTCGCCGTGCCGCCCCGATGCAGGTTCGAGCGGAAATCGTCGCCCGCGCTCGTGCGCTTCATGGCCGCCACCACCTTGCCCGCGATGACGAGGCATCGGATGTCTTCGCCGGCGGCTTCCTTCACGAAGTCCTGCACGAGAAAGTTCGCCTTGAGCCCGCGGAAGGCATCGATGACGGACTGCGCCGCCTTCTTCGTTTCTGCGAGCACGACGCCCTTGCCTTGAGTGGATTCGAGCAATTTCACGATGAGAGGTGCCGTGCCCACGAGGCTCATCAGGTTCTCGGTATCCTGCGGGGAGTTCGCGAAGGCCGTCACCGGCATGCCGATGCCGTGCCGCGCAAGGACCTGATGCGCGTGGAGCTTGTCGCGGGAGGCGGTGATCCCGTCCGACCCGTTCACGCAGTAGGTGCCCAGCGTTTCGAACTGGCGGATGATGGCAGTGCCGTAGGGCGTGATGGAGGCGCCGATGCGGGGGATGACCGCGTCATAGCGCGGCAGGCGCTGACCGTCGTAATAGACCTCCGGCGCCCGCGCGTTGATCGCCATGTAGCAGCGCGTGGTGTCGATGACCTCCACGGTGTGCCCGCGCTTTTCCCCCTCCAGCACGAGGCGTTTGGTGGAATAGTTGTTGGGCTCGCGGGAGAGGACCGCGATGCGCAGTGAGCGGGCCTTGATCGCCTTTTTCAGCTGGGTGGCGGAATAGGCGTCGTAGGTGAGCTCGGGCTGGATGCACGCCTCGTTCGGGACCACGATGGTGTCGTCGTTGAACGCCTGGCGCCCGAGAAGCATGCGGTAGGCCATGCCGTCGCGGTCGGTCAGCGTGACGTGGATGGGCCAGCTGCGGTCGCCGAACTTGATGGTGGTTTCGATGACGTAGCGCAGTTCGGTCTCGCCGTTGGAGCTGGTGACTTCGCGGCGGTCGACGACGGTGGCCGAGCAGGGGATCGTGAGGTCGCGGTTTCCCGGGATGGGATGGATGGCGAAGCGGACCTTCGGCTTGGTCGCGGGACCGAATTGTTCGATGTCGAAGGCGTGGAGTGCTGACGTCTTTGCGCCTGTGTCGATCTTGGCCTTAATGGCGGGGAGGCCGAGATCGGGGAGCGCGAGCCATTCCTCCCACCCGAGGCGGATGCGGTCTTCGGCGTCTTCTGCGGCGGTGTCGAGGGTCATGGCGCGTCTTTCCCGGGGCTGGCCAGTCTTGGCAATGCGTGGGCTATAGCTTAGCTCGCGGGGCTCGCAGGGACCACGGGAAGGCGGGATTAAATGGGCGAACGGTTTGCGTTCGAGCTGAAGGCCACAGACGGACGGGCGCGGACGGGAGTGATCACCACGCCGCGGGGCGAGGTTCGCACGCCGGCCTTCATGCCCGTGGGCACGGCGGCGACGGTGAAGGCCATGATGCCGGAATCTGTGCGCGCGACGGGCGCCGATATCCTGCTCGGCAACACCTACCATCTCATGCTGCGTCCCACGGCGGAGCGGATCGCCGCGCTCGGAGGCCTGCATCGCTTCATGAACTGGGAGCGGCCGATCCTGACCGACAGTGGCGGTTTCCAGGTCATGAGCCTCGCGGGCCTCCGGAAGCTCGATGAGACCGGAGTGACCTTCAAGAGCCATATCGACGGCTCCGAGCACGCGCTCACTCCCGAGCGATCTATGGAGATCCAGCGGCTTCTCGGTTCCGACATCGTGATGTGCTTCGACGAATGCCCGGCCCTTCCGGCGGACCGCACGCGCATCGAGGAAAGCATGGAGCTCTCCATGCGATGGGCGGCGCGTTCGCGCGAAGCCTTCGGTGACAGGCCCGGGCACGCGCTCTTCGGGATCCAGCAAGGTGGGCTCGAAGAGGATCTGCGCGCCCGCTCGGCGGAGGCGTTGCGCGCCATCGAGTTCGATGGCTACGCCGTGGGCGGCTTGGCGGTGGGCGAGGGGCAGGAGGCCATGTTCGGCTGTCTCGACTATGCGCCCGAACAGCTGCCCGAGGACAAGCCACGCTATCTCATGGGGGTGGGCAAGCCCGATGACATCGTGGGCGCGGTGAAGCGCGGCATCGACATGATGGATTGCGTGCTGCCCTCCCGGTCCGGCCGTACGGGGCAGGCCTTCACGCGGCGCGGCGTCGTCAACATCAAGAATGCGCGCCATGCCGACGATCCCCGCCCCCTCGATGAAGAGTGCACCTGTCCGGCCTGCCGGAACTACTCCCGCGCCTACCTGCATCACGTCTTCCGTTCGAACGAGATGATCTCGGGCATGCTGCTGACCTGGCACAACCTTCATTACTTCCAGGAGATCATGGCAGGGATGCGCGCCGCCATCGCGGCAGGAACCTTTGACGCGTGGGAGGCAGACTTTCACGCCCGCCGCGCCGAGGGGGACATCGAGCCCCTCTAGCGCTCTCGCCGCAAGAGCGCACACCCCGCTTCTTTGTGCCTCGTACCTCCCCCGGAGGGCCGCCGGAGGCATCCGGCCTTCAGATCAGGAGCAGGGCCCAGCCACAGAGCCCGAGCTGGACGAGCTGGATCGCCACCGAGAGCCCATGGAGCCGCCCGAACGCTCTCGTGTCGCCCGCGTCGGTGGCCGCGTTGATCTGGTTCATCAGAACTTGCCGGGCGTAGACGGTGCTGACGGTGATGAGCGCGAGAAGGAGCCCCGCACCGGTGCTCTGCGTGAACGCGAGGGCGGTCGCGAGCGCCGCGAGAAGAATGACCGCGGCGTAATAGTAAGGAAACGTGCCGCGCAGCAGCGGGCGCACCCGCTCCATCGGCAGTTGCTTGAAAAGCACCGGCGCGAAACCGAAGCTGAAGAAGGTCATGCCGCCAAGGAGGATGGCGGTGGCGAGAAGGGCGATCTGTTCCATGGCCGGGCTCCCAAAAGGTCAGAGCGGGAGCTAGGGCATCCCTGCGCCGTGTCAGCCTTCCTCAGCGTCGGAACGTGAACGTCGCGTCCGGGTAGCGGAAAACATCGAAGCGGCCTTCGCGGCGGCGATCGAAGTTGAGCGACAGGAGGATCCGGGTGCCGGACACGCCGTCTTCCTCCAGGTCCTCGAGGGCACGTCGCCGCGCCTCGCGGCGTTCGCGTTCGCTGATATTTGCGGCTGTGAGCGTGCGCGTCTGAGTCTCGCCCTGGTACGTGCAGGACAGGGCAAGCTGCGGCGCCGTGTTCCGAAACAGCGGAAGCTGTACGGCGGCGGGGGTCGTGAACTGCGCGGCATATCCCGGTCCGGTGAGCTGGCAGGGGACGGCAGAAAGCTCCGCCCGCGTATCGCCCGTCGTGAGGCGATTGCGCACGATGACCGTGTCGATGCCCGTCACGGAGGCTTCCCGGATGTCATTGGTAAAGCGCATCTGGATGGGAGCCTGCGTGATCGGTGCCGTGGCCACGCAGGCGCTCAACAGGGCGGGGAGGAGGAAAAGACCGGCGCGCAGCAGCATTCGAAGACCTTTCACTGGGGGCACATAAAAAGTAGCGCGAAGACGAAGGGTTATCCAATAGCATCCCCGTCATCAGGCGGGCCCACGTGGCGCGCGCGCCTCCCGCCGCGCAACACTCTGTGGACAGTATTTAGGAGGCGAGGCCGATTATCTCGCTAAATCTGGGCCTGCGGCCTTGCGGGAGCGCGCGCGCATAGGCACAGTGACGTGCAACGCGGATCGGTTGAAACCGCACGGCTCGGGCATTAGCTCCAGCTGACCTCAGTCGGAAAGGCCGGCATCGCCGCTCTCGGGATGCCCGCACTTTGCCAGAAACAAGGATAGCTACCATGCAAGAGCCTCTCGCCGCCTCCTACCCGGTCTTGCCGTTGCGCGACATCGTGGTGTTCCCGCACATGATCGTGCCGCTCTTCGTCGGACGCGACAAATCCGTCCGCGCGCTCGAAGCCGTCATGCGCGACGACAAGCAGATCCTGCTCTCCTCCCAGGTCGATCCGGCCGACGACGAGCCCGATACCGGCGGCATTTACAAGGCTGGTGTTCTGGCCAACGTGCTCCAGCTCCTGAAGCTTCCCGACGGCACAGTGAAGGTCCTCGTGGAAGGCAAGGCGCGGGTGCGCATCGACACCTATCTCGAGAACGAGGATTATTTCGAGGCCTCCGCCGAGTATCTCACCGAGATGCCGGGGGATGGCGACGCCGTGGAAGCGCTGGTGCGGTCCGTGGCCAAGGAATTTGAGCGCTACGCCAAGGTTAAGAAAAACGTCCCCGAGGAGGCGCTGACGGCCGTGGCCGACACGCGCGAGCCGGCGAAGCTCGCCGATCTCGTCTCCGGCCACCTCGGGATCGAGGTCCAGCAGAAGCAGGAGCTTCTGGAGACACTCTCCGTGAGCGAGCGCCTCGAAAAGGTCTACGGCCTCATGCAGGGCGAGATGAGCGTTCTGCAGGTCGAGAAGAAGATCAAGACGCGCGTCAAATCCCAAATGGAGCGCACGCAGCGCGAATATTACCTGAACGAGCAGATGAAGGCCATTCAGAAGGAGCTCGGCGACGGCGAGGATGGCGCGGGCGAAGTGGCCGAGCTCGAAGAGCGGATCGCCAAGACCAAGCTGTCGAAAGAGGCTGCCGAGAAGGCGGAAGCCGAGCTCAAGAAGCTCAAGAACATGTCGCCCATGAGCGCCGAGGCCACCGTCGTCCGCAACTACCTCGACTGGATGCTGTCGATCCCGTGGGGGACGCGCTCGCGGGTGAAGAAGGATCTCGGCCGCGCGCAGAAGGTCCTTGATGACGATCACTACGGCTTGGAGAAGGTCAAAGAGCGCATCGTCGAATATCTCGCCGTGCAACAGCGCTCGAAGAAGCTGAAGGGGCCGATCATGTGCCTCGTCGGCCCGCCGGGCGTGGGTAAGACCTCGCTGGGCAAGTCGGTCGCCAAGGCCACGGGGCGCGAATTCATTCGCATCTCGCTGGGCGGCGTGCGCGATGAGAGCGAAATCCGCGGCCACCGCCGCACCTATATCGGCTCCATGCCCGGCAAGATCATCCAGGCGCTGAAGAAGGCGAAGACGACGAACCCGCTCATCCTGCTCGATGAGATCGACAAGATGGGGCAGGATTTCCGGGGCGACCCGGCGTCGGCCATGCTCGAGGTGCTCGATCCCGAGCAGAACTCGACCTTCGTCGATCACTATCTGGAGGTGGAATACGACCTCTCGGACGTGATGTTCCTGACGACTTCGAACTCCTACAACATGCCGGGGCCGCTCCTTGACCGGATGGAGATCATCCCGCTGGCGGGCTACACGGAGGACGAGAAGGCCGAGATCGCCCATCGCCACCTGATCCCCAAGCAGATCAAGAACCACGGCCTCAAGAAGGGCGAGTTCACGCTGGAGCCCGATGCGCTGCAGGAGATCGTGCGGACTTACACGCGTGAGGCCGGTGTCCGGAACCTCGAGCGCGAGATCGGCAAGCTTGCCCGGAAAGCGGTCACCAAGCTCGTGAAGAAGGAAGCCGACGAGGTGGTGGTGACGCCGGAGAACCTCGACGAATTCCTCGGCGTGAAGAAGTTCCGCTACGGTCTCGCCGAACAGGAAGACCAGGTGGGCGTTGTGACCGGCCTCGCCTACACCTCCGTGGGCGGCGATCTGCTCCACATCGAGGCGCTGAAGCTCCCCGGGAAAGGCCGGATGAAGACCACCGGCAAGCTCGGCGATGTGATGAAGGAGTCGATCGACGCGGCCGCGTCCTATGTCCGCTCCGTGGCGCCCGAAATCGGCGTGAAACCGACGAAGTTCGACACGATGGACATCCACGTGCACGTGCCCGACGGGGCCACGCCGAAGGATGGCCCCTCGGCGGGTCTCGCCATGGTGACCTCCATCGTGTCCGTCCTGACGGGTATCCCGGTGAAAAAGGATATCGCCATGACGGGCGAGGTCTCGCTCCGAGGGAACGCCATGCCCATCGGAGGATTGAAGGAAAAGCTTCTGGCCGCGCTTCGCGGCGGGATCACCACGGTCTTCATCCCCGAGGAGAATGAGAAGGACATGGCCGAGATCCCGGACAACGTGAAAGAGGGGCTCAAGATCATCCCCGTGAGCCATGTGTCCGATGTGCTGGCGCAGGCCCTCACGGACGTGCCCGAGCCCATTGAATGGGACGAGGCCGCCGAGGAGGCTGCGGCGGCCGCCCTGGCCGCGGAGCGCAATGACGGGGCCGGAGGCGCCGTCGCGCACTGAGCATCCTTACCTGACTGAAGAGAAGGCCGCGGCATCCGTCGCGGCCTTTTTCGTTGCGCTTTCTTCCACGAATTCACTGCTTGGCGAACATTTTGGGTTCAGGTCACGGGCAAAATCGATATCTTGTGCGCAAAAAGGAGAGCAGATCATGGCAGTCAAACCGACCCGCAAGACCACATCGACCAAATCCACCGCGACGAAGGTACCCGCGACGTCCGTCCCGCGGACTGCAACCAAAGCCGCCACGCCACGCAAGACCGCGACGACAGCGAAGGCCGCATCGGCCCCGAAGCCCGCGGCTCAGGGGGTCACGGCACCGAAGGCCAATGTGGCGCCCGTCGTGGATCGGGAGCTGAAGAAGAAAGAGTTCCTCGAGCGGGTGACGACGCTCTCGGGCCTCAAGAAACCGCAAGCCAAGGCCGCCGTGGAAGCGGCACTCGCCCTCCTCGGCGAGGCGCTTGAAAAGGGAGAGGCCGTCAATCTCGAGCCGCTCGGTAAAATGAAGATCCAGAAGGAAAAGGATCTCGGGAACGCCACGGTCTATACCTGCCGGGTACGCCGCAAGAAGCCTGCCGCAAAACCGCCGAAGGCCCCCCTTGCGAAGGCCGCCGAGTAAGGCTATTTCCCGCGCCACAGGCATGGCCCTGCGGGTGATTAGCTCAGTGGTAGAGCGCTTCGTTCACATCGAAGATGTCAGGAGTTCAAATCTCTTATCACCCACCACTCCTCCTTTCAGGTGATGGTCGGGCGGCTCGGGCGCTCGTGGCTGTGCCCCTCGCACCCGCCCACCCGAATCCATATCCGCGATCCTCTTGATGGCCGCGTCTTCCTATCCAGAAATCTTTGTCCTTCGGCACGGTCAGACGACGTGGAACGCCGAAGGGCGTCTGCAGGGGTTGCTCAATTCACCGTTGACCGCGCTCGGGCGCGAACAGGCGGCGGCGCAGGGGCGCATCCTGGCGAGCTGCGATCTAGCAGGCTTCAGGGCGCACGCCTCGCCGCTCGGACGCGCGATCGAGACAGCGGGGATCGCCGTGGCGCCCCTGATGGCGCGGATCGAAACCGATGACAGGCTCAGGGAGATCGACGTCGGCGCATGGTCCGGAAAGCTCAGGGATGAGCTCGGCGTCCCCTATGATCCGGCGATGCCCTCGGGGGAGACGATGGAGCTCTATGAGGCGGCACCCGGCGGCGAGGGGTTCGCGCGACTGGAAGCGCGCTGCCGCGCCTTTCTCGACAGCCTCGATGGGCCCGCTGTTCTCGTCACCCACGGGATCACGAGCCGGATGCTGCGCGCGCTGCATCTGGGGCAGGGCCGGGACAAGCTCTCCGAACTGCCAGGCGGGCAGGGGAATGTCTTTCATCTCAAGGACGGGGTGCATCGGGAGCTGAGAGACGCGCGCTGAACCCTTGCGCTTCGCCGTGAGCTGTCGCAAAAGCCGCGGAACGGGTGGTTAGCTCAGCTGGTAGAGCGTTTCGTTTACACCGAAAATGTCGGGGGTTCGAGCCCCTCACCACCCACCACACCACACCTTTGGCGACATCCCGAGCTCTGCGCGCTGGCGCACGATAGCTCATCTGTTCAGGGCGTTTTGTGCGCGCTTCCATCGCGCTACCGTACAATTGAGCTAGGAAGGAGACGCCTATGTCCTGGAACCCCGCCCTCGATCCGCATTGCCCCACGGGCACCGAGATCGATGCCATCGATACCGTCATCGTGCCGCGTGCCCGTGACATCGGAGATTTCGAGGTGCGCCGTGCCTTGCCCGCGCCCAAGCGGCAGATGGTCGGCCCCTTCATTTTCTTCGATCAGATGGGGCCTGCGGAGTTCGTGACGGGGCAGGGCATGGACGTGCGCCCGCATCCCCATATCGGCCTCGCCACTGTGACCTACCTCTACAGGGGGACGATCCACCACCGTGACAGCCTCGGGACCGATCAATGGATCGAGCCGGGCGCGGTGAACTGGATGGTGGCCGGTCACGGGATCACGCATTCGGAGCGGACCGACGGGGAGGTCCGCAAGAAGCCGCACAGCCTCTTCGGCATCCAGACCTGGGTGGCGCTGCCCAAGGATCACGAGGATCGCGGGGCCGATTTCGTCCATGCTGCAAAGGCCGATCTGCCCGAGATGGAGGGCGAGGGCAAAGTGGTGCGTCTCATCCTCGGGACGGCCTATGGGGAGCGGGCGCCGGTGAAGACGGCGTCGGAGATGTTTTATGCCGATGCGGTGCTCGAGGCGGGAGCGAAACTGCCGATGCCCGACGACCACGAGGATCGTGGGGTCTACGTTGTCGACGGCGCGATCGACGTGGCCGGGCAGCGCTTCGAGAAGGGGCAGATGATGGTCTTCCGGCCCGGCGATCCGGTGAGCCTGACGGCCTTGGAGGCCGGCGCGCGGGTCATGCTCCTGGGCGGAGAGACGCTCGAAGGCCCCCGATACATCTGGTGGAATTTCGTGGCCTCCTCCAAGGAACGCATCGAACACGCAAAGGAAGCGTGGCGCGCAGGTGACTGGGAACATGGACGTTTCCAGCTGCCGCCCGGCGATAATCAGGAGCATATCCCGTTGCCGGAAAAGCGGTGATCCGCCGCCTGACGGGGCGATTGTTGCGGGTCACGCGGGGGCTCGGACGAAATTCGAGCCAGCGGTGACAAACGTGCTTGACGCCCCCTGACGCAAAGCCTAATCCGCACTCCACGCGCGGTTGTAGCTCAGTTGGTTAGAGTACCGGCCTGTCACGCCGGGGGTCGCGGGTTCGAGCCCCGTCAACCGCGCCACTTCCCCGCAGAACCCACTTCCCTTCAGAACGCCGTACCACGATTGGCCCATGGCTTAATTCGGCCATGCATCACCGGTGCACCGAGCGCCGACTGGGCACGGGCCCGTGCCAGCGCGCCCTCCGTCCCATTAGCGCGTCATCTCGGCGAGGATGCGGGCCCAGCTGCGGGTGCCCCTGTGAAAGCTCTCGAGGTCGTATTTCTCGTTGGGGCTGTGGATCTGGTCGTCGTCGCGGCCAAAGCCCACGAGCATCGCGTCCATCCCGAGGACCTCCTTGAAATGCCCCGCGATGGGGATCGACCCGCCGCCCCCTATATAGGCGGCGGGCACCGACCATTCCGCGCTGAGCGCGCCGCGCGCGGCCTCGAAGGCCGGGTGGTCGATGGCCATCTGGCTCGCCGGGCCGGTGCCGTGCTCCTTCCAGCTGACCGAGCAATCGGCGGGCAGGGCGGCCTCCACCATGGCGCGGAAGTTCCGGCGGATGGCGTGCGGATCCTGCGTGCCCACGAGACGGAAGCTGACTTTCGCATGGGCCTCGGATGGCAGGACCGTCTTGAAGCCGTCGCCGGTATAGCCGCCCCAGATCCCGTTCACCTCGCATGTCGGGCGCGACCAGAGCATCTCGAGGACGCTGCGACCTGCCTCGCCGGCAGGCTCGGAGAGCCCAACATCGCCAAGGAAGCCCGCCGCGTCGAAGCCGAGCGCATCCCATTGGCCCCTAAGCTGGCCGGGCAGCTCCGGCACGCCCTCATAGAAATCGGGGATCGTGATGCGGCCGGTCTCGTCATGGAGGCTGGCGAGGATGCGGGTGAGCACGCGGATCGGGTTCATCGCCGCGCCGCCATACATGCCGGAATGCAGATCCTTCGTAGGGCCGGTGATGGTGAGCTCTTCTCCGAGCAGCCCGCGCAGCTGGGTGATGATGGCGGGGGTCGTGTCCTCGAACATGCCGGTGTCGCAGATGAGCGCGATATCGGCTGTGAGCTCGGCTGCGTTCTCTTCCATGAAGGGTACGAGGGAGGGGGAGCCCGATTCCTCCTCACCCTCGAAGAAGATCGTGATCTTGCAGGGCAGGGTGCCGTGGACGGCCTTCCAGGCGCGGCACGCCTCCACGAAGGTCATGAGCTGGCCCTTGTCGTCCGCGGCCCCACGGGCACGGATCACGCGGCCCTTTTCGGTCTCCTCGAGGGCGGGGTCGAACGGATCACGGTCCCAGAGGTGAAGCGGGTCCACCGGTTGCACGTCGTAATGGCCATAGAACAGAACGTGGGGCCCATCCGCTGGCCCCTCGCCATGGGCCACCACCATGGGGTGGCCGGGCGTGGGGCGCTTGGAGGCCGAGAAGCCCAGGGTCTCGAGATCGGCCACCAGCCAATCGGCGGCGAGATCACACTGCGACTTGTAGGCCGGGTCCGTGGAGATCGACGGGATGCGCAGAAGCTCCATGAGGCGCTCGGTGGCGGCGGGCAGGTCTGCGTCGATGCGCGACAGGACGGGGTCGATCATGGGAGCCTCTCTTTCTCGGTCCCGGGGACGCTAGAGGCTGGGCGGAAAGTGTCGAGGGCCTTGATCCAAATCAAGGCAGAATGCGCGGCAATTTGGAACTTGGAACCATTCCAAAAAGCGGCATATATCCGTGGAAAGCCAGAAAGGTCTCGTCTCTTGGACACAGAAGCCCATCTCGCCAAAGCGCTCGAACGCCTTCACGAGGAAGGCCGTTACCGCACCTTCATCGATATCGAGCGGACGCAAGGCAACTACCCCAATGCCACGTGGACGAAGCCCTGCGGCGCGCAGGTCCCGATCACGGTCTGGTGTGGCAACGACTACCTCGGCATGGGCGAGCATCCCAAGGTGATCGCGGCGATGCATGCCGCCCTCGACGCCACGGGCGCGGGCTCCGGCGGAACGCGCAACATCTCGGGCACGACGGTCTATCACAAGGAGCTCGAGGCCGAGCTCGCCGATCTGCACGGCAAGCCCGCGGCACTGCTCTTCACCTCCGCCTACATCGCCAATGACGCGACGCTTTCGACGCTGCCCAGGCTCTTTCCCGGGCTCATCATATACTCGGACGCGCTGAACCACGCCTCCATGATCGAGGGCGTGCGCCGCAATGGCGGGGCCAAGCGGATCTTCCGGCACAACGACGTCGCTCATTTGCGCGAGCTCATGGCCGCCGATGACCCGGCCGCGCCAAAGCTCGTGGCCTTCGAGAGCGTCTATTCCATGGACGGCGATTTCGGCCGGATCGAGGAGATCTGCGACGCCGCCGACGAGTTTGGCGCGATGACCTATATCGACGAGGTCCATGCCGTGGGTATGTACGGCCCCCGCGGCGGCGGCGTGGCCGAGCGTGACGGGCTGCTTGACCGGCTCGACATCATCAACGGGACATTGGCCAAGGCCTATGGCGTCATGGGCGGCTACATCGCCGCCTCCGAGCGCATGGTGGATGCAATCCGCTCCTATGCGCCGGGCTTCATTTTCACGACGTCTCTTGCTCCGGCGATCGCGGCCGGAGCGGCGGCCTCCGTGCGGCACCTGAAGGAAGATGCCGGACGGCGTGCGGCGCACCAGGCCAAGGCGGCTTCGATCAAGCTCCGCTTGAAGGGGCTCGGGCTTCCGATCATCGATCACGGCTCGCACATCGTGCCCGTGCATGTGGGCGACCCTGTGAAGTGCAAAATGATCTCAGACATGCTGCTCGAGCAGTTCGGGATTTACGTCCAACCGATCAATTTCCCCACGGTCCCCCGGGGGACGGAGCGCCTGCGCTTCACACCGTCGCCTGTCCATGATGCCGCGGCCTGCGATCACCTCGTGACTGCGATGGACAGTCTTTGGGCACGTTGTGAGCTAAATCGTGCCCAATTGGCAGGCTAACGGTAGCGTCATTCGTGCAATCCTAACCATTTAGTGGTAGGCACTTTTTATCGCTAGGCAGCGCCCGAATCGAGACGCGCTGCTTGTTTGGGGACAAGGGCAACCGATGAACGTGCAGGCAGCAGTTTCATCATGATGGGACGTTGGTCGCAGCCGACGGCTCCCGAAGCCGAAGACCAGCCGCGCGGCTTCGATGACTTCGAGCTCAAGCTCGGGGACATGATGCGCGGTGAGCGTGCGACGATGGGCAAGTCCCTCCTCGACGTGCAGCGCGAACTGAAGATCAAGGCCTCCTATGTGGCCGCGATCGAGAATTGCGATCCCTCCGCCTTCGAGACGCCCGGCTTCATCGCGGGCTTCGTGCGCTCCTATGCGCGCTATCTCAACATGGACCCGGAATGGGCCTTCGCACGCTTCTCCGAAGAAAGCGGTTTTACCACTGCCCACGGCATGTCCGCCGAGGCGCTCCCCGCCCGCAAGGGCCGCGAGGAGCGCGTGACGGGCCGCCCGGCCGCAGAGGCGCTCGCCGCGCCCTCCGTGCCGTTTCAGCCCGTGGCCGACAGCTTCCTGAGCAACGTCGAGCCCCGTGCCATCGGGTCCTCGCTCGTGCTTCTCGCGCTCGTGGCGGGCCTCGGCTACGGCGGCTTCGCGATCCTACAGGAAGTGCAGCGCGTTGATCTCGTCCCCGTGGAGCAGGCCCCCGACGTGGTCGCCGATCTGGGCGATTTCACCGGCGGGCTCGACGTGGGCTTCGGCGCTTCTGATCTCACGGGCGATCTGGCGAGCGACGTCGCGCCCACCGTCGCGGCACCCTCCGCCGATGCGCTGGAGCGGCTCTACCGCCCGGCCGCGCTCGACGTGCCAGTCATGGTGGCGCGCGACGCGCCAATCGCCTCCCTCGATCCCAATGCCAACGGCCTCTTTGCCGCCGGGCCCCGCATCGACGCGGTCCCCGATGCCGACCGCGCGCCGAGCATCATGGTCACCGAGGGCGACGCCCCCGAGATCACCCTCGTCGCTACGCTGCCCACTTGGGTGCGCGTGCAGACGCCGGGCCGCTCGGTCGTCTTCGAGAAGGTGCTTGCCCCGGGCGAAGAGTACGCCGTGCCCGTCACCGAAGAGACACCGGTTCTGCGCGCGGGCAATGCGGGCGCGCTCTATTTCCGCGTGAACGGGACCCTCGTGGGCCCCGCGGGTCAGGGCTCCGGCGCGATCGACGATATCGAGCTCGCTTCCACCGATCTCAGCGCGGCCTACGCTCCGGCGAACCCGCTCGCCGACAGCGCGCTCTTCGAGCTCCTCGCGGAGCTTGGATCGCCAGACGTCCTGCCGAAGCCCACAGTGGCCTCGGCGGTCCTGCCGGATCTGAGCGAGATGACCGTCTCACTTGTCGCGGTGGAAGACAGCTGGGTGCGCGTGCGCGACGGCGCGGGCACCGTGCGGTTCGAGGGCATCATCCCGCCAGGCGGCACGGAAGAGCTGCCCATCGACATGGGCGATGCAACGCTGCGCGCGGGCAATTCCGGCGCGCTCTATTTCCAGGTGGGTGAGCTCTATTTCGGCCCGGCTGGCCCCGGCGCCTCAACGGCGCGCAACGTGGCGCTCACACCCGAGGCCATCAAGGAAGTCTATCCGCTCGTGTCCGCTGAAGAGCTCGGCCTCTAGCCTTTCACAAGGCTCAGCCGCGCTCCTCCGCCACGAGGGCCTGCATGCCCTCGAGCGGCAGAAATCCCCGAAGCATCTGACCTCCGATCACGAATGTCGGCGTACCGGTGATCTGCATGGCCTGCGCCAGCGCGCGGTTGTCAGCGATGACCTCGTCGACCTCCGGCGCAGTCATCTTGGCCAGCACCGGCGCGGGCTCGAAGCCGAGATCCATGGCGACGTTGGCCAGGCTCGCGTCGCTGATCGGGCCGCGAAAGCTGATGAGCGCGTCATGGACGGCTTTGTAGGCGTCGTCCCCCTCCAGCATCTTCGCGGCGATCGCAAAGCGGGAGGCGAGGACGGATTGCGGCCCGAGGATCGGGAATTCCTTCACGATGAGGCGGATATTGCCATCGGAGGACACGAGCTCCTCGACCTCCGGGAAGGCGCGCTTGCAGAACCCGCAGCGGTAATCGAGGAATTCGATGATGGTGATGTCGCCGTCGGGATTGCCGCCCACCCATGAATTCTCGTCGCGCACGAGCGCATCGTAATTGGCCTTTACGAGGGCCGCGTCGGTGTTGGCCTGGGTCACCGCCTCGCGGCTCTCCAGCACCTCGATGGCCTCCATGAGGACCTCCGGGTTCTCCAGCAGATAGGCGCGTATCTCGGCCCGGAAGGCCTCCCGCTCGGTTTTGGTCATGCCGGAGACGTCGAGCGCGGGGGCCTGCGTGGCGATGCCGCCAGCGAGAAGGACGGCGGCGAGGATCGGTCGGGTCTGGATCAACGTGAAAGCTCCGCTGTTCGGATGATGTCTTGGGCGCGCTGCCACCCTGTGGAGCCCGTGGGCAAAAGTCCAGCGGCGCGGCGGGCGAGGGTGGCGGCCTCGCCGATGGAGCCGCGTAGGGCGAGACGTTCGGCGCCCGAAAGAGCGGCCATGCCGGGATTGTCCGCGCGGGCATAGGCCAGACCAAGGTCCCGCAGGATGCGGGCATCCCGGGCGTCCCGCCCGCGGGCGCGGATGAGGACGTCGAGCGCGCGAGCGTTGGAGCCGGCGGTGTCTTGCGCGAGGAGGGCGCGGCCATAGGCGCCAAGGATCAGGGGATCGTTTGGGGCAAGGTTCACGGCCCGCGCATAGGCGTCCACGGCGGCGCCCACCTGCCGGCTTTCCAGCAGGATCTGGCCCTGCAGGTCCCGGTAATAGGGATCGTTCGGGCGCGCGGCCACGAGGCGCGCGATCTCCGCGGTGGCGCGGCCGGTATCGGCTTGTCGGTGATGGGCCACGGCGCGGCGCATCATGTCCACGTCGCTGCTGCCCGTGGCGCGCCGGAGCGTCCAGCCCGGTGCCCTCTTGAACGCGCTCAGCACGCCCTGGGCGCGGGCGAAGTAGTACGCGGCGGTGCCGTCGGCGGGGGCCGCGCCGCTCGCGCTCGCGCCCACGAGGGCCTGGATGGCGCGGTAGCGGTCGCTGGTGAGCGGGTGGGTTCGGTTATAGGGGTCCTGTCGCCCGGCGGAGAGCGCCTCCTGACCGCGAAAGATATCGATCAATTCGAGCTTGCCGCGGGTGTCTATCCCCGCGCGCAGCATGTAGCGGATGGCGGATTGATCGGCGGAGGCTTCCTCGGCGCGGGTATGGCTGAAGAAGAGCCGTTGCGCCGAGCCGCTGGAGCCGATGGCGATGCCCGCCACGGCGCGTCCGTCGGCCCCGGCGGCGGCGGCGGCGCCTGCGAGCAGCATGCCGAGCGCGGAGGCCCGGCCCGCGGCGCGGGCATTGGCCATGCGGCGCGAGATGTGCCCGTTGGCGATATGGGCGGCCTCATGGGCGATCACGGCCTGGAGCTGTTCTGCGCGGCCGAGCCGCATGAGCAGGCCCGAATGGATGTAGATGGCATCACCGTTGATGACGAAGGCATTGAGGCTCGCATCGTCGACGATGAGGATCTTGACCCGCCCGGTGGAAAGCCCGGCGGCCTCGAGCACGGGGCGCGCGAGCTCGCGCAGCGACCGTTCCATGCCCGCATCGCGCAGGAGGCTCACAGCCTGCGCGGCCTGAGCCGCGAGGAGGCAGGCGAGAACGGCGAGGATCCGAATGACGGGAAGCACCATTGACGCGGCAGGCATCTGCGTAGACATGCGCGAACCATAGGAGGAGTGCCATGGAGAGCTCAAGCCGCAGCGCCGTCGATGCCTTCATCGTGATGGATGTCATGGAGGCCGCGCGCCGCGCGGAGGCCAGCGGCCGCCACGTGATCCGCATGGAAGTGGGCCAGCCCTCGACGCCTGCCCCGGCGGCGGCGCGCCGCGCGGTGGCGGAGGCGATGGAGGCGGGGCCCCTGGGCTACACGGTGGCCCTCGGGATGCCGGAGCTCAGGGAGGGGATCTCTGCGCATTACCGGCGCTGGTACGGGCTCGAGATCCCGGCGGAGCGGATCGTGGTGACGGCGGGGGCCTCGGGCGCGTTCCTGCTTGCGTTTTCGGCGCTCTTTGATGCGGGCGACCGGGTGGGCCTCGCTGCCCCGGGCTATCCCTCCTACCGGCAGATCCTGAAGGCGATGTCTCTTGAGGCGGTCTCGATCCCCGGCGCGCCGCAATTCGGATTCCAGCCGCAACCCTCGGACGTGGCGGGGCTCAAGGGCCTGATCGCCGCCTCGCCGGCCAATCCCACGGGAACGATGCTCTCCCGCGAGGCGCTGGCAGGGCTGAGCGCGGCTTGCACCGCCGAAGGCTGCGCCTTCATCTCGGACGAGATCTATCACGGGCTCACATACGAAGGCCGCGCCGTCTCCGCGCTCGAGGTCACGGACGAGGTCTACGTGATCAACTCGTTCTCGAAGTACTTTTCCATGACGGGCTGGCGCATCGGCTGGATGGTCGTGCCCGCGGTTCACGTGCGCGTGGTGGAGCGGCTCGCGCAGAACATGTTCATCTGCCCGCCCGCCGCAAGCCAGGTGGCCGCCCTCGGCGCGCTCACCGCCCACGAGGAGCTCGATGCCCATATCGAGACCTACCGCGCCAACCGCGCGCTCCTGCTCGAGGGACTCGCCCGGGCGGAGCTGCCGGTCATCTCCCCGGCGGACGGGGCCTTCTACATCTATCTCGACGTGAGCGCCTTCGTGAGCGACGACTACACCAGCCTCGACCTTTCGCAGGACATCCTCGCCGAGGCCGGCGTGGCAGTTACGCCGGGGCTCGATTTCGACGCCGCGCGGGGCGCCCGGACCCTTCGCCTCAGCTACGCGCGGGCGACAGCGGATATCGAGGAGGGTCTCGCGCGGCTCACGCGCTTTTTTGCCTCGCGCCGCGCCGTGTGAGTGGCGGGAAGCGCGCGGCTTTGGTAGGTGTCGGGCAAAACAAAGAGCAGGCGGATGCGCGCGGTCGCACTCATCTTCATTTGGCTGACGGGGCTTCTCGGCCCGGCTGGGGTTATTGGCCCAGTTGGAGTGCTTTACCTGACTGGCCTTGCAGCCCTCCCGACGCCCGTGCAGGGGCAAGAGCTCGGCGCGTTGGCGCGCGTGCTCCCGGACGAGACCCGGCTCGAGCAATCGAGGGGCAACCTGACGCTCACGCTCGGCCTGAGCCAAGGCGTCCCCTACCGCGTCTATACCCTCGCCGACCCGCACCAGCTCGTGCTGGAATTCTCCGATGTCACCTGGACGGGCCTGGACACCGAGGACCTCGTTAGCGCCGATGCCGGCCCCGTAGCGGTCGGCGGGCTCGCCCCGGGCTGGTCGGGCCTCGTCATCCCGCTCGGGGGTCCGTTTCTCCTCGAAGGCAGCGCGCTCCGACAGGGCGCGGGCAAGGCGAGGCTCACGGTGGAGCTGAAGCGCGGCTCAGAGGCGGCCTTTCGCGCAGCCTCGGGTGCCCCGGCGAGCGCCGTGGCGCTCACCCGCAGCGCCCCCGCGCCAGAGGCCCCTGACGACACCGTCGTCGTCGTCATCGACCCCGGCCATGGCGGCGTCGATCCCGGTGCGGAGCGGGGCGGGGTGAAGGAGGCCGATCTCATGCTCATGATGGCGCTGGAGCTGCGCGATGCGCTGCGGCGCGCCGGTGATTTCGAGGTGCACCTCACGCGGACAGAAGACGTCTTCACGAGCCTGCCCGCCCGCGCTTCGCTCGCGCGGCAACTCGGTGCCGATGCCTTTATCTCGCTCCATGCCGATGCGCTCGAGGAGGGCTATGCCGAGGGGGCCACGGCCTATGTCCTCGCCGACGAGGCCACCGACGCGGCCTCCGCACTCCTCGCCGAGCGTCACAACCGCGCGGATATCCTCGCAGGCGTCGATCTGGGCGGGCAGGGCGACGAGATCGCCACGATCCTCCTCGATCTCGCCCGGCTCGATATCGGGCCGCGCTCCAGCACGCTGCAGGACGACGTCGTGAAGGGTCTCGAGGGCCGCGGCGCGCGGCTCAACTCCAATCCCCGCCGCGCGGCCGATTTCGCGGTACTGCGGAGCGCCGATGTGCCTTCCGTCCTGGTGGAGGTGGGCTTTCTGAGCTCCGAGCGCGACCGGCTCGAGCTGCAGAGCCCCGAGAAGCGCGGCAGGATCATCCGGGGGCTCGCCGACGGGATCAAGAGCTGGTCCGAAGCGGACCGTGTCGAGCGGGCACTTCTCCGCCAGTGACACCAGCCAGTGATTTGATGCGGCGCAGCCTTTCTGGCAAAAGCGTGGCACTCAGCGAGGAGAGGCTCTCATGAGCGGACAGGCAATCAAGACCGGGGTCGATGCGACGAGCCGGGCCGTGGGCGGGATCACGAGATTCCTGCTCTCCATCCTTGGCGGGCTCTTCTCCTTCATCACGCTCGGCATCTTCATGGCCGCCCTCGGGATCGGTGGCATCTTCTACATGTATGGCCGGGATCTTCCGTCCTACGGCGAGCTCGCGACTTACGCGCCGAAGACCATCAGCCGCATCTATTCCGGCGAGGGGCGCATCATCGACGAATTTGCCTCGGAGCGGCGGCTGTTTGCCTCCGCCGAAGAAATCCCGCCGCTGGTGAAGGCGGCGTTCATCTCCGCCGAGGACAAGAATTTCTACGATCACACGGGCTATGACCCGCGCGGCATCGCCGCCGCGATCCGCGACGCCGTCGTCAGCCGGGGCGAGGAGCTGCGCGGGGCCTCCACCATCACCCAGCAGGTGATGAAGAACTTCCTGCTCGACGGGTCGCGCTCGGTGGAGCGGAAGATCAAGGAGATCATCCTCGCCACGCGGATCGAGAAGACGCTGTCGAAGGACCAGATCCTCGAGCTCTACCTCAATGAGATCTTTCTCGGTCAGAACTCCTACGGCGTGGCGGCGGCGGCGCAGACCTATTTCAACAAGTCGCTGCGCGAGCTCACGGCGCCCGAAGCGGCCTATCTTGCCGTCCTGCCCAAGGCACCCTCGACCTATCACCCTGTCCGGGAATACGACCGTGCCGTGGAGCGGCGCAACTTCGTGCTCCGCGAGATGTACGAGAACGGCTACCTGAGCGAGGCGGCCTTCCAAAGCGCGCGGGACGAGCCGCTGCGCACAGTGCAATCCGGCGATTTCGAGAGCTTCAAGTCGGCGCTGCCGCCCCGCGATTACTTCACCGACGAGATCCGGCGTCAGCTCACGCGCGATTTCGGCGAGGCGGAATTCTTTTCAGGCGGCTACTCCGTGCGCGCGACGATCGACCCGGAGATGCAGGTGGAGGCCGCCGAGGCCCTGCGCCGCGGTCTTGAGGACTATGACCGCCGCCAGGGGAGCTGGCGCGGCACGGGGGAGACCATCCCCACCGAGGCGCTCGGGAGCGAGACGGCATGGCGCGCGGCGCTCAGCGATGCCGATGTGGCCCGCGACATCGTGCTCGACGGCCTCTGGTATCCGGCCGTGGTGCTCGAAGCGGGGGCCGGTGCGACGCTCGGTATCGAGGGCTTCGAGGGCACCGCGTCGGTGCCCGCCGGCGATCTGGGCTGGGCCGGGTCCGAGGCCGTTGGCGATCTCGTGAGCGCGGGCGACGTCGTCCATGTGCGCCGCGACAGCGACGGCTGGAGCCTCCGGCAGGTGCCCGAGGTGCAGGGCGGCTTTGTGGCCATGGACGTCAATACCGGGCGCGTGCTTGCCATGCAGGGGGGCTTTTCCTACCAGCATTCGGTCTTCAACCGCGCCACGCAGGCCGAGCGGCAGCCGGGCTCTTCGTTCAAGCCCTTCGTCTACGCGGCGGCGCTCGATTCCGGCTACTCGCCGGCCACCATCGTCATCGACGCGCCCATCGAGATCAACACGCCCCAGGGCGTGTGGCGGCCGCGCAATGCCTCCAACCAGTTCTACGGGCCCACGCCCGTGCGCACCGGCATCGAGCGCTCGCGGAACCTCATGACCATCCGCCTCGCCCAGGAGATCGGCATGGGCACGGTGGGCTCCTACGCCGAGCGCTTCGGCGTCTATGATGAGATGAACGAGGTGCTCGCGGCCTCGCTCGGCTCCGACGAGACGACGCTCTACAAGATGGTCGCCGCCTACGCGATGTTCGCCAATGGCGGCGAGCGGGTGGAGCCCACGCTCGTTGATCGCGTGCAGGACCGCTACGGCAGGACCGTCTTCCGCCACGACCAGCGCACCTGCGAGGATTGTGGCGTGCTGAACCTGCGCGAGGGCGAGCCTCCATTCATCTGGTCGAACCGGGAGCGGGTCATGGATGCGGTGACGGCCTACCAGCTCACCTCCATGATGGAGGGCGTGGTCCAGCGCGGCACCGCGGCGCGCACGGTCAACCTGCCCGTGCCCGTGGCCGGCAAGACCGGGACGACGAACGACGCCAAGGATGTCTGGTTCGTGGGCTTCACGTCCAACATCGTGGCGGGCTGCTATATCGGCTTCGACGACCCCGCACCGCTCGGGCGTGGCGCGGGCGGCGGGTCCATGTGCGGGCCTGTCTTTCAGGAATTCATGGAAGAGGCGGTAGAGAAATACGGCGGCGAGGCGTTCGACGTCCCACCCGGCGGGGTCTTCATCAACATTGACCGCTTCACCGGCGCGCGCCTCTCGAACGAGGCCTTCGGCGAAAACGTCGTGGCCGAGTATTTTCGCGAGGGCGAAGAGCCGATCTTCGGCCTGACCTTCGACGGCGGCTTTGCCATGAGCAGTGACGTTCCGCTTTTCGGCACGGGCGAGAACGAGGCGGTGCGCACCATCCGGAAATCGGATGGAACGACGGCCACCGTGGGTGGTCCGGCATCGGTGGGCGCGCTCGGCTCGGGCGGGCTCTACTAGGCCTCCTCAACCCCGGCAGCATCCACGCGCCCCGGCCCCGGCGCGGGTTGTAAGCGCGGGGGCGCGGCGGTACTTAGGCGGCCTCAGACGGAGGGCCCCATGCGCACGGAAATTCAATCACTTGCCGAGGCGATCGAGAAATCGCTCGACCTGCTCGGCCAGCGGATGGACATCGAGACCGCGGCGCACCGTATGGAAGAGTTCGACGCCATGATCGAGGATCCCAACCTCTGGGACGATCAGGCCCGCGCGCAAAAGCTCATGCGCGACCGGCAGGCGCTCATGGACAAGATGGCCACCTACGATGGGATCCGCGGCGAGCTCACCGACAACGTGGAGCTCATCGAGCTGGGCGAGGCGGAGGGCGACTCGGAGGTCGTCGCCGATGCCGAGGGCGCGATCAAAGCCCTCGCGGAACAGGCCGCGCAAAAGGAGCTCGAGGCGCTCCTCGATGGCGAGGCCGACAGCAACGACACCTTCCTCGAGATCAATGCCGGGGCAGGGGGAACCGAGGCCTGCGACTGGGCCCAGATGCTCCAGCGGATGTATGTCCGCTGGGCCGAGAAGAAGGGCTACAAGGTCGAGCTGCAATCCGAGGAAGCGGGCACCGAGGCGGGCATCAAATCCGTCGGCTACAAGATCAGCGGGCACAACGCCTATGGCTGGCTGAAATCCGAGAGCGGCGTGCATCGCCTCGTGCGCATCTCGCCCTTCGGCAAGGGCACGCGCGAGACCTCTTTCGCCTCGGTCTGGGTCTACCCTGTGGTTGACGACAATATCGAGATCGAGGTGAACCCGTCGGATATCCGCATCGACACGTTCCGCTCCTCGGGCGCGGGCGGGCAGCACGTCAACACGACAGACTCCGCCGTGCGGATCACCCACCAGCCCACGGGGATCGTGGTGACAAGCTCGGAGAAATCCCAGCACCAGAACCGCGATATCGCCATGAAGGCGCTGAAATCACGGCTATACCAGATGGAGCTCGACCGCCGGAACGCGGCCATCAACGAGGCCCACGAGTCCAAGGGCTCGGCGGGCTGGGGCAACCAGATCCGCTCCTACGTGCTCCAGCCATACCAGATGGTGAAAGACCTGCGCACGAGCCACGAGACCTCGGATACCTCGGGCGTCCTCGACGGCGATCTCGATGCGTTCATGGCGGCCACGCTGGCCATGGATGTGGCCGGCAAGAGCCGGGCCGAGGCCACCGCGGAGGATTAGGCCCGAAGAGCAGGGCCTCTCCGATGCGCTCTCATTCCATGGACAAGCCCGGGGATCTGCCTCAGACCGCGCGCCGCGATCTGGCGGCGAGCATCACGACACTCGACGCCGCGCAGAGCGCAGCCGCCACGTAGGAGATCGCCGCGAACGCCGCATTGACCGCGGCCACGTGGCCCGGCCCCGTCTCATCTCCGCCGAAGCTCAGCGTGCCGCCGGCGGCGCCGTAGCTCCATGCGGCCAAGGAGCCGAAGGCCGCGATGGCCACGAGGCTCGCCATGCGGCTGATGGCATTGTTCACGCCGGAGGCCGCGCCTGTTTCCGAATCGTCAACGCTGCCCATGACCGCCGCGGAAAGCGGCGCCACGACGAAGGCCATTCCGAGCCCCGCCAGCACCATCGCCGGGAAGGTGGCGAACCAGAAGCTCTGGAGCGGCGCTGTGACGGCGGTGGCGAGGTAGGCCAGCGCCACGATACCCGCGCCGATGGCGATGATGGGCTCCGGTCCGTATCGGTCCGCGAGGCTGCCCATGCGTGTCGAGAGCGTCGAGATGAAGATGGAGAGCGGCGCGAAGGCGGCGGAGGCCTCGATCGGCGTGACCTCCCAGGCGGTGATCACGGCCATGGGCAGGTAAAAGAGCATCGCACCGAGCGCCGCGTATAGGAGGAAGGTGGCGAGGTTGGCCGCCGAGAAGCGTGCATCGGCGAAGAGCGACAGCGGCATCATCGGGTGCGGGTCCCGGGCCTCGTGCCAGAGAAACGCGGCCATGAGCAGGACCGAGAGCCCGAGGGCGGGCAGGGCGGGCCCTGCGCCCTCCAGCGCCGTGAGCCCGTATGCCAGCGCGCCGAGGCCCGCAGTGGCAAGGCCCGCGCCGATCCAGTCCACGGGGTGATCCTCTTGGGCCGGGTCGCTCTTGACGGCGCGCCTCAGGATCCAGAGCGCGAGCAGCCCGAGCGGAAGGTTGATCGCGAAGATCCAGCGCCAGAATTCGGGGCCGCCGGCTGTCAGCACGAGCCCGCCGATGATGGGGCCGAGCGCCGTGGTGAGCGCCGAGGCCGCCGCCCAGATGCCGATGGCGCGGCCACGCTCCGCCTTGGGATAGGCGCGCGAGATCAGCGCGAGGGAGCCCGGCACCATGAGCGCGGCGCCCACGCCCTTGAGCGCGCGGGCCACGATCATGAATTCCGGGGTGGGGGCCACCGCGCAGGCGAGCGAGGCCAAGATGAACGCGCCGATCCCGATGGAGAAGACGCGCGCGAGGCCGAAGCGATCTCCCAGCGCGCCGCCCGCGAGGATCAGCGCCGAGAGAAAGAGCATGTAGGCATTGGAGAACCACTGCGCCTGCGGCAGCGTGGCCTCGAGCGAGGCGCGCATGGCCGGGAGCGCGATGGAGACGACCGTACCGTCGATGAAGCCCAGCGAGGAGGCGAGGATCGCGGCGGTAAGGATCAGCTTGCGGTTCTTCTCCGCGCAAAAGGAAAGCGCCGCAGAGGGCTGCGGCGCTTGATCCGTGGTCACCATGGTGTGCGGCCTCTGCCTATCAGTCGGCCGCGGCGGCCGCTTTTGGCACGGGCTTCTTCGAGGCCGTGGAGAGCGGATCGTCCTGCCGCTGGACCGAGCCTTCGAAATGCGCGCCGCTTTCGATGGCGATGGTCTTGTGGATGATGTCGCCTTCCACCCGGGCGGTGGAAGTCAGGCGGACCTTGAGCCCCCGCACACGGCCGATGATGCGGCCGTTGACGACGACGTCGTCGGCGATGCACTCGCCCTTCACGGTGGCGCCTTCGCCCACGGTCAGGAGGTGCGCGCGGATGTCGCCCTCCACCTGGCCTTCGATCTGGATGTCGCCGGAGGTCTTGAGGTTGCCCTGGATCGTAAGATCGGCGGAGAGGGTGGAGGCCGGCGGTTTTGCCTTCGGCGTGGCGGCCACGGAGCTCTTGAACTCCGGCTTCGGTGCCTCGGACTTCGTCTCCGGCTTCGGGGCGTTCTCGCCTGTGCTGGCGGGCTCGTTGATTTTGCTCTTAGAAAACATCTTGTGCAGCCTTGATGTAGATCATCGGATTGACGGGTTTGCCGCCGACGCGGATTTCGTAGTGCAGGTGAGTGCCGGTAGACCGTCCGCTGTTGCCCATATCACCGATATGCTGCCCGCGCGATACCCGCTGCCCCACATTCACTCGAATCTTAGATAAATGGGCGTAGCGCGTCTCGATCCCGAATTCATGCTGAATCTTGATCAGTCGGCCATAGCCCGAGAGCCATCCGGCATGGATGACCACCCCGTCGGCAGTCGCGAAGATGTCGGTGCCCGTGGGCGCGGCGAAATCGGCGCCATTGTGCATCCGCCCCCAGCGCGGCCCGAAGCCCGAGGTGAAGCGATGACGGTCGCGAACCGGGTGCGAGAAAGGCGCACGCTCGGCGGCGATCCGGTAGAGGTTCATCTTGTCGAGCTCGTTCAGGATCCGGTTGGCGCGCTGACCGTCCGGATTTGGGCCCGCGCCGCGCGTGGAAATGACGAGCGGCGTGAGCGGGCCGCCTTGCCCGGAATAGCCGCGGCGCACCTGCTCGAGGAGGCTCTCGGTGGGCAGGCCCGCGGCGCGGAACATCTTGTCGAGCGGCTCCACGCTCACGGTCATGGCCTCTTCGAGGCGGCGGAAGATCTGATCGTTGCGTGCCTCGAGGAGCTTCAGCTCGTTTTCCATGTCGGCGGCCAGCGCGAGGGCGAGGGCCGCATCGGAGGCCTCGGTATCGCGCTCCTCGGCGGTTTCTGCGAGGGCATCGGCGAGAAAGGCCAGCGTCGCCTCGATCTCACCGGCCCGCGCGGCCTCGGGCAGAGCGCCCCCGGCGGCTTCTATCTGCGCCAGCTCGGTCTCGAGCGCGTCGCGGGCGGCGTCGCGCTCCAAGGCTGTGCGGCGCAGCGTGGCCTGCACGACCTCGATCCCGCGTTCGAGCTCGCGGCGGCGATCCTCGCTTTCCAGAAGCTCGGCCTGCATGACCGAGACCTGCTCGAGCGCTGCGTTGAAGCGTTCCTGAGCGGTTGCGGCCTCTGCGGCGCGCGCATCCCGCTGGGCCGAAAGGCTGTTGAGGCGGTCTTCGTAGATGGCCTGCTCACGCTTGGCCTGTTCGCGGAAGTTACCCGCGCCGATCGAGTCCATGAGCAAAATCGCGGTGGCGACGATGGCCCAGGCGACGATTGCAGTGCTGCCCGCCCAGGCGATGAGCTGGGTTCCGGGGCCGAGGCGGACAAACCGGGTCTCTGTGTCGGTCCTTAGAAACAGTCGCTTTTCAGGGATACGGCGCTCGAGCGCCGTGTGAAACCGGTGTCTGAGTTTCGTCAGCAAGAAATCTGCCCCGCTCCCGTTGCCTCTTTTGGCAGGTCGCGCACATCCCCCCGCGCGGCCTGCGAGCCTTTCGCGCGTGTCTAGCCGCGGCGTTTCAGGCCCGCAACATGGTCGCGGTCAAACATGTCAAAACTGCGGCGTATTTGCTTGGGATTGGCGGGATTTCGCCGACGTCTCAGAGCCCTTTCACGGCCTCGAGAACGGCGTCCGCGTGCCCGGGCACCTTTACCTTCCGCCAGACCTTGGCAACCTTGCCCGAGCCGTCGATGAGAAAGGTCGCGCGCTCGATGCCCATGTAGGTCTTGCCGTACATGCTCTTTTCCACCCATGTGCCGTATTGCTCGCAGACATCGCTCTCCTCGTCGCTGACGAGGGCGACCTTGAGATCGTGCTTGGCGATGAACTTGTCATGCTTTTTGACCGGGTCTTTGGAGACGCCGACGATCACCGCGCCGGCGGCCGCGAAGTCCTCGACGCTTTCGGTGAACGCTATCGCTTCCTTGGTGCAGCCGGGCGTGTCATCCTTGGGGTAGAAGTAGAGAACGACTGCCTTCGGCTGGAGCGAGGAGAGCGTCAGGTCGCCCGCGCCGTCGCGGGGCAGGGTGAAATCGGGGGCGGTGTCGCCTTCGTTGATCATGAGGTGGTCTCCCGTGCGTTCATGTGCCTTGTTCTAGGCGGCGCGGAGACGGGTTAAAGGGCGGTCCGTGCAGGAAAAGACGCAGACGCCGAAGCGACGACGCTGGCCTTGGGTCACAGGTGGCATGACCGCCCTTCTGGTCGTGCTCGTCGTCGTGGGCGCGGCGCGCCTCCGCACGGATCCGATCCCCGTGGGGCCCTGGGTGACCGAGCGCGTCAATGCCGAGGCCGAGGCGATCGTGCCCGGCGGCGCGCTGAGCTTCGGGTCGATCCGCGTGGGGCTCGACGCGGATTTCCACCCGCAGGTCTATCTCGACGATGTGGCGCTGATCCAAGCGGGGGCGCCCATGCTCGACCTGCGCCGCCTGCGGGGCGACCTGGCGGTCGGGGCGCTCATCGAAGGTGATCTGCGCCTGCGCAAGCTCGCGCTCTCGGGCCTCGTGCTCCGGGTCGCGCGCAGCGGCGATGGCAGCTTTGACATATCGCTCGGCGGGGCACCGGGGAGCGGCTTCGGCGCGCTGCGGGACCTCGACGAGTTCTTTCGGCGGATCGACACGGTGCTCGACCGGCCGGATTTCGAACGCCTCGTGGAGATCTCTGCGGAGAACGTCACGATCAACTACTCGGACGGCGTGACCGGCGGCAACTGGACAGGCGATGGCGGGCAGCTTCGCCTTTTCCGCGACGGCGCTGACCTGCTCCTGACGGCGGAAGCCGCGCTTCTCACCGGGCGCCAGGACCTCGCCACGCTCTCCCTCTCGGTGGGCCGCGAGGGGAGTGACGGGCAGATCTCTGTCTCTGCCGTGGTGGAGGATGCGGCGGCCGCGGACCTCGCAAGCCAGGTGCCGGCGCTGGCCTGGCTGGCCGTGCTCGACGCGCCGGTGTCCGTGGCGATGCGCACGAGCGTCGGGCGCGGGGGGCTCGACACGCTGGAGGGCTCTCTCGAGCTCGGGCAGGGCGCGCTGCGCCCCAACGCGGCGAGCCGCCCGATCCCGTTCACGACGGCCTTCATGGCGCTCGCCTATGACCGCGCGGAGCAGCGGCTCCGCTTTGACGAGATTTCGCTCGAAACCGACTGGGGCTCGGCCACAGCCCATGGCACGGCGCAGCTACAGGATTTTCGCGGCCTCGCGCCGCGCGAGATCGTCGGGCAATTCACCGTCGATCACATCGAGGGCAATCCCGGCGGGCTCTACGACGCGCCGCGCGCGCTCGATGCCGTCGCCGCAGATTTCCGGCTCCGTCTCGACCCCTTCACGCTCGATGTGGGGCACGGCGTGGCCGTGGACGGAGAGACGACCGCGACCGTCTCTGGCCGGATCGCGGCGGGGAAGGCGGGCTGGCGGGTGGCCGTGGATGCCGCCGTCGACCGCGTGGACGCGGCGCGCGCGCGCGAGCTCTGGCCGGAGAGCGCGCGGCCCGGGCTCCGCCGCTGGCTCGCAGCCAATATCGAGGGCGGCCTCATCGAGGATGCCCGCTGGGCGATCCGTACCGAGCCGGGTGAAAAGCCCACCATCTCCATGAGCCAGCGCTTCCGCGACGCGGAGGTGCGCATCCTGCGCAGCCTGCCCCCGATCACCGGCGGCGTGGGTGTCATGTCCGTCCATGACCACCAGTTCACGATCCTCGTCGAAGAGGGAGAGATGCAGGCTCCCCAGGGCGGCGTGCTCGATGCAGCAGGATCGGTCTTCAACGTGGCCAATATGCGCGAGAAACCCGCCACAGCGGAGATCGATCTCCGCGCGGCGGGGACTGTCACGGCGGTGCTTTCCGTGCTCGATGAGGAGCCATTCCGCTTCCTGTCGAAGGCCGGCCGGCCCGTGACCCTCGCTGACGGGCGCGCGGAAGTGGCGGGCCGCATCGCCTTTCCGATGAAACCGCGCCTCCGCGGCAGCGACGTGGCGCTCGAGATGGGTGCCGAGCTTTTCGGCGTGCGCAGTACGGAGATCATCGCGGGCAAGACCCTCACGCTGCCCAGGGGGCGCGTGACCGTAGGCGTGGACGGGATCACCATCGCCGGGAGCGGAAGCCTCGGGCGCGTGGATTTCGACGGTGCCTGGTCTGCCGTCTTCGGCCAGGGCCCGCAGCCCAGCGAAGTGCGCGCAGAGGTGGCGCTCTCGCCCGCGCTCCTCGACGAATTCGGGATCGACCTTCCGCCCGGGAGCGTCAGCGGAGAGGGGCGGGGCACGCTGGCGCTTTCGCTACCACCGCAGGAGGCCGAGGGCGCCTTTCCGCGCTTTTCGCTGAGGTCGGATCTGGTGGGGTTGCGGGTGGCGGTGCCACCGGTGAGCTGGGTGAAGCCGCCCGCAAGCTCGGGCGAGCTTCTCGTGGAGGGCCGGTTGGGGGAGACGCCCGAGGTCGAGGCCCTCGTCCTGCGTGGCCCGGGATTTTCGGCGGAGGGTCGCATCACGCTTGCCCCCGGCGGGACGGGGCTGCGCCGCGCGGACTTCTCGCGGGTCTCGGTGGGCAACTGGCTCGTGGGCCGTGTCGCGCTTATCGGGCGCGGTGTGGGCCGCCCGCCGGCCGTGAGCCTCAGACAGGCCGCCCTCGATCTCCGCGGCGCGCGTTTCGGCGAAAGCGCAGGCGGAGCCGACGGCCCGCCGCTCGAGGTCTCGCTCGACCAGCTCGTCGTTTCCGAGGACATCATCCTGACCAACCTGCGGGGCGACTTCACCACCACGGGCGGCCTGGCGGGTGTTTTCACCGCGCAGATGAACGGCGGGACCGCGCTCCAGGGCCGCGTGCAGGGCACGCCGGACGGGCCGCGCATCCGCGTGGAGAGCGCCGATGGCGGCGGTGTCATCCGGGATGCCGGGCTCTTCCGGCAGGTGCAGGGCGGCAACCTCGCGCTCAACCTCGAGCCGCGCGCAGGCGAGGGG
Organism: Pseudomonadota bacterium; assembly: GCA_038525525.1. Classification (GTDB taxonomy): domain Bacteria; phylum Pseudomonadota; class Alphaproteobacteria; order Rhodobacterales; family Rhodobacteraceae; genus Shimia_B. Next base: position 46,163 of record JBCBHO010000001.1, on the reverse strand, counting down.
GTCTTCGACGGGCGCGTAACGCTCAGCAACATCCGCGTGACCGACGCGCCCTCCATGGCCGCGCTCCTTTCAGCGATCTCGGTGGTGGGTCTTCTCGAGCAGATGGATGGCGGCGGGCTCGTCTTCTCGGACGTGGAGGCCGACTTCCGGCTGACCCCTGCCCAGGTGATCGTGACGGAATCGAGCGCCACCGGGGCCTCGCTCGGCATCTCGCTCGACGGGATATTCGACCTCCGGAACCGCAGCATGGACTTCCAGGGCGTCGTCTCGCCCTTTTATCTCGTCAACAGCATCGGCTCCTTTCTCACACGGCGGGGCGAGGGGCTCATCGGCTTCAACTTCAACCTCCGTGGACCGGCGGCTGCGCCAGAGGTCTCGGTGAACCCGCTTTCCGTCTTGACGCCGGGCATGTTCAGGGAAATTTTCCGCCGCGCGCCGCCCGAGGTGTCGCAGTAGCTGCTGGACGGTCAGGCCCATGAAACTCTCAGATTTCGATTTCGCGCTGCCCGAGGCGCTCATCGCCACGCGCCCGGCTGTCCCGCGGAGCGCGGCGCGGCTTCTAATTTCGGCGGTCTCGGGCCTGCGGGACGCGGTCGTGCGCGACCTCGCCGATCACCTGCATCCCGGCGACAGGCTCGTCTTCAACGACACGAAGGTCATTCCCGCGCGCCTCTTCGGCACGCGCACGCGGGCGAGCGCGCAGGGCGAGGTGACGGCCAAGATCGAGGTCACGCTCCTTGCACCGCAGCCCGATGGCACCTGGGACGCGCTCCTCAAGCCCCTGCGCAAGGTGACCGAGGGCGAGATCATCGTCTTTGGCGACGCGCTCTCCGCGCAGCTCGTCTCCAAGGGCGAGGGGCAAGGGCGGCTCGCCTTCTCGCTCGCCGGGGATGATTTCGACGCCGCCCTCGACCGCGCCGGGCACATGCCTCTGCCGCCCTACATCGCCGCGAAGCGCCCGGCGGACGCGCAGGACCGCGATGACTACCAGCCCATCTTTGCCCGCCATGCGGGCGCCATCGCGGCGCCCACGGCCTCGCTTCACTTCGATGACGGTGTCATGGCGAGCCTCGCGCGGCGCGGTGTTGAGCATTCCTTCGTCACGCTCCATGTGGGCGCGGGTACCTTCCTGCCCGTGAAGGTGGACGACATCTCGGAGCACAAGATGCATCCCGAATGGGGCGAGGTCACGGAGACTGCGGCCGCCGAGATCACCAAGACGAAGGCCGAGGGCGGGCGTGTCATCCCCGTGGGCACGACGGCCATGCGGCTCCTCGAGACCGCGGGACGGGGCGGGACGCTCGGGGCGTGGACGGGAGAGACGGACATCTTCATCACGCCAGGCTTCGAGTTCGCCGTGGCCGACGGGCTGATGACGAATTTCCACCTGCCCAAATCAACGCTCATGATGCTCGTGAGCGCCTTTATCGGGAAGGACCGGGTGGACGCGGTCTATGACCATGCCATCGCCGAGAGATACCGCTTTTTCTCCTACGGAGACGCCTCCCTGCTCTGGCCCTGAGACGCCGCCAAGGGCGCGCGGTCTGAAACCGACATTCTTGGCCGTGGACGGGTGGACGCACTGCTGATTCCCAGCTAGCCGCGCCGCAGAAGCGCAAGCGAAGGAGCGGTGCGATGCGGGCTGTGGTGGCGAGCGCTTGGGCGCTCTTGCTCGGAATGGGCCTCTTGATGGTGGGCAACGGTCTGCAGGGTACGCTCCTAGGCGTGCGCGGCGGGATCGAGGGCTTTTCCACGCTCGAGATGTCGATCGTGATGTCGGCCTATTTCGCGGGCTTCCTCGGCGGCTCACGTGCCACGCCCGAGCTCATCCGCCGGGTCGGGCATGTCCGTGTCTTCGCCGCTCTTGGCTCGCTCATCTCGGCGGTGCTGATCCTCTTTCCGGTGCTCACCGATCCCATCGCCTGGACGCTGGGGCGCGCGATCATCGGCTTTTGCTTCTCGGGCGTCTACGTGACCGCCGAAAGCTGGCTCAACAACGCCACCACCAAGGAGAACCGGGGGCAGGCGCTCTCGCTCTACATGATCGTGCAGATGACCGGCGTGGTGGCCGCGCAGGGCATCATCGGCTTCGGAGATCCGGCGGGCTACGAGCTCTTCATCATTCCTTCGGTGCTGGTGAGCCTCGCCTTCGCGCCGATCCTGCTGTCGATCTCGCCCACGCCCGCCTTTGACACCACGAAGCCCATGACGCTGCGCGAGCTCATCGCCATCTCGCCCTTGGGCTGCATGGGCATGGCGCTGCTTGGCGGCGTGTTCTCGGCCATGTTCGGCATGTCGGCGGTCTACGGCACGCAGGCCGGCATGAGCGTGCAGCAGATCTCGATCTTCGTGGCGACGCTCTATGTGGGCGCGGTCGTGCTGCAATACCCGATCGGCTACCTCTCGGACCGGATGGATCGCCGGGTGCTCATCCTCTACACGGCGGCGCTCGGCGGCGGCGCGGCGGCCTTCGCGTTCCTTTTGCCGTTTTCCTTCCCCGTGATCCTCGTCGCGGCGTTCTTCATCGGCGGCGCGGCCAACCCGCTCTATGCGCTCCTCATCGCCTATACCAACGACTTCATCGAGTACGAGGACATGGCGGCGGCCTCCGGCGGGCTCATCTTCATCAACGGGTTGGGCGCGATCTTCGGCCCGCTCGTCACGGGCTGGGTCATGGGGACGGTGGGGCCTCAGGGCTTCTTCCTTTTCCTGACCGTCCTCCTTCTCGGGCTCGCAGGCTACGCGGCCTACCGGATGATGCGCCGCCCGAGCACCTACAGCGCCGAGGATTACGAGGCGACGAGCTACGCGCCGATCTCGCCGGCCTCCTCGCCCGTGGCTTTCGAGGCCGCGCAGGAATACTACTTCGAGAGCGCCGAGGAGGACGCGAAAGAGGCAGAGGGCGGACAATCTCCCGACAAGGCCGCCTGACCCTTGCGTTTTGGCCCCGGCTTTCGCAGCGTGGCGCAAAAGACGATGGATGGCGGTGAAGGAGCGGGCACCATGACGACCCCGGAAGACGTGCTGGGCTTCTGGCTCGACGAGCTGAAGCCTGAAGACTGGTACCGCGGTGGCGCGGAGCTCGATGCCGCCGTGCGCGACCGGTTCGAGGCGGGCTGGACCGAGGCCATGGAAGGCCGCTACGGGCTCTGGCTCACCTATCCCTCGGGCACGTTGGCTTACATCATCCTTATGGATCAGTTCCCGCGGAACATGTTTCGCGACACGGGCGAGGCCTTCGCCTCCGATCCTTACGCGCTCGCGGCCGCGAAGATGGCCGTCGATAAGAGCTGGGACAAGCGCATTGACGCCCCCGCGCGGCAGTTCTTCTACCTCCCGCTCATGCATTCAGAATGCCTGCCGGACCAGGACCGCGCCGTGAGGCTCTTTGCCACCCGGATGCCGGAGGCGGGCGCGGGTAACCTCCTGCACGCCAAGGCGCACCGCGAGATCATCCGCCGCTACGGCCGCTTTCCCACCCGCAACGCCGCGCTCGGGCGTCGGATGACGGCCCCTGAGCGCGAATTCCTCGATTTCGGTGGCTATGGCAGCGTCCTCCGTCAGGTGGAAGACGCCTGAAGGACCAGCTTCGGGTCGCGCCTCAGCTATGCCGTGGGCGCAGTGCGGCATTGCCGCCGGGTTGGCCTGCACCCCCTTTTGACCTTGGGTGAGTTTGTTTAATGTTAAACAAACGCTTGAGAAAGGTCTGCAGAATGGCTCAGAATTTCGACATGGTCGTCATCGGCGCTGGCCCCGGGGGCTACGTGGCCGCGATCCGCGGCGCACAGCTCGGCCTCAAGGTCGCCGTGGTGGAACGCGAGCACATGGGCGGCATCTGCCTGAACTGGGGCTGCATCCCGACGAAGGCGATGCTGCGCTCCTCCGAGGTCTTCCACCTGATGCACCGCGCCAAGGAATTCGGCCTGAAGGCCTCGGGCATCGATTACGATCTCGACGCCGTCGTCGCGCGCTCCCGCGCAGTGGCCAAGCAGCTCAACGGCGGGGTGGGGCATCTTCTGAAGAAGAACAAGGTGACGGCCATCATGGGCGAGGCGAAGCTCGCAGGTAAGGGCAAGGTCACGGTCAAGACGGAGAAGGGGTCCGAGGAGCTCACCGCCAAGAACATCATCGTGGCCACCGGTGCTCGCGCACGGGAACTGCCGGGCCTCGAGGCCGATGGCGATCTCGTCTGGACCTACAAGCACGCGCTCGTGCCTCCGCGGATGCCGAAGAAGCTTCTCGTCATCGGCTCCGGCGCCATCGGCATCGAATTCGCCAGCTTCTACAACACGCTGGGGACGGACACGACCGTCGTCGAGGTCATGGACCGCATCTTGCCCGTGGAAGACGAAGAAATCTCCGCCTTCGCGCGGAAATCCTTCGAGAAGCAGGGCATGAAGATCCGCGCCAAGGCGATGGTCAAAAAGCTCGACCGCAAGCCCAACGGCGCGGGAGGGAAGGTCACCGCGCATATCGAAGAGGGCGGCAAGGTCACCACCGAGGAGTTCGACACCGTCATCTCCGCCGTGGGGATCGTGGCCAACACCTCGGGCATCGGCCTCGAGGAGGCGGGTGTGAAGCTCGACCGCTCCTTTGCCGTGACCGATGAGTACTGCCGGACCGGCGTCGAGGGGCTCTTCGTCATCGGCGACGCCACGAACGGGCCCTGGCTCGCGCACAAGGCCTCCCACGAGGGGGTCATGGTGGCCGAGCTCATCGCGGGCAAGAACAACGTGCACCCGGTCAAGCCCGAGGCCATCGCCGGCTGCACCTATTGCCACCCGCAGGTCGCCTCCGTTGGCCTCACCGAGGCGAAGGCCAAGGAGACGGGCCGCGAGATCAAGGTGGGCCGCTTCCCCTTCATCGGCAACGGCAAGGCCATCGCGCTGGGTGAGCCCGAGGGCCTCGTGAAGACGGTCTTCGACGCCAAGACGGGCGAGCTCCTCGGCGCGCACATGGTGGGCGCGGAGGTCACCGAGATGATCCAGGGCTACGTCATCGGCCAAAAGCTCGAGACGACGGAAGAGGACCTCATGGAGACCGTCTTCCCGCACCCGACGCTCAGCGAGATGATGCACGAAAGCACGCTCGACGCGTGGGACCGAGCCATCCACTTCTGAGGGGTACGCGCCGCCTACCCGACGAGCGCCACCGCGATGGTGGTGGCGCCGGCCCAGATGATCGCGGCGATGGTGAGGTAATGCAATTGCTTGAACATGGCGGCAGCCTTTCGAAATAATACCGCGAGGATGCCGCAATGGGTGGCGCCCTCCCAGTCTGGAAATCCTTCCTTCAGCTAAGTGAAGAATGCGTTAACGCGCGGCGCAATGGCGCCACGCGGATCAGTTCTCCGTCACGGTGATGGGGATGGCCGCGAGGCGCGACGTGTCGAGGCCGAGCACGTATTCGAGCATGTAGTCGCCCGGCGTGTCAGGCAGCGTGAGGCGCAACACCTCGCCGGGCAGATCTCGCGTCCGCTCCGCGAAGCGATAGGGCCTGGCGATATCCTCGTAGTCAGCCGGGGTGATCCCGATGAAATCCCGGGCGTAGCCCGGCCCCTCCCAGGCGATGTCTATCTCGCTGCCTGCCGCGCCTGTGGCGGGTGCCGTGAGCGTGGCGCTGACGGGCGTCACCGTGATGGGCACGGAGGCAAGGCGGCTCGAATCCTGGCCCAGCACGTATTCGAGGACGTAGGCGCCCGGCGTCGTGGGCAGCTGCACGCGCACGACCGCGCCCTCCGAGACCGGGGTCTCATCGGCGGCGAAGCGGTAGGGCCAGGCGATATCCTCGTAGTCGGCCGCTGTGACGCCGAGCTTATCGCGCGGGTATCCCGGGCCGGTCCACGCCACGTCCACCTGCGCGCCCGCGGGGGCTTCTGGCGGCGCGGTGAGGGTGGCTGCGAGTGCCGTGACCGTCAGTGGCACGGAGACGAGGCGGGAGCTGTCCTGCCCCAGCACGTATTCGAGGACGTAGGCGCCCGGCGCGGTGGGCGCGAGCATCGTGAGCGTCGACCCGCCCGCGACATCCACCGTGTCCTCGGCGAAGCGATAGGGCCAGCTGACATCCTCGGCATCGGCGGCGGTGATGCCCAGCTTGTCACCCGCGTATCCCGGCCCTGTCCAGGCGACCTCGAAGCGGGAGCCGGCGGCGACGCTTTCGGGCGCGGTGATTGCCGCGCTGACGCCGGTGACCTCGAGCGCCACGGCGACGAGGCGGGAGCTATCTTGCCCCAGCACGTATTCGACCACGTAGGCACCGGGCTCCGTGGGGGCGGTCAGCCTGAGCGGGCTGCCCTCCGCCACCTCCGCGGTGTCGGAGACGAAGCGGTAGGGCCAGCCGATGTCTTCATGATCCGCCGCCGTGATCCCGAGCTTGTCGCCGGTGTAGCCGGGCCCGGTCCAAGCGACCTCGAAGGTCGCGCCCGCCTCCACACGGGCCGGGGCGGTGAGCGTCGCGGCGACTTCTGCCACCTCGAGCGCCACGGCGAGGAGGCGGCGGTTGTCCTGCCCGAAGGCGTATTCGACGACGTAGGAGCCGGGCTCTGTGGGGGCCTGCAGCATGAGTGTCGTGCCTTCGGTCACGTCCACGGCGCGGGTCGCGAAGCGGTAGGGCCAGTTCGGATCCTCCGCGTCGGCCGCTGTGACACCGAGCTTGTCGCCGGCATAGGCCGGCCCCTCCCAAGCCACCTCGAACCGCGCGCCGGCGGTGACCGTCTTTGGTGACGTGATCGACGCGGGAGGCTCAGTGAGCGTGATGGGCACCGCGCCGATACGCGCGTCGCCTGCGCCGAGGCTGTATTCCACGACGTAATCCCCCGGGACCGTCGGCATGAGGAGGGGGAGCGGATTGCCCTGGGCCACCTCAGTTGTGTTGGCGTAGCGATAGGGAAAGGTCACGTCCGTCCGGCTCGCATCCGTGACGGCGACGAGATCGCCCGCTGCGCCGGGCCCGGCCCAGCCCACCTCGATGCTGGATCCGGCGAGGGCCGTCGCTGGGGCTGTGAGCGTGGCGGTGGGCGCGGGCTCCTCGAAGACGACCACCACCTCGCGCCCGCCGGGGACGGCGATGAACTGCCGCGGATCAGAGGCGGCCTCTCCGGCGAGCCAGTAGGCCGTAACGGTGTAGGAGCCAGCCTCGAAATCCGCCTGTAAGGGGTTGCCCGTCTGCGAGGCGCCGTTGCCCAGCGTCCATTCCACGGGTCCCTCCACGAGGGGGCCGTCCTCGGTGCCGAGCACGGCGCGGAAGGTGACGGGGACGATCTCCGGCAGTGGTTGGAAGATGACCTCGATGCTGCTGCCTTCGGGCGGCACGACGAAGCCGCCGGAGATGATCTCGCCCGATTGCGCCCACTGGGCCGAGAGCGTCCAGTCCCCCGGCTCGAGCGTGAGCGTCTCTGTGCCCTCGAAGGCGCGCGCGTCCGCGGTGCCCGCGGGCGCGATGCTCCAGCGCACATCCTCGAGCACGGGGCCCCCGGTGCCCGCGCGCGCGACGAAGACCATCTGCGCCAGAACGGGCTCCGGCGCCACCGCCACGCGGGTGAGCGCCGTGCTCAGTTCAGCGGCGTTCGCCGCGGTCAGGAACTGGCCGCCGGTATTGCCCGCAAGGCACTGCATCTGCGCCAGCGCCTCGGGATCGGTGACGTCGAAGCCCACCACGTGGGCGGTGAAATCGATGCCCGCCTCCTCGAGCGCCGTCGCCGCCGCGCAGGGATCGGGATTGCAGGTCTCGATGCCGTCGGAGACGAGGATGACGGTGGCCGCTTCCTCGGTGTAGCGCAGCGCTTCGGCAGCGTTGATGATGGCATCGGTCATGGGCGTCTTGCCGCGCGGGTTGATCCCGTTGACCGCCTGCTCGATGGCGCCGCGCGTGCCCTGGCCGGGGGCGACGACCGTCTCGATATCGCTGCAATCGCCCCGCGTGCGGTGGCCATAGACGGTGAGCCCGAGGTTTTGCCCGCCGGGGAAATCGGCGAGCAGCGTGCCCACCACCTCTCGTGCGATGACGATCTTGTTGACCCCGTCGATCTGACCCCACATGGAGCCCGACCCATCAAGCACGAGGATCGTATTGGTGCGCTCCTGCGCGGCGAGCGGGGCCGACAGGAGCAGGAAAAGGGCGATCAAAGAACGCAACAGCATCGGAAATCTCCAAAAGAACGAACCGCAGGGTTGCGCGATTCGACCGGCCCGCAAAGAAAGGAATTCCGTGCCTGCCTTGCCTTCTTGCCGCAGTGGCGCGAAGGGAGGCGGATGCAGCCTCCCGCGCGGACATCTTGGGCCCTAGTCGCCATTCTCTTCATCGTCGGCCTCTTGGCGGCGATGCAATTCATCAAGGTTTCGCTCACGCTCGACGCCCTCGCGGCGCACTATGAGGCCAGCGTGCAGGCGGTTTCCTTTTTCGTGACGATGGTCTCCTCGATCGGGATCGCGTTGGGCGTGGTGGCGGGCGCACTCGTGGCGCGGCTCGGCACGCGGCCCGTGATCCTCGGCGCGCTGGCGCTGGGGGCAGGGGTGAGCCTCGCCGGCGCGCTTTTGCCGCCTTACCTGCCCATGCTGCTCCTGCGGGCCCTCGAAGGGGTCTCGCATCTCGCGCTGGTGGTGGCCGTGCCGCCCACGATGGCGGCGGCGGCCACCGATGCGGACCGGCCGGTGGTCATGTCGATCTGGGCGATGTTTTTTGGCGTGGCCTTCGCCGTCGCCGCCGCCGTCTTTCCACCGCTTCTGGCGCTCGGCGGGGTGGAGGCGCTCTTTCTCACCCACGGCGCGACCTTCGCTTTGCTCTTCGTCGTGCTCTGGGTGCTCTTGCCGCCCACGCGCGGGGAACCCACCGATATCGCCTTCTTCGCCGCGCACCGGGAGGCCTATGGCAGCGCCCGGCTCGCGGGGCCGGCGCTCGTCTTCGTGATCTACACGCTGCTCTTCGTGGCGACGGTGACCTTCCTGCCGCCTGCTTTCGCGCGTCCGGAGCTCGCGGGCATCCTGCCGCTCGTCTCGCTTGCGGGGACCTTCGCGGCGGGCTGGCTCTGCAAGTCGCAGCCGCCGGGGCGGGTCATGGCGCTGGGATATCTCTGCATGCTCTTCGGCGCACTGCCTCTGCCGCTGGGCTTCTGGCCCGCAAGCTACCTTCTCTTCATCGGGATGGGCCTCGTCCCGGGCGCCTGCTTTGCCGCGATCCCGGCGTGGAACGCGCGCGGGGGCGATCAGGCGCGGGCCACGGGGGCCATCGCGCAGATGGGCAATGTGGGGACCGGGCTCGGCACGCCGATCTTCGCATTCGTCATAGCGGGGACGGGAGATGCGGGCCTCTGGGCGCTGCTCATCCTCTGGCCGGTGGCCGCGCTCATGATTGTGCGTGCGGTGACGCAGCGCTTGAGGTAGGGTGTTCATGCTTCGTTCACAAATCTGAATTGGCGAGCGCGGGTCCGGGACCTATGTCTTGGATGTCATTAAGGGGTGGCCATGGCTGAGCAGAAATTCATCGAGGTTCGCGGCGCGCGAGAGCACAATCTCAAGGGCATCGACGTGGACATTCCGCGCGACGAATTCGTCGTCATCACGGGGCTGTCGGGCTCCGGGAAATCCTCGCTCGCGTTCGACACGATCTATGCGGAGGGGCAGCGGCGCTATGTCGAATCCCTTTCAGCCTATGCGCGGCAATTCCTCGACATGATGGAAAAGCCTGATGTCGATCACATCTCGGGCCTCTCGCCGGCGATCTCCATCGAGCAGAAGACCACCTCGAAGAACCCGCGCTCCACGGTGGGCACGGTCACCGAGATCTACGATTACATGCGGCTGCTCTTCGCGCGCGCCGGCACGCCCTATTCGCCGGCCACGGGTCAGCCCATCGAGGCCCAGCAGGTCCAGGACATGGTCGACCAGGTCATGCGCATGGAAGAGGGGACGCGCGGCTACCTCCTCGCGCCCATCGTGCGCGACCGGAAGGGCGAGTACCGCAAGGATTTCCTTGAGCTCCGCAAGCAGGGCTTCCAGCGGGTGAAGGTCGACGGCGAATTCTACGAGCTCGACGAGCCGCCCACGCTCGACAAGAAATTCCGCCACGATATCGACGTGGTCGTGGACCGGATCGTCGTTCGCGAGGGGCTGGAAACGCGGCTGGCCGACAGCCTGCGCACGGCGCTCGATCTGGCCGACGGGATCGCAATCCTCGAGACAGCGCCGAAAGAAGGGGACCCGGAGCGCATCACCTTCTCGGAGAATTTCGCTTGCCCGGTATCCGGCTTCACGATCCCCGAGATCGAGCCGCGCCTTTTCTCCTTCAACGCGCCCTTCGGAGCTTGCCCTGATTGCGACGGTCTTGGGCACGAACTTTTCTTCGACGAGCGCCTTGTCGTGCCCGACCAGGGGATCACGCTGGCCGATGGCGCGCTCGCGCCCTGGCGGAAGGGCAAGAGCCCGTATTTCCTCCAGACCATCGACGCCATCGCGCGGCACTACGAATTCGACAAGAAGCAGAAGTGGAAAGACCTGCCAGCCCATGTGCAGCAGGTCTTCCTTCATGGCTCCGGCGAGGAGGAGATCGCCTTCCGCTACGACGAGGGCGGCCGGGTCTACCAGGTGTCACGGCCTTTCGAGGGCGTCATTCCCAACATGGAGCGGCGCTACCGCGAAACGGATTCGAGCTGGATCCGCGAGGAGTTCGAGCGCTACCAGAACAACCGCCCCTGCGGGACCTGCGATGGCTATCGCCTGCGCCCCGAAGCGCTCGCGGTGAAGATCGGATCGAAGACCGACGGCGAGGTCGTGCTGCGTCACGTGGGCGAGGTCGTGGAGATGTCGATCCGCGAGGCGCTGGAATGGTGTGATGGCGTGCCCGAGGCGCTTTCGCGCCAGAAGAATGATATCGCGCGGGCGATCCTCAAGGAGATCCGCGAGCGTCTGGGCTTTCTTAACAACGTGGGCCTCGACTACCTCACGCTCTCGCGCTCCTCGGGGACGCTGAGCGGCGGTGAGAGCCAGCGCATCCGGCTCGCCTCCCAGATCGGCTCGGGGCTCACGGGCGTGCTCTACGTGCTCGACGAGCCCTCCATCGGGCTTCACCAGCGCGACAATGACCGCCTGCTGACGACGCTCAAGAACCTCCGCGATCAGGGCAACACCGTTATCGTCGTCGAGCACGACGAAGAGGCCATCCGGGAGGCGGATTACGTCTTCGATATAGGCCCGGGGGCCGGGGTCCATGGTGGCGAGGTCGTGGCGCGGGGCACGCCCGCGGAGATCATGTCCACCGACGCCTCCGTCACGGGCGATTACCTCGCCGGGCGGCGCTCCATCCCCGTGCCCGCGGAGCGGCGCCCGGGCAAGAAGGGCAAGAAGAAGGTGACCGTGGTGAAGGCCACGGGAAACAACCTCAAGGAGGTCACGGTGGACTTCCCGCTGGGCAAGTTCGTCTGCGTCACGGGGGTCTCCGGCGGTGGCAAATCCACGCTCACGATCGAGACGCTCTTCAAGACCGCCTCCATGCGCCTCAACGGCGCGCGCCAGACGCCCGCGCCCTGCGAGACGATCAAGGGCCTCGAGCATCTCGACAAGGTCATCGACATCGACCAGCGGCCCATCGGGCGCACGCCGCGCTCGAACCCCGCGACCTATACGGGCGCCTTCACGCCCATTCGCGATTGGTTCGCCGGGCTGCCCGAGGCCAAGACGCGCGGCTACAAGCCGGGACGCTTCTCCTTCAACGTGAAGGGCGGGCGCTGCGAGGCCTGTCAGGGCGACGGCGTCATCAAGATCGAGATGCACTTCCTGCCGGATGTCTACGTCACCTGCGAGACCTGCGAGGGCAAGCGCTACAATCGCGAGACGCTGGAAATTCAGTTCAAGGGCAAGAGTATAGCCGATGTTCTTGATATGACGGTTGAAGATGCGCAGGAGTTCTTCAAGGCGGTGCCCTCGATCCGCGAGAAGATGGACGCGCTCATGCGCGTGGGGCTGGGCTACATCAAGGTGGGCCAGCAGGCCACGACGCTCTCGGGCGGCGAAGCGCAGCGGGTGAAGCTTTCCAAGGAGCTCTCAAAGCGCTCCACGGGCCGCACGCTCTACATCCTCGATGAGCCGACGACGGGCCTGCATTTCGAGGATGTCAGGAAGCTGCTCGAGGTGCTCCATGAACTCGTCGACCAGGGCAACAGTGTCGTCGTGATCGAGCACAATCTCGACGTCATCAAGACGGCAGATCACATCATCGACGTTGGCCCAGAGGGCGGGGATGGCGGGGGCACGATCGTGGCCACCGGCACGCCGGAAGAGGTCGCAGAAGTGCCGGAGAGCCACACGGGCCGCTATCTCAAGCCCATGCTCGACGCACGGAAACTCGCGGCCGAGTAGTATTCAGAAGCCCGAGCGGTAGAGCCAGAGGGCGCCAAGGCCCGCAAACGCGATGATGAAGATGCCGACGACGGTGGTGGTGGCCATGGTAGCCTCCTTCCTTGGGTCGCGGACAGCGGCAAGATAGCAGGCGGGGTCAGCCCCGTCCATCAACCTCGTCCACGGGCCTCGAAGCGAGGCAGCATGGCGCTGAAATCCTTGCCGCCCTGGCCCTCGTCATCGACGAATTGCCGGTAGAGCTCCGTGGCGGCTGCGCCGAGCGGCGTGTCGGCATCGGCATCGGCGGCGGCGGCTTGCGACAAGCGCAGGTCCTTGAGCATCAGCGCCGCGGCGAAGCCCGGCGTGTAATCGTTGTCCGCCGGGCTTTGTGGGCCGATGCCCGGAGCCGGGCAGTAGGCATTCATGGACCACGAATAGCCCGAGGACGTGCTCACCACGTCAAACATCGCCTGCCGGTCGAGACCCAGCTTGTCGGCCAGCGCGAAGGCCTCGCAGGTGCCGATCATCGTGATGCCGAGGATCATGTTGTTGCAGATTTTGGCGGCTTGCCCGTTGCCCGCTGGCCCACAATGGACGGCCTTCTGGCCCATGATGTCGAAGAGTGGCTTGGCGGTCTTGAAGGCGGCGGTCTCTCCGCCAACCATGAAGGTGAGCGTACCGTTCGTGGCCCCGCCGATCCCGCCGGAGACGGGTGCATCGAGCGTGGCCACGCCATGATCCGCCGCCGAGGCGGCCACCTCCCGCGCGGAGGCCACGTCCACCGTGGAGCAATCCAGCAGGATAGCCCCCTTGGCCATGGCTGGCAGGATGTCGGCTGCGACCGCGCGGAGGATATCGCCGTTGGGCAGCATGGTGATGACGACGTCCGCGCCCTCGGCGGCGCCCTGCGCTGTCTCGGCCATCGAGAGGCCCTCGGGCTGCGTAGCCGTGTCGAAGCCCATCACGTCATGGCCCGCCGCCGCCAGATTGGCCGCCATGGGCGCGCCCATGTTGCCGAGGCCAATAAATCCGATCTTCATGCCGGGTCCTCCAGGTTCAGTGTGTCGGCGCCGAGGGGACGGAGCATCGCGCTCACTTCCGCCGCCGACAGCGTGTCGACGCCCTGCCGCCAGCGCGGGCTCTTGTCCTTGTCGATGATCTGCGCGCGGATGCCCTCGATGAAATCGCCGTGCTCCATCGCGCGGTGCGTGAAGCGGTATTCGAGCTCGAGCGCGCGGGTGATGTCATCGGTGGATCGCAGGCGGCGGACCGCCTCGAGCGCGCAGGCCATGGCGAGCGGGGAATGGCGCCGCATGCGCCGCGCTGCCTCCGCGAGGAAGGGATCCTCCACGCCCTCGAGGCTGCGCAGGATGTCGGCTGGCCCCGCGCCCGCGAAGTGCTCCTGAAGTGCGTCCTGATGGGCCGCGAGCGGTGCCTGGGGCGCGGCGTGCCGGGGCAAGTCCAGCTCCTCACGGAGCCTGTCCTTGAGCGCGGGCCAGTCCGCTTCAGGCACGAAATGATCGGCGAAGCCTGCATAGATCGCGTCCCCGGCGGACATGCGCGCGGCGGTGACGGCGAGGTAATCGCCCGTGCGCCCGGGCGCGTGAGCGAGGATGAGCGATCCCCCCACATCGGGCAGAAGGCCGATGGAGACCTCCGGCATGGCGATCTGCGAGCTTTCGCAGACGATCCGGTGCGAGGCATGGCAGCCCACGCCCACGCCGCCGCCCATGGTGAAGCCGTGGAGAAAGGTGACGATGGGCTTAGGGTAGAGCTTGAGCTTGGCGTTGAGGCGGTATTCGTCGGTCCAGAAGCGGCGGCCATAGGCATAATCGCCTGCCATGCCCGTGGCATACATCTCCGCGATGTCGCCGCCCGCGCAGAAAGCCTTGTCGCCGGACGCGTCGATGACGATGTGGCCAACGCCGTCATCGCCGGCCCATGCGGTGATCGCCTCCTCGATCTCGAGGCACATGGCATGCGTGAGGGCATTGAGCGCGGCGGGGCGATTGAGCGTGATCCAGCCCGCGCGGCCCTCGGTTCGGATGTGAACGTCGGTCATCCCGTGCAACACGCCGCGGGCCTGACCCGGGGCCTCTCACTCCGGTCCACGAGGTCCCGGGTCAGGCCCGGGACGCGCTGAAACGGGGCCGTGCTCACGCGCGCAGCATGTCCCGCGCCACGATGAGGCGCATGATCTCGTTCGTGCCCTCGAGGATCTGGTGGACGCGGAGGTCGCGGACGATCTTCTCGATCCCGTAATCGGCGAGGTAGCCGTAGCCGCCATGGAGCTGGAGGCACTGATCGGCGACCTTCGAGCCCGCCTCGGTGACGAATTTCTTGGCCATGGCGCAGCGCTTCGTGGCGTCGGGGGCTCCTGCGTCGAGCGATTGCGCGGCCGAGCGCAGAAAGGTGCGCGCCGCCTGCAGCTCGATCTCCATCTCGGCCAAGCGGAACTGCAGCGCCTGGAACTCCGTGAGTTTCTGACCAAAAGCGCCCCGATCCTTCATGTAGGCGAGGGTGGCGTCGAGCGCGGCCTGCGCGCCGCCCAGCGAGCAGGCGGCGATGTTGAGGCGTCCGCCGTCGAGGCCCTTCATGGCGTAGGCAAAGCCCATGCCCTCTTCGCCGAGGAGGTTCGCCGCGGGGATCGCGCAGGCATCGAGCTGCACCTGCCGGGTGGGCTGGGCCTTCCAGCCCATCTTGGCTTCGAGCCCGCCGAAGCTGAGCCCTTCTGCGCGGTCATCGACGATGACCGAGGAGATGCCCTTCGGCCCGCTGTCGCCCGTGCGCGCCATGACGATGTAGGCGTCCGAATAGCCGCCGCCGGAGATGAAGGCCTTCGTGCCCGTGAGGATGTAGCCCTCGTTGGTGCGCTCCGCCTTCGTCTTCAACGCGGCCGCATCGGAGCCGGAGCCGGGCTCCGTGAGGCAGTAGCTGTAGAATTTCTCCATCGAGACGGCGTCCGCGAGCCGTGCCGCGTGCATGTCTTCCGAGCCGAAGCTGTCGATCATCCAGGCGCACATGTTGTGGATCGAGAGAAAGGCCGAGACGGACGGGCAGGCCATGGCAAGCGCCTCGAAGACGAGCGTCGAGTCGTGGCGCGAGAGCCCCGAGCCGCCGCTGTCCTCGCGCACGTAGAGGCCGCCGAAGCCGAGCTCGGCGAGCTTGGGCCAGAGTGCCTTCGGGATTGTGCCGGCCTCTTCCCACGCGCGGGCATGGGGCGCGATCTCGGACTGGCCGAGCGCCTTGGCCATGTCGAAAATGGCGGTCTGGTCTTCGTTCATCTGGTCAAACATCGCATCCTCCCTGCGAGGTCTTACATGTCTGAGATACTAGCGCCGCGGGCATGGGTGCAAGCCGATGACCCTTACGCGGGGACAAAGCCCAGCTCGGAAAAGCGCGTCTCGCTCCGACCTACCATGGCGAGCGCCGCGGCCTCCTCGTCGGCGATGCGCGGCACCACGACCCCCGAACCATGCCAGAAATCATACATCATCTTGGCCATCCGGCGCGCGGTGATCGTGGGCGCGTACATCACGAGCAGCGTCTCACCGCCGAGGAGGTCGAGCATGACGGCCACGTCGAGATTGATCTTCATCACTTCGAGCGCGTCCTTGTCGAAGCTCACCACCTCTGAGAGGTCGAGCAGATGCGGGACGCCCGGCTTCAGCCGCCCCTCGCTCACGATCTTATGCAGCTCGGCATAGGCATCCTCGAGCGAGGCATGCCCGCGGTGCCAGAGGTAGAGAAGCGACCCGTCCGGGAGCGCGTTCGATCCTGTTGCCATGACTACTCCATGACGGGGATCGAGAATTCACCGCCCTCCTTGATGCCCGAGGGCCAGCGGGAGGTGATGGTCTTGGTGCGGGTGTAGAACTTGATCGAATCCGGCCCGTGCTGGTTGAGGTCGCCGAACATGGATTTCTTCCAGCCACCGAAGGTGTGGTAGGCCAGCGGCACGGGGATCGGCACGTTGACGCCCACCATGCCGATATTGATGCGGTTGGCGAAGTCGCGGGCGGTGTCGCCGTCGCGCGTAAAGATGGCGGTGCCGTTGCCGTATTCATGGGACATGGCGAGATCGAGCGCGTCCTCGTAGGATTGCGCGCGGACCGTCGTGAGGACGGGGCCGAAGATCTCCTTCTTGTAGATGTCCATGTCCTTGGTGGCGTGGTCAAAGAGGTGAGGCCCGATGAAGTAGCCGTCCTCGTAGCCTTGCAGGCTGAAGTTGCGGCCGTCGACGACGAGCTTGGCGCCCTGGTCGATCCCGCTTTCCACGAGCTTCTCGATATTGGCCTTGGCCGCGGCTGTGACGACGGGGCCGTAATCGACATCGTTTCCGGCGGTGTAGGGCCCGACCTTCAGCTTCTCGATCCGGGGCACAAGCTTTTCGATGAGCCGGTCTGCGGCCTCATCCGTCACGGGCACCGCCACCGAGATCGCCATGCAGCGTTCGCCCGCGGCACCGTAGCCCGCGCCCACCAGCGCGTCGGCGGCCTGGTCCATGTCGGCGTCGGGCATGACGATCATGTGGTTCTTGGCCCCGCCGAAGCATTGCACGCGCTTTCCGTGGGCGCAGCCCTGCGCGTAGATGTATTCGGCGATGGGGGTGGATCCCACGAAGCCCACCGACTGGATCACCGGGTGCTCGAGGATCGCGTCCACCGCTTCCTTGTCGCCGTTCACGACCTGCAGGATGCCCTTGGGCAGACCCGCCTCTTCCATGAGTTCGGCCAGCATGAGCGGCACGGAGGGATCCCGCTCCGACGGCTTCAGGATGAAGGCATTGCCGCAGACGATGGCGGGGGCGAACATCCACATCGGGATCATGGCGGGAAAGTTGAAGGGGGTGATGCCGGCGGTTACGCCGAGCGGCTGCTTCATCGAATACATGTCGATGCCCGGGCCCGCGCTATCGGTGTAGTCGCCTTTCAGGAGATGCGGTGCGCCGATGCAGAATTCGACGACTTCGAGACCACGCTGCACGTCACCCTTGGCATCGGGCAGCGTCTTGCCGTGTTCGCGGGAGAGCGCCTCTGCGAGCTTGTCCATGTCGCGGTGGAGGAGCGAGACGAACTGCATCATCACCCGGGCGCGGCGCTGGGGGTTGGTGGCGGCCCATGCGGGCTGCGCGGCCATGGCCACCTCCACGGCGCGGTCCAGCTCTCCTCGGGCTGCGAGCGGCACCTTGGCCTGCACTTCGCCCGTGGCAGGGTTCATCACATCGGCAAAGCGGCCCGAGCTGCCTTTGACATGGGTGCCGTCGATGTAGTGGGTGAGCTCTTGCATGGGATCCTCCGCAGTTGGCGCCGAACGTGCCGCGCCGCGCGGGGAGGGTCAAGCCGAGGACGCGCCGCCGCCCGGGGCGGCCCGAAGAGGGGCGCGATCACCTCGAGGTCGCGGATCCCGGCCCGCGCGCATCGCGAGCAGATCACCCAAATGGTTGACGGGGGAGGGCGGCTTTTGCTTTGTCCCCCGCTAGGCAGACCTCAAAGGGCAGCACATGCGCATCGGACTCTACCCAGGCACCTTCGACCCGATCACGCTCGGACATCTCGATATCATGCGCCGCGCCGGGGCGCTCGTGGACCGGCTCGTCGTCGGCGTGGCGATCAACCGCGACAAGGGCCCGCTTTTCTCACTGGAAGAGCGGGTGGCCATGGTGGAGGCGGAGTTCGCGCCGCTCAGCGAGCAGACGGGCTGCGAGTTCGTGGCGCATCCCTTCGAAAACCTGCTCATCGACTGCGCCCGGGACGTCGGCGCGCAAGTCATCGTCCGCGGCCTGCGGGCCGTGGCGGATTTCGAGTACGAGTTCCAGATGGTCGGTATGAACCGCCAGCTCGACGACAGCGTGGAGACGGTGTTCCTCATGGCGGAGGCCGAGCACCAGGCCATCGCCTCCAAGCTGGTCAAGGAGATCGCGCGGCTGGGCGGGGACGTGTCGAAATTCGTGACCCCCGCCGTCGAGCGCGCGCTCGGCGCGCGGCTGCCCTAGCGGCCGCGCAAGCTGCCGGCGTTTGAAGCCCGGAGCCTAGCGGCCGTAAACGGCGCTGCTCGCCACCCGCTCCGCATCCTCGCGGTAGATGTCGAGGTCGAGCGCCACGTCGAGCGGCATGGCCCGCAGCTCTGCCACGGTGCGGTTGTAGGCCCGGCGCTTTTCCAGCCGGTCTTGGATGTGGTTGAAAAGAGCCATCATTGAGCCCTCCATCGTTCTGCTTTCGATAGCGCTAACGTATGGAAGAGAGGCCCTTGGTGAAGTGGTATTTCAGCAATGCTGCATTGCAGCGTCGGCATGGCTCGGGCGGGAACCCGAGCCATGCGCGAGCGTTAGATCAGCCTGCCCATGGCGACGGCGGTGTCGCCCATACGGTTCGAGAAGCCCCACTCGTTGTCGTACCACGTGAGGATCCGGCACATCGTGCCTTCCATGACCTTCGTCTGGTCGGTGTGGAAGATCGACGAATGCGGATCGTGGTTGAAATCCTGGCTCACGAGCATCTCGTCGGTGTAGCCGAGGATGCCCTTGAGCGGGCCGTTGGCCGCCGCGCGGATAGCGTCGTTGATCTCGTCCACGCTCGTGGCGCGCGCGGCCTCGAAGGTGAGGTCGACGACGGAGACGTTGGGCGTGGGAACGCGGATCGCCACGCCGTCGAGCTTTCCGTTGAGCTCCGGCAGGACGAGGCCCACGGCCTTGGCGGCGCCCGTCGAGGTCGGGATCATCGACATCGCCGCCGCCCGCGCGCGGTAAAGATCCTTGTGCATCGTATCGAGCGTGGGCTGGTCGCCCGTGTAAGAGTGGATCGTGGTCATGAAGCCCCTCACGATCCCGATCTCGTCGTTGAGCACCTTGGCCACCGGCGACAGGCAGTTCGTCGTGCAGGACGCATTGGAGACCACGAGGTCGTCAGCGGTGAGCGTGTCGTCGTTCACGCCGAAGACGATGGTCTTGTCCGCGTCCTTGCCCGGTGCGGAGATGAGCACGCGGGAGGAGCCGTTTTCGAGATGCGCCTGGCAGGCCTCCTTGGAGGTGAAGATGCCCGTGCATTCGAGGACGATATCCACGTCGCTCCAGGGCAGGTCGGCAGGGTTGCGCATGGCGGTGACCTGCATGGGTCCGCGGCCCACATCGATCGTCGTGTCGGTGGTTTTCACTTCGGCCGGGAAGCGGCCGTGCACGCTGTCGTAGCGCAGGAGGTGGGCGTTGGTTTCCACCGGACCCAGATCATTGATGGCGACGACCTCGATATCGGTGCGGCCCGACTCGATGATCGCGCGCAGCACGTTGCGTCCAATCCGGCCAAATCCATTGATTGCGACTTTCACGGCCATGGTGATGCCTCCAGATGATCTTGCTGAGCCAATAAGTGCGCTCTCGGGCGCTCGCTGGGGCTATCTCAGTGCTGCGTCGCGAGGTCAACCGTCGAAGGGGAAAGCCGGCCCCGTCGCTAGCGCCAGAAGGCCACCCATTCGATCAGATCGAGTACGCGGCGGATCAGGAAAACGGTCGCCTCGCCGCCCAGAAGCGCTGCATCGATCGCGATAGCCGCGAGGATGAGCGCGAAGATGATGATCGCGAGGCGTGTGGTCATGGCGCTGGGGGACGAGCCTTGGGCAGAAGCGGGTCAAAAGACCGGGACGGGCACCGGGAGGCACCCGTCCCAACAATCCGCCTCAGAGCATGTCCTTGGCCGCGGCGACGGTGGCGGCGGGCGTGATGTCGAAATGCTCGAAGAGGGCCGCGCCGGGGGCCGAGGCGCCGAAGCCGTGCATCCCCACGAACGCGCCTTTTTCGCGCTTGCCGCGCTCGCCGTAGAGCCAGCGATCCCAACCGAAGCGGATGCCCGCCTCGATGGCCACGCGCACCGGCCCGCCGGGCAGGACGCGGCGGCGATAGGCATCGTCCTGCGCCTCGAAGAGCTCCCAGCAGGGCATGGAGACGACGCGCGTTCCGATGCCTTCCGCCTGCAGCATGTCGCGGGCCTCCATGGCGACGCTCACTTCAGAGCCCGTGGCCATGAGGATGACCTGCCGCTTGCCCTCGGCATCGGCGAGCACGTAGGCGCCCTTCGAGACGAGGTTGGTATTCTTGTGCTCGGTGCGGAGCGTGGGCAGGTTCTGCCGCGTGAGCGCGAGGACGGAAGGCCCGCTCGGGTCAGCCAGCGCCAGCTCCCAGGATTCCGCCGTCTCCACCGTGTCGCAGGGGCGGAAGAGGCGCGTGTTGGGCGTCGCGCGGTGGATCGCGTAGTGCTCCACCGGCTGGTGCGTCGGGCCGTCCTCGCCCACGCCGATGCTGTCATGGGTGTAGACGTAGATGACCGGGATCCCCATGAGCGCGGAGAGGCGCATGGAGGGGCGCGCGTAGTCGGTGAAGACCATGAACGTCCCGCCATAGGGGCGCAGGCCACCGTGAAGCTGGATGCCGTTCATCGCGGCGGCCATGCCGTGCTCGCGGATACCGTAGTGGATGTAGCGGCCCGTACGGTTGTCGATGTCATGGATGCCGAGATCGGGGGTCTTGGTGTTGTTGGAGCCGGTGAGGTCCGCGGAGCCGCCCACTGTTTCGGGCATGACCGGGTTCACGACCTCGAGCACCATCTCCGAGCTCTTGCGCGTGGCGACCTTGGGCTGGCTCTCGCTGACCTGCTTCTTGAAGGCCTTGATCGTGGCCGAGAGCTTCTTCGGCGGTTCGCCGGAGAAGGTGCGGTTGAACTCCGCCTGCTTGGCGTTCGAGAGCTTGAGGAACCGCTGAGCCCAATCGGCGTGGGCCGCCTTGCCGCGCTCGGCAAAGCCCTCCCAGGCGCGCTTGATATCCTCGGGGATCGCGAAGGAGCCGTGCTCCCAGCCATAGGCCCTCTTGGCATCCTCGAGCTGGCCCATATCGGTGAGTGCGCCGTGGGCCTTAGAGGTCCCCTGCGCCGCGTGGCCGAGGCCGATATGGGTGGTGCAGCGGATCATGGAGGGGGTGCCGGTGGCCTTGGCAGCCGTGATGGCGGCGTCGATGGCGTCGGGGTCGTGGCCGTCGATCTCCTGCACGTCCCAGCCGGAGGCGCGGAAGCGCATGACCTGGTCGGTGCGGTCTGCGATGTCGACGGAGCCGTCGATGGTGATGGCGTTGTCGTCCCAGAAGACGATGAGGTGGCCGAGCTTTTGCCGGCCGGCCAGCGCGATGGCCTCTTGGCTCACGCCCTCCATCAGGCAGCCGTCGCCGGCGATGACGTAGGTGTAGTGGTTCTGCACTTTCTCACCCCAGCGCGCGCGCAGGATTTCCTCGGCGAGCGCGAAGCCCACGGAGTTTGCGATGCCCTGTCCCAGGGGGCCGGTCGTCGTTTCGATGCCGGTGGCATGGCCAAACTCGGGGTGACCGTCGGTGATGGAGCCAAGCTGCCGGAAGTTCCGGATCTCCTCGATCGTCATGTCGGGATAGCCCGTCAAATGCAGGATCGCATAGAGCAGCATGGAGCCGTGACCGGCCGAGAGGATGAAGCGATCCCGGTCTGGCCAGAGCGGTGCGGTGGGATCGAAGTTCAAATGGTTCTTGAAGAGGACCGTTGCCACGTCCGCCATGCCCATGGGCATCCCGGAATGCCCGGAATTGGCCGCGGCGACGGCGTCGAGCGTCAGCGCGCGGATGGCAGTGGCTTGGCGCCAATGGTCAGGGTGCTTGGCGGCCAGGGCGGATAGGTCCATTTCGGTCTCCGATTGTGATCTGCGGGCGTTGGCGGAGGCATAACAACGTGCAGCCGAAGATCAAGCGCGCTGGACATCGGGGCTAGCGGCGCGTGCCGGGGCAGACCGGCAGCCCACGGCGAGGTTTGCGCGCTTTCGGGACATTCATCATAGTTAAGGACAGAGCAGCTTGATTCGACGACAGCGGCCAACCGTGCGGCGGATCGATGAGGAGGCAGACATGTCGGAGACATCCGAGAAATTCACGGCGCTCGAAGGCCGGCTCGCCGCCGCTCTCGCGCGGATCCAAGGCGGGCTGGCGAAAATTCCTGCCGCCGCGCCCGCGCCCGAGGTCGAGCCTGCGCTCCCGCTGGAAGCCGCCGCGCCGGCAGCACAGCCCGACGCAGGCCGCGTGGCAGAGCTCGAAGCCCAGCTCGAGGAGGAGCGCTCCGCCAATGCGCAGCTCCAGCAACGTGTGAAGCAGGTGCGCCGCAAGTTCGAAGAGCGGATTAATACGCTCGAAAGCGCCGTGGCGGCGGCGCAGGCGCAGGTCGACGCGTCCGAACAGGAAAACGCCAAGCTTCAGCGCGCAGGCAAGGAGATGCGCAGCGCGCTCGAGGCGCTGCAGAAATCTTCCGTGGCCGAAGCGCCCGACGCGCATCTCATCAACCGCGCCATGATGACAGAGCTTGAAGCGCTCCGCGCCGAGCGCTCCTCGGAAGCGCGGGAGATCTCAGAACTCGTCTCCGTGCTGGAACCCATCGTCGCCAGAGGAGCGAGCAATGCCTGAGGTCAAGATCACCATCGGCGGCCGCCAGTTCGACGTGTCCTGCGAGCCGGGGCAGGAACACTTCCTGCAGACGGCGGCGGCCATGCTCGACCGCGAGGCTGCGACACTCATCAAGCAGACCGGCCGCATTCCCGAGGCACAGATGCTGCTCATGGCGGGGCTGATGCTCGCCGACCGGACGGCGGAGGTCGAGGACCGCGTGCGACAGGCCGAGGACAAGCTTTCACGCCGCGACGCGCTGATCTCGGAACTTCAGGACAGGCCCGCGCCCACGCCAGACCGAGTGGAGGTGCCGGTGCTGCCGGTGCAGGTCACCGAGGCCATGGAAGAACTCGCTGCCCGGGCCGAGGCCATCGCCTCGGAAGTGGAGAAGCGCTCCGCTTGAGCCTCATGCGATGCCTGAGCTGCTTCCCGTAAGGGGCCGCACTTAAGAGGTTTTAGGAGTTGTGCTCGCGGATCTTCTCGGCCGCGACCTTGTCGAAGCCCACGCCGTTCTCTTCGAAGAGCGTGTCGAGCTCACCCGAAAGCGTCATGTCGGTGATGATGTCACAGCCTCCGACGAAGTCCCCCTTCACGTAAAGCTGGGGGATCGTGGGCCAGTCGGAAAAATCCTTGATGCCCTGCCGGATACCGTCATCCATGAGCACGTTCACGTCCTGATATTCGACGCCCATGTAATTCAGCACGCCGGCCACCTTGCTCGAAAACCCGCATTGCGGCATCGCTTTCGTGCCCTTCATGAAGAGCACGACGTCATTCGTTTCGATGGTGGATTTGATGGCCTCGGCGGCGCTCGTGGTCGTGTCGGTCATGGGGTCAATCTTTCTGTCTAGGTACGAAGCGTCGCGCATAGGCCTGCGGGTCGCGGGGCACCTTGTAGCTGGAATGGTGGCCGGAAAGGCCAGAACTGTATTCTGCGTGGATCGTATGGTCACCCTCGCCGGGGGAAAGGCCGCGCTCAGGCGTGCCCGTCTCAGAGCGCACGACATAGATGGCGCGCGCCACGAGGATCACGAGGATCGCGGCGCTCACGCCGACGATGAGGAGGCTCGCATCCACAGGGCTACTCCGGCACTTTCGTCGTCAGTGCCAGCGCGTGGAGCGCGCCGTTGGGGCCGTCCATGGCCCCTTTGAGGGCGGCGTAGACCATGCGCTGCTGCTGGACGCGGTTCTTCCCGCGGAAGCTTTCATCCACCACCACGGCGGCGAAATGCGCGCCATCATCGCCCTCCACCTTGATCTCCGCCTCGGGGAAGTCTTCCCGGATAAGGATCTCGATGTCGTGGGATGAAATGGCCATGGGCGCCTCCGGCATTGCTGTCAAAAAGGTAGAACGCGCCCTGCGCAACTGCAAGGGGAGCCTCTACGCGCGAAGGCTCTGGCCTGCCCGTGTGCACGCGAGTTGGGCGGGCGCGGGCGCCTCAGCCGAGATCGAGCGCCTTCGCGAAGGCGGTGGCGTGGATCTCTCGCAGCTCGTCTAACGGCGCAGATTTACGGCCCATACGAACGTCTCGCCCCTTGAAGCGGCCGACGGTGGAGATGGGAACGCGTGCCTGACCAGCGGCGATGGTAAGCGCCTCGGCCTTGTCGAAGGAGGTGGCGATGAGATAGCGGGCCTGATCTTCGCCGAAGAGGGTGGCGGTGTCCTCGGCGGTGAGATGCACGCCCACATCGGCGGCGGCGGCCATCTCGAAGGCGGCCAGCGCGAGGCCGCCATCGGAGAGATCTGTGCAGGCATCGATCCATCCGACATGGGCGAGGAGGAAGTCTCCCGCGGCTTTCTCGGCGGCGAGATCGACCGGGGGCGCGTCACCTTCGGGGCGGTTGAAGACCTCCGTGAGGAGCGCGGATTGACCCATGTGGCCGAGCGTTTCGCCGACGAGGAGCGCCACATGACCCTCCCGGGCCGTGCGGCAGACCCGGTGCGCGATGTCAGGGATAAGACCCACAGCGCCGATGGTGGGGGTGGGCAGGATCGGCTGGCCGTCGGTCTCGTTGTAGAGCGAGACATTGCCCGAGACGATGGGCATGTCGAGCGCCTTGCAGGCCGCGCCGATGCCCTCGATGGCGCCCACGAACTGGCCCATGATCTCGGGCTTTTCGGGATTGCCGAAATTCAGGTTATCGGTCGTGGCCAGCGGCTTGGCCCCGGCGGCGACGAGGTTGCGATAGGCTTCCGCCACCGCCTGCTTGCCCCCCTCGACGGGGTTCGCGCGGACGTAGCGGGGGGTGACATCTGAGGTAAAGGCGAGGGCTTTCGAGGTCCCGTGAACGCGGACGACGCCGGCACCCGCGCCTGGAGTGACTAGCGTGTCGGCCATGACCTGGCTGTCATATTGCTCGTAAACCCACGATTTCGCGGCGTAATTCGGGCTGGTTAACAAGGCCTTGAGCCCGTCGATCGGGTCGATATTCGGGCAATCCTCGACCGCCGCCGCCGGGGCCGTGGGCTCCCAGGGGCGGTCGTATTCCGGGGCAGTGGAGGAGAGTTTCGACAGCGGCAGGTCGGCCTTGACCGCGCCGTGATGCACGATCAGGAAGCGATCTTCCGCGAGCGTCTCGCCCACGATGGCGAAGTCGAGATCCCACTTCATAAAGACAGCGCGCGCTGCCTCCTCGAGCTCTGGCTTGAGCACCATGAGCATCCGCTCCTGGCTTTCCGAGAGCATCATCTCGTAGGCGGTCATGTCCGCCTCGCGCTGGGGCACTTTTTCGAGGTCAAGGCGAATGCCGAGCCCGCCCTTGTCGCCCATCTCCACCGCCGAGCAGGTGAGGCCTGCTGCGCCCATGTCCTGGATCGAAATGACCGCGCCGGTGGCCATGAGCTCGAGCGTGGCCTCCATCAAGCGCTTTTCCGTGAACGGATCGCCCACCTGCACGGTGGGGCGTTTTTCTTCGATGGTTTCGTCGAATTCCGCGGACGCCATGGTGGCCCCGCCCACGCCGTCGCGGCCCGTCTTGGCGCCCAGATACACGACTGGCATGCCCACACCCGAGGCTGCGGAATAGAAGATCGCATCGGTGTCCACGAGGCCCGCGGCGAAGGCATTGACGAGGCAGTTGCCATTGTAGGCAGCGTCAAAACGGACCTCGCCGCCCACGGTGGGCACGCCAAAGCAATTCCCGTAACCGCCGATGCCCGCCACGACCCCGCTCACGAGGCTTTTGGTCTTGGGATGGGAGGGCTCCCCGAAGCTCAGCGCATTCATCGCCGCGATGGGCCGCGCGCCCATGGTGAAGACGTCGCGCAGGATGCCGCCCACGCCTGTCGCCGCGCCCTGATAGGGTTCGATGTAGGAGGGGTGGTTGTGGCTTTCCATCTTGAAAACAACGGCTTGGCCATCGCCAATATCCACGATGCCGGCGTTCTCGCCGGGTCCGCAGATGACCTGCGGGCCGTCCGTGGGCAGCGTGCGGAGCCACTTCTTGGAGGATTTGTAGGAGCAATGCTCGTTCCACATCGCGGAAAAGATCCCGAGCTCCGTGAAGTTCGGCGCGCGGTCGAGGATGCGGACGACCTCGTCGTATTCCTCGGGCGTGAAGCCATGCGCCGCGATGAGATCGGCAGTGATTTCAGGATCGGACATGGGGCCCCTTCATGTGCTCATCGCGGTTTAGGCGATGCCGCACGGGAGGAAAAGAGAGGGTGGTGCGCCGCGCCAACGGGGTTGCCCGGCGCGCGCGGTTTCGAGGATGTCACCAGCAATTGGCCCCCCGGGCGCTGACAGGAAGGGCCGCGACCCAGATACGGCCGCCGCGGCAAAAAAAAGCCGGGCGTACTCGAATGAGCAGCCCGGCAAGTCCAACAGGGAGGTTGAAAACGAACGCGAGGCGCTGCTTTCGATGAGGGATATGTGTCGGCGACCCCGGTGAGGCAACGGTGCATATGCATCAAGTTGTTCATAGCCGCTATGCGCCCAGCGCATGGCATTACGCGGGCGCCACGTCCCGTTGCAATTTTCGGGTCTCGAGGATCTCGGCCTGAACGAAATCGCGGAAGGCCGCGATGCGCCGCGACTGCCGCAACTCCTCTGGATAAGCGAGAAAGACCGGAACTTCCGCGCTGTCCACCTGGGGCAGCACGGGGACGAGGCCATCGGTGTCGAGGGCCAGATAATCGGGCAAAACGCCGATGCCGAGATTGTGGATCACACCCTGCAGCACGCCAAAGTAGTTGTTGACCGTCAAAAGCGAGGGGATGTCGAAGGTCATCAGGTGCTGGACTAGGCTCGCCCCGGCGGCGACCTGCGGGCTCTTCGTGCTCTGGCAGATCAGGCGGTGGGCGGAGATGTCTTCCAGCCGATCCGGCGCGCCATGGGCCGCGAGGTATGCAGGTGTCGCATAAAGGCGCATGCGGATCGACATGAGCCGCTTGCGGATCAGGTCGGCTTGGGAGGGCTCCTTCATGCGGATCGCCACGTCGGCCTCGCGCATGGGCAGGTCGAGCACGCGCTCCTCGAGCATGAGGTCGATCTTCATCTCCGGGTATCTCTCGTAGAACTTGGAGAGCCGGGGCGCGAGCCAGAGCGTGCCGAAGCCCGTGGTTGTCGTCACGCGCAGTTCGCCGAAGACGCCTTCCTCGCTGTCGCGGATGCGCGCGGCGGCGGCATCGAGGCGCTTGTTCATGGACGACGTGGCGTCGAAGAGAAGCTCGCCCTGCTCGGTGAGGATGAGCCCCCGTGCGTGGCGGTGAAAGAGCGTGGCACCGAGCGCTTCTTCCAGCGCGCGGATCTGGCGCGAGACGGCCGATTGCGACAGGTGCAGCGTGTCGCCCGCATGGGTCAACGAGCCTGCATCGGCCACCGCGTGAAAGATACGTAGCTTGTCCCAGTCCATCTCGGCCTGCTCTCCCCAGGGCCCGCGCCGGGGGCCGCCTCTCGGGATCGTTATAGAGGGTTCTCGCCGCAATACGCCACACTTGCCGGTGCTGCGGCGACTTTGCCACCCGCGCGCCATGCGATCGGCGCTTGGAACGCGGCGGGGCAGGCTTTAAGTAAGACATATTGAGGGAGAGAGGGGCAGGGCAGAATGCGCTCCATGAGAACGGACGGAAGCCGCAAGGCTCGCCATGTGGCGCGGGATATTTCCTATTCGCATTCCGCGGAGACGAAGGGCGGGCGCGCGCTGATCCGCGCCATGGAGAACGCCACCGGTCGGCTCCGGCTTATCCGGCGTGCGCGGGGTTACGAGGAGGAAGTGGCGCAGGGGCGCGACTTCTGGGACGTGATGCTGAGCCGCTACGGCCTCTCGCTCGACATCGTGGGCGGCTCGCTGGAGAGCATTCCCCGCGACGGGCCGCTCATCCTCATCGCCAACCATCCCTACGGCATTCTCGACGGGCTCGTGCTGGGGCACATCCTGTCGAAACTACGCGGCGATTTCCGGATTATGGCCCACCAGGTCTTTCGAAAGGCCGAGGAACTCAACCGCGTGATCCTGCCCATCTCCTTCGAGGAGACGAAGGAGG
Organism: Pseudomonadota bacterium; assembly: GCA_038525525.1. Lineage (GTDB taxonomy): Bacteria > Pseudomonadota > Alphaproteobacteria > Rhodobacterales > Rhodobacteraceae > Shimia_B. Next base: position 17,914 of record JBCBHO010000001.1, on the reverse strand, counting down.
CCATGCGGCTCAATCTCGAGACGCGGAAGACGGCGCTGGACTACCTGGGGCAGGGCGGGGCCATCGGGATCTTCCCCGGCGGGACGGTCTCCACCGCCATGAAGCCCTTCGGGCGGCCCATGGATCCGGGCTGGCGGAGCTTCACGGCCAAGATGGTGGCGAAATCCGGCGCGACCGTGGTCCCCATCTTCTTTGACGGGCATAACAGCCGCCTCTTCCAGATCGCCTCGCACCTCCACTACACGCTGCGCATGGCGCTCCTGATCAAGGAGTTCAAATCCCGCACGGACGAGCCAGTGCGCATGGTCGTGGGGGAGCCGCTCCCGCAGGCGGAGCTCGAGGCGCGGGCGAAAGACCCCAAGGCCATGATGGAATACCTGCGCGCCGCCACCTACGCGCTCAGCCCGAACCCCTTCAACGTGACCGACCGCGGCTTCGAATACGAAGAGCGCCACCGCTGATGGCGATCGGGATCTTCGATTCAGGGCTGGGCGGGCTCACCGTGCTGGCCGCCTGCCAGGCGCGGCTGCCGGATGTGCCGTTCAAGTATTTCGCCGACAGCGCCCATGCGCCCTACGGCGTGCGGGACGCCGATGACATCTACGGTCTGACGACCGCCGCCGTCGGACGGCTCTTCGAGGAGGGCTGCGATCTCGTGATCCTGGCCTGCAACACGGCCTCCGCCGCCGCCCTCAGGCGCATGCAGGAGGGCTGGGTGCCGCGCGACAAGCGTGTTCTCGGCGTCTTCGTGCCGCTCATCGAGGCGCTGACGGAGCGCCGTTGGGGCGACAATTCCCCACCGCGGGAGGTCGATGTGAAGCACGTGGCGCTCTTCGCCACGCCCGCCACGGTGGCCAGCCGCGCCTTCCAGCGCGAGCTGGCGTTTCGCGCTATCGGGGTCGATGTGGAGGCGCAGGCCTGCGGCGGCGTCGTCGACGCCATCGAGGAGGGCGACATGATCCTCGCCGAGGCCCTCGTGAAAAGCCATGTCGACGCGCTCAAGCGCAAGATGCCCAACCCCGACGCCGCCATCCTCGGCTGCACGCATTACCCGATCATGGAGGCCGAATTCGCCCAGGCGCTTGGCCCGGGCGTGCGGGTATACAGCCAGGCCGATCTCGTGGCCGAAAGCCTCGCCGATTACCTCGACCGCCACCCGGAGATGCACGGGCAGGGGCAGGCAACGGGCTACTTGACGACCGGCGACGCGGCGCGCGTCTCCAACCGGGCCACGCAGTTCCTGCGACGAAAGATCGAGTTCGCCGCCGCCTGATTGCGGCTCAGACCGATTTTTCCTACATGAGCGCCGAAGGGACCGTGCCATGTCGCATAAAGCCATCATTCTGGGGGCCTCGGGCTATACGGGCGCGGAGCTCGTGCGCCTGATCGCCACCCATCCCTCCATCGACATCATCGCGCTGAGCGCGGACCGCAAGGCCGGGCGCGAGATGGCGGAGGTCTTTCCGCATCTGCGCCACCTGCGCCTGCCCACCCTGCAAAAGATCGACGACATCGATTTCTCGCGGGCCAACATCGTCTTTTGCGCGCTGCCCCACGCCACGAGCCAGGCGGTGATCCGGGCGTTGCCCGCGGATATCAAGGTGGTGGACCTCTCCGCCGATTTCCGGCTCCGCGATGCGGCGGAATACGAGAAGTGGTATGGGAAGCCGCATTCGGCCACCGACCTGCAGGATGAGGCGGTCTACGGGCTCACCGAGTTCTACCGGGACGAGATCGAGAGCGCGCGCCTCGTGGCCGGCACGGGCTGCAACGCGGCCACAGGGCAGTATGCGCTCCGCCCCCTAATCACCGCCGGGGTCATCGACCTCGACGAGATCATCATGGACCTGAAGGCCGCCGTTTCCGGCGCGGGGCGGGCACTCAAGGAGCATCTTCTCCATGCCGAGCTCTCCGAGAACGGCTTCGCCTATGCCGCGGGCGGTACCCACCGGCACCTGGGCGAGTTCGACCAGGAATTCAGCAAGATCGCGGGCCGTGAGGTGCAGGTGCAGTTCACGCCCCATCTCATTCCTGCGAACCGGGGCATTTTGCTCACCACGTATCTGAAGGGGGACGCCGCCGAGATCCACGCCACCCTCGACGCCGCCTATGCCGACGAGACCTTCCTCCAAGTGCTGCCCATGGGAGAGCTTCCGGCGATGAAGGACGTGCGCGGCTCGAATTTCTGCCACTTGGGCGTGGTGGGCGACCGGCGACCGGGGCGGGCCATAGTGGTCAGCGTGCTGGACAACCTGACCAAGGGCTCGAGCGGGCAGGCGTTGCAGAACGCCAATCTCATGCTCGCCGAGGAGGAGACGGCGGGGCTCATGCTCGCGCCCGTCTTCCCCTGAGCGGAGGGGCATCGCCATGCGCGGATTGAAGAAGAAACGGCGGATGCAGGTAATCGCCCTTGCGCTCGTCTCGCTCATCGGCGCTACCGCGCTCGTGGGCTACGCGTTCCAGGACGGGATCAACTTCTTCCGCTCGCCCTCCCAGGTGGCCGAGGCCCCGCCGCCGTCCACGGAGGTCTTTCGCATCGGCGGCCTCGTCGAGGAGGGCACGCTCATCCGCGGCGAGGGAGAGGCGATCACCTTCCGCGTCACCGATGGCGGCGCCTCGATCCCGGTCACCTACACGGGTATCCTCCCCGACCTCTTCCGCGAGGGCGAGGGCATGGTGGGCACCGGCTCCTTCATCGACGGCACTTTCCGCGCCTCCGAGATCCTCGCGCGCCACGATGAGACCTACATGCCCAAGGAGGTCATCGACGCCCTGAAGGAGCAGGGGGTCTACCAGGAGCCTGAGACCTGAGGCCGCGCGCGCTGCGCCGGGCCTCAGCCCACGCTAGGCTCCCCACCCGCAGCCCATGCCGGACCGAGCGCGCGCGCCCCCGGCATCTTTGTGCCCCGTACCTCCGCCAGAGGCATCCGGCCCTGCACCGCGCGCTGTCCTCAGCGGCGGTTAACCCTTCGCCGCCACCCTCCGCACGATCCAGACGGAGGCCACCATGCACAGTGTCAGAGACATCGCCGCCGAGATCGTCGCCCGCGAGGGCGGCTACGTGAACGACCCCGATGACCCCGGCGGGGCCACGAAACATGGCGTCACGATCCACACGATGCGGCGGCTCGGCCTCGATCTCGACGGGGATGGGCAGGTCTCGAGCGCCGATGTCCGCCGCCTGACCGTGGCTCAGGCCGTGGACATCTTCCTGCGCCACTACTTCCACGGCCCCGGCATCGCGGAGTTGCCCGCGCCGCTTCAGCCCAGCGTCTTCGACATGCAGGTCAATGCCGGGGCCAACGCGATCAAGATCCTGCAGCGGCTCCTCGGGCGCATGGGCGCCCCCGTAACGGTGGATGGCGCGCTCGGGCCGCAAACGCGCGGGGCCGCCGCGCGCGCGCTCGCCGCCGCACCCGATCACATGGTGGACGCCTACGGGATCGAGCGGCGCAACTACTACTACGCGCTCGCCGATCGCCGTCCCGCTTCGCGCAAATACGCGCGGCGCCGCGATGGTGGCAAAGGCGGCTGGATCATCCGGGCGGAGGAATTCATCTCTCCCCGCTACCATTTCTCCGAAGCAGAGCATGCCGCGCGGGTGGCCCCATGGGCCTGATCGACGGCCTTTTCGGGCTCCTCTTCGGAAGCGGGCGCAACGCGTTGCGTGAGACCGTGGAGATCTTCCGCGAGAACGCGGAGAAGGGCGCGGCCCGCGAGAGCGAAGCGCAGATGGCCTCGCTTGCGCAATTCGCCGCCGAATTCGCCCATCCGCGCCGCGCCCGGTTCGACGTTTTGATCGACGGGCTCAACCGCGTTCCGCGCCCGGCCATGGCGCTGGGGACGATCGGGCTCTTCGTGGCGGCCATGGTGGACCCGACATGGTTTGCCGCGCGCATGGCCGGGCTCGCCCATGTGCCAGAGCCGCTCTGGTGGCTCCTCGGCGCGATCGTGAGCTTCTATTTCGGCGCGCGGCACCAGTTGAAGGGGCAGGAATTCCAGAAATCTCTGGCCGAGACTCTGGCCCGTGCGCCGCGTCCCGCCGCGCCGGCGCCTGCTCGGACGGTCGCGCCTGCGGAAGCCGTTAAGGCGCCCGTGGCTGCGGCAGCCTCAAAAGGCAGCGACCCCTACGCGGACAACGCCGCACTCCGCGACTGGCACCGGGGCCGCGCCGCGCGCTAGGCCCCAGAAGCCCCGTGCGACATGGTGCTCGGCCCGTGGCAGCGCGGGCCCGGCTGGGTTATATCCATCCCATGATCGTGGAGCTTGGACATTTCGCCCTCGTGCTGGCCTTTGCGCTGGCGGTTTTCCAGACAGTCGTGCCGCTCGTGGGCGCCCATCGGCGCAATTCGGGCTGGATGGCGGCGGGGGAGCCCGCGGCCACGCTCCAGTTCATCCTGATCGGCTTTTCCTTTGCCGCGCTGACCTACGCGTTCGTGACGTCGGACTTCTCGCTCAAGGTCGTGGCCGACAATTCCCACACCGACAAGCCCATGCTCTACAAGGTCACGGGCGTCTGGGGGAACCACGAGGGATCGCTCCTCCTTTGGGTGCTGATCCTCGCGCTCTTCGGGGCCATGGCGGCCTGGTGGGGCACGGGGCTCAACGACACGCTCCGCGCGCGCGTGCTCGGTGTGCAGGGCTCGGTGGGCGTGGCCTTCCTCGCCTTCATCCTTTTCACGTCGAACCCCTTCGCGCGGCTGGCGAACCCGCCCTTGAATGGCGCGGATCTCAACCCGCTCCTCCAGGATCCCGGCCTCGCGTTCCATCCGCCCTTTCTCTACCTCGGTTATGTGGGCCTCTCGCTCACTTTCTCCTTTGCGGTAGCCGCCCTCATCGAGGGACGCGTGGACGCGGCCTGGGCCCGCTGGGTCCGGCCCTGGGCGCTGGCGGCGTGGCTCTTTTTGACCATCGGCATCGCGCTCGGCTCCTGGTGGGCCTATTACGAGCTCGGCTGGGGCGGGTTCTGGTTCTGGGATCCGGTGGAAAACGCCTCTTTCATGCCGTGGCTTCTCGCCGTCGCGCTCCTTCATTCGGCCATCGTCGTGGAAAAGCGCGAGAGCCTGAAGGCCTGGACGATCCTGCTCGCGATCCTCGCTTTTGGCTTTTGCCTCATCGGGGCCTTCATCGTGCGCTCGGGCGTGCTGACGTCTGTCCATGCCTTCGCCAATGACCCCGAGCGGGGGACCTACCTCCTCGCGATCACGGCGCTCTTCACCGGCGGGGCGCTGACGCTTTTCGCCTGGCGCGCGCCGATCCTGCAGGGGCGGGGGGTCTTCTCGCTCGCCTCGCGCGAAAGCGCGCTCGTGGCCAACAACATCCTTCTCGCGGTCTCCACGCTCATCGTCTTCGTGGGCACGATCTGGCCGCTCTTGGCCGAGCTCTTCTTCGCCCGGAAGCTGAGCGTGGGCCCGCCCTTCTTCAACATCGCCTTCACGCCCTTCATGGTGGCACTGGCGCTCATCCTGCCCTTCGGCTCCGTCTTCCCGTGGAAGCGGGCAAAGCTCGGCAAGGTGGCGTGGAAGCTGCGCTATTTCGCGGTGTTCACCCTCGCGCTCGCGGCGCTCCTATGGGCCGTGCAGACGGGGCGCAGCGCGCTTGGCCCCGTGGGCATCGCGCTCGGTGTCTGGCTCGTGGTGGGCGCCCTGCGCGAGCTTTGGGAGCGGGCAGGCGGCACGCTCGACCGGCTCAAGCGGCTTCCCGGCGCCGATTGGGGCAAGGCCACCGCCCATTCAGGGCTCGGCATCCTCTTCATCGGCGTGGCGGGCCTCATGGCCTACGAGGTGGAGGATATCCGCGTGGCGCAGCCCGGCGAGACCTACATCGTGGAGGATTACGAGGTGACGCTCCTCGACGTCCGCGAGGTCGAGGGGCCGAACTTCATCTCCACGACCGCCGATATCGCCATCGCGCGGCCGGGCGGCGCGGTCATCGAGGTGCTGCAGCCGGAGCGGCGGATCTACCCCGTGGCGGGTATGCCCACCACCGAGGCCGCGATCCGCAACGGCTTTTTCCGCGACGTCTACCTCGTCATCGGCGAGCCCCAGTCGAATGGAGGCTGGGCCGTGCGCACCTTCATCAAGCCCTTTGCCAACTGGATCTGGGCGGGCTCAATCCTCATGGCCATCGGCGGGGCGTTCTCGCTATTCGACCGCCGGCTCAGGGTGGCCGCCGGCGCGCGCAAGACACCCGCACGGGCGGTGCCTGCCGAATGAGGGCGCTCTCGCTCCTCCTCGTTTTCGTGGCCTCCATGGCTGCGGCGGTGGAGCCGGGAGAGGTGCTCGACGACCCGGCGCTCGAGACGCGCGCGCGGGAGATCAGCAAGGGGCTGCGATGCCCCGTCTGCCAGAACGAGAGCATCGACGAGTCGAGCGCGCCAGTGTCAGGCGATCTCCGGCTGCTGGTGCGGGAACGCCTCCTCGCAGGGGATAGCGACCGCGAGGTCGTGGATTTCGTCGTCGACCGCTACGGCGAGTTTGTCCTGCTGCGCCCTGATACGGGCGGGGCGAACCTCGTGCTCTGGCTCGTGGGGCCCGCGGCGCTCATCCTCGCGCTAGGCGGCGTGGCGCTTGCGTTCCGGCGTCCGAAGGCCGCGGAGACACCGCTCACAGAGGCGGAGACGCGGCGTCTCTCCGAGCTTCTGGGCGAAGAGAAGTAAGCCGCCTTCCCGCCGCCCGAGAAGCCGCGTAGGGAAGGGCGAGACAGGAAGGGACCGGCCATGGATTACGATACGATCACCTATGCGGCGGATGGCGGGATGGCCGTTATCACGCTGAACCGGCCCGACGTGATGAACGCGCTCAACGCGCAGATGCGCGCCGAGATCACCCATGCCATGAAGGCCGCCGCGCGCACCGAGCGTGTGGTGGTGATGACGGGGGCCGGGCGCAGCTTCTGCTCGGGCCAGGATCTCGGCGACAACGGCACCGCCGCAAATCTCGACCTCGAGCGCACGCTCCGGGACGAGTACGTCCCCATGCTCGAGACCATCGTGAAGTGCCCCATTCCCACCATCGCCGCGGTCAATGGCGCGGCGGCGGGCGCAGGGGCGAACCTCGCGCTTTCGGCGGACGTGGTCATCGCATCTGAAAGCGCGTTTTTCCTCCAAGCCTTCACGCGGATCGGCCTCATCCCCGATGCGGGCGGCACGTGGCTCCTGCCGCGGCAGATGGGGCTCGCAAAGGCGATGGGCGCGGCGCTCTTTGCCGATCGCATCAGCGCGCGGCAGGCCAGCGATTGGGGCATGATCTGGGAAGCGGTGCCGGAGGCGGAGTTCGAGGCCCACTGGCGCGCGCGGGCGCGGCACCTCGCCGAGGGGCCGACCCTGGCCTATGGCCATATCAAGACCGCGCTCCGCGCCGCCGATGGCAACACCCTCGAGGAGCAATTGACGCTTGAGGCGCGGCTCCAGGGCGAATGCGGCGACAGCCGGGATTTCAAGGAGGGCGTGCTGGCCTTCACCGAGAAGCGCCCGGCGCGCTTCGAGGGGCGGTAGAAGCTTCGGCAGCGCGGCGAATGGCTGGTTTGAGCCCAAGATTTACCAAGCGCTTCGCTCAAACCCTCAAAAATGCTACGTATCGCATCATTGGACAGCGGAGCGCCGGTCATGTGTGAAGCGCCAACCCTATTTGGCTACCCAGCCAGCACCTACACCAGAATGGCTTTAGTGGCCGCTGATGAGAAGGCGGTCGACTACAGATTTCAACAAGTCGCATCGTGGGACGGGTACGACAAAGACCCAAAGTATGTTGGTTGGCACCCTTTTCTGAAGGTCCCCGTACTCGAACACAATGGCGTCCGGATCACTGAAACGATTGCAATATTGATGTACTTCGAAAGTGCGTTTGATGGGCCATCACTCGTTCCAAGCGATCCGGTTGACCTGGCCAGGATGTGGGAGATCATATCGACCACCATCAGTTATGCTTGGCCAAATTGGGTGCCTGTTCTGGCCACCAATCGACTCTTCAATCCCATGGCAGGAGACGCAGTAGACGAGTTTCTGATTTCATCACAACTCCCAGAGATGTGTAAGGCTGCCGAAGTAATCGGTGCGTATCTGGATGCAAAGCCCGCCGGTTTTAATCTTGCGGATATCGTGGTTGCCGGAGCTTTGAAATATGCGACTGAAACACCGGAATGGCGTCAGATAAGCAAAGCCTCTCCGGCGTTATCGGATTGGTGGGAGCGGACGAAGGTACGACCTTCGATAGCCACACACTTGCCCGATGAGGATTGGAAGCAGCGGGCGATCGAGTACTCACATCGGCATTAGAGCGCTAAGCTTACTCTGAATCGCAAAGTGCGCTTCGGTCCGCATAGCGCACCTCGGAAACCCAAGAAAAAGCCCCGCTCTCTGGCGGGGCTGTCTCGTTAGCGGTTCTCGATATCCACGTAGTCGCGCATCGTTTCGCCCAGGTAGAGCTGGCGCGGGCGGCCGATCTTGTTCTGCGGGTCGGCGATCATCTCTTTCCACTGCGAGATCCAGCCCACCGTGCGCGAGAGCGCGAAGATCGGCGTGAACATCGAGGTGGGGAAGCCCATGGCCTCCAGGATGATGCCCGAATAGAAATCCACGTTGGGGAAGAGCTTCTTCTCCGCGAAATACGGATCCTCGAGCGCGGCTTTCTCCAGCGCCTTGGCCACCTGAAGCTTCGGATTGTTCTCGACGCCCAGAAGCTCCAGCACCTCGTCGGCGGACTGCTTCATGACCTTCGCGCGCGGGTCGAAGTTCTTGTAGACGCGGTGCCCGAAGCCCATGAGGCGGAACGGATCGTTCTTGTCCTTGGCGCGGGCGATGAATTCGGGGATGCGGTCGACGGAGCCGATCTCTTCCAGCATCTCGAGGCACGCCTGGTTGGCGCCGCCATGGGCCGGACCCCAGAGGCAGGCGATGCCCGCGGCGATGCAGGCGAACGGGTTCGCGCCCGAGGACGACGCCAGCCGCACCGTGGAGGTCGACGCGTTCTGCTCGTGATCGGCGTGGAGCGTGAAGATCCGGTCCATCGCGCGCGACAGGATCGGGTTCACCTCGTAATCCTCCGCCGGAACCGAGAAGCACATGCGCAGGAAGTTTGACGCGTAATCGAGATCGTTCCTCGGATACACGAAGGGCTGCCCGATGTGATACTTGTAGGCCCAGGCCGCGATGGTCGGCATCTTGGCGATCAGGCGGTGCGTGGCGACCTCGCGCTGGCGCGGGTCGGAGATATCGGTGCTATCGTGGTAGAAGGCGGACATCGCGCCCACCACGCCCACCATGATCGCCATGGGATGCGCATCCCGGCGGAAGCCGCGGAAGAAGTTCTGCATCTGCTCGTGGAGCATCGTGTGATGCGTGATGTGGTGCTCGAATTCCTCGAGCTGATCGGCCTTCGGGAGATAGCCGTAGAGCAGGAGGTAGCAGACCTCGAGAAAGTGCGATTTCTCTGCCAGCTGGTCGATCGGGTAGCCGCGATGTAGCAGCTCGCCCTTGTTGCCGTCGATGAAGGTGATGGTGCTGTCGCAGGAGGCCGTGGAGGTGAAGCCCGGGTCGTAGGTGAAGACGCCGCCCTCGGCGTAAAGACGCCGGATGTCGATGACGTCGGGCCCGGCGGTGGGCGAATGAATTGGCAGATCGAGAACCTTGTCGTCGATGGTGAGCGTCGCTGTTCTGATACTGTCTTTCATGGTGGCTCTCTCTCTCCGATCCATCCCCGCTCGCGCTCGGTCCCTGGCAAGGGAGCGGATGCCTCAGCCCTCAGGGGGCCGCGGCATCCGAGATCCGGGCGATGGATTCGTCCCGGCCGAGCACCAACATCATATCATAGACACTGGGAGTAACGCTCCTCCCGGCGAGTGCGGCACGTAGCGGACCTGCAAGCTTGCCGAATTTCGTGTCATGCGCCTCGGCAAACTCCGCCATCAGCGCCTCTAATGCCTCTCGCGTCCAGCTAGCAGTTTGCAGCTGCGGCGTCAATTCTTGCAGTATACCGCGGGATACATCGTCGAGGCTTTTCGCGGCCTTCTCCTCCGGCGTGATCGGGCGATCCGTGAGGATATAATGCGCCTTTTCAATGAGTTCAGGGAATGTCTTCGCGCGTTCTTTCAGGCTGACCATGCCCTGCGACATGAGGCCCACCTGCGCCTCGGTCAGCGCGGCCGCGCCGGTGGCGGCTAGAAAGTCGGTGAGCTCTTGCAGCAGTGCAGCATCATCGGCGGCGGCGATATGCTGCCCCGAGATATTCTCCAGCTTCTTGAAGTCGAAGCGCGCCGGGGACTTGCCGATCCCGCCGAGATCGAACCAAGCGAGCGCCTCCGCGTCGGTAAAGACCTCGTCATCTCCGTGGGACCAGCCCAGCCGCGCGAGGTAATTGCGCATGGCGGCGGCCGGGTAGCCCATATCGCGGTACTCCTCCACGCCGAGCGCGCCGTGCCGCTTGGAGAGCTTCTTGCCATCGGGCCCGTGGATGAGCGGGATGTGGGCATAGACCGGCAGCGGCCATTCCATGGCGCGGTAGATCTGGCTCTGGCGCGCGGCATTGTTGAGGTGATCGTCGCCCCGGATCACGTGCGTGACGCCCATGTCGTGATCATCGACGACGACGGCGAGCATGTAGACGGGGCTCCCGTCCGAGCGCAGCAGGACCATGTCGTCGAGGTTGGAATTCGGGAACCGCACGTCGCCCTGCACCTCGTCCTTGATCACCGTCTCACCCTCGCGCGGCATCTTGAGGCGCACGACGAAGGGCGCATCCGGGTGCGTGGCTGGATCCGCGTCGCGCCAGGGGCTCTGGAAGAGCGTGGCGCGGCCCTCGGCCTTGGCCGCCTCGCGGAAGGCCTCGATTTCCTCTGGCGTGGAAAAGCACTTGTAGGCCGCGCCCTGGGCGAGGAGCGCGTGGGCCACCTCCGCGTGGCGGTCGGCGCGCGCGGCCTGGCTTACGACCTCTCCGTCATGGTCAAAGCCCAGCCAGTCCATGCCGCGCAGGATCGCCTCCGTGGCCTCGGGCGTGGAGCGCGCCTTGTCGGTGTCCTCGATGCGCAAGAGAAAGCGGCCGCCGCGACCCCGCGCATAGAGCCAGTTGAAGAGCGCGGTGCGGGCCGTGCCGATATGCATGTAGCCCGTGGGCGACGGTGCGATGCGGGTGACGATCTCGGACATGGGTCTTACTTCTCCGGGGCGGGCGTTAACACTTCGCTAACCCTGTTCGGCATAGCCTCCGAAACGCATCCAGCTGCGAGAGAGGCTCGGCCATGGTTCGCGCGGCATTTGGCACGATGGGCGCCGCGCTGCAACGGCAGCGGGGCCAGCTGCTATGTTGGGCGCCTGTTTTTCTCGGCCTGGGGATCGGCCTCTATTTCAGCCTGAAGGAAGAGCCCGGCACGCAAATCCTTTTGGCGCTCGCCGGGGGGGCGATCGTCTCGTTCGCAGTGGCGCATCTCGCGCGCGCCCACGTCGGCCCGCTCTTTTTCGCCGCGGGGCTTGTGGCGCTCGGCCTCGTCCTCGGGGCGGTGCGGGCGCACAACGTCGGCGGCCCGGTGCTCGAATTCCGCTACTACGGCACCATCGAGGGCCGCGTGGTGGCCATCGACCGCTCGGGCTCCGACAAGCCCCGGCTGACGCTCGACCGGGTCCGGCTCGAGCGGGTCTCTCCCGCGCGGACACCCCTCCGCGTGCGGGTCTCGCTTCACGGGCAGGAGGGCCTGCCGCTGCCACAGCCCGGAGCCCACGCGATGATGACGGGCCACCTCTCGCCGCCGCCGAGCCCCGCGGAGCCCCGGGGCTTCGATTTCCAGCGCCACGCGTGGTTTCAGCAGATCGGCGCCGTGGGCTATACGCGCGCGCCGGCGCTTTCATTCGCCGCGCCGGAGCCGGGCCTCGCGCTCTGGGTCTTTCGCACGCGCATGGCGCTGAGCGCGGCGATCCGCGCGGCGCTGCCGGGGGAGGCCGGGGCCGTGGCGGCCGCGATCACCGTGGGTGACCGCTCCGGCATGGGGCAGGACACGGTGGAGAACCTCCGACGCGCGAACCTCGCCCATCTCCTCGCCATCTCGGGCCTCCACATGGGGCTGCTCACGGGCTTTGTCTTCGGCGCGCTGCGCTTCGGGCTCGCCCTCGCGCCGCCACTCGCGCTTGCCTGGCCCACGCGCAAGATCGCCGCCATCGGCGCGCTTCTCGCGGGGGCCGCCTATCTCGGGCTTTCGGGCGGGGCAGTGGCCACCGAGCGCGCCTTCGTCATGGCGGCCATGGTCTTTGGCGCTGTCCTCCTAGACCGCCGCGCGCTGACGTTGCGCGCCGTGGCGCTCGCTGCGCTCGTGGTGCTGACGCTGCGCCCCGAGGCGCTGCTCGGCCCCGGATTCCAGATGTCGTTTGCCGCGACGACGGCCCTCGTGGTGGCGTTTCGTTGGCTTTCGGAGCGGGACATGCTGGGCCTGCCGCGCCTCCTGCGCCCGGTCTTCGCGGTCTTTGCCTCCTCGCTGGTGGCGGGGCTCGCGACGGCGCCTTTTGCTGCGGCGCATTTCAACATCGTTTCGCATTACGGGCTTGCCGCGAACCTCCTCTCGGTGCCCGTCATGGGGGCCGTCGTGATGCCCGCGGCCGTGCTTGCGGCTCTCCTCGCGCCGCTCGGTCTCGCCGCGCCTGCGCTCTGGGTGATGGAGCGGGGGATCCTGTGGATCCTCTTCGTGGCCGAGCGGGTCTCGGGTCTCGACGGGGCAGTGGGGCGGATCTTCGCGCCGCGCCCCGAGGTGCTGCCGCTCCTAGCGCTCGGGGCGATCTTCCTCGTCCTTTGGCAGGGTCGGGCACGCTGGAGCGGGGCGGCGGCGCTCGGGCTGGCGGCGCTGCTCTGGGCCGGGACGGAGCGACCGCCGGTGCTGGTGTCTCCCACGGGCGGGCTCGTTGGCATCCTCGGCGCGGAGGGCCGCGTGCTTTCCAAGGCGCGGGGCGACGGCTTCGTGGCGCGCAGCTGGCTTGAGAATGACGGCGACGGCGCCGATCAGGCGGCGGCCTTTGCCCGGGGCTTAGACGAGGGTCACGGCGGCGCTACCGGGGAAGGGCTCTCCAGCGTCTTACCAATCCGACATATCACCGGTGTGAAGGCGGAGACAGCGCGCTGCGCGGGCGAAGACATCCTCGTGCTGAACAAGGAGCCGGAGGCAGCGCCCGCCTGCACGGCCCATACCCCGCGCAGCCTGCGGGACACGGGCGCCCTCGCCATGTCGATGGGGCCTGAGGGCCTGGAGACGCTCACGGCCCGCGAGGTCACGGGCCGCAGGCTCTGGAACGATCGATCCGTGCGGGCAGCGCGGTCTCGCTAGAGCTCAGTAGGAGCGGATGAGGCCCACGAGGCGGCCCTGCACCTTCACCTGGTCCTCGGAATACATGCGCGTCTCGTAGGCCGGGTTGGCGGCCTCGAGTGCTATGGTGGAGCCCTTGCGGCGGTAGCGCTTGAGCGTCGCTTCCTGCCCCTCCACGAGGGCCACGACGATATCGCCGTTGTCGGCGGAGTTGGTCTCGCGGATGACCACGATGTCGCCGCTGTTGATGCCCACGTCGATCATCGAATCCCCCTTCACCTCGAGCGCGTAGTGCTCGCCCTTGCCGGAGAGGAGGTTGCCCGGCACGGCCACGTGGCTGGCCGCATGCGAAATCGCCTCGATCGGGACACCGGCGGCGATCTTGCCCATCACCGGAAGCTCGACCGCGCCTGCATTGGCGATCGGCCGCGCGGCGGGCGGCGTCGCCTCGGGCTTGTCGCCTGCGATCACGCGCGGCGTGAAGCCAGCGGGCTGGCCCATGCCATCCGGCATGCGCACGATCTCGAGCGCGCGCGCCCGGTGCGCCATGCGGCGGATGAAGCCGCGCTCTTCCAGCGCGGTGATCAGGCGGTGAATGCCCGATTTGGAGCGCAGATCGAGCGCCTCCTTCATCTCGTCGAAGGAGGGCGGCACGCCATCGCGCTGCATCCTCTTGTGAATAAAGAGAAGAAGGTCCCGCTGTTTGCTTGTCAACATGTGCTCAGCCTCCGCCTGTTGCGCCGGGTGGTTTTGCAAATGTTCTATGGATGTTCGCTATTTGTGTCAAGAAGCACGAGCTCGATCTCCGCACCCCGTGGCCGGGCAGGTGTATCCGGCGCAATGACGGCGAGGGCATTGGCCTCGGCGAAGACGGTCAGAAGGCTGCTATCCTGCCGGTCGAAGACGTGGACCTCGCCGCGCGCGACGCGGGCGCGCGCATAGTGCTCCCGCGGTCCCCCGGCAGGGAGGTCATGGGCGAGGCGGGCCGTCACACGGGGCGCGCGCGCAGCGGGCAGGCCCAGCATCACGCGCAGCATGGGCAGAAGGAAGATATGCCCGCAGACGAGGGACGAGACAGGATTGCCGGGAAGCCCGAGGATGGGCGTCGCGCCGAGGCGGCCGGCCATGAGCGGCTTCCCTGGGCGCATGGCGACCTTGTAGAAGCTCGGCGCCATGCCCCCCTCGGTGGCCACGCCACGCACGAGGTCATGGTCACCCACAGACGCACCGCCAATCGTGACGATGAGGTCCGCGCCGCGGGCGAAGCGGAAGGCGGAGGAGAGGCTCTCCTCTGTGTCGCGCGCGATGGGCAGCATCCGGGGCAGGGCGCCCGCGCGCGCGAGGAGCGCGTGGAGGGCCACGGCATTCGACGCAATGATCTGGTCGTCCCGCGGGGTCTCGCCGGGCATGACGAGCTCGTCCCCGGTGGAGATGATGGCCACGTCCGGGCGTCGGGTGACGCGTGGGGCGGGCGTGTTCATCGCGGCGAGGAGTGCGATATCGGCCGGTCCGAGGCGGCGGGGCGCAGAGAGCTTCGCGCCCACCTCGAAATCCCCGCCCGCCGTGCGTACCCAGCGCCCCGGCGCGGCGGGGTCGGTGAGGGTGATTGTGTCGCCGTCGCGCTCCGCGTTCTCCTGTATTTCGACGTGGTCCGCGCCCGAGGGAAGCGGCGCGCCGGTGAAGATGCGCACGGCTTCGCCGGAGGCGACATGGCCCGCGAAGCGCGCTCCGGCGGCAGCCTCGCCGATGACCGTGAGCCGTGCGCCCGCGTGAGCGTCGGCGGCGCGGCAGGCATAGCCGTCCATGGCGGAGGCATCGAAGGGGGGCTGCGCGCGGGTGGCCGTGGCCTCCTCGGCAAGGACGCGGCCCGCGGCATCTTTCAGGTCGACGGCCTCCGTCGAGAGCGGCGAGACAAGCTTGAACAGGGCCTGGAGCGCCGCGTCGACCGAGATCATGTCGCCTCGTAGCGCCCTGATTTGCCGCCCTCTTTCAGGATCACGCGGAGCCCGTCCACGCGCATCTCCTTGTCCACCGCCTTGAGCATGTCATAGGCCGTGAGCGCGGTGACGGAGGCCGCGGTGAGCGCCTCCATCTCGACGCCGGTCTGGCCTGTCGTCTTCACGGTGGCCTCGATACGGATGGTCCCTGCCTCCGCATCTGGCGTAAGCGCGATGGAGACGTTCGTGATCGGCAGCGGGTGGCAGAGCGGGATGAGATCGGCGGTGCGCTTGGCGGCCATGATCCCGGCGAGGCGGGCGGTGCCCAGCACGTCGCCCTTCTGCGCGGTGCCGTCGAGGACGCGGGCCATCGTGGCGGGGGCCACGTGAAGATAGGCCTCGGCCACGGCGGTTCGGGCGGTGACGTCCTTGCCGGAGACGTCGACCATGTGAGCCTGTCCCGCGCTGTCGAAATGGCTGAGCCCGCTCATTGCGGCGTCGCGCGTAGGGGATTGGCGAGGATCGCCCGGGTGGCGGCGGCGACATGCTCCTGCCGCATGAGGCTTTCGCCGATCAGGAAGGTGCGCGCGCCATAGGCGGCGAGATCGTGGAGGTCGGCGTTGGCAAAAAGCCCGCTCTCGGCCACGAGGTGCCGCTCGGGCTCTGCCATCCGCGCCAAGCGCTTCGTCGTCTCGAGCGAGACCTCGAAGGTGTTGAGATCGCGGTTGTTGACGCCAAGGAGCGGCGATTTGAGCGCCGCGGCGCGCTCGAGCTCGGCCTCGTCATGGACCTCCACGAGCACGTCCATGCCCCAGCCGGTGGCGGCCGCCTCGAGCTCGGCGGCCTGCGCGTCGGAGACGCTGGCCATGATGATCAGGATGCAATCCGCGCCCCAGGCCCGCGCCTCGGCGACCTGGTAGGGATCGTACATGAAATCCTTGCGCAAAGCGGGCAGCGCGCAGGCCTCCCGTGCGATGGTGAGGAATTCGGGCGCGCCCTGAAAACTCGGCGTGTCGGTGAGCACCGAGAGGCAGGTGGCGCCGCCCGCCTCGTAGGCGCGGGCGAGTGTCGCTGGGTCGAAATCCGCCCGGATGAGCCCCTTTGACGGGCTCGCCTTCTTGATCTCGGCGATAAGCGCGTAGCCCTCGCGGCTCGCCGTGAAGAGGGCCTGCGCGAAGGGGCGCACGGGGCTTGCATCCCGCGCGGCGGCCTCGACGTCGGCCAGCGGGCGGGCCTCCTTGGCCGCGGCGATCTCGTCTAGCTTGTAGGCCTTGATGGTCTCGAGGATCGTGGGCGTGCTCATGACGCGCCGCTCGTGATCCGGGCCAGGCCCTCGACCTTGGCCTTCGCGGCCCCGCTGTCGATGCTCTCGGCGGCCATGTGCGCGCCTTCGGCGAGGCTCTCGCAGCGTTCTGCCACGAGGAGTGCCGCGGCTGCGTTGAGGAGCACGGCGTCGCGGTAGGCGCCTCGCTGGCCCTCGAGCAGCGCCTTGAAGGCGATGCCGTTCTCCTCGGGCGTGCCGCCGAGGATATCGGCGAAGCGGTGCACGGGCAGGCCCGCCTCCTCCGGGTGGACCTCGCGCGCGGTGATCTTGTCGTCCTTCAGGACGGCGACCGATGTCGGCCCGCAGATGGAGATCTCGTCGGTGCCGTCCGCGCCGTGGACGAGCCAGGCGGCCTCCGAGCCGAGCTCCTGCAGGGTCTCGGCCATGGGAAAGATCAGGTCGGGCGCAAAGGCCCCGGTGAGCTGGCGCTTGACGCCGGCGGGGTTCGTGAGGGGCCCGAGGATGTTGAAGATCGTCTTCGTCCCGAGCTCCTGGCGCACGGGCATGACGTATTTCACCGCCGGGTGGTGCATGGGCGCCATCATGAAGCCGATGCCCACCTCCGCGAGCGCGCGCTCCACGACCGCGGCCTCGACCATGACGTCGATCCCCAACTGGCCCAGCGCATCAGCAGCGCCGGATTTCGAGCTGAGGTTCCTGTTGCCGTGCTTGGCCACGGGCACGCCCGCGCCGGCCACGACGAAGGCCGTGGCGGTGGAGATGTTGAGCGTGCCCATCCCGTCGCCGCCCGTGCCCACGATGTCCATGGCGCCGTCGGGCGCAGTCACGGCCACGCATTTGGCACGCATGACGGCGGCGGCAGCGGCGTATTCGGCCACGGATTCGCCCCGCGCGCGCAACGCCATGAGAAGGCCGCCCATCTGTGCGGGCGTGGCGGTGCCCTCGAAAAGCTCCTCGAACGCCGCCTGGGCCTGCGCGCGCGAGAGCGGCCCCTCGGAGGCGGCAAAGATCAGCGGCTTCATCGCGTCGCTCATGCGGGCACTTTCATCTCAGCCAGGAAATTCTGGAGGAGCGCATGCCCGTGCTCGGAGGCGATGCTCTCGGGGTGGAACTGGACGCCGTGGATCGGCAGCTCCCGATGCTGGAGGCCCATGATGGTACCGTCCTCGAGCGCGGCCGTGATCTCGAGCGCCTCGGGCAGACCATCGCGGGCCACTACGAGCGAATGGTAGCGCGTGGCCGCGAAGGGCGAGGGAAGCCCCGCGAAGAGGCCCGTGCCGCTGTGGGTCACTTGGCCCATTTTGCCATGCACGATCTCGCTGTGGCGCACGACCGTGCCGCCGAAGGCCTGACCGATTGCCTGGTGCCGAGACGCGCACGCCGCTCATGGGCGTCTGCCTCGGGCACCAGGCAATCG